>NZ_JBTMNG010000001.1:0-447500 GCF_054481335.1 Pseudomonas fluorescens group sp. PF-1
AATATCAGCTCATCGAGAAACAAAACACCGTGGTGGGCGAGGGTAATTTCACCGGGCTGCGGTTTCGAGCCGCCACCGACCAGCGCCGGGCCTGAAGCCGAGTGGTGCGGTTGTCGGAAGGGGCGCTGCGGCCAATGACTCAACGGGACGCAACTGGTGACTGACTGAATCGCCGCCACTTCCAGTGCTTCGCACTCGGCCAGGGGCGGCAACAGCCCTGGCAGGCGACTCGCCAGAAGCGTCTTGCCCGTTCCCGGAGGTCCGCTGAACAGCAGGTTATGTATTAATACAAAACATCCTGAGGCTGCTCGAAAACCGCCCTAAAACCCATGCAAAACATATGGGATTATGTCTGCCGTCTGGCGCTTCATTGGCATGGGAGGCCATGTTTCTGGGGCTATTGTTTAGCAAAGGCTTGATTGCGATCCAGTTTGAGGTTTACCGCACTACTAATGCATAATCGTGTCCAAAATTGGCCCCCGATCCGCCATCCTTCGCTTCAACGCACGCCAGTGTTGACGCTGGCTCCAGCATTTGTTGGTCAGTCACGTAGAAGAACGATTGAATTCGCAAGTATAGGAGGGGGACTCCGAGTCAGTGTGTTCATCTGTAGAGAGGTCAGTGTGTGAGTGAGACAAGTGAAGAGAAGACAAAGAGAAAGTATCTGACAGTCCTTCGTGGCTACCAGTGGTCATACCAACATTCGGTCTTCTACGATGATCCTGAACAAAGCCACGCATTGCTTGAACACATGGTGAAATTCAAACAGGCACTTCGTAGACGTTGCCCAGACCAGCCATTCCTTGTTCGTATCCAGACACTCAAGAAAGGCTCGGCACCACACCAAGCCTACCTGACGATCTTCACGACCAAGAAAGTCGAAGACCTGAGGGAGGTGGCGAACAAAGTCTTTCCTACGATCATGAATGTCATGGGCAAGAAGTTGTCCGTCGAGAAGCTGGATCAGATCGTAAGGGCAATCGAGAAACAGAAACCACACGACCTTTCCAAGCTGTTCGACAAGGTTGGGATCAATCGGTGGTCTGTGTTGAACAAGCATGTGCTGGTGGCGAATGAGGTTATGGCCCCAGCAGATGATTCAGAGTGATCTGTGTTCAAGTGGGTACACCCTGATGACCACTTGTCGGATGAATACACTTCCGTGGCTTCCAGCGTTGTTTTCAGCAGGTCTGAAGGGCACAATGACAGCCTCTAGACCCAGATGAACACAGGAGTTGGAAATGGACATTGGTTACGTACGGATCAGCTCGGTAGACCAGAACACTGCCCGTCAGCTTGATGGCGTTCAACTTGGAAAGGTTTACACCGACAAGTGCTCTGGTAAGGACACCAACCGTCCACAACTTTTGGTGATGCTGGATGCGGTTCGTGAAGGCGATACGGTTCATGTTCACTCGATTGACCGCCTCGCTCGTAGCCTGTCCGACCTGTTGAATCTGGTTCAGTCCTTGAACGAGAAGGGCGTGTCTATCCGCTTCCACAAAGAAAGCCTTCTGTTTACTGGGGCCGACGACAAGTACCAGAACCTGATGCTCCAGATGATGGGGGCTGTTGCCGAGTTCGAACGTTCGATGATTCGTGAGCGCCAGCGAGAGGGCATCAAGAAGGCGAAAGACGCAGGTGTGTACAAGGGTGGCGTGAAGAAAACCAATGCTGATGCCATCCGTACCCACGTCGCTAACGGATCATCTTATCGGGATACGGCAACGGCTCTTGGTGTGAGCTTGAGCACGGTACAACGAGCCATGAAGAACCAGTCTGATTGATGGCCTACTACAGCGCCTACAGGCTCACTTTGATGGGCTTCGTCACATCATCGACCTAGGAGCTGCTTGATCATGTTTATGCAGCGTTGTAGAGCGTCTGCTGGGGCCGCGAAGGGTTATTTATGGTGCCCTTTGGACCTTTTCTAGTGACCCCGGTCTTCGCCTGCTTAGCACCTGAGGTGTCGAGCAATGATTTCATGGGGGGCGTTCAGATTACTTGTTTGGCTGGCGTTTGAATCGACCCCCACCCCGAAGCAAGTCCCCGGGAAACGGGGGCATGCTCAGTGGAGTGGTTAGCAAGGCACCTATTGAGCGGGTTTAGCCGACGGCCACATCATATGTTGGTGCTGCATCATCTGGTCCATCATCATTTGCTGCATTCCCATGTACCGATCCATCATGTACTGGTGCTGTTTCATCTGTTCGGGAGTCATGTTCGAGTAGTTACTGCCCATGTCTTGCCAGCCCATCATATGGCCGTTACCCATCATTCCACCGTTCATCATGTTGTGGCCCATCATCCCGCCACCTGCACAACAGCCCATCATTCCATTGCCCCACATGCCGTTCATCATCCCCATCCCGCTTTGCATCATGGTCTGATGCTCTTGCAAGAGTTTCTGGCGTTCTTTGGGGTCTTTGGTCTGCTGGATTTTGCTCATTTGTTCCTGCATTTTCTGCAAGTTCTCTTGAGCTTGGGACATCTGTTTATCAAACTGTTCAACGTTGACCGTTGGTTGATCTGTTTTGTCTGCTGCTGCGACCCAAGTGGGGGCGAGAGCGACAGCAAATAGCAGGGCAGCAAGCTTTGGGGCTTTCATCGTTAGCTTCCTTTCCGTGTGGAGTTAAGAAGGCGCTGATTTGGGATGTGCATAGCATCAGGGTTGATGACGCAGATTGAGTGTAGCCCTGTGTAGTTGAGGTGATCTGATCTGCGTCAACGGATTACTGCTCCCGTTCCTCGCAGCAATGCTCGTGATATCGTCAGTGAGGGTATGGCGGCACAGTTAGTTAGAAATGCACTCAGGCCATATTGGCAAATGGCTTCTAAAGCCTCTGTAAGGCCGTATGGGAAGAGTTATCGTGATGTTGCTGGTAATGGGTGCATTGACTATGTCGGCTCTCCAGCGGCCTTGCATGGCGTCACATGGCATCCTGCTCGACGGCTATCAATTTTCTGTACGAGTTAGAGACTTTGGCAAAGTGCCTTTGAACCTGATTTTGACCTTGCTGAGGTCCATCTCTTTGAGCCGATTTACAACGTCTTTGGAGCCAATAAGGGATGGATCATTCAGGCGTTCTATCAGTTGTATAGCGGCTTGCCCTTGCTCCGCTGAAATTTCTCCCTGTAGTACCCTCAGGTCGACGATATTCTTCTGGGCGGCGAACATCATCATCGAGTTTTCGAAATGAATGATCTGGAATTGGGTGATGCCTTCTGCTGACACGGTGTGCATCTGCATCGGCATCTTGTAGCCACTGGTGACAGACGTAAATATCAATATGCCGAGGCGCTTCAAGAGTCTGTTAGCAGCATGTCTGCCTTCGAATGACACTATGTCCAGTTGGGCGAAGAAGTCCTTCTTAGAAACCACCTGATTGACCGCTAGCAATTCCCTCAACCGTTGTTGATCTTGACTCAACGTCGCCTGCTCGCTTTCGAGGTTTTGTACCAGTACCGCCAACGAAGACGATGGGGCCTCGTTCATAAGCTCCACAAACTTGGCTAGTCGTTCGTTTACGGTCTGCATCTTGCCGTCTACGGTAGCCAGTTCTTTCATCGTTTGGCCTTCACTGGCTTGCACGAGGCTCAGGCTATCCACCTTCGCCAGCACCTCACGCAATACACGCTCTGCACGTTCCACTCGGAGATAACCGTTCTTGCATACGCCTTTGCGGGCTGAGTGACATTGCAGGTAGGTTGCCCCTTTCGGTGGGCGTCCCTTGTTAACGAGATGCATCGCATCGCCGCAGGTCCGGCACTTCATGATCCCTTGGAACACATTGAATCGTTCGGATTGCTTGCCAGTCTTGTGAACTCGACGTTCAGCACGAACAGCCTGTGCCTGATAAAACACATTTTCATCGATCACGAGCGGGAAGAACCCAGCTACAGGTTCACCATCATTGACCCGTTTTCCGCCGACTACATGAGTGGGCTGGTACTCGCCAAGCAGAGCACGGTTTCCCAGAAGTTTGGATACGCTGCTTGTGCCCCATGCACCAGAGTGGTTCCGATTGCGACTGCCAAAGACTGGGATGCCACGTTCGTTTAGCAATCGGGGAATCACACCCTGGCCATAGCCCTGTATCGCCAAGTCGAAGATGAGCTTCACGGTTTCCACACGTTCTGGAATCGGCATGTACTTGTCATTGATAAGCGTCAGCCAGTAGGGGCATGCCTTTCCCAGTGGCTTCTTCTCTGAACGAGCAAGTGCTTTCTTGTTGGTCCATGCTGCCGATACACGATCGCCTTTAATGGCGCTTTCGTTGTGGGCACGGGACATGTGAACGATGGAGATGATCAGATCAAGTTCGTTGAACTCGTCAGTGTATAGGCGTTCATCTGCCAGCGTGACTACTCGGATTCCTCGGTTGAGGAGGTCCATGAATCGGGGTAAGGCAGTGTTCACCTTTTCCCGCGATAGCCTGTCGAGGCTTTCCACCAAAAGGTAAGAGCCACGCTCGATGGTGCCGTTCTCGACCAGATCAAGGAAGCGTCTGAGCTGACCCTCATCATCGAGGTGGCGCCCGCTGTAGGCACTCTTGCCTTTGTCGAGGAATGTGTACTCTTTTGCCGTAGCAAGCTCAAGTCCGTGATCAACGCAGTATTGAACTGCTGCATCACGTTGCCGTCGGTAGCTGTCACCCTTTGCCTGTTCGGGGCTGCTGAATCGGACGTAGCTGTACGCTTTGTTGGTCATGGCAATGGATGCTTGGGTTCAAATGTTTTGTAACCTAACACAATGTTAGCAAGTTATGCGCGCCGGCTGCAGCAATCAGCAACGCCCGTTTGGCGGCTTGCTGACCCTGCACTTCGTTCAGGTCGGGGTAGGGTTTGCTGGCGTGGATCAATCCATCGGAGACATAGGGTTCTACCGGCGTGTGTCCATTGAAATGCGCCACGGCCTGCAGCAGATGATCCACCGCAATCACTTTCAACCCCGACGCCAGGCACGCCTCCTCGGCATTCGCGCTCGGCACCATCAACGAACGCCCGGCCTTGCGCGCGGCCAGTGCCGCCGGCAACACGCCTCGCACCGCACGCACTGCGCCTGACAGGGCCAGCTCACCCAGACATTCCACGTCATCGAGCGTCAACGTCGGCACCTGCACGCTGGCCGAAAGAATCCCCAGGGCAATCGCCAGATCGAACCGTCCGCCATCCTTGGGCAAATCCGCCGGTGCCAGATTCAAGGTGATGCGCCGCGCCGGAAACTGCAGCCCCGAATTGATGATCGCACTGCGCACCCGATCCTTGCTCTCTTTCACCGCTGCCTCAGGCAGGCCGACCATGGTCAGCGACGGCAAGCCATTGGCCAGATGAACTTCGACGGTGACGGCGGGGGCATCCACGCCAATCTGGGCGCGGCTGTGGACGATGGAGAGGGACATGGTCGTTCCTTGAGTTGTACGGGGGCCGCTTCCTGCGGGTTTTTGAAGGGTAGACGGCAGCGCTGTTTCCGCAGTGCATGGAAGAGAAGGAATTTTCGCAAGATGTTGCGCCGTTCCACGGGCAGCGTATTGATTCTGTGGCGAGGGGAGCGCTCCCTCGCCATAAGCATTCCATCGTTTAATTTCTTTGAAGAGACATTGATGTGCGATGCGCTAGTGTTGGTCGAAAGTGGTCAGTTATTGCATTAGAAAGGGTGGATTAGCGGCGCAATCAGACGGCGGATGAGAGGTTCGTAGGATGTTGCCGGGACTCTTGCGGGCTTGAAGACCGCAGTCTCGGCAATTCCTACAGATAAATCTGACGGTCGTTACGACCTTGTGGCGAGCAGGCTCGCCTACACGGTGGAATGGGGTTAACCATTGGGGAGCGGGGCGTTATTCGGAGGGTGGATTCAGTTTCGCTTCCAGTTCCGCGACCTTCGTCTCAAGTGCCTCCAACCGTGCCCGCGTCCGCGCCAGCACGACCATCTGGCTATCAAACTCTTCCCGGCTCACCAGATCCAGTTTGCTGAAGCCGCTTTGCAGCAGGGCCTTGAACTGGCTTTCGATTTCGCTTTTCGGCAATGGGGTGTCGCCGCTGAAGAGACGGGAGGCGGTGCCCGTCAGGGCGTCGAGGAAGTCTTTGGGCGCGAGCATGGGAAAGGTCCTGATAACAATGGCCGGCAGTGTATCACGCAGTGTCTATAGTCATTTCGCGGGCAAAGGATGCACGCTTTTCGCGCATGGGGACGGACGGCATCGCACCGTTGTTGTGCGTAACGCGTGCGGTGTTGTTGCGAAGTCGCTGCCATCTGCTGGTAAAGGCTTGAAAACAGTACGTTTTGTGGAGATGGCAAGCTTTCTGCTTAGACCGTAGTGACCCATGCACTGATGCAGTCGCTGTGACGAATGCAGTGCGCCAAGCGGAGCACGGGAAGTGTTTCGTGAGGAGCGGGTAGCTGGCGTCGGACGGGCAAGTAAGGTCGACGATGCGTTACAAAGCCAGGCACTGCGCTTAGACTTGAGACGGGTTTGTTTTCCTGGGGCAAGTCCACCAATTCGGGAGAGAGTTTTCATGAAGCTAGTCACTGCCATCATCAAGCCGTTCAAGTTGGACGATGTGCGCGAGTCGTTGTCCGAGATCGGCGTGCAGGGCATTACCGTCACTGAAGTCAAAGGCTTCGGTCGGCAGAAGGGTCACACCGAGCTGTATCGTGGCGCGGAGTATGTGGTCGATTTCCTGCCAAAGGTGAAGATTGATGTCGCCATTGACGACAAGGATCTCGACCGGGTTATCGAGGCGATAACCAAGGCCGCCAACACCGGCAAGATCGGTGACGGCAAGATCTTCGTGGTCAATCTGGAACAGGCGATTCGCATCCGTACCGGCGAAACCGATACCGACGCAATCTAAGCCGCCACAAACCCAACGCCCCAGGAGAAAACAATATGACTCTGCGTAAATTCGCAGGGCTAGGAGCCCTGTTGTCCATCGTAATGCCCGGCCTGGCCATGGCGGCAGATCCGGTGGCGACTCCAGTCCTCAACTCCGGCGATACCGCCTGGATGTTGACCTCGACAGCCCTCGTGCTGTTCATGACCATTCCCGGCCTCGCGCTGTTCTACGGCGGCATGGTTCGGTCGAAAAACATTCTTTCCGTGATGATGCAGTGCTTCGCCATTACCGGTCTGATCAGCGTCCTGTGGGTCATTTATGGCTACAGCATCGCGTTCGACACCACCGGCATGGAACAAGGCGTCATCAACTTCAACTCGTTCTTTGGCGGCATGGGCAAGGCGTTTCTCGCCGGCATCACCCCTGCCAGCCTGACCGGCCCTGCGGCCCTGTTCCCTGAGGCAGTGTTCGTCACCTTCCAGATGACCTTCGCCATCATCACCCCGGCGCTGATCGTCGGTGCCTTCGCCGAGCGGATGAAGTTCTCCGCGATGCTGGTTTTCATGGGCGTCTGGTTCACGCTGGTCTACGCGCCGATCGCGCACATGGTCTGGTCCGGCAACGGCGGCCTGCTGTGGGACTGGGGCGTGCTGGATTTCGCCGGTGGCACCGTGGTGCACATCAACGCCGGTGTGGCCGGCCTGATTGCCTGCCTGGTGCTGGGCAAGCGTAAAGGCTTCCCGACCACCCCAATGGCGCCGCACAACCTCGGCTACACCCTGATGGGTGCGGCGATGCTGTGGGTCGGCTGGTTCGGTTTCAACGCCGGTTCCGCCGCGGCGGCCAACGGCACGGCCGGCATGGCGATGCTGGTGACCCAGATCGCAACCGCCGCTGCTGCATTGGGCTGGATGTTCGCCGAGTGGATGACCCACGGTAAACCAAGCGCACTGGGCATCGCTTCGGGTGTGGTTGCAGGCCTGGTGGCCATTACTCCGGCGGCCGGCACCGTAGGTCCTATGGGCGCTCTGGTGATCGGCCTGGCAGCAGGCGTGGTGTGCTTCTTCTGCGCCACTACCCTGAAACGCAAACTCGGCTATGACGATTCCCTGGACGCCTTCGGCGTGCACGGTATCGGCGGTATCCTCGGTGCAATCCTGACCGGTGTTTTCGCTGCACCGTCCCTGGGTGGCTTCGGTACCGTCACCGACATCGCCGCACAAGTCTGGATTCAATGCAAAGGCGTGGGCTTCACGGTGATCTACACCGCGATCGTCACCTTCATCATTCTCAAGGTACTGGATGCCGTCATGGGTCTGCGTGTCACCGAGGAAGAAGAAGCCGTCGGTATCGATCTGGCGCTTCACAACGAACGCGGCTACAACTTGTAAGCACGCGCATGAGAAAACTTGCCCGGCTTGCCGGGCATTTTTTTGTCCGGATTTTGTCGTTAAGGGAAGCGCTGAAAGGTTTTTTCTGACAGCTTTTGCACTGTTTGCGACGCGGGTTTTTGTGCCGCCGATGGCTTACAGGATTGAAGGAATATTAGGGCCTTTGTTTTTTCCCAGAGCGCGCTAGAATGCGCCCCGAACGTGCGGAGAACTGTATGTGGCAACAGACTCTGATTACTCTGCGGGCGAGGCCCCGGGGCTTTCATCTGGTAACGGACGAGTTACTCGCCGGCTTGCCTGAACTCAGGGCGTGCCGGGTTGGTCTGCTGCACTTGTGGCTACAGCATACCTCGGCGTCGTTGACCATCAACGAGAACGCCGATCCGGCGGTACGTCGCGACTTCGAACGGTTTTTCAATCGTCTGATCCCACAAGGAGCAGACGGCTATGAGCATAACGACGAAGGCCTGGACGACCTCCCGGCGCATTTCAAGGCCAGTGTGCTTGGCTGTCAGCTCAGTCTGCCGATATCGGCAGGCCGATTGGCGTTAGGGACCTGGCAAGGCGTTTATCTGGGCGAGCACCGTGATCATGGCGGTGCTCGTAAAGTCCTCGCCACCGTGCACGGTGAAGGGGCATAACCGCTGGTCAGCAGCGGCTGTTGATTTTTTTCCGGCAGCCTTCGACAGAGGGCAAAGCTGGGCTATAACTAATCTGCTTTTCGCAAGTCATGAGGTAGAACATGAGCGACGATGATCTGGAAAACGACGACCTCGAAGTAGGCGACGACGACGAAACCGAAGAAGGTCTGGAAGCGGCGGCGGAAGATGTCGCTGAAGATGACGGCGGTGATGCGCCGGTTCCGACCGCCAAAGGCAAAGCCAAGGCAGCGGTATCGGTCGATGAGTTGCCAAGTGTCGAAGCCAAGAACAAGGAACGCGACGCCCTGGCCAAGGCCATGGAAGAGTTCCTGGCTCGTGGCGGCAAGGTGCAGGAAGTGGAGGCCAATGTGGTCGCCGATCCTCCCAAGAAGCCTGATAACAAGTACGGCAGCCGGCCTATCTAAGCCTGATTCCTTGCTTGCTGAAAAAGCCCGCCGTCGCTGCGGGCTTTTTCATGCCTGAAACAAAAAAGATGAAAACGGTGGTGATCCCTGTGGGCACGAGCTTGCTCGCGATGGCGGAGTGTCAGGCAACCTTTATTTTGAATGTTGCGCTCTCATCGCAAGCTCGCACAGGTTTTCTTGTCAGTTCGAGGTCTTGTTCCAACTCGCCAGCAACGCCGGCAACTCGGTCAGGCTGCGAATCTCGGCATCCGGCAACCGGTCGGCTTCCCAGTCCTTGCCGGCCGGGTTGAACCAGATCGCCCGCAGCCCCGCTTGCTGGGCACCGGCAATGTCATCGCCTGGGTGGTCACCGATATGCACCGCGGTCTCGGCAGTGGCGCCACCGCGCTGCAGTGCCTCATGGAACAATCGAGAGTCAGGTTTGGCGATGCCGATGTCTTCGGCGCATAACGCGAACTTGAAATAATCCGCCAGCCCCAGGCGCCGCACATCGGCATTGCCGTTGGTCACCACGCCGAGGGTGTAATGGTTGGCCAGCACTTCCAGGGTCGGTTGCACTTCGGGGAAGATTTCCAGCTGATGCCTGGCGTGCAGAAACACCTCGAAACTCTGATCGGCCAGGTCGGACGCTTCCGTATGGGCGTAACCGGCTTCTTCCAGCGCCTGGAACAGCACCCGGCGGCGCAGGGCGCTGATGCGGTGCTTGAGGTTAGGTTCGATGCTCAGGATGCGTTCGCGAATGGCCCACAAGTGTTCCACCGGTACCGCGCCCAGATTCGGTGCGTGTTCAGCCAGCCATTCACGCAGTATGGCTTCGGCGCTGACGATCACCGGAGCGGTGTCCCAGAGGGTGTCGTCGAGGTCGAAGGTGATCAGTTGGAGAGTCATGAATCATCGCCTTTAATGCGTTTGGCCCGTGGATGAGCACTGTCGTAGACCGTGGCCAGGTGCTGGAAGTCCAGGTGGGTATAAATCTGCGTGGTCTTGATGTCCGAATGGCCGAGCAGTTCCTGCACCGCCCGCAGGTCCTGGGAGGACTCCAGCAAGTGGCTGGCGAAGGAGTGGCGCAACATGTGCGGGTGCAGGTTTTGCCCGAGCTCCCGTTCGCCAGCGGCTTTTACCCGTAGCTGAATCGCCCGTGGGCCCAGTCGACGGCCTTGCTGGCTGACAAACACCGCGTCGTCCGCCGGATTGGCCAATGCCCGTAACGGCAACCAGAGTTCCAATGCCTCGCGCGCCATTTTGCCCACCGGCAGCAGACGGGTTTTGCTGCCCTTGCCGAGCACCTGGATCATGCCATCCGCCAAATCAAGCTGATCGAGATTCAGTCCGGTCAGCTCCGACAGGCGCAGCCCGGAAGAGTAGAACAGCTCAAGTATCGCCTGATCGCGGCGTGCCAGAAAATCATCCTCCACACCGCCCTCAAGCAGTTGCAGCGCGCGGTCAGTGTCGAGGGTTTTCGGCAGGCGGCGTTCGCCCTTGGGCGGCGCCAGGCCGTTGGCCGGGTCGTGGTCGCACAGGCCTTCGCGGTTCAGGTAGTGATAGAGCCCGCGCACCGCCGACAAGAGTCGCGCCAGGCTGCGGGAGGACTGGCCCTGGGCATGCAGGCGAGCAATCAGGCTACGCAGACGCTGGATGTCCAGCGCCGCCCAGCTGCCGATGTTCTGTTTGACGCACCAGCCCAGCACCTTGTCGAGGTCGCGACGATAGGCCGAAAGCGTGTGCGGCGACACCTGTCGCTCACTGCGCAGGTGTTCGCAGTAAGCGTCCAGTTGCCGTTCCATGTTCAGCGTACCGAGCGCAGGGAGTTGTTGACCCGTGGCAGCACGCGGCCCATGACTTCGGCGATGTAGCTCAGGAACAGGGTGCCCACCGAGCTTTTGTAATGCTGCGGATCACGGCTGGCGATGGCCAGGATGCCGTGGATACCCTGATGGCTGATGGCGACGACGGCGGTGGAACCGATCTGCTTGCGCTGCTCTTCGCCGAACAGGAAGTCCAGCTCGTGCTCGCGCAGGCTGCCGCTGACGCTTTTGTCTTCCTGCAACAAGCCGCCAATGGCCACTTGTGCCTCAGCGTGGGTCACCCAGCGGCCGACCGGCATGGCGTTGTCGCCGAGCAGGATGAGGCTGACAAAAGGTACCTGGAAGTCCTGGCGCAGGCTGTCTTCGACAGACATCACCACGTCTTCCAGGCTGGCGGCATCCATCAGCGCGAGGATCAGGCGGCGGGTCTTGTCGAACAACCGGTCGTTGTCGCGGGCCACGTCCATCAAGTGCGAGAGACGGTGCCGCAACTCGATGTTGCGGTCACGCAGGAGGGTCATCTGGCGCTCGACCAGCGACACGGTATCGCCGCGCCGGTGGGGAATGCGCAAGGCCGGCAGCAGTTCTTCATGCTGGACGAAGAAGTCCGGATGAGCCTCCAGGTACGCGGCAATTGCCGCCGCCTCCAGGCTCTCGGACGGGGATTCGTCGGACTGTCGGGCGGGTACCTGAGGCTTATCGGTCATGGCTTTGGCTCACTCAAAGACGCACTTGTCCTTCATATACACGGACTGCCGGGCCGGTCATCAAGACCGGGTGGCCAGGGCCTGCCCATTCAATGGACAGGCGCCCGCCAGGCAGGTCGATCAATAGCGGCGAATCCATCCACCCCTGGCTGATCGCGGCCACTGCGGCGGCGCAGGCGCCGGTACCGCAGGCCTGGGTTTCCCCGGCGCCACGCTCCCAGACACGCAGCTGCGCGCGGCCCCGGTCGATGACCTGGAGAAAACCGACATTGACCCGTGCCGGGAAGCGCGGGTGATGTTCGATTTTCGGCCCCAGTTCATGCACCGGCGCATTGTTGATGTCGCTGACCCGCAGAACCGCATGGGGGTTGCCCATGGACACGGCGGCCAGTTCTACCGGGGTGCCATCGACGTCGACCTGATAGCTCAGGGCCTGCTCGGGTGCCTGGAACGGGATGTCGGCGGGCACCAGGCGCGGGGCGCCCATGTTCACGCCAATCTGCCCGTCGCTGCGCACGTCCAGCTCGATGATGCCACTTTTGGTTTCGACACGGATCTGCCGTTTTGCGGTCAGGCGCTTGTCGAGCACGAAGCGGGCGAAACAGCGCGCACCATTGCCGCACTGTTCCACTTCAGAGCCGTCGGAGTTGAAGATCCGATAACGGAAGTCCACGTCCGGGTTGCTGGGCGCTTCGACGATCAGCAGTTGGTCGAAACCGATGCCAGTGTGTCGGTCACCCCAAAGCTTGGCGTGCTTGGGCAGAATATGCGCGTGCTGGCTGACCAGGTCGAGGACCATGAAGTCGTTGCCCAGGCCGTGCATTTTGGTAAAACGCAGCAGCATGGTTTTACTCCGGCAGCAGGCTTTCGCCAGCAAACAACTCGGCTACCGTTTCACGGCGACGCACTTCAAACGCCTGATCACCGTCCACCAACACTTCAGCGGCACGGCCACGGGTGTTGTAGTTGGAGCTCATGACAAACCCGTAGGCGCCAGCCGAATGCACAGCCAGCAGATCGCCTTCTTCCAGGGCCAATTGACGATCCTTGGCCAGGAAGTCGCCGGTCTCGCAGATCGGGCCGACGATGTCGTAGGCGCGACCGGCCGTGTTGCGCGGGCGCACGGCCGTCACGTCCATCCAGGCCTGATACAGCGCCGGGCGGATCAGGTCGTTCATGGCCGCATCGACGATGGCGAAATCCTTGTGTTCGGTGTGCTTGAGGTACTCGACCTGCGTCAGCAGCACGCCGGCATTGGCCACGATGAAACGGCCCGGTTCGAACACCAGCGCCAGGTCGCGACCGTCGAGGCGTTCACGCACGGCCTTGATGTAGTCGGCAGCCAATGGCGGCTCTTCATCGCGATAACGCACGCCCAGGCCGCCACCGAGATCGATGTGGCGCAGGTAAATGCCGCAATCGCCGAGGCGGTCGACCAGGCCCAGCAGGCGGTCGAGGGCGTCGATGAAGGGCGGCAGAGTGGTCAGTTGCGAGCCGATATGGCAGTCGACGCCGACCACTTCCAGGTTTGGCAGCTGCGCGGCGCGCACATACACGTCTTCGGCGTCGGCAATGGCGATGCCGAACTTGTTCTCTTTGAGGCCGGTGGAAATGTACGGGTGAGTACCGGCATCGACATCCGGATTCACGCGCAGCGAGATCGGCGCACGAACACCCAGTTCGGCGGCCACCACTTGCAGGCGTTCCAGCTCGTCGGTGGACTCGACGTTGAAGCAGTGCACGCCGACTTCCAGGGCGCGACGCATGTCGTCACGGGTCTTGCCGACACCGGAAAACACGATCTTGTCGGCGCTGCCGCCAGCGGCCAGTACGCGTTCCAGCTCGCCACGGGAAACGATGTCGAAACCGGCGCCCAGACGCGCCAGGACATTCAGTACACCCAGGTTGGAGTTGGCCTTGACCGCGAAGCAGACCAGGTGTGGCATGCCCGCCAGTGCATCGGCGAAGGCCAGGTATTGGGCTTCGATGTGGGCACGGGAGTAAACGTAAGTCGGTGTACCAAAGCGTTCGGCGATAGCAGACAGGGCAACACCTTCCGCGAACAGTTCACCGTCACGGTAGTTAAAAGCGTCCATGAGGTTCCCTTATTGGTAGACGTCGTGCTTGTGCGCCTTGGAGGCAGGCTTTTGCGAGGACTGGGCCTGTGCTGCAGGGTCCTGGTCTTCGTCGGGCAGGTACAGCGGGCCTTTTTGACCGCAGGCCGACACAAGGCAGGCAACCGCGAGGAGCGCAGCAAGGGAAGAGATCAGGCGCTTCATGGCGAAATCCTTGAAAATGCATTAATTGCGCCGGAGTATACCGGCCGCCCGGCGGCTTGCCTATGCGACGGGGCTCCCGTCCGGCGGGCCTCGGCTCGCTCCCATAGATTGGGGTTGCCGGGTGTTATTCTTTGCAATCGGGAGGCCTCGGTCGTATCTTGCGGCGCTTGAGCCTGATCAGACACTTTTTGAGGTTGCCGTAATGAGTTTGTCCGAAGCGCGTTTCCATGACCTGGTCGATGCCACCCAACAGACGTTGGAGGACATCTTTGACGACAGCGACCTGGATATCGATCTGGAAAGCTCGGCCGGTGTGCTCACCGTCAAGTTCGAGAACGGAACTCAGTTGATCTTCAGTCGACAAGAGCCGTTGCGGCAGTTGTGGCTCGCAGCGGTGTCCGGTGGCTTCCACTTCGATTACGACGAAGAGAGCGATCGCTGGATGTGCGACAAGAGCGAAGAGCAACTGGGCGAGATGCTCGAGCGCATCGTCAAGGCCCAGGCTGACGTCGAACTCGATTTCGAAGGTCTGTAATACCGTGACACAGTCTGCGCCGGTACGTCCGCCCAAGCCGCTCTACAGCAATATCAGCCCGGCGGTGCCATCGCCGTGCAGTGGCGTGTGCCGGCTGGATGAGCAAAAAGTCTGCCTCGGCTGTTTCCGCCACGTCGAAGACATCCGCGAATGGCGCTCGGCGGATGACGAGCGGCGCCGGGTGATTTGCGAACAGGCTCTGAAACGCCGGTCTCTGTAGGCGCTGGCCTGACAGCGATGGCGGTCGTGCCCCTTCAGATCTATCGCCGGCAAGCCGGCGCTTGCAGGGTTGCGCGCTGTCCGGTTCTGGCTTGTATATTTTTTGAGCTGTGTTAGTGTCCGGGTACGCCTCAACTCATCGAGGCTTGTGAAAACCCCGCCTTTTTGTGGCGGGGTTTTGCTTTTTTCGTGCAGAAGAAAGGAGTCTGCCCTGATCATGACCGCACCTTCCATCACCCTTACCCGTCTGGACGTACAGCGTCTGGAGCGTCTGATCGACAGCCTGGATGACACGCTGCCGGGCGTTATCGCGCTGCAAACCGAGCTGGATCGCGCCGATACATTGGTCAGCCACGAAGAAGTGCCGGCCGATGTCGTGACCATGAATTCCCGCGTGCACTGCCGTGAAGAGAGCAGTGGCAAGGATTATCACCTGACCCTGGTTTATCCGAAGGATGCCAACGCCGACGAAGGCCGGATTTCCATCCTGGCGCCCGTGGGCAGTGCGCTGCTCGGCCTCAAGGTTGGCCAGCACATCGATTGGCCAGCGCCGGGTGGCAAGACCCTGAAACTGACCCTGCTGGAAGTCGAATCGCAGCCAGCCAATGGCGGCGCCTTCCCTGAGTGACAACCTGTCAGGCCTGTTCGAGCGCCTCGTTCAGTGCGTGCTCCAGGTCGGCCTTGTAACGTAGATACATATTGCTTGAACTCTGCCCATCACCGAGCAGGCCTGTCAGGTCAAGGTCGGTGATGTAGCAGCGATAGCGCTCGGTTTCGCTGCGCTGTTCGATGATTTCCCGGGCGACCACGCTGAACAGCTGGTCGCCATGCTCCAGCTCTGAAAACTCCCGCTGATTGCAATACAACGTGACCTGTACCTTGCCCGGTACCGCTTTGCCGACGATCGCCTGTACGTCATAGAACGGTTTGTTGGCGGCGGTTTGCGGTGCCGGTCGGGGTTCGACCCTGCGCGCCCGCCCCGCACCGGAAGGCAGCAGCCGGTAATACAGGGTGTCCAGGCTCGGGAGGTGGGCCGCGTCCATCGGCAGCAAGGTGTCGCGCCGGTACAGGATCGACTGGAGGAACCGTTGCAGCGGCATCAGGAGGCTTTGCTCGTCGTGCCACGGCAAGCGCTGGTGCCACAAGGCATTGAATTCATCGAGTACGTACAGATCGGCCTGGTCTTCGTTGACCCGGTAGAACACCTGGATGCAGTCGGGCTGCCCCATGGGCAAGAGCAGCGCCAGGTTGTGGTCTTCCAGGGCCTTGTGATCGAGGTGCAGCGGGCTGTAGCTGGCCAGGTCTTCGCTCAGGTAATCGAACAGCGCAGGCAATGAGGCCAGGGCGACGTGATTGACTTGGCCGGGTATCAGTTCAAGTACGTGGTAATGCTGCTGGACCTGAATCATGTAGCGGTAATTGAGGTTGCTCAGCAGCAGGTTCTGCGCCGTGTCGAGGATTTCTTCGACGCGCTGGGCGATGAATTGCGCGCGGTTGTGGCAGAAGCACTGTACTCGCAACCGGGGCTGCTGCGGTCCGTTGGGCAGATTGTTGAGGTAGTCGCGCAGGCAGTCGAGCAGGGCGTGAGGTCCGTCGAAGCGATTGACCAGGACTTCGTTCCAGCTATTGAGCAAGACTTGATCCAGGGTCAGCACCAGGTTTTCCCTGACGCCGGCATAGCTCAGGGAGTCGGTGCGCTCGGTGGTCATCAGGATGTTTAGGTCGCGATGGTGCTTGAGCGGGTCGACGCCGACGTTCACCAGGATCAGCACCTCGCTGGGCACGCTGGCGCGCAGCAACGGTTCTTCGGCGACGGTCTGTAGCGGCAGGCGAATGCTCTGTTGCAGACTGCCCAGCAGGTTGAACAGTTCGAACTCGCTCAGGTCGCTGCTTCCGGGATGCAGGGCCAGACGGGTGCTGCTGTCGATCACGCCGTTGCGGTGGCACCAGGTCAGCAGTTCAAGCAATTGACGGCTGCGCTTGATCGGGGCGAAGTGTTCCCACTCAAGGACGGCCAGGCTGCCGTTATACAAACCCCACTGGCTTGTCTCCGACCCCTTTTGGCTCGATGCGTATACCAGCGTCAGGGTGTCTTCAGCCAGGTCAGGCGCGATGCCCGGGTTGATGAATTCGACCTTGTCTGCCTTGCGCTCGAAGGCGGCATACAGACGTCGGCCCAGCACGCTGAGATCGCGCTTGTTGATCAGGCTGGCGGTTTGGTCGTTACGGGCAAATTGGGTCAGGAAGCGGTAGCTGTAGTTCAGCTCGTTGACCAGTGCCCGGCGCTCCGAGTTGACCTGGCGGACTTTCCACTGACTGCGGCTGTCGAGCAGCGCCAATTGCCGTGGGTCCCATTGCCATTCGTGGGCCAGCCGTTCCAACAGCGAACGTTGCCAGCCCTGGGTTCGACCGCTGCTGCCGGTGAGTTTGCGATTGACCTTCAGGTACAGCGCGCGACGCACCACTTCCAGGCGCTCGGGCTCGTTGCGGGCGATAAGGTATTCCTCGATGCGCCGATAAACCACGACGTACGGGTCCAGTTCATCGAGGTCGAGCCGATTGGCGAACACGGCCTGCTTGAAGCGCAGGCTCAGGCACTGGACCCTGGGGTGTTCGCTGGCGTAAACCTCGGTCAGCAGCAGCTTGAGCACCGACTTGTAGGGCGACTCGATGCCCTTGAACAGTTGCCAGAGTCCGGCACCGATAAATTCGCCGGGCGGAATATAGGCCAGGTGCCCCAGGTCGAGGGTTTCGTCTGCGCGGATGAAGCGTTTGGAAATCAGCGTGTGGGTATAGCGGTCGTAACCCGCCTCTTCATAGACCGGCACCAGCCACCAGATCGGTGTGCGTCCGGCCAGCCAGATCGCGGTGCGGTAGAACTCGTCCAGCAGCAAGTAGTGTTGGGTGGTGCCACAGTCTTCCGAACTCAATTGGGTATCGCGCTCGCCGCGTACGAAGCGAACCGGGTCGATCAGGAAAAAGTGTGCTTCGGCCCCCTGACTGTCGGCCCAGGCTTCCAGCAATTGGCATTTCTTGCGCAGCTCGGCGAGTTCCTGCTCGTTCAAATCCGGACTGTGACAGACCCACACGTCCATATCGCTCTGATCGGCCTGAGCCAGCGTGCCGAGGCTGCCCATCAGGAACAGGCCGTGAATCGGGCGCGGCGGATTGCTACCGTGGCGCGGCTTATAGGAAAACGAGCGGGTCAGGCGTTGAGCTTCGGCCAGGGCATTGGCATCCGGCTCGAAATTCGACAGCCCGGCCGGTGTGCTGCCGGAAACGTAACCCGGCAACAACGGATGATTGACGTGAAAAAACAGCGGAAGAAGGTTGAGCACCCCTTGCTGGCGGGTCGACAACCCCTCCATGGCGCGAGCCATGCGGCCCTGATTGAGCTTCAGAAACCGCGCGCGCAGTTGGCTGAGAACCTTGCGGTCGATTCCCTCGTCCAGATCGGGGCGGATTTCATGGGTACGGGTCATGTCAGCTCAAACCGGCTCACAGGGCTCGGATGTGGGGCTCTCGGGATGAGGGGCAGTTTAGCGCCTCGGCCCCAGGGCGTTTAAGCTGATTTTGTATTTCTGGCGCCAGATTTTTATCGCGTGGCGGCGGCCGGGAAGAATTTGCCCGCGGAAATCCCGTGGTGGAGGTTTCCGTGGGCGATACGGTGCAATTCAGGCTGTTTCCCGGACGCGCAGGATGGTCAGAACGGTTTGTATGTTTTGCGCGGCATCACGACCCAGGCTGGTCAGGTAACCGCCATCGGGTTGGTCGATCAGTTCTTTTTCAAACAGGCGTTGGGCAGCGGCAATGGCTTTGGGGGCAGCGGTTTGATGAATTTTCAAACCTTCCTGGGAACTGTCCAGGTTGAAGAGTGCGAGGATTTCCAGTTCGGCAACCAGCTCAGGGGTAAGCGACATAAGGACTCCAGACTTTCTAGGAATTAGACGACAGCGCCCCTAAGGTGATCCCACTCGTGCGGCATGTCCAGCCCTCGCGACAGGGTTTTTTCATCATGGTGAGCATTCCCCGTTTTCAGGGGCTTGCAGGAGCGGGCTCGCTCCTGCAGGGGGAAGGGGTTATTTCTTTTCCGGGGGCAACTCGGGCAGCGCGCGCAGTGCCGCTTCGTACCATTCGGTGTTGAACGCGCGGTCTTCTTCGAGGATTGCGTCGATTTCCACGGCCAAAACATGAGCCATCAGATTGAGAATTTCTTCCTTCTCGTAACCCACCAGCGTCAGCTTGTTGAAGGTCGCCTTGGCGGCCGGCGGATTGTCGCTTTCGATCTGGTTTTCGATGGCTTCAATCAGGGTGTTTTCGGTGAATTCTTCTTCGTCGCTATCGATGTCTGTTGGCTCGCTCATAGCAGGCTCCTCAAGTTAAGGCGGCCAGTTTACCCGCATTCAGCAGCGTGATGCTGCTGGCGAGAAAGCCACGAGCGATCTATAAACACGCACTGCCCACCCCGCACGGCCTGGAGGCTCTGTGATGATCAAGCTTTATGGATTTTCCGTCAGCAACTACTACAACATGGTCAAACTGGCGTTGCTGGAAAAAGGCCTGGCGTTTGAAGAAGTGCCGTTTTACGGCGGCACCAGCCCTGAGGCGCTGGCCATCAGTCCACGGGGCAAGGTGCCAGTGCTGCAGGTCGAGCAGGGCTTCATTAACGAAACCGCCGTGATTCTCGAATACATCGAGCAGAGCCAGCAAGGCAGGCCCCTGCTGCCGAGCGGTCCATTCGAGCGCGCACAAGTGTTGGCGCTGGCCAAGGAAATCGAGTTGTACATCGAACTGCCGGCGCGTGCCTGTTTCGCCGAAGCGTTTTTCGGCATGACCGTGCCCGACGCGATCAAGGAAAAGACCAAAGCCGAGTTGCTGCTGGGAATGGCGGCCCTGGGCCGGCACGGCAAATTCGCCCCTTATGTAGCGGGCGACAGCTTGAGCGTGGCGGATTTGTATTTCCTGTACAGCGTGCCGCTGGCGTGTGGTGTGGCGCACAAACTGTTCGGGATTGATCTGTTGGCTGAAGTGCCGCAGGCCAAGGTGCTGCTGGAGCGTCTGGAGCAGAATCCGAATGTGCAACGGATCGCGGCGGACAAGGACGCGGCGATGCCAGCGTTTATGGCGATGGTCGCGTCCAGGAAGTAGTTTGTAGCGCTCTTACGATCGCATCGCGAGCAGGCTCGCTCCCACAGGAGGTATGCGGCAGGCACAAATTTTGTGTCTGCCGCCGATCAATGTGGGAGCGAGCCTGCTCGCGAAGCTTTTTAGCGGCTGGCGAGCAACGCCTGGCCGCGAACCACGGCTGCCTTCACCTGCGCCGGTGCTGTGCCGCCGATGTGATTACGGGCGTTGACCGAGCCTTCCAGGGTCAGTACGGCGAATACGTCCTGATCGATCTGGTCGCTGAACTTGCGCAGTTCTTCCAGGCTCATTTCCGCCAGGTCCTTGCCACTTTCCACGCCGTATTTCACCGCATGGCCAACGATTTCATGGCAGTCACGGAACGGCAGGCCACGGCGTACCAGGTAGTCGGCCAGGTCGGTGGCGGTGGAGAAACCGCGCAATGCCGCTTCGCGCATCATCGCGTGCTTGGGTTTGATCGCCGGAATCATGTCGGCGAAAGCCCGCAGCGAGTCGCGCAGGGTGTCGGCGGCGTCGAACAGCGGTTCCTTGTCTTCCTGGTTGTCCTTGTTGTAGGCCAGGGGCTGGCCCTTCATCAAGGTCAGCAGGCCCATCAATGCACCGAAGACGCGGCCGCTCTTGCCACGCACCAGTTCCGGCACGTCCGGGTTTTTCTTTTGCGGCATGATCGAACTGCCGGTGCAGAAACGGTCTGGCAGATCAATGAACTGGAATTGCGCACTGGTCCACAGCACCAGTTCTTCGGAGAAGCGCGACAGGTGCATCATCGCGATGCTGGCGGCCGAGCAGAATTCGATAGCGAAGTCACGATCGGACACGTTGTCCAGCGAGTTGCCGCCCACCGCGTCGAAACCCAGCAATTGGGCAGTGTATTCACGGTCGATCGGGTACGTCGTGCCGGCCAGCGCGGCGCTGCCCAACGGCATACGGTTGGTACGCTTGCGGCAGTCGACAAGACGCTCGTAATCGCGGCTGAGCATTTCGAACCAGGCCAGCATGTGGTGCCCGAAGGTGACGGGCTGTGCGGTCTGCAGGTGGGTGAAGCCTGGCATGATGCTGCCCGCTTCGCGCTCGGCCTGTTCCAGCAAGCCTTTTTGCAGGCGGGTGATTTCGCCCAGAATCAGGTCGATTTCGTCACGCAGCCACAGGCGGATGTCGGTGGCAACCTGATCGTTACGGCTGCGTCCGGTGTGCAGCTTTTTGCCGGTCACGCCGATGCGGTCGGTCAGGCGCGCCTCGATGTTCATGTGCACGTCTTCGAGGTCGATGCGCCAGTCGAACTGGCCGGCCTCGATTTCACCCTGGATGGTCTTCAATCCATCGATGATGCTGTCGCGCTCGGCATCGGTGAGCACGCCGACCTTGGCCAGCATGGTGGCGTGGGCGATCGAGCCCATGATGTCGTGGCGATACAGGCGCTGGTCGAAGGTGACGGAGGCGGTGAAGCGGGCGACGAAGGCGTCGACGGGTTCACTGAAGCGGCCGCCCCAGGACTGATTGGTCTTGTCAGTGCTCATGAATTCGCTCGTATCGGCTGAAGAAAGATGGCGTTGAAAGCTGGCGCGGATAATAACAGGGTTGCCATTGCTGTCGCTGACGCTGGTCGCCTGGTTTTTTCATGGCCCGCCCGTGTCCGGGGCAATTCTTGTGCGATTCACTCAACGATATTTTTCATTTGAGCTCTATCGTCTCGGCAACCGTCTACAGTTGGACAGTAGGGTTGGTGCACTTCTCGGTGCGCAAGTGGACTATATGACGAGGGGGTGTTCAGATTGCGTATCAGCAAACCCTGTGGCGCTGTGTCGCCAATGCGAGCCTGGGCCGCCAATTGCCCGGCGGATGAAAATTTAGCCGTCGGTCTCGCGGCACTTTTTGACGCTCGCGCTAGTCTTAGCGTGGATCGCGGTGACGGACGTCACTTACCCTGTCTACGCTATCCTTGTGCGAGACTCACGCAGGAATCCAGCGCAATATGAATGTCCTGATCGTTGATGACGACCCCCTAGCCCGCGAGCGCCTGAGCCGAATGGTTGGCGAACTCGAGGGATACAGTGTCCTGGAGCCCAGCGCCACGAACGGCGAAGAGGCGTTGGCACTGATCGACAGCCACAAGCCGGATATCGTGCTGCTCGATATCCGCATGCCAGGCCTTGATGGCCTGCAAGTGGCCGCGCGATTGTGCGAACGCGAAACCCCGCCCGCCGTGGTGTTTTGCACAGGGCCCGATGAATTTGCCGTGGAAGCCTTACAGGCCAGCGCCGTAGGCTATCTGGTGAAACCTGTGCGAACCGAACATTTACATGACGCTTTAAAGAAAGCCGAGCGACCCAATCGTGTTCAACTCGCGGCCCTGACCCGCCCGGCCGCCGAAAGTGGCAATGGTCCGCGCAGCCACATCAGCGCCCGAACCCGAAAGGGGATCGAGCTGATCCCGCTGAATCAGGTGGTCTACTTCATTGCCGATCACAAATACGTGACCTTGCGCCACGAGAGCGGCGAAGTGCTGCTGGATGAACCGCTCAAGGCCCTCGAGGACGAGTTCGGTGACCGCTTTGTGCGGATCCACCGTAACGCACTGGTCGCTCGCGATCGCATCGAACGGCTGCAACGAACGCCACTCGGGCATTTTCAGCTGTTCCTCAAAGGCCTGAACGGTGACGCCTTGATCGTCAGTCGGCGCCACGTGGCGGGCGTGCGGAAGATGATGCAACAGCTTTAATTCGCTGGTCGCAGGTGAATTTCCACACCCGATTGCCGGACATCCGGGGCCAGGGAGGCCGAGTAGTTTCTGATACAAGTCAAAGTGGATTTGGCTGAGCTGTTATTATCCGCCGTATCTTTTCAGTACGGATTGATCCATGTCCTCTCGCCAGATCCGCATCGCCACCCGCAAAAGTGCTCTCGCCCTGTGGCAGGCCGAATATGTCAAAGCCCGTCTGGAAGAGGCCCATCCCGGTCTGCTCGTGACGTTGGTCCCCATGGTCAGTCGTGGTGACAAGCTGCTTGATTCACCACTGTCGAAAATCGGCGGCAAGGGCCTGTTCGTCAAGGAACTGGAAACCGCGTTGCTGGAAAACGAAGCCGACATCGCCGTGCACTCCATGAAAGACGTGCCGATGGACTTCCCCGAAGGTCTCGGCCTGTTCTGTATCTGCGAGCGTGAAGACCCGCGCGATGCATTCGTCTCCAATACCTATGCCAGCCTGGACGAGTTGCCTGAAGGCAGCATCGTCGGTACATCGAGCCTGCGTCGCCAGGCCCAATTGCTGACCCGTCGACCTGATCTGGAAATCCGCTTCCTGCGTGGCAACGTCAACACTCGTCTGGCCAAGCTCGATGCCGGTGAGTACGACGCCATCATTCTTGCATCCGCCGGTTTGATTCGCTTGGGCTTTGAAGATCGCATTACGTCGGCCATCAGCGTCGACGACAGCCTGCCCGCCGGTGGCCAGGGTGCCGTGGGCATCGAATGCCGCAGCGCCGACAGTGAAATTCACGCACTGCTGGCGCCGCTGCATCATCAGGACACCGCCACCCGCGTCACCGCCGAACGTTCCCTCAACAAACACCTCAATGGTGGCTGCCAGGTGCCGATTGCCTGCTACGCCGTGCTTGAAGGCGAGCAGATCTGGTTGCGTGGCCTGGTGGGCGATCCGAATGGCGGTCTGCTGCTCAGTGCTGAAGCCCGCGCGCCACGAGGCAAGGCCGAGGCCCTGGGTGTGCAAGTGGCCGAAGACCTGTTGAGTCAGGGCGCCAACGACATTCTCAAAGCGGTCTATGGCGAGGCAGGTCACGAGTGACGGGCTGGCGCCTGCTGTTGACGCGTCCGGCGGATGAGTCGGCGGCGCTGAGCAGTCTCCTGGCCGATCAGGGGATTTTCAGCAGCAGCTTGCCGCTTTTGGACATAGCGCCGATCCCGGCCTCTGACACAATGCGCCAGGTGATCCAGGAACTGGATCGCTACAGCGCTGTGATCGTGGTCAGCAAGCCCGCTGCTCGAATCGGCATCGAGTTGATCGACCGGTTTCGCTCGCCCTTGCCGCGCGTGAAATGGTTCAGCGTCGGCGCGGCGACGGCACAGATTCTTGTCGATCGTGGCCTGGATGTGAGCTGCCCGGTGCAGGGCGATGACAGTGAAGCCTTGCTTGAACTTGAGGCATTGCGCGAGGCCATCGCCGGGCCTGAACCGCGCGTGCTGATCATGCGCGGGGAGGGTGGTCGCGAGTTACTGGCAGAGCGCCTGCGCGAGCGAGGTGCTAGTGTCGAGTATCTGGAACTGTACCGTCGCGAACTGCCGTACTACCTGCCGGCCACGTTGCCAAGGCAGATCGAAGCGGAACGCCTGAACGGGCTGGTGGTCAGCAGTGGACAGGGTTTTGAGCACCTGCATCAATTGGCTGGCGATGCCTGGCCACGGTTGGCGCGGTTGCCGTTGTTTGTACCAAGCCCCAGGGTTGCCGAGCTGGCACATGCCGCCGGGGCCCTGGCAGTTGTGGATTGTCGCGGCGCCAGTGCCGCGGCTTTGCTGACGGCGTTACGGGAGCACCCCGTGCCCGTTCTCTAATGCAAAGGATGGATACGTGAGCGAAACAGCCTTGCCTAAAGATGACGTCCGGCCAGTGCTCGATGCACCGGTTGAAACACCACCACCTGCGGCAGAGCAGCGCCGAGGCAATGGGCTGGCGATTGTCGCGCTGTTGTTGGGCGCTGCCGGTATCGCAGTGGGTGGTTGGGGAGTCTGGCAGGTGCGTCACCTGCAATCGACTAACCAACAACAGCTGAGTCAGGTGCAGGCGTTGAGTGATGAGGCACAAAGCCTGAAGCTCAATGAACAGCGCCTGAGCGCGCGCCTGGAGCAAATGCCTGGCGCCGATGTGCTGGAGGAGCGCAGTCGCCTGGTGATTCAGCTGCAGGGTGATCAGCAGCGCCTGAACCAGCGTCTGGAAACCGTTCTCGGTGCCAGCCGCAAGGATTGGCGCCTGGCCGAGGCCGAACACTTGCTGCGTCTGGCCAGTTTGCGATTGTCTGCCTTGCAGGACATCAGCAGCGCCCAGGCCCTGGTGCAGGGCGCCGATGAAATTCTGCGCGAACAAAATGATCCCGGAGCCTTCGCCGCCCGCGAGCAAGTGGCCAAAACCCTGGTGGCTTTGCGCAGCACCGAGCAACCGGATCGCACGGGGTTGTTCTTGCGGCTGGGGGCTTTGCGTGAGCAGGTGATCGGCCTGACCGAACTGGCGCCCGAGTACAAGGATCGTGGCGGATCGTTGCTGGGCCTGACCGCCGATGGCGACGGCGCCAACCGTTGGGCCCAGTGGTGGGATCAGATTTCTCGCTACATCCGCATCGATTTCAACGCCGATAAAAACGTCCGCCCGTTACTGGCCGGGCAGAGCCTGAGCCAGGTGCGACTGGCCCTGAGCCTGACGCTCGAGCAAGCGCAATGGGCCGCACTCAATGGTCAGGCTGCGGTTTACAGCCAGGCACTGGACGAAGCGCGCGATGTGCTCAAGGGCAACTTCAACCCGGACAATCCGCAGAGCAAAGTGATGCTTGAACAGGTGGCCGAGTTGAGCAAGCAGCCCGTCACCGTGGTCACCCCGGACCTGACCGGCACACTGAATGCGGTTCAGGCTTATCTGGAACGGCGTAACGTGAACGCCGAAGACTCGGTCAAGCCAATGGCCAAACCTGCCGCGAACACCGCGCAGGAGGCCACACCATGAAGCGCCTGTATGTGATCGTGTTTCTGGTCATCGCTGCTACGGCGGCGCTAGGCTTGGCGATTGCCGAGCACTCGGGCTACGTGCTGATCGCTTACAAGACGTTCAGATACGAATCGAGCCTCTGGGCAACGCTGGCTTTGGTGGCTGTCCTTTGGCTGCTGTTCTGGGGCATCAAGGCGTTGATCGAGTTGGTAACGACGTCCAGTGGCGTGGTCAACCCGTGGTCACGGCGCAATCGCAGTCGTCGGGTGCAGGTCGCCATCGAGCATGGTCAACTGGATCTGGCGGAAGGTCGCTGGGCCA
The DNA here is from genome assembly GCF_054481335.1 of Pseudomonas fluorescens group sp. PF-1. Taxonomy (NCBI): domain Bacteria; kingdom Pseudomonadati; phylum Pseudomonadota; class Gammaproteobacteria; order Pseudomonadales; family Pseudomonadaceae; genus Pseudomonas; species Pseudomonas fluorescens group sp. PF-1. Next base: position 26,011 of record NZ_JBTMNG010000001.1, read on the forward strand.
GCGCGCAGCGTCATCTGGCCCGGGCGGCGGAAGCCGAGCGCCAGCCGCTGCTGTACTACCTCGGCGCTGCCCGAGCCGCGAACGAACAAGGTCATTACGAGGAAAGCGACAACCTGCTGGAGCGTGCGTTGGAGCGTCAGCCACAGGCCGAGCTGGCAATCGCCTTGAGCCACGCACAATTACAGACTGATCGCGGCGACACCGAAGGCGCCCTCGCGACCCTGCAAGCGATGCACGAGCGCCACCCTCATAACGTGCAGACCCTGCGCCAGTTGCAGCGCTTGTATCAGCAGCGAGGCGATTGGTCGGCCCTGATTCGTCTGCTGCCGGAGTTGCGCAAGGACAAGGTCCTGCCAGCCGCTGAATTGGCCGAACTTGAGCGTCGCGCCTGGGGCAAGAACCTGTCTCTGGCGGCGCATCAGGAAGCAGACGGAACCGTCGGCTTGCAAACGCTCAACCGCGCCTGGCAGCAGTTGAGTTCGGCCCAGCGTCAAGAGCCGCAACTGGTGCTGGCCTATGCCGAGCAATTGCGCCAGCTGGGTGCTCAGGTCGAAGCTGAAGAGGTGCTGCGCACGGCGCTCAAGCGCAGCTTTGACAGTCACCTGGCTCGGCTCTACGGATTGGTTCGCGGTGGTGATCCGGCGCGTCAACTGCAATTCGCCGAGGGCTTGCTCAAGGATCAACCGGCCGACCCGAGCCTATTGCTGACCCTGGGTCGCCTGTGCCTGCAACGCAGCCTGTGGGGCAAGGCGCGGGATTATCTGGAAAGCAGTCTGCGCGTGCAGCGCAACCCGGAAGCCTGCGCCGAACTGGCTCGGCTGCTGGCGCAGATGGGTGATACCGAGCGCAGTAATCAGCTGTTCCAGGAAGGTCTGGGCTTGTTGGATGAGCGCTTGCTGGCAGCACCGCTGCCGTTGCCGGCTCACGCTTGACCGTGAGTGAAGGGTCGCCCGAAGGGGCGATCCGATGGCGGAAACTTTGTCGGAATTTTACTTTCGTGATGCGTCTTCAGCAGAATCCTACAAGGGGCTACACCTGATCCTCTGGCCTCTGTCGGGAATTCCCTACACTTGCGCTGAAGTGTCCCTGCCGACCTGTCTTGAAAGGCCGTTGCGCTTTCCTCTACCGTAGCTGTCGGTCCTTACTGTTACGGAAAAGCCATGCCTCTGGCCTGCTCACGCTCCCTGTTTTTCCTGGTTTTCATTGCGGGCGCCCTGGTCCTGGGCGTGTCGTACTATCTGGAGTATGCAGTCGGCCTCCAACCTTGTGGTTTGTGCCTGTTGCAACGAGGTTGCCTGGCACTGCTGACGGGTGTCTGTCTGATGGCTTCGGTGCAGGGACCCGGTCGCTTCGGAACTGTCCTGTATTGGCTGTTCGGTGTGCTTTTCAGCCTGGCCGGAACGGTCATCGCGTGGCGGCAGGTGTTGCTGCAAAGCGATCCGGCAAATCAATTGTCGACTTGCGCGCCCAATCTGAGTGATCTGTTCGCCGGTTCGCCCTGGATGTGTGTCGTGCGGCAGATGTTCAAAGGCACCATCGACTGCGCTCAGATCTCCTGGACCCTGTTTGACTTGAGCATCCCGGAGTGGAGCCTGCTGTTCTTTATCTCGATGATGACCCTGGGGATTTATCAGCTGTTGCGTCAAGCCTGGGTCGCCTTGCAGCGACCACTCAGCGGCGAGTCGTCGCACCGGGCGCTTGTAGGTGATTAAACACTTGTATGAACTTTATCGGCTGCGTACCTTGAAGCCACAGACGTGCGGGCATAATCTGGCCGGCACGTGTCATTGGAATTATGTTGCTCGATGACGCTCTGCCTGGCCGATTCTTGACCTTCAAGAGTGTGACGGGTGTAGGGCAGCATGACCCACAAGGGAAGAGAGATCGCCATGCTCGAAAGTTGTCAGAATGCTCAGGAACGTTGGGGTGGAGTACATCTGCTGATCGATCGTTGGTTGCAGGAACGTCACGAACTGGTTCATGCCTATGACACTCTCGGTGCCAAGCCAGAGGCTCTGGGTGAAAACCGCAAACCTTTGCAGGAATTCTGTGGTGTCCTGGTTGATTACGTGTCCGCCGGGCATTTCGAAATCTACGAACAGCTGACCGGTGAAGCCAAGGCTTTCAATGACAAGCGTGGTCTGGAGTTGGCAGAAACCCTCTACCCGCGCATCGACGTCATCACCGAAAAACTGCTCGCGTTCAATGACCTGTGCGATGCAGGCAAGTGTGTGGCAGAGAAATTCAAGGAACTGGGTGGTCTGTTGCACGAGCGCTTCGAGCTGGAGGATTGCCTGATCGAGGTTCTGCACACCGCTCACAAGGCAGAAGATTCGGTTCAGGCCTGAATTCACTCTTCGCAATACTGAAAACGGTGCGCCTTGCGCACCGTTTTTCGTTTCCGCCATTCAGCCAGTGGCGCCGCGCAATTCGACTTCGAACACCAGCGGTGTAAACGGCGCGATCAAGTCGCCGGCACCATCGGCGCCATAGGCTTGCGCCGATGGAATCACCAGGCGCCATTTCGCGCCGACCGGCATTTGCTGCAGTGCGCTGCGCCATCCGCTGATCACGCTATCGAGACTGAACCATTGCGGCTGACTGTTCTGGTCGAACACCGTGCCGTCGGGAAGGCGACCGACATACAGCACCTGGACCTTGCCGTTTGGCCCGGCCTTGGCACCCGTGCCAGGCGCCAGTTCCGTCAGCAGTATTCCATCCGCCAGTTCACGAACACCGGGCCTGGCTTTTTCATCGGCGAGAAAACGCTGTTCTTTTTGCAGCGCCAATTCGCTTTGCGGCTCAGGTGTTTGCATGGCGACCCGGGCTTCGTGCTCGTTGAGGATCTGTTCGATCTGCTCGTCTTTCAACGCCAGTGGCTTGCCTTGATAGGCTTGCTGCAAACCGTCGACGAGCGCCTGAAGTTGAAGATCGGGAACCTCCTGGCGCAGGCGTTCACCGAGGCTCGCACCCAGGCTGTAAGCGAGGTCGTGAGCGTCATTTTCCGGCGTTTTTTCTGCAGCGTGGGCCGCGGAAAAAATCACGCACAGCGATAAAAAAAAGTAGCGCGACATGGGCACTCTCCAGCCTGAGATGCGGGCGATTATGCCAGTGAGAATGCGTTCAACGGTGAACTGCTTTTACACAAGCGCAGAACATTTTCGATTCGTTGCAACGCAACGCTTTGGATACTGTCAAGATGCCCTAGCGGCGGTAGCAGCAGAGGTCTAGTATGAGCCGCACCCACGTCAGCCAGGAGGTAAACCATGTCGGCCACCAAGAAGCCTGTAAATACCCCGTTGCACTTACTTCAACAACTCTCGGGCAGCTTGCTCGAGCACTTAGAAACCGCTTGTTCCGAAGCGCTGGCTGATGCTGAAAAACTGCTCGCCAAGCTGGAAAAGCAGCGCGGAAAAGCGCAGGAAAAATTGCACAAATCCCGCACCAAGTTGCAGGACGCTGCATCGGCCGGCAAGGCCAAGGCGCAGGCCAAAGCCAAGGACGCAGTGAAGGAACTCGAGGAGCTGCTGGATGCCCTCAAGGATCGTCAGTCGGACACTCGCGGCTATATCCTGCAGCTCAAGCGCGACGCTCAAGAAAGCCTGAAACTGGCCCAGGGCGTTGGTCGCGTTCAAGAGGCTGTCGGCAAGGCATTGTCCCTGCGTGCGGCCAAGCCTGCTGCGGCCCCTGCGAAGAAAACCGCTGCCAAACCGGTTGCTGCAAAAGCACCGGCCAAGCCTGCCGCCAAACCGGTTGCCAAGGCACCGGTGAAAGCCGCAGCCAAGCCCGCTGCAAAACCTGCGGCGAAAAAACCTGTCGCGGCCAGCGCTGCGAAACCGGCGGCTAAAACGACGGCTGCGAAACCGGCCGCTGCCAAACCGGTTGCTGCAAAAACAGCCGCTGCCAAACCGGCCGTAGCGAAAACCGCTGCTGCGAAACCAGCGGCCAAACCGGCAGCAAAAACGACCGCTAAACCAGCGGCCAAACCAGCCGCCAAAACTGCAGCGGCCAAGCCTGCTGCCAAGCCGGCCGCCAAACCTGTCGCCGCTAAAACCGCGGCCAAGCCAGCGGCTAAACCTGCTGCAAAAACGACGGCTAAACCAGCCGCCAAACCTGCTGCGGCGAAACCTGCCGCTGCTGCCAAGCCAGTCGCAGCCAAGCCTGCTGCAAAACCTGCGGCCAAACCAGCGGCTAAACCCGCCGTGAAAAAACCGGTTGCCGCCAAGCCGGCCACCGCGCCAGTTGCCAAGCCAGCCGTCCCGGCTGCGGCGGCAGCACCTGCTCCGGTCGCCACCCCCTCGACAGCCGTGTCTGCTCCAACGCCGGCCGCTGTTCCGAGCGCAGCTACCACCCACCCAACCAGCGCTTCCTAAGTGCCGGATACCGCGACGCGCAGCTGACGCAGCGCGTCGCGGTCCAGGTGAGTGGCGCCTGCCGCTACACCTTCCATCCAGGCCGAGAGATCGGTCCCTTTCTCTTGCGGCCAACCTTGGGCCGATCGCTCCAGTCGTAGCAACAGATGTCGCTCGGCTTCCAGCTCCAGGGTCTTCACCTGTTCGCGCAGTCCATGCAGGTCGGCGTCCAGCATGGCGATGGTTTTCCATTGCGTGCGCAATGCCCGTAGCGGTTGCACCACATCGTTGTCCCACGGCTCAGCCACACTGCGAAGTTGCTGCAGGCGCTGCTCATTGCAGGCCACTCCCCGCTGTCCCAGCCATGCCGCACACAGCAGCAGGCACACGTTGACGCCCGCCGACTGCAATTGCAGGCACGCCTGTTCAACGCCCGGACGGGCATAAGTGCTCAGGGAAAAGCTCCACAGGTCAGAGGACATAGTGCTACTCGCGCCAGTTGCGAGCGAAGCTGGTAGACTCCGCCGCCATTATGATTCGACTTCAGAACCTGACTTTACAGCGTGGCCCGCAACGTCTGCTAGAAGACGCCGAGTTGACGCTGCACGCCGGCCAGAAAGCCGGCCTTATCGGTGCCAACGGCGCCGGCAAATCGAGCCTGTTCGCCTTGCTTCGGGGTGAACTGCACCCGGATTCGGGTGACTGCTTCCTGCCGGCCGACTGGCGTATCGCCCACATGCGCCAGGAGGTCGACACCCTCGAACGCCTGGCGGTCGACTACGTGCTCGATGGCGACCTGCGCCTGCGCCAGGTGCAACGCGACCTCGCCGCAGCCGAAGCGGCCCATGACGGTGCCGCTCAGGCCCGTCTGCACTCGGAACTCGACAGCGCTGACGGTTACACCGCCGATGCCCGTGCCCGCAAGCTGCTGGCGGGCCTTGGGTTCACCAATGACCAGATGGATCGTCAGGTCGGAGATTTCTCCGGTGGCTGGCGGATGCGTCTGAACCTGGCGCAGGCCTTGATGTGCCCATCGGACCTGTTGCTGCTTGATGAACCAACCAACCACTTGGACCTCGACGCCATCATTTGGCTGGAAGAGTGGCTCAAAAGTTATCCCGGCACTTTGATGCTGATCTCTCACGACCGGGATTTCCTCGATGCCGTGGTCGATCACGTGGCTCACGTCGATCAGCGCAAGATCACGCTCTATCGCGGTGGCTACAGCGCCTTCGAACGCGCCCGCGCCGAACGCCTGGCCCAGCAACAACAGGCGTACGAGAAGCAGCAGGCGCAACGTGCGCACATGGAAAGCTACATCGCCCGCTTCAAGGCCCAGGCCACCAAGGCCCGCCAGGCCCAGAGCCGGATCAAGGCATTGGAGCGGATGGAAGAGTTGACCGCGGCCCACGTCGACTCACCGTTCGACTTCGTGTTCCGCGAATCGCAGAAAATCTCCAGCCCGCTGATTGACCTGTCCGATGCCCGTCTGGGTTACGGCGAGAAAACCGTGCTGGAGAAGGTCAAGCTGCAATTGACCCCCGGCGCGCGGATCGGCCTGCTCGGTCCTAACGGCGCGGGCAAGTCGACCCTGATCAAGAACCTTGCGGGTGAACTCACGCCGCTGGCCGGTCGCTTGACCCGTGGCGAGAACACGGTTGTCGGCTACTTCGCCCAGCATCAACTTGATTCCCTGGACTCCAAGGCCAGCCCGCTGCTGCACTTGCAGCGTCTGGCGCCGACCGAGCGTGAGCAGACACTGCGAGACTTCCTCGGTGGCTTCGACTTCCGGGGCGCGCGGATCGATGAGCCGGTGCTGAATTTCTCCGGTGGCGAGAAGGCGCGCCTGGCGTTGGCGCTGATCGCCTGGGACCGGCCGAACCTGTTGCTGCTCGACGAACCGACCAACCACCTGGACCTGGAAATGCGCCTGGCGCTGACCATGGCCCTGCAGGAATTCAGTGGCGCGGTGCTGGTGGTCTCCCACGATCGTCATTTGCTCAAAAGCACCACCGACAATTTCTATCTGGTAGCCGATGGCAAGGTCGAAGAATTCGACGGCGACCTGGAGGACTACACCCGTTGGCTGGTGGAGTATCGCCAGCGTAATGCCCCGGTCAGCAACACGCCGGTCAACCCGGACAAGACCGACAAGAAAGCCCAGCGCCAGGCCGCAGCGGCGTTGCGTCAGCAACTGGCGCCGCACAAGCGTGAGGCTGACAAGCTCGAAGCCGAGTTGGGCAAGCTTCACGAGAAACTGGCGAAGATCGATGCCAGCCTCGGCGACAGCGACATCTACGAACCGGCGCGCAAGAACGAATTGCGTGATCTGCTGGCCGAACAGGCCAAGCTGAAGGTCCGTGAGGCGGAGCTGGAAGAGGCCTGGATGGAAGCGTTGGAGCTGTTGGAAAGCATGCAGGCGGAGCTGGAGGCGCTGTCCTGATGGACGCCTTCAAGTTGCCGTTGCCAGCGGTGTGGGTCGAGCCGATCTGGCTCGGCGTGCAACTCCTGCTGATCCTGCTGGCCGGCTACCTCGCCCAGCGCTTCGTTGCCAAGGGCCTGACCCGTCTCGGTGAGCGCTACCCGTTTCCGCCACAATTGCTGATGCCCCTGCGCGGAGGTCTGCGTTGGCTGATCATGGGCAGCGCCCTGATTTTCGTGCTGGAGCGCCTCGGGGTTTCGGCCACGGTGCTCTGGACGGCGCTGTCGGGTTTTGTCGCGGTCGCTGCAGTCGCGTTTTTCGCCATGTGGAGCGTGCTGTCCAACTTGCTCTGCGCGATTCTGATCTTCACCGTCGGCCCGTTTCGGCTGGGCGATGTGGTCGAGTTGGTGGATACCACCGACAAGCCCGGCGTCAAAGGTCGGGTAGTAGCGATCAATTTGCTTTACACCACGTTGGTCGAAGCCGAAGAGCTCGGAACCGGTAGCGCCATGGTGCAAGTGCCGAACAGTTTGTTCTTTCAGCGCTCGGTTCGACGCTGGCGCGGCAGTGATGTCTTTCCTTCAAGCGGTTTCGAAAAGTAGCCGACACGCCGGCCACGCGGGTCGGCGATCGTCATGTCCTACAAAAAATCGGTAGTCATCGGCCCAAAGCCGCATTAGCTTAGACCTCTGTCACGAGTCTGAGTCGAGGTGTGCGATGGAGCTTCAAACATGGCTGGCTTTTTTTGCCGCCTGCTGGGTGATCAGTCTTTCTCCGGGGGCTGGCGCTATTGCGTCGATGTCCAGCGGCCTGCAATACGGTTTCTGGCGTGGGTACTGGAATGCGCTAGGCCTGCAATTGGGGCTGGCGCTGCAGATTGCGATTGTCGGCGCCGGTGTGGGCGCGATTCTTACGGCATCGGCGACTGCGTTCTACGCCATCAAATGGTTCGGTGTGGCCTATCTGGTTTATCTCGCCATCAAGCAATGGCGCGCGTTGCCCAGCGACATGAGCGATAACGCCGCCGTGCGCCCGATCGGCAAACCGCTGGTACTGATATTCCGTGGCTTCCTGGTCAACATCAGCAACCCCAAGGCGCTAGTGTTCATGCTGGCGGTGTTGCCACAATTCATCGATCCCCACGCGCCGCTGCTGGCTCAGTACCTGATCATTGGTGTGACCATGATCTGCGTCGACCTGATCGTCATGGCCGGTTACACCGGGTTGGCGTCCAGGGTGCTGCGCCTGTTGCGCACGCCCAAGCAGCAAAAACGCATGAACCGCACCTTTGCCGGGCTGTTCATTGGTGCCGCTGCCTTCATGGCGACTCTGCGCAAAGCCGCCGTTTAAACCCACGCTGACAAAAAAGGCGACCTTTTCAGGTCGCCTTTTTTATTGTCGCAAGGGCGGGATCAGCGCATCCGATGGGCTTGGCGCCCCTTACCGAGAGGGTGGCAGGCGGTCGATGCGGGCGCTGGCCCCTTGTTTCGCTCTGACGCCAGCAGAGCAGACAAAGCTTGAGCGAAAGTCATTGAGAGTGAACAATATATTACTTCGTGTTTCCAATTGAGATTCATTCATGATTGCCCCGTCCCGTTTCCTGGCCTGGCTCTTCGTACCGTTGCTGGCCTTATGCAGCTCCAACTTGCTGGCCGACACGGTGGAAAGTGCGCCGCAAGCGCTGCACCTGCTCGACTACATCGGCGCGGATTACCCGGCAACGGTGCGGGCAGGCAAGGTCATTGACGAGTCTGAATACCGCGAACAGCTCGAATTCACCGGGGTGTTGCAAGGGTTGGTCGCCGCCATGCCGGGCAAGCCGGAAAAAGCCGGGCTGGAGCAGGGCATCAGTGCGCTGCATGCGGCGATCACGGCGCGTCAGGACGGCGCGGAGGTCGCCCGTCAGGCCCGGCAACTGGGCGCGAAACTGGCTGTGGCCTACGAGGTCAGCCAGGCCCCGGTCATTACCCCCGACCCGACTCGCGGCGCGCCCCTGTACGCCCAGCATTGTTCGGTGTGCCACGGTGATGCAGGCGCTGGCGATGGCCCTGCGGGTGTCGGCCTGACCCCGCCACCGGCCAATCTGCGCGATGCTGCGCGCCTGGATCAACTGAGCCTCTACGGGATCTACAGCACCCTGGGGCTCGGCGTCGAAGGCACCGACATGCCGGCCTTTGCCGATCAACTGGACGATCGCCAGCGTTGGGATCTGGCCACTTATATCGCTGGCTTCAGCGCCGATCCGGCGAGCGCCAGCGGCGACAAGACTTACAACATTGCCGATCTGGCCCGTCAGACGCCGGCCGAAGTACAGGCTGCCGACGGCCCGCAAGCGGCCGCTACCTTCCGGGCCCAGCGGGCGCAACCGCCGCAGGTCAAGCGCGGCCCGGCGCAGTTGCTTGATTACACCGCCGCCACGCTGGACAAGAGCATCGCGGCCTATCGCGCCGGCGAACACGATCAGGCCTATGACTTGTCGGTGGCGGCGTATCTGGAAGGTTTCGAGCTGGTCGAAAGCTCGCTGGATAACGTCGACGCCAACGTGCGCAAAGACACTGAGAAATCGCTGATGGCTTACCGTCAGTCGTTGCAGGATGGCTTGCCGGTCGAACAGGTCGAACAGCGCCTGGAAGCCGCCAAGGCCAAGTTGAAAGTGTCCGCCGGCTTGTTGGGCAGTGACGGTTTGAGCTGGTCCCTGAGCTTCATCTCGGGTCTGTTGATTCTGCTGCGCGAAGGTCTGGAGGCCATCCTGGTACTGGCGGCGATCCTCGCCTTCCTGCGTAACACCGGCCAGCAGTCGGCGGTGCGCAGCGTCAACGTCGGTTGGGGGCTGGCGCTGCTGGCCGGTCTGGGGACATGGGCGCTGGCTGCGTATGTGATCGATGTCAGTGGCTCCCAGCGCGAACTGCTGGAAGGCGCGACGGCGCTGTTTGCCAGTGTCATGGTGCTGTGGCTCGGCGTGTGGATGCACGACCGTCGTCATGCCGCGGCCTGGCAGGATTACATCAAGAGCAGCCTGGTGGGCGGTGGCGGGCGATTCGGCTTTGCGATCCTGGCGTTTTTCTCGGTTTATCGCGAATTGTTCGAAGTGATCCTGTTCTACGAAACCCTGTGGCTGCAGGCTGGCCCGGCCGGTCACGACGCCGTGCTGGCCGGTGGGGCGACGGCGCTGGTGCTGTTGGTCGGCCTGGCATGGGTCATCCTGCGGGGTTCAGCGAAACTGCCGCTGGCGCTGTTCTTCAGCATCAACGCCGCTCTGCTGTGCGCGCTGTCAGTGGTGTTCGCCGGGCATGGCGTTAAGGCGCTGCAGGAAGCCGGGATTTTCGGTACACGGCCGGTCCCGTTCTTTGAATTCGACTGGCTGGGGATTCATGCCGATGCGTATTCGCTGAGTGCTCAGGCGGTGGCGATTGTTGCGATCACCGTGTTGTATGGTCGAAGCTGGCTGGCTGAGAAGCGCCGGGTAACTGTTTCTTAAAGCATTCGCTTCGCTCACATTCGCGAGCAGGCTCGCTCCCACAGCATTAGCGCTAACCTTGTGGGAGCGAGCCTGCTCGCGATGCTTTTCGGAAGAGGAAAAACTGATGTGTGTCTGGATCGATGCCGACGCTTGTCCTCGGGCGGCCAAGGACCTGGTGGTGAAGTTCGCCCTGAAGCGCCGGTTCGAAGTGGTGCTGGTGGCCGGGCAGCCGCAGATCAAGCCGGGCCTGACGCTGGTAAAGCTGATCGTGGTGCCGAGCGGTCCGGATGCGGCCGATGATTACCTGGTAGAACACGCCGTGCCTGGGGAGCTGGTGATCTGCAGCGATGTGCCGCTGGCCAACCGCCTGGTGAAGAAAGGCGTTTCGGCGCTGGACCCGCGAGGCAAGGAGTTCGATGCGCAGAACATGGGTGACCGGCTGGCGGTGCGTAACCTGTTCACCGATCTGCGAGAGCAGGGGCAGATGAGCGGCGGTCCGGCGCCGTTTGGCGAGCGGGAAAAGCAGGCGTTTGCCAATGCGCTGGATCGGATATTGACCCGGTTATCACGCAACGCCTGAGTCGGACGAAAAACCCTGTGGGAGCAAGCTCGCTCCCACATTGAAAGGGTGTCAGGCGTCGTTTTCGTGGGTCAGCTCAAGTACGCGGTCGACCAGTTTGTTGATGCCGGAGGCCGCTTCGCTGATCGACTGCGCCAGCATGTACGCCGGTGTAGTCACCAGTTTGCGTGCCTTGTCTTCGACGATTTCGCTGACCGCGCAGTCTTTGTGGGTCGCGCCCATCTTGTTCAAGGCGGCAGCGGTGTCGGCGTCGTTGCCGATGGTGCAGGTCACGCCCGGCCCGTAGATTTTCGCCGCCAGGGCTGGCGAGATGCAGATCAGACCGACCGGTTTGCCGGCCTCGGCAAAGGCTTCGGTCAGGGCCAGTACGTCCGGTTGCACGGTGCAGCCGGTGCCTTCGACGGCAAAGTTGGAGAGATTCTTGGCTGAACCGAAACCGCCGGGAACGATCAAGGCATCGAAGTCTTCGGCGTTGGCTTCGCGGATGTCCTTGACCTCGCCACGGGCGATGCGCGCCGACTCCACCAGCACGTTGCGCGACTCGGGCATTTCTTCGCCGGTCAGGTGGTTGATCACGTGCAGCTGCGCGATGTCCGGGGCAAAACACTGCACTTGCGCGCCACGCTGGTCCAGGCGCAGCAAGGTAATCACGCTTTCGTAGATCTCTGCACCGTCGTACACGCCACAACCGGAAAGGATCACTGCAACTTTTTTGCTCATAAGCTTTTCTCCAGATTCATGGCGTTAAATGTCCACTAATTTGTCACTCGTTGCCATAGGGTTAAATCGCGGCTACACATAGGATCTGTCCCCAGGATTCCGATCAGGGCGCGTCATGGACTTCATTCTGTATGCGGTGCCGTTTTTCTTTGTGCTGATTGCCGTCGAGCTGCTGGCCGACCGTTGGCGCGGGGTGAGCAACTATCGGGTGGCGGACGCGATCAACAGCATCAGCACCGGCGTGCTGTCGACCACCACCGGCCTGCTGACCAAGGGCGTGGGACTGGTCACCTATGCGTTTGCCCTCAAGCATCTGGCGCTGTTCGAGCTTTCGGCCGACAGCGTTTGGGTCTGGGTTTTCGCCTTCGTCCTTTACGACTTCTGCTATTACTGGCTGCATCGAATGGGCCACGAACGCAACATCCTCTGGGCCGCGCATTCGGTGCATCACCAGAGCGAGGACTACAACCTCTCCACCGCCCTGCGTCAGACCAGCACCGGGTTCCTGCTGAGTTGGATCTTCTACCTGCCCATGGCGGTGGTTGGCGTGCCGCTGTTGGTATTCGTCAGCGTTGCCGCGCTGAACCTGCTGTACCAGTTCTGGGTGCATACCCGGCACATTCCCAAGCTCGGCTGGTTCGAGTGGTTCTTCGTCACGCCGTCCAATCATCGGGCTCACCATGCACAGAACGCTCTCTACATGGATCGCAACTATGGCGGGGTGTTCATTATTTGGGACCGTCTATTCGGCTCGTTCCAGGAGGAGGACGACAACGAACCGGTGATTTTCGGCGTGACCACGCCGCTGGCGAGCTGGAATCCGATCTGGGCGAACGTGCAGTTCTATGCGCAGTTGTGGGCGGATGCGCGGCACGCCGAAAGCACCTGGGACAAATTGCGGATCTGGTTCATGCGCACCGGTTGGCGGCCGGCGGACGTGGCAGCCAAATACCCGATGAACAAACCGGACCTGAGCCAGTTCCGCAAATTCGAGGTGCCGCTGGACGGACGTCAGCAACTCTACGTCTTGCTGCAGTTCTGCGTGTACATCGCGTTGGGCAGCTACTTGATGAATCTGGAGCCGAGGCTGCCGACCGCTGCCCTGATCCTGGGCTGGAGTGCAGTGGCGTTGGGGCTGTTTGTGCTGGGGGTGGCCCTGGAGAATCGCCCGTGGGCGTTGAAGCTGGAGTTGTTGCGACTGGCGTCGAATGTGCCGCTGGTATGGCTGGCGCCACTGGTGGGGCTGTGGCCGGCCAGCGCGGCGGGCTGGGTCGGCCTGCTCAGTTACAGCCTGCTCAGCGGTATCGGTCTCTACTGCTGCAGAAACCGCTTCACTCGGTTGGCGTCTTAGCGTTTTCGATTTTGGCCTGCTCAGCCTTCAAGGCTTGCTCGTCGGCATAAATCTGCTTGGCCAGGCGGGCATTCTTGAAGCGTCGGCGCAGCCACAGGACCAGGCCCAGCACCAGCAGGGCGCCGAGGACCCATAGCTCGTACTTCTTGATGCTGCCGAGCATGCCTTCGAGCACCGCGCCGAAGTGATACGCGGCAGCGGCCAGTGCGGCCGCCCAGACCGCCGCGCCTATGCCGTTGAGCAGCAGGTATCGCCCCGGTGGATAGCCCGAAAGACCGATGGCCACGGGCATTACCGTGCGCAACCCATAGACGAAGCGGAAGCTCAGCACCCAAATGTCCGGGTGTTTGCGGATGTGTTCCAGCGCCCGGTCACCCATCAGTTGCCAGCGAGGTTTGCGCGCAAGCAACTTGCGGCCATGCTTTCGCCCCATGAAGTACCACAGCTGATCGCCGGCATAACTGCCGAAGAACGCCACGACCACCACCAGGTTGATATCCATGTATCCACGGAACGCGAGGAAGCCTGCGAGCACCAGAATGGTTTCGCCTTCGAAGAACGTGCCGAGAAACAAGGCAAAATAGCCAAAGTCATGCAGAAATTGTTGGAGCATTGTCTGGGTGCTGGCGAAATGAACGCGCAGCCTAACCCTTCGTACACATTCAGGAAAGTGTCGAAATGTGTCTCGACGTGAACATTTCCTACAAGGACAATGGAATGCGGCTACATGTCGCAGCGTGCACATAACTGTCACGCGATCGTCATAATGGCCGCTTATAACTGTCACGCTCGCACGCCAGCGGGCTCAGGAGTCTGCCGTGAGCTTTACCCCCGCCAACCGTTTGTTCCCTGCAACCCGCCTGCGCCGCAACCGCCGTGATGAATTTTCGCGTCGTCTGGTTCGTGAAAACGTGTTGACCGTCGATGATCTGATTCTGCCGGTATTTGTGCTGGACGGTGAAAACCGTCGCGAAGCGGTCGCCTCGATGCCGGGCGTCGAACGCCTGACCATCGATCTGTTGCTGGAAGAGGCGGCCAAATGGGTCGAGCTGGGGATTCCGGCGCTGGCGCTGTTCCCGGTGACGCCGCCGGAACTCAAGTCGCTGGACGCCGCCGAAGCCTGGAACCCCAACGGTATCGCCCAGCGTGCCACCCGCGCCTTGCGTGCGCAGTTTCCTGAGCTGGGCGTGATCACCGACGTCGCGCTGGACCCGTTCACCACCCATGGTCAGGACGGCATTCTCGACGAAGAAGGTTATGTACAGAACGACATCACCGTCGACGCGCTGGTCAAGCAGGCCCTGTCCCATGCCGAAGCCGGCGCTCAGGTGGTGGCCCCGTCGGACATGATGGACGGTCGCATCCAGGCCATTCGCGAGGCTCTGGAACTGGCCGATCACGTCAATGTGCGGATCATGGCCTACTCGGCGAAGTACGCCAGTGCCTATTACGGGCCGTTCCGCGATGCCGTCGGGTCGGCGCTGAACCTGGGCAAGGCCAACAAAGCCTCCTATCAGATGGACCCGGCCAACAGCAACGAAGCCCTGCACGAAGTGGCGGCTGACTTGTCAGAAGGCGCAGACATGGTCATGGTCAAGCCTGGCATGCCCTATCTGGACATCCTCTGGCGGGTCAAGGAAGAATTCAAAGTGCCGACTTTTGTTTATCAAGTCAGCGGCGAGTACGCCATGCACATGGCAGCGATCCAGAATGGCTGGTTGAGCGAAGGGGTGATCCTCGAATCCCTGACCGCCTTTAAACGTGCCGGCGCAGATGGCATCCTGACGTACTTTGCCGTTCGCGCAGCTCAATTGTTACGAGAGCAAAAATAGCCCTCCCAGGAACATGTGATGAATACCGAAGGACTGACTGAAGTTGCCGTAAAAGACGCTCAACCCGTGGTGGAGCAAATCGCCGAAACCCCACCGGAATTGGAGCCTGCTCCGCCTGTGGTGGTCGCCGAAACCGTTGTGGCAGCGCCAGCGATTGTCATTCCAGGCCTGGATGACAGCAGCCTGTACATCCACCGCGAGCTGTCGCAACTGCAATTCAACATCCGCGTGCTGGAACAGGCGCTGGATGAGTCCTACCCGTTGCTGGAGCGGTTGAAGTTCCTGCTGATCTTCTCCAGCAACCTGGACGAGTTCTTTGAAATTCGCGTGGCCGGCCTGAAGAAACAGATCACCTTTGCCCGTGAACAGGCCGGTGCCGATGGTCTGCAACCCCATCAGGCCCTGGCCCGTATCAGCGAGCTGGTGCACGGGCACGTTGACCGTCAGTACGCGATCCTCAACGACATTCTGTTGCCGGAACTGGAAAAGCATCAGGTCCGCTTCATCCGTCGGCGTTACTGGACGACCAAGCTCAAGACCTGGGTTCGCCGCTATTTCCGCGACGAGATCGCCCCGATCATCACCCCGATCGGCCTCGACCCGACGCACCCGTTCCCGTTACTGGTGAACAAGAGCCTGAACTTTATCGTCGAGCTCGAAGGCATCGACGCCTTCGGTCGCGATTCCGGTCTGGCGATCATTCCGGCACCGCGTCTGTTGCCACGTGTCATCAAGGTGCCGGAAGAAGTCGGTGGCCCTGGCGACAACTATGTGTTCCTGTCGTCGATGATCCATGCTCACGCCGATGACCTGTTCCAGGGCATGAAGGTCAAGGGCTGCTATCAGTTCCGCCTGACCCGTAACGCCGACCTGGCACTGGACTCCGAGGATGTCGAGGACCTGGCCCGCGCCCTGCGTGGCGAACTGTTCTCCCGTCGCTACGGTGACGCGGTACGCCTGGAAGTGGCCGATACCTGCCCGAAACACCTGTCCGACTACCTGCTCAAGCAGTTCAACCTGAGCGAGACCGAGCTGTATCAGGTCAACGGCCCGGTGAACCTGACGCGACTGTTCAGCATCACCGGCCTGGACAGCCAGCGCGAGCTGCAATACCTGCCGTTCACGCCGCAGATCCCGAAACTGCTGCAGAACAGCGAAAACATCTTCAGCGTGATCAGCAAGCAGGACATTCTGTTGCTGCACCCATTCGAGTCGTTCACCCCGGTGGTCGACCTGCTGCGTCAGGCGGCAAAAGACCCGCACGTTCTGGCCGTACGCCAGACCCTGTACCGCTCTGGCGCCAACTCGGAAATCGTCGACGCGCTGGTGGATGCCGCGCGTAACGGCAAGGAAGTCACCGCCGTCATCGAATTGCGCGCGCGGTTCGACGAAGAGTCCAACCTGCAGCTGGCCAGCCGTCTGCAAGCGGCGGGCGCGGTGGTGATCTATGGCGTGGTCGGCTTCAAGACCCACGCCAAGATGATGCTGATCCTGCGTCGCGAGGCCGGTGAAATTGTGCGTTACGCGCACTTGGGCACGGGTAACTACCATGCCGGTAACGCCCGCCTGTACACCGACTACAGCCTGCTGACCTCCGACGATGCCTTGTGTGAAGACGTCGGCAAGCTGTTCAGCCAGTTGATCGGTATGGGTAAGACGTTGCGCATGAAGAAGCTGCTGCATGCGCCGTTCACCCTGAAGAAGGGCATGCTCGACATGATTGCCCGCGAAACCCAGTTCGCCCTCGACGGCAAACCGGCGCACATCATCGCCAAGTTCAACTCGCTGACCGATCCGAAGATCATCCGCGCGCTGTACAAGGCCAGTCAGTCAGGCGTGCGCATCGATCTGGTGGTGCGTGGCATGTGCTGCCTGCGGCCGGGCATCGCCGGGGTTTCGCACAACATTCACGTGCGTTCGATCATCGGCCGTTTCCTGGAACACACGCGGGTCTTCTATTTCCTCAACGGCGGTGAAGAGCAAATGTTCCTCTCCAGTGCCGACTGGATGGAGCGCAACCTCGACAAGCGCGTCGAGACTTGCTTCCCGGTAGAAGGCAAGAAGCTGATCATGCGGGTCAAGAAAGAGCTGGAGCTTTATCTCACCGATAACACCCACAGCTGGAGCCTGCAGTCGGACGGTCGTTACATCCGTAACACGCCAACCGGCAACCAGAACCCGCGCAGCGCCCAGGCGACGTTGCTGGAGCGTTTGGGCAGCCCGATCCTGGCCGTCCGTTAACGCGGATCAGGCGGACAAAAAAGGGCGATCCAACTGGATCGCCCTTTTTCATGTGCACTGTGAACGATTATGCGTGCTGCCTGGATAAACGTGTTGCCCCAGGTTTTTCGCGAGCAAGCTCGCGCCTAAAGGGCTCTAGCGGACGCTGAGGACGATATCGACCCGGGTCAGCCATTCCGCTTCGATGGCGAAATCGGCCTGGGTCAGTTGGTTTTCGTCCAGCCAGTTTTCCGGGAACACCACTTCCAGGCTGTTGCCATTGGCATTCAGTTCCACCTGAGGCATTTGCTGGGTGCCGCGGATGTGATGGAACAGGATCGCGAAGCGCAGCAGCACGCACAGGCGAATCAGCTTGATGCCGTCGTCGCCGAAATCGGCAAACTTGTCCTTGGGAATGTTGCGTCGGTGGCCGCGCACCAGCAGCGCGAGCATCAATTGGTCTTCGCGGGAGAAGCCGGCCAGGTCCGAGTGCTCGATCAGGTAGGCGCCATGCTTGTGGTACTGGTAGTGGGCGATGTCCAGGCCCACTTCATGGACCTTGGCGGCCCAGCCGAGCAGTTCGCGCCAGACACCGTCTTCCAGATCCCAATCCTTGGCCACCTGATCGAACGCATGCAGGGCCTTGCGCTCCACCCGCACCGCCTGTTCCAGATCGACGTGGTAGCGCTCCATCAGCGAGGTGAGGGTGCGCTCACGCACGTCTTCGTGATGATGGCGACCCAGCAGGTCGTAGAGCACGCCTTCACGCAGCGCGCCTTCACAATGGTCCATGCGTTGCAGTTCGAGGGCGTCGAAAATGGCTTCGAGAATCGCCAGGCCGGCCGGGAAAATGGCGCGACGGTCCGGTTTGATGCCTTCGAAGTCGATTTTCTCGACGTCGCCGAGCTTGATCAGTTTGCGCTTGAGCCAGGCCAGGCCCTCGGCGTTCACTTCCCCCGTGCCGTGACCGCCCGCCTTCAGCGCCAGGCCGATGGCGCGGATGGTGCCCGAGGAGCCGATGGCTTCATCCCAGGTCAGGCGATGCAGGGCGTGTTCGATGCTCATGATCTCCAGGCGTGCCGCCGTGTACGCCTGAGCGTAGCGGGCCGGGGTGATCTTGCCGTCCTTGAAGTAGCGCTGGGTGAAGCTGACGCAGCCCATCTGCAGGCTTTCGCGCAGCAGGGGTTCGAAACGCTGGCCGATGATGAACTCGGTACTGCCGCCGCCGATGTCGGCCACGAGGCGTTTGCCCGGGGTGTCGGCGAGGGTGTGGGAGACGCCCAGATAGATCAGGCGCGCTTCTTCACGGCCGGAAATGACTTCTACCGGATGGCCGAGTATCTCTTCGGCGCGGTGGATGAATTCAGCCCGGTTGCGGGCCTCGCGCAGGGCGTTGGTGCCAACGATGCGCACGGCGCCCAGTGGCATACCGTTTATCAGTTGGGCGAAGCGTTTCAGGCAATCGAGTCCGCGCTGCATCGATTCTTCGCTGAGCTTGCGCTCCTCGTCGATGCCGGCCGCCAGCTGAACCTTCTCCCCGAGACGTTCGAGAATGCGGATCTCGCCGTTCTGGGCCTTGGCCACGACCATGTGAAAGCTGTTGGAGCCCAGGTCGATTGCGGCGATCAAGGACAGATTCTTGGCTTGGGATTGCGGCATGGTCAGGCTCTCGGTCGATAACCCTGCCATCGTGCCACGATCAAAGGCTGCCGCCAACGCGCAGTGATCAAAGCGTTGATCCTGCGCATACCTGTGGCGAAGGGGTAGGCCCCCTCGCCACAGAGAGTTCAACCAGCCGCTTCCACCGTCCCGATGAAATTCGCCAGCTCCACCGTCTGCGGATTGGCGAACAGCACTTTCGGATCCCCCACTTCATGCACCTTGCCCTGATGCATGAACACCAACTTATCCCCAACCTCCCGGGCAAAGCGCATTTCGTGGGTGACCATGATCAGCGTCATGCCCTCCCTGGCCAGTTGCCGGACCACGCTGAGCACTTCGTTGACCAGCTCCGGGTCCAGCGCCGAGGTGATTTCATCGCACAGCAGTACTTTCGGTGACATCGCCAGCGCGCGGGCAATCGCCACGCGTTGTTGCTGCCCACCGGACAGTCGATCAGGGAAGGCATCGAATTTCTCTCCCAGCCCGACGCGTTCCAGCATCTGCCGCGCCAGCTCGGCGGCCCTGGCTTTCGGCACTTTCTGCACCACTTGCGGCGCGAGCATCACGTTCTCGCCCACCGTCAGGTGCGGGAACAGGTTGAACTGCTGGAACACCATGCCGACTTTTTGCCGCAGGCTGCGCAGGTCCGCGCGGGCGGCGTCGAGGTATTCGCCGTCGACTTCGATGACGCCGTCGTTGATCGATTCCAGACCGTTCAGGGTGCGCAGCAGGGTCGATTTACCCGAGCCGCTGCGCCCGATGATTGCCACCACCTGGCCTTCCTCGACACTCAGGTCGATGCCTTTGAGCACATGGTGATCGCCGTAGTATTTATGCAGGGCGGAAATTCTAAGCAGAGGCATGCAGTCTCCTTTCCAGGTAGCGCGCACTGAGGGACAAGGGGTAGCAGAGCAAGAAGTAGCCGAGGGCGACGAGGCCATAGACCATGAACGGTTCGAAGGTGGCGTTGGCGAGCATGCCGCCGGTTTTGGTCAGCTCGGTGAAGCCGATGATCGAGGTCACGGCGGTGCCTTTGACCACCTGCACCGAGAAGCCCACGGTCGGCGCCACGGCGATGCGCAGTGCCTGCGGCAGGATGACGTAGCGCAACTGTTCAAGCCGGCTCAGCGCCAGGCTGGACGAGGCTTCCCACTGGCCGTTGGGGATCGAATCGACGCAACCCCGCCAGATCTCCGCCAGGTAAGCGCTGGTGAACAGGGTCAGCGCGAGCGCTGCCGCCGCCCAGGGCGAAATTTCCACCCCGGCCAACGCCACGCCGAAGAACACCAGAAACAGCTGCATCAACAGCGGCGTGCCCTGGAACAGTTCGATGTAAGTGCGGGCGAAATTGCGTGACAGGGGATTGTCCGAGATGCGCATCACCATGATCAGCAGCCCGATCAAGCCGCCCCCGATGAACGCCACCAGCGACAGCGCCAGGGTCCATTGCAGCCCCGTGAGCAGGTTGCGCACGATGTCCAGGAAAGTGAAATCGCTCATCGGCTGCTCCTTGCGCTGTTTCTTGCGACAAACCGATGACCGATCCAGTTGAGCAACTGGCGGATCAGCAGGGCCATGCACAGATAGATCAGCGTGGTCAGGGCGTAGGTTTCAAAGGCGCGGAAGTTGCGCGACTGAATGAAGTTGGCGGCGAAGCTCAGCTCTTCGGTAGCGATCTGCGAACACACCGCCGAACCGAGCATGACGATGATGATCTGGCTGCTCAGGGCTGGCCAGACTTTGCCCAGCGCGGGCAGTAGCACCACGTGACGGAACGCTTCGAAGCGCGTCATCGCTAATGCCGCCGCGGCTTCCAGTTGACCCCGTGGAATCGCCTGGATGCCGGCGCGGATGATCTCGGTGGAGTAAGCGCCCAGGTTGATCACCATCGCCAGCACCGCGGCCTGCCATTCGGAAATCTGCAGGCCCAGCGACGGCAGGCCGAAGAAGATGAAAAACAACTGCACCAGAAATGGCGTGTTGCGAATCAACTCGACATAGACGCCGAAAATCCCGGCGAACGGGCGGATGTTCCACGCCCGCACCAACGCGCCCACGATGCCGAGGCTCACCCCGAGCACCGCGCCGATGGCCGTCAGCTCAAGGGTGAACAGCGCACCGCGCAGCAGCAGATCGGTGTTTTGCACCACCGGCAGGAAATCGAACTGATAAGCCATAAAGGGGCTCCTGCACGCAGAGTCAGAGGTCGGCCGGCAGCGGTTCTTTCAGCCAGGTCAGGGCGTTTTTCTCCAGGGCGCCATCGCCCTTGGCGGTGACGAGGATCTGGTTGACCTTGTCCAGCAGTGCCGGCTCGTTCTTGTTCACGCCGACATAGACCGGCGAATCCTTGAGCTTCACTTTCAGCGCTGGCACGCGTTTCGGGCTTTTTTCGCTAATCGCCACCATCACCACGTTGCCGCTGGCGATCAGGTCGACCTGACCGGCCAGGTAAGCGGCGATGGTCGAGTTGTTGTCCTCGAAACGCTTGATGGTCACGCCTTCGGGGGCGACCTTGGTCAGTTCGATGTCTTCGATGGCGCCACGGGTGACGCTGATGGTTTTGCCCTTGAGATCGTCCAGGCTCTTGACGTTGGCGTCTGGCGGGCCGAACACGGCCAGGTAGAACGGCGCGTAGGCCCGGGAGAAGTCGATGACTTTTTCACGTTCGGGGTTCTTGCCGAGGCTGGAGATCACCAGGTCAACCTTGCCGGTGGTCAGGAACGGGATCCGGTTGGTGCTGTTGACCGGCGTCAGCTCGAGTTTGACCTTGAGCTGGTCGGCCAGCAGCTTCGCGGTGTCGATGTCGAGGCCGCGTGGCTTCATGTCCGGGCCGACTGAGCCGAAGGGCGGAAAGTCCTGAGGCACGGCGACTTTGAGGACGCCACGCTTGAGCACATCTTCCAGGCCGTCGGCGTGGGCGGGTGCCTGGCTCAGCATCAGGCTGGCAAACAGGGCAGCGAGTAGGGCGCTGTAACGCTGGATCATGGCAAATCTCCGAATCGGCGAGGAGTAATTTCTGCGATTCGACAGAGCACGGGGCATGCCAAGATAGGGTTTTCCGGCTGCCAGGCCGCGGTTTTACTGGTGTGGCAAGGTCTTACTGGTCTGAACAGTCAGGTGTTGTTTCGCACCTCGATGGCGCATCTGTGAAAATCGCCGAACCCCCATGGGGCACGACTTGCCGGACGCCGTGAATAGCTTTACAACTACCCGCACATTGGCCTGGTTCGTCTGGAAAACCATGAATTCGATCTCCCGCGCCGTACCTGAAGTGGCGCTGCAAGCCATCCGCAAACTGATCACCGAACAGGGTTTCGGCCCGGGCGATGCCTTGCCCTCGCAACGGGACCTGGCGGTGCAATTGGGGGTCAGTCGGGCGTCGTTGCGTGAAGCGTTATCGTCGCTCAGTGCGTTGGGTGTCATCAGTATCCAGCCGGGCAAAGGCGTGTTCGTGCAGTCGCCCGTGGAACTGCCGCGAGGCGAGGGCGCGCCGAGCTGGCCGTTCGCGGCCCAGGCTTCGCCGCTGGATATCTTTCAATTGCGCTATGCGTTGGAGGGGTTCGCTGCGGGGCTGGCTGCCGTGACCTTGAGCACCGATGAGCTTGATGTGCTGGAAGATAATGTCGCCGCCATGCGCAACGAACTGAAGGCCGGGGACTTTGAGGCCGCGGCGCGTCTGGACTTCGAATTCCATCGGCGCATTCTGCTCGCCAGCGGCAACCAGGCGATGCTGAGCATCCTGACCGCCAGTGCCGACATCTTCCTGGAAAGCCAGAAACTACCGTTCATCCGGGCCGAGCGGGCCATGGAGACCTGGCAGGAGCACCGTAAAATCCTTCGTGCGCTGGCCCGGCGGGCCTCGGGCGCCGCCCAGAAAGCCATGCATGAGCATGTGCGCAATGCCGCCCTGCGCACTGGAATCGCTTTCGTCGCTCCCGCCATGGCGTGACTTGGGCTATACCCAAACTCATGTAACACCATAGCGAGACTCAATCATCTGCGGCTTCCTGAACACGGGAAGGGCGGCTATGATGGGCCACGTTTTTGCTTACAACCCCGGAGAATTCCATGAGCAGCGATCTTATCAAACACGTTAGCGACGCTAGCTTCGAGGCCGACGTACTCAAGGCTGAAGGCGCTGTACTGGTCGATTACTGGGCTGAATGGTGTGGCCCTTGCAAAATGATCGCTCCTGTTCTGGACGAAATTGCCGAGACTTATAAAGGCAAGCTGACCGTTGCCAAACTGAACATCGACGAAAACCAGGAAACCCCGGCCAAGCATGGCGTGCGTGGCATTCCGACCCTGATGCTGTTCAAGAACGGCAACGTTGAAGCGACCAAGGTCGGCGCGCTGTCGAAGTCGCAGTTGGCGGCCTTCCTCGACGCCAACATCTAAGCATCGATGTCGTGTTATTGAAAAAGGCCCCGCAAATTGCGGGGCCTTTTTCGTTGCTGAGGGCTAGACGCTCCGAAACTCAGGTGTTACATTCGGCCCCGCACTGGTTTCTCCAGTGCCCCCTGCTAGCCGTCGCCGACGCTCTCCTTTTCGAATAAGTACGCGATCCTGTCGCCTTCTCTGCGGCGCGGCCTCATTAAGCCAAAAGCTTAATTTCCCCCCTCCATAAATGATTACGTCATTCCTATATGAATCTGACTGAACTCAAGCAAAAGCCGATTACCGAACTGCTCGAATTGGCCGAACAGATGGGCATAGAAAATATGGCCCGTTCGCGCAAGCAGGACGTGATTTTCTCCCTGCTGAAAAAGCACGCGAAAAGCGGCGAGGAAATCTCCGGTGATGGCGTGCTGGAGATTCTCCAGGACGGCTTCGGCTTTCTCCGCTCTGCAGACGCCTCTTATCTCGCCGGCCCAGACGATATCTACGTCTCGCCGAGCCAGATCCGTCGCTTCAACTTGCGCACCGGTGACACCATCGTTGGCAAGATCCGTCCTCCGAAGGAAGGCGAGCGTTATTTCGCGCTGCTCAAGGTCGATACGATCAACTTCGACCGTCCGGAAAACGCGAAAAACAAGATTCTCTTCGAGAACCTGACCCCGCTGTTCCCGACCGTGCGCATGAAGATGGAAGCCGGTAACGGTTCCACCGAAGACTTGACCGGTCGTGTCATCGACCTGTGCGCCCCGATCGGCAAAGGCCAGCGCGGTCTGATCGTTGCACCGCCGAAAGCCGGTAAAACGATCATGCTGCAGAACATCGCGGCCAACATCGCGCGCAACAATCCTGAAGTTCATCTGATCGTGCTACTGATCGATGAGCGTCCGGAAGAAGTAACCGAAATGCAGCGCACCGTGCGCGGCGAAGTGGTTGCCTCGACGTTCGACGAGCCGCCAACCCGCCACGTGCAGGTTGCCGAAATGGTAATCGAGAAGGCCAAGCGCCTGGTCGAGCACAAGAAAGACGTGGTGATCCTGCTCGACTCCATCACCCGTCTGGCCCGTGCCTACAACACCGTGATCCCGAGCTCCGGCAAGGTGCTGACCGGTGGTGTCGATGCCCACGCCCTGGAGAAACCGAAACGTTTCTTCGGTGCCGCACGGAACATCGAAGAAGGCGGCTCGCTGACCATCATCGCCACCGCACTGGTTGAAACCGGTTCGAAGATGGACGAAGTGATCTACGAGGAATTCAAAGGCACCGGCAACATGGAACTGCCTCTGGATCGCCGTATCGCCGAAAAACGCGTCTTCCCGGCGATCAACATCAACCGTTCCGGCACCCGCCGCGAAGAGTTGCTGACCGCAGACGACGAGTTGCAGCGCATGTGGATCCTGCGCAAGCTGCTGCACCCGATGGACGAAGTGGCTGCCATCGAGTTCCTGATCGACAAGCTGAAAACGACCAAGACCAACGATGAGTTCTTCTTGTCGATGAAGCGCAAGTAAGTCGGTCAGGTCTGCAGAAGCCGGGGAAACCCGGCTTTTTGCTATCTGATTTTTGATCAAACGCCAGTTCGTGGTTCTGAACCGAAGGGTTCGGCGCTAAACTGCCAGCCCCCGAACGCCACGGCCAAAACGAGGCTCACGCATGCAGTATCGCGACTTGCGCGACTTTATCAGCGGCCTGGAACAGCGCGGAGAACTCAAGCGCATCCAGGTTCCGGTGTCCCCTGTGCTGGAAATGACCGAGGTCTGTGACCGTACGCTACGCGCCAAGGGCCCGGCACTGTTATTCGAAAAACCAACCGGTTACGACATTCCAGTGCTCGGCAACCTGTTCGGGACGCCTGAGCGCGTCGCACTGGGTATGGGCGCGGAAGCGGTCAGCGAGCTGCGCGAAATCGGCAAGCTTCTGGCGTTCCTCAAGGAGCCCGAGCCGCCGAAGGGGCTCAAAGATGCCTGGTCCAAGCTGCCGATCTTCCGCAAGATCATCTCGATGGCGCCCAAGGTCGTCAAAGATGCCATTTGCCAGGAAGTGGTCATTGAAGGCGACGATGTCGATCTTGCCATGTTGCCGGTACAGACCTGCTGGCCTGGCGACGTTGCCCCGCTGATCACCTGGGGCCTGACCGTCACCAAGGGCCCGAACAAGGATCGCCAGAACCTCGGTATCTATCGCCAGCAAGTGATTGGCCGCAACAAGGTCATCATGCGTTGGTTGAGCCATCGTGGTGGCGCGCTGGATTACCGTGAATGGTGCGAGAAGCATCCGGGCCGGCCGTTCCCTGTAGCTGTGGCCCTGGGCGCCGACCCCGCGACCATTCTCGGCGCCGTGACCCCGGTGCCCGATAGCCTCTCAGAGTACGCCTTTGCCGGCCTGCTGCGCGGCAACCGAACCGAACTGGTGAAGTGCCGTGGCAACGACCTGCAAGTGCCGGCCACGGCTGAAATCATCCTTGAAGGCGTGATTCATCCAGGCGAAATGGCGGACGAAGGTCCGTATGGCGACCACACCGGCTATTACAACGAAGTCGACAGCTTCCCGGTGTTCACGGTCGAGCGCATTACCCACCGCATCAAGCCGATTTACCACAGCACCTACACCGGGCGTCCACCGGATGAACCGGCGATTCTCGGGGTGGCGCTGAACGAAGTGTTCGTGCCGATCCTGCAGAAGCAGTTCCCGGAGATCACCGATTTCTACCTGCCGCCTGAAGGTTGCTCGTATCGCATGGCCGTCGTGACCATGAAGAAGTCGTATCCGGGCCACGCCAAGCGGGTAATGCTCGGCGTCTGGTCGTTTTTGCGACAGTTCATGTACACCAAGTTCGTTATCGTCACTGACGACGATATCAACGCACGGGACTGGAACGACGTGATCTGGGCCATCACCACGCGCATGGACCCCAAGCGCGACACGGTGATGATCGAAAACACGCCGATCGACTACCTCGACTTCGCCTCTCCGGTGTCCGGCCTGGGCTCGAAGATGGGGCTCGATGCCACGCACAAGTGGCCGGGCGAAACGACGCGGGAATGGGGTCGGGTCATCGTCAAGGACGAAGCCGTGACCAAACGGATCGATGCCATCTGGAATCAGTTAGGAATAGATTGATGCGTGTAACTTTGCAGCCCTCCGGAGCAGTGCTGGATATTCTGCCCGGCGAGCGGATTCTCGATGGCGCACGCCGTCTGGGTTATGAATGCCCGCAAAGCTGTCGTAACGGTAATTGCCACGTGTGTGCCGCGCTGCTGGTGGAAGGGCGTGTCGAACAGGACGGCGGTGTGCGCGACCATGGCGAGTTCTACACTTGCATAGCAGAGCCGCTGGAAGACTGCATCGTGCTGTGGGATGGCGTGCTCGCGCTGGGAGAATTGCCGGTGCGCAGTCTTTCGTGTCAGGTCACCAGTTGTACCGACGTCGGCGGTGATACCTGGCGGGTCCGACTGCGGGCCCCGGCCGGCAAGCCGCCGCGCTATCATGCCGGCCAGTACCTGATGATTCATCGGGACAACGGCGAAAAGTCGTCCTTTTCCCTGGCCTCGGCCCCTTCCTCCGGGCGTGATCTGGAAATCCACGTGCTGGCGCGTGAAGCCAGTGCGCTAAACCTGATCAAGCAACTGCAGCGCGACGCGATGGTGCGGATCGACATGCCGTTCGGCGACACGCACCTGGCCGAGTTGCCGGACGGCCCATTGGTTTTGATTGCCGCAGGCACCGGCATGGGCCAGGTCCACGGCTTGATCGAACATTGTCGCGCCACCGGCTTCAAGCATCCTGTGCATCTGTATTGGGGGGTGCGTCGTCCCGAAGACTTTTATCAAATCGAGCATTGGGACGAATGGCTGAAGTTGCCCAATCTGTTCCTGCATAAAGTCGTTAGCGATCAATGCGGATGGCAGGGGCGCTGCGGCATGTTGCATGAAGCCGTTTGCGAAGACTTTCCCGATCTCAAGGCGCTGCACGTGTACGCCAGTGGCTCGCCGGCGATGGTCTACGGCACGCTGGATGCGCTGGTCGAGGCCGGGATGGACGCCCATCAGATGCGCGCCGACGTATTTGCGTACGCGCCGCGCTCTTGAGCCGCGATCTTGAGCCACGATCTTGATCCGCGATCTTGATCCACGATTTTGATCCGCGATCTTGATCCACGATTTTGATCGCCGCCCGGCAAGCCTTTTCTAGAAGCGTATGCCCGTGGTCACCATGGCCGCGTTGGCGCCGAGGAATACCAACTCGGCGGCCAGCGGGCCGTAGTGTGCGCCAACGGATGGAATGATCACCGGCGCAATGCCGAAGTGGTTGAGCGGGATCTTGTCCTTGTACTGGCCGCTGTAGCCTTGGAGCAGTCCGCCGGTCACTTTCAGATACACCGGATACTCGGCACTCTCATAGCGTTTACCGACATAGGCATAGTTGGAGCGCTGGCGGAACGAGTTGCGAAACGTCGCCCCGCCAAATACCCAGCCAGAGGCTTGATTGCGTTCAATGCCAATCAGGTCCTGATTGTTATTGTGGTCGGGATCAGGCGAGTAATGTTTGGTGTAGACGCTGGTCTGTGCATACCAGAAGCCTTTGTCTTGTTGTGCATCATCCGTCGCCATTACATGGCTGGCCTGGATCATTAACAACATGGCGACAAGCCCCGCTTTTTTCATCATTCAGCCTCTGTTAAACACTACGGCTTGCGCCTGGGGAGGTCGTTATACGTGGGCGCCCGGCAACGGGGGAAGGCAGAAAATCCGAGAGTTCAGTAGGAAATTTCCTGCGTATTATGAACCTGCCCTGAACAGGCCGAATGCTTATGCATATGTCATTCAGGTATTTAAGTCATTCTGAAAATAGTATTAGGCTATATAAAACGGGATGGCTGCGGTGATTGCCGGTATTTAGTGGTATCACGAGTGTCATACATCTCTTAGCACTTTTCGTTTTACGGTTACTGCTATATGTTCTATGTAACGAAATTTGCTACATCTTGTAATACTTGTGGGGCCGAACACTTCCGCCATGACAGCCATTGAATCGACTTTTCTGAATCTGGCTTACCCTCCGCGGCTCGATCTGGGGCCGCAGCTCACTCACGAACAATTGCTCAGCTCGATGCAGTCGACCATGGCACGCCACAAGGGCGGCCCGGTCTGGTTGTTCGCGTATGGGTCTCTGATCTGGCGTCCCGAATGCACGGCGGTTGAGCGGGTTCGCGGCCGGGTGCACGGCTACCATCGCGGCTTGTACCTGTGGTCCCACGAACATCGCGGCACACCGGAGATGCCCGGCCTGGTGTTTGGCCTTGATCGTGGCGGCTCTTGCAGTGGATTTGCCTACCGACTGCCGGAAGAGCAATTGGAGGCCTCGCTGTATGCGCTCTGGAAAAGGGAGATGCCTTTTCCGTCCTATCGTCCGCACTGGCTCAACTGCCGCCTTGAAGACGGCAGCCAGGTTCAGGCGTTGGGTTTTGTCCTGGAGCGGCACCTGCCCAGCTATGCCGGTAACTTGCCGGATCACGTGCTCAGCCATGTGTTCGAAAACGCGTGCGGGCGCTACGGCACCACTCGCGATTATGTCGAGCAAACCGCCCACGCCCTGCGTAGCCATGCCATGCCCGATCGGAATCTGGAAGCGCGACTCAAGCGCTGCAAGTCAAAGTCCGATCAGGCGGATGCACCGCCGATGTGAGCGGGCGTAGCAAACACTACCTGCACACCCGCTTCGTTGCTTTAGAGCTACGAGTGAATAGGCCAGAACAACCTCGTCAGTTGTTCTGGCCTTTTTTGTGTCCGGTGAAGGCTCAGCGAACCTGCACCACCACTTTCCCGACCGCCTTGCGCTGGCCGAGGTCATTGATGGCCTGTGCGGCGTTGCTCAGCGGGTAGATCTGCGATACCAGTGGCTTCAACTTGCCTTCGGCGAACCAGCCGAACAATTGCTGAAAGTTCGCCGCGTTGTCCTGTGGCTGACGCTGGGCAAATGAGCCCCAGAACACGCCGACCACGGCGGCACCTTTAAGCAGGGCGAGGTTTACCGGCAGTTCGGGGATGCGTCCGCTGGCGAAGCCCACCACCAGCAGGCGACCATTCCAGGCGATAGCGCGGATGGCCTGGTCGAACAGGTCGCCGCCCACCGGATCGTAGATCACGTCGGCGCCCTGGCCATCGGTCAGGCGTTTGATTTCGTCCTTGAGGCTGGTTTCGCTGTAGTTGATCAGTTCATCGGCGCCGGCGGCCTTGGCCACGGCGAGTTTTTCGGCGCTGCTGGCGGCGGCGATGACCCGGGCGCCCATGGCTTTGCCGATTTCCACGGCGGCCAGACCGACACCGCCGGAGGCGCCGAGTACCAGCAGGGTTTCACCCGGTTGCAGGTTGCCCCGTTGCTTGAGCGCATGCATCGAAGTGCCGTAGGTCATGCTGAAGGCGGCGGCAGTGTTGAAGTCCATGGAAGGCGGGATGGGCAGTACGTTGTAGCCCGGTACCGCGACCTGTTCGGCGAAGCTGCCCCAACCGGTCAGGGCCATGACCCGGTCACCGACCTTCAGGTGGCTGATCTTTTCGCCCACCGCGCTCACCACGCCAGCGGCCTCGCCCCCGGGGGAAAACGGGAAGGGCGGTTTGAACTGGTATTTGCCCTCGATGATCAGCGTGTCCGGGAAATTCACCCCGGCGGCGTGCACGTCCAGCAGGATTTCGTTCTTCTTCGCGACAGGACTGGCGACGTCTTCCAGCACCAGCGATTCGGCAGGGCCGAAGGCTTTGCACAGCACGGCTTTCATCAGGGCTATTCCTTTGGGAGTGATGGCCGATAAGTGTAGGTGTGTGAGTCGAGGGGTCAACGAGCATGCCCGGCCCTGATAGTCAGCCATAAGCTTGTGCTTGAGCGGCGGGTCGTTATGCTAGGCCGCAAACCGGATAAGGAGTGAATTGTGAAAGCGTGGATCGTGTTGATGCTGGCCCTGTCTCTGCCTGTGGCAGCGGTGGCCGAAGAGGCAAAAGAAGGTGAGGCTCCGAAGGTCAACTACATCACCCTCAGCCCGCCATTCGTGGGCAACTATGGGTTGGACGGTACGCCGAAGCTCAAGGTCTACAAGGCCGACGTGGCATTGCGCGTGACCGGTGACGAGGCCACCAAAGCGGTGAAAGCCAATGAACCGCTGATCCGCAATCAACTGGTGGCGCTGTTCGCCCAGCAGACCACCGAGACGATGAATAACGTCGAAGCCAAGGAAAAATTGCGTCAGGAAGCCCTGAAGCAAACCCAGCAGGTCATGACTGACGAAACCGGCAAACCGGTGGTCGAGGATCTGTTGTTCAACAACCTGATCATCCAGTAACGCCGGATCTACAGGCGCTGGGTTACTGGTGATCGCGCCTTCGGGCGCGCGATCACCAGCCAGCCATGGGGCTGGCAGGAGCATCGTTTCAGGACGCCAGGCTCTTTCGAAACCGCATCAGCGCGATCGCAAAGAACAGCAGGCCGATGGCGGTCAGCGCGAGCAAGTCCGGCCACACCACGCTCAGCCCCGCATCGCGAAACAGGATCGCGGCGCTAAGGCTGACGAAGTGTGTCGACGGTGAACCTTGCATCACCCACTGCAACCACTGCGGCATGCTGTCGAGCGGCGTACTGCCGCCGGACAGCAGCAGCATGGGAATGATGACCGGAATGGCCAGCAGACCGAACTGCGGTGTCGAGCGGGCCAGGGTCGCGAGAAAAATCCCCAGTGCCGTACTGGCGAACAGATAAACGGCCGTCACCATCAAAAACAGGCTCATGGAACCGGCCAGCGGTACGCCGAGCGCGCCTTTGACGATCACTTCCAGTGAAATCCAGGTGCACACCACGACGACGAGCATGTTGCTCCAGATTTTTGCCAGCATGATCTCCAGCGCCGTCAGCGGCAGCACCAGTAAATGGTCGAGGGTGCCGTGTTCGCGCTCACGCAGCAGAGCCGTGCCGGTGAGGACGATGGCGAGGATGGTGATGTTGTTGACGATCTGAATCACGGCCAGGAACCAGCCACCTTCCAGATTCGTATTGAACAGCGAACGGGTGGTCAGCAGGATGGGGGTCTGGCTGGCGGGATCGCTCTGACCACTGTAGGTCACCAATTCACGCTGGAATATCCGCCCGATGTAGCCGGCCCCCATGAACGCCTGGCTCATGGCCGTGGCATCGACATTCACTTGCACCGCAGGCTGGCGACCGGCCAGCAAATCCGTCTGAAAATTCGCCGGCACGTTGATCACAAAGGTGTACCGGCCACTGTCCAGGACTTGATCGAGTTGCCCATAAGGCAGCGCTACAGGGTGTTGAAACTCGGGTGGTTGCAGGGCCTGGGCCAGTTGTCGTGACAGCATACTGTGATCTTCGTCCACCATCGCTACGCTGGCGTTGTGCACGCCAATCACCGAGCCGGCCGCCGGCATGTAGATCGCCACGGTGAAGGCGTAGAACAGAAAGACCAGCAACACGCTGTCGTGCCGCAGGCTGGTCAGCTCCTTGATGCCCAGACGCAAGATGTGAGCGAGCTTGTGCATCAGGCCTCCTGCTTTTTCAGCATGATCAGGCTCAGCCCGGTGAACCCGAGAAAGAACCCGAACAGCGCCAGGCATTGCGGCCACAGCTGCCGCAGGTCCAGCGCTTTGGTAAACGTGCCGACGGTGATATCGAGGAAATAACCGGCCGGAAACAATATCCCCATCACCGCCGCCGCACCCTCAAGGGAGGAGCGCGGCACGATCAGCCCGGAGAACTGGATGGTCGGCAGACTGGTGATGATCATGGTGCCGAGGATCGCGGCGATCTGGGTGCGGGTGAATGCCGAGATCAACAGGCCCATGCTGGTCGTCGCCAGTACGTACAGCAGTCCGCCGAAGGCCAGGGTGAGCCCGCTGCCCTTGAAGGGGACGCCGAACAGCCAGCGGTTCATCGCCGTCAGCACGGCCAGATTGATCAGGCTGATCGCCAGATACGGCGCCTGTTTGCCCAACAGGAACTCCAGTCGGGTCAGTGGCGTGGCATAGAAATTGGTGATCGATCCCAGCTCTTTCTCCCGCACGATCCCCAGGGCCGTCAGCATGGCCGGGATGAACGCGAGGATCAGCGCCATCACCCCGGGGCCGATGGCGTTGACGCTGACCACGTCCTGGTTGTAGCGGAATCGGGTTTCCAGTTTGGCCGCTGCGGGCGCATTCCGTGCGCGACTGCTCTGTTCGGCCAGTCGTTCCAGGACTGACTGGTGCACCGCTTCCACGTAGTTACGGCTGGTCTCGGCACGAAACGGCATGCCCCCATCCAGCCAGGCGGCTACGGCGGGCTGGCGTCCGGCGTACAGGTCGCGACCAAACCCCGGCGGGATCTCCAGCGCGAGTTTGATTTCCGAGCGTTGAAGGCGTCGGTGCAGTTCTTTCGTGTCGTGGATGGGGGATTGTTCGGCAAAGTAGCGAGAGCTGCGAAACGCCTCCAGATAGGTGCGACTTTGCGGCGTCTGGTCTTGATCGAATACGGCGAACGCGAGTTTTTCCACGTCCAGCGAAATGCCATAGCCGAAGATCACCATCATGAAAATGGCCCCGAGCATGGCAAAGGCCATTCGCACTTTGTCGCGCAGCAACTCCTTGCCTTCGCGGGTGGCCACGGCCACCAGGCGCCCGACACTGAAACGGCGCTCCTTCATCGGCTTGGCCGGTGTGACAGGTGCAGGGTCCGGGGTGGGCGCAGCTGGTGTTTCGGTTGCTCCCTGAGCCTGTTCCAGGCAGGTGACAAACGCTGCTTCCAGCGTTTCGCCGTTGAACTGTTGTTGCAGCGCCGCCGGGGTGTCGCAGGCCAGCACCTTGCCAGCGTGCATCAGCGAGATACGGTCGCAGCGCTGGGCCTCGTTCATGAAGTGGGTAGAGAGGAAAATCGTCACGCCTTGCTCGCGGGACAGTTCGATCAGCAGTCGCCAAAAGTCGTCTCGCGCGGCCGGGTCGACACCGGAAGTGGGTTCGTCGAGGATCAGGACTTCCGGACGATGCAGCACCGCGACGGCCAGCGACAGCCGCTGGCGCAAGCCCAAGGGCAAAGCGCCGGATTGTTGGTCGGCCACGCCGCCCAGGTTGAAGCGCTGGATCAGTTCGTCGATGCGCTGGACGCTATCGGCCTTGGGCAAATCGAACAGGCGGGCGTGCAAGTCGAGGTTTTGTCGCACGCTGAGCTCGCCATACAACGAGAAGCTCTGGGACATGAAGCCGACCCGTTTTCGCGTGGCCAGGTCCTTGGCGTTCACCGGATTGCCCAGCAACGTGGCGCTGCCTTCGCTGGCCGGCATCAGTCCGGTGAGGACTTTCATGGTGGTGGTTTTGCCGCAGCCGTTGGAGCCGAGGAAACCGAAAATTTCGCCGCGACCGATGGCGAAGCTGACTTTGTCCACGGCAGTAAAATCGCCGAAGCGCAGGGTCAGGTCGTGAGCCTCGATGGCAATGTCGGTGGTGGAGCCGGGCCGGGGGGGAATCACCAGTGGCTGGTTATCGTGGCCACTGTCGCCCTGGAAATGGGTGAACGCCTCGTCGAGTTTGCCGCCGGGCGTGACGGCCGCCAATTCGCTGCTCAGGCCCGTGGCGATCAAACGACCGCCGTCGAGCATCAGGCAATGTTCGAATTGCTCGGCCTCTTCCATGTACGCGGTAGCCACCAGCAGCGTCAGTTGCGGGCGTTGACGCCGTACATCGTCCACCAGTTCCCAGAAGCGCCGCCGGGACAAGGGATCGACGCCTGTGGTCGGTTCGTCGAGGATCAGCAGGTCCGGCTCGTGGATCAGCGCGCAGCAGAGGCCAAGCTTCTGCTTCATGCCGCCAGACAGTTTGCCGGCCGGGCGATCGGCGAAGCGCAACAGATCGGTGGCCAACAGCAAGCTGCGCCTGCGCTGGTCGCATTCGGCTTTTGACAGGCCGAACAGTGTGGCGAAAAATTGAATGTTCTCGCTGATCGACAGCTCGGGGTACAGGTTGCCGCCCAGGCCTTGAGGCATGAAGGCGATACGCGGGTAGAGGCTATTGCGATGGCGACGGTCCTGGATCGAGCCGCCGAGCACCTCCAATTGCCCTTGTTGCAGGGTTTTAACGCCCGCGATCAAACCCAGCAAACTCGACTTGCCTGCACCGTCCGGTCCGATCAGGCCGCAGCGTGTGCCGGTCGGCAGACTGAAGCTGATGTCGGTCAGGGCCTGCTGTTTGCCATACAGGTGGTTGATGCCGGTGGCCTGCAGCGCCAGGCCGTTCATTGCAGTTTGGCCGGCCAATCAATCGGTGCGGTGCGCACATAACCGGCACCGGGCATGCCCGGCTTGGCCTGGGGCAGGGCGCCTGGATCGGTCAGGCGCAGTTTGACGCGGAACACCAGTTTTTGCCGTTCGTCACGGGTTTCGACTTCCTTGGGAGTGAATTGCGACTTGGCGGCGACGAAATTGATTTTGGCCGGCAGCGGGCGGTCGGGCAGGGCATCGAGCAGGATTCGCGCATCATCGCCAACCGCCAGGCGCCCGGTAACGGAGGCAGGAAGGTAGAGGTTCATGTACTGGTCGCTGGGGTCTATCAGCAACAGCACGCGCCCGCCGGCACCCAGCACCTCGCCGGGTTCGGCCATGCGCAACTGGACGACCCCGTCAATGGGTGCGCGCAGGCTGGCGTCATCAATTTCGCTGGTCAACATCGCCACTTGAGCCTGGGCCGCACCAATTGTCGCACCGACCGCCGAGACCTGGGCTTTGGACGCGGCGACTGCAGCGACGCCGGTGTCCAGGCGCGCCTGTTGTTGATCGACGATCTGGCCACTCACGAAACCGTGTTTGATCAATTCCTGAGAGCGCTTGAGCTCCTGTTGAGCCAGCAGTTGTTCGCTCTGGCGCAGTTGCACGTTGGCCTGGGCGGCGGAAAGGTTTTCCCGGGCACGCAACACCTCGGCTTCAGCCTGGTTGCGCTGTGCTTCGAGGGTGCGGGTATCCATGCGGGCCAACAGTTGGCCCTTGGTGACCTTGTCGCCTTCATCGACGAGCACCTCTGCCAGTCGCCCGGGTGTTTTGCTGGCGATCTGTACTTCAGTGGCTTCGAGGCGGCCATTGCCGACGTACAAGCCTTCAGGCAAGCGGTCATGCATTGACTTCCAGTAACCGAAGCCTCCGGCGGCCATCAGCAAAACCATCAACGAGCTGGCGAAGAAAATCGAAGAGCGACTGTGTGTTGACATGCGGGCATCCTGCGACTGTTGCGTCCTAGTCTGACTGATCGAGCACCGAGGCGATTTGATACCCGTCAACTGAGGGACAAGACTAATCTGATTGGCCAGGCAAATGGGGGCTATCGGCGCTTTCTGCTTTATTTAACGTAAATCGAGCACTGCCGCCCATTGCTCGGCAGTCACCGGCATCACGGATAACCGACTGCCTTTCTGCACGAGTGGCAGTTGCGCCAATGCGGTTTGCTGTTTCAGGTAATCGAGTTTCAACACCCTGGAGAACGTCTCGACATGGGCGACATCGATTGCGCTCCAGGCGTTTTTCTCCGCGGTTGCCTTTGGATCGTAATAATGACTTTCAGGCTCTAGTGCCGTGGGGTCCGGATACGCCGCTTCGACAATCTGGCCAATCCCGGCAATCCCCGGCTCGGGGCAGCTGGAGTGGTAGAAGAAGAACTCGTCCCCTACCGCCATGGCCCGCAGGAAATTACGCGCCTGATAGTTGCGAACCCCGTCCCAGCGCGCTTTGCCGAGCTTCTCCAGACCTTTGATCGAGAGTTCGTCGGGCTCGGATTTCATCAGCCAATAGGCCATGTTTTTTGCTCCTTGCGAGGTGAGTGGACAGGTGGTCCGGCCATTTTATGACAAACCGACAGTCGGTTGACGTCAGCGTTTGCGTGCCGGTTCACGTTGTCGCAAAATGCCGGCCTTTAAAGCTTGACGCTGCTGCACGGCCAACAAACGGAAACCGCTGCTGTCATCGTGTTGATGTGCCTTTGGGGGGCAATCGATGAAACGCAAACCGGATTTACTATGGATTTTGGTTATTTTGTTCGGCCTTGGGGTCGTGACCACCGGTTATGCCCAAAGCCTTTGGACCAACAAGACCGATGCACCGGTCGAGGTCGCACCGTTGCAACAACAGTCGACCGCTTTCAAACGCTGAACCTGTCTTTCGACGCCGCTGATCCCGGTGGCGTCTAGCCTGCGTAATACCAGGCCTTGTCCGTCACCGTGCCCTGCAACGGCACATCCCAGCTTGCCTGAGCCAGGCGCTCGACCTTCTGACATTCGTGGGCCAGTCCCAGTAGCGTCGGCTTGCGCCAGTCATGACGGCGGGCCAGATAAGCCAGGCTGCGATCATAGAAGCCGCCGCCCATGCCCAGGCGTCCGCCAACATCGTCAAACCCCACCAACGGCAGCAGCACCAGGTCCAGCGCCCAGACTTTGCGTTGTCGGGCGAGGTTATGCCTGGGTTCGAGAATCCGGAAGCGATTGGGTTTGAGTTTTTCGCCGGGGCGAATGCGCTGGAACACCATTTTGGTTCGCGGCCAGGCGCTGAGCACCGGCAGATAGGTGGCCTTGCCCCGACGCTGGGCGGCACGCAGCAGCAGGCGCGGATCGATTTCACCGTCGGTGGGCAGGTATAGAGAGATGTGTCTGGCGCGGCGAAACAGCGGTTGCTGGGCCAATTGCTTGTACAGCCCGCGAGCGGCCTGGCGCTGCTGACTGGCTGTCAGTGCGCGGCGGGCCTTGCGCAGCATGCGTCGAAGTTGCGGGCGGGGAAGCAGCGCAGGTTCGGTCATGGATTCGGGCTTCAGCAGATCGGATACGTGAAGCGTACCCGTAAAAACGCCGATGCCGGTATTAAAACCGGCATCGGACTGCAATCAGGCTCCCCGGGTGAACCGCTGTCGACTTAGCCCTTGAACCCGAAAGTTCAAGGTGGAAGATGCAGTAGGCTTTAAGGCTTTCCGTCTAGCGGACATGCACACCAGCCCAACGTGCAACCTCCAGGGTATAGCAAATCGGCTCAGGGACATCGCCAACTGGCAAGCACCCCAGGGAGTGTTGGGAGTATAACGCAAGCGTTGGCGCGAATCAGCCTTTGGTGACGTCCGGATCGGTCGACAGCACCAAATCGACACGATCGAGCAGGTCTCGCACCTGTTCGCGGGTCGAGCCGCTGGCCTGAACATCCGGGCGTTCTTCCTTGTGCAGCAGGTCGTGTGTGATGTTCAACGCGGCCATGACGGCAATGCGATCGGCGCCGATGACTTTGCCGCTGCTGCGGATTTCACGCATCTTGCCGTCCAGGTAGCGAGCGGCGCTCACCAGGTTGCTGCGTTCTTCCTGGGGGCAGATGATCGAATATTCTTTGTCGAGGATCTGCACGGTGACGCTATTGCTTGAACTCATGAGTCTTGCTCCAGGGCCTTGAGGCGCGAAATCATCGATTCGACCTTACGCCGGGCGATTTCGTTTTTTTCAATGAGGTGAGCGCGTTCCTCGCGCCAGGTCTTTTCCTGAGCTAGTAAGAGTCCGTTTTGGCTCTTTAGTTGCTCGACGCGGGTAATCAGCAGTTCGAGTCTGGCCATCAGCGCTTGCAGGTCGGTGTCTTCCATTGTCTTCACTGTCTGATGGGGGGCGAACTGTAGGAGCGAGCCTGCACGCGATGGTCGCCAGCGTTACCACCGGGGCCCTGACACCCTATGGCGTTCTCGGGTTCATCGCGAGCAAGCTCGCTCCTACAGAGGAGTCGATGTAGGATACAAGGCCTTCATTCTAGACATAGCGCCGTCTGGCGCCTAGCTACCCATGCCCATTCAGAATTCCCCGTACCAAGCTTTCGCCACCCTGCTGACATCCAGCGGTCATAACGTCTCGCCTGCCGAATTGCACGGCTTGCTGCTCGGCCGCAGTTGCGCCGGTGCCGGTTTTGATGTCGAAGGCTGGCTGATCGATGCCGCCGAGCTGCTGGAAACCGAGCCACAGGACAACGTCCGCAATGCCTTGATCGGCCTGCAAGAGATGGTCAAGGGCGAACTCACCGGCGACGACGTGACCGTCGTTCTGCTGCTGCCAACCGATGAGACCCCGCTCACCGAACGTGCCGCGGCGCTGGGTCAGTGGTGTCAGGGTTTCCTCAGCGGTTTCGGCCTGAACTGCCGCGACAGCAGCATGCTGAGCACTGAGGCGACCGAGGTGCTGCAGGATCTGGCGGCGATTTCCCAAGTGCAGGATGCTCTGGAAGAATCCGACGACGGTGAAAACGACTACATGGAAGTCATGGAGTACCTGCGCGTCGCGCCGCTGCTGCTGTTTTCCGAAACCAGGAAGCCGGACGCGCCTGCTGCCGCCAAACCGTCGCTGCACTGATCAACGCCAGGGAACGCCATCTGCCCATGATCCATATCCCGAAATCGGAATACAGCCGTCGCCGCAAGGCCTTGATGGCGCAGATGGAACCCAACAGCATCGCCATCCTGCCCGCCGCCGCAGTGGCCATTCGCAACCGCGATGTCGAGCACGTTTACCGCCAGGACAGCGATTTCCAGTACCTCAGCGGTTTTCCAGAGCCTCAGGCCGTGCTGGTATTGATGCCGGGGCGATTGCACGGTGAGTACATCCTGTTCTGCCGCGAACGCAACGCCGAACGCGAGTTGTGGGACGGCCTGCGTGCCGGGCAGGAAGGCGCGATTCGCGACTTCGGCGCCGACGATGCTTTTCCGATCACTGACATCGACGACATCCTGCCAGGCCTGATCGAGGGTCGTGACCGGGTGTATTCGGCCATGGGCAGCAACCCGGAATTCGACCGGCATCTGATGGAGTGGATCAACGTGATTCGCTCCAAAGCCAATCTTGGCGCCCAGCCGCCGAACGAATACGTTGCCCTGGATCATTTGCTTCACGACATGCGCCTGTATAAATCAGCGGCAGAAGTGAAAGTGATGCGCGAAGCTGCGCGGATTTCCGCCCAGGCCCACGTGCGTGCGATGCAGGCCAGCCGTGCCGGGTTGCACGAATTCAGCCTGGAAGCCGAGCTTGATTACGAATTCCGCAAGGGCGGGGCGAAGATGCCGGCCTACGGTTCGATCGTTGCGGCGGGGCGCAACAGTTGCATCCTGCATTACCAACAGAATGACGCGGTACTCAAGGACGGCGATCTGGTGTTGATCGACGCCGGGTGCGAAATCGACTGCTATGCCAGCGATATCACGCGCACCTGGCCGGTCAACGGCAAATATTCCGCGGAACAGAAGGCCATCTACGAATTGGTGCTGGCGGCGCAGGAAGCGGCGATTGCCGAGATCGCCCCGAACAAACACTGGAATCAGGCCCACGAGGCCACGGTCCGGGTGATTACTGCCGGTCTGGTCGAGTTGGGGCTGCTGCAGGGCGATGTCGACGAGCTGATCGCCAGCGAAGTCTACAAGGCGTTTTACATGCACCGTGCCGGGCACTGGCTGGGCATGGATGTGCATGACGTCGGCGAATACAAAGTCGGCGGCGAATGGCGCGTGCTGGAGGTCGGCATGGCGCTGACCGTGGAGCCGGGGATTTACATCGCCCCGGATAACCAGAGCGTGGCAAAGAAATGGCGGGGCATTGGCGTGCGCATCGAGGACGACGTGGTGGTGACCAGAAGCGGCTGTGAAATCCTGACCAAAGGCGTGCCGAAAACGGTCGCCGAGATCGAGGCCCTGATGGCCGAAGCACGGACACAAGCGGCATGAGTCGAGTCAATCTGGCGATTATCGGTGGTGGCCTGGTCGGTGCCAGCCTGGCGTTGGCCTTGCAGGCCGGGGCCAAGGCCCGTGGCTGGAAGATCCTGTTGATCGAGCCTTTCGCTCCCGGTCACACCTGGCAACCCAGC
Organism: Pseudomonas fluorescens group sp. PF-1; assembly: GCF_054481335.1. Lineage (NCBI taxonomy): Bacteria > Pseudomonadati > Pseudomonadota > Gammaproteobacteria > Pseudomonadales > Pseudomonadaceae > Pseudomonas > Pseudomonas fluorescens group sp. PF-1. The sequence continues at coordinate 65,878 of NZ_JBTMNG010000001.1, forward strand.
TACGACGCGCGCTCCACGGCGTTGTCCTTCGGCGCCCGGCAGATTTATCAGCGGTTGGGCGTGTGGCAGGAGATTTCCCGTCGCGCCGAGCCGATCAAGCAGATTCACGTCTCCGACCGTGGGCGCTTTTCCACGGCGCGGCTGTCGGCGATGGAAGAGGGCGTTCCCGCGCTGGGTTACGTGGTGGAAAACGCCTGGCTCGGGCAATGCCTGTGGCAAGGCCTGGACAAGGACGTGATCAGTTGGCGCTGCCCGGCGGAAGTCACGCGCATGGAGCCGCTGACCGATGGCTATCGCCTGACCCTCAATGACGAAACCACTCTGGAGTGCGACCTGGCTGTGCTCGCTGACGGCGGCCGTTCCGGGCTGCGCGAGCAGTTGGGCATCGGCGTCAAGAAACGCCCGTACAACCAGAGCGCGCTGATCGCCAACATTACGCCGAGCGAAGCCCATAACGGCATGGCATTCGAGCGCTTCACCGACGATGGACCGATGGCGCTGCTGCCGCTGCAGGATAACCGTTGTGCGCTGGTGTGGACTCGCCAGGGCATGGACGCGCAAAGGCTGGCCGCCCTCGATGAACGCAGTTTTCTCAGTGAATTGCAGGGTGTGTTCGGCTATCGCCTCGGCACCCTGAAGCAGGTCGGCGCCCGGCATCTGTATCCGCTGTCGCTGGTGGAGGCCGAAGAGCAGGTGCGCCCGCATCTGGCGATTCTCGGCAACGCCGCTCACAGCCTGCATCCGATTGCCGGCCAGGGTTTCAACCTGTCTCTGCGCGATGCCCAGGCGTTGGCCGATGCGTTGCTCGCCAGCGAACAGGCGCTGGGGGATTTCGCGACCTTGCAGGCCTACCGCGAACGCCAGCGCCTGGATCAGAACCTCACCGTGGGCTTCTCCGATCAGGTCACGCGCTTGTTCGGCAGCACTCAGCCGTTGGTTTCCATGGGCCGTAACCTGGGCCTGCTGGGCCTCGATCTCTTGCCACCGGCCAAGCGCTGGTTCGCCCGGCAGGCCATGGGCCTGGGTACGCGTCCCGATGTTTAAGTGGCTGACCCAACAATTCGGCAAGGCGCGGCTGATGCGCTGGTTCATGGGCCTCTATCCGCCGTACCTCGGTGCCGGGGTTCGAGTGCGGCACATCAGCGATGACTTTCGCGACATCCAGGTGTCCATGGGATTGAACTGGTACAACCGCAATTACGTCGGCACCCAGTTCGGTGGCAGCCTGTATTCCATGGTTGACCCATTCTTCATGTTGATGCTCATGGAAAACCTCGGGCGCGACTACATCGTCTGGGACAAGGCCGCCGACATCGATTTCATCGCGCCGGGCAAAGGCACGGTGTATGCCCGTTTCAACATCGACGACACCTTGCTCGACGAGATCCGTCGGCAGACCGCGGGTGGCGAAAAGTACCTGCCGCAATTGCAGGTCGATATTCACGACGGTGCTGGCCATCTGGTAGCGCGCGTTGGAAAAACCCTTTACGTGCGGCTCAAGCCGCAAGCGAGACAGGCTTAAAGCATGGAAATGCGCGCAGATCTGCTGATTGTCGGAGCCGGAATGGTCGGCAGCGCCCTGGCGCTGGCGTTGCAGGACAGCGGGCTGGAAGTCCTGTTGCTGGACGGCAGCCCTCTGAGTGTCAAACCCTTTGACGTCCAGGCACCGTTCGAACCGCGAGTCAGCGCCTTGTCTGCCGCCAGTCAGCGGATTCTCGAGCGGCTGGGTGTGTGGGACGGCATCGTCAGCCGCCGCAGCAGTCCTTACAGCGACATGCAGGTCTGGGATGGCAGTGGCACCGGGCAAATCCACTTCTCGGCCGCCAGCGTGCATGCCGAGGTACTGGGCCATATCGTCGAGAACCGCGTGGTTCAGGACGCCTTGCTTGACCGTTTGCACGACTGCGACCTGGGCATGCTGGCCAACGCTCGTCTGGAACAAATGCGCCGCTCTGGCGACGACTGGCTGCTGACCCTGGCCGATGGCCGCACCCTGCGCGCGCCTTTGGTGATCGCAGCGGATGGCGCCAATTCGGCGGTGCGGCGCCTGACCGGTGTCGCGACGCGCGAGTGGGATTATATGCACCATGCGATCGTCACCAGTGTGCGCAGCTCAAAACCTCATCAAACGACCGCCTGGCAGCGCTTTACCGACAATGGCCCGTTGGCGTTCCTGCCGCTGGAACGGGACGGTCAGCAGGATTGGTGTTCGATCGTCTGGTCGACCACGCCGAGCGAAGCCGAACAGCTGATGGCGCTGGATGACGAAGGCTTTTGTCGCGCGCTGGAGCGGGCCTTTGAGGGCCGGCTCGGCACCGTGCTCAGTGCCGACCCGCGCCTGTGCGTCCCCCTGCGTCAGCGCCATGCCAAGCGATACGTCGCTGAGGGCCTGGCGTTGATCGGCGACGCGGCCCATACCATCCACCCGTTGGCCGGGCAGGGCGTGAACCTCGGGTTTCTCGATGCCGCCGTGCTGGCCGAAGTGCTGCTGCAAGCGTCGAGCCGGGGTGAGCGCCTGGCGGATGTGAAAGTGCTGAGTCGTTACGAGCGCCGGCGAATGCCTCACAACCTGGCGCTGATGGCGGCGATGGAAGGGTTTGAGCGCTTGTTCCAGGCCGATCCGTTGCCTGTGCGCTGGTTGCGTAATGCCGGGTTGAAAATGGTCGAGCAGATGCCTGAGGCCAAGGCGTTGTTCGTGCGCGAGGCCCTTGGGTTGACCGGGGACTTGCCGGCGCTGGCCAAGGCCTGAGATTTTTACCGAGGCTAATGGCCCCATCGCGAGCAAGCTGGCGATGGGGGGCCGGAACATCCACCGTGGATTTCCTGCGGTGCAACATCTGGTAACTCCTCCGCGAACTGTTCGATTGAGAAGCTAAATGTGAGTCCTTATCATTTGCCCTCACTTTTCCAATCGAGAGACTGCTCCCATGTTGGCACCAAAGCGTCTATTGACCGCACTGGCCCTGACCCTGATAGGCAGCACCGCCGCCCAGGCTGCCGACGAGGTGGTGGTCTACTCCTCGCGTATCGATGAGCTGATCAAACCGGTGTTCGATGCCTACACCGCGAAAACCGGGGTCAAGGTGAAGTTCATCACCGACAAGGAAGCACCGCTGATGCAGCGGATCAAGGCCGAGGGCGAGAACGCCACCGCCGACCTGCTGCTGACCGTCGACGCCGGCAACCTCTGGCAAGCCGAGCAGATGGGCATCCTCCAGCCGTTCACCTCGAAAACCATCGACGCAAACATCCCGCCTCAGTACCGCGCATCGTCACACGCCTGGACCGGCCTGAGCCTGCGGGCGCGGACCATCGCCTATTCCACCGAGCGGGTGAAGCCGGGTGAATTGACCACCTACGAAGCCCTGGCCGACAAGAACTGGGAAGGTCGCCTGTGCCTGCGCACGGCGAAGAAGGTCTACAACCAGTCCCTGACCGCCACCCTGATCGAAGTCCACGGCGCCGAGAAAACCGAGAAGATCCTCAAGGGCTGGGTCAACAACCTGTCCACCGACGTGTTCTCCGACGATGTCGCGGTGCTGGAGGCCATCAACGCCGGTCAGTGCGACGTCGGCATCGTCAACACCTACTACTACGGACGTCTGCACAAACAGAAACCTGATCTGCCGGTAAAACTGTTCTGGCCGAACCAGGCGGATCGAGGCGTGCACGTCAATCTGTCCGGCATCGGTCTGACCAGGCATGCCCCGCATCCGGAAGCCGCCAAGGCGCTGGTGGAGTGGATGACCACGCCTGAGGCGCAGAAAATCTTCGCCGACGTCAACCAGGAGTTTCCGGCAAACCCTGCCGTACAGCCATCGGCTGAAGTCGCTGCCTGGGGTCAGTTCGTGGCCGATACCTTGCCGGTGGAAGTCGCCGGCAAGCGTCAGGCCGAAGCGATTCGCATGATGGATCGCGCTGGCTGGAACTGAGTTGTGGCGAGGGGCCAGCTCCCTCGACACAGATTGACGCCACTGTCGACTGACGGTGGCTTCACACTATTCTAGAGATCTTCCTTGGCCCACCCCGCCCAACGCCGCTGGTACCCGCTGGTCTTCGCCATCGCTGCGCTGGTCCTGCTGCCCCTGAGCGTCTTGCTGCTTTCCTGGCAAACCATCGACCAGCAGATCTGGTCCCACCTGTGGGACACGCAGATGTCACGCTTGCTGGGCAACACGGTGACGCTGGTGCTTGGCGTCGGTATCGGCGTCACGTTGCTGGGCGTGAGCCTGGCCTGGCTCACCAGCCTCTGCGAATTCCCCGGCCGGCGTTGGCTGGACTGGGCGCTGATGCTGCCGTTTGCGATTCCGGCCTATGTGCTGGCGTTCGTTTTCGTCGGGCTGCTGGATTTCGCCGGCCCCGTGCAAACCCTGCTGCGCGAGTGGTTCGGAACGGGCATGCGCTTGCCTCGGGTGCGTTCCACGGGCGGGGTGATTCTGGTTTTGGTGCTGGTCTTTTATCCCTACGTTTATCTGCTGGCACGTACGGCGTTCCTGGCTCAGGGCAAGGGCTTGATGGAAGCGGCACGCGTCCTCGGGCAATCGCCCTGGCAGGCATTCTGGCGGGTGGCGTTGCCCATGGCGCGACCGGCCATCGGCGCGGGCGTGGCATTGGCACTGATGGAAACACTGGCGGATTTCGGCGCGGTGTCAGTGTTCAACTTCGACACCTTCACCACGGCGATCTACAAGACCTGGTACGGGTTTTTCAGCCTCTCCACCGCCACGCAACTGGCCAGCCTGTTGCTGTTGGTGGTCATGGTGGTGCTGTACGGCGAGCGTCGCGCGCGGGGCGCCAACCGGGCGAGCAATGAACGGCCACGGGTCAAGGCCTTGTATCACCTGCGAGGTTTCAAAGCGCTGCTGGCCATGAGCTGGTGTGGGCTGGTCTTTGCCTGTGCCTTCGTCATTCCGATGCTGCAATTGCTGGTGTGGTTCTGGCAGCGTGGGCGCTTCGATCTGGATGAGCGGTACGCCGGGCTGATCGTCCACACCTTGTACCTGGGCGCCATGGCAGCGCTGATCACCGTCAGTGTCGCTCTGGTGTTGGCATTCGCCCGGCGCCTGGCGCCCACCCAAGGGATCCGTGCCGGGGTCAGTCTGGCCAACCTGGGCTACGCCTTGCCCGGCTCGGTGCTGGCGGTGTCGATCATGCTGGCGTTCAGTTACCTGGACCGCGAGTTGGTGATTCCGCTGTCCGCATGGCTGGGTGGGGCTGGCAAGCCGCTGCTGCTGGGCAGTCTGTCGGCGTTGTTGCTGGCTTATCTGGTGCGCTTCATCGCCGTGGCCTATGGGCCGCTGGAAAACAGCCTGGCGCGTATACGGCCTTCTTTGCCCGAAGCGGCACGTAGCCTTGGCGTCAGTGGGCCACGACTGTTTTTCAAAGTGTATCTGCCGCTGTTGCTGCCCGGCTCATTGAGCGCGGCGCTGCTGGTATTCGTCGACGTGCTCAAGGAAATGCCCGCGACCCTGCTGATGCGCCCGTTTGGCTGGGATACGCTGGCGGTGCGGATCTTTGAAATGACCAGCGAGGGTGAGTGGGCGAGGGCATCTTTGCCGGCGTTGACCCTGGTATTGGTAGGGCTGCTACCGGTCATCGGATTGATTCGACGTTCGGCACATCGAAACAGCTAGGTGTCAGTCCTACACCTTGCAGCTACAATGCGCGGCATTCGGTGCGGTCCGTCTGACAGACAAGGTAGTGAAAATCGGCTGGAAGCCTTTTATTTCAAGGTTTTCACTCAAATAGACACTCAACCGCGCCTTCGCCACGCCCGGAAGGAGAAACCCATGGGACAGCGTACGCCTCTGTATGACCTTCATCTCGCTCTCGGCGCGAAGATGGTCGATTTTGGCGGTTGGGATATGCCTCTTCATTATGGATCGCAGGTCGAGGAACACCACCAGGTGCGCCGCGACTGCGGTGTGTTCGATGTATCCCACATGACCGTGATCGATGTCGGCGGCTCCCAGGCCAAGGCCTGGCTTCAGCATCTGCTGACCAATGACGTCGAACGTTTGCACAGCTCGGGCCGTGCCTTGTACAGCGCCATGCTCAACGAGCAAGGTGGCATCGTCGACGACATGATCGTGTATCGCCTCGACGACGGTTATCGCCTGGTGGTCAATGCCTCTACCCGCAATCAGGATCTGGCGTGGATGCAGGCCCATCTCGACGGCTTCGATGTAACGCTCAGCGAACGTTCCGAAATGGCGATGCTGGCCATTCAAGGTCCCCACGCCAGGCACAAAGTGGCCGAGCTGGTGACCCAGTCCCGTGGCAACCTCATCCAGCTACTCAAACCCTTCGAAGGGCACCCCGACGGTGACTGGTTCATCGCGCGCACCGGTTATACCGGTGAAGACGGCCTGGAGATCATCTTGCCAGCCAATCAGGCGCCAGGATTTTTCAATGATCTGGTCGGCGCGGGCATTTCCCCGATTGGCCTTGGCGCTCGGGATACCTTGCGGGTCGAGGCCGGGATGAATCTTTACGGGCAGGACATCGATCTGGCGGTTTCGCCGCTGACGTCCAACATGGCCTGGAGCATCGCCTGGGAACCGGTCAGTCGCCAATTCATCGGTCGCACGGCTTTGGAAGCCGAGCAGAGCGGCGGCATACAGCACAAACTGGTCGGTCTGGTGCTCGAGGAGCGCGGGGTTTTACGCGCTCATCAAGTCGTTCGTATCGCTGATGTTGGCGAAGGGGAGATCACCAGTGGTAGTTTCTCTCCTACGCTTAGCAAGTCGATTGCACTGGCGCGCGTGCCGATGGCAACTGCCGACCGCGCAGAAGTGGAAATCCGTGGCAAGTGGTACCCGGTCCGAGTGGTCAAACCGACCTTCGTACGCCATGGCAAAACCTTGATTTAACCTATTCTGGCGGCATCGACCGCTGACAATTCCTGAGGATACAGAACATGAGCGATATCCCTGCCGACCTGCGTTTTGCCGAAAGTCACGAATGGGCACGCCTGGAAGCCGATGGCACCGTCACCGTGGGCATCAGCGATCACGCGCAGGAAGCGCTGGGTGATGTGGTGTTCGTCGAGCTGACCGAAATCGGAAAAGTCTTTGCTGCCGGTGATCAATCCGGTGTGGTGGAATCGGTAAAAGCCGCGTCCGACATCTACTCCCCGGTTGCCGGTGAAGTGATCGCGATCAACGAAGAGCTGAGCGCCTCGCCAGAGCTGCTGAACTCCGACCCGTACGGCGCATGGATCTTCAAACTCAAGCCAGGCAACGCCGCTGACCTGGACAAGCTACTCGACGCAGCGGGCTACAAAGCCGCCATCGGCGAGTAAGGTACACCCCGCAGGAGCCGGCAACCCGGCTCCTGCGGGGGTGGACTCAAGGCTTGAGCACGGCTTTGACCGCTGCCACCGAGCGTTCGACGTCCGCTTTGGTCATTGCCGTAAACATCGGCAGCGAGACAATCAAGCGTCCCACCCGTTCGGCTGTCGGGAACATCCCCTCCTTGAAACCGCGCTCGCGGTAAAGACTCAGCAAGTGAATCGGCGGGTAGTGATAGCCGATACCGATACCCAATGCCTGCATCTGTTCCATGAAAGTGGCTCGGGCCGGTTTGCCATCCTGGCGTTCAGGCAATACCAGCTGGAACAAATGCCAGTTGCTGTTCTCGAAGTCCGCCGGAGGGAGTTGCGCCCCGTACTGCGCTTCGAAATCTTCGCCAAAACAACTGAAGTAGTGTTTGGCCAGTTCCCGTCGATGTGCGGTGATCGCTTCGAGATGGGCAAATTGCCCCAGGCCAATGGCCGCTGCGACATCGGTCATGTTGAACTTGCCGCCCAGCACATCGACATCCAGGCCATCAAAGCCGCTGCGCGTAACGCCCTGCAAACGGTACTTTTCCGCCAGCTTCACTTCTTCGGCATTGTTCAGCACCAGGCAGCCGCCCTCCGACGAGGTGACGTTCTTGTTTGCCTGAAAGCTGAAAGAAACGAAATCGCCGGTCGAGCCGATGCGCTGGCCGTTCCAGCTTGAGCCCAACGCTTGCGCCGCGTCTTCGATGATCCGCAGGCCATGCTTGTGTGCCAGGGCGTACAGGCGAGTCATGTCCACGGGCAAGCCGGCCAAATACACCGGGATGATGGCTTTGGTGCGTGGGGTGATCGCGGCTTCCACCTGATCCAGATCGATATTACGGGTCACCGGGTCGATATCGGCGAACACCGGTGTGGCGCCGACTTCCAGAATGACGTTGGCGGTGGCGACCCAGGAAATCGGGGTGGTGATCACTTCGTCACCCGCTCCGATGCCGGCGATGCGCAAGGCGATTTCCATGGTGCAGGTGCCGGAGTTGAACGTGCGCACCGGGCGTCCGCCAAAGTACTCCGACAGTTGCGCTTCAAAGGCCTGAACCTTGGGGCCGCTGGTAATCCAGCCCGAACGCAGGACTTCACCGACGGCCGCGATGGTGGCTTCGTCGATAGTGGGTTTGGAGAAGGGCAGGAAAGGCAGTTGGCTCATAAAAACAGGGACCTCATCAGCGGATATTGGGTACGCGACGAGCATGATGATCCGTAATGCCCGGCGGCGCCATGCTCTCCGTGTCGGCGCTGGCTGCTATGCTGGTTTGACCGTGTTGCATCGACGCTGAGCGCCAGTCCAGAGAGAGCCCGTCATGTCCCAGTTGCCGTCCCTGAGTCAGTTACGCGATCCCAATGCCTTCCTTCGCCGTCACCTCGGGCCGGATGCCGCCGAGCAACAGGCGATGCTCGACAGCCTCGGCCTCGGCAGCCGGGTCGAGCTGATCGAGCAAACGGTGCCGCCGGGTATTCGCCTGAACCGGATGCTGGACCTGCCGCCGGCCCTCGATGAAGAGGCCGCGCTGGCCAAGCTGCGGGGCTACGCTGAGCAGAACCAGGTCTGGACCAGCCTGATTGGAATGGGCTATCACGGCACGCTCACACCCACCGTCATTCTGCGCAACGTGCTGGAAAATCCCGGCTGGTACACCGCGTACACGCCTTATCAGCCGGAAATTGCCCAGGGACGTCTCGAAGCGTTGTTGAATTTCCAGCAACTGACCATCGACCTCACGAGCCTTGAGCTGGCCAATGCCTCGTTACTCGACGAAGCCACGGCGGCAGCGGAAGCCATGGCCTTGGCCAAACGGGTGGCCAAGTCCAAGAGCAATGTGTTCTTCGTCGACGAAAACTGTCATCCGCAGACCATTTCCGTGGTGCAGACCCGCGCCGAGGGTTTTGGATTCGAGCTGGTCATCGGCCCTGTGGATAACTTGAAACAGCACCAGGTGTTCGGTGCGCTGTTGCAATATCCCGATACTCACGGCGAGATTCGCGATCTGCGACCCTTGATTGATCACCTGCATGCCCAGCACGCATTGGCGTGTGTTGCTGCCGATCTGTTGAGTCTGTTGTTGCTGACCCCGCCGGGGGAGCTGGGCGCGGACGTGGTGTTCGGCTCGTCCCAGCGTTTCGGCGTGCCCATGGGCTACGGCGGGCCTCACGCCGCTTTTTTTGCCAGCCGCGACGAATACAAACGTGCGATACCCGGGCGGATCATCGGTGTGTCGAAGGACGCGCGTGGCAACGTGGCCCTGCGCATGGCGCTGCAGACCCGTGAGCAACATATCCGCCGGGAGAAGGCCAACTCGAACATCTGCACGGCCCAGGTGCTGCTGGCCAATATCGCCAGTTTCTACGCGGTCTATCATGGCCCTGAAGGGCTGAAGCGGATTGCCCAGCGCGTGCACCGCCTGACCTGCATCCTCGCCGCCGGCCTTGAGCGCAAGGGCCTGACCCGGGTCAATCAGCACTTCTTCGACACCCTGACCCTGGACGTCGGCGGGACCCAGACTGCAATCATCGAAAGCGCCCAGGCTGCGCAGATCAATTTGCGCATTCTGGGGCGCGGGCGATTGGGCCTAAGTCTGGACGAAACCTCTGACGAAGCCACGGTGGAGAAACTGTTCGATGTGTTCCTGGGCGTCGATCATGGGTTAAACGTCGAAGAACTGGACGCCGAAACCCTGAGCCCCGGCATTCCGGGGGCGCTGGCGCGCACCTCGCCTTATCTGCGCCATCCGGTATTCAACGCCCATCACAGCGAAACCGAGATGCTGCGCTACCTCAAGCAGCTGGAAAACAAAGACCTGGCGCTCAATCAATCGATGATCCCGTTGGGCTCCTGCACCATGAAACTCAATGCCACCAGCGAGATGATCCCGATTACCTGGCCGCAATTCGCCAATCTGCATCCGTTCGCACCGAAAGAGCAGGCAGCCGGTTATTCGCTGATGATCGAAGAACTGGAGCGTTGGCTGTGCGCGATCACCGGTTTCGATGCGATCTGCATGCAACCCAACTCCGGTGCACAGGGCGAGTACGCCGGGTTGCTGGCCATCCGCAAATACCACGAGAGCCGGCATCAGGGGGCTCGGGACATCTGCCTGATTCCGTCTTCCGCTCATGGCACTAACCCGGCTTCGGCGCAGATGGCCGGGATGCGTGTGGTCATTGTCGAGTGCGACGAGGCGGGCAACGTTGATCTGGATGACTTGAAAGACAAAGCGGCGCAGGCCGGGGACAAACTTGCCTGTCTGATGGCGACTTATCCTTCGACCCATGGTGTGTACGAGGAAGGCATCAGCGAGATCTGTGAAGTGATCCACAGCCATGGCGGCCAGGTCTACATGGACGGCGCCAACCTCAATGCCCAGGTCGGGCTGGCCCGTCCGGCGGACATTGGTGCGGATGTGTCACACATGAACTTGCACAAAACCTTCTGCATTCCCCACGGCGGCGGCGGGCCCGGCATGGGGCCGATTGGCGTGCGCGCGCATCTGGCACCCTTTGTGGCCAATCACCCGGTGGTGCCGATCGACGGGCCGCTGCCGCAGAACGGTGCCGTCAGTGCCGCACCCTGGGGCAGCGCGAGCATTCTGCCGATCAGTTGGATGTACATCGCCATGATGGGGCCGCAACTGGCGGACGCCAGTGAAGTGGCGATCCTCGCCGCGAATTACCTGGCGCAACACCTGTCCGGGGCGTTCCCGGTGCTCTACACCGGGCGCAACGAGCGGGTGGCCCACGAATGCATTCTTGACCTGCGCCCCCTCAAGGCGCTGACCGGTATCAGCGAAGAGGACGTGGCCAAGCGCCTGATGGACTATGGCTTCCATGCGCCGACCATGTCCTTCCCGGTGCCGGGGACCTTGATGGTCGAACCCACCGAAAGTGAATCGAAGGCAGAACTGGACCGCTTTATCGGAGCAATGCTGAGCATTCGCGCGGAAATTACCGAGGTGCAGAACGGCAACTGGCCGGCCGATGACAACCCGTTGAAACGTGCGCCGCATACCCTGGCCGACATCACCGGTGTCTGGGAGCGGCCTTACAGCATCGAACAGGCGGTTACACCGGACGCCCACACCAAGGCCCACAAGTATTGGCCGGTGGTGAATCGGGTGGACAATGTCTACGGCGACCGAAACCTGTTTTGTGCCTGTGTGCCGCTGGATGAGTACCGTTGAAATACCGGTCACTCCTGACCCCTCAGGGTTTTGCAATGAACAAAAAAATGCCGCTCCATTTGAGCGGCATTTTTGTTCAACCTGAGAGCTTATTCCGAAGCCACGGCATTCTTCGCCAGGATCGCATTCGCCAGTTCCATGTCTGTCGCCTGCAGGCCAGGGTTGTCGGCGCGGACTTTCTGCATGGCGGCTTCCAGGTACGGGCCGCGGATGCCGCCGTCGCTGGCGACGAAGCTGCCGGCATCGTCCTGGGCGGCGACGATCAGTTTGTGATCCTTGAACGTCAGGTAAGTCGAACCGGTGGTGGCACCGGAGGACAGGACGTTACGCCAAAAGCTATCGGCCATCGCCGAACCGACAGGCAGGGACAACAGGGCAATGGTAGCGACAGCAAGTTTGAGACGCATAAAAGTGACTCCACAGGGTTAACTCCGGTGTTTGATAGCGATTCCCCCAATCGAGTTCCATGGCGGCCAATCTACTTTTGCTCACTCTGCGGCGTCACTCGCAGCACCTCCTCAATCGTCGTCAAACCGGCCGCCACTTTCTGTGCGCCGGACAATCGCAGACTGCGCATGCCTTCCTTGAAGGCCTGACGCCGCACGGCGAGCAAGTCCGTGTCGGGGTTGATCAGCGCCTTGAGGCCATCGCTCAGTTGCATGATTTCGTAGACCCCGGCGCGGCCGTGGTAGCCGGTGTCGCGGCATTCCAGGCAGCCGATGGCGCGTTGGGCATGGGTGGGGAGCGGTGCTTGCCAGGGTCGGGTCAGGGTCTGCCAGTCTTCTTCGCCCAGGGCTTGCGGGGCTTTGCAGTGCGGGCACAAGGTGCGCACCAGTCGTTGGGCCATGACGCCCAGCAGCGTGGCCTTGATCAAGTAATGCGGTACGCCAAGTTCCAGCAGGCGACTGATGGCGCCGGGCGCGTCGTTGGTGTGCAGGGTCGACAGCACCAGGTGCCCGGTGAGCGCCGCCTGAATGGCCATTTCTGCGGTTTCGAGGTCGCGGATCTCGCCGATCATGATGATGTCCGGGTCTTGCCGCATCAGGGCGCGCACGCCGGCGGCGAAGGTCAGGTCGATGTTGTGCTGGACCTGCATCTGGTTGAACGCCGGCTCGACCATTTCGATCGGGTCTTCGATGGTGCAGAGGTTGACCTGCGGCGTCGCCAGCTTTTTCAGCGTGGTGTAGAGCGTGGTGGTCTTGCCGGACCCGGTCGGCCCGGTCACCAGAATGATGCCGTTGGGCTGGCGCGTCATGTCCTGCCAGCGCCGCAGGTCGTCGGCTGAAAAACCGAGCTGATCGAAGTCCTTGAGCAGCACCTCGGGGTCGAAGATCCGCATGACCATTTTTTCGCCGAAGGCGGTCGGCAGTGTCGACAGCCGCAACTCGACTTCGCCGCCTTCCGGAGTCTTGGTCTTCACCCGCCCGTCCTGGGGTTTGCGTTTCTCTGCAACATTCATTCGCCCCAGGCTTTTCAGGCGGCTGACGATGGCCATGGTGACCTGTGGCGGGAATTGGTAGACGTTGTGCAGCACGCCGTCGATGCGAAAACGCACGGTGCCCTGTTCGCGCCGGGGTTCGATGTGGATATCGCTGGCGCGTTGCTGGAACGCGTACTGGAACAGCCAGTCGACGATGTTGACGATGTGCGCGTCGTTGGCGTCCGGCTCCTGGTCGCTGGCGCCGAGGTTGAGCAACTGTTCGAAGTTGCCCAGGGTGTTGAATGGCTGATCGGCGTTATTCGCGCCGCTGACCGACTTGGCCAGGCGAAAGAACTCCACGCTGAAGCGCTGAATGTCCACCGGATTGGCCACCACCCGCTTGATGGGCAGCTTCAGCACATGGGTCAGGTCGGCCTCCCAGCCGGTGACGTAGGGTTGGGCGCTGGCCACAGTCACCGCATCGCGATCGATGGCTACCGCGAGAATCTTGTGGCGCTGGGCGAAGGCGTAGGACATCAGTGGCGTGACGGCCGCGACGTTGATTTTCAGCGGGTCGATACGCAGGTAAGGCTGGCCGGCCTGTTGGGATAGCCACAATGTGAGGCTTTCGAGGTCGAGGTGCTTGCCGGGCCGACTGAGGTCTTCCAGCTGTTGGCTGGCGATGAACTCCAGTGGGTGCATCTGGCCATTGGCGACGTGGCGGCAGCGGGCATTGAGCGCGTGTTCGGCCGAATCCTGGCTGATAAAGCCCTGGGCGACCAGTTCACGCAGCAAATCACTGAGATCCAGCCAGCGGTCCTGAAGGGCGAGTTGAACGGACATGCGGGCTCCTTGTGAACAACCGTTCGCAAAGGATAGTCGTGACCCCACCGACCGTTGGGCCACTACCCGACGAAGCCGTATCGACTTTTTTCAGCCGGCCGCCTGAGCCGTATCGCCCCAGGCAGCATCCGCCAATTGCAGCTCGACCGAGCAGACGCTGACCAGATTACGCAGTTTTTCTGCAATCACTTGGGCGCGGTGCCAGCTCAATCCGTCGATGACGACATCGATGTCCAGCAGCTCTTCCTGGCGCTGCACGTTGACCTGTTCCGGCGTAAGAAACTGCAGGGCGAACAGATTCAGTGCGCGGCAAAGCAGATCGGGCTCGGCTTCGGCCAGCAACTGATAGCGAACGCGGCAATGGGTGTTACTGATGTTCCAGACATCGGCGCGGGTGGGCGGGGTGTTCACGGCTTCCAGGTGTGGCATGGTCGATCTCCAAATCACTGGAGAAATTTTTACATTCGTGGCCGGGTATTTCTTATCTATGATGGGGCGTATTACGGTTGTATCGAATCGTTTAATTCAGAGTATCGGTAATCAAGGGTTTTTTTATGCACAGCGAGCTGGATGGCTACGACCGCAAGATTCTCGCGCTGCTGCAAGAGGACGCTTCGCTCTCCAGCGCGCAGATCGCGGAGCAGGTGGGACTGTCGCAGTCGCCGTGTTGGCGGCGAATTCAGCGGATGAAGGAGGAGGGGATCATTCGTGGCCAGGTGACGCTGCTCGACCGCAAGAAAATCGGCCTCAACACGCAGATATTCGCGCAGGTCAAACTCAACGCCCACGGACGTTCGAATTTCACCGAATTCACCGAGGCCATTCGCGGCTTTCCGGAAGTGCTGGAGTGTTATGTCTTGATGGGGGCGGTGGATTTCATGCTGCGGATCGTCGCGGCAGACATCGAGGCGTATGAGCGGTTCTTCTTCGAGAAGCTGTCGCTGGTGCCGGGGATTCAGGAGGTCAACTCGGTGGTGGCGTTGTCGGAAATCAAATCCACCACCAGTTTACCTGTCTGAAGTGTTGTGGTGACTGTGCTGGCCTAATCGCTGGCAAGCCAGCTCCCACAGGGATTAACAGTCGCACACAAATTTTGTGTTTGCCAACGGTCCTGTGGGAGCGGGCTTGCCCGCGATGGCGGTATTACAGACGCAGAAGCATCTTCCACGCACGATTCTGATAAACCGCAATCGCCTGCTGCTTGCGCGCATCCAGGGTTTCGTCGGTGATCGGCTCGTTGGCCAGTTGCGCCAGCTTGTTCAGCTCGCCATACAGGCGATCCATTTCCGGGATGTCCAGCACGTGGCGCGCGTGGTGCAGCCAGGCCTGGATACGCTCGATGCGCGGCAATTGTTCCGCGAGGTCTTCCGGTTGCTGCTGGTAACGCTGCAATTGCAGCGAGTTGGCTTCTTCGCCCAACAGGCGCGGCAACCAGCTGCCCAGTTGCGCGGCGCCCTGGCGATTGCCACGGGTGTTGCGGTCGGCGGTCCAGGTGCGAGCGAGCAACCAGCGCGAGGTGTTCAGGGAGAACAGGCCCCAGCGCGGGTCTTCGAGTTCTTCGAGGAACTGCTCCGGCGCGGCTTTGCGTACGTCCTCGTCATCCAGGCCAGCCTGGACCAGCGGACGCCAGTCTTCGAGCAGGGCATCGAGTGCGACGCGCAGGTCGTGGGTCGATTGACGCGGCGCGGCCTGGCCGAGGCTGCTGACCAGTGCGCGCAATTCGGCGAGGTTTTCCACCCAGTCCTGCAGCAGGCGCCAGTGGCCATTGAAACGATATTGCTCGGCCAGACGCTGGCTGCTGCCCAACAAGTGCCAGCTCAAAGCGGCGAAGGCGTCGTCCAGCGGCGTTTCGGCGCTGATCTGCGGTGCCGGCAGGCTCAGCGAATAGCTGTTGGCGTCGTACAGGCGATAGCCGCGTTCAGCCTTGCTGATGTCACAAGGCATCAGGGCCAGGGTCGCGGCCAGCTCGGCGGCCAGTTCCAGCAACGCGGCCGGTTCGCCTTCGCGCAGTTCCAGTTCCAGCTCGCAGATTTCTTCTTTCTGTTTGCCCACCACCACGTGGCCGAGGTCCAGCGCGGCTTCGATGACCACTTTGGTCTTGCCGCGGCCCCAGGCGATTTCGGCGCGTTCGCGGACAAAATCGGTGGTGAAGATCGGTTTCAGGGTTTTCTTGTCCAGTTCGGCCAGTGCTTCGGGCCAGCATTCGCCGTCGAGTTTCTTCACGTCGAGCTTGGCCTTGGGCAGGTGCCAGTCGTACTCGTTACGCTCGGACAGGCCGGCGACGCTCTGGCCGCGGGTCTTGAGCGTTTGAATGACTTCTTCGCCATCCTTGCGCAGGCGCAGGGCCACCTTGGCGCGGGCCAGGTCGCGCTCAGGCGTGTCGAAGTACTGGTTCATCAACTCACGGCGTTCCCAGCCACTTTTGTTGCGTTTTTTCAGTAGCGGGTGCTCGCGCAGGGCAGCGAGGGTTTCGCGGCTGACGCGGAGTTTGATTTCGGTTTCTTTCTGCATGGCCGGAAAATCCAGGATCGGGAGCGCAGCCGGGGGAATGTGTGGCTGCCAAGGTCGTGCAGTGTACAGGACTCGTCCTTGCTCCGCCCTGCGACGGTTTATTCCTGTCGCCGGATGGTTCTATGATGGACTTCAATTCGCGAGTCGGAGCCAGCGATGCCTTTGCCATCCATGAAAGATCAATTCGCTGCATTGATCGCTGCACCGTCGGTCAGTTGCACCCAAGCGAGCCTCGATCAATCCAATCGCCCGGTGATCGACCTGCTGGCCGCCTGGCTCGGCGATCTGGGTTTTGCCTGCGATATCCAGCAGGTCAGTCCCGGCAAATTCAACCTGTTGGCCAGTTTTGGCTCCGGTCCCGGCGGCCTGGTGCTGGCCGGCCACAGTGACACCGTGCCATTCGATGGCGCGCTGTGGCAGACCGACCCGCTGAAGCTGACTGAAGTCGACGGCCGCTGGGTCGGCCTGGGCAGTTGCGACATGAAGGGCTTTTTCGCCCTGGCCATCGAGGCGGTCAAGCCGCTGCTCGATCAGCCGTTCAAGCAACCGCTGCTGATCCTGGCCACCTGCGATGAAGAGAGTTCGATGTCTGGCGCCCGGGCCCTCGCGCAAGCCGGACGGCCATTGGGGCGAGCAGCTGTCATCGGCGAGCCGACCGGGCTCAAGCCGATCCGCATGCACAAAGGCGTCATGATGGAGCGCATCGACATCCTCGGGCAGAGCGGCCACTCCTCGGACCCGCGCCTGGGTCACAGCGCTCTGGAGGCCATGCACGATGCCATTGGCGAATTGCGTGGCCTGCGCCTGTTGTGGCAGCGTGAGTACCGTAATCCGCAGTTCAGCGTGCCGCAGCCGACGATGAATTTCGGCTGCATCCATGGCGGCGATAACCCCAACCGGATTTGCGGACAGTGTTCGCTGGAATTCGACCTGCGGCCGTTGCCGGGCATGGACCCCAAAGCCCTGCGCGCGGCGATTTTGCAGAAACTCAACCCGATTGCCGAACGGCATCAGGTCAAGATCGATTACGCGCCGCTGTTCCCCGCAGTGCCGCCGTTCGAGCAGGCCGAAGACGCGGAACTGGTACGGATCGCTGAAAAGCTCACCGGCCATGCTGCCGAAGCAGTGGCGTTCGGCACTGAAGCGCCTTATCTTCAGCAACTTGGCTGCGAAACACTGGTGCTCGGCCCTGGCGATATCGCCTGCGCCCACCAACCGGGGGAATACCTCGAAATGTCACGTTTGCAGCCTACGGTGCATCTATTACGTCAGTTGATTGAACATTACTGCCTGACACCGGCAAACAACCCCCTGTAGGCGCGAGCCTGCTCGCGATGGACGTAAACGATGACGAGGGCTGCCTGGAGGAACGCGGTAGCTCTACTACCATCGCGAGCAAGCTCGCGCCTTCTGGTGTTTGCGGTTAAATTGCCGGTACCCAAACCCGTATTCATGAGGAGAGTTCGCGTGTCGCCAAGCCTGTTCCGACGATAACCATCAGCCCGCTGTGCGTTTTCTGTTTCGCCCTTTCTTCGGCTGCTATTTATTACAGGCCCAGGTTCATGCCCGAATACGTCAATTGGCTTCGTCACGCTTCGCCTTACATCAACGCCCACCGCGATTGCACCTTTGTCGTCATGCTGCCCGGCGACGGCGTTGAACACCCCAACTTCGGCAATATCGTCCACGACCTGGTGCTGTTGCACAGCCTGGGCGTGCGGCTGGTGCTGGTTCACGGTTCGCGTCCGCAAATCGAAGCGCGCCTCGCTGCCCGTGGCCTGACCCCGCATTACCACCACGGCATGCGCATCACCGATGCCGCGACGCTTGAGTGCGTGATCGATGCCGTCGGCCAATTGCGCATCGCCATCGAAGCGCGGCTGTCGATGGACATGGCCTCGTCGCCCATGCAGGGCTCGCGCTTGCGCGTGGCCAGCGGCAACCTCGTGACAGCCCGGCCGATCGGCGTGCTCGAAGGCGTCGACTATCACCACACCGGCGAAGTCCGCCGGGTCGATCGCAAGGGTATCAATCGCCTGCTGGACGAGCGCTCCATCGTGCTGTTGTCGCCATTGGGTTACTCGCCGACCGGTGAAATTTTCAATCTCGCCTGCGAAGACGTCGCCACCCGTGCAGCCATTGATCTGGGCGCGGACAAACTGCTGTTGTTTGGCGCCGAGCTTGGCTTGATCGATGAACATGGCCGTCTGGTTCGTGAATTGCGTCCGCAACAGGTGCCCGCGCACTTGCAGCGTCTGGGCAGCAATTATCAGGCGGAACTGCTGGATGCCGCCGCTGAAGCCTGCCGTGGCGGCGTAGCGCGCAGTCATATCGTCAGCTATGCCGAAAACGGTGCTCTGCTGACCGAGCTGTTCACCCGCGACGGTGGCGGCACGCTGGTCGCCCAGGAACAATTCGAAGTGGTGCGTGAAGCGGCCATCGAAGACGTTGGTGGTCTGCTGGATTTGATCAGCCCGCTGGAAGAGCAGGGGATTCTGGTGCGGCGTTCCCGCGAGGTGCTGGAGCGTGAGATCGAGCAGTTCAGTGTGGTCGAGCGCGAAGGCATGATCATCGCCTGCGCGGCGCTGTATCAGATTGCCGATTCCGATGCCGGTGAGCTGGCCTGCCTGGCGGTGAACCCGGAATACCGTCATGGCGGTCGCGGGGATGAGCTGCTGGAGCGCATTGAAACCCGCGCCCGGGCGCAAGGGCTCAAGACGCTGTTCGTACTGACGACCCGCACTGCGCACTGGTTCCGCGAGCGTGGCTTCGAGCCGAGCAGCGTCGAACGCCTGCCGTCGGCGCGGGCGTCGTTGTACAACTATCAGCGTAATTCGAAGATCTTCGAAAAGACCCTTTGACCGTGGTGGTCCTATCGCGAGCAAGCTCGCTCCCACAAGTTCTGCGGACAACAGAGAACCCTGTGGGAGCGAGCTTGCTCGCGATGGGCTGAACAGCCCTGTTCAGCAGTTACTCGGTGACAAACTTCGCGCTCACATACGGCGAATAATCCGGCAGTACCGTTTCGACCTTCCCTTGCTCCTTCAAGAACTTCGCCGTTTCGCCAATCGCCTTGGCCGTGCCACCGTCCAGCAACGCGCTGGACTGTTGGGCCTTGGCATCCGGAAACGCGGACCCGGCCAGTAGCTCCGGTACATCAGCGGCGTTGGCACCGGTCAATTTGGCGATTTTCTGCACCGGTAACGAGTGCTCAGTCCAGCTGTCCTTATGCGCTGCATAGTCGGCAAAAGAGTCCAGCGTGACCTTGGCGAATTTGGCCACGACCTCCGGGTGTTTCTCGGCGTAATCCTTGCGCGCCACCCAGACTTCAAACGTCGGCGCACCCCATTGGCCGACTTGGGCGGCATCGGTCAAGGTCTTGCCCGTCTTGCGAATCTCACCCAGGGCCGGCGACCAGACGAACGCGCCGTCGATGTCCCCACGTTTCCACGCGGCGGCGATCTCCGCCGGTTGCAGGTTCACCACTTTGACTTTTGAAGCGTCCAGGCCCCAATGCTTCAGGGCGCCCAACAGACTGTAGTGAGACGTCGATACGAACGGCGTGGCGATGGTTTTTCCGATCAGATCTTCCGGTTTATCGATGCCGCTGCCATTGCGCACCACCAAGGCTTCGGCGGCATTGATTTGCGCGGACACAATGAACGCGACAATCGGCAGATTGCGCGAGGCGGCCGCAGCCAGAGGACTGGAGCCAAGATTGCCGATCTGTACGTCGCCGGACGCAATTGCGGTGACCACTTCCGGGCCGCTATTGAAGCGACGCCAGTCGATTTTTTCGCCGATGGTTTTGTCGTAAACGCCGTCCGCCTGGGGGACTTTGCTGGGGTCGATACCGGTCTGGTAGCCGACTGTGAGGTTCGTCGCATGGGCGGAAAAAGAAAGGGCGAGCGATACACAAACTGTAACAATTGGTCGGGATAGTGCGCGTTTGATCATCATGGCGTTGTTCCTTTCGACAGGTTTTGTTTCAGAATTGCTTCTAAACCTAATCGAACTAAAAAACGCAAAATAAATAACATTTATGAATTAGCTTATGAGCAACCCGCTCTATTCTGGGGGGGTGCGCGAAGGCGGGCTTAATTTCTAAATGGAATGAGAAAGGAGTCCAGTCATTCTTTTCAGGTTTGTGACAAGCACATGACCCTGAGTAAGCCAAAAAAAGTGGGATTAGACTATGGTCGTAGACACACAATGTTACGATTGACTTGTGAGTCACGCTACGGCGCTAATCGCGCATCTTAGGATTCCGAGCATTCGATTCGGGACCAGGAATACAAGAATTAGAAACGAGAGGAGCTAAACAATGAACAAGTCCACCTTGGCCCTGGCCGTGGCCGTAGGGGTTTTGGCGCAGCAGGCAGGCGCCGCCGGTTTCATCGAAGACAGCAAAGCTTCGGTTAGTTCGCGTACTTATTATTTCGACGCCGATAACCGTGAAAATGCTGCCGGCACCACTAACAGTACTCCTTCAAACAGACAGCGCGAGACCGCTGAAGGTCTGAAGTTCGATTATCAGTCGGGCTTCACTCAGGGGGTCGTAGGTTTCGGTATCGACGCCCAGGCGTTGGTCGGTATCCACCTGGACGGTGGCAAGGGCCATCACCCGGCAAGCAACTCCTTCAGCCCTAGCGACACCGATGGCTCGGCAGTGGACGAGTGGAGTCGTGCGGCGGCTAACGTCAAGGCACGTTTCTCGAAGACCGAGGCTCACGTCGGTGGCGCTCTGCAGCCAAACATGCCGATTTTGATTGCGAACGACAGCCGCGTGCTGCCGCAAACCTTTGAAGGTGGCACCATCACCTCGAAGGAAATCGACAATGTGACTTTCAACGTAGGTCAGTTGGAGCACGCGACTGGTCGCGCATCGAGCAACAGCACCGGCCTCGCCGTGAATGGTGGTACTCATGACAGCAACCAATTCCGCTACGCTGGTGCTGACTGGAAAGTCACCAAAGACCTGATGCTGCAGTACTACTACGCAAACCTGCAAGACTACTACAAGCAGAACTTCCTCGGTCTGGTGCACGTTTACCCGATCGCTCCGAACCAGTCGTTCAAGACTGATCTTCGTTATTTCGACAGCAGCTCTGACGGTAAGAACGGCAACGGCACGGCTGGCTACCAGTTCAACAACAACGGTGGTTTCGCCAAGAACAAGGGCGAGGTCGATAACAAGACCTGGAGCGCCACGTTCACCTACACCCTGGGTGGCAGTGCATTCCTGCTCGGGCATCAGCGCGTCAACGATGACGGCGGCTTTGTTTTCCTGAACCAGGGTAGCGTTGTTGATGGCAATGGTCACAATGAAGGTGCCGGCGGCGCCAGCTTCTACTCCTTCACCGATGCCACTGTTGGCAGCTTTATTCGGGCCGGTGAAAACACCACGTACGGTCAGTACTCCTATGACTTCGCCTCGTTGGGCGTACCTGGTCTTAAAGCTTCGATTGCTTACCTGAGTGGTAAGGACATCAAAGCCACCAGCGGTAGTGGTCCAGACCTGAGCGAGCATGAGACCGACGCACGTATCGATTACGTGATTCAAACTGGCGCGCTCAAAGGCTTTGGTACAACCCTGCGTCACGGTACTTACCGTGGCGACGGTACCGGCCTTGTTGATCAAGACCAAACCCGCCTGATCTTCAACTACACCTACAGCTTCATGTAATACGCGCTACCCCAAAAAAACCTCGCCCATTGGCGTAATGCTGTTCACTTAAGTGGAGCAGCCTTACGGTCTACTGGAAATCGGGTTTTTGAGATCTTCACCGTCCTTGGCCTCGAAGGCCTTGGACGGTGATCCAGAAACAATCCTCCAATACCTGCCCTTAACTCTGCCAAGCGTCTCCCTGTGGCTGAAATCGGGTTGGCCGCTGCCATCACAATCAATTGCACCGCGATGTACTGACAAGCCGGTTTGAAACGGATGTCCGAGGGCGCTCGGCCAAACGCCACCGCTGCCTGACTGGCTTCCCGACGAATTACGTTGTAAGCCAGCAAAAGTCCCCACACCTCCTGATAAATCAGCTCGACTTTTTTGCTGCGCAAGGTCATGGCGTTCTGTTGCATCGAACTCTTGATGTCTCTGAAGCCCAGCTCGATCTCCCAGCGTTCCTGATAAAGCTTGGCCACGGCTTTGGCGTTGTAGGTGTCAACCGGCAAGGACGTCATGACGGTCTTCACCTTGCCTTGAATTTCATAGCTGACTTCACGTACCTCCCAGTGCGATGGAAGGGCCGGATTTCGCTTTCTGGCCTGCGGCGAGACTTTCATGCGCACCAAACGATCATGCTGGCTGTAGCGGCTCACTTCTTCGCAGACCAGTCCTTTTTTTGCCGGGATCAACCAGTGACGGTTGCTACCCGCGCTGCTCAGACTCGACAGCAGCTCGGCGCCCCAGAATCCTTTGTCGAACAGCGTCACCGAGTGGTCGGGAATCTGCTGCAAAAACTCGTCGGCCAAGCGCATTTCACTGCGTCGGTAAGGGCTCAATTGCGCATCCAGGATCACATGCGAACGCACATTCATCAGCGCCACAAGGCGCAGCATGGGAAACGGTGTCTGGCGCTCACTCGGAGTATTTCCCGACCCGAAGTGGTCCCGAAGCTCGGGCGTATCCGGGGTGCGTAAAAGTGCACCGTCCACCGCGAATACCTGCAGGTCGTGCCAGGCATCATCGTCGTAGCGCTCTGCCCCCCATTGAGTACCGGTCTTGCGAAACAGCCACTCAACAGGATCGGCACCGAGCCGCTTTCGCGCCTCGGTCACACCGCTGCGGGCCAACAAGTGGTCAGAAGCCAGACCTTGGGCGCAGATATTCAGGCGTCTGGCCACTTCGTGAACGGGCTCATCTCGAAATAGCGCCATCCCCAAGACCAACCAAAGCACTTGATCAGCGGGCAGACGACGCCGGCGAATGGTCGCCTGACTCGACAAATCCAGTGCAGACGCTATCCATTCAAGGGGAATGTTTTGAGTAAAAGTGCTCAGGTCGCAGAAGTTGAAAAGGTCGCCGAGGTCGAGCAGGTCCTGTTGAACAGACATAAAAAATCCGATGCCAGAGGTCTGGCATCGGATTTTCGATGAAGCCCGGTTGGGACTCAAATGCTTAAGTGAACAGCATTACGCCCATTGGCGAGGTTTTTTTGCGTTGCTTTTTATATTCCATAAACAATGCACATGATGATTTTTTATTCTTTTTAGCTTTTTCCCTAAGCGCATAAAGTAGGCACATCCGACTCGCGCTGCGTCCCGGATTTGGCGATTTCACCCCTCGACAAACCAACCGTCAAGGAATTGGCCTGTCAGCCGATACCTCTGTTTCGTGCTGAGGATGTATATAGCCAAATGGCATTAAAAGGAATTAGATAATTCTTTTAAGGTTTGTGTCGAGGTATCCTGTAGCTATGAAAACCCCGATTTAGAGCGGTTGACGCGATTGGCGCGTCTGCGGATCCAGGGCGTACGACCCAGGACCAGCAACAGAAGAATTAGAACCAATAGGAGCGAAACAATGAACAAGTCCACCTTGGCCCTGGCTGTGGCCGTAGGGGTTTTGGCGCAGCAGGCAAGCGCCGCCGGTTTCATCGATGACAGCAAGGCCACCTTGGGCCTGCGTAACTTCTACATCAACACCGACAACCGCGATGGCCAGCCATCGGCGACGTCCAACACCCGTAGCAAGAACGCCGAATGGGGCCAGGGCTTCGATCTGCGCTTCATCTCCGGTTACACCCAGGGCACCGTCCAGTTCGGTGTTGATGCAATCGGCCTGTACGGCGTGCGTCTGGACTCCAGCCGTGCAGACCACGGTAATTACACCGGCACTGCTTCGGGCGGCACCGTTTTCCCAAGCGATGGCAACGAAGCTGTGAATGATTTCGCCAGCCTGGGCGTGACCGGCAAGGCCAAGATCTCCCAGACCGAGCTGAAAATTGGCACCCTGCAACCCAACAACCCGGTCATCAAATACAACGATGGTCGCCTGTTGCCACAAACCTTCCAGGGCGGCGCGATCACCTCGAACGAGATCAAGGACCTGACCCTGACCGCCGGGCAAATCGAGCACGCCAAAGGCCGTAACTCCAGCAACAATGAAGGCTTGTCCATCGCGGGTGCCAACGGCAGCTCGAACTATGACGCCGGTAAATTCGTCAACAAGTTCTACTACGGCGGTGCTGACTACAAAATCACCAAAGACCTGACTGCTTCGTACTACTACGGCAATCTGGAAGATTTCTACAAGCAACACTTCCTGGGTCTGGTGCACAACTGGGCGATCGGCCCGGGTGTGTTGAAGTCTGACTTGCGTTATTTCCACAGCTCCGACGACGGTGCCAACGGCAGCAATCCGCTTTACTACAGCTCTGGCAACTACAGCGGCGTGGCTAACGGTAAAGGCAAGGTCGACAACAACCTCTACAGTGGCCTGTTCCTGTACAGCGTTGCGGGTCACACTTTCGGTGGCGGTTACCAGGTCAGCAACGGCAGCAGTGACTTCCCGTGGCTGAACCAGGGCGACGGTTCGTCTAACTACACCATCACCGACTCGCAAATCCAGAAGTTCAGCCGTGCCGGCGAACGCACCTGGCAAGCACGTTACTCGTATGACTTCGCCACGGTCGGCGTGCCTGGCCTGACGGCGGGTGTGGTTTATCTGCATGGCGATAACATCGACACCGTTAACGCACGCGGTGGCGAAGCAGCTAGCGGCGCTACCGAGTGGGAGCGCGACCTGAGCCTTGGTTACGTGGTCCAGTCTGGCGCTCTGAAGAACCTGGGCGTGGCGTGGAAAAACGCCACATGGCGTACCGACTTGCCGAGCACCCGTTCGCAGGACGAGAACCGTCTGATCGTCAGCTACTCGATCCCGCTGTTGTAATAGCGTGGGAGCGAGCCTGCTCGCGAAGGCATCGTGTCAGCCCCAATGGTGCTGGATGACACAACGCTTTCGCGAGTAAGCCGTGATGAACCAAAAAAAAGCCCCGCCCGGCATCTCGCCGGGCGGGGCTTTTGCGTTTCAAAGGCGGGCTCACCCCCGCAAACCCGCCTTGAAACTCCCCTTTTTTGCAGCAACTCAAGGCCTTCTCGAACCTTGGTGGCGATGTTCGGCGGGATGCACAGGCGCGTCCAGTGAACAGATCTTTAATATTCCTTATGGATCTAAATAAATCGATATTTATTCTTTTTAATAGATAAAAAACACAGGCACAGTTGAGCTCATCAAGCACTCACAAGGAGCAGCACCATGAGCCTCAGACTCGGCGATATCGCCCCCGATTTCGAACAGGATTCCAGCGCCGGCACCATCCGGTTCCACCAATGGTTGGGCGAGAGCTGGGGCGTGCTGTTTTCCCATCCGGCGGACTTCACGCCGGTGTGCACCACCGAACTGGGCTTCACGGCCAAGCTCAAAGATGAATTCGACAAGCGTGGGGTCAAGGCCATTGCGCTGTCCGTCGACCCGGTGGATTCGCATCACAGATGGATCGAAGACATCAACGAAACCCAGAACACCGTTGTCACCTTTCCGATCCTTGACGATGCCGACCGCAAGGTTTCGGACCTGTACGACCTGATCCACCCCAACGCCAACGACACCCTCACGGTACGCTCACTGTTCGTGATTGACCCGAACAAAAAGGTCCGGCTGACCATCACCTACCCGGCGAGCACCGGCCGCAACTTCCATGAAATCCTGCGGGTCATCGACTCGCTGCAACTCACCGATAACTACAAGGTGGCCACCCCGGCCAACTGGCAGGACGGTGATGAGGTGGTGATCGTGCCTTCGCTCAAGGATGAAGATGAAATCAAGCAACGCTTTCCCAAGGGCTACCGCGCGGTGAAGCCATACTTGCGCCTGACACCGCAGCCCAATCGCTAATCGCTTTTGTAGGCGCTGGCTTGCTGGCGATTGAAGCGACGCGGTCTGTCAGTCAAACCGCCATCGCTGGCAAGCCAACGCCCACAGGGGTTTGTGCAGATCCACAAAGCAGGGGATTTCAGGCCGTTTCGACGGCCTTTTTTTTCGCCTGGAAGAAGTGAATTTTCTTATCTCCAAATCGAATAACCAAATGAATAAATATGATTTATGGATATATGAATCAACTGTTAAGGTCTCTCCATCGAAGCGAGATCGCAAACCGCGAATCGCCCCCACTCAGGAATTGTCTGAATGCTGGTCGTCTCACTCGGTGGCAGTCCCAGCCAACGCTCCCGTTCCGGGGTACTGCTGGACCGCTCCCAGCGTTGGTTACAAGAGCAGGGCGTGGAAGTGGTGAGTTACCAGGTACGGGACTTCCCGGCCGAAGACTTGCTGCATGCACGCTTCGACAGCCCGAAGGTGATCGACCTGCTGCAACAGATTGAAAACGCCGACGGCCTGCTGATCGCCACTCCGGTGTACAAGGCGTCGTTCTCTGGCGCGTTGAAAACGGTACTGGATCTGCTGCCCGAGCGCGCGTTGAGCCACAAGGTGGTTCTGCCAATGGCAACCGGTGGCAGCATCGCCCACATGCTGGCGGTGGATTACGCACTCAAACCGGTGTTGTCGGCCCTCAAGGCCCAGGAAATGCTCCATGGCATTTTCGCGGTGGACAGCCAGATCGCGTACGGCGAAGGCAGCGCGCTGGCGCAGTTGGCGCCGGAGCTGGAGCAACGACTGAATGAATCGCTGGAGCTGTTTTTCAGCGCCATGGCCCGACGGCCCAAGCCGCTCGATCCGAACCTGTTGAATGAACGTTTGTTGAGTGCTCGCTGGAGCATTTAAGCCCTATCCCAAATTGATGTACTGGCCTTACTCGCCCGCTAACGGGCAAGCAGGTGCAGCCAAAACCCAACTGCAAAAAGGAGAGCGCCATGCGCCCTGTTATTTTGCGTCGTGGTCTGGTCGCTCTGTTTGCAGCGGCTGTAGCCTTCGGCGCCATTACTCAAGCCCAAGCTGAAACGTTACGAATCGGCTATCAGAAATACGGCACCCTGGTGCTGCTCAAAGCCAAAGGCACTCTGGAAAAACGCCTCGCCGCCCAAGGCGTGGACGTGCAATGGACTGAATTCCCCGGCGGCCCGCAACTGCTCGAAGGCCTGAACGTCGGTTCCATCGACTTCGGCGTTACCGGCGAAACCCCGCCCGTGTTCGCTCAAGCGGCGGGTGCTGATTTGCTTTACGTCGCCTACGAACCTCCAGCCCCTCACAGTGAAGCGATCCTGGTGCCGAAGGACTCGGCGATCAAATCGGTGGCGGACCTCAAGGGCAAGAAAGTCGTCCTGAACAAAGGCTCCAACGTGCACTACCTGCTGGTCCGCGCACTGGAAGACGCCGGCCTCAAGTACACCGATATCCAGACCGTGTTCCTGCCGCCGGCCGATGCCCGCGCCGCGTTCGAACGTGGCAGCGTCGATGCCTGGGTGATCTGGGACCCGTACCAGGCAGCCGCCGAACAGCAACTGCAGGCGCGCACCCTGCGCGATGGCCAAGGCATCGTCGACAACCATCAGTTCTACCTGGCGACCAAGCCTTACGCACAGAAAAACCCTGAGGTGATCAAGACCCTGGTGGAAGAAGTGCGTGCCGTCGGTGAGTGGTCCAAGGCCAATCCACAAGAGGTGACGCAACAAGTGTCGCCACTGCTCGGCCTGCCGGCGGACATCACCCTGACCTCGGTGAAACGCCAGGGCTACGGCGCCTTGTTCCTGACCCCGGACGTGGTCGCTGCGCAACAGAAAATCGCCGACAGCTTCTACCAGCTCAAGTTGATTCCGAAACCGTTGAGCATCAAAGACGTGATCTGGACGCCACCGGCAGCCGTTGCCAAAGCACAGTAATTCAATTCCCCAAGGAGACCACTCCATGAGCCTCAATATCTTCTGGTTCCTGCCTACCCACGGCGACGGCCATTACCTTGGCACCGCCGAAGGCGCTCGCGCCGTTGACCACGGTTACTTGCAACAAGTCGCGCAAGCGGCGGATCGTCTGGGCTTCGGCGGGGTGCTGATCCCCACCGGTCGCTCCTGCGAAGACTCGTGGCTGGTGGCGGCGTCGCTGATCCCGGTCACCCAGCGTTTGAAATTCCTGGTCGCCCTGCGCCCCGGGATCATTTCCCCGACGGTGGCCGCGCGTCAGGCTGCGACTCTGGATCGCCTGTCCGGCGGTCGTGCGCTGTTCAACCTGGTGACGGGTGGTGATCCGGAAGAGTTGGCCGGCGATGGTCTGTTCCTCAGCCATGACGAGCGCTACCAGGCTTCGGTGGAGTTCACTCGCATCTGGCGCCGCGTGCTGGAAGGCGAAACCGTTGATTACGACGGTCAGCACATCAGCGTGAAGGGTGCCAAATTGCTGTATCCGCCGATTCAGCAACCGCGTCCGCCGTTGTATTTCGGTGGTTCCTCGGAAGCGGCGCAGGACCTGGCGGCAGAGCAGGTTGAAATGGTTCTGACCTGGGGCGAACCACCCGCCGCCGTTGCCGAGAAGATTGAACAAGTCCGCGCCAAGGCCGCGAAGCTCGGTCGTACCGTACGTTTTGGCATTCGTCTGCATGTGATCGTGCGCGAAACCAACGCCGAGGCCTGGCAAGCGGCGGACCGCCTGATTTCGCACCTGGACGAAGACACCATCGCTCGCGCCCAGGCTTCCCTGGCGCGCTTCGATTCGGTGGGTCAGCAACGCATGGCTGCGCTGCACGGCGGCAGTCGCGACAACCTGGAAGTCAGCCCCAACTTGTGGGCCGGTGTTGGCCTGGTGCGCGGCGGTGCCGGTACGGCGCTGGTGGGCGATGGTCCGACCGTGGCCGCTCGCGTGAAAGAGTACGCGGACCTGGGCATCGACACCTTCATCTTCTCCGGTTATCCACACCTGGAAGAGTCGTATCGCGTTGCCGAGTTGCTGTTCCCGCACCTCGATATCGAACGTCCTGAACTGCCGAAAAGCACCGGTTACGTCAGCCCGTTCGGTGAGATGGTGGCCAACGACATTCTTCCCAAAGCCGCGTCCCAGAGCTGAGGCGCGCCATGAAGAAAATCATCCACAGCCTCGCGCCCTGGGCGTTGCCGGTATTGTTGCTGGCGGTGTGGCAGTTGTCGGTGTCGGCGGGCTGGTTGTCGACACGGATTCTGCCGGCACCGATCGCCGTGATCGAAGCCGGTGTGAGCCTGGTGCGCAGCGGCGAGATCTGGACGCATCTGGCGATCAGCGGTTGGCGTGCTGCCCTGGGTTTCACCATCGGTGGCAGCATCGGCCTGACTTTGGGCTTTATCACCGGCCTGTCGAAATGGGGTGAACGCCTGCTCGACAGCTCGGTGCAGATGATCCGCAACGTGCCGCACCTGGCGCTCATTCCGCTGGTGATCCTGTGGTTCGGCATCGACGAGTCGGCGAAGATTTTCCTGGTGGCGCTGGGCACGTTGTTTCCGATCTACCTCAACACCTACCACGGTATCCGCAACGTCGATCCGGCGTTGGTGGAGATGTCGCGCAGTTATGGTTTGTCCGGTTTCAGCCTGTTCCGTCAGGTGATCCTGCCGGGGGCGCTGCCTTCGATCCTGGTCGGTGTGCGCTTCGCACTGGGCTTCATGTGGTTGACGCTGATCGTCGCCGAGACCATTTCCGCCAGTTCCGGCATTGGCTACCTGGCGATGAACGCCCGGGAGTTTCTGCAGACCGACGTGGTGGTGCTAGCGATTCTGCTGTACGCGGTGCTCGGCAAGCTGGCCGACCTCGCCGCCCGTGGGCTCGAACGTGTGTGGCTGCGTTGGCATCCGGCCTATCAAGTCGCCAAGGGAGGTGCTGCATGACGGCTCAACAACCTCCACGCCTGCTGCGCGGGATTCCGCTGGTGGTGCGCAATCTGCAAAAAACCTTCGGTTCGCGGCAAGTGTTGCGCGAGATCGACCTGCACATTCCGGCAGGCCAGTTTGTCGCGGTGGTCGGTCGTAGCGGCTGCGGCAAGAGCACCTTGTTGCGCTTGCTCGCCGGTCTCGATCAGCCTACCGGCGGCGAATTGCTGGCCGGCGCCGCGCCGCTCAGTGAGGCACGGGAAGACACCCGCTTGATGTTCCAGGAAGCGCGTCTGCTGCCATGGAAAAAGATCATCGATAACGTCGGCCTCGGGCTCAAGGGCAATTGGCGGCCGCAAGCGCTGGAAGCCCTGGAAGCGGTTGGTTTGGCCGATCGCGCCAATGAGTGGCCAGCCGCGCTGTCCGGTGGGCAGAAGCAACGCGTGGCCCTGGCCCGCGCGCTGATCCATCAACCGCGTCTGCTCTTGCTCGACGAACCATTGGGCGCGCTGGATGCGCTGACCCGAATCGAAATGCAGCAACTGATCGAACGGCTCTGGCAACAGCACGGTTTCACTGTGTTGCTGGTGACCCACGACGTCAGTGAAGCGGTGGCGATTGCCGATCGGGTGATCCTGATCGAAGACGGCGAAGTCGGCCTCGACCTGCATGTGGAGTTACCGCGCCCTCGGGTCCGCGGTTCCCATCGACTGGCGGCGCTGGAAACCGAAGTCCTCAACCGTGTGCTGTCACTGCCCGGCCAACCGCCGGAGCCGGAACCTGTTTCACCCTTGCCTACGCAGTTGCGTTGGGCGCAGTAAGGCAGCTGCGAGCTTTGAGCTTCAAGCTGCGAGAAGAAGCACAGCGCTTTGACTTGCAGCTTGTGGCTTGCCGCTTACAGCTCATTTCGACCTCAGGAGAAATCAATATGACCATCAAAGCCATCAACGTTCGCAACCAGTTCAAAGGCTCCATCAAGGAAATCGTGCTCGGCGACGTGCTGTCGGAAATCGACGTGCAAACCGCTTCCGGCATCGTCACTTCGGTGATCACCACGCGTTCGGTGAAAGAGCTGGAGCTGGCCGTGGGCAGCGAAGTGATTGCATTTGTGAAATCCACCGAGGTGTCGATCGCCAAGTTGTAAGCCGTGCGCGTAAACGACAACCCCGGAGGGTTTTAGCCCTTCGGGGTTTTTTATGCGTGCCTTGAGCCGACGATGGGGCCTGCGAGGCCGATAAAAATCAGGCCGGTACAGCTCGCTTGGGCAGGTAGGGTGGCAAATACAGCCCAAG
Organism: Pseudomonas fluorescens group sp. PF-1; assembly: GCF_054481335.1. Taxonomy (NCBI): domain Bacteria; kingdom Pseudomonadati; phylum Pseudomonadota; class Gammaproteobacteria; order Pseudomonadales; family Pseudomonadaceae; genus Pseudomonas; species Pseudomonas fluorescens group sp. PF-1. The sequence continues at coordinate 97,252 of NZ_JBTMNG010000001.1, forward strand.
ATAGGCGTCAAACACCCGCATCCCTTCTTCAGCCATGCGCGGTGTGATCTGTCCATGCTGTTGCACCGAGCGCGCATAGACCCGATCACCCAGCTCCATGGCCAGCGCAAACACATCGACATCGCTCGGCAGCTTCGGCAGCTCGAAGTGGTGGTCGAACAGTTTGTGCATCAGGTCGCCCAGTTCGATGTCGTGCTGACGATCGGCCTGGGTGACTTCGGTCAGGCCGTGTTGGGCGAGGATCAGTTGGCGGGCGGCGGCGTCTTCGCTGTAGATCTCGAGCATGCGTTGCTCCACCAGGCGCGACAGATCCCGCCAGCCGGTGAGGGCTTGGTGGTCGATGGGTGCTTGCAGGCAGGCGCGGAAGGCGGCGTGGACGTCGGCGGTCAGGGCTTCGAGCAGGGCCGGAACGCTGGCGAAGAAGTGGTAGACGGAGGAGGGCGGGATCTCCGCGCGCTCGGCCACGCTGTAGATCGACAGGCTGGCCACGCCCTCGGCGGCCAGCAGTGTGCGGGCCGCATCGAGTATCGAATCGATTCGGGCCTGGCTGCGTGCGCGGGGTTTGCGGGGGGTGGCTACGCGTGTCATTGAAGTCTCCTGCGGGGCAGCGGGCATTGTACGAGCGGGGTTGCGTGTTGTCTCGTCGGCCGCCATCGCGGGCAAGCCAGCGCCCACAGAAATTTCTGGTGTACACGGAATTTATGTTCACTGGAGATCAACTGTGGGAGCTAGCCCTGCTGGCGATCCGCCGCAGGCGTCCATAAAAAAACGCCGCAGGCTTCAGCAGCCAACGGCGTTCCTTTTTTACTGCAACCGCTTACACGGTATGCAGGTACCAGTTGTACTCGAGGTCGGAGATGGAGTGTTCGAACTCTTCCAGCTCGCTCTCTTTACAGGCCACGAAGATATCGATGTATTTCGGATCGATGTACTTGGCCATGACTTCGCTGTCGTCCAGCTCGCGCAGTGCATCGCGCAGGTTGTTCGGCAGGCTCTGCTCGTTCTGCTCGTAGCTGTTGCCTTCCACTGGAGCGCCCGGTTCGATCTTGTTGACCAGACCGTGGTGCACGCCTGCCAGGACCGAAGCCATCAGCAGGTAGGGGTTGGCGTCGGCACCGGCCACGCGGTGTTCCAGGCGGACCGCGTCGGCGGAACCGGTCGGCACGCGCAGGGCGACAGTGCGGTTGTCCAGGCCCCAGCACGGCGAGTTCGGCACGTAGAACTGTGCGCCGAAACGACGGTAGGAGTTGACGTTCGGGCAGAGGAACGCCATCTGCGCCGGTAGGGTCTCGAGCACACCGCCGATCGCGTGACGCAGTGCGGCGTTCTGCTCGGGATCCTCACTGGCAAAAATGTTTTTGCCGTCTTTATCGAGAATCGAGATGTGGACATGCAGACCATTGCCCGCCTGGCCCGGATAAGGCTTGGCCATGAAGGTGGTGTCCATTTCATGGTCGTAGGCGATGTTCTTGATCAGGCGCTTGAGCAGGACCGCGTAGTCGCAAGCCTTGATCGGGTCGGCCACGTGGTGCAGGTTCACTTCGAACTGCGCCGGGGCACTTTCCTTGACGATGGCGTCGGCCGGGATGCCTTGCTCTTTCGCACCTTCCAGAATGTCCTGGAGGCAGTCGACGTATTCGTCGAGGTCGTCGATCAGGTAAACCTGTGTCGAGTGCGGGCGTTTGCCGGAAATCGGCGAGCGCGGTGGTTGTGGGCGGCCGTTCACGTTCTCCTGGTCGATCAGGTAGAACTCCAGTTCGAACGCGGCGCAGATGGTCAGGCCCATCTCATCGAACTTGGTTACGACTTGTCGCAGCACTTCGCGCGGGTCGGCGAAGAAAGGATCACCTTCGAGTTCGTGCATGGTCATCAACAGTTGCGCGGTCGGGCGCTTCTGCCATGGCTCGTTGCACAGGGTGTCGGGAATTGGATAGCAGATTCGGTCAGCATCGCCGATGTCCAGGCCCAGGCCGGTGCTTTCCACCGTCGAACCATTGATATCCAGAGCAAATAGAGAGGCCGGCAGGTTGATGCCTTTCTCGTAAACCTTGTGGAGGCTGGTGCGTTCGATGCGCTTGCCGCGCACCACACCATTCATATCCGCAATCAGAAGGTCAACGTACAGAACCTCAGGATGTTCCTTAAGGAACGCGTTCGCTTCGTTAAGCTGAACGGCACGCGGGGGTACCGACATGATGCAACACCTTTGTTGTTAAAAATATCAATCATTGATCTCTTCGGATTCCAGTCAACCCGAACGGCATGCCGAAGTCAAGCGAGGCCGTTTTTGCCCCAAAAAAGCGCTCGTGCGGCTTTTTTGAGGCACTTTGGGGCGTTTTTATGCCCCTGAACGCTATGCCGTCTGCATGCTTGAGCGGGCCGTGTTGTATTTTTTACGGGGGTGTTGTGTAAAAAAATGAACAAGGCTAAGCTCGAATCAAACCCATAACAGCAATAATACCGGGGTGCTACATGTCTCGCCTGTCGTTAATCGGCATCACCGACTGCGGTCAGCAGAACGGTCTGCATGCTTATCACATCAGTGGCGATATTCACGTCAGCGTCGCAGCCTTCGCGGCTCCCGGCGTGCCGGTGATCTTTCCGTCCCTGGCGAATCGACCCTTTGCGTCCGATATTCTGGACGGCCTTGATGGCACCCCCATTACGGTTACTCCATTCAATATAGAACCGATTCACAATAATAGTGGCGCCTCCATTGCCTTGGGCGCCGCTTGCGATTCTGCACGCCTGGCATTTTGCGGCGTGGTGCAAAAAAAACACGATAGCCTTTCGCACACCTGAATTCCAACGCGGCGCCGATGCGTCAAACATTGCCCGACTCCTGCAAGAGTCAGGAAACTCAAAGCCTAGAGGCATTTATGAGTAACAACCTCGACCAGCTCACCGATTGGTTGAAAGACCACAAGATCACAGAAGTCGAATGCATGATCGCCGACTTGACCGGTATCACCCGGGGCAAGATTTCGCCGACCAACAAATTCATCGCCGAAAAGGGCATGCGCCTGCCAGAGAGCGTGCTGCTGCAGACCGTGACCGGCGATTACGTCGAAGATGACATCTACTACGAGCTGCTCGACCCGGCCGACATCGACATGATCTGCCGTCCCGACCAGAGCGCGGTGTACATGGTGCCTTGGGCCATCGAGCCCACCGCCATCGTCATTCACGACACCTACGACAAGCAAGGCAACCCGATCGAGCTGTCGCCGCGCAACGTGCTGAAAAAAGTCCTGAAACTCTATGCCGACAAGGGCTGGCAGCCGATTGTTGCGCCGGAAATGGAGTTCTACCTGACCAAGCGCAGCGATGACCCGGATTACCCGTTGCAGCCGCCGATCGGCCGTTCCGGGCGCCCTGAAACCGGTCGCCAATCGTTTTCCATTGAAGCGGCCAACGAATTCGATCCGCTGTTCGAAGACGTCTACGACTGGTGTGAATTGCAGGAGCTGGACCTCGACACGCTGATCCACGAGGACGGCACGGCGCAGATGGAAATCAACTTCCGTCACGGCGATGCCTTGTCCCTGGCCGACCAGATCCTGGTGTTCAAACGCACCATGCGCGAGGCCGCGCTCAAGCACAACGTGGCGGCGACCTTCATGGCCAAGCCCATGACCGGCGAGCCCGGCAGTGCCATGCACTTGCACCAGAGCATCATCGACATCGAAACCGGCAAGAACATCTTCTCCAATGAAGACGGGACCATGAGCCAGCTGTTCCTGCACCACATCGGTGGCTTGCAGAAACTCATTCCCGAGCTGTTGCCGCTGTTTGCGCCCAACGTCAATTCGTTCCGCCGTTTCCTGCCGGACACCTCGGCACCGGTAAACGTGGAGTGGGGCGAAGAAAACCGCACCGTGGGCCTGCGGGTTCCGGATGCCGGGCCGCAAAACCGTCGGGTGGAAAACCGCCTGCCGGGCGCCGATGCCAACCCGTACCTGGCGATTGCCGCGAGCCTGCTCTGCGGTTACATCGGCATGGTCGAAGGACTGAACCCGAGTGCGCCGGTCGTGGGCCGTGGCTATGAACGCCGTAACCTGCGCCTGCCACTGACCATCGAAGATGCGCTGGAACGCATGGAAAACAGCGCGACCATCGAGAAGTACCTGGGCAAAAATTTCATTACTGGCTACGTGGCGGTCAAGCGGGCCGAGCATGAAAACTTCAAGCGCGTGATCAGTTCGTGGGAACGGGAGTTCCTGCTTTTTGCCGTCTGACACGCCGGGCGTCCGTTGTCGCCAGACGGCGCCTCCACCTGATTTTCTTTAGGAGATTGGTATGACCAGCAACAACCCGCAAACCCGTGAATGGCAAGCCCTGAGCAATGATCACCACCTGGCCCCGTTCAGCGACTTCAAGCAGTTGAAAGAGAAAGGCCCACGGATCATCACCAACGCCAAGGGCGTTTACCTGTGGGACAGCGAAGGCAACAAGATTCTCGATGGTATGGCTGGCCTGTGGTGTGTGGCCATCGGTTACGGTCGCGATGAACTGGCCGATGCCGCCAGCAAACAAATGCGCGAACTGCCTTACTACAACCTGTTCTTCCAGACCGCTCACCCGCCGGTGCTGGAGTTGGCCAAAGCGATCGCCGACATCGCGCCTGAAGGCATGAACCATGTGTTCTTCACCGGTTCCGGCTCCGAAGGCAACGACACCATGCTGCGCATGGTTCGTCACTACTGGGCGATCAAGGGCCAGCCGAACAAGAAAGTCATCATCAGCCGCAAGAACGGCTATCACGGTTCCACCGTGGCCGGCGCGAGCCTGGGCGGCATGACTTACATGCATGAACAAGGCGACTTGCCGATCCCGGGCATCGTCCACATCGCCCAGCCGTACTGGTACGCCGAAGGCGGTGACATGACACCGGAGGAGTTCGGTGTCTGGGCTGCCAACCAGCTCGAAGAGAAGATTCTGGAGATCGGCGTCGACAACGTGGGCGCCTTTATTGCCGAACCGATCCAGGGCGCCGGCGGCGTAATCATTCCGCCAGACACCTACTGGCCGCGCATCAAGGAAATCCTCGCCAAGTACGACATCCTGTTCGTGGCGGACGAAGTGATCTGTGGTTTCGGCCGCACCGGTGAGTGGTTCGGCTCCGACTTCTACGGCCTCAAGCCTGACATGATGACCATCGCCAAAGGCCTGACTTCCGGCTACATCCCTATGGGTGGCCTGATCGTGCGTGACGAAGTGGTGGCGGTGCTCAACGAAGGTGGCGATTTCAACCATGGCTTCACCTACTCCGGGCACCCGGTGGCGGCTGCGGTGGCGCTGGAAAACATCCGCATCATGCGCGAAGAAAAAATTATCGAGCGCGTGCACAACGAAACGGCACCGTATTTGCAGAAACGTCTGCGGGAACTGAACGATCACCCATTGGTGGGCGAAGTTCGCGGGGTAGGTCTGTTGGGGGCTATCGAGTTGGTGCAGGACAAGGCCACTCGCAAGCGTTACGAAGGCAAGGGCGTCGGCATGATCTGCCGGCAGTTCTGCTTCGATAACGGCCTGATCATGCGCGCCGTGGGCGACACCATGATCATCGCGCCACCCCTGGTGATTACACTGGCGGAAATCGATGAGTTGGTGACCAAGGCACGCAAGTGCCTGGACCTGACCCTCAGTGCATTGCAGGGCTAAGTGCTAGGCTCTGAGCGGGAGTATGAAACTTTCGCTCGGCACAGCCATAAGAGGCGGCCTTTTGTTGAAAGACCGCCTCGGATCTTGCCAGACTAGCCGCGGTTCCAGTTGCCCGGGTTCGGCCGCTGAACATAGTGGTTCAAAAGAGAAAAATTTGGAGCATCACGCATGAAGGCATTAGGCAAAATGTTTGCTGGCAAGACTCTTCTCGCCATGTCCCTGATGGGCATTATGGCGAGCGCGGTTCAGGCGGACGACAAGGTGTTGCACGTCTATAACTGGTCCGACTACATCGCTCCGGACACGATCAAGAAGTTTGAAGACGAGTCGGGTATCAAAGTCGTCTACGACGTCTTCGACAGTAACGAAACCCTCGAGGCCAAGTTGCTGGCCGGCAAGTCCGGCTACGACATCGTCGTACCGTCGAACAATTTCCTGGCCAAGCAGATCAAGGCCGGTGTTTACCAGAAGCTGGACAAGTCCAAGCTGCCTAACTGGAAAAACCTGAACCCGGACCTGCTCAAGGCCGTATCGGTCAGCGACCCTGGCAACGAGCACGCCTTCCCTTACATGTGGGGTTCGATCGGTATCGGCTTCAACGCCGAGAAGGTCAAGGCCGCACTGGGTGCCGATGCTCCGACCAACTCCTGGGACCTGATCTTCAAGCCTGAAAACGCCGCCAAGCTGAAGTCGTGCGGTATCAGCCTGCTCGATTCCCCAACCGAGATGATTCCGGTGGCGCTGCACTACCTGGGCCTGCCAACCGACAGCCAGAAGAAAGAAGACATCGACAAGGCTGAAGCGCTGATCATGAAGGTTCGTCCTTCGATCGCTTATTTCCACTCTTCCAAGTACATCTCCGACCTGGCCAACGGCAACATCTGCGTGGCCGTGGGTTACTCGGGCGACATCTACCAGGCCAAGTCCCGCGCGGCTGAAGCCGGTGACAAGGTGAAAGTCAGCTACAACATTCCGAAAGAAGGTGCGGGCAGCTTCTACGACATGGTCGCCATCCCTAAAGATGCCGAAAACGTCGAAGGCGCCTACAAGTTCATGACCTACCTGCAGAAGCCGGAAGTCATGGCTGCAATCACCAATGCCGTGCGTTTCCCGAACGGTAACGCGGCTGCCACGCCACTGGTGGATAAAGACATCACCAGCGATCCAGGCATCTACCCGCCGGCGGACGTACTGGCCAAGCTGTACGCGATTGCCGACTTGCCGGCCGCGACCCAGCGAATCCTGACTCGCAGCTGGACCAAGATCAAATCCGGTAAGTAAGTAACAACTCCTGTAGGAGCGAGCTCGCTCCTACAGGGATTTTCATAAAGTTTGCTGGAACGGTTTTTCGAGGGTAAGTTGCGCGCCGGTTTTGTTGCCAGGCAGCCATGGCTGTCATGTAACGCGGGGCAACTTGGGCCCAACTAATTTTAGAGGACCTCCACTTGCCTATTTTTTCTTTGTTGCGCAATGCCATGCTGGCCGCAGCCGGGTTGACGCTTGCCGTCAGTGTCCAGGCCGCCGGCACCGTGCATGTTTATAATTGGTCGGATTACATCGGGCAGACCACCCTGGCGGACTTTCAGAAAGAGACCGGCATCAAACCGGTCTATGACGTCTTCGATTCCAACGAAACCCTGGAAGGCAAGTTGCTGGCCGGGCGCACCGGTTACGACGTGGTCGTGCCGTCCAACCATTTCCTTGGCAAGCAGATCAAGGCCGGCGCTTTCCAGAAGCTCGACAAGAAACTGCTGACCAACTACGGCAACCTTGATCCGGTCCTGCTTAAACGCCTGGAGCAGAACGATCCGGGTAACCAGTACGCCGTGCCATACCTCTGGGGCACCAACGGCATCGGCTACAACGTCGACAAGATCAAGGCCGTGCTGGGCGTCGATTCGATCGATTCCTGGGCGGTGTTGTTCGAGCCGGAAAACATCAAGAAGCTGCACAGCTGCGGTGTAGCCTTCCTCGATTCCGCTGACGAAATGATGCCCACCGTTCTCAACTACCTGGGCCTGAACGCCAACAGCACCAACCCTGAAGATTACAAAAAGGCCGAAGCCAAGTTACTGGCGGTGCGGCCTTACGTGACGTACTTCCATTCGTCCAAATACATCACCGACCTGGCCAATGGCGATATCTGCATCGCCGTCGGGTTCTCCGGCGACATGTTCCAGGCACGCAACCGTGCCGAAGAAGCCAAGAAAGGCGTGAAGATCGCCTACACCATTCCCAAGGAAGGTGGCGCACTATGGTTCGACATGCTGGCGATTCCGAAAGATTCGGCCAACGTCAAAGAGGCCCACGCGTTCATCAACTATTTGCTGAAACCTGAGGTTATCGCTCAGGTCAGTGATTACGTCGGCTACGCCAACCCTAACCCGGGGTCGGACAAACTGATGGAACAATCCATTCGCACCGACGAAGCGGTTTATCCACCGCAAGCCGTGCTCGACAAGACTTACGTGTCCATCGAGTTACCGCCAAACATTCAACGTTTGATGACCCGCAGCTGGACCAAGGTCAAGTCGGGTAAATAGCTTCAAGACTCAAACTATCCAAGGTTGGCTCACCTTGAGCGAACTGCACTCTTTTTCTGGGAGTTTCGTAAATGGCAGTTGCCTCCGGCGCCTATAAGAAAGCCCTCGAGGGCGACCAATTACCTAAAGAGGTGTTGGTCAAAATCGACCGGGTCACGAAGAAGTTCGACGAGACGATTGCCGTGGACGATGTGTCCCTGGAAATCAAGAAAGGCGAGATTTTCGCCCTGCTCGGCGGTTCGGGATCGGGCAAATCCACTTTGCTGCGCATGCTCGCAGGATTCGAGCGTCCGACCGAAGGGCGCATCTTCCTCGATGGCGTAGACATCACCGATATGCCGCCGTACGAGCGGCCGATCAACATGATGTTCCAGTCCTACGCCTTGTTCCCGCACATGACCGTGGCGCAGAACATCGCCTTCGGCCTCAAGCAGGACAAACTGCCCGCCGCTGAAATCGATGCGCGCGTGGCTGACATGCTCAAGCTGGTGCAGATGAGCCAGTACGCCAAGCGCAAGCCGCATCAGTTGTCCGGCGGTCAGCGTCAGCGCGTGGCCCTGGCTCGTTCCCTGGCCAAGCGGCCGAAGCTGCTGCTGCTCGACGAACCGATGGGGGCACTGGACAAAAAACTGCGTTCGCAAATGCAGCTGGAGCTGGTGGAGATCATCGAGCGCGTCGGCGTAACCTGCGTCATGGTGACCCACGACCAGGAAGAGGCCATGACCATGGCCGAGCGCATCGCGATCATGCACCTGGGCTGGATCGCCCAGATCGGCAGCCCGATCGACATCTACGAAACCCCGACCAGCCGCCTGGTCTGCGAATTCATCGGCAACGTCAACATCTTCGACGGTGAAGTGATCGATGACGCCGAAGGCCACGCGACCATCACCTGCAAGGACCTGGATCGCCAGATCTATGTCGGCCACGGCATCAGCACCTCGGTGCAAGACAAGTCCGTGACCTACGCGATCCGCCCGGAAAAACTGCTCGTGACCCCAACCATGCCGACCTGCGAATACAACTGGTCCAGCGGCAAGGTGCACGACATCGCCTACCTCGGCGGTCACTCGGTGTTCTACGTCGAACTGCCGAGCGGCAAGATCGTCCAGTCGTTTGTCGCCAACGCCGAGCGCCGTGGCCAGCGGCCGACCTGGGGTGATCAGGTCTACGTGTACTGGGAAGACGACAGCGGCGTGGTGCTTCGCTCATGAACATGCGCAAATTCAAACGCCGCCTCAATCGAATAATTCCCGGTGGCCGTCAGTTGGTCATCGGGGTTCCTTTCATCTGGCTGTTCCTGTTCTTCATGCTGCCGTTCTTCATCGTCCTGAAGATCAGCTTCGCCGAAGCCGACGTGGCCATTCCGCCGTACACCGAGATCTACAGCTACGCCGAGCAGAAGCTGCAGGTGCTGTTGAACCTGGGCAACTACGCGACGCTGGCCGGCGACGAGCTGTACATCGCCGCCTACCTCGGCTCGTTGAAGATGGCGCTGATCAGCACCATCCTCTGCCTGCTGATCGGCTACCCGATGGCCTACGCCATCGCCAGTGCCCGCAAAGAGCTGCAAACGGTGCTGGTCCTGCTGATCATGATGCCGACCTGGACCGCGATCCTGATCCGCGTGTATGCGTGGATGGGGATCCTCAGCAACAACGGTCTGCTCAACGGTTTCCTGATGAGCATGGGCTGGATCAACGAACCGCTGCAGATCCTCAATACCAACCTGGCGGTCTACATCGGCGTGGTTTATTCCTACCTGCCATTCATGATCCTGCCGCTCTACGCCAACCTGGTGAAGCACGACCATAGCCTGCTGGAAGCCGCGTCCGACCTGGGTTCGAGTACGTTCAACAGCTTCTGGAAGATCACCATTCCATTGTCCAAAAACGGCATCGTCGCCGGCTGCATGCTGGTGTTCATTCCGGTGGTGGGCGAGTTCGTGATCCCGGAACTGCTCGGCGGTCCGGAAACCCTGATGATCGGTAAAGTGCTCTGGCAAGAATTCTTCAACAACCGTGACTGGCCGGTGGCGTCTGCCCTGGCGGTGGTGATGCTGGCGATCCTGATTGTGCCGATCATCCTGTTCAACCGCAGTCAGGCCAAGGAAATGGAGGGTAAAGAATGAAGCGCTTCCGTTTCTCCAGCCTGATGCTGGTATTGGGTCTGCTGTTCATTTATGCGCCGATGCTGATCCTGGTGATCTACTCGTTCAACGCCTCGAAACTGGTGACGGTGTGGGGCGGCTGGTCGATCAAGTGGTACGTCGGTCTGCTCGACAACACCCAACTGATGGGCTCGGTGGTGCGCTCGCTGGAAATCGCCTGCTACACGGCGGTAGCGGCGGTGGCACTGGGAACACTGGCGGCGTTCGTCCTGACCCGTATCACCCACTTCAAGGGTCGTACCCTGTTCGGCGGCCTGGTGACCGCGCCGCTGGTCATGCCCGAGGTGATCACCGGTCTGTCGCTGTTGCTGCTGTTCGTGGCCATGGCGCAGATGATCGGCTGGCCGCAGGAACGTGGCATCGTCACCATCTGGATCGCTCACACCACGTTCTGTGCGGCGTATGTGGCGGTGGTGGTCTCGGCGCGGTTGCGTGAGCTGGACCTGTCCATCGAAGAAGCGGCCATGGACCTCGGCGCACGGCCGTGGAAGGTGTTCTTCCTGATCACCATCCCGATGATCGCGCCATCCCTGGGGGCTGGCGGCATGATGTCCTTCGCCCTGTCCCTGGATGACCTGGTGTTGGCGAGCTTCGTGTCGGGTCCGGGTTCCACCACCCTGCCGATGGAAGTGTTCTCGGCGGTACGCCTGGGCGTGAAGCCGGAGATCAACGCCGTGGCCAGTCTGATTCTGCTGGCGGTGTCGCTGATGACCTTCCTGGTGTGGTTCTTCAGCCGCCGCGCCGAAGAAAGCCGCAAGCGGGCGATTCAACAGGCCATCGAAGAAAGCGCTGCCGATTCGTGGAAGCAACCGGATGTGCGTCGCGCGCAGGCACCGGAAGCGGCTTGAGCTTGATGTGGGGTTGGCCACAATTTCGTGGCTGACCCTGATCCACTGTAGGAGCGAGCCTGCTCGCGATGGACTCCCAGTCGACATCATCGTTGACTGACACTCCTTCGCGAGCGGGCTCGCTCTCACAGGTGGTTTGGAAATCAGGCAACCCAGGGAGATTTGCGGATGGCCTCGACAAAGTTCATCGGTCTGAACCCAGGCTCCTGATCCACCAACACATCCGTCTTCACGTTGCCGAACGTGGTCTGTGGACGATGGCGCAAGCCGTCGGCAAAGGCGCAGATGATGCACTCCTTGAACCCTTCGCCTCGTGGATGCGCATGCACCACGGCTTCGCGCTGCACGGGGTTAAAGGCCGCATAGTCCATCCCCAGCACGTCCATTTCTACACCGGCGGTCACCAGCGCGACGGTTGGCCGCAAATGTTGGGGCACGCCGGGTGTGGTGTGCAGGGCGATCGACAACCAGACTTGCTCGATATCGTCATCGCTGAGCCCGTAGAGCTTGAGGAACGCGGCCGCCGCATTGGCACCATCGACTTCGAAGCGTTCGTTGTCACTGCGGTAGCCTTCCACCAGGCCGAGGTCGTGGAACATCGCGCCGACGTACAACAGCTCAGGGTTGTAGGCCAGTCGCTTGCGTTCGCCGCTTAGCGCACCAAACAGAAACACCCGGCGCGAGTGGTGGTAGAGCAGGTCTGATTCGATGTCGCGGATGTATTCGGTGGTGGCTTTGGCCAAGGCGCTGTCAGGGATTTTGATGCCGGCAATGGTGGTGCTCATGGGAGTTCCCTCGTGATGAACGCCGTGGCGGCGCTGAGGGTTTCAGTCTGTTCGTCCACCCCGGAGCGAACAATCGATCCATGGCTGCGATCCCGGCCAATGAGCGTGCATATCGCGCCAACCTCGCTTGTTGGGTGTGGATTGGCTAAGTTTGCACACAGCCTCTGTAGGAGCGAGCTTGCTCGCGATGGACGTCAACGATGACGCGGGCTGTCTGGATAAACACAGCGCCCTCACGGCCATCGCGAGCAGGCTCGCTCCTACAGGAGACGGTGTGATCCGATCCATAGAAGGCAATTCACGTCATGAGTAAATCCGTTGCCATCGTGGTATTCGCCGGCGTGCAATCGCTGGACGTCACCGGTCCTATGGACGTGTTTTCCGAAGCCAATCGATTTCTCGCCCCTGAGGATCACTATCAGCTGCAAGTGATAGGCGTCGAGCGCGGCGCGATGGCGTGCTCCAACGGCCTGTCACTCAACGCCCATCGACATTTCAGCGAAGCATTGCAGGCCTGCGACTTGCTGTTGGTGGCGGGTGGACCTCAGTTGCCGTTCACGGATTTCGGTGCGGCCTTCAATGCCTGGCTGCACGATGCCTGCGGCCGGGCGCAACGTTTTGGCTCGATCTGCAATGGTGCATTCATGCTCGCCCGGGCGGGTTTGCTGGAGGGGCGGACCGTGACCACGCATTGGAGTGATGCCGCTGCGTTGGCGGCGCTTTGCCCAACGACTCGGGTCGAAGCCGATCGCTTGTACGTGCAGGATGCCGAGCTCTACACCTCGGCTGGCGTCACGGCGGGGATCGACTTGTCGTTGTACCTGCTGGGTCGCGACCATGGGCCGGAAGTGGCCTTGAGCGTGGCCAAACGACTGGTGGTGTTCACCCAGCGCTCGGGCGGCCAGTCGCAGTTCAGCCCGTTCCTGACGCCCCACGCCGAACCGACTTCGGCAGTGGCGATGGTGCAGCACTACGTGCTGGCCAACCTGACCGGCGACCTGACCATCGCCGATCTGGCCAATGCCGCCAACATGAGCGCGCGCAACTTTTCCAGGGTGTTTGCCAGGGAAGCGAAAATCACTCCGGCCGAATTCGTCGAGCGGGCCAGGGTAGACGCGGCGCGGGTGATGCTGGAAAGCACGGGTGCGCCGCTCAAGACAGTGGCCTATCAATGCGGCTTCCGCGATGCCCAGCACATGCGCAGTGTGTTCAACCGCAGGCTGGGGGTGACGCCGCAACAGTTCAGGCTGAACTTCGCGGCGATGGTTTGAGCCAGGATTTGCGCTCTTCTCGCGGGCCTCATCGCTAGCAGGCTAGCTCCCACAATGGATCTGCGTACACCGGACCAATGTGGGAGCTAGCCTGCTAGTGATGGGGCCAGTCCAGCCAAAACAAATTTACTGAGCACCCCGCGCCGGCAACAGCTTCAATGTACTGCGCGTATTGGCTGTCACCTCTTCATCATTGAGGTGCGCCTGGTAGTAAACCCCTTCGATATACGCCTCGGCCTGATCGTCATAGTGACGGTCGAACGGCACGCCGCTTTGGCCGACCGGGTTGACGGTCAGGCTGTGGGCCGGGTCGGCGAAGTCGATCAGGCGCCGGGTCGACGGGCCATAAGTCACCGGCCAGGGCGCCGGGCCGATCCTGGCCGACAGGTTGTTTGGCACTTCATGGCTGCCGGGGGCCGCGAACGGGCCGACATTGAAAATCAGGTCCAATGGTTTTTGCTGCCCCAACGGGTGGCCATGGGTCAGCGTATGAGCCTTGCCCCACTGCCATTGCGCGAAGTCCGGACCGAGGGTGGTCTTGAGGTGGGCGATGCTGGCCTGCCACGCAGCCTTGACGGTATCGGCCCGGGTTTCCTTGCCAAGCGTGTTGCGATTGTCCCACCAGGGTGAGTCGGGGCTGGCGGCCAGGCGTGGTAGCGCGGCGTCGATCACGCGGGTCGAAAGCAGTGTTTCGAAGAAGTCGTTGCCCAATTCATCGTGCATCGTCGCGTCAGCCAGATTGAACAGGAACTGGTTGAACAGCGTGGCGCTGGTGGATTCCAGCGGGTAGTCGCCCTTCCACTGGGCCAGTTGCTCCACCAGTTTCAGTTCGGCGGGATCGCTCACCACGGTGCGCAATACCGGCAGCAATGGCGCCAGGAGGCGAGGGCCGTAGGCGGTGGTGGTGCCCAGTTGCAGCTTCTGGCTGGATTCCAGGTCCCACTTGATGCCCTTGTCGCTGAGCTGTTGATTAAGCTGCTGACCACGGTCGGCGAGGTTGTAATAACCGGGAATCTCCATACCCGTCGGTGACACCGGCTGGAAGTTGGCCGAGACGATGTAGCCCCGCGCCGGATTCTCTTCCTGCGGGTTGGCGCTGAAGGGATAGAAACCGTCCTTGTCAGCATCAGCGGTGCTGCCGTCGAGGATAAAGCCGGGGCGCACACCTGCAGGGCGCTTGGGTAGCTGTGCGGCGGCCCACCAGCCGATGTCACCCTTGGCGTTGGCCCAGACGATGTTCAGGCCGGGTGCCTGGACCTTGGCGGCAGCGCTGCGGGCCTTGGCCAGGGTGTCGGCGCGATTGAGCTGATAGAAGCCCTCGAGGATCGGGTTCTGGCTTTCGAGAAAACCCCACCACATGGCGATCGGCGTCTTGCCCACGCCGCTGCCCAGCGCATCGTTGACGATCGGGCCGTGGGGCGACTGGCGCAACACCAGTGTGACCGGTGCCTGACCCTTGACCGCGATTTGCTGTTCGGTGGTCACCATGTCCACCCATTTGCCGCGATACCAGACCTGGTTGGGGTTATCCGGATTAACCTTCTCGGCAATCAGGTCGAGGTCATCGTTCTGGAACATGGTAATGCTCCAGCCGAAGTCACGGTTCATGCCCAGCGAGGCGAAGGGCATCAACGCCTGATAGTGGCCGTAGAGTTCGAAACCCGGCGCCGAGAGTTGCGCTTCGTACCACACCGATGGTGCGGAAAAGCGGATATGCGGGTCACCTGCCAGCAGCGGTTTGCCACTTTTGGTTCGGCTGCCGGCGACGACCCAGGCGTTGCTGCCTTCGAACTGCGGCAGGCCATTGTCGGCCAGTGCCTGTTCGCTGAGGCGGGCGAGGGCGTTCAGGTCTTTCCAGTCTGTACTGGCCAGCGACAGCGCCGTGCCATTGTGACGCTTCGCCAATACGCCCTTGGGCTGCCAGTCGAGATCGAAAATGTTCAGGTAGTCGGCGCCCAGTTGATCGCGCACGTAGGTCAGCAGGGGTTCGGTGCGAAACGCCGCGGCAAAACTGTAGGCCATGTAACCGGCGATGCTGATGGTGTCCAGGGCCGTGAACGGGCGCTTGGGGATGCCCAGTACATCGAACTCCACGGGTTTTGCGTGAGTGTCCTGATACTGGTTGATGCCATCCAGATAGGCCTGCATGGCGATGAAAGCGGGGGATTGTTTATCCAGGTTCGCGAGGTAGGTTTCGGCGCGCTCGCGAATGCGCAGGCTACGCATCAACTTGTCAGTGTCGAGCAGTTTCGGCCCCAGCACTTCGGCCAGCTCGCCACGGGCCAGGCGACGCAGGATTTCCATCTGGAACAGCCGGTCCTGGGCATGGACGTAGCCGAGGGCGCGGTACAGATCGGATTCATTTTCGGCGCGGATGTGCGGGATGCCACGTTCGTCGTAGCGCACCGTGACCGAACCTTGCAGGTGTTGCAGTTCCACCATGCCCTGGCGTGACGGCTGTTTGCTGTAGACGTACCAGCCGGCTCCAGCGGCAAGCACGACGATCAGCAAACCGAGTGCGGTCAGGCTACGTTTCATGGTGTCTCCTTGTTGTCATGTGTGAACAGCGATTCCCAGGTGCCACTGTTTAACATGGCAGGCCGGTTTGGCCCATCGCTCGTAGGAGGGATTCGTCTGGCCCTGTGTTTCCCTACTTTGCGGTATCGACGGGCCAGGGGCAGTAACAGCCCACCGCGAGCGTGTGCGTGGCACTCACTTCACGACCTTCGTTCAGTGCTTGCAGAATCGGTTCGATAAAGCTGTTGCTCGAGTTGCAGGTCAGGCCCTCGCTGTAGGGGCCGAAATACGCCAGTTTGCCGCTGCGATCCCAGATCGCCACGGCCGGGCTGGCAGGGATTTGCTCGGCACCGGGCAAAACCTCGATGCTTTTCAGGCGGCTCAAGGTGCCGGGTAGCTGGCCATGGCTGCCGGGCTTTTGAACCGAAAAAAACTCCACCCCCTGCGGTACGTAGCGCTCGACCAGTTCGGTCAGGTGTTGTTGATTGCCGACGTTGCACGGACAGGACGGGTCCCAGAAATGCACCAGGCGGATGGCGCCAGGGCCGGCGAGGTCAGCGGGAAGGCGCAGCGGATCACCGGAGAACAAGGCGGTGTGATCGCTGAACGCACGCAGGTAACGCCCCTGAAACCAGTCGTAAGCAGCCCACAGCACCCCGGCACACACGAGCGCTAGCAGGCTGACAAACAGGGTGGCGCGGACGGGCGAGCGCATGGGTTCACTCCTTGAAAGTCGGCTAGCTTGCCATGCTTGCTGCGACAGATGAATATCGCAGATCCATAAAGTCCGTTTCACGCTCTGGAATCATTCATGCCGGCCACCTTCGACCCTGATCACCTGCGCGCCAGCCTGCGTCCATTGGCCGAGAGGCAGCCGTTGTCAGCAGAGGCACAGGCTTATCAGCGGTTTTACGGGCTGGATTTTTCTACGCGCAATGTACGCAGCGGACTGGGGCGTTTTCAGGTCGATGGCTATGAAGTCGTCAGCCAGTTCTGGTGGCCCGAACGGGCGAAGGCGACGCTGTTTGTGTTTCATGGCTTTTATGACCACACCGGGCTTTATCGGCACGTGATCGAGTGGGCGCTGGATCAGGGGTTTGCCGTGATTGCCTGCGATTTGCCGGGGCATGGGTTGTCCAGCGGCGAGCGGGCGAGCATCAGGGATTTCGCCGAATACCAGGACACCCTGCAAGGGCTGTTCAACGAGGCGCAATCCCTGGAGCTGCCGCAACCTTGGCATTTGTGCGGGCAAAGCACCGGCGGCGCCATCGTGATCGATCATGTGCTGAATGCGGGGGCGAGCAGCCCGGCGCAGGGCCAGGTGATTCTGCTGGCACCGCTGGTGCGGCCGCGGGCGTGGGGTTGGTCGAAATTCAGCTATTACCTGCTCAAGCCTTTCGTCAAAGGCATTGCCCGACGCTTCAGCGAAAACTCCAACGACCCGGAATTTTTGCCCTTCCTGCAGGCCGATCCTTTGCAGCCACTGCGTCTGCCGACGGCTTGGGTGGGCGCGCTGGCACGCTGGATCAAACGCGTCGAAGCCGCACCGGCGAGCCCCCGGCGACCACTGATTGTGCAAGGCCAGGCGGACATGACCGTGGATTGGGAACATAACCTTGAGGTGTTGCGAGGCAAGTTTGATCGGCCGCAGGTGCTGATGCTGCCTGAGGCAAGGCATCATCTGGCGAATGAAGTGCCGGCGTTGCGAGGGGAGTACTTCGGGTTCTTGACCAGGCGGATCAAGGGCCGGAATGGTCAGTGACCATGCGTGCCCCATCGCGGGCAAGACCGATCCCACAGGAGTTGTGCCCTTTCAAAATGGACGAATGAGCTGTGGGAGCGAGCCTGCTCGCGATGGCGATGATCGGGCTCCCAAACATTACTGGGCCAGGTTCGACGTACTTTGCCCCACCGCCAGCCCCGCCCGAATCGCCGCCAGGGCCGCCTGGTAATAAGCCTTGCCCTCTGCCGACTCGGCAAATGTGGCGAACTCTTCCAGTTCTTCATCCGACAGGTCGCGGTAGACATACAGCAGGGTGTTGTTCAGGTCGCTGCCGATCTGCTCCATCAAGCGCTGGCGCTGTCCGTTCAACATGCCTTGCGCCTGGCCGGCGCCGAGCAGGCCGGGGATCATCGCGCTCAGGCTGTCGGCCGCGACACCGGCAATCGCCAGGCTGACTTCCGCACCGGCCTCGCGAGCGGGCAGGGCCTGGGCCAGGTGACCGATGATCAACAGGCGGCTGTCGCTGGCCTGCATCTTCGGCAAGCCCTTGGCGTTTTTCGCCAGTTGATCGCGGCGGGTCGCCAGCAATTCGGCGGCCACGATCTTCTTGCCCAGGGGCGACTGGAAGAAGTTCAGTGCCGGTTTCGGATCGGCGAGGTTCTTGCGCAGTTGCGATTCGGCGCGCTGGTCCACGGCTTTGGGGTCAAAGCGCTGATTGCTGTTGTTGACCAGTGCCTGGAACACGGCGGGAGGCAGGCTGCTCTGGTAGCGCTGCTGGGCGGCTGAAAGGGCATCGTTGAAATGCGCGCGTTGTTCTGGCCAGCCGGCGACCTTGTACAACTGGTCATGGCCGTCTGCCCAAGCGGGCAAAACGCAGAACATCAGCAGGGAGAAAAGCAAACGGCGCATAGGGACTCCTGTCAGCAGGCGACTATTCTCCGTGTGGCATACGGACTTGTCGAGAATTCGTATCAACCCGCTGCGTGGCTCTGTCGGATTTTCAGGCGCAGGAATACTATGCGCGCCATGCAAATACCTTCTGATCACCCGTTGCTGTTACGAATCGTCGATGACCTGGCCGCCAATGGCTGGTCGCAGCAGAATATTTTCCTGCCTCTGGATCTGACCCGAGCACTGGCGGCCGAGTGCCGTAAACGTGCTGCCGAGGGTGAACTGGCCCCGGCTGCGGTAGGGCGCGGGCCCACCTCGGAGATTCGCGAGGGCATTCGCGGCGATCATATCCAGTGGATCGAGCCCGGTCAGGCCGAGGCTTGCGACAGCTATCTGGGATTGATGGACAGCCTGCGCGAGGCCATGAACCGCGATCTGTTCCTGGGCCTGGAAGATTTCGAAAGCCATTTCGCGATGTACCCGCCGGGGGCGTTCTACCTCCAGCACGTCGACCGGTTTCGCGATGACGACCGACGCATGGTCTCGGCGGTGGTCTACCTCAACGACGCCTGGCTGCCTGAACACGGTGGTCAGTTGCGCATGTACCTGGATGAAGGTGCGGCATACGATGTGATACCGACCGGGGGCTGCCTGGTGGTCTTCCTGTCGGGCGAAGTTCCCCATGAAGTGTTGCCTGCGACCCGCGAGCGCCTGTCGCTGACCGGATGGTTCCGGCGTCGCGGCAACGAGCCTTTCTGATCATGCAGAAAATTCTGGTAAGCCGCTGTCTGCTGGGGCATCGCGTTCGTTACGACGGCGGGGCCAGCGGGCCGTTCGATCCGCTTCAGGCATGGCTCGACGAAGGCCGCGTCGTGCCGTTGTGCCCGGAGGTCGCCGGAGGATTGCCGACGCCACGGGCCGCTGCCGAAATTCCCGGTGGGCAGGGTGGTGAGGTGCTGGATGGCCAGGCATCGGTGCTGACGACCGAGGGTGAGGACGTCAGCGCTCAGTTCCTGAGTGGTGCCCGTCAGGCACTGGAACTGGTGCAACAGCACGGCATCCGCATTGCCATCCTCAAGGCCAACAGCCCGTCCTGCGGCAATCTGCTGACCTATGACGGCACGTTCAGTGGGGTGAAGGTCAGTGGCGAAGGCGTGACGGCTGCACTGCTCAAGCGCCACGGCGTGCAAGTCTTCAGCGAGCTGGAGCTGGCTGAAGCGGCGGCAGCCCTCGCGGCGCTGAACCGACCCCTGTAGGAACTGGCCTGTCGGATCGCCGCATCGCAGCGATGGTCGTCAACGATAACGCGTGTGAGCTGGGTAAACGCGGCGCACTGGAGTCCTTCGCGCGCAAGCTCGCTCCTGCAGAGTCATTGTTTCAGCGTTGCACCCGCATCTGCCCCAAACCACTTCTCCTCCAGCGCCTGAAGCCGGCCATCGGCCTTGATCCGCTGCAATGCGTTTTCCAGGCTGGCATGAAATGCCGGATTGCCCTTCTGAAACGGAATCGCCAGGTTCACGGGCGAACGGGTTTTCGGCTTCTCTTCTGTCAGTGATTGCACCAGCAGCATTGAGCGTGGCTCGTCCTTCTGCGCGATCAATTGTGCATCGGCGCGACTGTAAGGTTCGCTGAAGTCGAAACGTTCCTTGAGCGCCGGGGTCTCTGTTATGTGATTGATGGCGATGTCGTACTTGCCGCTTTCGACACCGGTCAGCAAATCGCTGCCGTCGGTGACGACGAAGTCAGCCCGAACATCCAGTTCGTCGGCGAGCAGTTGACCCAATTCAACTTCGAAGCCCTCAAGCTTGTCGTCTTTCTTGAAATTGAAAAGGGGTGTATTAGCTTCAAGGGCTATGCGCAGTTCACCGCGGTCGTTTACGTCATCAATCAGTTCGGCATGAGCCAAAGGGCTCAGAAGGGGTAGCAGGCAGATCAGGCCAGGCAGAAAGCGCATGGTCACTCCTTTGAATTTTTTATGGCGACCCTCTGATTCAGGCTCGCTTTGCTATGGTTGTCGAGTGCCTTCGACAACGATTGACCATGAAGTTGTGATGGTCATGCGGATTTTACGGAAAAACTGGAGAAGAGAATGAAAACCTTTATGTCACGTGCTGCTTTGGCTGGCCTGCTGATGGGCGTTTCTGTGCTGGCCAGCGCGGCCACAATGGCACCCGAGGGTGCAGTAGTGTCCATTGTTTCTCCCGCGGACGGTGCCACGGTTCCGCAAACTGTCGTTGTCAAATTCGCTGTCGAGAACATCGCGCTGGCGCCAGCAGGCGATACCACCAAGAACACGGGCCACCATCACTTGTTGATCGATGTCGACAAACTGCCGGCGGCGGGCGCGCCGATTCCCAACGATGCCAACCACCTGCACTTCGGCAAGGCACAGACCCAGGCTGAAATAACCCTGACACCGGGCAAACACACTCTTCAGCTGGAATTGGGCGACAGCGGCCATATGCCGTTCGACCCGCCGATCGTCTCGAAGAAGATCACCGTCAATGTGAAATAAAAAAAGGGAGCCCGCTTCGCTGGGGCTCCCTTTTTTATAGCTGCAAGCTTCAAGCTATAAGCCTCAAGTAAAAGCAGAGGCGAACGCTACTTGCCGCTTGAAGCTTACAGGTTGTAGCTGCCGTTAGAACAACACGCGGCTACGGATGGTGCCGTTGACGTGTTGAAGCTTCTCTTGCGCCAGTTCCGAGTACTCGGCGTCTACGTCGATAACCACGTAGCCGACTTTCTCGTTGGTCTGCAGGAACTGACCGGAAATGTTGATGCCGTTTTCGGCGAAGACCTTGTTGATCTCGCTCATCACACCCGGAATGTTCTCGTGGATGTGCAACAGGCGGTGCTTGCCAGGGTGAGCCGGCAGGGCCACTTCCGGGAAGTTCACGGACGATACCGAGGTGCCGTTGTCGCTGTACTTGACCAGTTTTTCTGCCACTTCCAGACCGATGTTGGCTTGCGCCTCGGCGGTGGAACCACCGATGTGCGGGGTCAGGATCACGTTGTCCAGGCCACGCAGCGGGCTTTCGAACTCTTCGTCGTTGGAGCGTGGCTCCACCGGGAATACGTCGATGGCAGCGCCGATCAGGTGCTTGTCCTTGATGGCGGCGGCCAGGTGGTCCAGTTCGACCACGGTGCCGCGCGCGGCGTTGATCAGGATGCCGCCCTTCTTGATGGCGCGGATTTCCTTCTCGCCGATCATCCACTGGGTCGCAGCGGTTTCCGGCACGTGCAGGGTCACGATGTCGGACATGCCCAGCAGCTCGTTCAGGCTGCCGACCTGGGTGGCGTTACCCAATGGCAGCTTGGTCACGGTGTCGTAGAAGTACACCTGCATGCCCAGGCCTTCAGCCAGGACCGACAGTTGAGTACCGATCGAGCCGTAGCCGACGATGCCCAGCTTCTTGCCACGGATTTCGAAGGAGTTGGCCGCGCTCTTGATCCAGCCGCCACGGTGGCAGGAAGCGTTCTTCTCAGGGATACCGCGCAGTAACAGGATCGCCTCGGCCAGCACCAGCTCGGCAACGGAACGCGTGTTGGAGTACGGTGCGTTGAACACAGCGATACCGCGCTCGCGGGCCGCGTCCAGGTCGACCTGGTTGGTGCCGATGCAGAAACACCCTACAGCCACGAGCTTTTTCGCGTGATCGAAGATCTCTTCGGTCAGTTGAGTGCGCGAGCGAATGCCGATGAAGTGAGCATCTGCGATCTTTTCCTTGAGCTGGGCTTCCGGCAGAGAACCTGTGAGGTACTCGATGCTGGTGTAGCCCGCCGCCTTGAGGACGTCGACAGCCGATTGGTGGACGCCTTCGAGAAGAAGGAACTTGATCTTGCTCTTATCGAGAGAAGTCTTGCTCATCTGCGTAAACCTGTATCCCGGAGATAAATGGCAGGAGATAGCCAGCAGACGCTGACCCGGACGGCAGGAAAGCCGTCGCCGCAGAACAGCCGTTGGGCACTATGCTGCGGGGTCGGTATGCTAGCATATGCGCCCCGCTAAACACTCATTCCTGCGACGTGAAGCGTTCTCAGGATGACCATGAATTGTTCGAGAGTTCTGTCGATGACCAATCCTGCCCTGATTGATGAGCTGAAGACCCTGGTTGAGCCCGGCAAGGTGCTGACCGATGCCGACTCCCTGAATGCTTACGGTAAGGATTGGACCAAGCATTTTGCCCCGGCCCCGACCGCCATCGTGTTCCCGAAGACCACCGAACAGGTCCAGGCCATTGTCCTGTGGGCCAATAAACACAAGGTGGCACTGGTGCCATCCGGTGGCCGTACCGGGCTTTCCGCCGCCGCCGTGGCCGCTAATGGCGAAGTGGTCGTGTCATTCGACTACATGAACCAGATTCTCGATGTGAACCTCACCGACCGCACCGCCGTGTGTCAGCCGGGCGTGGTGACCGAGCATTTGCAGAACGTGGCCGAAGAAAACGGCCTGTATTACCCGGTGGACTTCGCTTCAGCAGGTTCGAGTCAGATTGGCGGCAATATCGGCACCAATGCCGGCGGGATCAAGGTGATTCGCTACGGCATGACCCGTAACTGGGTGGCCGGCATGAAAGTGGTCACCGGCAAGGGCGACGTGCTGGAGCTCAACCGCGACCTGATCAAGAACGCCACCGGCTACGACATGCGTCAGCTGTTCATCGGCGCCGAGGGCACCCTCGGATTTGTGGTCGAAGCGACCATGCGTCTGGATCGGGCACCTAAAAATCTCACCGCGATGGTCCTCGGCACAGCCGATTTCGACTCGATCATGCCGGTGCTGCACGCGTTCCAGAGCAAGCTCGACCTGACCGCCTTCGAATTCTTCTCCGATAAAGCCCTGGCCAAAGTCATGGCCCGTGGCGACGTGCCGGCGCCGTTCGAATCCGATTGCCCGTTCTACGCACTGCTCGAATTTGAAGCGACGACCGAAGAAGTGGCCAATCACGCGCTGGAAACCTTCGAACACTGCGTCGAGCAGGGCTGGGTGCTGGACGGCGTGATGAGCCAAAGCGAAACCCAGCTGCAGAATTTGTGGAAACTGCGCGAATACATCTCCGAAACCATTTCCCACTGGACGCCATACAAAAACGACATTTCGGTCACTGTGTCGAAAGTCCCGGCGTTCCTGAAGGAAATTGACGCGATCGTCGGCGAACACTACCCGGATTTCGAAATCGTCTGGTTCGGTCACATCGGTGACGGCAACCTGCACCTGAATATCCTGAAGCCGGACAACCTGAGCAAGGACGAGTTCTTCGCCAAGTGCGCGACCGTCAACAAGTGGGTATTCGAAACCGTCGAGAAGTACAACGGTTCGATCTCTGCCGAACACGGTGTTGGCATGACCAAGCGCGATTACTTGACCTACAGCCGTTCCCCGGTTGAGATCGAGTACATGAAAGCCGTCAAAGCGGTGTTCGACCCGAACGGCATCATGAACCCGGGCAAGATTTTCGCTGTTTGATTTTCGAATTCAAGCGCTACGAACCAGGAGTCGGTCCATGAGCTATCAGCACCAGTATGTCGACGGTACGCGTATTCATTTCCCGCTGGGGAAAGTGGTGTGCATCGGCCGTAACTACGCGGAACACGCCAAGGAACTGGATAACCCGGTCCCGACCGAGCCATTGCTGTTCATCAAACCGGGCAGTTGCGTGGTGCCTCTGGAAGGTGGTTTCAGCATTCCGGCCGATCGTGGTTCGGTGCATTACGAGGCGGAAATCGCGGTGTTGATCGGCAAGCCATTGTCGACCAAGCCAAGCCGTGAAGAAGTGCTCGACGCCATCTCCGGTTTCGCCCCGGCCCTGGACCTGACCCTGCGCGACAAGCAGGCCGAGCTGAAATCCAAGGGCCTGCCCTGGGAAATCGCCAAGTCCTTCGATGGCGCGGCGGTGATTGCGCCGTTCGTATCCGGCAGCACCTTCGCTGATCTCACCGACATCGGTATTCGCCTGACCATCAACGGCGAAGTTCGTCAGGATGGCAACAGCAGTGCGATGCTCAACCCGATCGTGCCGATGATCCAGCACATGGCTGGCTGCTTCTCGCTGCAGGCCGGTGATGTGATCCTCACTGGCACGCCAGTGGGCGTGGGGCCGTTGAATGTCGGCGATGAGATTGTCCTGGAGCTGCCGGGCGCGAGCCGCTTCACCAGCAACGTTCGTTAGTCGAGACACCGCTGAACCCTGTGGGGGCGAGCTTGCTTGCTCCCACAGGGCGTTCCCGCCATTTCCCGTTTTTTTCACATTCTGTCTGGATAATTCCAGGGTTTCGGCGTTTGAGCCGATCCCAACTGTGCTATTACCCATAGCCTGAATTTCTGGATGCATTCTCCGATGGCTACCCAACCGCTGCTCACGCCGAAACCTGCCCGTCGTTCGCGCTTCGCCATGCGTTGGTATTCCTGGCTTTTGCTGGTCGTCGTCGCCGCTTACGGCCTCGCGTTTGCCATGCATTGGGACAATCGTGGCGTGTTGTGGGTGCGCGAGCAGTTCAAGAGCCCGGCCGAGCGCCAGGCGAGCGTCTGGCTGCCGGATTATCGCGCGGTGATCGACGCCAAGCCCCTGCCGGGTATGGAAAAGGACGAAGCGTCGGACCTGGCCTACGATCCGCAGACCAAAACCCTGTTTTCGGTCATGGGCAAAAACCCGTTTCTGGTCGAGTTGACGTTGCAGGGCGATGTGTTGCGCAAAATGCCGCTGGTGGGCTGGAGCAATCCGGAAGGCGTCACGGTGCTGGGTAACGGCTTGCTGGCCATTGTTGATGAGCGCTCGCACCTGATAACCATCGTCAAGGTCGATGCCGACACCCGCGAGCTGAACATCGCCAACTTCCCGAAATACGACCTCGGGCCGTCGAAAGACCAGAACAAGGCGTTCGAAGGGGTCACCTGGGACTCGCGCAATCAGCAATTGATGCTGGGCGAAGAGCGCCCGCCAGCATTGTTTACCTGGAAAGGCGACGGCAAGGTGCTGACCGGAGACAAGGTCAAGCTTGCCAGTCATGCACTGGACATGCGCAATCTCTCGGCCCTGGCCATCGATCCACGGACCGGGCACATGCTGGTACTGTCCGCCGATTCCCACCTGTTGCTGGAGCTGGATAAAAAGGGCGCGCAGGTCAGCTTCATTGCCCTGCTGGGTGGTTTCAATGGCCTGAAAAACACCATTCCCCGCGCTGAAGGCGTGACCATGGACGAGGCCGGCACGCTGTACATGGTGAGTGAGCCCAACCTGTTTTACCGCTTCGAAAAACAACGCTGATCAATGGCTGTCCCTGCATTGTTTTTCAGCGCTTATGACCTTTAAGCTTGAATTCAGACAGGCGTGATATTTCATCCGCCTGTTTTGATTTCGAGCTGCCTGAATGCGTCGACTTGCCCGCCCCAAACCATTGATAGTGATGCTCTCGGTGATTGTGCTGATCGTGTTGTCTGCGATTGGCCAGTACCTGCGCCTGTTCGAGCGCGCCTGGTTCAACCTGAACACGCTTTGGCAGCCGATGAATGCGCAATCCATTGGCCTGGAGCGCTATCAGGTGGTGCTGGAGGGGCAAGTCATCGAAGGCCTGGATGACGATGTTTCGGCGTTGACCTTCGACCCGGTACGCAAAAGCCTGTTCACCGTGACCAATAAAAACGCCGAGCTGATCGAGCTGTCCCTGGACGGCAAAATTTTGCGTCGCGTGGCATTGATCGGCTTCGGCGATCCGGAGGCCGTTGAGTTCATCAGCGCCGACACCTACGTGATCACTGACGAACGCCAGCAGCGCCTGATCAAGATTCACCTGGAGCAGGGCGCTACCTTCCTCGATGCGGCGGACGCCGAACAGATGACGCTTGGCGTGCACATGAGCGGCAACAAGGGGTTTGAAGGGTTGGCATACGACTCGGTGGGCAAGCGCCTGTTTGTCGCCAAGGAGCGCGACCCGATGTTGATCTACGAAGTGCACGGGTTTCCGCATTTCAACCCGGAAAAATCCTACGCGGTGCATGTCATCAACAATCCCAGGCGTGATGCCGGGATGTTCGTGCGGGACCTGTCGAGCCTGCAATATGACGAGCGCAGTGGCCACCTGTTGGCGCTGTCCGACGAGTCGAGGCTGATTCTTGAGCTGGATGTGGACGGTCGACCGCTGAGCACCCTGTCGCTGAACAAGGGTCGGCAGGGGTTGCAAAAGACCGTTCCGCAAGCGGAGGGGATCGCCATGGACGACGACGGCACGATGTATCTGGTGAGCGAGCCGAACTTGTTCTACGTCTTCAAGAAGCCGCCGCAGCCTTGACCAGCACTGCAAAATCAATGTGGGAGCGAGCCTGCTCGCGATTTCGGTCCATCATTCAACATCTGAGTCGACTGATCAGGCCTGATCGCGAGCAGGCTCGCTCACACAGTTTTTGTGTCTGGCTTACTCGGCGCGCAGGGTCTTCACGCCTTCACTGGTCCCCAGCAACAGCAAATCCGCAGGGCGCGCAGCGAACAGGCCATTGGTGACCACACCGACAATCGCGTTGATCTGCTTTTCCAGTTCCACCGGGTTGGTGATCTGCATGTTGTAGACGTCGAGGATGATATTGCCGTTGTCGGTCAGTACGCCTTCACGATAGACCGGGTCGCCGCCGAGCTTCACCAGTTCACGGGCCACGTGGCTGCGGGCCATCGGGATCACTTCCACTGGCAGTGGGAAGTTGCCCAGAACCGGCACCAGCTTGCTGGCATCGGCGATGCAGATGAAGGTCTTGGCCACGGCCGCGACGATCTTCTCGCGGGTCAAGGCTGCGCCACCGCCCTTGATCAGGTGCAGGTGTTCATCGCTTTCATCGGCGCCGTCGACGTAGAACTCCAGGTCGCTGACGGTATTGAGCTCGTACACCGGAATGCCATGACCCTTGAGACGGGCGGCCGTGGCTTCGGAGCTGGCAACCGCGCCGTCGAATGCGCCCTTGTGCTGGGCCAGGGCGTCGATGAAGCAGTTGGCGGTGGAGCCGGTGCCGACCCCGACGATGCTCTTGTCATCGAGTTTCGGAAGGATGAAGTCGACGGCGGCCTGAGCCACTGCCTGTTTGAGTTGATCCTGGGTCATGCGGGCTCCGAGGTGCCGAAGAGGGGAAACGAAAGGCCAGCATTATAGGCCTTGGGAGCGGGGCAGGTCATTGCCCGATTGGCGGGTCAGATGCGCGCCCAATTACTGCAGGAGCGAGCTTGCTCGCGATGGTCGTGAACGATAACGCGTAAAACCTGATGCCCCGCGGTGCCGTTGGTTTTTTCGCGAGCAAGCTCGCTCCTACGGGGAGTGATCTCTTTCGGGTGACTTAAAACCACCGGTTTAGTGTGGTCGTCTGCCCAAAAGCCGGGTTAGACTCCGTGGTCCTGCCCAACCCGCTCAGTGATGCTTTCCGATGCTTGAACAGTACGTCAAAAAGATCCTCACCTCGCGCGTTTATGACGTTGCCGTAGAAACTCCATTGCAGACTGCCCGTCAGCTCTCCGAGCGGCTGGGCAACAGTATTTTGCTCAAGCGCGAAGACTTGCAGCCGGTGTTCTCGTTCAAGATTCGCGGCGCTTACAACAAGCTGACCCAATTGAGCGATGAAGAGCGCGCCCGTGGCGTGGTCACCGCTTCGGCGGGCAACCATGCGCAAGGCTTGGCCCTGGCGGCCAAGGTGTTGGGCGTGAAAGCGACCATCGTGATGCCCAAGACCACTCCCGAGATCAAGGTCGAAGGCGTGCGCTCCCGTGGCGGCAAAGTGGTGCTGCACGGCGATTCGTTCCCGGAAGCCCTGGCCTATTCGCTGAAACTGGTCGATGAAAAAGGCTACGTCTATATCCACCCTTACGACGATCCCCACACCATTGCCGGGCAGGGCACGGTGGCCATGGAGATTCTGCGCCAGCATCCAGGGCGCCTGGACGCGATTTTCGTCCCGGTGGGCGGTGGCGGGCTGATCGCCGGTATCGCGGCTTACGTGAAATACCTGCGTCCCGAAATCAAGATCATCGGCGTCGAGCCGGACGACTCCAACTGCCTGCAGGCCGCCATGGCGGCCGGTGAGCGCGTTGTGCTGCCGACCGTGGGCATCTTCGCCGACGGCGTCGCGGTGGCCCAGATCGGCCAGTACACCTTTGATATCTGCAAAGACCATGTCGATGAAGTGATTACCGTCAGCACCGACGAAATCTGCGCCGCGATCAAGGATATCTACGACGATACCCGCTCGATCACCGAACCTGCCGGCGCCTTGGGCGTGGCGGGGATCAAGAAGTACGTCGAGCAGCACGGCGTCACCGGGCACACCTTCGTGGCCATCGATTCCGGCGCCAACGTCAACTTCGATCGTTTGCGCCACGTGGCCGAGCGCGCCGAGCTGGGTGAGGGTCGCGAAGCCATCATCGCCGTGACCATTCCCGAAAAGCCGGGCAGCTTCAAGGCGTTCTGCGAAGCCATCGGCAAGCGCCAGATCACCGAATTCAACTACCGCTACAACACCGGCAGCGAGGCGCACATCTTCGTTGGCGTGCAGACGCACCCGGAAACCGACCCGCGCAGTGCGCTGATTGCCAGCCTCAGCGAGCAAGGCTTCCCGGTGATCGACC
Source organism: Pseudomonas fluorescens group sp. PF-1 (assembly GCF_054481335.1). Lineage (NCBI taxonomy): Bacteria > Pseudomonadati > Pseudomonadota > Gammaproteobacteria > Pseudomonadales > Pseudomonadaceae > Pseudomonas > Pseudomonas fluorescens group sp. PF-1. Next base: position 126,259 of record NZ_JBTMNG010000001.1, read on the forward strand.
TGACCGACAACGAACTGGCCAAGTTGCACATTCGCCACATGGTCGGCGGCCGCGCGGCCCAGGTGGTCGATGAAGTGATCCTGCGCTTCGAATTCCCTGAGCGTCCGGGTGCATTGTTCAACTTCCTCAGCAAGCTCGGCGGGCGCTGGAACATTTCGATGTTCCACTACCGCAACCATGGCGCGGCGGACGGCCGTGTGGTTGCCGGGCTGCAGGTGCCTCACGATGAGCGTCATCTGGTGCCTGCGGCGCTTGAGGAAATCGGCTACCCGTACTGGGACGAAAGTGACAACCCGGCCTATAAGCTGTTTCTCGGCTGAACGGCTACGCTGATGGGCAAGTCATAAGGAAATCGAGCCATGGAAACGTTGACTGCCCTGAAAGCGGCGCACTTGGTGGCGACAGTCGTGTTGCTGCTGGGTGCATTGGGCTTGGGGATCTGGGTCTGGCGGGCCCGGCGCAACGGTGATGCGACGGCGGCAAGTCGCACCCTGCAAAGGCCGCGGGTGTTTGTCTGGCTGTTGATGGGGCTGGCGCTACTGAGCATGCCGTTTACCGGCTGGTGGATGGTCCACCTGGTGGGCTGGCCGCTGGGGCAAACCTGGCTGCTGGCGTCGAGCGTGCTCTACACCGTGGCGGCGCTGGCGTGGTTCTGGCTGCTGGCGCGCCTGAACAGGCTGCGCAAGACGCCGGGTGGCGTAGGGAAATTCACCTTTGCCCTGGCATTGTTCAGTTTTGTCTGTTTTATCGCCATTGCCGGATTGATGGGCGCCAAGCCAGTGTAGGGGCGAGCCTGCTCGCGAAAACGGGGCATCAGGTGCCCCGCGTTTTCGTTAACGACCATCGCGAGCAGGCTCGCTCCTACAGTGGGGTCATCAGTCAGTCGCGCAGACTGATGACCGGCCAGCCACGCTTTTGGGCTTCAGCATGGAGGTTGGGGTCCGGATCGACGGCCACCGGATTCGCCACCTGCTCCAGCAACGCCAGATCATTCATCGAGTCGCTATAGAAGTAGCTGTCTTCCAGCGAATGCCCAGTCTCCTCCAGCCAACGATTCAATCGCGTCACCTTGCCTTCACGGAAGCACGGCACGTCTGTGCTGCGTCCGGTGTAACGGCCGTCGACCATCTCGCACTCGGTGGCGATCAGGGTTTCCACGCCCAGGCGTGCGGCAATCGGTCCGGTCACGAAGCGATTGGTGGCGGTGATGATCACCAACTTGTCGCCGGCTTCGCGGTGCCTGCCCAGCAGTTCAATCGCCTTGGGCAGTACGATCGGCTCGATGCAATCGCGCATGTAGTCGTTGTGCCATTGATCCAGCGTGGCCATTTCGGTGCGGCCGAGGACCTCGAGACAGAAATTCAGGTAGGCGTCGTTATCCAGCTTGCCAGCCAGATAATCCTGATAGAACTCGTCGTTGCGTGTCTTGTAGGCCACGGCGTCGAGGAAGCCGCGCTCACACAGGTAATCGCCCCACGCGTGGTCGCTGTCGCCGCCCAGAAGGGTGTTGTCCAAGTCGAATAAAGCCAGCCGCATTGCAGTTACTCGCTGAAAAGTCTGTAGAAAGGCGTCCAGAATACGGACTTTTCACAAGAGTGCACATAAGGTAGGCCGGCGCGTTGCTGCCTTCACGACCTTTGTGGAACAATGCGACGACATGCGTTTGCGAGGTTGTTGCCGTGATCGACCCCGATGGTTTCCGTCCTAATGTCGGGATCATTCTCACGAATGATGCCGGACAGGTGCTATGGGCTCGCCGTATCAATCAAGATGCCTGGCAGTTTCCCCAAGGTGGAATCAACCCCCAGGAGACGCCGGAAGACGCCTTGTACCGCGAGTTGAACGAAGAAGTGGGCCTGGAGCGCGAAGATGTTGAAATTCTCGCCTGCACCCGGGGCTGGTTGCGCTATCGTTTGCCGCAACGTCTGGTCAGGACCCACAGCCAACCGCTGTGCATCGGCCAGAAGCAGAAATGGTTTCTCCTGCGCCTGATCTCCAACGAGCAGCGGGTGCGGATGGATTTGACCGGTAAACCGGAGTTCGATGGCTGGCGCTGGGTCAGCTATTGGTATCCGTTGGGCCAGGTTGTGACATTCAAGCGCGAGGTGTATCGACGCGCCCTCAAAGAGCTTGCCCCGCGCCTTTTAGCGCGCGACTGACGACGGAGTTCGACCCCGAGCCATGCTCAATACGCTGCGCAAGATCGTCCAGGAAGTTAACTCCGCCAAGGATCTCAAGGCGGCGTTGGGGATTATTGTGTTGCGCGTCAAAGAGGCCATGGGCAGCCAGGTCTGCTCGGTCTACCTGCTTGACCCCGAGACCAACCGTTTCGTGCTGATGGCCACCGAGGGCTTGAACAAGCGCTCGATCGGCAAGGTCAGCATGGCGCCCAATGAAGGTCTGGTCGGCCTGGTCGGCACGCGTGAAGAACCCCTGAACCTCGAAAATGCCGCGGATCACCCGCGCTATCGCTATTTCGCCGAAACCGGCGAAGAGCGCTACGCCTCGTTCCTCGGGGCGCCGATCATCCACCACCGTCGCGTCGTCGGCGTGTTGGTCATTCAGCAAAAAGAACGCCGCCAGTTCGATGAGGGTGAAGAAGCCTTCCTCGTGACCATGAGTGCGCAGCTCGCCGGTGTTATCGCCCACGCCGAGGCCACCGGTTCGATCCGTGGCCTGGGCCGTCAGGGCAAAGGCATTCAGGAAGCCAAGTTCGTCGGCGTACCGGGTTCGCCGGGCGCGGCGGTCGGTACGGCAGTGGTCATGCTGCCTCCGGCCGATCTGGATGTGGTGCCCGACAAAACCATCATCGACATCGACGCCGAGCTGGGGCTTTTCAAGACCGCGATCGAAGGTGTGCGCGCCGACATGCGCGCATTGTCCGCCAAGCTCGCCACCCAGTTGCGTCCCGAAGAGCGCGCCCTGTTCGACGTCTACCTGATGATGCTCGACGACGCGGCGCTCGGCAGTGAAGTGACCACCGTGATCAAGACCGGTCAGTGGGCCCAGGGCGCGTTGCGTCAGGTGGTCACCGATCACGTCAACCGTTTCGAGTTGATGGACGACGCCTACCTGCGTGAGCGCGCCTCGGACGTCAAGGACCTGGGCCGGCGCTTGCTCGCTTACCTGCAGGAAGAGCGTCAGCAAACCCTGGTCTACCCCGACAACACCATTCTGGTCAGCGAAGAACTGACGCCGGCCATGCTCGGCGAGGTGCCGGAAGGCAAGCTGGCGGGTCTGGTCTCGGTACTCGGTTCGGGTAACTCCCACGTGGCGATCCTGGCGCGCGCCATGGGTATCCCGACGGTGATGGGCCTGGTCGACCTGCCGTACTCCAAGGTCGACGGCATCCAGATGATCGTCGACGGCTACCACGGCGAGGTCTACACCAACCCGAGCGACGTGCTGCGCAAGCAGTTCGCCGATGTGGTCGAGGAAGAGAAACAACTGGCACTGGGCCTCGATGCCCTGCGCGATCTGCCGTGCGTGACGGTTGATGGCCACCGCATGCCGCTGTGGGTCAACACCGGCCTGCTGGCCGATGTGGCGCGAGCACAGAAGCGCGGGGCCGAAGGCGTTGGCCTGTACCGCACCGAAGTGCCGTTCATGATCAACCAGCGCTTCCCCAGCGAAAAAGAACAACTGGCGATCTACCGCGAGCAACTCGCTGCGTTCCATCCGCAACCGGTGACCATGCGCAGCCTCGACATCGGCGGCGACAAGGCGCTGTCGTACTTCCCGATCAAGGAAGACAACCCGTTCCTCGGCTGGCGCGGCATTCGCGTGACGCTCGACCACCCGGAAATCTTCCTGGTCCAGACCCGCGCCATGCTCAAGGCCAGCGAAGGCTTGAACAACCTGCGAATTCTGCTGCCGATGATCTCCGGCACCCATGAACTCGAAGAAGCCCTTCACCTGATTCACCGGGCCTGGGGTGAAGTGCGCGACGAAGGCACCGACGTGCCGATGCCGCCCATTGGCGTGATGATCGAGATACCCGCGGCGGTCTACCAGACCAGGGAACTGGCGCGGCAGGTGGACTTCCTGTCTGTCGGCTCCAACGACCTGACCCAGTACCTGCTGGCCGTGGACCGTAACAACCCACGGGTGGCCGATCTCTACGACTACCTGCACCCGGCGGTACTGCAAGCACTGCAAAACGTGGTGCGCGATGCCCATGCCGAAGGCAAGCCTGTGAGTATCTGCGGTGAGATGGCCGGTGACCCGGCGGCGGCGGTGCTGTTGATGGCCATGGGTTTCGACAGCCTGTCGATGAACGCCACCAACTTGCCGAAAGTGAAGTGGATGCTGCGCCAGATCAACCTGAGCAAGGCCAAGGAATTGCTGGCCGAGCTGATGACCATCGACAACCCGCAAGTGATCCACAGCTCGCTGCAACTGGCGCTGAAGAACCTTGGGTTGTCGCGGATGATCAATCCGGCGTCGGTCAAAACCCTCTGAAACACTGACCGCCCCATCGCGAGCAAGCTCGCTCCCACACTGGATCTGCGAACGACGCAAATCCCTTGTGGGAGCGAGCTTGCTCGCGATGGGGCCTGTCCATGCAATACAAAATTAAAGCCTGATCTCTATCTCGCCCAAATGTCCGCCATAGGGCCCGAAACTCCTTTCGACCAAATGCCGCGAACCGTCCGCGTGCACAATCAGCGCCGTACTCGCCCGAGTGCCGTAACTCTGGCTGGCAATGAACACGCTCGACAGCAACGTCTCGGTGGCCAGTCCCACCCCGGTATCCGGCAGCTCGGCAAAGGGCGCCGTTTGCGGATCGCTCAACAAGTTCAACAATGCTTGAGGCTGGGGATCATCCAGTACTTTGCCCAGGGCCGCTTTCGCCTTGATCAGCTTCGGCCACGGTGTATCCAGACTGGCATTCGACACCCCGTAGATTCCCGGTTGCAGCAGGACGGCTTCCGACTCTCGGGCATTGAAATGCCACAGCTCGTGCAGGTTGCCCACCAGCAGGTTAAAGCCGCCATATTCCGGCGAACGTGCGACAACGTCGTCTAAATAGTCATCAATCGGCAGTTCGCCGGTGAGAAAGCGCGCCACCAGTTCACCGCGGGATCGGCGGCCGGGTGGTCGATGCGGATCGCGGATATTGGTCAGCGCGGCAAAGCGCCCGTTGGCGCCAATGCCGAGCCAGGTTCCACCCGCCTCCAGGTCACGTCCGGCGTGAACCTGCGGTGTTTCGGACCACTGCGCCAGCGGCAGGCTGGGGCGGGCGTAAAATTCGTCGCGGTTGGCCGCCACGATCAATGGCTGGGCATGACCCGGGCGCCAGGCGAAAACAATCAGGCACATAAGGTGGTCCTTGTGTGTTTTTTGCTCACTCTACGCAGTCATCGTGCGGGTATCCATCGCCATCCAGTGGAGCCGGGGGCCATGCATCCGTTACCATGCCGCTCCGGTTTTGGGGTTGGGTGGTGAAGCACCATGGAATTTCTGCTCTATCTGGCGCTTGGCGCCTGTGCCGGCGTGCTGGCCGGGCTGTTTGGCGTCGGCGGCGGGATCATTATCGTCCCGGTGCTGGTCTTTAGTTTCAAGGCGCAAGGGTTCGATCCGTCGATCCTCACGCACCTGGCAGTCGGCACGTCCCTGGCGACCATCATTTTTACTTCGGTCAACGCCATTCGCGAGCATCACCGACGTGGCGCCGTGCGTTGGCCGATTTTCGTCTGGCTGACCGTTGGCATCCTGATCGGCGCCGGTTTCGGCGCAGTGACCGCCGAAGCGATCTCCGGGCCAAACCTGCAAAAGATCATTGGCGTGTTCGCCCTGGTCATCGCTGCGCAACTGGCGCTTGACCTCAAACCCAAGGCCAGCCGAACGGTGCCGGGTAAATTCGGTCTGACCGTGGCCGGCAGTGTGATCGGCTGGGCGTCAGCGATTTTCGGGATTGGCGGCGGTTCGCTGACCGTGCCGTTCCTGACCTGGCGCAGTGTACCGATGCAGCAAGCGGTGGCCACGTCATCGGCCTGCGGCTTGCCGATTGCGTTGTCCAGTGCATTATTTTTCATGATTCTGGGCTGGCACGATCCATTGCTGCCGGCCCATAGTCTCGGTTTTGTTTATTTGCCGGCGTTGTTGGGCATTGCCCTGACCAGCATGTTCTTCGCCCGTATCGGCGCGCGATTGGCCCACAAGCTGTCGCCCAAGTTGCTGAAAAGGCTGTTTGCCGCTTTGCTGTTCTGCGTCGGCCTGAACTTCTTGCTCTGACACCCGGCGCAATCCTGGCTTAATCCTGAGGTGGCAGCGTCGCCCGGGAATTTTTGAGATTTGAACTCTAACGAGGAGTCGCAATGCTGCCTTACCCGCAGATCGACCCGGTGGCCCTGGCCATCGGTCCGCTGAAAATCCACTGGTACGGTCTGATGTACCTGATCGGCATCGGCGGTGCCTGGCTGCTGGCGTCCCGCCGGTTGAACCGCTTCGACCCGACCTGGACCAAGGAAAAACTCTCCGACATGGTGTTCTGGATGTCGATGGGGGTGATCGTCGGCGGCCGCCTCGGTTACGTGCTGTTCTACGATCTGAGTGCGTACCTGGCCAACCCGACGCTGATTTTCGAGGTGTGGAAGGGCGGCATGTCGTTCCACGGCGGCTTCATCGGGGTGATGCTGGCGGCCTTGTGGTTCGGTAAAAAGAACAACAAGTCGTTCTTCCAGTTGATGGACTTCGTCGCCCCCATGGTGCCGATCGGCCTGGGTGCCGGGCGCATCGGCAACTTCATCAATGCCGAGCTGTGGGGCAAGCCGACCGACGTGCCGTGGGCGATGATCTTCCCGCCGTTCAGCGATCCCGACCAATTGCCCCGTCATCCTTCACAGCTGTATCAGTTCGCTCTCGAAGGTGTGGCGTTATTCGTCATTCTTTGGTTGTTCTCACGTAAGCCACGGCCGACCATGGCGGTGTCCGGAATGTTCTCGCTGTTCTACGGGATTTTCCGTTTTATCGTCGAGTTCGTCCGAGTCCCAGATAAGCAACTCAAGTATCTCGCTTGGGACTGGCTGACTATGGGTCAATTACTTTGCGTGCCGATGATCATCGGCGGCCTATTCCTGCTCTGGTTGGCATACCACCGCGCTCCGGCAGCCCCGGTCACTCCGGCGTCTTGAGTGCTGCGCTACAAATTCGAACCCCGCAGCGACGGCTGCGGGTTCAAGGACACAGGTAACTCATGAAGCAATATCTCGAACTGGTCGCCCACGTCATCAAGAACGGCACCAAACAGGCCAACCGCACGGGCGTGAACACCATCAGCTTTCCTGGCGCGATGCTGCGTTATGACCTCAAGGAAGGTTTCCCGGCGATCACCACGCGCAAGATGGCCTTCAAATCCGCCATCGGCGAGATGTGTGGCTTCCTGCGTGGCGTGAACAACGCGGCAGAATTCCGCGCCCTGGGCTGCAAGGTCTGGGACCAGAACGCCAACGAAAACGCCCAGTGGCTGGCCAACCCGTTCCGTCAGGGCGAAGACGACCTCGGCGAGATCTATGGCGTGCAATGGCGCAAGTGGCCGGCGTACAAACAGATCCCGGTCAACAACCAGGCGGCCATCGAGCAGACCCTGAAACAAGGCTACCGCCAGATCGCCGAAGGCGAAGAAGACGGCCAGGCCTATGTGGTGCTGTACAAAGCCATCGACCAGATTCGTCAATGCGTCGACACCATCATCAAGGACCCGGGCAGCCGCCGCATCCTGTTCCACGGCTGGAACGTCGCCCAACTCGATGAAATGGCCCTGCCGCCGTGCCACCTGCTGTACCAGTTCCACCCGAATGTCGAGACCAAAGAGATTTCCTTGACCCTCTACATCCGCTCCAACGATCTGGGCCTGGGCACGCCGTTCAACCTCACCGAAGGCGCCGCGCTGCTGAGCCTGATCGGTCGCCTGACCGGCTACACGCCGCGTTGGTTCACCTATTTCATCGGTGACGCCCACGTCTACGAAAACCACCTGGACATGCTCAACGAGCAGCTCAAGCGCGAGCCGTTCCCGATGCCGAAACTGGTGATCAGTGATCGTGTGCCGGCGTTTGCCAAGACGGGTGTCTACCAGCCGGAGTGGCTGGAGTTGGTCGAGCCGAGCGATTTCTCGCTGGAAGGCTACGAGCACCATCCGCCGATGACGGCGCCGATGGCGGTCTGAAGCCGTACGCTGTACCCCTGTAGGAGCGAGCCTGCTCGCGATGAACTCAATGACGACGCATTTTTTCAGGCAATACGCGTTATCGTTCACGTCTATCGCGAGCAGGCTCGCTCCTACAGGATCAGCGGTGTTTTCAGTGGCCGTGACTACGGCCCACATGTGAATGCTCAAGCTCCGTCGCCACCACCCCGCCACTCACTTCCAGCCGCTGCAAAATCCCGCACTGATCGATATCCGGCCCTTCGCCGCAGCGTTGGCGCAGGTCGAGCAGTTGTGCCTGTAGCGCGAGCAGCCCGTCGATCCGCGCCTTGACGTGGTGGATGTGTTCGTCGATCAGCGCATTCACGTTTTCACACTGATCCTGCGGGCTGTCGCGCAAAGCCAGCAGGCTGCGGATTTCTTCGAGGGTCATGTCGAGGGTGCGGCAATTGCGGATGAAGGTCAGGCGCTCGGCGTGAGCCTGGGTGTAGACGCGGTAGTTGCCGTCGCTGCGGGCCGGCTCCGGCAGCAGGTTTTCGCGCTCGTAGTAGCGGATGGTCTCCACGGCGCAGTCGGTGAGTTTGGCCAGTTCTCCGATCTTCATGACGGCAATCTCCAAATGGGTGCTTGACCCTATAGTGGCTACAGGGTCTTTACTTGGCAACAGGCACCTTCATGGACGCGACCCAATGAGCGATTCCCTTCACACCCACAAACCCGAGACTGATCACGATCACGATCACGATCACGATCACGATCACGATCACGATCACGATCACGATCACGATCACGATCACGATCACAGCCACAAGCTGCAGCCTGTGCAGAAGCATGAGCATGGTGGTCACGGCGATTCCTGCTGTTCGGCCAAAGTGGCGGCACCGTCGCTGGTCAAGTTGAGCGAAACGCCGACGGCTGGCGCGCGGCTGAGCAGTTTCCGCATTGAAGCGATGGACTGCCCGACCGAGCAAACACTGATCCAGAACAAGCTCGGCAAGCTGGCGGGTGTGCAGCAGCTGGAATTCAACCTGATCAACCGGGTGTTGGGCGTGACCCACGACCTGCCGAACACCGCACCGATCATCGATGCCATCAAGTCCCTCGGCATGCAGGCCGAGCCGCTGGAGCAGGGCGTTGAAGCGCCAGCCCCGGCCGTCGAGAAAAAGCCCTGGTGGCCCTTGGCGCTGTCTGGCGTGGGCGCATTGCTGGCCGAAGTCATTCATTTCACCGGCGCCGCGCCGAACTGGGTGGTAGCGATCATTGCGCTGGTGTCGATCCTCAGCGGCGGGCTGGGCACTTATAAAAAGGGCTGGATCGCCCTGAAGAACCTCAACCTGAACATCAACGCGTTGATGAGTATCGCGGTGACCGGCGCGATCCTCATCGGGCAGTGGCCGGAAGCGGCCATGGTGATGTTCCTGTTCACCGTGGCCGAGTTGATCGAAGCCAAGTCCCTCGACCGCGCGCGCAACGCCATCGGCGGCTTGATGCAGATGACCCCGGAGCGGGCCACGGTGCAGCAGGCCGACGGCGCCTGGGTCGAACAGGACGTCAAAACCATCGAGCTCGGTGCACGGGTGCGCGTACGCCCCGGCGAGCGCATCGGCCTGGACGGCGAGGTGCTGTCCGGCACGTCGACCATCGATCAGGCGCCGATCACCGGCGAAAGTCTGCCGGTGGAGAAAACCGTCGGCGATAAAGTGTTCGCTGGCACCATCAACCAGGCCGGCTCCCTGGAGTACGCCGTGACGGCCGCCGCGAACAATTCGACCCTGGCGCGGATCATCCACGCCGTCGAACAGGCCCAAGGCGCGCGGGCACCGACCCAACGATTCGTTGACCAGTTTTCGAAAATCTACACCCCGGCCGTGTTCATTCTGGCCCTGGCGGTGGCGGTCATCCCGCCGTTGTTCATGGGCGCGCTATGGTTCGACTGGATCTACCGCGCACTGGTGTTGCTGGTGGTGGCCTGCCCGTGCGCCCTGGTGATCTCAACCCCGGTGACCATCGTCAGCGGCCTCGCGGCGGCGGCGCGCAAAGGCATTCTGGTGAAGGGTGGCGTTTATCTGGAGGGTGGTCACAAGCTCGATTACCTGGCCCTCGACAAGACCGGCACCATCACCCATGGCAAACCGGTGCAGACCGATTACCTGTCACTCGATCCCGTTGCCGCAACGTTGGCCCCGGCTCTTGCCGCGGCGCTGGCCGGTCGCTCGGATCACCCGGTGTCTCTGGCCATCGCCAACGCGGCTGTGGATAAACAGCTCGCGCCGCTGACTGTGGATAACTTCGAGGCCTTGGCCGGTCGTGGGGTGCGCGGCGAGGTGGGCGGACAGGTCTATTACCTGGGTAACCACCGCCTGGTGGAAGAGCTGAATCTCTGCTCGCCTGAATTGGAAGAGAAACTCTTCGCGCTGGAAAAACAGGGCAAATCCGTGGTGCTGTTACTCGACCAGTCCGGCCCCCTGGCCCTGTTCGCCGTGGCCGACACAGTGAAAGACTCCAGCCGTGAAGCGATCCGGCAACTGCATGAGCTGGGCATCAAAACCCTGATGCTCACGGGCGACAACGTGCACACCGCCCAGGCCATTGCGGCTCAAGTCGGTATCGACGAAGCCAAAGGCGACCTGTTGCCGACCGACAAACTGCAAGCCATCGAAGCGCTTTATGCACAGGGCCATCGCGTCGCAATGGTCGGCGACGGAATCAACGATGCGCCGGCACTGGCCCGGGCGGAAATCGGCTTCGCCATGGCTGCCGCCGGCACCGACACCGCCATCGAGACGGCCGATGTCGCCCTGATGGACGACGATCTGCGCAAAATCCCGGCCTTCATTCGCCTGTCACGGCAAACCTCGAGCATCCTCAAACAGAACATCGCGTTGGCATTGGTCATCAAAGCGGTCTTTCTTGGGGTAACCTTCGCCGGGCTCGCCACCATGTGGATGGCGGTGTTCGCCGACATGGGCGTGAGCCTGTTGGTGGTGTTCAACGGTTTGCGCCTGTTGCGCAAGTAGAAGGAGAGGGGCGGGTGTGCTGAGTGCCGAGCTTAAGGCTTTTTATATGGTGGCCCGCCTGGGCAGCATTACCCTGGCGGCGAAAAAGCTCGGCCTGAGCCAACCGACGGTGACGACGCAGATTCGCAACCTCGAGAGTCAGTACTCGGTAGAACTGTTCTACCGTGGCGGCCGCCGCCTCAGCGTCAGCGACGAGGGCGCGCGGCTGTTGCCGATGGTCAAGGCGCTGATGCAGCAGGAAGCCGACATCGAGTTTTTCCTGCGCAACAGCGGCCAGGTTCAAGGCACGCTGCGCATCGCGGCCACGGCGCCTTACTACATCCTCGATCTGGTGAAGACCTTTCGTGAGCGTTTGCCGCAAGTGGAAGTGTCAGTGGAAATCGGCAACTCGCAACAAGTACTGGAAGCGCTTGAGGAGTACCGGGTCGATGTCGCGGCCTCCTCGCAACTGCTGGAGGATGCGCGGTTGATTCGCCGGGTGCTTGGCAGTGATCCGCTGGTGTTGGCGGTGCATCGAAGTCATCCGCTGGCGGTGCACGATCATGTACCGCTCATTGCACTGGCGGGGCACACTTTGCTGATGCGAGAACCAGGCTCGACCACCCGTCGACTGACCGAAGAGCTGCTGGCTGGCGCGGGCGTGTCCTTTGGGCCGTTGCTGGAGATTGGCAGTCGCGAGTCGATCCGTGAGGCGGTGCTGCGCAACATCGGCATCAGCATCATTGCCCGCCAGGAAGTGCCCCATGATCCGCAATTGCGGGTGCTGACCATCGAGAACGCACCGCAGATCCCCGAGTATTTGTACTGCCTTAAAGAGCGGAAAAGCGCGCGGTTGCCGGCGGCATTTCTGGGGCTGGCGCAGGAAATGGCTCCCGCCTGAGAGTTGTGTTGCCTGTGCTGGCCTCTTCGCTGGTAAGCCAGCTCCCACAGGTGTCGTTGGTGTTCATAAGATTTGTGTTCACTGGAGAACCCTGTGGGAGCGGGCTTGCCCGCGAAGGCGTCAGTCCAGACACCACCTGCCTTGAAGGCCCAACCCAAATCCCTGAATACCACTATCAGCCGTTTTGGCCTCACTGCCACATGACGGACGCATTACATCCCTAGGATGAGCTTCATCTGCTTGATGAGGCCTGTCATGAACCACTCGATCGCAACTGCCCTGACCAACCCGGGCGCGCCCATGAAAGTGCGTGGTGTCCAGAAACGCTTTGGTGCGTTCACTGCGCTGGATAACGTTTCCCTCGACGTGGCGGCCGGTGAGCTGGTGTGTTTGCTCGGCCCGTCGGGCTGTGGCAAAACCACCTTGCTGCGCTGCATTGCCGGTCTGGAAAAGCAGGACAGCGGCGAGTTGTACCTGGGTGATCGCGACGTTTCCCACCTGGCGCCCCAAGCCCGGGACTACGGCATTCTGTTTCAGTCCTACGCGTTGTTTCCCAATCTGACGGTTGAAGCGAACATTGCCTACGGCCTCGCCGGCAGTGGTCGCGATGAAGTGCGCCGCCGGGTCGGTCAGATGCTGGAACTGGTCGGCCTGAGCGGCAGTGAGAAAAAGTACCCAGGCCAGTTGTCCGGTGGTCAGCAGCAACGCGTTGCCCTGGCTCGTGCCCTGGCGCCGGCACCTTCACTGTTGCTGCTGGATGAGCCGATGTCGGCCCTCGATGCTCGAGTCCGCGAGCATCTGTGCACGGAGCTGCGCCAACTGCAACGCAACCTCGGCATCACCACCCTGATGGTCACCCACAATCAGGATGAGGCCATGCTGATGGCTGACCGCATTGCCGTGATGAACAACGGCAAGGTCGAGCAATACGCCACGCCACAGGAAATCTACAACCGCCCGGCCACGCCGTTCGTGGCGGAGTTTGTCGGCCAGGGTAACTGGCTGCCATTCCATCGCAGCAGCGACAGTCACGCCCAGGTCGGCGGCATGAACATGCGCCTGGCCGACGGCAGCGCCAAAAGCGCATCGGGCCGCCTGTTCTGCCGCCCCGAAGCGATCAACGTCAACCCGCCGGTGCACGAAGAAAACCTGTTCCCGGCCAAGGTTCGCGAAATCACCTTCCTCGGTAATCGCTGCCGCATGAGCTTCGAGCTCGATCAGCTGCCGGGGCACGCGCTGCTGGCCGAACTGGCGCCGGAAGCCATGCCGCGTCTGGGCTCGCAACAGATCATGGTCGCCTTGCCACCGCGCAGCCTGCAGGTCTTCGCCTGATGAGCGCCAATATCGCGCTGCCTCTGCCACACAAGCAGGTGCGGCAGACCTCCCGTGCCGAGATCGGCGATCGGTTGTTTGTGGTCGGCGGCAAAGTCCTTCTGTTGGTGTTGCTGGGCGTCGCGGTGTTGATGCCGTTGCTGGCGATTTTCTGGCGCGGGTTCAGTGCTGAAGCCGGGCAGGGCGGTGGTTGGGTCGCTGCCAGGGAGTTGGTGACCAGCGACAATTTCCACTGGTTGTTGGGCAATAGCCTGAAAGTTTCCCTCAGCGTTGCGGCCATTGTCGTACCGCTGGCCTACCTGTTTGCCTACGCCCTGCAACGCACCTTGATCCCGGCCAAAGGCATCTGGCGCGCCATTTCCCTGCTGCCCTTGATGGCGCCGTCGATGCTGCCGGGGATCGCGCTGGTTTACCTGTTCGGCAATCAAGGCCTGTTGCGTAGCCTGCTCTCGGACAACATCTATGGCTTCTGGGGCATCGTGCTGGGTGAGGTGATCTACACCTTCCCACACGCGCTGATGATTTTGCTGTCGGCCTTGTCCCTGGCGGATGCGCGGCTGTTCGATGCCGCTTCCAGCATGGGCGCGAGCCCGGCAAAAGCCTTTCGCAGCATCACCTGGCCGGCGACGCGTCAGGCCGTGTTCGCCGCGTTCTGCCTGGTGTTCACCCTGACCATCACCGACTTCGGCGTGCCCGTGGTGGTCGGTGGCGACTATCAAGTGCTGGCGCTGGAAGCCTACAAGGCCGTCGTCGGCCAGCAGCAGTTCGGACGCGGTGCGCTGATTGGCATGGTGTTGCTGCTGCCGGCGCTGTTCAGTTTCGGTGTCGATGCCTGGTTGCGCCGTCGTCACGGCGACGCCATGAGCGGGCGGGCCCAGGTGTTCAAGCCGGCGCCATCGAAGCGGCGCGACGGTTGCTACCTGGCCATCGTCCTGCTGATCAGCGCTGCGCTGTTGCTGGTGTTCGGCATGGCGGTGTTCTCGTCGCTGGTGAAATTCTGGCCATACAACCTGTCGCTGTCGCTCAATCATTACCAGTTCAACGAAACCGCCGGCGGTGGCTGGCTGGCCTATGGCAACAGCCTGAAGATGGCCCTGGGCACCGCGTTGATCGGCAGCCTGCTGATCTTCACCGGCGCGTACCTGATGGAAAAAACCAAGGGCCAGCGCGGCCTGAACCTGACCCTGCGCATGCTCAGTTTCGTGCCGATGGCGGTGCCGGGCCTGGTGCTGGGGTTGGGGTATGTCTTCTTCTTCAACCTCACCGGCAACCCGCTGCATGTGCTCTACGGAACCATGACGCTGCTGATCGTCTGCACCATTGCTCACTATTTGACCACCGCGCAGATGACCGCCACCACCGCGTTGCGCCAACTCGATGCCGAGTTCGAAGCCGCCGCGCTGTCGCTCAAGGCGCCGCTGTACCGGCACTACTTGCGCGTCACCGTGCCGATCTGCCTGCCGGCGCTGCTGGACATCGTGCGCTACCTGTTCGTCTCGGCCATGACCACCGTCTCGGCGGCGATCTTCCTCTACAGCCCCGACACCATCCTCGCGGCGGTGGCGGTGCTGAACATGGACGACGCCGGCAACGTCGGCGGCGCAGCGGCGATGTCGACCCTGATTCTGTTCACCTCGGCGGGCGTGTCCCTGCTCCTGGCCTGGGCTTCGCGCGGCTTGCTGCGCCGTTCCCAGGCCTGGCGGCAGACCGCGCCCGGTCACTGATTGCGTACAACCCCCTCAACTCAAAAACAGGAAAAGATCATGTTCAAGCCTATGGCCCTGGCCGCTGCTGTCCTCACCGCTTTCAGCCTGAACGCCTTCGCGGCGAAAACCGAGTTGACGGTGTACACCGCCCTCGAAGCCGAACAGTTGACCGCTTACAAGGCCGCTTTCGAAAAAGCCAACCCGGAAGTCGAAATCAAGTGGGTGCGTGACTCCACCGGGATCATCACCGCCAAACTGCTCGCCGAAAAAGCTCGCCCACAGGCCGATGCCGTGTGGGGTCTGGCCGCTTCGAGCCTGGCGATCCTCGACCAGCAAGGCATGCTGCAAAGCTACGCGCCAAAGGACCTGGGCAAGATCGGCGGCAACTACCGCGACGCCGCCAACCCGCCAGCCTGGGTCGGCATGGACGTCTGGGCCGCGACCATTTGCTTCAACACCGTCGAAGCCGAGAAGCAGGGCCTGAGCAAACCAGTGAGCTGGCAGGACCTGACCAAGCCTGAGTACAAGGGCAAGATCGTCATGCCGAACCCGGCGTCGTCCGGCACCGGTTTCCTTGACGTCAGCGCCTGGTTGCAAACCTTCGGCGAGAAGCAGGGCTGGGCCTACATGGATGGCCTGCACCAGAACATCGGCCAGTACGTTCACTCCGGCTCCAAGCCTTGCAAACTGGCGGCCGCCGGTGAATTCCCGATCGGTATTTCCTTCGAATACCCGGCCGTACAGCTCAAGCGTCAAGGCGCGCCGCTGGACATCATCCTGCCGAAAGAAGGCCTGGGCTGGGAAATTGAAGCCACCGCTGTGATCAAGGGCACGCCACACGAAGACGCGGCGAAGAAACTCGCGGACTTCTCCGCCAGCCCGGAGGCCATGGAGCTCTACAAAGAGAACTTCGCCGTCCTCGCACAACCGGGCATCGCCAAGCCGCAGACTGAACTGCCAGCGGATTACGAACAGCGCCTGATCAAGAACGACTTCGCCTGGGCTTCGAAAAATCGCGACGAGATCCTGACCGAATGGCGCAAGCGTTATGACGGCAAGTCCGAGAAAGTCGTGGCCAAGTAATCTTCATCGGCTGACAGGGCCTCTTCGCTGGCAAGCCAGCTCCTACAGGGTTCGCGTGTTCTTGTAGGAGCTGGCCGGCGAAGGCGGTCTTGAGTTCAGGACAAGACTCCATGACACAACACAACGACATGCTGATCGTCGGCGCTGGCATCCTGGGTTTGTCCCACGCCTACGCCGCCGCCAAACGCGGTCTCAAGGTCACCGTTTTTGAGCGCAGCGAAACGCCGGTCGGTGCTTCGGTGCGTAACTTCGGCCAGGCCCTGGTCACCGGCCAACCGCCGGGTCCGATGCTGGAGCTGGCTCGCGCCAGTCGCGGCATCTGGGGTGACTGGGCGCAACTCGCCGGCCTGCAACTCAAGCGCAATGGCTCGTACCTGTTCGCCCGCACCGAGGCGGAAGAACAGTTGCTTGAAGCCTTCTGCGAGGGCCGCGCCGTTGAACACGGCTACCGCGTCGACTTGCTGCGCGGTGCTGCATTGCGTGATCTGTACGGCGGCCAATTTCGCCACCACCGCGCCGCGTTGCACGGCATGGACGACCAGCAACTGTATTCGCGCGAGGCGATTCCGGCGCTGATCGATTTCCTGCGCCGCGACCTGGGCGTCGAGTTCCACTTTTCCACGCTGGTGCGTGATATCGAGCCGGGGCGCTTGTACAGCACCGCCGGCAGCTTCAGTGCCGAGCAGATCATTGTCTGTTCCGGCCACGATTATCAGACCTTGCTGGCCGAGCAGATCGCCGAACTCGATCCGCAAATCTGCCGCCTGCAAATGCTCCGCGCCCGACCGCAAATCAACCTGAACCTGCAACACGCCTTGCTCACCGGTTTGAGTGGCGTGCATTACGGCGCCTTCTCCGACCTGCCGGAAGCCGCGGCGGTGCGGGCGGAGATCCTGCGGGACGCACCGCATCTGCACGAAAACGGCATTCACCTGCTGATCAGCCCGACGCCTTATGGCGAACTGATCATCGGCGATTCCCATCATTACGGCCGCGATCCCTCGCCCTTCAATGCCGAGCAGGTCGACGACTGGATGATCGACCTGGCTGAGCAGACACTGGGTTGCAAGGTGCAAGTGGTTGAGCGCTGGCAGGGTGTCTATGGTTCACGGGGGCCGGGGCCGTTTTCGTTCCTGCGCCCGGCTGATGGTCTGAGTGTGGTGTTGATGCACACCGGCGTCGGCATGAGCGTCGGGCCCGCGATGGCCGAGCGCAACGTGGCCACTGTTCTGGGAGAAATCTGATGGCGCGTCATGAGCAAGTGATCGCTGAAGTGTTCGGGTTGTACGAGCGCTTTGGCGACAGCGATTACATCGGCGAGCCGGTGTCGCAGATCGAGCACATGTCCCAGGCCGCGCAGTGTGCGCTGGCCGAAGGCTTCGATGACGAAGTGGTGCTGGCGGCGTTCTTTCACGATATCGGGCATATCTGCGCGAAAGGTGCTCAGAACATGGGCGGCTTCGGCGTGGTCAGCCATGAACGGTTGGGCGCCGATTACTTGCGCAGTGCTGGCTTCAGCGAACGCATGGCGCGCCTGGTGGAGTATCACGTTCAGGCCAAGCGTTATCTGACGCTCAAGGAGCCGGGGTACTACGAGCGCTTGAGCGAAGCCAGTCGCCGGACCCTGGAATATCAGGGCGGGGTAATGACGCAGACCGAGGCTGAGGCGTTCGAAAAAGACCCGTTGTGCGCGGTCAGTCTGCGCATGCGCCACTGGGATGAACAGGCCAAGGAGAGGCATGTGCCGGTCATTGATCTGGCGGTATTGAAGGACAAGGCATTGAGGCTGTTGGCGGCGTAAACCGTTGGCACCGAGTCGCGGCCATCGCGAGCAGACCAGACGCTATAAATCTTTTGCCAAGACTTCGATCTGCTCCTGCCGCTCCGCCTGATTCAACTTCCCATGGGGATTGAGCGACGACCACTGCGGATACGCCCGGGCCTTGCTCAAGGCTTCCGGCAGTTTGCCCTCGCGCCAGGTCTTGTCCTGGGGCGTGGCCACTTGAATGCTGTCCATCGCCGCATGCCCTCGTGCGTCCAGCGCTTGCAGCAGCTGCCGTTGGCGTAGCGCCAATAATCGCAGCACGCTGTCATCGACAGTCAGTTCGCGCTGCCCCTTGATCTTGCCCAACAACCGGCTGCCGTAACTGCGGGCGGTTTGCAGGGCGCCGCCAGCGATGGCCCCGGCCAGTGCCGCTGCGCCAAGGGTCAGGCCGCCGACCAGCAAATCGACCCCAGCTCCAGCGGCGGCGCCGGCTGCGATTCCACCGCCGACCCGCACGCCCAATTGCTTGAGGGTTTCGGGGTTGAACAGGTCATCGCCCCAGCGACCATCGAGCAGCGGCAGATCACTGGCCGCCGCATCCTGTGGGCGGAAAGCGTAGAGCTTGAGCAAGGCTTCGACGCAGCGCTGTTCCCGTTGACGCACGGCTTTGCGCAATTCGCCGATGGCTTGTTGTTCCTGTTCGGCATCACTGGCCACGCTGCGTCGGCACGCAGCGCAGTCGATCAACAACTCGGCGATCAAGCGCACCGCACTCTGCTGGCGTGCCCGGCGTTGAGCCTGTTGATCGGCAATCAAGCGCTCCAGCTGCGGGCGGGCGTGTTCGAGAAACAGCGCGAGGCTTTCATAGAGTCGGCGTTCGCCATCCTCGGGCGGTGCGACGCTGTCGAAACGCACCAGCGCATGCAGGCCGAGGCGTGCCAGGGCTTCGCGCCAGGCTGGTTCGCGGTGGTTGGCGCTGCTGACAAAATTCAGCACTGGCAGCAGCGGTTTGCCACAACCGGCCAGCACTTCCAGTTCGTCGCGGTACTTGGCCAGCACCGGCTCGCGGGCATCGATCACATAGAGGCCGGCGTCGCAGGCCAGCAATTGCCGCAGCACCTTGGCTTCCTGTTCGAAACGCTGTCGTGCTTCGCTGCCCTCGAGGAAGCGAGCCAGCCGGGCCGGGCCGTCGAGGCGTTCGCCGGGGCGCTCCAGGCGTTCGAGGTAATCGAGCAGGGCGATGGCGTCTTCCAGGCCAGGAGTATCGTAGAGGTCGAGCAAGGGCTCGCCGTCGACCGACAAGCGCGCGCCTTCGACGTGTCGCGTGGTGCTGGGGCGATGGGACACTTCACCAAAGCCGACGTCACGGGTCAGGGTGCGCAGCAATGAGGTCTTGCCGACATTGGTGTGGCCGACGACGGCGAGCTTCAGCGGTTTAGTCATGACCCGTCTCCAGCCAATTGAGCGGTGCGCAATCGGCAAACGGCAGCTCCAGTTGTTGCAACGCGACGTGCCAGTCGCCAAGGCGCTCGGCGTCCAGCGCCTCACCGGGCGGTGCTTGCAGCAACCAGACGCGCGTGGCGCTGGCACTGCGGGCCAGTTCGGCGATCAGCGCCAGACTGCCGCGATCCGGCGAACGCCGTGGATCACAGGCGATGGCCAGGCGCGCAGGCGGGAAACGGCCGAGTTGTTCGAGGAGTTTGTGCCGCGATTCGCGACTGTCGAGGATGCCGGCGTTACTCACATTCTTCGGCAGTGGCGGCGGCCACGGACGTTGGTCGTCCAGTTCGATGGCCACCAACAGCGCGCCATCGCTTTGCTGGTCGCTGACACCGCTTTCGACCCGATGAAGTTGCTCGGGCGCGGCATCGCTGATGCCCAGGCGTTCGCTGGTCGGCATCAAGCGTTCGCGCAACTGCGCATAGCCGGGCAGATTCAAATCCAGGTGCAAGGACGCCTGGCCGGTTTTCCAGCGCCACAGACAAAACCCGGCGAGCAGCAGGCGCGGCACAACGCCGTAGACCAGCAGCACGCCCACCAGCCAGGCGGCCCAGGCCTGGCGGGCGCTTTCGATGTTCAATGCGGCATCGCCACTGGCGCGGATCATTTCCACGGTCGGCACGCTGAACCCGAGCAAGGACGGCAGCGCACCGAGGGCCTGGGTCACGGTGATGAAGGTGTCGGCGCCGAGAATGGTGGTCTCCCAGACGAAGCCATAGCGCCGGGTCGCCAACAGCGTCAGCAGAATCACCAGCGCGCTGAGCATCGCCAGCAACCACAAGCTGTTGACCAGGACGCCGATGGCCCAGCGATTGAGTTTGTGTCGTTGCAACATCAGGATCAGGGCCGGTGCCAGTTGCGCGGCTTTGGCGTCGCGGGCGAGCTTTTCGCTGAGCCACAGCCACAAACGCCCGAGGCTGGCGCCATGTTCGCCGGCAAACACCAGGCCCAACGCCCAGCTCAGCAGCAGGATCAGGTTCAGTCCGAGCAAACTGCCCAAGGCCCAGAACACATTGACCGGCATCTGGCCGTCACCCAGGGCGGCAAACGCCAGACCGGCGCCACTGACCACGGCCAGCACGGCCAATACAAGCAGCGCCAGCCGCGCACCTTGCAGCCAGTGTTTGAGCGCGTCGCTCAGGCCATCGCGCTCGGCCAGCCACAAGGCGCGGCGTTGAATGCGTGTCGGCAAGTCACCGCCGGCGCTGCGGGCGAGGCGATTGGCTTCCAGATCCTCCAGAGGGCCGGCGTGCGCTTCGCGCAGGCGGATGGTTTCTGTCAGCCAGAGGGTATTCAGTTCAGTCACGCGGCATCCCGTCGCTTAGATTGAGTCGTGAGCATAACCGCTGTGGCGCTTGTCGGGGGGGCTACGTTGCGAGAAGCCGAGCCTCTGGTATCCTCGCCGGCATGACTAAATCACTCCCCCTCAGCCTGATCGCAGCCCTCGGTGAAAACCGTGTGATCGGCGTCGACAACAGCATGCCCTGGCACTTGCCAGGGGATTTCAAATACTTCAAGGCCACTACCCTCGGCAAGCCGATCATCATGGGTCGCAAGACCTGGGATTCCCTCGGTCGTCCGTTGCCGGGCCGCTTGAACATCGTGGTCAGCCGTCAGGCCGATCTGGTGCTGGAAGGCGCGGAAGTCTATCCGTCGCTGGAGGCCGCTGTGGTTCGCGCCGAGGAATGGGCGAAGGCACAAGGCGTCGATGAGCTGATGCTGATTGGCGGCGCGCAGTTGTATGCGCAAGGGTTGGCGCAGGCCGATCGCCTGTACCTGACGCGTGTGGCGTTGAGCCCGGAGGGAGACGCGTGGTTTCCGGCGTTTGATTTGAACCAGTGGAAGCTGGTGTCCAATGTGCCGAACCCGGCCGAAGGCGACAAACCGGCGTACAGCTTCGAAGTCTGGGAAAAAGCCTAAAAGCATCGCTGGCAAGCCAGCTCCCACAGAGATCCATGGTGTTCACACACTATGTGTTTCACCCTGGACACTGTGGGAGCTGGCTTGCCAGCGAAGGCGATATGTCAGGCGCTGCTTATGCGTGCGCCAACTCCGAATGCTCATCCGCATCCAGCAACGCTTTATCCGTCTGTTGCATCACCTGACTGGTAATCGCCCCGGCCGTGATCGAACCGCTCACGTTCAGCGCCGTGCGCCCCATATCAATCAGCGGCTCGACCGAAATCAGCAACGCCACCAGTGACACCGGCAACCCCATCGCCGGCAACACGATCAGCGCGGCGAAGGTCGCGCCACCGCCCACCCCGGCCACCCCGGCCGAACTCAGCGTCACAATCGCCACCAGCGTTGCGATCCACAGCGGGTCCAGCGGGTTGATGCCCACAGTTGGCGCGACCATCACCGCCAACATCGCCGGGTACAGGCCGGCACAGCCGTTCTGGCCAATGGTCGCACCGAACGAGGCGGCGAAACTGGCGACGGACTGTGGAATGCCCAGGCGACGGGTCTGCGCTTCGATGCTCAGCGGGATCGTCGCCGCGCTCGAACGGCTGGTGAACGCGAACGTCAGCACCGGCCAGATTTTGCGGAAAAAGCGCAGCGGGTTGATCCCGGCCACCGACACCAGCACGCCGTGGACCACAAACATCAGGCCCAGGCCAATGTAGGACACCACCACGAAACTGCCGAGCTTGATGATGTCCTGCAGGTTGGAGCCGGCGACCACCTTGGTCATCAGCGCCAACACGCCGTACGGGGTCAACTTCATGACCAGGCGTACCAGGCGCGTCACCCAGGCTTGCAGGGTGTCGATGGCATTGATCACTTTCTGACCTTTTTCCACGTCATCCTTCTGCAGTTGTAGCGCCGCGACCCCCAGGAATGCGGCGAAGATCACCACGCTGATAATCGATGTCGGCTTGGCCCGCGCCAGATCGGCGAACGGATTTTGCGGGATGAACGACAGCAACAGCTGCGGCACATTCAGGTCGGCGACCTTGCCGGCGTAGTCGGTCTGGATGGTTTGCAGGCGGGCCAACTCCTGGGTGCCGGCAACCAGGCCTTCGGCGGTCAGGCCGAACAGGTTGGTCAGGCCGATGCCGATCAGCGCCGCGATGGCGGTGGTAAACAGCAGCGTGCCGATGGTCAGGACGCTGATTTTTCCCAGGGACGAAGCATTGTGCAGACGGGCCACGGCGCTGAGGATCGACGCGAACACCAGTGGGATCACGATCATTTGCAGCAACTGCACATAGCCGTTGCCCACCAGATCGAACCAGCCGATCGAGGCTTTGAGCACCGGGTTACCGGCACCGTAGACAGTGTGCAGGGCCACGCCGAATGCCACGCCCAGCCCTAGTGCGAGCAGGACTTTTTTCGCCAGGCTCCAGTTGGAGCGGCGGGTTTGTGCCAGGCCCAGAAGCAGGACGAGGAACACCAGCAGATTCAGAATCAGCGGCAGATTCATTGGAACTCCCATTAGACATGTGCCAACTGCCTTGCGGGGCAGCTGCGAACCGGCAAGCCTAACAGCTTGATATCTAATGAATTAATATCAAAAACATCTCGTAACTGTCGTTTTTGGAATAAGCGCGTGTCGCTCTCGGAGAAGCAACTGGCGCGATAGGTACGTTGGCGGTCGCTGACAGACGAGGACTGTCACAGTTATTTGTTAGCGTCGATGTCTTTCTATCAGGGAGAAATGCCGATGAAGTTCGCACCGAAATTTCTGGCAGCAGCACTTTGCCTGGGTCTCGCGGGCCAAGTGTTTGCAACGGATCTTAAACACTGGCCTGCCGATCAGGCCAAGGCACTGGACGCAATGATCGCGGCCAACGCCAACAAGGGTAACTACGCGGTGTTTGACATGGACAACACCAGTTACCGCTACGACCTCGAAGAGTCCTTGCTGCCGTTCATGGAAAACAAGGGCCTGATCACCCGCGAGACCCTTGATCCCTCCCTGAAACTGATGCCGTTCAAGGACACCGCCGACCACAAGGAAAGCCTGTTCAGCTACTACTATCGCCTCTGCGAAGTCGACGACATGGTTTGCTACCCATGGGTTGCCCAGGTGTTCTCGGGCTTCACGCTGCAAGAACTCAAGGGCTATGTCGACGAGATGATGGCCTCCGGCAAACCGGTACCGGCCACTTACTACGATGGCGACGTGGTCAAGAACCTCGACGTCAATCCGCCGAAAATCTTCACCGGCCAGAAAGAGCTCTACAACAAGTTGATGGAGAACGGCATCGAGGTCTACGTGATGACCGCCGCCTCCGAAGAACTGGTGCGCATGGTCGCTGCCGACCCGAAGTACGGCTACAACGTCAAGCCGCAGAACGTGATCGGCGTGACCACGCTGCTCAAGGACCGCAAGACCGGCGAACTGACCACCGCGCGCAAGCAGATCACCGCCGGCAAGTATGACGAGAAAGCCAACCTCGGCCTCGAACTGACCCCGTACCTGTGGACACCTGCGACCTGGATGGCCGGCAAGCACGCGGCGATCCTGACCTACATCGACGAGTGGAAAAAACCGGTGCTGGTCGGCGGTGACACTCCGACAAGTGACGGCTACATGCTGTTCCACGGGGTCGACGTGGCCAAGGGCGGCATTCACTTGTGGGTCAACCGCAAGGATAAATACATGACCCAGATCCAGGGCATGATGGCCAAAAACGCGGCGGCCCAGGCCAAGGAAGGGCTGGCGGTGACGGCGGACAAGAACTGGGTGATCGTCAAACCGGAAGAAATTCAGTAAGACCGAGCGGCTGCTATCGCTGGCAAGCCAGCTCCCACAGGGCCTGTGTGGTTCACACAATTTGTGCCCCACCTCGACACCTGTGGGAGCTGGCTTGCCAGCGATGGGGCCCTCCTGGTCACCGGCTAAACCGGCCAGACAAAAAATACCCCGCACTTGGCGGGGTATTTTTTTGTTCGACGGTTAAGCCTTACAGCCCGTCGAGCATTGCCTTGTTACGCACAGCACCCTTGTCGGCACTGGTCGCCAGCAGGGCATAGGCTTTCAAGGCCGTGGTCACTTTACGTGGACGCACTTCCACCGGCTTCCAGCCTTTCTTGTCCTGCTCGACCCGGCGCGCGGCCAGTTCTTCGTCGCTGACCAACAGGTTGATTGAGCGGTTCGGAATGTCGATCAGCACTTTGTCGCCGTCCTGCACCAGGCCGATGGCGCCACCGGCAGCTGCTTCAGGCGAAGCGTGGCCGATGGACAGGCCCGAGGTGCCGCCGGAGAAACGGCCGTCGGTGAGCAGGGCACAGGCTTTGCCCAGGCCTTTGGATTTCAGGTAGGACGTTGGGTACAGCATTTCCTGCATGCCCGGGCCGCCTTTGGGGCCTTCGTAGCGAATGATGACGATGTCGCCTTCCTTCACTTCGTCGGCGAGGATGCCGCGTACGGCGCTGTCCTGGCTTTCGAAGATCTTCGCATTGCCTTCGAAGACGTGGATCGACTCGTCGACGCCCGCAGTTTTCACCACGCAGCCATCAAGCGCGATGTTGCCGTACAGCACGGCCAGGCCGCCCTCTTTCGAGTAGGCGTGCTCGACACTGCGGATGCAGCCGTTTTCACGGTCGTCGTCCAGGGTTTCCCAACGGGTCGACTGGCTGAAGGCGGTCTGGGTCGGGATGCCTGCCGGGCCGGCCTTGAAGAAGTGGTGCACGGCTTCGTCGGTGGTCTGGGTGATGTCCCACTTGGCGATGGCTTCTTCCATGCTGCGGCTGTGCACGGTCGGCAGGTCGGTGTGCAGCAGGCCGCCACGGGCCAGCGAGCCGAGGATGCTGAAGATCCCGCCGGCACGGTGCACGTCTTCCATGTGGTACTTCTGGATGTTCGGCGCGACCTTGCACAGTTGCGGCACGTGACGGGACAGACGGTCGATGTCGCGCAGGTCGAAATCGATCTCGGCTTCCTGGGCCGCGGCCAGCAAGTGCAGGATGGTGTTGGTGGAACCGCCCATGGCGATGTCCAGGGTCATGGCGTTTTCGAACGCCTTGAAGTTGGCGATGTTGCGCGGCAATACCGACTCGTCGTTCTCGCCGTAGTAACGCTTGCACAACTCGACGATGGTGCGGCCGGCCTGCAGGAACAATTGCTCGCGGTCACTGTGGGTGGCCAGGGTCGAACCGTTGCCTGGCAGTGCCAGGCCCAGTGCTTCGACCAGGCAGTTCATCGAGTTGGCGGTGAACATGCCGGAGCACGAACCGCAGGTCGGGCAGGCGCTGCGCTCGTACTCGGCGACTTTC
Source organism: Pseudomonas fluorescens group sp. PF-1 (assembly GCF_054481335.1). Taxonomy (NCBI): domain Bacteria; kingdom Pseudomonadati; phylum Pseudomonadota; class Gammaproteobacteria; order Pseudomonadales; family Pseudomonadaceae; genus Pseudomonas; species Pseudomonas fluorescens group sp. PF-1. Next base: position 151,916 of record NZ_JBTMNG010000001.1, read on the forward strand.
TCGTCAGAAGCGCTGGAGTCGGCGGCGATCACCATGGCGTCGACCAGGTCGAGGCCGTGGGAGGCGAGTTTGGTCTTGCCGGCTTCCATCGGGCCGCCGGAAACGAAGATCACCGGGATGTTCAGGCGCAGGGACGCCATCAGCATGCCAGGGGTGATCTTGTCGCAGTTGGAGATGCAGACAATCGCGTCGGCGCAGTGGGCATTGACCATGTACTCGACGGAGTCGGCGATGATCTCGCGGCTCGGCAGCGAATACAGCATGCCGTCGTGGCCCATGGCGATACCGTCATCGACGGCGATGGTGTTGAATTCTTTCGCCACACCGCCAGCGCGTTCGATTTCGCGGGCGACCAGTTGGCCCAGGTCCTTGAGGTGCACGTGGCCCGGTACGAACTGGGTGAAGGAGTTGGCGATGGCGATGATCGGCTTTTTGAAGTCGTCATCTTTCATCCCTGTTGCGCGCCACAGTGCGCGGGCGCCGGCCATGTTGCGGCCGTGGGTGGATGTTTTCGAGCGATAATCAGGCATGAAGCACTCCGGGCGGCTAAATCAGGTATCAAAAGGGAAGTGAGCTTCTATTGACGTCTGGAACACTCAGAAATGGCCGTGTGTCCGGAAGTTGCCGAAAACTTTGCGGGATCGCCGCGCGCTTCAGCTTGAGCTCATAAACCCGCCGGGGGATGACTGGCGATGAATGTCGCGATTCTACACGGCTGGCGTCAGGAGGGAATGCCGTGAAGCGTTGATCCGGCATATACGGAGCGTGCGGGATGACGACCGGCAGGTGTCATACACCATCCAGCGCCCTTTGATTCTTGTGGTTGATCAGTGCATTCAGGCCAAGGCCCGCAAGACTCAATGTCAGAAAACCAATGGCCAGTGTCGTGGTCAGGTCCCCTGGCACGAGATTGATCACCAAGCTGATGACGCCGCCACCCATGAAGATCAGCACGGCACCGACCGAAGTCGAGGTTCCGGCGTATTGCGGGTGGATGCTCATCGCCTTGTTATTGACGACTGGCCTGGTGATGGTGGTCCCGATGGTGCAGATCAGCATGGATACCAGCACGGCAGCGACAGACAGGCCGAAGTGGCGAATCAGCCACAGCATCAGCACACCCGAAACCGCGATCAGCCCCAGGCCAACAACGATCTGCGTATGCCCTCGCAGGCGTTCTTGCAAGGCGTTGGCGACTGCGCCGCCGCCCACGTACGCAACGCCGTACAGCATTAGCGTCCAGGCGTATTCATAGGGTGAGAGGGCCAGGTGTTCCATGAAAATAGTGGGTGACGTCACGATGAACGAAAAATGGCAGGCGAAGGCCAGGGCCGAAATCAGCCAGTAAGCCATGAAGCGTGCATTCGAGCAGACATGCCAGTAGGCACTGAAAAATCCGCCGTGCGAAGCGGTGCGGATACCCGAGGACTCCTTGAGCAGCCAGCAGGCGCTTGACCCTGCTGAAACGGCCAGTGCGACAAATACGTAAAAGCTGCCTTGCCAGCCAAGCTGCAATTGCAGCCAGGTCCCGAGCAACGGCGAAATCGAAATGAATACGCCACTGGCGGTCACCATCCAGATCCTCAGTCGCTGCCTTTCATGGCCTTCGAACAAATCCTGCACCAGCGCCTGTGACAGCGAGAAGGCCCCGCAGCCGATTGCCTGGACCACGCGAAAACCCAGGAACCAACGGTATTCGCTGGAAACCGCGCATCCCGCCGCGCCAATGGCCGCGATGGCGATACCGCCCAACAACAGCTTCTTGCGGCCCCACATGTCCGATAGTGGGCCAACCAGCATCACGGAGAACGCCAGGCTGACGGCGAACAGGCTGACAGACAGGGCTGCCTCGGAAGGCGAAATCCGGAAGGAGGCTGACAGGTCTGGAAAGGAGGGGAGAACCACGTCCAGCGGGAATACGCCCAGCAGGGTCATGGTCATCAGCAGCAGGACGATTAACGGCTTTTCGTTGGCGTCATTGGCGTGCGGCATACATCAACGCGCTCGTTCCGTGATAGGTGGACGAGAATTGATTTGATGAAGAAGCAAGTCAATGCGACAGGGCGTGGGCCCTTTCTGAGTTTGTTGTAGGAGCGAGCCTGCTCGCGATGAACGTCAACGATAACGCGGTGTGTCTGGCTATCCGCAGTGTCTTTGCGTTTTTCGCGAGCAGGCTCGCTCCTACAGAGGTGGGGGTATTAAAGCCAGATGGCGTCCCAGAGTGGATAGTTGCCGATATGGTCGACAAGTCCTGCGCGAAGCGGGTTGGCGATGATGTATCGAGCCGTGGCTTTCAGATCTTCTTCACGACGCAGGGCTCGGTCGAAGTAGCCCTTTTGCCATACAGGAGCACATAGATCCCGTTTCTGATTGATGAGGCGTGTGCAGCGAGATTTGGTGGCTTGCACCAGTTTCGGCAAATCACCGTTGTGCAGTTCAATCAGCCAGTGGAAGTGATCCGGCATGACTACCCAGGCAATAGACGTTGCATAGCCGGATTCCTGGGCCCTCCTGAACTCGTGCACCAGAAATCGGCCAGTGCGCCAATCCTGGAAGAAAGGCTGTCGCTCATGGGTGACGGCGGTCAGGTGATAGATGCGACCGGATTGCGAGTGCCGACCTGTGCGTAATCGATGGGCTTTTGGCGTGTTGGACATTCCGTTGTCCTCTTCAATGGAGGGAAGAGAAAACGGTAGGCGTGGGGCGGGTGGTTGTCGTATCGACAGTGGATCAGGATATGTCCTGCACCTGTAGGAGCGAGCCTGCTCGCGATGAACGTCAACGATAACGCGGTGTGTCTGGTTGCCCGCGGTGTCTTTGCGTTTTTCGCGAGCAGGCTCGCTCCTACAGGGGGTGTTGTCAGCTGTTTGGCAGCAGGCGGCAGGTGATGCTCTTGATGTAGCGGGTTTCGGCAATGGCCGGGTGTACCGGGTGATCCGGACCCTGGCCGCCGCGCTCGAGCATCTGGATGTTGCGATCCAGGTGGCGGGCGCTGGTCAGCAGGATGTTCTGCAGGTCATCTTCGGGCAGGTGCATCGAGCACGAAGCGCTGACCAGGATGCCGTCCTTGCTGAGCAGGCGCATGGCTTGCTCGTTCAGGCGACGGTAGGCGCCTTCGCCGTTCTTCATGTCTTTCTTGCGTTTGATGAACGCCGGCGGGTCGGCCACGATCACGTCGAAACGTTCTTCGCTGGCTTTCAGCTCTTTCAGGGCTTCGAAGACTTCGCCTTCGATACAGGTCATTTTGTCGGCGAAACCGTTCAGCGCGGCGTTGCGCTCGACGCCGTCGAGGGCGAAGGCCGACGCATCGACGCAGAACACTTCACTGGCGCCGAAGGCTGCAGCCTGTACGCCCCAGCCGCCGATGTAGCTGTAGAGGTCCAGTACGCGCTTGCCCTTGGTATAAGGCGCCAGGCGTGCGCGGTTCATGCGGTGGTCGTAGAACCAGCCGGTTTTCTGGCCCTGGATGACCGGCGCTTCGAATTTCACGCCGTTCTCTTCCAGTGCAACCCACTCCGGCACCAGGCCGAAGACGGTTTCGACATAGCGATTGAGGCCTTCGGCATCACGGGCAGCGGAGTCGTTCTTGAACAGAATGCCGCTTGGCTTGAGCACTTGGGTCAGGGCCGCGATCACGTCGTCTTTATGGGCTTCCATGGTCGCCGAGGCGATCTGTACGACCAGGATGTCGCCAAAACGATCGACCACCAGACCTGGCAGCAAGTCGGAGTCGCCGTAGACCAGGCGATAGAAAGGCTTGTCGAACAGGCGATCACGCAGCGACAGGGCGACGTTCAGGCGATGCACCAGCAGGGACTTGTCCAGCGGCAGCTTGATGTCGCGCGACAGCAGGCGGGCGCAGATCAGGTTGTTCGGGCTCATGGCCACGATACCCAGGGGCTTGCCACCTGCGGCTTCGAGGATCGCCTGGTCGCCGGCCTTGAAACCGTGCAAAGGGGTCGCCGCTACATCGATTTCGTTGCTATAGACCCACAAATGACCGTTGCGCAGACGACGGTCGGCGTTGGCTTTGAGGCGCAGGCTAGGCAGGGACATGACGTCGCTCCAGAAAAAAGAGCGGGAGTATAGCGTGTTGGGACGGATGCAGGGTCAGCGGTAGACATGCGGCGAGGGGGCTGTCCGCTCGCGATAAAGCCCTGTCTCTCGATTTGTCATGTCGAATCCCGCTTTTAGACGCTAGAATCTGCGCCTGACCCTGAGTGTGTACTTATGTCCCAAGAGCTGACTCCCGAACAGATCCAACAGTCCCTGCAAGGCATAAGCGTGCCCGCTCAACCGCAGATCATGGTGGATTTGCAGATGGAGCAGTACATGCCGGACCCGGATCTGGAGGTGATCGCGAAGCTGATTTCCCAGGACCCAGGCCTCTCCGGCTCGTTGCTGAAAATCGTCAACTCGCCTTATTACGGCCTGACGAACAAGATCGCCTCGATCCAGCGCGCGGTGAATCTGCTGGGCAGCCGTTCGATCATCAACCTGATCAACGCCCAGTCGATCAAGGGTGAGATGAACGATGAAACCATCGTCACCTTGAACCGTTTCTGGGATACGGCCCAGGACGTGGCGATGACTTGCCTGACCCTGGCCAAGCGCACCGGCACCCAGGCTGGCGATGAAGCCTATGCCCTGGGCTTGTTCCACGACTGTGGCGTACCGCTGATGCTCCAGCGCTTCCCCGACTACATGAGCGTTCTGGAACAGGCCTATGCCAATGCCGGCCCCGAGTGCCGGGTGGTGGATACCGAGAACAAAGCGTTCAACACCAATCACGCGGTGGTCGGTTACTACACGGCCAAGTCCTGGCGCCTGCCGGAACATGTGACGGCCGCGATTGCCAACCATCACAATGCCCTGGCGATCTTCAGCGATGAATCGTCGCGCAACAGCACGTTGAAAAACCTGCTGGCGATCCTGAAGATGGCCGAGCACATTTGTGCGTCCTACCGCGTGCTGGGCAACCAGACCGAAGACCACGAATGGAACAGCATCGGGCATCTGGTGCTCGATTACGTCGGTTTGTCGGACTACGACTTCGAAACCCTCAAGCAGACCATTCGCGATCTCGGCACTCACCGCTGAGTGTCGGACCTTCTTCTTATCGAGCGCCCGATTCGAGAGCACCATGCCTGAACTGCCAGAAGTCGAAACCACCCGTCGAGGCATTGCACCGCACCTGGAAGGCCAGCGTGTCAGTCGGGTAATCGTGCGCGATCGTCGGCTGCGCTGGCCAATTCCCGAAGACCTCGATGTGCGGTTGTCCGGGCAGCGTATCGTGCTGGTTGAACGGCGCGCCAAGTACCTGCTGATCAACGCCGAAGTCGGTACGTTGATCAGTCATCTGGGCATGTCGGGCAATCTGCGGCTGGTGGAGGTCGGCACGCCGGCGGCCAAGCATGAACACGTGGATATCGAGCTCGAATCGGGCCTGGCCCTGCGCTACACCGACCCGCGACGGTTTGGTGCGATGTTGTGGAGCCTCGACCCGCTCAACCACGAATTGTTGATTCGCCTGGGGCCGGAGCCGCTGACCGACCTGTTTGATGGCGAGCGGTTGTTCCAGCAGTCCCGCGGGCGTTCGATGGCGGTCAAGCCGTTCATCATGGACAACGCGGTGGTGGTCGGCGTCGGCAACATCTACGCGACCGAAGCGCTGTTCGCCGCCGGGATCGACCCGCGTCGCGAGGCCAAGAGCATTTCCCGGGCGCGCTATCTGAAGCTGGCGATAGAAATCAAACGCATCCTGGCCGCCGCCATCGAGCGCGGAGGTACCACGTTGCGGGACTTTATCGGTGGTGATGGTCAGCCGGGCTACTTCCAGCAGGAACTGTTCGTGTACGGCCGTGGTGCTGAACCGTGCAAAGTCTGTGGGACAGAGCTGCGGGAAGTGAAGCTCGGGCAGCGCGCCAGCGTCTTTTGCCCACGCTGTCAGCGCTGAAATGCCTGCGGGCTCCCACAGGGTCTAAGCGATCCTTGTCGGAGCGGGCTTGCCCGCGATGGCGTTCGAACCGATATCGAAAGACTCAAGCCTTGCCGGTAATTTTCCGGTACTTCTCCATCAACTGCTCTTGCGTTTCCGGATGGGCTTCGTCCAGGGGAATGCAATCGACCGGGCAGACCTGTTGGCACTGAGGTTCGTCGTAGTGGCCGACGCACTGGGTGCACAGGTTCGGGTCGATCACGTAGATCTCTTCGCCTTGGGAAATGGCGGCGTTCGGGCACTCGGGTTCGCAGACGTCGCAGTTGATGCAATCGTCGGTGATGATCAGGGACATGCTAACTCCAGCCAGGGCGACAGGCCCGGGCGCAATAAATCAATGCGCGTAATTGTGCCGCATTGGCGCCTGCGTTGCACGCAGGTGCGACGTACTGTAGGAGCGAGCTTGCTCGCGAAAAACGCAAAAGCAACGCGGGCAACCAGATACACCGCGTCATCGTTGACGTCCATCGTCGGAACGCCGCCCGGAGCAGGCTCGCTCCCACAGCTTGCGGGGGTTATTTCTTGAAGCGCTCGGTCAGGGCGTCCGCCACCACAGGGTGCACGAACTTGGTGATATCGCCGCCCAGGGCTGCAATTTCACGGACCAGCGTCGAGGAAATGAACGAATAACGCTCGGACGGGGTGAGGAACAGGCTCTCCACATCCGGAGCCAGCTGACGGTTCATGTTGGCCAGCTGGAATTCGTACTCGAAATCCGACACTGCGCGCAGACCACGCAGGAACACATTGGCATTCTGCTCTTTGGCAAAGTGCGCCAGCAGCGTCGAGAAGCCGACGACTTCAACGTTCGGCAGATGTTTGGTGACCTCGCGTGCCAGCTCCACGCGCTGTTCCAGAGGAAACAACGGGTTTTTCTTCGGGCTGGCGGCGACGGCAATGATCACGTGATCGAACAGGCGCGAGGCGCGTTCGACCAGATCGCCATGGCCCTTGGTAATAGGGTCGAAGGTACCTGGGTACAACACTCGGTTCATCGCGTCGTCCTGGCGGGAGTGCGTTGGGGAGTCGGATGGTATCGCAGCCTAACCGGTCGGCCAAGTCGCCTGTTGGGTAAGGAAGCACTATAGACGATGGGAATATTCGTCGTTTTCATGAGTTTTTCAAACGTTCGGCCAGGGAAGTCGCCAGTTGCGCGGTCAGCCCGTAGACCGACAACTGCGGATTTGCGCCAATGCTGGTGGGGAACAGCGAGCCGTCGTGTATCGACAGATTGGTCAGCTGATGATGTCGACCGAGGCTGTCGGTCACGGCGGCTTTCGGGTCTTCGCCCATGGCACAACCGCCCATTACATGGGCGCTGCCCAGCCGGGTGCGGTACAGCTCCAGGCTCAAGCCATCGATCAGCGTGCGTGCTTCGCCCAGGGTTTTCACATAACGGGCATCGGCGTGCATTGGCATAACCGCCTTGGCGCCACCGGCGAACTGAATCTCGGCCATGCTGTGGAACGCACGGCGCAAGCCTTCCCACGCATAAGGCGTCACTGGGTAATCGAGCACCGGCGTGCCATCACCGCGCAATTCGACGGCACCGCCCGGGCTGTCTGGGTGAAAACCGTCCCGCAGCAACGCGAGCATGGCGTGAGTGTGGGGAAGGTTGGCCATGTGCTGTGCGTTTTCCTGGCCAAAACCGCCGAGTAGCGTGGTTGCCAATGCGGGGTGCAGTGGCGGGACTTCCAGTTTGTAGGCCATCCTGCCCGTGGTGCCGTCCAGCCATTGGAAATGGTCTGAATAAATCGACTGCGGTGCCCCGTAAAACGGATTGATCACTTCATCGAACAGCCCGGCGGACATGTTCACCACATGCAGGAAAGTCCGTTTGCCCAGCCGTTTGTGCGGATCAGGCGCGTCGGAACGCAGCAACAGCGCCGGGCTGTTGATTCCGCCGCCCGCCAGTACGTAATGCCGCGCCTTGACCGTGATGCGGCGCCCTGTGGGTTCGACACAGCACTCGTCCATCGCCACGCATTGCAGGCCCGTGACCTTGTCGCCCGCCAGAATGAGCTTTTCAGCGCGGGCCAGGAACAGCAGCTCGCCACCCTTTTCCAGCGTGGCCGGAATGGTCGTGACCATCATCGATTGCTTGGCGTTGGTCGGGCAGCCCATGCCGCAGTAGCCGAGGTTCCAGCAGCCGCGCACGTTGCGCGGGATCACGTGCCAGCTGTATCCGAGCTTTTCGCAGCCTTTGCGGATCACGTCGTTGTTGGCGTTGGGCGGAACCCTCCACGGGGCCACACCCAGACGCTGTTCCATTTTCTCGAACCACGGCGCCATTTCAGCCGGCGAGTGGCCCTTGACGTTGTGCTCCCTGGCCCAGTGTTCCAGGGTCGGTTCCGGGGTGCGGAAGCTGGAGGTCCAGTTGATTAGCGTGGTCCCGCCCACCGCGCGGCCCTGGAGGATGGTGATCGCACCGTCCTTGCTCATGCGGCCGATGCCTTCCTGATAGAGGCTGGCGTAGGCCTGGTCTTCAAGCAGCTTGAAGTCGCTGCTGGTCTTGAGCGGACCCTCCTCGATCAGCAGTACTTTGTAACCGGCTGCGCTGAGGATTTCGGCCGTGGTTCCACCGCCGGCGCCACTGCCAATGATCGCCACATCCGCTTCGAGGGTCAGGTCCTGGGTCAGTTGTGAGCCGTTGTAGGTTTTCCAGCCACGGGCCATGCCTTCGCGGAACGGATCGGGTACGGGCATCTTCGGGGTCTCGTCTTGTTTTTTAATGATGTGCTGAGGCGGCTTGCCCGCGACAGGGTCGACTCGATTTCAAACCGTGGGCGGCCCTGGATACCCACAGTGCGCCCACGATTCCTTGCGGCCGTACCAGGCCATCATCACCAGTTGCAGTAACGAGCTGTGCCCCATGCGCAACAGGCCCAAGGAGCTGTTCTCCCAGCGATCGAGAAAGTGCCGGATCTCAGCGCCGCTGGCGTTCTCCCAACTGCCCCAGATGCCGGTCAGTGGCCCGCGGGTCACGGCCATGCCCAGCACGTCGAACAGTTGCCGGGTCAGCTTGAGCATTTCCGGCGACAGGTGATCAAGGTTGTAATCCAGGCTTTTCAGGGTGCCTTCGACGGCGTCGGACATACCTTCGACGGCCACGGCGCCATCGAGCATGACCGGCACCAGTGCCCGCAGAAAAAGCAGGTCGCCACTGCGCAAAGACGAAAATCCGCTGGCCGGGATGCTCGACGAGCACCCGCTCAGGCTGGCTCCCAGTCCGGCCGTGGCAAGAAAGGCACTGGCGCCAAGGCTGAACTTGAGCAGGCCGCGCCGTGACAGCGCGGGTGTATCGGACAGGCTTGGGCTCATTGTTGTTATTACCCGACGGTGACGATCGTTAGCGGATGAACAGCTTCTGGATCAGTTTCTGAATGGATTTTCCGTACGGCGGGTAGATCAGTTTCGCCGCGTTGAATCGCTGTTTGATCAGCACACCCTTGGCCTTGCTGAAGGTCAGGAAACCTTCGTGGCCGTGGTAATGACCCATGCCCGAGGCGCCAATGCCGCCGAAGGGCATGTCGTCCTGGGCAACGTGCAGCAGGGTGTCGTTCAGGCACACGCCGCCGGAATGGGTTTCATGAAGCACGCGGTTTTGCTCGCGTTTGTCGTAGCCGAAGTAGTACAGCGCCAGTGGGCGAGGGCGCTGGTTGATGTAGGCAAACGCCTGATCCAGATCCTTGTACGGCACGATCGGCAGCAGCGGACCAAAGATTTCGTCCTGCATCACCGTCATGTCGTCGCTGACGTTGAGCAGCAAACTGTGGCCCATACGGCGTCCCTGGCCCTGTTCAAACAGCGGTATCAGCAGCGCGCCTTTGCTGGTGGCATCGCTGATATAGCCATTGAGTCGCGCCAGTTGGCGATCATTGATGATCGCGGTGTAGTCCGGGTTGTTGGCCAGGGTCGGAAAAAACCCGCGAACCGCCTGGCGATAGGCTTCGACGAAAGAGCCAACGCGGTCTTCGGGCACCAGCACGTAGTCCGGCGCCACGCAGGTTTGTCCGGCGTTGAGGGTCTTGCCGAAAGCGATGCGTTCGGCGGCGTCCTTCAGAGGCACGTCGTGGGACACGATGGCTGGGGATTTGCCGCCCAATTCGAGGGTAACGGGCGTCAGGTTCTCCGCAGCGGCCCGCATCACGTGTTTTCCGATGCTGGTGGCGCCGGTGAACAACAAATGATCGAAACGCAGTTGTGAAAACGCGACCCCGATATCGGCCTCGCCCAGTACCACGCAGACCAGGTCGTCGGGAAAGATTCGTCCCAGCAGGTCCTTGAGCAGCAAACCGGTAGCAGGCGTGGACTCGCTGAGCTTGAGCATCACCCGATTACCCGCCGCCAACGCGCCGACCAGAGGCCCGATGGCCAGGTACAACGGGTAGTTCCACGGCACGATCACCCCAACCACGCCCAGCGGCTGGTAAACCACTTTGGCCGAGGCAGGCTGGAAGGCCACGCCGACCTTGCGGCGCGACGCTCGCATCCAGCCTTTGAGGTGGCGGCTGGCGTAATGAATGCCATGCAGGCTGGGCATCAATTCGGCGAGCAGGGTTTCATCGGGGCTGCGGTGGCTGAAGTCCTGGCTGATGGCATCAATCAGGGGTTCGCGTTCAGCGCTCAACAGGTCGCGCAATGCCTTGAGCCACTGCTGGCGCTGGGCTGCGGGTGGCATCGGGTTGGCGGCGTAGGCGGCGCGTTGCGCGTTGAAGAGGTTGTGGAGTTCTTCCAGAGGCTGCTGCAGGTCTTGCAGGTAGGAAATTCCAGCGGTCATGGTTGGCTCCGGATTTATTGTAATGAGGCTCGTTTTAGAGTCTATGCTCTAGAAAGTCAAATGGCATCCTGCCGCAGCTTTGTTTTATCCCTGTCCGGTTAGGTCGTAAGATGCTCATCAACGCACTCTGAATTAAAGCTCAAGCCATGGCCCCAAGGATCAAAACCAGCGAGCGCATCGTGCAGAACAGCCTCGAGCTGTTCAATCAGCAGGGCGAGCGCAGCATCAGCACCAATCACATCGCTGCTCACATGGAGATTTCTCCGGGCAACCTGTACTACCACTTCCCCAACAAGCAGGCGATCATCGCTGTGCTGTTCAGTGAGTACGAAAGCCTGGTGGACAGTTTCCTGCGCCCGCCCCAGGGCCGCGCCGCCACGGTGGAAGACAAGCGCTTCTACCTCAAGGAGCTGCTGTCGGCGATGTGGCGCTACCGGTTTCTGCATCGCGACCTCGAACACTTGCTCGACAGCGATGCAGACCTGGCCGGGCGCTATCGGCGCTTTTCCCAGCGCTGCCTGATCCAGGGCACGCACATCTACGAAGGCTTCGTCGAGGCGGGCATCCTGAAGATGGATCGGGTGCAGATCGAATCCCTGACCCTCAATGCCTGGATCATCCTCACGTCCTGGGTGCGCTTTCTGTGCACCACGCGGGAAAATTCCAGCCACCTCAGCGAGCAAGCGATCAAGCGCGGGGTCTATCAAGTGCTGGTGCTGGAGGCCGGCTTTGTCACGGATCAGGCGCGCGATGCGGTCAACGCCTTGTTCGAGGAGTTTTATGTGCCGTTGGCCCAGGCGCTGGAAGAGCTGTGAAGCGCAAAGTGCAGTAGGATCGTCATTCGACAACCTCACAGGAGCCCGTTATGCCCATTGCGCAACTGATCAGCCCGCAAGCGCTGGACCTGAAGAAGGACCAGCCGGGGTTGGTGATTCTGGATTGTCGTTTTGCCCTCGAAGACCCGGATTACGGTCAGCGCAGCTATGCCGAAGGGCACATTGCCGGGTCGAGCTTCGCCGATCTCGAGCGCGATCTCAGCGGCAAAGTGGTCAAGGGTGTGACCGGGCGTCATCCATTGCCTGAGCCGGCTGACCTGATCGAACGTCTGCAAGCCTGGGGCATCAATGCCGACAGCGAAGTGGTTTTGTATGACGACGGTCCGGGAGCCTACGCGGCGCGGGCCTGGTGGCTGCTGGCCTGGCTGGGCAAGCGTGAGGGCGTGTTCATCCTCGATGGTGGGCTCAAAGCCTGGCACGGCGCAGGGTTGCCGTTGAGTCTGGATGCGCCGTCCATCTCGCGCGGCACCTTTAGCGGGAGCCCTGACGGTTCGCTCTTGCTCAGCGCAGAACAGCTGCAAAAACGCCTCGGCCAACCCACGCTGACCTTGCTCGATGCCCGCGCCCTGCCGCGCTTCAAGGGCGAAGTTGAACCGATCGATCCGATTGCCGGGCACATCCCCGGCGCTCAGTGTGCGGCGTTCACCGATAATCTGGGCAGCGACGGGTGTTTCCTGCCGGCCGATCAGCTCAAGCAGCGTTTTGCGGCGAAGCTGCAAGGCCGTTCGCCGACCGAACTGGTGGCGTATTGCGGGTCCGGTGTGACGGCTTGCCATAACCTGTTCGCGTTGTGCCTGGCGGGTTATCCGTTGGGCTCGTTGTATGCCGGCTCTTGGAGCGAGTGGATCAACGAGCCTGCTCGGGGCATCGCCACCGGCGAATAAACACCGCAGACCCTTGTGGGAGCGAGCTTGCTCCCACAAGGGGGAGGGTGGATTTCAGATATCAAGACAGGCGCGCACTGCGATACGCCCCTGGCCCCACCCCATACACCTGCTTGAATTGCCGACTCAGATGACTCTGGTCGGCAAACCCCAATTGCGTCGCGACTTCCAGTGGCAAACAACCGTCCTGCAACAGTGCCCGTGCCCGAGCGATGCGTTGTTGCATGAGCCAGGTGTGCGGCGGCATGCCGGTGGCGCGGCGGAACACCCGGGCAAAGTGAAAGGGCGACAGGTTCACCGCCGCTGCCAGTTCTTCCAGCGAGGGCGGTGCCGCCAGTTGCGTTTGCAACAAGTCCTTGGCCAATGTCACCGCCCGGTGTTCCTTGCCCGGTTTTCCGGCATCCGGAACCGCTGCGTGACGCTGCAGCAATGAAAGCATCAGTTCACGCCAGGCGGTCTGTTGTTGCAGTGCGGTGGCCGGGCTTTCCAGCAAGCGGTGCAATTGGCAGAAGCCATTCACCAGATCCGGATCGCGGTACAGCGTGGCGCCGAACGCCGGCAGGTTGCGGGTGGGCAATTCGAGTTCGGCCAGCAGCGACAGGATCTGCCCGCTATCGGGATAAAACGCCCGGTACAGCCAGCCATCCTCCGTACCCTTGTGGCCGGTGTGCAGTTCATCCGGGTTGATCAGCACCAGCGTGCCGCTGCCTGCCAGATGCTCGGCGCCGCGATACCGGTAGCGCTGGGCGCCTGCCATGATCATGCCGATCACGTAGCCGTCATGTACATGGGGGGCGAAACGCTGCTGGATGTAGCGCGCCGACAATAACTCGACCCCAGGCAGTGGCGCGGACTGCCAGAAGTGGATGGATTCGCCCTGATGGTTATTCACGGTCTACTTGCGAGCCAAGGTGGCCAGCCATTGTGGGATACGCCGTTCCAGGTAGTACCCCGGTTGCCGGAACGAACCGTCGACAAATCCGACGTGCCCACCCTTGGCCTGCAACTCGAATTGCGTACAGGCCGATAACTCTTGTGCCTGGGGCAGGCTGTGGGAAAACACGAAGGGGTCATCGGCTGCCTGAATGAGCAAGGTTGGCGTGCGGATTTCGCCCAGGAAGTAGCGGCTCGATGCACGGCGATAGTAGTCCTCGGCATCGGTGAAGCCATTGAGCGGTGCGGTGACCCGGCCATCGAAATCCCAGAACGTGCGCATGTTTTCCAGCGAGCCCAGCGCGGCGAGCGCTGCCAGGCCATCCTCGCGCCCGTCGTGCTGGAACTGCCGCTGCTTGTTCTTGATGTAGGCCAGCATTTCGCGCATGAAGTGCGCCTGATAAACCTTGGAAAAACCCTGGCCGATGCGGTCGGCGCACTGGTCCAGGCGAAACGGCACCGACACCGCCACCGCGCCGAACAGGCCGCTGGCGCTGCCGGTTTCGCCCAGATGCTTGAGCAACACATTGCCGCCCAGGGAATAACCGACGGCGTACAGCGGAGCGAGAGGGCGCTTGGCCCGCAGGTGCCTGATGGTTTCGGCGAGGTCTTCACTGGCGCCGGAATGGTAGCTGCGCGGCAGCAGGTTGGGTTCGCCAGAGCAGCCGCGCCAGTTCAGTGCGACGCTGGCCCAGCCCCGGTCGCCCAGCGCTTTTTGAATCCCGGCCACGTAAGGCGAATTCGACGAACCGGTCAGTCCGTGCAACACCAGTACCAGGGGCGCGTCGACGCTGTGCGGGCCGTGCCAGTCGAGGTCGAGGAAGTCGCCATCCTCGAGCCACAGGCGTTCACGCTCGCGCTCGATGTGTGTGGTTTTGCGCCACAGCGGCCCCCACAAGGTTTGCAAGTGCGGGTTGCCGAGGCCGAAGGCGGGGATGAAGCGTTCTGACGGATGGGACACGATTGTTCTCGAAGCAGCGGCGCGTGCCTTGAAGGAGGCACGCACCTTGTTCAGGCCGATCGATTAGCCGGCAATCTCTGCCATACGTTGCCACAACGAATAATAGACCCGCCCGGACTTTTGCTCCCGGTGCAGACGCCAGTTGCCTGGCAGGCCCAGGGTCGAGGGTGCGCTTTCGCTTTCGGTATAGACCCAGGCGTCGTCTGCCAGCCACTGACGCTCTTCAAGCAACGCGCAAACGGCAGGCAGCAGGTTCTGATTGAACGGCGGGTCGAGGAACACCAGGTCGTAGGCCGTTGCAGTCTGGGTTTCCAGGTAACGCAGGGCGTCGGCGGTCTGGACCTGTCCGTTGGTGCAACGCAGCGTACCCAAGTGCTCTTTCAGGCTGGAGACCGCGATACTGCTGGCATCCAGAGCCTGGCCCATGGCTGCGCCACGGGACAAGGCTTCGAGAAACAGCGCGCCGCTGCCCGTGAACGGATCGAGCACCTTGGCGCCAGGGACGTAAGGTGCCAGCCAGTTGAACAGGGTTTCACGCACCCGGTCCGGCGTCGGGCGCAGACCTGGAGCGTCAGGGAAACTCAGCTTTCGGCTGCGCCATTCGCCGCCGATGATGCGCAGTTGGTTCACGCCGTTATGCACGTTGTGAACCGGTTTTTTAGGACGGGAAGTGGCCATTAATGCTCCGGAACCCCGAGCGGTTGCTCGGCAGGTTTATCAGTAGGGGCCGGTAACGGCTTTTGTGGCACGGTCGGGCCAGCGCTGACGATGACCATTTTGTCCGTGCTCAGGTGTTTGTTCAGTGCGGCTCGGACTTGCTCGACAGTCAGGTTCTGCGACTGTTGCATGAAGTCCTCAAGATGACTCAGCGGCAGGTTATAGAAGCCGATGGCGCCTAGTTGGCCGACAATATCGGCGTTGCTGGCGGTCGACAGCGGGAAGCTGCCGGACAGTTCGCGCTTGGCGTCGTCGAGTTCTTTTTCGGTCGGGCCGGTTTTAAGGTAGTCGGCGAGCACGTCCTGCACCAGCTTCAGGGTGCCTTCGCTCATCTCGGCGCGGGTCTGCAGGTTGATCATGAACGGGCCGCGCGCCTGCATCGGGGTGAAGCCCGAATACACGCCGTAAGACAGGCCACGCTTCTCGCGGACTTCGCTCATCAGGCGAGTGCCGAAACCGCCACCGCCGAGAATCTGGTTACCCATGGACAGGGCCGCGTAGTCAGGATCGTCACGGTCGATGCCCAGTTGCGCGATCATCAGGTTGGTCTGCTTGGACGGAAACTCGATGTGGCCGACGCTGGCCTTGGGTTCAGCCGGTTGCGCGATTTTCGGCAGGGCGGGGCCTTTGGGCAGGGCAGCGGAAACCTGCGCTGCAATGGCTTCGGCTTCGGTGCGGGACAAGTCCCCCACCAGTGCGATCACTACGTTCCCGGCGGCGTAGGCTTTCTGATGGAACGCGCGCAGTTGCTCCAGGGTGATGGCGGGAATGGTGTCCGCCGTGCCGTCGCTGGAGTGCGCGTACGGGTGATTGCCGTACAGGCGATTCATCAACTCGACGCTGGCCAGTTTGCCGGGGTTCTGTTTCTGGTACTCGAAACCGGCGAGCAACTGGTTCTTGATGCGGGTAAAGGAATCAGCGGGGAACGTCGGTTTGCCAACGACTTCAGCGAACAGCTTTAAGGCCGGCTCGCGTTTGTCCGCGGCGCTGAGGCTGCGCAGGGAGGCGACCGCCATGTCTTTGTAGGCCCCGTTGCCGAAATCGGCGCCCAGGCCTTCGAAACCCTGGGCAATCGCGCTGACATCTTTACCGGCGACGCCCTCGTTGAGCATGGCATTGGTCAGCGTGGCCAGACCGGGTGCATCGCCATCCTGGCTGCTGCCGGCGGCAAAGATCAAGCGCATGTCGAACATCGGCAGCTCACGGGCTTCGACAAACAACACCTTGGCGCCTTCGGCGGTGTTCCAGCTCTGGACATCGAGTTTGCGATGGCTCGGCGCCTTGCCATTGAGCTCGGTCAGTGATTGCAGTTTCTGGCTGGCCTTGGCTTTATCCAGCGCTTCACTGGCAATGGAGTCATCAGTCTTGGCGAAATAGAACGCGGCAGAGCCGATTAACATGGCAGCGATCAGGCCCAGCAGGGCCCGGCGCGATTTTTTACGCTCACTCATGAGTCGTCTCCTCTGGCAGAACATGGGCGACGCTGAGACGTTCGCGGGTGAAATACAGCTTGGCGGCTTTCTGGATGTCTTGCGGGGTCACGCTTTCCAGTTCGGCGAGTTCGGTGTCCATCAATTTCCAGGACAGGCCGACGGTTTCGAGTTGGCCGATGGCGGTGGCCTGACTGGTGATTGAGTCACGCTCATAAACCAGGCCGGCGATGACCTGCGCCCGCACGCGTTCGAGTTCTTCGCTGGACGGCGCGGTGGTTTTCAACTGTTCGAGCAGCTTCCACAAACCGGCTTCTGCCTGCTCGATGGTTTTGTTTTTCTGGCTGTTGGGTGTTGCCGACAGCGTGAACAGGCTGTCGCCACGGGTGTAGGCGTCGTAGCTCGACGAAGCGCCGGACACCAGCTCTTCGCCACGCTCCAGTTGGGTCGGGATGCGTGCGCTATAGCCACCGTCGAGCAGGGCGGATATCAGGCGCAAGGCATTCACCGAGCGTTTGTCTTCGGCGGTGGCAATACTCGGTACGTTGAATGCCAGCATCAGGCTGGGCAGTTGGGTCTTCACGTGCAGGATGATCTGGCGCTCGCCGGGTTCGGCCAGTTCCAGCGGAATCTTCGCCGGCGGCACGTCGCGTTTGGCGATCGGGCCGAAGTAACGCTGGGCCAGGGCTTTGACTTCATCCGGGGTCACATCGCCGACCACTACCAGCGTGGCGTTGTTCGGCACGTACCAGGATTCATACCAGTGGCGCAGCTCTTGGACCTTCATGCGGTCCAGATCCGCCATCCAGCCGATGGTGGGCGTGTGATAGCCGCTGGCCGGGTAAGCCATGGCTTTGAAGCGCTCGTAGGCCTTGGACATCGGTTTGTCGTCGGTGCGCAGGCGGCGTTCTTCTTTAATGACTTCGATTTCCCGGGCGAACTCATCGGGCGGCAGACGCAGGCTGGCCATGCGGTCGGCTTCCAGTTCGAAGGCCACGCCCAGGCGATCGCGGGCCAGTACCTGGTAATAAGCGGTGAAGTCGTCGCTGGTAAAGGCGTTCTCCTCGGCGCCGAGGTCGCGCAGGATCAGCGAGGCTTCGCCGGGACCGACTTTCTCGCTGCCCTTGAACATCATGTGCTCCAGGGCGTGGGACAACCCGGTCTGACCCGGAGTCTCGTAGCTGGAGCCGACCTTGTACCAGACCTGTGAAACCACCACCGGCGCGCGATGATCTTCGCGCACGACGACCTTCAGACCATTGTCGAGGGTGAATTCGTGGGTGGGTTGCGGGTCGGCGGCCAGGGCCGAAAGGGGCAGGCAAACTGTGCTGAGCAGCAGGCCAGCAGCGCGGCGGGCTAGAGCATTCATTCGTTTTTAAACCTTTGGGGCTGTCCGCTTGGTCTTAGCCTAGGCGGGCGAGGAGGTGCTAGGATACTGATCCGTTTTAGCGGCGGCCACGCCTATCAGGCCTTTATGCTTGATCAGGTTGATTGGGTTTACGACGGAAGGTGGATATTTATCAACTGAATTCCGCTTTTTCGCCGATTTTGCTGCTTTAGTCCTATGAGAAGTCGATTTCATGAGGCGCCGATGAGCGCCTCGACAAAATGTTGCGCGTGAACAAGCTGGGTCAATCGCAGTCTGTTCTGCATCGAATATTTATTTGCCGGGGCGCCCGTTGGCGCGTCGCTACCGTGAGATAGCCGTCCCCCATGTTTGGTTCCAACGACGACAAGAAGACCCCAGCTGCGGCTGGCGAAAAGAAAAGCCTGTTCGGATGGCTGCGCAAAAAGCCGCAGGAACCCGCCGTCGAACAGCCACAGCCAATTCCTGAACCAACGCCAACGCCAGCGCCCGTTGTGTTGCCAATCGCCGAGCCAGTGCTGCAACCGGTTGCCGCGCCTGCTGACGAAGCCCCGACCGAATTGCCACAGACCCCGGTCGCTCAGCCCTGGCTGACGTTGCCGGTGGCGGAAGAGCCGGTGGCCCTGGTCGAAGATGAGCAGGCGCCACACGTGACGCCGCCGATTCCTGTGCACACGCCAGTGGCGCAAGAGCCGGTTCGGGCGCCAGTGATTGAGCCGGTGGTTGCCGCGCCGGTTGTCAAAGCGCCAGAGCCTGCACCTGCCGTCGTGCCGGTCGAGCCAGTCCGTACCGAAGAAACCAAGGCCGGTTTCTTCGCCCGCCTCAAGCAAGGCCTGTCCAAGACCAGCGCCAGCATCGGCGAAGGCATGGCCAGCCTGTTTCTGGGCAAGAAAGCCATCGACGATGAGCTGCTCGATGATCTCGAAACCCGTCTGCTGACCGCCGACGTCGGGGTCGAAGCCACTTCGGTGATCATTCAGCGCTTGACCCAGAAGGTCGCGCGCAAGGAGCTGGCTGATTCCGATGCCTTGTACAAGTCCCTGCAAGCCGAGCTGGCGGCCATGCTCAAGCCCGTCGAGCAGCCGCTGAAAATCACCTCGCAAAACAAGCCGTTCGTGATTCTGGTCGTCGGCGTCAACGGTGCCGGCAAGACCACCACCATCGGCAAGCTGGCGAAGAAACTGCAGCTGGAAGGCAAGAAAGTCATGCTCGCCGCCGGTGACACCTTCCGTGCCGCAGCGGTCGAGCAATTGCAGGTCTGGGGGGAGCGCAACAAGATTCCGGTGATTGCCCAGCACACCGGCGCCGACTCGGCTTCGGTGATCTTCGACGCCGTGCAGGCCGCCAAGGCCCGTGGCATCGATGTGTTGATCGCCGACACGGCCGGTCGTCTGCACACCAAAGACAACCTGATGGAAGAGCTGAAAAAAGTTCGCCGGGTGATCGGCAAGCTCGACGCCGATGCACCGCACGAAGTGTTGCTGGTGCTCGACGCCGGCACCGGCCAGAACGCCATCAACCAGGCCAAACAGTTCAACCAGACCGTCGAGCTGACGGGCCTGGCACTGACCAAGCTCGACGGAACCGCCAAGGGCGGGGTGATTTTTGCCCTGGCCAAGCAGTTCGGTCTGCCGATCCGCTACATCGGTGTCGGTGAAGGCATCGACGATTTGCGCACTTTTGAAGCTGAACCCTTTGTCCAGGCACTGTTTGCCGAGCGGGAGCGTTCATGATTCGTTTCGAACAGGTCGGTAAACGCTACCCGAACGGTCACGTCGGCTTGCATGAGCTGAGCTTTCGAGTGCGTCGCGGTGAGTTTTTGTTTGTAACCGGCCATTCCGGTGCCGGTAAAAGTACGTTGTTGCGCCTGCTGCTGGCCATGGAGCGACCCACCAGCGGCAAGTTGCTGTTGGCCGGGCAAGACCTGAGTACCATCAGCAACGCACAGATTCCATTCCTGCGCCGGCAGATCGGCGTGGTGTTCCAGAACCATCAATTGTTGTTTGATCGCACGGTGTTCAACAACGTCGCGCTGCCGCTGCAGATTCTTGGCCTGTCCAAGGCGGAAATCGCCAAGCGTGTGGATTCGGCCCTGGAGCGCGTGGCGCTGTCGGACAAGACCGATCTGTACCCCGGCGACCTCTCCACCGGTCAGCAACAACGCGTCGGCATTGCCCGCGCCATCGTTCACCGTCCGGCTTTGCTGCTGGCGGACGAACCGACCGGTAACCTCGACCCGCGGCTGGCGGCGGAAATCATGGGCGTGTTCGAAGACATCAACCGTCTGGGCACCAGCGTATTGATCGCCAGTCACGACCTGGCACTGATCGCGCGCATGCGCCACCGCATGCTGACCCTGCAGCGCGGTCGATTGATCGGCGACGGGGAGGCCGGCGTATGAGTGCGACTCGCAGTCCGAAGGTTTCAGAACGCGTGGCGCCGAAGGCCGCCGATCCGCAACCGACCAGGAAAAAAGGCGACGACGATGATGGCCCGGACTTCGCGACGCTGTTTCGCGCGTGGATCGAGAGCCATCGCGCCAGCCTGCTGGACAGTCTGCGCCGGCTGGGTAAACAGCCCATCGGCAGCTTTTTCACCTGCATGGTGATGGCGGTGGCCCTGAGTTTGCCCATGGGTCTGTCACTTTTGCTAAGTAACGTTGAGCGTCTGGGTGGTTCCTGGCAGCGTGCTGCGCAGATTTCACTGTACTTGCAGCTCGAAGCCAGCCCGGCTGAGGGCGAGGCGCTACGCGCGCAGATCAAGGGCATGCCGGGCGTGGCCGATGCCGAATACGTTGGCCGGGATCAGGCGCTGGAAGAGTTCCAGCAGCAGTCCGGCCTGGGCGACGCCCTCAAGGAGTTGCCGGAAAACCCGCTACCCGGCGTGGTCCTGGTGACACCGAAAGAAGTCGATAAGCCGACACTTGAAGCATTAAGACAAAAACTTTCCGATCTGCCGAAGGTACAGCAGGCGCAGCTTGATTTAGTCTGGGTGGAGCGTCTGGCAGCCATTCTCAAGCTGGGCGACCGTTTTGTCTTCGGTCTGACCGTGCTTCTGGTTTCTGCATTACTTTTGGTGATAGGCAATACCATTCGTCTTCATATTGAAAACCGCCGCACAGAGATCGAAGTGATTAAACTGGTCGGCGGCACTGACAGCTATGTGCGCAGGCCCTTTCTCTATATGGGCGCGCTTTATGGCTTCGGTGCGGGGATTTTTTCCTGGGGCGTATTGGCGTTTGGCCTTGACTGGCTGAATGACGCGGTAGTCGGACTGGCCGGTTTGTACGGCAGCAATTTCGCGCTGGCCGGAGTGCCGGTTGCCGACGGTCTGTCACTCTTGCTTGGCGCTGTGCTGTTGGGGTATATCGGTGCATGGATTGCAGTCGCACGCCACCTGAGGGAGCTTGCGCCTAAGTAGTATCATTTTGCTCGTATTGACCTTTCAGCGTTTATGGGAACTTGTTCTACGGTTTCTGGTCAATTTTCGCAGTGCTTAACTGCACGAGTTATGTAAGTCGGAGGTTTTTTCGTATGACCAATTCTTTGCAACCTGCATATGCTCTGGTCCCGGGTGCGAACCTGGAGGCCTATGTGCACACGGTGAACAGCATTCCGTTGCTGACGCCGGAGCAGGAGCGTGAACTGGCCGAGAGTCTCTACTATGAGCAGGATCTTGAGGCGGCTCGGCAGATGGTGCTCGCCCACCTGCGTTTTGTCGTTCATATCGCCCGTAGCTATTCCGGCTACGGTCTGGCTCAGGCTGACCTGATCCAGGAAGGCAACGTCGGCCTGATGAAGGCCGTGAAGCGCTTCAACCCGGAAATGGGCGTGCGCCTGGTGTCCTTTGCCGTGCACTGGATCAAGGCGGAAATCCACGAATTCATCCTGCGCAACTGGCGGATCGTGAAGGTCGCGACCACCAAGGCCCAGCGCAAGCTGTTCTTCAACCTGCGTAGTCAGAAGAAACGCCTGGCCTGGTTGAACAACGAGGAAGTCCATCGCGTGGCGGAAAGCCTCGGCGTAGAGCCGCGGGAAGTGCGCGAGATGGAAAGTCGCCTGACCGGCCATGACATGGCCTTCGACCCGGCTGCCGAAGCTGACGACGACAGTGCTTTTCAGTCGCCGGCCAACTACCTGGAAGACCACCGGTACGACCCGGCCCGTCAACTGGAAGATGCCGACTGGAGCGACAACTCCAATCACAACCTGCACGAAGCGCTGGAAGTGCTGGACGACCGCAGCCGAGACATCCTCTATCAGCGTTGGCTGGCAGAAGAAAAAGCCACGCTGCACGACCTGGCGCAGAAGTACAACGTGTCGGCCGAGCGTATTCGTCAGCTCGAGAAGAGCGCGATGAACAAACTCAAGTTGTCGATTGCCGCGTAACCGGCAAGCAGGCAATAAAAAACGCCCCGATCATTGATCGGGGCGTTTTTGTTTCTGGCCTCACACATACCCAATGCGGGAGCGAGCCTGCTCGCGATGGCGTCGGATCAGTCGACATCAATGTTTAATGTGATGACCTCATCGCGAGCAGGCTCACTCCCACAGGGGATACGCTTGTTACTGAGACCACGGCGCCCGGCGGGAATCGTTCAGTCCAATCAAATAGCTGTCCCCCCCCAACTGGCTCATCTGCTGCCGTATCCACCCCGCACGCCGCGAAACGTACGAAGTCGGATGGCTGGCGCTCCACACGCGCGGGTTTGGCAGCACGGCAGCCAATAGACTCGATTGCTGGCGGCTGAGGTTTTTCGCGCTGATGCCAAAATGATGTCGTGCAGCGGCCTCGGCACCAAATACCCCGTCATCCCACTCGACGCTGTTGAGATACACCTCAAGAATCCGCTGCTTGGGCCAGAACACTTCGATCAGTCCGGTAAACCAGGCCTCCAGGCCTTTGCGCAACCAGCTGCGACCTGACCACAGGAACAGGTTTTTCGAGACCTGCTGGCTCAGGGTGCTGGCGCCGCGAACCGTGCCGCCGAGCTCGTTATGGGCCAGTGCGGCCTGGATCGCCCCGAAGTCAAAGCCCCAGTGCTCCGGGAATTTCTGATCCTCCCCGGCGATTACCGCGACCTTCAGGTCGTCCGAGATTTCATCCCAGGGCTTCCAGGTGCGTTGCAGGTCAATGGGCTCGCCGTTGAACCACGATTCAATCTTGCGTTCGACCATCAATGCCGTACCCGGTGGTGGCACTACGCGAAATATCAGCACCAGCAATACGCTGCCGCCCATGAACCAGAGCACGGCCTTCGTGAAACGACGGAAATATATACGCAGCATAGAGATGGCTTGGCCGAACCCGTTGAGCGGGCCATTATACAGACCCTGTTGATTGCGTCTGACTGGAGTTCTTCATGCTGCGTGGCTTTCTGATGCTGGCCGCTTTTTTCGGTTTCACCGGTGTCGGCCTTGGCGCGTTCGCCGCCCACGGTCTGAAAAATCGCCTGAGTGCCGAGTACCTGGCCATTTTCCACACCGGCGTTACTTATCAGCTGGTGCATACCCTGGCGTTGCTGGGTGTGGCGCTGCTGGCCACGCAGATTCCCGGTCGGCTGATCACTTGGGCCGGAGCGTCCTTTGCCATCGGTATCCTGCTGTTCTCCGGCAGCCTGTACGTGCTGACGCTCACCGGTTTCAGCAAGCTCGGCATCATCACCCCGTTCGGCGGGCTGGCGTTTCTGGTGGGCTGGTTTTGCCTGGGCCTTGCCGCCTGGCGCTTGCAGCTTACCGCTTGACGCTTGTTGCTGACCTTTAGGTCACGATCGGGCTAGAATGCCAGCCCCTAAAAATGATGGCGGCATCCGGCATGCGCATTCAGTTGAACGGCGAATCCTTTGAACTGCCCGACGGTGAAACCGTTGCGGCCCTGCTGACCCGTCTGGACCTGACCGGACGCCGGGTGGCGGTGGAACTCAATCTGGATATCGTTCCGCGCAGCCAGCATGCCGATACCACGCTCAACGACGGCGACAGCGTCGAAGTCGTGCATGCCATCGGCGGCGGCTAGCCGTCTGGCCTGCATGGGCCAACAATTCTGCAAGACCCTCACTCCTACAGAGGATTTCCCATGAGCATCGTTCGTAGCGACAAGCCTTTCGTCCTGGCCGGTCGTACTTACCAGTCGCGTTTGCTGGTGGGTACCGGCAAATACCGTGACATGGAAGAAACCCGCCTGGCCATCGAGGCCTCGGGTGCCGAGATCGTCACTTTCGCCGTGCGCCGTACCAACCTTGGTCAGAACGAGGGCGAACCGAACCTGCTGGATTTCCTGTCGCCGGATCGCTACACCTTTCTGCCGAACACCGCCGGTTGCTACGACGCCGTCGAGGCCGTGCGCACCTGCCGCCTGGCTCGTGAGCTGCTCGATGGCCACAACCTGGTGAAACTGGAAGTGCTGGCGGACCAGAAAACCCTGTTTCCCAACGTGATCGAAACCCTCAAGGCCGCCGAGTCGCTGGTCAAGGAGGGCTTCGACGTGATGGTTTACACCAGCGACGACCCGATCATCGCCCGGCAACTGGCGGAAATCGGCTGCATCGCGGTGATGCCGCTGGCCGGTCTGATCGGTTCGGGCCTGGGGATCTGCAACCCGTACAACCTGCAGATCATCCTTGAAGAAGCCAAAATCCCGGTGCTGGTGGATGCCGGGGTCGGTACCGCTTCCGACGCTACCATCTCCATGGAACTGGGTTGTGACGCTGTGCTGATGAACTCGGCGATCGCCCACGCCCAACAGCCGATCATGATGGCTGAAGCCATGAAACACGCCATCGTTGCGGGCCGTTTGGCTTACCTCGCTGGCCGCATGCCGAAAAAACTCTATGCCAGCGCCTCTTCGCCGCTGGATGGTCTGATCAAGTAAGAGCCATTGATGACTGAATCGAACGACACGCCTATCCAGACGGGAGAAGGCGACGAGCGCCAACACCGCCGCATCAAGAGTTTCGTGATGCGTGCCGGGCGCATGACCGAAGGCCAGCAACGTGGCCTGGAGCAGGGCACGCCGCTGTTCGTGCTGCCCCTGGCCGGCGCGCCGGTGGACTTCGACCAGGTGTTCGGTCGCTCGGCACCGCGCTCGCTGGAAATCGGTTTCGGCATGGGCCATTCGCTGCTGGAAATGGCGGCAGCTTCGCCGGAGCAGGATTTCATCGGCGTCGAAGTGCACCGTCCGGGCGTTGGTGCGTTGCTCAACGGCGTGCTGACCCAGGGTTTGACCAACCTGCGGGTTTACGACTGCGATGCGATCGAAGTGCTCAACCGTTGCGTGGCCGACAACAGCCTCGATCGCCTGATGCTGTTTTTCCCGGACCCGTGGCACAAGAGCCGTCATCACAAGCGTCGTATCGTTCAGGCGTCGTTCGCCGAGCTGGTACGCAGCAAGTTGAAGGTCGGCGGCATTCTGCACATGGCCACCGACTGGGAGCCGTACGCTGAATACATGCTGGAAGTGATGAACGTCGCGCCGGGTTATCGCAACCTGGCCGAGGACGGCAAGTGTGTACCACGCCCGGCCGAGCGGCCGATCACCAAGTTCGAACGCCGTGGCGAGCGTCTTGGGCATGGTGTGTGGGATTTGAAGTTCGAGAAGCAGTCGTAGGAGCGAGCCTGCTCGCGAAAAACCAGAGAGCAACGCGGGGCCCCAGATGCCCCGCGTTTTCGTTAACGATCATCGCGAGCAGGCTCGCTCCTACAGTGGATGTTTGGTACAGCTGAAATCAGCGGCGGTCAGCGACGACGCCGATCAGCACCAGCACCACCAGCAACACCGGCGCCAGGCTGTAGTTGTTGAATTGGCTCAAGCCCCGAACGATCCACGGCGTGGCGTAGATCAGGGCGGCGCCGCTGCCGATCATGCACAGCAGGGCCATCAGCGGCACGCGCAAGGCGCCGGCGATGCTGCCCAGTCGTTGGTCGACCCAGCCTTTGAAGTCCGCGCCAAACAGCACCAGCAGACAGCCCATCAAAGCCAGGGCGATCTCCGAGAGATTGCTGCGGCTCCAGCGAGAAACGGTGGCGAGCAGGTCGAGTACCAGATCCATTCGATTTCCTTATGTCAGAAACTTCTGCAGCAAGTCGTTGAGGAATAGCTGTCCGCGCTCGGTAGCCGCCAGACGTGACGGTTCGACCTGCAACAGGCCGCTTTGTTCTGCCTCGCGGCGAGCTTCAGCCAGGGTGTCCAGGGGCAGTCCGGTGCGTTCCGGGTACAGCCGTGACTCGACCCCTTCGGTCAGGCGCAGGGCATTCATCAGGAATTCGAACGGCATCTCGTCGTTGGTCAGGGCTTTCTCGCCCGCCTGGAAGCTTTTGGCCGGGTTGAGGTAGTCCTTCGGCAGGCGAGTCTTCCAGGTGCGCACGATGCGCCCGTCCGGGTGGCTGAGCTTGCCATGGGCGCCGGCACCGATGCCAATGAAGTCGCCGAAACTCCAGTAATTGAGGTTGTGCCGTGCCGGGCGGCCCGGTTGGGCGTAGGCCGAGACCTCGTACTGCGCGTAACCGTGCTCGGCCAGCAGCGCCTGGCCGGCTTCCTGAATGTCCCACAACGTGTCGTCTTCCGGCAGCGTCGGCGGCTGGTTCCAGAACACGGTGTTCGGCTCCAGGGTCAGCTGATACCAGGAAAGGTGGGTCGGCTTCAGGGCGATGGCCTGGCGCAGGTCGCTCAGGGCGTCCTCCAGGGACTGGTCCGGCAGACCGTGCATCAGGTCCAGATTGAAGTTGTCGAACCCGGCCTGACGCGCCATGCCTGCGGCTCGCACCGCTTCGTTGCCGTTGTGAATCCGCCCCAGGGCCTCGAGTTTTGCCTGCTGGAAGCTCTGGATGCCGATCGACAGGCGATTGATGCCGAGCGCCCGGTAGGCGACGAATTTCTCTTGTTCGAAGGTGCCGGGGTTGGCTTCCAGGGTGATTTCGATGTCGTGGGCAAACGGGATGCGCTGTTCAACGCCTTTGAGCAGTCGGCCCAACGCCGCGGCGCTGAACAGGCTCGGCGTGCCGCCACCGAAGAAAATCGAGCTCAACTCCCGACCGTAGACGGCGTGCAGGTCCTGATCAAGATCGGCCAGCAAGGCGTCGACGTACTCTTCTTCCGGCAGCACCGGGCTGGCGGTATGGGAGTTGAAGTCGCAGTAAGGGCATTTGCGCACACACCACGGGATGTGGATGTACAGCGCCAGGGGCGGCAAGACCGGCAGGGCCGCCCGAGGCGATTGCGCGGCACCGCCGAAGATCAGCGGTGACGCGGAGCGGTCGTGGGTCATTTCAGGCCCAGACGCTGGCGCAGCAGATCCATTGCGCGGGCGCGGTGACTGATCTGGTTCTTGTCGCCCGGGCTCAGCTCGGCGCTGGAGCAATCGCGCTCCGGCACCCAGAACAGCGGGTCGTAGCCAAAGCCGTGCTCGCCGCTGGCCTCAGTCAGGATGCGACCGTGCCACAGGCCTTCGCAGAGAATCGGCAGCGGATCGTCGGCATGCCTCACCAGCGCCAATACACAGACGAACTGCGCGCCGCGCTCGGCCTCGGGCACGTCCTTGAGGACGTCCAGCAGTTTGGCGTTGTTGGCCGCATCGCCCTTGCCGTCGGCATAGCGCGCCGAGTAGATGCCCGGCGCGCCACCGAGGAAGTCCACCGCCAACCCGGAATCGTCGGCCAGCGCCGGCAGGCCGGAAATGCGCGCGGCGTTGCGGGCCTTGAGAATGGCGTTCTCGACGAACGACAGGCCGGTTTCTTCAGGCTCGACCTGGCTGAACTCGCCGATCGAGCGCAGTTGCACCGATTCGCCGAGCATGGCCTGGAGTTCCTTGAGTTTGCCGGCGTTGTGGCTGGCCAGTACGAGTTGCGTGAAGTTGATCATTCGCCGGGGAAGAGCTCTTGGTTGAAATTGATGGTGTTGATTTTGTCACCGGTCTGCACCTTGATTTCGAAGGTGCGGGTTTCCTGTTGAGGCACAGGGTACTGGGCGATGTAGTAAATGGCGCCCTGCTCGGTGACCTGTTTGAAGCTCAATGGCACGCTCTGGCTGGTCAGGTCTTTGACCGTGCCGGAGACTTGCGCCATCTGCGGCTTGCCGTCCTTGATCACCGAAATATTGATCACGCCTTGAGTCTTGCTGCGAATAAGTTCGGCCGACTTGGCGATGTCCGGCGTCAGGTACGTGGAGTTGAAGGTGTTGTAGTGCACCGTCACGTCGCCAAAGGTTTCCTGGCGCTCGCTCTTGATGACGTCGGCGGCCATGGCCGTGACGCTCAGGCAGGCGGTGAGTAGAAACAGCGCTAGACGACCCATGATTTTCTCCTCGGAATGTGGTGATTCAGACCGCGACCTTATGGTCTGCAAGCCCCGGGCTGCTGACGCGGTAGATACCGATCTCACCTAACAGATTAGGCCATAGCTTACTGGCCCACCCGTGCCGATGCTGTTGATCCACGGCAAGCCGATCAATGACCTTGGCTTCACGTTCGCGACACAAGGCTTCAAAGTCTTCGAAAGTGCAGAAGTGGATGTTCGGCGTGTTGTACCAGGTGTACGGCAGGAACTCGGAAACCGGCATCCGTCCCTTGCTGGCCAGGTACCAGCGGCAGCGCCAGTGACCGAAGTTGGGGAAGGTGATGATGCACTGGCGACCGACCCGCAGCATTTCGTCGAGGATCTTGTCCGGGTAATGCACCGCCTGCAGCGCCTGGGTCATGACCACGACGTCGAAGCTGTTGCTGGCAAAGTTGCCCAGGCCCTTGTCCAGGTCCTGTTCGATGACATTGATGCCCTTGGCCACGCATTGGGCGATGTTGTCCGCGTCGTTTTCCAGGCCATAACCGGTGACCTGCTTGTTGTCGCGCAGCCAGGTCAGCAGCTCGCCATCGCCGCAACCGAGGTCGAGCACGCGGCTACCGGCGGGGATCCATTCCTGGATGATTTCCAGATCAGCTCTCATGGCTATCTCACAACGTTATGCGGTTCATGTAATTGCCGAACGCCTGCAAGTAGCGCGGGATCGGAATCAGGAAGGCGTCGTGGCCCTGCGGTGCGTCGATCTCCAGGTAGCAGACGTCCTTGCGCGCGGCCATCAGCGCGTCCACCAGTTCCCGCGAGCGGGCAGGGGAGAAGCGCCAGTCGGTGGTGAACGACATCACGCAGAACCTGGCGGTGGCACCGGCGAAGGTCTTGGCCAGGTCATCATCGAAATTGGCGGCCGGATCGAAGTAGTCCAGGGCCTTGGTCATCAGCAGGTACGTGTTGGCGTCGAACCGCCCGGAGAATTCTTCCCCCTGGTAGCGCAGGTAGCTTTCGACCTGGAACTCGACGCTGTGGAAGTCGTAGTTGAGCTTCTCGCTTTTCAGGCCGCGACCGAATTTTTCGCCCATGGAGTCGTCGGACAGGTAGGTAATGTGCCCGACCATCCGCGCCAGCATCAGCCCGCGCTTGGGGATCACGCCGTGTTCCTGGAACGAACCGCCATGGAAGTCCGGGTCGGTGAGGATCGCCTGACGTGCCACTTCGTTGAAGGCGATGTTCTGCGCCGACAATTTCGGTGCCGAGGCGATGGCCAGGCAGTGCCGTACGCGGTCCGGGTAAGTGATGGTCCACTGCAGGGCCTGCATGCCGCCCAGGCTGCCGCCGATGACGGCTGCCCATTGGCCGATGCCGAGCACGTCGGCGAGGCGCGCCTGGCTGTGCACCCAGTCTTCCACGGTCAGCACCGGAAAGTCGGCGCCAAACGGCTTGCCGCTCTCGGGATTGATACTGCTTGGGCCGGTGGAGCCGTTGCAGCCACCGAGGTTGTTCAGGCTGACCACAAAGAACTTGTTGGTGTCGATGGGCTTGCCGGGGCCGATGCAGCTGTCCCACCAACCGGGTTTGCGGTCGTCGGGGCTGTGATAGCCGGCCGCGTGGTGGTGCCCGGACAAGGCGTGACAGATCAGCACGGCGTTGCTCGCCGTGGCGTTCAGCGTGCCGTAGGTCTCGTAAATCAGGTCATAGGCCGGTAGCGAACGACCGCAGGCCAACGCCAGGGGTTCGCTGAAGTGCGCCATTTGCGGCGTCACCAGACCAACAGAATCGGGGGGGAAGGCAGCTGGCATCGACCCTGCTCTCGTTGAAATGAGGCGTAAGTCTAAAGACCAGTGGGGTTAGCGGCAAGCAAAGGGCGGGCCTGATTTTTCCTGAAAGACCGAGGTGCGGCCATCGCGGGCAAGTCCCGCTCCCACAGGAGTACAGATTCCCATGTGGTGTGCAGGGCTTGCCCGCGATGAGCGATGACTCGCTCAACTAGGCCGCCGCATCAGTGTCAGATCAGCCCGAACAGCTCTTTTGGCATCAGGGCGTAGTACGCCAGGCGCGGAATCAGCCAGCTCTGCAGCAACTGCAGCGCGATAAAGGCGAAGATGGGCGAGATGTCGAGGCCGCCCAGGTTCGGAATGATCCGGCGGAACGGCGCGAGTACCGGTTCAGTGATCTGCTGCACCAGCTCTGCGCCAGGGTTATGGCTGCCCGGAGCGACCCAGGACAGGATCACGCTGATAATCATCGCCCAGAACAGGATTTTCAAAAACAGCGCGAAAATGCCGATCAAACCCCATGGCACCAGGAACAGCACGTCCACCTTGTAGCCGCTGAGCAGCAGGATGACGGCGAACAGCACCATTTGCACGATCAGCGCCAACACCAGCGACGACATGTCCAGCCCGAACATGCTCGGGATGACCCGGCGCAGTGGCTTGAGCAACGGTTGAGTGGCCTTCACGGCGAACTGGCAGAGCGGGTTGTAGAAGTTGGCCCGCACCAGTTGCAGGATAAAGCGCAACAGCACGACCAGCAGATACAGGCTGCCCAGGGTTTGAATCACGAAAATGGCAGCGTCATTGAGTCCGAGCATCATTTATTCCTTTGTAAGAGCTGATTAGCGACCGAGTTGCTCTGCCATTTCGGCCGAGCGGTGCGCGGCGGCGCCCAATGCTTTTTCTACCAGCGCTTCGAAGCCGCCGGCCTGGAACGATTTGATCGCCGCTTCCGTGGTGCCCGCCGGCGAGGTGACGCGGCGACGCAGTTCAGCGGCGTCGACGTCGCTGGAGACCGCCATGTGAGCAGCGCCCAGTGCGGTTTGCAGGGTCAGTTGAGCGGCGATGTCGGCTGGCAGGCCGAGTTTCACGCCCGCGGCGGTCATGGCTTCGATCAGCAGGAAGAAGTACGCCGGGCCGGAACCGGATACCGCGGTGACCGCGTCCAGTTGCTGCTCCTCGTCCAGCCAGAGGGCGATACCGACGGCCGACAGCAGCTCTTGCGCCTGTTGGCGTTGTTCGGCGGTCACCTGGGCGGTGGCGAACAAGCCGCTCACGCCCTGGCGCAGGAGTGCCGGGGTGTTGGGCATGCAGCGCACGATCGGTTGGGCGCCGAGCCAGTTATTCATGCTGGCGCAGGTGATGCCGGCGGCAATCGAAACCACCAGTTGCTCAGGCTTCAGGCTTGGACGGATCGCTTCGCAGACCGCTTTCATTGCTTGAGGCTTGACCGCCAGCACGACCACATCGGCACCGTCGATGGCCTGTGCGTTGTCGGCAAAGGTTTCGATGCCGTGTTCGGCGCTCACGCGGGCGCGGGTTTCTTCACCCGGATCGCTGGCGCGGATCTGCGCGGCGTCCAGGCCTTTGGCCCGCAGGCCGCCGATCAGACTGGCGGCCATGTTGCCGGCACCGATAAAGGCAATACGCGTCTTGCTCATGTCAGGTCCTTATAAAAAGTGTGTAAGCCATGGATCAAGGCTGTGAGTAGTCGCGAGCGCCAAACAGGGCCGTACCAATGCGGACCCAGGTGGCGCCTTGAGCGATGGCCGATTCGAGATCGTGGCTCATGCCCATGGAAAGTGTGTCGAGCGGCAGATTCAGGCTGGCTTGCAGATTCTGCACGGCAGCAAAGGCGGCATCCTGGGCGGCGCGATCTTCAGTCGGCTCGGGAATCGCCATCAATCCGCGCAACTTGAGGCGAGGCAGGGCGCTGATGGCATTGGCCAGGGCCGGCAGGTCGGCCGGGGTGCAGCCGGATTTGCTGGCCTCACCGCTGACGTTGACCTGGATGCAGATGTTCAACGGTGGCAGATCGGCAGGTCGCTGTTCCGACAAGCGTTGTGCGATTTTCAGGCGATCCACGGAATGCACCCAGGCGAAATGCTCGGCGATTGCGCGAGTCTTGTTCGATTGAATGGGGCCGATGAAGTGCCAGATCAAGGGCAGGTCGGCCAATTCGAGCTGCTTGCCCAGGGCTTCCTGCAAGTAGTTTTCGCCAAAGTCGCGCAGGCCGGCGGCATAGGCTTCGCGCAGGGCTTGTGCGGGTTTGGTCTTGCTCACGGCCAGCAGCTGGACGCTGTGTTCGTCCCGGTTGGCGGCGAGGGCGGCAGCGCGGATGCGCGAACTAACCAGTGCAATGTTGTCTGCTATCGTGGACATTCAAGGGGCGCCAGCGGGTCTGAGGTTGGCGGCATTCTACTGGAATTGAGGCGTGCTATGGATATCACTGAGCTGCTGGCGTTCAGCGCCAAACAAGGCGCATCCGACCTGCATCTGTCCGCAGGCCTGCCGCCGATGATTCGAGTCGATGGCGATGTGCGGCGCATCAACCTGCCACCCCTGGACCACAAGGAAGTGCAGGCGCTGATCTACGACATCATGAACGACACCCAGCGGGTGGATTTCGAAAAGCACCTGGAAACCGACTTTTCCTTTGATCTGCCTGGTGTGGCCCGTTTTCGGGTCAATGCGTTCAACCAGAGTCGTGGTGCCGGCGCCGTGTTTCGCACCATCCCCTCCAGGGTCTTGAGCATGGAGGCGTTGGGCATGGGCGATGTGTTTCGCAAAATGACCGACGCTCCCCGTGGCCTGGTGCTGGTCACCGGCCCGACCGGCTCCGGCAAGTCCACGACGCTGGCGGCGATGATCGATTACCTGAACAACCATCGTCACCACCATATCCTTACCATCGAAGACCCTGTCGAGTTCGTCCACGAATCGCGCAAATGCCTGATCAATCAGCGTGAAGTCCATCGCGACACCCGCAGCTTCCCCGCGGCCTTGCGTTCAGCCCTGCGCGAAGACCCGGATGTCATTCTGGTGGGCGAGATGCGCGACCTGGAAACCATTCGCCTGGCGTTGACGGCAGCCGAGACCGGCCATCTGGTGTTTGGCACGCTGCATACCACCTCGGCGGCGAAGACCATCGACCGGATCATCGACGTGTTTCCGGGGGATGAGAAGCCGATGGTGCGTTCGATGTTGTCCGAGTCGTTGCTGGCAGTGGTTTCCCAGACCCTGGTCAAGAAGATTGGCGGCGGACGTATGGCGGCCCACGAGATCATGCTCGGCACGTCGGCGATCCGGAACCTGATCCGCGAAGACAAGGTGGCGCAGATGTATTCATCGATTCAGGCAGGTGGGTCGCTGGGCATGCAGACGCTGGACATGAGCCTGAAGGAGCTGGTGACCAAGGGCCTGGTCACTCGCGACCATGCGCGGGAGAAGGCGCGGTCACCGGATAATTTCTGAGGGGAAGCTGTAGCGCTTTACAGGAGGCTTCGCGAGCAAGCTCGCTCTCACAGGGGAATGCATTCCAATGTGGGAGCGAGCGTTCTCGCGAAGAGGTCGTTACATTCGAAGCAGGTTCCAGCGGATGTAATCAGCGCTGAACAACCCGCATCTGATGCGGTTCTTTCGGCAGAACCCGTTTGGCCACGGCGTAGTGGTTTTCCCAGTACGGCTTCTTCAGTGTGTCGATGGTCACCGACTTGCCACGACGCGGTGCGTGGATGAAGCGGTCGTTGCCCAGGTAGATGGCAACGTGATTGACTCGACGGCTCTTGATGTTGAAGAAAATCAGGTCGCCTGGCTTCAGGTCGTTGCGATTGACCTTCTCGCCGTGACCGCTGGCCATGGCATTGGAGGTGCGTGGCAGGTCAAACGTGGCGTCGTTGAACGCGTATTTCACCAGACCGCTGCAGTCGAAGCCTTTGCTAGGGCTGCTGCCGCCCCAACGATACGGGGTACCGAGGACGTTGACCGCACGGCTCAGCACATTGCTGCTTTCCTTGTTCGCCATCGGCGGAACCAGGCCTTTTTTGTTGCTGGCCAGCTGTGGAGCGTGTTTGACTGATTTTTTGCTTTTGTTCGAAGGAGCAGAAGCATGGGATTTCGGGGTGTAACCATTAACGTTCGGAAGACGTTGCTCACGATTGGTGGCGTGGGCGGCCAGTGGCAATAATAGGCAAATGGTTAGCCATGTCTTTATAAATGGACGCATTAGGCAGGGCTCGTATGGGTTAGCGCGCAACTTTATAACAGCTTTTTTGTCCCTTCCGAGGCCGTTGGTCGATTCAACCTGGGGGTCAACGGAACCAAATGAGCGGCAAAAAGACGCCATTGTCGGACAGAAGTCAGGTGTTATAAGGCTTTGACGGGAGACAACGTACCATTTGCCATACGTCGGGTGCTCGTAAAAAAGTCACAAAGAATTCAAGAATATTTATCTATCGTGTGAATCGAGGTCATCCATGAACACCTATCAACAACCCGTACCCCATCAAGATACCCACAGCAAAGTGATCGGTTACCTGCTGTGGATTTTCGGTTTCACCGGCGCTCACCGCTTTTATTACGGCAAACCGGTCACGGGGACGATCTGGTTCTTCACCTTCGGTTTGTTGGGGATTGGCTGGTTGATCGACCTGTTTCTGATCCCGTCCATGGACCGTGAAGCCGACCTGCGGTTCACCGCCGGCCCGATCGAATACAACGTCGCGTGGATTCTGCTGACGTTTCTCGGGGTGTTCGGTGTGCACCGGATGTACCAGGGGAAATGGATCAGCGGGTTGATCTACCTGCTGACGGGCGGACTGTTCTTCGTGGGAGTGCTGTATGACTTCTGGACGCTGAATGATCAGGTTTCGATTCGCAACGCGCAGAATCGAGCTGCCTTTCAGTAAGCCATCGCTAGCAGGCTAGCTCCCACACGGGATCTGTGAACCACACAAATCCCCGTGGGAGCTAGCCCTGCTAGCGATTGGGGTGACACGGTCTTACGCCTGGTGACTGATCCGTCCATCCACCAAGGTGTAACGCACCAGGCCCGGCAGGCTGTGCCCGATGAACGGGCAGTTCTCGCCTTTGGACAGCCAGGTTTCCCCGGCCACGGTCGAAGCCGCAGGGTCGAACAGTACGATATCCGCCGCGCCACCCACCGCCAGTTTGCCGGCCGGCAGGCGCAAGGCCTCGGCAGGACCGGCGCCAAGGCGCGCCAGCAGGGTCGGCAAGTCCAGCAAACCGTCTTCCACCAGCGTCATCGCCAATGGCAGCAGCAGTTCGACGCTGCTGATGCCGGGCTCGGTGGCACCGAACGGCGCCAGTTTGGCGTCGCGTTCGTGGGGTTGGTGGTGGCTGGAAATCGCCGACACCACACCTGACTTCACTGCCGCACGCAGACCCTCGCGGTCGGCGCGGGTGCGGAGCGGAGGCTGGACGTGATACAGACTGCTGAAGTCGATCAGCGCTTCGTCAGTCAGGATCAACTGGTACAGGGCGACATCCGCGGTGACCTTCAGGCCACGGGCCTGGGCCTGGGCGATCAGGGCCACACCGCGAGCGCTGGTGAGCTGGCTGAAGTGCGCGCGCACGCCGGTTTGCTCGACCAGCAGCAGGTCCCGGGCCAGGGCCACGGTCTCGGCGGTTTCCGGAATACCCGGCAAGCCGAGGAAACTGGCGGTCGGGCCTTCGTGGGCCAAACCGCCTTCGGCCAGGTCATGGTCCTGGGAGTTGAAAATCACCGTCAGGTCGAAGGTTGCCGCGTACTCCAGCGCCCGGCACAGGGTGCGGGTGTTGCGGAAACTCTCCAGACCGTTGCCGAAGGCCACGCAGCCGGCATCGCGCAACGCGACCAGCTCGGCCAGCTGTTCGCCGTCCAGGCCTTTGCTCAGGGCGCCGATCGGGAAGACTTTGGTGTTGCCGGCCTCGCGGGCGCGATCGAGGATCAGTTCGGCCACCGCCGAAGTGTCCAGTACCGGTTTGGTTTTGGGCGGGCAGCACAGGCTGGTCACGCCACCGGCCGCGGCCGCGCGGGTTTCGCTGACGATCGAGCCTTTACGGCTGTAGCCCGGTTCGCGCAGGGCAACGTTGAGGTCGACCAGGCCAGGGGCGGCCACCAGGCCTTTGGCGTCAAGGGTGTCGACGGCGACGAAACCGGCCGGTGCGGCGCCAATGGCGACGATCTTGCAGGCTTCAATGTGGATATCGGTAACTTGATCCAGGCCGCTGGCTGGATCGATCACGCGGGCGCCGAGAATGCTGAGCTTCACTGGGCGTTCTCCTGCTCGAATTGGCGCTGGGCAGTCTGCCCGCTCATGGCCATGGACAAAACGGCCATACGAATGGCGATGCCGTAGGTCACCTGGTTGAGGATCACCGAGTGCGGGCCGTCGGCCACCGCCGACTCAATCTCCACGCCACGGTTGATCGGCCCCGGGTGCATCACGATGGCATCGGGCTTGGCGCCGGCCAGGCGCGCAGTGGTCAGGCCGAACAGGCGGTAGAACTCACCTTCGCTCGGCAGCAGGCCGCCGGTCATGCGCTCGCGCTGTAGACGCAACATGATCACCACGTCGACGTCTTTCAGGCCTTCGGCCAGGTCGGTGTAGACCTTCACGCCGTATTGCTCGATGCCGATCGGCAGCAAGGTTTTCGGCGCGATCACGCGGATGTCCGGGCAGCCCAGGGTTTTCAGCGCCAGCATGTTCGAGCGGGCCACCCGCGAGTGCAGGATGTCGCCGACGATGGCCACCGAGAGGTTCTCGAAGCCGCCCTTGTGCCGGCGGATGGTGAGCATGTCGAGCATGCCCTGGGTCGGGTGGGCGTGACGGCCGTCGCCGCCGTTGATGATCGCCACCTGCGGGCACACGTGTTCGGCGATGAAGTGCGCGGCGCCGGAATCACCGTGACGCACGACAAACATGTCGGCCGCCATGGCTTCCAGGTTGCGCAAGGTGTCGAGCAGGGTTTCACCCTTGCTCGCCGAAGACGTGGACACGTTCAGGGTAATCACGTCCGCCGACAGGCGCTGGGCCGCCAGTTCGAAGGTGGTGCGGGTGCGGGTGGAGTTCTCGAAGAACACGTTGCACACGGTCTTGCCGCGCAGCAGCGGGACCTTCTTCACCGCGCGGGCGCCGACTTCGAGGAACGAGTCGGCGGTGTCGAGGATTTCCGTCAGCAGCTCGCGGCGCAAACCGTCGAGCGAGAGGAAGTGGCGCAGCTGGCCCTGATCATTGAGCTGCAGCGGGCGCTTGGTTTCTAGAGGCGTCATCGCAAGGGGGACTCTCAATAGGGCGAATTAAAGGGCGAGGTCTTGCACTTCGAGTTTGAGCTCCGGGCCGGACAGCTTCACGCGCTCGTGGGCGGCGAGTGACAGCGTGGCGCCAACCACGTTCGGGCGGATCGGCAGTTCGCCGGCATCCAGGTCCAGCAGGCACACCAGCGTCACGCTGGCCGGACGCCCGTAGTCGAAGAGTTCGTTCATGGCCGCGCGGATGGTCCGACCGCTCATCAGTACGTCGTCGATCAGCACCAGGTGCTGGCCTTCGATTTCGAACGGCAGGGCAGACGGACGCACTTGCGGGTGCAAGCCGTTCTGGCTGAAGTCGTCGCGGTAGAAGGAAACGTCGAGCGTGCCGAGGGGCTCATGGCTGCCCAGCTCTTTGAGCAGGGCCTGGGCGACCCAGACGCCGCCGGTGCGAATGCCGATGTAACGCGGTTCGCTGATGCCACGGTGTTCCAGGTGTGCCTTGAGACGGATCGCCATCTGGCTGATCAGTTCGGTGGGATTGGGCAGGCTCATGGTTGCTCCTTCTTGGGCCCGAGTCGGGTTGTGCTTGGGTTGGCTCGGGTTGTTACTAAAAGAGCCGCATGGCGACTCTTCAGGATTGGGTGCATCAGGATTCGAACAATGCGCTGTTTTCGTCGAGCCAGCCTTGCAGCAGCAGGGCGGCGGCGATGGCATCGACCGGGTTGTCGCGGTAACTGCCTTTCTGGCCGCCACGATCACGGCGTTCGCCCTTGGCCTCGAACGTGGTCAGGCGTTCGTCGTGGGTATAGAAGGGCAGGTTGAAGCGGCCATTCAGGCGACGGGCGAACTTTTCCGCGCGGACGCACATGTCGCTGGGCGTGCCGTCCATGTTCAGCGGCAGGCCGACCACCACGGCGTCAGGTTTCCATTCCTTGATCAGGGCTTCGACCTGATCCCAGTCGGGAATGCCGTTCTGCGCTTTCAGGGTACACAGCTCGCGGGCCTGGCCGGTAATCACCTGGCCGACCGCAACGCCGATCTGTTTGGTGCCGTAGTCGAATCCCAGGATCAGCCGCAGGGCCATCAGGCGTGCCCCGCCTGACTGGTCAGCAGGCTGAGGTTGATGCCCAGGTGCTTGGCGGCTGCTTCGAGGCGCAATTCACAGCTGGTGTTGAACAGGATGTCGGCGTCGAACGGGCAGGTCAGCCAGGCGTTCTGCGCCAGTTCGGCTTCCAGTTGCCCGGCTTCCCAGCCCGCATAACCGAGGGCGATCAGGCTTTTCGCCGGGCCGACGCCGTCGGCGATGGCGAACAGGACGTCCTGGGAGGTCGACAGGGATAAATCGCCTTCCAGATCAACGGTCGCCTGATAGCTCTGCCCCGAAGGATGCAGGACAAACCCGCGATCGGTCTGCACCGGGCCACCGATGAAAATCGGCACATGCTGGCAGAGTGCAGGTGGTTCGATATCCGGGCGCAATTGCTCGAGGATATCGGCCAGATTCAGGTCTTGCGGACGGTTGACCACCAGCCCCATGGCACCGTTGGCCGTGTGCTCGACGATGTAGGTCAAGGTGTGCGCAAAGTTCGGGTCGACCATGTGCGGCATGGCGATCAGGAATTGATGCTTGAGGTAGCTGGGGCTGACGTTTTTCATGAGCGCTAGTGTGGCGTTGGAGGGGCAAACTGACAAGCTGGGGATGCGCAGGAAATGCCGCAAATTGCTGTTGGCGACACAATCCCTGTAGGAGCGAGCCTGCTCGCGATGGTCGTCAACGATAACGCTGCAAGGTTGACACTACGCGGTGCTCTCAGGTTTATCGCGAGCAGGCTCGCTCCTACAGGGGGATTTGTGTTGGTATCAGTTGCTTGAGAGTCTGTCCCCACGGGCAAACTTCCAGGTGCGAATGATTTCCAGCCGGTCAATATCCGACAGATCCCCGGTAAATGGAGCGAAGGGCGCGGCCAGGCGCACGATGCGCTGTGCCGCCTGATCCAGCAACGGTTGCCCGGAGGACTCCAGCACCAGCACCTCATACAGCGAGCCGTCACGGTTGATCGACACCATCAGCCGCAAACTGCCGTAAATCTGTTGGCGCCGGGCTTCTTCGGGGTAATTGAGGTTGCCGATGCGCTCGATTTTCTTGCGCCAATCTTCCTTGTACCAGGCGCCCTTGTCTTTCATGGTCGAGGCAGCGCTCAGGCGGTGGATGCGCGGGCGCTTGGCGTACAACTGTTGTTCATTGGCCAGTTCCGCTTCCAGGCTGGCGATGTCGCTGGACAACTGTTCAGTGTCAAACGTCGGCGCGGCCACGGCGGGTTTGGTGTCGGTCTTGGGCTCTTCGGTCTTGGCTGGGGCTTTTTTTGGCTTCGGCGCGACGGTGGTCACGGCCGCCTTGGGCGGTGCCTCCCGCACTTCAGGCTTGGCCGCTGGCGGTGGCGTGACTTTCTGAACCTTGTTGTCCTGGAACGGCGCGACCTCGGTGGTCTTGGGGATCGCCTTTTTATCCAGAGTGCCGCTGCCTTGTTGATTTTCCTGGGCGAGGAAGTCGGCTTTCTCAGGCTTCTTTTCGCTTTTGAAAGTGGCGAGGGTGATTTCCAGGGTTTTGCTGATTTGCTTGGGCTCGACCATCGTGAAGCCGACGCCCAGCAGCAAGGCCAGGTGAATCAGCGCCGCGAGAAACAGGGTAAAACCGAGGCGATCAGCCGGGCGCACGCCACGGTGGGCGAGTTCGGCGGGCAGATCGGACGGGAGGGTCATGGGGCAAAAAACCAACATCGCGTTTTCGTGGGCTGGGCATGATAACGCAATGTTGGTTTTTAGCTTCAAGCTTCAAGTGTCGAGCGACAAGATGTAGAGGTGCAGTCTCAAGCCTCAAGCCTCAAGCCTCAAGCTACAAGGGAGAGGCAAGCTCGCGTGCGCTTCAAGCTTGGAGCTTGGAGCTTGCAGCTTGCAGCTTCTTGTCGATAGCCTCCATCAGCAGGCCGCCAATGTCGGTACCGAACGCATTATCGATCTCGCGAATGCAGGTCGGGCTGGTGACGTTGATTTCCGTCAGGTGCTCGCCAATGACGTCCAGACCCACGAACAGCAGGCCTTTTTCCCGCAGGGTCGGGCCGACTTGCGCGGCGATCCAGCGATCTTTCTCGGTCAGCGGACGCGCTTCGCCACGGCCACCGGCGGCCAGGTTGCCACGGGTTTCACCCGCGGCGGGAATGCGCGCCAGGCAGTAGTCCACCGGTTCGCCGTCGATCATCAGGATACGTTTGTCACCATCGATGATGGCGGGCAGGTAGCCCTGGATCATGATCTGCTGCTGACCGTGCAGGGTCAGGGTCTCGAGGATCACCGACAGGTTCGGGTGGCCCGCGGTGTGGCGGAAAATGGACGAGCCGCCCATGCCGTCCAGCGGCTTGAGGATCACGTCCCCGTGGTGGTCGGCAAATTCGCGCAGCACATCCGGGCGACGGCTGACGATGGTCGGCGGCGTGCACTGCGGGAACAACGTGGCGAACAGTTTTTCGTTGCAGTCACGCAGGCTCTGCGGCTTGTTGACCACCAGCACGCCAGCACGCTCGGCCTGCTCCAGCAGATAGGTGGAGTAGACGAACTCCATGTCGAACGGAGGATCCTTGCGCATCAGGATCACGTCCAGATCACTCAGCAGGTTGTCCTGCTCGGCGTCCAGTTCGAACCACTTTTCCGGGTTGGCGAAGACCTTCAAAGGACGCATCCGCGCCCGGGCCTGGCCTTCTGCCTGGTACAGGTCGCGCTGTTCCATATAGAACAGTTCCCAGCCGCGCTTCTGCGCGGCCAACAGCATGGCCAGCGAGCTATCCTTTTTATAGGAAATGCTGGCAATAGGGTCCATGACAATCCCGACGCGAACGCTCATGGGTGTTTCCTCGAAAGTAGGGGCGTATGTGTGATCTGTAGGAGCGAGCCTGCTCCGGGCGGCGTTCCGACGATGGGCTTGAGGGCACCGCGTTTTTCCAGCCAGCCTGCGTCATCGTTGACGACCATCGTCGGAACGCCGCCCGGAGCCGGCTCGCTCCTACAAAAGATCAGGCCGTAAAGTGGCGTCAGAGTGGCGCTGAGTGTGTTCCCGGTCAAGGAAAAACCACTGCGAAGGCTGGCCGATAGATTGGTGTTGGAGACTGTGCTAAAAAGGCTGCCAAGTGGTACTGGCCCTTGAACATCAAGGGTTTCGAGCCCTCCGGTTACCGGAAATGGACAATTTGATTCGCAAAGGCGACGGCAGAGCATTTATGGAACAGCATTCCAGCGCCTTGAAGGTCATGGTGATCGACGACTCGAAGACGATTCGTCGCACCGCCGAAACGCTGTTGAAAAACGTGGGCTGTGAAGTGATCACCGCCATCGACGGTTTCGATGCCCTGGCCAAGATCGCCGACAATCACCCCGGAATCATCTTTGTCGACATCATGATGCCGCGCCTGGATGGCTATCAGACCTGCGCTTTGATCAAGAACAACCAAGCGTTCAAGTCCACGCCAGTGATTATGTTGTCGTCCAAGGACGGGCTGTTCGACAAGGCCAAGGGGCGTATCGTCGGCTCCGACCAGTTTTTGACCAAGCCTTTCAGCAAGGAAGAACTGCTGAACGCGATCCAGGCCCATGTTCCGGGCTTTGCCGCCGTTTTGCCGCAGTAAGACACCTACAGTGACGCTCGGCCAACGGGCCTGGCGCCGACAAGAATGGGGAAGACCATGGCACGTATTCTGATCGTCGATGATTCGCCGACTGAGATGTACAAACTGACCGGTATGCTGGAAAAGCATGGTCATGAAGTATTGAAAGCCGAAAACGGCGCCGACGGCGTGGCCCTGGCCCGCCAGGAAAAGCCTGACGCCGTGTTGATGGACATCGTCATGCCCGGCCTCAACGGGTTTCAGGCGACCCGTCAGTTGACCAAGGACCCGGAAACCGGGCATATCCCGGTGATCATCATCACCACCAAAGATCAGGAAACCGACAAGGTCTGGGGGACGCGCCAAGGGGCCAGGGACTACCTGACCAAACCCGTCGACGAAGAAACCCTGATCAAGACCCTGAACAACGTATTGCCCGGTTGATCGTCCAGCCATGAGCGAGTCACTGACCGCCTTCGAGCTCCTGCTGCAGATCGACCAGCGTTGTCGTCTGCTGGCCGCGGACTTGCCGTCCCAGCCGCCCCGGCAGGACAGCTGGAGTGGCATCGGCTTTCGTGTGGGCGAACACTGGTATGTCGCGCCCATGGGCGAAGTCGGCGAAGTGCTGCACGAACCGCGCTTCACGCAACTGCCCGGGGTCAAGCCCTGGGTCAAGGGTGTGGCCAACTTGCGCGGGCGGTTATTGCCGATCATGGACCTGTGTGGCTTTTTTGGTTACGAGCTGTCGACCGCGCGAAGGCAGCGACGGGTATTGGTGGTGGAGCACGACGATGTGTTTGCCGGCTTGATGGTCGACGAAGTCTTCGGCCTCCAGCACTTCGCTCGGGACAGCCTGGAGGCCCTACCCGCTGACGAATTGCAGGGGCCGGTGGCGGCGTTCGTCGAAGGCTGTTTTCAGGGCGAGCAGCATTGGCGGGTGTTCAGCCCGTTTGCATTGGCGCGATCCCAGGGATTC
Organism: Pseudomonas fluorescens group sp. PF-1; assembly: GCF_054481335.1. Lineage (NCBI taxonomy): Bacteria > Pseudomonadati > Pseudomonadota > Gammaproteobacteria > Pseudomonadales > Pseudomonadaceae > Pseudomonas > Pseudomonas fluorescens group sp. PF-1. The sequence continues at coordinate 194,756 of NZ_JBTMNG010000001.1, forward strand.
ATGAACGTCGCCCTGTAAACCCTGTGGGAGCGAGCCTGCTCGCGATTGAACGATAACGCGGTTTTCCTGATGCGCCGCGGCGCCTGGATGAGCAAACTCGCTCCCGCAGGGACTTCGGCAAGCTTTAAAGGGTGTTGGTGACCGATGATAAAAGCAAAAACAGGCAAGCCAATGGAAGGGTCGCGCAGTCGGTCGCAGATCATCGTGCTGTTCATCGCACTGATCATCTTCATCATGCTGCTGTTCGCCAACTTCGCGTATCTCAACACCCAGGCCACCTACGATAAACAGTACATCGGCCACGCTGGCGAATTGCGCGTGCTGTCCCAGCGCATTGCCAAAAACGCCACCGAGGCCGCCGCCGGCAAGGCCGCGGCATTCAAGCTGCTCAGCGATGCGCGCAATGATTTTGCCCAGCGCTGGGGCTATCTGAAGAAAGGCGACCCGGCGACCGGCCTGCCGCCAGCGCCGGCTACCGTGCGCCCGGAAATGCGCGCCGTGCAACTGGATTGGGAACGCCTGCTGAAGAACACCGACGCCATTCTTTCCAGCGAGCAGACCGTGTTGTCGTTGCATCAGGTGGCCGCCACCCTCGCCGAAACCGTGCCGCAGTTGCAGGTCGAATACGAAAAAGTGGTGGAGATCCTGCTGCAACGCGGCGCCCCGGCGGGGCAGGTGGCGATGGCCCAGCGTCAATCGCTGCTGGCCGAGCGGATTCTCGGCGCGGTGAACACGGTATTGTCCGGCGACGAAAACTCGCAACAGGCCGCCGACGCTTTCGGTCGTGACGCGGCGCGTTTCGGTCTGGTGCTCAACGGCATGCTTCAGGGCAACGTGTCGCAGAGGATAAGCCAGGTCGAAGACCGCGATGCGCGCGCGCGACTGACCGAGATTTCCGAGCTGTTCGAGTTCGTCTCCGGCTCAGTGGACGAAATCCTCGAAACCTCGCCCGAACTGCTCAAGGTGCGCGAATCGGCCACCAGCATTTTCAGCCTGTCGCAAACCCTGCTCGATGAAGCCTCGCACCTGGCCAGCGGTTTCGAAAACCTGGCGGGTGGGCGCACGACCGATACCATCGGCGGTTACGTGCTGGGTTTGTTGGCGTTAACCTCGATCATCCTCATCGGTTTGGTGATGGTGCGTGAAACCAATCGCCAACTGCGGGAAACCGCCGAGAAAAACGAGCGCAACCAGAACGCGATCATGCGTCTGCTCGATGAGATCGAGGACCTGGCCGATGGCGACCTGACAGTCACGGCATCGGTTACCGAAGATTTCACCGGCACCATCGCCGATTCGATCAACTATTCCGTGGACCAACTGCGCGACCTGGTGGCGACCATCAACCTGACGGCCGGCCAGGTCGCGGCCGCCGTGCAGGAAACCCAGGCCACCGCGATGCATCTGGCACAGGCGTCGGAGCATCAGGCGCAGCAGATCGCCGAAGCGTCTACCGCCATCAACGAGATGGCCGAGTCCATCGACCAGGTGTCGGCCAACGCCGCCGAATCTTCGGCGGTGGCCGAGCGTTCGGTGGAAATCGCCAACAAGGGCAACGAGGTGGTGCACAACACCATCCACGGCATGGACAACATCCGCGAACAAATTCAGGACACCGCCAAGCGAATCAAGCGTCTTGGCGAGTCATCCCAGGAAATCGGCGACATTGTCAGCCTGATCGATGACATTGCCGATCAAACCAACATCCTCGCGCTCAATGCGGCGATCCAGGCGTCCATGGCCGGTGATGCCGGGCGCGGCTTCGCGGTGGTCGCCGATGAAGTGCAACGTCTGGCCGAGCGTTCATCTGCCGCGACCCGGCAGATCGAAACCCTGGTGCGGGCGATTCAGACCGACACCAATGAAGCCGTGATTTCCATGGAGCAGACCACCACCGAAGTGGTGCGAGGGGCGCGGCTGGCGCAGGATGCCGGTGTGGCCCTGGAAGAAATCGAAGGGGTTTCCAAGACACTGGCGGCGCTGATCCAGAGTATTTCCAATGCCGCACAACAACAGACGTCGTCTGCCGGTCAGATTTCCCTGACGATGAATGTGATCCAGCAAATCACGACGCAGACCTCGTCAGGTTCCACCGCCACCGCCGAGAGCATTGGCAACCTGGCGAAAATGGCCAGCCAGTTGCGGCGGTCGGTGTCCGGTTTCACCTTGCCGGCCGCCCAGGCGCAGGCGACGGACAACGCTTGAACCGCCTTCGGGCGTTGGCATTTTGACTGAAGTGGTAACTGGAGTGGTTATGGGTGATCGGCACGACTATGTGGCCCTCGAATGGGTCAAAGGCGAGATTGCCGAAACGCTGAAGCAGGCTCATCACGCCATCGAAACCCTGCTGGATGATCCGCAGGCGACGCATGCGCTGAGTGATTGCCTGGCGTGCATCCATCAGGTTCACGGCAGTTTGCAGATGGTCGAATTCTACGGCGCGGCCCTGCTCGCCGAAGAGATGGAGCAGCTTGTGTGCGCCATGCAACAGGACCGCGTCAGCCACCGTGACGAGGCACTGCACCTGTTGATGCAAGCCTTGGGGCAATTGCCGATTTACCTCGACCGGGTCCAGGGCGCGCGTCGCGACTTGCCGCTGGTGGTGCTGCCGCTGATCAACGATCTGCGCAGCGCCCGTGGTGAAGGCCTGTTGTCCGAGACCAGCCTGTTCAGCCCACAGTTGCCTGATCTGCCGCCCCTGGATGAGGAATCGCTGGCGCTGCTGGAGCCGGCGGAGCTGCCGAGCGTGCTGCGCAAATTGCGGCAAATGTTGCAGATGGCCCTGGTTGGCTTGCTCCGTGAGCAGGATGACGAGACTAACCTCGGTTATCTGGCCAAGGTATTCAGTCGCCTCGAAAGCCTGTGCGGTAACGCACCCTTGAGCCCGTTGTGGCAGGTCGCTTCGGCGCTGGTCGAAGGCATGCGCGGCGGTGCGATTGCCAACAGCCCCGCCTTGCGCAGCCTGTTCAAGGACGCCGACAAGGAACTCAAGCGTCTGCTCGAACAAGGCATGCCCGCGATCAATCAACCGGCGCCGCCGGAGCTGCTCAAGAGTTTGCTGTTTTACATTGCCAAAGCCGAACACCCCACCGGGCAGATGCTGACCATGAAAGATCGCTACGGACTGGACGATGCGCTGCCTGACAGCGCGATGGTCGATGAAGAACGCGCACGGCTGGCCGGTCCCGACCGCGACGCCATGCGTTCGGTACTGGCGGCGCTCTGCGAGGAGCTGGTGCGGGTCAAGGAGCGCCTGGACCTGTTCGTGCGCAGCGACCGTCAACACACCTCGGATCTCGACAGCCTGTTGGCGCCGCTGCGGCAAATCGCCGACACTCTGGCGGTGCTGGGTTTCGGTCAGCCGCGCAAGGTCATCATTGACCAATTGGCGGTGGTGCTGAGTCTCGCCCAGGGCCAGCGTGCGCCCGATGACGCGATCCTCATGGATGTGGCCGGGGCCTTGCTCTATGTCGAAGCGACGCTGGCCGGCATGGTCGGCACCGTGGAACCGGAGAGTCAGGAAGACAGCCGTCTGCCGACCACCGACCTGACGCAGATTCACCAGATCGTGATCAAGGAAGCGCGCATCTGCCTGCAGCAGGCCAAGGACATGATCGTCGACTACATCGACGCCGACTGGGACCGCCAACATTTACAGGCGCTGCCGGCCCTGTTGACCCAGGTTCGCGGTGCGCTGGCGATGATTCCGTTGAGCCGCGCGGCCAGCCTGGTCGAAACCTGCAATCACTTCATCCGCGAGCACCTGCTGCTCGATCCCGGCCAGCCCGACTGGCAGGAACTGGACAGCCTGGCCGACGTTATCGCCAGCCTCGAATACTACCTGGAGCGCCTCAACGATGACCCGGAAGCCCCCGGTGAGTCATTGCTCGATATCGCCGAAAAAAGCCTGGCGTCACTCGGTTTCTTCCCCCGCGAACAGCATGTGCCGGTGCTCGAGGACGTACTGAGTCCGAGCGAGGCGCAGGTCATCCAACAGATGCAGGAACTGGACGATCCGACCATCGTCCAGACCCTGGCGGATGTGATGGCCAGCCCGGTGTCGGCGCTGAACCCGCCCGCCCTGACCACGCCAGGCAGCCTATTGCCGCCGCCTGCCGGTGAAGAGCCGGTGGATGACGAACTGCGCGAAGTGTTCCTCGAAGAGGCCGACGAGGTGCTGCAAATCCTTCGGGAATACTTACCGCGCAGGTCGGCCGCCCCCGATGACCCGTCAGCCCTGGGGGACGTGCGGCGCGCGTTCCATACGCTGAAGGGCAGTGGTCGAATGGTCCGTGCGCTGGTGCTCGGCGAACTGGCCTGGGCCGTGGAAAACCTGCTCAACCGCGTGCTGGAGCACAGCGTCGCACCGTGCGCTGCCGTGCAACAACTGTTGGCTGATGTGGTGGCGCTGCTGCCGGAACTGGTGGCCGAATTTGCCGCCGGTGCACAACGCCAGCGCAACGACGTCGACCAATTGGCCGCCCGCGCCCATGCCCTGGCCAAGGGCGAGGAATGGGCCGCCGATGAAGATACCCAGGACGTCGCGGCCCTTGATCCCTTGCTGCTGGAGATCTTCCGCAAAGAAGCCGAAACCCATTTGAACAGCCTCAACCGCTTCCTGGATCAGGCGGCCGAACACGTGCCGCTGCAGGCCAGCGATGAGTTGCAGCGCGCCTTGCACACCCTCAAGGGCAGTGCGTCGATGGCCGGGGTGTTGCCGATTGCCGAGCTGGCCGCGCCGCTGGATCAACTGGCCCGGGAATACAAGGCCCACCAGATCGCCCTGGATCTGGACGAAGTCGAATTGCTGTTGGAAGCCGAAGGTTTGTTCCGCCTCGGCTTGCGCCAACTCAAGACGGACCCGTTGGCCGGGATCCCTGACGCTGTGGCCTTGATCCAACGCACCCAGGCATTGTTGGCCGAACGTCTGGCCAGCCTGTCGAACACCCCGAGCACAGGGCTGCGCATCAAGCGCGACCCGCAATTGATCAACAACTTTCTGGCCCAGGGCATGGACATCCTGCTGGACGCCGAAAGCCTGTTGCAACGCTGGCAGCAACACCCTGGCGAACGCCAGGAACTCAGTGCGCTGCTGGATGAATTGACCACCCTCGGCGAAGGTGCGCACCTGGCCGATCTGCATCCTGTCGATGAGCTGTGCGAAGCCTTGCTCGACCTTTACGGTGCGGTGGAAGAAAGCAGTCTGGCGGTCAGCGAGGCGTTTTTCCAGGAAGCGCAAAGTGCCCACGAAGCGCTGATCAACATGCTTGATGAACTGGCTGCCGGCCAGGAAGTCAGCCCGCGCCCGGAACGGATTCGCGCCTTGCACGGTCTGCTCGATCAGAGCCTGGACCCATCGGCCATGGGCCTTATTCGTAGTGACGGCAGCCGCACCCTGAGCATCCGCGAACTGTCCGATGCCACCGCCGAACTCGAAAACAGCCTGCCCCCTGTGGGCGCTGGCTTGCCCGCGATGGTCGTCAACGATGACGCGTTTTTATTGGAAAAACGCGGTGTCGGTGAGTCCTTCGCGGGCAAGCCAGCTCCTACAGAGAACCGTGGTAAGGACCTGGACGACGAGATCGTTTCGATCTTCCTCGAAGAAGCGGTGGATATCCTCGAAAGCGCCGGCCAGGCCTTGCAGCGCTGGTTGGGCGAGCCGCAGAACGTCGCGCCGCTGTCGTCCTTGCAAAGGGACATGCACACCCTCAAGGGCGGTGCGCGCATGGCCGAGGTCGAGCCGGTCGGTGACCTGGCCCATGAACTGGAACACCTCTACGAAGGCCTGGTCGACCGTCGTTACAGCTACAGCGTCGGGTTGACCGATTTGCTGCAACGCAGCCATGAGCGGTTGGCGCAATTGCTTGAGCAACTGAAACAGCACCAGCCCCTGGGCGACTCGAGCGAGTTGATCGACGCGATCCGGGTGTTGCGCCAAGGGCAAACGGGCCACGCCGATGTGATCGAACCTGCGGCCAGCCATGACTCGGCCCATCACGACAGCGAGCTGCTGGACATCTTCCTCGAAGAAGGTTTCGACATTATCGAAAGCTCCGGTGCGGCGCTGGTGCGCTGGCAGGCCGAGCCGTCGAATCGTCAGGAAGTGGAAACCCTGCTGCGCGACCTGCACACGCTCAAGGGCGGCGCCCGTATGGTGGAAATCGCCCCGATCGGCGATTTGGCCCATGAGCTGGAGTTTCTCTACGAAGATTTATCCACCGGAGTGCTGAAACCCACGTCGGCGTTGTTCGAGCTGCTGCAACGCAGCCATGACCGTCTGGCGCAAATGCTCGACGCGACCCGCGCCGGCGAACCCTTGCCGCCGGCCGATCGGCTGATCGACGCGATCAAGAACTTCAGCCACCCGACACTGCCTGAAGCGCCAGCGCCAATCTCGCTGCCCGTCACTGCAAAAAACGAAGCCCCGCAGCAGCCCGATGCCGGGGCCGACATGGTCAAGGTTTCGGCGGAACTGCTCGATGACCTGGTCAACCTGGCCGGCGAGACATCGATCTTTCGCGGCCGCATCGAGCAGCAGGTCAGCGATGCGCAAATCGCCCTGAACGAGATGGAAACCACCATCGAGCGGATGCGCGATCAACTGCGTCGACTCGATATCGAAACCCAGGGCCGGATCCTCAGTCGCCAGCAAGTCGACGCCGAACGCCTGGGTTACGAGGAGTTCGATCCACTGGAGATGGACCGTCACTCGCAATTGCAGCAACTGTCGCGGGCGCTGTTCGAATCGGCCTCCGACCTGCTTGACCTCAAGGAAACCCTCGACCGGCGCAATCAGGACGCGGAAAACCTGCTGCAACAGCAAGGCCGCATCAACACCGAACTGCAGGAAGGCCTGATGCATACGCGCATGGTGCCGTTCGAGCGGATGCTGCCGCGCTTGAAGCGCATCGTTCGTCAGGTGTCCGAAGAGTTGGGCAAGGACGTCGAGTTCATCGTCGAAAACGCTGAAGGCGAGATGGATCGCAACGTGCTCGAACGCATGGCCGCACCGCTTGAGCACATGCTGCGCAACGCCGTGGACCATGGCCTGGAATCTGCCGAGGCGCGGATAGCGGCGGGTAAACCGGCACAGGGACGGATCACCCTCGATCTGTTGCGCGAGGGCGGCGACATCATTTTCGATATTCGCGACGACGGTGCCGGCGTGCCCCTGGAGGCGGTGCGGCGCAAGGCGATCAAGCGCGGTTTGCTCGACCCGAACAGCGAGATCAGCGACCGCGACGTGCTGCAATTCATCCTGCAGCCGGGGTTCTCCACGGCCGAGAAAATCACCCAGATTTCCGGGCGGGGCGTCGGCATGGATGTCGTGCATGAAGAAGTCCGGCAACTGGGCGGCAGCATGAGCATCGATTCCGTGCGGGGGCAGGGCGTGCACTTCCGCATTCGCCTGCCGTTCACGGTGTCGGTCAACCGCGCGCTGATGGTGCAATGTGGCGAGGATCAGTACGCGATCCCGCTGAACACCATCGACGGGATCGTCCGCGTATTGCCCAACGAGCTCGAAGGGCATTTCCGCCTCGACCCGCCGACCTATGAATACGCCGGGCAACGCTATGAACTGTGCTACCTGGGCGAACTGTTGAAAACCAGTCCACGGCCAAAACTGCTGGGCCAGAACCTGCCGCTGCCGGTGCTGCTGGTGCAGTGCAACGAGCGGCACATCGCGGTGCTGGTCGATGCCATGGCCGGCACTCGCGAGATCGTGGTCAAGAGCCTTGGCCCGCAGTTCGCGGCGGTGCAGGGCGTGTCCGGCGCGACGATCCTGGGGGATGGCCGGGTGGTGCTGATCCTGGATTTGCTGGCGCCGATCCGCGCCCTGCAAGCGCATGTGCCACAGCGTCCGGCGAATCCCGATACCGAGAGCGAGCCGCAACGGCCGTTGCTGATCATGGTGGTCGATGACTCGGTCACCGTGCGCAAGGTCACCAGCCGCTTGCTCGAACGCCACGGCATGAATGTGCTGACGGCCAAGGACGGGGTCGACGCCATGCTGCTGCTTGAAGAACACATGCCCGACGTATTGCTGCTCGACATCGAAATGCCGCGCATGGACGGTTTCGAAGTGGCAACGCTGGTGCGCAGCGACGAGCGTTTGAAGCACCTGCCGATCATCATGATCACCTCGCGTACCGGGCAGAAACACCGCGACCGCGCCATGGCCATCGGCGTCAACGACTACCTCGGCAAGCCGTACCAGGAATCGGTACTGCTCGAAAGCATCGCCCTATGGAGCAAAACCCATGCTTGAGCGGCTGATCGACCAGCGCACCAGCCACCTCACCGGCCTCTTGCTGCCACTGGCCGACCGCAACCTGATCCTGCCCAACGTCGCGGTCGCCGAACTGATCGACTACCAGCCCGCGGCATTCGACCTCGACACGCCGCCCTGGTATCTGGGGCGAGTACCGTGGCGCAACCGGCAAATCCCGCTGCTCAGTTTCGAGTCGGCGTGCGGCAGTAAAATCGTCATCGGTGAGCGCGCCCGGATCGTCATCCTCAACGCCCTCGGCGGCCGCCCCGAGCTGAAATTCATCGCCATGCTGGTCCAGGGCATTCCCCGCTCGTACAAGCTCGACAGTCAGTTGAGCTATGTCGACGTGCCGTTGTGCTCGCTGGAAAAAGCGGCGGTGCAGGTGGGTGATCAGGTTGCGAAGGTGCCGGATTTGTTGGCGTTGGAGGAATTGTTGATCGGGGCGGGGTTGGCCGGTTGATCCTGATTTTTCGATGAATGCACTGCCGCTCCCACCGCTTTATGAATGTCGCAAATCCAATGTGGGAGGGAGCTTGCTCGCGATAGCGTCAGCACGGTCAACCATTACCCTGACCGTAATAATCCACCACGCTGCTTGATTGATACCCCCCACCCAACGCTCTTAAGGTGACTCCACGACAGCGAACCCGTGGAGTGGTCATGACAACAACAATATCCCCCGACTCGCGATGGACGCGGCGGCGCAGCGAAAAGCAGCGGCGTCTTGCACTGGTGCGGGGCCTTGCCGACGGTGTGGTGTTGCCCACCGACAAGATAGTCGCGGCGCTGGAGGCGTTGATTCTGCCCGGCGACCGTGTGGTGCTGGAGGGCAACAACCAGAAGCAGGCGGATTTTCTCTCCCGCTCGTTGGTCAAGGCCGACCCCGGCAAGCTGCATGATTTGCACATGATCATGCCCAGCGTCGGACGCGCCGAGCATCTGGACCTGTTCGAACGCGGCATCGCCAGCAAGCTCGACTTCGCCTTCGCCGGTGCGCAAAGCTTGCGCATCAGCCAGTTGCTCGAAGACGGTCTGCTGGAAATCGGCGCGATCCACACCTACATCGAACTCTATGCTCGGCTGGTGGTGGACCTGATTCCCAACGTCGTGCTCTCGGCCGGTTTCATGGCCGACCGCGCCGGCAACATCTACACGGGGGCGAGTACCGAAGACACTCCGGCCCTGATCGAGCCGGCCGCGTTCAGCGACGGCATCGTCATCGTCCAGGTCAATCAGCTGGTGGACGACGTCAGCGAGTTGCCCCGCGTCGACATTCCCGCATCCTGGGTCGATTTCGTGGTGGTGGCCGACAAGCCGTTCTATATAGAACCGCTGTTCACCCGCGACCCCCGGCACATCAAGCCTGTGCATGTGCTGATGGCGATGATGGCGATCCGCGGCATCTACGAAAAACACAATGTTCAGTCGCTCAATCACGGCATCGGTTTCAACACCGCCGCCATCGAGCTGATCCTCCCGACCTACGGCGAATCCCTTGGATTGAAGGGCAAGATCTGCCGCAACTGGACGCTCAACCCGCACCCGACGTTGATCCCGGCAATCGAAAGCGGTTGGGTCGAAAGCGTGCATTGCTTCGGCACCGAACTGGGCATGGAAAACTACATCGCCGCCCGGCCTGACGTGTTCTTCACCGGGCGTGACGGTTCCATGCGTTCCAACCGCATGTTCAGCCAACTCGCCGGGCAATACGCGGTGGATCTGTTCATCGGTGCCACCCTGCAAGTCGATGGCGACGGCCATTCTTCGACCGTGACCCGAGGACGCCTGGCCGGTTTCGGCGGCGCACCGAACATGGGCCACGACCCGCGCGGCCGGCGCCACGGTACGCCGGCCTGGCTCGACATGCGCCACAGCGACGCGGCCGAACCCATGCTCGAACGCGGCAAGAAACTCGTGGTGCAGATGGTCGAGACCTTCCAGGAGGGCGGCAAACCGACCTTCGTCGAAACCCTCGATGCGATCGACGTGGCGAAGAAAAGTGGCATGCCGCTGGCGCCGATCATGATCTACGGCGACGACGTCACCCACCTGCTCACCGAAGAGGGCATTGCCTACCTGTACAAGGCCCGTTCGCTGGAAGAGCGCCAGGCCATGATCGCCGCCGTCGCGGGGGTGACCGCCATCGGCCTGCGTCATAACCCCAAAGACACGGCGCGCATGCGCCGCGAGGGCCTGATCGCCCTGCCCGAAGACCTCGGCATCCGCCGCACCGACGCCACCCGCGAATTGCTCGCCGCCAAAAGCGTGGCCGATCTGGTGGAGTGGTCCGGTGGCCTCTACAACCCGCCCGCCAAATTCAGGAGCTGGTAATGCACGCATTCAACCTGCACGCGAAAACCCTGACCCTGGCCGAACGCCTGGCGGACCTGGCGGTGGACGCGCTGATCGACGAAGCGGATCTGTCGCCGAAACCGGCGCTGGTCGATCGACGCGGCAGCGGTGCCCATACCGATTTGCACCTGGGGCTGATGCACGCCTCGGCGCTGGCGTTGTGGCCAGCGTTCAAGGAAATGGCTGAGGTCGCCATCGAGATCGGCGAGATCGGTTTGCCCCTGCGTGAGGCCATCGGGCTGATCGGTCGGGAAGGCGAGCAAGCGATGCTCGCCACCACCCACGGAGTGAATACCCATCGCGGAGCCATCTGGGCGTTAGGCCTGTTGGTCGCGGCCTCCGCGCTGGAGCCTGAATCCACTGCCGCAGGTTCCATCGCTTTGCGCGCCGCACGCCTGGCCTTGCTCAACGACCGCCATGCACCACGGCCGCTGAGCCATGGTGCCCAGGTCGCCCAGCGCTACGGCGCTCGCGGTGCGCGGGAAGAAGCGCAGTTGGGCTTCCCCGCGGTCACCCAGCGCGCCCTGCCGCAACTCAAGCGCAGCCGCGCCGCCAGTCATGGCGAACAGAACGCCCGGCTCGATGCGCTGCTGGCAATCATGACCAGTCTGGCGGACACCTGCGTGCTCTACCGCGCCGGCGAGCAAGGCCTGCAAACCATGCAGCGCGGCGCCCAGGCGGTACTCGACGCGGGTGGCAGTGCCAGCCTGGCCGGTCGCCGTCGCCTGCATGAGCTGGACCAACAATTAATCGCGCTGAATGCCTCGCCTGGCGGTGCTGCCGACCTGCTCGCCGCCTGCCTGTTCATCGACCGCATCGAGTCCGGCGACGGCATCAATCAGGGAGCTTTTTGATGGAAACCTTATCCTTTGAATTCCCCGCCGGGCAGCCGCCACGCGGCCGCACACTGGTGGGCTGTGTCGGCTCGGGCGATCTGGAAGTGCTGATCGAGCCGGGTCAGGCCGGCAAGCTGACCATCACCGTGCAGACCTCGGTCAATGGCAGCGAGCAACGCTGGCAGCACCTGTTTGCACGGATGTTCGACGGGCAGACACCGCCGGCGATGGACATCGACATTCACGATTTCGGCGCCACCCCCGGCGTGGTGCGTTTGCGCCTGGAGCAGGGTTTCGAGGAGATCGGCCATGACTGACAACGCAGAACTGCTGCACAAGCACAGCTTCGTCGAACTCGGCGCCCGCCAACGGGCGAAGGCCTTGCTCGATGCCGGTACCTTTCGCGAATTGCTCGACCCGTTTCAACGGGTCATGTCGCCCTGGTTGTCGCGTCAGGGCGTGGTGCCACAGGCCGATGACGGCGTGATTATTGCCAAGGGCAGCATTGACGGTTTGCCGGTGGTGATCGGGGCTATCGAAGGGGCGTTCCAGGGCGGCAGCCTCGGTGAAGTCGGCGGGGCGAAGCTTGCCGGGGCACTGGAGCTGGCGGCCGAAGACAACCGCAACGGCATCCCGACCCGTGCCGTGCTGCTGCTGGAAACCGGTGGCGTACGTTTGCAGGAGGCCAACCTCGGCCTGGCGGCGATTGCCGATGTTCATGCGGCGATTGTCGACCTGCGCCAGTACCAACCGGTGATTGGCGTGGTGGCCGGCAGCGTGGGCTGCTTCGGCGGCATGTCGATTGCCGCTGGCTTGTGCAGCTACTTGCTGGTCACTCAGGAAGCGCGTCTCGGCCTGAACGGCCCGCAAGTGATCGAACAGGAGGCCGGACTTGAGGAATACGACTCACGGGATCGTCCGTTCATCTGGAGCCTGACCGGCGGCGAGCAACGGTTTGCCACCGGCCTGGTGGATCGCTACGCCGATGACGACGTGGCGCAGATCCGCCAGCAGGTCAGCGCGTTGCTCAAGCAGGGTTTGCCCGCGCAGCAACGCAGCACTCAGGCCGAACTGTTCCTGCAACGGCTGGCGCGTCTGGACGCCGGGCCGCAAATCGAGCCTTCAGTGGTTCGCGATCTGTATCAAGGAGAGCGCTCATGAGTGCGTATTCCCTGAGGGGCTTGAACTGGTTCAACGCCTTGAGTGCTGGCACCAAAGCGGTCGAAGGTTTACCGGCCTCGCTGAAGGTGGCGGATGGCGTTCTAGGTGAACAAGCCGTTCGTTTTATCGCGGTGGTGGCCGATCCGGATAACCGTTTCGTTCGTGCCCGTCATGGTGAAGTGGGCTTGCTCGAAGGCTGGGGCCTGGCCAAGGCGGTGGATGAAGTCATCACGGCCGATCAGGACAAACCGCAAAAACGCGCCTTGATCGCCATCGTTGATGTACCGAGCCAGGCTTATGGCCGGCGCGAAGAAGCGCTCGGTATTCATCAGGCCCTGGCCGGTGCCGCCGACAGTTATGCCCGTGCCCGACTGGCTGGCCACGCCGTGATCGGCTTGTTAGTGGGCAAGGCCATGTCCGGGGCCTTTCTCGCCCACGGCTATCAAGCCAACCGACTGATTGCCTTGCGTGATCCTGGGGTGATGGTGCATGCCATGGGCAAGGCATCGGCGGCGCGGGTGACGCTGCGCAGTGTCGAAGAACTGGAAACCCTGGCCGCCAGCGTGCCACCGATGGCCTATGACATCGACAGTTATGCCAGCCTCGGTTTGCTCTGGGAAACCTTGTCGGTGGAGCGGATCGAACAACCGTCGGCGAACGATCTGGCGCGGGTGACCGAGTGCCTGGCATTGGCGATCGGCGATGTCGCTGCCAAGGGACGCGACCTGAGTGGCCGCCTCGGTGCCACCAATCGCACGGCCTCCAGCCTGGTTCGCCAACTGCTGAGGGCGCAGTGGTGAACACGCTGTTGGCCCACGACCTGCTCTGGGGCATGACCCCGGAGCAGTTGCCAGCGGATGCGCCGGCGTGGGTGATTGAGTCTGTCCGCGCCGGGCAACCGGTGGTGGTGCGGCGTGCCTTGTCAGCGGCCGGGCAGGTGGCGGTCGGTGTGCGTGGCCGTCTGCGTGAGCAGCGTTACGCGGCGTCGATGGCGATTGCTTCGATCACCCGTCGGGTGTCGCCGGAGGCGCTCTGTCATGTCGATATCGATCGGGACTTGCCGGTGCTTCAGGCCCTGGCTCAATTGCGGCCGATGCTGGAGGGTTGCGGTCGGGTCTGGGGTGTCAGCGGCAGTGCCGGGTTTGAACTGGCCAGCGGGTTTGCAGCCTTGCATGAGGGCAGTGACCTCGACCTGATACTTCGTACACCGCAGCCGCTAAGCCGTGCTGAATCCCGGGCGCTGGTGGCGATTCTGGACCGCGCCATCTGTGTAGTGGACATGCAATTGCAGACGCCATGCGGCGCCGTCGCGTTGCGTGAATGGGCCGGTTCTTCGAATCGCGTGCTGCTCAAGAACGCAAGCCAGGCTTGTCTGGTGCTCGATCCATGGAACCCGCAGGAGCAGGCAGCGTGAGCAGCTTGTTGGTGTTCCCCGGTCAGGGCGCGCAGCAGCCGGGCATGCTCCAGCGCTTGCCTCGGGAAACCCTGAACGAGGCCAGCGACGTGCTCGGTGAGGATGTCTTGCGACTGGATTCTGCCGAAGCCTTGCAGTCGACTCGGGCGGTGCAATTGTGCCTGTTGATCGCGGGTGTGGCGGCCTCACGTCAACTGTCAGTGGCTGCGGATTATGTCGCCGGTTTGTCCATCGGCGCCTACCCGGCAGCGGTGGTGGCCGGAGCCCTGAGTTTCAGCGATGCGTTGCATCTGGTCAGCCTGCGCGGTGAGTTGATGCAGCAGGCTTATCCTCTGGGCTACGGCATGACCGCGATCATCGGTCTGGATCTGGCGACGGTCGAAGGTTTGCTGGCCCAGGTTCACGGCGACGACACGCCGGTTTACCTGGCCAACATCAACGCCGATAACCAGGTGGTGATCGCCGGCAGCGATGGCGCGATGAAAGCGGTCGCCGGGTTGGCGAAAGGCCGTGGTGCCGGGCTGGCCAAGCGTCTGGCGGTGAGCGTGCCGTCGCACTGCCCGCTGCTGGATGCACCGGCGAAGGTCCTGGCCGAAGCCTTCGCCACGGTGCCACTGAAAACGCCGGTCCTGGGTTATCTCAGCGGTAGCCGCGCGCGGATGGTGACCAACATCGAAGCGTTGCGCGACGACCTCGCTTTCAACATGTGCCGCGTGGTGGACTGGCGCGGCACGGTACAAAGCGCTTATGAGCGTGGCGTACGTCTACAGATCGAACTGCCGCCCGGTGCGGTGCTGACCGGGCTGGCGCGCCGGGTGTTCGAGCAGGGGACCGTGATGGCTTTCGACGGTGCCCGGCTCGATACCCTGCAGGCGCTGTTGCGTGAGGAGGGAAGCCGCCAATCCTAGATCACTGACTCAGGCTTCGAACAACAAAAACAATATTCGACGATGCAATTTGAGGACTACAACAATGATTATTTACGGTGTGGCGTTTCTCGCCTTTTGTACCCTGACGGGTATTTTCATCGGTGAACTGCTTGGCAAGCTGATAGGCATACCGGCCAACGTCGGCGGTGTCGGTATTGCGATGTTGTTGTTGATCGGGCTCGGCAGTTGTCTCAACAAAAGCGGTTGGTTCAAGGGTAAAACCGAACAGGGCGTAGAGTTCTGGAGCGCAATTTACATCCCGATTGTCGTTGCCATGGCGGCACAGCAGAACGTTTATGGCGCGCTCAAGGGAGGGCCAATGGCGATTCTGGCGGGTGTAGCTGCAGTTACCATCGCTTTTGCGCTGGTGCCAGTCCTGGTTCGAATTGGTAACAAAGAACCGGCCTCGGTCATTCCACCCAAGACTGTAGGGTAATCGCCATGTACGAATCGATGATGAAGGTGATTACCGGTTACGGCATGATCAGTGGCTTTGCGATTGTCGGCGTGACCATGTGGGTGTCCTACTGGATTTCCAATACGTTCACCAAAGGCCGCTTGCACGGCTCGGCCATCGCCATTTTGCTCGGTCTGTTGTTGTCGTACATCGGTGGTGCGTTGACCGGTGGCCAGAAAGGCGTGGTGGACATCCCGTTGCTGTCCGGGATCGGTCTGCTGGGCGGTGCAATGTTGCGTGATTTCGCCATTGTGGCCACGGCATTCGGCGTCAGCGTCGATGAGCTCAAACGTGCCGGTTTTGTCGGAGTACTGGCATTGTTCGTCGGCGTCGGGACGTCGTTCATCGCTGGTGTCGCGGTGGCTATGGCCTTCGGATATACCGATGCGGTGAGCCTGACCACCATTGGTGCCGGGGCCGTGACGTATATCGTCGGACCGGTAACCGGGGCTGCCATTGGCGCCAGTTCCGAGGTTATGGCGCTGTCGATTGCGGCCGGGTTGATCAAAGCCATTCTGGTGATGGTCATGACGCCGTTCGTGGCGCCAGTAATTGGTCTGAACAATCCACGTAGTGCGGTGATCTTTGGTGGCTTGATGGGCACTTCCAGTGGCGTGGCGGGCGGGTTGGCGGCTACGGATCCGAAGCTGGTGCCTTATGGTTGCCTGACCGCCGCGTTCTACACGGCGTTAGGCTGTTTGCTCGGGCCTTCGGTGCTGTTTCTGGTCATGCGCGGATTAATGGGCTGATGCCTTAGAGGGTAAGCCTTGCGCCTCAGGGGATTGCGTAATCCCTGTAGGCGCGAGGCTTGCTCGCCAAAGACGTGCGGCGGCTCTCAAACCTGCCGATTGGCATACATCCGACACTCTGCCAATAGCGCCAACAGATTCGGGTCACGCTCCTTGGCCTTGAGAAACACCACGCCGATGTGCTGCTGCAACCGGTATTTTTCCTGCAACGGGATCAGCTTCACCCGGTTCTCGTACACCGCCGCAATCCTGCCCGGCAGCAACGCATAACCCACCCCCGAACTGACCATGCTCAGCAAGGTGAAGATGTCGTTGACCTGCATCGCCACCTTCGGCTCGAACCCCGCCTGCTCGAATACCCGCTTGCCGTCCTGATGGGTGGCGAAGCCCTGGCTCAGGGTGATGAAGGTTTCGTCGCGCACTTCGGCGAGGTCGACTTCGGTGCGTTGGGCGAACTTCGAATCGGCCGGCGTGGCGAGGAAGATATCGTCGGAAAACAGTTGGATCTGCTCGCAATCCGGGTCGTTGATGCTGTCGTCCAGGGACACCAGGATCGCATCCACTTCCATGTTCTTGAGCTTGTAGAGCAGGTCGAAATTCGAACCAAGGATCAGGTCGATGTTGAGTTCGCTGCGGCGGATTTTCAGGCCCATGATCAACTGCGGCACGGTTTTCACGGTCAGCGAATACAGCGAGCCCAGTTTGAAGCGTTCAGCGGAAAATCCGGCGGCCTCGCGCGTCAGGCGTACGCTCTCGACCACGTCCTGAATCAGCTTCTGCGCCCGTTCTTCCAGCACGTAGGCGCTTTCCAGCGGGGTCAGGTTGCGGCCTTCGTGTTTGAACAACGGGCAGCGCAAGGCGCTTTCCAGGGAGTGGATCGCCCGGTGCACGCTGACGTTGCTGGTCTGTAACTCGGCCGCGGCCCGGGACAGATTGCCGGTACGCATGAAGGCCAGGAACACCTCGAGTTTTTTCAGGGTCAACTCTTCGTCAATCAGCATGGCGCGGACTCTTGTTCGAATGGCTCGATTGTACGGGCCTTTACGGGAGCTGGCTTGCCAGCGATGGCGCCATGACGATCAACGTAAAACTTGAGGCGCTGACACCGGCAAACCGGCCATTGTGTTCTGAAACATTGCGCTCTTAAGCTTCAGGCCTAAGCCTTGTACGTTGGGCTAATGATTTTCGAGGTGAATGACCGATGTATCACGGGGAAAGACTCAATGCCTGGACGCATCTGATTGGGGCGGTGGCGGCGTTTGTCGGGGGTGTCTGGCTGATCGTCGTCGCCAGTCTGGACGGCAGTCCGTGGAAGATTGTCAGCATGGCGATCTACGCCTTCACCTTGCTGGTGTTGTACAGCGCGTCGACCGTGTACCACAGCGTGCGCGGGCGCAAGAAAGTGATCATGCAGAAGGTCGATCACTTTTCGATCTACCTGCTGATCGCCGGCAGCTATACGCCGTTTTGCCTGGTGACCTTGCGCGGGCCCTGGGGCTGGACGTTGTTCGGGATTGTCTGGGGGCTGGCGCTGATCGGCATTTTGCAGGAGATCAAGCCGCGCTCGGAAGCGCGGATTCTGTCGATCGTGATTTACGCGGTGATGGGCTGGATCGTGCTGGTGGCGGTCAAGCCATTGCTGGCGGCACTGGGTGTCGCCGGTTTTGCGTGGTTGGCCTCGGGCGGGGTGTTGTACACCGTGGGCATTATCTTTTTTGCCCTCGATCATCGCCTGCGCCATGCCCACGGGATCTGGCATCTGTTCGTGATTGCCGGGAGCCTGCTGCACTTCGTGGCGATTTTCTTTTATGTCCTGTGATCGCTCCTACAGGTCCGGTGCAAGACCAGCAATGCGATCGAGTTGTGCCTGGGCCTGTCGACTGAACACCTGCAACAGGTCGCTCAAAGTGTGGGGCGGCGGTTCCGTGGCGCGGGTCACCGCGTACAGGGTGATGGGCAGCGGTGGCGCGAGAGGGCGAATAGTCGTTGTGACGGGGGAGGCGCCCAGGGCCGTGAACGGATCGATCACCGCCAGCCCGGCACCGGACTCCACCATCGCCCGGGCCAGCGAATAGGTCTGCACCGCGATGCGCACCCGGGGCGGCGGTTCGACCGCTTCGAGGTAGGTGTCGAGCCGGGCGGCCAGCGGGTCGGCACTGGACAAGCCAATCAGCGGCGCATCGGCCAGGGCCATCAATGACAATGGCATGCCGGCCTGCGCCGATGGCCAGTAACCCGCCGGTGCCAGCACCACCAATACACCGCCCGCCAAGGCTTGGGCCTTGAGCCCCGGATGATCCGGTCTTTGCAGCGTCAGGGCGACATCCACTTCCCGCATCAGCAGGTTCTGCACCAGCTCACGGCTATGGGCGCTGGACAATTCGCAGGCGATGTCCGGGTAGCGTGCGGTCCACTCGTGAATGGCCGGCGGCAACAACGACAGGGCCAGCGCCGGCGTGGCGCCGATCCGCAGGCTGTGGCCCGGTTCGCGACGCAGGCTCTGGGCCAGGCGCCGCACGCCTTGCAAGCTTTCACTGACCTTGTCGACCTCGCGCTCCAGCTCCAGCGCTTCGGGCGTCGCTTGCAACTTGCCGCGAACCCGCAAGAACAACGGGAACCCCAACTGCTGCTCGGCGTGCTGTAGCACCTTGGTCACCGCCGGTTGCGAGACGTGCAGCAATTGCGCGGCGGCGCTGATCGATCCGGTTTGGCGGATGGCCTGGAATATCTCGATGTGACGGAGGCGCATGGCGAGTCCATAACCTTTGTTTATGGGTTAAGCATCTTTATTCATTGTTCGCCGCCTGTCACCTGGCCCTAACCTCGGCTTCGTCATCACAACGGTTTTAAGGACGGACATGGCTCAGCGTGTGTGCATCATCGGCGGCGGCGTGATTGGTCTGGCAACGGCCTATGCGCTGGTGCGCGACGGCTTTGAGGTCACCGTCATCGAGGCGCGGGACGCGTTGGGCAGCGAAACCAGTTTCGCCAATGGTGGGCAACTCTCCTATCGCTACGTCGCACCTTTGGCTGACGCCGGTGTGCCGTTGCAAGCCATTGGCTGGATGCTGCGCGGCGATTCCCCCTTGAAGCTGCGCCCGCGGTTCGACGCTGCGCAGTGGCGCTGGATGGCGTCCTTTCTCGGCGCTTGCCGCCGCTCGGTCAACCGTGAGAACGCCGCACACTTGCTGCGGCTGGCGCTGTTCAGTCAAGGCACATTGAAGGCATGGCGCGAAGACGATGGGCTGGCAGGCTTCCAATGGCGGCGCAACGGCAAACTGGTGACCTTCCGGGAGCGTGCCAGCTTCGAGCATGCATGCCAGCGGCTGGCCGACCCTCAGCAGCAACAGGTGCTGTCGGCGGCCGAGTGCGCTCAACTTGAGCCGGCCCTGGCCGATGCACCCTTTGTCGGTGCGATTTATACGCCGGACGAAGAAGTGGGCGATTGCCATGCTTTCTGCCGGCTCTTGGCTACACGGTTGCAAGCGTCCGGGCGTTGCGAGTTACGCCTGGGGCAAGCGGTGACCGGCATTCGCCACGCCAACGGCAGCGTCAGCGCCATCGATCTGGGCGAGCAAGTGTTGCCGGTCGATCAATTGGTGATCGCCGCCGGCCACCGCAGTCCGCTGTTGGCATTGCCCGGTCTGCAATTGCCGTTGTACCCGCTCAAGGGCTACAGCCTGACGGTGCCCATCGGCCCCGACCACCAGGCCCCGGATGTGAGCATCACCGACTATGACCGCAAGATCGTATACGCACGAATCGGCGAGCAGTTGCGGGTGGCTGCGATGGTCGACATCGTTGGCTTTGATCCTGCTATAGACCCCAAGCGACTGGCGCTGATCAAGCGTCAGGCCCGTGACACCTTCCCCAATGCCGGGGCCTATGACGCGGCCACCGAATGGGCCGGGATGCGCCCGGCCACGCCGAGCGGCGTGCCGTTGCTGGGCGCCACGGCCTATCGCAACCTGTGGCTCAACATCGGTCATGGCGCGTTGGGTTTCACCCTGGCCTGTGGCAGTGGGCGGTTGCTCAGTGAACTGATCGGCCAGCGCCGGCCCTCCATCGATATGCACGGTTTCAACCACCGGGCCGCCTGATCTTTTATTTGCCAAGAGGACACTGCAATGACCATTACCCGACTCCACAGCAACCCGAGGTTGTCTGGCGCCGTGACGTTTGGCGATCTGGTATTTCTCTCTGGCCAAGTGCCGGGTGAAGCCTCGGACGTGGGCGGTCAGACCCGCGAAGTGCTGGCCAGGATTGATGCGTTGCTGGCCGAAGCCGGCAGCCACAAGGATCAAATGCTCAGCGCGACCATTTACCTGAAAAATATCACCGACGATTTTGCCGCCATGAATGAGGTCTGGTCGAACTGGCTATCGCCAGGGCAGGCCCCGAGCCGCACGACCGTGCAGGCCGAGCTGGCGAGACCGCAGGTACTGGTGGAAATCACTGTCATCGCTGCTCGTTTGAAATGACCCTCATCCAACACCCACAACGGAGAATAACAATGCAAAAAATCACGTTGCTCGGCTGCACCCTCGGACTGTTGCTCGCGAGTCAGGTCCAGGCCAACGAGGCCCCACTGACCGGCACCCTGAGCAAGATCGCCAACGCCAAGAGCATTACCCTGGGCTATCGCGATGCGTCAGTGCCGTTCTCATACGTGGGTGATCAAACCGGCAAACCGATGGGCTATTCGGTGGATCTGGCGGGCAAGATTGTCGAGCGTATCCAGCAGCAATTGGCGTTGCCGGACCTGAAGGTGAGTTACAACCTGGTGACCTCGCAAACACGCATTCCTCTGGTGCAGAACGGTACCGTGGACCTGGAGTGTGGCTCCACGGGCGTGACCGCCGAGCGGCAGAAGCAAGTGGCGTTTTCCTATGGCTTCATCTATGTAAAAGGCCAATTGCTGACCGCCAGGGACAGCGGTATCAAAAGCTTCGCCGACTTGCGTGGCAAGAACGTGGTGACGACTGCCGGTACGACCAACGAGCGCTTCCTGAAGAGCTACAACGTCGACCACAAGATCGACATGTTCGTGATCAGCGCCAAGGACCACGGCGAAGCCTTTCAGATGCTGCAATCGGGTCGTGCCGCCGCTTTCTATATGGACGATGCGCTTCTCTACGGCGAGCGCGCCAAGGCCCATGACCCACACAAGTGGGTGGTGGTGGGAGAGGAACAATCGCGGGAAATCTACAGCTGCATGGTGCGCAAGGACGACCCGCAGTTCCTGGCACTGGTCAACGGCGCACTGGGGGACCTGTACAGTTCGGGGGAAATCAACGGCATCTACCAGCGCTGGTTCGAACAGCCGATTCCGCCGAAGGGTTTGAACCTTGAGTTTCCGATGACCAGCGAACTCAAGGCGATCATTGCCAGGCCGGTGAGCGATCCGGTGCAATAGTGATCGGTGCTGTTCCCGTAGACCGCGTCGCGGCCATCGCGAGCAGGCTCCCACAGTGGAACGCATTTGAACTGTGGGAGCCTGCTCGCGACAGGGGCCTAGAAATCGCCCCAAAGCTGCTGGGCCACCGCCAAGGCAACCACCGGCGCAGTCTCTGTACGCAATACCCGAGGCCCCAGCCTGGCTGCATGAAAACCAGCGCCCTTGGCCTGATCCACTTCCGCATCCGATAACCCGCCTTCCGGGCCGATCAGAAAGGCCAGCGTCGCAGGCTTGGCATGACTGACCAGCGGTTCGGCCACCGGGTGCAGCACCAGCTTCAATTCAGCCTGAGTCTGCTTCAACCAATCGGCCAACAGCACCGGCGGATGAATCACCGGCACCCGTGAGCGCCCGCATTGCTCGCAGGCGCTGATCGCGACCTGGCGCCAGTGCAGCAGGCGTTTGTCGGCGCGCTCGTCCTTGAGCCGGACTTCGCAGCGCTCGCTGAAGATCGGGGTGATTTCGCTGACACCCAATTCAGTGGCTTTCTGGATCGCCCAGTCCATGCGCTCGCCACGGGACAGGCCCTGACCGAGATGGATCTGCAGTGGCGATTCGACCTGGCCGGCGAACTGCTCGTCGATCTGAACCACGACACGCTTCTTGCCGACCTCAACCAGAGTGGCGCGGAACTCCTGGCCCGAGCCATCGAACAGTTGCAGCAGATCGCCCTCGGCCATGCGCAACACGCGGCTGATGTAATGGGCCTGGGCTTCGGGCAATTCGTGTTCGCCGGTACTCAGGGGGGCGTCGATAAAGAAACGGGACAGTCTCATTGGGGGTCTCTACTAAATTCGATCGGAGTCGCTTTTGGGGCGAGGGCGCTTGCTCCCACGCCACAGGGTCGTGCAGTGACGGTCAGCCCGGATCACGGAACCCCGGATGGAAGTCCTTCGGCACCGAAACACTGACGCTGTCGCGAGTCGCGATGTCGATGCCTTCGCTGGCCACTTCGGCCAGAAAGTCGATCTGCTCCGGCGTGATCACATACGGCGGCAGGAAATACACCACGCTGCCCAGAGGTCGAAGTAAAGCACCGCGCTCCAGCGCATGCTGGAACACCTTCAGGCCACGGCGCTCCTGCCACGGATAGGCCTCTTTGCTGGCCTTGTCCTTGACCATTTCGATGGCCAGGACCATGCCGGTCTGGCGCACTTCGCTGACGTTAGGGTGATCCACCAGGTGCGCGGTGGAGGAGGCCATGCGCCGCGCCAGGGCCTTGTTGTTCTCGATGACGTTGTCTTCTTCGAAGATATCCAGCGTTGCCAGCGCCGCCGCACAGGCCAGCGGGTTGCCGGTGTAGCTGTGTGAGTGCAGGAAGGCGCGAAGGGTAGGGTAGTCGTCGTAGAAGGCGCTATAGACGTCTTCGGTGGTCAGGCAGGCGGCCAGCGGCAGATAACCACCGGTCAGGGCCTTGGACAGGCAGAGGAAATCCGGACGGATGCCGGCCTGTTCGCAGGCGAACATGGTGCCGGTGCGGCCGAAGCCGACGGCGATTTCGTCATGGATCAGGTGTACGCCATAGCGGTCGCAAGCTTCGCGCAGCAGCTTGAGGTACACCGGGTGGTACATGCGCATGCCGCCGGCACCCTGGATCAGCGGCTCGACAATCACTGCCGCGACCGTGTCGTGGTTCTCGGCCAGGGTCTGTTCCATGGCGGCGAACATGGTGCGCGAGTGTTCTTCCCAGCTCATGCCTTCGGGGCGCAGGTAGCAATCCGGGCTTGGCACCTTGATGGTGTCGAGCAGCAGGGCTTTGTACGTTTCGGTGAACAGCGGCACGTCGCCCACCGACATCGCCGCCATGGTTTCGCCGTGGTAGCTGTTGGTCAGGGTCACGAAGCGCTTCTTGTTCGGCTGACCGCGGTTGAGCCAGTAATGAAAGCTCATCTTCAGCGCCACTTCGATGCAGGACGACCCGTTATCGGCGTAGAAGCATCGCGTCAGGCCTTCCGGCGTCATCTTCACCAGGCGCTCGGACAGCTCGATCACGGGCTGATGGCTGAAACCGGCGAGGATCACGTGTTCGAGTTGATCGACCTGATCCTTGATGCGCTGGTTGATGCGCGGGTTGGCATGGCCGAACACATTGACCCACCAGGAGCTGACGGCATCGAGGTAGCGTTTGCCTTCGAAGTCTTCCAGCCAGACGCCTTCGCCGCGCTTGATCGGGATCAGTGGCAGTTGTTCGTGATCTTTCATCTGGGTGCAGGGATGCCACAACACCGCGAGATCGCGTTCCATCCACTGTTTATTCAGGCCCATTTTCACTCTCCTGGAGGCGGTCCGTGACAAGCGCGGACCTACAATCGCGCAAGCCTATGCAATGGATCGCGTGGGGACAACCCATTGTGTCGATTGAGCTACTTTGTATAGGGCGATCAGACGCTGCTGGCAGGCGTCTGGCGGCTGACGTATCCTTCGCGGTTCTTGAGCCGACTGGCTCGCAAAAACCGCTATTTTTTCGTGTATTTCCGGAGTTCGCTGAATGTCTGTCGGTTGGCTGCGCGCCTGTGCGCTGGTGATGTTGGGGCTGTTCAGCGTGTCTGCGCTGGCCAAGGATAAAACCGCGATCGTGATCGGCGGTGGGGTTTCGGGCCTCACGGCGGCTTACGAACTGCAGAACAAGGGCTGGCAGGTCACGCTGCTGGAAGCCAAACCGAGCCTGGGCGGTCGCTCCGGCATGGCCACCAGCGAGTGGATCGGCAACGACAAGACCCAGCCGGTTTTGAACAAGTACGTCTCGACCTTCAAGCTGAGCACCACACCAGCGCCTGAGTTTGTGCGTACCCCGGGCTATCTGATCGACGGCGTGTATTACAGCGCTGCCGACCTGGCGATCAAGGAGCCGGCCACCGCCGACGCACTCAAGCGCTACGAAAAGACCGTGGACGACCTGGCGCGTTCGATCGACGACCCGCAGAACCCGGCCGCCACCAACACGTTGCACGCCCTGGATCAGATCAACGTGTCCAGCTGGCTCGACAAGCAAAACCTGCCGGCCACCGCGCGTCAGTTGATCAACCAGCAAATTCGTACTCGCTACGACGAACCTTCGCGCCTGTCGCTGCTGTACTACGCGCAGCAGAGCCGTGTTTATCGTGGCGTGTCGGACCGTGACCTGCGCGCTTCGCGTCTGGTCGGGGGCAGCCCGGTGCTGGCCCAGGCCTTGGTCAAGCAGCTGAAAATCATCAAGACCAACTCCCCGGTCTCGGCCATCACCCAGGAAAAGGACAGCGTCACCGTCAAGGTCGGCAGTGTCGGCTATCAAGCTGACTACGTCGTGCTGGCCGTGCCGTTGCGCGCCCTGAACAAGATTCAGATGACCCCGGCGCTGGACGCCCAGCATCAGGCGGCGATCAAAGGCACTAACTACGGTTGGCGCGACCAGATCATGCTCAAGTTCAAGACGCCTGTGTGGGAAAGCAAGGCGCGCATGTCCGGCGAGATCTACAGCAACACCGGTCTGGGCATGCTGTGGGTCGAGCCGGCGTTGAAGGGCGGTGCCAACGTGGTGATCAACCTGTCCGGCGACAACGCCCGGGTGATGCAGGCGTTCGGCGACAAGCAAATGGTCGATCAGGTGCTGATTCGCCTGCATGCGTTTTATCCGCAGGCCCGTGGTGCGTTTACCGGTTATGAAATCCGTCGCTACAGCACCGACCCATCGATGGGCGGCGCTTACCTGGCGTTCGGTCCCGGCCAGATCAGCAAGTTCTGGCGCCTGTGGGAACGTCCGGTCCAGCGCGTAGCCTTTGCCGGCGAACACACCGACACCTTGTACCCCGGCACCCTGGAAGGCGCATTGCGCACCGGTCAGCGTGCGGCCAGTCAGGTAGAAGACCTGGCGGCGGGCAAATCGTTTGAGCCGGAGAAAGTGCTTCCGGTGGCGGCTGCGGCAGCAGGTGCTGGCGCGGTGGCGGCGAAGAAGGGCAACTTCTTCACCAATCTGTTTGGTGGCTCGGATGACGAGAAGAAACCGGCACCGGTCAAGGCCCCTGAGCCTGTCGCGCCACCAGCGCCGGCTCCTGCTCCTGCACCAGCGCCGGCCGCTGCGCCAGCCCCGGTCGAAGCAGCGAAGCCTGCAACACCGGTGAAAGCCGAGCCGGCCAAGAAAGCTCCGGCGAAGAAACCGGCAGCCAAGACCGAGGCGAAAAAAGCCCCGGCCAAGGCACCGGTCAAGAAAGCCGAACCGGCTAAGAAGCCAGCGGCCAAACCGGCAGCCACCCCGGCTCCGGCAACGGAGGCGAAGGCTCAGTAACCTTCAGGTGTAAAAAAAGCGCGGCCCATGGGTCGCGCTTTTTTTTGCCATAAATTCCGCTTTCAACTACGCGGCCCTACACGCCTCAACGATGTGTCAGATGCGTCCCACAATCGAATCAGAGCGAAATGATAGATGGCGGCTGCTCTTGAACCCCAGGATCTTCAAAACCTGGAGGTCCCATGAAAGCACTCGCACTGACCGTTTTATTGATGGCCCTTTCTGGCTGTGCAAACGGCCATTTTTTTCCCAAAGGACATGGTTATGAATCGGACTTCAAATGTCAGATGAACCCTTACGATCCTGTATGCCTAGAGATACGTCAGGTCTACCACAATTAGGGAAACGGGTAAGCCGTGCTATCCAGCGGGAGTGATCACTCCTCTCCACAGGTTCACGCCGATCAGTCAAGAGAATGCGAGCCACCGCAAGCGCGAGCTTGCTCGCGACAGTCATTAACGATAACGCGCTTTCGTCTAACTGATCGGCATTGGGCCCCAGGGCCCCGTGCTTTGCTTGAGGAAAAACCGTAAGCAGAAATCGAATAAATCGTTCAGTACAGGTGTTCTCAGATTTGTATTCACTTTTACTGACAATTTGGCCTTTAATCTTTTCTTAACTCAGCGATTTCACACTCTTGATCGTATTTCTCGATATTTCAAAGCAAAATTTTCCGCTTTAATTCGATAGATAACTCGATAGTCTTGGGCCAGCACTTACAGGGATCTAGGCAATGCAGCTACGTAACTCCACTTCTCGCTATGGCTGGGTCAGCATCTTCCTGCACTGGGGGGTAGCGCTGGCGGTGTTCGGTTTGTTCGCCCTGGGTCTGTGGATGGTCGATCTGGGTTACTACGACCCCTGGCGTAAAGCCGGGCCGGACATCCACAAGAGCATCGGGCTGATACTGCTGGCGTTCATGGTGTTGCGTGTGTTGTGGCGTTTCATCAGCCCGCCACCGCCGACGTTGACCAGCTACAGCCCCATGACGCGTCTGGGCGCCAAGTTGGGCCATGTCTTTCTGTATCTCTGTTTGTTTGCCGTGATGATTGCCGGTTACCTGATTTCCACCGCAGAAGGTGTCGGGATTCCGGTGTTTGACTGGTTTGAAGTGCCTGCACTGGTTTCCGGACTTCCGGACCAGGCAGATAACGCCGGTGCGATTCACCTCTACCTGGCATGGGCGCTGGTCATTTTTTCCGGCCTCCATGCGTTGGCAGCTTTGAAACACCACTTTATCGATCGTGATGTGACCCTCAAGCGAATGCTGGGTCGCAAAGCCTGAAATTCAACCTCGACTCCCAAGGAAAACCAAGCATGTTGAAAAAGACTCTCGCCGCTCTGGCCATCGGTTCCGCCCTGCTGTCCGCCAACGTCATGGCCGCTGACTACGTTGTCGATAAACAAGGCCAGCACGCCTTCGTTGACTTCAAGATCAGCCACTTGGGTTACAGCTACATCACCGGTACTTTCAAGGACATCGACGGTACGTTCAGCTTTGACGCTGCCAAGCCTGAAGACAGCAAGATCGAGTTCAACGTGAACACCGCCAGCGTCTTCACCAACAACGCTGAGCGCGACAAGCACATCTCCAGCAAAGACTTCCTGAAAGTGGCTGATTTCCCCAAGGCTACGTTCAAGTCCACCAGCGTTAAATCCACCGGCAAAAATGCCGACGGTAAAGCCACTGCTGACGTGACCGGCGACCTGACGATTGCTGGCGTGACCAAGCCAGTCGTGGTCAAGGCCACTTTCCTGGGTGAAGGCAAGGATCCATGGGGCGGCTACCGTGCCGGCTTCGAAGGCACTACCAGCATCAAACGTACTGATTTCGGCAAGATGATGGACCTGGGTCCACAGTCCGACGCCGTTGAGCTGTACGTCACCTTTGAAGGTGTGAAAGCGAAATAATTTTTCGCCCCTGACACAAAAAACGCCCGCTGCTTTTCAGAGCACGGGCGTTTTTTATTGCCGGGCACACATCCATTGTGGGAGCGAGCCTGCTCGCGAAAAACCTATAGGCGCCGCTGGGCATCTGGTTTAACGCGTTATCGTTCACGACCATCGCGGGCAAGCCCGCTTCCACAGGGATTGTTTTTGTCCCATAAAAATTGCCCCGGCTCTTTCGAGTCGGGGCATTTTTATTTCGGCGATAAATCAGCGATTGCGGGTCAGCAATGCCGGTTTTTCTCCGCGAGGACGGCTTGGCAGTTGATCCAGTTGCTCAGGTGTCGGGAAGCGATCAGCCTTCGACTCCTTGTGCATGATCTTCGGCGCCGGGCCACGCGGGTTCTGCACGGCCGGCTCCGAACGAGGCTGGTCGTCGCGGGCCGGACGGCGGTTGCGCGAGTCTTCGCGACGGGCCTGGCCGTCACGAGGTGCACCATTGCGTGGGCCGCTGCGTTTGGCCGGTGGCGTGCCGGTGCTGGCGCCATCGCTGCTGCGCGGACCGTTCTGGCGACCTTGTGGCTTGCCGCCACGTGGTGCGCCCGAACCGGCTGCCGTGCCTTGTGCCGGAGCACCCGGACGGCGGCCACGGCCCTGGGCCGGCTTCTGCTGTGGCACGTAGTCGACGCGGTTACCGAAGTTATCGATATCGTCGTCCAGGAACTCGTCCGGGGCACGATCAGCAGCGGCACGTGGCGGCTGGCTTGGCTGACGCTGTTCGCGGGCCGGCGTGCCTTCGCGTGGCTTTTGCTCGCGGGCCGGGCGCTCGCCGCGACCGGAGGCCGCTGGTTTTTCCTTGCCTTTGTCCTTGCCCTTGTCCTTGCGGCCGCCACCGCCGCCGTTCGGGCCATCGCCGCGCGGGCCACGTGGATTGCGCGGGTTACGCACATCCGGACGCTCGCGAACTTCAGGCTTCTCGGCTTCCACGGCGCTCGAATCGAAGCCCATCAGATCGCCGTCGGCGATTTTCTGCTTGGTCATGCGTTCGATGCTTTTGAGCAGCTTCTCTTCGTCCGGTGCCACCAGCGAGATCGCTTCACCCGAACGACCGGCACGGCCAGTCCGGCCGATACGGTGCACGTAGTCTTCGTCGACGTTCGGCAGTTCGAAGTTGACCACGTGTGGCAATTGGTCGA
The DNA here is from genome assembly GCF_054481335.1 of Pseudomonas fluorescens group sp. PF-1. Taxonomy (NCBI): domain Bacteria; kingdom Pseudomonadati; phylum Pseudomonadota; class Gammaproteobacteria; order Pseudomonadales; family Pseudomonadaceae; genus Pseudomonas; species Pseudomonas fluorescens group sp. PF-1. Next base: position 223,728 of record NZ_JBTMNG010000001.1, read on the forward strand.
TGTCCAGGCCGCGGGCGGCGATGTCGGTGGCGACCAGGATGCGTACGTCACCGGCCTTGAAGTCGGCCAGGGCTTTGGTGCGGGCGTTCTGGCTCTTGTTGCCGTGGATCGCGACGGCGCTCAGGCCGTGTTTGTCCAGGTACTCGGCCAGACGGTTGGCACCGTGCTTGGTGCGGGTGAACACCAGCACTTGTTCCCAGGCACCGGCGGTAATCAGGTGCGCCAGCAGGGAACGTTTGTGATTGGCCGGCAGGCGGAACACGCGTTGCTCGATGCGCTCGACCGTGGTGTTCGGCGGCGTGACTTCGATGCGTTCCGGGTTATGCAGCAACTTGCCGGCGAGGTCGGTGATGTCCTTGGAGAAGGTTGCCGAGAACAGCAGGTTCTGCCGCTTGGCCGGCAGGCGGGCCAGGACCTTTTTCACGTCGTGGACGAAGCCCATGTCGAGCATGCGGTCGGCTTCGTCCAGCACGAGGATTTCCACGTGGGACAGATCGACGCTGCCTTGGCCGGCGAGGTCGAGCAGGCGGCCGGGGCAGGCCACCAGTACGTCTACACCGCGGGACATGGCCTGAACCTGCGGGTTCATGCCGACGCCGCCGAAGATGCAGGCGCTGACGAATTTCAGGTCACGTGCGTAGACCTTGAAACTTTCGTGCACTTGCGCGGCGAGCTCGCGAGTAGGGGTCAGGACCAGTACGCGCGGTTGACGCGGGCCATGACGCTGGGATTTGTCCGGATGACCGTTGGGGAACAACCGCTCCAGGATCGGAAGGGCGAAACCGCCGGTTTTACCCGTACCTGTCTGTGCCGCGACCATCAGGTCGCGACCTTGCAACACGGCGGGAATGGCCCGCTGTTGCACCGGAGTAGGCTCGGTATAGCCCGCTGCCTCGATGGCGCGGACTAAAGCCTCGGAGAGACCGAGGGAAGCAAAGGACATGAGTAATCCTGTTTTAGTTAGGGCTTGGCCCAATGGGAGTCTTGCCTGGCGCGAATGGCGTTTAAGAGGAACGCAATCCCGTCCGGTCCTACTGGGTTTCGAAAGCTCGTCAGGAGCGCTCGCGCGGGCCGCAAAGCTGCGCTGTAGCGGGGTCGAGATGCCTTGAACGATTCCGAGCGTCCGGGCGTGAGCCTGGCGGGAAGGCCGGAGTATAACAGAGCAATCACTGCGCGCCGCTTTCCTGCTGCTCAACGGTTTTTACCGTAGTGGCGGTGGGGCCCGGCGGGTTCACCACGGTGGCCGGGTCGGCACCGTATCGGGCGCTTAGCTCTGCGTAGGCCGGCTCACGCTTGAAGCGCTTGAGTTCAGCGCCGAAGCGTTGCACCAGCAAGTCCATGCCAGCATTGCGTCGCACTGCCAGGAATTGGCTCTGCTGGCTGATGACGGTCGGGTTTTCGGTGATTTGGTCGCGGATGTGCAGTTCGTCGAGCAGGTGCTGGCCGACCCGGCGATCGGTGATCAGCAGGTCGATGCGCCCGCGCACCAGTTTGCCGAAGTTGGCTTCATGACTCGGCGCCGGTTCACGGGTGAACAGTGTCGATTCCCTGAAGTCCTGGCTGTACAGGTAGCCCGGTGAGGTGCCGATGGTCAGGCCGCGCAGTTCGTCGAGCGTGCGAAAGGGGTGCGGTCGTTCGTTGGCGTAGAACATCACGAACTGCACTTCGGAGAGCGGTTCGCTGGGGTAGAGCAGGGTCGCGTCGCGTTCATCGCTGTGGAAAATGTCCAGCGCGCCATCGGCCTGGCCGGTTTCAAGCATCGACAGGCAGCGTTTCCACGGCAGGAATTGCCACTCGACTTCGATACCCAGGCGCTTGAAGACGATTGCCGTGGTTTCGTAGTCCAGCCCCAGGGATTTACCGTTCTCCTCATAGACGTAAGGAGCCCAGGGTTCCGTGACAATGCGCAATTTCTCGCCCCGGGCGGCAAAGCTCAGGCAAGTGAAAACAAGCACGGCGAATAACTGTGTGATCAAAGGCATAGGTTTGAGATTACGACGAGAAACGGGAAAGAGCCAGAAACTGGGTCCAGAAGCTCTATCTCCATGTGTTGCGCATCAACAAATGTGCTGTGAAAAGCAAAAAATCGCCGCCTGCGAAGGTGCCTGCAGAAACGTCGGTTTCCATGCAGGCGCCTTTGCGGGCGGCGATCTTTTGGTCTTGCTTTGATCGCTTTTAGCGCGGCAACTTCAGATTGTTCCACACCGCCAGGCTCGCTTCGGCCTGATTCAGTGTGTAGAAGTGCAGCCCTGGCGCACCACCTTGCAGCAGGCGTTCGCACATCTCGGTGATGACTTGCTCACCAAAGCGTTGAATGCTCTGGGTGTCATCGCCGTAGGCTTCCAGTTGCTTGCGGATCCAGCGCGGAATTTCCGCACCGCAGGCGTCGGAGAAGCGTGCGAGTTTGCTGTAGTTGGTGATCGGCATGATCCCCGGCACGATCGGGATGTTCACGCCCAGTGCCCGTACACGCTCGACAAAATAGAAGTAGCTGTCGGCGTTGAAGAAGTACTGGGTGATTGCGCTGTCGGCGCCGGCTTTGGCCTTGCGGACGAAGTTGGCGATATCGTCTTCGAAATTGCGCGCTTGCGGGTGCATCTCCGGGTAAGCGGCCACTTCGATGTGGAAGTGATCACCGGTCTCTTCACGAATGAATTCAACCAGGTCATTGGCATGGCGCAATTCGCCGCTGGCCATGCCCATGCCCGAAGGCAGGTCACCACGCAGGGCAACGATACGTTTGATGCCGGCAGCCTTGTACTGGCTCAACAGGCCGCGCAAGTCATCCTTGCTGTCGCCCACGCAAGACAGGTGCGGCGCGGCAGGTACTTTGACTTCGCTTTCGAGCTGCAGCACGGTGTTGAGGGTGCGATCACGGGTCGAACCGCCAGCGCCGTAGGTGCAGGAGAAGAAATCGGGGTTATAGGTTGCCAACTGGCGGGCAGTGGCGAGCAGCTTTTCATGCCCAGCGTCGGTCTTCGTAGGGAAGAACTCGAAGCTGTAGCGACGGTCTTGGGACATGGAGGGGGCCTCCAGCTGCAAGTTGCAAGTTGCAAGCTACAAGAGGGCGTAGCGCCGACTCTCGTCGTTGAAACCCGCAACTAACGGCTGCGTAATAGCGATGAAGAAGCGAGCAACAAGCCTCAAACCTCAAGTAAACGAACCGCTTTTACTTGCCGCTTGAAGCTTGCCACTTGCAGCTGCTGTCAGTAGCGATAAGCGTGTGGCTTGAACGGACCTTCGACGGTCACGCCGATGTAGTCGGCCTGGGTCTTGGTCAGTTGAGTCACCACGCCGCCGAAGCCACGGACCATTTCCAGGGCCACTTCTTCGTCGAGTTTCTTCGGCAGTACTTCAACGGTCAGGCGCTCGGCTTTCTGGGCTGGCGACAGGTCGGCGTACTTTTGACCGAACAGGAAGATCTGAGCCAGAACCTGGTTGGCGAACGAGCCGTCCATGATGCGGCTTGGGTGGCCAGTGGCGTTGCCCAGGTTAACCAGACGGCCTTCGGCCAGCAGGATCAGGTAGTCATCGTTCTGCGGATCGAAGCTGCCGGCACCGGTACGGTGGATCTTGTGTACCTGTGGCTTCACTTCTTCCCATGCCCAGTTCTTGCGCATGAAAGCGGTGTCGATTTCGTTGTCGAAGTGGCCGATGTTGCAGACAACAGCGCGCTTCTTCAGGGCTTTGAGCATGTTCGAGTCGCAAACATTAACGTTGCCGGTGGTGGTCACGATCAGGTCGATCTTGCCCAGCAGTGCCTTGTCGATGCTGGCTTCGGTGCCGTTGTTGATCCCGTCGATGAACGGCGAAACCACTTCGAAACCGTCCATGCAGGCTTGCATGGCGCAGATCGGGTCGACTTCGGATACTTTAACGATCATGCCTTCCTGACGCAGGGACTGAGCCGAGCCCTTGCCCACGTCACCGTAACCGATGACCAGCGCTTGCTTGCCGGACAGCAGGTGGTCGGTACCGCGCTTGATCGCATCGTTCAGGCTGTGACGGCAGCCGTACTTGTTGTCGTTCTTGCTCTTGGTGACCGAGTCGTTGACGTTGATGGCCGGGATTTTCAGCTCGCCCTTGGCCAGCATGTCCAGCAGGCGGTGTACGCCGGTGGTGGTTTCTTCGGTCACGCCGTGGACGCGATCCAGAACCTGCGGGTATTTCTTGTGCAGCAGCTCGGTCAGGTCGCCGCCGTCGTCGAGGATCATGTTGGCATCCCAAGGCGCGCCATCCTTGAGGATGGTTTGCTCCAGGCACCACTCGTACTCTTCTTCGGTTTCGCCTTTCCAGGCGAAAACCGGAATGCCGGCAGCGGCGATGGACGCAGCGGCCTGGTCTTGAGTCGAGAAAATGTTGCAGGACGACCAGCGTACTTCGGCACCCAGGGCAACCAGGGTTTCGATCAGCACGGCAGTCTGAATGGTCATGTGGATGCAGCCGAGGATCTTCGCGCCCTTGAGCGGTTGCTCTTCGGAGTACTTGCGGCGCAGACCCATCAGGGCTGGCATTTCGGATTCGGCGATGATGGTTTCGCGACGGCCCCAGGCTGCCAGGGACATGTCGGCCACTTTGTAATCGGTAAAATCTGCAGGCGTGATAACAGCGCTCATGAAGAGCCTCCATTCGTAATGTATGCGAATGGGCGCCGTTGTGCGTTTAGTGTCTGGCCGATGACAGCCAAGCAACGCCCCATCCGAGCCTGACAGGTTGAACCTGCTGCAGCGCCCCTCGGACAGGTGGCGGGAAAACGGTACCAGGTTGAGGTTACCGTTTTGAAACGGGGGCGATTATAGCGGGCTATGCTGATCTTCCAAAGTCTTTCTGTTGGTCAATGTCCGAACGGTAATCGAGACCATAGTCGATGGTTAATAGAGCTCTAGCCCGGGGTCTGCCAAGATAGCGCCCATCATTCGGCAAGACGCTCAGGAGTGAATATGAATTTCCACACCCGCAAATGGGTTAAACCAGAAGACCTCAACCCCAATGGCACCCTGTTCGGCGGTAGCCTGTTGCGCTGGATCGACGAAGAGGCGGCGATTTACGCCATCGTCCAGTTGGGCAACCAGCGCGTCGTCACCAAGTACATTTCAGAAATCAACTTCGTCAGCGCCTCGCGCCAGGGCGACATCATTGAACTGGGCATCACCGCCACCGAATTCGGTCGCACCTCGATTACCCTGACCTGTGAAGTGCGCAACAAGATCACCCGCAAAAGCATCCTCACCGTTGAAAAAATGGTGTTTGTGAACCTCGGTGAAGACGGTCTGCCGGCGCCCCACGGCCGCACCGAGATCAAGTACGTCAAAGACCAGTTCAAGGAAGATGAATTGGTTACGAAGTGACATCGGCGTTGGCTTCATCGCGAGCGGGCTCGCTCCCACAAGGCGCGTGTTGCACCTGTGGGCGCGAGCTTGCTCGCGAAAGCGGTTGTGCCGTCACCGAAGATTTACCCGCCTACTGAACAGCCGTGAGCCACGGGGGTCGTAGCTAAAAGCCCCCCACGGTGACCATGTCATGATCACGCCAACAGACGGCAAGACCCCCGACCTCTCGGCGAAAGAACAGCACGAGGTCGAAAAAAACCAGCCACCGCGCGCGGCGGTGCTGCACGAAATCATCCGCACCCAGGGCGATCAGGAGCTTGAGCGCAGCATCGCCGCGCTGTGGTGGTCGGCGCTGGCCGCCGGCCTGACCATGGGCCTTTCCCTGATGGGTATGGGCTTGCTCAATTCCCGGCTGCCAGAGGGTGAAGGCTTCAAGGTGATTGCCAGTTTCGGTTACTGCGCGGGTTTTCTCGCGGTGATCCTCGCCCGTCAACAGTTGTTCACGGAAAACACCCTGACCGCCGTATTGCCGATCATGAGCAAGCCCACGCTGGCCAACTTCGGTCGCTTGCTCAGGCTGTGGACGGTGGTGCTGGTCGGCAATCTGTGCGGCACCTTGCTGGTGGCCTACGTCATGCTGAAGCTGCCGATCTTCGACAGCAAAACCGATTTGGCCTTTCTCGACATCGGGCGCAAGGTCATGGAGAACGATGCCGGCCAGATGTTCGCCAAGGGCATCGTCTCCGGCTGGATGATCGCCACCATGGTCTGGATGATTCCATCCATGGAGAGCGCCAAGATGTGGATCATCATCCTCATCACCTACCTCATGGCGCTGGGGGATTTCACCCACATCGTGGTCGGTTCGGCCGAGGTTTCCTACCTGGTGTTCGCTGGTGAATTGCCGTGGAAGGATTTCTGGCTGGTGTTCGCCGGGCCGACGCTGGCGGGGAATATCATCGGTGGCAGCTTCATCTTCGCGCTGATCAGTCATGCGCAAATTCGTAGCGAAGGTGATGCACCAAAGGAAGCGGCGGACCGAGACCGGAAGTCCGATCCGCATGAGCTCGAAAAGTGATCAGCCCCGCAAGGCGTTGGTTTAGCCGGTTACGTTGACGGCGGCGGTATCGCGCCGTTGCAGATAGATGAAATACAGCGCTGTCAGTACGGTCAAGCCGCTGACCAGCGCGCCCGTCCAGGGCAGGTCGGCCAGGTCGGCACCGCTGGCCACCACCAGGCCGCCGATCCAGGCGCCCGCTGCGTTGCCGAGATTGAATGCGCTCTGATTCAGGGTCGAGCCCAGGTTTGGTGCCTCATGGGCCTGGTCGATGATCAGCAATTGCAGGATCGGGCACAGGGCGAAGGCAAAGATTCCCCACAGCACCAGCGTGATGGCGGCCGGGATCACCGAGTGGCTGGTCTGGCTGAATGCAGCCAATACCACCACCACGGCCAGCGCCATGCCGACCAGTGACGGCAGCAGGCGGCTGTCGGCCAGGCGCCCGCCGAGCATGCTGCCGGCGGTCAATCCTACGCCGAACAACAGCAGCATGATGGTCACGCCGTGGGGGCTGACGCCGGTGATGTCCTGCAGGATCGGCGCAATGTAGGTGAACACGCTGAACAGACTGGTCGATGCCAACACGCTCATGCCCAGCGCCAGCAGCACGTTGGTTTTGCCCAATACCTTGAATTCGCTGGCCAGGTTGGCTTTGTCCATGGCGATGTTCTTTGGCAGCCACACCCACTGAGCAATCGCGGCGATCACGCCGATCACCGACACCGCCCAGAAGGTCGATCGCCAGCCGGCATATTGACCGAGCGCCGTGCCCAGTGGCACGCCGAGCACGTTGGCCAGGGTCAGGCCGGTGAACATCATGGCAATCGCCTGGGCCCGTTTGTTCGGCGCCACCAGTCCGGCGGCCACCACTGAGCCGATGCCGAAGAATGCACCGTGACAGAGCGCCGTAATCACTCGCGCGGCCATCAGCGTGGCGTAGTTCGGCGCCAGCGCGCAAAGCATGTTGCCCAGAATGAACATCAGCGTCATGCCCAGCAGCGTGGCCTTGCGCGGCATGTTCGCCGTGCCGACGGCGAGGATTGGCGCACCGAACACTACGCCCAGTGCATAGCCGGTGATCAGCAATCCGGCATGAGGAATGCTCACGGCCAGATCGCGGGCGACGTCGGGCAACAGCCCCATGATGACGAATTCGGTGGTGCCGATGCCGAACGCGGCAACAGCGAGGGCCAGCAAAGCGAGTGGCATGCGCAAGGTCTCTGTCGGTAGTCTTGACGCTGTGATCAGGCATACGCGTGCCAACGTCCGTTCTCGACGAGAGCGGGCAGGGGCAGATTTTATTGGAATTGGTCTGTGCGCAACTGAGTGCGGCGTGGTCGCTTGCAGTATAAACAGCCGCTGACCTATGGCGAATCAATTATCCGCCCGAATACGGTAGGAGCGAACTTGCTCGCGAAGGACGTCAACGAAGACGCGTAGTCACTGGCTGGCTGCGTTGCCTTCACGCGTTTCGCGAGCAGGCTCGCTCCAACAGGTTGGGGTTCAACAAAAGGAGTGTGCCGTGCTTGCAACAGCACTGGTGTTGGTAGCGGCGCTGTTGCACGCGGCGTGGAATACCCTGATCAAATTCAGCGCCGAACGGCTGCTGGTGGTGGCCTGCATGGACAGCGTGGCGTTGCTCTTTGTCGCCATCATGCTGCCATTCGTGGCGTTACCGCCGCTGGACATCTGGCCGTGGATCCTGGCATCGGCGGCGTTCGAGTTGCTCTATCGCTACTTGCTGATCCAGGCCTATCGGGTCGGCGACCTGGGGTTGGTCTATCCCCTGATGCGAGGCTTGTCGCCGCTGGTGGTGCTGGCGCTGACCCTGATCTTTGCCGGCGAGTCGCTGACGGATCAGCAGATTTTCGGGATTCTGTTGATCCCGCTCGGCATGTTGTGCCTGCTTTGGCAGGGCGGCGGCGGTGCGCGTTTGCCGTGGTCGATGTTGCCGGTGGTGGCGCTGATTGGCTTGTGCATCGGTTGCTACACCTACATCGACGGCCAGGCGCTGCGGCGCTGGTCGCATCCGCTGGATTACCTGGTCTGGGTGACGTTGCTCAGTGCCTGGCCATTTCCGTTGCTGGCCTGGGTGAGCAAGCGGCCGGCGTTCAAGCTGTTTTGGCGTGAGCAGTGGAGATTGGGGCTGGCGGTCGGGTTCTGCGTATTGTTCAGCTACGCTCTGGTGCTGTGGGCCATGCAGTTGGGCTCTATTGCCGAAGCGGCGGCGTTGCGCGAGATCAGTGTGATTCTGGTGGTGCTGTTCGGCATGCGCTATCTGAAAGAACCTTTTGGCAGACCTCGGCTCTTAGCCTGTGGGCTGGTGTTGGTTGGCATGCTGGTCATGAAGTTCTGACCGGCCCGCGAGGGAGCCCGATTGTCTATAACCTGAAGAAAGGACTGCTCTATGACGGTTGCTCTATGGTGCATTTTGATTGCGATTTTCCTGCCCTATCTGTGCACGGGTATCGCCAAGGCCAGTGGCAGGTACAACCTGAAAGACAACCATGACCCCCGGGACTTTCTCGAGTCGCTCAATGGTTTTGGTCGTCGCGCACACGCGGCGCAACTGAACGGCTTCGAAGTGACCCCGGCGTTTGCGGCAGCCGTGATCGTGGCGCACCTGGTCGGCAATGCCGAACTGGTGACGATCAATGTGCTGTCGGTGTTGTTCATCACCAGTCGGCTGCTTTACATCATTTGCTATCTCGCGGACTGGGCGATTTTGCGGTCGCTGGTCTGGCTGGTGGGAATGGGCCTGATCGTGTCGTTTTTTGTTGTATCTGTTTGAATTTCCACTTCGCCAGCAGGCTCGCTCCCACAGGGGTATGCATTCCAATGTGGAAGCGAGTCTGCTCGCGAAAGCTTTCTAACGGGCAGCGCCGGTCTCAGGGTTTAGTCTTTTCTGCATCAGCCACCTGCGGTACTTGTGGCAGTGCCGCCCCTTTGGGCCACAGCATCCAGATCTGCCCCTGCTGCTTCATGTCCCCGGCCAATTGCCCGGCGGCCTCGCCCGTGCCCCAGAACAAGTCCGCACGCACTTCGCCGGCAATCGCGCCGCCGGTGTCCTGTGCCGCAACGGGGCGTACCAGTGCCGTACCGTCTGGTTTGGTGGTGGACAACCACAACAGGCTACCCAGCGGAATCACTTTGCGATCCACTGCTGCGCTGTAACCCGCCGTCAGCGGTACGTTCAGTGAGCCGCGAGGGCCTTCGTTGCTGTCGGGGTTACGGGTGAAAAACACGTAGCTGGGGTTGCTGCCCAGCAGTTCCGGAATGCGCGTCGGATTCGCCTTGGCCCATGTGCTGATCGCACCCATGGTCACGTCTTCTTTCTTCAATTCGCCTTGCTCGACCAGCCAGCGACCGATGGGCCGATACGGGTGGCCGTTCTGATCGGCATAGGCGATGCGCAACTGACGGCCACTGTCGAGCTGGATACGGCCCGATCCCTGGATTTGCAGGAATTGCAGATTCATCGGATCGGTCAACCAGGCCACCACCGGTGCCTTGACCCCCTTGCTCTCGATGGTGGCGGCATCGTCATAGGGTTTGAGCACGCGACCTTCGAGCCGGCCCCGCAGGCGTTTGCCTTTGAGTTCCGGATAAATGCTGTCCAGAGCGACGATGATCATGTCTTCAGGCACGCCATACACCGGGATGTTCGCCGTTGCGGTCTGGGTCAGGCTGCCGGGGTACACCGGTTCGTAGTAGCCGGTGATCAGGCCGTTGGGGTTATCGTTGGCGGCGCGCAGGCCGAAGACATCAAGGTTCTGCTTGAGAAAACCACGAATCTCGTTGGCGGTCTGCGGGACGTTGGCCGCCGCTGTGCAGGTCGTGCCCCAGACCGGGTCAGCCTTGAGTCGGTTGCAAGCGCTGCGCCACGAGCCGAAACCGGCGACAAGGTCGTTATCCGACACCGCCGGCAGCGCTTCCCACGTGGCACTGGAGTAGGTGGCCAGGGCGTGGGTTTTCGGTTTGTTGTTGTCACCACCGGTGCAGCCTGCGAGCAGGGCCACCATCGGCAGGGTCCAGGCCAGGCTGTGACGCCACGCCTTGAAACGGCTGTTCATGGAGTAATTTCCTTTGCCGGTTGCCTGAGTGCTCCATGCGCTCAGGCAACCCTTATTGATAATAGGGCTATTGGTGTTTGCTGTTGACGCGAGGATACTGGCCGCCGTTTCCAGTGACTTGAAGCCACCATGACTCTTAAAAGACTTTCTGTTGTATTGCTGGCCTGCCTGACGTTGACCGCTTGCGGCGGTGTCGATCCCAACTCGCCGCTCGGTCAGCGCAAGGCTATTTTCAAGCAGATGCTCAAGACCGGCGAAGACCTGGGCGGCATGTTGCGTGGCCGGATTCCGTTCGATGGCCAGAAATTCGCGGACGGTGCGGTGAAGCTCGACGCGTTGTCCCATGAGCCGTGGAAGCATTTTCCTCAAGTGCGCGAAGAAGATCACACCAGCGCCAAAAGCGATGTCTGGGAGCAGCAGGCACGCTTTCAGGGCATGGCCCGCGACCTTGAAACGGCGACCGGTGAACTGGTGATCGCCAGTCAGGTTCAGCCCTACAAGGCCGGCAACCTGGGGCCGGCGGTGCAGAAGGTCGAAGACGCCTGTAGCGCGTGTCATAAAGCGTTTCGGGATCATTGATCGGCGGTACCCGGTCTGACGTCTTCGCGAGCAGGCTCGCGAAGGCCGATTTGGCAACACCAGAGATTCCAGATCGTTATCCGTTCTTACTTATCCAGCTCATCCAGTGCGTCCTGCAACTCCTTGCGGGACTCGGCGAGTTTGTCCTTGCGCTTGTTGATCTTGTCGGCATCGCCTTTCTTCATGGCCTTGTCGAGGTCGGCCTGACGCTTGCTGACTTCATGCTTGGCGTCGAGGACCCGGTTTTCCCGTTCCTTTTTCAATGAGGCATCGGTGCAATGTTCGGTGACTTCGCTCAAGGCTTTTTCCAGGCCGGCCTGCTGGTCCGCATTGCCGTGGGATTTGGCCAGTTCGATCTGATTGATGATGCCTTGCTTCTTGGCGGCGCAACCGGTCAGCTCCGGTGCCTCTTCGGCGGCCATCAGCGGGGCGGCCAACACGCTGCAGAGGGTCAACAGGGCGAGCGGTGAAAGAAATTTCATAAAAGCTCCAGGTGAAAAGGCAATCGGGTCGACGCAGCGATGGCTTGTTTGAGCTCATCGGTACCACAGGGTTCCCGCACGGGCGGGTTTCTGCGGCCATTAAAAGCCGTCGATCCCCACCCCACGTAAAGTTTCACTCAGGGCCAGCACCTGCGGGTCGCGGAAAAATGCGCTCAATTGCGCCGCGCGTCCCGGGCCGATCCCGGCCTCGGCCTGCCATTGCTCGGTGTCTCGTTGAGCCAGTTCCTGCCAGGAACCGGCAAGGTTTGCCTGGCCTGTCGGCGGCAAGCCCAGTGCTTTCAGCCAGCGTACAAAAGGGCGTTGCCGGGCACTGTTGAAACTGTCCACGAGACGAGCGGCACTGCGCTCGCCGAAACCGTCAATGTTAGCAAGCTCTTGAGCATCGAGGGTCAACCAATCCAACAGGTTGTTCAGGCGGCCTGTTGCAAGCAGTCTTTCCCAGGTGCCGGGGCCGACTTGGGGCAAGGACAGGCCCTGCTTGCCACTGAGCCAGGACAGGCGCGCGAGAAACTGGCTTTCGCAGCCCGGCGTCGGTTGCCAGCAACTGAGTGGATGAAAGTCTTCTGCCGCCGGCACCCTCAATTCGGGTCGTACGGTGCTGCGCAACACAACACCATCCAGCCTCGGAATGGTCAAGCCCGCGAGGCTGATGGCTACCTGGTCGCCCGGGCGAATATCCAGGGTTTGCCAGCGTTGCAGGGAACCCACGCTGACGCGTTTGATTTGCCGGTCATCGAGTGTCACCGGTGTCAGTTCCAGCAGGGGAGTGATGCGCCCGGTCCGGCCAATCTTGAAGTGAACCTTGCGCACTTCGGCCAGGGCCTGGGCGAAGGGGTATTTCCAGGCGGCGATCCAATACGGCGGTTTGGCCTGCCAGCGTTCGGCAGGTGGGCGCTGCTCCTGACGCAGGACGATGCCATCACTGGCAAAGGGCAGGGGCGAGCGGTACCAGTGATCACGCCAGCGCTCGGCGTCGGCAAAACCACCAATCGGCTGGCTGTAGGCGGCGGTATCCGGGAAGCCCAGCGCATTCAGGGCCGCATGGCGGGCGAGCAATGTCGCGGGGCCCTGTGGCCAGTCCCAGACAAACAGGCCGATACCCGCCGCCTGTCCGGCATCCAGCACCTTGCGGGCCATCAGGCCGGCCACCGTGGTGCGGGCGTTGAGGCTGCCGGCTTGAGCTTGTACGTGGTCGGTCAGGCCCCAGTAGAGTTCGCCTTGCACCAGCAAATCCCGTGGTTGCGACAGTTGTCCGGGAATGGCCGGGATCTGGCGCGCCGTGCCCGTCCAGTCCTGGCCACTTACGCCGTCGCCGCGACTGATGGCCTTTACCAGCAGGCCATTGCGATACACCAGGGTGACCGCCACGCCGTCGACTTTGGGTTGAACCCAGACATCGGAGCGGCCGCGCAGCCAATGCTCGACGGCGCGGGCGTCGCGCAGTTTTTCCAGGCCAGTGTGGACGACGGGGTGGGGAACCGTGCCCCGCGCGGTGCGCAGTGGTTCTGTGGATGAACCGGGCTTGAAGCAGTGGCGCCACTCGGTGAGGCGTGCCAGGGACTGGTCATACAGCTCGTCGGCGACCAGCGAGCGACCCTGGCGGTGATAGTGATCGTCCCAGCTATCGATTTGCTTTTGCAGGGCGGTGACTTCGATCAAGGCCCGTTCAGCAGTCCAGTCGGGGCATTGCTCTGCATGGGCGTTCAGGCAGGAGAAAATCAGCAGACAGGTGAAAGACAGGCGCAGGTTGCGGAACATCGTGAGCGTCCTTGCTCATGGGGGTGTTTGAAAGCTAGGTCATTAATGGTGGGTGTGAGGAGCGGGAGTTTTTCCGGGTATTTCTGCTGGCGGTGCTGGCCTCTTCGCGGGCAAGTCCGCTCCCGCAGGGTTCGACGGTGTACGCAGAATATGCGCCCCCTAATCCTTGAGGGAGCAAGCGAGAAACCAAAAAAAGCCCCGCACGGCGAACCGTGCAGGGCTTTTGGGTACCGCGGGGGAAGGCTTACAGGCCGGCAGCAGAACGCAGTGCGTCGGCGCGGTCGGTTTTTTCCCAGGTGAATGTGGTGAAGGTGTCGTCGCCCACAGTCTTGGTCGCCGGGGTACGACCGAAGTGGCCGTATGCAGCGGTTTCCTGGTACATCGGGTGCAGCAGGTCGAGCATCTTGGTGATGGCGTATGGGCGCAGGTCGAAGACTTCGCGGACCAGTTTGACGATTTTTTCGTCGCTGATCTTGCCGGTGCCGAAGGTGTTCAACGAGATCGAAGTCGGCTGAGCGACGCCGATGGCGTAGGAAACCTGGATCTCGCAGCGCTCGGCCAGGCCGGCAGCGACGATATTCTTGGCGACATAACGGCCGGCGTAGGCTGCCGAACGGTCAACCTTCGATGGATCCTTGCCGGAGAACGCGCCACCGCCGTGACGGGCCATGCCGCCGTAGCTGTCAACGATGATCTTGCGACCGGTCAGGCCGCAGTCGCCCACCGGGCCACCGATGATGAACTGGCCAGTCGGGTTGATGTGGAACTGGGTGTCCTTGGACAGCAGTTCGGCAGGCAGCACGTGCTTGACGATCAGCTCCATCACGCCTTCGCGCAGGTCGTTGTACGACACTTCCGGGTTGTGCTGGGTCGACAGAACAACGGCGTCGATGCCGACCACCTTGCCGTTTTCGTAACGGCAGGTCACTTGCGACTTGGCGTCCGGGCGCAGCCAAGGCAGCAGGCCGGATTTACGGGCTTCAGCCTGACGCTGCACGAGTTGGTGCGAGAAGGTGATCGGTGCAGGCATCAGCACGTCGGTTTCGTTGCTGGCGTAGCCGAACATCAGGCCCTGGTCGCCGGCGCCTTGATCTTCAGGCTTGGCACGGTCAACGCCCTGGTTGATGTCAGGGGACTGCTTGCCGATGATGTTCATCACGCCGCAGGTCGCGCCGTCGAAGCCGACGTTGGAGCTGGTGTAGCCAATGTCGATGATCACGTCACGGACGATCTGCTCCAGGTCAACCCAGGCCGAAGTGGTGACTTCGCCGGCGATGATCGCCACGCCCGTTTTCACCAGAGTCTCGCACGCCACACGGGCGAACTTGTCTTCAGCAATGATGGCGTCCAGCACCGCATCAGAAATCTGGTCGGCGATTTTGTCCGGATGCCCTTCAGACACGGACTCGGAGGTGAAAAGGGAGTATTCGCTCATCTCGATGTTTTCCTGATATTTACCGATGGTGAGTGTTGCCAGCCGGTCGCTGAAAATGGCGGACCTGGATCTGGAAACCATTACGTAAGCCTACATAGAGGCTTTCCCCGGGAACGAGTCCCGCAGCGGTGGCCCAACGGGCCAGATCGTCCTGTTCAAACCCCAACCAGAGATCACCGCAGGCCTCCCTGGCCCAACTCTGGTTATGGCTACATAACTCTGTCACTAACAGGCTACCGCCTGGTTTCAGCAAGTCGGCCATGCGCTTGAGTGCTTCGGCCGGCGCGGCGAAATGGTGCAACACCATGTTCAATACAACGCAATTTGCCGTCAGGCTGACGCCGTTCAATGCATCGGCCAGTTGCAAGGTAACGTTAGCCAGCGCATCGCGTTCGCAAACCTGGCGAGCCAGTTCAAGCATCGCCGGGCTGTTGTCCAGCGCGGTGACCTGTGTGAAGCGGCGCGCCAGTTCCGGCAGAAACGCGCCGTCGCCGGGGCCGACTTCAATCGCCGAGGCGCCAGCGCCGAAGCTCAGTTTGTCGAGCAAGGCCACCACGCTTTCGCGGTACTGCGGCAGGCCGGCGATCAAATCTTGCTGGGCGCGAAATTTCTCCGCGACCCGTGAAAAAAAATCCTGGCTGGCCGCCGCCCGTTGCCCGTGGACCAGCGTGATCCGGGACTGCACATCGGCAGGCAAGGACAGGTTGTCCACTTCTTCGAGCAAGGCTGCGTGCAGCTTGCCACCCAGCAGTTCGGTATGGGGCAGGGCGCGACGGTAGAAAATCGCATTGCCTTCACGGCGGGTCGCCACCAGGTCGGCCTGGGCCAAGACCTTGAGGTGATGGCTCATGCCTGACTGGCCGATGCCGAAGATCTGCGCCAGTTCCAGTACGCCAAACGAGTCGTTGGCCAGGGCGCGCAATACATTCAACCGCAGAGGATCGCCGCCAGCCTTGCACAGGGCTGCCAGCTCATCGCAATCGTCATGTTGAATGGAAGGCACGCGTAAATTCATAAGGCCGGCAGTCTAGACACGCGTCGGAAACACCGCAAGGGCAATATCAAAAAGTTTTGATATTGCTCGATGGATGGCACTTCTTACGAGGTGGTTAACTCTACAAACGAGCAGCGGAAAGGTTTCATCAGGCGAAAGCGTCGCAATCCATGGGAAAAACGCCTCCAGATGACTATCTGTCATTGCCCCGAGGCGTCCGTGTGAGGGAAAATGCTCGCCTTTTTTCCGTTTCATTTTTATCACTCTCGATTCAGAACCCGCAGGAGATCAGCGATGCCCAGCCGTCGTGAGCGTGCCAACGCCATTCGTGCACTCAGCATGGATGCCGTGCAAAAAGCCAACAGCGGCCATCCCGGTGCCCCTATGGGTATGGCAGATATCGCCGAAGTGCTTTGGCGCGACTACCTCAAGCACAACCCGACCAATCCATCGTTCGCCGACCGTGACCGCTTCGTGCTGTCCAACGGTCATGGTTCGATGTTGATCTATTCGCTGCTGCACCTGACCGGCTACGACCTGTCGATCGACGACCTGAAGCAGTTCCGTCAACTGCACAGCCGCACCCCGGGCCACCCGGAATTCGGTTACACCCCGGGCGTCGAGACCACCACCGGTCCACTGGGCCAGGGCTTGGCCAACGCCGTGGGTTTTGCCCTGGCTGAAAAAGTCATGGCGGCCCAGTTCAACCGTCCAGGGCACAACATCGTCGACCACCACACCTACGTGTTCCTGGGTGATGGCTGCATGATGGAAGGCATTTCCCACGAAGTCGCTTCCCTGGCCGGTACCTTGGGCCTGGGCAAACTGATTGCCTTCTACGATGACAACGGCATTTCCATCGACGGCGAAGTCGAAGGCTGGTTCACCGACGACACGCCGAAGCGTTTCGAAGCCTACAACTGGCAAGTGATCCGCAATGTCGACGGTCACGACCCGGAAGAAATCAAGACCGCGATCGAGACGGCACGCAAGAGCCCGCTGCCGACCCTGATCTGCTGCAAGACCACCATCGGCTTCGGTTCGCCGAACAAGCAAGGCAAGGAAGACTGCCACGGCGCCCCGCTGGGTGACGCGGAAATCGCCCTGACCCGTGCGGCGCTGAAGTGGAACCACGGCCCGTTCGAAATCCCGGCCGACATCTACGCCGAGTGGGACGCCAAGGAAGCCGGCCGCGCCGTCGAAGCCGAGTGGGACCAGCGTTTCGCGGCCTATTCCGTTGCTTTCCCGACTGAAGCCAACGAACTGATCCGTCGCCTCAGCGGCGAACTGCCGGCAGACTTCAGCGAAAAGGCCGATGCCTACATCGCCGAAGTGGCCGCCAAAGGCGAAACCATCGCCAGCCGCAAGGCCAGCCAGAACGCGCTGAACGCTTTCGGTCCGCTGCTGCCTGAGTTCCTCGGCGGTTCGGCTGACCTGGCCGGTTCCAACCTGACCCTGTGGAAAGGCTGCAAGGGCGTCACGGCTGACGACGCCAGCGGCAACTACATGTACTACGGTGTGCGCGAATTCGGCATGACCGCCATCATGAACGGCGTTGCCCTGCATGGCGGCCTGGTGCCTTACGGCGCGACTTTCCTGATGTTCATGGAATATGCCCGCAATGCCGTGCGCATGTCGGCCCTGATGAAGCAGCGCGTGATCCATGTCTACACCCACGACTCCATCGGTCTGGGCGAAGACGGTCCGACTCACCAGCCAATCGAGCAACTGGCCAGCCTGCGCTGCACGCCGAACCTCGACACCTGGCGTCCAGCCGATGCCGTTGAATCGGCCGTGAGCTGGAAGTATGCGCTGGAGCGTAAAGACGGTCCTTCGGCCCTGATCTTCTCGCGTCAGAACCTGCAACACCAAACCCGTTCTGCCCTGCAGATCGCCGACATCAGCCGCGGTGGCTACGTGTTGAAAGATTGCGCGGGCGAGCCTGAGCTGATCCTGATCGCGACCGGTTCGGAAGTCGGCCTGGCCGTTCAGGCCTTCGACAAACTGACCGAGCAAGGCCGCAAGGTGCGTGTGGTTTCCATGCCGTGCACCAGCGTGTTCGATGCCCAGGATGCCGGTTACAAGCAGTCGGTTCTGCCATTGCAAGTCAGCGCCCGTATCGCCATCGAGGCCGCTCACGCGGACTACTGGTACAAATACGTCGGCCTGGAAGGTCGCGTGATCGGCATGACCACCTACGGCGAGTCGGCGCCTGCGCCGGCCTTGTTCGAAGAGTTCGGCTTCACCCTGGAAAACATCCTGGGTCAGGCTGAAGAGCTGCTGGAAGACTGATCCAGAAGTTGCGTCGTCTGAGCTGACGCCATCGCGGGCAAGCCCGCTCCCACATGGGCCGGGGTTGTGAACACTAATTTGTGTCACACCAAAAATCCCTGTGGGAGCGGGCTTGCCCGCGATAGCGGTCATTCAGGCAACGTCGCACTGACTGATTCACCACGGTAATCGAGAACCCCATGCCTCAACCGCGTCCCTACAAAGTTGCACTCAACGGCTACGGCCGGATTGGTCGTTGCGTCTTGCGTGCGTTGTTCGAGCGAGGCGAGAAGGCCGGGTTTGAAATTGTCGCGATCAACGATCTGGCCGACATGGCCAGCATCGAATACCTGACACGCTTCGACTCCACCCACGGGCGCTTTCCCGGCGAGGTGAAGGTCGACGGCGATTGTCTGCATATCAATGGCGACTGCGTGAAGGTCCTGCGCAGTGCCACCCCCGAAGGCATCGATTGGGCGTCCCTGGGCGTCGATCTGGTGCTGGAATGCTCCGGCGCCTACCACACCCGTGCAGACGGCCAGCGTTTCCTCGACGCCGGCGCCCCCCGGGTGCTGTTTTCCCAGCCGATGGCCAGCGAGTCGGATGTCGACGCCACCATCGTCTACGGCGTGAACCAGGATTGCCTGACCGGCGATGAGCTGCTGGTGTCCAACGCGTCCTGCACCACCAACTGCGGCGTGCCGTTGTTGCGCCTGCTGGATCAGGCCATTGGTCTGGAGTATGTGTCGATTACCACCATTCACTCGGCGATGAACGATCAGCCGGTGATCGATGCGTACCACCATGAAGACCTGCGTCGCACCCGTTCGGCGTTTCAGTCGGTGATTCCGGTGTCCACTGGTCTGGCGCGCGGCATCGAACGCCTGTTGCCGGAACTTGCCGGGCGAATTCAGGCCAAAGCCGTACGTGTGCCAACGGTTAACGTGTCTTGCCTCGACATTACGATGCAGACCGTCAGCGATACCGACGCCGTGGAGGTCAACCGGATCTTGCGTGAGGCGGCCACCAGTGGCCCGCTCAAAGGCCTGTTGGCCTACACCGAGCTCCCCCATGCAAGCTGTGATTTCAATCATGACCCACATTCGGCCATCGTCGATGCCAGTCAGACCCGTGTTTCCGGCCCCCGGCTGGTCAACATCCTGGCCTGGTTCGACAACGAATGGGGTTTTGCCAACCGAATGCTGGATGTAGCAGAGCATTATCTGCAAACAGCTACTTCACTTTCTGTCTCTACAAAACAGTAACTCAGGAAATGCGACCCATGACCGTGTTGAAGATGTCCGACCTCGATCTGCAAGGTAAGCGCGTATTGATCCGCGAAGACCTCAACGTCCCAGTCAAGGACGGAGTTGTCACCAGCGACGCGCGAATCCTGGCTTCGCTGCCGACCATCAAGCTGGCCCTGGAAAAAGGCGCGGCCGTGATGGTTTGTTCGCACCTTGGCCGTCCGACCGAAGGCGAGTTCTCGGCCGAGAACAGCCTCAAGCCAGTCGCCGACTACCTGAGCAAGGCCCTGGGCCGTGAAGTGCCGCTGGTGGCTGACTACCTGGGCGGCGTCGACGTCAAGGCCGGCGACATCGTGCTGTTCGAAAACGTGCGCTTCAACAAGGGCGAGAAAAAGAACGCTGACGAACTGGCCAAGCAATACGCCGCCCTGTGCGACGTGTTCGTGATGGACGCCTTCGGCACTGCTCACCGTGCCGAGGGTTCGACCCACGGCGTGGCCAAGTTCGCCAAGATCGCTGCGGCAGGTCCCCTGCTGGCCGCCGAGCTGGACGCACTGGGCAAAGCCCTTGGCGCTCCGGCCAAGCCAATGGCCGCCATCGTCGCTGGCTCCAAGGTGTCGACCAAACTCGACGTACTGAACAGCTTGAGCCAGATCTGCGACCAGTTGATCGTCGGCGGCGGCATCGCCAACACCTTCCTCGCGGCTGCCGGTCACCCGGTCGGCAAATCCCTGTATGAGCCTGACCTGCTCGACACCGCCCGCGCCATCGCCGCCAAGGTCAGCGTACCGCTGCCGGTGGACGTGGTGGTGGCCAAGGAGTTCGCCGAAAGCGCCGAAGCTACCGTCAAACTGATCGCCGACGTCGCTGCCGACGACATGATCCTGGACATCGGCCCACAGACCGCAGCGAATTTCGCCGAACTGCTGAAGTCATCGAAAACCATCCTGTGGAACGGCCCGGTCGGCGTGTTCGAGTTCGATCAGTTCGGTAACGGCACCAAAGTGCTGGCCCAGGCCATCGCGGACAGTGCGGCGTTCTCGATCGCTGGCGGCGGCGACACCCTGGCGGCTATCGATAAGTATGGCGTTGCCGACCAAATCTCCTACATTTCTACCGGTGGCGGCGCGTTCCTCGAATTCGTCGAAGGCAAAGTGCTGCCAGCCGTTGAAGTCCTGGAAAGCCGGGCCAAGGCCTGAGGGTCGCCCGTTTGACCCGGCAAGGGAGTGTTCACATGGTCAAGACGCTAGCGCTGTTGATCGTCGCGGGCTCACTGGCGGCTTGCGGGAGTAACCCGAAAGCCACGCCGGACCCTGCGCCGGTTGCACCCCACAACGGCTGCTACCAGGCCGAGTGGCAGGCGGAGACCAATCCGGTGATCAACAAGCGTTCCGGGCCTGATGGCCTGGACAAGTACGAGACACAGACGCCCGCCAAGGAACGTGGTTGCCCTTGACGGGTCTGACTGATTACTCAGGGCTGGCGGCGTGTGCTGTCAGTCGAGGAGCACGGATGAAAGGTTTTATCGCCGTTGCGGCGTTGGCGTTGTTGGCTGGTTGCGCTCAGTTGAACCTGTTCCAGTCCTCCGCTCCTGTGGATAACTGGACCACCTGGACCTGCGACAGCCAGGCCAAAGTGCTTTGGCGCTACACCGACGACAGCCGCAAGGAAGTCGACGTGCGCCTGGGCGGTGCCGATCAGGTTTACCGCTTGAAGCAGGAGCCGGGTGCGTCAGGTTCGCTGTATAGCGACAACATGCTGGCGTTTCACATAAAAGGTGAGGAAGGCCTGGTCTACTGGGTCGCCACCAATGATTTGATTGGCCGTGGCTGTAAGGCGCAATAAACGGACTACGCCGTACCTGTAGGAGCGAGCCTGCTCGCGATGGTCGTTAACGATGACGCTGGGCGCCTGAATGCCCGCGTTGTCTGGGCCACCATCGCGAGCAAGCTCGCTCCCACAGAGGGCCGATGTTCTGGGATTGATGCAACACCGAATTCGCAGCCCGGAATTAACCCCCGATCTGCAATAACTTGAATAGCCGCCGCCGCTACGGCAGGCTGGCACGATTAACGACCCAATCCGGGAGAGACACACACAATGGCACTTATCAGTATGCGCCAGATGCTGGACCACGCAGCCGAGTTCGGCTACGGCGTTCCAGCCTTCAACGTCAACAACCTTGAACAGATGCGCGCCATCATGGAAGCCGCTGACAAGACTGACTCCCCGGTGATCGTCCAGGCCTCGGCCGGTGCTCGCAAATACGCTGGCGCGCCGTTCCTGCGTCACCTGATCCTGGCGGCAATCGAAGAATTCCCGCACATCCCGGTGTGCATGCACCAGGACCACGGCACCAGCCCTGACGTCTGCCAGCGTTCCATCCAGCTGGGCTTCAGCTCGGTGATGATGGACGGTTCCCTGGGCGAAGACGGCAAGACCCCGACCGACTACGACTACAACGTCCGTGTGACCCAACAAACCGTGGCCATGGCTCACGCCTGCGGCGTTTCGGTAGAAGGCGAGCTGGGCTGCCTGGGTTCGCTGGAAACCGGCATGGCCGGTGAAGAAGACGGCATCGGCGCCGAAGGCGTTCTGGATCACAGCCAGATGCTGACCGACCCGGAAGAAGCCGCTGACTTCGTCAAGCGCACCCAGGTCGATGCCCTGGCCATCGCCATCGGCACCAGCCACGGCGCCTACAAGTTCACCAAGCCACCTACCGGCGACGTGCTGGCGATCGACCGTATCAAGGAAATCCACAAGCGCATCCCGAACACTCACCTGGTGATGCACGGTTCGTCTTCGGTACCGCAAGAGTGGCTGGCGATCATCAACCAGTACGGCGGCGACATTAAAGAAACCTACGGCGTACCGGTTGAAGAAATCGTCGAAGGCATCAAGCACGGCGTGCGCAAGGTCAACATCGACACCGACCTGCGTCTGGCATCCACTGGCGCAATGCGTCGCCTGATGGCTACCAACCCGAGCGAATTCGACCCGCGTAAATTCTTCGGCGCCACCGTGACGGCCATGCGCGACGTGTGCATCGCTCGCTACGAAGCCTTCGGCACCGCGGGCAACGCTTCGAAGATCAAGCCGATCTCTCTGGAAGCGATGTTCCAGCGTTACCTCAAAGGTGAGTTGAACGCCAAGGTCAACTAAGCCTTCAGCGTTTGAGTTGCATGAGAAACCCGCCGAAAGGCGGGTTTTTTATGGGCAGGTTAAAAGTCAAAACTTGAATCTATTAATTTTATTAGTTGTAGGAAGAGTTACTCGATGAACAGGCATTTTTCCATTTGTTTTGGTTGCCTTTGACAGGGTGCAAGGGGTGAGCTAAATGAGTTTATCGATGGCTGGAGCGCCATCGATTTTTTCATTCATGGAAGAGGAACTTGAGCATGTTTTCTGGAAGAAATATCAAGCAACCAGGCCTTTACGTTTTATCGATGTTGTTCCTGGGGGCCAACTCGGCCAGCGCCCATGCTGCCGACCACTATTTTACGGCCTCTATTGATAGCAAGGGTGCAGTGATAAGGCAGTCGCCCGAATGGATCCGTAGCGTGAAACATTATCCGCGGCCGGGGTATTTTTCTGAATATGAAATATCCCTCAAGGCTGGCGTATTTGAGCGAGCATCAGGGTTCTGCTCTGTATCTGTAACGGATGTTGAGTCATACGATGATTTGTTATTCGCTCAAGCCAAACTGGCCGGAACGCCGACGACACGCAAGTTGAAAGTGATCACCCAAGTATCAGGCAGTTCAGAAAAGGATGTGGGGACGTCCAAGAGTTTCATGCTGATGTGCGTTCGCTAGACTTCGGGACGAGCAAATGATCCGGTGAGACTTCGGTCGCGCCGGGTCACTCTTTGACAGCCCGTCAGGTGCTTCGGGACTTGAAAGAAAAATAGTTATTTATCGTGATCGATATCCAGCTTGCTGAACGTCACCATGCCGCCCTCGCTGGTGTATCCGGTGTTGTCCTGCACATACACCCCGGCCTTGAAGTACAACGGTTTGTTGCGCCACGTCGCGCTGATATTGCTATCCCACTGGTAACCGGCCGCGCTGATGCCCAGTGCGCCGCCGGGACTGAGGTGGATGAGGTAGGAGAACTGCTGATTGAGTTTCACCCCGGTGGCGATGGTGATCACCCGGCCTTCGTCGTCGTCAGGGTGCATGCGCACTTTGGCGACGATGTTGCCGCTCAAGGTCTTGGTCTTGTACTGGTACTCGACCTTCACCAAGGGTTTCTGGCTTTCATAGGCATGGATCTGGCCAATCACGATCTTGCCCGAACTGGGTACCTGGTTCACCGCCAGGGTGGCGCGCAGGGAGTTGTCGGCGTCCGGGTAGTACCAGTTTTTCAGCGTGCCATTGCTGTAGGTTTCCCGCAGCTCGGTGCGCGGGTAGATGGCGTTTTCAGTGCGCGAGCCGGTCACCGGGGACCAGAAGAACAGTGTGCCGGTGTCGGAATGGAAGTATTGATCCTTGAAGCCGTTCACCAGTTTGGAGGTTTCAACGGTGTACGGCGGGCTGCCAACGGGAACACTGAGGTTCCAGGTTGCGAGGTCGATCATAGTCAGAAACTTCCACGAATTTTGCTGCACGCGCGTGCCAATCGCTCTAGCACGCGCCTTTTGGGCGGCCTTTATAAGCGTAGAGGGCTTTTTTGTTAATGCCCGTCTGGCGGTTTGCTGGCGCCAACATCCTGTCGAAATGCCATCTATGCCGGTTTTAGCGGGCTACAGCGCCGACCGTTAGTCGGCAAATGTACGCTTCGGTTAAATGATGGCGCTCTGACACCTTCTGATTTCCCGGATCCGGGTCTAGAGTGAAGGCTTAGTATTTGTCCGGTTTTCAAAAGAACCCGGCCTGACGTCCCGAATATAGAGAAGCAGCATGGAATGCGCCCACCTCAAGCCAGCCGAAGGCAGCTCAACCTTATTAATCGTCGACGATTACCCTGAAAACCTGATCAGCCTGCGCGCGTTGTTGCAGCGCCAGGACTGGCAAGTCATCACAGCTGCATCGGGTTTCGAGGCCCTCGGCCTGTTGCTTGAACACGAAGTCGACCTGGTACTGCTGGATGTGCAGATGCCGGGCATGGATGGATTTGAAGTCGCGCGCCTGATGCGTGGCAGCCAACGAACCCGACTGACACCGATTATTTTTCTCACCGCCAACGAGCAGTCCCAGGATGCCGTGATCAAGGGCTATGCCAGTGGCGCGGTGGATTACCTGTTCAAGCCATTCGATCCGCAGATTCTCAAGCCCAAGGTTCAGGCGTTGCTGGAGCACCAGCGCAATCGCCGGGAGTTGCAGCGCCTGAGCCATGACCTGGAGGTCGCTCGCGCCTTCAATGCCTCGATATTGGATAACGCCGCCGAGGGCATTCTGGTGGTCGGCGACGATGGCCGGATCGGCTTTGCCAACCCGGCGATCTCGCGGCTGCTCAATGCACCGGTGCGAGAGCTGCAAGGCAGGGAGTTCCTGGATTTCCTGCAAAAACCGCATGTCCCGGTCTGGGCCGATTCGGATCTGTTGGCCGGGTATAAGCGCGGCGAAACGTTACGCCTGCACGATGCGCTGTTGCGTACTGCGCCCGGTCAGCAGGTGTCGGTGGCGCTGTCCTGTGCGCCGTTGCCCGCCGAACAGCGGGCGATGGTAGTGACGATTCAGGATATGTCGGTGGTGCGTCACCTGCATCAGCAACTGGAATCCCAGGCGGTCACCGATCCGTTGACCGGGCTGCTCAATCGGCGTGGTTTTTACCAGACCGTGGAAACCCTGCTGTTGCGCGGCGAACGCTCCGACAGTGCCTGGGTGCTGTTGTACCTGGACCTCGATGGCTTCAAGCGGGTCAACGATTTCCTTGGTCACGATGCCGGCGACCGGGTGCTGCGCTGGGTGTCCGAGCAACTGAAGGCCTGTCTGCGGCCCTTCGATATCCTGGCGCGCATGGGCGGCGACGAATTCACTGCCTTTCTGGACCTGGAGTTTCCGGAGCAAGCGGCCAAGATTGCGGAAAAACTGATTGAACGGGTTTCGATTTGCCAGCAAATCGATGGCCTGGATATCGCCCTGGGCGCGAGCATCGGTATCGCGACGTTCCCGGATTGCGGCGCCAATCTCGACGGTTTGTTGCGGGCCTCCGACATCGCCATGTACGAAGCCAAGCGCGCCGGACGTCAGCAGTATCGTTTTTACGATCATGAAATGAACGGCCGGGCACGCTCGCGGTTGATGCTCGAAGAAAGTGTGCGCACGGCCATCGAGAATCGCGATTTCAACCTGGTGTATCAACCCCAGGTGTCCATCGCCGACGGGCAGATTCGTGGCTTCGAGGCGTTGCTGCGCTGGCAGCACCCCAGCGTGGGCGATGTGCCGCCTGGACTGTTTTTGCCGTTGCTGGAAGAGGCGCGATTGATCAGCCGCCTGGGCAGCTGGATTTACCATCGCGGTGCCGGGCAGCGCAAAGCCTGGGAAGCGCTGTTTGCCGAGGATCTGGTGCTGGGCGTCAGTTTGAGCAGCACGCAATTCGCCATGCCTAACCTGGTCACCGAGCTGCGCCAGGTGCTGGATCGTCATGGCTTGCAGGCGCGTCATCTGGAAGTCGAGGTGACGGAAGCGGCCTTGATGCATCATCCCGAAGAGACCCGCAAACAGCTGCGGTTGCTGCGCAATCTTGGCGTCCGGGTCGCGCTGGATGATTTCGGTTCCGGCCCGTGTTCGCTGGCTCATTTGCGCGATCTGGAACTGGATACGCTCAAACTTGACCGCCATTTGATCGCGCGGCTACCGGACTCTTCGCGGGATGCGGCGCTGGTGCGCAGTGTCATCGAGTTGTGCAAGCAGTACGGGATGCTGGTGATTGCCGAAGGGGTGGAAACCATTGCGCATTACAACTGGCTGCAAGCCAATGGTTGCGAGTATGTGCAGGGTTTTCTGGTGTCGCGCCCGATGATGGCCGAAGACACCGGCCACTTTGTGCAGCCGTTTGACTGGAGCGCGCTGACTCATTGAATTCGCTACACTGGCGACCTTTTCGTCACTTGTGTTGCCGCACCGATGACCGCGTTGAAATACCTCCAGGCTTACCCCGCCACGCTGCAGGACCAGGTACGCCAGTTGATCGCTGACGGTCGACTGGGCGACTACCTGAGCCAGCGTTACCCGCAAAAGCATGACGTGCAGAGCGATAAGGCGCTGTACACCTACGCGCTCGACCTCAAGCAGGAATACCTGCGCAATGCCCCGGCCATCGACAAGGTGTTGTTCGACAACCGTCTGGACCTGACGCACCGCGCGCTCGGTCTGCACACCACGATTTCCCGGGTGCAGGGTGGCAAGCTCAAGGCCAAGAAAGAAATTCGCATCGCCTCGCTGTTCAAGGAAGCGCCTTCCGAATTTCTGAAAATGATCGTGGTGCATGAGTTGGCGCACTTCAAAGAGTCCGATCACAACAAGGCGTTCTACAAACTGTGCGAACACATGCTGCCGGGCTATCACCAGGTGGAGTTCGATGTGCGGGTCTACCTGACCTGGCGGGATCTGCAATAAAAGAAAAGGATCGTCAGATGGATGTCAGCAAGACCAAAAGCAGCTTCTACCGTCGCCTGTACGTGGCGTACTTGATCGACAGCGGGTTGGCCAGCAGCGTTCCTGCGTTGACCGAGGTGACCGGCATGCCTCGGCGTACGGCCCAGGACACCATCGCCGCATTGGCGGATCTGGATATCGTTTGCGAGTTCGAGCAGGAAGAAGGTGCACGCAACCACGCCGGGCGCTATCGGATTCGCGAGTGGGGAGCGATCGATCGGGGATGGATCGAGCGCAATTTGCGGCAGATCAAGGCCGTGCTGGAGTATCCCTGAGATATGTGGCGCCGGTGATGACGCCCTCGCGGGCAAGCCACGCTCCCACAAGGTTTGTGTCGTTTGCTAAAAACCTGTGGGAGCTGGCTTGCCAGCGATGGGGCCCTTACTGACGACGCATGCCGATATGTGGAATGCCATCCTCGACGTATTCCTCACCGGCCACCACAAACCCGTACCGCCCGTAATACCCCTGCAAATGCGCCTGGGCCGAGAGGTAGATCGGGACGTCGGGCCAGTACTTTTCGGCCTGTTTCAGCGCCTGGGCCATCAGCTCATGACCCAGCCCGGTGCCTCGTGCGGCGGGGGCAATGACCACTCGCCCGATCACCACGTCGCCGCCCTGTTGCTCGGGGTCCAGCAGTCGCAGATAGGCCACCAGGCGATCGCCGTCCCACGCCATCAAATGGCAGGTGTCACCTTCCAGGTCCTGGCCATCAATATCCTGATAGACGCATTTCTGTTCGACGACAAAGACCTCGTCACGCAGTTGCAGAATGGCGTACAGCTGTTCCTTGCCCAGATCGCTGTGGTGTTTGCAGACCCAATCGATTGTCATGTCCTGATTCCCTGAAAACGTCCTCGGGATACTAAGCGTCCTGACGCTGGATGTCTTTATGGCGGAGAAAACTGTGATAAAGACCAAAATGCCATCATTCATTTTTCGCGCCACTGTCATCTTTGTGTAATCTGGGCTCAAGCGATGTGCAGTGGCTTCAATGAGCTAATGTTTAGTGCCTGGGTGTGCCGGTACGGGGCTTGGAGTTTGGCTGAAAAACACGTCGGGCGGCCCGCCCGCTAAGGATTTTCTAGCATGCCGCGATTGCATCGAGCCTTTGCCTTGATTGGATTGTTGTTGCTGATTCAAAGTGCAGCAGCCGAAAAGCTGCGCCTGGTGGCAGATGTCTGGCCACCGTTTACCGACGCCACGCTGGTCAATGGTGGGTTGGCTACCGATATTGTCAGCACCGCCCTGGCGCGTGCCGGGTATGCCAGTGATTTCGAGCAGGTGCCTTGGGCGCGCGCACTGCTGGGCGTGGGCGAGGGTCGCTACGACGTGCTGGTCAACGCCTGGTACAACTACGAACGCACAAAGGTCGGCCAGTTCTCCGCCGGGTACCTGATCAATCGCATACGCTTCCTCAAGCGCAAGGACGCGCCAATCGAATTCAACGATCTGCAGCAACTGCACAGTTATCCGATTGCGGTCGTGCGTGGCTACGCCTATTCGGCGGCGTTCGATGAAGACGAATCACTGCAGAAGATCCCGGTGCACGGCTTTGCCATGGCCGTGCGCATGGTCGCCGCCGACAGGGTCAAGCTGACCCTGGAGGACGAGTACGTCGCCCGGTATTACCTGGCCCGTGAGTCGCCCAAGGTGCACAACGCCGTGGAGTTTCTGCCCAAGTCCCTGAGCGAGAACAGCCTGCATATTCTGGTCAGCCTGAAGAACCCGCAGCATGAACAGATCGTTGCCGGTTTCGACCGCGAGATCGCGGCGATGAAGGCGGATGGGAGTTATGAGCGGTTGATGAAGCAGCATGGGATGTAGATGGGGCTGATGGCCTCATCGCTGGCAAGCCAGCTCCCACAGTGTCCGGTGGGTTACACAGGATTTGTGTCCAACGCGATTCCCTGTGGGAGCTGGCTTGCCAGCGATGACGCCCGTCAGGACACCGCAGTCCTCAATTCTCGCTCGTATCCTTGATCAAATGGGCCGCCAGCGTCCGTAGTGGTCCCAGTTGCCGGCAGATCAATGCCAGTTGAGTCTGCACCAGCCGCTGGCCTTCATCGATTTCATCGGGCATCTGCTCAAGCTCATTGGCCAGCGCTTCTTCCTCATCGCTCTGAATGGCAATCGCCGATTTACTGGCAAGGCCCTGGGCGATTTCGTCGATGCTGGTGGCCAGTTTCACGCCGGCCCCTTCGATCAAATGCTCGCGCACATCTGCTGGCAACTGCGTTTCCCGGTGCGCCCCCAGGCCTGACAGATAGCTGAGCAAGGTGTGCGACAGCACCAGAAAACGGAAACCCACATCCGCTTCCTTACGGAAATACCCCGGTTCCATCAGCATGTTCGCCAGCGTGGTCGACAGCGCAGCGTCGGCGTTGTGCGCGTTTCGCCGGGCCAGGCGATACGACAGGTCGTCGCTTTTGCCGGCGGCGTATTGCTGCATGATCTGGCGCAGGTAAATGCTGTTGCAGGACAGGGTGTTGGCCAGCACTTTGTTCAGGCGCCGACCCTGCCAGTCCGGGAGGAACAGGAACACCGCGAGGCCGGCGATCAGGCCGCCGAGCAAGGTGTCGAACAGCCGTGGCAAAAACAATCCGTAGCCATCGCCCACCTGGTTGAAGCAGAACAGCACCATCAAGGTAATCGCCGCCGTGGCCACGGTGTAACGGGTGGTGCGATTGGTAAAGAACACCACTCCGGCGGCAATCGCGAAGCAGGACTGGATCAACGGATTGGGGAACAGGTCGAACAGCGCCCAGGCCAGGGTCAGGCCGATGGCGGTGCCGATGATCCGTTGACCGAGTTTGCGCCGGGTCGCGCCGTAGCTCTGTTGGCAGACAAAGAGTGTCGTCAGGATGATCCAGTAGCCCTGGGACGGGTGAATCAAATGCACCATCGCGTAGCCGATGCTCAAGGCCAGAGGCAAGCGCAGGGCGTGGCGGAACAGCAGGGACGTCGGGGTCAACTGTGTGCGCAGGCGTACCCAGACATCCTTGAGGTTACGTGGCGAGCGGTCGAGCAGGCTGCTGTCGGTGGCGTCGGCCAGGGCGTCGGGGTTGCTCGCATCGCTGAGCAAGCGGTCGAGGGTGCCGAGGTTGGCTGCCAGTGCCCGCAACGAGCGCAACAAACCGCGCCAGGCCGGATTGCTCTGGATGCGCAGATGTTCGAGGGAGGCATGCAGGTCGCTCAGGGCTTCGGCGAAGCTGGCGTCATAGATGAACGGCTGGCGCATCTGGATCGACTCGGCCAGCGCCCGGCAGGCCTTGCCTTGCTGGCGCAGCAGGCGTTGGCAGCGGAACAGCACGTCGCTATGGAAGAACGCCTCGGCCAGCGCGTTATACGGGTAGTGCGAGGAGCTGGCGCGTTCGTGGATGTCCTGAGCGAGAAAGTACAGCTTCAGGTAGCGGCTGACTTTCGAGCCCGGCCGGCCGTTGCCGACCCGGTGCAGGATGATTTCCTTGGCGGCGTTCAGCGCGGCGACCACGCGACCGTTCTGCTGGGCCAATTCCAGACGCCGTGCTTCCACGTCCATCTGACGGATCGGCTCGAACAGCGACGACTTCAACTTCAGGTAAAAACCCAATTCACGGAACAACCGCGCCAGACTTTGCTGCACCGGCTGGTTGGAAAACAGCGCCTGCCACAACACCGACAGAAAACCGTACCAGGCCGCGCCGGCTACCAGCAGCACGGGCTCGTGCCAGAAATCGGTCACCGCACCGCCGCGCTGGTCGACGCCAATCATGGTGTAGACCGACAGAATCAGCGTCGCCGAGGCAATTGCCCCGTAGCGTTCGCCCAGGGCACCAAGCATCGTCAGGCAGAACGCAGCCAGGGCGAAGGCAATGATGAAAATGATGGGGTAGGGGAACAGCAGTTCGACCGACAGCGCGGCGATCAGGAAACACACCAGCGTCACCGCCAGCGCGTTGAGACGGCCTTGCCAACTGTCGTCGGTTTCGGCCAGGGCGCTGGCAATAATCCCCAGGAACAGCGGGATCAGCAGCCCCATTTCATCCTGATACCAACACAGCGCCATGGTGCCGGTCAGGGCGATGAACACCCGCACGCTGTAACTGAATTTATCCAGCGCCCAAAGGCGACGCAGAGACTGACGAAACGAAGTCGATGACATGAAGTGCGAGGGCCTTCCGAGGCGATGACGCTAAATTGAGCCAGTAATGACGCCGATGCAATGGCGGCGATCACTTCTGATAGCAAAATCTGTTCCTTTGAGATCCTGTGCCGACCGCGATCTTTGAGATTGATAGAGAACCCTGTGGGCGCTGGCTTGCCAGCGATAGCGACCTGACAGTCAACAAAGATGTTGGATGTACCGGCCTAATCGCTGGCAAGCCAGCTCCCACAGGGATTGTATTGACATTGGTCAGACGTACTGCGCCGCCGCATAGCCCGACGCCCACGCCCACTGGAAGTTGAAACCGCCCAGGTGCCCGGTCACGTCGAGCACTTCACCGATGAAGTACAGGCCAGGGCTTTTCAGCGATTCCATGGTCTTGGAGGACACCTCGTTGGTATCGACGCCACCCAGGGTCACTTCAGCGGTGCGGTAGCCTTCGGTGCCGGCCGGGACGATTTTCCAGCTCGCCAGTTTCTCGGCGATGGCGGCGATTTCCCCGTGGGTGTACTGCTTCATCGGTTTGGAGACGAACCAGTTGTCCGCCAGCAGGTTGGCCATCTTCTTGGTGAAGATTTCACCTAGCAGGGTTTTCAGCTCGCTGTTGGGGCGTTCGGCTTGCTGCTGTTGCAGCCAGGACGGCACGTCATGGTCGGGCATCAGGTTGATCTCGACCGTGTCGCCGGACTCCCAGAACGAGGAAATCTGCAGAATCGCCGGGCCGCTCAGGCCGCGGTGAGTGAACAGGATGTTCTCGCGGAAGCTCTGGTCATTGCAGCTCACCAGGCAATCGACCGAAGTGCCAGACAGCTCGGTGCACAATTCCTTGAGCTGATCGGTGATGGTGAACGGCACCAGCCCGGCGCGGGTCGGCAGCAGTTCGTGGCCGAACTGCCTGGCCACCTGATAGCCGAAACCGGTGGCACCCAGGGTCGGAATCGACAGGCCGCCGGTGGCGATCACCAGGGATTCGCACGTCACCTGGCCCAGCGTAGTGTCCAGCAGGTAGCCCTTTTCGAGTTTCTCGATGGTCTGGATCGGGGTGTCCAGGTGCAGGCTGACGCCGACCTGGTCGCACTCGTTGAGCAGCATGTCGAGGATGTCGCTGGATTTGTTATCGCAGAACAACTGGCCGAGCTTTTTCTCGTGGTACGGCACACCGTGCTTGGCGACCATGCCGATGAAATCCCACTGGGTGTAGCGGGCCAGGGCGGATTTACAGAAATGCGCGTTCTGCGAAAGGAAATTGCCGGGTTCTGTGTACATGTTGGTGAAATTACAGCGGCCACCGCCCGACATCAGGATTTTCTTGCCGGCCTTGTTCGCGTGGTCGAGCAGCAACACCTTGCGCCCGCGCCCGGCGGCCGTCAGCGCGCACATCAACCCTGCGGCGCCAGCGCCAATGATCACGACTTCGGTAGAGCGCAAAACGGTGTCCTCACACAAATTTCATGTTCACCAGAAACCATTGTGGGAGCGGGCTTGCCCGCGATGGCGGACTGACAGGCAACATGAATGTTGAATGTACTGACCTCATCGCGGGCAAGCCCGCTCCCACAGGGTCGGTGGCGTTTTTTACAGGATGCGCACGCGCAGCGAACGGCCCTTGATCTTGCCGTCGTTCAGGCGCTGCAGGGCTTGCTTGGCGATACCGCGTTCAACCGCTACATAGGCCTGGAAATCGAAGATTGCGATCTTGCCCACCTGAGCGCCGGGAATACCGGCATCGCCGGTCAGTGCACCGAGAATGTCGCCCGGACGGACCTTGTCCTTGCGGCCGGCGCCGATGCACAGCGTGCTCATCTGCGGCAGCAGCGGACCACCGCCCTGCGAAGTCAGGTTGTCCACCTGGTCCCAGGTCAACGGCGATTTCTGCAACTGCTCGATGGCTTGGGCGCGCTGCGCTTCGGACGGTGCGACCAGGCTGATCGCCAGACCTTTCTCACCAGCGCGGCCGGTACGGCCAACACGGTGGATGTGGATTTCCGAGTCACGGGCCAGCTCGACGTTGATCACCATGTCCAGCGAGTCGATGTCCAGGCCGCGCGCGGCGACATCGGTGGCCACCAGTACCGAAGTACTGCGGTTGGCGAACATCGCCAGGACCTGGTCGCGATCACGCTGTTCCAGATCGCCGTGCAGGCCGACGGCGGAAATGCCTTTGGCGGTCAGGTGATCGACGGTTTCCTGAACCTGCTGCTTGGTGAAGCAGAACGCCACGCAGGACGCCGGCCGGAAGTGGCCCAGCACCTTGGTCACCGCGCTCATGCGCTCTTCCGGGGAGATTTCGTAGAAGCGCTGCTCGATCTGCGTGTCGTCGTGGAACGCCTCGGCCTTCACTTGCTGCGGGTTACGCATGAACTTGGCGGCCAACTGCTTGATGCCCACCGGATAGGTGGCGGAGAACAGCAGGGTCTGGCGACGTTCCGGAGCCTGCATGATGATTTCTTCGATGGAATCGTAGAAACCCATGTCGAGCATGCGGTCGGCTTCGTCGAGGATCAGGGTGTTCAGGCCGTGAAGCACCAGCGAACCTTTGCGCAGGTGCTGCTGAATGCGCCCCGGGGTGCCGACGATGATGTGCGCGCCGTGTTCCAGCGAAGCGATCTGCGGGCCGAGGGACACGCCACCGCACAGGGTCAGGACCTTGATGTTGTCTTCGGCACGGGCCAGGCGACGGATTTCCTTGGCGACCTGGTCAGCCAGCTCGCGGGTCGGGCACAGGATCAGTGCCTGGCAACCGAAGTAGCGCGGATTGATCGGGTTCAGCAGGCCGATACCGAAGGCTGCGGTCTTGCCGCTGCCGGTCTTGGCCTGGGCGATCAGGTCCATCCCCTTGAGGATCACCGGCAAGCTTTGTGCCTGGATCGGCGTCATCTGGGCATAACCGAGGGAGTCGAGGTTAGCCAGCATGGCGGCGGACAGCGGCAAAGTATTAAAAGCGGTGGCGATGGTGGTCACGGGACTGGCCTGCAAAACAAAATGTCGCGCAGTGTACCAGCCCAGTGGCCATTCGCCCTAAGGCTCTATGTGTTGTTCCGGACGTTTGACGCGCCGTCCGTCTTCCTTTGAGAGCTGCGAGAAGATGGTTGCAGCCAACATCGCCATGATGCCGACGGTCACAAAAGTCAGTTGGAACGCGCCGAGCACGGTTTCCACGCCATCATTTCCAACCTTCGCCGTGAACCCGCCAAGCAACGCACCGGCGCAGGCCACGCCCAGGCTCAGGGACAATTGCGCGACCACCGACAGCAGGCTGTTGCCGCTGCTGGCGCTGGCGTCATCTAGGTCGATCAGGGTCACGGTGTTCATGGCGGTGAACTGCAAGGAGTTGATCGCCCCCAGGATCGCCAGCAGGCACAGCAGCAGCCAGTACGGCGTCTGTTCGCTGACCAGGCCCATGCTCGCCAGCATGATGCCCAGGGCCAGGGTGTTGCCGGTCAGCACGATGCGGTAGCCCAGGCGCTCGATCAGCGGTCGCGCCACCCACTTGGCGATCATCGCCGCAGCCGCCAGCGGCAGCATGCTCATCCCGGCCTGGGACGGTGAATAGCCCAGCGCCACCTGCAGCAGCAATGGCACCAGAAACGGCAGGGCGCCGCTGCCCAGCCGGGCAAACAGGTTGCCGAGAATGCCGACCGCGAAGGTGCGGGTCTTGAACAGCGAAGGCGCGAACAGCGGGTTTTCGGTATGCCCGGCACGCAACCAGTACGCCGCCAGACACGCCAGGCCGCCGAACAGCAGCAACATCACCCGCAGGTGCGGCAGGTGCAGTTCCCCCAGGCCTTCCATGGCGATGGTGATCAGAATCATCGCCGCGCCGAACAGCAGGAAACCCAGGCTATCGAAACGGGTGCGCTCGGTGCCGCGCAGGTCCGGGATGAATTTCCAAACGGCGTAACAACCGATCAGCCCCACCGGCAGGTTGATCAGGAAGATCCAGTGCCACGTCAGGTATTCCACCATCCAGCCGCCCATGGTCGGGCCGATCAACGGGCCGAGCAGTCCGGGAATGGTGATGAAACCCATGATCCGCACCAGCTCCGAACGCGGATAGGCCCGCAGCACCACCAGCCGCCCGACCGGCAGCATCAGGGCACCGCCCAGGCCCTGGATGACCCGGGCGCCGATCAACAGGGTCAGGCTGGTCGACAGCGCGCACAGCAATGAGCCGATGCTGAACAGCAGGATCGCGCCGAAGAAGATTTTCCGGGTGCCGAAGCGATCGGCGATCCAGCCCGAAGCCGGGATCAGCAAGGCGACCGTGAGCATGTAGGCGATGATCACACCCTGCATGCGCAATGGGTCTTCCGCAAGGTCTGCGGCCATGGCCGGCAGGGCGGTGTTGAGGATCGTCCCGTCGAGGGACTGCATGAAGAAGGCAATGGCGACGACCCACGGCACCCAGCGGGCGGTGACAGGGTCGAGAGGCGGGCGGTTGGGCATGGGACCTCTTGTCAATGTGAGCTATCCACCATTCCTGTAGGAGCGAGCCTGCTCCAGGCGGCGTTCCGACGATGAACTCAAGGACGCCGCGGGGTATCAGGTTCCCCGCGCTATCGTTCGCCGACATCGCGAGCAGTCTCGCTCCTACAGGGTTTTGGGTGTTTACAGGGTCAAGGTAAGTTTGCTGACCAACGCCCCCGGCAACAACGCCGACGCCGTGGCCCGCTGGCTGTAGGTACTGGCCGATAACAGCATTTCGCGCTCCTGGGTCAGTGCCTCCAACTGCGAGCCGAGCAGGCTGAAGGCGCTGTCGTCGAAACGCATGGTGCTGACCGGCGCCTGAATCTCGCCGTTCTCGACCCAGAACGTCGCAAACCGGGTCATGCCGGTCAGGCGCGCTGCCGGTTGGTCCGAGTAGTTCAGGTACCACAGGTTGCTGATGTACAAGCCGGTGCCCAGTTGCTTGAGGATTTCAGCTTCGGGCAACGAACCGCCCTTCATGTTCAAGGCATTGGGCGATTCGCCGCCGCTGGCGCCGTTGGCGGTCAAGCCGTATTCGGCGGCACTGCGCGATCCCACCAATTGCGCGCCCGCCTTGCCCTCGACAATCAGTTTGAGGTCACTGCGCGGATAGCCTTCGTCGGAGAACGCCGGGCTCAGGGAGCCGCTGACTTTTTCGTCCAGCGAGACCAGCGGACTGAACGCGTGGTCGCCCCCGTAGAGTTTCTGCAACGGGCTGCTTTTGCTGGCGATCGACTGCGCCGAAAAACCGCCCCAGCACAGCATGCTCATGATCTCTTCCAATGCCGCTGGCGCGAGGTAGGCGCGGTACTGACCGGGCGCCAGCGTGCGTAACGGTCGGCCCAGAAACTCAAGCTGCTCGCGGGCCTGCCGGAAGCGTCTGGCAAAGTCTTCGCTGCTCCAGTCGTGCCCGGCGTAGCTGGCTTTCACCGCCTGGCCGTTTTCATGGAACAGGCTGAAATCGAAGTTGAAACTGTTGGCCTGATGCCAGCCGAAGGCACCAGCGGAACTGGCAAAGCCACGGCTGATGGGACCGGCGGCGTAGAAGCCGACCAGATCCAGGCCCTCAGCCGCTTGCGCGATTTCAGCGACCACTTGCTCGGTATCCGGCAGCGGATGCTCCTGCACGTTCTTGCTCTGCCAGCCGTTGTAGTTCAGCAACAGGTACGGATCCTGCGGCAGCAGCGGCAAGGTTTCGCGCAGCTGTTGCAGGCCTTCGGACAGACGCTGCAAGTCGACTTCCGGGTCGCCAGCCAGGGTGATGTGCAAATCCGCGTGTCGACCCTCGTTGATCAATTTCAAACCGATGCTCGCCTGCTGCACCTGACCGGACTGGCGCACCCGGGCGTGGTTGAAGCGCACGAAGGCCGACGACTCGGCGGCATAGCTGAGGGTGAACTGTTCCGGTTCGCGCAGGGCTTCACGCAAACCGGCGACCAATGCCTTGAACGACTCGGCCTGGGTTTTCGATGGACTCATCAGGCGTCTCCTCCAAACACATCCACATGGCTGAACACACAGGCCGGCGAAGCATGGCCGACGCGGATCACCTGATTCGGTTCGCCCTTGCCGCAGTTGGGGGTGCCGAGCACCTTGAAGGTACTGGCATCGCCGACGGCGCTGAGGCTCTTCCAGAACTGCGCGGAAATCGCCCGGTAATTCGGGTTTTTCACCACGCCCTTGAGTTCGCCATTTTCAATCAACTGGCCCCATTCGCAGCCGAATTGGAACTTGTTGCGCGCGTCGTCGATGGACCACGAGCGGTTGGTGCTCATCAAGATGCCGTGCTCGATGTTGCCGATCAGTTGCGCAAGCGACTGATCGCCAGGCTCGATGTTGAGGTTGGCCATGCGGTCGATCGGCGGGCGGTTCCAGCCGCAGGCGCGGCTGTTGGCGACGCCTTCCAGGCCGGTGCGGAACTGCGACAACGCACCACCCAATGGCCGCAGCAGCAGGCCTTCGCGGATCAGGAACTGTTTGCTGGCGGCGCTGCCGTCGTCGTCATGGCCGTAGCTGGCGAGCTGTTCGGGGATGTCCGGGTCGAAGGTCACGTTGAGCAGCTTCGAGCCGTATTGCAGGCTGCCGAAGTCTTCGGCTTTGACGAAGCTGGTGCCCGCGTAATTGCGTTCGTCACCGAGGATGCGATCCAGCTCCAGCGGGTGGCCGATGGATTCGTGGATCTGCAGCATCATTTGGTCAGGCATCAGCAACAGGTCGCGCGGGCCTTGCGGTGTGTTTGGCGCCAGCAGCAATTGCAGCGCCTGGTCCGCGACTGTCGGTCCGGCACCGACCAGGCCGCAACGGCTGATGACATCGGCGCCGCCCTGTTGGCCGAAGTTCTCGCGACCGAGGCTGCGGGTCTGGCTGTCGTTGCCGTCATAGGCCGTGACGTCGAGGCCGGGATAGACGAAACGTTGGGCCTGACGCAATTCGGCGCCGGCGCTGTTGAGGTAGATCTGCTCGACATGGGTGATGCCGATGCTCACCTGCCAGTTCACCAGGCGCTCGTCCTTGGGCACGGCGGCGGATTCGGCGCCGAGCAACTGATAACAGTCACTCAGGGACGGGAACGGCTGGTCGAGGTTCGGCGAGAAATAATCGGCGCGAGCCGTCGATACGGCATGGTCGCTCAAGTCCAGCAAGGCGTGGGGCTTGAGTCGGCGAGCTTGCTGTTCGGCGCGTTCGAGGGCGGCTTGCAGGCCTTGTTGCGACAGGTCGTTGGTGGCGGCATAGGCTTCGACACCGTTGACCCGCACCGTCAGCATCGCGCCTTCGTCACGGCTCAGGCTCGGCGGTTCGGCGACGTTCTTGCGCACCGACAGGTACTGGCCGGACTCGCGCACATAACGCAGGGAAAAGAATTCAGCGCCCGTGCGCAAGGCAGCAAAACGCTGCTTGAGCTGGGGATGGAAATCGAACATTCGGGAACCTCCTTGGTGTGGAGCATCGATGTTGCGAGGGGAGGGTGAAACGTTTGCGTGGCGCTAGAGTAGGCCTGTGCGGGGGGTAGGATCAAGGTTGGAGCGGTGTGGGAGGGGATTGCTGTGTCTGGCAGGAAAATTTGTACTGGTTTGCCCGGCCTCATTGCGGGCAAGCCCGCTCCCACAGGATTCGCGTGATTTCACTATCCACGCATGACCTTGTGGGAGCGGGCTTGCCCGCGATGGGAGCGACGTGGTTTTACGCCTTATGCAGTCTGGCTCACTTCCCGCATCGGCTTGCCCTTCACCGGCGCATCACCGGCCACGTAGTAGTCAGCCTTGCTGCGTGGCAGTGGCTTGCGACCACGGATCTTGTCGGCGATTTTCTCGGCGATCATGATCGTTGGCGCGTTGAGGTTGCCGGTGGTGATGATCGGCATGATCGAGGCGTCGACCACCCGCAGGCCCTGCATGCCATGTACGCGACCTTCGCCATCGACCACGGCCATCTCGTCGGTGCCCATCTTGCACGAGCAGGACGGGTGGAACGCGGTTTCGGCGTGCTCGCGGATGAACTTGTCCAGTTGCTCGTCGGTTTGCACGTCGATGCCGGGGCTGATTTCGCGGCCGCGGAAGGCGTCCAGTGCCGGCTGTTGCATGATTTCGCGGGTCAGGCGAATGCCGTCGCGGAATTCCTGCCAGTCCTGCTCGGTGGCCATGTAGTTGAACAGGATGCTCGGGTGCTGGCGCGGGTCCTTGGACTTGGCCTGGATGCGACCACGGCTCGGCGAACGCATGGAACCCATGTGCGCCTGGAAGCCGTGCTCTTTCACACCGTTGCTGCCGTTGTAGTTAATCGCTACCGGCAGGAAGTGGTACTGGATGTTCGGCCACTCGAATTCCGGACGGGTGCGGATGAAACCGCCGGCTTCGAACTGGTTGCTGGCGCCGATGCCGGTGCCGTTGAACAGCCATTCGGCACCGATGGCCGGTTGGTTCCACCACAGCAGCGATGGGTACAGCGAGACCGGTTGGGTGCACGCGTATTGCAGGTACAGTTCAAGGTGGTCCTGCAGGTTTTCACCGACGCCCGGCAGGTCGTGGACCACCGGAATATCGAGTTTTTTCAGCAGTTCGGCCGGGCCGACACCGGAGCGTTGCAGGATCTGCGGCGACGCGATGGCGCCGGAGCACAGCAGCACTTCCTTGCGTGCCTTGACCTCGACACGCTCTTCGGCGGCGCCGACCAGGTAACGCACGCCGACCGCACGCTTGCCTTCGAACAGGATCTTGTCGGTCAGGGCGTGGGTAACGATGGTCAGGGTCGAGCGCTTCTTGGCGATGTCCAGGTAGCCGCGCGCGGTACTGGAGCGACGGCCCTTGGGCGTCACGGTGCGGTCCATCGGGCCGAAGCCTTCCTGCTGGTAGCCGTTCAAGTCTTCGGTACGCGGGTAACCGGCCTGCACGCCGGCTTCAACCATGGCGTGGAACAGCGGGTTGTTGCCTGCCTTGGGCGTGGTCACGCTGACCGGGCCTTCGCCACCGTGGTAATCGTTCGGGCCGATGTCGCGTGTTTCGGCTTTGCGGAAATACGGCAGGCAGTCCAGGTAGGTCCAGTCTTCCAGGCCTGGCAGTTTGGCCCAGCCGTCGTAGTCCATGGCGTTGCCGCGGATGTAGCACATGCCGTTGATCAGCGAAGAGCCGCCCAGGCCCTTGCCGCGCCCGCACTCCATGCGACGACCGTCCATGTGCGGT
This sequence comes from Pseudomonas fluorescens group sp. PF-1, assembly GCF_054481335.1. Classification (NCBI taxonomy): domain Bacteria; kingdom Pseudomonadati; phylum Pseudomonadota; class Gammaproteobacteria; order Pseudomonadales; family Pseudomonadaceae; genus Pseudomonas; species Pseudomonas fluorescens group sp. PF-1. Next base: position 263,872 of record NZ_JBTMNG010000001.1, read on the forward strand.
TCCGGATCGGTTTCGTAGGCCCAGTTGTAGCGACGGCCTTGCAGCGGGAACGCCAGGGCGGCCGGCATCTGCGTGCGGAAGTCGGAACGGTAGTCCGGGCCGCCCGCTTCGAGCAGCAGGACGGTGACGCCTTCGTCTTCAGTCAGACGGGTCGCCAGGGTGTTACCGGCCGAGCCGGCACCGATGATGATGTAATCGAATTCTTGGGACATTGAATGCACCCTCTTTAGATGTGGTCAGGTCGGACCCAGGCGAGTGCTGCGCACTCGAATCGCTGGCAAGTCAGCTCCCTCAAGGATTGGGGGCCGCCACAGATTTGGTGGGCGACACCAAACCTGTGGGAGCTGGCTTGCCAGCGATGACGGCCCGGCAAGCAATACACGACTCGGGTCTTAGAACACCGAGGCGTAATCGCCCAGCTCGACCTGTACCGATTTGATGCGGGTGAAGTTGTTCAGCGAGCTGATGCCATTCTCACGACCCACACCCGACTGCTTGTAACCGCCGACCGGCATCTTGGCGTCGGATTCGCCCCAGGCGTTGATCCAGCAGATACCGGCTTCGAGTTGATGAATCACGCGGTGGGCGCGGTTCAGGTCGCGGGTGACGATACCGGCGGCCAGGCCGAAGTCGGTGTCGTTGGCGCGACGGATCACTTCTTCTTCGGTTTCGTAGGTGAGGATCGCCATCACCGGGCCAAAGATTTCTTCACGGACGATGGTCATGTCGTCAGTGCAGTCAGTGAACACGGTCGGGGCCACGAACGCGCCCTTGGCAAATTCGCCGTCGGTCAGACGTTCGCCGCCGCACAGCAGGCGGGCACCTTCTTCCTTGCCCTTGGCGATGTAGCCCAGCACGCTTTCCATGTGGGCGAAGCTGACCAGCGGGCCGAAGTTGGTGTTTTCGTCTTGCGGGTTGCCAACGCGAATGCGCGCAACGCGTTCAACGATCTTGGCTTCGAAAGCGGCTTTGAGGTGCTTCGGTACGAACACGCGAGTGCCGTTGGTGCAGACCTGACCGGAGCTGTAGAAGTTGGCCATCATCGCGGTGTCGGCAGCGCGATCGAGGTCGGCGTCGTCGCAGATGATCAGCGGGGATTTGCCGCCCAGCTCCATGGTCACGTCCTTGAGCGAAGAGCTCGAAGCGCTGGCCATGACTTTCTTGCCGGTGTCGGTGCCGCCGGTGAACGAAACTTTTTCGATGCGCGGGTGCTCGGTCAGCCAGGTGCCGACTTCGCGGCCGCTGCCGGTCAGAACGTTGAACACGCCAGCCGGCAGGCCTGCCTCGGTGTAGATCTCGGCCAGTTTCAGGGTCGTCAGGGAAGTGACTTCGCTTGGCTTGAAGATCATTGCGTTACCGGCCGCCAGGGCTGGAGCGGATTTCCACAGGGCGATCTGAATCGGGTAGTTCCACGCGCCGATACCGGCCACGACGCCCAGCGGCTCGCGACGGGTGTAGACGAACGAGGTGGTGCGCAGCGGGATTTGTTCGCCTTCGATGGCGGGCACCAGGCCTGCGTAGTACTCCAGCACATCAGCGCCGGTGACGATGTCGACGTAGCGGGTTTCGGAATATGCCTTGCCGGTGTCCAGGGTTTCCAGGGCGGCCAGTTCGTCATTGCGCTCACGCAGGATGTCCACGGCACGACGCAGGATGCGCGAACGCTCCATCGCGGTCATTGCCGCCCAGATTTTCTGACCCTTTTCAGCGCTGACCACGGCGCGCTCGACGTCTTCCTTGGTCGCACGCTGTACTTTTGCGAGGACTTCACCGTTAGCCGGGTTGATGGCTTCGAAAGTGGCGTCGCTGCTGGCGTCGGAGTACGCGCCATCGATGTAGAGTTTTTGCAGTTCGAAACGGGCCATATTGTCCTCGCAAGAGCATAAGTGGTTGGCGTTAACCACCGGGCGTGCCGTGCAGCCTTGGCATCGCGGGTCGGTGGCGGTTCAGGGGTCGAGCGGTTATGTGTGCTCTAACTCACCTGCTTGGCCAATTGGATATCCATGTATTCGTAAGCGATCTGCTGCGCCTGCCCGGTGTCGAAAGCGTCTCCCGACAGCGCGCCGCGCAACCACAACCCGTCAATGAGGGCTGCCAGGCCGCGGGCGGCGCTGCGCGCTTGATCGAGCGGCAACACGCGGCGGAACTGGCAGCACAGGTTGGAATACAGACGGTGATCGTTGATCCGCTGCAACCTGTGCAAAGACGGCTGGTGCATGCTGGTGGCCCAGAAGGCCAGCCAGGTTTTCATTGCCGGGCCATTGACCTGGCTGGCGTCGAAGTTGCCTTCGATGATCACCCGCAGATGCGCCCGGGGGCTGTCATCCGCCAGCGCCTGTCGGCGCAGGGTGACGCTCTCGCTCAGGACGCTCATCAGATACCGCATCGTGGCGGCGATCAGGCCGTTCTTGTCCTGAAAATAGTGACTGATGATGCCATTCGAGACACCGGCCAAACGGGCGATCAGCGCAATGCTGGCGTCCCCCATTCCGACCTGATCGACGGCCTGCAAAGTGGCTTCGATCAACTGCTGACGGCGGATGGGTTGCATACCGACCTTGGGCATCTTGCACATCTCCTTAGGCCTTCCGGCGGACGAAGAACGACCACCGGACTGAGGCCAGTCTATTTTGTTTTGATTGAACGTTCAATCAACAAAGAATAAGATCTGCGACAAATCGTCGCTGCTTGCAGATTTTTCCTACATGTAAATGGCGAAAAACCGACATCCGAAAACGCTCGAACCCTGTACGCGCTGGCGTCTGCGGGGCTTCGGGCTTTTTTCGGCGTGTCTTTATATCACCCACCGGTCGGCTGCCCACTAACCGATTGGTCGGGTACCACACTGCCTTGCGTTCTTCTCTCGCACTGCCTGGAGCATCTGTGCCATGAGTTCTGCCTCGCTAATAAAGACCCCACCAGAAAAGGTGACGGTCAACGGTTGGGTGTTCTACACCTCTACCGCGTTGATTCTGTTGTTGACCGCCATTCTGATCATCGCCCCGCAAGAGGCCGGCAGAATGCTCGGCACCGCTCAGGCCTGGTTATCCCGCAGCTTCGGCTGGTACTACATGGTGGTGATCGCCGCCTACCTGATTTTCGTCGTCGGCCTGGCGTTTTCGTCCTACGGCAAGCTCAAGCTCGGCAGCAAGGACGACACCCCGGACTTCAGCTACGGCGCCTGGGCGGGGATGCTGTTCTCGTCGGGTATCGGCATTTCGTTGCTGTACTTCGGTGCGTCCGAGCCGCTGGACCACTACTTCAATCCACCGGAAGGCGTGGCGGGCAGCAACCTGGCCGCCCGTCAGGCCGTTCAGCTGACGTTCCTGCACTGGGGCCTGCACGGCTGGGCGATCTATGCGCTGGTCGGCCTGGCCGTGGCGTACTTTGCCTATCGGCATAACCAGCCGCTGGCGTTGCGTTCGGCGTTGTACCCGCTGGTGGGCGAACGTTGGGTCAAAGGCGCGGCGGGTCATGCGGTGGACGGCTTCGGCATGTTCGTGACCCTGTTGGGTCTGGTGACCAACCTGGGGATTGGTTCGCTGCAAGTGTCGTCGGGCCTTGAAAACCTGTTCGGCATGCAGCACAGCAACACCAACCTGCTGATCGTCATCATCGTGATGAGCACCGTGGCGACCATCGCTGCGGTATCGGGTGTGGAAAACGGCATCCGTCGTCTGTCCAACCTGAACATCGTGCTGTTCAGCGGCCTGCTGATTTTCGTGCTGCTGTTCGGCCCGACCCTGCACCTGCTCAACGGCTTTGTGCAGAACGTCGGTGATTACCTCAACGGCGTGGTGCTGAAAACCTTCGACCTCTATGTGTACGAAGGCGACAGTGAGAAGTCCGACCGCTGGTTGGGCCTGTGGACTCTGTTCTACTGGGCCTGGTGGATTTCCTGGGCGCCATTCGTGGGCATGTTCGTCGCGCGTATCTCCCGTGGCCGCACGGTGCGTGAGATGGTGGCCGGCGTGCTGCTGATTCCGCTGGGTTTCACCCTGGCATGGCTGTCGATCTTCGGTAACTCGGCGCTGGACCTGGTGATGAACCATGGGGCGGTGGAGCTCGGCAAGACGGCGCTGGAGCAGCCGTCCATGGCGATCTACCAATTGCTGGAGCATTACCCGGCGTCGAAGGTTGTGATCGGCGTGTCGATCTTTGTCGGTTTCGTGCTGTTCCTGACCCCGGCGGATTCCGGCGCGGTGATGATGGCCAACCTTTCGTGCAAGGGCGGTAACGTCGATGAAGACGCCCCGCACTGGCTGCGGATCTTCTGGTCGGTGGTGATCACCCTGGTGACCATTGGCCTGCTGTTCGCCGGTAACTTCGAAGCGATGCAAACCATGGTGGTGCTGGCTGGTTTGCCGTTCTCGGTGGTGCTGGTGTTCTTCATGTTCGGCTTGCACAAGGCCATGCGCCAGGACGTGCAGATCGAACAGGAACAAGCCGAGTTGGCGGCGCGCGGTCGTCGTGGTTTCAGCGAGCGCTTGACGCAACTGGACCTGCAACCGAGCCAGTCGATCGTTCAGCGTTTCATGGACAAGCATGTGAGTCCGGCGTTGCAGGATGCGACGGCGCAAATGCGTGCTCAAGGCCTGGAAGTTCAGACGCTGCTGGGCAAGTCCAAGCGTTGCATGGGCGTGCGGGTCGAGATGGAAGAGGGCAACCCGTTTGTCTACGAAGTGAGCCTGGACGGCTACCTGGCCACGCCAACCGAATCGGCTCAGTCGGATGAAACGCGCCAGCGTTACTACCGCGCCGAGGTGTACCTGCACAACGGCAGCCAGGACTACGACTTGATGGGCTTCACCCAGGATCAGATCACCCGTGACGTGCTCGATCAGTTTGAAAGCCATCGGCAGCTCCTTGGCCGGGTGTACAGCTAAACAGCAAGTGCGCGGTGTTTGGGTCTGAAGCACCGCGTCAGCTTCATCGCCAGCAGGCTGGCGATGGGGGCATCAGATTCAACTCTGGATTGCCCTATATCCCGATAAACAAAAACGCCGCGATCCTCTCGCGGCGTTTTTGTGTGTGTTGCCTTACCCCAGGTTCTTGCCGAGCAGCGCGTGGTACAGCTCGCTGTCGCCGAGAATCCCGACCACGTGGTTGTTGTCGTGGAGCACCAGTTTGTTGCCGGTCTGATAACGAATCTGCAGCGCGTCGCGCATGCCGATATTCGAGTCCACCAGCGTTGGCCGACGACCCAAGCCTTCCACCGCCTGACCCGGTACCCAGTTCTGCAGGTCCAGGGCCGAGCCGTTCTGGCGCGCACCCTTGATGGTGTTGCCTTCCGCCAGGTCCAGCCAGGAGTCGCCGCCCGGATCAAGGCACACCGAACCGTTGATGCGCTTGCAGTTGTCCAGGGTGCGCATCAGGCTGCGACCGCACAGCACGTTCAGCGGGTTGGTGTGGGCCACGAAGGTCCGCACGTAGTCGTCCGCCGGGTTCAGCACGATCTCTTCCGGCACGCTGTACTGGATGATCCGGCCGTCTTTCATGATCGCGATACGGCTGCCGAGCTTGAGGGCTTCATCGAGGTCGTGGCTCACGAACACAATGGTTTTGCTCAGCTTGCGTTGCAGTTCCAGCAGTTCGTCCTGCAGGCCCTGGCGGATCAGCGGGTCGAGGGCCGAGAACGGTTCGTCCATCAGCAGAATGTCGGCGTCCATCGCCAGGGCGCGGGCCAGGCCCACACGTTGCTGCATACCACCGGACAGCTCGTTGGGTTTCTTGTTGCGCCACTGGGTCAGGCCCACCAGCTCAAGCTTGTCGTCCACCAGCTTGCGCCGTTCTTTCTCGGGACGGCCCTGCATTTCGAGGCCGAAGCTGATGTTCTCGCGCACCGTCAGCCAAGGCATCAAGGCGAACTTCTGGAACACCATCGCAATGCGCTTGGTGCGCATCATTTTCAGTTCTGCGGGGGTACAGGACGCAATGTCGATCTGCTTGCCTTCGTGCTCGACGAACAGCTTGCCGCGGCTGACGGTGTTGAGGCCGTTGATGCAGCGCAACAGGCTGGACTTGCCGGAACCAGACAGGCCCATCAGTACGCAGATTTCACCTTTTTCGATATCCAGGCTGGCCTTTTCGACCCCCACGATCTGCCCGGTCTTTTTCAGGATCTCGTTACGGGTCATGCCCTGATCCAGCAGCTTGAGCGCCTCGCGTGGATCCTTGGCGAAGATAACGTCGACGTTATCGAAGCGAATAATGCTCATGCGTCACCCCCTACTTTGGCGTCGGGTTGTTTGCAGATACGGTCGAGCATGATCGCCAGCAGTACGATCGCCAGGCCGGCTTCGAAGCCCAGGGCGATATCAGCGGTATTCAGTGCGTTGACCACCGGTTTGCCCAGGCCATCGGCGCCCACCAGTGCCGCGATCACCACCATCGACAACGACAGCATGATGCACTGGGTGATGCCGGCCGCGATGCTTGGCATGGCGTGGGGCAGTTCGATTCGCGAGAGCAACTGACGGCGCGAGCAGCCAAAGGCCTTGCCGGCGTCCATCAATTCTTCCGGAACATCGCGGATACCCAGGTAGGTCAGGCGGATGGGCGCGGCAATCGCGAACACCACCGTCGAAATCAGACCCGGGACCACACCCAGACCGAAGAGGGTCAGGGTAGGAATGAGGTACACGAACGTCGGTACGGTCTGCATCAGATCGAGTACCGGACGCATCAGCGTGTAGAACATCGGTTTGTGCGCGGCGACGATGCCCAGGGGGACGCCGATAACCACGCAGACCAGGGTGGCGAACATCACCTGGGCGAGGGTTTCCATGGTTTCCTGCCAGTACCCCAGATTGAGGATCAGCAGAAAGGAGGCAATGACGAATACGGTCAGGCCCCATTTGCGTTGGATGAAGTGTGCCAGTAGCGCGATGAGGCCGATCAATGCCAGCGGGTTGAACCAGGTCAGCGCAAACGTCACGCCGTGGATCATCGTTTCCAGTGTCACGGCGATTGCGTCGAAAGTGCTGGCGCCGTGTTGCGTCAACCATTCAACGAAGCCCGCGATGTACTGGCCTAGGGGGATTTTCTGATCAATCAGCATGGTAGTGAACGTCCGCATGCAAGGAAATAAACAGCCCGGACGGCGTGAGCCGCCCGGCGTAAGCGATGCTCCCTAATTCAAGGCTGGGCAAGCTTGGCTTTCACGGCCTCCAGGCCAGGTTTACCGTCAATGGTGGTCACGCCAGCGAGCCAGGTATCGAGCACCTGTGGATTCTTTTTCAGCCAGGCCTTGGCGGCCGCGTCAGGCTTCATCTTGTCGTCCAGGATGTTGCCCATGAGGGTGCTTTCCATGTCGACAGTGAACTCCAGATTCTTCAGCAACTGACCCACGTTGCTGCATTCCTGGGCGTACCCCTTGCGGGTATTGGTCAGGACGGTTGCTGCACCGAAATCCGGGCCGAAATAATCGTCGCCGCCGGTGAGGTATTGGATTTTGAAACGCTTGTTCATCGGGTGAGGGGCCCAGCCGAGGAACACCACGGCGGTGTCGCGCTTCTGCGCGCGGTCGACCTGGGAGAGCATGCCGGCTTCACTGGATTCAACCACTTTGAAACCGGCGTCTTTGAGGCCGAAGGCGTTCTTGTCGATCATACTCTGGATCAGGCGGTTACCGTCATTGCCCGGTTCGATCCCGTAGATCTTGCCGTCGAGCTCTTTCTTGAACTTGGCGATGTCGGCGAAATCGTGCAGGCCTTTGTCATACAGGGCCTGTGGGACCGCCAGGGTGTATTTGGCGCCTTTGAGGTTGGTGCGTACGGTGTCCACGGTGCCGGCATCGCGGTAGGCCTTGATGTCGTTTTCCATGGTCGGCATCCAGTTCCCCAGGAAGACATCCATGTTCTTGCCATCGGCCAGCGACTTGTAGGTCACCGGCACGGAAATCATGGTGGTCTTGGTCTTGTAGCCGAGGGCATCGAGTACGACGCTGGTGGTTGCGGTTGTCGCGGTGATGTCGGTCCAGCCGACATCGGAGAAGTTTACGGTACTGCATTGTGCCGGCTCGGCGGCTTGCGCCAGGAGCGGCAGACTAAGCATGGCGGCCAACAACAACGACGGGGAACCTTTCATGGATGGACTCCTTGGTGTTTTTTTTGGCAGTGTTCCGACTGGGACCACCGCACTTATGGGTTGCGGTTGGATGGCGTTTTGGAGACAGCTCTACCACGGCGCCTTGCAATCGAGTCGATACGATCATGTACCAGTGAAAATCTGACGCCTACAGGGTGCGTCGTAACCAGTACAGGGATGGTCGCATCCAGTGTCAGTGACGTCGTTTACAGCTTTTTTCAGCCCGATTTCCCCCTGCGCCTCGCGAAAAAACGGCGAAAACGCGACGTAAAAGACACGCGGCGTTGGTGGGCATGAGTGCGTCGGTGTGAGACGTCGAGCGACACATTAAAAGCCTGATGATGCGGCCATCCTGACGGATTGCAGCTTGAGCGTAGCAGCTCCGTCACCGGGCGCTTTTGCGCCTGGAATTGGCACATCCAGGAGTCCGGCAGTAATGGCTATCAGTGTTTTCGACCTGTTCAAAATCGGCATCGGCCCTTCCAGTTCGCACACCGTGGGGCCTATGCGGGCGGCGGCGCTGTTCGTGCAAGGCTTGCGTGAACGCGGGATGCTGGAGCAAGTACGGCGCGTCGAAGTTCGTCTTTACGGTTCGTTGTCGGCCACGGGCATCGGCCACGGCAGCGACAATGCGGTGATCATGGGCCTGATGGGCGAATGGCCGGATGCGATCGATCCGTCGCAAATCGGCATTCGCATCGCCACCCTGCGCGAAACCCACACGCTGTTGCTCGACGGTCGTTTGTCGGTACCGTTTATCTGGGACCGCGACATGCGCCTGATCGACGAGAACCTGCCGTTCCATCCCAACGCCATGACCCTGATTGTCGAAGACGACCAGGGTGAGTTGCATCGCGACACCTACTATTCAGTCGGTGGTGGTTTTGTCGTCGATGAAGCCCAGGCGTCCAGCGGTGTCGTCGACCTCGACAGCACCGTATTACCTTACGATTTCTCCAGCGCCGCCGAGCTGTTGGAACTGTGCAAAAAGCACGACTTGCGTGTGGCTGAATTAATGATGGCCAACGAGAAGGTTTGGCGCGGCGAAGACGAAATACGCAGCGGCCTGATGACGCTCTGGCGCGCCATGCAGGATTGCGTGGATCACGGCCTCAGGCACGAAGGCATCCTGCCCGGTGGCCTGAATGTGCGCCGGCGCGCGGCCAAGCTGCATCGCAGCCTGCAGGAGTTGAACAAGCCCAACGTGATCGGCTCGACGCTCAGCGCCATGGAGTGGGTCAACCTGTTCGCCCTGGCGGTCAACGAAGAGAATGCGGCCGGCGGGCGCATGGTCACGGCACCGACCAATGGCGCGGCGGGGATCATTCCGGCGGTGTTGCACTACTTTATGAAGTTCAGCGAAGACGTGACCGACGCCAACGTCGTCGACTACTTCCTCAGCGCGGCGGCCGTCGGGATTTTGTGCAAGAAGAACGCTTCGATTTCCGGTGCCGAAGTCGGTTGCCAGGGGGAGGTCGGTTCGGCCTGCGCCATGGCGGCGGCCGGGTTGGCGCAAATCCTCGGCGCCACGCCGGAGCAACTGTGCAACGCAGCGGAAATCGGACTCGAACATAACCTGGGCTTGACCTGCGACCCGGTGGGCGGACTGGTGCAGGTGCCGTGCATCGAGCGCAACGCGATTGCCGCCGTCAAAGCGATCAACGCGGCACAGATGGCCTTGCGCGGCGATGGTCAGCATTTCATCTCCCTGGATCGGGTGATCCGCACCATGCGCGATACGGGTGCCGACATGCATGACAAATATAAGGAGACATCGCGGGGTGGGTTGGCGGTCAGCGCTGTAGAGTGCTGAGACCGAGGTGGCCCCAATCGCTGGCAAGCCAGCTCCCACAGGTTCTTCGGTGTGTCTGATATCTGGATCACACCACACATCACTGTGGGAGCTGGCTGGCCAGCGATAGCGTCAGACCAGTCAAAACTGCGCGCTAAGTGAACATCCGATCTCAAGCGCGCCACCTTTTGGAGCGTCGCAAACAGATAAATCATGACCCCGAGGTCAGGGATCGCCAGGGACCCTGACCGCCTGTCACCTGTGCCTGCGGTGACACTCTTTTCCGTATCGTTTCAGCCCTGTTCCCACAAGTGCTACCGATTTGCTCACACGCAACGGGGCAGCGCACCAGTCCCGCCTCATGGCCGCCTTAACCCTACTCGCCGCGCGTCATATGCAGACTCATTCCGACGTCGTTTTTAGGAGTTATTGAACGCGCATTCAAATTTAGGCATGGCATTTGCTCTGTCATTACAAAGCCCGTCTCCCACGCGAGAACGATGGCAATAACAAGAGCCTCCGCCTGAGGCCATCACCCGCTTTGTGTGAGGAGATACCGCGATGACGTCGTTCAACTCCGGGGCCCAACCCCAGAACCGTGCGCCTCAATCCATCGGCTTTTTGCTGCTGGACAATTTCACGCTGATTTCCCTGGCTTCCGCTGTGGAGCCTCTGCGAATGGCCAACCAATTGTCCGGTCGCGAGCTGTATCGCTGGACCACCCTCACAGTCGACGGCGGTCAGGTCTGGGCCAGCGACGGTCTGCAGATCACCCCCGACGCCTCCATGCACAAAGCACCACCCCTGGACACCGTGATCGTCTGCGGCGGCATCGGTATTCAACGCACCGTTACCCGCGAACACGTGTCATGGCTGCAGAGCCAGGCGCGTCAGTCCCGTCGCCTTGGCGCGGTCTGCACCGGCAGTTGGGCCCTGGCGTGCGCCGGCCTGCTGGACGGTTTCGACTGCAGCGTGCACTGGGAATGCCTGGCCGCGATGCAGGAAGCTTTCCCGCGTGTAGCCATGAGTACCCGTCTGTTCACCCTCGACCGTAACCGCTTCACCAGCTCCGGTGGCACCGCGCCCCTGGACATGATGCTGCACCTGATCAGCCGCGATCACGGTCGCGAACTGTCGGCCGCGATTTCGGAGATGTTCGTCTACGAGCGCATCCGCAACGAACAGGATCATCAGCGCGTGCCGCTCAAGCACATGCTCGGTACCAACCAGCCGAAATTGCAGGAAATCGTCGCGCTGATGGAGGCCAACCTCGAAGAGCCGATCGACCTCGACGAACTGGCGGTGTATGTCGCCGTGTCCCGTCGTCAGCTGGAGCGGCTGTTCCAGAAGTACCTGCACTGCTCGCCGTCGCGTTACTACCTGAAACTGCGCCTGATCCGCGCACGGCAATTGCTCAAGCAAACGCCGATGTCGATCATCGAAGTGGCGTCGGTCTGTGGCTTCGTGTCCACGCCGCACTTCTCCAAGTGCTACCGCGAATACTTCGGCATTCCGCCGCGTGACGAGCGCGTGGGCTCCAATACCACCCAGCAAGTGGCGATGATGCCGCTGCCGCAAGCGCTGGTGCTGTCGCCGTTGTCCGGGCCGTTGTCGGCGCTGAGCCAGGCGCGCAACGAATCGACGTTTGCCAGCGTAAGGCTCTAAGCCGAGGGGACTTCATCGCGAGCAAGCTCGCTCCCACATGGTTTTTGGGTTGTTCACAGAGGGTGTGTTCAACGCCAATCCCATGTGGGAGCGAGCTTGCTCGCGATGGGATTTATCAGGCGCGATGGCTCTGCTGATACTCCGCCAACGCCGGCAGCAATTGCTTGTCGATGGCCTGACGCACGGCGGGCAGGATGGTCGCGCTGCTGGTGTACATCTGCTTGACCATCGTGCGCAGCACGATCGCCCGTTCGTTGTTCAAACCTCGTACCGCACATTCGCAAGCCTGCTCGGCCGTGGAGCCGTTCGGTACTTGAAAACCCAATGCCTTGAGCTGGCCCAACAGGTCTTCCTGGTCAATCAAATCGGCGTGCATCATGACGCAAATCCTTCTTCTGGGAACGGTGTCGTGGCTCGATTCTGGTGGGGGTGCAGGGTGGCGGCAAGGGCGATTTGTCGCGATGGCCGCAATGGCTATGAACAGGTCGTTTTCGGCTAACTTGCCGGTCAAGGGAGTGGGCACACTGGATTCAGCTTGCTTCACGAAGGTTTGGTCACCCTCGCGCGCAGCTCCTCAACAGTACCTTCTGCCTCGATCTTGTCACGGCTTGATCGGGGCTTTTTTTAGCCTGTCTGTAGGAGCCGGCTTGCTGGCGAATGGGGCGACGCGGTGTGACAGGTGCACCGCCATCGCTGGCAAGCCAGCTCCCACAGGGGAGGTGTGACGCGGTCTAGCGTTGCAATACCAGGATGCGCGACAACAACTCATCGCGGTCCACATAGCAACCCTGGAAATGCCGGGCACCGGTGGCGGGGTCGAAGGCGTTGCGGGCGTGCAGGGTGCGGCGGTTGTCGAAGCACCAGAGTTCGCCGGGATTGAGTCGTTGCATCAAGCGGAACCGTGGCTCGCGCGTCATCGCGATAAAGCGCCGATAGGCCCGATACAACCGGGGCATCTGTTCCACCGACGCATCGAACGGGCCACGCAGAAAGTTGGCCATGCGGATTTCCGACACCTGGCCGCAAGCGTTCAGGGCGATGATCGGCGCGAGGCAGCGGTAGTCGCTGTGACGGTCCTTGTTGCGGAACTCCACGGGGATTTCGCAGAGGCTTTGAAAGGCTTGCGGATCTTCCTGGCGCAACGCCTCGGCGATGGCAAAGCCGTCGACAAAAATACTCTCGCCACCCTCGGCGTCGTTGACCAGGCAATGCAGGAACTGCAGCCCCGGTTGCAGCTCACGGGTCGGCAAATCGCTGTGCAACGGCAGGTTGAAAGCGGTGTAGGCGTTGCTGTCGGCATCGGCCTTGGATTGCACGTTGAATAGCACGCCGAAATTGCTTTCGCGGATGAACGAAATCCGCTGGGCGATCAACTTCAATGAGCCGGGCTCGGTGGGCACGCCACGGACCTGGGTCAGGCCGACATCGCGCACCGCCAGCAGCCATTGCAGCAAGGCATCGTTGTCTTGCATCAGCGCCGGGTAGTCGAACACCGGCAATTGCAAATCGCTGTGCCAGCGTTTGGCTTTCGGCTTGCCAGCCTGGCGCTCGGCACGGGATTTGTCGTCATACGCGTGGGCGCGCAGCCAGCCTGGATCGAATCGACTGCCGTGGCCGTCTTGCCACTGTACGCTCAGGCAGCCTTCAGCTTCGACGCTGGCCGCTGCGGGCATCAGGTGCTCCGGAACGTCGACGATCTCCAGGACCTGCTCGCGGGTGACGGTGTAGACGCATTGCGGGCAGGGGCAGTTGTCTCGTAGCCACTGATGATGAAACGGGCTGACGCGGTTGTCGGCCCACTCCACCAGAACATGATCGTCCATGACCTGCACGCCCTTCAGCGCGCTGATCAACGGGTAAGTACGGAAGTCGGCAAAAGCGGCGGCGGTGTTCATGGCGATCTCCTTGTTATTTTTTTGGGGGTAACGCGATCACTCGGCCAATGTACTCGGGGGTGGGCAGGTCGGTCTGGTCGGCGACGATAGCTTGCAGTCGGCCCAGGGTGTCCTCGCTGAAGGGCGCGGAACGCGGCCCGGCGAGGTCGACGTGCAGCAGCATTTGCTCGTTGCCCGCCAGCGCCTTGTCATCTCCCACAAGATGCAGGCTGTGATAGAGGTGCAGGCGTTTGCTGTCGTGGCCGATGACCTGCGTGTGCACTTCAACCTCGGCGTCGAGTTTCACTTCATGCAGGTAGTTGAGGTGCAGCTCCAGGGTAAACAACGAGTGGCCGCTGGCTTCGCGGTTGTTGCTGTCCATGCCTAGCCGGTCCATCAGCGCATCGGTGGCATAGCTGAAAATCAGCAGATAAAACGCGTCGCGCAGGTGGCCGTTGTAGTCGACCCAATCGGGGATGATTGTGGTGCTGTAAGTGGTGAGGGTGGGCATGAGGACTTATCCAATAGGTGTAGTGACTGCGCCGCCCTCATCGCGGGCAAGCCCGCTCCCACAGTTCTTGCGCTGTTCACAAAACCTGTGGGAGCGGGCTTGCCCGCGATGGGGCCAGACCTGTTATTCGCTAAAGCTCATGCCATGCTTGGCTTTGGTGGTCTTCACCGCCTCCAGCACCGCCAGCAGGCAGTCATCACGATAGCGCTCCAGCGCCGAAATGCTGTGTTTGCCCAATTGCTCGCTAGTGCCATCGACCACGTCATCGATCAACTTGTCGGTCAGCTCCGGCGCCGGCAGGTAGGTCCACGGCAACTGCAACGCCGGGCCGAACTGTGCCATGAAGTGGCGCATGCCGGCATCGCCGCCGGCCAGGGTGTAGGTCAGGAAGGTGCCCATGAACGACCAGCGCAGGCCCGCGCCGAAACGAATCGCGTCGTCGATTTCACCGGTGGTCGCCACGCCGTCGTTGACCAGGTGCAGCGCCTCGCGCCACAACGCTTCGAGCAAGCGGTCGGCGATGAAGCCCGGCACTTCCTTGCGCACATGCAACGGGCGCATGCCGAGGGATTCATAGACTTTCATCGCCGCCTGCACCGCTTCAGGCGCGGTGTTTTTGCCGCCGACCACTTCGACCAATGGCAGCAGGTAAACCGGGTTGAACGGATGGCCAACCACGCAGCGTTCCGGGTGCGTGGCGCTCTCGTAGAACTCGCTCGGCAACAGGCCGGAAGTGCTGGAGCCGATCAAGGCGTTGGGCTTGGCGGCGGCGCTGATTTTGCTGTGCAGTTCCAGTTTCAGTTCCAGGCGTTCCGGGGCACTTTCCTGGATGAAATCGGCGTCGCGAACGCATTCTTCGATGGTCGCGACAAAGCGCAAGCGGTCCTGTGACGCGCCAGGGGCCAGGCCTTGTTTTTCCAGGGCTCCCCAGGCGTTGGCAACGCGTTTGCGCAAGGCTGCCTCGGCACCGGGCGCCGGGTCCCAGGCGACTACGTCGAGACCGTGGGCGAGGGCGCGGGACACCCAACCGCTGCCGATGACACCGCTGCCCAGGGCGGCGAAGGTTTTGATTTCGGTGATAAAGCTCATGGCAACTTCCTGAATAGTTCGGTGATCCTTGCAGGAGTGAGCCAGCTCGCGATGGTATTCCAGGCGCTGAGTGGCGTCGGCTGTACCTTTTTCGCGAGCAAGCTCGCTCCTACAGGGGAAAAGGAGCGGTTATCCGCGCTGGGTCAGGCCCATTTTCTTGCGGCCTTCAGCGGGGGTGAGCACGCGGGCTCCGAGGCGGCTGAGAATTTCCGAGGCCCGTTCGACCAGTTGGCCGTTGGTCGCCAGCACGCCTTTGTCCAGCCACAGGTTGTCTTCCAGGCCGACTCGCACGTTGCCGCCGAGCAGCACCGCTTGCGCAGCCATCGGCATTTGCATGCGACCGATGCCGAAACCGGCCCAGACCGCGTCGGCCGGCAGGTTGTCGACCATGGCTTTCATGGTGGTGGTGTCAGCCGGCGCGCCCCATGGGATGCCCAGGCAGAGCTGAAACAGCGGGTTGTCGAGCAGGCCTTCCTTGATCATCTGCTTGGCGAACCACAGGTGACCGGTGTCGAAAATTTCCAGCTCGGCCTTCACGCCCAGCTCTTGAATGCGTTTGGCGCCAGCACGCAGTTGCGCCGGGGTGGAGACGTAGATGGTGTCGCCGTCGCCGAAATTCAGCGTGCCGCAATCGAGGGTGCAGATTTCCGGCAGCAGTTCTTCTACGTGGGCCAGACGGGTCAGCGGGCCGACCAGATCGGTGTTCGGGCCGAACTCCATCGGGTTCTCGCCAGCGCCGATTTCCAGGTCGCCGCCCATGCCGGCGGTCAGGTTGACGATGATGTCGACGTCGGCTTCGCGAATGCGCTCCATCACCTCACGGTACAGCGCCACATCACGGCTGAACTTGCCGGTTTCAGGGTCGCGTACGTGGCAGTGAACCACGGTGGCGCCGGCCTTGGCGGCTTCCACGGCGGCAGCGGCGATTTGTTTCGGGGTGACCGGCACATGTGGGCTCTTGGCGGTCGTGTCGCCAGCACCGGTGAGTGCGCAGGTGATGATGACGTCGTGGTTCATGAGGTGGTTCCTTGCAGGCGTGATTAGTCTGTCCGCAGCCCTTTCGGGCTGCGAATCGGTGGTTCAATTCAGGTCTTTTTACGGGTGAGTCATTTGCTGGTCAGTTGCAGGTTTTGAGCCGCCGGTTTGCCATCGAAGGTGGTCACGCCTTCGAGCCAGCGTTGCTTGTCCTGCGGGTGATCCTTGAGCCATTGCCTGGCGGATTCGAAGGCGTCCTTGTGATCCAGCAGCGGCTGCATCATCCGGCTCTCGTCTTCGGCGGTGAACGTCAGGTTGCTCAGCAGGCGGCCGATGTTCGGGCATTGTTCGGCGTATTTAGGCGCGGTCACGGTCCAGACGGTGGCGCTGCCTTCGTTCGGGCCGAGGGCGTCGTCGCTGCCGGTGAGGTAGGTCATCTTGACGTTGACGTTCATCGGGTGCGGCGCCCAGCCGAAGAACACCACGGCTTCGTTGCGGCGCACGGCGCGATCCACCGCGGCGAGCATGCCGGCCTCGCTGGACTCGACTAACTGGAACTTGCCGAGGCCGAACTGGTTCTTGGCGATCATCGCCTTGATCTGGGTGTTGGCGCCCGAGCCCGGTTCGATACCGTAGATTTTGCCGCCCAGTTCTTTTTCAAACTTGGCGATGTCGGCGAAGGTTTTCAGCCCCTTGTCCGCCAGGTAAGTCGGTACGGCGAGGGTGGCGCGCGCATCCTTGAGGCTCGGCGCTTGCAGCACCTTGACCTGATTGGCGTCGACAAACGGGGTGATGGTCTGGGTCATCAGCGGGTTCCAGTAACCCAGGAACAGGTCGAGGCGCTGATCACGGATCCCGGCAAAAATGATTTGCTGGGAGGCGCTGGTTTGTTTCGTGTTGTAGCCGAGGCCATCGAGCAATACCTGGGTCATGGCGCTGGTGGCGATCACGTCGGTCCAGTTCACTACACCCATGCGCACGTTCTGGCACGCGGCGGGTTCGGCGGCCATGACACTGGCGCTCAGGAAAGCGGTACCGCTGAGTGCAAGAACACAGCTGCTGATCAGTCGTTTCATCTCAGGTTTCCTCGGCAGTTCGTTATTGTGAGTTCCGGCGTCTGACGCGCCGGTGATGCCAAGTTACGCAGCTAAGGCGCCATGAAAGCGCACTGCGGCGACCAGCTCTTGCACTGCGGCGACCTGTGCTCTTGAATGCCACTGGTAAGTGGCGTATCAACATCAACACGCTACCCGCCCTCTCGTTCCCGCCAACCGAGTGCGCTCCATGTCCCAGGATTACTATTTCTTGTTGATGCCGGGTTTCTCGGCCATTGGATTTATCTCGGCCATCGAGCCACTGCGGGTCGCCAATCGCTTTCGCGGCGAGCTGTATCGCTGGCATGTATTGAGCGCCGATGGCGGGGCAGTGCTGGCCAGCAACGGCATGTCGGTCAACGCCGACGCGGCGCTGGAGCCGCTGAAAAAAGGTGCAACCTTGTTAGTGGTCGCCGGTTTCGAACCGCTGAAGTTCGCCACCCCGACGCTGGAGCACTGGCTACGACGGCTGGACAACGAAGGCGTGACCCTCGGTGCCATCGACACCGGCAGTTTCATCCTCGCGCAAGCGGGCCTGCTCGACGGCCATCGCCTGACCCTGCACTGGGAAGCCATCGACGCCTTCAAGGAGTCCTACCCGCAGCTCAGCGTCACCCAGGAGTTGTTCGAAATCGACCGTCGGCGCATCACGTCGGCGGGCGGCACGGCCTCCATCGACCTGATGCTCGACCTTATCGCTCAAGCCCACGGCCCGGAGCTGGCGATTCAGGTCAGCGAACAGTTCGTACTCGGCCGCATCCGCCCGCGCAAAGACCACCAGCGCATGGAAGTCGCCACGCGTTATGGCATCAGCAACAAGAAACTGGTGCACGTGATCGGTGAAATGGAGCAGCACAGCGAACCGCCGCTGAGCACGCTGGAACTGGCGGAATCGATCAAGGTCACCCGGCGTCAGCTCGAACGGCTGTTTCGCCTGCACCTGAACGACACACCGAGCAATTTCTATCTGCGCCTGAGGCTGGAAAAGGCCCGGCAATTGCTGCGCCAGACCGACATGAGCGTGCTGGAAGTCAGCATTGCCTGCGGGTTTGAGTCGCCGTCGTATTTCACTCGTAGTTATCGGGCGAAGTTTGAGCGTTGCCCGCGGGAGGACCGGCGTACTGCCAAAGCGTGATCCTGAAAACACCGAAAAAACTGTGGGAGCCAGCAGGCTGGCTCCCACAGTAATTTGTTTTGTCAGGAATACCGCTTACTTCTTCATCAGCGCCGAACACGCCGCCTTGTAAGCCTCATGCTGATACTTGTTCAGCGTCCCCGGCAGTTCAAAGTCGTGTTTCTTGCTCTGGGCATTGATGGTCTGCGGCGACAGCAGTGTCACCTCGCAACTTTCCAGCAACTGGAACACACCCTCGATCTTGAACGTGGTCGGTCCACCGGCGAACTCGCCTTTCTTGCTGCGCTTCTTGATGGCGATGCGATCAATGGCATTTTCGCGAACAAAGGACGCCACCTGAGCCGCGAAGACCTTGACGTTGGCGGCTTCGTCGTCATCGTCGAGGGCGATTTTCTTGGTGGCGAGGGCAACATGGCCCAGCGCCTGACCCTCCAGCATGGCCACGGCGATAATCGCTTCGCTGCCCTTGATTTCGATGCCGCAGACTTTCATGTTGAATCCCTTTACTGGCTGAAGGCGTGCAGCTTACAGCTCTAGTTGACTGGCGTTGATGCCAAAAGCCGCAGCGATTTTTTCGCGGGTGGCCTTGCGCGGCTTGGCGACTGTTTCTTGCTGGGCGAAAGCCGGTTGGGAAATCCCCATCCGTTTGGCCACTTCATCCTGGGTAAGGTTCAAGTGTTCGCGCCAGGCGCGGATGGGTGTGGCGCCATCGACCACGCGACTGACTACATCGTGGGGGATCAGGTTGGGCTCGATTTTTTGCGCCAGATACTGCGCATAGGGGATGACCACGAATGCGGGGTTGCCGTATTCATCGTTGATGATTTGAACATCAGTAGGTGCATTCATCGCGTTTTTTGACCTCTTGAATACTGACCACTTTGATCGCGCCATCCCAGTCGAACATGACCCGATAATTACCGACGCGTAGCCGGTAAGAGTGGTTATGACCAACCAGTGCTTTGACTTGACCCACATTGGGCATGTCAGCCAGCGCCGTGATGGCATCACGAACCTGAATCTGGTGAACGGAATGCAATCTCAAGAGTTGCTTAACGGCCTTTCGAGTCCAGTGAATGCTGTTCATGAAGAATATAAGTCTTTTATAAGATTTGCGAATCTTTGCTTATATTTTTCAGATGGCCAACAAGCGAAACTTATCGAGATATTGCTGGAAACGAATGCCAAAAATGCTCGTTCCGCCAGGAAGAGTCGGGAGAGTCAGAATGGTTTGTAGGAAGAGGGATTTTTGGGGCTGAAAGCTGGAGTTGGTTCCAGCTTTCGACGGCTAACCAGGGATTACTCCTGCCCAATCGACTCCAAAAACTCCGACCGCTCGTCACTCATCCGCGCCACGCAATCATTTTGCGCAATGGTGAAGGCCTTGCTGCCGGCGGTGGCCGGGAAGGCTTCGACGGCGCAGTCGGCGTCGCGGGTCTTCGTCCACTGCTGCTGGGCGGTCTTGATCCTGGCGGTGATGTCGCTCAGTTGCGACGGGTTCTTGCCGTAGAGCGACTGCATGCGCTCGTTCAGGCTTTTGAGGTTTTCGCTCAGCAGATCTTCGGCGGTGGATTTGCTGTAAGCCGAGCATTCCAGGGTCTGGACGTCGTTTTCGACTTTGTCGCAAGGGTTGTCGTCGGATTCCTCCGCCGCGTGTACGCCGGTCGCAATCAGCGCCAAAGCCAGGATGATGGATTTCATTACGTTGCCGCCCCTTATTCCAGTAAAGCTTCCAGTAAAGCCTCAAGAGATGCGGCGAATTCTGGCCCAAGCGGAAGGCCTTGAACAGGTAGCAGATTGCGCCTGGCGACGACCCTTTGTCGCGGATTGACGCTTTCGGCAATTCCCCTGTCGTTTTTGCACCCGGCTGCCAAGGCACCGAGGCATATGCTGGCCCCAAAGCGCCGGCAGACGATTCGGCGCATGAATCGCCAACAAGGGGACAGCCTGATGAGCCCAGCCGAATTGCACGCCGACAGCATCGTTATCGACGGGCTGATTATTGCCAAGTGGAACCGCGAACTGTTCGAAGACATGCGCAAGGGCGGTCTGACCGCTGCCAACTGCACCGTTTCGGTATGGGAGGGCTTCCAGGCCACCGTCAACAACATCGCCGCCAGCCAGAAACTGATCCGCGAGAACAGCGACCTGGTGATTCCGGTGCGTACCACCGCCGACATCCGCAAGGCCAAGGAGCAGGGCAAGACCGGTATCCTCTTCGGTTTCCAGAACGCCCATGCCTTTGAAGACCAGATCGGCTATGTCGAAGTGTTCAAGCAGCTCGGCGTCGGTATCGTGCAGATGTGCTACAACACCCAGAACCTGGTGGGCACCGGTTGCTACGAGCGTGACGGTGGCCTGTCGGGCTTCGGTCGTGAAATCGTCGCCGAGATGAACCGCGTTGGCGTGATGTGCGACCTGTCCCACGTCGGCTCCAAGACTTCCGAAGAAGTCATCCTCGAATCCAAGAAGCCGGTCTGCTATTCCCACTGCCTGCCGTCGGGCCTGAAGATTCACCCGCGCAACAAGTCCGATGAAGAACTGAAGTTCATCGCCGACCACGGCGGTTTCGTCGGCGTGACCATGTTCGCGCCGTTCCTGGCCAAGGGCATCGATTCGACCATCGACGACTACGCCGAAGCCATCGAATACACCATGAACATCGTCGGCGAAGACGCCATCGGCATCGGCACCGACTTTACCCAGGGCCATGGCCAGGACTTCTTCGAATACCTGACCCACGACAAGGGCTACGCCCGCCGCCTGACCAGCTTCGGCAAGATCATCAACCCGCTGGGCATCCGTACCGTGGGCGAGTTCCCGAACCTGACCGAGACCCTGCTCAAGCGCGGCCACTCCGAGCGTGTGGTGCGCAAGATCATGGGCGAGAACTGGGTGAACGTCTTAAGAGATGTTTGGGGCGAATAAGCCGCCGCACTTCTGAATCCTTACCTGCGGCCATCCGCGCCGCAGGCAACACCAAAATTTTTCTGGAGTTAAGTTTCCATGGCCAAGATCGCCCCGCAATTGCCTATCGAAGTCGACAGCGAGACCGGTGTCTGGACGTCCGACGCCCTGCCGATGCTGTACGTGCCGCGCCATTTCTTCGTCAACAACCACATGGGCATCGAGGAAGTGCTGGGCGCCGAAGCCTACGCCGAGATCCTCTACAAGGCTGGCTACAAATCCGCCTGGCACTGGTGCGAGAAAGAAGCTGAATGCCACGGCCTGGAAGGCGTCGCGGTGTTCGAGCACTACATGAAGCGTCTGTCGCAGCGCGGCTGGGGCCTGTTCAAGATCCAGGACATCGACCTCGACAAAGGCACTGCCAGCGTCAAGCTCGAACACTCGGCGTTCGTCTACGTCTACGGCAAGGTCGGGCGCAAGGTCGACTACATGTTCACTGG
This sequence comes from Pseudomonas fluorescens group sp. PF-1, assembly GCF_054481335.1. Classification (NCBI taxonomy): domain Bacteria; kingdom Pseudomonadati; phylum Pseudomonadota; class Gammaproteobacteria; order Pseudomonadales; family Pseudomonadaceae; genus Pseudomonas; species Pseudomonas fluorescens group sp. PF-1. Next base: position 285,502 of record NZ_JBTMNG010000001.1, read on the forward strand.
CTGGTTTGCCGGTGCGATGGACCAGATCCTCGCCGCACGCGGCAGCAAGATCCGCACCGTCGCCGAACAAGTCTACGGTGGTTCCGAAGAGGGCCACGAAGACGGTTTGTTCACCGTCAAGCCGTTGTAAGTCGAGGAACCCGCCATGGCTTTCGAAGCAATGTTCCAGCCGATCCAGATCGGCAAACTGACCATCCGCAACCGCGTGCTCAGCACCGCGCACGCCGAGGTCTATGCCACCGACGGCGGCATGACCACCGACCGGTACGTCAAGTATTACGAAGAGAAGGCCAAGGGCGGGATCGGCCTGGCGATCTGCGGCGGTTCGTCCGTGGTGGCCATCGACAGCCCGCAGGAATGGTGGAGCTCGGTGAACCTGTCCACCGACCGCATCATTCCGCACTTCCAGAATCTGGCCGACGCCATGCACAAGCACGGCGCCAAGATCATGATCCAGATTACCCACATGGGCCGTCGTTCCCGTTGGGACGGCTTCAACTGGCCGACGCTGATGTCGCCGTCGGGCATACGCGAGCCGGTACACCGTGCCACCTGCAAAACCATTGAGCCGGAAGAAATCTGGCGGGTAATCGGCAACTACGCCCAAGCGGCACGCCGCGCCAAGGCCGGTGGCCTGGACGGTGTCGAGCTGTCGGCCGTGCACCAGCACATGATCGACCAGTTCTGGAGCCCGCGGGTCAACAAGCGTACCGACGAATGGGGCGGCACCTTTGAAGGCCGCATGAAGTTCGGCCTGGAAGTGTTGAAAGCGGTGCGTGCCGAGGTCGGTGACGATTTCTGCGTGGGCATGCGTATTTGCGGTGACGAGTTCCACCCGGATGGCCTGTCCCACGAGGACATGAAGCAGATCGCCAAGTATTACGACGACACCGGCATGCTGGATTTCATCGGTGTCGTGGGTTCGGGTTGTGACACTCACAACACCCTGGCCAACGTGATTCCGAACATGAGTTATCCACCGGAGCCGTTCCTGCACCTGGCCGCCGGTATCAAGGAAGTGGTCAAGGTTCCGGTGCTGCACGCGCAGAACATCAAGGACCCGAACCAGGCCACCCGTATTCTGGAAGGCGGTTACGTCGACATGGTCGGCATGACCCGCGCCCACATCGCGGACCCGCACCTGATCGCCAAGATCAAGATGGGCCAGATCGACCAGATCAAACAATGCGTCGGCGCCAACTACTGCATCGACCGTCAGTACCAAGGCCTGGATGTGCTGTGCATCCAGAACGCGGCCACCTCCCGTGAATACATGGGCGTGCCGCACATCATCGAGAAAACCACCGGCGTGAAACGCAAAGTGGTGGTGGTCGGTGCCGGTCCTGCGGGGATGGAAGCGGCGCGTGTGGCCGCAGAACGTGGCCACGACGTGACCTTGTTCGAGAAGAAAGAATTCATCGGCGGGCAAATCACCACGGCCTCGAAAGCGCCGCAACGGGACCAGATCGCCGGTATCACCCGCTGGTATCAGCTGGAACTGGCACGGTTGAAAGTCGACCTGCGCCTGGGGACTGCGGCCGATGCGCCAACCATCATGGATTTGCGTCCGGACGTGGTGGTGCTGGCGGTCGGCGGTCATCCGTTCCTGGAGCAGAACGAGCATTGGGGCGCGGCTGAAGGCCTGGTGGTCAGCAGCTGGGACGTCCTCGATGGCAAGGTGGCACCGGGCAAGAACGTGCTGGTGTACGACACCATCTGTGAATTCACCGGCATGTCCACGGCGGACTTCCTCGCCGACAAGGGCAGCCAGGTCGAGATCGTCACCGACGACATCAAGCCGGGCGTGGCAATTGGCGGTACGTCGTTCCCGACTTACTACCGCAGCATGTACCCGAAAGAAGTGATCATGACCGGCGACATGATGCTGGAGAAGGTCTACCGCGAAGGCGACAAGCTCGTGGCGGTACTGGAAAACGAATACACCGGCGCCAAAGAGGAGCGGGTGGTGGACCAGGTGGTCGTGGAAAACGGCGTGCGCCCGGACGAAGAAATCTACTACGCGCTGAAGGAAGGCTCGCGCAACAAAGGCCAGATCGACGTCGAAGCCTTGTTCGCGATCAAGCCACAACCTTGCCTGGAGCAGAGCGGCGACGGCTATTTGCTGTTCCGCATCGGCGACTGCGTGGCCCAGCGTAACGTGCACGCGGCGATCTACGACGCGTTGCGGTTGTGCAAGGATTTCTAACGGCTTGTGGATAACCTTGTAGGAGCGAGCCTGCTCGCGATGAATTTGAAGGCGCCGCGTTCTTTCAGACCGCGCGCGTCATCGTTAACGACCATCGCGAGCAAGCTCGCTCCTACAGGGGGTCGAGCAAAGCATCCAGGTAGTTAAGCCCGAGGTCTTTGGGAGCTTCACCATGTTGAACACCCTTCTTCCAATCCTGTTGTTCGCTGCCCTGGGCCTTGCGGTTCTGGGCGCGTTGCGGCGGGTGTCCATGTGGCGCCGGGGCCGGGCCTCGAAGGTCGACCTGATCGGCGGCCTGTTCGCCATGCCCAAGCGTTACATGGTCGACCTGCACCACGTGGTGGCGCGGGACAAATACATTGCCAACACCCACGTGGCCACGGCCGGTGGTGCGGTGGCGTCCATCGTGCTGGCGATTCTGGTGCACGGTTTCGGCCTGCATAACCGCATCCTCGGGTACGCACTGCTGCTGATGTCGGCGGTGATGTTCGTCGGTGCGATCTTCGTTTACCTGCGTCGACGCAACCCGCCGAGCCGTTTGTCCAAAGGCCCGTGGATGCGCCTGCCGAAAAGCCTGCTGGCGTTCTCGGCGTCGTTTTTCCTGGTGACCCTGCCCGTAGCCGGCATTCTTCCGGAGCACTTCGGCGGCTGGCTGTTGGCGACGATCCTCGGCATCGGCGTGCTGTGGGGCGTATCGGAGCTGTTCTTCGGCATGACCTGGGGCGGGCCGATGAAGCACGCCTTCGCCGGTGCCCTGCACCTGGCCTGGCACCGTCGTGCCGAGCGTTTTGGTGGCGGTCGCTCCACGGGCTTGAAACCGCTGGACCTGACCGACCTGTCGGCACCGCTGGGCGTGGAAAAACCCAAGGATTTCACCTGGAACCAATTGCTCGGTTTCGACGCTTGCGTGCAGTGCGGTAAGTGCGAAGCGGCGTGCCCGGCCTTCGCCGCCGGCCAACCGCTGAACCCGAAAAAGCTGATTCAGGACATGGTCGTTGGCCTGGCGGGCGGCACCGATGCCAACTTCGCCGGCAGCCCGTATCCGGGCAAAGCCATCGGCGAACACGCCGGCAATCCCCATCAGCCGATCGTCAATGGTCTGGTGGATGCCGAGACCCTTTGGTCATGCACCACTTGCCGCGCCTGCGTCGAGGAGTGCCCGATGATGATCGAGCACGTCGATGCCATCGTCGACATGCGCCGTCACCTGACCCTGGAAAAAGGCGCGACCCCGAACAAGGGCGCCGAAGTCCTGGAAAACCTGATCGCCACCGACAACCCCGGCGGCTTTGCACCGGGCGGACGGATGAACTGGGCGGCGGACTTGAACCTCACTCTGCTCAGCGAAAAGAACTCCACCGACGTGCTGTTCTGGGTCGGCGACGGTGCCTTCGACATGCGCAACCAGCGCACCCTGCGCGCGTTCGTCAAAGTGCTGAAAGCGGCCAAGGTCGACTTCGCCGTGCTGGGCCTCGAAGAACGCGACAGCGGCGACGTGGCCCGACGCCTGGGCGATGAAGCGACCTTCCAGTTACTGGCCAAACGCAACATCCAGACCCTGGCCAAATATCGCTTCAACCGCATCGTCACCTGCGACCCGCACAGCTTCCATGTGTTGAAAAACGAGTACGGCGCCTTCGACGGCAACTACCTGGTGCAGCACCACAGCACCTACATGGCGGAAATCATCCAGGCCGGTGCGCTGAACCTCGGTCAGCACAAGGGCGACAGCGTGACCTATCACGACCCGTGCTACCTCGGCCGCTACAACGGCGAGTACGAGGCGCCGCGCGAGGTACTGCGGGCGCTCGGGATCGAAGTCAAGGAAATGCAACGCTCCGGTTTCCGCTCGCGCTGCTGCGGCGGTGGCGGCGGGGCACCGATCACCGACATTCCGGGCAAGCAACGGATTCCCGACATGCGCATGGAAGACATCCGCGAGACCGGCGCCGAACTGGTGGCCGTGGGTTGTCCACAGTGCACGGCGATGCTCGAAGGGGTGGTCGAACCCCGGCCGTTGATCAAGGACATTGCCGAACTGGTGGCTGATGCGCTGCTCGAAGACCAGGCATCGAGCAAGCCGTCCACGCCAGCCAAACGTGAACCTGCGGAGGCCCACTGATGAGCGACATTATCCGCCGCGACCCTCGGGCCGAATGGATCGCCCGAAACCGGCTGCATCCGCTGCACGCCGCCATGCAGCCGGCGCAACACAGCTGGATGGGGCCCAATGGCGTCATCCGCAAGAACCCCCATGGCATCGGTTTTATCGGCCCCAATGGCATCAAGCGTATTGACCGCAGTGGCGCGCAACAGGGTGGCGCGACCAAGCGCTCGGCCGCCGTTGAAGTGCAATTGCCGCTGCATCAAGTGCCGGCGCCAGCGTTTTACATCAGCGTTGTGCCGGACATGGTCGGTGGCCGCTTGAGCAGTCACGACCGCGACCTCCTGGGCCTGGCCCATCAACTGGCGGGCAAGGATGGCGCGGTGTTGGCCGTGGTCTTTGGCGAACATAAAGAGAGCGCCTTTGCCAGTGCCGGCGTCGATCGCCTGCTGGTGCTCGAGGGCGAGGAATTCAGCGGTTATGCACCGGAACAACGGGTCCAGGGCCTGCGGGCTGTGGATAACCAGTTCAGTCCGCGTCACTGGTTGCTGCCGGACAGTCGTACCGGTGGCGGCGAACTCGGTCGCCGTTTTGCTGCGGCATTGGGCGAGCGCCCGGCCACGCGGGTCTGGCAGGTCAAGGATCAGGCGTGCATCGGCCGCGCCGGTGCGGGGTTGCAAGACCTTGCGCGTCCGCTCGCACGGCTGATTCTGGCCGCTGCCGAATGTGCCGAACCGGTCAGCGAAACCCGCCACGAAGCCCTGCCGGTGGAGTTATCCACAGCGGTTGCGCGCAGTCTGTCGCGGATCGAGGATCTGGGCGCGGTGGCGGTGGATCCGGCGGCGATTCCGATGGCCGAAGCGGAGTTCATCTTCTCCGGCGGCAACGGCGTCAAGGACTGGGGACTTTTCCACAGGACCGCCGAAGCCTTGGGGGCTACCGAAGGCGCGTCCCGGGTTGCCGTGGACGACGGTTTCATGGCCCGCGACCGCCAGGTCGGCGCGTCGGGTACCTGGGTCACTGCACGGGTCTATGTGGCGGTGGGGATTTCCGGGGCGATCCAGCATCTGCAGGGTATCGGTGCCTGCGACAAGGTGGTGGCGATCAACCTCGATCCCGGCTGCGACATGATCAAACGGGCCGACCTGTCGGTGATCGGCGAAAGCGCCGAGATTCTTCAAGCCTTGATCGCGGCGGTAGAGGCCTACCGCAACGACGCCAAGCGCGATGCGGCTTAAGGGAAGGAAAGGGTTATGAGCACGAAAATCATCAGCCTGGTGTCCATCGGCGCCCACCCGACGTCCGGCCGGCCACGTCGCGCCGAACAGGATGCACGTGCCGTGGAACTGGGTCTGCAGTTGGCTGGGGATAACTTGCAAGTGCTGCATGCCGGCGATGTCGCCGAGCCTGCGTTGCGCGCTTATCTGGGCATGGGGCTGGAGCAATTGCATGTCCTGGAACAACCCGAGGGCGCGGATGCGCTACCGGCACTGACCGCGTATTTGCGCGATGCCGGCGCTCAGGTGGTGCTGACCGGCAGCCAGGCTGAAACCGGCGAAGGCTCGGGCATGTTGCCGTTCCTGCTGGCTGAAAGCCTGGGCTGGCCGCTGGTGGTGGGGCTGGCGCAGGTCGAGTCCATCGATGGCAGCTCGGCGTTGGTGCTGCAAGCCTTGCCCCGTGGCCAGCGCCGTCGCCTGAAGGTTCGCCTGCCGTTCCTGGCCACTGTGGATAACGCTGCGCCCAAGCCACGGCAAAGCGCCTACGGCCCGGCCCGGCGTGGGGTGTTGCAGGCCAATGAAGTGGAAGTCGTTGACGATGAGCTGTTGGCGGTGGCGAACCTGCAACCGGCCAAGCCGCGACCCAAGCGCCTGAAAGTCATCAAGGCCAAGAGCGGTGCCGACCGCATGAAAGCCGCAACGGCCAAGGCCAGCGGCGGCGGTGGGCAAGTGCTCAAGGGCGTCACGGCGCAGGCGGGGGCTGAAGCGATTCTCAAGCTGCTGATCGAAGAGGGCGTGGTGCGCTGACACCACCCAGCCTCTAGCCGCAATACCCGGAAAAACACCCATCCCTGAGGCGCATTGCTGCGCCGTGAGCGCCCACTTACAACGGGCGCTCGATGATCTGTGGAGTTTTAATCAATGTCGGTTGAGTTTCGTTCGGCGGTACGCGCGGATGCGCGCGAGATTGCGCGTCTGTTCCAGATTTCCTCGGAAGGCGCTTCGGATTACATCTGGAGCCAGATAGCAGAGCCCGGGCAGGATCTGTTGGACGTTGGAGCCATCCGTTATGCCCGTGAAGATGTGGATTTTTCCTACCAGAATTGCCTGATCGCCGAGGCCGACGGGAAGGTCATCGGCATGCTGCACAGCTACGTGATGCGTTACGACCCGTTCGCGGCGCCAGTGACCGATCCGGTGCTGGCGCCGTACGCCACGATGGAAATCCCCGACACCCTTTACATTTCCAGCCTGGCGCTGCACGAGGGCTGGCGAAACCAGGGCCTGGGCAAGCAATTTCTCGCTTACGCCTACGACCGTGCCAATCGTCTCGGGCTTAACGGCCTGAGCCTGATCGACTACGCCGCCAACACCGGTGCCCGGCGCTTCTACGAGCGCCACGGCTTCCGTATTGTCGATACCTGCCAGATCACGCCGCATCCGATGATCCGGGTCACGGGCGAAGCCTATTTGATGTACCGGCCTTAGCGGGCCATCGCGACTTCGCATCGCCCCTGGGAGAGCTGCCAGGGGCGGTACAAAGTGGTCATTACCTGAAAAGAATATCCCGCCCGCAAGACGCCACCGAACATGATCAGGGCACTTGTGTGGATAAAGCCTGCCTGGTTCTCCACAAACTCTGTTAGCGCTTCTGTGGATAACATGTTCACCCCTCGCTGCAGCCCCTGAAAATAAAGCCGTTCAGCCCGTAGATCAAAAAACAATCAGCCTAAGCCATGGTTATCTCGAGAGTTTTCTGAGGATAAGTGTGAACGAGAAACAAAACTTGTCCCCGATCTCTGTTGGCGCTTCTGTGGATAAGATGTTCGCTTAGCGCTACAGGCCTTATAAACCGAGCCTTTCAGGTGTCTGATCAAAAATTGATCGAATGACCGTTTTTATCCATTCCACCTCCCGCAAATGCAGAAACTACAAGGCTTTCAGCGGTTTTCCACAGAGGCTCGGAAGTTGCCCCCAAAGTCTGTTGGCGCTTCTGTGGATAAGGTGTTTGCCATCCGCTACAGGCCATGTACTACGTGGCTTTCAAAGGTTTGGTTAAAAAGTGATCAGGCTCATCAGGAAACCGTGGTTCCGGATAAGTCACGGATTTTCTTCGGTTTCTGTGGAGAAAGTTATGCGCCTGTCCACAGTTGTCCCCATTTGCTGTGGGTGGAGATGTGGATAACTTGTTCGCGAAAGGCTGAGAGGCGCGCACCGTATAGCGCCGAACGAAATAGATCATATTTCGTACAGTTCTATATGGAAGAGGGTAATGGCGGGCGTAAAACGTCGCGAACAAGCCCCTGTAGGAGCGAGCCTGCTCGCGATGGTCGTGAACGGTAATGCGTTAAGCCAGATGCCCCGCGGCGTGCTCGGGTTCTTCGCGAGCAGGCTCGCTCCTACAGTGGGCGATGGCGTTAGCCTTGGACAGGGACGCCTTTGAGGTACGGCGCAGGCTCGGCCCCCAGATTGTTCAGCATCCGCTCGCTGTACCAATCCACGAAGTTCACCACGCCAAATTCATAAGTCTTGGAGTACGGCCCAGGCTGATAAGCGGTGGAATTGATGCCGCGCTGGTTCTCTTCGGCCAGGCGACGGTCCTGGTCGTTGGTGGCGTCCCAGACCTTGCGCATGCGCTCCACGTCGTAGTCCACGCCTTCGACGGCATCCTTGTGCACGATCCACTTGGTGGTGACCATGGTTTCCTGAGCGCTGATCGGCCACACGGTGAACACGATGATGTGGTCGCCCATGCAGTGGTTCCACGAGTGCGGCAGGTGCAGGATGCGCATCGAGCCCAGGTCCGGGTTCTTGATGCGGCCCATGAGCTTGGCGCAGCCTTGCTTGCCGTCCATGGTCATCGACACGGTGCCCTTGAGCAGCGGCATGCGTACGATGCGGTTACGCAGGCCGAAGCTGGCGTGGGCGTAAGGGATCTTCTCGGCTTCCCAGGCAGCGGCGGAGGCGGCGACGTGGTCCTTGAAGGCCTGGTCGGCGCGCGGGTCGGTGACGTCGTCCCATTCCAGCAGGGTTTTCAGCAGTTCCGGGTGCGACGCGTTGCAGTGGTAGCACTCGCGGTTGTTTTCCAGCACCAGTTTCCAGTTGGCTTTTTCCATCAAGGTGGTTTGCACCGCCACCTTGGTGTTTTCCATGTCGTACGGTTCCATGTAATGGCTGAGCGTCGACAGGAAGTCATCGATGGCCGGCGGATTATCCGACAGGCTGATGAAGATGTAGCCGCCCGCGGTTTTCACGTTCACCGGCTTGAGGCCGTACTGATTCATGTCGAAATCGGCGCCCATCTCGGTGCCGGCGAACAGCAGGCGACCGTCGAGTTCGTAGGTCCACTGGTGGTAATGGCAAACCAGTTTGGCGACCTTGCCCTTGTCGCTGGTGCACAGGCGCGAGCCACGGTGACGGCAGACGTTATGGAACGCGTGCACGACGCCTTCTGCACCACGGATCACGATGATCGGGTTCTTGCCCACTTGCAGCGTCAGGTAGTTGCCCTTGCTCGGGATCTCGCAGGTCATGCCGGCGATCAGCCACTCTTTCTGAAAGATTTCCTGCATGTCGATATCAAACAGGCGATCGTCAGAGTAAAACGGCTGCGGCAGCGAGAACGTGCGCTCGCGCTCTTGCAGCATCTGGGCGGTGGCCTTGCGTGCGGGTTCCAGCGGATCGCCCAGGCTCAGGGTAGTAGTGACGTCCATCGTTTAATCCTCAAGGCCATCTGCGTGGCCGGCGAAAGTGGCTAATCAGGTGTACTGCTCGGGTTTGCTACGCAAGGTGTAAAAGTTGTGTCTTGGTATGGGGCGAGTGTGGGGCCGGCGCTGGCCAGAACCTTATCCATGGGCGACATGGTGCAATCTGTTCCCGACGCGCAAGCCCCGGTAGTTGGGGGCTGGTCGCGATGAGCATGTGAATGTCGCAGATAGGTAAATGGGTGGTTCGCGCTATACGCAGAATCGCCAACATGAAGGCCGACAGTCGGCCGTGGAGATCAGCATGTCCAACAACTTCCTGAACCCGGTAACCACCCAGACCTGGGCCAATGGTCGGCACATCGTCCGTTGCGTCAAAGTCATCCAGGAAACCTGGGATGTGCGCACCTTTTGCTTCATGGCCGACCAGCCGATCATGTTCTTCTTCAAGCCGGGGCAGTTTGTCACCCTGGAGCTGGAAATCGAAGGTCAGCCGATCATGCGTTCGTACACCATTTCCAGCTCGCCATCGGTGCCCTACAGCTTTTCGGTGACCATCAAGCGCGTGCCGGGCGGCAAGGTCTCGAACTGGTTGCACGACACCCTGCACGAAGGCCAGGAGCTGGCGGTGCACGGGCCGGTCGGGCTGTTCAACGCCATCGACTTCCCGAGCCCGAAAGTGCTGTACCTCAGCGGCGGCGTGGGGATCACCCCGTGCATGTCCATGGCGCGCTGGTTCTACGACACCAACGGCAATGTCGACATGACGTTTATCCACAGCGCCCGCTCGCCCAAGGACATCATTTACCACCGCGAGCTGGAGCACATGGCGTCGCGGATCGACAACTTCAGCCTGCACCTGATTTGCGAGAAACACGGCCTGGGCGAGCCGTGGGCCGGTTATCGCGGTTACCTGAACCACAAGATGCTGGAACTGATGGCGCCGGACTTCCTCGAGCGTGAAGTGTTCTGCTGCGGCCCGACGCCGTACATGAACGCGGTCAAGCGCCTGCTGGAAAACGCCGGCTTCGACATGAAGCGCTATCACGAGGAATCGTTCGGCGCGACACCACCGGAAGCCCGCGCCGATGCAGTGGAACAAGCCGAGCAGGCCGCCGATGCACCGGAAGTCGACGCGGCCGATCTGCATGAAGTGGAATTCACTGCCTCCGGCAAGAGCATTCGCGTGGCACCGGGCGAGACCGTTCACGCCGCTGCCGCGAAAGTCGGCCTGATGATCCCGAAAGCCTGCGGCATGGGCATCTGCGGGACATGCAAGGTGCTGAAACTGGGCGGTGAAGTGGAAATGGAGCACAACGGCGGGATCACCGAGGAAGACGAAGCCGACGGGTTTATCTTGTCGTGCTGCAGCGTGCCGAAGGGGGATGTGCGGATCGAGTTCTAATCGCTACGCACTAACTTGCAGGAGCTGTCGAGTGAAACGAGGCTTCTGCAAGGTGTGGCGTATCAATCAGTATTCAAGAAATTTTCACGCCGAAAAAGATAGAGAACCTATCTAAAAGCCAGGCAATAAGGAAGCTGTACATCATGACTTTTTTGTACGGTTTTGAGTTGAAGCGCCTGTTGTAATTGGCGATCACGAGTGCCGTTGCCAATAATCCTGTCGCGTATAAAAGCATGACTGTTATAGGGATTGTTACTTTCCAGTTGCTGAATTCATACCATAAAGTTCGGCCGCGATGGAGGAAGTAAATGAATTTTATGTTTTGATAGTGGATTGCGCGGGCTGATATCGCGATTAGGGTTAAGGTGGAAAGAGTGAGTGTCAGGACTAATATGGATTGTAGTTTGATGGGGAGTTTATCTTGTGAAATATACCTGGCAGACTTTATTCTGTGTGTTGAGGTGGCTTCTTTTCTGGTTTTTGATGTTTGAATTTCATGTGGTGTATGGTATCTGATGCGTTTTTTTGTTTTTGATTTTTTCATCTATAAAATTATTCTTTGAGTCTGTGTAGTTGTGTCTGGAGTCTCAGGAGAGATGATTTTTACAATATTTAAAATAATTCAAGTTTTGAACGGTAAGTTTCTTTCTGCCACGGCGTGCCAAAGGGGACGTGTAGTTCGAGCTTTAACCGAATTCATTGAAAGTGACCAAGTTTTTGTGGGGGAGATCGATTGTTGATAATCATGCTGCATTGGTTATTCAAGGCTAACGCCGAAAAAAAGAGATAGCCAATGCAGGAATACTCCAATGATGAAGCTGTAAATGCATATCTTTTTATAAGCTCGTGAATCGAATTTGATGTTGTAATTTGCAGTCAGTATCGCTAGTGAAAGAAGGCATGTCGCCCATAAAAACAGTACGGATACCGGAAAAAATAAACTTAATCCTGTGAACTCGTGCCAGGGTATTTTTCGGCTGGGATAAGGGGTGGCTATTTTCTGGTTGTGAAGGGCGCGTATTGCAATTGCGATGAGAGTGAATGCGATCGAAGTAAAAATTAATACGTATATGGTCTGTGCTTTGGGTGACATTTTGTCGTTGTGTTTATTGATAGGGAGGTGGTTTTTTGATTTTTTTCGGTTTTTACTTGCACGTGCTTGTTTGGGATGGATGTTCGGAGCATGAAAGCTGGCAGTGTCTTTCGGGGGTGGCTTTGGTATTGAAGAATTTGGATCTGTAGTTCTCATGCGGTGCTCCTTAAAATAGTACGGTCGAATTGTATTAATTCAAATTCAGCGATCAAGCTCAGTCACGCCGTCACAGATGAGAAGTAGGTCGTAAGTTTGCGTTTTAATAATATTTCTAGTTGAGTGGGTTGGGTTTAAAAAAATAAGCCAGACTTTCCAATCGCAACAAGTGCTGCGAGAGTTGTAAAGAGTCCCCATGCTGCCCATTGTAAAATTGACAATTTCCGTTTTAGGCAAGGCGGGAAATTACGTAAATCCTCTATGTCGACACCGCCATGTTTAAGGTAGATTCCTGGAAAGGTGACTATTCCGGAAATACCACCCACCAACAAAAACTTTCCAAATGGACCTGCGTTTTTCAGCGGTGCGCGATTTGTTACTGCGGAACAGTTTTTGAGATGTGCCAACATCACATCTAATTTGGCATATGCCATATGCAGCGCTACTCCAATCCAAACAAACATGGATGTAATCACTATGGCGCACAAATAGCCAACAACCAATTGAGTGTTACTCATTTTGTATTCTCATAAATTATTTCCCCTGCGATTTCTACGCCTATCCTGCCTATAAGCCCTCCAGCAAAACACCCTACCCCGACCACAATAAGACTGCATATAAGAGTTCCCGCCCCGCCAGTTGGTACGCTCAATCCAGCGCAGACCCAGCCGAAGGCTGAGCCAATTAAGGTGGCGGAGGTTGTAGCGCCACCAGCGATTCATATTTTTGTTTCTGTGGTCGGTATAACAGTCCTTGCGTAGGATGTCAGTCGTGTAAATGTGATATCAGGCAGCGGCTCATTTAGATAACTTCTAGCTCAGTTGCCACTATCAACCCGGCCACCACGATTGGAAATCACCGAAAGTCTCACTATTTTCGACTCTTAAGATACGTTTAGACTAGGTCGAGTGTGACTACTGCCCAGAGGCCGAACATTAACGTAAGAAGTACCCAGCCGGCCCACTGTAAAATAACTAACTTGCGTTTAAGGTGAGTCGGAAAATTCCTGATCTCCTCAATGTTTACCCCTCCGTCGCGCAGATAAATCCCAGGTGTAGTTACGGCGCTCATTATTCCGCCAAGTAAAAATAATTTCCCCCACGGGCCACCGCTTTTAAAGGGGACTCGGATTGTTACTGCAGGAGAGTTTTTCAAATGGATTAACATTATGTCCATTTTCGTGTAGGCAAGATGCAGCGCAACGCCAAGCCAGACCGAAAGACCGCCGATATCAATTAGACCGACACACAAAAAGATTTTGTCAGCCGTGGTTAAACTCATTTATTTGCCTCGTAGATACGTTCTCCCAATGCTTCGCCAATTTTTTCTCCACCAAGTCCACCTATAAAAGAGCCAACTCCGACCAGGACAACGCCGCATAAAAGAGTTCCCGCCCCAGCCGTTGGCGCCCCGAGTGCAATACAAATAGCCGCGCCAGCAGAACCGGCTAAAAGTGAACCAGCGGCACCTCCGACCACAAAACCGCCTGCAAAACTTCCGGCTTCGGTAAATTTCACCTTTTTGCAGGCTTCTACGTTGCCTTCTGCGCACACTCCTTGGACCTTAATAGCTGAAGCCCCGCCGCCCACGGCGGTGCCGATCCATCCGCCATACTTAACGTACTGGGACGCTTTTGAGATTCCTTCAATATGGGCGGCATAGCCTGGAATTTGTCCAGCCGCACCGGCTTTTCTCCAGCGATGTACAAGGCTTTTGTTCGAAATGCCCAAAGCTATTTTCAGGTTGGGGTGATCGGGGAACCCGATGCTCTTTTTGGTCAGTCTAGTGAGTTGCGCGTCCAGCTTAGTAAGTAGGCGCTTACGTTCGGCATAAAATTCGGGGCTTTTTTTCAGCCTGCCTTCGGCTTGAAATGTCCGCGTGTGCAAGGCCTCTATTTCGCGAAGAATTATTCCAACGTCGTCCAAATGCTTGCCAAACATGGCCAAGCCAGCTCCGACCCCGAGTGACCCTTTTCCGACGTAGAAAGCTATGTCGTTATAGTGCTGAGCCATAAAGTCCGCTTCTTCCGGGCTGAGTGGTTCCAGCGCCTTATTTACCGTACTGGCGGCCTGCATCAACAACGCTTCCTCATAAGTACATTGCTGATTATTCGGATCACTCAGCACAATCATCGACCCGGCTTTTACTTGATCCAGATTCGGATTCAGGGTTTTGAATTTGGCGATGACGGCGGGGGAGGCGGAGCTGAACAGCTGGGCCTCCAGTTTTTCAGCGGTCGTGCTTTTGGGGACGATGTAGAAGCCCGGTTGCTCGGGCTCCGGGATGGGCGCTGGCCAGCGCTCGCTGGGGAAGAATTTCAAGTCGGGGACTGGGGGCGGCGAAGGGGCAGCCTCGAATGAGTTGGTTGTGTTGGCGGCATTCGTTTTGAGATTTTGCGCGTGAACATGCCTCAGTAAACGCTCGGAGTCCGGTTTCAATCCTGGTTGCGTGAGCCTTGAAGTTGGCATTCTTTCAATCGAATCGACGATCGCGTGCGGGCCTTTGCGCGTGACAACTTGCGATTGGATGAGCAGGTCACGCTGCTCTCGCAGCAACGCCTGTATGCCTTGTTCCGGGGTTTTTCGACCTTGAGCGACATCGTCGGCAATGCGCTTGGCGTACCAGGCGACTTCCTGATTGAACTGCACACGTGCCATGCCATGGGACAGGTGGCGTGTACTGAGGGTGTGGGCCTGCGCGATCAGTTTTTCTGCGGCGCCGTTGACGTCCCAGATGTCGTAACGGTTGGGGTTCATCCCTCTTCGCCCCACGAGCTGTAGCCGCTGGTGCCTGCTGTGTGGTGGGTCCAGGCGATATCACGGTAACGGATGGCGAGATGTTCCTGAGGTTCTGCATCGTTTTGCATAATCGCGTGAGGCACTTCAAACGTCAGGTCAACAATGACACCGCCACTGATCGAAACGGAATAAAACTTTTCCTTTTGACCGGAGGCAGACACGCGATAGAAACGAAGGGTGCATTCGATTTCTTCTCTCTTTGAGAGTGCCTGGGCCAGTAGCGGTGAGGATTTATCGATGGCTTTGGTGATGATGATCGGGCTGTGTGTGGATTTATTGATGTTCCCGATATTGGACATGTTGTGGTTGAAAGACAGCAGCATGATTTCATCGGTGTGCTCAGCCTGAAACTTGTTCCCGATGGACGCCGGGCTTGAGCAGCCGGCGGAGATGAGTCCTTGAATCTTTCCGGTGATGGTCATGTAGCCGGGGTTCGCCATGAGTAACACTCCTTGTAGACAAGGAGGCAGTTTACGACGATGGATTGAAGCGTTTATGTAGTCCGTTTCCGAAAAAACTCAATGGTATCAATGCGTGCAAGCAGGCACCGATCCCGATGGGCAGGATCGGTGTTTAACGCGTTCAGTCGATAAAGAGGTCCGGCATCAGCTTATCGTTGCTGTCGGGTGCGAACCGATAGTGTTCGAACTCGGTCACGCCGTTCTCCCGCAGTATCTCCTCATCAATCAGCAACCGCCCGGTCAGGCTGCGATTCGCGCTGCCGAGAATCATGTGGGCGGCATCGGCCATGATCGCTGGTGTCCTGGCGTGCTTGAACGACTCCCGTGAGCCCAGCTGAAACTCGATGGCGGCGGTGGCAATCATCGTCTGTGGCCACAGCGAGTTGACGCTGATCCCGTAGTTTTTGAATTCTTCGCTCATGCCCAGCGTCAGCATGCTCATGCCGTACTTGGTCACGGTATACGGGCTGTATTGGGCGAACCATTGGGTCGCCAGGTTCAGGGGTGGCGACAGGTTGAGGATGTGCCCGGCGGATTTCTTCAGGTAGGGCAGGGCGGCCTGGCTGCACAGCAGCACGGCGCGGGTGTTGATCTGGTGCATGAGGTCGAAGCGCTTGAGTTCGATGTGCTGCACCCCGGTCAACTTGATCGCCCCGGCGTTGTTGACCAATGCATCGATGCCGCCGAAATGTTGGTTGGCCTGGGCCAGGGCCTGGTGCACGGCGTCTTCATCGCGCACATCCAGTTGCAAGGCCAGCGCCTGGCCACCCGCGGCTTCGACTTCCTTGGCCACGCTGTAGATGGTGCCGGGCAGCTTGGGGTGCGGTTCGGCGCTTTTGGCGGCAATCACAATGTTTGCGCCATCGCGTGCGGCCCGAAGCGCGATCTCCCGACCAATCCCGCGACTGGCACCGGTAATGAACAGCGTTTTGCCTTGAAGGGACATGCGTGCGCTCCTGATTATTGTTATGAGAGCGGATGGGCTCGACAAACAATGTAGACGAAGTCTTCAGGTGCGAATGATGAGGGCGATGGGGTGCGGCTTTTGTGGGAGCGGGCTTGCTCGCGATGGCGGTGTGTCAGCTGACATCATTGTTGGATGGGCTGGCCTCATCGCGAGCGAGCTCGCTCCCACAGGGGGGGCAGTGCAAACCTGGGTTTTTAGTGCGACATCACTTCACGGATGTCCCTGGCCAATTCCCGCACGCGTTCTTCTTCGGTGTCCCACGAGCACATGAAGCGTGCGCCGCCGTTGCCGATGAAGGTGTAGAAGCGCCAGCCCTTGGCGGTCAGCGCGGCGATGGCCGGTTCCGAGAGTTGCAGGAACACGCCGTTGGCCTGCACCGGGAACATCAGTTCCACGCCAGGAATGTCGCTGACCAGCTCGGCCAGCAATTGCGCGCAGCGGTTGGCATGGTTGGCGTATTTGAGCCAGGCGTCGTTTTCCAGGATCCCGACCCAGGGCGCGGAGAGGAAACGCATTTTCGACGCCAGTTGCCCGGCCTGTTTGCAGCGGTAGTCGAAGTCTTCGGCCAGCTTGTGATTGAAGAACAGAATCGCTTCGCCGACGGCCATGCCGTTTTTCGTGCCGCCGAAGCACAGCACGTCGACGCCGGCCTTCCAGGTCAGGTCCGCTGGCGAGCAGCCGAGGAACGCGCAGGCGTTGGAGAACCGCGCGCCGTCCATGTGCAGGTTCAGGCCCAGTTCCTTGCAGGTGGCGCTGATGGCGCGGATTTCGTCCGGGGTGTAGACGCTACCGACTTCGGTGGCCTGGGTGAGGGTCACGACGCGAGGTTTCGGGTAGTGAATGTCCTGGCGCTTGAGGGCGACTTCGCGGATCGATTCCGGGGTCAGCTTGCCGTTTTCGGTGCGGGCGATCAGCAGTTTTGAGCCGTTGGAGAAGAATTCCGGCGCGCCGCATTCGTCGGTTTCGACGTGGGCGGTTTCCGAGCAGATCACGCTGTGGTAACTCTGGCACAGCGACGACAAGGCCAGGGAGTTGGCCGCAGTGCCGTTGAAGGCGAAAAACACTTCGCAGTCGGTTTCGAACAATTTACGGAAATCGTCGGACGCGCGGGCGGTCCATTCGTCGTCGCCGTATGCGCGCTGGTGGCCATGGTTGGCCTGCTCCATGGCAGCCCAGGCTTCAGGGCAAATGCCGGAGTAGTTGTCGCTGGCGAATTGTTGGCTCTTGTCGGTCATGGCCTGCTTCCGTGGTCGAGACGCCTATGGTGAAGCGTCTCGTGGTCAATGAGGGTGCGCACTTTACCGAAGATCGTCCGGGGCGCACACGGGATGTCACTGTCAGAAAAATACAAGGATGCCGGCCAATTATGCACGTGGCGATGCACTTGACACAGCAGCACTTAAAGCCGCGCGACGGTGCGCTCGATCTGCTCAAGTGGCTGGCGCTTTTGAGCATGGTGCTCGATCACCTGCGCTATGTCGGTTATTCGGTCGATCTTTTGTATGTGCCGGGGCGTCTGGCGTTTCCGTGGTTTTGTCTGGCGATGGCGGCCAATCTGGCGCGCGCGCCCGCCGTGAAGTCAGGGGGGCAATGGCGCTATCTGGGCTGGTTGTTGCTGTTCAGTGCGGTGAGCGAAGTGCCTTACCGGATGTACATTCCCGATCCCGACACCTTGAACGTCTTGCCGACCCTGGCCTTGGGCCTGCTGGTGGCACGGGGCTGGCAAGCGCAGGGGCGTCAGGCGCGACTGTTGGCGCTCGTCGCCCTGGTGCTGGCGGCGGTTTTCTGGTCGCGACTGATGTTTGGTTTCTTTGGTGTGCTGTTGCCGCTGGCACTGTTGCTGGTGATCCGTCGTCCCTGGTATTTCGCGCTGTTGCCGGGGCTGATCTGTCTGGCGGCCAATCAATGGCAAGTGCTGTATCACGCCGCACGATTGGGCAACCCGGCGGCCATTCCGGCCATCGCCACATGCCTGATTGCGCCCTGGCTCGGACTGTTCCTGTTGCGACATGCCAAGGGCGTAAAACCACCCCCCATGCGGCGTTGGGCTTATGCGCTGTATCCGGTGCATTTCCTTGTGCTGCTACTCGTCCGCCAGATCGCCGTTTAACCCGGTGGGAGCTGGCTTGCCAGCGATAGCGGTGGACCAGTCGCCGTCAATGCCGGATGTGACGCCATCATCGCTGGCAAGCCAGCTCCCACAAGGTTTCTCACTGATTTGAGAAGAGTGCCCGACCAGTCATTTCCCGCCATGTCGTAAACGCACCTTTACGTGGCGTCCGTAGGCATTTGGCCTGTCTGCGCCGGTCATACCATCGCTATCAAAGGGCACTGCCGAAACACCGGTGCCTTACCGAGACGAATGGCGCATAGATGCCGCTGGGAGAGACGCGATGTTCAGCAAGCAAGACCAGATCCAGGGTTACGACGATGCACTGCTGGCGGCGATGAATGCCGAGGAGCAACGTCAGGAAGATCACATCGAGCTGATCGCGTCAGAGAACTACACCAGCAAACGCGTCATGCAAGCCCAGGGCAGCGGCCTGACCAACAAATACGCCGAAGGTTATCCGGGCAAGCGCTACTACGGTGGCTGCGAGCACGTGGACAAGGTTGAAGCCCTGGCCATCGAGCGCGCCAAGCAACTGTTCGGCGCGGACTATGCCAACGTCCAGCCGCACTCCGGCTCTTCGGCCAACAGCGCCGTGTACCTGGCGCTGATTCAGCCAGGCGATACCATTCTCGGCATGAGCCTGGCCCACGGCGGTCACCTGACCCACGGCGCCAAAGTGTCGTCCTCGGGCAAGCTGTACAACGCCGTGCAGTACGGCATCGACACCAAGACCGGGCTGATCGATTACGACGAAGTGGAGCGTCTGGCCGTGGAGTGCAAGCCGAAGATGATCGTCGCCGGCTTCTCCGCCTACTCCAAGACCCTGGACTTCCCGCGCTTCCGTCAGATCGCCGACAAGGTCGGTGCGCTGCTGTTCGTCGACATGGCGCACGTGGCCGGTCTGGTCGCCGCCGGTCTGTACCCGAACCCGCTGCCGTACGCTGATGTGGTCACCACCACCACCCACAAAACCCTGCGCGGTCCACGGGGCGGCCTGATCCTGGCCAAGGCCAACGAAGAAATCGAGAAAAAGCTCAACGCCGCCGTATTCCCCGGCGCCCAGGGCGGCCCGCTGATGCACGTGATCGCCGGCAAGGCAGTGTGCTTCAAGGAAGCGCTGGAGCCAGGCTTCAAGGCTTACCAGCAACAAGTCATCGACAACGCCCAGGCCATGGCCGGCGTATTTATCAAACGCGGCTACGATGTAGTGTCCGGCGGCACCGATAACCACCTGTTCCTGGTCAGCCTGATCCGTCAGGGTCTCACCGGCAAGGACGCGGATGCAGCACTCGGTCGCGCCCACATCACCGTGAACAAGAACGCTGTCCCGAACGACCCGCAGTCGCCGTTCGTGACCTCCGGCCTGCGCATCGGGACCCCGGCGGTAACGACCCGTGGCTTCAAGGTCGCTCAATGCACCGAACTGGCCGGCTGGATCTGCGACATCCTCGACAACCTCGGCGATGCCGATGTCGAGGCCAACGTCGCCAAGCATGTGGCAGCCCTGTGCGCGGACTTCCCGGTTTATCGCTGAGTGCGGTTTTGGAGTAAATGACTATGCAACGCTACTCGGGCTTCGGCCTCTTCAAACACTCTCTCAGCCACCACGAAAACTGGCAGCGGATGTGGCGCACGCCGACCCCTAAAAAGGTCTACGACGTGGTCATCGTCGGCGGTGGCGGGCACGGTCTGGCGACCGCCTACTACCTGGCCAAGGAACACGGCATCACCAACGTGGCCGTGGTCGAAAAAGGCTGGCTGGGTGGCGGTAACACCGCGCGCAACACCACCATCGTTCGCTCCAACTACCTGTGGGACGAGTCGGCGCACCTGTACGAACACGCGATGAAACTGTGGGAAGGCCTGTCCCAGGACCTGAACTACAACGTGATGTTCTCCCAGCGTGGCGTCTACAACCTGTGCCATACCCTGCAGGACATCCGTGATTCCGAGCGTCGGGTCAGCGCCAACCGCCTCAATGGCGTGGACGGCGAACTGCTCAACGCCAAGCAAGTCGCAGACGAGATCCCGTACCTCGACTGCTCGAAGAACACTCGCTACCCGGTGATGGGCGCTACTGTCCAGCGTCGCGGCGGCGTGGCCCGTCACGATGCCGTGGCCTGGGGCTTTGCCCGTGCCGCCGACGCACTGGGCGTGGACTTGATCCAGCAGACCGAAGTGATCGGTTTCCGCAAGGAAAACGGCGTGTGCATCGGTGTCGAAACCAACAAGGGCTTCATCGGCGCCAAACGCGTCGGCGTGGTCACCGCCGGTAACTCCGGGCACATGGCCAAGCTGGCCGGTTTCCGTCTGCCGATCGAATCCCACCCGCTGCAAGCGCTGGTGTCCGAGCCGATCAAGCCGATTATCGACAGCGTGATCATGTCCAACGCCGTACACGGTTACATCAGCCAGTCCGACAAGGGCGACCTGGTGATCGGCGCCGGTATCGACGGCTACAACGGCTACGGCCAGCGTGGTTCGTACCCGGTGATCGAGCACACCATCCAGGCCATCGTCGAAATGTTCCCGGTGCTGTCGCGCGTACGCATGAACCGTCAGTGGGGCGGCATCGTCGACACCACGCCGGATGCCTGCCCGATCATCTCGAAAACCCCGGTACCGAACATGTTCTTCAACTGCGGTTGGGGCACCGGTGGCTTCAAGGCAACACCTGGCTCGGGCAACGTGTTTGCCGCGAGTCTGGCCAAGGGTGAAATGCATCCGTTGGCCGCACCTTTCTCCATCGACCGTTTCCACAACGGTGCGTTGATCGATGAACACGGCGCTGCTGCGGTTGCCCACTAACAGGAGAAATCCCCATGTTGCATATCTTCTGTCCTCACTGCGGCGAACTGCGCTCCGAAGAGGAATTCCACGCATCCGGCCAGGCGCACATCCCGCGTCCACTGGATCCGAACAGCTGCACCGACGAGGAGTGGGGCGACTACATGTTCTTCCGCGATAACCCTCGCGGCCTGCACCATGAACTGTGGATTCACGCCGCCGGTTGCCGTCAGTACTTCAACGCCACCCGCGACACCGTGACCTACGAGATTCTCGAAACCTACAAGATCGGCACCAAGCCACAATTCACCGACAAGACCGATAGCCCGAAAGCGGCCAGCACGGCTCTGGGAGAGAAGGTATGAGCCAGACCAATCGCCTGTCCAACGGCGGACGGATCGACCGCAACAAAGTCCTGACGTTCACCTTCAACGGCCAGAGCTACAAAGGCTACGAAGGCGACTCCCTGGCCGCTGCACTGCTGGCCAACGGCGTCGACATCATCGGTCGCAGCTTCAAATATTCCCGTCCGCGCGGCATCTTCGCCGCCGGTGCCGAAGAGCCGAACGCGGTGCTGCAGATCGGTGCCACCGAAGCCACGCAGATCCCGAACGTACGCGCCACGCAACAAGCGCTGTACCAGGGCCTGGTCGCCACCAGCACCAACGGCTGGCCAAGCGTGAACAACGACATGATGGGGATTCTCGGCAAGGTCGGCGGCAAGCTGATGCCACCGGGTTTCTACTACAAAACCTTCATGTATCCGCAATCGTTCTGGATGACCTACGAGAAGTACATTCGTAAGGCCGCCGGTCTTGGCCGTTCGCCAACCGAGAACGATCCGGACACCTACGACTACATGAACCAGCACTGCGACGTGCTGATCGTCGGCGCCGGCCCTGCGGGTCTGGCCGCTGCATTGGCGGCTGCACGCAGTGGCGCCCGGGTAATCCTCGCCGACGAGCAGGAAGAGTTCGGCGGCAGCCTGCTCGACTCCCGCGAAAGCCTCGACGGCAAGCCTGCCGTGGAATGGGTCGCCAGCGTCATCGCCGAGCTGAAGGACACCCCGGACGTGCTGCTGTTGCCACGCGCCACGGTCAATGGCTACCACGACCACAACTTCCTGACCATTCACGAGCGCCTCACCGATCACCTGGGCGATCGCGCCCCGATTGGCCAGGTGCGTCAGCGCATCCATCGCGTTCGCGCCAAGCGTGTCGTGCTGGCCACCGGCGCTCACGAACGTCCGCTGGTCTACGGCAACAACGATGTGCCGGGCAACATGCTGGCCGGTGCTGTCTCGACTTATGTGCGCCGTTACGGCGTGGCACCGGGCAAAAAACTGGTGCTGTCGACCAACAACGACCACGCCTACCGTGTGGCGCTCGACTGGCTCGACGCTGGCCTGCAAGTCGTGGCCGTCGCCGATGCCCGCAGCAACCCGCGTGGGGCGCTGGTGGAAGAAGCACGCGCCAAAGGCATCCGCATCCTCACTGGCAGCGCCGTGATCGAGGCTCGTGGCAGCAAGCACGTGACCGCCGCTCGCGTGGCCGCGATCGATGTCAAAGGACACAAGGTCACCAGCCCCGGCGAATGGCTCGAGTGCGATTTGGTCGCCAGTTCCGGCGGCTACAGCCCGGTGGTTCACCTGGCTTCGCACTTGGGCGGCAAGCCGATCTGGCGTGAAGACATCCTCGGTTTCGTGCCGGGTGAAGCACCGCAGAAACGCGTGTGCGTCGGTGGCATCAACGGCGTCTACGGCCTCGGTGATTCCCTGGCCGATGGTTTTGAAGGCGGCGTGCGCGCGGCCAGCGAAGCCGGTTTCGGTCCGGTCGAAGCGACGCTGCCCAAAGCCCTGACACGTCTGGAAGAGCCGACCCTGGCGCTGTTCCAGGTGCCTCACGAAAAGAACACCGCACGGGCGCCGAAGCAATTCGTCGACCTGCAAAACGACGTCACCGCCGCCGCCATCGAACTGGCGACTCGCGAGGGCTTCGAGTCGGTCGAGCACGTCAAGCGCTACACCGCACTGGGCTTCGGCACCGATCAGGGCAAGCTCGGTAATGTCAACGGCCTGGCGATTGCCGCCCGTTCGCTGAACGTGACCATCCCGCAGATGGGCACCACCATGTTCCGCCCGAACTACACGCCGGTAACCTTCGGCGCCGTGGCCGGTCGTCACTGTGGGCACATCTTCGAGCCGGTGCGTTTCACCGCGCTGCATCACTGGCACCTGAAAAATGGCGCCGAGTTCGAAGACGTCGGTCAGTGGAAACGTCCTTGGTACTTCCCGAAATCCGGTGAAGACATGCACGCCGCGGTCAAGCGTGAATGCAAAGCCGTGCGCGACAGCGTCGGCCTGCTGGACGCATCGACCCTGGGCAAGATCGACATCCAGGGCCCGGATGCGCGTGAGTTCCTCAACCGCATCTACACCAACGCCTGGACCAAGCTCGATGTGGGCAAGGCGCGCTACGGCCTGATGTGCAAAGAAGACGGCATGGTGTTCGACGACGGCGTGACCGCCTGCCTGGCCGACAACCATTTCGTCATGACCACCACCACGGGCGGCGCCGCACGCGTGCTGCAATGGCTGGAGATCTATCAGCAGACCGAATGGCCAGACCTGAAGGTGTACTTCACTTCCGTGACGGACCACTGGGCGACCATGACCCTGTCCGGGCCGAACAGCCGCAAGCTGCTCAGCGAAGTCACCGACATCGACCTGAGCAACGAAGCCTTCCCGTTCATGACCTGGAAAGAAGGTCTGGTCGGCGGCGTGCCAGCGCGGGTGTTCCGGATTTCGTTTACCGGTGAGTTGTCGTACGAAGTCAACGTGCAGGCCGACTATGCGATGGGTGTGCTGGAGAAGATTGTCGATGCCGGCAAGAAGTACAACCTGACGCCATATGGCACCGAAACCATGCACGTGCTGCGGGCCGAGAAGGGCTTCATCATCGTCGGTCAGGACACTGATGGCTCGATGACTCCGGACGACCTGAACATGGGCTGGTGCGTGGGTCGCACCAAACCGTTCTCGTGGATCGGCTGGCGTGGCATGAACCGCGAAGACTGCGTGCGTGATCAACGCAAGCAACTGGTCGGCCTCAAACCGATCGATCCGACCAAATGGCTGCCGGAAGGCGCGCAACTGGTGTTCAACACCAAGCAGGCGATCCCGATGACCATGGTCGGTCACGTGACCTCCAGCTACGCGCACAACTCCTTGGGCTATTCGTTTGCCATGGGCGTGGTCAAGGGCGGCCTGAACCGCATGGGTGAGCGTGTGTTCGCGCCACTGGCGGACGGCAGCGTGATCGAGGCGGAAATCGTTTCTTCGGTGTTCTTCGATCCGAAAGGCGAGCGCCAGAACATCTGACACCACAACCTCTGTAGGAGCGAGCTTGCTCGCGAAGCACGGGAGGGCAACGCGTTAAACCAGAAAGTACGCGTTACCGTTGACCTCCATCGCGAGCAAGCTCGCTCCTACAGGTGAGATGCAAGAATTCAGGAAAAGGTGCTTTATGACCGCAGCCAATGTTTACCAACAACGCCCAACCTCCGGGGCCAAGGCCGAGTCGTCGCTGCATCACGCCGACCTCGCCAGCCTGGTGGGCAAGGGTCGCAAGAACGCCGGCGTGACCGTGCGCGAGAAAAAACTCCTCGGTCACCTGACCATTCGTGGCGATGGCCATGACGCAGCGTTCGCTGCCGGCGTGCACAAGGCCCTGGGCATCGAATTGCCGGCCGCGCTGACCGTCATCGTCAAAGGTGAAACCAGCCTGCAATGGATGGGGCCGGATGAGTGGCTGCTGATCGTGCCGACCGGTGAAGAGTTCGCCGCCGAGAAAAAACTGCGTGAAGCACTGGGCGACCTGCACATCCAGATCGTCAACGTCAGCGGTGGCCAGCAGATCCTCGAACTGAGCGGCCCGAACGTGCGCCAGGTATTGATGAAGTCCACCAGCTACGACGTGCACCCCAACAACTTCCCGGTGGGCAAGGCGGTGGGCACGGTGTTCGCCAAGTCGCAACTGGTGATCCGTCACACCGCCGAAGACACCTGGGAACTGCTGATTCGTCGCAGCTTCTCGGATTACTGGTGGTTGTGGTTGCAGGATGCGTCTGCCGAATACGGCCTCAGCGTCCAGGCCTGATCAGCACCTGACCGTGTAGGAGCGAGCCTGCTCGCGATGGACTTGAGAGCGACGCGATAAATCAGGAAATACGCGTCATCGTTGACGTCCATCGCGAGCAGGCTCGCTCCTACAGGTAGGGTGATTTGTTTGCCGATTTCTCAGGAGTCACCGCACTATGAGCCGCGCCCCAGACACATGGATTCTGACCGCCGACTGCCCCAGCGTCCTCGGCACGGTGGACGCGGTGACGCGCTTTCTGTTCGAGCAGGGCTGCTACGTCACTGAACACCATTCCTTCGATGACCGGCTCTCGGGCCGTTTCTTCATTCGCGTGGAATTCCGTCAGCCCGACGGTTTCGACGAGCAGTCATTTCGCGCGGGTTTGCAGGCGCGCGGTGAAGCCTTCGGCATGGCCTTCGAGCTGACCCCGCCGCACTACCGGCCCAAAGTGGTGATCATGGTGTCCAAGGCCGATCACTGCCTCAACGACTTGCTCTACCGCCAGCGCATCGGCCAGTTGTCGATGGACGTGGTGGCCGTGGTCTCGAACCACCCGGACCTCAAACCGTTGGCGGACTGGCACCAGATTCCGTACTACCACTTCCCGCTGGACCCGAACGACAAGCCGTCCCAGGAGCGTCAGGTCTGGCAGGTGATCGAAGAGTCCGGCGCCGAACTGGTGATCCTTGCCCGCTACATGCAAGTACTGTCACCGGAGCTGTGCCGCAAACTCGACGGCAAGGCGATCAACATCCATCACTCGCTGCTGCCGGGTTTCAAGGGCGCCAAGCCGTACCATCAGGCCTACAACAAGGGCGTGAAACTGGTCGGCGCGACCGCGCATTACATCAACAACGACCTCGACGAAGGGCCGATCATCGCCCAGGGCGTCGAGGTGGTGGATCACAGTCATTACCCCGAAGACTTGATCGCCAAGGGACGGGATATCGAAGGCCTGACCCTGGCGCGGGCCGTGGGTTATCACATTGAGCGACGGGTGTTTTTGAACGCCAATCGCACGGTCGTTCTTTAGATTGCTATCGCTGGCAAGCCAGCTCCCACAGGGTTTTATGTCGTTCGCAGATTTGTGTACACCCCGTCCACTGTGGGAGCTGGCTTGCCAGCGATGAGGCCCTTACAAGCAACACAAGAAACAGCATCTGTACCCGAGCACTTAACGCGCTGCCTGCCTGGGCAACGCGGTTCCATAAAAACAACAGCGAGGTGAAAGCATGTCTGGCAATCGTGGTGTGGTGTATCTCGGCGCTGGCAAGGTCGAAGTACAGAAAATCGACTATCCGAAAATGCAGGACCCGCGCGGCAGGAAGATTAATCACGCCGTCATCCTGCGTGTGGTTTCCACCAACATTTGTGGTTCCGACCAGCACATGGTGCGCGGCCGTACCACGGCACAAACCGGCCTGGTGCTGGGCCACGAGATCACCGGTGAAGTGATCGAGAAGGGCAGCGACGTCGAGAACCTGCAAATCGGCGACCTGGTGTCGGTTCCGTTCAACGTGGCTTGCGGGCGCTGCCGTTCCTGCAAGGAAATGCACACCGGCGTGTGCCTGAGTGTCAACCCGGCGCGTCCGGGCGGTGCTTATGGTTACGTCGACATGGGCGACTGGACCGGTGGCCAGGCCGAGTACGCGATGGTGCCGTACGCCGACTTCAACCTGCTGAAACTGCCGGACCGCGACCGGGCCATGGAGAAAATCCGTGACCTGACCTGCCTCTCCGACATCCTGCCAACCGGTTACCACGGCGCCGTGACGGCGGGCGTTGGCCCGGGCAGCACGGTGTACATCGCCGGCGCCGGTCCGGTCGGTCTGGCGGCTGCCGCTTCGGCTCGCCTGCTGGGTGCCGCCGTGGTGATCATCGGTGACGTCAACACCGTGCGCCTGGCCCACGCCAAGGCCCAGGGTTTCGAAATCGCCGACCTGTCCCTGGACACCCCACTGCACGAACAAATCGCCGCGCTGCTGGGCGAGCCGGAAGTGGATTGCGCCATCGACGCCGTCGGCTTCGAAGCCCGTGGCCACGGCCATGACGGCGTGAAACACGAAGCCCCGGCCACCGTGCTCAACTCGCTGATGGGCGTGGTGCGTGTGGCGGGCAAGATCGGTATCCCTGGCCTTTACGTCACCGAAGATCCGGGTGCCGTCGACGCCGCCGCGAAAATGGGCAGCCTGAGCATTCGCTTCGGCCTGGGCTGGGCCAAATCCCACAGCTTCCACACCGGCCAGACCCCGGTGATGAAGTACAACCGCCAGCTGATGCAGGCGATCATGTGGGACCGCATCAACATCGCCGAAGTGGTGGGCGTGCAGGTGATCAGCCTGGATCAGGCGCCGCAGGGTTATGGCGAGTTCGACGCAGGCGTGCCGAAGAAGTTTGTGATTGATCCGCACAAGATGTTTAGTGCGGCGTAAAACCTCTGGAAAAAAAACGGCGGCCTTCGGGTCGCCGTTTTTTGTTTGTTATGTGGAATCTCGTCTTATGTGACTTTGTCGTTTAGAGAAATTATCCAGCCACGTATTGTTGGCTATGGCCTGTTGATAAGAAGGTAGCTCGCTTCCCCCGTAGTTCGGAGGAGGTAAGGGGGCAGAGTAGGAAGGGGAAGGATCGAACGTGGATCCACTGCTGCTAATCGAGTTAATAGATTGATTGCTGCCATAGAGTGGTACTAATTCGCCAGATTGTCCCACTTCAAAGATATTTCCCATGCGCCGTGTACGGATCGGTGTTGGGGATACGTTAGGGGTGTCACCTGGAAATGTAGTTAAGGACTCTTGTGACACAGCAGAGCGGGGCGCACCCGGGTGGCGCGCTTCTGTACCTGCAAAAGCCAATCTGTCTTGGGTCGTCCACGCAGGGGTCTTCGTGTCCGAATAGGGATTGAGCGCATTTGCCAAGGGATTTCGAAAATGCCGTGACGTATTGGATGCAACGCTGGGGGAAGTGAGGCTGGTGCCTGCATTCTGGATACCCTGCATATTGCTTTTTATTAACCCACGAGATCGCAGAACGGCTTTAACAAAGTTCCAGGCATGCCCCATCGGATCCATGCGATTCACCGGATCCCCCACACAATACCCATACCCATTCAACCCACCCTCCCCAAACGGACTCCAACTGTCCGGACTGTTAAACCGCATCAACACCGGGTTAAACGCCCGATAACCATTGCCCAACAAATAAGACCCCGTCACCGGATCCCGCCGTTCGCCATTGAACCCGAGCAGGCTGAGCAAGCCGTTCTGCCGATGGCCGTAGGGGGTGTAGGCAAGAGGGTGCCGCGCAACGGCGTCGAGCAGGCTCAACACCGAGCGCTGTTGATCCGTGGCCAGGAGGTGGGTTTGCACGGCGGTGGTTTGGCGTTCTCGCTGCGCCAGCAGTTGATCTTCGTGCTGCATGATCGAACGCTGCACGGCGCCCTGGATTTCGGTGGTCAGGCGGTCTTTCAGATAGAAGCGCTGAACGCTTGCCTGCGCCGAGGGCGCACTGGCGGTCACTCGATTCAGTGCATCGTAGTGGTAGCGGCACAGCACGGTAGCGCGATTGGACGGCATGGTCAGGGCTCCCTGAAATATCCGGTCATTCAGGGTTTTACTGTGGCGCAATCGAACTGAACTGCCTACTAACAGAACTGATAGTGGCGCCGTATTTGCGCAGTGTTCACAGCCCTCGCCACAAGGGCGATTACAACGCCGCCAACGCCCCTTGATACAACACCGGCCCGGTCGGTTGCCCGGTCGGTGAACCGCCCTTCGGTTCCAGGCTGACCGCCAGCGCAATCGGTTTGCCGATCAGCGCTTTCTGCGCGTCGCTCAGTACTACCTTGCCTTTGCCGCCCGCCGGGATTACCCCGAGGGAAACCGGTTTGCCGTCGGCCGGTATCGCCCACAGTTCCAGGCTTTGCTGCGGTGTGATCGCCGCCAATGCCAGCGGTTCGACTTGCAGGTAATCGGCGTGCGCCTGGACGCGCAATGCCGGCTGCGCGTCGGCGCTGGCCAGGGTTGCGCTGTAGCGCACATCGTCGCGGGTGTAGATCACACCGAGGGTCACGGCAATCACCAGGGAGGCAATTGCCGCCGTTGCCCGCAGCCAGTTCCAGAACGGGCGTTTGTGCGGCACATGCAGGACCTGCGGCTCGATGCGCGCGGTAATGCCTTTCCACACGCGGTCCGGCACCGGTTGCTCAGGCAGGGTATCGGTGAGGCTGGCCAGGCTTTCCTGCCATTGCGCCAACTCCACACGTAGCGCCGCGTCTTCCAGCAGCAGCTGTTCGAAACGTCGACGCGCGGCCAAGGGCATCAAGCCAATGGCGTAGTCGGCGGCGAGGGCGCGGCGCAGGGACGGCGTTTGATAGTTCATGATTCAAGGCACCTGCGCAGGCGTTCCATGCCACGGCGGATCCAGGATTTCACCGATCCCAGCGGCGCGGCCAGGTGTTCGGCCAGTTCGGCGCCGGACATTCCCTGAAAGTAGGCGATGGTGATTGATTGGCGCTGCATGCCCTCGAGGCTGTCCAGGCAGCGCTTCAAGGCGCTGGCCTCGCGGGCACTGTTCAGCTGTTCGTGGGCGGATGGGGTTTCGTCCACCAGTGATTGTTCTTCGAGATCGCTCAACGGCCGGTCGCGGTGTTTGCGCAACTGGTCGATCGCCTGGTTGCGAGTGATGTTGATCATCCAGGTCAACGGTGCCGACAGATGCGGTTCGTAGCGCGAGGCGTTGTTCCAGATTCGCACGAAGCTTTCCTGCAGCACTTCTTCGGCCAGGTCGGGGCGCCCCATGAACCGCAGGGCCACGCCATGCAAGCGCGGGCCGACGCTGCGGTAAAGCGTCTCGAACGCACGGCGGTCACCCAGTGAGCACTGGGCCAGCAAGTGCCTGAGCTGATCGGCGTCGGCGATGGAAATAGCGGTGCTCCAAATAGACGAGGTGCGCAGCGTAGGGTGTCGATTGCAGGCAGAGGTTAGTTCACGGCGCGCGGTTGTTCCATTCACGGGTGGACACCTCGGAAAAACCGCCAGCCCCACTGCGCAGGGCCGGCGACTGTGCTCAACTTTTCGGCATCAGGACTTTGTCGATGACCTGAATCACGCCATTGGACTGGTACACGTCATAGGTGGTGATGTCGGCGATGTCGCCTTTTTCATCCTTGATCGTGATGTTGTGCGGGCCGTTCATCATTGCCCATAGCTTGCCGCCGGCGACTGTGGTGAGTTCGGTCTTGCCGCCGCCGGCCTTGATCTTCTCGGCCAGGGTCATCATGTCGAGTTTGCCGGCGACCACGTGGTAAGTGAGGATCTTGGTCAGGGTGGCTTTGTTTTCCGGTTTCAACAGGGTGTCGACGGTACCGGCGGGCAGGGCGGTAAACGCCGAATTGACCGGGGCGAAAACGGTAAACGGGCCTTTGCCCTTGAGGGTGTCGACCAGGCCTGCGGCCTTCACGGCGGCGACCAGGGTGGTGTGGTCGGAGGAGTTGACCGCGTTATCGACGATGTCTTTGCTCGGCAGCATGCTTTGGCCGCCGACCATCACGCTGTCGTGGCTCATGGTAGCGGCTTGCACGCTGGTGTTCAGGGCGACGCCGCCAAGGGCCAGGGTCAGCAGGCTGGCAATCAACGGGGTTTTGATCGAGGTGCGTGTCATGGTGATGATCCTTTGGTGAGGAGTCGGCCAGGAATGTCTGTCCGTGCTTGATATACGGGCGTGGGACGGGACTGGATGCAGCACCGGGAAAATATTGTGATGAACCTGATCCCTGTAGGAGCCAGCAGGCTCGCGATGGACGCCAACGATAACGCGTGCTATCTGAATGACCGCGTTGTCCCTGCGTTTTTCGCGAGCAGGCTCGCTCCTACAGGGGGCGGGAACAATGTCGGGGGAAATCAGTCCAACACACAGCTTTTCACCGCCCACTGCCGGGCGGTTTTCACAGAGGATGTCTGGATGAAGATTTCACGCGGTATTGCACTGGCTTCGCTGATGACCCTGGCGGCCAGCCCGGTCTTCGCCCAGTTCAGCCTGGGCGATGCGGCCAACGCCATTTCGGGGATGCAGGGCGGTAACGCGGCCACCAATGCCGCGCCGACGCCGCAGACAGCCGACCTGCTGGGCGCGCTCAGCCAGTTGAACGTAACGCCGCAACAAGTGATCGGTGGCACCGGGGCGATGCTGGGGCTGGCGAAGAATCAGCTGAGTTCGACCGATTATTCTGAACTGGCCAAAAGTGTGCCGGGCATCGACAGCCTGTCGGGCGGTGGTGAACTGGGCGCGCTCGCCGGTTTGCTCGGTGCAAGCGGCAAGGCGGCGGGACTGGATAATGCCTTGGGCAACGTCAAGGACACCAACGACTTGAACAACGCCTTCAGCGCCCTGGGCATGGACAGCGGCATGGTCGGCATGTTCGCCCCGGTGATCCTGCAATACCTCGGTCAGCAGGGCGTTGCCGGTTCGCTATTGCAAAGTCTGGGCGGCATCTGGGGCACCGGTATCGGCACCGGCAGTTGATCAGCGGCTTTCACCCCGCAACGCGTCGATGCGCTGGTCCTTCTCGATCCAGAGCTGGTTGACCCAGTTCTGGATTTTCTCGCGAAACAGCGGATCGTTTTCGTAATCGCCCTGCCACAGTGCCGGGTCGAGTTCGCGGGTCTTGATGTCGATGATGACCCTCGGCACGTTGCCGCTGATCAGATCCCAGAACCCCGGCATCCCCTGCTGCGGATAGACCACGGTCACGTCGAGAATCGCATCCAGTTGTTCGCCCATTGCCGCCAGCACAAACGCCACGCCGCCGGCCTTGGGCTTGAGCAGGTAAGTGAACGGTGACTGCTGCTGAGCGCTTTTGGCTGCGGTGTAGCGAGTGCCTTCCAGATAATTGACCACCGTCACCGGCTGGCGCTTGAACAATTCGCAGGCCTGTCGGGTGATCTCCAGATCCTTGCCGGCCAACTCGGGGTGTTTGGCCAGAAACGCCTTGGAGTAGCGCTTCATGAACGGGTAATCCAGCGCCCACCACGCCAGGCCCAGGAACGGCACCCAGATCAGCTCTTTCTTGAGGAAGAATTTGAAGAACGGTGTGCGGCGGTTAAGTGTCTGGATCAACGCCGGGATATCGACCCAGGATTGGTGGTTACTGATGACCAGGTAGGAGGTGTCACGACGCAGGTCATCACCACCGCGTATGTCCCATTGGGTGGGGATGCACAGACGGAAGATCAGCTTGTCGATTTCCGACCAGGTTTCGGCGATCCACATCACCGACCAGGAGGCGTAATCGCGAAAGCGACCGGGCAGCACCAGTTTGAGCAGGGCAAACACCATCAAGGGCCCGATCAGGGTCAGGGTGTTGAGCAACAGCAGCAGGGTGACGAAACAGCCGGTGAGCAGGCGGCGCATAAGTAACTCTTGAAAGCCTTTGGGCGCGCCATGATAAGCAGCTTCGGTCGGCAGGCCAAATCGGCTGATGACGAATGTTTCACCATTGGATGGGTAGGCTGGGCAGGAAAATCAGGTCACATCATGATGCTGATTGCACCGGCCCCTTCGCGGGCAAGCCCGTTCCCACGGTGGATTACGGTGTTTTTGAGTCAGACAAAACCCGGTGGGACGCGGCTTGCCCGCGAAGCGATTTCAAGAACGAACGAATTGCCCGCTGACGGTCTAAAATTTCGCTGCCCATTCACCCAGGATGCCCATCACGTGAAATCCCTTCTCGCACTGCTGTCCCTGTTAGCCCTGCCGGTGCTGGCCGCCGAGCCCACCCTGTACGGGCGTTACGAATACATCGCGCTGCCGGAAATCGGCGGTGAAGTGCTCAAGGCGAAAATGGACACCGGCGCCCTGACGGCGTCGCTGTCGGCCAAGGACATCGAAACCTTTACCCGTGATGGCGAGAACTGGGTGCGTTTCCGACTCGCCACCAAGGGGGCGAGCGACAAAGTCTACGAACACAAGGTCGCGCGGATCAGCAAGATCAAGACCCGCTCCGAAGAGGACGATGACGAAGAAACCGCCGCGCCTTCCAAGCGCCCGGTGGTCGATCTGGAATTGTGCCTGGGCAACGTCAAGCGCACGGTCGAGGTCAACCTGACGGACCGCAGCAGCTTCAACTATCCATTACTGATCGGCGCCAAGGCCTTGCGCGAGTTTGGCGCGGCGGTGAACCCGGCTCGACGGTTTACGGCGGACAAGCCGGATTGTTGATTGAACCTCTCGATTTTGTCCTTGATCAAAGGGTCGCAGCCTGCGGCAGCTCCAGAAGCACATGTTTGATGCAGGAGCTGAAATAGGCTGCAAACTTTTGTATTTGTTTAAAGTAAGTTGAGCTTTTTGAGCATTAGTTCATATTCCAAATCTATCAATTCGTTATTTTTTAATTGGTCTAGGTTTTCGGACCAATATTGATAATGTTGTCTTTCTTTTTCTTTGCTTCTTATTTTCTCTGAGAGGCGCGCAACGTCTTTTTCATTGTGTGAGTGTCGCGCATTTTTTATTTCTTTAGTGCGCTTGTATTCCAGGTTGCTTATTGATCTATCTAAAGTCTCGATGCGTGGTTGAATCAAGCCGTTCAGCCTTTTTTTAATTTCTATATTAAAGCCTGATGCTGGGTTGTTAGTTGATATATTTGGTTTTTTTTCTATGCCTGTGTTAGCTTCTGCGCCTTTGGTGGAAGCGCTGTGTTTGGGGTCTGTTAAACTTTTGGCGCCAGCAGGTTGATTGATTTTGGATATGAGCTTTTTACTATTGTGAGCTAGCTGTGGTCTGGGTATATGAAAGGTCTTATTGTCCTGATTGAGTCTTGTCAAAAAACGGACCCAAAAAGGCGCATGTCCGTTTCGATCCACCAGATTTATCGGATCCCCCTCACAATACCCATACGCATTCAACCCCCCCTCCCCAAACGGACTCCAACTGTCCGGACTGTTAAACCGCATCAACACCGGGTTGAACTGCCGATACCCATTGCCCAGATGATAGTGCCCGGTCAACGGGTCAGGCTGTTCGCCATTGAAGCCGCGCACGCTTGGCAACCTATCGATCGCAGGGTGGTGGCCATAGGGGGAATAAGCGAGAGGATGAGGTCCCGTGGCGTCGAGGGTGTTGAGCACGGAACGTTGCTGATCGGTTGCCAGTAACGTGGCGGTCACGCTTGCTTCGCGATGATTTCGTTGCGCCAGCAACTGGTCGCCGTGCTGGAGGATGCTCCAGCGCGTACCGCCCTGGATTTCAGTGGTCAATCGGCCGTCACAATGAAATCGCTGGATGACCGGTTGTTGAGGCACCGTGCAGCCACTCTGGCGGTCCAGCGGATCGTAGTGGTAGCGGCACAGCAGGGTTTCATGGGGTGAATTGGGCATGGCTTGAGCTCCGTGCAAGGTCCGGTTGGCCGGACCTTGAGCATCGGAGTTTTTACAGCGGTTGCCTACTAGCAGATCTGATAGGGGGGACGTCGCTCATCCTGGGTCCATTGAGAAGATGTGAGCTTCGAAGAAACCCGACGCTGTGTCGCGGACTTGCTGTGCTGCGCCTCGGTCGGTTGCTACCCACCCTGCCTGATTACCTCGGCATAGGTTGGGAGAGTAGCCGCTTCATAAGAGGGTGGAGGTTGTTTGGCCAAGTCGTAGAGTGGTGATAGAGCTGCTCTCTCTCTTGCCATATCTTCCAGTCGCCTGAACAAGTTCGCGCTGTCGTGGCTATTAAGCGTGGGCAGTCCATAAAGTATATCTGCACTGACTCTTTCGTGAGTGGTTAGAAGCTCAAATCTGGTTATTACGTTTTGTGCGTGCTCCGTGTCAACGATAAAGTTGATAGTCATGTCGATGTCTGAAGGGGGGAGGGGTTTAACTTCAGGCGTATTGTTGATTAGGTAGTGTTTTGGCTTTTTGTAGTTTTGGTATGCAATTTTTTTAAATTCTTTTTGTCCGCCCAATAGTTCAATTGAATGTAAAAACGAATCGGTGGTCTCTTTTGAGATTTTTTGCGTCGGGTGGAGTGGGTTGCTGCTGATGTTTTTACTCAGTTTCTTGATGAAGCTCTGATACCAGTGCCCATTTGGATCAACTCTATTTGCCGGGTCTCCCTCGCAATATGCATAAGCATTAATTCCCCCCTTACCAAACGGGCTCCAACTGTCCGGACTGTTAAACCGCATCAACACCGGGTTGAACTGCCGATACCCATTGCCCAGATGATAGTGCCCGGTCAGCGGGTCCGGCTGTTCGCCGTTGAAGCCGCGCAGGCTCAGCAGTCTATCGACCGCCGGATGATGGCCATAAGGGGAATAAGCGAGGGGATGAGGTCCCGTGGCGTCGAGGGTGTTGAGCACGGAACGTTGCTGATCGGTCGCCAGTAACGTGGCGGTCACGCTTGCTTCGCGATGATTTCGTTGTGCGAGCAGATGGTCGCCGTGCTGGAGGATGCTCCAGCGCGTACCGCCCTGGATTTCAGTGGTCAATCGGCCGTCACAATGAAATCGCTGGATGACCGGTTGTTGAGGCACCGTGCAGCCACTCTGGCGGTCCAGCGGATCGTAGTGGTAGCGGCACAGCAGGGTTTCATGGGGTGAATCGGGCATGGGTTGAGCTCCGTGCAAGGTCCAGTTGGCCGGACCTTGAGCATCGGAGCTTTTGCAGTTTTTGCCCACTATCAGAACTGCTAGTGCGTTGGCGTCGCCAGGTCAGACCTTCGGCATGGTCGCAATCATCGAAGGCCGCTGGCTTACCTCGAAATACCAGGCCGCCAACTGCGGGTTCGCATCACGCCAGTCCAGGTCCGGATGGCGCAAGTCCAGGTAACCCAGCGCACAGGCCACGCTGATCGCCGCCACATCGAAATGGCTGGTCAGTTCGGCAATCGCATCCTTTTCCAGCAGCGCCAGGGCGCGGCGGATCTTGTCGCGTTGGCCGTCGAGCCACTCATCCCAGTGTTTTTCCGGGGCACGCAGGGCCACTTCGTAACGGACCAGCACGGCGGCGTCCATGATGCCGTCCGCCATAGAGGCCAGGGTCAGGCGCCGCCAGCGTGCGGAGCCGTCGCGGGGAATCAGCGGGTTGCCGACGTGCTGGTGGTCGAGGTAGTCGAGGATCACCCGGCTGTCGTGGATGACGTTGCCGTCGGGCAGGCGCAAGGCGGGGATTTTGCTCAGTGGGTTGTCGTCGATCAGGGCCTGGTCCGGGGCGACGGGTGTGAGCACGCAGTTTTGCAGGGCCACGCGGTCCTGTTGACCGGTTTCGTGCAGCAGCACCATGACTTTGCGGACGAAGGGCGAAAGAGGGTTGTGGTACAGGGTCATGCTCGGGGCGGACATGGCAGTCACTCGGTCGGTGGCGGTGTCACGCAGCATAACCTGTGGATGCGATAGCTCAAGATCACCGTCACCTGTAGGAGCGAGCCTGCTCGCGAAAAACCTGAGGACGCCGCGCGGTGTCAGGTGCGCGGCGTCATCGTTAACGACCCTCGCGACGGTGCGACGATTCGACAGGCTCGCTCCTACAGGGTTTGCGTGTTAGCTGGCGGGTTGCAGCGTCTGCCCGGCTTCAGGGCCTGAAGCTGCCCGGGGCTTGAGTTCACGAGCAACGGTCCAGACGATGAACGCTGCCA
The DNA here is from genome assembly GCF_054481335.1 of Pseudomonas fluorescens group sp. PF-1. Classification (NCBI taxonomy): domain Bacteria; kingdom Pseudomonadati; phylum Pseudomonadota; class Gammaproteobacteria; order Pseudomonadales; family Pseudomonadaceae; genus Pseudomonas; species Pseudomonas fluorescens group sp. PF-1. Next base: position 322,262 of record NZ_JBTMNG010000001.1, read on the forward strand.
CGATGTCGAAAATCGCCAGCACCACGAACAGCGGGCTGTAGCCGATCTTGGTCACCATCACGCCAAACACCAGGGTGAAGGCGGCCGCGCCCAGGTAGCCGAACATGCCGCCCATGCCCGTGGCGGTGGCCACTTCGTTTTTGCCGAACGAGTCGGAGGTGATCGCATACAGCGCACCGGACAAGGTCTGGTGGGCAAAGCCACCGATGCACAGCAACGCAATGGCGGTGTAAGGGCTGGCGACCAGGCCGATGCACGCCGGGCCGATCATGCACGAGGCACCGAACAGCAGGACCATTTTGCGCGAAGTGAACAGCGACACGTTGCAGTACTTGTGGAAGAACGGGCTCAGGTAACCACCGAGCACGCAGCCCAGGTCAGCGGCAAGGAACGGCAGCCAGGCGAACATCGCGATTTCCTTGATGTTCATGTGCCGCTCGGTCATCAGGTACAGCGGGATCCACGCGTTGAAGGTCTGCCAGGCCGGCTCGGAGAGCATCCGGGCACTGGCGATGGCGTAGAAGTTGCGGCTGCCGATGATCTTCTTCCAACTGCCCTTTTTGTGGGTTGTGTCTTTGAAGTGATCTTCCTGACCGCTGAGGATGTAGTCGCGTTCTTCATCGCTCAGGCGTTTTTGATCACGCGGATGCTTGTAGAGAATCATCCACAGGAACGTCCAGGCGACGCCCAGGCCGCCGACGATCAGGAACGCCAGCTCCCAGCCGCTGTGCAAGATCGCCCAGACCACCAGAGGCGGCGCCAGCACGGCACCGATCGACGAGCCGATGTTGAACCAGCCGATGGCCACCGAGCGCTCTTTGGCCGGGAACCATTCGGTGGAAGTCTTGACCGCCGCCGGCAAACCGGCCGCCTCCGTCAGGCCGAGCAGGCCACGGACAAACGCCAGTCCCTGCCAACCCGTCGCCAGTGCCGCCAGCGCACAGGCGATCGACCAGGCGAAAGCAAAAATGGCGAAGCCCATTTTGGTGCCGATGGCATCGATGATGTAGCCGGCAACCGGTTGCATCAGCGCATAGCACACCTGCCAGGCGACAACGATGTGCGAGTACTGCTCGGTGGAGATGTTCATTTCGCTCATCAGGGTCGGAGCGGCCACTGAGAGGGTATTGCGAGCCAGGTAGTTGACCATCAGGCCGGCAGTCACCAGACCGACCATCCACCAACGGATGCCTTTGACTTTCATCACTTCACCATTCTTTATTTTTGGATTTTTTGGTGCTACAGTTGTTGTAGGTTGTCGTACAACATGCGTCTTTATAGAGGCACACAGGTTAAAGTGTCAACAAATATGTCAGAGGATTTGCGGAAGAAGGCGACGGGCGGGGAAGAGTGGTTGTCGTATGACCTGTAGGGGCGAGCCTGTCGAATCGTCGCACCGTCGCGATGGTCGACAACGATGACGCGGTACGCCTGATGCCCTGCGGCGTATTCGAATGCATCGCGAGCAGGGCTCGCTCCTACAGGGGATGTCGCGTCAATTGCGTTGCATCAATCCTCGCAGGCCAAGCACAGCGGGAATCCCCAAGCCCAGCCAGCTCAAGGCATCCCAAATGCCATCGCCCAGGAGCGCGGCAAACAACCCGGCGGCACTGAACAGGGCGATGACGGTGGGGGTGGCGAAGACCTTCCAGACGTTCGACTGGCGGGGCCTCATGCCACGCTCTCCGCTTTTTTCAGCAGCGGTTTCGCGGTTTTGCGCCGTACCAGCCAAAGGTAAACCCCGCTACCGAGTACGATGATCGTCAGCACATCCAGGGTCGCCCAGAGGATTTTCATCGGCATGCCGCCGTAGTCACCGAAGTGCAGCGGCTGCGACATGCCCATGGCGTCCATGTACCACGGGCGTTCGGCCACGGCGGTGACCTGCAGGGTGCTGGCGTCAATCAGTACTGGCGTCAGCAGGTGCGAGGTCAGGTGCGTGCTGCCTTTCATGAACACCGCGTAATGGTGTTCGCTGGAGAAGCGGGTGCCGGGGAAGGCAATGAAGTCTGGCTGCATGTCTGGCGCGACTTCGTTGGCGATGTCCAGCAACCGGGTCGCGGGCGCCAATTGTGTCAGCGGCGGTGCGTCGCGGTAAGGCGCGATCATTGCGCTGAGGCTGTCGTTGCGCCAGGCGGCGATCAGCAAGTCGGCGCAGGCACTGATGACCCCGGTCACGCCCACCACCAGGGCCCAGGTCAGGGTCACGACGCCGATCAGGTTGTGCAAATCGAGCCAGCGCAGGCGGATGGATTTGTCCTGGCGCACGGTGCCGAATTGCAAGCGCCGCATGAACGGCAGATACAGCACGGTGCCGGAAATGATCGCCATCACGAACAGGATGCCCATGGATGCCAGCAGCAACTTGCCCGGTAGGCCGGCGAACATGTCTACATGCAGGCGCAACATGAACATCATGAAACCGCCGTTGGCCGACGGCATCTCCAGCGCTTCGCCAGTGCGGGCGTCGAGCATGAAGGTGTGGGACGAATTCGGTTCGGTGCCGGCGGTGGGCGCCATGATCGCGACCACGGCGTCGGGCTCATCGTCCTCGAAACCGAAATACTGCATGACGTCGCCGGGGCGATGCTGCTCGGCGGCCTGCACCAACTGCTGCAAATTCAGGCGCGGGGTGTCCGCAGGCATAACCTTCAGTTCGGCGGCATCGCCCAGCCAATGGTCGATCTCGTGATGGAAAATCAGCGGCAGGCCGGTCAGGGCCAGCATCAGCAGGAACACCGTGCAGATCAGGCTGGACCAGGTGTGCACGGCGGACCAGCGGCGAATTGTTTTGCTTTTCATTTCATGGCCTTCAGGAACACCCAGGCCGTCCATGGAGGACGGCCTGGGTATAGGGCGTGTCAGATCAAGCCATTACCACTTGTAGGTGGCACTGGCGACGACACTGCGTTGGTCGCCGTAGTAGCAGTAGAAACCGTCGCAAGTGGAGATGTAGTCCTTGTCGAGCAGGTTGGTCGCGTTCAGTGCCAGCGAGGCGCCTTTAAGGCTGTTGTCGAGACGGCCGAGGTCATAGTGAACAGCGGCGTCGAACACGGTGTAGGCGTCGGCCTTGCCTAGCCAGGTGTTGGCCTGGTCGCCGTAGGTGTTGCCGGTATAGCGCGCGCCGGCGCCGATGCCGAAACCGTCCAGCACGCCGTTGTGCCACGTGTAGTCAGCCCACAGCGAAGCCTGCTGGTTAGGCATCAGTTGCAGGCGATTGCCCTTGAAGTCGCCTTTTTGCACTTCGGATTTGGCCAGGGTGTAAGCGGCGATGACCTTGAGATTCTCGGTCACGTCGGAAACCGCTTCCAGCTCCAGGCCTTTGACTTTCACTTCGCCGGTCTGGCTGGTGATCGAAACGTTATCGGCGTTGGTGGTGGTGACAGAGACGTTTTTCTGCGTCAGGTCATACACCGCAGCGCTCAGTAAGGTGTTGCTGCCCGGCGGTTGATATTTGAGGCCCAGTTCCCATTGCTCGCCTTCGGTCGGCTTGAACGAGTCGGTCGGCGAGGCCGTGGCTTTGCTGGTCGGCTGGAACGACTCGGCGTACGACAAGTAGGGCACGAAGCCGTTGTCGAACACGTAGCTGATTGCCGCGTTGCCGCTAAATTTCTTGTCGCGTTCAGTGTTGGTTGCGTCGTCGTGATTGAAGAACCTGGTGCCGGTGTGGACCCAGTCTTCACGGCCCCCCAGCGTCAGGCGCCATTGATCGAGGGCCATCTGGTCCTGGATGTACAGACCGGTCTGGTAGGTCTTCTGGTCGTAGTCATAGAACGCACTGGAACGTGGTGGACGAACGATCGTCTGGCCGTAGCTCGGGCTGACCACGTTAGTGGCCGGCGCGCTACCGAAGATCGAGGTGTAGTGGGTATTGCTGCGCTGGTGATCGAGACCGAGCAGCAGGGTGTGACGAATATCGCCGGTGTCGAAATCGGCCTGGAAGTTGTTGTCCACCGCAAACTGGCTGATGTCTTCGTCGGTGCTGGTGGTCGAGCGGCCCACGTTGCCTGCGTTGTCGACCTGGGTAAACGGGTAGGCGCCGACGGTGATGGCCTGGAAAGAAAGATCGGATTTGGTGTAGCGCAGGTTCTGCCGGAACTGCCAGACATCGTTGAAGCGATGCTCGAAGGCGTAGCCCAGTGCGTAATAGGTGCGGTCGTAGTATTCCCAGTCCGGGTCGCCGAGATTCTTGTGGTGGGAAATATCGCCGAACGGCATGTCGATCCTGGTGCCCTGGATCGGCAGGAACTGGCTGGTGATGCCGGTATCGTCACGGGTGAATTGCGTGAGCAGGGTGAAACGGGTGTCTTCGTCGATGTTCCAGGTCAGGCTTGGCGCGATGTTGTAACGCTTGTTGTCGACATGGTCGATCTGCGTGCCGCTGTCGCGCACGACACCGCTCAGGCTGTAGAGGAACTGGCCTTCATCGTCGATCTTGCCGGTGCTGGCGAAATTGATCTGGCGGTGATTGTCGCTGCCGTATTGCTGCTGGATTTCATTGCTGGACTCGGCGCCGGGACGGCGGCTGACCATGTCCAGCAGGCCGCCCGGCGGGGTCTGGCCATAGAGGGAGGAGGCTGGGCCACGCAACAGGGCCAGGCGGTCGAGGTTCCAGGTTTCCTGTTTTGGGTTGGCGTATACGCCATTAGGCAGTGGCAGGCCGTCGAGGAATTGGGTGGGTTCGAAACCACGTACACGCAACCAGTCTGCACGGGTGTCGCTGCCGTAACTGCTGGCGGTAATGCCCGGCATATAGCGCACGGCATCGTCGAGGCTGTGAACGTTGCGATCGTCCATCTGCTCGCGAGTGGCAACCGAAATCGAGCGCGGCACTTCGGCCAGAGCGGTGTCGGTCTTGGTCCCGGCGGCGGTGCGCTTGGCCAGGTAGCCTTGCACCGGTCCCCAGGCGCTTTCAGTGTCTTGTGTGCCGATCACGCTGGTTTCCGGCAGGGCCAAGGCGCCCTCGGGCACGGCCGCCAGGCTGTAGGTGCCGTTGCCGCTCTGCTCCAGTTGCAGGCCGCTGCCGCGCAAGGCTTCACGCAGGGCGCCAGGGGCGTCGAACGGGCCTTTGACCGGTGCCGAGGTCTTGCCTGCCGCCAGCGACGGATTGAGCGTCAACGCCAGGCCGGCCTGGCTGGCGATCTGGTTCAACGTGCTGGCCAGGGGGGCGGCCGGCAGGTTGTAGGCGCGAACGCTGGAGGCTTGTTCAGCGGCAATCAGTTGGCTACTGGCCAGAGGGGCGCAAAGCGCAATGGCAACCGCCAGCAAACGGGGGCGCAACAAGGTGTCTGGTGAACGGGACATACGGCGGCTCCTGAAAGGGAATACTTCTCAATTGACTAGGTGCCGAGCGAAAACTGAAAAGTGATAGGGCGGGATGAAAATAATTTCGATTCAGTTATTTCGAGGTCATCGCGGACCAGCAGGAGCCGGTTTGCCCAGCTATGCCCTTTAAGGCCCCGCGTTTATCCAATGAGCATGGCGTTATCGTTAACGACCATCGCTGGCAGGCCAGCTCCTACAGGGGATTGCGCTTGGCCTCAGTCTTCGCCGCTACCGTCACCCACCACGAGGTGTGCTGCTCAATCTGCACCGGCAGGGTCGGCAGCAATGCGTTCAGCGCCAGATTGGTGTCCTTGAGCGGGAAGCTGCCGGTGATCCGCAGGTCGGCCACCTCCGGCGTCACACCCAGATGCCCACGGCGATAGCGGCCGAGTTCGTGCACCAGGTCTCCCAGCCGCGCGTTGTCCACCACCAGCATGCCGCGGGTCCAGGCATCGGCGCCGAGGCCGAGCGCAGTCACCGGGCCCAGGCTGTCGTTGCGTATCAGCACTTGCTGGCCCTCGCGCAGGATCTGCTCGTCCGGGCTCGATTCAGGGTGTGCGGCCACTGCCGACTGCAGCACGCTCAGGCGCGTGCCTTGTGCTTCGCGCTTGACCAGAAAACGCGTGCCCAGGGCGCGCATGCTGCCTTCGCGGGTTTCGACGATAAACGGTCGGGCATCGCCATGGGCCGTTTCGATCAGGATCTCGCCTTCCTGAAGAATGACCCGGCGCTGCTTCTCGTCGAAGCGAACGTCCACGGCGCTGTGGGTGTTGAGGTTGATCAGCGTGCCGTCGGCCAGGCGCAGGGTGCGTTGTTCGCCGGTGGCGGTGCGCTGGTCCGCCAGCCAATAGTCGAGCGGCAGGTAACGATCTGCGGTGAACAGCGCCAGGCCCACCACCGCGACGACGCTGGCCAGGCCGCTGCCAAGCTTGCGCACGCGTCGGCGAAGGCTGTCGCGCGATTGCAGCAGGGCGGTGCGGGCCGGGCCGCTGGCGACGCTGAAACGCTGGTCGAGCATGCCCAACTGGCGCCAGGCGCGAGCGTGTTCTTCGTGGGCGGCATGCCATTTGGAGAACGCTTCGCGCTCGACCGGGTTGCCGGAATCCAGCGACAGCTGCCAGGCAATCGCGGCGTCCAGTACCTGTGCCGATACCGGCCTGGAACTGATCGGGTTCATGTCGGCTCACCGTACAGCGCGATGTAGCACTGCCGAATGCCCTGGGCCAGGTACTGGCGCACCCGTGGCACCGATACGCCCAGGCGTTCGGCGATTTGCGCGTGATTGAGGCCGTCGAGACGGTTGTAGAGAAACGCCGCCCGTGCCTTGCTCGACAGTTTGCCGAGCAGGCGATCGATGTTTTTCAGGTCTTCAAGGATCATTTGCTGTTCTTCCACCGACGGTTGCTCGGCTTCGGGAATCAGCATCAGTTCGTTGAGGTAAGCCTGTTCCAGTGCGGCTCTGCGGAAGTGGTCAAACAGCAGGCCTTTGGCAATGGCCACCAGAAAGGCCCGAGGCTCGCGCGGTTCCTTCAATTGCTCACGGCCGAGCAAACGCACGAACGTGTCCTGACTCAGGTCTTCGGCCCGTTGCGGGCAGGCCACGTTGCGCCGAAGCCAGGCCAACAGCCAACCGCGATGGTCGCGATATAACGCACCGACGAGCTCATTTTGGGGGCTTGGGACTGACGTCACGTAGCATTACCGATTGGGAAGCGTTAACTAACGAGAATGGTTCGCGATTGTGTCAGAGGCGGGGGAGATAAAGCAATCGGCGTTGGTCGGGAGACCGCGTCATCGTTTATCGCGGGCAAGCCACGCTCCCACAGGGATTGTGCATAACCTTGTGGGAGCGATGAGGCCGGAACAGAGGCCGAAGATCAGAAGGACGGTGTGTGCTGCCGGCGCTTCCACTGATTCAGGCGCTGCTGCAGATTCAACGGGCTGTGAATCTGCTGCTGCCGTGCCCGGCTGAACAGGATCAGCGCCAATTCGGCGGTCGCCAGGGCATCGGCGCTGGCGTTGTGGCGCTCGAAGACTTCGAGCTTGAACCAGTCGATCCACTCGTCCAGCCCGGCCTCGCGGATGTTGGCTTGCGGGCACAGCAGCGGGGCGATGTCCGCCACATCCAGAAAGGGATGCTGCAATTTGTAGCCCAGATGATCTTTCAAGGCGCGGCCGAGCATGTGTTGGTCGAACGGCGCATGAAAGGCCAGGATCGGGCTGTCACCGACGTACTCCATGAATTCGACCAATGCCAGCGCCGGGTCACTGCCGGCGGCAATCGCGCTGGGGCCGATGCCGTGGATCAATACGCTGGGACCGAGTTTGACTTCGGTGCATTGCAGGGTGCGTTCGAACTGTTGGCTAAAATCGATCGCGCCGTCCTCGATTACCACGGCGCCGATGGACAGCACGCGGTCCTTGTTCAGGTTCAGCCCGGTGGTTTCCAGGTCCAGCACGACCCAGCGCTGTTCGCGCAGGCTGCATTCACTCAGCCCGGTCGCTGTTGGCAAGCGTTGCAGGCGTAGTTGCAGCTCCCCGGACAGGATCGGGCCGGCCGGGCGCAACCATGAAAACAGGCTCATAGCTGATACCGCAGGGTCAGGCTGCTTTGCAGGCGTTGGGCCTGGCGCAGGGATTCACGCAGGATGCGTCGGTCCAGATGATTGAGGCTGTCCGGGTCCACGCGGTTGGAGTAGGGCAGGTTTTCCCGGGTCTGGCGTTGATGTTGCTGCATGCGGGTTTGCTGGATGAAGTGATACGCCTCTTCATACGCTGCACCGTCCAGGGCGTCGATGACCTCCTTGTCGACCAACTGGCGAAAGCGCTCCAGCGTGTTGTTCGCTTCGACGCCGTTGGCCAGGGCCAGCAAACGTGCAGCATCGACGAACGGGGTCAGGCCCTGGACCTTCAGGTCGAGGGTGGCCTTCTCGCCATTTTTCCGGGCCAGTACAAACTCACGGAAACGGCCCACGGGCGGACGATTGCGCAAGGCGTTCTCGGCCATCATGCGCTGGAACAAGCGGTTGTCGCCGACTTGATCGAGAATTGCGCGGCGCAACTGTTCGCAGCCTTGCTCGCTGCCCCAGACCACGCGCAAATCGAAATAGATACTCGAACCGAGCAGGTTCTCCGGCGTTGCCTCGCGGATAAACGCTGCAAAACGCCGAGCCCATTCGGTTCGGGACAAACACAGCTCGGGGTTGCCGGCCATGATGTTGCCCTTGCACAGGGTGAAGCCGCACAGGGCCAGGCTCTGGTTGATCTGCTGGGCGATGGGCAGCAACTTGCCGCGAATTTCAGCGGCGTGGGCGGCGTCCCGCGCTTCAAAAATGATGCCGTTGTCCTGATCCGTGTGCAGGGTTTGCTCGCGGCGGCCTTCGCTGCCGAAACACAGCCAACTGAACGGCACGCCGGGGTCGCCTTTCTCGGCCAGGGTCAACTCGATCACCCGGCACACGGTGTGGTCGTTGAGCAGGGTGATGATGTGGGTGATCTGGGTCGAAGACGCGCCGTGGGCCAGCATGCGCTCCACCAGTTGACCAATCTCGCCGCGCAGGGTGACCAGGTTTTCCACGCGCTGGGCGCTGCGAATGGTGCGCGCCAGGTGCACCAGGTCGACCCGTTGCAGGGAAAACAGGTCACGTTCCGAGACCACACCGCACAGGCGCTGGTTCTTGACCAGGCAGACGTGGGCGATGTGGCGCTCGGTCATGGCAATGGCGGCGTCAAAGGCGCTGTGATCCGGCGACAGGAAAAACGGCGCATGGGTCATGTGCCGTTCGATGGTTTCGTTGAAGTCATTCGTGCCGTTGGCCACGACCTGACGCAAGTCACGCAGGGTGAAAATCCCCAGCGGCGCCTTTTGCGCATCGACCACCACAATGCTGCCCACCTGCTGTTCATGCATCAGGGTCACGGCTTCGCGCAGCGGTGTCTCCGGGCTGCAGGTCACCGGATGGCGCATGGCCAATTCGCCGAGGCGGGTGTTGAGCGAGTATTGGGTGCCGAGGGTTTCCACGGCCTTTTGCTGGACCTGCTGGTTGACCTGATCCAACAGGCTACTGACGCCGCGTAGGGCAAAGTCGCGGAAGGTGCTGGAAATGGCGAACAGTTTGATGAACGCGAGCTTGTTCAGCTGTAGGCAAAAAGTGTCTTCGGCGGCGAGATGCTCGGTGCGGGTCGCCCGTTCGCCCAGCAACGCGGCGAGGGGAAAACACTCGCCGGTGGTGATTTCGAAGGTCGTTTCAGTGCCGCCCTTGGCCGTGTGCGGACGTTCGCCCACGACCCGGCCCTGCTTGACGATGTAAAAGTGCTCAACCGGGCCATCGGCAGGCTTGATGATGCTCTCGCCGGGCGCATAAAAACGCAGCTGACACTGCTCAACCAGGTACGCCAGGTGCGCGTGTTCCATTTGATTGAAGGGCGGGAAGCGCTGAAGGAATTGCAAGGTGCCCTGGATGTTCTGCAACACCGCGGTTTTCCCTGCCTGTGTGAAGGCGTCCGCTTTACTCATAACCATAACCGCAGTCTTGTTGGATTTTTTGTCGTCGGATGACTCGGCCATGGTCGGCCCCTGCGGTCCGGGTGCCCATTGGACGTAAGTCTAGGTAGGTGATGTGTGTGAGGGAATGTCGGAAAAGCCTTACGCAATTGTGCGAAAAACCTCTCGGCATCCCTATTGGAAAAATATCCGACGAAGTGCACATTGAAGGTCTGCTTAGCGATGTCTGACCACTGTGCTAGGGAATTGAACTGAACATGTAGAGAAAGCCATGTCCGACCACGATATTTTGAGTGACGCCGAGCGCGAGGCGCTCAGTGCCGTCATGCTGGAACCTGACTTGCCGCCGCAGCGTGTGCTGATCGTCGATGACGATAAAGACGCCCGGGAATTGCTGTCAGAGATTCTGGCGCTGGACGGGATTCGCTGCCTGACCGCCGCCAGTGGCGAGACCGCACTCAAAATGCTGGCAGAGAAACCGGCGATTGGCCTGGTGATCACCGATCTGCGAATGGGCCACATAGACGGCCTGGATCTGATCCGCCGGGTGCGTGAGTCGGAGCGGGCGGCGATGCCGATCATCATCGTCTCGGGGGATGCCGACGTGAAAGACGCCATTGCGGCGATGCATTTGAGTGTGGTGGATTTCCTGCTCAAGCCGATTGATAGCGGTCAGTTGCTGGCGCTGGTGAAGCATGAGTTGGGGATGGAGTCTGAGGTCAGACCTGTCAGCGCCGCTCGTTCCCACAGGGAACCGCATTTGCAAAAGAAAAAGCCCTGATCGTTCGATCAGGGCTTTTTCATGTCCGGCGAAAACGCTCAGTTACAGGCCATTGGCAGCCTTGAACTCGCGACGACGACGGTGCAGGACCGGCTCGGTATAGCCGTTTGGCTGCTGGGTACCTTCGATCACCAGTTCGACGGCTGCCTGGAAGGCGATGTTGCTGTCGAAGTTCGGTGCCAGCGGACGGTACAGCGCATCCCCGGCATTCTGACGGTCCACCACCGGCGCCATGCGCTTGAGGCTTTCCATCACTTGCTCTTGAGTGACGATACCGTGACGCAGCCAGTTGGCGATGTGCTGGCTGGAAATACGCAGCGTCGCACGGTCTTCCATCAGGCCGATGTCGTTGATGTCCGGCACTTTCGAACAGCCGACGCCCTGGTCGATCCAGCGCACCACGTAACCGAGAATGCCCTGGGCGTTGTTGTCCAGTTCGTTCTTGATCTGCTCGGCGGTCCACTGCGGGTTCACCGCCAGCGGGATGATCAGGATGTCGTCCACCGAGGCGTGAGCACGTTTGGCCAGTTCGGCCTGGCGGGCGAACACGTCAACCTTGTGGTAGTGCAGCGCGTGCAAGGCAGCGGCGGTCGGCGAAGGGACCCAGGCGGTGTTGGCGCCGGCCAGTGGGTGAGCGATTTTCTGTTCGAGCATCGCGGCCATCAGGTCCGGCATGGCCCACATGCCTTTACCGATTTGTGCGCGACCTTGCAGGCCGGTGCTCAAGCCGATATCGACGTTGGAGTTCTCGTAGGCGCCAATCCATTTTTCCGCCTTCATGTCAGCCTTGCGCACCATCGGGCCGGCTTCCATGGAGGTGTGGATTTCGTCACCGGTACGGTCGAGGAAGCCGGTGTTGATGAACACCACGCGCTCACTGGCCGCCTTGATGCAGGCCTTGAGGTTGATCGTGGTACGACGCTCCTCGTCCATGATCCCGACTTTGAGGGTGTTGCGTGGCAGGGCCAGCACGTCTTCGATGCGACCGAACAGCTCGTTGGTGAACGCCGCTTCTTCCGGGCCGTGCATCTTCGGTTTAACGATGTAGATCGAACCGGTGCGGGTGTTCTTGCGCGACGTGTTGCCGTTCAGGTTGTGCAGTGCGGCCAGGCAAGTGACCAGGCCATCGAGGATACCTTCCGGCACTTCGTTGCCGTCTTTATCGAGGATCGCGTCGATGGTCATCAGGTGACCGACGTTGCGCACGAACAGCAACGAACGGCCATGCAGGCTCAGTTCACTGCCATCGACGGCGGTGTAGGTGCGATCGGCGTTCATGGTGCGGGTAAACGTCTTACCGCCCTTGGCGACTTCTTCCGACAGATCGCCCTTCATCAGGCCGAGCCAATTGCGGTAGATCACCACTTTGTCATCGGCATCGACTGCAGCGACCGAGTCTTCGCAGTCCATGATGGTGGTCAGCGCCGCTTCCATCAGGATGTCTTTGACGCCCGCGGCGTCGGTCTGGCCGACCGGGGTGCTGGCATCGACCTGGATTTCGAAATGCAGGCCGTGGTTTTTCAGCAGGATCGCAGTCGGTGCCGAAGCCTCGCCCTGGAAGCCGATCAGTTGGGCATCATTGCGCAGGCCGGTGTTGCTGCCGCCTTTGAGGGCGACCACCAGTTTGCCGTCAACGATGGTGTAGCGGGTAGAGTCGACATGGGAGCCGGCCGCCAATGGCGCCGCTTCATCGAGGAAGGCGCGGGCGAAGGCGATGACCTTGTCGCCGCGAACCTTGTTGTAGCCTTTGCCTTTTTCCGCGCCGTCAGCTTCGCTGATCGCGTCGGTGCCGTAGAGCGCGTCATACAGCGAACCCCAGCGGGCGTTCGAAGCATTGAGTGCGAAACGGGCGTTCATGACCGGCACCACGAGTTGCGGGCCGGCCATACGGGCGATTTCATCATCGACGTTTTGCGTCGTTGCCTGGAAATCGGCCGCTTCTGGCAGCAGATAACCGATGTCTTGCAGGAAGGCTTTATAGGCCACGGCATCGTGTGGTTGACCGGCACGGGATTGGTGCCAGCCATCGATACGAGCCTGGAAATCATCGCGTTTGGCGAGTAGGGCTTTGTTCTTCGGCGCCAGGTCGTGAATGACCTTGTCGGCACCGGCCCAGAACGTGTCGGCGGTGAGGCCGGAACCGGGAATGGCTTCGTTGTTCACGAAGTCGAACAGGACTTTGGCGACCTGCAGGCCACCGACTTGAACGTGTTCAGTCATTGCTTGCCTCACTCTGCTCAGCTATTTCGCTTTTCAGCTCTTCAATTTAACAATGAAGCCTTTGGCATTTAAACCACAAACCCTGGGACCAGTACATGCCATTTCTGACGGCTGGGTGGGGACCCATCAACGGCGCGGAGACCGTGCTGACGGGGCTTTCAGGGATGCGACTGCGCCTGAGGCAGACATCGATCCAACGTTATGTAGTGCGCGCTGCGGCATACTACATGATGAATTGCGGTTGTGAAAATTAGACTAATTACGTCGTTCTGCGACCCCATGACGCATTGCAGTCACGTCGAGGATCGGGATGTTCTCAAAAAAACATGAGATTGTTCCAGTTAAATATAAAAAGTTGTACACATAATCTTTGGTGGCCCGGCGATGGGGCTTTGTTTTCTGTGGCGAGGGAGCCAGCTCCCTCGCCACAGAACAGCAGTGCCAAGCCGATTCCGGCGCCTTGCCTATACTTGGTTTTCTATAACAAAAGTCATGACCAGAGGGCTGCGCCATGGACCACCTCGTACTCACTGTTTTCGCTCCAGACAAGCCAGGGCAGGTCGAGCGCATCGCCCAATGCATTGCCGAGCACGGCGGCAACTGGCTGGAAAGCCGCATGTCGCGCATGGCCGGGCAATTTGCCGGGATCCTTCGGGTCGGCGTACCGGCAGAGGCCTACGATGAACTGGTCGATGCCCTGCAAGGTTTGTCCGCCCAAGGCATTCGCGTCTTGATTGCCGAAAGCGGCATTGAGCAATCGTGCACCTGGAAACCCATCGCCATGGAGTTGGTCGGCAATGACCGGCCGGGAATCGTACGTGATATCACCCGACTGTTGAGTGAGCAGGGCGTGAACCTGGAACGGCTGGTGACTGAAGTGCGGCCGGCGCCGATGAGCAGTGAGCCGCTGTTCCACGCCGAAGCGATTCTCGCGGTGCCCTTGACCTTGTCCCTGGATGTACTGCAATCGCGCCTGGAAACCCTGGCCGACGATCTGATGGTGGAATTGGTGCTGCGCAGTGAGCCTTGATCCGGTTATCCAAGTTAAACGTGCACCTGCCTGTGGATAACCTGTAGAGACAGCCCGCCAGGCCATGCTGGCCGGGGCTCTTCTGGAATTGATCAAAAAACCAGCAGTTTCAGCGACTTGCGCACATTCGCCGGGGATCAGGTTGTGGATAACCTTGGGAAGAAACGACGCAGGCCACGGTAGACGTGGCCTGCATAGATTTGTGCGTTTTTTGATCAGCTTCGGCGGCGCAGGCTGACCCAGGCATCGACGCTGTAAACGGCCAGGCCGGCCCAGATAAAGATGAATGCCAGTAACGTGCTCGACGACAGGTGTTCGCCAAACAGCAGCACGGCTTGCAACAACACCAATGTCGGCGCCAGGTACTGGAGGAATCCCAACGTGGTGTAGGGCAAATGCCTTGCAGCAGCGTTGAAGCAGACCAGCGGCACCAGCGTCACCGGGCCGGCAGCGACCAGCCACCAGGCTTCGGACGTCGTCCAGAATTCAGGTTGAGCACTCACAGCTGTCGGATTGAAAAGCAACCAGGCAATGGCAATCGGCACCAGCATCCAGGTTTCCACCACCAGCCCCGGCAAGGCCTTGACCGGTGCCTGTTTGCGGATCAACCCGTAGCAACCGAAGGTCAGGGCCAGCACCAGCGACACCCACGGCAGGCTCCCGACCTGCCACACCTGCTGCGCCACGCCGACCGTCGCCAGACCCACGGCGATCCACTGCATGCGCCGCAATCGTTCGCCGAGGATCAGCATGCCCAGCAGCACGTTCACCAGTGGGTTGATGTAGTAACCCAGGCTGGCTTCAAGCATGCGTCCGTTGTTCACCGACCAGACGTAGGTCAGCCAGTTGGCGGCGATCAGCGTGCCGCTCAGGGCCAGGATCGCCAGTCGTTTCGGGTTCTCCCGCAGCTCGCGCCACCAGCCCGGATGTTTCCAGACCATCAGCAGCAAAGTGCCGAACAGCGCCGACCACAACACGCGGTGGATGATGATCTCCGCGGCTGGCACGTTGGCGATGGCTTTGAAATAGAGCGGGAAAATTCCCCAGATGATGTAGGCACTCAGGCCCAGGATGTACCCCCGGCGGAGGTTGGCAGCTTGCATGCAGAGTCCTTGCTTAGGCAGCTAACAAAAAGGGGATTGTAAGGAGATTTTTCCCGATGTGCTGATCCTTGTAGGCGCGAGCCTGCTCGCGATGAACTCAGAGGCGCCGCGGGGTATCAGGTTCCCCGCGTCATCGTTCACGACCCTCACGAGCAGGCTCGCTCCTACAGGGGGCGCTGCTGTTTAGAAGAGTTTCAGCGGCTCTTCGTTGAGGGCCGCCAATTGTTCACGCAACGCCAGCACCTGGTCGCCCCAATACCTTTCGGTCCCGAACCACGGGAAACTGCGCGGGAAGGCCGGGTCGTCCCAGCGGCGGGCGAGCCAGGCGCTGTAGTGCATCAGGCGCAAGGCGCGCAGCGGTTCGATCAAGGCCAGTTCGCGCGGGTTGAAATCGTGGAACTCGTTGTAACCGTCCATCAATTCCGACAACTGCCCCAGGCAATCCTGGCGATCCCCCGCCAGCATCATCCAGATGTCCTGCACCGCAGGGCCCATGCGGCAGTCATCGAGGTCGACGATGTGGAACATCTCGTCGCGGCACATCATGTTGCCGGGGTGGCAGTCGCCGTGCATGCGGATGTTCTGGTGCGGGGTGGCGTCGTAGACCTCTTCCACGCGCTTGAGAAGATCGCGGGCCACTGACTCGTAAGCGGGCAACAGGCTGCGGGGGACGAAGTTGCCTTCGAGCAAGGTTGTCAGCGAGTCGTAACCGAAGTTCTTCACACCCAGGGCTTCACGGTGCTGGAACGGTTTGGTCGCGCCCACCGCGTGCAGGCGCCCGAGCAATTGCCCGAGGCGATACAGCTGATCGAGGTTGCCCGGCTCCGGCGCGCGACCGCCACGGCGGGGGAACAGGGTGAAACGAAAGCCGTTGTGTTCGTGCAGGGTTTCACCGTTATGGATCAGCGGCGCGACGACGGGCACCTCGACATCGGCGAGTTCGAAGGTGAACTGGTGTTCTTCGAGAATCGCTTCGTTGGTCCAGCGCTGCGGACGGTAGAACTTGGCGATCAGCGGCTCGGAGTCTTCGATGCCGACTTGATAGACGCGGTTCTCATAACTGTTGAGCGCCAGAATGCGCGCGTCGCTGAGAAAGCCGATGCTTTCGACGGCATCGAGCACGAGGTCTGGGGTGAGGGTTTCAAACGGATGGGCCATGCTGACTCCTGCGCGCAGCAGGCTGCCGCGTCCGGCCAAGCATGGTAGCGCAGACGGGGCTTCTTTAGTGACTGGGCTTGAGATGTGTGTGGTTTGGGCTGACATCACCGCGAGCAAGTTCTCCCCCACAGGTTCGGTGTTGACCATGTGGGAGCGAGCCTGCTCGCGATGACGCCGGATCAGGCGCCGACGATTCCGCCATCCTCGCGGGTAATCGCCATCACCGAAGAGCGCGGCTTGCCGTTCGGCAAATGCTCGGGGAAGGTCGATCCACCGTTTTCGCCAGGATGCTGAATCCCGACGAACAGCGTCTTCTGATCCGGCGAGAAGCTGATCCCTGTTACCTCGCACCCAATCGGTCCGACCATGAAGCGGCGAATCTCACCCGTCTTCGGGTCGGCGCAGAGCATCTGGTTGTTGCCCATGCCGGCAAAGTCGCCGGCATTGCTCATGTCGCCGTCGGTCAGAATCCACAAGCGCCCGGCCTTGTCGAAACCCAATCCGTCCGGGCTGTTGAACATGTTCTGGGCGGTGATGTTCGACGACCCGCCTTTTGACGTCCCGGCGTGCACCTGCGGGTTGCCCGCGACCACGAACAAGTCCCAGGCGAACGTGTTCGCGCCATGGTCGTCGTGGTCGGTGCGCCAGCGCAGGATTTGCCCGTAGACGTTCTTCTCCCGCGGGTTCGGACCGCCTACCGGTTGGCCGTCTTCACCGCGTTTGGCGTTGTTGGTCAACGTGCAGTAAACCTGGCCGTCCATGGGGCTGACGACGATCCACTCCGGGCGATCCATGCGCGTGGCTTTGACCACGCTGGCGGCCAGGCGCGCATGAATCAACACCTCAGCCTGATCGGCAAACCCGCTGCTGGCGTCGATGCCGTTCTTGCCGTGGGTCAGTTCGATCCATTCACCCTGGCCCTTGGGGTGATCAGCGTTCCCGTCACCGGCGTCGAAACGCGCCACGTACAAGGTGCCGTGGTCCAGCAGATCGCGGTTGGCCTTGGGGTTGTTGTGGTTGATTTTGTCGCGGCTGACGAATTTGTAGATGAACTCGCCGCGTTCGTCGTCGCCCATGTACACCACGGCGCGACCGTCACCGGTTTCCGCCAGGGCCGCGTTTTCATGTTTGAAACGGCCCAGCGCGGTGCGTTTGACCGGGGTCGATTTTGGGTCGAACGGGTCGATCTCCACCACCCAGCCGTGACGGTTGAGTTCGTTGGGGTTCTTGGCCAGGTCGAAGCGCTCGTTGTGCGGGTGCCAGTTGATGTCTTTACTGGTCGCCACCGCGCCGTAGCGTTTCTGTGCGGCATCGAATGTCTGTTCGGCGTTGCTGCTGCCGAAGCAGTCGGTGAAGTTCTCTTCGCAGGTCAGATACGTGCCCCAGGGCGTCTTGCCGTTGGCGCAGTTCTGGAATGTCCCGAGGACGTTCTTGCCGTGTGGATCGGCGCTGGTTTTCAACAGATCGTGGCCAGCGGCCGGGCCGCTCAGGCTGATCGGCGAATTGCCGTGGATGCGTCGGTTGTAGTGCGAGCCCTGGACGAACTGCCAGTGACCGTTCTTGCGCTGCACCTCGATCACCGACACGCCTTCGCAGGCCAGTGCCTTGCGCACATCTTGCGCCGACTGCGGCATGCCGCCGTGGGGATAGAGGTAGCGGTAGTTGGTGTATTCGTTGTTGATCGCCATCAGCGCCCGGTCTTTTTCACCGGGGAATTCGAACAGGCTCATGCCGTCGTTGTTGTCGCCGAACTGCACTTCCTGATGTTCGGCCGTGCCATTGCCGCTCGGGTCGAAGGCCGGGCCGTTTTTCTGCAGCGGTTGGCCCCAGCTGATCAGTACCGATGATTTGTAGCCTGGCGGCAGGGTGATCGCGTCGCTGGTGGCGGCGGGGATGCTGTCGAAACCCAGTAACTGGCTGGTGCCGGCGCTGACGCTGGCGGCCAGTACGCTGCGGCTCAGCAGGTTGCCACCCAGAAACATCGCAGCACCGCACAGGGCGCCTGCACTGATGAAACCGCGACGGCTGAAGCCGACCATTTGTTCGAGGTCGGTGGGTTGGTTGTCTTTTAATAGGCTCACATCAGGCTCCCTGCGAATTTTGCAGTCACCTTAATGATGGGCGATGAAGCTTTTGTTGCAGTTGTCCTTACAGCGGTGTGCCGAGCAGGACGTTGGACGGCGAGAACTGTACGCGTACCGATTTGCCGACGCTCAGCTGGCGTGATTGCAAATGCCGGGACCCGGCCAGTGCGCAGAGTGTCAGGCCGTTGGGCAGGCCGATGCGCACTTCGCATGGGCCGTCCTCGGCGTCGAGAATTTCCTCGATCACGCCTGCCAGGCAATTGTTTCCGGCTGTTGCCTCGTCGTCGCCGCCCAGCACTTCGAGCCAACCGGCCTTGATCAGGGCCACGACTTCGGTACCGGTTTGCAGGTCCAGGCGCAGGGTGCTGTCGTGAGTGATTTGCGCATCGAGGCTCAAGCCAGCGGCCAATTCGAGGCGAATCCGGTCGTTGTAGCCCTGGGTTTCAATGGTCGCGACCTTACCGTGCAACTGATTGCGTGCGCTGGTCCGGAGCATCAGCCGGCCAAGCAGGTCGAGGTCGCTGGCGTCCTCGGCGGCCTCCAGTACCTGGGCCTGCAGCGCCTGCAGCTTCTGATAGAGGCGCAACACGCGCTCGCCTTCGGCGGACAGTTTGGCGCCGCCACCGCCCTTGCCGCCGACACTGCGTTCCACCAACGGTTTCTGCGCGAGGTTGTTCAGCTCGTCGATGGCATCCCAAGCGGCTTTGTAGCTCAGCCCCGCGCTTTTCGCCGCGCGGGTGATCGAACCTTGCTCGGCGATGTGTTGCAGCAAGGCGATGCGTTGCGGGCGGCGGACAATGTGCTGGGACAACAACGTAGGCAAGGACATGGCAAGACGCTTTGGGCTGTGACGAGGGTGAGGACGTTGGCGGCTCGGGGGCCGGGAGTCAAGTCACGGCGACTCGCCAGGCTTGGGCGTGCGCGCCAGGCAATAAACGTCGACGCGGGTGGCCCCGGCCTCCATCAGCAGGCGGGCCAGAGCGTGCGCCGTGGCGCCGGTGGTCAGTACGTCATCCACCAGCGCCAGATGGCGTCCCTCTGGGGCAGCATCGGCGGCCAGGGCGAAGGCCTTGCGCAGGTTTTTCTTGCGTGCCTCGGCATTCAGGTCTTGTTGAGCGTCCGTGTCCCGGGGTCTCAGGAGCAACCGTTCATCGGAAGGGATCTCGAGGCGAATGCTGAGCCAGCGCGCCAGCATGGCCGCCTGATTGAAACCCCGTTGGCGCAGGCGCCGGGCGGCCAGGGGCACCGGTACCAGCGTGTCGGGTCGAGGCAGGTCATTGTCGAAGCGATGTTGCAGCGATTGGGCAAGAAGTTCGCCGAGCAGGTGGCCAAATGGCCATTTGGCGCTGTGCTTGAAGCGGGTAATCAGGCTGTCGATCGGGAAGCTGTAAGTCCAGGGCGCGATCACCTGTTCGAAGGCCGGCGGCTGGTTCAGGCATTGGCCGCACGTCAGGCCGGCAGCGGGCAAGGGCAGGGCGCAGGTCTGGCAATGATCGCCGAGCCAGGGCAGCTCGGTTTCGCAGGCCATGCAGATCGGCGTGACGCCATCAGTCCGCTCATCACACAGCAAACAGGATTGTTTGTTTTTTAACCAGTTGTAAACCGGCCCTTTGTATCGTGGTTGACAGCGCATCGCTCTTCCTTAAATATGCCGAAACATCTGTGATGCGCCTGCGGGGTTCCGTTCCCGGCGCTTGCCAAGCATAAAACAAAGGAAACACCCATGAGCGCCAGCACCTCTGCAACCCTGCGTCATGACTGGTCTTTGGCCGAAGTCAAAGCACTCTTCGTTCAGCCATTCAATGACCTGTTGTTTCAGGCTCAGACGGTGCACCGCGCGCATTTCGACGCCAACCGCGTCCAGGTATCGACCCTGCTGTCGATCAAGACCGGCGCCTGCCCGGAAGATTGCAAATATTGTCCGCAGTCCGGTCACTACAACACCGGCCTGGAAAAAGAAAAACTGATGGAAGTGCAGAAGGTCCTCGAAGAGGCCGCTCGCGCCAAGGCCATCGGTTCGACCCGTTTCTGCATGGGCGCGGCGTGGAAACACCCGTCGGCCAAAGACATGCCTTACGTGCTGAAGATGGTCGAAGGCGTAAAAGCCCTGGGCCTGGAAACCTGCATGACCCTCGGTCGCCTGGATCAGGAACAGACCGAAGCCCTGGCCAAGGCTGGCCTCGACTATTACAACCACAACCTCGATACGTCGCCTGAGTTCTACGGCAGCATCATCACCACCCGCACCTATAGCGAGCGCCTGCAAACCCTGGCGTACGTACGTGATTCGGGGATGAAAATCTGCTCCGGCGGCATTCTCGGCATGGGCGAGTCCCTTGATGACCGCGCCAACCTGCTGATCCAGCTGGCCAACCTGCCGGAGCATCCGGAGTCGGTGCCGATCAACATGCTGGTGAAAGTCGCCGGAACGCCGCTGGAAAATGCCGACGACGTCGACCCGTTCGACTTCATCCGCATGCTCGCCGTTGCGCGGATCCTGATGCCGAAATCCCACGTGCGCCTGTCCGCCGGCCGCGAAGCCATGAACGAGCAGATGCAGGCCCTGGCGTTCTTTGCCGGCGCCAACTCGATTTTCTATGGCGAGAAATTGCTGACCACCGCCAACCCGCAGGCCGACAAGGACATGCAGTTGTTCTCGCGTCTGGGCATCCTGCCGGAAGCCCGTGAAGAGCACTCGGACGAAGTTCATCAGGCCGCCATCGAGCAGGCGCTGGTGGAGCAGAAGAGCAGCGAGCAGTTCTATAACGCGGCGGTTTGATGACTGCACCTGTTCCATTGCTGGAATGCAAAACACTGTGGGAGCGAGCCTGTCGAATCGTCGCACCGTCGCGATGGTCGTCAACGATGACGCGGAAAATCTGATACCCCGCGGCGTCCTCAAGCCCATCGCGAGCAAGCTCGCTCCCACACGGAACCGCGATTGCTTCTGAAACCTGACCATCGAGGCCTGCATGTCTTTCGATCTCGCCGCACGCCTTGCTGCCCGTCGTGCCGACAATCTCTATCGTCAGCGTCCGCTGCTTGAAAGCCCGCAAGGCCCGCAAGTGGTGGTCGATGGTCAGCCGTTGCTGGCGTTCTGTAACAACGATTACCTGGGCCTGGCCAATCACCCGCAAGTGATCGAGGCCTGGCGCGCTGGCGCGTCGAAGTGGGGCGTCGGCGGCGGGGCCTCGCATCTGGTGATCGGTCACAGCGGTCCCCATCACGCGCTGGAAGAAGCGCTGGCCGACCTGACCGGTCGTCCACGCGCCTTGCTGTTCACCACCGGCTACATGGCCAACCTCGGCGCAGTGACGGCGTTGGTGGGGCAGGGCGATACAGTGCTCGAAGACCGGCTCAATCACGCGTCGTTGCTGGACGCCGGGCTGTTATCCGGCGCGCGCTTCAACCGCTATCTGCATAACGATGCGGTGAGCCTGGCCAAGCGCCTTGAGAAGGCGACCGGCAATACGCTGGTGGTCACCGACGGCGTGTTCAGCATGGACGGCGACATCGCCGACTTGCCGGCGCTGGCCCGGGAAGCCAAGGCCAAAGGCGCCTGGCTGATGGTCGATGACGCCCATGGTTTCGGTCCGCTGGGGGCCAACGGTGGCGGCATCGTCGAACATTTCGGCCTGAGCCAGGACGAGGTGCCGGTGCTGGTCGGCACCCTTGGCAAGGCGTTTGGCACCGCAGGCGCCTTTGTCGCTGGCAGTGAGGAGCTGATCGAAAGCCTGATCCAGTTCGCCCGCCCCTACATCTACACCACCAGCCAGCCTCCGGCCCTGGCGTGCGCCACCCTGAAAAGCCTGGAGCTGCTGCGCAGCGAGCACTGGCGGCGTGAGCATCTGAAAACGCTGATCAGCCAATTCCGCCGAGGTGCCGAGCAGATCGGCCTGGAGTTGATGGACAGCTTCACGCCGATCCAGCCGATCATGGTTGGCGACGCCGGGCGCGCGGTGCGTCTGTCGCAGATGTTGCGCGAGCGCGGCCTGATGGTGACCGCGATCCGCCCACCGACCGTGCCCGCCGGCAGCGCCCGGTTGCGCGTGACCCTGACCGCCGCCCATAGCGAGGCGCAGGTGCAGCTATTGTTAGAAGGACTGGCCGATTGTTTTCAGCAACTGGGACCGGAGCCAAGTCATGCGTGATCGACTGATTCTGCTGCCCGGCTGGGGGCTCGGCGTTTCACCGCTGGAACCCTTGGCAGCGGCGTTGCAGGGCCTGGACGAGCACCTGCGTGTGGAGATCGAGCCGCTGCCGGAGCTGGAGTCGAGCGATCTTGAAGAATGGCTCGACGAACTCGACTCGACGCTGCCCCAGGACGCCTGGCTCGGCGGTTGGTCCCTGGGTGGCATGCTCGCTTGCGAATTGGCGGCGCGTCGCGGTGATCGTTGCTGCGGCTTGCTGACCCTGGCGAGCAACCCGTCCTTTGTCGCCCATGAACAGTGGCCGAGTGCGATGCCCGGCGAAACCTTCGATGCGTTTCTGGCAGGCTGTGCCGCCGACCCACGGATGACGTTGAAACGCTTTTCACTGCTCTGCGCGCAAGGTGCCGAAGACCCGCGCGGCTTGTCGCGTTTGTTGCTCGGTGGCGCGCCCCATACGTCGGTGCCGGTGTTGATGAGTGGCCTGGAGTTGCTCGCACAACTGGACACACGGCCAGCGTTGCAGGCGTTTCGCGGCCCGCAGTTGCATCTGTTCGCCGGCCTCGACGGGCTGGTGCCGGCCGAAGCGGCGGGCGACTTGCTGGCGTTGCTGCCGGATATCGAAATCGGTCTGATTGAACAGGCCAGCCACGCGTTTCTTCTGGAAGACCCCCACGGTGTGGCGGGGGCGATCCAGGCCTTTTTGCATGAGTCCGGTGATGACTGATTTATCCCTTCCCGTTCCACCCGGCGGTTTGCCCGACAAGCGCCAGGTCGCGGCGTCCTTTTCCCGTGCGGCGGCGAGCTACGACAGTGTGGCCGAGTTGCAGCGTGACGTCGGCAGCCAGTTGCTGCGTCGTTTGCCGGATGATTTCGTGCCGGGGCGTTGGCTGGATCTTGGGTGTGGCACCGGGTATTTCAGCCGTGCGCTGGGCGAGCGGTTTCCCGCCAGTCACGGCGTGGCGCTGGATATTGCCGAGGGCATGCTCAAGCATGCCCGGCCGTTGGGCGGCGCCACGCATTTCATCGCGGGCGATGCCGAGCGTTTGCCGCTACAGGATTCGACCTGCGACCTGATCTACTCCAGCCTGGCAGTGCAGTGGTGCGAGGACTTCGCGTCGGTGCTCGGCGAGGCCAGGCGCGTGCTGAAGCCGGGCGGTGTTTTCGCATTTGCTAGTCTGTGCGTGGGCACGTTGTTTGAATTGCGCGACAGCTGGCGGCAGGTGGACGGCATGGTCCACGTCAACCGCTTCCGCGAGTTCGCGGTTTATCAACGCTTGTGCGCGGCCAGTGGTCTGCAGGCGATCAGCCTGGAAACCCGGCCCCATGTGCTGCATTACCCCGATGTGCGCAGCCTGACCCATGAGCTCAAGGCGCTGGGGGCGCATAATCTGAATCCTGGTCGGCCGGGCGGTTTGACAGGCCGGGCGCGGATTCTGGGTTTGATTGAGGCTTATGAGCAGTTTCGTCAGGCCCAGGGACTGCCGGCGACTTATCAAGTGGTGTATGCCGTTTTGGAGAAACCCTTATGAGTGCAGCCTATTTCATCACCGGCACCGACACCGATGTCGGCAAGACCACGGTAGCCGCCGGGTTGCTGCATGCGGCGCGTTCGGCGGGCCTGAGCACCGCGGCGGGCAAGCCGGTTGCTTCCGGTTGCGAGGTCACCCCCAAGGGCTTGCGCAATGCCGATGCATTGGCGCTGCTGGCGGAGTGTTCACTGCCGTTGACTTATGCACAGGTCAACCCGGTGGCGTTCGAACCGGCCATCGCTCCGCACCTGGCCGCCCGAGAGGCGGGCGTGGCGTTGACGGTGCAGTCCCTGTTGACGCCGATGCGGCAGATTCTCGACAGGCAGGCCGACTTCACCCTGATCGAAGGCGCCGGTGGCTGGCGCGTGCCGTTGGCCGACCAGGCCAATTTGTCCGACCTGGCGATAGCGCTGGACCTGCCGGTGATTCTGGTGGTTGGCGTGCGCCTGGGCTGCATCAGCCATGCGTTGCTGACGGCCGAGGCGATTGCCCGGGACGGTTTGCAACTGGCAGGCTGGGTGGCCAACATCATCGATCCGAAAACCTCGCGGCTGGAAGAAAACCTGGCGACCCTCGCCGAACGAATCCCGGCGCCGTGCCTGGGACGTGTGCCGAAACTCAAGGTGGTGACGGCTGAAGCGGTGGCGGAGCATCTTCAGCTGGATCTGCTTGACTAGGCTTTACCTATGACAAGGCACTGTGCCATTAGTGTTTTTGTCGGGTGTTTTGCAACCGGCTCTGGTTCAATGCGCACTCTTGATCCTTTGCAAAGACGGGTTCTCCCATGGAAATCTCAGGAAGCACCGCTTTTTATGCCGGTCTGAGCACTATTCAGACAGGGCAGAACCGTGTCGACCAGGCCGCCAGTCAGATCGCCAACACGACGATCGAGCGCTCGGTGACCAGCCAATCGTCAGAAGCTCAAGTCGATCGGTTGCGTTCGGTCGATCGTAGTCAGCAATCGGACCTGGCCAGCAACGTGGTCGAGCTGTCCCAAGGCAAATTTCAGGTGGAGCTGGGGGCCAGGGTGGCCAAGGCATCCGATGAAATGCTCGGTACGCTGATCGATACGTTCGCCTGATTCCTCGCTGAATCTGCACCTGAGACGCCGCGACCATTCGCGGCGTTTTGCTGTGTAAGTCCTTCTTGCCAAAAATAATCTTTCCGATACGGCGTGTTGCTCGGTCAACGGCGTTGCGCATCGGTGCGTCCGCCATTCCCGAACAGTGATGACGAACGGCAAAAGATCGGCGCTTGACAAGATTTGGGCGTAAACGTATGTTTCAAACAGCTGTTTGACCGTCATAACAAATCGATACGGTCGCTCATTCCCGGTTACATCAGCAGAGGTTTATCGCTATGCCTGACTACAAGGCCCCCTTGCGTGATATTCGCTTCGTTCGTGACGAACTGCTTGGCTACGAAGCGCACTATCAGAGCCTTCCGGCTTGCGCAGACGCAACTCCGGACATGGTTGACGCCATTCTCGAAGAAGGCGCCAAGTTTTGTGAGCAGGTGCTGGCTCCGCTGAACCGCGTGGGTGACATCGAAGGCTGCACCTGGAGCGAGTCCGGCGTTAAAACCCCGACCGGTTTCAAAGAAGCCTACAAGCAATTCGTCGAAGGCGGCTGGCCAAGCCTGGCCCACGACGTGGAACACGGCGGCCAGGGCCTGCCGGAGTCCCTGGGTCTGGCGGTGAGCGAAATGGTCGGCGAAGCCAACTGGTCGTGGGGCATGTACCCAGGCCTGTCCCATGGCGCGATGAACACCATCTCCGAGCACGGCACCCCAGAGCAACAACACGCCTACCTGACCAAACTGGTGTCCGGCGAATGGACCGGCACCATGTGCCTGACCGAACCGCACTGCGGCACCGACCTGGGCATGCTGCGCACCAAGGCCGAGCCTCAGGCTGACGGTACCTATAAGGTGTCCGGCACCAAGATCTTCATCTCGGCCGGTGAACACGACATGGCCGACAACATCGTCCACATCGTGCTGGCCCGCCTGCCGGATGCACCGGCCGGCACCAAAGGCATCTCGCTGTTCATCGTGCCGAAATTCCTGCCGAACGAAGACGGTTCGATCGGCGCGCGTAACGCGGTGTCCTGTGGTTCCCTGGAACACAAGATGGGCATCCACGGCAACGCCACGTGCGTGATGAACTTCGACGCGGCCACCGGTTTCCTGATCGGCCCGGCGAACAAAGGCCTGAACTGCATGTTCACCTTCATGAACACCGCACGCCTGGGTACCGCGCTGCAAGGTCTGGCTCACGCCGAAATCGGTTTCCAGGGCGGCCTGAAATACGCTCGTGATCGCCTGCAAATGCGCTCGCTGACTGGCCCGAAAGCGCCGGACAAAGCCGCTGACCCGATCATCGTGCACCCTGATGTGCGTCGCATGCTGTTGACCATGAAGGCCTTCGCCGAAGGCAACCGTGCGATGGTGTACTTCACCGCCAAACAGGTCGACATCGTCAAGTACGGTGTGGACGAAGAAGAGAAGAAGAAAGCCGACGCTCTGCTGGCCTTCATGACGCCAATCGCCAAAGCCTTCATGACCGAAGTCGGTTTCGAATCGGCCAACCACGGCGTGCAAATCTACGGCGGCCACGGTTTCATCGCCGAGTGGGGCATGGAGCAGAACGTTCGCGACAGCCGCATTTCGATGTTGTACGAAGGCACCACCGGTATCCAGGCACTCGACCTGCTGGGCCGTAAAGTGCTGATGACTCAAGGCGAGGCTCTGAAAGGCTTCACCAAGATCGTCCACAAGTTCTGCCAGAACAACGAAGGCAACGAAGCGGTCAAAGAGTTTGTCGCACCGCTGGCTGCACTGAACAAGGAATGGGGCGAGCTGACCATGAAGGTCGGTATGGCCGCCATGAAGGATCGCGAAGAAGTCGGCGCGGCCTCCGTGGACTACCTGATGTACTCCGGTTACGCCTGCCTGGCCTACTTCTGGGCCGACATGGCGCGTCTGGCTGCGGAAAAACTGGCTGCCGGCACCACCGAACAGGCGTTCTACACCGCCAAGTTGCAGACTGCGCGTTTCTACTTCCAGCGCATCCTGCCGCGTACCCGCACTCACGTGGCAACCATGCTGTCGGGCGCCAATAACCTGATGGACATGAAAGAAGAAGACTTCGCGCTGGGCTACTAAGCCTTAACGCTGTCGTGCAAAGAGCCGCCATTCCTTCGGGACTGGCGGTTTTTTTTCGGCAATGCTCAAGCGACAGCGGGACTCGTCCAGCGTGTCGGGGCTTCCCCTGCGTCACTGGCAGACCGTTCGTCGACAGTGATGCTCTTTTTTACAAAAATACCTCAGTAATTCACTCAGCAATCCGGAGATTTTGCCGTTAAAGTGGTGGGCACATTGCCATCTTTTTTGATTTGACGGTCGGAGCTTTACCCTTGCCGCGTTCTTCCGCTGTACGTTTCAGTCATTTCCTGCCGTCATTACTGCTGTTGTTCGCGGGACTTGCGGCTGCTTACGTCAAGGATCTGAACGTCTTCTTCACTTCGCTGTTCAACGTGCTGCCAACCCTGGTGCTGTTGCTCGGCGGTTCTTACTGCGCGGTGTACCGACGTCAGCGTGAACTGTTTCTGATGGTCACGGTGTACATCGCCTACTACCTGCTCGACACCCAGACCGACTACTACCGCGATAACGGCAAGGTGCGCGATGACGCGGCTGTGGTCTTCCACTTGTGTTGCTTGCTATTGCCGTTGTTATTCGGCGTATTCGCCGCCTGGCAGGAGCGTACGCATCTGTTCCAGGACATGGTGGCGCGCTTCGCCGTGTTGCTGGCCGTGGGCAGCGTGGCGTTGGGGCTGGAGCAAAGTTACCCGCATGCGCTGTTGATCTGGCTGTCGGAGATCCGCTGGCCGGCGTTGCACGGTGCCTGGATGAGCCTGATCCAATTGTCCTACCCGGTGTTCATCGGTTCGTTCCTGCTGCTGGTGTATCAGTACTGGCGCAATCCGCGACCGCTGCACGCCGCGCAATTGGTGGGCTTGCTCGGACTGTTCTGGATGTTGCCGAAAACCTTCATCCTGCCATTCACCCTGAACATCATGTGCAGCCAGGTGATGCTGATGATCGCCGCCGCCGTTGCGCACGAGGCCTATCAGATGGCGTTCCGCGATGAACTCACCGGTCTGCCGGGGCGTCGTGCCTTGAACGAGCGCATGCAGCGACTGGGGCGCAACTACGTGCTGGCCATGAGCGATGTCGACCACTTCAAGAAATTCAACGATACCCACGGTCATGATGTCGGTGACCAAGTGCTGCGACTGGTCGCCAGCAAACTGTCGAAAATCGGTGGGGGTGGCAAGGCGTATCGCTATGGCGGTGAGGAGTTTGCCCTGGTGTTCGCCGGCAAGACCCTCGAAGAGTGCATGCCGCACCTGGAGGTCATCCGCGAATCCATCGCCACCTATAACATTCATCTGCGTAACCAGGACAGCCGTCCGCAGGACGATAGTCAGGGACGCCAGCGCCGTTCGGGCTCCAATGCTTCGAGCGTGT
This sequence comes from Pseudomonas fluorescens group sp. PF-1, assembly GCF_054481335.1. NCBI lineage: Bacteria > Pseudomonadati > Pseudomonadota > Gammaproteobacteria > Pseudomonadales > Pseudomonadaceae > Pseudomonas > Pseudomonas fluorescens group sp. PF-1. Next base: position 350,680 of record NZ_JBTMNG010000001.1, read on the forward strand.
CGGTCACGGTGAGCATCGGCGTCGCCGAGCGCATTGAACAACGCACCCCTGAAGAAGTGCTTAAATCCGCGGATCAGGCGCTCTACAGCGCCAAGGGTGCCGGCCGAAACTGTGTCATGGCATTCGGTCAGACTCGTCGGGGCGCGGTTCGCATGGACGCCGCTGCGGTTGAGTGATGATGGCGCATTCAGCGTCTGGACTGTGATTGTGAGGCGTGGTCGGCAGCAGTAGGTTTGAGTCATCTGCTGCCGGAGAAATGACCATGCCCGAGTACAAAGCTCCCCTGCGCGACATGCGCTTTCTGATCGACCACGTCTTCGACTTTCACAGCAATTACGCCGCACTGGGGGCTACTGACGCCAGTGCGGACATGGTCAGTGCGATTCTTGAAGAGGGCGCGAAGTTCTGCGAGAACGTGCTGTCGCCACTCAACCGCAGCGGTGACGAAGAGGGCTGCCATTTCGACAATGGCGTAGTGACTACCCCGAAAGGCTTCAAGCAGGCTTTCGCCCAGTATGTGGAAGGCGGCTGGCATGGCCTGGCGGCTGACCCGGCCTACGGTGGCCAGGGTCTGCCGAGCTCTCTGGGGCTGGTCATCAGCGAAATGGTGGCGTCGAGCAACACGTCCTGGGGCATGTACCCCGGCCTGACTCACGGCGCCATGTCAGCGATCCACGCCCATGGCACCGACGAACAGAAACAGACCTACCTGCGCAAACTCACCGCGGGCCAATGGACCGGCACCATGTGCCTGACCGAAGCCCATTGCGGCACGGACCTGGGCATCATCAAGACCCGCGCCGTGCCCCAGGCCGATGGCAGTTACGCGATCTCCGGCAGCAAGATTTTCATCTCTGCCGGCGAACACGACATGAGCGACAACATCGTTCATCTGGTGCTGGCGAAGCTGCCGGACGCACCGGCCGGCACCAAGGGCATTTCGCTGTTCATCGTGCCCAAATTCCTGCCCGATGCCGCCGGTGAGGCTGGCGAGCGCAACGGTGTTTCCTGCGGCTCCATCGAACACAAAATGGGCATCAAGGCGTCGGCCACCTGTGTGCTGAACTTCGACGGCGCCAAAGGTTTCCTGATCGGCGAGCCGAACAAGGGTCTGAACTGCATGTTCACCATGATGAACCATGCGCGTCTGGGCACCGGGATGCAGGGCTTGTGCCTGGGCGAGGCGAGTTTCCAGGGCGCGATCAAGTACGCCAACGAGCGTTTGCAGATGCGCGCGCTCACCGGCCCCAAAGCACCGGACAAAGCGGCCGACCCGATCATCGTCCATCCGGACGTGCGCCGGATGCTGCTGACCATGAAGGCCTTCAACGAAGGCAATCGCGCACTGACGTACTTCACTGCGCAATTGCTGGATGTTGCACACCTGAGCGCAGACCAAACCGCACGCCAGGACGCTGAAGACTTGCTGGCGTTCCTGACGCCGATCTGCAAGGCCTTCATGACCGACACCGGCCTGGAAGTGACCAACCTCGGCATGCAGGTGTTCGGTGGTCATGGCTTCATTCGTGAATGGGGCATGGAGCAACTGGTGCGCGATTGCCGCATCGCGCCGATCTACGAGGGCACCAATGGCATTCAGGCACTGGACCTGCTGGGGCGCAAGGTCCTGGGCAGCCAGGGCAAGTTGTTGCGCGGCTTTACCAAGATCGTGCATAAGTTTTGCGCGGCGAACGCCGAACATCCGCAGTTGGCCAGCTATGTGGCGCAACTCAATGGCCTGAACCAGCAGTGGGGCGAATTGACGACCAGGGTCGGCATGGCGGCGATGAAGAATCCGGATGAAGTGGGTGCCGCTTCGGTGGATTACCTGATGTACAGCGGCTACATCATCCTTGGCTATTTGTGGCTGCGCATGGCACTGGTGGCCCAGGCACGGCTGGAAGCGGGCAGTGGCGATGCGGATTTCTGCAAGGCCAAACTGGCGACCAGCGAGTTTTACTTCAAGCGCCTGCTGCCCCGTACAGCCGCTCATCGGTCGGCGATCGAGGCGGGCAGCGACTGCCTGATGCAGCTGCCGGCGGAGTTGTTTGCGCTTTAATCTTTAAAACCAGTGACAAAGGAGCCCGCGTAATTGCGGGTTTTTTTATGACTGCGCGGTCGATGACCAAACATTACAAAATGGTCACCGCCTGACCCTATGTGTCACAAAAGTTGTTGAGTTACACTCGGACACAACGAAAATACTCCCCCTACGATTCACCCGTTTAGATCTTGCGAGGTTTGCCATGGCTGACTACAAAGCGCCCCTGCGCGATATGCGTTTCGTCCTCAATGAAGTGTTCGAGGTCGCCAAACTCTGGGCCGAGCTGCCTGCGTTGGCCGAAACCGTCGACGCGGAAACGGTCGAGGCCATCCTGGAAGAAGCCGGCAAGGTCACCAGCAAAAGCATTGCGCCCCTGAGCCGTGCCGCGGATGAAGAAGGTTGCCACTGGGCGGACGGTGCCGTTACCACGCCGGCCGGTTTCCCGCAGGCTTATCAGACTTACGCCGAGGGCGGCTGGGTCGGCGTGGGCGGTGATCCGGCCTACGGCGGCATGGGCATGCCCAAGGCCGTTTCGGCTCAGGTCGAAGAAATGGTCAACTCTGCCAGCCTGGCGTTCGGTTTGTACCCGATGCTGACGGCCGGTGCCTGTCTGTCGATCAACGCTCACGCCAGCGAAGAACTGAAAGCCGCCTACCTGCCGAACATGTACGCCGGTGTCTGGGCCGGTTCCATGTGCCTGACCGAGCCGCATGCCGGTACCGATCTGGGGATCATCCGCACCAAGGCCGAACCTCAGGCCGACGGTTCCTACAAGGTCAGCGGCACCAAGATCTTCATCACCGGCGGTGAACACGACCTGACCGAGAACATCATTCACCTGGTGCTGGCCAAACTGCCGGATGCCCCGGCCGGGCCGAAAGGCATTTCGCTGTTCCTGGTGCCGAAGTTCATGGTCAATGCCGATGGCAGCCTGGGCGCGCGCAACCCGGCCAACTGCGGTTCGATCGAACACAAGATGGGCATCCAGGCGTCCGCGACCTGTGTGATGAACTTCGACCAAGCCGTGGGTTATCTGGTGGGCGAGCCGAACAAAGGCCTGGCAGCCATGTTCACCATGATGAACTACGAGCGTCTGGGTGTCGGCATTCAAGGCCTGGCGACGGGCGAGCGTTCCTACCAGAACGCCATCGAATACGCCCGTGACCGCCTGCAAAGCCGTTCGCCGACCGGCGCGCAGAACAAGGACAAAGTGGCCGACCCGATCATCGTCCACCCGGACGTGCGTCGCATGCTGTTGACCATGAAAGCATCGAACGAAGGCGGCCGCGCTTTCTCGACTTACGTGGCCATGCAACTGGACACTGCCAAGTTCAGTGAAGACGCCACGACCCGCAAGCGTGCGGAGGACCTGGTGGCGTTGCTGACGCCGGTGGCCAAGGCATTCCTGACCGATCTGGGTCTGGAAACCACCGTACATGGCCAGCAGATTTTCGGCGGCCACGGCTACATCCGCGAATGGGGCCAGGAGCAACTGGTGCGCGACGTGCGCATCACCCAGATCTACGAAGGCACCAACGGCATTCAGGCGCTGGACCTGGTCGGGCGCAAGATCGTCGGCAGCGGCGGGGCGTTCTACAAACTGTTCGCTGACGAGATTCGTCATTTCACCGCCACGGCCAGCGCCGACCTGGTGGAGTTCACCAAGCCGCTGAACGATGCCGTGACGACCCTCGATGAGCTGACGGCGTGGTTGCTGGATCGGGCAAAAAACAACCCGAATGAAATCGGCGCCGCGTCGGTCGAATACCTGCAAGTGTTTGGCTACACGGCCTACGCCTACATGTGGGCACTGATGGCCAAGGCTGCTTTCGGCAAAGAATCGCAGGACGATTTCTACGCCAGCAAGTTGGGCACGGCACGTTTCTACTTCGCCCGGCTGCTGCCGCGAATTCATTCGTTGAGTGCGTCGGTGAAGGCTGGCAGCGAGTCGCTGTTCCTGCTGGATGCAGCGCAATTCTGAAGGTGTTGCGTCATGTAAGCATTCTCTTACACGACGTGCTGCACTTCTCCCATAGAAGCAGATTGGATCCACGGCTAATCTACTTCACATGGACGTAGCGCAGGAAGCGCAAAGCTACAACACGGACACGTAGGATTCTGCCAGGACGGCGGAGTGAAATGGATGTCAGGGAAACAGTCTGCAAAGCCCCGCTTCGGCGGGGTTTTCTTATGCCCGCAAAAAAGTACTCAGCTCAGTCCATCCAGTGCCGGTGGGGTGTTCAAGCGCTCATCCGGTCGATTTATCACTTCCTCCAGCAATGTTCGCAACAATGCCATCGAGGCCTGTTGCCGTTGCACATCCCGACACACCAGTCCGATTTTCAGCGGTACCCGGGGTTCACTCAGGGGTTTCCACAATAGGTCCTTGCTGCCGTGGGCTTTTTGCGAGCGCCCAGGCAATACCGTCGCCAATCGCGTGTGCGGCAGGCTGTCGAGAATCCCCGCCATGTTGTTCAGCTCGGCTTGTACCTGCGGGCGTCTCCCCATGCTGGCCAGTTGCGTTTGCCAGATCTGCCGCACTTGAAACTCCTCGCCCAGCAGCAACATGGGCAGCTCGGCGGCCTGGCTCATGGATACTTTCTTGAATTCCCGCAGCGGATGGTCCGCCGGGATGACCAGCGTCAGCTCATCTTCGTACAGCATCACGCCGTGCAAACCAGGCTGCCGGGGCGGCAGGTAGCTGATGCCGATGTCCAGCGAGCCATTGAGCAGGCGTCGCTCGACTTCCAGGCCGGTCAACTCATAGATCTGCACCACCAGATGCGGTTGCGCCTTGCGCACCCGTTCGAGCATCTGCGGCACCAGGCTGGTATGCACGGTCTGCAAAACGCCAATCGCCAGTGTGCGCAGCGCTTGCCCCTTGAAATTGCCCAGCGCCTCGCGCGCCCGTTGCAAGCCATCAAGCAGGGGCAAGGCGTGGTTGTACAGGGTATGTGCCGCCAGCGTCGGCAACAGTCGTTTGCTGCTGCGTTCGAACAGGGTCACGTCCAGCGATTGTTCGAGTTGCCGGATCTGCTGGGACAGCGCCGGTTGAGAGATGGACAGCCGCTCGGCAGCACGGCCCACATGGCCCTCTTCGTAGACCGCGACGAAATAACGCAGTTGTTTAAAATCCATAAGTAATACTTATCGAAAATGTTGAGAAATCGAAATGGCCAAAGGCCTTGCCTGAGCCTAGTCTAACCGTATTCACAAGGCTTACAGGGCCACAAAGCGCGATGATTACCGTTTGCTTCGATGGTGTTGACATAGGTAAGGCAAAAAATCCAAAACGGAGATTGAACGGATGAATTTGTTCAATCTGCGTCGTCACTCACCGAGCCTTGATGATCTAGTGGCGCACGCTTCCTTTCAGTCCAGGGGCGACAACCTTTCCAGTGAGTGCCTGATGCCCAGTGTCGAGCGACCGAAACAGGTTTTTGTCCGCGGCCAGGGCTCTTGGTTGTGGGACAACGATGACCGGGCTTATCTGGATTTCTCCCAAGGTGGTGGCGCCAACAGCCTTGGACACAGCCCCAAGGCACTGGTCAATGCCATCGCGACGCAGGCACAAACACTGATCAACCCCGGTTTCGGTTTGCATAACCGCGGCATGCTGAACCTCGCCGAGCGACTGTGTGTCAGCACCGGCAGCGACCAGGCCTACCTGCTCAACAGTGGCAGCGAAGCCTGTGAGGCGGCGATCAAGCTGGCGCGCAAATGGGGCCAACAGCATCGCGGCGGCGCTTCGCGGATCATCGTCGCCAATAACGGCTGTCATGGTCGCAGTCTGGCGACGATCTCCGCGTCAGACAGTTCGACGCAGGTTAACCGGTTCGAGCCGCAGCTGCCGGGCTTCAGCCACGTTCCGTTCAACGATCTTCCAGCGCTGCATGCGGCCGTGGATGAGCGCACCGTCGCCATCATGCTCGAGCCGATCCAGAGCGAAGCCGGCGTGATACCGGCGACCGCGCATTACCTCAAAGGCGTCGAGCGCCTGTGTCGTGAACTCGGCATCCTGTTGATCCTCGACGAAGTGCAAACCGGCATCGGGCGCTGCGGCACTTTGCTTGCCGAACAGTCCTACAGCGTGCGGGCGGATATCGTTGTGCTCGGCAAAGGGCTGGGCGGTGGCGTGCCCGTGGCGGCGTTGCTGGCGCGGGGCAAGGCCTGTTGTTTTGAAACCGGTGAAATCACCGGTACTCATCACGGCAATGCCTTGATGACAGCGGCGGGGCTCTCCGTGCTCGACAGCGTGCACGACAAGGGATTTCTTGAGCATGTCGGGCAAAGTGCCCAGCATCTGCGTGAAGGGCTGCAGCGTCTGGCGCGCCGTTATGGACACGGCGAGTTACGCGGACAAGGCCTGCTCTGGGGTCTGACCTTGTCCGATGATTCCGCCGACGCCGTGGTCAAGGCTGCACTTTACGAAGGCCTGTTGCTCAACGCCCCGCAACCCGACTGCCTGCGCTTCACACCGGCGCTGAATGTCAGCAAAGCCAACATCGACGAAATGCTCCTGCGACTGGCCCGTGCCTTCTCCCGTGTACGCACTGCCCAGTTGCAGTGCCGCAAAGGAATCGCCGTCTGATCAGATACACCCTGCACGAATCCCCGAACCGTCTCGCGGTATAACGCACGCCCCACGCTGGATTTTTTTGGCGTGGGGCGTTTTTTTTGTGGCTGGGTTTTGCCAGGCGTGTTCCGGCGCTTGAGGGATGCTTGGGTTAATGGTTTTTTAGTCGGGCGTCGGCAAGGAGTGTCGATGCCAGCGAAACTATGTGTTGGGAAGCTGGTTTTGAGTTCTATGCCACTGGGTGGTATGTTTTGCGGAAGGGATGCCGATGTCAGTAAGGTTATTCAAGGCAAAACGGTTCGCGATGCTTGCCGGGAAGGCGTGGATCAGCGATGAGGAGCTTCGGGAGGCATTCGTCGAAACGCTCAATGGGCAGGCGGACAATCTCGGCGGCGGGGTCTGGAAAAAGCGCTTGAACGCCAATCGCCATCGCTCGATTATCCTGGCTAAAGGTGGCCGTAATTGGGTTTATCAGTTTCTTTATGCCAAGAAAGACCTCAGTAATATTGGCCCCCGGCAATTGGTCGATTTACGCGAGTTAGCCAAGACTTACGGAGGGCTGACCGAGTTGGAAGTCCAGCGTTTGCTGGATATGCAGGAGTTTGTGGAGATACCTTATGAGTAAAAAATTCAAAAGTGAAATAGCGGAATCAATCCACGAATCGGCCAGCGCCTTGTACACCATCGGTGCAATCAGCAAGGCGACCATGCGTGAATTCGATGAGTCATGCCTCGCTACCGTACCGGACGCAATTCCCGCGGAGCAGATCAAAGCGCTGCGCGAACGCAACAATGTCAGTCAGCCGGTATTCGCACGGTACTTGAACACCAGCGCTTCAACGGTCAAGCAATGGGAGGCGGGGGCCAAACACCCCAGCGGCATGGCGTTGAAGTTGCTGAGTATCGTGCAGAAGCATGGCCTGGAGATCCTGGCTTGAGAAACGGGGCTGAACCCTGACCAGCGGCGCTGGTCGATTGTGTGTGAGGCTCGCATGAGCCGACTTCAATCAGGAGCTGACCCCATGGATTTCATTCGCATCATCATCGCCATTCTGTTGCCGCCGCTGGGCGTGTTTCTGCAAGTCGGGTTTGGCGGCGCGTTCTGGCTGAACATTCTGCTGACGTTGTGCGGTTACATTCCAGGCATCGTGCATGCGGTGTACATCATCGCCAAGCGTTGAGTTCGCGGCGTATCAGACATCGCGATCAGCGACTGGAGCACCGCCGATTTCAGCCGGCGTGCTCCATCACCCGTCGATAAAACAACCATTCCTGCTCCAGCGCATGGGCCTGATTGCCCGCCTTGCGAAAGCCATGGCGTTCGTCAGCGTAGTAATGGGCTTCGACGGCAATGCCGTTGTTCTGTAGCGCTGTGACCATCTCGCGGGTTTGCTCCGGCACCACCACCGCATCCAGTTCGCCCTGAAAGAAGATCACGGGCACGCTGATGTTGCTCGCATGCAGTAATGGCGTCCGTGCGGTATAGCGCTCGGCGTCTTGCACCGGATCACCGATCAGCCAGTCCAGATAATCCCCCTCGAACTTGTGGGTCGCCCGGCCCAGGGCGACAGGATCGCTGACCCCGTAGAGGCTGGCGCCGGCGCGGAAGACCTTGTGGAACGCCAGTGCGCACAGCGTGGTGTAACCGCCGGCACTGCCGCCACGAATGAACGCTCTGTCGCCGTCGATCAATCCACGTTCGGCGAGGTGACTGGCCACTGCGCAAGCGTCTTCGACGTCGACGTCGCCCCAGCTCAAATGCAGGGCCTGGCGATAGGCTCGCCCATAGCCGCTGCTGCCGCGGTAGTTGAGATCGGCCACGGCGAAACCCCGTTGCGCCCAGTACTGAATGCGCGGATCGAGCATCGGATAGCACGCTGATGTCGGGCCGCCGTGGATGAACACCACCAGCGGCGGTTTGGCCTCGCCCGTCATCGCCGGGTAGAAGAAGCCATGAGCTTCGCCCGAACCACTCGGGTAACGCAGGGTTTGTGGAAGGCTGATCTGCTCGGCAGGTAGTGGTGTGATGCCGCCGGCGAGTGTGTTCACCTCACGGGTCTGGCGGTCGATGGCGATCACCGCTGACGAACTGATCGGCGATGCCGCGATGCAGTAGATGAACTGGTTATCCACAGCGAGATGGCGGAAGCGGCTGTATTCGCCCGTGAAGTCCTCGTTGTTGTCGCCACACACCGCCAATCGGCCAAAACCACCTTCCGTCCAAGTGGCCAGATAGCCGGCCCCGCCCAGCGGCAGCCAGGTGCAGCCACCGAGTTGCCAGGGCGCGGGACCATGATCGGCAGCGGCACTGGGTAACGGGCTCAATCCCTCGCTGGATTCCACCCAGGGTTGCCAGAAACCGCCGCGATCGGTCAGGCAATACAAGCGCCCGCTGTCGTCAAATCGTGGTTGTTGCAGAGACTCTTGAGCGTCGTCACCGGCGACGCAACAGGGCGGTGAAAACCCGCCATCGCGCTGGCGTTCGGCGACCATCAAGCGCGTCGCCGTCCAGGGCTGATGCGGGCGATCCCACTCGACCCAGGCCAGGCGACGGGCATCCGGGCTCAGCGTGGGTGCCGCGTAAAAATCCGCACCCTCGGCCAATAAATGCCGTCCGCCGTCCGTCAGATCAATCGCCACCAGGCGATGTCGGTCGCGGTTCTCTTCTACCGCCAGCACTTGACCCTGGGCGAACTGAAGATCGCCATAACGGCACACCCCTGATGTCAGCACTTCGGGTTCGCCCTGCAACGATTGCCGATACAGTTGCTGGTCGGCCTCGTTGACGAAAACGACGCCGTCGTCAGTCAGACAAAACGCGCCACCGCCATATTCGTACACCCGACTGCGCACACTGAACCCTGGTGGCGTCAGACATTTCGCCGTGCCATTGCGCCAGTGCCAGATTCGGCAGGCGCCATCTTGCGGGCGGTATTCGTTCCAGAACAGGCCGTTGGCGCCGGCCTGCAACTCGGCAAAGTCGACACCGGCGGCGACGGCGTTGGCCGCGCTGAAGGGTTCAGCTTTTGGCGATGAGGCGTGAGTTTCGTTCATTGCGAAAGGCCAGTTGGTCGATGGTCTGAGTGGCGTGCCCGGCATCTTCGCGGGCCTGGAGGATCACGCCGTGATGGTGCGATTTACTGCACACCGGGTCGGCGTTGCTCGCATCACCGGTGAGCATGAACGCCTGGCAGCGACAGCCGCCGAAGTCCTTTTCTTTCTCGTCGCAGGAGCGGCAGGGCTCAGGCATCCAGTCGTAGCCGCGAAAGCGATTGAAGCCGAACGAGTCGTACCAGATGTGCTGCATGCTGTGGTCGCGCACGTTGGGAAACTGAACCGGCAGTTGTCGGGCGCCGTGACAGGGCAGTGCGGTTCCGTCCGGGGTGACCGTCAGAAAAATACTGCCCCAGCCGTTCATGCAGGCTTTCGGGCGTTCTTCGTAATAGTCCGGGGTGACGAAAATCAGCTTGCACGGATGACCTTCGGCTTCGAGTTTTGCCCGGTATTCGTTGGTGATGCGTTCGGCGCGCACCAGTTGCTCTTTGGTCGGCAACAGGCCCACGCGGTTGAGCTGTGCCCAGCCGTAGAACTGGCAAGTGGCGAGTTCGACGAAGTCCGCTTCCAGCGCAATGCACAGCTCGATGATGCGGTCGATCTGGTCGATGTTGTGCCGATGGGTCACGAAATTGAGCACCATCGGATAGCCGTGGGCCTTCACCGCGCGGGCCATTTCGAGCTTCTGCGCGAAGGCCTTTTTCGACCCGGCCAGCAGGTTGTTCACCTGCTCGTCGCTGGCCTGGAAGCTGATCTGGATGTGATCGAGGCCGGCCTTTTTGAAGTCGCTGATTTTCTGCTCGGTCAGACCGATGCCGGAGGTGATCAGGTTGGTGTAGAAGCCCAGCTTGCGCGCCTCGGCAATGAGCTCGGCGAGGTCCTGGCGCACCAGCGGTTCGCCGCCGGAGAAACCCAGTTGCGCCGCGCCCATCTCCCGGGCCTCGCGAAATACCTTGATCCACTGCTCGGTGCTCAGTTCCTTGCCCTGCTCGGCGAAGTCGAGGGGGTTCGAGCAGTAGGGGCATTGCAGCGGGCAGCGGTAGGTCAGCTCGGCGAGCAGCCACAGTGGCAGACCAACCTCAGGCTTGGGCGGCAGATCAGTCAAGGGTGATCCAGTGCTGCGCACGGGCAACCTCCATGAATTGCTCGATGTCGTCACTGAGTTCGGGCACGCCGGGGAACTGGTTGTCGAGCTCATTGATGATCGCCGCGACATCGCGCTGGCCATCGATCAAGCCACCGATCAGCGCGGCGCTTTCATTGAGTTTGATCATGCCTTCGGGGTACAGCAGCACGTGGCCTTTCTGCGCCGGTTCGTACTGGAAGCGGTAGCCGGGCCGCCAGGTCGGGGTCTTGCTGCGATCGAAACTCATAAGGTGATTCCTTTATGCCAGACCCGTTGTTCGGTCACGCTGTGATATGGCGGGCGCTTGAGTTCGTAAGCCATGCTCATGGCATCGAGCATGCTCCAAAGAATGTCCAGTTTGAACTGGAGAATTTCCAGCATGCGCTCCTGGCCCTCGCGCGTTGTGTAGTGCTGCAGGGTGATGGCCAGGCCATGCTCGACATCGCGTCGCGCCTGACCCAGGCGCGTGCGGAAATACTCGTAGCCGGCCGGGTCGATCCACGGGTAATGCTGCGGCCAGCTGTCCAGGCGCGACTGGTGGATCTGCGGCGCGAACAGTTCGGTCAACGAACTGCTGGCGGCTTCCTGCCAACGGGCGCGGCGGGCGAAGTTGACGTAGGCGTCCACGGCGAAACGCACGCCGGGCAGTACCAGTTCCTGGGAGCGCAGTTGATCCGGGTCGAGGCCGACGGCCTGACCGAGGCGCAGCCAGGCTTCGATGCCGCCGTCCTCGCCGGGCGCACCGTCATGGTCGAGCAGGCGTTGAATCCACTCGCGACGGATTTCGCGGTCCGGGCAGTTGGCCAGAATGGCGGCGTCCTTGAGCGGGATGTTCACCTGATAGTAAAAGCGATTGGCGACCCAGCCCTGAATCTGCTCGCGGGTCGCCCGGCCTTCATACATCGCCACGTGGTAAGGGTGATGGATGTGGTAATAGGCACCCTTGGCGCGCAGGGCGGCTTCGAATTCGCTGGGGGACATTGGAGTGTCAGTCATGTCTGTTCTCCGGGAACAAGCATTGGGATCTCAGGCGTCTGGTCTTCAGTCATCGCTGGCAAGCCAGCTCCCACAGGGTTTTGCGGTGTTCACAGCACCGGTGGGAGCTGGCTTGCCAGCGATGGGGCCATCAGTTACAGCACAATACTCATGCCGTCATACGCCACTTCAACCTGGCGCCGATCCAGTTCCGCGCGTTGCGGCGAATCTTCATCGAGAATCGGGTTGGTGTTGTTGATGTGGATAAGGACTTTACGCTGAGTGGGCAGTTGCTCCAGCACTTCGAGCATGCCGCCGGGGCCACTCTGCGCCAGGTGACCCATCTCCCGCCCGGTGCGGGTGCCGACGCCACGGCGCTGCATTTCGTCGTCGTCCCACAGCGTGCCGTCCACCAGCAGGCAATCGCTGCCGGCCATGATCTCCAGCAACGGCGCATCGACCTTGCCCAGGCCCGGTGCGTAGAACAGTTTGCCGCCCGTGTTGAGGTCTTCGACGATCAGGCCAATGTTGTCGCCCGGGTGCGGGTCGAAGCGATGGGGCGAGTAGGGCGGCGCGGCGCTGCGCAGCGGCAGCGGGGTGAAGCGCAGGTTGGGGCAGGCCGGGACGCTGAAGCTCTGATCGAGCTCGATGCGGTTCCAGGTCAGGCCGCCGTTCCAGTGGGTCAGCATGTTGAACAGCGGGAAACCGCTGCTCAGGTCTTCGTGGACCATGTCCGTGCACCAGACCTGGTGCGGACACCCTTCACGCAGCATGAGCAAGCCGGTGGTGTGGTCGATCTGGCTGTCCATCAGAATGATCGCGCTGATCCCGGTATCACGCAGCGCGCGGCCGGGTTGCATCGGGGCGAAGCTCTGGAGTTGGGCGCGGATGTCCGGCGAGGTGTTGCACAGCACCCAATTGACCCCGTCATCGGAGATCGCGATCGACGATTGGGTACGCGCCCTGGCATTCAGGCTGCCGTCGCGAAAACCGGCGCAGTTCGCGCAGTTGCAGTTCCATTGGGGGAAACCGCCGCCCGCGGCGGATCCCAGGATCTGGACAAACATGGAGGCTCCCATCATTCAACAGCTGAAAATAAAAACGCCTCGGCAAACCGAGGCGTTGGACCGCATGTTCTGCCTGGCGGCAGGACTCAACGGCTGGCGAAGTACATGGTGACTTCAAAGCCGATACGCAGGTCGGTGTAAGCAGGTTTGGACCAGGACATGGAGCGCTCCTTCAGGTGATGGGACAGTTGAGATCTATACATATAGTCCACCTCCAGCGGGAGATGTTCAGATAGTTAGGCAGCTATGTTACTTAAAATTTCACAATAATTGGCCGCAAATGTTCGAGAAAGTTAATTGCGGCCCCAGTAACGATCATTTTGTCACTTGCCAGGGCGAACCGGGGCAACTCCCGTTGGACAGGCAGCGCCAGCCGCCTTCGGCCTGTTTCAGGCGTTGGGCAGCGGCGATGAGTGTCGGTCGATCAACCAGCAGAATTGCCTGGGGCAGTTGACTCAGATAATCCGACGAGCGGCCCGCCAGTTTGCCCTGCCACAGCAGTTCGGCCGCTTGGGCGTCGGGCAACACGGTACTGGCGAACTGGTCGGCCAGGGTCTGGCGCAGGGCGATGAAGCGCTCGTCATCGATGTCCCGGATCATCGGCGGTAACCCGTCCAGGAACTGCTCGATGTGTTGCAGCAGGTCGACCGGCTCGACACTGGGTGATTGCACACCGAATAGCAGTCCGGTCTGCCCGTGCATCTGGCGCAAGGCACTGAACACCGCATAGCCGAGTTGCAATTCCACCCGCAGGCGCTGGTAGAACGGCGTCTGGCAGACGTGTGCCAGCAGGCGCCACGCGGCTTCGTCAACGATCGCTTCGCTCGCGGATGGGCAGAACAACAGCAATGCGTGTTCGCTGGAACCGGTATCGATGGTGCTCCACAGATAGTGCGACTGGCTCGATGGCGGCGGTGTCAGCTGACTGTCCGGCGTGCCGGGGATGCGGCTCAATGCCACGCCCATGGCCGCTTGGGTCTGCGCCGACAAGCCTATCGCCAAGCCATCCCAGCGGGCGCCTGACCAGAGTTGTTGCAGATCATCCGAGCGTGCGCAGGGCGCGAGGCAGCAACCGGGCAGCGCCTTGAGCAGCTGCCGAATGGGCATCAACGCTGATTCATCCTGCGAACCGGCGATTTCAGGTTTCGCCAGCGCTTTCAGCACATGCTCCAGTACAACGGGCATTGGCTCCTGCAGTCCGGTCATCTTCAGCAACCATTCATTGCCCGAGGCGGTGAACGAGACATCCACACCCGCCTGCCGCGCCTCTTCGCGCAATGGTTGCAGATGATTGTCCAGACCCGATTGCAGGAGAGTGCTCGGTGCCGCATCAAGACGCCAACGCAGATACACGGCCCCTTGTGCACCGCTGTCCGACAACGCCTGGCTGAACTGCATGGGCGAGCGTTCGCGACGAGTGCGCGAGCGATCCTGGGCAAAGGTGCGCAAGCCACGGTGTGCGCTGGTCTGGCCACGAATCAGGCCGGCGTTGGGGGCGGGCGCGTCGGAGCGCAGGAACGGATTGGGTGTCGGCAGTTGCCATTGACCGCTGAAGTTATCCACAGCGCCGATTTGATTCAGCACGTGCCTGAGAGCTGTCACCCCCTGTTCGGATAACCCGGCTTCGCGTTGTTCGCTGTCCAGTCGGGCCAGTTGCAGGGCTGTGCTGACGTGCTGCTGGCGTTGCAGCAGGGTCGTGTATTCGGTGCTCAACGCGCTCCAGTCTTGCCGGGCGAAAAAGCCCAGCCAATCCAGCAACTGCTCGCGAATCGCCGTTGAAGGTACACCGGCACTCAGCGTGAATTCAATATGCAACAAGGCTTGCCCGGCAAATTGATACAGCGGCGCCGCTTTCAGGTGAGTGGCCCAGCCCCGGTCGCGTAAACCGGCCAGCAGCCCACCGGGCTTGGCGCTGTTGAGCCAATGGCACAGGAACGCCAATGCGTCAGCCGATGAGTCGAGCAGTGCTTCGAGGGCGAACAACTGATGCAGGCGATGGGCGTCCACCTGTTGATAACGGTTGTCGGCAGTGCTCATCAGAGGCGCAGGCGCTTGTTGCGCGATCGTGCTGCCCGCAGGTATCGCATCAGCAAAAGCCTGGGCCAGCGCTGTCAGCTCTTCGAGACTTTGCGGGCCCGCCAGGCTCAGCGTCATCTGCCCGGCTTGATAAAAGCGCTGATAAAAATCCTGCAAGGCGTGCTGAAACTCGGGTTGCGATACCGGAAGGCTGTCGCGGTTGCCGGCGTGAAAGCCGCGCAATGGATGCGTTTCACTCAGCCCGTTGAACAGCGCCAGTTGCTGTTGGGCCGTGGCGTCCTGGGACCAGGCGATAAACTCGGCCTGCAGCACTTCTCTTTCGCGCTGCTGATCGTCCGGATTCATGCGCGGGTGAGCGAGCATGTCTGACAGACGCTCCAGCCCACCGGCCAATGCCTGCGTCGGCAATTCGAAGAAGTAGTCGGTGGTGCGCTCATTGGTGCGCGCGTTGACCTGTCCACCATGACCCTGGACGTAGGCCATCAACCCCTGGCCCGCAGGAAAACGCTCGGTGTGCAAAAACAGCAGATGCTCGAGAAAGTGTGCCAGGCCGGGCCAGGCCAGCGGCACATCATGGCTGCCCGCGGCGACTCGCAACGCCGCTGCGCAGCGCTTCAAATCCGGCGCATGACGCAGCGTCACCCGCAGACCGTTGGCCAGGGTTTCAGAAGGGGGGCGAGGGTGATTCAGCGCAGGCATGGGCACTTCCAGAACAGTGAAGTGCCAATGCTAGCGGATTAGTGCTTGTTCAGCGCGTCGTAAAGCTCGGGGCGGCGATCGAGGAGGTAGCGATTGGCGGCGCGGGAATCGACCATCAACTGACGATCCAGCTCACCGACGATCAATGCCTCATCAAGGCCGGCCTGGGCGATGCGGCTGCCGTCCGGTGCGGCGATGCTGCTCTGGCCGCAGTAGTGGATGTCGCCTTCGTGCCCGCAGTAGTTGGCGTAGGCCACGTAACACTGGTTTTCAAAGGCGCGGGCGCGGACGGTGACATCCGCGATGAAATCGAAGGGAATCATGTTCGCCGTCGGCACCAGGATCAGCTCGGCGCCCTCGAGGGCCAGGCGCCGGGCATTTTCCGGGAACTCCAGGTCGTAGCAGATCAGGAAACCGAGCTTCCAGCCGTTGAGCTCAACGACCGGAAAATCGTTGGTGCCGGGGCTGAACATCGAGCGGTCGAGGTCGCCGAACAGGTGCGTCTTGCGGTAGTTGCACAGGCGTTCGCCATTGGCGTCGATCAACTGCACGGCGTTGTAGATCTGCCCGTCCTCGGTGCGCTCGGGATAGCCATACAAGATGGCGATCCCGGCCGCCTTGGCGATGCGCGCGACCTGTTGCGCCGACTCACCGTTGTACACCTCCGCCAGCACGCTGACGGCATCGACGCCAATGTTGTAGCCAGTCAGGAACATCTCCGGCAGCACCAGCAAATCGGCGCCTTTAGCCTCCAGCGCAAGCTGGTGCAAGCGTTGCAGGTTGCCGGCAACCTCCAGGGGCAACGGTGGACATTGGTAAAGGGCTACGCGCATTTCGGATTCCTCTTACTCGGGCAGGGCGATCGGTCCGATCTCGTTGAACACATCACCTGGACCCGGGTTCTCGGCGTGAGTTGCACCGCCGAAGTGTTTCATGATGCCCCATACCGCGTTGAGCGACGTCTGCACGGCGCCTTCGACCCAGGCCGGCGTCCACGAAACATCGTCACCGGCAATGAAGATCCCGCGCTGTTCTGCTGGCATGTCTTCCTGCATGAAGTGCGCGTACATGCGCTGGTTGTAGCGGTAGTGGCCGGGCAGGGCGCCTTTGAAGGCACCGAGGAAATGCGGGTCGGCTTCCCAGGACACAGTGATTGGATCGCCGATGATGCGCGCGGCGATGTCGACTTTCGGGTAGATCTTTTTCAGTGCATCCAGCGCCAGCTTCACGCGTTTTTCCACCGGGTGCGGGAGCATTTTCAGCGCATCGCTCATCCACGAGTACGACAGGCAAATCACCCCCGGCTTGTCGTCGCCGTTGTCGAACAGGTAGGTGCCACGGGTCAGGCGATCGGTGAGGGTCATGCTCATCAGGTCGCGGCCGGTTTCCGGGTCCTTGTCCTTCCAGAACGGACGGTCGACCATCACGAAGGTTTTCGACGATTGCATGTAGCGGGTACGGTCCAGGGCCATCCACATCTTTTGCGAGAACAGGGTTTCGTCGCATTCGATCTGGGTGGTCAGCAGCCAGCTCTGGCAGGTGGTCAGCACCGCGGCATATTCGCGGGTGTCGCCGTTGTTGTCGGTCACCGCAAAACGGCCACCGGGGGCATGGGCGATTTTTTTCACGCCGGAGCGCGGGGCGCCCCGGTGCAACGATTTAAGGCTGGTGCCTTCAGGCCAGTGCACGCAACGTTCCGGCACATGACGCCAGATCCCTTGCGGTACTTGCTCGACACCACCGACCACCAGGTGCTGGTGGTCGTCGCAGTTGGTCATGACCACGCGGAAGATTTCCAGCATCGAGTTCGGGAAGTCCGAGTCCCAGCCGCCGGTGCCGAAACCGACCTGGCCGAACACTTCACGGTGATGGAACGACAACTTGGCGAATGCCTTGGACGTGGCGACGAAGTCGTAGAACGTGCGGTCGTCCCACAGTGGCACCAGGGTATTCCACAGTTCCTTGAGGCGTGGCACATCGCGGTCGCGAATGGCCTGCTGGATTTCGCCGAAGCGCGAGCCGTCTTCCAAGGCATCGGCCCAGGCGTCAGCCACTTCCTGGAACAGTGCAGGAAGATCCGCCAGTTTCTGTGCGTAATGGGTTTGGCCTTCCAGGTCGATCACGGTGCTGCCGGAGGCAGGCGTCAGCGGGTTAGGGAAGGGTTTGGTCTCAAGACCGAGTTTGTCGACGTAGTGGTAGAACGCGGTGGACGACACCGGGAAGCGCATGCCGCCCAGTTCGGCGACGATGCCATCGGTCCCGTTGAAGGTCTGTGAGCGCAGGCGGCCGCCCATCTTCGACGCTTCGTAAACCACCGGCTTGAGGCCGAGTTTCATCAGTTCATAAGCCGCCACCAGCCCGGCGATGCCGGCGCCAACGATTGCCACTTCGGCACCATGGTTATGCTCGGGAATGCTGCCCAGCCCGGCCGGGTGTTCGATCCAGTCGTCGAAGGCGAAAGGAAAATCCGGGCCGAAAATGGTGACTGGTTTCTTACCGTCTGCAGGGTGGCGATTGTTCTTGTTCATGGCTGACCTTACTGGCGACCGGACGCAGGGTGCGCGTCTGAGTATAGGAAAAGATGCCGGCCATTCTAGAGAGCGTGGAACACGTTAATAAGACGCAAAGTGTCGTCGTTTTGCCAGATTAATGATCAATATGACGATTGTGCTGTGCACACTGTCCGTTGTGGGAGCGGACGTGCCCGCGAAGAGGCCCGATCAGATAACGACTATCTACGGGTGGAACCTCAAACCGGCTGCCCCCGATCAATCTTGCTGCTCAAGATGATTGAGGTCGTGGTCTTCTCCACCCCGTCGACACTGCCGATCTGATCCAGCAACTGGTCCAGCTGCTCCGGCGAATCAGTCCGCAGCCACGCCACATAATCAAATTCGCCACTGACGGCACACAACTGCTGCACCTGTGCCATCGCACTCAGGCGTCGCAGCACTTCCTTGCCGGAGCGCGGCTGCACGGTAATCCCCACGTACGCCTGCAATCCGCCGTCGACCACACGCTGACCCAGGCGAACGCCATAACCGGTAATCACTTTGGCTTTTTCCAGGCGTGCCAATCGCGAAGTGACGGTGGTGCGCGCGATGCCTAGTTGCCGGGCAAGCATGGCCACGCTTTCGCGGGCGTTGATCTGCAGGGCCGCGATCAGCTGGCGGTCGATTTCATCAAGAACGGGCGGGCGAGTGTCAGGCAAAGGTTGTCTCCAACGGGACAGAGCATTGGGCACGCATGTTACCGCCACATCTCATCGAGCGGATGCTTGATCTAGGCTCACTACCGTTCATGCCATTTTCACCTGCGACAATTTGCCATAAGTAACTAGGTAGTACATTATTCCGCGCTTGTCACAAATGGGGATAATTTCCGACATGAATAATTCTGGGGCTGCCGCCGGCAGCAAATGGTTGCTGGCGGGGCTGGGTGTCCTGATTGCACTGATCGGGCTCGGCCTGGCGGGGGGTGGTGGCTACCTGATTTCACTCGGTGGCAGCGGGTATTTCCTGCTGATGGGCCTGGCGATGCTGGTCTCCGGCTTGATGATTGCCCGCCGTAAACCGGCAGGCGCCTGGCTGTATGGTCTGGCGCTGATCCTGACCGCGATCTGGGCCGTGTGGGATGCCGGCCTCGAGTATTGGCCGCTGGTCTCGCGCGTGCTGACCTTTGCCGTGATCGGCCTGGTCGTGGCGCTGATCTATCCGACGCTGGTGCGTGCCTCGGGCGCGTCCGCAGGGCGTGGCGCCTATGGGCTGGCCGGTATTCTGGCCGTCGGTGTCGTCGCCACCCTGGCCTATATGTTTGTGCCGACCCACGTGGTCAAGGCCACCACCGAACCGGCCGTCACGCCGGTCGCACCGGGCACTGAGCAGAAAGACTGGGCGCACTGGGGCAACACCACCGCCGGCAACCGCTTTGCCGCGCTGGACCAGATCAACAAGGGCAACATCGACAAATTGCAGGTGGCCTGGACCTTCCGGACCGGCGACATCCCGCAAAGCACCGGCGCCGGTGCCGAAGACCAGAACACCCCGCTGCAAATCGGTGACACGGTCTACACCTGCACCGCCTACGGCAAAGTCTTCGCCCTGGATGCCGACACCGGCGCCCAGCGCTGGAAGTTCGACCCGCAAGGCTCGGCGCCGAACTGGCAGCGTTGCCGTGGCCTGGGCTATTCCGAAGCCCCCGCACCTGCTGGGGCTCAACCAACGGCCTGTACGAAACGTCTGTTCCTGCCGACCGGCGATGCGCGTTTGATCGCCATCAATGCCGAAACCGGCAAGCCGTGCGAAGCGTTCGGCAACCAAGGCACGGTCGACCTGAAAACCGACATGGGTGAAGTGAAGCCAGGCTACTACCAGCAGACTTCGACGCCATTGGTCGCCGGAGACGTGGTGATTGTCGGTGGTCGCGTGGCCGACAACTATTCCACCGGCGAGCCGCCAGGCGTGGTTCGTGCCTACGACGTGCGCAGCGGCGAACTGGTGTGGGCGTGGGATCCGGGCAACCCGAACACCACTAAACGCCCGCCAGCGGGTGAGACGTATACCCGTGGCACGCCGAACGTGTGGTCGGCCATGTCCTACGACGCCAAGCTCGGCCTGGTCTACTTGCCAACCGGCAACGCCACCCCGGACTTCTTCGGCGGCCAGCGTACCGAGTTCGACGACAAGTGGAACTCCTCCATCGTCGCCGTCGACGTGAAGACCGGTCAGGTGCGCTGGCACTTCCAGACCACTCACCACGATCTGTGGGACTTCGACCTGCCGGCACAACCGCTGCTGTACGACGTGCCGGACGATAAGGGCGTTATGCAGCCGGCGCTGGCCCAAGTCACCAAACAGGGCGAGATCTTCCTGCTCAACCGCGCAACCGGCGTGCCGATCGCGCGCGTTGAAGAGCGCCCGGTACCCCAGGGCCATGTGCCTGGCGAACGCTACTCGCCGACCCAGCCGTTCTCGGTGGACATGCCTTCGATCGGCAACAAGACCCTGACCGAATCCGACATGTGGGGCGCCACGCCGTTTGACCAGTTGATGTGCCGCATCCAGTTCAAGGGCATGCGCCACGAAGGCGTCTACACCCCGCCGGGTATGGACCGCGCGCTGCAATTCCCGGGCTCGTTGGGTGGCATGAACTGGGGCAGCGTCTCGGTGGATCCGCACACGAACTACATGTTCGTCAACGACATGCGCCTGGGCCTGGCCAACTACATGATCCCGCGCGACAAGATCGGCGCCGGGGCCAGCGGCATCGAAATGGGTGTGGTGCCGCAGGAAGGCACGCCATTCGGTGCCATGCGCGAACGCTTCCTCTCGGCGGTCGGCATTCCGTGCCAGAAGCCACCGTTCGGCACCATGTCCGCCATCGACCTCAAGACCCACAAACTGATGTGGCAAGTGCCGGTCGGCACCGTGCAAGACACCGGCCCGCTGGGCATCCGCATGCACCTGCCGATCCAGATCGGCATGCCGACCCTCGGCGCTTCGCTCGCGACCCAGTCCGGCCTGCTGTTCTTCGCCGGCACCCAGGATTTCTACCTGCGTGCCTTCGATACCGGCAACGGCAATGAGATCTGGAAGTCGCGCCTGCCAGTGGGCAGTCAGTCCGGGCCGATGACCTACGTTTCGCCGAAGACGGGTAAGCAGTACATCCTGCTCACCGTAGGCGGTGCACGTCAGTCGACGGACCGTGGGGACTATGTGATTGCGTATGCGTTGCCCAAATAAGGGCTGACGTTTGACTCGGAAAAGCCGCGCCATTGCGCGGCTTTTTTCTGGGCGAAAGAACGTCTGTGGAGATCGGCTAGGATTGATGCAGTCGAGAGTGCGAGGCGAAGGACATGACGACAAAACTGCCTGCCGCAGTAAGGGACCGTGCATTGCAGATCGCCCATCACGAAATGGGCCACTACGTCGTGGCCCGTGCGTTGGGCTTTGAAACAGGTGGCGTCACCCTGACTGTGACCATGGACTTGCGGCACAAAGGGGGCGCAACCATCAATCTGGTGCGGCCCATCTCGTCGATGGACGCCATGAGGGCCTATCTGGAATCCCGGATCATCATGCTTTTCGCGGGCGCGATGGCCCAGACGTTACCTTCAGCACCTGTCGGCGTAAAACGCGTCGACCTGTCGGACGCTGCAGCCATCCTCAACGGGGCACAAGGTGCTGAGCAGGACGACGCAAAAATCAGGGAGCTGCGGCACCTGCTGCGCAACATCACCTATCCCGATACCGGTCTTGCTTCATCCGACCGCATCGCGACCGAACTGAAAGCGATCAATGATTGCCTGTGGCTGCGGGCTCAAGAAATGGTCGAGGCTTTGGCTGAGACCATTACAGGATTGGGCGCTGCGGTGGTGGATCGTATGGTTCTAGTGGAGCAGTGGGGGAGGCCTGCGGATACGTATGAAGTGGTGTTGACGGGCGAGAAGCTCGAGAGCTTTGCCCGTTAAGCGATAAAAACGCCCAGACACGAAAAAGCCGCGCATTGCGCGGCTTTCTTGTTTGGTGGGCCCACACGGACTTGAACCGTGGACCAAAGGATTATGAGTTGCCTAGAAACGCTGCAAGCTAAATAAAACCGTCCGTAGAGTAACGTAGGTACGCCAAGCTGAACGCGGCGTAAACCGTGGGTTTGGCGTAGTTTTTAGAAATCTGCGATAGGTCATGACTGTACCGCTGTTGTACCTGCACGTCGCTACCTCCGCACAAATCCGCAGCCTTGGTTGGGTAATTGCACTGACTTGATACCTGTTTGCATTGGAGCTGACCGGTCGTTTGCATCGGATTTGACCACTACACTGAGCGGCCCAGACCGGCAGAAGTCGGCCAATTGCAGTCATTCACGCCGGGCAGTAATCGGTTCATCCCACCGATGGTTGTTGGCGTATGGGCGGGAGCTTTAACAAGTCGATCCACTGCCTACTCATTGCCTGAAGCTTGCTAGAAGCGACTCAGCGAAGCCCGGATGCGAGGTCCCCTCGCCAAACTCCAGCTCTCTCATAAGCTGAGTTGACACCCACGCTCAGAATGGCGCATCAGAAAAAACATCTCTGAACTGTTCTGCACATAGCTGAATATGATAATGCCCATCATTGTTCTATGGCAGATAGCCACTTCTCAACGTATCTTCCTCCTATTGGCCCCTTCTTTTCCTGGGCCACCCTGACCTGGTGCAATGGACTATATGGACATTCTGAGCTTCCAAAGCGAGAACCCTTCCGAGATCGATGCGTTTAAGGGAGGTAGTCACGACCGAGTAGCGACTGCCATCCACAATTACCTACTCAATGACAAGAACCACAAAGTTATCGGTCTCGATGGCGAATTTGGCTCTGGCAAGAGCTCGATTCTTCAGATGCTTGAAAAGAAAATCGTCGACGTGGACTCCGCGACCAGGCTATGGCTGTTTGACTGCGAGCAGAATTATCAGGGCTCAATCAAAAGCAATTTCATTGAGCTTCTTACTGAGCAGGTGCTCAAAGCGATCCCTCCTAGCGCCAAGGCATCAGTCAGAGAAACCGTGCTGAGAAATCGCGACATCGCCTTGGGCAGGCACGTTAGCTACACCAAAGATACGCGCAGCCATATCAGCATCTGGGCCATCCTCCTGATCGCTGGCGGCGTACTTAGTCCCACTCTTCTCCGCGACTACCTGTCTCAGCTTCACCAAAAAGACCCGTTAGAAATATGGAAACACGGGCTCTACGTGCTGGGTGTCATCTTCCCTGCCGTGACCTTGGGCCTGGCAATGTTTGCAAATCGCGGAAAAGGTAAGAAGAAATGGAATCTCTCCAGCATTCTTAAAGGAAGCTCAGACGATCACATCACCGAGACGATTGAGATCAGCAAGGAAGTCAGCCCTCTCGACCTGAAGCGAACGCTGGATCATCACCTTGAGGCCGTTTCCGGCACCAACTTCATCATCGTTATCGACAACCTGGACAGGCTGCCGCGCGAGGCGTTGCGCTCTGTATGGAGTGACCTGGAGATTTTCACTTCGGTTAGCCGTAGGCAGAATCTGAGCATCATCGTCCCCTTCTGTTCCACGAAGGTGTCCAAGTATTTGAACGGCGATAACGAGAAGAGCTACGACTCTAAAGACTTCATTGCAAAGAAATTTCCGGTAGTTTTCCGAGCGCCTCCCATCATCACCTCCGGATGGAAAGATGCATTTCGCACGCTTTGGACACAAAGCTTTGGATCTCTGCCGCTTGAACAAGCCGATATCTGCAGTTTAATTTTGAAACGCCACAGCCCGATGGCCGACGGTCTGGTCACCCCGAGACTTCAGAAGCGCTTCATCAATGATCTCGCGACCACGTTGCTCGTCACTGTCGGCGATCCGAAGATGGAGGTGATCGCGGCATACATCACGATCTGCAAATACAACGGCACGCCCATCGAAACACTCCTGAGCGATGGCGCTACCTCGAAATCAGAGGACGCTGAATCAGCTGAGACGAAAGAAGACAATCCGGTTGACGCTCACAAGCTACGTAAGACCCGTGAGCTCCTGACAGGACTCTATGGGGAGGACGTCGACACCGGATGGCCTATCCAAATCTTGCAGGTCCATTTCCAGACGTCGAAAGACATCGCCATTGCAGAGCTCATTGATCAGCCGCTTGCGACCGCGATCGAGGAACAGAACGGCAAAAAATTGGCTGAGCTCAGCTCGTACTTTGGATTCATGGACTCCTTTACCAGATACTTGGAAGGGGACATCTCTGTTAAGAGTCTGCTGCAAGCGCTTCATCTCGCAACTGCGGTTGAAGGGTTCGATATAGCCACAATACTATCAAAGGTCTCTGCTCGCTTAGCTGGTAGCGCTTTGATAGAAAATGTAGAAGGTGACACTGATTACTACGCTGCGATCAGAGATTTGACCAAGGCGGGACTTAACAAAGCGCTGTTCAGCAAGAAACTGGAAACTCTTGCATCTGAATTCGACCAGTTGCATGAATATACATATGACGCTGAGCACGCCGACGAACAGGTCGAAGCCATTACGACCTACGACGCGTATCTCCATGCTCTAGACGAGTCGTTTAACATCAGGACGGTCAGCAGCGCAGAGAATCTGTTCCACCTCATCGTAGGCCGCGAAGATCTGCACGTCATCGACATCGCTGACATCAAGCTCGACAGTGTGGGCGTCAAGGACGCGCTCAGACAGATCACATCTACCGCTGCGTTGACCAATTCAATGACACCAATGTCAGATACAGTCTGGGAATCGTGTTTCGTGACCTATTTCGGCAGGCTTCGGTTAGGCCAGGATGTTCAGAGCACTCAGTTCGATGATCCAGAGTTTCTGCAAATCCTAAATCTTCTACCCTCCAATGCGAGCGATGACCGGTTCTGGCTTGCTCTAGCTATGTATAAGAATTACGTGCCCCAGATTGTGGGGATCATAAATTCCTACTCTGTAGGTCTCACATCGGTTCGAGCAAAGCTTGCTATCGCAGGCATTTACTTACGCCAGGGGATGTTGACAGAGCTCGCGGCGATCACTGGCATTTCGAAAGCCCTCGAAGAATCACCTCTATTTTTTGATGCCTTGGTGAAATCAGTGGTTCCCAACGTAGAGCTTATGAAGGCTTGCGTTCACCCTGACAGCGTGGCATTGATGGCGCCTGTATTCGTGCGACAAGTCAAAACGGACAGTATTGGAGTGATAGGCTCGCATTTCATCTATCGCAATTTCGATCTGCTCACTCACGCCCTTCAGCCATACGGCTTGAGTGAAGACGAGCTGCTGAATTGGTTTGCTGCGGCCGCATTGTCGCCGGCAAACATTCCTTCATTCCAAGAGCTCGATCCTCTGATCCTTCAAAGAATCTTGAGTTCGGATCATCCGATGCTAACAAAGCTCAGAGACCACATGTTCGAAGAGCGTTTCGTCAAACTCGATGCACACGGCTGGGCGACAGTGATCGGCCAAGAATCGCGATTGCAGTTACTAACATTGCAACGTTTGCTGGAGCTCAACTGGCCGGTCAGCACCGTTACACATGTACACGACGCTGCACTGTCGTATCTCACAGGTGTTTCCAAACAATCGCCATTTGCTGAGCCTGCGATCTACCAAATTGAGACCCTGCGCCTGGTGATCAAGCTGCTGCCTCAATCAGACCGCTCCGTGTTGGGGACAGAGCTGCGCGAGATCCTCTACTCCTCCGAGTGTACTCCACCCGCGGGCCTCTATTTACTGGCAAACTTCGGGATGCTGATTCCAACTTTTGTTCCGGTCAATGAGGTAGAAAGTGGGCGCCTGCTCCAGCTTTTAAACCTGGTTGGCTCTGACACTCCTTATAGCGCAGAGGCTGCTACGTTCCTCAACAGCCGTTACCAGCAACTCATCTCTTGGACGCCAGGCGACCTAATGGATACCTACATGGAAGTCGTGACGCAGCGCAAAGAAGAGCTGCCTCAGGTGTACCAAAGCTTGTCCAATAAGAAGGGAATCAAACGACAGATGAAACTGTTAACTGACAAGTTTTTTTCGTAACCCGATCATCCTCGTCATGAATCGCCCCGGGTTTCGTAGACGCTTCGAACGGCTGCACTGGCCAACTTCTGCCGGTCATGGACACCCAGTGTGCTGGTCAAATCCGATGCATTCGACCTGATCAGGTCGAATGCAGTTGAATGGTCATTGGCAATGCAAGCGGATGGTCAAGTGGAATACAATTACGCGCTCAGTGGCTATTTGCGCTTAGCGGATGAGGCTGCCTAGAATGCCCCTCCCTCTCTACTTAAGGAATGAGTCATGCGGTGTAATGTTCACTTGTTAGATAGCAAAGGCGAGTCATGGTTTGACGGTAGCCGAGAGTTACCAGCCGACTACATTTTGAAATTGGCTGCAAAGCGTAAGCCCGCTGCGATGGAAAAAGGACTTGAATTCGCTCAGGGGGCAATTCCTTTTTTTGGTGCTGAGCTTGTCAAGGTCGTCAAAGCGAGAGGCAGTGAAGACGCAATCGACAAGGCGGTGATTGAGCTTGCATTGGCCACGGTAGTCGTTGAAAGCTGCATGGGGATCGAGGATGACGTGTTAGCAAACCGCGACCTACGATTGACTGTGCACGCGGACGGCGCTGTGCGATATGACCGCATGGACATGCAGTTCTAACTAATCATGACGTGGGCTGCTGGCATGCTTAGGTGGCCCCCATCGCTGTTTCAGGGCGTCGTAGGCTATCTGCGTTTCTATGTGGGAGTTGTTCATCACCGCTTTAGCCTAGGTATTTCAGATCGTTCGTAGCCTTGGTCCGCGATTATCCTCACTTCTCGTAATGTTCAGATTTTTCGCGCCCGCGAAAAAGGGGTGGTGTCACCGGTTTTTTCGCGGGCGCGAAAATCTATGGTTGCTGGTGAGATCCAGCGCGACAAGTCACCCTGGCTCTCACCAGCTCGTTTGGAAGCACAGTGTTGAGTGTCCAAACGAGCTCCAAGCACTATTTGCTCAGCGCGCAGAAGAGGTTTCGAACCGTCCATGATTTTCGCGCGCGAGAAAATGAAGAGACACCGATGAAGTAGAAACAGCCCGGCGTTCTGTCGCGGCTTTCAATTTTTAGCTCCCGTCAACGGGTTGTAACCTTGGGCCGCGCATTTGGCTCTCGCCATGATGCTGGCCGTGCATTCCCTTTGCTTCGCTTCTGCCGCAGCTTCCGATTGGCGTTTCGCCGCCGCTAGTCGGCGCTCGGAGTCCTGCTCTGCTCGGCGTGTAGCCTCGACGGCTGCGCTGGCCTGGCGATTAGTGTCACGTTGGCGCTGAATAGAAAGGCGCTGCGCTTTCTGTTGCTCGCGTTCTGCCTGCTGCTCCGCCTGTCGGGCGTCCCGCTCTACCTGACGTGCTTGATTCTGGGCTTCCAACTTTGCCCGTTGCTCCTGGCGTTCTGCGTCTCTCTCCGCTTTACGGATCGCGCTGCTGAGCGTGTCAATGGACGCTGTAGGTGTAGGCAGTACCTGCTGCAGCTCGGACGGCTGTTCTCTACCGTAATCATCGGAAGCTTGCTCTGCTACTGCTGCTGGCCCGAGCGCCCCTGCCTTATCGCCGTTCAGTTGCACATCTAGTCGATGAACCAGGGTCTCAGTCTGAGCCTGTAGCTTGAATCCTTCTTGCAGCACCGGTAGGGCATCGAGTACGCCATCTGACAAGCGCTGATAGTCGAACCGAGAGGGCTGCTTGACCTCAAGCGCGCTTAGAAATAATTTTCCCTCAACGCTCAGCGGCACCTGTTGCTTCGTAAGATTTTTGAACGGTGATGTCTCGATGAGCTGCTGTGCCTGATCGTATTTTTCCTGTTGTGCCGCTGCTTTCTGAAGGACCTGTTCCGGGCTTGGCGCTTTGATACGCGACAGCTGCGCCTGAAGGTTAGACGTCTGTTCGGTTGCAACTTCTCGCAGCCACTCAGGCTGGTCCGCTATCAAAACTTGCAGGCGAGAAAGTGCTGCCTCAGTGTGTTGCACCGATTGGGCGCTTAGCGCATTGATTGCTTCAAGGCGGTGAACGGCCTCGCCAGCTTTCATTGCGGGATATCGGTAGGCATACAAGACTGCAACTAAAAGCAGAGCCAGTGCAAGGAGGGTGGCTGAAGAAGTGGACCCTGGCCAATACCAGCGACCCTCTGTTTCACGCATCACGGGCATACGGATTTCAGTAGTCATCATGCAGTGCCCCCCTGTTTTTTCGGATACAACCGGATTACGTCCCGACGTTGAATACGTCCACGATTGATGATTGCTATCGCAGTACCAGGGATGGCGAGCAACGTATCAATCTCATCAGGCTGGATAAGGGGCGATAGCTCTAGCTGTAGCGATGGACGCTGCGGTGCCTGAGTTGAATCATCCGGCACTACCATTCCATTCAGCCAGTTCATGGCCTTGGGAGTCCACTGACGGTGCCAAAGACCGATAGCGTAAGACAGACGTGGCGCGCCAAAGCGACTCTGTCGATTCATCGTCGTCGATTGCATTGCTTGATCCGTACCGGAGTTAGCGTATAGGCCAAGGTCGCTTGCCGCGTCTGGTAGTCCTTGGAAGCTTTGTGTTGAGGCCTTCCACACATGGCCACCACGCTTGGAAACGTAATTGTTTGAATCGTCTGTACGGGGAGCTAAAGCAATGATGCTGGCCAGGTTACCGAGCATCTGAACCGCACCATCACGCTCCAGGCGTTTGTATAACCCGTCGACGTTTTGCGTTGCAAACATTAGGTACAGGCCCAGGCTGCGTGCTACAGGAACAGTCTCTAAGTCTGCTTTGGTCAATAGGTTCTGAACTTCGTCGGCTGCAAGTAACACGGGCCGGTGGCCTTCCAGATGTTGCCAATTGTCGCCGCGTTTTTTCACCGCATCGTAGACTCGTCGCATGCATAGGGCCGAGATCGCAACCCCGCCAATACCATATTCCGATTCCGGTAATAGGAGTCCGATTTTCTGGCCGGTCATTACGCCCTCAACCCTGAAGTGGGTATCAGTTGTATTGACCCAAGGCCCCAGCTTTTCTTGAAGCAGGATGTTCCCCAACCAAGTCCTCAGCATGTTGCTGATGCAACCTGCAGTCTTCTCTGGGAAATCGGGATACTCCAACAACCAGTAGTGAGCGGCTGCGAGCAGGCGGCCGCTGTGGTCAATCTCGTTTGATATGGGGTCTAGCCAGTCCGCTCGCTCTTGATGGCTTGCCAGGCAAAACTGCTGGATTTGTGTCAGCGTATAGGGAAGATCGGGATGTGCTTCCACTAGGATTGCCGCCATACGCAGCATCAGGCGGGCAGAGTCCCGCCAGAAGGTATCTCCTTCCCCGTCGTCGCAAACGTCAGGCAAAACATCAGCCAGAGCATCTGGCGTCATCTCGTAGATAGGATTGAATGGGCCGTGGTCCGGGCTGATGAGCGTGTAGCCGTCGATACCATGGAACTCAAGCGGCAGTGCACCCTTACCATCGAGCACCAGAAGACCTCCTAGATCGCCATCGATCCACTGTTTGGTGAGCGGACGAATGACCCCTGAAGTTTTGCCCGTGCCGCTAGCTCCTAGCACACCGACATGAGTAGCCAGATCTGTAACCGACAGGCCAAACGGTATACCCGCTTCTGTAGGTGCTAGCGGGTCACGTCGTTGCGCTAACAAGCCAGTACTGGTTCCGAGTTGGATGAAAGGAGAGATGTCCGTTTTGGCGTTTTTGATCTGCTCATTCCGTGCTTCCTCCAAGTGCTGGAAATACGCGCGCCCGGCCTTGTCGATTAATAGCTCGGTACCGCTTTCACGCACGGCTTGATCAAGCAGCATTGCGCGAACCGTAAGAGGGGATTTGGCCGTGAAGGTAAGATAGATTGCGAAACCCCACATACCTAAAACGTATAGCCAATTAATCAGCTGAGCATCCAGGCGAACGAATGTGTCCAGATGTTCACGATAGGACGCCGAGAGTCCCACAAAAATCAGGGCTGGAATAATGACTATTTTGAGGACAAGGAGGAATACAGACGGGTCCGTTTCCTTCTGCACCGGTTGTGCTTTTTCCTGATCACGCGGAATCCAGAAGGCAACACGTTTCCACACCAAAAGGGCGAAATAATCCAAGACCGCAAGCATGGGCGATGAGATTGCGAGAGCCGGAGTTAGCATTACCAAACCAACCATGAACAGCACCGCCTTCGTGGTCATCCATTCAGAGCGAACAGCGGAAAATTCTAGGTCGGTGGCTAGTACTTGTCCCGTGACAGACTGGCCGTTGGAGTCTGTCACCAAAAGCCGGGCGCGGTCTGCCAAATCGGGCGGAGTTCCTGGCTCCAAATCACGAATAACGCACCGGGAAATAATGCTTTTCACTGAGTCGATTTCATCCTGACGTACAGGTGTTCTTGGCAGGAGTATTTGAGCGATCAGAGGGCCAAATAGTGTTGCAGAACAACACAGCAAAACGCTAAGCCATACAGTGATCGTAAACGCCAGAGGGATGAGGGTGTCATTTGTTGTCGTTCCGGCTTTGTTCACTAAAACATAAGTTAAAAATAATCCGATGAGCATCAGCGCCGGAACAGTCAACCAAGTTCGTTTTGCCCAAATACGTTGCGCGAGGAAAACACCAATTTGAGACAGCGAGAGCCTCTGAGCCATTCTTTCGATATGATCATTTGATAGCCCGTCATGCTCAGTATCCGTTCCGCTGATCCAGTAAACTTGTGGATCTAGCACGCCCTCATACTTGCGCCTGATGACAGTGCGCATTCGTTCCTGTTCGTGATGTAGAAGCCAGTACTTTGTCTTTGACACAGGGTCATCAAAAAAACTATTTTTTGAAATGCTCATTATTATCGCCTATACAAGAAGTGATTAAGGTGCGGCTGGTAGCCGCTAATTTTTTCTTGGCCGCTCGCGACTCGCGAGGAGTGCGTCTCCCGTTCGCTTCCACTCAGTCCTCACCGCGTCGGTGACGGACGTTTCCTCAACCCCAATCAGAGCGCCTAGTAACTCGCCGCGATCAATCAACGGGCTTCCTGTCTTCGTATCGACGAGGCCCGCCAATATGAGTAGTCCCGCTGCTTGATAGAGCTCGCGGTCCCGGGCTTTACGTGCAGACTCTTTCTCTGCATTAACAATACGAGCTACATCGCTTCTGGCCTTCTGTGCCTTGGCTTCTGCCCACTCTGCCTTGATGAGAAAACTGAGCTTTCGCTCCTCGTCATTTGTTCGAGGGGTTTTCTCTGAAAGCATCAGGAGTAATCGCTGTTGATCACTTGGTGATTTCAGATTTTTTATATGCAGAATTCTTTCGCTAAGCCATTTATCTTTCATTTCGCTTAATTACGCTAAGTTTGTTTTTAGGGTTTTAATTATAACTATTATATGTTTAATGTGCGCGCGGACTGCTTTATCCTTCCAGTATTGGAAGGCGCGCTTAGTTGTTTCTTCGTTCCTCAGAAACAGCGCGCCCTGCCGGGGGCAGAAGCGAAAATCAAAAGCAAATTTTCGCGGGCGCGAAAAATCAAGCGAAGTGCGAATGCATATTTTCGCGGGCGCGAAAATTCAGAAGCGTAGAGGTAATGCGCATATGGCTATTGGCCGTTTAAGCATGAAGGTAGGGAGAGTTGGGAAGGCAGGGCCGCATGCGGCCTACATCGCCCGTGAGGGTAAGTACGCCGCGCGACTGGATAGAAATGAAAAACTGGAAGCCACCGAATCCGGGAACATGCCGGCTTGGGCTAAGCATTGTCCTCAAGAATTTTGGAATGCCGCGGACGCGAATGAGCGCAAAAATGGCACTACTTACCGCGAGATGGAAATAGCATTACCTCGTGAGCTTTCACCACAGCAGCGTGCTGACCTGGTGCATGACTTTGTGCGCCAAGAAATAGGGGCGCGCCACGCTTATCAATGGGCGATTCACTCACCTAAAGCAACAGACGGCAGAGAGCAGCCCCACCTGCATTTGATGTTTAGTGAGCGGCAGTGTGATAGCTACGAACGTGATCCTGAGCAGTATTTCAAGCGCTATAACTCGAAGAATCCAGCTATTGGCGGTGCTCGTAAGGGCTATGGCCCAAGCGCTGGACTCACACTGAGTGCGGCTGAGCGTAAAGCGGAGTTACGTCAGTTGCGATACCGCTGGGAGACGAGCTGCAACACACATCTACAACGAGCAGGGTTTGCAGAGAGGATCGACATGCGCAGTCATGCCGAACGGGGCACTGGGTTAACCCCAGAGCGGAAATATTTGCCTAGCGAGTGGAGAGATCCGTTGCTGCGTGCAAAGGTGATCGACTTCCGACAGGCCCGCGCCGAGCTTTCTCGTTCTCGTGATGATTTACGGCGCGAAGTGCCTAGCGCTGGAGCTGAGATTATTAGCCTCGATAAAGAGCGCGAACGGCGAACTCAATTGCAAAACAACTCGGGTGGTAGCCCGCAACAGACCATCATTGCGGCCGGTCCGGTCGGGAGGCAAAGCAACGTGTCAGATAAATCCAATCGTAGTCTTACTAATACAGAGAGAGCTGAGCGAATTAGTAGAGAAGAGGCCGGACGAATCGCCACAGCGCTCTCCCAAAAAAATGAGCGCCGCGAGAACCTTGAAACCATGCGACACATCGAACAGATTCCGCAGGCGGAAAAGTTAGCTCAAGAACTGCGAGATCAAAAAGAGCGATCAGACCAAGAGAAGGAGGTCCGCGACCAGGTCCGTAGAATGGAGCAAGCGCGAAGCGATGACGGAGAGCGATTGATTAACCAATTACAGCGGGAAAGGGAGGAGGATAGTGCCGGCATACCAAGCGCAATGGAACAGATGAAGGCCCAATTGGCCCGCAGCGGGCGCGAAAGAGGCCGCGACCATGTATATGGTCAGAACGCTTCAAGCATTGAGCAGATGCGATCCAAGGCAGTGGAGCGAGGTCACGTTAGAGGTCAGGCGCTAAAGCCTGACCAAGAACGTTCCAGCGCATCCAGGACGCTTGAGCAGATGAGAGCCGACGCTGACGCAATTTGTCTCGCGAAAGAGCAGAACCCCCATGAGACGGATATCGAGCGCTAAACGTGATTGCGCTATCACATCTCTAACTGTTGCCGCACTTTGGGTGGTAGCCATTCCAGTTCAGGAAGATTGATTTCCTCCAAGGCCTGCAGCATGGCTTTCAACTTGCGTTGGTGTCGCTGAAGAGCATCTTCGACGGATTCTTTTGGCAGCGTGGGGATCTCACAAAGCTCCGTATCGTCGAAAATTCCTCGCCAAACGGCAAGGCCAAGCGGGGTTTTGTCTAAGGTGATGAAATAATCTCGCCAGTAGCTAGGTTGCTCGATAGATACGGTCGTCATGTTTTTGTGTAATCCCGGATTTTTTCTCGTATCTCTTCCAAATCGATTAGGGCGTTAGTTTGAAAGCGGCCGATCAGAAGCTTGCTTAACTGCACCTGTGGAACGCCCGCCAGTCGTGCTGCGTCACCAAGTGACAGCCCTTTTTCCTCGATGAGTCGGATGATCGAGGAAACCGTCCGTGCTTTGGCCAGCATTTCCTTCGCTTCAGGGTCGCCAATATCAGTGTATACGTTGCCGCTGCCTGCTTCGACCTCAATCATTATGGTCTCCAAGCTGTATTAAGATGATTATAAAAGGATTAAGGCGATGCGCGTTGTCCGCGCAGCCCCTCAGTGGCGAGGCTTGCAGCCATTTAGGCTTGTAAATAATTTAGCCAGCCGTACGGTATTTTTTAGCCGACGGTACGGTACATCCGAGCCAACGGTACGGGGCTGTCTAGCCAATGGTACGGTACTTATTTTTTGCTTTAGAGCCGCCGCTTTTCCTTGCAATGTGCCTAGCCTGGCTATTGGTCGGGGTTTTTGTGAAATACACGTTGCCACCGCTGATTTCGTAGCTGAACGGCTGTTCGTGCAGGTTGCTTGCGTGCTGCAGTGCGTCCAGTGCCCTTCGAATATTTTGCTCACGGCTTGATGTAGAGCTGTCGAGACTGCCGGCCATCTTCATTAGCGTATCAATCGACACAGGGAAGGGCTCAGCATGGCTCGACAAATACCCATGTAGCCACTGTGCTAGTGGTTTGGCGTTCAGACTTCTGCGAACGGCCCAATCAATGTGAGTGAAGTCATTTGGTCCGAACAGGTAAGAAAGCTCAAGGTTCAAAGTGATGACGAGCTTTTGCTCGATATCGTCTCTATGGATCGAGTCAATCAGGCCGCCTGTATAGGTATGGCGTTTTGCTGTTAACTCAAGCGTGCCCGCTGCGAGGCGGAACAGGCGCTTGTAGAGCGTTTTTCTATTATTCCCGGCATCCGTCTTCCCTTGTAGTTTCAGAAGCTCGTACGCGCTGGTTTTAAAAGATTTCCCCATCTGCTTTCGGCGAGCGATATGCAACAACGTGATCCAGACATCTAAATCGCCCTGGTCTAAACGTGGTCCCGTGTATCTCATTTGCGTGGGCCTCTGAGTGTAAATTTCGGCGCGCTGTAGGAATGCGTTGCTAGCGGAGCGACTGGACCCGAAAAGCGCAGACCGGAGAGTGATATTGGGTACGCCTCTCACTTCGTCTGGCCAGCTCGTCAGCACCTTTTCAGATCGGACTGGTTCCAGTGATACCACCGTCGGAGTGGGTGGGAGCCTGGAAGCCCGTTCCACCAGTCGCGATAGTTTGGTCACTGCGGACACGGGCTAGTCTTACGCTTCGTCGATAAATCGAGCTATGCCAGCTACGCGGAAATAGACGCGCCGACCAATTTTTATCCTGCAGGGTTTCAAGTTTCGGGCGATGTCGTTGTCCCCCGATAATGTTATGCGCAACCCCTCCGGGCTGCGATGAAGGATCTCTGCGACCTGTGATAGTGACAGTAGGGGAGAGCCCCCGTTGCTGGTCAGAATTAGCTCTTCGGTTGTCATGTTTCTTTGCCTACAGTGAGTAATGTAGGTAGAACATTACGAGTAATTACGCCTAGAATGAGGCGAATGTTTTTAATTTCTAGGTTGACATGGTGCGCCTCGATTACCTGACGAATCTGCTCGATGTTTACGATCACGATCCTCGTTGTTCAACCCAGTTTGCTTCTGGCTACAGCGCGGTGTTAGGTCGGCTTAACGCATCTTCGAGCCTAACCTCCAGGCGCTATCCCATCTGGCCTCTGGTGAGGGCGAATTTGGATGGGCCGTTTGATCAGTGCCTAGCTGGCTACAAGGGCGACTGGGCCAAGAGTTTGCTGATTGGTGCTCGGCTGTCGGAAATGGCCCATATCCCACCACCTTTTTACGCAGCGCCTTACGTTGCAGGACCTGAGATAGATGGAAGCGGTCTGACGGCAGATGTTCTGGCTCGCGATTTGATACCCGCTAGACCAGAAAATATGCCGGAGATCGACTGGCAGCTCCAGAACTTGGATCGCTGGGATTCAAATATTAGGTTCGCAATTCGTAGCTTGCTCAATCCGAAGGGGGTGCCGTTCGAAGGCGCGGAACCGCTTTGCGGAGCTTTGGAATCTGTACGTGACTTGTTTCGATTGATGCACCACTTCAGACCTCTGCGTACAAAGGCATTGAGGGATTTTGATGCCGCTATAGATGACCGAACCCGTCCACAGGATGGCGGTTACTGTGAGCTTTGCTGGCGTGTAAGCATTCGGTCCAGCAGACTGCAGGAGCTCGCAGTGCAGCAGCGGCAAGAGGTTGGCGAGATTGTGCGCTCAGGTCAGTGCCAGCTCTCCGCGGAGGAACAGGACGCCAGGCTGTCGCAGGCCTGGAGGCTGGAAAGCAGCCTCCAGCTTTCTCCATCCTGTACTTTGATATCGAAAGCAGAGGCTGCAAAGCTGCGCCTTGTATTCGAGCGGTTTCGCATCGAGAGAATCGTGGCTGGAAATCTAAGCGACCGGTACTGCGCCATACACAAGCCCGGGTCGGCTAAATACCATG
Source organism: Pseudomonas fluorescens group sp. PF-1 (assembly GCF_054481335.1). Taxonomy (NCBI): domain Bacteria; kingdom Pseudomonadati; phylum Pseudomonadota; class Gammaproteobacteria; order Pseudomonadales; family Pseudomonadaceae; genus Pseudomonas; species Pseudomonas fluorescens group sp. PF-1. Next base: position 386,686 of record NZ_JBTMNG010000001.1, read on the forward strand.
CTGACTTACGCTACAAAGCTGCGTTTCAACGCCATTTGTCCGCACTCAACAGATCTGGAAGGTCTGAGTTTGCATTCAATTTTCGGCCACCCAGTGCTGCTGATACCCAGGAGATAAGAAAGGTTGCCTACGACCAGGTGCACTCAGGTTTGCATGTGGTGACTTCGCGTAAAGCCCCCTCAATTGGTCTGCGCGAGAAAGTTTGGCTCATGCACGTAGAGGGGATCAGCCAATCAGAGATGGCGAGGCGGTTGGGCATATCGCGTCAGGCGATATCAAAAGCTAAGAAAAGCCTTGAATCGTTGATGAATACGCACCATGCCGGTAGCTACATCAACCCTCTAACCGGCGAGGCGCAGGTTCCAGATGCAATTAGAAAGGCGATAATGGATGCTGCAGCGAAAGGGCAATCGATCACGGCAATCGCTAAGGACGTGGGGCTTAGCAAGGCTACAGTCGATGGGCTGGTACGTCTGATGCGGGAGCTCTAAGCATGCAAAATAATAGTGCTAGCCGTTTTTGTCCCGGCGGATTTTCAGCCGGGGCAAAAGCGGCTGATGCTTTGATTAGTGACGATGGTGTCGGGCCAGGTGGGTAATTGCATTTGACCACTCATTTGCACGGCCACCGACCAGTAAATTGCATTCGTGTTGAGCGAAAATTTGCATCCGATCTGATCAGCGCACAGCGTATTGACGACTGGCGAAGATCGACCAAAAACTGCGTCTCACCAGTAGCTAGTAGCTAAAATCGCGGTTGCTGGGGCCATCGTGTCCCAGTACTTACAAAGATTTTCATGTATTACCGTCTTATCGGCACTCTGAATTAAAGTCATTTGGTATTATGGAAAAGATTGATATAGATCGGATTTTTACTTCTGCCAGCATCCGTCCAATCAACATTGAGCAATGATAAGGTAATCTGAACCAGCACAAATAGAAACACCATTATCGAGTAGCGCCGCATCCAAATTAAGTTTTTTACTTGCAGCTTCCCATTATTCAAGTCCCGACGCCTTTCTACATCCTTCCGAAAAGAAGACACATGGGACCGAATTGCACGTATTCTATCGCGATTAAACTTGCGATATCTTTCTTCACACCAGTGCAATCCCTCTTCAACAGCAGTCAATCTTTCCTCAATTACGTTCAGTTCAACTCCTGCATCAAGCAATTTTTTTAGATCGCGCTCTTCTTTTTTATTGTGGCTTAAAAAGACAGGGCTTACGTTGCTCGTGCATCGCTGGAAGCGTGAGTATATTTCCGCCAGGATTGCTGTATAGGTGTAATTATCAGTAATCCCAATTGACTTAAAATCATAGCGGCGATAGCTTTCAGTATCCAAGCTCACTTGGCTCTTCAAAAAAATTGCATCTACTCCAAATTGGCTCGGAATGTAGTTTTCTATGTACTCCTCTGATGTATCTTCGCTCAATGGGCTGATTAAAAAACGGCCTCTGTGACGTTCAATTACTACAATAGAAGTGCTGGTCTCGTCGCTTTCCGATAATGAAAGCTCATCAAAGTAAGAGCCTGTACCCTCTCTGAAAAAATCGGCAACCAACGAAAACTCATCAATCTTTCTTTTTACACCCCAAGCTTCTAGCATCGCTTCGATCGCTTGCTTAGCCTCACCTACTACTTCATTTGCCTTTCTGTATAAGAATTTTTCAATTACAGACCTTCTGTCGTGATGTTCAGTTATTGCAAACCTTGGGGAGAACGGGTTGAACGATTGAAATACTTTGTATCGACTAATGTGGCGAACGTCAACGTCAGAAACTAGCGACCTGACAGAGTCATCAAGTTTCACATAAAGAGAGATGTAGCAAGCCCCATTTTTCAACCTCAGAAGACTTATATAGCAGCTTTTAGGGAGTTGAGGTGCAATACTTATGCTCCCCACCGAGAATATTGTTGGGCGATCGAAAGACACGAAGCCTAAGTTATTGTAACTGGCACCAATCAAATTCTTGCTCTTTATACCCTCTTCGTGTGTCGAACTGTAATTTCCTCCTGCGCGTGGTTGGCCACTCATCCACTTGTGGACTTTCCCTAAATCCTCGCGTCCAATTTCCGCAACAAAGCTTATACCTTTCCAAGAAATCCGGCCTTCAAAAATGCTGGCAGTTTTAATCCGATTCTCTTCGTTATAAATCTCACGCATCACCTCGCTATCTTGCTTGCCATAATCCTGTCCGAGAAATCGCAAAAGTCTCGGCACAAGCCAAGGAAACCTGGAAGAAAATACCAAAACCCAATGCGTCAGCTTTATTTTCATTGCAAGCATGACCAGCTCCCCGTTCAATATCAGCTCACCTCAAACATCGCACTTTATTCTATCCTTTCGGCCGACTCCGACCTAAAGCACTGCGTACGATTTTTTGATTCCTCAATGCCTTTCATTTATAGAACTGCACTACAACTCCATCTATTAAATCGTCAAAAGTTATTATCTCTAAGCCCTGATGATCTGACATGATTTCCCGCCATACATCAGACTCAAAATCGCTTCTGCGTCCTACGACGAGCCATCTGCGAGGCTTGTGAACTTTAAATCCATACTTTTCTTCAAACCATCTTCGATTGTTCGGATCATCAAAGTAGGTAGCGTACACCCTGGTCTGAGAAATATAAGAATTTAGCCACGAAGAAAATGTTTCTCTGTTTTGACCGCCGACAATGAAGCCTTTGTCAATTTCGGGAAGTTTGAATTCGACAATGTCTGCGTAACCGTTGGGCTGCAGAACAAAAAAATCTGGTCTTATAGCGTTCCTTTTTTCGCTCTGCCATTCGCAAGTCAATTCAGAAAACACATCCTTTGCTCCAAATTTCATAGTTAGTATAAATTTATTTTCTTCTTTCGATAAGTGAGAAGTTATATCTGGCTCCGTGCTTTTGGAACTCCCCCATACTTCGATGAATCTATTTATTTTCGGTAGCTGAATGTATTTGTAGTCATCCGGCATAGGGTAAGAGTAGTGAGCGTCATGCTCTACAAATTTTCTAATTTCCTCTAGGTTGAAACCGATGCGATCAAATTTTTCATCGCTACTATCAAAATGGATAGGGAAGAAATCTAGCCACTTTATATGTCTGGTCCTCAATCCAGAGTCGTCAGCGTCGAAAAACATTCCGTTTACGATTCTGGTAAATTGCCCTTTCATAGGTTCTGGGCTTGGTACGTTAAAACCCATAATGCTATTTTGAGCTGCAAAGTTCCATTTCAACTCTGTGAGTTTTTCCCAACCTTTATTTGTCGGAAAGACTAGGTCCTCACTGAATGGTGGCAAGGGCATTGAAAATACACGACTTGCGGTCGAGTCATATTCAAAGCCAATGATTTTTTCGAAAAGATTGCACTTTTTTACCGAGTAATCATGATATCTCAGGTTCAGTAACCCGTCGGAATTCAGCTTCTCAGCAATCTCAGATCCTATGTACTCTACAGCGATGTGAGTTTGGCCAATATATACAACAATTTCCTCAGGGTTTAATAGGAAGCCAGGAGCTGTTTTGATGAGATTCGGATTTTCTTGTACGTATTGCCAAAGCGGGCCCAGATAATTATTCATCACCCCTTGCATAAAGGCCATTGTTAGTTTTTTCGCTGGAGAGTCTGTTTTCTCTTCTTCGTTCATTTGTATAAAGCCTGAATTATGACTAACACAAAATAACGGCCATAAAGCGGTGAATTATAAACGCTACTTATGTTATATAAAATTCTGCCCATTCCCAACTCCTTGTCTGGACTGAATGCTTCTGCAAGAACGCCAAGCAGATTATAGGCAATTCGACTTGGATGGCGAGGACATTACGAAGTCATGAGGATGTCTACCATCTGCTTTTTACCGTTAGTTGCCCTCCCCGAAGGCAGATTTGGGTCGTTCTCTGTCGGTCATGGCAATACAGATGACTGCTCGCGTCGAATGCGAATGGGTGGCCAAGTCGATGCAATTACTCAATTAGGAGTTTCTTGTCTCCAGCTTATCCAATTTGCCTACCAGATCCTCTGCTCGTAGATGCGTGTAGCGCTTGAGCATCTGCATCGACTTATGCCCGCTGATGGCAGACACCTCCTGGTCAGAAAGGCCACCCTCTACCAACCGGCTGACTGCCTCATGACGAAGGTCATGAAAGCGCAGGTCAGGCATTCCTAGCTTGGTCTTCAGCTTGCCCCATGTCTTGGTAAAGGCATACGCGTTGCGCTTATCGTCTTTGCCAGGCTCCCCAAAAAACACCAGGTCGCAATCGATTGGGCGAATTGGGTTGCTCATCGCCAATTGGAACGTGTCGGTAGCTAGCCGGGTCAGCGGCACAGTGCGGGCGCTATCGTTCTTAGTGTCAGAGAGGCGCACCACGCGCTTTTTCAGATCGACTTGATGTCGGCGCAACGATGTTATCTCCGACGAGCGCATGCCGGTCTCCAATGCGATTCGAACAATCCAGCCAAGCATCGGATTGCTGTGCGCATTCACTGCGGCCAGCAACCGGCGTTCCTCTTCGGCAGAAAGGCGTCGATCTCTGCCTTCGCCGGGGCTTGGCTTGCGGATGTTCAGCACTGGGTTGAAGCTTAACCCCAGCCCCCACTCCTGAATCGCTACGGTAAACAGGTGGCTCAGAAGGGCAAGCTCCAGGCGCACAGTATTGTTGCTTGTTGGTTTGCCGCGATTGGTGATCGAGGCAAGGCGCGCGTCCCGGTACTTAGCGATAATTTCCGCAGATAGTGCTGCCATAGAGTACTTGCCCAAATGGCTGATCAATTGCTGAGCCTTGGTTGCCTCGGCACGCTGTGTGCTCGGCTTCTTCGTCGGGCTGATTTCGGCCAGATATCGCTTTAACGCCATGGCCAGCGTCATGCGCTCGGAGCCACTTCGTTGAATATACACGCCTCTGACCATTTCATCTTCAGTGCGACGGGCCCAGTCTTCGGCATCTCGCTTGGTACGAAAGGTCTTTGCGTTAGCGGGCCAGCCTGTTTTGCGTACCAAGGCTTTCCATGTGCCGGCATCTGTTTTGACGATGGTGGCCATCTCGTTTCTGCTCCAAAAACGTACCGTTGCGCTGGCACTGTACTGATTTTGTACCTGCGGACCATAGGACTGGTCTAGCTGTTTTTATCGCAGACAGCGAAAAGCCGCGCAATGCGCGGCTTTGGAGTTGGTGGGCCCACACGGACTTGAACCGTGGACCAAAGGATTATGAGTCCTCTGCTCTAACCAACTGAGCTATAGGCCCTCAGTAGGCCGCGGATTATAGCGACGGTTTCGCGGCTGTGCTATCCGAAAAGTCTGAAACAGTTGAACGAAGAAACGTCGCGGCAAATTCGTCGGGGGGCAGGGGTAGGCTGACGATGTAGCCCTGGATCTGCTCGCAGCCTTCGTCGGCCAGGAATTGCTGCTGCGCGTGAGTCTCCACGCCTTCGGCAATCACGGTGAATTGCATGCTGCGGCCGAGGGCGATGATGGCGCGCACGATAGCGGCGTCGTGCGGGTCATCGGGCAGGCCGCGAACGAAGGATTGATCGATTTTGAGTATGTCCAGCGGCAGGCGCTTGAGGTAGCTCAGTGACGAGTAGCCTGTTCCGAAGTCGTCGATCGCCAGTTGCACGCCCAGATGCTTGAGTTGGTGCAGCACCGCCAGCGCTTCCTCGGCCTGGCTCATGATGAAGTTTTCGGTGATTTCCAGTTGCAGGAAACCCGGTTTGAGGTGGTTGTCCTTGAGCAGTTGTTCGATGCGGCCGAGCAGGTTGGGTTGGCGCAACTGAGCGCCCGCCAGGTTGACGGACAGCGGGCCGAGGCCGTCGTAAGTCAGGTTCCATTCGCGCATTTGCCGGCAGGCGGTTTCGAGCACCCAATCGCCGATCTGCAGGATCATGCCGTTCTCTTCGGCCAGGGAGATGAAGTGCTCCGGCGGTACGTCGCCGAAGGTCGGATGGCGCCAGCGAATCAGCGCTTCGGCGCCCACCAGGCGATAGTCGTCGAGGCTGATTTTCGGTTGGTAGTAGAGCTGCAGCTCGTTGCGCTCGATGGCGCGACGCAGTTCATGTTCCAGTGCCACTCGCTCACTGGCCTGCGCGGTGAGGTCGCGGGTGTAGCTTTCGACCCGGTTGCGGCCCTTGGCTTTGGAGCGGTACATCGCCGCGTCGGCGTTCTTGATCAGCGTGGCGACGTCGCCGCCGTCCTGTGGATAAAGGCTGGTGCCGATACTGGAGCTGATGAAAAACTCATGCTCGCCGGCCTGAAACGGAGCGGTGAAGCAGTTAAGCAGTTTGGTCGCGATGTTGTCGGCGTCGCTGGCTTGCTGCAGGCCGGGTAACAGGATGATGAACTCGTCGCCGCCCAGGCGCGCCACGGTGTCGATGTCGCGCAGCTGCTCTTTGAGCCGCACGGCAATGCCTTTGAGCAGCAGGTCGCCGACCGGGTGACCGAGGCTGTCGTTGATGTGTTTGAAACGGTCCAGATCCAGGAACAGCACCGCGCCCTGGCCGCCGTTCTCCTTCTGGGTATTGAGGGCGGTCAGCAGGCGGCTTTCGAATAGCGTGCGGTTGGGCAGGCCGGTGAGCGGGTCGTGGTGGGCCTGGTAATCGAGTCTGGCCTGGGCGTGTTTGAGGCTGGAGATGTCAGCGAACACGGCCACGAAATGGGTGATGAACCTGTCCCGGTTGCGCACGGCGCTGATGGTCAACCAGCTCGGGTAGAGCTCGCCGTTTTTGCGCCGGTTGGAAATCTCGCCTTGCCAGTGACCTTCGGCGGTCAATTGATGCCACATGGCGGCGTAGAACGCGCTGTCATGCAGGCCGGAGGCGAGCAGGCGGGGGGTATGGCCCAGGGCTTCGCTTTCGCTGTAACCGGTGATTTCGGTAAACGCGCGGTTGACGGCGCTGATGTGCTGCTGGGTATCGGTGATTAGTACGCCTTCGGCAGTGCTCTCGAATACCGTCGCCGCTTGTTGCAGTTTTTCCTGCATCAGGTGGCGCTCGGTGATGTCCCGGGCGATGGTCAGCATGCAGTCTTCGTCACCAATCGGCAGCGGACGGCTGGACACTTCGCAGAGGCGGATCTGGCCGTCGCTGCGGCGAATATGGCAACTGAAGTCGCGGACAAAGCCGTCGCGGTGCAGCAGGTCGAGCATCTGCTTGCGCTCGTTGAGGTTGACCCAGATCCCCAGATCCAGCGCCGATCGGTCCACCGACATCGCGCTGTTGAACCCGGTAATGCGGCTGAACCCCTCGTTGACCTCGATCAGCAGGCCGTCGCTTTGACGGGACAGCAACAAGCCGTCCGGCGAGGCGTGGAACGCCTTGGCGAATTTTTCTTCGGAGGTTTGCAGTTGTTGCTGGGTTTCCTTGAGCTGGGTGATATCACGTACGACCACCACCAGCGCCGGGGTCGTATCGAGGTCAAAGGGCTCGGCGGAGATCAGGCCGGTAAACACCTGGCCATTGCTGCGACGAAAGGGCATCTCCAGGTTGCGGATGCTGCCGGCCTGCAAGCGCTGCAACAATCCCGGCCCGACGCCGGGTATGCCCCAGATATTGAGGTTGGTGGCGGTCTGGCCGATGACGTCCTCGGCCCGCAGGCCGATCTGTTCTTCGAACGCTTCGTTGACCTCCAGCAGGCAGCCGTCGGAAAGGCGTGCGATCACCAGGATGTCCGGGCATTGCTGGAACACCGAGGCAAACTTCTGCTCCGACAGGCGCAGGGCTTCTTCGGTGCGCTTGGCTTCGCTGATGTCGATCATCAACCCGCGCATCACCGGTTCGTGGCCATGTTCGATCAGGCTGACGATATCGCGCACCCACAGGCAGCGCCCATCGGCGGTGATGACCCGGTAATCGAGGCTGTGGTCGCGTCCGGCCAGCACTTCGTGATCACAGAAGTTCTGCGCGCGGGTCAGGTCGGCGGGGTGAATGATGTTGCGCCAGAAGCCCGGAATCAGCCAGTGCGACAGCGGATAGCCGAGCAAGGCCTCGGCGTGGGGCGACACATAGCTGTAGGTGAAGTCGCTCATCCGCGCTTCCCAGGCGATGGCCGACAGGCTCTCCACCAGCCCGCGGTAGTGGTATTCACTGCTGCGCAGTTCCTGTTCCAGATCGACGCGGCGGGCGATCTCCGAGCTCAGTCGGCGGTTGATCCGGATCACTATGGCCAGCACGATCATCAACAGCAGTAAACCCGGCAGGCCGTAGACCAGCAGATCGGACCAGAAAGTCCGATGATCGAGGACGTTGCCTACCCAATGTTCCTGAATGGAACTGATTTCGGCCGGGCTCATGTCCGCCAGAACTTTATCCAGGATGCCGACCAGCATTTTGTTGTTGCGGGGCACGCCCATGGCCAATTGATAGCGATAGGGGGTCTCGCCGCTGACGTAGAGGCCGTCCAGCTTGAGCTGGCGCAGACTCCAGACGCTGGAGGCAAGGTCGCCGACCACGGCGTCCACTTCGTCGGTGGCCAGCGCCTGCAAGGCCGAGCTGACGTTGGGCATCGCCACCAGATTCAAATCGGGGTTGTGGGTGCGTAACAATTCGTGGGGCGCGTAGTTTTCCACAACGGCAATTTTCAGCCCGTACAAGTCCTCGATTTTGCGTGGCTGGGGCCCTCCGACATGGGCCAGGATGACAATCGGGAAATCCAGGTAGGGGCGGGTGAATGACAGGTAGCTCTGGCGTTCCGGGGTCGACATGATGCCTGGCAAGAGATCCAGCTTGCCTTGTTTGGCTTGCTCCAGCACGACGGTCCAGCTGACCGGCTCGATAGGCGTCAGTTCAACCGCCAGGCGCCGGCGGATCAGGTCGATGTAGTCTGCCGCAAGGCCCTGATAGCGGCCCTGTTCGTCGCGAAACTCAAAGGGCGGCCATGATGCATCGACACCCAGGCGCAGGTCCGGGTGGGCCGCAAGCCAGCTACGTTCTTCGTCGGTCAGAGTCAGCGCGCCAGCCGTTGCGGTCCAGGTCATCAGCGACAGCAAAAAAAACACGGTCGGCAGTCTGGGCATAACGGTCTCGTTATGGCTCGGGGGAATGCTTCGAGTGTAGACGGGCAATTCGGCGGGAGGGGTAGCGCGGGGGATTTAATCTGTAGAAAGCAAAACCCCCGGCCTGGGCCGGGGGTTCTGTGATCACTCGTCGAGGAAGGAGCGCAGATGCTCGCTTCTCGTCGGGTGGCGCAGCTTGCGCAACGCCTTGGCTTCGATCTGACGAATCCGTTCACGGGTCACGTCGAACTGTTTACCAACCTCCTCGAGGGTGTGGTCGGTATTCATATCGATACCGAAGCGCATGCGCAGAACCTTGGCTTCACGTGCAGTGAGGCCGGAGAGTACTTCGCGAGTCGCTTCTTTAAGGCTCTCAACGGTGGCAACATCGATTGGCGACTGCATGGTCGAGTCTTCGATGAAGTCACCCAGATGGGAGTCTTCGTCATCACCGATCGGGGTTTCCATGGAGATCGGCTCTTTAGCGATCTTCAATACCTTGCGGATCTTGTCCTCAGGCATCTCCATGCGTTCGCCCAGCTCTTCCGGGGTCGGTTCACGACCCATTTCCTGCAGCATCTGACGGGAAATGCGGTTGAGCTTGTTGATCGTCTCGATCATGTGCACCGGAATACGGATGGTGCGGGCCTGGTCGGCGATCGAGCGAGTGATCGCCTGACGGATCCACCAGGTGGCATAAGTCGAGAATTTGTAGCCGCGGCGGTATTCAAACTTGTCTACCGCTTTCATCAAGCCGATGTTGCCTTCCTGGATCAGGTCGAGGAATTGCAGGCCACGGTTGGTGTACTTCTTGGCGATGGAGATCACCAGACGCAAGTTCGCTTCAACCATCTCTTTCTTCGCGCGGCGGGCCTTGGCCTCACCGATCGACATGCGACGGTTGATGTCCTTGATCTCGGCGATCGTCAAACCGGTTTCGGTTTCCAGCGCGGTCAGCTTTTGCTGGCAGCGAATGATGTCCGGCTGCAGGCGACCAATGGCTTCAGCGTATTTGCTTTTGCCTTTGGCCAGCGCGTCGGACCAGCTTTCGTCGACTTCATTGCCCGGGAACTGGCGCAGGAAATCGGCGCGCGGCATGCGCGCATCACGAACGCAGAGCTGCATGATTGCACGCTCTTGCTGACGCAGGCGATCCAGAGCACTGCGAACACGCTCGACCAGGCCTTCGAATTGCTTCGGCACCAGTTTGATCGGCATGAACAGGTCGGCCAGGGCCAACAGTTCGGCGATCGCCGCCTTGTTGTGGCGACCGTGCTTTTTCAGGGCCTTGCGGGTGATTTCCATCTGATCGGCCACAGCGCCAAAGCGCTGTGCAGCGATGATCGGATCCGGACCGCTTTCGGCTTCTTCCTCGTCGTCCGAAGCTTCGGCGTCATCATCGTCGGAATCGTCGTCCGCTTTCACGGCTTTCGGATCGATCGGTGGTGGCACTTCGGCTGCAGGCGGCGCAATGCCGTCGTCCGGGTCGATATAACCGCTCAGGACGTCGGACAGGCGACCACCTTCGGAGGTGACGCGGGTGTACTCGGAGAGAATATGGTCAACCGTGCCAGGGAAGTGCGCGATAGCGCCCATCACTTCACGGATGCCCTCTTCAATACGTTTGGCGATTTCGATTTCGCCTTCACGTGTGAGGAGCTCTACAGTACCCATTTCGCGCATGTACATGCGCACCGGGTCGGTAGTGCGACCAATGTCGGTCTCGACCGCTGCCAGCGCTGCTGCTGCCTCTTCGGCCGCGGCTTCGTCGGTATCGGCGTCGGCCAGCATAAGGGAATCCTTATCTGGCGCAACCTCGAATACGTTGATCCCCATGTCATTGATCATGCGGATGATGTCTTCCACCTGTTCCGGATCTGAAATATCCTCCGGCAGGTGGTCGTTGACCTCCGCGTAAGTCAGGTAGCCCTGCTCACGACCAAGTGTGATCAACTCTTTGATACGAGACTGCTGTTGCGCTTTTCCGGACATAACACCCTATCCACTGAAGGTCTTGGCGGGCAAAAAACAAGCCGAGGATTATACCTGAGCTATGACCTCACGCGCCAGTTGAGGTCGGGTTTGGTACAGCCATATTGCGTTTTAATAGGTCGCGCATCTGATTTGCGATCTGATTTGCTTCCTCGGCAGTCAATCCTGGCTGCTTCGCTTTTCTGATGAGTTCTTCCAGGCTATCGGTGTGTTGACCCGCTGATAACCTAGTAATGGTGTCTAAAAACTGTTGTTCAAGGTTGTCGCCGTCAATCAGCCATTCCTTTTCGGCCAAGGCCTTCAGCAAGCGTCCCTGTTCAGTGCCGTGCCAGCGAGCCATTAACTGAATAGAGTTTAGCTTAGGGTTTTTTTGCACAGCCTCGATGAGGGCTACCAGCAATTGCCCATAAGTGCTGCTTTCATTGGCGAAGTGGTTGGCGGTTTCGACTTTGCCAGCCAGTTGCGGATGATGAATGAGCGTACGCAACGCAATGAGTGTAGGTGCTTCGACGGCAATGGGTTTGCGCGGGGCACTCTGTTGATCGCGATCGCCGCCACGCTTGCCGTTCTTGTCCCAGGGTTTTTTGTCCCATTTCTTGCCGCCGGCACCGGGCTTCTTCGGTGTCCATTCCTGTTGCGGCACATACATTTCTTGCGATTGCGGCTGATGATAGTCGCTGTAATCAGGCATCGCGTCGTAATCGATGCCAGGGTCATAGGCGGGCGGCGCCTCGTGTGGCGCGCTTTGCGCCAGTTGGCTGACCGTTTCGCTGCTCAGGCCGGTGATTTCGGTCAGGCGCTGGCGCATCAGAATACGCAGGTTGGCTCCCGGCACCTTGTCGATCAGCGGCGCTGCGAGGGTGGCCATGTGGGCCTTGCCTTCGAGGGAGCGCGGGTCCGATTCTTCCGTCAGCTGTTGAAAGAAATAATCTGCCAATGGCTGGGCGTGCTGGTTGATCCGTGCGCGGAAGGCATCCGTGCCTTCGGAGCGCACCAGGGTATCCGGGTCTTCGCCTTCGGGCAGGAACAGGAAGCGGGCTCGTCGCCCATCCTGCAGGCTTGGCAGGGTGGCTTCCAGTGCGCGCCACGCGGCGTTGCGACCCGCCTGGTCGCCGTCGAAGCAAAACAGCACGCTGGGCACGACACGGAACAGTCGCTTGAGGTGTTCTTCGCTGGTCGCGGTACCCAGGGTGGCGACAGCATTGCGCAGGCCTTGCTGGGCGAGGGCGATGACGTCCATGTAGCCTTCGACGACGATGATTTCGTCGAGGTTGCGGTTGTTCTTGCGGGCTTCATACAGGCCGTAGAGTTCCTGGCCTTTATGGAATACCGGGGTTTCCGGCGAGTTCAGGTATTTCGGTTTGTCGTCGCCCAGTACCCGGCCGCCGAAGGCAATGACACGCCCGCGACTGTCGCGGATCGGGAACATCACGCGGTCGCGGAAGCGATCATAGCGTTTGCCGGTTTCGGCGTTCTCGATCAACAGGCCGGCATCGATCATGGCTTTCTGCTGCAGGGTATCGCTGCTCAAGTGCTTGAACAGGTTGTCCCAGCCAGGCGGTGCGAAGCCGAGGCCGAAGTCGCGGGCGATTTCGCCGGTCAGGCCACGACCTTTCAGGTAGTCCACCGCAGCTTTGCGCGATGGATGGCTTTTCAGGGCCTGACGGTAAAAGTCGGCCGCGGCGGTGAGCAGTGGATACAGCGGCGAATCGGTCGGCTGGCGCGGCTTGTGCGCGCGGCCGCTTTCTTCCCGTGGAACTTCCATGCCGGCCGCCTTGGCCAGATCTTCGACAGCCTGGACGAAATCCAGGTTGTCGTGGTCCATGATGAAGCCCAGGGCATTGCCGCCGGCGCCGCAGCCGAAGCAGTAATAGAACTGCTTGTCGGGGCTGACGCTGAACGATGGGGTTTTCTCTTTGTGGAACGGGCAGCAGGCGGTGTAGTTCTTGCCGGCTTTTTTCATTTGCAGGCGCGAGCTGACCACGTCGACGATGTCGGTGCGGTTCAGAAGGTCGTCAATGAAGCTCTGGGGAATTAGCCCGGCCATGGCGTTCTCGTCATCTGCGCTGATTGGGTCCGAAACGAAGGGTAGTCGAACGAAGGTCAGTGTTTGAGGCGCACAAGATGGGCGGCTCGACCGGTGTCGTCTGCGTAATCGCTATCGGGAAATGTATCTGCCGAAAATCCCCTGACGTTAATGCCAATCAGTATTCGACTTTTTGAAAGTGTTGCGCTGAATCCGGCTGCGGCCAGTCATGGGCCTCGGATAGCTCATCATTTGCACGCGTGAGGTGCCTTGGGCTGATCGTCGTGAGAGGAATCAGTGGGTGTGCTCGTCAGTAGCCTTGAAAGGCTCGTCAGAAAAGACGTGCACCGCTGGCAAAAGAGCCAGGTCTGACGCGATGAAGCAGATTTGTCTCAGTCGCGTCTGCGGCTTCGACGGTGAAGCATCAAGCGTTTTACGCAAATGCCATTAGCCCGGCGGAGAGCCGGGCTTGGCAGAAGCTTGCTACGATCGTCTGTGTATTAGTACAGACGAACGGCGCGGCGCTGTTCGCGCTGAACTTTCTTGGCGTGACGCTTAACAGCGGCTGCTGCTTTGCGCTTACGCTCAGAAGTTGGCTTCTCGTAAAATTCGCGGCTACGAACTTCAGCCAGTACACCGGCTTTTTCGCAGGAGCGCTTGAAACGACGCAGAGCTACGTCGAAGGGTTCGTTCTCTTTTACTTTGACGGCTGGCATCCAGAGCTACCTTCATTCATTACCGGGGTCAACATCCTCGCGGCAAAAGAGCACTTGAAGACGTCGGTTTTTAAGGGTTGCGGATGTTAACCCCTCATCGCACGGAATGCAAAGCCTCTGATCGAAAACCGCTGGTCGGGGCATCACGCGACGACTATTATGCGCGCCTTCGAATTCAGCCTAAACAAGGCGCAAACCCATGCTAGTACTGGGATTAGAAACCTCCTGCGACGAAACCGGTGTCGCATTGTATGACAGTGAGCGTGGCCTGCTGGCCGATGCGCTGTTCAGCCAGATCGACCTGCATCGTGCCTATGGTGGCGTGGTGCCGGAGCTGGCCTCGCGTGACCACGTCAAACGCATGCTGCCCTTGATTCGTCAGGTGTTGGCCGAAGCCGACTGCGTGCCGACCGAGATCGATGCGATCGCCTACACCGCCGGTCCTGGCCTGGTCGGCGCGCTGCTGGTCGGCGCTTCCTGTGCTCAGGCACTGGCCTTCGCCTGGGGCATTCCGGCCCTTGGTGTACATCACATGGAAGGTCATTTGCTGGCGCCGATGCTGGAGTCGCAACCGCCGGAATTTCCGTTCGTCGCTTTGTTGGTTTCAGGTGGTCATACGCAACTGGTTCAAGTCGACGGGATCGGTCAATACACGCTTTTGGGCGAAACCCTGGATGACGCCGCCGGCGAAGCGTTCGACAAGACCGCGAAGATGATGGGCCTCAACTATCCAGGCGGCCCGGAAATCGCTCGACTGGCGGAGCAGGGGCTTGCAGGACGTTTCGTCTTCCCGCGTCCGATGTGTGACCGACCTGGCCTCGATTTTAGCTTCAGTGGCCTGAAAACCTTTGCCCTGAACACCTGGCAGCAGTGTGTGAGCGCCGGGGACGACAGCGAGCAAGCCCGTTGCGACATCTCGCTGGCGTTCCAGCAGGCCGTGGTGGAGACTTTGACCATCAAGTGCAAGCGTGCCCTGAAGGCGGCAGGCATGAAGCGTCTGGTGATCGCTGGCGGAGTCAGCGCCAACAAGGCGTTGCGCACGTCCCTGGAAAAAATGCTCGGCGACATGAAGGGCGACGTTTTTTATGCCCGTCCACAGTTCTGTACCGATAACGGTGCGATGATCGCTTTTGCCGGTTGTCAGCGTTTGCAGGCCGGTCAGCAGGAAAGCCTGGCGATCAGCGTCCAGGCGCGTTGGCCGATGGAGCAGTTGTCAGCGCTGTGATGAGTGGCGCTGCCGGGCGGCATTTAAAAATGCCGTTCGCGCCCGGCGAACAGGTCGCGTAGATTGCCGCGATGACGCCAGACGATCATCCCCGTGAGCGCGCTCATGGGCAGCAGCGCCGCCGGCTCTTGCCAGGCCAGCAATGGCAGGGTCAGTGGGGTGGCGATCAAGGCGGCCAACGAGCTGGTGCGGGTCAGGTAGAACGTCAGCAGCCAGGCACAGACCGCCAGTAAGGCCGCAGGCGGGTACAGGCCCAGCAACATGCCGGCAGCGGTGGCGACACCCTTGCCACCGCGAAAGCGAAAGTACAGCGGGAACAGGTGGCCGATGACGGCGCAAACGCCGATCCAGGCCTGATCATGCAGGGAAAGTCCGGCAAAACCGGCGATCAGCACAGGCAGCAGGCCTTTGAAGAGGTCGCCGAGCAACGTCAGGACGGCGAGTTTTTTGCCGGCCAGGCGCAACATGTTGGTGGCGCCGGCATTGCCCGAGCCACTCATTCGCGGATCGGGGTTTCCGGTCAGGCGGCTGAGCAAAATGGCGAAGGACAGAGAGCCGAGCAGGTAGGCGAGGATCGCCAATAACCAAAACATGCTAACTATTCCGGGCGAGGACGCCCTGATTCTAACGGCGCATTGCGCCCTTGTCGTGTAGCGGAGAAAAGTGCTTGGACAGAGTGTTTATCGAGGGCCTGGAAGTCGACACCGTCATCGGTGCCTACGACTGGGAGCGAGGCATCCGACAGTGCTTGCGTCTTGATCTGAGTTTTGCCTGGGATAATCGTCCGGCAGCCGCTGGTGATGACCTGACCCTCGCGCTCGATTATGCGAGCGTTTCGTCGCGCATCCAGGCCTTTGCCGAGCAGGCGCAATTCCAGTTGGTTGAAACCTTCGCCGAGCGTCTGGTTGAAGTGCTGATGAGCGAATTCAAGATCACCTGGATGCGTCTGAAACTGACCAAGCCTGGTGCAGTCCCTGCCGCTACCGGTGGTGTGGGTGTGGAGATCGAGCGCGGATGTCGCTGACTCAGGTGTATCTCGGACTCGGTAGCAATATCGAGCGTGAAGCCCATTTGCAGGCCGGCCTGGAAGCATTGGCGGGTTTTCTGGTGGATATTCGTTGCTCGGCGGTTTTCGAAAGCCAGCCGGTGGGGATCAAGAGCGGGCCGTTTTTCAATTTTGTGGTGTCGGCCTTTACCGATCTGCCACTGATTGAACTGGATCGCCGGCTTAAATTCATTGAGGCGGACAATGGCCGCTACGCGCCGGACCGCAAGGGTTTGCCGCTGGACATCGATGTGTTGCTGTTCGGTGATCTGGTGGGCAACTTCGATGGTTTGGTGTTGCCGCGAGCAGAGATTCTGAAAAACGCCTTCGTGCTGTGGCCGTTGTCGTTGATTGCGCCGGATCGAGTTCACCCGGGCGTAGGCAAGAGTTTCGCCACGTTGTGGGCTGAATCACAGATTGATCAGGTGCTGGCTCCCGTGGCTTTTGAGTGGCGCGGCATTCAACTGACGCCTTCAGATTTGTTGTGATATTCATGACGCCATCGCGGGCAAGCCCGCTCCCACAGGTGCGATGCAATCCCTGTGGGAGCGGGCTTGCCCGCGATGGCGGCAGTCAGGACGACGCAGTCTCTTTGTAGGCCTTCAACGCCTTTAGCCGTTCGCGCTTGATCGCCTCGCCCAATTCTGGCCCTTTGAACCCTTTCTCCAGCAATGGCTGCACCGCCACGCTACGGGCGGCGGTTGCTGCACCGCGAAGGTAATCCGCCTGTGGGTAACTTCGCTCTTCCAGTCCTTTGCGCCCGCGTGCATCCATCTCGCATGCCGCGATGAACTCCTCGAACCGCTGTGGTCGACGGTAAACGTCGAAGCTTTGCAGCAACTCCAACAGCGTCGATGGCTTCAGCTCCAGGGCACGATGGCCGTGGGTGTGATATTCGCCCACCAGCAACGCCAATTCCTGGCAGTCCCTCGGTGCCTTGAAGCGTTCGTTGACCGCTTTGATCAGCTTCAGTCCCTTGAACTCGTGGGCAATGTGTCGAGGCCATTCTTCCTTCGGCGTCAGGCCTTTGCCCAAGTCATGCAGCAGGCACGCCCAGCGCACGGTGAGTGGTTGCTTGTGGCGCGCGGCTTGTTCCAGCACGCTCAGGGTATGCGCGCCCGTATCGATTTCCGGATGATGGGCTTGCGGTTGAGGTACGCCAAACAAGGCGTCAACCTCAGGCATCAACACGTTGAGCGCACCGCAGGCCCGCAGTACTTCAATGAACACCTGTGGCTGATCTTCCATCAGGGCACGGGAGATTTCTTTCCAGATGCGTTCCGCTGTGAGCGCTTGCAGTTCACCTGATTCGCTGAGTTGACGCATCAGATCCAGCGTCTCCGGAGCGACGGTGAAGCCAAGCGCGGCATAACGGGCCGCGAAGCGCGCAACGCGCAGAACCCTGAGTGGATCTTCGGCAAACGCGGGGGAAACGTGGCGAAGCAGGCGCGCTTCCAGGTCGCGTTGGCCATGGTATGGATCGGTCAGGTTTTGTTGATCGTCCTCGGCCATGGCGTTGATGGTCAGGTCGCGACGGATCAGGTCTTCTTCGAGGGTCACTTCGGGGCTGGCGTGAAAGGTGAAGCCGCCGTAGCCGCGTCCGCTTTTGCGTTCGGTGCGGGCGAGGGCGTATTCCTCTCCGCTTTTGGGGTGTAGAAACACCGGGAAATCCGCACCTACCGGGCGAAAGCCCTTGGCGAGCATGTCTTCGGTGGTGGCGCCCACCACGACCCAGTCGATATCGGTGACGGGTCTGCCCAGCAGGCGATCACGAACGGCACCGCCGACTTTATAAATACGCATAAAAAACCTCCGTTAGCTCGACAGGATAACCTTTGCGCCGGGCTTTCGGAGGTCGAAACTGGATCAAAGATGAACGACGGCCAAGTCCAGTCGGCCGTAATCACCCTCCCCATGTTCGTTTCTGGGTGGAACGTGATGGGTTTTCATCACCTGATCGTCTTGCAAGGTTTCGAGGTGAATGTCGAAGCCCCAGAGGCGGTGCAAGTGCTTGAGCACTTCCTCCGTGGAATCTCCCAGCGGTTTGCGATCATGTTGCTGATGACGCAGGGTCAGCGAGCGGTCGCCGCGCCGGTCGATGCTGTAGATCTGTACGTTGGGTTCGCGGTTGCCCAGGTTGTATTGAGCGGCCAGTGTTTCACGGATGATTCGATAGCCACCTTCATCATGGATGGCCGGGACCAGCAGGTCGTCCTTCTGGTCGTCGTCGAGAATGCTGAACAGTTTCAGATCGCGGATTACCTTCGGTGACAGGTACTGCAGGATGAAACTCTCGTCCTTGAAGCTGCTCATGGCGAACTTGATGGCTGCCAGCCAGTCAGTGCCGGCAATGTCCGGGAACCAGCGGTAATCCTCTTCCGTGGGTTCTTCGCACATGCGCCGGATATCGCGGTACATGGCGAATCCCAGGGTATAGGGGTTGATCCCGCTGTAATACGGGCTATCGAAGCCCGGTTGATAGATTACGCTGGTATGGGACGTCAGGAACTCCATCATGAAACCATCGGTGACCAAGCCTTCGTCGTACAGGTCGTTCATCAAGGTGTAGTGCCAGAACGTGGCCCAGCCCTCGTTCATCACCTGAGTCTGACGCTGTGGGTAGAAGTACTGGGCGATTTTTCGCACGATCCGTACGATTTCCCGTTGCCACGGCTCCAGCAGTGGTGCGTGTTTTTCGATGAAGTACAGGATGTTTTCCTGAGGTTCGGCGGGGAAGCGTGCGTTGTCCTTGTCGCTGTATTTGTCCGCGCCTTTGGGAATGGTACGCCACAGATCATTGATCTGTTTCTGCATATGTTCTTCGCGGTCCTTTTGCCGGCGACGTTCTTCTTCGGCGGAGATCGGATAAGGCCGTTTGTAGCGGTCGACGCCATAGTTCATCAGGGCGTGGCAGGAATCGAGCAGGTCCTCGACCGCGTCGATGCCGTGGCGCTCTTCGCATTGCATGATGTATTGCTTGGCGAACACCAGGTAATCGATGATCGAACTGGCGTCTGTCCAGGTGCGAAACAGGTAGTTGCCCTTGAAAAAGCTGTTGTGCCCATAACAGGCGTGCGCAACGACCAGTGCCTGCATGCAGATGGTGTTTTCTTCCATCAGGTAGGCGATGCACGGGTCCGAGTTGATCACGATCTCGTAGGCCAGTCCCATCTGCCCGCGGCTGTAGGATTTTTCAGTGCTGAGGAAGTGTTTGCCGTAGGACCAGTGGTGATAGCCCAGGGGCATGCCGACGGAGGCGTAGGCATCCATCATCTGTTCTGCGGTGATCACTTCGATCTGGTTGGGGTAAGTGTCGAGCGCATAGCGAGCCGCAAGGCGACTGATTTCTTTGTCGTAGGCCTGGATCAGCTCGAACGTCCATTCCGAGCCGGTGGAAATGGGTTGGCGCTTTTGCTCTTTGGCGGTCATGTCACTAACCTGCGCTGGAAGAGTTCACGGAAGACCGGATAGATATCCCCGGCCGAGACCAGTTGTTGCTGGGCAAAAGTGTCGGAGAACGCTTCGGCGATGCGCTCATACTCGAACCACAGGGCCTGATGTTCGCGTGGGGTGATCTCAACGTAAGTGTAGTACTGCACGAACGGCATGATCTGGTTGATCAGGATGTCGCGGCAAATCGGCGAGTCGTCGTTCCAGTTGTCACCGTCGGAGGCTTGGGCGGCGTAGATGTTCCACTCGTTGCTCGGATAGCGCTCGGCCATGATCTCCTGCATCAGTTTCAAGGCGCTGGACACGATGGTCCCGCCGGTTTCGCGGGAGTAGAAAAACTCTTCTTCGTCCACTTCGCGGGCGCTGGTGTGGTGACGGATGAATACGACGTCAATCTTGTCGTAATTACGCTTGAGGAACAGGTACAGCAGGATGAAGAAGCGCTTGGCGATGTCTTTGGTCGCCTGAGTCATGGACCCAGACACGTCCATCAGGCAAAACATCACGGCCTTCGAACTGGGATTGGGCTGCTTGATCAGCAGGTTGTATTTGAGGTCGAAGGTGTCGAGAAAGGGAACGCGATGGATGCGCGCGCTGAGTTTTTCAATTTCTGCTTCGATTTTCTGAATATCGCCGAAATTGTCCGGTTCTTCTTGCTTGAGTCGCAGAAGTTCCTCTTTCGCTTCGCGCAGTTTCGCCCGGCTGCTGCCGGACAGCGCAATTCGCCGCGCATGAGCCGAGCGCAGGGTGCGGATGATGTTGATCCGCGACGGGTTGCCCTCGTTACTGATGCCCGCGCGAACGGTTTTGAACGTGTCGGTGCCGGTCAGGTTGCGCTTGACCAGGTTCGGTAGTTCAAGATCCTCGAACATGAATTCGAGGAATTCCTCCTGGGTGATCTGGAAGACGAACTCGTCCATCCCTTCGCCCGAGTTGCCGGCCTTGCCAGGGCCCCGACCGCCGCCACCTCCCGGTGGGCGCGCAATGTGTTCGCCGCTGGTGAATTCCTTGTTGCCGGGGTGCACGACCGTCTGTTTGCCACCGCGACCATGGTGAAGCACCGGCTCATCGATGTCGCGGCCGGGGATGCTGATTTGCTCGCCGTGTTCCATGTCGGTAATGGAGCGCCGGCTGACCGCCTCTTCGACAGCCTTCTTGATGTGGTCACGGTAACGCCGCAGAAACCGCTGACGGTTCACCGTGCTCTTGTTCTTGCCATTGAGACGTCGGTCGATCACATAGCTCATAGGGAGCCCTCCGGACAGCTACAAGTTACCAGCTTCAAGCGGCAAGCTTGAAGCTTTCAAGGCAAACAGAGCCACCAACAGCCTCAAGCGCCCCGTTCGGTGTGCTTGAGGCTTGTAGCTTGCCGCTTGCGGCTGCCTTACTGCGATTTTCTGACCCGTAGATACCACTCGGACAGCAGTCGTACCTGTTTGTCGGTGTAGCCCCGCTCGACCATCCGTGTGACGAAGTCGTTGTGCTTCTGCTGGTCCTCTTTGCTGGCCTTGGCATTGAAGCTGATGACCGGCAGCAGGTCCTCGGTGTTGGAGAACATTTTCTTCTCGATGACCACCCGCAGTTTTTCGTAGCTGAGCCAGGTTGGGTTCTTTCCGTTGTTGTTGGCTCGGGCACGCAGTACGAAGTTGACGATTTCGTTGCGGAAATCCTTCGGATTGCTGATGCCGGCCGGTTTTTCGATTTTTTCCAGCTCCTCGTTGAGTGCCACGCGGTTGAGGATTTCGCCGGTTTCCGGATCGCGGTATTCCTGATCCTGAATCCAGAAGTCGGCGTACAGCACGTAGCGGTCGAAGATGTTCTGGCCGTACTCGCTGTAAGACTCGAGGTAAGCGGTCTGGATCTCCTTGCCGATGAATTCGATGTAGCGCGGCGCCAGGTACTCCTTGAGGAAGCGCAGGTAGCGTTCGCGGGTTTCCGCCTGGAATTGTTCCTGTTCGATCTGTTGTTCAAGTACGTAGAGCAAGTGCACCGGGTTGGCGGCGATTTCGTGCGGGTCGAAGTTAAAGACCTTCGACAGGATCTTGAACGCGAAACGGGTCGACAGGCCGTTCATGCCTTCATCGACGCCGGCGTTATCGCGGTATTCCTGGATCGACTTGGCCTTCGGATCGGTGTCCTTGAGGTTTTCGCCGTCGTACACGCGCATTTTGGAGTAGATGTTGGAGTTCTCCGGCTCCTTGAGCCGAGACAGCACAGTGAACTGGGCGAGCATCTTCAAGGTATCGGGTGCGCAATGGGCCTTGGCCAGCGAGCTGTTGAACAGCAGTTTGTCGTAGATCTTCACTTCGTCGCTGACCCGCAGGCAGTACGGCACTTTGACAATGTAGATCCGGTCGATGAACGCTTCGTTGTTCTTGTTGTTACGGAAGGTGTGCCATTCCGATTCGTTGGAGTGGGCCAGCAGGATCCCGGTAAACGGAATCGCGCCAAGACCTTCGGTACTGTTGTAGTTACCTTCCTGAGTCGCCGTCAGCAATGGGTGCAGCACCTTGATCGGTGCCTTGAACATTTCGACGAACTCCATCAGGCCCTGGTTGGCCCGGCACAGTGCGCCGGAGTAGCTGTAGGCGTCGGCGTCGTTTTGCGGGAACTCTTCCAGTTTGCGGATATCGACCTTGCCCACCAGTGCCGAGATGTCCTGGTTGTTCTCATCTCCCGGCTCGGTTTTGGCCACGGCGATCTGGTTGAGGATCGACGGGTAGAGTTTCACCACGCGGAACTGGCTGATATCGCCGCCGAATTCGGCCAGGCGTTTGGTGGCCCACGGCGACATGATGGTATTGAGGTAGCGCCGTGGAATGCCGAAGTCTTCCTCGAGGATCGCGCCATCTTCAGTGGCGTTGAACAGACCCAGGGGTGATTCGAAAACCGGCGAGCCCTTGATGGCGTAGAAGGGCACTTTCTCGATCAGTTGTTTCAGCTTCTCGGCCAGGGATGATTTACCGCCACCAACAGGGCCGAGCAGATAGAGGATTTGCTTCTTCTCTTCCAGGCCCTGAGCGGCATGGCGGAAATACGACACGATCTGGTCGATGCATTCTTCCATCCCGTGGAAGTCTTCAAAGGCCGGATAGCGACGGATCACCTTGTTGGAGAAGATTCGCGACAGCCTCGAATTGGTCGAAGTGTCGAGCAGTTCCGGTTCACCGATGGCCAGAAGCAGACGCTCGGCGGCGGAAGCGTAGGCGCTGCGGTCCTTTTTGCACAGCTCAAGATACTCTTGCAGCGTGAGTTCTTCCTGGCGTGTGGACTCGAAACGTTGTTGGAAGTGGCTAAAGATACTCATGACGTCACCTCGCTCGATACGTGGAGCCGACGCCGGATCACTCAGTCGATGCTGGCAGCAACCGCACAGGCAGTCGCTGTTTACCCCCCAGAACTCTCTCGAAGCTGACGACTCCGAAAGCTACTCCCGATGACCCGCGCGCCGGTGTACCGGCTCTCCCCTGTTTTGGATGGCCTGCGCTTAAGGATAGTTGCTTATTCGGGAGGTAAAGGGGAGATGCGTAATTATGTGTGGCAGACCGTTCGTCTGCCACCGCGCTAGCCCGCGGGAGCCGGGGCTTGCGTGTTACAAAAAAATTATTCGGAGGTGCCTTGCGCCGTTTCTGAAGGATACGTCGTACGCCACAGCTCAAAACCGCCATCCATGCTGTAGACGTCGGAGAAGCCCTGGCTGATCAGGTAGGCGGCTGCGCCTTGGCTGGAATTGCCGTGGTAGCAAACCACCACGGTGGGGGCATCAAGGTCGGCGCCCTGGATGAAAGCGTGCAAGGAGTGGTTGTCCAGATGCTTCGAGCCGGCGATGTGCAGCGCCGCGAAAGTTGCAGGATCACGGACGTCGACCACCACTGCGCCTTGTTCGCGCAGGGCTTGGGCCTGTTCAGGGGGGATACGTTTGAATTCGCTCATGTCGGGCTCCTGTGGCTCGGCTGAATAGGCAGTCTAGCGCGGGGCGCTGGCTGGCGATGTGTCGGGAATGGGTGAGGCGACTGGCGGCAGGGCGGCATGGCCATGCTCGTCGCACTTGCAGGACAGGCGTTCGCCAGTGTCGACATTCATCAGGGTCAGGGCGCCGCCCCAGACGCAACCGGTGTCGAGGGCCGAGATGCCCGGCTCCTGGACCTTGCCTTCCAGTGCAGCCCAGTGACCGAAGATAATCTTCAGGTCCTTGGTCTTGCGGTCCTTGTGCTGGAACCAGGGTTTGTAGCCCGGTGGTGCGGTGTCCAGGCCTTCCTTGCTCTTGAGGTCAAGCTTGCCGTCGGCAGTGCAGAAGCGCATGCGCGTGAAATAGTTGGTGATCACCCGCAGGCGAGTCACGCCTTTGAGGTCGCTGTCCCATTTCGCCGGATCGTTGCCGTACATGCCATCGAGATAGGGCGCGAACAGGTTGTCGTCGCGCAGGGCCGTTTCGACCTCGGCAGCGCATTTGAGGGCCTTGCGCAGCGACCATTGCGGCGGAATGCCGGCATGCACCAACGCTACGTTGCGTTGCTCGTCGTAGTGCATGAGTTTTTGTTGGCGCAGCCAGTCCAGCAAATCGGCGCTATCGGGCGCCTCAATGATTTCGCGCAGGGTATCGGCTTTCTTCAGGCGTTCGATGTTCTGGCCGGCGGCCAGCAAATGAAGGTCGTGGTTGCCGAGTACGCATACCAGCGATTCGCGGATGCTATAGAGGAAGCGCAACGTTTCCAGTGATTGCGGGCCGCGATTGACCAGATCGCCCACCAGCCACAGGCGATCCTTTTCCGGGGCGAAGGCGACTTTTTTGAGCAGGCATTGCAACGCCTCAAGGCAGCCTTGCAAATCACCGACAGCGTATGTCGCCATCAGTGCAAGGCTCCGGGGACCGCTAGACGGAACGGGGCGATGATGGCGTCGAATTGCTTACCGTCGTCGGCAATCATCTGATAGCTGCCTTGCATGGTCCCGACTTTAGTCGTCATGACCGTGCCGCTGCTGTAGGTGTGGCTTTTGCCTGCCGCGATCAACGGTTGCTGACCAACCACACCGGCACCGCGAACCTCTTCGACGTGCCCGTCGCCGTCGGTGATCACCCAGTGCCGTGAAAGCAGTTTGGCGGGTAGCTCACCATTGTTTTGCACGGTAATGGTGTAGGCGAAGGCAAAGCGGTCTTGTTCTGGTTGCGATTGTTCTGCCAGATAGCGGGTGACGACGCTGACGTCGACCTGATAACGAGGATCGGACATGCAAGAGGCCTTAAAAACGAAGCGGAACGCGGGGCGTAGCTGATGGAGTTCAGTCTAGGCCAAGTGTCGGATAGTAAACCAGACATGGGTGCTGGTGTCCTATCCGATAACGCGTCAGGTCTGTCAGATATCGGCAGGCTTCTGTAGGGCTTGTTCGCTGAGCTTGTCGGCCAGGCGCACAAAGGCGGCCAGATCGAGTTGCTCGGGACGCAGGCTGCCATCGACGCCAGCGGCTTCGATTTCGGCGTTGCTCAACAGCAGCTTGAGGGTGTTACGCAATGTTTTGCGGCGCTGATTGAAGGCTTCGCGTACGACGCGTTCGAGCAGCCGGTGGTCTTTGGCGGGGTGGGGCAGAACGGCGTGGGGCACCAGTCGCACAATGGCCGAATCGACTTTCGGCGGTGGATTGAATGCGCCCGGGCCAACGTTGAACAGGTGCTCAACACGGCAGTGATACTGAACCATGATCGACAGCCGGCCCCAATCACCACCGCCAGGCCCTGCCGCTAGACGCTCGACCACTTCTTTTTGCAGCATGAAGTGCATGTCGCGAATCAAGTGAGAGTTGTTTAGCAGGTGGAAAATCAGCGGGGTGGAGATGTTATACGGCAGGTTGCCAACCACTCGCAGGCTGCCCGGCGCGGCATTCAGGCTGTTGAAGTCGAACTTCAGCGCGTCGCCCTGGTGCAGGTTGAAGTTGCTCTTGCCGGCGAATTGCTGGTTGAGGATCGGGATCAGATCCTTGTCCAGCTCTACCACGTCAAGTTGTGCGCCGCTGTTGAGCAGGCCTTCGGTCAACGCGCCCTGGCCAGGGCCGATTTCCAGCATGCGGTCATCGGGTTTGGCGTGGATGGAGCGTAGGATACGGTCGATAACGCCGGCATCGTGCAGAAAGTTCTGGCCGAAGCGCTTGCGCGCCCGGTGTTGGTATTGCTCGGTCATAAACGGGTCTCGGCCATCTGATAGGCGGTTTCCAGGGCGACTTGCAGGCTGCCGGTATCGATTTTGCCGCTACCGGCCAGATCCAGCGCAGTGCCGTGATCGACTGATGTGCGGATGATCGGCAAGCCCAGGGTCACGTTGACTGCAGCGCCAAAGCCTTTGTATTTCAGCACAGGCAGGCCCTGGTCGTGGTACATCGCCAGCACTGCGTCGCAGTGCTCCAGATATTTGGGGGTGAACAGAGTGTCGGCGGGCAGCGGACCTCGCAGGTCCATGCCTTCGCCGCGCAGGCGCTCTAATGTGGGTTCGATAATGTCGATTTCTTCATGGCCCAGGTGCCCACCTTCACCGGCGTGGGGGTTTAACCCGCATACCAGGATCCGTGGTTGGGCAATGCCGAACTTGTGTTGCAGATCGGCATGCAGAATGCGCGTGACCCGCTCCAGACGCTCCGGTGTGATTGCATCGGCAATCTCGCGAAGGGGCAGGTGGGTGGTGACCAGGGCCACGCGCAATCCGCGAGTGGCGAGCATCATGACCACTTGCGCGGTATGGGTCAGGTCGGCGAGGAATTCGGTGTGTCCGGAAAAGGCGATCCCGGATTCGTTGATCACGCCCTTGTGCACGGGGGCCGTGATCATTCCGGCAAAGTGCCCGTCCAGGCAGCCTTGGCCTGCGCGGGTCAGGGTCTCCAGGACGAAAGCGGCATTGGCCTTGTCCAGTTGCCCGGCGACGACCTTGGCGTTGAGTGGGGTATCCCAGACATACAGGCTGTTGGCGGGTGCGGGCGCATCTGGCCAGGCGTCTGGAGTGACCGGCAGCAAGTCGACAGCCACGCCCAGTTGCGCGGCCCGCTCGAGGAGCAGGTCGCGGCTGGTAATGGCAATCAGGGGGTGCGGCTGGGCTTGCGAGGCGAGCAGCAGGCACAGGTCGGGACCTATGCCGGCTGGTTCACCGGGTGTCAGCGCAAAACGTTTGGGTTTCACTGCGCTGCCTGGTTCGCGCCAGGGAGTTTGATTTCAACATACGCTTCGTCACGGATCTGACGCAGCCAGGTTTGCAGCTCTTCGTCGTATTTGCGGTTACGCAGTACGGTCATCGCTTGTTGCTCGCGAGCCTGGGTGGTGTTGTCGGTGGCGCGGCGGCCAAGGACTTCCAGGACGTGCCAGCCGTATTGAGTCTTGAAAGGCTTGGACAGTTGACCTTGCGGGGTCTTGGACATCACTTCGCGGAATTCCGGGACCAGAACGCTCGGGTCGATCCAGTTCAGGTCGCCACCGTTGAGGGCGGAACCCGGGTCTTCCGAGTAGCTTTTCGCCAGTTCGCCGAAGTCTTCGCCCGCCTCGATGCGGGTATAGAGCGACTGAACCAGGGCCTTGGTTTTTTCTTCGTCGCGAATCGGGCTTGGTTTGACCAGGATGTGGCGCACATGCACTTCGTCACGTACCTGGGTCTCGCCGCCACGCTTGTCGGTGATCTTCAAGATGATGAAACCGCCCGGCGTACGCATCGGCTGGGTCACATCGCCGACCGCCATGGTGCTCAGCAGGCGATCGAACGGCGGTGGCAGTTGAGCGGCTTTACGCCAGCCCATGTCGCCGCCTTCCAGTGCGGTTTCGCTGGCGGATTTGGCGATGGCCAATTGACCGAAGTCGGCGCCTTGCTTGAGTTGTTGATAAATCGCATCAGCCTGTTTGGCAGCATTCTGAATCGCGTCAGAGTTGGCGCTTTCTGGCGTAGGAATCAGGATGTTGGCCAGGCGGAACTCTTCGGACAGCTGCATTTTGCCGAGGTCCGACGCCAGGAAGTTCTTCACTTCCTGCTCGGAGACCTGGATGCGCTCAGCCACACGACGCTGACGCACGCGGCTGATCACCATCTCGCGACGAATCTGTTCACGTGCATCGTCATATGACACGCCGTCGCGAGTCAGCGCGGCGCGGAATTGATCGATCGACATGTTGTTTCGCTGGGCAATGGTGCCGACAGCCTGGTTCAGTTCTTCATCGGTGATGCGGATGCCGGAACGTTCGCCGATCTGCAGTTGCAGGTTTTCGACGATCAGGCGCTCGAGCACCTGTTGCTCCAGCACGCTGGCCGGTGGCACGGCGGTGCCGCGCTTGGCGATGGTTTGCTGAACGTCATGGACCCGCTGGTCCAGTTGGCTCTGCATGACCACATCGTTATCGACAATGGCCACCACTTTATCGATGGACTGTACCGCGGCGTTGGCCGCGGTACCCAGGAACAGCGCGCCCAGCAGCAGCGGGCGCAGACAATCAGAAAGCTTGGTCTTCACGTTCACGATAACCTTGGATGCCTTTGTCGAGGAAGCTCTCTACTTTGGCGCCGGTGAGGCCGCCGAGTCCCTTCAGAACGATTTGTAGGAATACGCCGTGGTCGCCTTTTTCGTTTTGCGGTGCTTCCTGACTGAATTCGTCGTAGGAAACCCAGTAACGGTTGATCAGGCGCAGTTTCCAGCAGCAGTTGTCGTACTCGAAACCACCGAAGGCTTCCAGGGTACGGTTACGGTTGTAGTCATACTGCCAGCGGCTGATGGCGTTCCATTGCGGCACGACTGGCCAGATTACCGAGAAGTCGTGCTGTTGGATTTTGTAGTAATCCTTCACGTAGCCAGGCTGACCCGGGGTGCCATAGTCACCGCCGCCCACCTGCCATTTACCGGTGTTCTGGTCATAACGCACCTGGTCATTACGATAGCGATAGCCGGCGTTGATGACCTTGTTCGGGTTGTCTTCAGGCTGGTAGTGGAACATCGCGCTGCCCGAGCGAGGGCTGCGGCTGTCCGGGTCCCAGTTGTAATCGGCCGTCGTGCGCCAATCGCGGTTCCAGCGATATTCGTAATCCAGTGCGTAAGGCGAAACGTTCGAATGCGCATCCTGACGGGTTTTCGCATCGATGCCCGGCAACTGGACTTCGCGATCCTTGAAGTACAGGGCCTGACCGACACTGACGCGTTGACGCTCGAAGCCGTTGTCTTCAATCCAGCGGCTGGTCACGCCCAGGGACAGCTTGTTCTCGTCACCGACGCGGTCGGAACCCGAGAAGCGGTTGTCACGGAACAGCGACGCATAGTTGAAGGTGTATTCGCTGGTGTCGAACACCGGAATGTTTTCCTGGTCCTTTTCCGGCACGTACAAGTAGAACAAGCGCGGCTCAAGGGTCTGACGATAGTTCTTGCCGAACCATTGGGTGTTGCGATCGAAGTACAGGCCGCTGTCGATGCTGGCAATCGGCACGCCACGATTCTGGTTGCTGCCGAAGGTACCATTGAGCTGGTCCTGTTCCGGTGTCTGCGCAGCAATCTGGCTTTTGCCGATGCTGTCCAGGTCCAGTTGATACTGGGTGTATTGGTACTTGAGCGTTGGCTTCAGGAAACCATAAGTCCAGTCGAGCGGCAGGCTTACGGCCGGTGCAAGATTGAGGCGATCGCCGTTGGCGCGTGCCAGACCTTGAACGTTGGTGTCCAGTCGCGGCGACACATTGCCGTTTTCATCGGTGAACGTGCCATTTTTCAGGTCGCGATCGAACCGTACGACTTCAGTGTTATAGGTGAAATTCAGGCCGTTTGGATGATATGGCAGTGCACCGTCGAAGGTGATCTGCGGCAGACGGTCATACGGCGTGATGTTCGAAACGGTTGCAAGCTCGTAAGCCTGGGCGTTCACGCGGGCGGTGTAGCTGTCGCCACGATAGGTGACGGAGCCTTGTTGGTTCACATAGTCTGCGCTTTTCACACCAATCTGGTCGGTCTGCAGATCCTGGAAGTAATAAGGATCGCTGATCTTGGTGTAATCGACTTGCGTGAAGACTCGCGAATCGAGGCCGCCCTTGTGTTGCCAGTTGTACATGTAGCGGTTTTTCTCGTAATCGGTCTGCTTGCTGCGCTCGGTGTCCTCGTCGTTGAGGTACGCAGCACCGAACTGGCCTTCGCTGGACTTGGTGAGGTAGCGGAACTCGCCTTCCATCAACAAGCCATGCTTTTCCATGTAGCGCGGGTACAACGTGGCGTCGTAGTTCGGTGCCAGGTTGAAGTAGTACGGTGTCACCAGCATGAAGCCGGTATCGCTGCCGGTGCCGATGGTCGGCGGCAGGAAGCCGGACTGGCGGCGGTCGTCGATCGGGAAATAGATGTACGGCGTGTACAGGACAGGAATGTCCTTGACCCGCAGTGTCACGTTGGTCGCAGTACCGAAGCCGGTAGCCGGGTTCAGGGTGATGTTGTTGCCCTTGAGCTGCCAGGCGTTGCTGTTCGGTTCGCACGTGGTGTACGTACCATCCTTGAGGCGGATGATCGCGTTCTCGGCACGTTTGGCGTACAGCGCGTTACCGCGAATACGCGACTTGTGCATCACGTATTCGGCGTTATCGACCTTGGCTTCACCGGTGTCGAGCTGCACATCGGCGTGATCGCCCACGATCAGTGCGCCGTTGTCGCGGATACGGACATTGCCGCTGAGTTCGCCACGGCTCTCGGCCTGGTACAGGTTGGCCTCGTCGGCTTCGACCTGCATGCTGCCCTGGCGCATGACCACGTCACCGGCCAGGGTGGCGACTTGTTCATCCTGCTTGTAGCGAGAGGCTTTCGCGCCGATAAAGGT
Source organism: Pseudomonas fluorescens group sp. PF-1 (assembly GCF_054481335.1). Classification (NCBI taxonomy): domain Bacteria; kingdom Pseudomonadati; phylum Pseudomonadota; class Gammaproteobacteria; order Pseudomonadales; family Pseudomonadaceae; genus Pseudomonas; species Pseudomonas fluorescens group sp. PF-1. Next base: position 416,913 of record NZ_JBTMNG010000001.1, read on the forward strand.
TGGCGCGTCACTTTTATTCGTCTTGTCATTCATGCCAGGACGAATCGGTTCGATATAGGAACCAGAGCAATAAGGACCGGTTTCTGCCAATTGCGCCGCTGTGAGCTGATCGCGTGGAACCCAGTCGAGGTGGCTATAGTCTTCGCTACGCGACTTCAGGCCGCGCCCCTTGGACTCGGTCACGAGCACAGGCTTGGCGCCGGTGTCTTCACTGGTGCCTTCCTGTGACGGGGTCTCGCCAGTGGCGCTGACTGCGCTGCCTTCATGCACGGGACGCGGTGGCAAGGCTGCCGCCGGCGCCTTTGGCGCACATGCCCAGGCACCCGAAGCAGAGACTGAGCAGTCATACTGTTCCGCGGCGACCACGAAGGAAGTGGCTAGAGGTTGCAAGGCCAGCATACTGCCGGTTACCAACAACGGAAATTTTTTACGAAACGCGGGGGATTTCAATGCCATCTTATTAGTCCGGGCTTCCTGCGTGCCATCTGCCCGCGGTGTGGGCCGCACGCCTCTCGATGGTCTGAAAAAGATGCTGGATAATAAAGCATGACCCGCTTGACGGCTAGCGCCGTCGGAGACCCTTGCAATGCCTGACCAAGATGTACGTTTGCAACACCTGAAAGTTTGGCTCGATGAGCAATTGGCAAACCTTTATACAGAACAGGGTTGGGGTGCCGTACCCCCGGCCACGTTGACCGCAGCCAGTAGCGATGCGAGTTTCCGACGTTATTTTCGTTGGGAAGGTGCGGGAAAAAGTTTCATCGTGATGGATGCCCCGCCGCCTCAGGAAAACTGCAAACCCTTCGTGGATATCGCTTTTTTACTGGCGAAATCCGGAATAAATGTGCCGAAAATTTATGCCGAGGACCTCGAGCGCGGTTTTCTTTTGCTCAATGACTTGGGCAACAAGACGTATCTGGATGTCATCGACAGCGAAAACGCCGACGATTTGTTCACCGATGCGCTGCAAGCACTGCTGGCGTTTCAACAGTTGCCGATGGTTGCGCCACTACCGAGTTATGACGTGGCGCTGCTGCGTCGAGAGTTGGAGTTGTTTCCCGAGTGGTACGTGAAACGCGAGCTGGGCATCGAGTTCGACGCCGCTCAGCAAGTGCTTTGGCAGCAGGTCAGCGACCTGTTGATCGACAGCGCATTGGCCCAGCCGAAAGTCCTCGTACATCGTGACTATATGCCACGCAATCTGATGCTCAGCGAACCGAATCCCGGCGTGCTGGACTTCCAGGATGCTGTTTATGGTCCGGTGACTTATGACGTGACGTGTCTGTTCAAGGATGCCTTCCTCAGTTGGCCCGAGGAGCGCGTGCGTGGCTGGCTGGAGAGTTACTGGCAGCAAGCGGCGGCGTTGAATATTCCGGTTCAGCCCGACTTCGAGGATTTCCTGCGTGCCAGTGACTTGATGGGTGTGCAGCGTCACCTGAAAGTGATCGGCATCTTCGCCCGCATCTGTCATCGCGACGGCAAGCCACGCTACCTGGGTGATGTGCCGCGTTTCTTTGCATATATAGATGCTGTGATTGCGCGTCGTCCGGAGTTGGCTGAGCTGGACGTGTTGCTGGCCAGTCTGCGTGCTGGAGTCACGGCATGAAGGCAATGATTCTGGCAGCAGGCAAGGGCGAGCGCATGCGCCCCCTGACGCTGACCACGCCAAAGCCGCTGGTCCGTGCAGGTGGGGTGCCCCTGATCGAGTATCACCTGCGTGCCCTGGCGGCGGCCGGGTTTGACGAAATCGTGATCAATCATGCCTGGCTGGGCCAGCAGATCGAAGACTATCTGGGCGATGGCTCGCGGTACGGTGTGCACATTCAGTATTCGCCGGAAGGGGAGCCGCTGGAAACGGGAGGCGGGATTTTCCGCGCATTGCCGTTGTTGGGTGATGAGGCTTTTGTGGTGGTCAACGGCGATATCTGGACCGATTACGACTTCAGCGTGTTGCATCAGCCGATTGTCGGTCTGGCTCACCTGGTGCTGGCGAACAACCCGGACCACCATCCGGCCGGGGACTTCCAGTTGATCGACGGGCAGGTGCGCGACAGTCAAGCGGATGCGCCCACGCTGACCTACAGCGGTATCGCAGTGCTACATCCGCAGCTGTTCGAAGGCTGCTCTGCCGGGGCGTTCAAACTGGCACCGTTACTGCGCTCGGCAATGGCGAACGGACAAGTGTCCGGCGAACGGCTGAACGGGCAGTGGGTCGATGTCGGCACTCACGAGCGATTGGCGCAAGTCGAAACCCTGATTGAAGCGAGACGTTGACATGCTGTGGCCAGGGACTCTGATTGGAGCCGGAGCGGGTTTTGCCATCGCCAGCATTCCCGGGGCCATGCTGGGTGCATTGTTGGGGCAGGCGCTGGACCGGCGCCTGCACTTGCAGAGCTGGGGGCACTTGCTTGAAAAGCTTGGTGGCCGCCCGGCGCTGCGCAACGATGAACTGTTGTTTGTTTTGTTGGGGCGATTGGCCAAGAGCGACGGGCAGGTTGTGGATGGCCATATTCAGCAGGCGCGGCAGGAAATGCGGGCGCTGGAGATGAACGAATCGGCTCAGCGTCGGGCGATAGCAGCGTTCAATCGCGGCAAGTCGGGCAATGATCGGTTGCGTGGTTATCTGCGCCGCTTGAGTGCGCAACCCCATGCGGCAGAAGGGGTATTGCGCGCCTGTTGGCGGATGATCTGGGCGGACGGCCGGGCCGGCACCCGTGAGCGGGAGTTGATTGCTCAATGGGGGCGGTGGCTGGGCTGGCGGTCGCATCAGGTGCAGGCGTTGGCGGCGGACTATGAGCCGCAAAAGCGATCGGTGGCGAACAAAGCAGCCACCTATCAAGACGCCATGCGGCTGTTGGGCGTATCAGCCACCACTGAGCCGGCGCAGATCAAGCGTGCCTATCGCCGCCTGCTCAGTCGTCATCATCCGGACAAAGTCGCCGGAAGGGGGGCGACGGAACTTCAGGTCCGCGAAGCAACCGAGAAAACTCGTGAATTGCAGGGTGCTTATATGCTGATTCGTCAGCGGCGGGATTTTTGATAGCGGCAACGGTGTGGATGGCTCGTGATGCCTGTATCGCTGGCAAGCCCGCGATACAGGCGACCCGGTCACTCAGTCTGCTGCGGTTTGTGGACTTAACCAACCCCGAACCCGGCGCACCAATTGTTCCTGCTCAGCCTTGGCATTGCCCGGTAATGCCTTGAGCGACACCTGGCTAAACGCCGAAGACTTCAAGCGTTTGCTGGCCTGTAAACGGGCGAGCGCCGCGTCGCGGTCCAGGGGTTTGTCCTTATAGTAAATGTCGGCGGTAGGCAGTTTCAGGGTTGGCGTGAGCTCGTCCAGTTCGGGTTTCGCTTGAACCGGCGTCTGCGCGGCAACCATGACGAACCGCTCGACCTGCGATGTCTGTTTTTCGCTCAGGTAGCGTGCCGCCCAGTAAGCGCCAGTGCCGTGTCCCAATACGACGATGCTGCGCGCGCTTTGCTGTTCAGCGAACGCAATCGCGGCGTCGATACGGGCGAAGATCCGCTCGGCATCGGCCTTGGCCTGCTCTTCCGTGGTTTCGGCGATCGCCTTGTCGGCCACGTCCGCTTCGCCACCAGCCGCCTGTTCGATGGGGGACGCGGTTGTCGAATCCTTGCTGCCGGTGTCCGCCGCCTTGGGGGCTGGCGCCACTTCAACGATGCGCGGCGCAATGGCATCGCTTTGCAGGTCCGGCAAGGTGATACTCAGGCTGCTCCACGCGGCGTTCGGCAAGTTGCGCCGTAAAGGGCCGATCGCTTGAGGCCAGTCAACGGTTTCGCCCGCGCCCGGGATGATAATCACCGCACCTTTGGGTTCGGCCGTATTGGCCGGTTTCCATAAGGCCAGGAAGGTATCGCCGCCCGCTTGCAGTTGCTGCTGTTCCTGAGCCGGGATTTTTCGCTCGAGTGCTGTCGCTTCTTCCTGACTACGCTCAGGCAAGGGCTGGCGTTCGACCGGTTTTTCTTCGGCGGGCTTTTGCGCGGCATCGGGTGCCGGGTCGGCAGCTTCGACCGAAAAAGCGCAAGGCAGGATCAGCGACAGGCACAATGCTGGCAGTGCCAGGCGGTAGACAGGGGGCATCGGATATTCCAGGCCAGAAGTAATTCCGGCAGCCTAATGGGTTGGTCAGTATTTGTCAGTGTGTGAGAGTTCGATGATGCGTTTTCGCTGCCTGTGGGTTATCGGCTGTTTGTGGTTTCCCTTGATGGGCTGGGCGGCAGTCATGCCCCCGGCGCACGTTGCAATCTTGTCGCCCAAGCAGCAACAGTGGCTGGCCCGGCAAGGAGAATTGCGGGTCGGGCTGGTGTTGCAAGCGCCCTATGCGCAATACGATCGCCGCTTGCAGCGGCTGTCCGGGGTTAACGTCGAGCTGATGAAATGGCTGGCCAAGTCGCTCAAGGTCGAACTGACCTGGCGTAACTTTCCCGACCTTGAGCAGTTGGAAGCCGCTGCGCGCCAGGGCGAAATCGACATCGCGCCAGGGCTGACCCAGACGCCTGGTGGTTTGCGCCTCTGGCAGTTTTCCGACCCATACATGCGCGTGCCTCAATTGGTGGTCAGCGACCAGAAAAGCACCGGCGCGGTCGAGCTGGAAAAACTCGACAGCCAGACCCGCGTCGCGATACGCATGCCCAGCGTCACTGCCGATTACCTGCGCAGCAACTACCCGCATTTAAACCTGCAGGGCGTTCCGGTCGAGCGTCAGGCGTTGCAATTGTTGTTGAGTCAGCAAGCGGCCTACGCCGTCGTCGATGAGGCGCAATTGGGGCGTCTGTCTGTCGAGCCGGAGTTCGCCGAGCTGGTCGTCGTGGGCGACATCGGCTTGCCCCAACTGTTGCGAATCGCGACGCGGCGCGACCTGCCGGAGTTGGCAGGCATCGTCGAAAGCGCATTACGGGCAATCCCGGCCAAGGATCTGGAGACCCTGCACAACCAATGGCTTCAGCCCAAGTACCCGCGGCTCACTGAAACGCCGGGCTTCTGGCAAAACCTTTGCCTGCTGTTGCTGGTGTTGGCATTGAGCAGCATGGCCATCGTGTTTTGGCAGCGCCGTCAGCAGCTCAGCCTGGAGCAACGACTGGCGGCGGCGCAGCAAGACATTGCCTTGCGTGCCGCGAGTGAAGAAGCCTTGCGGCTGACGCAGTTTTCCATCGATCAGAGCACCGTCGGTATCCTCTGGGTCAATTGGGACAGTCATGTGCGCTACGCCAACCGAGCGGCCGAAAGCATGTTGGGCTATTCATCGGGGGGAATCATCGATCGCCCCCTGATCGACTTCGAGCCCGGTCTGAACATGGATCGCTGGTTGAACCTGTGGAAACTCGCCAGGGCCAGCGACGACGCCCCGCAAAGTTTCGAAACCAATTGCCTGCGGGCCGACGGCAGCATCCTGCCGGCAGACGTCTCGCTGAGTTTCCTGCGTTTTCGCGATGGCGAATACCTGGTGGTTTACCTCACCGATGTCACCGAGCGCCGCCGTGCCCTGGCCGCACTGCAGGAAAGCGAAGCGCGGCTGCAAGGGATCGCGGCGAATGTGCCTGGACTGGTCTTTCGCCTTGAGCGGGCGCCGGTGACCGGGCAGATCGATTTTGCCTATATCAGTGAAGGCAGCGAGAGTCTGGTGGGGTACTCGCCGGCCACCCTGGCTCATCGCGACAAAGGCCTGCGTAGCCTGGTGCACCCGGACGACAAGGCCAGCTATCACCAGACCCAGGACCACGCCCTGGACACCGACAGCGACTGGTCATGGCAAGGGCGAATCCTGACCCGTCAGGGCGAGCAACGCTGGGCGGAAATCAAGGCGATTACCCGGCGACTCGAGGACGGCGCGTACGTATGGGATGGGATCGTCTGGGACATCAGCGAGAGCAAACGCATCGAACTGGAGCTGGCCAGTTCCCGGGAGCAACTGCGGGAGTTGTCCGCGCACCTGGAGAGCGTGCGTGAAGAGGAAAAGGCCCGCATCGCGCGGGAAGTCCACGACGAGCTGGGGCAAATGTTGACCGTGCTCAAACTGGAAACGTCCATGTGCGAACTGGCCTACGCCCAGCTCGCCCCCGGTCTGAACGAACGCCTGAACAGCATGAAGCGCCTGATCGCGCAGTTGTTCCAGCTGGTGCGTGATGTGGCGACAGCGTTGCGGCCACCGATTCTTGATGCCGGGATTGCCTCGGCCATTGAATGGCAGGCCCGTCGCTTCGAGGCGCGCACGCAGATTCCTTGTCTGGTGCAGGTGCCGGACAATTTGCCGGTGCTCAGTGATGCCAAGGCGATTGGCCTGTTCCGCATCCTTCAGGAAGCACTGACCAATGTCATGCGCCATGCCCAGGCGCATACTGTCGAACTGACACTGGCCCTTGATGGCAATGAGTTGTGTCTGACCATCAGCGATGATGGCGTAGGATTTGTTGCAGCCGCGGGCAGGCCGACCTCCTTTGGGGTGGTCGGCATGCGCGAGCGAGTGTTGATCATGGGCGGCCAATTGTCGCTTGAGAGTGAGCCGGGCGAGGGCACGACCCTGATCGTGCGAGTGCCGTTGGATGAGGAGAAGTAAGTGATCCGTGTACTGGTAGCCGAAGACCACACCATCGTCCGCGAAGGCATCAAGCAATTGATTGGCCTGGCCAAGGATCTGCTGGTGGTGGGGGAGGCGAGTAATGGCGAACAGTTGCTCGAGACCTTGAGACATGTGCCCTGTGAAGTGGTGCTGCTGGACATCTCCATGCCGGGCGTCAACGGCCTCGAAGCGATTCCACGGATACGTGCGCTGAACAATCCGCCGGTGATTCTGGTGCTGTCGATGCACGACGAAGCGCAAATGGCGGCGCGGGCGTTGAAGGTCGGCGCCGCAGGTTATGCCACCAAGGACAGCGACCCGGCCCTGCTGTTGACCGCCATCCGCCGGGTTGCGGCGGGTGGGCGTTATATCGATCCGGACCTGGCCGACCGCATGGTCTTCGAAGTCGGCCTGACCGATTCGCGGCCCTTGCACTCGCTGCTGTCGGAACGTGAGTTTTCAGTGTTCGAACGCCTGGCCCAGGGGGCGAACGTCAACGACATCGCCCAGCAATTGGCGTTGAGCAGCAAGACCATCAGCACCCACAAGGCGCGGTTGATGCAGAAACTCAACATCACTTCGCTGGCGGAACTGGTGAAGTACGCGATGGAACACAAACTCCTCTAAACCTGTGGGAGCTTGCTCGCTCCCACAGGTTTAGTGTTCGCATACCCATTTGCGACACATGGTTTCAGCGCTTTTGCCTTTGCTTGCTGCTTCTGGCTGACAGCTTGCCTCTGCGTATGCCAAAACGCGCCATCCTTGTAGGGCAATCCCTACCCCCAACCTTCCATCCGTCTGAGGCGATTCTCTCCTGCACCCCGATTTGCGTGGTCCCCAGCGTCCACTAGGCTTAGTCCACAGCAGTCATCAACAACAAAGGTGTGGGTATGAGCCAGGTCGATTCAAGTGCAGGGGCCAATGATGTTCTGGTCAGCTTTCGTGGAGTGCAGAAGAGCTACGACGGCGAGAACCTGATCGTCAAAGACCTCAACCTGGATATTCGCAAAGGCGAATTCCTCACCTTGCTCGGGCCATCCGGTTCCGGCAAGACCACCAGCCTGATGATGCTTGCCGGTTTCGAAACACCGACCGCCGGCGAGATCCTCCTGGCTGGTCGCGCCATCAATAACGTGCCGCCGCACAAACGCGACATTGGCATGGTGTTCCAGAACTACGCGTTGTTCCCGCACATGACGGTCGCCGAGAACCTGGCGTTCCCGCTCACGGTGCGTGGCATGAACAAGAGCGATGTGGGCGACAAGGTCAAGCGTGTACTGAGCATGGTGCAACTCGATGCCTTTGCTCAGCGTTATCCGGCACAACTTTCCGGTGGTCAGCAGCAACGTGTGGCATTGGCCCGCGCACTGGTGTTCGAGCCGCAACTGGTGCTGATGGACGAACCCCTCGGCGCGCTCGACAAGCAGTTGCGTGAACACATGCAGATGGAAATCAAACACCTGCACCAGCGTCTGGGCGTGACCGTGGTCTACGTGACCCACGACCAGGGCGAAGCCCTGACCATGTCTGACCGCGTGGCGGTGTTCCATCAGGGTGAAATCCAGCAGATCGCGCCACCGCGCACGCTCTACGAAGAGCCGAAAAACACCTTCGTCGCCAACTTCATCGGCGAGAACAACCGTCTCAATGGCCGTTTGCACAGCCAGACCGGCGACCGCTGTGTGGTGGAACTGGGACGTGGTGAAAAAGTTGAAGCGCTGGCGGTGAATGTCGGCAGGACCGGTGAACCCGTCACCCTGTCGATTCGTCCGGAGCGCGTGAGCCTCAATGGCTCCAGCGAGTCTTGCGCCAACCGCTTCTCGGGAAGGGTGGCGGAATTCATCTATCTGGGCGACCACGTCCGGGTTCGCCTTGAAGTCTGTGGCAAGACCGACTTCTTCGTGAAACAACCGATTGCCGAGCTCGATCCCGGGCTGGCGGTCGGCGATGTGGTACCGCTTGGCTGGCAGGTCGAACACGTTCGCGCGCTCGATCCCCTTCTAGAGGCGAACTGATCGCCCCGGCAATACCAACACCAACCCTGCACGTGGAGAGAACAATAAATGTTGAGATCCCTGAAATTCACCGCTCTGGCACTGGGCATGATGGGGGCAGCAAGCGCGATGGCCGCTGGCCCTGACCTGACCGTGGTGTCCTTTGGCGGCGCGAACAAGGCAGCGCAGGTCAAAGCTTTCTATGCACCGTGGGAAGCGGCAGGCAACGGCAAGATCGTGGCAGGCGAGTACAACGGTGAAATGGCCAAGGTCAAGGCCATGGTCGACACCAAGAGCGTGTCCTGGGATCTGGTGGAAGTAGAGTCGCCAGAACTGTCCCGTGGTTGTGACGAAGACATGTTCGAGCCGCTTGATCCGAAGTTGTTCGGCAAGACCGAAGACTACGTTAAAGGCGCGATCCAGCCGTGCGGCGTGGGTTTCTTCGTATGGTCGACCGTGCTGGCCTACAACGCCGACAAGCTGAAAACCGCACCGACCAGCTGGAAGGACTTCTGGGACACCAAGCAATTCCCGGGCAAGCGTGGCCTGCGTAAAGGCGCCAAGTACACCCTGGAATTCGCTCTGATGGCCGACGGCGTTGCGCCGAAAGACGTCTACAAAGTGCTGGCCAGCAAAGACGGCCAGGACCGTGCGTTCAAGAAGCTCGATGAGCTCAAGCCAAGCATTCAATGGTGGGAAGCCGGCGCTCAACCACCGCAATACCTCGCTTCCGGCGACGTGGTCATGAGCTCGGCCTACAACGGTCGTATCGCTGCCGTGCAGAAAGAAAGCAACCTGAAAGTCGTGTGGAACGGCGGTATCTACGACTTCGACGCATGGGCCATTCCAAAGGGTCTGGACAAGGCGCGGGCAGAAGCGGCGAAGAAATTCATCGCCTTCTCGGTACAGCCACAGCAGCAGAAGACCTACTCGGAAAACATCGCCTACGGCCCGGCCAACACCCAAGCCGTACCGTTGCTGGCCAAGGATGTCCTGAAAGACATGCCGACCACCCCGGAAAACATCGCCAACCAGGTGCAGATCGACGTCAGCTTCTGGGCTGACAACGGCGAGCAACTGGAACAGCGCTTCAATTCCTGGGCCGCGAAGTAAGCAAACCCCGTGGTTTGAACGCCGCAATCCTTGTGGGAGCGAGCTTGCTCGCGATAGCAGTGGGTCAGTCAACATTGATGTTGAATGTTATGCCCCCATCGCGAGCAAGCTCGCTCCCACAGGTTGTTTGTATGCCTCTGTAACGATCAAAGATTTCCGGAGTACGCCATGGCTATCGCCGTTCCCCTGAACGCGGGCACTGATCCCACCTTGAAGCAACGGCTCAAGCACGCCGAGCGGGTCAACCGCTGGAAGGCCCAGGCCTTGATCGCGCCGCTGGTGCTGTTTCTGTTGCTGGTGTTCCTGGTGCCAATCGTGGCGCTGCTCTACAAAAGTGTCGGTAACCCGGAAGTGGTCGGCGGCATGCCGCGCACCGTGACGGCTATCGCCAGTTGGGACGGCCGTGGCCTGCCCGCTGAACCGGTGTACAAGGCCGCCAGCGAGGACCTCGCTGAAGCCCGCAAGAATCAGACCTTGGGCGACCTGTCCAAGCGCTTGAACATGGAATTGGCCGGCTATCGCAGCCTGTTGACCAAAACCGCACGTGCCTTGCCGTTCGCCACCGAGCCAACCTCTTATAAAGAAGCGCTGGAAGGTCTCGACGAGCGTTGGGGTGACCCGGCCTATTGGCAAGCTGTACGCCGTAACACCAGCAGCATTACGCCTTACTACTTGCTGGCTGCCGTCGATCACCGTATCGATGACCTCGGCGAACTGGCCCCGGCCACCCCGGATCAGGCCATCTACCTCGACATCTTCGCCCGCACTTTCTGGATGGGCCTGATCATCACGGTGATCTGTCTGGTTCTGGCCTATCCATTGGCCTACCTGCTGGCGAACCTGCCATCGCGTCAAAGCAACCTGCTGATGATTCTGGTGCTGCTGCCGTTCTGGACCTCGATCCTGGTGCGGGTCGCGGCGTGGATCGTGCTGCTGCAGTCGGGGGGGCTGATCAACAGCGGCCTGATGGCCCTGGGCATCATCGATAAGCCGCTGGAGCTGGTGTTCAACCGCACCGGTGTCTACATCTCGATGGTGCACATCCTGCTGCCGTTCATGATTCTGCCGATCTACAGCGTGATGAAAGGCATCTCGCCGACCTACATGCGTGCGGCGATTTCCCTCGGTTGCCATCCGTTTGCAAGCTTCTGGCGGGTGTACTTCCCGCAGACCTATGCCGGTGTCGGCGCCGGTTGCCTGTTGGTGTTCATCCTCGCCATCGGCTACTACATCACCCCGGCGTTGCTGGGCAGCCCGAACGATCAGATGGTCAGCTACTTCGTCGCCTTCTACACCAACACCAGCATCAACTGGGGCATGGCGACCGCACTGGGCGGGCTGCTTCTGCTGGCAACGGTCGTGCTTTATCTGATTTACAGCTGGCTGGTAGGCGCCAGTCGCCTGCGCCTGAGCTAAGGGGAGAACAAAATGCTGAGTCCTTATATGTCGCCCATTGAGCGGGTGTGGTTCTACAGTTTGCGGATTCTCTGCGGCCTGATTCTGTTGTTCCTGATCCTGCCGGTACTGGTGATCATTCCGCTGTCGTTCAACTCCGGCAGTTTCCTGGTCTACCCGCTGCAGGGCTTCTCGCTGCAGTGGTACCACGATTTCTTCGCTTCGGCGGAGTGGATGCGTGCGCTGAAGAACAGCATCATCGTCGCCCCGGCGGCCACGGTGCTGGCGATGGTCTTCGGTACGCTGGCGGCCATTGGCCTGACCCGTGGCGACTTCCCCGGCAAGGCGCTGGTCATGGCGCTGGTGATTTCGCCGATGGTGGTGCCGGTGGTGATCATCGGTGTGGCCAGCTACCTGTTCTTTGCGCCGCTGGGCCTGGGTAACAGCTTCTTCTCGTTGATCGTGGTGCACGCGGTACTGGGCGTGCCGTTCGTGATCATCACCGTGTCGGCGACGTTGCAGGGGTTTAACCAAAACCTGGTGCGCGCCGCTGCCAGCCTCGGTGCTTCGCCGCTGACGGCGTTTCGGCGGGTAACCTTGCCGCTGATCGCTCCCGGTGTGATTTCCGGTGCATTGTTCGCCTTCGCCACCTCGTTCGACGAAGTCGTGGTGACGCTGTTCCTCGCCGGTCCAGAGCAAGCGACCTTGCCACGGCAGATGTTCAGCGGGATCCGCGAAAACCTCAGCCCGACGATTGCCGCTGCGGCGACCTTGCTGATCGCTTTCTCGGTGATCCTGCTGCTGACCCTGGAATGGTTGCGTGGGCGTAGCGAGAAACTGCGTACTGCGCAGGTCTGACGCCACTCGACCCACTGTAGGAGCGAGCAGGCTCGCTCCTACAGGTGTTATTGGTGGTTCTCGGGCTCGTCGGTCATTCACGACCTGAATACCAGACAACCCCAAATCCCCAGCTACTCTTGTGCCCAGCTCCCCTACCTATAAGAGGCTGCGCACATGAGTCTTTCCTCTTTCAAAATCGCTCACAAACTGATCACCGGCGCCGGAGCCATCGAGCAACTGGCGGCTGAGTTGACGCGTCTGGACATCGACAACCCGCTGATCGTCACCGACGCCGCCCTGGTGAAATCCGGCACGGTGGAACTGGCGCTGGCGCAGTTGGGGGAGCGTACTTACGAAATCTTCGACCGGGTTCTGCCGGACCCGGAAATCGCCATCGTCGAAGACTGCATGCGGGTCTACCGCGATGGAGGGCATGACGGCTTGATCGGTCTGGGCGGCGGCAGCGCCATCGACATCGCCAAGAGCGTAGCGGCGTATGCCGGTTATCACGGTGCGCTGGAGGATTTGTTCGGCATCGACCAGGTGCCGCGCAAAGGCCCGCCGCTGATCGCCATCCCGACCACCGCCGGTACCGGCTCGGAAGTCACCAACGTGGCGATCCTCTCCGACAAGGTCGCGCAGTTGAAGAAAGGCATTGTCAGTGACTACCTGTTGCCAGACGTTGCGCTGGTCAGCCCGCAGATGACCCTGACGTGTCCCCGCAGTGTCACAGCGGCCAGTGGTGTCGATGCGCTGGTGCATGCCATCGAGTCTTATTTGTCACTGAATGCGTCGGCGATAACCGACTCACTGGCCATCGGGGCCATCAAACTGATCGTCCGGGCGCTGCCCAAGGCCTATGCCAATCCGTCCAATCTGCAGGCCCGAGAAGACATGGCTACCGCCAGCCTGATGGCCGGCATGGCCTTTGGTAATGCCGGTGTCGGTGCGGTCCATGCGCTGGCGTATCCGCTGGGCGCGCGTTACAACATTGCCCACGGCGTCAGCAACGCCTTGCTGCTGCCCCATGTCATGCACTGGAACAAGATGGCCTGCTTCGAGCGCATGCAGGACATTGCCGAGGCCATGGGGGTGAAGACCGCTCATCTGAGCGTCACGCAAGCGGCCGATAAAGCGGTGGAAGCCATGACCGAGCTGTGCGCGGCAGTGGAAATCCCCTCAGACCTGCGCAGCTTCGGGGTTCCCGAGGAGGCCATTGCGAGCATGGCCGTGGAAGCAGCGGGGATCGAGCGCCTGATGCGTAATAATCCGCGCAAACTGAATGCGGTCGATATCGAGAAGATCTACCGCGCGGCTTACTAGGCACAACCCAATCATCGCGGTCACGGTGCGCGCGTCAAAGCATGAGGTATACAATGCGCGCCATCGTGATTCTGCTCAGAAAAGGTGCGTCATGCAGCCCTTCGTAATTGCTCCGTCGATTCTCTCCGCCGACTTCGCCCGCCTGGGTGAAGAAGTAGACAATGTCCTGGCCGCTGGCGCCGACTTCGTGCACTTCGATGTCATGGACAACCATTACGTGCCAAACCTGACCATCGGCCCGATGGTGTGCTCGGCACTGCGCAAGTACGGTGTCACCGCGCCGATCGACGCGCATTTGATGGTCAGCCCCGTGGACCGCATCGTCGGTGACTTCATCGAAGCGGGCGCGACCTACATCACCTTCCACCCGGAAGCCACGCAGCACGTCGACCGTTCCCTGCAACTGATCCGTGAAGGCGGCTGCAAATCGGGCCTGGTGTTCAACCCCGCGACCCCGCTGGACGTGCTCAAATACGTGATGGACAAGGTCGACATGATCCTGCTGATGAGCGTCAACCCGGGTTTCGGCGGGCAGAAGTTCATCCCCGGCACCCTCGACAAGCTGCGCGAAGCACGGGCTCTGATCGATGCCTCCGGCCGCGATATCCGCCTGGAAATCGACGGCGGCGTGAACGTCAACAACATCCGTGAAATCGCTGCGGCTGGTGCCGACACGTTCGTCGCCGGTTCGGCCATTTTCAACGCGCCGAACTATCAGGAAGTGATCGAGAAGATGCGTTCCGAACTGGCGCTGGCTCGTCCATGAGCGGTTTTGAGCAGCTGTTCCCGGGAAGCCTGCCAAGGTTGGTGATGTTCGATCTGGACGGCACGCTGATCGATTCGGTCCCTGACCTCGCAGCGGCTGTGGATAACATGCTGCTCAAGCTCGGCCGTCAACCCGCGGGTATCGAATCGGTGCGCGAGTGGGTGGGTAACGGTGTCCAGATGCTGGTGCGCCGGGCCCTGGCCAACAACATCGACGCCGAAGGTGTCGATGAGGCCGAAGCCGAACATGCCCTGGAGCTGTTCAACGGCTTCTATGAAGATGGTCACGAGCTGACCATGGTTTACCCCGGCGTACGCGATACCCTGAAGTGGCTGCACAAACAGGGTGTCGAGATGGCGCTGATCACCAACAAGCCGGAACGCTTCGTCGCGCCGCTGCTTGATCGGATGAAGATTGGTCGGTATTTCCGCCTGATCATCGGCGGCGACACCCTGCCGCAGAAAAAGCCGGACCCGGCCGCCCTGTTTTTCGTGATGAAAATGACCAATATCCCGGCGTCGCAGTCCTTGTTCGTCGGCGATTCGCGCAGTGATGTGCTGGCGGCGAAAGCGGCGGGGGTCAAGTGCGTGGCCCTGAGCTACGGCTATAACCATGGTCGTCCGATCGCCGAGGAATCGCCGGCACTGGTGATCGACGATCTGCGCAAGCTAATTCCCGGTTGCCTGGATCCGGCGGCTGAGATAACGTTGCCCGACGCTGTTCAATCCCCTCCTGGAAATTCCATCGTGGTGGTCACTCGCAAACTCTGGATGAAAGTCATCAAGGCCCTGGCCCGCTGGCGTTGGCGCGCCTGACTTTTTCCTGGCCGGTTACCCGGCGCGTTTGCATACCTGACTGTTAGACCCTCAAGCCACGAGGCACCTCATGATCCGCGAAGAATTCCTGCGTTTGGCCGCTGCCGGCTACAACCGCATCCCGCTTGCCTGCGAAACCCTGGCCGACTTCGACACGCCGCTGTCGATCTACCTGAAACTGGCCGATGAGCCCAATTCCTACTTGCTGGAGTCGGTACAGGGCGGGGAGAAGTGGGGCCGTTACTCGATCATCGGCCTGCCATGCCGCACCGTGCTGCGGGTTCACGACCATCACGTCAGTGTGACCGTCGATGGCGTCGAGACTGAAAGTCACGACGTGGAAGACCCGCTGGCCTTCGTCGAAACCTTCAAGGCCCGCTATAACGTACCGACCATCGCCGGTCTGCCGCGCTTCAACGGCGGCCTGGTGGGTTACTTCGGCTACGACTGCGTGCGTTATGTGGAGAAGCGTCTGGGCAAATGCCCGAACCCGGATCCGCTGGGCGTGCCGGACATCCTGCTGATGGTCTCCGACGCGGTGGTGGTGTTCGACAACCTCGCCGGCAAGATGCACGCCATCGTCCTGGCCGACCCGGCGCAGGAAGACGCCTTCGAACAAGGTCGTGCACGCCTGGAAGAACTGCTGGAAAAACTGCGTCAGCCGATCACCCCACGCCGTGGTCTGGACTTCAGCAAGCAGCAATCGGCCGATCCGGTGTTCCGCTCCAGTTTTACCCAGGATGATTACGAAAAAGCCGTCGACACCATCAAGGAATACATCCTGGCTGGCGACTGCATGCAGGTTGTACCGTCCCAGCGCATGTCGATTGACTTCAAGGCTGCACCCATCGACCTGTACCGCGCGCTGCGTTGCTTCAACCCGACGCCTTACATGTACTTCTTCAATTTCGGCGACTTCCACGTCGTAGGCAGTTCGCCGGAAGTGCTGGTGCGGGTCGAAGACAACCTGATCACGGTGCGCCCGATTGCCGGTACCCGCCCGCGCGGGGCCACCGAAGAAGCCGATCTGGCGCTGGAAAAAGACCTGCTGTCCGATGACAAGGAAATCGCCGAGCACTTGATGTTGATCGACCTGGGCCGTAACGACACCGGTCGGGTCTCGGAAATCGGTTCGGTGAAGCTCACCGAGAAGATGGTCATCGAACGTTATTCCAACGTGATGCACATCGTGTCCAACGTCACCGGGCAATTGAAGGCCGGGCTGACGGCGATGGACGCCCTGCGGGCAATCCTGCCGGCGGGCACTTTGTCGGGCGCACCGAAGATTCGCGCGATGGAAATCATCGACGAGCTGGAACCGGTCAAGCGTGGTGTCTACGGCGGTGCCGTCGGCTACTTCGCCTGGAACGGCAACATGGACACCGCCATTGCAATCCGCACGGCGGTGATCAAGAACGGCGAGCTGCATGTGCAGGCCGGTGGCGGCATCGTCGCCGACTCGGTGCCGGCGCTGGAATGGGAAGAAACCCTGAACAAGCGCCGCGCGATGTTCCGCGCCGTTGCCCTGGCTGAACAAACTCCAGAAAGCTGACCCATGGACTGACCCGTATGCCGGCCGCCTCGACCGATCGAGCGCAGGCCGCAGCGGGTGGTTCATCCGAAGGCTGCATTAGAAGTCAGTGAATTCAAGAGGTTCTTAACGCCATGTTGCTGATGATCGATAACTACGACTCTTTTACCTACAACGTTGTGCAATACCTGGGTGAGCTGGGCGCCGAGGTCAAAGTCGTGCGCAACGATGAACTTACCATTGCTGAAATCGAAGCCCTCAACCCCGAGCGCATCGTGGTGTCTCCCGGTCCTTGCACCCCGACCGAAGCCGGTATTTCGATTGAGGCGATCAAGCACTTCGCCGGCAAACTGCCGATCCTCGGCGTGTGCCTGGGCCATCAGTCCATCGGCCAGGCCTTTGGCGGCGATGTGGTCCGTGCCCGCCAGGTCATGCACGGCAAGACCAGCGCGGTATTTCACGAAGACAAAGGCGTGTTCGAGGGGTTGAATCATCCGTTGACGGTCACCCGCTATCATTCCTTGGTCGTTAAGCGTGAAACGCTGCCCGATTGCCTGGAGCTCACCGCCTGGACTCAGCTCGAAGACGGTTCGGTGGACGAGATCATGGGGCTGCGCCACAAGACCCTGAACATTGAGGGTGTGCAGTTTCACCCGGAGTCTATCCTCACCGAACAGGGTCACGAGCTGTTCGCGAATTTCCTCAAACAAACCGGCGGCACGCGCTAAGGACTTTTCATGAATATCAAGACTGCCCTGAGCCGTATCGTCGAGCAACTCGACCTCAGCACCGATGAAATGCGCGATGTGATGCGCGAAATCATGACCGGACAATGCACGGACGCGCAGATCGGCGCGTTCATGATGGCCATGCGCATGAAGAGTGAAAGCATCGATGAAATCGTTGGTGCCGTGTCGGTGATGCGTGAACTGGCGGACAAGGTCGAGCTCAAGACACTCGACGGTGTCGTCGATGTGGTCGGTACCGGCGGCGACGGCGCCAATATCTTCAACGTGTCGACCGCCGCCGCCTTCGTGGTTTCGGCGGCCGGCTGCACCGTGGCCAAGCACGGTAACCGTGCGGTTTCGGGCAAGAGCGGCAGTGCCGATTTGCTGGAAGCCGCCGGTATCTACCTGAACCTGACGCCGGTCCAGGTGGCGCGTTGTATCGACAACGTTGGTATTGGTTTCATGTTTGCCCAGACTCATCACTCTGCGATGAAATACGCCGCGAGTCCGCGTCGTGACCTGGGCCTGCGTACGCTGTTCAATATGCTCGGCCCGCTTACGAATCCGGCCGGTGTGAAGCATCAAGTGGTCGGCGTATTCACTCAGGCGTTGTGCCGGCCTTTGGCTGAAGTGTTGCAGCGTCTGGGCAGCAAGCATGTGCTGGTGGTGCATTCGAAGGACGGTCTGGACGAGTTCAGCCTGGCTGCGCCAACCTTTGTTGCCGAACTCAAGAATGACCAGATCACCGAATATTGGGTCGAACCGGAAGATTTGGGTATGAAGAGCCAGAGCCTGCATGGCCTGGCGGTGGACAGCCCGGCGGCGTCCCTTGAGCTGATCCGCGATGCGCTGGGCAAGCGCAAGACCGAAAACGGTCAGAAAGCGGCTGAGATGATCATGCTCAATGCCGGTGCCGCCTTGTACGCCGCCGACCATGCCAGCAGTTTGAAAGAGGGGGTTGCCCTGGCGCACGATGCGCTGCACACCGGTCTCGCTCGGGAAAAACTCGAGGAGCTGGGTGCATTTACCGCGGTATTCAAAGTGGAGAATGAGGGATGAGTGTACCGACGGTTCTGGAAAACATTCTGGCGCGCAAAGTCGAGGAAGTTGCCGAGCGCAGTGCTCGCGTGAGCCTCGCCGAGCTGGAAAGCCTGGCCAAGGCGGCCGATGCACCCCGTGGTTTTGCCAAGGCTTTGCTGGCTCAGGCCAAGCTGAAACAGCCGGCGGTCATTGCTGAAATCAAAAAAGCATCGCCGAGCAAAGGCGTGATTCGGGAGAACTTCGTTCCCGCCGCTATCGCCAGGAGCTACGAGAAAGGCGGCGCTACCTGCCTGTCAGTGCTCACCGATATCGACTATTTCCAGGGCGCTGATGAGTACCTGCAGCAGGCACGTGCCGCGTGCAAACTGCCGGTGATTCGCAAGGATTTCATGATCGATCCCTACCAGATCGTCGAGGCTCGTGCGCTGGGCGCGGACTGCGTGCTGTTGATCGTCTCCGCTTTGGACGATGTGAAAATGGCCGAGCTGGCGTCGGTGGCGAAAAGCGTCGGCCTTGATGTTCTGGTGGAGGTTCACGATGGCGACGAGCTGGAGCGGGCCTTGAAAACCCTCGACACGCCGCTGGTTGGCGTGAACAACCGCAACCTGCACACTTTTGATGTCAGTCTGGAAACCACCCTCGACCTGTTGCCGCGGATCCCGCGCGATCGCCTGGTGATCACCGAGAGCGGCATCCTCAACCGTGCCGACGTCGAATTGATGGAAATCAGCGACGTTTACGCGTTCCTGGTCGGCGAAGCATTCATGCGTGCCGAAAGCCCGGGTACCGAACTGCAGCGCCTGTTCTTTCCGGAGCGTGGCATTCCTGTCAGTGGTTCTACACTCGACTGATCACCCGCAGATCGAGTCGACCCTATCGCGAGCAGGCTCGCTCCCACAAAAATTCTGCCAACACTAGGGGATTCAATGTGGGAGCGAGCCTGCTCGCAATGGCGGCATAAGAAACACCACAGACGATATGTCCTAGGGAATACCTTATGACCTCACTTGTTTCTCTGACCATCGAAGCCGGCCTGCAAGCCGAACAGGATTTGTTGGCGTCGGTCTGCGCCGGCGCCTCGGAGTTCGGCCTGCTGTTCTGGCAACCGAGTGATCGCGCATTGGTCATGCCGCGCCGCTTGAATCGTCTGCCCGGTTTCCAGCACGCCTGCGAAGTTTCTGCCGCCGCCGGCTGGCCAGTGCTGTTGCGCGAAACAGGCGGTGAACCTGTGCCGCAATCGGCATCGACGATCAACATCGCACTGGTTTACGCACCACCGCGCAGCGAGGGGGATCTGAACCGCATCGAGTCCGGTTACCATCGGCTGTGCGACCCGATCTGTCAGTTGCTGGATGAACAGGGCGGTACGTCGTCGCTTGGGGAAATCGAAGGCGCATTCTGCGACGGCCGTTTCAACGTCAACCTCGACGGCCGCAAGATGGTCGGCACGGCCCAGCGGTGGCGCCAGAGCCACGGTGGCCAGCGCCCGGTGGGGCTGGTGCACGGAGCTATGCTGCTGGATAACGAGCGTGAATCGATGGTTGCCGCAGTCAACCGCTTCAACGAGGCTTGCGGTCTGGAGCAGCGAGTACGCGCCGAAAGCCATATCGCTTTGCATGAAAAGTTTACGGCACCAGACGCGCTGGAGCGTCTCGATGAACTGTATCGACAAATGCTGACGCAGATGTTCAGCGCTTAGCGTGTACCGAAGACCACCATGGTCTTGCCTTTGACGTCCACGAGATTGCGTTCTTCCAGGTCCTTGAGCACGCGGCCGACCATCTCACGGGAACACCCGACAATCCTTCCGATTTCCTGACGGGTCACTTTGATCTGCATGCCGTCGGGGTGGGTCATCGCATCGGGCTGTTTGCACAACTCCAGCAGGCAGCGGGCGACACGCCCGGTGACGTCGAAGAACGCCAGGTCGCCGACCTTTCGAGTCGTGTTACGCAAACGTTGTGCGATTTGTCCGCTTAGCACGTAAAGAATGTCTGGATCTTGCTGGGACAATTCGCGGAATTTCGCGTAGCTGATTTCCGCGACTTCGCATTCGACCTTGGCGCGTACCCAGGCGCTGCGCTGCTGTTCCAGGCCTGCTTGTTCAAACAGACCCAGCTCACCGAAAAAGTCCCCGCCGTTCAGGTAGGCGATGATCATTTCCCGGCCGTCGTCATCCTCGATCAGGATGGTGACCGAGCCTTTAATAATGAAAAACAGGGTTTCCGAGCGATCACCGGCACAAATGATATTGCTCTTGGCCTGATAGCGACGGCGCTGGCAATGCATCAACAATTTGTCGAGGTTTTTGATCTTGGGGGGTAGGGCAATCGCAACCATGGTTGTATTCCGAAAAAACTGCACGGTGTAGTTGGTTTTTTATGCATCGCGAAGCCGCGGCAACCTGGCTGTGCGCCAGCGAATTGGCGCCAGCTTAACAGACGCTTCCTGCAATATTCGAGAATTTACCTACAGCTCAGGAGGTTATGTCCTAGGAAGGCGAGCGCTGTCAATCACGGGGCCTGTGCTAAGCTGGCTACCCTTTTTTATACAGTGGAGTCTTGGCGATGAAGGCACGCATCCAATGGGCTGGCGAAGCCATGTTTCTCGGCGAATCCGGTAGTGGTCATGTCGTGGTCATGGACGGTCCGCCCGATGCTGGCGGTCGTAACCTGGGTGTTCGGCCGATGGAGATGCTCCTGCTGGGCGTTGGCGGTTGCAGCAATTTCGACGTGGTCAGTATCCTCAAGAAGTCCCGTCAGGCCGTCGAGAGTTGCGAAGCCTTCCTCGAAGCTGAGCGTGCGACCGAAGATCCAAAGGTCTTCACCAAGATCCACATGCACTTTGTGGTCAAGGGCCGCGGCCTGAAAGAAGCCCAGGTCAAGCGTGCCATCGAACTGTCTGCCGAGAAGTATTGCTCGGCCTCGATCATGCTCGGTGCGGCCGGTGTCGAGATTACCCACGACTACGAAATCATCGAACTCGGTTGAATCGACATTCAACTATCATAAAAGCAGTGCAGACTCTGGCGATCCCAAGCCGACGTCTGCATAATGCGCCACTTTTTTCAGGGTAGTGGCCAGTCCTCCGACAGGCCGCGCACCCGAACAGACAACCAAAATCGCCATCGCGAAGAGGTGTTAACCGTCCTACGCAGGTGCGTCCTTCGCATCTGACGGGCATGCTTGATCACGCGGCCGGGCCGCAATACATAGAGAGTTTTTAACGGTGAAAAGCAAACTCAAGCTCCACGGGTTCAATAACCTGACAAAGACCTTGAGCTTCAACATCTATGACATCTGCTACGCGGAAACCCCGCAAGACCAACAGGCTTACGTTGAGTACATCAATAAAGAGTACAACGCCAAGCGCCTGACGCAGATCCTCACAGAGGTTGTCGATATCATTGGTGCCAACATCCTGAACATCGCCAGTCAGGACTATGAGCCGCAGGGCGCCAGCGTCACGATTCTGATCTCTGAAGAACCGGTGACCCCGACTGACAGCCAGATCGAAGAATCTCCGGGCCCGTTGCCCGAAATTATTCTGGCCCACCTCGACAAGAGCCACATCACGGTGCACACCTACCCGGAAATCCATCCGGTCGACGGCATTGCAACCTTCCGTGTGGATATCGACGTGTCGACATGCGGGGTCATTTCACCGCTTAAAGCGCTCAACTTCCTGATTCATCAGTTCGATTCGGACATCGTGACAGTGGATTACCGTGTGCGTGGTTTCACCCGCGACGTTGAAGGCAAAAAGCACTTCATCGACCACGAGATCAATTCGATTCAGAACTACCTTTCCGACGACACCCGCGACGCGTACCAGATGACCGACGTGAACGTGTATCAGGAAAACCTGTTCCACACCAAAATGTTGCTGAAAAACTTCGAACTGGATAACTACCTGTTCGGTGACGCCACCAGCAATCTGTCCTCTGAGCAGCGTGCCCAGGTGACCGACCGTGTGAAACACGAAATGCTCGAAATTTTCTACGCGCGCAATATGTCGAGCTAAGACCACCGAGCACAAAAAAGGCGACTACCTTGCGGCAGTCGCCTTTTTTATTGCTGGCGCGGGCGTCTGTCAAAAACGGAGTCAGATCCGATAAGTACTCTTGGTCATGACCTTGGCCAACAAGCTCATGCCGAACTTCACTGGCGCCGGAAAGCGGAAACCACCCGCCTCGCGCGCGCTCTCGGCATGTTGTTCTTCATCAAGGCGCATCTGCTCAAGGATCGCCCGGGACTTTTCATCTTCGGCTGGCAGTTGCTCAAGGTGTTCGTTCAAATGCTTGCACACCTGATCTTCGGTCGCTGCAACGAACCCCAGGCTGACTTTGTCGCTGATCAACCCGGCGACCGCACCAATCCCGAACGACATGCCGTAAAACAGCGGATTGAGAATGCTGGTATGGCTACCCAGTTGATGAATGCGCTGCTCGCACCAGACCAGGTGGTCGATTTCTTCTTCGGCGGCATGCTCCATGGCGGCACGCACTTTCGGCAGCTTGGCGGTCAGGGCCTGACCCTGGTACAGCGCCTGGGCGCAGACTTCACCGGTGTGGTTGATGCGCATCAGGCCGGCAACGTGCCGAGTGTCTTCATCGCTCATCTTCGTGTCCGGCTGCACGATGGCAGGCGACGGACGGTACGGCTGACCACTGAAGGGCAGCAAAGTACGCATTGCGGCATCGGCTTGCAGCAGAAGGCGGTCAATTGGCGAGTAGTGACGCTGGGTAGTCATGCTGACCTCCGGGGGGAATCTCGGCGGCCAGTTTAACTCAATCGGCCGTGGAAGGTTTGCGCTGGGTCATTGTGAGGCTGGGGTGGTGACAATGAGGTGAAGCCTTTGTGGGAGCGAGCCTGCTCGCGAAGAGGCGCTGACATCCAACGATTGTATTGGCTGCCACTGCGGCTTCGAGAGCAAGCTCGCTCCTGCAGGTTTTACGACATCAGCCCGGCGGCCAGAGCATCTGGCGCTGACCCAGCACGTGCATGTGAATGTGGTAGACGGTCTGGCCACCCAGTTCATTGCAGTTCATGACGACGCGGAAGCCGTCTTCGCAACCCAGTTCCTTGGCCAGGCGCTGGGCCGTGAACAGGATATGCCCGGCCAATGCCTTGTCGTCCTCGGTCAGGTCGTTCAGGGTGCGCACCGGTTTTTTCGGAATCACCAGAAAATGCACGGGCGCCTGTGGGGCGATGTCGTGGAAGGCCAGTACCTGGTCGTCCTCATAAATGATCTTCGCCGGGATTTCCCGGTTGATGATCTTGGTGAACAGAGTATCCACAGCTGTTTTCTCCGTTGTTTGGGCTGGCCTGAGTGTACTCATGGGTTTTGCCCGAGCCCAGCGTTTTACCTTGCAGGTCGATCAGCGCGGGCAGTATGCCTTGATGACCATGCCAGCGATTGTCCGGGTCAGCCACCGCGAGCCGAAGCGGGGCAGGGCAGCGAGCCAGCGGTTGCGTCGTCCCGGAATGATGATTGCGCGATTTTTCTCCAGGGCCCGCACGGTATAGAGTGCGACTTCTTCCGGACTCATCAGCAGTTTGCTGTCGGCCAATTTGTCGGTGTTCAGTTGTGCGGTGCGGAAAAAGCCTGTGCGCGTGGGGCCAGGACAGAGCACTGATACATTGACTGCGCATTTTTTCAGCTCGACGCGCAAGCCTTCGGAAAAATGCAGCACGTAAGCCTTGCTGGCGTAATACGTACTCATCCACGGACCGGGCTGGAACGCCGCAAGCGAGGCCACATTCAGAATCTGTCCACCGCCCTGTAGCGCCATGCTGTTGCCGATGGCATGGCACAGGCGGGTCAGCGCCAGAATATTCACTTCGATCAGGTCCTGCTCGGTCATCCAGTCCTGGGCCAGGAATGGGCCGCAAGTGCCAATGCCGGCACAATTGACCAGCAAGTCGATTTGCCGGTCACCTTCCTCCAGTTCCAGCAGGAACCCGGAGAGCCGCAGCGGCTCACCCAGGTCACAGGCACGGAACAACACTTCCACGCCAAAACGTTGGGTCAGTTCAATCGCAATACTTTCCAGCTGATCACGCTGGCGGGCCACCAGAATCAGGCTGCGGCCACGCCGGGCCAGCGCTTCGGCCATCGCCAGGCCGATGCCGCTGGAAGCGCCAGTGATCAGAGCGTAACGGGTCATGCAGTTCTCCATCGCAACAGCTCCGCGCCGCGACGCAGGTGTCATGGGCGGGGAGCGCTGTTCATTCTTGCGCAGAGTCTACAGGGGGCTGGGCTTGTTCGGCTGCATCGTCGGTGGAATTTGGTGTCGGTTCTACCTCGACTTCGATCTCGTCGGTGGTGACCGAGCCGCTTTGGTAGCTGTTTTCGAGGGTGTTTTCGTATGTGTCCTGAATGGCTGAGATACCGCCTGCCATTGCTCCGACGATCATCAGGGCGATCAACACCAGCCATAACGATGACAGTACCTTGACCGCCGTGCTGTTGGGCGGCGGAGGGGCGCCGTAGCGGTTGGCCACGCCGGATCCCGGTAAGACTACTAGCAGCAGCGGAAAGAAACTGCCTACGAACGGTACAAGGTTCAGCAACCATAGCCAGCCCGACCAGCCGACATCATGCAGGCGCTGAACGGTGATGAGGATGGTGGCGATGAGGAATGCCACACACAGGATGAACGCCAGAATACCCCCGACGATCAGGCCAGCGGTCGAGTCGGTGCTGACGAGGGCCAGGGCGCTCAGGGCAAATACGCCGACTACCGCGATCGTCACCAGGCTCAGCACCATTGACCATGCCAGAAACCGCAGGCGTCCGATGCGTCCTTCGACGCCGAACGGCTTGAGCGGCGCGTACTCAGGCACCCGCTCAGCGACGTCAGCCTGCGGTGGCGCGTAGGGGGAGTCGGGCTCTGTAGCGGCGGGCGCGTGATCACGGACATCGGACAGATTCAGTTCAATCACGGGTTCCGGCTCGAGGTGGGCATCTATACCGGTGTTCTTCAGGGCTTGCAGGTAGGTCTGTGCGTCAATCTGCGATAGGTCACGTTTGAGTGTGACGGGTTGACCGCTGAACAAGCGTTCGACGGCGGCGACCTCGCTTTTGTATAGCGCGGCGAGATTGAGTTTGGCGGTATTGATATCAACACCCGGCAGTAGCGTGCCGTCGAAGACGATTTTGAAGCGGTGTTCGCTCATTGCCGAGGCATCCTTGTCGCGAGTGTTTTAAGGGTGAAATGCCGGATGGCCTGATTTTTCTGTCAGCGAGGCCAGCGTTTGGGCAGTTGTGCGGCATGTTCCAGTGCCTTGCGATACTCCGCGTCGAGCCGTGCCACCAACTGGTCAACGCTGGGTAAATCATCGATTCCCCCAACGCCCTGGCCTGCGGACCACACGGTTTTCCAGGCTTTGGCTTCATCGCTGATCGGCTTGAGCTTGGCGCCGAAGTTGACTTCGCCCTTGTTTTGCAGCGCTGCCATGTCAAACCCGGCGGCTTCCAGGCTCTGGCGCATGAAACTCGCCGGTACACCCGACACCGCTGGAGTATGAATGATGTCTGCCGCCCTGGATGTCAGCAGCATCTCCTTGTAGGCGTCAGGCGCATGACTTTCGGCCGTGCCGATAAAGCGTGTGCCGAAGTAGGCCAGGTCCGCACCGAGCATTTGGGCGGCGAGGATTTCGTGCCCGTGGTTCAGGCATCCAGCCAGCAGCAACGTTTTGTCGAAGAACTGTCGGATCTCGGCGATCAGCGAGAACGGGCTCCAGGTCCCGGCATGCCCACCGGCACCGGCGGCCACCGCAATCAACCCATCCACGCCGGCCTCGGCGGCTTTTTCGGCATGGCGGCGAATCGTCACGTCATGGAACACCAAGCCGCCGTAACTGTGCACGGCGTCGACCACTTCTTTCACTGCTCCAAGGCTGGTGATCACGATCGGCACTTTGTGCTCGATGCAGATCGCCAGATCGGCCTGTAATCGCGGGTTGCTGTTGTGGACGATGAGGTTCACAGCGTACGGCGCGGGATTGTCCAGCGAAGCGAGCCCGGCTTCGATCTCTTCCAGCCAGCTCTTGAAGCCGCTGCTCTCGCGCTGATTGAGCGCAGGAAAGCTGCCCACCAGCCCGTTGCGGCAGCAGGCGAGCACCAGTTGCGGATTGGAAATCAGGAACATCGGCGCCACCACCACGGGTAGGCGCAAGCATTGTTCGAGCAGAGCGGGCAGCGACATGGGATGTACCCCGGTGAGATGTGCCTGTTGAGTTTAGAACGGCCGTATAACGACCAGAATCACGATAGCCAGCAATATCAGAACCGGCACTTCATTGAACCAGCGATAAAAGACATGGCTACGGGTGTTTTCGCCACGGGCAAATCGCTTCACTTGGGCGCCGCACATGTGGTGGTAGCCGATCAGCAGGACCACCAGGGTCAGTTTCGCGTGCATCCAGCCGCCCTGGCTGAAGTAGGCGCCAGGGTTGAGGCTGATCAGCCAGCCGCCGAAAATCAGCGTTGCGATCATTGCCGGGCCCATGATGCCGCGGTACAGCTTGCGCTCCATGAGGCTGAAGCGTTCCTTGCTGACGGTGTCCTCGCTTTGAGCGTGATAGACGAACAGGCGCGGCAGGTAAAACAGGCCGGCAAACCAGCACACGACGCTGATGATGTGAAAAGCTTTGAGCCACAGATAAAGCATTTTGGTTATTCCCAGATTCACGGTAGTCGGGATAGTAGAGGCTTGAGGCTCCATACGTCACCTTGCCGGTTGTCGCAGGCGCGCCAGCCCCCTATTATCGACGGCTTTCCAGTGGGTTCGTTGAGGGCAGGTTTATGGTCAAGGTCGGTATCGTCGGCGGCACGGGTTACACCGGTGTCGAACTGCTGCGTCTGTTGGCACAGCATCCGCAAGCTGAAGTGGTAGTCATCACTTCCCGATCCGAGGCCGGCCTGGCCGTGGCCGACCTGTACCCGAACCTGCGAGGCCATTACGACGGCCTGGCGTTCACCGTTCCGGACATCAAGACCCTGGGCGCCTGCGACGTGGTGTTCTTCGCCACGCCACACGGCGTTGCCCACGCTCTGGCGGGTGAGTTGCTGGCGGCGGGGACCAAGGTCATCGACCTGTCGGCTGACTTCCGTCTGCAGGATGCTGATGAATGGGCCAAGTGGTACGGCCAGCCGCACGGCGCACCAGCGTTGCTGGATGAGGCGGTGTATGGCCTGCCGGAAGTTAATCGCGAGCAGATCAAGAAGGCGCGACTGATCGCAGTGCCGGGTTGCTACCCGACTGCTACGCAATTGGGTTTCCTGCCGTTGCTTGAAGCTGGCCTTGCCGATGCATCGCGCCTGATCGCCGACTGCAAGTCCGGTGTCAGCGGTGCCGGTCGTGGCGCTGCTGTCGGTTCGTTGTACTCCGAGACATCGGAGAGCATGAAGGCCTATGCCGTCAAAGGCCACCGTCACTTGCCGGAAATCCGCCAGGGTCTGCGTCGTGCCGCAGGCAAGGATGTCGGCCTGACCTTTGTTCCGCATCTGACGCCGATGATCCGTGGCATTCATTCCACGCTGTACGCGACTGTCGTGGATCGCTCGGTGGATCTGCAGGCGCTGTTCGAAAAGCGTTATGCCAACGAACCGTTTGTCGACGTCATGCCCGCCGGAAGCCACCCGGAAACCCGCAGCGTGCGTGGTGCCAACGTCTGCCGGATTGCGGTACATCGGCCACAGGACGGTGATCTGGTGGTTGTGCTGTCGGTGATCGACAACCTGGTCAAAGGTGCATCGGGTCAGGCGGTGCAGAACATGAACATCCTGTTCGGACTGGATGAACGCCTTGGTCTGTCTCACGCTGGCATGTTGCCGTAAGGCTCTGTAGCGCCCAGTAAAAAGGCCCGTTGAACGGGCCTTTTTTCATTCTGGGTCGGCGACTTGATTGGTTGATATACCCTAACAATAGTTGACCGCTTTTCTAGGAGAAGCGGATAATGCGCGTCATCACGCATTATGGCGGCGTAGCGCCGGGAGATAGTCAGCATGAGCGTCGAATCCTTCACCCCCACGGCTTTGCAATTTACCCACGGTGCCGCGCACAAGGTGAAGAGCCTGGTCGATGAAGAGGGGAATGATCGCTTGAAGCTGCGCGTATTCGTTACGGGCGGCGGTTGTTCAGGTTTTCAGTATGGCTTCACCTTCGATGAAGAAGTGGCCGATGACGACACCATCGTCGAGCGCGAAGGTGTGAGTCTGGTGGTCGATCCGATGAGCTTCCAGTACCTGGCCGGGGCCGAGGTGGATTATCAGGAAGGTCTGGAAGGTTCGCGCTTCGTCATCAAGAACCCGAATGCAACCACAACCTGTGGCTGCGGCTCTTCGTTCTCGATCTGATCAGCACGCCTGCATCACTAAGCGCCGCATGGCCTCTGGGCTCTGCGGCGTTTTGCTGTCTGGCGTTTATGCGGGGTAGATCGCGCCCAATACACGCAAGCCGCGGGCGCCGGTGACGCTCGGGCGATTGGCGGCGATGCCTTCGAGACAGCAGTGGGCCAGCCAGGCGAAGGCCATGGCTTCGACCCAGTCAGGGTCGACACCGTAAGCCGCAGTGCTGCTGACGGTTGCGCCCGGCAGCAGGCTGGCCAGTCGGTTCATTAGCGTGGTGTTATGCGCGCCGCCGCCACAGACCAGCAGTTCCTGGGTGTTCGATTGGGCGCTTTGCAGGGATTCGACGATGGTCAGCGCAGTCAACTCAAGTAGTGATGCCTGCACGTCCTCGGAAGCGAAGGTCGGCAACTGCGTCAGGTGATGCATCAGCCATGGCAGGTTGAAAACCTCCCGGCCGGTGCTCTTTGGTCCCTTGGTCAAGAAGAATGGGTCGCTAAGCAGCGCTTTTAACAGCACTGGCTCGACTTTTCCGCTGGCAGCCCATTGACCGTTGCGATCAAAGTTGTCGCCACGCTGCTGATGAATCCAGGCGTCCAGCAGTACATTCCCCGGGCCGCAGTCGAAACCGGCGACAGGCTTGCCCGGCTCGATCAGGCTGAGGTTGCTGAAGCCGCCGACGTTGAGCACGGCTCGGTTGCCGGCCCGCTCTTCAAACAAGGCTTCGTGGAAGGCAGGCACCAAGGGGGCGCCTTGCCCGCCTGCGGCCACATCGCGGCTGCGGAAATCACTGACCACGGTGATATGGGTCAGCTCCGTCAATAGCGCCGGATTACCGATCTGTACCGTAAAGCCTCGCGCCGGCTCATGGCGAATGGTCTGACCATGGCTGCCAATCGCTCGAATGTCTTCAGGTTTGAGTTGTTCTTGTGCGAGGAGGCCGTGAATGCCCTGCGCTGCGAGCGTTACCCAGTTCTGCTGGGCGATGGCGGAGCGGGCTATCTCGTCGGGGCCGCTGGCGCACAGGCCAAGTAGCTCGGTGCGCAGCGTTTCGGGCATGGGTATGTAGTGTGTGGCGATCAGCCTGATCGCCTGGTTTTGCTCGATCAGCGCAATATCCAGTCCATCAAGGCTGGTCCCGGACATTACGCCTATATAGAGCGGCATGGCTTAGCGCTTGCTCGAAGCCAGCATGGTGGCCTTTTCCTGCTCCATGCGCGCCATCAGAGGCTGGCTCTGTGCGAGGAAGCGGGCGCGTTCGGCCTTGGCGATTGGATCAGCCATTGGCAATTTCTGGCCCAGTGGATCCACGTGCACGCCATTGACCTGGAACTCGTAGTGCAAGTGCGGTCCGGTCGAAAGTCCGGTGGTGCCGATGTAGCCGATGACCTGGCCCTGTTTGACGGTGCCACCGGTCTTCACGCCCTTGGCAAAGCCTTGCATGTGGCCATACAGCGTGGTGTAGGTGTTGCCATGCTGGAGGATAATGGTATTGCCGTAGCCGCCGCGGCGTCCTGCCAGCATTACCTTGCCATCACCGGCAGCCTTGATCGGAGTGCCACGTGGTGCTGCGTAGTCGACACCTTTATGTGCGCGGATTTTGTTCAGGATCGGGTGCTTGCGGCCCATGGAAAACTTCGAGCTGATGCGGGCAAAGTCCACTGGGGTGCGGATGAATGCCTTGCGCATGCTGTTGCCTTCAGCGGTGTAGTAGCTGCTGTTGCCTTGTTTATTGGTGTAACGCACAGCGGTGTAGGTTTTGCCACGGTTTGTGAAGCGTGCGGACAGGATCGGACCGTTGCCGACGGCTTTGCCATTGACGACTTTCTGCTCGTAAATCACATCGAATTCGTCGCCCTGGCGAATGTCCTGGGCGAAATCGACGTCATAACCAAACACGCTGGCCATGTCCATGGTCAGGCTGTGGGACAGGCCGGCACGTGCAGCGGACTGCGACAGCGAGCTGTTGATCACGCCATGAACGTAGGCGGAGCGGACGGTCGGCTTGGCGGTAATGCGATTGAACGTATAGCCCTTGTTGTTTTTGGTGAGGGTGATGGTTTCGAGGTCGCTGACCTTGCTGTGCAGGTTGGTCAGCTGGCCGT
>NZ_JBTMNG010000001.1:452500-762500 GCF_054481335.1 Pseudomonas fluorescens group sp. PF-1
GGTCAGCGACTTATTTTCAGTGGCGAGCTTAACCGAATAGGGGAGGCGTAGCGAAAGCGAGTCTTAATAGGGCGTCTAGTCGCTGGGAATAGACCCGAAACCGGGCGATCTATCCATGGGCAGGTTGAAGGTTAGGTAACACTGACTGGAGGACCGAACCGACTACCGTTGAAAAGTTAGCGGATGACCTGTGGATCGGAGTGAAAGGCTAATCAAGCTCGGAGATAGCTGGTTCTCCTCGAAAGCTATTTAGGTAGCGCCTCATGTATCACTGTAGGGGGTAGAGCACTGTTTCGGCTAGGGGGTCATCCCGACTTACCAAACCGATGCAAACTCCGAATACCTACAAGTGCCGAGCATGGGAGACACACGGCGGGTGCTAACGTCCGTCGTGAAAAGGGAAACAACCCAGACCGTCAGCTAAGGTCCCAAAGTTATGGTTAAGTGGGAAACGATGTGGGAAGGCTTAGACAGCTAGGAGGTTGGCTTAGAAGCAGCCACCCTTTAAAGAAAGCGTAATAGCTCACTAGTCGAGTCGGCCTGCGCGGAAGATGTAACGGGGCTCAAACCATACACCGAAGCTACGGGTATCACTTAGGTGATGCGGTAGAGGAGCGTTCTGTAAGCCTGTGAAGGTGAGTTGAGAAGCTTGCTGGAGGTATCAGAAGTGCGAATGCTGACATGAGTAACGACAATGGGTGTGAAAAACACCCACGCCGAAAGACCAAGGTTTCCTGCGCAACGTTAATCGACGCAGGGTTAGTCGGTCCCTAAGGCGAGGCTGAAAAGCGTAGTCGATGGAAAACAGGTTAATATTCCTGTACTTCTGGTTATTGCGATGGAGGGACGGAGAAGGCTAGGCCAGCTTGGCGTTGGTTGTCCAAGTTTAAGGTGGTAGGCTGGAATCTTAGGTAAATCCGGGATTCTAAGGCCGAGAGCTGATGACGAGTGTTCTTTTAGAACACGAAGTGGTTGATGCCATGCTTCCAAGAAAAGCTTCTAAGCTTCAGGTAACCAGGAACCGTACCCCAAACCGACACAGGTGGTTGGGTAGAGAATACCAAGGCGCTTGAGAGAACTCGGGTGAAGGAACTAGGCAAAATGGCACCGTAACTTCGGGAGAAGGTGCGCCGGTGAGGGTGAAGTACTTGCTGCGTAAGCCCACGCCGGTCGAAGATACCAGGCCGCTGCGACTGTTTATTAAAAACACAGCACTCTGCAAACACGAAAGTGGACGTATAGGGTGTGACGCCTGCCCGGTGCCGGAAGGTTAATTGATGGGGTTAGCTAACGCGAAGCTCTTGATCGAAGCCCCGGTAAACGGCGGCCGTAACTATAACGGTCCTAAGGTAGCGAAATTCCTTGTCGGGTAAGTTCCGACCTGCACGAATGGCGTAACGATGGCGGCGCTGTCTCCACCCGAGACTCAGTGAAATTGAAATCGCTGTGAAGATGCAGTGTATCCGCGGCTAGACGGAAAGACCCCGTGAACCTTTACTATAGCTTTGCACTGGACTTTGAATTTGCTTGTGTAGGATAGGTGGGAGGCTTTGAAGCGTGGACGCCAGTTCGCGTGGAGCCATCCTTGAAATACCACCCTGGCAACTTTGAGGTTCTAACTCAGGTCCGTTATCCGGATCGAGGACAGTGTATGGTGGGTAGTTTGACTGGGGCGGTCTCCTCCTAAAGAGTAACGGAGGAGTACGAAGGTGCGCTCAGACCGGTCGGAAATCGGTCGTAGAGTATAAAGGCAAAAGCGCGCTTGACTGCGAGACAGACACGTCGAGCAGGTACGAAAGTAGGTCTTAGTGATCCGGTGGTTCTGTATGGAAGGGCCATCGCTCAACGGATAAAAGGTACTCCGGGGATAACAGGCTGATACCGCCCAAGAGTTCATATCGACGGCGGTGTTTGGCACCTCGATGTCGGCTCATCACATCCTGGGGCTGAAGCCGGTCCCAAGGGTATGGCTGTTCGCCATTTAAAGTGGTACGCGAGCTGGGTTTAGAACGTCGTGAGACAGTTCGGTCCCTATCTGCCGTGGACGTTTGAGATTTGAGAGGGGCTGCTCCTAGTACGAGAGGACCGGAGTGGACGAACCTCTGGTGTTCCGGTTGTCACGCCAGTGGCATTGCCGGGTAGCTATGTTCGGAATAGATAACCGCTGAAAGCATCTAAGCGGGAAACTAGCCTCAAGATGAGATCTCACTGGAACCTTGAGTTCCCTGAAGGGCCGTCGAAGACTACGACGTTGATAGGTTGGGTGTGTAAGCGCTGTGAGGCGTTGAGCTAACCAATACTAATTGCCCGTGAGGCTTGACCATATAACACCCAAGCAATTTGCGTCGAAAGGCCAGATTGCGGTGTGTGAAGACGCAATGAACCGAAAGTTCGCAACCATTCACAAAAGCCGCACAAACTATCGCATACCCAATTTGCTGAAGCGTCGAAAGACGGTTCGGTACCCGAATTTCTTGACGACCATAGAGCATTGGAACCACCTGATCCCATCCCGAACTCAGCAGTGAAACGATGCATCGCCGATGGTAGTGTGGGGTTTCCCCATGTGAGAGTAGGTCATCGTCAAGATTAAATTCCGAAACCCCTATCTGCGTATGCAGGTAGGGGTTTTGTTTTTGTCCGCAGGAAAATCTGACTCTCCGGGTTTCTATGCAACTGCTCGGGGCGTGGCTATCATGCGGGCCTCATTGTGAGGCGAGACTTGCATGCTGACGTTGTTAAAGCTTCTTAAAGATGGCCGATTCCATTCGGGTGAAGCGCTAGGTGCTGCCTTGGGCATCAGTCGCAGCGCTGTCTGGAAGCAGATCCAGCACCTGGAGGCTGAGCTGGGTTTGTCCATTCACAAGGTCCGAGGGCGAGGTTATCAGCTGGCCGCGCCATTGACGCTGCTTGATCCGCAGGAAATTGCCCGGCTTGCGTCTTCCTGTAATTGGCCGGTTTTGGCTTTTGACTCGATTGACTCCACCAATGCCGAGGCGCTACGCGCCATAGCTCAAGGCCAGGCGTCTCCCTTTATCGTACTCGCCGAGCGTCAGACGGCGGGTCGTGGAAGGCGCGGAAGGCGGTGGGCGAGTCCATTTGCAGAGAACATCTATTACAGCCTGGTGCTACGTATTGAAGGTGGGATGCGTCAGCTGGAAGGTTTGAGCCTTGTTGTGGGGCTCGCTGTCATGCATACGCTGCGAGAGCTTGGCATTTCGGCGGCTGGATTGAAGTGGCCCAATGATGTTCTTGTGGGTCAGAAGAAGATTGCCGGAATTCTGCTTGAGTTGGTGGGGGATCCCGCTGATGTCTGCCATGTGGTGCTGGGTGTTGGGATCAATGTAAACATGCAGATAACTGAGGAGGTCGATCAGCAGTGGACCTCCATGCGGCTTCAGTCCGGCAAGGTGTTCGATCGCAATCTTCTTGTCGCCGAGCTTGGATTGATGCTTCAGAAGTATCTGTCGCGTCACCAGGCGGGCGGATTTTCAGCTATTCAGGCTGAGTGGGAGCAAAATCATCTGTGGCAGGGGCGAGCGGTGTCGTTGATAGCTGGTGTAACCCATATAGACGGTGAAGTGCTGGGGATCGATAGCCAAGGCGCCTTGCGCTTGAAGGTGGATGGCGTGGAAAAAGTTTTCAGTGGTGGCGAGCTGAGTCTGAGGTTGCGCGATGATTCTTGAGCTCGATTGCGGAAATAGTTTCATCAAGTGGCGCGTGCTTGAGGCGAATGCGCGGTCAGTGGTGGGTGAGGGCGTTGTCGATTCGGATCTGGCGCTGCTTGACGACTTGAAAACACTGAAAGGCCTTGCTCTGAAGTTTTGTCGGCTGGTGAGTGTCAGGACCGCGGATGAAACCAGTGAGTTGACCGCTTTGTTGAAGGCATCCTTCAATGTCTCGGCGGTCTGCGCGGTTCCCGCGCGAGAAATGTCCGGGGTGCGCAATGGTTATGAGGATTTCGAGCGGCTCGGGCTGGATCGCTGGCTTGCAATGCTGGGCGGCTTTCATCTGGCTGCCGGCGCGTGCCTTGTCCTTGATTTCGGAACTGCTGTGACAGCTGACTTCGTTGCCAGGGATGGAGGGCACTTGGGTGGATTCATCTGTCCAGGTATGCCATTGATGCGTAATCAGCTTCGCACACATACCCGCAAAATTCGTTACGGTGATCGCGCGGCCGAGCGCGCGTTGGAGAGTCTCATTCCGGGTCGTACGACGGTTGAAGCTGTAGAGCGGGGGTGTCTGTTGATGCTTCAAGGGTTTGTGCTTACTCAGCTGGAACTGGCGCGTAGTTACTGGGGTAAAGAATTCGTAGTGTTCCTGACGGGGGGGGATGCGGCTTTGGTTTCAGGCATCGTGCCGGAGGCGAGGGTGGTTCCGGATCTGGTATTCGTTGGCTTGGCTATGGCGTGTCCTTTGTCCTGAGGTCCTTATGCGTTGGTTGTTTCTGCTTCTGCTGGTTCTCAACGTCTTCTATTACATCTGGCATCAGCAAGAGGCTCCTCTGCGTGCGAAAGATGTGACGCCTTTAAGTTTGTATCGGGGGGGGCAGCAGGATATTCGCCTGCTGAGTGAAACGCCTGATTCGACCAAGGAAAAAGGAAAGGCTGCTCAAGTAGATGTTGGCTGCCTCTATATAGGCGGGTTTACGCGGCAGGATGTCGCTCAGGGGCTTGAGCGCCGATTGAGCGGCATGGAGGTGAAATATCAGTCGTTGCCGAAGGGGAGCGCCGAATCAGCCGGTTACTGGGTGCGTGTGGCCCCTGAGAGCAGGCGTTGGCTCGACGATTTGCAGTTGCTAAACCTTTCTAGAGAATTCAATGAGTTAAAACATAAAATAATGCCTTGCGAGGGGGTTGCGCCCATCGAATAGTTTGCATAGAATGGCGCCCGCTCCACAGCGAAGACCTGAAACGGTCAGCGATGTGAAGCAAGGTCAACGCAGCTAACCTCAGGTTTTTAATGAGAAAAATGCTTGACAGAAGGCTGGCATGATGTAGAATGCCGGCTCGCTTAGGAGGGGTTCCCGAGCGGCCAAAGGGATCAGACTGTAAATCTGACGTCTACGACTTCGAAGGTTCGAATCCTTCCCCCTCCACCATTTTTAGCGAGAGCTGCAAGCCTCGCGGGTATAGTTTAGTGGTAGAACCTCAGCCTTCCAAGCTGATGATGCGGGTTCGATTCCCGCTACCCGCTCCAAGTTTGCAGGTTTTGCACGGTGTTACGCTCTTGTAGCTCAGTTGGTAGAGCACACCCTTGGTAAGGGTGAGGTCAGCGGTTCAAATCCGCTCAAGAGCTCCATATAACAAGGCAGATATGAAAATATCTGCCTTTGTTTTAATGGCTAGAGGTTGTTTGTCATTGTTTGCAAGGGTGGTTTTGGCACTCCTAGTGCAGGCGAGTGACCTGGGTCATTGAGTAAGTTGTTGTAAAGTCTTTTTCAGGCCGGCATAATGGTCGGCCTGATTTTGTTTTAGGTCAGTAGCTCAATTGGCAGAGCGACGGTCTCCAAAACCGTAGGTTGGGGGTTCGATTCCCTCCTGACCTGCCAGATTCACCAGGTGTGTCTGGCTTTCTTTTCACAGGATCTTCATAGATGACTCCTAAAGCTGAAGCTCAAGGTTCTCGCTTCGATCTGCTCAAGTGGCTAGTGGTAGTCGCTTTGGTGGTTATTGGCGTTGTTGGCAATCAGTATTTCTCTGCTTCGCCGATC
This sequence comes from Pseudomonas fluorescens group sp. PF-1, assembly GCF_054481335.1. Lineage (NCBI taxonomy): Bacteria > Pseudomonadati > Pseudomonadota > Gammaproteobacteria > Pseudomonadales > Pseudomonadaceae > Pseudomonas > Pseudomonas fluorescens group sp. PF-1. The sequence continues at coordinate 458,214 of NZ_JBTMNG010000001.1, forward strand.
CTGTACCGTGTGCTCGCTTTGCTTGTGATTGCTGCTGTAGCTGCCTTTGTAGGCTTGCAGACGGTCAAGGGCAAGTCTTTCTTTGTTCTTGTCAAGGAAGCGCGCACCGAGATTCGTAAAGTCGTTTGGCCAACTCGCCAAGAAACCACGCAGACCACGTTGATTGTTGTGGCTGTTGTTCTGGTTATGGCGTTGCTGTTGTGGGGGCTTGATTCCCTGCTCGGCTGGCTTGTTTCCTTGATTGTCGGCTAAGGGTGTCCCGTGGCTAAGCGTTGGTATGTTGTGCATGCTTACTCCGGTTACGAGAAGCATGTAATGCGCTCGTTGATTGAGCGCGTAAAGCTGGCTGGCATGGAAGATGGCTTCGGCGAGATTCTGGTTCCCACTGAAGAAGTGGTTGAAATGCGTAATGGCCAGAAGCGTAAAAGCGAGCGTAAATTCTTCCCTGGTTACGTGCTGGTCCAGATGGACATGAATGAGGGTACTTGGCACTTGGTCAAGGATACTCCTCGAGTTATGGGTTTCATTGGCGGTACCGCTGATAAGCCGGCTCCAATCACCGATAAGGAAGCAGAAGCAATTCTGCGTCGCGTCGCTGATGGTAGCGACAAGCCGAAGCCGAAGACGCTGTTCGAGCCTGGTGAGTCGGTGCGCGTCAATGATGGTCCTTTTGCCGATTTTACCGGCACTGTTGAAGAAGTTAACTACGAAAAGAGTCGCATCCAGGTGGCTGTACTCATTTTCGGTCGCTCTACTCCGGTAGAGTTGGAGTTCAGTCAGGTCGAAAAGGTCTAACTGAACAAGCATCCCAACCCCGCAGCCTTAGGCTGTGGGGTTTTGTCGTCACTGGGATAAACGCGCAAGTAACCGGGGAGCCTTTCGAGGCGTTTGAACCCGTAATTGGAGTGCCTCATGGCCAAGAAGATTACCGCTTACATCAAGCTGCAAGTGAAGGCCGCTCAGGCTAACCCAAGCCCACCTGTTGGTCCTGCTCTGGGTCAGCACGGCGTGAATATCATGGAATTCTGCAAGGCTTTCAACGCCCGTACTCAGGGTCTTGAGCCAGGTCTGCCGACTCCAGTGATCATCACTGTCTACAGCGACCGTAGCTTCACGTTCGAAACCAAATCCACCCCTGCTTCGGTTCTGCTGAAGAAGGCGGCCGGTCTGACCAGCGGTTCCGCTCGTCCGAACACCGTTAAGGTTGGCACCGTTACCCGTGCTCAGCTGGAAGAAATCGCGAAAACCAAAAACGCGGATCTGACTGCAGCTGATATGGAAGCGGCCGTGCGTACTATCGCCGGTTCTGCTCGTAGCATGGGCCTTAACGTGGAGGGTGTGTAATGGCTAAGCTGACCAAGCGTCAAAAGGCTATCGCCGGCAAAATCGAAGCAGGCAAGGCCTACAACTTTGTAGACGCCGCTGCACTGCTGGCCGAGCTGTCGACTGTCAAGTTCAGCGAGTCGTTCGACGTTGCTGTAAACCTGGGCGTTGACCCACGTAAATCCGACCAGGTCGTTCGTAGCGCTACTGTGCTGCCACACGGCACTGGCAAGACCGTTCGTGTTGCCGTGTTCACCCAGGGTCCAGCTGCTGAAGCCGCTCTGGCTGCCGGCGCTGACCGCGTAGGTATGGATGATCTGGCTGCCGAAATGAAAGGCGGCGACCTGAACTACGACGTAGTGATCGCATCCCCGGACGCCATGCGCGTAGTGGGTCAGCTGGGTCAGATCCTCGGTCCACGTGGTCTGATGCCTAACCCTAAAGTCGGCACCGTAACTCCAGACGTAGCTACCGCGGTTAAAAACGCCAAGGCTGGTCAGGTTCGTTATCGCACCGACAAAAACGGCATCATCCACACTTCCGTTGGCAAGATTGGCTTCGACGCCGTCAAGCTGAAGGAAAACGTTGAAGCCCTGATCGCTGATCTGAAGCGTATCAAGCCGGCTTCCTCGAAAGGTATTTACGTCAAGCGCGTTACCCTGAGCACCACTATGGGCCCAGGTCTGGTCATCGATCAGAGCTCGCTGGACGCGTAAGACGCGGATTGACGCAAGCGATTGCGTCAGTTGAAAAATTGGGGTCCCTGCCTGGCGGGGGCTGTCCAAGACCGTAGGCGACGCAAGTCTTAAACCTCAAGCCTACGCAGATGGTGCTCCCGGTTCCTTACCGAATCAGACACCAAAACGACATCTGGTTTCGACTGGATGAAACGGTAACAAGCAGGAGTTAAACCCGTGGCAATTAAACTCGAAGACAAGAAGGCCATCGTCGCTGAAGTCAACGAGGCTGCCAAAGTCGCTCTGTCCGCTGTCGTGGCTGATGCCCGTGGCGTAACAGTAGGCGCGATGACCGGACTCCGTAAAGAGGCTCGTGAAGCTGGCGTTTACGTACGTGTTGTACGTAACACCCTGCTCAAGCGCGCTGTTGCTGACACTGAATACAGTGTTCTCAACGACGTGTTCACCGGCCCTACCTTGATTGCATTCTCGAAAGAGCATCCGGGCGCTGCTGCCCGTATCTTCAAAGAGTTCGCAAAAGGTCAGGATAAGTTCGAGATCAAGGCAGCTGCGTTCGAGGGCAAGTTCCTCGCAGCTAACCAAATCGACGTGCTGGCAACTCTGCCGACCCGTGACGAAGCAATTTCTCAGCTGATGAGCGTGATTCAAGGCGCAACCAGCAAATTGGCTCGTACTCTGGCGGCACTTCGCGACCAGAAAGAAGCTGCTGCAGCCTAAGGCTGAGCGACTCCTTTCAGCGTTTATTGTTTATTTCGATGGCCGCGTAGGCTGTCACCCCAATACAGGAATTAATAGTCATGTCTCTGACTAACGAGCAAATCATCGAAGCAATCGGCGAAAAATCCGTAATGGAAATCGTTGAGCTGATCAAGGCAATGGAAGAGAAGTTCGGCGTTTCCGCTGCTGCTGCTTCCGCTGGCCCAGCTGTTGCTGCTGCCGTTGTTGAAGAACAAACTGAATTCAACGTCATGCTGACCGAAGCTGGCGAGAAGAAAGTTAACGTGATCAAGGCTGTACGTGAACTGACCGGTCTGGGCCTGAAAGAAGCCAAGGCTGTAGTTGACGGCGCTCCTGCCATGGTTCTGGAAGCTGTTGCCAAAGACGCAGCTGACAAAGCCAAAGCAGCTCTGGAAGAAGCAGGCGCTAAAGTCGAGCTGAAGTAAGCATCGACTTTGCGTTTCCAGCCCGAGCGTTAAGCGACAGGCTGATGGCTGGTGGCTCTTGCCACCGGCCTTTTTCCGTTATTGGCAGCCGGCTCGGTCGGCGCTGATAGCGAGCTGTAACCACCCGATGTGGTGGCGCAAACCATGGGGTTTGCACGATTTTCTGGCTGCTCCCGTCGGGAGGGGCCAAACAAGCAGGTGACCAAGCTGGGGAACGCTGATGGCTTACTCATATACTGAGAAAAAACGTATCCGCAAGGACTTTAGCAAGTTGCCGGACGTCATGGATGTGCCGTACCTCCTGGCCATCCAGCTGGATTCGTATCGTGAATTCTTGCAAGCGGGAGCGACTAAAGATCAGTTCCGCGACGTGGGCCTGCATGCGGCCTTCAAATCCGTTTTCCCGATCATCAGCTACTCCGGCAATGCTGCGCTGGAGTACGTCGGTTATCGCCTGGGCGAACCGGCATTTGATGTCAAAGAATGCGTATTGCGCGGTGTAACTTACGCCGTACCTTTGCGGGTAAAAGTGCGCCTGATCATTTTCGACAAAGAGTCGTCGAACAAAGCGATCAAGGACATCAAAGAGCAAGAAGTCTACATGGGTGAAATCCCCCTGATGACTGAGAACGGTACCTTCGTAATCAACGGTACTGAGCGTGTAATCGTTTCCCAGCTGCACCGTTCCCCGGGCGTGTTCTTCGACCACGACCGTGGCAAGACGCACAGCTCCGGTAAACTGCTGTACTCCGCGCGCATCATTCCTTACCGCGGTTCGTGGCTGGACTTCGAGTTCGACCCGAAAGACTGCGTATTCGTGCGTATCGACCGTCGTCGCAAGCTGCCTGCATCGGTACTGCTGCGCGCGCTCGGCTATACCACCGAAGAAGTGTTGGACGCGTTCTACACCACCAACGTATTCCACGTGAAAGGCGAGAGCCTGAGCCTGGAGCTGGTGCCTCAGCGCCTGCGTGGTGAAATTGCGGTCCTGGATATCCTGGATGACAAAGGCAAGGTTATTGTCGAGCAAGGTCGTCGTATCACCGCTCGTCACATCAACCAGCTGGAAAAAGCAGCGATCAAAGAGCTGGAAGTGCCTCTGGACTACGTCCTGGGTCGCACCACCGCCAAGGTCATCGTGCATCCGGCAACTGGCGAAATCCTGGCAGAGTGCAACACCGAGCTGAACACCGAGATCCTGGCGAAAATCGCCAAGGCCGGCGTTGTTCGCATCGAAACTCTGTACACCAACGATATCGACTGCGGTCCGTTCGTCTCCGACACGCTGAAGATCGACTCCACCAGCAACCAACTGGAAGCGCTGGTCGAGATCTATCGCATGATGCGCCCTGGCGAGCCGCCGACCAAGGACGCTGCCGAAACCCTGTTCAACAACCTGTTCTTCAGCCCTGAGCGCTATGACCTGTCTGCGGTCGGCCGGATGAAGTTCAACCGTCGTATCGGTCGTACCGAAATCGAAGGTTCGGGCGTGTTGTGCAAGGAAGACATCGTTGCGGTACTGAAGACTCTGGTCGACATCCGTAACGGTAAAGGCATCGTCGATGACATCGACCACCTGGGTAACCGTCGTGTTCGCTGCGTAGGCGAAATGGCCGAGAACCAGTTCCGCGTTGGCCTGGTGCGTGTTGAGCGTGCGGTCAAAGAGCGTCTGTCGATGGCTGAAAGCGAAGGCCTGATGCCGCAAGACCTGATCAACGCCAAGCCGGTAGCGGCAGCGGTGAAAGAGTTCTTCGGTTCGAGCCAGCTGTCCCAGTTCATGGACCAGAACAACCCGCTGTCCGAGATCACCCACAAGCGCCGTGTTTCTGCACTCGGCCCTGGCGGTCTGACTCGTGAGCGTGCCGGCTTTGAAGTGCGTGACGTACACCCGACGCACTACGGTCGTGTTTGCCCGATCGAAACGCCGGAAGGTCCGAACATTGGTCTGATCAACTCCCTGGCTGCCTATGCGCGCACCAACCAGTACGGCTTCCTCGAGAGCCCGTACCGCGTGGTTAAAGACGCTCTGGTCACCGACGAGATTGTGTTCCTGTCCGCCATCGAAGAAGCTGATCACGTGATCGCTCAGGCTTCGGCCACGATGAACGACAAGAAGGTCCTGATCGACGAGCTGGTAGCTGTTCGTCACCTGAACGAGTTCACCGTCAAGGCGCCTGAAGACGTCACCTTGATGGACGTATCGCCGAAGCAGGTAGTTTCGGTTGCAGCGTCGCTGATCCCGTTCCTCGAGCACGACGACGCCAACCGTGCGTTGATGGGTTCGAACATGCAGCGTCAAGCCGTACCAACCCTGCGTGCCGACAAGCCGCTGGTCGGTACCGGTATGGAGCGTAACGTAGCCCGTGACTCCGGCGTTTGCGTCGTGGCTCGTCGTGGTGGCGTGATCGATTCCGTCGATGCCAGCCGTATCGTGGTTCGTGTTGCCGATGACGAAGTTGAAACCGGTGAAGCCGGTGTCGACATCTACAACCTGACCAAATACACCCGCTCCAACCAGAACACCTGCATCAACCAGCGTCCGCTGGTGCGTAAAGGTGATCGGGTTCAGCGTAGCGACATCATGGCCGATGGTCCGTCCACCGATATGGGTGAATTGGCACTGGGTCAGAACATGCGCATCGCGTTCATGGCATGGAACGGCTTCAACTTCGAAGACTCCATCTGCCTGTCCGAGCGTGTTGTTCAGGAAGACCGTTTCACCACGATCCACATCCAGGAACTGACCTGTGTGGCCCGTGACACCAAGCTTGGCCCAGAGGAAATCACTGCGGACATCCCGAACGTGGGTGAAGCTGCACTGAACAAGCTGGACGAAGCCGGCATCGTTTACGTAGGTGCTGAAGTAGGCGCAGGCGACATCCTGGTTGGTAAGGTCACTCCGAAAGGCGAGACTCAGCTGACTCCGGAAGAGAAGCTCTTGCGTGCGATCTTCGGTGAAAAAGCCAGCGACGTTAAAGACACCTCCCTGCGTGTACCTACCGGTACCAAGGGTACTGTCATCGACGTACAGGTCTTCACCCGCGACGGCGTTGAGCGTGATGCTCGTGCCCTGTCGATCGAGAAGTCCCAGCTGGACGAGATCCGCAAGGACCTCAACGAAGAGTTCCGTATCGTCGAAGGCGCTACTTTCGAACGTCTGCGTTCCGCTCTGGTCGGCCACAAAGCCGAAGGCGGCGCCGGTCTGAAGAAAGGCCAGGACATCACCGACGAAGTACTCGACGGTCTTGAGCACGGCCAGTGGTTCAAACTGCGGATGGCTGAAGATGCTCTGAACGAGCAGCTCGAGAAGGCTCAGGCCTACATCGTTGATCGTCGTCGTCTGCTGGATGACAAGTTCGAAGACAAGAAGCGCAAACTGCAGCAAGGCGATGACCTGGCTCCAGGCGTGCTGAAGATCGTCAAGGTTTACCTGGCAATCCGTCGTCGCATCCAACCGGGCGACAAGATGGCCGGTCGTCACGGTAACAAGGGTGTGGTCTCCGTGATCATGCCGGTTGAAGACATGCCGCACGATGCCAATGGCACCCCGGTCGACGTCGTCCTCAACCCGTTGGGCGTACCTTCGCGTATGAACGTTGGTCAGATCCTTGAAACCCACCTGGGCCTCGCGGCCAAAGGTCTGGGCGAGAAGATCAACCGCATGATTGAAGAGCAGCGTAAAGTTGCCGAGCTGCGTAAATTCCTGCACGAGATCTACAACGAGATCGGCGGTCGTCAGGAAAGCCTCGATGACTTCTCGGACCAGGAAATTCTGGATCTGGCTCAAAACCTGCGCGGCGGCGTACCGATGGCCACTCCGGTGTTCGACGGTGCCAAGGAAAGCGAAATCAAGGCCATGCTGAAACTGGCAGACCTGCCAGAAAGCGGCCAGATGCAGCTGACCGATGGCCGTACCGGCAACAAGTTCGAGCGCCCGGTTACCGTTGGCTACATGTACATGCTGAAGCTGAACCACTTGGTAGACGACAAGATGCACGCTCGTTCTACCGGTTCGTACAGCCTGGTTACCCAGCAACCGCTGGGTGGTAAGGCGCAGTTCGGTGGTCAGCGTTTCGGGGAGATGGAGGTCTGGGCACTGGAAGCATACGGTGCTGCATACACTCTGCAAGAAATGCTCACAGTGAAGTCGGACGATGTGAACGGCCGGACCAAGATGTACAAAAACATCGTGGACGGCGATCACCGTATGGAGCCGGGCATGCCCGAGTCCTTCAACGTGTTGATCAAAGAAATTCGTTCCCTCGGCATCGATATCGATCTGGAAACCGAATAACACGTGACGCGAATCGAGAGCGGGGCTGGAATGCCCGCTCTCTGCTCCGCCAGGAGGAAAGGCCTTGAAAGACCTACTGAATTTGCTGAAAAACCAGGGTCAAGTCGAAGAGTTCGACGCCATCCGTATCGGATTGGCATCGCCTGAGATGATCCGTTCGTGGTCGTTCGGTGAAGTTAAAAAGCCGGAAACCATCAACTACCGTACGTTCAAACCCGAGCGTGACGGTCTGTTCTGCGCCAAAATCTTTGGCCCGGTAAAGGATTACGAGTGCCTGTGCGGTAAGTACAAGCGCTTGAAGCACCGCGGTGTGATCTGCGAGAAGTGCGGCGTTGAAGTCGCGCTGGCAAAAGTTCGTCGTGAGCGCATGGCGCACATCGAACTGGCTTCGCCGGTCGCCCACATCTGGTTCCTGAAGTCGCTGCCGTCCCGTATCGGCTTGCTGATGGACATGACCCTGCGTGATATCGAGCGCGTTCTCTACTTCGAGAGCTACGTCGTTATCGATCCAGGCATGACCACCCTTGAAAAAGGTCAGCTGCTCAACGACGAGCAGTACTTCGAAGCGCTGGAAGAGTTCGGCGACGATTTCGATGCCCGCATGGGTGCCGAAGCTGTCCGCGAACTGCTGCACGCTATCGACCTGGAACACGAGATTGGCCGTCTGCGTGAAGAAATTCCGCAAACCAACTCCGAAACCAAGATCAAGAAGCTGTCCAAGCGTCTGAAGTTGATGGAAGCCTTCCAGGGTTCCGGCAACCTTCCAGAGTGGATGGTGCTGACCGTTCTGCCGGTTCTGCCGCCAGATCTGCGTCCACTGGTCCCGCTGGATGGCGGTCGTTTCGCGACTTCCGACCTCAACGATCTGTATCGTCGAGTGATCAACCGTAACAACCGTTTGAAGCGCCTGCTGGATCTGTCCGCTCCGGACATCATCGTGCGCAACGAAAAGCGCATGTTGCAGGAAGCCGTCGACGCATTGCTCGACAACGGTCGTCGTGGCCGCGCCATTACTGGTTCCAACAAGCGTCCTCTGAAATCCCTGGCTGACATGATCAAGGGTAAGCAGGGTCGTTTCCGTCAGAACTTGCTCGGTAAGCGTGTTGACTACTCGGGTCGTTCGGTAATTACCGTAGGTCCGACCCTGCGTCTGCACCAGTGCGGTCTGCCGAAGAAGATGGCTCTCGAGCTGTTCAAGCCGTTCATTTTCGGCAAGCTGGAAATGCGTGGTCTCGCGACCACCATCAAAGCTGCCAAGAAGATGGTCGAGCGTGAGCTGCCAGAGGTTTGGGACGTTCTCGCTGAAGTGATTCGCGAACACCCAGTGCTTCTCAACCGTGCACCGACCCTTCACCGTCTGGGTATTCAGGCGTTTGAACCGGTACTGATCGAAGGTAAGGCTATCCAGCTGCACCCTCTGGTCTGCGCTGCGTACAACGCCGACTTCGACGGCGACCAAATGGCCGTGCACGTACCGCTGACACTGGAAGCCCAGTTGGAAGCGCGTGCGTTGATGATGTCGACCAACAACATTCTGTCGCCAGCCAACGGTGAGCCAATCATCGTTCCGTCGCAGGACGTTGTATTGGGTCTGTACTACATGACTCGTGAAGCGATCAACGCCAAGGGCGAAGGTCGTGTGTTCGCGGATCTGCAGGAAGTTGACCGTGTGTTCCGTGCCGGCGAAGCCGCTCTGCACGCCAAGGTCAAAGTGCGGATCAACGAAACCGTCAACGACCGTGATGGTGGCAGCGTGACCAACACCCGTATCGTCGACACCACTGTCGGCCGTGCGCTGTTGTTCCAGGTTGTGCCAAAAGGTCTGTCGTACGACGTCGTCAACCTGCCGATGAAGAAAAAGGCGATCTCCAAGCTGATCAACCAGTGCTACCGCGTGGTTGGTCTGAAAGAGACCGTGATCTTCGCTGACCAGTTGATGTACACCGGTTTTGCCTATTCGACCATTTCCGGCGTTTCCATCGGTGTTAACGACTTCGTTATCCCGGATGAAAAAGCCCGCATCATCGGTGCAGCCACCGACGAAGTGAAAGAGATCGAAAGTCAGTACGCCTCCGGCCTGGTAACCCAGGGCGAGAAGTACAACAAAGTGATCGACCTCTGGTCCAAGGCGAACGACGAAGTTTCCAAGGCGATGATGGCCAACCTCTCGAAAGAGAAAGTCATCGACCGTCATGGTGTCGAAGTCGACCAGGAATCCTTCAACTCGATGTACATGATGGCCGACTCGGGCGCACGGGGTTCTGCTGCGCAGATCCGTCAGCTCGCCGGTATGCGTGGCCTGATGGCCAAGCCGGACGGTTCCATCATCGAAACGCCGATTACTGCGAACTTCCGTGAAGGTTTGAGCGTACTCCAGTACTTCATCTCCACTCACGGTGCTCGTAAGGGTCTTGCGGATACCGCGTTGAAAACGGCTAACTCCGGTTACCTGACTCGTCGTCTGGTAGACGTAGCGCAAGATCTGGTTGTAACCGAGATCGATTGCGGCACCGAACACGGCCTGGTAATGACTCCGCACATTGAAGGCGGTGACGTTGTAGAGCCGTTGGGTGAACGCGTATTGGGTCGTGTTATCGCCCGTGACGTATTCAAGCCGGGTACCGAGGACATCATCGTTCCTGCCGGCACTCTGGTAGACGAGAAGTGGGTCGAGTTCATCGAGCTGAACAGCATCGACGAAGTGATCGTGCGTTCGCCGATCAGCTGCGAAACCCGCTATGGCATTTGCGCCAAGTGCTACGGCCGTGACCTGGCTCGTGGTCACCAGGTGAACATCGGTGAAGCGGTCGGCGTTATCGCTGCCCAGTCCATCGGTGAGCCGGGTACCCAGCTGACGATGCGTACGTTCCACATCGGTGGTGCGGCAAGCCGGACCTCCGCAGCCGACAGCGTTCAGGTGAAGAATGGCGGTACCGTCCGTCTGCACAACCTGAAACATGTTGAGCGAGTGGATGGCCACCTGGTTGCCGTGTCCCGTTCTGGCGAGCTGGCTATCGCTGATGACTTCGGTCGTGAGCGCGAGCGTTACAAGCTGCCGTACGGTGCCGTGATTTCGGTTAAAGAAGGTGACAAGGTCGACGCTGGCGCAATCGTGGCCAAGTGGGATCCGCACACTCACCCAATCGTCACCGAGATGAAAGGTACCGTGACCTACGTGGGCATGGAAGAAGGCATCACGATCAAGCGTCAGACTGACGAATTGACCGGTATGACCAACATTGAAGTGCTCGACGCCAAAGACCGTCCAGCTGCCGGCAAGGACATCCGTCCCGCCGTGAAGATGGTCGACGACAACGGCAAGGATCTGTTGCTGCCAGGTACTGACGTTATTGCTCAGTACTTCCTGCCAGCCAACGCCCTGGTCGGTGTGGCGGATGGTGCGAAGATTGCGATCGGTGATGTTATCGCTCGTATTCCGCAAGAAACTTCGAAAACCCGTGACATCACCGGTGGTCTGCCGCGTGTTGCCGACTTGTTCGAAGCTCGTCGTCCGAAAGAAGCGTCGATTCTGGCTGAAGTCAGCGGCACCATCGCGTTCGGTAAAGAGACCAAAGGCAAGCGCCGTCTGGTTATCACTCCGAACGACGGTAGCGATCCGTATGAAGAGCTGATTCCGAAGTGGCGTCACCTGAACGTCTTCGAAGGCGAACAAGTGAACCGCGGCGAAGTTATCTCCGACGGCCCGAGCGATCCACACGACATCCTGCGTCTGTTGGGTGTAAGTGCGCTCGCCAAGTACATCGTTAACGAGATCCAGGACGTTTACCGTCTACAAGGCGTGAAGATCAACGACAAGCACATCGAGACCATCCTGCGTCAGATGCTGCGTAAAGTTGAGATCGCTGAATCCGGCGATTCGAGTTTCATCAAGGGCGACCAGATGGAACTGACTCACGTACTGGTAGAGAACGAGCGCCTGAGCGCGGAAGACAAGTTTGTCTCCAAGTTCACTCGCGTTCTGCTGGGTATCACCAAGGCGTCGTTGTCCACCGAATCGTTCATCTCGGCGGCTTCCTTCCAGGAAACCACTCGCGTACTGACCGAAGCGGCGGTAACCGGCAAGCGCGATTACCTGCGCGGCCTGAAAGAAAACGTGGTCGTGGGTCGTCTGATCCCGGCTGGTACCGGTCTGGCTTATCACAGCGAGCGCAAGCGTCGCCGTGATGCAGACAAACCGTTGCGCGTGAGCGCCAGTGAAGTGGAAGCTGCACTGACCGAAGCGCTGAACTCGAGCGGTAACTGAGTTCTGCGGTAAATGAGAGTAAGGCCCTGGTCACTCCGTTCATCGAATCAAGACAATTTGTCGAGGTTGGATGAGTGGGGAGGTCGGGGCCTTGCCTTGACTGGGGGCAAGATCCTCTTTAGACTCTTGTACCCCTAAATTTGGCGGGAACTCGTTCCTGCCATTTTGCTTTTCTTGCAAGACAATAGCGTCGCAAGACAACAGTGGAGCTAGTAGATGGCAACTATCAACCAGCTGGTACGTCAGCCGCGTAAGCGTATCGTCGAGAAATCCGACGTGCCTGCGCTGCAGAACTGCCCGCAACGTCGTGGCGTGTGCACCCGTGTGTACACCACTACGCCGAAAAAACCTAACTCGGCACTGCGTAAAGTATGCCGTGTGCGTCTGACCAACGGTTTCGAGGTTTCCTCGTACATCGGCGGTGAAGGCCACAACCTGCAAGAGCACAGCGTGGTACTGATCCGCGGCGGTCGTGTAAAAGACTTGCCAGGTGTTCGTTACCACACCGTACGCGGTTCTTTGGATACTTCCGGCGTTAAAGGTCGTAACCAGGGTCGTTCGAAGTACGGTACCAAGAAGCCTAAGTAGTAGCGGCTTTTTGTAAACTGAATCATCTATTTTTCTGAGTCGATAAGAGTAAGGTCGGAGGCGTCCCGCAAGGGCACCGATTCCGAGCGAACCTGAAGACCGTTTGAGGGCTTATCCATGCCAAGAAGACGCGTAGCAGCCAAGCGCGAAGTGCTTGACGATCCAAAATACGGAAGCCAGATCCTGGCCAAGTTCATGAACCACGTGATGGAAAGCGGCAAGAAAGCCGTTGCCGAGCGTATCGTTTATGGCGCGCTGGAAAAGGTTAAAGAACGCAAGAACAGCGACCCCCTGGAAATCTTCGAGAAAGCTCTCGACGCCATCGCTCCGCTGGTCGAAGTAAAGTCGCGCCGTGTAGGCGGTGCTACTTACCAGGTTCCGGTTGAAGTTCGTCCGTCCCGTCGTAACGCTCTGGCAATGCGCTGGTTGGTAGACTTCGCCCGTAAGCGCGGCGAGAAGTCTATGGCTCTGCGTTTGGCTGGCGAACTGTTGGACGCCGCCGAAGGTAAAGGTGCTGCAGTTAAGAAGCGTGAAGACGTGCACCGTATGGCTGAAGCTAACAAAGCTTTCTCGCACTACCGCTTCTAATTTTAGCGTCACTAATTTTGCGAGGGCTTTATGGCTCGTACCACACCGATTAATCGCTACCGTAACATTGGTATCGTTGCTCACGTGGATGCTGGTAAAACCACCACCACCGAGCGCGTCCTTTTTTACACTGGCAAAAGTCACAAGATGGGCGAGGTGCATGACGGCGCCGCGACCACAGACTGGATGGTTCAGGAGCAGGAGCGTGGTATTACCATTACTTCTGCTGCTATTACCGCCTTCTGGCAGGGTTCTGCTAAGCAGCACAAAGACCAATACCGCTTCAACGTCATTGACACCCCGGGTCACGTAGACTTCACTATTGAAGTTGAACGTTCCCTGCGTGTACTCGACGGCGCGGTCGTTGTGTTCTGCGGTACTTCCGGCGTTGAGCCTCAGTCCGAAACCGTATGGCGTCAAGCCAACAAGTACGGTGTTCCACGTATCGTTTACGTGAACAAGATGGACCGTGCCGGTGCGAACTTCCTGCGCGTGATCGCTCAGATCAAGCAGCGTCTGGGTCACACTCCGGTGCCGATCCAGTTGGCTATCGGTTCCGAAGACAACTTCCAGGGTCAGATCGATCTGATGACCATGGAAGCGGTTTACTGGAACGATGCTGACAAGGGCATGACTCCACGTCGCGAAGCTATCCCTGCTGAACTGCAGGAACTGGCTGAAGAGTGGCGCAGCAACATGGTTGAGGCTGCGGCCGAAGCCAGCGAAGAGCTGATGAACAAGTACCTCGAAGGCGAAGAGCTCTCCATCGAGGAAATCAAGGCCGCTCTGCGTCAGCGTACCATCGCTGGCGAAATCGTCCTGGCTGTTTGCGGTTCTTCCTTCAAGAACAAGGGTGTTCCCCTGGTTCTCGACGCCGTTATCGACTACCTGCCGGCTCCAACCGACATTCCTGCCATCAAGGGTACTGACCCGGATGACGAGGAAAAGCAAATGGAGCGTCATGCAGACGACAACGAGCCGTTCTCGGCTCTGGCGTTCAAGATCGCTACCGACCCATTCGTGGGTACCTTGACCTTCGTCCGCGTTTACTCGGGCGTGTTGGCCTCCGGCGACGGCGTGATCAACTCGGTTAAAGGCAAGAAAGAGCGCGTGGGTCGTATGGTGCAAATGCACGCAAACGCCCGCGAAGAGATCAAGGAAGTACGCGCTGGCGACATCGCGGCCCTGATCGGCATGAAGGACGTCACCACCGGTGAAACCCTCTGCAACGCTGACAAGCCAATCATCCTGGTTCGTATGGACTTCCCGGAGCCGGTTATTTCGGTTGCCGTTGAGCCTAAGACCAAGGATGACCAGGAAAAAATGGGTATCGCTCTGGGCAAACTTGCTCAGGAAGACCCGTCTTTCCGCGTCAAAACTGATGAAGAGACTGGTCAGACGATCATCTCTGGCATGGGCGAGCTGCACCTGGACATCCTGGTTGACCGGATGCGCCGTGAGTTCAACGTCGAAGCCAACATCGGTAAGCCTCAGGTTTCCTATCGTGAGCGCATCACGAAGAGCTGTGAAATCGAAGGCAAGTTCGTTCGTCAGTCCGGCGGTCGTGGCCAGTTCGGTCATTGCTGGATCCGTTTTGCACCTGCTGACGAAGGTCAGGAAGGTCTGCAATTCCTGAACGAAGTAGTGGGTGGTGTGGTTCCTAAGGAATACATCCCGGCTATCCAGAAGGGTATCGAAGAGCAGATGAAGAACGGTGTTGTTGCCGGCTATCCGCTGATCGGCCTGAAGGCTACCGTGTTTGATGGTTCTTACCACGACGTCGACTCGAACGAGATGGCGTTTAAGGTGGCTGCTTCCATGGCGACCAAGCAACTGGCCCAGAAGGGTGGTGGTGAGTTGCTCGAGCCGATCATGGCGGTAGAGGTTGTTACGCCTGAAGACTATATGGGTGACGTGATGGGCGACCTTAACCGTCGTCGCGGCATGATTCTGGGTATGGAAGATACGGTTTCCGGTAAGGTTATCCGTGCTGAAGTTCCGTTGGGCGAGATGTTCGGTTATGCGACCGACGTTCGTTCGATGTCCCAGGGTCGCGCAAGCTACTCTATGGAATTCAAAAAATACAATACGGCTCCGTCGCACATCGTCGAAACCGTTACCAAAAAACAAGGCTGATTCAGTCCTTTAGGCAAGGAGTTAATTGTCGTGGCTAAAGAAAAATTTGATCGTTCCCTACCGCACGTCAACGTTGGCACTATCGGTCACGTTGACCACGGTAAAACCACTCTGACCGCTGCTCTGACTCGCGTCTGCTCCGAAGTTTTCGGTTCGGCTCGTGTTGACTTCGACAAGATCGACAGCGCACCAGAAGAGAAAGCTCGCGGTATCACCATCAACACCGCGCACGTTGAGTACAACTCGAGCATTCGTCACTACGCTCACGTTGACTGCCCAGGTCACGCTGACTACGTGAAGAACATGATCACCGGTGCTGCCCAGATGGACGGCGCTATCCTGGTTTGCTCGGCCGCTGATGGTCCGATGCCGCAAACCCGTGAGCACATCCTGCTGTCCCGTCAGGTAGGCGTTCCGTACATCGTGGTTTTCCTGAACAAGGCTGACCTGGTAGACGACGCAGAGCTGCTGGAACTGGTTGAGATGGAAGTGCGCGATCTGCTGAGCACTTACGACTTCCCGGGTGACGACACTCCAATCATCATCGGTTCCGCGCGTATGGCGCTGGAAGGTAACGATGAAAACGAGATGGGCACCACTGCCGTTAAGCGCCTGGTAGAGACTCTGGACAGCTACATCCCAGAGCCAGAGCGTGCTATCGACAAGCCATTCCTGATGCCAATCGAAGACGTTTTCTCGATCTCGGGTCGTGGTACTGTTGTGACTGGTCGTATCGAGCGCGGTATCGTTCGCGTTCAAGATGCACTGGAAATCGTTGGTCTGCGTGACACCACCACCACCACCTGCACCGGTGTTGAAATGTTCCGCAAACTGCTCGACGAAGGTCGTGCTGGCGAGAACTGCGGCGTTCTGCTGCGTGGTACCAAGCGTGACGACGTTGAGCGTGGCCAGGTTCTGGTTAAGCCAGGTTCGGTTAAGCCGCACACCAAGTTCACCGCAGAAGTTTACGTTCTGAGCAAGGAAGAAGGCGGTCGTCACACTCCGTTCTTCAAAGGCTACCGTCCACAGTTCTACTTCCGTACTACTGACGTGACCGGTAACTGCGAACTGCCAGAAGGCGTTGAAATGGTAATGCCAGGCGATAACATTCAAATGACTGTTACCCTGATCAAAACCATCGCAATGGAAGACGGTCTGCGCTTCGCTATCCGTGAAGGCGGCCGTACCGTTGGTGCTGGCGTTGTAGCTAAAATCATCGAGTAAGCTCTTTTTGAGTTAGCTTTGATGCTTTGAAAAGGCCCCCGCTCAGCGGGGGCTTTTTTTATTGGGTTGACACCTATCGGGGGCGTCTATAGAATTGCGCCTCCTTTTAACGGGCGTATTGCGCCCGGTGGGAATAGCAGCCGGAGTCTGAAATCCAATGCAAAATCAGCAAATCCGTATCAGGTTGAAGGCTTTCGACCATCGCCTGATCGACCAATCCACCCAGGAAATCGTGGAAACCGCGAAACGTACTGGTGCTCAAGTGCGTGGTCCAATTCCACTGCCTACCCGTAAAGAGCGGTTCACTGTTCTGGTCTCCCCGCACGTCAACAAAGACGCGCGTGACCAGTACGAGATCCGTACTCATAAGCGCGTTCTGGACATCGTCCAGCCAACGGATAAAACCGTTGATGCACTTATGAAGCTTGATCTTGCGGCCGGTGTGGAAGTGCAGATCAGCCTCGGCTAAGACTCGGTCTTAGTCGTGTAACGCTCTGAAATGGGCGGCCATAGCGGGTGAAAGCCCCGTACACTCATGAGGTTTACAACATGACTATTGGTGTAGTCGGTCGTAAATGCGGTATGACCCGTATTTTCACCGAAGAAGGTGTCTCCATTCCGGTCACGGTCATTGAGATCGAACCGAATCGCGTCACCCAGTTCAAAACTGAAGAGACCGATGGCTATCGTGCAGTGCAAGTCACTGTCGGCGAGCGTCGTGCTTCGCGTGTAACAGCAGCTCAGGCTGGCCACTTCGCTAAAGCGAACGTTGCCGCTGGTCGTACCGTAATGGAATTCCGTCTTGAAGAAGGCGAGTACCAGGCCGGCGATCTGATCAACGCTGAAATCTTCGCCGCTGGTCAACTGGTTGATGTAACCGGTCAGTCCAAGGGTAAAGGCTTCCAGGGTACGATCAAGCGTTGGAACTTCCGCGGGCAAGATAACACCCACGGTAACTCCGTATCCCACCGCGTTCCAGGCTCTATCGGCCAGTGCCAGACTCCTGGTCGTGTATTCAAGGGCAAAAAAATGTCCGGTCATATGGGCGCTGAGCGCGTGACCGTGCAGTCCCTCGAAGTAGTGCGCGTGGACGCTGAACGCAATCTGTTGTTGGTCAAGGGCGCTGTTCCTGGCGCTACTGGCGGCAACTTGGTTGTACGTCCAGCAGCCAAGGCTCGCGGTTAAGGGGAAGCTGACATGCAATTAAATGTAAATGACGCTCAAGCGATCGAAGTTTCCGAACTGACATTTGGCGGCGAATTCAACGAGACGCTGGTTCACCAAGCAGTCGTGGCCTACATGGCTGGCGGCCGTCAAGGTAGCAAGCAGCAAAAGACCCGTTCCGACGTTTCTGGTGGCGGTAAGCGCCCATGGCGTCAGAAAGGTACTGGCCGTGCTCGTGCCGGTACTATCCGTAGCCCAATCTGGCGTGGCGGCGGTACCACTTTCGCAGCTCGTCCTCAGGATCACTCCCAGAAGCTGAACAAGAAGATGTATCGCGCAGCAATGCGTTCCATCCTTGCTGAGCTGGTGCGTACTGATCGTCTGGTCGTGGTTCAGGATTTCGCTGTTGAAACGCCGAAAACCAAAGACCTGCTGGGCAAGCTGAACAACATGAGCCTGACCGATGTTTTGATCGTGTCGGACGCTGTTGATCAGAACCTGTACCTGGCTGCTCGTAACCTGCCGCACGTAGATGTTCGTGACGTGCAAGGTTCCGATCCAGTTAGTCTGATCGCATACGACAAGGTGTTGATCACCGTGTCGGCCGTGAAGAAATTCGAGGAGCTGCTGGGATGAACCAGGAACGCGTATTTAAAGTTCTGCTTGGCCCGCACGTTTCCGAGAAGGCTACGGTTCTGGCAGACAAGAAAGGCCAGTTCGTTTTCAAGGTTGCTACTGATGCAACCAAGCTGGAAATCAAGAAGGCCGTCGAAAGCCTGTTCAGCGTGAAAGTAGAGCGTGTTACTACCCTGAATGTTCTGGGTAAGAGCAAGCGCACTGCTCGCGGTCTGGGCAAGCGTAATGACTGGAAGAAGGCAGTTATCTCCCTTCAGCCAGGCCAAGATCTCGATTTCAGCAGCAGTGCTGAGTAAGGAAGGGGTGCATCATGGCAATCGTTAAATGCAAACCGACTTCCCCTGGCCGCCGTTTTGTGGTCAAGGTGGTCAACCAGGAGCTGCATAAAGGCGCTCCTCACGCACCGCTGCTCGAGAAGAAGTCGAAGTCTGGTGGTCGTAACAACAATGGCCGTATTACCACTCGTCACATCGGTGGTGGTCATAAGCAGCATTATCGTCTGGTCGACTTCCGTCGTAACGACAAAGATGGCATCGCTGCCACTGTCGAGCGTATCGAATACGATCCAAACCGTACTGCTCACATCGCTCTGCTGCTGTACGCAGATGGCGAGCGTCGCTACATCATCGCCCCTAAAGGCGTGAGCGCTGGCGACCAGCTGATCGCAGGTGCTCTGGCGCCGATCAAGCCGGGCAACGCTCTGCAACTGCGTAACATTCCAGTTGGTAGCACCGTACACGGCATCGAATTGAAGCCAGGTAAAGGCGCACAGATCGCTCGTTCCGCTGGTGCTTCGGCTCAGCTGATCGCTCGTGAAGGTGTCTACGTGACCCTGCGTCTGCGTTCTGGTGAGATGCGTAAAGTGCTGGCTGAGTGCCGCGCGACCCTGGGCGAAGTCTCGAACTCCGAGCACAGCCTGCGTTCGCTGGGTAAAGCTGGTGCCAAACGCTGGCGTGGCGTTCGCCCAACCGTTCGTGGTGTTGCCATGAACCCGGTTGACCACCCACATGGTGGTGGTGAAGGTCGTACCTCTGGTGGTCGTCATCCGGTATCGCCATGGGGCTTCCCGACTAAGGGTGCGAAGACTCGTGGTAATAAGCGTACCGACAAAATGATCGTCCGTCGTCGCAAGTAAATAGAGGGATACGACAGTGCCACGTTCTCTGAAAAAAGGTCCTTTTATCGATCTTCACCTACTGAAGAAGATCGAAGTGGCGGCGGAAAAGAACGATCGCAAACCAGTTAAAACCTGGTCGCGTCGCTCGATGATCCTGCCACAAATGGTCGGTCTGACCATCGCAGTACACAACGGTCGTCAACACGTCCCAGTTCTCGTTAACGAAGACATGGTCGGCCACAAACTGGGCGAGTTCGCCGGTACCCGCACTTATCGTGGGCACGTGGCAGACAAGAAAGCCAAGCGTTAAGGGGTTAGGAAATGGAAGTAGCCGCTAAGTTGTCGGGCGCTCGAATCTCCGCCCAGAAAGCCCGCTTGGTCGCCGACCAGATCCGCGGGAAGAAGGTGGGCGAAGCGCTCAACCTGTTGGCTTTCAGCAGTAAGAAAGCCGCCGAGATCATGAAGAAAGTGCTGGAGTCGGCCGTAGCCAACGCCGAGCATAACGAAGGCGCAGACGTTGATGACCTGAAAGTCAGCACCGTTTTCGTTAACGAAGGGCGTTCGCTGAAGCGCATCATGCCGCGTGCCAAAGGCCGTGCTGATCGCATCGTCAAGCGGTCTTGCCATATCACTGTCAAGGTTGCTGACAAGTAACGGAGTCGAAGAGATGGGTCAGAAAGTACATCCCATTGGCATTCGCCTGGGAATCGTCAAGGAGCACACCTCCGTCTGGTACGCAGACGGTCGGACTTATGCGGACTACTTGTTCGCTGATCTGAAGGTGCGTGAGTATCTCCAAGACAAACTAAAAAGCGCGTCCGTAAGCCGTATCGATATCCATCGTCCGGCCCAAACTGCACGTATCACCATTCACACCGCTCGCCCAGGTATCGTTATCGGGAAGAAAGGTGAAGATGTTGAGAAACTGCGTCAGGACCTGACCAAGCAAATGGGTGTGCCTGTGCACATCAATATCGAAGAGATCCGTAAGCCGGAGCTCGACGGTATGCTGGTTGCGCAGAGCGTAGCTCAGCAGCTGGAGCGTCGCGTTATGTTCCGTCGCGCTATGAAGCGCGCTGTACAGAACGCAATGCGCATTGGTGCCAAAGGCATCAAAATCCAAGTGAGCGGTCGTCTCGGCGGTGCTGAAATCGCACGTACTGAATGGTATCGCGAAGGTCGTGTGCCACTGCACACCCTGCGTGCCGACATCGACTATGCCAACTACGAAGCTCACACCACCTACGGTGTGATCGGTGTAAAGGTTTGGATCTTCAAAGGCGAAGTAATTGGTGGTCGCCAAGAAGAACTGAAACCACAAGCACCAGCGCCTCGTAAAAAAGCTGCTAAGTAAGGGGTACGCCAAATGTTGCAACCAAAGCGTACGAAGTTCCGCAAGCAAATGACTGGTCACAACCGTGGCCTGGCATTGCGCGGTAGCAAAGTCAGCTTCGGCGAGTTCGCGCTGAAGTCTGTTGCTCGTGGTCGTCTCACCGCTCGTCAGATCGAGTCAGCGCGTCGTGCTCTGACCCGTCACGTAAAACGTGGTGGCAAGATCTGGATCCGTGTATTCCCGGACAAGCCGATCTCCAAAAAACCTCTCGAGGTTCGGATGGGTAAAGGTAAGGGTAACGTGGAATACTGGGTAGCCCAGATTCAGCCAGGCAAAGTCCTGTATGAAATCGAGGGTGTAACTGAAGAGCTGGCGCGTGAGGCTTTTGCCCTGGCTGCTGCAAAGCTGCCGCTCGCCACCGCCTTTGTTAAACGGACGGTGATGTGATGAAAGCGAATGAACTTCGTGAAAAATCCGCACAGCAGCTGAACGAGCAACTGCTCGGCTTGCTGCGCGACCAGTTCAATCTGCGTATGCAGAAAGCAACTGGCCAGTTGGGGCAGTCTCATCTGCTCTCGCAAGTTAAGCGTGACATCGCTCGCGTGAAGACTGTGCTCAACCAGCAGGCAGGTAAGTAATCATGGCTGAAGCCGAAAAAACTGTCCGTACGCTGACTGGCCGTGTTGTCAGCGACAAGATGGACAAAACCATCACCGTTCTGATCGAGCGTCGCGTAAAGCACCCGATCTACGGTAAATACGTTAAGCGTTCGACTAAGCTGCACGCGCACGACGAAACCAATCAGTGCCACATCGGCGACAAAGTCACTATTCGTGAAACTCGTCCTTTGGCCAAGACCAAGTCTTGGGCGCTGGTTGATGTTCTCGAACGCGCTGTGGAAGTCTAAGGACTAGGGGTCGGAGAAATTATATGATTCAGACTCAATCCATGCTCGATGTGGCCGATAACAGCGGCGCTCGCCGCGTTATGTGCATCAAGGTGCTGGGTGGCTCCCATCGTCGTTACGCTGGTATCGGTGACATCATCAAAGTTACCGTGAAGGAAGCAATTCCTCGCGGTAAGGTGAAAAAAGGCCAAGTGATGACTGCTGTTGTAGTCCGCACTCGTCACGGCGTACGTCGTGCTGATGGCTCCATTATCCGCTTTGATGGCAACGCTGCTGTTCTTCTGAACAACAAGCAAGAGCCGATCGGCACCCGTATCTTTGGGCCAGTGACCCGTGAACTTCGTACTGAGAAGTTCATGAAGATCGTCTCGCTCGCCCCAGAAGTGCTGTAAGGAGATCCGACATGCAAAAGATTCGTCGTGACGACGAGATCATCGTGATCGCCGGCAAAGACAAAGGTAAGCGCGGTAAGGTGCTGAAGGTTCTTGCTGACAACCGTCTGGTTGTTGGTGGTCTGAACCTGGTCAAGCGTCATACCAAGCCTAACCCGATGTCGGGCGTACAGGGCGGTATCGTCGAGAAAGAAGCGCCACTGCACGCTTCCAACGTCGCCATCTTCAACGGCGAAACCAACAAGGCTGACCGCGTTGGTTTCAAAGTAGAAGACGGTAAGAAAATTCGTGTCTTCAAGTCGACCCAAAAAGCGGTTGATGCTTGAACACTGCTAGGTAGAAGACCATGGCACGACTAAAAGAGATTTACCGGAAGGAAATCGCTCCGAAACTTAAGGAAGAACTTAAGCTTTCGAACGTGATGGAAGTTCCGCGCGTTACCAAAATCACCCTGAACATGGGTCTGGGCGAAGCGATCGGCGACAAAAAAGTCATCGAGCACGCTGTTGCTGACCTGGAAAAGATCACCGGCCAGAAAGTCGTTGTGACCTACGCTCGCAAATCCATCGCTGGCTTTAAAGTCCGTGAAGGTTGGCCGATCGGCGTCAAAGTGACCCTGCGCCGTGAGCGTATGTACGAGTTCCTGGATCGTCTGCTGTCGATCTCCCTGCCTCGGGTTCGCGACTTCCGCGGCCTGAATGCCAAGTCCTTCGATGGTCGTGGCAACTACAGCATGGGCGTGAAAGAGCAGATCATCTTCCCGGAAATCGACTACGACAAGATCGATGCTCTCCGCGGTCTGGACATCACCCTGACCACCACTGCCAAGAACGATGATGAAGGCCGCGCTCTGCTGCGTGCGTTCAAATTCCCGTTCCGCAACTGATTGGAGTAGGACCATGGCCAAGATGAGCATGAAAAACCGCGAGCTGAAGCGTCAGCTCACGGTTGCCAAGTACGCCAAGAAGCGTGCAGCACTGAAAGCTATCATCGTTGATCTGAACGCAAGTCCAGAAGCGCGTTGGGAAGCTACAGTAGCCCTGCAGAAGCAGCCACGTGACGCAAGCGCTTCGCGCATGCGTAACCGCTGCCGCCTGACCGGTCGTCCACACGGCGTTTACCGCAAGTTCGGCCTCGGCCGTAACAAACTGCGTGAAGCGGCAATGCGTGGTGACGTACCAGGTCTGGTTAAAGCTAGCTGGTAAGTACTGTCAAAGTCTCGGTGGTCGGAATCGCAAGATCCTGACCACCGGTGGCCTTGAATCTGAATCAAGCCCCTTTTGGGGCTTGATTCATTTCTGGGGTGTGTCTAGAATACCCGGCTCGCCTGAGCCCGTGTTTTCTATGCTCGGAGATTCTCGGCGACACGTAATAGCCGCAAGGCTAATTTTTTTGTATTAGGAGCGTCTAGCCCATGAGTATGCAGGACCCGTTAGCGGACATGCTAACTCGTATCCGTAATGCCCAGATGGCTGAAAAGTCCGTCGTAAGCATGCCATCTTCCACGTTGAAGGTAGCTGTTGCCAAAGTCCTGAAGGACGAAGGTTACATTGCGGGTTATCAGATCAGCAGCGAAACAAAGCCACTGCTGTCCATCGAGCTGAAATACTTCGAAGGCCGTCCGGTCATCGAAGAAGTGAAGCGCGTTAGCCGTCCAGGCCTGCGTCAGTACAAGTCCGTCGATGATCTGCCAAAAGTTCGTGGCGGTCTCGGTGTGTCTATCGTCTCCACCAACAAGGGTGTGATGACTGATCGTGCTGCGCGCGCTGCCGGTGTCGGCGGCGAAGTTCTTTGCACTGTGTTCTAAGGGGGGATAAGCATGTCTCGCGTCGCTAAGAACCCCGTTAAGCTGCCAGCCGGTGTCGAAGTAAAATTCGCAGGCCAACAGCTTTCGGTGAAGGGTGCCAAGGGCACTCTCGAACTGAACATCCATTCGTCCGTTGAGATTGTTGAAGAAGCTGGTGAGCTGCGTTTCGCTGCTCGCAATGGCGATCAACAAACTCGCGCAATGGCTGGTACCACTCGTGCGTTGGTAAACAACATGGTCCAAGGCGTAAGCCAAGGCTTCGAGCGCAAGCTTCAGCTGGTCGGTGTTGGTTACAAAGCGCAAGCAAAAGGCACAGTGCTGAACCTGGCTCTTGGCTTCTCGCATCCAGTGGATTACGAACTGCCGGAAGGCATCACCGCTGAGACTCCTAGCCAGACCGATATCCTGATCAAGGGCATCGACAAGCAGCTGGTAGGTCAAGTGGCCGCCGAGATCCGCGACTTCCGTCCACCAGAGCCGTACAAAGGCAAAGGTGTGCGCTACGCGGACGAAGTCGTCCGTCGTAAAGAAGCCAAGAAGAAGTAGGGCATAGCAAATGACCGACAAAAAAGTTACTCGACTGCGTCGCGCTCGCAAAGCACGCCTGAAAATGCACGAACTCGAAGTCGTGCGTCTCTGCGTGTTCCGCTCTTCGCAGCACATTTACGCCCAGGTCATTTCGGCCGACGGCAACAAAGTCCTGGCAAGCGCCTCGACTTTGGATAAAGAACTGCGTGATGGCGCCACTGGCAACATCGACGCGGCCACTAAGGTTGGCCAGCTGGTCGCTACGCGTGCTAAGGCCGCTGGCGTCTCGCAGGTGGCTTTCGACCGCTCTGGCTTCAAGTACCATGGCCGCGTTAAAGCGTTGGCTGATGCTGCTCGTGAAGCTGGGCTGGAGTTCTAAGTTATGTCAAATAACGACCAAAAGCGCGACGAAGGCTACATTGAGAAGCTGGTTCAAGTTAACCGCGTAGCCAAAACCGTTAAAGGCGGCCGTATCTTCACTTTCACCGCGTTGACCGTGGTTGGTGATGGTAAAGGGCGCGTTGGCTTCGGCCGTGGCAAGTCGCGTGAAGTGCCTGCTGCGATCCAGAAGGCAATGGAAGCTGCTCGCCGCAACATGATCCAGGTTGATCTGAACGGCACCACTCTGCAGTACGCAATGAAGTCCGCTCACGGCGCTTCGAAGGTGTACATGCAGCCTGCTTCTGAAGGTACCGGTATCATCGCTGGCGGCGCTATGCGTGCCGTTCTCGAAGTTGCTGGCGTTCAGAACGTTCTGGCCAAGTGCTACGGCTCGACTAACCCGGTAAACGTGGTTCACGCCACTTTCAAAGGTTTGAAGGCTATGCAGTCTCCTGAATCCATTGCCGCCAAGCGTGGCAAAAGCGTCAAGGAGATCTTCTGATCATGGCTACCGTTAAAGTTACGCTGATCAAAAGCATGACCGGCCGCATCCCTAACCACAAACTGTGCGTTAAGGGTCTGGGTCTGCGTCGCATCGGTCACACTGTAGAAGTCCAGGATACTCCCGAGAATCGCGGGATGATCAACAAGGCTTACTACATGCTGCGTGTCGAGGGTTAATCGATGAAACTCAATGATCTGAGTCCAGCGCCGGGTTCCCGTCGCGAAAAGCATCGTCCGGGCCGTGGTATCGGTAGTGGTTTGGGTAAGACTGGTGGCCGTGGCCACAAAGGTCAGACTTCCCGCTCCGGTGGCACCATTGCTCCAGGCTTTGAAGGCGGTCAACAGCCGCTGCATCGTCGCCTGCCGAAGTTCGGTTTCGTTTCCCTGAAAGCCATGGATCGCGCAGAAGTGCGTCTGTCCGAGCTGGCTAAAGTGGAAGGCGACATCGTCACCGTGCAGTCCCTGAAAGATGCCAACGTGATCAACGTCAACGTACAGCGTGTGAAAATCATGCTGTCCGGTGAAGTGACTCGCGCTGTCACTATCGGCAAGGGAATCGGCGCCACCAAAGGTGCGCGTGCGGCTATCGAAGCAGCTGGCGGCAAGTTCGAGGAATAAATGGCTAAGCAAGGTGCTCTCTCTGCGCTCGGCAAAGGCGGTATGTCTGAACTCTGGGCTCGTCTGCGTTTTCTGTTCTTGGCGATTATCGTCTACCGAATAGGCGCACACATCCCGGTTCCAGGTATCAACCCGGACCGACTCGCGGACCTGTTTCGACAGAATGAGGGGACCATTCTTAGCTTGTTCAACATGTTTTCCGGCGGCGCGCTGGAGCGGATGAGCATCTTTGCACTGGGGATCATGCCGTACATTTCGGCATCGATCATCATGCAGCTGATGACCGCCGTCAGCCCGCAGCTGGAGCAGTTGAAGAAGGAAGGTGAAGCTGGCCGTCGCAAGATCAGCCAGTACACCCGCTACGGCACTGTCGTCCTCGCTCTCGTTCAAGCCATTGGCATGTCCATTGGTCTGGCGGGGCAGGGCGTAGCGTTCACTGGTGACTTTGGCTTCCATTTCGTCGCAGTATCCACTTTTGTGGCTGGTGCGATGTTCATGATGTGGCTGGGTGAGCAGATTACTGAGCGTGGTGTTGGCAACGGTATCTCGATGTTGATTTTTTCGGGTATCGTCGCCGGTCTTCCGAGAGCGATCGGGCAGTCTTTCGAGTCTGCACGTCAGGGTGATATCAACATCTTCGCCCTGGTTGCCATCGGTTTGCTGGCAGTAGCGATTATCGGTTTCGTGGTGTTCATTGAGCGTGGCCAGCGTCGTATTGCTGTTCACTACGCCAAGCGTCAGCAGGGTCGCAAGGTCTTTGCTGCGCAGACCAGCCACTTGCCGCTGAAGGTGAACATGGCCGGTGTTATTCCGGCTATTTTCGCGAGCAGCATATTGCTGTTCCCGGCTTCGTTGGGTGCCTGGTTCGGTCAGTCTGAAGGTATGGGCTGGTTGCAGGACATCTCGCAGTCGATCGCTCCTGGTCAGCCGTTGAATATTCTGCTGTTTAGTGCAGGGATTATTTTCTTCTGCTTCTTCTATACGGCGTTGATGTTCAATCCGAAAGACGTAGCGGAAAACCTGAAGAAGTCCGGTGCCTTTATTCCGGGCATCCGTCCAGGTGAGCAGTCTGCGCGCTACATTGATGGCGTTCTGACTCGCTTGACCATGTTCGGTGCTCTTTACATGACGGCCGTCTGCCTGTTGCCCCAGTTCTTGGTGGTTGCAGCCAACGTTCCGTTCTACCTTGGCGGGACCTCGTTGCTGATCGTGGTCGTGGTTGTGATGGACTTCATGTCCCAAGTACAATCGCACCTCGTTTCGCACCAGTACGAATCCCTGATGAAGAAAGCCAACCTGAAGGGTTACGGCAGCGGCATGTTGCGCTGAGTACCCATAAGGTTCGAGGAGTTGGTGATGAAAGTTCGTGCATCGGTGAAAAAGCTGTGCCGTAACTGCAAGATTATTCGCCGCGAAGGTGTTGTTCGAGTAATTTGCAGCGCGGAACCGCGTCACAAACAGCGCCAAGGCTGAGTGTGATTGTGCTTCAAGCCCGGCAGCTAGTGCGCTGCCGGGTTGATTATTTGTTATTACAGCGATATTATCTCGCGCCCTATTTCTTGGCTTCCGGGGCGTAGGTAGCTGTCAATTGGAGTCCCACTGAATGGCCCGTATTGCAGGCGTTAACATTCCAGATAACAAGCATACTGTTATCTCGCTGACCTACATCTATGGTGTTGGTCGCACTACTGCACAGAAAATTTGTGCAGATACTGGGGTAAACCCAGCAGCAAAGATCAAGGATCTGAGCGACGAGCAAATTGAACAGCTGCGTGGCGAAGTGGCGAAGTTCACCACTGAAGGTGACCTGCGTCGCGAAATCAACATGAAAATCAAGCGCTTGATGGACCTCGGTTGCTATCGCGGTCTGCGTCATCGTCGTGGTCTTCCAGTACGCGGTCAGCGTACCAAGACCAACGCGCGTACCCGTAAAGGTCCGCGTAAGCCGATCCGCAAGTAATCGCCCCAGCGAATCGACAGGAAATTAATCATGGCAAAACCTGCTGCTCGTCCTCGTAAAAAAGTTAAAAAGACAGTGGTTGATGGCATCGCCCACATCCATGCATCTTTTAACAACACCATCGTGACCATTACCGACCGTCAAGGTAACGCTCTTTCCTGGGCTACCTCCGGTGGTTCGGGTTTCCGCGGTTCCCGCAAGTCCACCCCGTTTGCTGCTCAAGTAGCTGCTGAACGTGCTGGTCAAGCTGCGCTGGAATACGGCCTGAAAAACCTCGACGTAAACGTCAAAGGTCCAGGTCCAGGTCGTGAATCCGCAGTCCGCGCTTTGAACGGCTGTGGCTACAAGATCGCCAGCATCACCGACGTGACGCCAATCCCGCACAACGGGTGCCGTCCGCCGAAGAAGCGCCGCGTGTAATCCAGGAGATTGTAAAGAATGGCTCGTTACATTGGTCCAAAATGCAAACTCGCTCGTCGCGAAGGCACCGATCTCTTCCTGAAGAGCGGCGTGCGCGCGATCGAATCGAAGTGCAACATTGAAGCAGCACCTGGTATCCACGGTCAGCGCCGCGGTCGCCAGTCCGATTACGGCACCCAACTGCGTGAAAAGCAGAAGGTCCGTCGTATCTACGGCGTTCTCGAGCGTCAATTCAGCGGCTACTACAAAGAAGCTGCTGGCAAGAAAGGCGCAACTGGCGAAAACCTGTTGCAACTGCTCGAATGCCGTCTGGACAACGTTGTATACCGTATGGGCTTTGGTTCGACTCGTGCCGAATCCCGCCAACTGGTATCGCACAAGTCGATCAGCGTAAACGGTCAGACCGTTAACGTACCGTCCTACCAGGTTCGTGCTGGTGACGTGGTCGCTGTTCGCGAGAAAGCAAAAAATCAACTTCGCATTGTCCAAGCTCTCGATCTGTGTGCCCAACGTGGCCGCGTAGAATGGGTAGAAGTAGACACTGAGAAGAAGTCGGGCGTTTTCAAGAACGTTCCAGCTCGCAGTGATCTGTCCGCCGACATCAACGAAAGCCTGATTGTCGAGCTCTACTCCAAGTAAGGGCTAGAAAATAGGTGCATCCATGCAGATTTCGGTAAATGAGTTCCTGACACCCCGCCACATTGATGTGCAGGTTGTCAGTCCAACCCGCGCCAAGATCACTCTCGAGCCTCTCGAGCGTGGCTTTGGCCACACCCTGGGCAACGCGCTGCGCCGCATCCTGTTGTCCTCAATGCCCGGCTGTGCAGTAGTCGAGGCCGAGATTGACGGTGTGCTCCACGAGTACAGCGCCATCGAAGGTGTACAGGAAGACGTAATTGAAATCCTGTTGAACCTTAAAGGTCTGGCTATCAAGCTGCACGGCCGTGACGAAGTTACGCTGACCTTGTCGAAGAAGGGTTCGGGGGTGGTTACCGCTGCCGATATTCAGCTGGATCATGATGTCGAGATCGTTAACCCCGATCACGTAATCGCTAACCTGGCGTCTAACGGCGCCCTGAACATGAAGCTCGTCGTAGCTCGTGGTCGTGGTTATGAACCGGCAGACTCGCGTCAGAGCGATGAAGACGAAAGCCGCAGCATTGGTCGCTTGCAGCTTGACTCTTCGTTCAGCCCGGTTCGCCGTATCGCATACGTGGTGGAAAACGCCCGTGTCGAACAGCGTACTAACCTGGACAAGCTGGTTATTGATCTGGAAACCAACGGTACTCTGGATCCTGAAGAGGCTATCCGCCGCGCTGCAACCATCCTGCAACAGCAGTTGGCTGCGTTCGTCGACCTCAAAGGTGACAGCGAACCAGTGGTAATCGAGCAAGAAGACGAGATCGATCCGATCCTGCTTCGCCCGGTTGACGATCTGGAACTGACTGTACGTTCGGCTAACTGCCTTAAGGCGGAAAACATCTACTACATCGGTGACCTGATTCAGCGTACCGAAGTAGAGCTGTTGAAGACTCCGAACCTGGGCAAGAAATCCTTGACTGAAATCAAGGACGTTCTGGCCTCCCGCGGTCTGTCCCTCGGCATGCGCCTCGACAACTGGCCGCCTGCAAGTCTTAAGAAGGACGACAAGGCGACTGCCTGATCGTCGTAATCACCGAACGTAGTGTTTGGTAAGGAATGAACCATGCGTCATCGTAAAAGTGGTCGTCACCTCAGCCGCACCAGCTCGCACCGCAAGGCCATGTTCCAGAACATGGCGGTGTCGCTGTTCGAGCACGAGCTGATCAAAACTACTCTGCCAAAAGCCAAAGAACTGCGTCGCGTTGCTGAGCCGCTGATCACTCTGGCCAAGACAGACAGCCTGGCTAACCGCCGTCTGGCTTTCGACCGTACTCGTTCGAAAGCTATCGTTGGTAAGCTCTTCAACGACCTGGGCAAGCGTTACGCTACCCGTGAGGGTGGCTACCTGCGCATCCTCAAGTGCGGTTTCCGCGCTGGCGACAACGCGCCTATGGCGTACGTCGAGTTGGTTGATCGTGCTGTCGGCGGTGAAGCTGTATCCGCTGAGTAAGACGTCAGTCTGAAACAAGGAACCGGGCCCAGTGCCCGGTTTTTTGTGCCTGTAAGAAATGCGCTCTGCGTACAAGCTTCAATCCTTTCCGGTCGGCACTATAAGCGTGGGTTGATTATTAGTAATTTTCTATCGATGTCCGCAAGTTAATGAATTTGTGGCTGTCATGATGATGATCAATACTTCCCGCCAAGCCGATTCCCCGGCAGTTCAAGACTGACAAAGGAAGAGTTCGCATGAGCCAAAATAAAACACTGACCACCGCCAGTGGCGCTCCTGTCGCCGATAATCAGAATTCCCGTTCCGCCGGCCCTCGGGGTCCGCTGCTGCTCGACGATTTCCACCTGATCGAGAAACTCGCCCACTTCAACCGAGAAAACATCCCTGAACGACGTGTGCACGCCAAAGGTTCGGGTGCGTACGGTACGTTTACCGTGACTCGCGACATTACTCAGTTCACCAGCGCCAAGCTGTTTGAAACAGTGGGTAAACAAACGCCGACCTTTTTGCGGTTTTCCACCGTTGGCGGTGAGCGCGGTTCGGCGGATACCGAGCGCGATCCACGCGGTTTCGCGTTGAAGTTCTACACCGAGGAAGGAAACTGGGACATTGTTGGCAACAACACACCAGTGTTCTTCATCCGCGATCCGCTCAAATTCCCGGACTTTATCCATACGCAAAAGCGGCTGCCGCAAAGCAATCTCAAAAGCGCGCAGGCGATGTGGGACTTCTGGTCGCACTCTCCTGAAGCGCTGCACCAGGTCACGATCCTGTTTTCCGATCGAGGCATTCCTGACGGCTATCGTCACATGCACGGCTTCGGCAGTCACACGTATAGCTTGATCAATGCTAATGGCGAGCGCCACTGGGTCAAGTGGCACTACAAGACCCGACAAGGGATCAAGAACCTGGCGCCGGCAGAAGCTGCGCGCCTCGCGGGTACTGATCCGGATTACGCTCAGCGTGATCTGTTCAGCGCCATCGAGCGTGGCGACTTCCCGAAATGGCGTGTGTGCATCCAGATCATGACCGAAGCACAAGCTGCCGCGCATTATGAGAACCCGTTCGACGTGACCAAGACCTGGTCGCAGAAAGAGTTTCCGCTGATTGAAGTCGGCGAGTTGGAGCTCAATCGCAACCCGCTCAACTATTTCGCGGAAGTCGAGCAAGCGGCATTCGGCCCAAGCAATATGGTGCCGGGGGTCGGGCTGTCGCCAGACCGGATGCTACAGGGGCGCGTTTTCGCTTATGCCGATGCTCACCGCTACCGTGTCGGCACCAATCACCAACAATTGCCGGTTAACGCTCCGCGTAGCCCGGTTAACAGCTATCAGCGCGATGGATCGATGGCGTTTGGCACCAATGGCGGTGCAGCACCCAACTACGAACCGAACAGTTATGTCGAATCGCCTAAACAAGCACCTCGTTACGCTGAGCCAGCGCTCGCGTTAAGCGGTTCGGCCGATCGCTACGATCACCGCAAAGATACCGATTACTACAGTCATGCCGGTGCGCTGTTTCGCTTGATGAGCGATCAGCAGAAAGCATTGTTGGTCGGTAACATCGCCGGTGCGATGGGAGGTGTATCCAGTGATGTGGTTGACCGCCAATTGCAGCATTTCTACAAGGCTGATCCGGCGTACGGAGAAGCAATCGCGAAGCTGCTCGACGTACAGCTTAACGAAGTCTAAATGAGAAGCAGAACCGCCCTTGATTGGGCGGTTTTTGCGTTAATTAAGCTGATTTTCTCAGAATATCTTCGCTTTTATTGCTTGAATCGAGTGACCTGCCAAGCAGCTTGGTTCAAACTACAGACTTTCAAGCAGGGAGATGTAGGGCGATGCAAGGCCACCCAGACGTTATCGATTACCTCAACACGTTGCTGACCGGCGAATTGGCCGCGCGTGATCAATATTTCGTCCATTCGCGGATGTATGAGGACTGGGGATTCACCAAGCTCTACGAACGAATCAATCACGAGATGGAAGAAGAAGCCGGTCACGCCGATGCGTTGATGCGGCGGATCCTGATGCTGGAAGGCACGCCACGCATGCGTCCGGACGATCTCGATGTGGGCACTACAGTGCCTGAGATGCTCGAGGCTGATCTGCGTCTTGAGTACAAGGTCCGCGCAGCACTGTGCAAAGGTATCGAGCTTTGCGAGCAACACAAGGATTACGTCAGTCGCGAAATCTTGCGTATTCAGCTCAATGACACCGAAGAAGATCACACGTACTGGCTGGAAAAGCAGTTGGGTCTGATCAAGTTGATCGGTCTCGAGAACTACCTGCAATCGCACACCTGATTGCTGCGGATTTAAAAAAGCCCCTGTCACTGATGAAGTGACAGGGGCTTTTTCTTTTTGCGGGCTCAGGCCCGATCGCGTTCCAGCAGCGGTTTCAGGTAGAAGCCGGTGTGAGACTGTTTCATCTCTGCAACTTCCTCCGGTGTGCCGACGGCAATGATTTGGCCGCCCTTGGACCCGCCTTCAGGCCCCAGGTCCACCAACCAGTCAGCGGTCTTGATCACGTCCAGGTTGTGCTCGATCACTACGACCGTGTTGCCGTGGTCGCGCAGTCTATGCAACACGTCGAGCAGTTGCTGGATATCTGCGAAGTGCAGGCCCGTGGTCGGTTCGTCGAGGATGTACAGGGTCTTGCCCGTGTCGCGCTTGGACAGTTCGCGGGACAGTTTCACCCGCTGTGCTTCGCCACCGGACAGCGTGGTCGCCGATTGCCCCAGCTTGATGTAAGACAGGCCGACATCCATCAGCGTCTGCAGCTTGCGCGCCAGTGCCGGCACAGCGTCGAAGAACTCCCGCGCTTCCTCGATGGTCATCTCGAGGGTTTCGTGGATGCTCTTGCCCTTGTACTTGATCTCCAGGGTTTCGCGGTTGTAGCGCTTGCTCTTGCACACGTCACAAGGAACGTAGATGTCCGGCAGGAAGTGCATTTCCACCTTGATCAGGCCATCGCCCTGGCAGGCCTCGCAGCGTCCGCCCTTCACGTTGAAGGAGAAGCGCCCTGGCCCGTAACCACGGGAGCGGGACTCCGGCACGCCGGCGAACAGCTCGCGAATCGGCGTGAACAACCCGGTGTAGGTCGCCGGGTTGGAACGCGGCGTACGACCAATCGGGCTCTGGTCGATATCGACGACCTTGTCCAGGTGTTCCAGACCCTTGATGCTGTCGTGTGCGGCGGCTTCCAGTGTGGTCGCGCCATTGAGTGCCGTGGCGCTCAGGGGAAACAGCGTGTTGTTGATCAGGGTCGATTTGCCTGAGCCGGATACCCCGGTCACACAGGTCAGCAGCCCGATCGGAATCTCGAGGTCGACGTTGCGCAAATTGTTGCCACGAGCGCCCTTGAGCGATAGCGACAGCTTCTTGTTGCGCGGCGTACGTTTGGCCGGCACCTCGATCTTCACCCGACCCGACAGGTACTTGCCCGTCAGGGAGTCTGGGTGAGCCATGACTTCGGCCGGCGTGCCTTCGGCAACGATATGCCCACCATGAACCCCGGCGCCCGGGCCGATATCCACCACATAGTCAGCCAGGCGAATCGCATCTTCGTCGTGCTCGACCACGATCACCGTGTTACCGATGTCCCGCAGGTGCTTGAGGGTGCCGAGCAGTCGGTCGTTGTCGCGTTGGTGCAACCCAATCGACGGCTCGTCGAGGATGTACAGGACACCCACCAGGCCGGCACCGATCTGGCTGGCCAGGCGAATACGCTGGGCCTCACCACCGGACAGGGTGTCGGCGCTGCGATCCAGCGACAGGTAATCAAGACCAACGTTGACGAGGAACTGCAGACGCTCGCGGATTTCCTTGAGGATCTTGTCGGCGATTTCCCCACGACGTCCGGTGAGCTTGAGCTCGCCGAAGTAGTCGCAGGCATCGCCGATGGGCAGGTTGGTCACCGCCGGCAGGGTTTTCTCGCCGACCCATACATGCCTCGCCTCACGCCGCAGGCGGGTGCCGCGGCAGTCCGGGCAAGCCTGGGTGCTTAAGAACTTGGCCAGCTCTTCGCGCACTGAAGCCGATTCGGTTTCGCGGTACCGGCGTTCCAGGTTCGGCACGATGCCTTCGAACGGGTGCGAACGCTTGACGATGTCGCCACGGTCGTTCAGGTATTTGAAGTCGACGTTTTGCGAGCCGCTACCGTGCAGGATGAACTTCTGCTGGTCGCCAGGCAGTTCGTTGAACGGCACTTCGAGGCTGAACTTGTAGTGCGAGGCCAGCGAGCCGAGCATCTGGAAGTAATAGACGTTGCGTCGATCCCAGCCGCGAATCGCGCCTTCGGCCAGGGTCAACTCGCCATTGACCAGTCGCTTGATGTCGAAAAATTGCTTCACACCCAGGCCATCACACGTCGGGCAGGCGCCGGCCGGGTTGTTGAAGGAGAACAGCTTGGGTTCGAGCTCGCTGATGGCGTGGCCGCAAATCGGGCAGGCGAAGCGCGCGGAGAAGATCATCTCTTCACCCGGCTCATCGTCCATCGGTGCGACCAGAGCGATGCCGTCCGCCAGCTTCAGCGCAGTCTCGAAGGATTCGGCCAGGCGTTGCTGCAGATCGGCGCGGACCTTGAAGCGGTCGACCACCACATCGATGGAATGTTTCTTTTGTTTGTCGAGCTTGGGCGCTTCGTCCAGCTCATACAGCTTGCCGTTGATCCGGGCACGCACGAAGCCCTGGGCGCGCAGCTCTTCGAACACCGAAAGGTGCTCGCCTTTGCGCTCGCGAATGACCGGGGCCAGCAGCATGAGCTTGCTACCCTCCGGTTGCGCCAGAACCAGGTCGACCATCTGGCTGACGGTCTGTGCCTCAAGCGGGATGTCGTGATCCGGACAGCGCGGAATGCCCACGCGCGCATAAAGCAGGCGCAGGTAGTCGTAGATTTCGGTGATGGTGCCGACCGTCGAGCGCGGGTTGTGCGAGGTCGACTTCTGCTCGATGGAGATGGCCGGCGAAAGGCCTTCGATGGTGTCGACATCGGGCTTTTCCATCATCGACAGGAACTGGCGGGCGTAGGCCGACAAAGATTCGACGTAGCGGCGCTGGCCTTCGGCGTAGAGCGTATCGAAAGCCAGGGATGACTTGCCGGAGCCGGACAGGCCGGTGATGACGATCAGCTTGTCCCTTGGCAGGGTCAGGTCGATGTTCTTCAGGTTGTGGGTTCGAGCCCCACGAATCAGGATCTTGTCCAAAGTGGCCTCGCTTGGCGGGCGTCGAAAACGTAAGAGTATACGGCCAAATACTGGATGGATGCACACTATCAAATGACGGGAGTATTGGCTTACATGAAGAGTCTGTCAGATGAGCGCGTCAAAGCGTCGCGATATACCCCGCCAATCGATGGGACTGGTAGAATCGCCGCCGGTTCACATGAGGTTTTTCCATGCACGATCCCCACAGCGAACGCATGAGTGGCAGCGAGACCCGCGCGGCGAGTGGTCTGGCCCTGGTGTTCGCCTTCCGTATGCTTGGCATGTTCATGGTGTTGCCGGTATTGGCGACCTATGGGATGGACCTGGCGGGAGCGACCCCAGCCCTTATCGGGCTGGCGATTGGCGCTTACGGCCTGACCCAGGCGATTTTCCAGATTCCTTTCGGTTTCATTTCCGACCGCATCGGCCGCCGCCCGGTCATTTATCTCGGTTTGATTATCTTTGCGCTGGGCAGTCTGCTGGCCGCCAACGCCGATTCGATCTGGGGCGTGATCGCCGGACGTATCCTCCAGGGGGCCGGAGCGATTTCCGCCGCAGTCATGGCATTGTTGTCAGATCTGACCCGCGAGCAGCATCGGACCAAGGCCATGGCCATGATCGGCATGACGATTGGCCTGTCGTTTGCCGTCGCCATGGTGGTCGGACCTTTGCTGACGCGCGCTTTCGGCCTGAGCGGATTGTTCCTCGCCACCGGTGGCATGGCACTGTTCGGCATTGTGATCGTGATGTTCATGGTGCCGCGTGCCACCGGGCCGTTGCAGCATCGTGAGTCCGGTGTCGCACGCCAGGCGCTGATTCCGACGCTCAAGCACCCGGACCTGCTGCGCCTGGACCTCGGCATCTTTGTGTTGCACGCGATGTTGATGTCGAGTTTCGTTGCGTTGCCCTTGGCCCTGGTCGAAAAAGCCGGGCTGCCTAAAGAGCAGCACTGGTGGGTCTATCTGACCGCGCTGCTGATTTCCTTCTTCGCCATGATTCCGTTCATTATCTACGGCGAGAAAAAACGCAAAATGAAACGAGTTTTGTTGGGCGCGGTACTGACGCTGATGTTCACTGAGCTATTCTTCTGGCAGTTCGGCGACAGCTTGCGGGCTCTGGTGATCGGGACGGTGGTGTTCTTCACTGCGTTCAATCTGCTGGAAGCTTCGTTGCCGTCGCTGATCAGCAAGGTTTCACCGGCTGGCGGCAAGGGCACGGCCATGGGGGTGTATTCCACCAGCCAGTTCCTCGGTTCGGCACTGGGCGGCATTCTCGGCGGCTGGTTGTTCCAGCATGGCGGTTTGTCGGTTGTGTTCCTGGGATGCGCCGGTCTGGCTGCCCTCTGGCTGGCCTTTGCTGTTACCATGCGCGAACCTCCCTACGTCACGAGCCTGCGCTTGCCGTTGTCGCCCGAGGCGATCCGCGAAGCGGGTCTGGTTGAGCGCCTGAAGGCGGTCGTAGGGGTAACAGATGCAGTGATCGTCGCTGATGAAGCGGCCATTTACATCAAATTGGACACCGAACTATTGGATCGCACCACCCTTGAGCGCCTGGTGAACAGCCCGGCCGAGGCAGCGTGCGTAGCCTAGGAGAACGTAATGGCCCGTGGGGTTAACAAAGTCATATTGGTCGGCACTTGCGGCCAGGATCCTGAAGTTCGCTACCTGCCAAACGGTAACGCCGTGACCAACCTGAGTCTGGCGACCAGCGAGCAGTGGACTGACAAGCAAACCGGTCAGAAAGTCGAAAAGACCGAATGGCACCGTGTGTCGATGTTCGGCAAAGTTGCAGAGATCGCTGGCGAGTACCTGCGTAAAGGTTCGCAGGTGTACATCGAAGGCAAGCTGCAGACCCGCGAGTGGGAAAAAGACGGCATCAAGCGTTACACCACCGAAATCGTCGTCGACATGCAAGGCACCATGCAACTGCTGGGCGGCCGTCCACAGGGCGACCAGCAAGGCCAGGGCGGCGGTAACAACTACCAGCAATCCGCTCCGCGCCAGCAGGCTCCACGTCCTGCCCCGCAACAGCAGCCACAGCGTCCGGCACCGCAACAAGCCGCGCCGCAACCGGCACCGGATTTCGACAGCTTTGATGACGATATTCCGTTCTGACAAGCCGCTTCCCCCGCTCTAAATACAAAGGCCCGGCGCTCACAGCGTCGGGCCTTTTTTGTGGGCGTCGGATTGATCAATCCGTCACCAGGCGTGGCAAGCTCCGGTCCTAGCCCTGGCTGGCAGACAGGAACTCGTCAGTGGAAATCACCTTGGCGTAGGCAAAACCCAAGGCTGACATAAAGGCCGCATGCACCTGGGCCGCCGGAACGGTCAGGCCGTTGAACTCCAGATCACGGGAAGCACAGGCGTCGTGAATCACCGTGACGCTATAGCCGAGGTCGTTGGCGGCACGGGTGATACCGTCGATGCACATGTGGCTCATGCTGCCGACGACCACCAGTTCCTTGACGCCTTTTTCGTCGAGGATCGACTGCAGTTCCGTTTCGCGGAACGAGTTGACGAAGTGCTTGAGTACCACCGGCTCATCGGCACGGTTGAGAACGTTGGGGTGCAACTTCGCGCCTTCGGAGCCAGGGGTGAAAAACGGTGCTTCTTCGGACGTGAATTCGTGGCGGATATGCACCACTGAATCACCAGCGTCGCGGAAGACTTTGAGCAGGCGGACCGCGTTGTCTGCCGCAGCATCGGCGCCGACCAGCGGCCACTTGCCTTGGGGGAAGTAGTCGTTTTGGATATCGACTAGGATGAGCGCTTGCTTGGCCATGACTGTTTCCTTGAAGTGCGGGTTGGATGTGGAATCAAGTATTGGCCCAGGCACGCCATCCGGGGATTGGCCGCACCGACAATAGAAGGGGGAAAACTGACAATGGATGCACAAAGGGCAATCGCCGAACTGGGCGTGTTGATCTATCCCGGCGCGCAAATCGCGGCGGTGCATGGGTTGACGGACCTGTTCGGGGTGGCCAACCGGATCGCCGCCGAACATCAGGCGGCGCAGTTACCGTTGCTTCGGGTCAGTCATTGGCAAGTGGACGGCGAGCAGGCGCCAGCACGGGTGTACGACAGCCATCCCGGGGCGGACGGCGCCTTGGTGGCGGTATTGATTCCGCCGTCGATTGCCGGGTTCCGCGAAGGCCAGGCATCGCAGGCGTTGATTCGCTGGATGCGTCAGCAACATGCCAGCGGCGCAACCCTCGGTGGTATCTGCGTGGGCTCGATTCTGCTGGCCGAAAGCGGCCTGCTCGACGGCCGGAGTGCCACCACCCACTGGACCTCGGCCAAGGCATTCGCCGAACGTTACCCGGCAATCAAGCTCAAGGCCGATAGCCCCATCGTCGATGACGGCGACCTGATCACCACTGCCGGCTTGATGGCCTGGTCGGAGCTGGGTCTGCGCCTGGTGGATCGCTTGCTGGGGCCGAGCATCGCCACCGGTACCGCACGCTTTCTGGTGGTTGAACACAGTGACAGCGCCAGCGAGTGCGGCAGCAATTTCGCGCCGATTCTCAGTCATGGCGATGCATCGATCCTCAAGGTTCAACACTGGCTGCAAAGCACCGGGGCCACCGACGTGTCGTTGACGTCCATGGCCGAGCGGGCAGGATTGGAAGAGCGCACGTTCCTGCGCCGGTTCCGTGCCGCCACCGGGCTCAAGCCCACCGAGTACTGCCAGCACTTGCGGGTCGGCAAGGCGCGGGAAATGCTCGAATTCACCAACAGCACCATCGACCACATTGCCTGGACCGTGGGGTATCAGGACCCAGGCGCCTTTCGTTCGACCTTCAAGAAAATCACCGGGCTGGCGCCAAGTGATTACCGGACCCGGTTTGGCGTGATGCCGAGTGTTGTTACCCGCTAAAAGCCGTGGGAAGAGGAAGGTTTGAGTCGTGCAAAATGCCGGAATGTTAAAGGTCGTCGTGCAGAATAAAGCAGGCCAGATGCCACTACTCGCCGTGTAACCGGCTGATTTTAAATGTATTTCTTTTCAGTCGCGATTGGCCTGATCTCTGCACCCCAATAGCTACATTCATTTGGCGCCGATTGAAGGGGGACGCATGACCCCAACAAGCCGCAAGAAAACAGTGGTCGCCCATTCGGTGCGTTCCGACGCGCCGTTGCACGAAGTCGAAACCAATCGCGCGCTGGCCCGCTGGCTGGCGCACATCCTCGGGCTCAAGTACGGCGGTAATTACGACCCTGCGCAGCATCACGGCCGTGAACATTACCTGCTCCCGACCCAGACGCTGGTGGGTGCTGCCACCGCCCGGCAACTGGGCGTCAAGGGGGCGGAGGATTTGTGGGGCGGTTACGTCGAGCATGACTTCATCTGCACCAAGGCCATCAGTCACGGTTTGTGCAACCAACTAGCCCGAGCTCCCCATGGCTGGTCGCCGTTGTTTTCCCAACGGGTACACCCTGTGGTGCTGGATGGCCTCAGCGTATTTTCCTTCGACGATGCGCGGCCGGCGGCGGAGCACCTGCTTTGCACCGGCCCGATCCGCCTCAAGCCGATTCATGCGTGCGCCGGGCGGGGCCAGGAAGTCATCAAGAGCCTCGACCAGTTCGATGAAATCCTTGCCCGGCCCGAGGCCAAAACGCTGTTCACTGAAGGCGTGGTGCTGGAGCAGGACCTGGACCAGGTGATTACCCACAGCGTGGGTCAGAGTTTCATCGGCGACAAGGTACTGAGTTACTGCGGTGATCAATATTTGACCAAAGACGCCCACGGTGAAGAGGTCTATGGTGGTTCCAACCTGTTGGTGGTGCAGGGGGGCTACGACGAATTGCTGAAGCTGGACCTGCCCGATGATGTGCGGCTGGCCATCCAGCAGGCTCAAGTGTTCGACAGCGCCGCGGACGAAGCCTACCCCGGTTTCTATGCATCACGGCGCAACTACGACATCGCCCAGGGCGTGGCCAGCGACGGCAAGCCACGCAGCGGCGTGCTCGAACAATCCTGGCGCATGGGCGGTGCCAGCAGTGCCGAAATGGCGGCCTTGCAGAGCTTCGTCAACGACCCAGGGATGCGTGCGATCCGTGTGTCTTCGGTGGAAACCTACATCGAACAGCCATTACCGGCGCACGCCATCGAGGTGTATCGCGGACCGGCGCAAGACAGTGATTTTCTCCTCAAGTACGTAACGGTCAAATCCTATGACGGCTAGAAGCGAAAGCATTCAAATCGACATTGACGACGAACAGATGAGTGGGACGTTTCTCAGTCCCAAATCGAAAGTCCCC
The DNA here is from genome assembly GCF_054481335.1 of Pseudomonas fluorescens group sp. PF-1. Lineage (NCBI taxonomy): Bacteria > Pseudomonadati > Pseudomonadota > Gammaproteobacteria > Pseudomonadales > Pseudomonadaceae > Pseudomonas > Pseudomonas fluorescens group sp. PF-1. The sequence continues at coordinate 498,814 of NZ_JBTMNG010000001.1, forward strand.
GGCGTGTTATTCGTGCACGGTTGGGGCGGTAGTCAGGAGCGCGACCTGGAACGGGCGAAAGGCATCGCCGGCCTGGGTTGTGTGTGTCTGACCTTCGACCTGCGCGGGCATACCGGCGGCACCGGCATTCCGTTGTCCCGGGTGACCCGTGAAGACAACCTGCGCGACCTGCTGGCGGCCTACGATCGTCTGCTCGCGCACCCGGCGCTCGATACCTCGGCGATTGCCGTGGTGGGCACCAGTTATGGCGGTTACCTGGCTGCGATCCTGACGTCGTTGCGCCCCGTGCGCTGGCTGGCGCTGCGGGTGCCGGCGCTGTACCGCGACGATCAATGGCACACGCCCAAGCGCGATCTGGATAAACTCGATCTGCGCGATTATCGCAGCACCCTGGTGCGCGCCGAGGGCAACCGGGCGCTGCATGCCTGTTCGCAATTTACCGGGGATGTGCTGCTGGTGCAGTCCGAGACCGATGACTACGTGCCCCACGCAACCATCATGAGTTATCGCGCGGCCTGTCAGCAGACCCATTCGCTGACGCACCGCATCATCGACGGTGCCGACCATGCCCTGAGTGATCCGGTTTCACAGCAGGCCTACACTTCCATCCTCGTGGACTGGGTCACGGAAATGGTGGTGGGCGAGCGGCTGAGCATCATTCAGTCCAGGTGATAGTGGGCGTCTGGTCAAATAGCACGGATCACTCGGACTTTTTCGAGATTCGCAACGCCTTGGCCTTGGCCCGGCGGGTGGAGTACCGGCACGCGGCCAGATAGCCCGCACTTGCCAGCAGCAGCAACACGCCCACCCCTTGCAGCGCGCCGCTGCTGAGTGTCCAGCCGGTCGGCATGCGTACCAGACCGCTGCTGAACACCGCGCCTGCAATCACCATGTAGCCAAACCAATTGGTGGCCAGGCTCAGGCCGAGGATTTTCGCAATGTTGGCTTTGCTGACACCGAGTCGTGAGTACAGCCGATAACGCATGGCAATACCGCCGACCCAGGCACTCAGGTTGAGGTTGAAGGCGTAACTGATGATCCCGACGGGCAGGATCTGTTTCCACGTGAGGTCCTGGCGGATGTAAGTGCGGCCGATCAGGTCGAAGCAGGCATACACCAGGAAACTCGTGAGGGTCAGCCCGGACGCGATGATCAGCGTGCGCACCTTGAAGTCGGCCAGGGTATCGAACACCTCGTTCCATTCGATGCGCTGGGCGAACATCGTCAACAGCACGATCAGCGCCAGAAAAAACAGCATCGTCAGCGGTCGCTTCCAGTGGCTCCAGCGCGACTTGGCCGGGTGCTCGGCGTTACGCATCGCGGGTGCTTCAGTGCGGCTCATGATGGCTCGCTCCCGGTTGGTGCGCGGAAGGTCTTGAGACGGGGTTTATGCGCCGGCAACCAACCGGCCCAGGCCGGGAAATGCCGCAGGAAGTGGAAGACCAGAAAACCCACGGTCATGTGCCAGATGCGGCCGCGCGGGGCATTGTCGACCGACATGACCTGGCAATGGTTGTCGCTGAGATCTTCGAGGCGCTCGAACAGTTGCCGGTTGAACCCTCGGTCGCGGATCAACACATTGGCCTCCAGGTTCATCGACAGGCTCAACGGGTCGAGGTTGCTGGAGCCGACCGTGCTCCAGTCTTCGTCCACCAGCGCGACTTTGCCGTGCAGCGGGCGGTCGCAATATTCGTAAATCCTCACACCGGACTTGAGCAGGTAGTCGTAGGTCATGCGCGCCGCGAGCTTGGCCACCAGCATGTCCGGTTGCCCCTGCAGAATCAGCCGCACCTCGACACCCCGGCGGGCTGCATTGCGAATATCGCGCAGCAGTCGATAGCCGGGAAAGAAGTAAGCATTGGCGATCACCACGCGCCGTTGTGCGGTACGCAGTACCTGGCGGTAAACCTCCTCGATGTCGGTCCGATGCTCGCCGTTGTCGCGATACACCAGGCGCACTTGTCCATCGTGCTCGCTGAACGCCAACTCCGAACGGCGTTGTCGACGTCGTTGCCACCAGTACCTGGCGCGCACCGGGCGCCCGCATTGCAGCAGGGCAAAGTGATGGATGTCGGTCACCGCCGGACCTTGTACTTCCACCGAGTAATCCTGCTTGGCCTCCGGGCCGAAGTCGGCCAAATGGTCGGCGGAAAAATTGATCCCGCCGAGGAACGCGAAGGTCCCGTCGACGACCACGATCTTGCGGTGCAGGCGCCGAAACCAGTTGGTGCGGATGCCCAGGTATTTGGGTGCCGGGTCGAACATTTGCAGATGCACACCGGCGTCACTGAGGGCGGCGAGGTAACCGCTGCTCAGTTCTCCGCAACCAAAACCATCGAAGCTGGCGGTGACGCGCACGCCGCGTCGGGCCGCGTCGATCAGTACCGCCTGCAGTTCTGCGCCGACCTTGTCCTCGAAGACGATGAAGGTTTCCAGGAGGATTTCACTTTTGGCCTGACGCATGGCCTCGAACACCCGGGGGAAATAGGCTTCGCCGTTTTCCAGCAACTCGACCCGGTTGTTGCCGTGCCAACGGTAATCGACGTCGACCGGCGCCGGTTCGCTGACCGGGGGCGTGGGAATGTGGTCCATGGCGGTTTTTTCCATCGGCGAAGGGCTCATAGCTCGATCTCCACCGATAGCGGTGCGTGGTCGGAAAGGTGTGACCAGGGGCGGTTCGTCAGTACTTGTGGGCGACTGGCCTTCAGATTGCGTACGTAGATGCGGTCCAGGCGCAGCGCCGGCCATCGCGCGGGAAAGCTGCGCGCCGGTTGGCCCTGGTGTTCGGCGAAGACTTCGCGCAAGCCGCAAGGCTTGAGCAGGGCATCGGCGCGCTGGCGCCAGTCGTTGAAATCACCGGCGATGATTACTGGTGCGTCACCGGGCAGTTCTTCCAGGCGACGGGCCAACAGCTTGAGTTGTTCAGTGCGGTGGCTTTCACGCAGGCCCAGGTGAACGCATATGGCATGCACCTCCGGGCCTTCGCCGGGCAAGCGCAACACGCAATGCAGGACGCCGCGATTCTCGTGGCCACTGATCGATACGTCGAGATTGTCATGGCGCACGATCTGGAATTTCGACAGCAGCGCATTACCGTGATCGCCCGCCGGGTAGACCGCGTTGCGCCCATAGGCGAACTGCGGCCAAAGGCTGTCGGCGAGGAATTCGTATTGCGGCATCGCCGGCCAATTGTCATAGCGCTTGGGGTGGTGTTCGTGGGTGCCGTGGACTTCCTGCAAAAACACCACATCGGCGGACACACTGCGCACCGCTTCGCGCAATTGCGGCAAGATGAAACGCCGGTTCAACGCGGTGAAGCCTTTATGGGTATTGACCGTCAGTACCGTGAAGCGATGCACCAGGGGCTCGATGGTTGCTTGCTCGTCGGTGACGCCAACCGGCTCGGGAATGCTCATGCCAGCACTCCTTCGGCAAGCTGCGTGTCGACGTACCACTCGGCGTAGCGCTCTGGCCGTTGCAGGGCGTAAAAAGATTCATTGAGTTCGATGCTATTGACGGCCCGCGAGGCGAATTGCAATTCGCGCTTGCGGGCCAGGCCCTTCGGGTAGAAATCCCCTCGCCAAGGTGTGTAGCGCCAACCTGAAATACCGATATGAATCGCCGCCATGTCGCCTCCGGTCCGTGTGCCCCTGTTTTTTGATGACTGCGGGGCAGTGGCGAAAGTTTCGACGGGACTACGGGTGGCCGATATTTCACAGGTCACCGCAAAACCTGTAGGAGCCGGCTTGTCGGCGATGGTCGTCAACGATAACGCGCGTGTTCTGGATAGACGCGGCGCACTGGAGACCATCGCCAGCAGGCTGGCTCCTACAGGTATTACGTGACCGGCGCGGCCCTCTGTGGGAGCTGGCTTGCCAGCGATGGTCGTCAACGATAACGCGTGTGGTCTGGATGAATGCGGCGTACTGGAGACCATCGCCAGCAGGCTGGCTCCTACAGGGGATCAGTGGCCGACGACAATACGGGTTGAACCTTCGGCGTACGCAGGGCCGAGGCGATCGAGACGGCCGCTCCACGCGGTCAGCGCCAGTGCCACCAACACCACCAGGCCGCCAATCCACGCTGTATGAATCAGCCCCATATGCGCGACGATCAGGCCACCACCCCAGGCGCCACCGGCGATGCCAAGGTTGAACGCAGCAATGTTCAGGCCCGAAGCCACGTCCACCGCATGTGGCGTGTGATGTTCGGCCTGGCGCACCACGTACACCTGCAACCCCGGCACATTACCGAACGCCACGGCCCCCCAGACCAGTACGGTGGCCAGCGCCAGCCATGGATTGCCGGCCGTGAAGGTCAGCACGAACAGCACGGCGGCGAGCAGGCTGAAGATGATTTTCAGGGCGCTGATCGGACCGCGTTTGTCCGCCAGTTTGCCGCCCCAGATGTTGCCCACGGCCACCGAGATGCCGTAGACCAGCAGCACCAGGCTGACGGTGCTGGCGCTGAAGCCGGAAATGTCCTGGAGGATCGGTGCCAGGAAGGTGAACGCAATGAACGAACCGCCGTAACCAACCGCCGTCATGGCGTACACCAGCAGCAACCGTGGCTGCTTGAGCACCTGCAATTGCTGCAATAGCGACGCGGGTTTGCTGTGGGCGATGTTTTTCGGCACGTACAGCAGGCTGCCGATGAACGCGATGACACCCAGTGCGGACACGGCCAGAAAGGTTTCACGCCAGCCGAAATGCTGGCCGATGAAGGTGCCCAACGGCACGCCAGTGACCAGCGCCACGGTCAGTCCGGTGAACATGATGGCGATCGCGCTGGCGGCTTTGTCCTTGGACACAAGGCTAGTCGCGATGGTGGAACCAATCGAAAAGAACACCCCGTGGGCCAGGCCGGTGACGATCCGCGCAATGATCAGCGATTCGTAGCTCGGGGCCTTCCAGGCCAGCAGGTTGCCGAGGGTGAACAGCACCATCAGCGACAACAGCAGCATCTTGCGTGGGACTTTGCCGGTGAGGGCAGTCAACACAGGGGCGCCGACCGCGACGCCCAGCGCATACAGGCTGACCAGAAGGCCGGCGGACGGCAGGCTGACACCCAGGTCGGCGCCGATGGTGGGTAACAGGCCAACGATGACGAATTCGGTCGTCCCGATGGCGAATGCGCTGAGGGTCAGCGCGAGCAAGGCAATGGGCATGGCTGCAACTCCGGTGGGTTGATTCGATGGAGCGCAGTGTCGAGGTTTGGGGTGTGCGGAAAAATACAGGGATGAGCATTTGATATTTGCGTGCAGATCAAATATTGCCGCGACAATCGAAAACCTGCGGCGAGGGCGCTTGCACCGGGCGGCATTTCGACGATGAGGCCAGCCCAGGCGGCGCTAATGCCGGATCAGCTTGCCGTGCACTTCAGCCATGGCCTGTTGATCCAGCTCAAGCCAGAAATGCGGTTGGCCGGCGATCTCGGCAGCGGCCGGCAAACCGTCGCGGTACACCAGCCGATTGCTTGCCAGTGCCGGTACTTTGGGGCCGGGCAGCAGGGTCCCGGCGAGGTTCAAGGGATCGACGCCGCACACCGCGATCAAGCTGCCGTCATGGGGGCGGCGTCGGACTTCACGCATCAGTGCAATCGCCTCGGGCAGGGCGAATTGCTCGCCCGCCAGGCCACTGACAAAGCGTCCGCCGCGAATCTCGCCCCGCGCTTCCAGTCGATGGAAGGTGCGCAGCAATTCGCGCCAGCTCGGCAACCAATCGGCCTCGCGCTCCAGCAGGCGCCAGAACACCACGCCATAGCGACGCAGCAGGGTCATGGCGATGTGTTCCAGGGGCTCGGCAGGCGTGGCCGACGGCTGTTTGTTGTCGACAACCGGCGCGACAGCCCCGCGCCGCAACAGCGCCCAGCGTCCGGCATCGTCCATGCCGCCGACAAACGCGCCGCGTCCGCGACGGTTGCTGCGATTCAGGCGTTTGCTGGCCGGAGTGATCAGTGCCCGCAATCCGGCGAAGCTGTCGGCGTTCACCAGACCGGCGCCCACCAGTTCTTGCAAGGCGATTTCCAGCTCCGAACGCAGCAGGTGGGCCTCGTGAATCAATTCATCGAAAAACAGCGCGCCGTGCTGGCTGAGTGCGGCATGGACCTTTTGCGTTTTCGGCGACAGTTCGCTGATCGGCGTTTGCTCGGTCAAGTCGCTCCAGAGACCGACCCGATTGCGCGGCAACAACAGAATCGGCGTGCTGCGAAGTGCCGTGCTGGCGCTTTTGTTGCGCGCGGTGAGGCGGGTCCAGACCAGTTTGCCGCTGCGGCACAGGTCATCCAGCCAGCTCGGCGCATAGTCCTTGAGGCGTGCTGGCAGCAGGTCACTGTCCCAGGCCGATGCGGCGCCGGGGTAGCCCTCGAACTGCGCGATGATCGTCGGCAACATCCCGCTGCCCTGGCCCTGAGTGGCGCTGGACACGTGCTGCCAGTCGAACAGAAACCGCATGAAATCCTGCAACGCCACCGGCTCGATTTCCCGGCGCAGGCGCTTGACCGTGTAGCGATGAATCCGCGCCAGCAAATGACGCTCGCACCATTGTTCTTCGGTCGCACCCGGCGTGAAGCGGCCGCGCAGCACATAACCTTCGCGTTCCAGTTGCGCCAGTGCCTGGGCAACCTGTGTCCCGGGCAAGCCGAGCGGATCGGCAATCGCCTTCAACGGTAACGGGCCAAAAGCACTGAGCCGGGCGCGGATGACTTCAAGCACCGCATCGTCCGCGTTCCAGGCTTCATCGAATCCCGGCAGCGCCTCCCGTGCCGGCAGTACATCAGCCTGTGGGTAAATTGCCCGCAGGCAGGTCAGCCGTTCCCGTGCCAGCCACAGCGACGAGTCGAGGCGGCTGGCGCGGCCGCTGTCGCCCAGGGTGTTGAGCCAGTCGAGCCAGTTCGGGTTGGCCTGGGCTTCGGCTTCGGTGATGCAGGCCAGGCTCATCAATGCCTCGTGCATTTCATCGATGCCGTTGGGGGCAGGCCAGGCTTCTTCGCGCACGGCGGCAATCGCTTCGGCGTCCAGCGCGCCGAGGTCGTCGGTCGATTCCGGGTCGCTCCAGCGGCGGTTGAGCACCGCTTGCGTGCGGCGTTCTTCCAGCGGCGCATCGTCGAGAAAGGTGTAGGGCCGCGCGCTGAGAATCTCCGCCGCCAATGGCGAGGGCGCCGGCAGGTCGCGACTGATCAGCCGGACCTCGCCGCGCTCCATGCGCCGCAACAGCGCGAGCCAGCCTTCGCTGTCCATGGCTTCGTGCAGGCAATCGTCGAGGGTTTGTTCCACCAGCGGATGGTCGGGAATGTCCCGCTCGCCGACGAGGTTTTCCACGCAGGCGATCTGATCGGGAAACACACTGGCGATCAGGTCTTCGCTCTTCATCCGCTGGATTTGCGGCGGGACTTTTCGCCCGCCGGAGTAGCGTGGCAACGCCAGCGCCACCCCGGCATTCCAACGCCAGCGCACGCCGAACAGCGGCGCATCGAGGACGGCTTGAATCAGCGTGTGCTCGGCGCTGTTACTGTGTAGGTAACGCCACACGTCATCCAGCTCAAAACTGTGGCTGGTGGACAGCGACAGCACGATGGCGTCTTCACTGGCGGCAGCCTGCAATTCGAAGTTGAAGGTGCGGCAGAAACGCTTGCGCAGGGCCAGGCCCCAGGCGCGATTTATGCGGCTGCCGAACGGCGTGTGGATGATCAGTTGCGTGCCACCGGACTCGTCGAAAAACCGTTCCATCAACAGTGTGTCTTGCGAGGGCAGGGCGCCGAAGGCCTGGCGCGCGCGGGCCAGGTATTCCACCAGTTGTTCGGCGCTGGCCAGGTTCAGGCCGAGGGTTTGCGTCAGCCAGTCGAGGCCGGGCTGCAAGTTGCCCGGCGTGGCACCCAGCAGTTCATCGAGTTGCGCTTGCAGGCGCGCGACGGCGAACGACAGTTCCGCGCTGCGCCCCGGTGCTTCGCCGAGCCAGAACGGTATGGTCGGCGGCTGACCCTGGGCATCCTCGACCCGGACCTTGCCGGTCTCGACCCGCAGGATCCGGTACGACGTGTTGCCCAGTTGAAAAACGTCGCCGGCGATGCTTTCCACCGCGAAGTCTTCGTTGACGCTGCCGATGTTCAACCCTTGTGGCTCCAGCAACACGCTGTAGTCGGCGTTGTCCGGAATGGTCCCGCCGCTGGTCACGGCCGTCAGCTTGGCGCCCCGGCGGCCGCGCAGGCTGCGGGTCACCGCATCGCGGTGCAGGTAAGCGCTGCGGATGCCCTGGCGACCGTTGTAGCCCTCGGCGAGCATGCGCAGCAAAGCCTGATAGTGTTTTTCGTCGAGCGTGGCGTAGGGAGAGGCCTGGCGGAACTGCGCCAGCAACGCGTCCTCCGGCCATTCCTGACAACTGACTTCGGCGATGATCTGCTGGGCCAGCACGTCTAGCGGGGCCTCGGGGATTTGCAGGGTGTCGAGTTCGCCCCGGCGCACGCAGTCGAGCAGGGCGGCGCATTCGATCAGGTCGTCGCGGGTGGTGGCGAACAAACGGCCCTTGGGGGTGCCGCCGACCTGGTGCCCGGAGCGACCGACCCGTTGCAAAAAAGCCGAAATCGAGCGCGGCGAGGCGATCTGGCAGACCAGGTCGACGTCGCCAATGTCGATCCCCAGCTCCAGCGACGCCGTGGCGATCAGCACTTGCAGCTCGCCGCGCTTGAGCCGTTGCTCGGCATCCAGGCGAAACTCCTTGGCCAGGCTGCCATGGTGGGCGGCCACGGCGTCCTTGCCGAGACGTTCGCTCAAGTGGCGGCTCAGGCGTTCGGCCAGGCGCCGGGTGTTGACGAAAATCAGCGTGGTCCGGTGTTCGCGGGCGAGGGCGGCGAGGCGGTCGTACACCAATTCCCAGACATCGTTGGCCATTACCGCTGACAGCGGAACTGGCGGCACTTCAATGTCCAGATCCCGTGGGCGGGCGTGGCCGATGTCGATGATTTCGCACGGCCGGTCGCGGCCCACCAGGAAGCGCGACACCGCGTCGATGGGTTTTTGCGTGGCGGACAGACCGATGCGCACCAGTGGCTCGACGCAGAGCGCTTGCAGGCGCTCGAGGCTCAGGGCGAGGTGGCTGCCGCGTTTGCTGGCGGCGATGGCATGGATTTCATCGACGATCACGGTGCGCGTGGTACCGAGCATTTGCCGGCCCGAATCGGAGCCGAGCAGCACGTAGAGCGATTCCGGAGTGGTGACCAGAATGTGCGGCGCCGTCTTGCGCATTGCCGAGCGCTCTTTTTGCGGGGTGTCGCCGGTGCGCACGGCCGTCGTGATCTGCCATTCGGGTAAGCCCAGCAGGCGCAATTGTTCGGTGATCCCGGCCAGTGGGTCTTGCAGGTTGATGCGGATGTCGTTGGACAGCGCCTTGAGTGGCGAGACGTAGACCACCAGGGTTTCGTCCGGCAGGCCTTCGGGCTGCTCCAGTCCACGGTGCACCAGGTCGTCGATCACGGCGAGAAACGCGGTGAGGGTCTTGCCGGAGCCCGTGGGGGCGGCGATCAGGGTCGAGCGACGCTGGCGAATCAACGGCCACGCCCGGGCCTGGGCGGCGGTCACCGTCGCGAAGGTCTTGCTGAACCAGGCGCTGACGGCGGGGTGGAAGCCGTTCAGGGCACTGTCTGCGGGGATGGGCAGGTTCATGCAACAATTTATGCGGGTGGGGGGCGCAAGATGCAAGTACCGCTGGGGCGGCGCAGGCAGCCCAAATCCCGCACATCGACACTTTACGGATGACGGTTGCGCACTAAACCCGCAAAATGCAAGGATTCTGGCTACTTTCAACGACAGCGCTCGCGAGCGCTGTCGACAAACCCTCGTTCCAATCAGACTGGGCCTGCTGACTCTATGCGAATGCGCCTTATGTTACTGGGCGGCGGAAATGCCCTTGGGCAGGCGCTGATTCGCCTCGGTGCGGAAGAAGACATCGGTTTTCTCGCCCCCCGCCCACCGCAAGACGGCTGGGATGCCGCGAGCCTGACGCAACTGCTCGACGACACCCGCCCGGACGCGTTGATCAACCTCGCCTACTACTTCGACTGGTTCCAGGCGGAGACGGTCAGCGAACAGCGGCTGGCCGGGCAGGAGCGGGCGATCGAGCGCCTGGCCGAACTGTGCCAGCATCACAACATCGTCCTGGTGCAACCTTCGAGCTATCGCGTGTTCGATGGCTCCCGGGCGACTGCCTACAGCGAAAAAGACGAACCGGTGCCGTTGGGCCTGCGCGGCCAGGCGTTGTGGCGCATCGAGCAAAGTGTGCGCGCCACATGCCCACAACATGTGCTGTTGCGTTTCGGCTGGCTGCTCGACGACAGTCCAGAGGGCACGCTGGGGCGTTTTCTCAGTCGCGCCGAACTGCCGGAAGAGTTGCTGATGGCCGACGATCGCCGGGGCAATCCGACCCCGGTGGATGACGCTGCCCGAGTGATTATCTCCGTACTCAAGCAGCTGGACTGCGCAGCGCCGCTGTGGGGCACATACCACTACGCCGGGCATGAAGCGACCACGCCGCTGGCCCTGGGCCAGGCGATCCTCACTGAGGCGCGCGCCCTGCATCCGCTGGCCATCGAAGCGCCGACCGCCCAGGCCCACGCCGCGCGCCCGGATGCCGCCGAAGAACCGCAACACGCGGTATTGGCCTGCAAAAAAATTCTGCACACGTTCGGGATCAAACCACGCGCTTGGCGTGCGGCCCTTCCGGGCTTACTCGACAGGTTCTATCGCCATGGCTGACGGCCCCGTTTTAATCACCGGCGGTGCCGGTTTCATTGGATCGCATCTCGCCGATGCCTTGCTCGCCAAGGGCCATTCGGTGCGGGTGCTCGATGACCTGTCGACCGGCAAGCGCAGCAACCTGCCGCTGGACAATCACAAGGTCGAGTTGATCGTCGGTGACGTCGCCGATGCCGCACTGGTCGCGCGGGCGATGGTCGGTTGCAGCGCCGTGGCACACCTGGCGGCGGTGGCGTCGGTGCAAGCCTCGGTGGACGATCCGGTGAAAACGCACCAGAGCAATTTCATCGGCTCGCTCAATGTCTGCGAAGCCATGCGCCAGACGGGCGTCAAACGCGTGTTGTTCGCCTCCAGCGCGGCGGTGTATGGCAACAATGGCGAAGGTGAGCCGATCGATGAAGACACGCCCAAGGCGCCATTGACCCCTTACGCATCGGACAAATTGTCCAGCGAACATTACTTCGATTTCTATGGGCGCCAGCATGGGCTGGAACCGGTGATTTTCCGCTTCTTCAACATCTTCGGCCCACGTCAGGACCCGTCCTCGCCGTATTCCGGGGTGATCAGCATTTTCAGCGAGCGTGCGCAGAACGGCCTGCCGATCACGGTGTTTGGCGACGGCGAGCAGACACGCGATTTTGTCTACGTCGAGGATCTGGTCAGCCTGCTGGTGCAAGCCATCGAGAAACCGCAGGTGGGCGTCGGCGCGGTCAACGTTGGCTGGAACGAGGCGACGAGCCTCAAGCAGATGCTGACGGCGCTCAAGGAAGTGATCGGTGAGTTGCCGCCGGTGAGCTACGGCCCGGCACGCTCCGGCGACATCCGTCATTCACGGGCGAACAACCGGCGTCTGCTGGAGCGCTTTACCCGCCCGCAACAGACGCCGTTGAGTGTCGGACTGGCGCGATTGTTGGGACGCTGAGATTCAGCGAGCACAAAAAAGGCGCCCCAGGAGGCGCCTTTTTTGTGGCCGGATTTCGCTTCTAAGGCGAGGTAATTCCTGTGGTGAGGGGGCAAGCCCCTTCACCACAAAAGCCAGGTTCACCACCACGTGAACATCCGTTAGAACTTGTAACCCAAACCGACCATGTAGATGAACGGGTCCACATCGACGTTGACACGGGCACGGGTGCCCGGTTCCACGGCGTCGTTTTCCACGGTCGCGCGGGTATTGATGTCGATGTAGCGCATCTGGGCGTTGAGCATGATGTTGTCGGTGATCATGTAGTCGGCACCGACCTGGAACGCCATGCCCCAGGAGTTACTCGCCTTGAAGTTGCTGAAGCCTTTGGCCTGGGCATCGCTGCTGACGTGTTCGTCGTAGATCCAGGTGTAGTTGATACCGGCGCCGACATATGGCTGGAATTGAGACTTCGCGTCCAGCGGGTAGTACACAACGCTGAGGGTCGGTGGCAGGTGTTTCAGCGAGCCGAGTTTGCCGTTCGCCGCACTCCCCAGGGACGTGCCCTTGAGTTTGACGTCATGCTCGAACGGCGTGGCCGCGAGCAGCTCGATCCCCCAGTTGTTGGTGATCATGTAGGCAAAGTTGAGACCCAACTGCGTGTCGCTGTTCAGGGTTGCCTTGCCCCCCAGATTGGTACCCGCCAACGGACCCTGATCGACTTTGACGCTCGAGCTGTCGTCTTTCGGGTTGACGGTGATTGCACCGGCACGAAGGATGATCTCACCGGCTTCGTGAGCGTGTGCGAGCGGGGCGGCGAGCGCGAGGGAGACCAGCGCGACGCTGAGCAAGGACTTGTTCATGGGGGCTCCAGAGGACGTTAGAAATATTTGATGTCCAATGGTAAACAGCCGTTTGATTCGGTCTTTTGACTCAGCTCAATGAAAGTTGGGTGTGGGGAATTTTGTTGGCGATTTTGCGGGGCTGTTCGCGAGCAAGCTCTCTGCCACAGGGTTGCGCGTTTCCCTGTGGGAGCGAGTTTGCTCACGATGGCGGATGATCTGACAACGCAAAAAAACGGGTTCACTCTGGCAATTCATAGATGTAAATCTTGTCCGCCTCCATCTGATACCCGGCATCGGCCAGTTCGCTGGTGGAAGGTTTGACTTGCATCGCACCTTCGATCCAATACGGCTGATACAGCTCGTCGAGCTTTACGCCGACTTCGCTTTTGACATGCACGATCTGGTTCGAGGGCGGCGGCGGAACGTGGATGCAGGCGCCGAAATATGGCACCAGCAGAAACTCCGTCGTACGTCCTTCTTCACTCACTTCCAGCGGCACGATGTAACCCGGCAGGCGAACGTTTTGCCCGTCAAGGGCCTTGACCACCGGCGCGTTGGGCATGTCCTGCCTGGCGGCGGGCGCGGATTCGGCGGACAGCGCGCTGCTCATCTGCGACATGTCGTGCAGTGGCGTCATGTTCGGCACTTCCGCCGGGGCGTCCGGCGGGATCATTTCCGACCAGGTCAGCTCTTTCGGCTCGGCCGCCCATAGGGGCAGGGCGACCAGCATCAACAGCGCAAGCAGAGCGCGGGGCATTTTCAACGTCCTCATAAACGGATCGACAGGCCATCGGCTAGGGATTGGCGATAGGCGCGCCAGGCCGGCACGCTGCCCATCAGCAGCGCGGCGATCAGAATGCCACCGAGCAGCGTCCATTCATAATCGCTTGGCCAGGTCAGCGGCAGAAACAGACCGTAATTGGCTTGCACGTAACCCTGGGCGGCGGCGATGCACACATACAGCAGCGCCACGCCGGCGACCACGCCGGACAATGCCAGGGCAAACGCCTCCAGCACCAGCAGCGTTGCGATGTGCCATGGCCGCGCGCCCACCGAACGCAGGATCGCCATCTCGCGGCGCCGCTCGTTGAGGCTGGTGAGAATGGCCGTGAGCATGCCGATCAGTCCGGTCAGCACGACGAACAGCGACACCACGAACAAGGCTTTTTCCGCCGTGCCCATCAAGCTCCACAATTCTTGCAGGGCCACTCCCGGCAGGATCGCCAGCATTGGTTCGCCGCGGAATTCATTGATTTCACGCTGCAGGGCAAAGGTCGAAATCTTGTTGTTGAGGCCAAGCATGAACGCAGTGATCGCTTGCGGCGTCAGGTCCATGTTGCGCGCCTGATCGGCGCTGACCCGACCTTCGCCCCTGGCCGGCACGCCGTTGTGCCAGTCGATGTGAATGGCTTCCATGCCGCCAAGACTGATGTGCAGCGTGCGGTCCACCGGGGTACCCGTGCGCTTGAGAATGCCGACCACGGTGAAGGGCTTGTCGTCGTGCTTGACCAGGCTGATCGCCGCGACACCGTGGGCCAGGACCAGTTTGTCGCCCAGTTTGTAGTGCAGCGCATCGGCCACTTCGGCTCCAAGCACCACTTCGAACGGATCGGTGGCGAAGGCGCGACCGTCGGCCAGTTCCAGGTGTTGCTGGCGGCCGTACTGATAATGCTCGAAGTACGCTTCGGTGGTGCCCATCACCCGATAACCGCGGTGCGAGTCACCGAGGGACATCGGGATCGCCCACTTCACTTTCGGGTTGCTGGCGAAGTGTTCGAAGCTGTCCCAACGAATGTTGTTGGTGGCGTTGCCGATGCGGAACACCGAGTACAACAGCAAATTGACCGAGCCGGAGCGTGCGCCGACGATCAGGTCGGTGCCGCTGATGGTGCTGGCGAAACTGGCCTTGGCCTCGGTGCGCACCCGCTCTACCGCCAACAACAGGCAGACCGACAGGGCAATGGCGAACGCAGTGAGGATCGCGGTGAAGCGGCGGTTAGCCAGGCTGGCCATGGCTAGACGAAACAAATACATCTCAGACCTCGGACGGGGTGGCGGCGCGATTGAGATCGGCCAGCGACAGGTGGCGATCGAACAGCGGCGCGAGGCTTTGATCATGGCTGACGAATAGCAGGCTCGATCCGGCTTCGCGGCATTCGGCGAACAGCAGGCGAATGAAGTTTTCGCGGGCGTCGTAATCCAGGGCCGAGGTCGGTTCGTCGGCGATCACCAGTTCCGGTTGGCCGATCAACGCCCGTGCGGCCGCCACTCTTTGCTGTTGGCCGATGGACAGCGAGTCGGCGCGGCGACTGAGGATGCTTTCATCTTTCAACCCCAAATGTGCAAGCAACGTGGCCGCGGCCTGATCGATGCTGCCATGGCGCTGGATCGCCCGTCGGGCGCGCAACTTGGAGAAGCGGCAAGGCAGCTCGACGTTTTCGCGCACCGAGAGAAACGGCAGCAGGTTGAACTGCTGGAAGATGTAGCCGGTGTGATCGACGCGAAAGTGATCGCGGGCACCGGCCGAGAGTTCGGTCAGTTCCTGGCCGAGCAGGCGGATACTGCCACGATTCGGTTTCTGCACACCGCCGAGCAGGCCGAGCAGGGTGGTCTTGCCGCTGCCGCTCGGGCCTTTGAGGAACAGGGTTTCCCCCGGTTCCAGGCGAAACGCCGGGATATCCAGCAACGGTGGGTGACCGGGCCAACTGAAGCCCAGGTCGGACAGTTCGATGAGTGCTTGGGTCATGTGAAACCGGTCTGGTTGGTGGTAAACCCTGTAGGAGCGAGCAGGCTCGCTCCTACAGGTGATCTTCAGCTAATTCAGAATTTCAGGGCAGCGGCCTTCGCCGTCACCTCAACCCCTTGTTGCCCGCTCGGGCCGATCAGTTGTACCTGAATTTTCTGGGTGGCCGGGAACGTGTTGAAGATATTCGCCAGATCCAGAGTCTTCAGCGCACCGGGAGTGGCGCAGGTGAAACTGTAATGGGCGTGAATTTCGCTGTGGTCGTGGTGATGTTCGTCCTTGGCGTCTTCGTCGTGATCGTCATCAGCCTCTGGTTTGTCGCCGAACAGCGGGCTTTCCAGTTTCTGACTCGCCACTTCGCAACCGGCGGCTTTCGCCAGGGAGAACAGCGCCAGGGGCTTCTCCAGTTGGGCGCGCACGGCAGCCACCTTGGCCTTGTCGGCATCGGTGGTGGCGGTGTGTTCGAAGCCCACCAGGTTCATCGCCGGGCTTTCCAGTTCCAGCTCCAGGGTCTGACCCTCCAGCACCGCGTTCAAGCGCCCGACACCGTGTTCGTGGGCGCCGAGGCTACCGTGCTCATGGTCGTGGTCATGTTCGTCAGCCGCGTGGGCGACAGCCAGCGGCAGCAGGGCAAACGGCAAAGCGAGCAGCAGACGACGCATGGGTGACACTCCGGAAAGTAAAATGAAAAATATGTTATGTAATCTTATAACGTAAGTGCGGAGAGTTTGACTGGCTGCTTGGCGTTGCACAAGTCCCATGGGAGCATGCCGCTTAGAAATAGGCGGGAGCAGACTCATGTTGCGAATTCGCGGGAGCATCGGCGATTGGCCGGTGGATTTGACGCTGGAGATGGATGACGCCGACTGGGCGCGGCTGGGGGCGCAGTTGACCGTGGAAAAAACCGGGGTCACTGCCGCGCCAGCCAAACCGCAGAATCAGGATGATGCGCTGTGGCAGATCGCCAGGGACTTATTGCGCAAGGCAGGGCAGTTGAGTGGGCCGGATCTGCTGGAGCAACTGGAAGGGCTGACCGGCAATGCGTCGGCGGGCAAACGCCTGTTGGTGCGATTGCGCCATTGCCCGGACGTGAAGGTGGAAAGTGGCGGGGATACGCCGCTCTATCGCTGGTTGTAGGAGCGAGCAAGCTCGCTCCTACAGGTCGTGCTTAATAAAGGGCTGCAAACAACTTGCGACGGTAGGTGGTCACCAGCGGGTGATCGTTGCCGAGCAGTTCGAACACCTGCAGCAAAGTCTTGTGTGGCAAGCCTTCGCTGTAGCTGCGGTTGCGAATGAACAACTTGAGCAGGCCATCCAGCGCCGCGTCGTATTGCTGGCGAGCCAGTTGTTGCACCGCCAGTTGATAGACCGCCTCATCGTCCTGCGGATTTTTTGCCAGGCGGGCCTTCAGCTCGGCGGCATCCGGCAAGTCCTTGGCCTGGCCGAGAAACTTGATCTGTGCCTTGGCGCCGGCCAATGCAGCCTTGTGTTCATCACTCTTGACCGCGTCGAGCACGGCTTGCGCCTCGCCCAGCTCACCGCGTTCGGTGAGGCAGCGGGCATAGAGGATCAGCGCCTTGGCGTTGGTGTTGTCTTCGCCCAGCAGCACTTTGAGGATGGCTTCGGCGTCGGCGAAGCGGCTGTCGTCGAACAGCGTCTGGGCCTGGTCGAACGGATCTGCGGCGGCCGGTGGCGGCATTTGCACGTGAGGCTCGAGCAGCGCGCGCACGGCTGATTCCGGTTGCGCCCCGGCAAACCCGTCGACGGGTTGACCATCCTTGAACAGCACCACGGTTGGCAGGCTGCGAATGCCGAAGCGAGCGACGATATCCTGTTCGATGTCGCAGTTGACCTTGGCCAGCAGCAACTCACCCTGGTAGCTCTCGGCAATGGTCTGCAGCATCGGCATCAGCACTTTGCACGGCGCACACCATTCGGCCCAGAAATCCACCAGCACCGGTTTGTGGAAAGAATTCTCGATCACCGACTGGTCGAAGTCGGCAGTCGTGGCGTCGAAGATGTACGGCGTTTCCTGGCTCATGGGGGATCTCGTAGAAGCGTGAATGGGGCAACTATACGGCCTGTCGCGACGCTTTCAAGCGCGCCGCGCATGGTAAAGGCTCACATGCCGAAACTCTTCCGGCTCGGCCAGATCCGGCAGGGTCATCGCTTCAAGCATTTCGATCCGGCGATACAACGGATGGCGAAAATCCCGGACTCGCGAATCGGCCACCAGCGCCTCCTGGCCACGACTCAGGAACTCATCGAGTAGCGGCAGGTTCGCCCGGTCGTACAGCACATCGGCGACCAGGATCAGATCAAAGCGATCGGCTTCGTCGAAAAAATCCGTCGAGTAGTGGAGCTGCACATCATTGAGTTCGGCATTCGCCCGGCAGGCGGCAATCGCCAGCGGGTCGAGGTCGCAAGCCACCACTTCCAGCGCTCCGGCCTTCACCGCCGCAATCGCGGCCACGCCGGAGCCTGCGCCGAAATCCAGGATTCGTTTGCCTTTGACCCACTCAGGGAATTGCGCGAGATAGCGGGCTACCGCCAAGCCACTGGCCCAACAGAAACACCAGTAAGGCGGTTCATGCAGAATCCGTCGGGTTTCTTCCGGGGTGAAGGCGCGGTCCATGTTGTCGCCATCGATCAGCCACAGCTTCAGCTCGGTGCCCGGCAGCTGGCAGTCGACCAATTGCGCGTCGCCAAGCAATTCCCCCAAGGCCCGTTGCAGGTCGAGCGGTGCACTCATGGGGCTTTGACGAATTGCAGTTGGCCCAGCACCTGGGTATTCGGTTGCGTGATCGGCTGCGCCGGCAGATGCAGGATCAGTTGGCCGGACTGGCTGGCGCGACCGCGCAGTTCAACCCGGGCACCGGCCGGGAAGGACTCCGGATTGAAGCGCAAGTGAAACGGCAGCAGCTGGTTGTTGCCGATCAGGTTCGAACTGGCGAGTAATTGTTGTGGACGACCTTTTTCGTCGATCACCAGCAGCGCCAGTTCGACTTCGGCGCCTTCGGGCACGCCTTGCAGGGTCCCGCTCAGTTCGCGTTGATAGGCGGGCAACGGGCCGAGGTTGGCCGACTCCCTGGCTTTCTTCTGCGCCTGTGCCGGCGCGGGGCCTGGCGTCGGTGACTGGGGTTTGGGTGCATCGCTGCCGCAAGCCACCAGCAGGCTGAAAACACTGAGCAAAACGAGCGGTCGTAACGACATTGGCAGCTCCGTAAAGGTAAATTCCATGGATCGATAGATCATGGCGTCTGTATACCGCAAACCCTATGGCTTGTCTTGCCACGGGGATGCGCTACCATGGCCCTCCCTTTTTTTGTTGCCTGCCACCATGCACTGTCCCTTCTGCGGTGCCAACGACACCAAGGTCATCGACTCGCGTCTGGTCGCCGAGGGCGAACAGGTGCGCCGCCGGCGTGAATGCCTGGCCTGCGGCGAGCGATTCACGACGTTCGAGACCGCCGAACTGGTGTTGCCGCGCCTGATCAAAACCGACGGCAGTCGTCAGCCGTTCGACGAAGAAAAACTCCGTGCCGGCATGCAGCGCGCGCTGGAAAAGCGTCCTGTGAGTGTAGAACGCCTGGAATCGTCGCTGGTGCACATCAAACACAAACTGCGTGCCACCGGCGAGCGCGAGGTCAAATCCCTCGTCGTCGGCGAACTGGTGATGGCCGAGCTGCAGAAGCTCGACGAGGTCGCCTACATCCGTTTCGCCTCGGTGTATCGACGCTTCCAGGATCTCAACGAGTTCCGCGAAGAGATCGATCGCCTGGCCCGTGAGCCGGTGAAAGAATGAGCATGCCTGCCGAACAAGCCATCCTCGACGCCCATTTCATGGCCCGTGCCCTGGAACTGGCGCGCAAAGGTCATTACACGACGCACCCCAATCCCCGGGTCGGTTGTGTGATCGTGCGTGACGGGCAGATCGTCGGCGAAGGCTGGCACGAACGCGCCGGCGAACCCCACGCCGAGGTCCACGCCTTGCGCGCCGCCGGTGAACTCGCCCGTGGCGCCACCGCTTACGTAACCCTCGAACCCTGCAGCCATCATGGCCGGACACCGCCCTGTGCCGACGCACTGGTCAATGCCGGTGTGGCGCGGGTGGTCGCGGCGATGCAGGACCCGAACCCGGAAGTCGCCGGTCGCGGCCTGCAACGCCTGGAACAGGCCGGCATCGTTACCCAAAGCGGTGTGCTGGAAGGCGAGGCGCGCCAGCTCAATCAAGGCTTCTTGAAACGCATGGAACACGGCTTGCCGTTCGTGCGGGTCAAGTTGGCCATGAGCCTCGATGGCCGCACGGCGATGGAAAGCGGTGAAAGCCAATGGATCACTGGCCCGGCGGCGCGTTCGGCGGTGCAACGCCTGCGGGCCCAGGCCAGTGTGGTGTTGACCGGTGCCGACACGGTGCTGGCGGATAACGCCCGCCTGACCGTGCGCGCCGATGAGCTGGGGCTGGACGCCGAGCAGACCGCACTGGCCATGAGTCGCCCGCCGCTGCGCGTGCTGGTGGACGGTCGTCTGCGTGTGCCGCTGGATGCGCCATTCTTCAGGGCCGGCCCGGCGCTCGTCGCCACGTGCATGGCGGTGGAAGAGCAATACGCCAACGGACCTGAATGCCTGATCGTGCCGGGCTTCGATGGCCAGGTCGATCTGCGCCAGTTACTGATCGAACTGGCCGCTCGCGGAGTCAACGAGGTGTTGGTCGAGGCGGGGCCGCGTCTTGCCGGGGCTTTTGCTCAGCAAGGTCTGGTCGATGAGTTTCAGATCTTCATGGCCGGCAAGTTCCTGGGCTCCTCGGCGCGCCCACTGCTGGACTGGCCGCTCGCGCAAATGAAAGACGCGCCAGTGCTCAAAATTATCGAAATTCGTGCGGTTGGCGATGACTGGCGAGTCACTGCCATTCCTTTGCCAGCAGCGAGCGTATAATTTCCGGCCATCGCTATTGCGCTGGCTCTGTTCTCGAGGAGAACCCCATGTTCACCGGCATTATCGAATCCATCGGCAGTATTCGCGCATTGACCCCAAAAGGCGGAGATGTGCGGGTCCATGTAGAAACCGGCAAGCTCGACCTGAGCGACGTCAAACTGGGCGACAGCATTGCGGTCAACGGCGTGTGCCTGACGGCGGTTGAATTGCCGGGCAACGGCTTTGCGGCCGACGTCAGCCGCGAAACCCTCGACTGCACCGCCATGAACGACCTGAAAAGCGGCAGTCCGGTCAATCTGGAAAAAGCCCTGACTCCGACGACTCGCCTTGGCGGGCATCTGGTCAGCGGGCACGTCGATGGCGTGGGTGAAGTGGTTGCCCGCACCGAGAATGCCCGTGCCGTGGAGTTCCGTATCCGCGCACCGAAAGAACTGGCCAAGTACATCGCCCATAAAGGCTCGATCACCGTCGACGGCACCAGCCTGACCGTGAACGCGGTCGATGGCGCCGAGTTCCTGCTGACGATCATTCCGCACACCCTGAGCGAAACCATCATGGCGTCGTACCAGCCGGGTCGCCGGGTGAATCTGGAAGTGGACTTGCTGGCGCGTTACCTGGAGCGCCTGTTGCTCGGCGACAAAGCCGCAGAGCCTACGGCTGGCAGCACCATTACTGAAAGCTTTCTGGCCGCCAACGGCTACCTCAAATCCTGACTCAAGGGGGTGCCTTGTGGCGCTCAATAGCATCGAAGAACTGGTTGAAGATATCCGCCAAGGCAAGATGGTCATCCTCATGGATGACGAAGATCGCGAGAACGAAGGCGACCTGATCATGGCCGCCGAGTGCTGCAAACCCGAGCACATCAACTTCATGGCCAAGCACGCCCGCGGCCTGATCTGCATGCCGATGAGCCGCGAGCGCTGCGAGCTGTTGAAGCTGCCGCTGATGGCGCCGCGCAACGGTTCCGGTTTCGGCACCAAGTTCACCGTTTCGATCGAAGCGGCCACCGGCGTGACCACCGGCATCTCCGCCGCCGACCGTGCCCGCACCGTGCAGGCGGCAGCCGCGAAAGACGCCAAGGCTGAAGACATCGTCAGCCCTGGCCACATCTTCCCGCTGATGGCCCAGGCCGGCGGTACGCTGGCTCGCGCCGGCCACACCGAAGCCGCCTGCGACCTGGCGCGCATGGCCGGTTTCGAGCCGAGCGGCGTGATCTGCGAAGTGATGAACGACGACGGCACCATGTCCCGTCGCGCCGAACTCGAAGCTTTCGCTGCCGAACACAACATCAAGATCGGCACCATCGCCGACCTGATTCACTACCGGATGATCCACGAACGTACCGTTCAGCGGATTGCCGAGCAGCCGCTGGACAGCGAACTGGGCCAATTCAACCTGGTGACCTATCGTGACTCCGTGGAAGGCGACGTGCACATGGCGCTGACCCTGGGCAATGTCTGCGCTGATGAACCGACCCTGGTCCGCGTGCACAACATGGACCCGCTGCGCGACCTGCTGATGGTCAAGCAACCGGGCCGCTGGAGCCTGCGCGCCGCCATGGCCGCGGTTGCCGAGGCCGGCAGCGGCGTGGTGCTGTTGCTCGGCCACCCGCTCGATGGCGACGTGTTGCTGGCGCATATCCGCGAAACCGCAGACCACGCGGCCGTGAAAAAACCGACCACCTACAGCATTGTCGGTGCCGGTTCGCAGATCCTGCGTGACCTCGGTGTGCGCAAAATGCGCCTGATGTCCGCACCGATGAAATTTAATGCGATATCCGGTTTCGATCTGGAAGTTGTAGAATACGTGCCCTCCGAATAATGACCGGTTGTTTCCGGCCTTGAATTCGCGGTTCAAATATCACTGAGGGGCGCGTAGAAGACGCGTCCCGGCTCTTTAAGAGATCTAACGAATGACCCTGAAGACCATCGAAGGTACCTTCATCGCCCCTAAAGGCCGCTACGCTCTGGTAGTGGGCCGTTTCAACAGCTTCGTCGTTGAAAGCCTGGTCAGCGGTGCAGTTGATGCCCTGGTTCGCCATGGCGTGAGCGAAAGCGACATCACCATCATCCGTGCGCCTGGCGCCTTCGAAATCCCGCTGGTTGCGCAGAAAGTCGCTCAGAAGGGTGAGTTCGCGGCAATCATCGCCCTGGGCGCGGTCATTCGTGGCGGTACTCCGCATTTCGAATACGTGGCAGGCGAATGCACCAAGGGCCTGGCCCAGGTGTCCATGGAGTTCGGCGTTCCGGTCGCTTTCGGCGTCCTGACCGTTGATTCCATCGAGCAAGCCATCGAACGTTCCGGCACCAAGGCCGGTAACAAAGGTGCTGAAGCTGCCCTGTCCGCTCTGGAAATGGTCAGCCTGCTGGCGCAGTTGGAGGCCAAGTGATTAGCGACGAAAGCGATCGTTTCAACCCGCGCGATCCAAAGCCTGCGGATGCCGGCAAGCCATCGAAAAGCGTCAAGCGTCGTGAAGCCCGTCAGCTCGCGACCCAGGCGCTGTACCAATGGCACATGGCCAAACAGTCGCTGAACGAGATCGAAGCGCAGTTCCGGGTCGATAACGATTTCAGCGATGTCGACGGCGCGTACTTCCGCGAGATCCTGCATGGGGTTCCGCAGTTCAAGACCGAAATCGACACCGCACTCAAGCCTTGCCTGGACCTGACCATCGAAGAGCTCGACCCGGTTGAACTGGCGGTTCTGCGTCTGTCCACCTGGGAACTGCTCAAGCGCGTCGACGTGCCGTACCGCGTTGTGATCAACGAAGGTATCGAACTGGCCAAGGTCTTCGGTTCCACCGACGGTCACAAGTTCGTCAACGGTGTGCTCGACAAACTGGCCCCGCGTCTGCGTGAAGCTGAAGTGAAGGCGTTCAAGCGCTAACCTGCGCTTGAACAGGATACCCAATGGGTGAGTTTGAGCTGATCCGCAATTTCTTCGCCGCCGCGCCTTGTGCGCAGGGCGGCGAAGGCGTTGACCTCGGGATCGGTGACGATTGCGCCTTGCTGGCTGTTCCCCCCGGGGAGCAGTTGGCGATTTCTACCGATACGCTGGTGGCCGGTGTGCATTTCGCCGACCCTTGCGATCCCTTTCTGCTCGGTCAGCGCTCGCTGGCCGTGGCCGTCAGTGACCTGGCCGCCATGGGCGCCACCCCCATTGCCTTTACCCTTGCCCTGACCTTGCCAACGGTGACTGCCGATTGGTTGCAGGCCTATGCCCGCGGTTTGAACCGGATGGCGCAAAGCTGCGGCGTTGCATTGGTGGGCGGTGACACCACCCGCGGGCCGTTGAGCATGACCATGACTGTGTTCGGGCGCGTACCCAACGGGCTGGCCCTGAGCCGTAGCGGCGCGCAACCGGGCGACTTGTTGTGCGTCGGCGGTGAACTGGGCAATGCCGCTGGCGCCTTGCCGCTGGTGCTCGGCGAGCGTACTGCCGAACCTGCCATCGCCGATCCGCTGCTGGCGCACTATTGGTCGCCGCAACCGCAGTTGGCGCTGGGCCAGGCATTACGTGGCAAGGCAACGGCGGCGCTGGACATCTCCGACGGCTTGCTCGCTGACTGTGGGCATATTGCGCTGGCCTCGAAGGTCGCCGTTCAAGTCGAGCGCGATCGCTTGCCGTTATCCGGGGCGCTGGTTGCTTTCCTCGGGCAGGCGGGCGCGCAGAACGCGGCCCTCAGCGGTGGTGATGATTACGTACTGGCTTTCACGCTGCCGTCCGTCGAGTTATCGCCATTACTGGCCGAGGGTTGGCCGATTCATGTGATCGGGCGGATTGTGGCGGGGCAGGGCGTGACACTGCTCGACAGCGATGGGCAAGACATCACCCCGCAAACCCGGGGTTATCAACATTTTCGGGAGTCACCGTGACAGATCATCCCAAACAGCTCCCGGCGGAAGTCGTACCGCCGTCGGTCTGGCGCAACCCGTGGCATTTCCTGGCGTTCGGCTTCGGCTCGGGCACCTTGCCAAAGGCCCCCGGCACCTGGGGTTCATTGGTTGCGCTACCCTTTATCCCGTTGTGGCAAATGCTGCCGGACTGGGGTTACTGGCTGATGCTAGGCATCACCATGCTGTTCGGCTTCTGGCTGTGCGGCAAAGTCGCGGACGACTTGCGGGTGCACGACCATGAAGGCATCGTCTGGGACGAGATGGTCGGGATGTGGATCACCCTGTGGCTGGTGCCGGAAGGCTGGCAGTGGTTACTGGCGGGTTTCCTGATGTTCCGTTTCTTCGATATTCTCAAGCCGTGGCCGATTCGCTGGATCGACCGGCATGTGCACGGTGGCGTCGGGATCATGCTCGATGATGTTTTGGCGGGTGTGTTCGCGTGGCTGGCCATGCAGGGGTTGGTATGGATTTTCGCCTGACCTGACCGTAAAGGTCTTGAGGCGCCAAGTGGGAGAACTAAGGATGGCTCTACACAGGTTGGTGGTAATGGTGCTTGCCGTGTTTTGCTCCCTCGCGCAAGCGCAGGAGGTCGTGGCGCCGCCGTCGGTCATTCACCTGGCCAGCGAGGACTGGGAGGACTATACCGCCGCCGACGGCCATGGGCTGGGCTGGGACGTGCTGCGACAAGTCTTCGAACCGGCAGGCGTCAAGCTCGATATCCGCACTGAACCCTACCTGCGCTCCGTAGGCCTGGCCGAGCGTGGCGAGGTCGACGCCTGTGTCGGTTCCTATCGCGACGAATCCAGCGAACTGCTCTATCCCCGCTGGAACTTCGATACCGATCACATCTACGCCCTGGGGCTGGTCAGCAGCCCGGTGCCGACCCCGGAAACCCTGGGCAATTATCGGCTGGCGTGGGTTCGTGGCTACGACTACCAGGATTACTTGCCCAATGTGCGTCATTACGCCGAAGTCATCCGGCGTACCGGTATCGTTTCGATGCTGACCCACGACCGTGCCGACTTCTATATAGACGCGTTGACCGAGGTCGATTACGTGGTCAGCCGCGCCAAGGATCCATCGCAGTTGCGCCGCACCCACATCGCAGAACTGCCGCTGTATCTGTGCTTTGCCAAGACCCCGCAGGCCCGTTCGCTGATGGTGTTGTTTGACCAGCGTATGGAACAACTGGTGAAAAGCGGCGAGCTAAAACCCATCTTTGAACGCTGGAAACAGCCTTATCCGTTTGATGAAAACTGAAGGGCTGACACCTCACAGGAGCGGTGTCGTCAGGGGGCATATCAAACTTTTTGATCGTTATCCCCGATAATTCAGCCTAAGCGTCATCCGGAACCTGCTGTTACAATGCCCGCCTGCGAATCTTCAGACTTTTAGATCAGGAGCACACAGGTGCCTGTCGTTTTTGTCGCCGCTTGCAAGCTGCCAACGCCTTTTGCGCAATTCACCATGCATGGCTTTCTCGATGAAGCCACCGGTCGTGAGCACGTTGTGCTGAGCCTGGGCGAGATTGCCGACGGTGCCCCGGTGCTCGGCCGGTTGCACTCCGAATGCCTGACGGGCGATGCCTTGTTCAGCCAGCGTTGCGACTGCGGCTCGCAACTCGAAGCCGCGTTGCAGGCGATTGCCCGCGAAGGCCGTGGCGTATTGCTGTACTTGCGTCAGGAAGGCCGTGGCATTGGCCTGCTGAACAAGATCCGCGCCTATGAGCTGCAGGATGGCGGTGCCGACACCGTTGAAGCCAACGAGCGCCTGGGTTTTGCCGCCGACCAGCGCGACTACGCCATGTGCCTGCCGATGCTGGAGCACCTGGGCGTGAAATCCTTGCGCTTGATGACCAACAACCCGCGCAAGGTCAAAGCCTTGACCGAGATGGGCATCGTGGTCGCCGAGCGCGTGCCGTTGCACACCGGTCACAACCCGCACAACAAACTCTACCTGGCGACCAAGGCCAGCAAGCTTGACCATATGATGGGCAATGAACATCAGGGCGAGGTAGACCGGGCGTGACCCGCGGTCAGGTGCGGCGGCGACTGTCCGTCAACTGGTGGCAATACCTGGCGCTGGCCTTGTTGCCGCTGTTCGTGATCAACGGCGTGTTCGGCCAGAGCGAAGCGATCTTGCCGGTGCTGGCGATGCCGTTGTTCATCGCCGGTGTGGCTTCGATGTTTGTCAGCCTGAAGTTTTTCGGTGCTTACAAGCACGCCTTGATCGCCACCCAGAAAGCCCTTGATACCCCTGAAGAGCCTGCCGCGTGGATCAGTCTGGCGGCCAAACGGCGTACGGCATTTCTTGTCGCCGGCCTGCCGGCATGGATCGGTGCCCTGGCCGTGTTCGTCGGTCTCGAAGCCGTGCCGCTGGTGCTGCTGGCGCTCTCGACCACGGTGCTGTTCTACCTCTACCGCATTCCGCGTCAACTCGGCTGATGCAGGCGGCCTGGCTGGCGGTTCTGCTGCTGGCCGTCAGCGGCTCGGTGGCGGCGGTCGAACGGGTCGTCAGTCTCGCGCCATCGCTCTCTGAAATCGTTGTCGAACTGGGTTCAGCCGACCTGCTGGTGGGGGTGCTGGATGCCGGTGAGCGTCCGGCTGAAATCCAGAACCTGCCTTCCGTTGGCCGCTACGGTCAGTTGGATATGGAGCGGCTGCTCAGCCTCAAGCCCGACTTGCTGTTGCTCTGGCCCGGCAGCGTCGGTCCGGCCCAGCGTGAACAACTCAAAAACCTGAACATCCCGACCTACGTCGCCGAACCCCATGACCTGGACCAACTCGCCGCGCAAATCGAGGCGATTGCCACGCAACTGGGGCGGCCGGAGCGCGGTGTCTCACTGGCGACGGGGTTAAGGCAGCGTCTGACGGAATTGCGTCAACGTTATCGCCGCGATCAACCGTTGCGGGTGTTTTATCAGGTATGGGATCGGCCGCTGTACACCATTGGTGGCGGGCAGATCATCAGTAATGCGCTCGAAGTTTGCGGGGCACGAAATGTATTCGGCGACCAGACGCTGGCCGCGCCACAGGTCAGTGTGGAGGCGGTGTTACAGCGCAATCCGCAGGTGATTCTGGCCGGCGATCAGGCGCAGCTCGATGCGTGGAAAACCTGGTCCCAGGTGGAAGCGGTGGCGAAGGGGCAGTTGCTGTTGGTGGCGGATAAAGGCCTGGAGCGGCCCAGCGGGCAAATGATCGAAGCGACCGCCAAGCTTTGCCGGTTGATCGCACCTGACCGTTGAGGCCTGTCCGAACACCGCTCTTTTCAGGTCAGATCTGCGGCGTCCACGTCACCCCAAACATCCACGTTCGACCTTCCTCACGATACCCATACTGACTGCCTTCATGGCTGTACAGCACCCGGCTGTAGTCCTTGTCCAGCAGGTTATCGACCTTCAACTCCAGCTTGATCTCGCGATTGAGCTCCCAGCTGCTACGCAACCCCAACAAGGCATAGCCGCCCAAGGGTTGTTGATTGTTCAGGTCGTCATAGCTGCCGCTCACCGCTTGCCAGCTGGCGCCGAGGCCCAGGCGGTCGAACTGCCGGTCCAGGTCCAGGCTCAAGGTGCGCCGGGCACGCCGCGCCAGGGTATGGCCCGTGTCGCGATCGCGAGGGTCGATGATCGCCACGCCGAGGTTGCTCTGCCAGCCGAACAGCTCTTGTTTCAACGCCGCTTCAAAGCCGTTGATCCGTGCCGAAGCCACGTTCTGCGGGCGCGAGTTGCTGCCGAAGATGATCGCGTCTTCCAAATCCGTGCGGTACAGCGAGGCTTCCAGACGACTGTCCTGCGTCAACTGACTGCGCCATTGCAGCTCATAGCTCTTTGACGTTTCGGGTTTCAGGTCCGGGTTGCTGAAGTCCGGGTAATACAGGTCGTTGAAGGTCGGTGCGCGGAAGCCTTCGCTGTAGCTCAGCAGGATGTCGTTGTCCGGGTTCAGCGGCAGCGTGAAGGTGCCGCTCCAGCTGTTCTGGCCGCCGAACTGCTGATTGTCATCGTGACGCAAGCCCAGCTCGGTGGAGAAGCGGTCTGTCTGATAGCGATGCTGGATGAACGCCGCGCGGTTCCAGCGACTGTCTTCGTTGAAGTCCGTGCTGCTGTTGATCCGGTCTTCGTACCAGTCGCCGCCGAGGATCAGGCTGTTGTGCTCGTTGAGCGTCAGGTCATTCTGCCAGGTCAGCGAGTCGCGATAGGTGTTGAACACGCTGCGCTCGTCACTGAGTTTGTCGAGGGTCTTCTCGCGGTTTTCGCTGTGGCCGAATTCGAGGCGGGTTTTCCAGAGGTCATTCACTCGCGCGTCGAGGTAGCTGCTGACACTGCTCACGTCGAATTCGCTGTAGGGCTGCTGCTGCAGCGACTCGAAGGTAGCCGGGTCAAAGCGGCCGAACGGGTTGTCGAACGCGCTTTTGCCGCGGTTATCCAACAGGTTGGCGCCGACTTCGATGTCGTCGGTGAGGGCGTGGCTCAGGCTCAGGCTCAGCGACTTGTTGCGGTATTCATCGTAATCGCCATCGCTGGGATACGACTGGCGGGTGCGGTTGATCCCGGCGGTTTCATCAAGGCTGGTGCCAAGGTTGAAGCGGGTGCGTTCATCGCCACCGGACAGGCCGAGGCTGCGCTCCCAGGTCTGGTGGCTGCCAAAGCCCATGTGCAGGCGTGGTTGCAAGCCTTGCTCGCCGCCGCGACGGGTGAAGATCTGGATGACGCCGCCAATCGCATCGCTGCCGTAAATCGCCGAGCGGGAGCCGCGCAGCACTTCCACGCGCTCGACCTGCTCGATGTTGATGTGTTGCAGGTTGCTGTCACCGGAGGTCGAGTTGCCGATCCGTTGGCCGTCCACCAGCACCAGGCTCTGGGCCGATTGAGTGCCGCGAATGTACACCCCCGGCAAGCTGCCGCGACCACCGGTTTGCGCCACTTGTACGCCCGGCACTCGACGCAGCAAATCGGCGATGCTGTTCGGTTGCAGGCGGTCGATGTCTTCGCGGGTGAACACGGTGTTGGCGGCGCTGCTGTCGTTGCGCGCTTCGACCTGGCGGTTGGCGCTGATCAGCACGTCGGGCAGTTTCAGGGCTTGATCGCGTTCGAAAGTGTCAGCGAGGGTATTGGCGGTGGGTAGCAGAAACAGGGGCAGGGCGACGCGGGCAAACTTCATTGATAGTCCGATGGTGCGTTGAGGCAAATACAGTTTTGAGAGCCCACAAAACACTGTGGGAGCGGGCTTGCCCGCGAAGGCGTCGGTACAGCCAACATTGATGTTGGATAAGCCGGCCTCTTCGCGGGCAAGCCCGCTCCCACAGGGACAGTGTGTTTAGCGGTTAAGCAGCTGCAGCCGTTCGCGGATCGCGGCTTCGATTCCGGCCTCGTCCAATCCACACTCGGCCAGCATTTGCGCAGGCTTGGCATGCTCGACGTAGCTGTCCGGCAAGCCCAGGTGCAGCATCGACTTGAGGATGTTTTCCCGGGCAAGGAACTCGCTGACCGCGCCGCCGGCGCCGCCCATGATCGCGTTTTCCTCGACGGTCACCAGCAGCTCATGGCTGGCGGCGATTTCGCGAACCAGTGCTTCGTCCATTGGTTTGACGAAACGCATGTCGACCACGGTGGCGTCAAGCGTCTCGGCAACTTTCAGCGCCTCGGCCAGTTGCACGCCAAACACCAGCAGGGCGACGTTGCGGCCTTGACGGCGAACCACGCCCTTGCCGATTTCGATCGGTTCGAGGTTCTTCTCGATGGTCGCATTCGGGCCGGTGCCACGCGGGTAGCGCACCGCCGCCGGGCCTTCGTACAGATGGCCGGTGGTGAGCATTTTGCGCAGCTCGTTTTCGTCGCTCGGGGTCATCACCAGCATGCCGGGAATGCAGCGCAGGAACGACAGGTCGAAACTGCCGGCGTGCGTCGGGCCGTCTTCGCCCACCAGACCTGCACGGTCAATGGCGAACAATACGTCGAGGTTTTGTACCGCCACATCATGAATGAGCTGGTCGTAGCCGCGCTGCAGGAAGGTCGAGTAAATCGCCACCACCGGTTTCGCGCCTTCGCAGGCCATGCCGGCGGCAAGGGTCACGGCGTGTTGCTCGGCAATCGCCACGTCGAAGTAACGCAACGGGAAGCGCTCGCTGAAGGCCACCAGGTCGGAGCCTTCCTTCATTGCCGGGGTAATGCCCACCAGGCGTGGGTCGGCCGCGGCCATATCGCACAGCCACTCACCGAACACACCGGAATACTTCGGCCCGCTGGCTTTTTTCGGCGCAGCGGCAGGGGCGTCCAGTGGCTCGAGCTTGGTGATCGCGTGGTAGCCGATCGGATCGACTTCAGCAGGCGCGAAGCCCTTGCCCTTCTTGGTGACGATGTGCAGGAACTGCGGGCCTTTCAGATCGCGCATGTTGCGCAGGGTGGCGATCAGGGTCGGCAGGTCGTGGCCATCGATCGGGCCGATGTAGTTCCAGCCCAGCTCTTCGAACAGGGTGCCGGGCACCAGCATGCCTTTTGCGTATTCTTCGGTGCGACGGGCGATTTCCCAGGCCCCGGGCAGGCGCGACAGCACTTTCTTGCTGCCTTCGCGCATGCTGGCGTAGGTGCGGCTGGAAAGGATCTTCGCCAGATAGTTGGACAAGCCACCGACGTTGCGCGAGATCGACATGTCGTTGTCGTTGAGGATCACCAGCATGTCGGCGTTCACTTCCGGCGCGTGGTTCAGCGCTTCGAACGCCATGCCGGCGGTCAAGGCGCCGTCGCCGATCACCGCGATGGCCTTGCGATCATTGTTTTGCAGGCGGGAGGCAATGGCCATGCCCAGCGCTGCGCTGATCGAGGTGCTGGAGTGGCCGACGCCAAAGGTGTCGTATTCGCTCTCGGAGCGGCGCGGGAAGGCGGCGATGCCGTCCTTCTGGCGCAGGGTGCCCATGCGCTCGCGACGACCGGTGAGGATCTTGTGCGGATAAGCCTGATGACCCACGTCCCACACCAGCCGGTCGTCCGGGGTGTCGAAGACGTAATGCAACGCGATGGTCAGCTCGATCACGCCCAGGCCGGCGCCGAAATGCCCACCGGTCTGACCGACCGTGTAGAGCAATTCCAGGCGCAACTCATCGGCCAGGGTTTCCAGCTCGGCTTCGCCTAACCGGCGCAGGCCGTCCGGCGTATTCGCGCGGTCGAGCAGGGGCGTGGTTGGGCGCTTGCGGGGAATCTCATGAAACGTCGTGGGCATCAGGCGAATCGTTATAGGTATAAAAGATGCGGCAGTTTACCTGATGGATCGCACCCTGCCCACGCATAGGTCCTTTTTGGCGGATACGCCTTTAGTTGCGGCGATCGACGATGTAACGGGCCAGATCGCGCAGAGGCTCTGCCGCCGCGTCAAACGGTCGCATCGCGTGCAGGGCCTGATCGCGCAATTCCAGAGCGTAGGCCTTGGCGGCGTCGAGGCCGAGCAGGGCCGGGTAGGTCGGCTTGTCGCGGGCAATGTCGGCGCCCTGGCGTTTGCCGAGGGTTTCGGTATCGCTTTCGACGTCGAGAATGTCGTCCTGGACCTGAAATGCCAGACCAACGGCCTGTGCATAAGTCTGCAGGGATTTCAGTTCGTCCTTCTGCGCGTGCCCACTGGCCAGGGCGCCGAGCTTGACGCTGACTTCGATCAGCGCACCGGTCTTGTGCCGGTGCATGTATTCGAGGGCCTTCTGATCGAGCTTGAGGCCGACCGAACCCAGGTCGATGGCCTGCCCGCCGACCATGCCCGCCGGGCCTGCCGCCAATGCCAGGGCGCTGACCATCTGCAGGCGGATTTCCGCGTCTGCGCTGTTC
Source organism: Pseudomonas fluorescens group sp. PF-1 (assembly GCF_054481335.1). Classification (NCBI taxonomy): domain Bacteria; kingdom Pseudomonadati; phylum Pseudomonadota; class Gammaproteobacteria; order Pseudomonadales; family Pseudomonadaceae; genus Pseudomonas; species Pseudomonas fluorescens group sp. PF-1. Next base: position 530,682 of record NZ_JBTMNG010000001.1, read on the forward strand.
AGGCGCGGGTCGAGCAGGGCGCTGAAAGCCAGGCTCTGCAAGCCGTCGCCGGCAAGGATCGCGCAGGCTTCATCGAATTTCTTGTGAGTGGTGGGCTGGCCGCGGCGCAGGTCGTCGTCGTCCATGGCCGGCAAATCGTCGTGCACCAGCGAGTAGGCGTGGATCAGCTCCACCGCGCAGGCCGCGCCGTTGGCTTGCTCGGCCTTGCCACCCAGTGCTTCACACGCGGCGTAGGCCAGCAGCGGGCGCACACGTTTGCCGCCGTTCATCACGCTGTAGCGCATGGCTTCGTAGAGACGCGCCAGCTCAGGACCGGGCGCGATGAACAGGGTTTCCAGGGCCGCATTGACCCGGGCCTGGCTGGTCGCCGAATACGCTGCAATCATTCTGGTTGATCCGCGTCGAAGGGTTCCTCGGCCAACTCGCCATCACGCTCGAGCAGCACCTGCACCTTTTGCTCGGCCTGGGCCAGCGCCGCCTGGCAATCGCGGGTCAGGCCGATGCCCTGCTCGAAAGCGGTCAGCGAGTCTTCCAGCGACAATTCACCATTCTCCAGACGCTCGACCAGCGTTTGCAGGTCAGCGAGGGATTGTTCGAAATCCAGTGCAGCTTTTTTGCGGGCCATGGCGGCGATTTCCGGTTGACGTTAAACCGGCGCGACACTAGCAGACATGGGGTTTATGGGCAAATGAGCGGGGCATTTGGCGACTGCTTCGCGGCCAAGCGAGAGCGAGCTCCCCGGCCACAAGTGGATGGTGGCGCAGACTTGGGGATTATTCGGCTCACAAAATGAGCCGAATAGAGGCATTATTCGGCTCACCGTCCACTCACCCGCGTGATTTGCGCCGCATTTTCACGGCGATCTCATTGTTAGAAGCGGCCACGGCGGTTAACCTTCGCGCCCTATACGACCCGACAGTCACGGGTCTTTCAGACGAAACGCAGTATCAACCTCTGTAACGCGCCGAGGATCGGGCGCAAGGTTTCGTCATGCATGGCAGGAGGCATCACATGCGTTCGATTCTTTTGCTGCTTGTTGGATGGCTCTGTGCGCCGGTACTCCTGGCCGCGCCGAGTGCCGAGGTGTCGGAACCCGTGGGCGGCTGGCGCTACAACGGCCTGCTGGACCGGACGGAAAACCCGCAAGTGGCCTATCCCACGCCGCCCATCGACCGGGGTGTGCAGCGCAATCGCACGATGATCGAGGGCCAGCTCAAGGCCATCGGCACGCAACGTGGTCCTCACACCTTGGCGGTCAACGGCAATCCGTTGAACCTGTACACCGACGATCAGGGGCGTTTCGCCCGGCCCTATGCGTTCGGCGCGGGCTCCAACAGTGTCGAAGTGCGCAGTGCCGAAGGCCAGTCGCTCAAGCGCGTTCAATTCTATGAAGCCAACAACCTGCGCACTCCGGCGCGGATTCGGGTGGTGCTCGGTTGGGACGACCCGAAGGCCGAGCTCGACCTGCACATCATTACTCCCGATGGCCAGCACGCGTTCTGGGCTCATTCGGCGCTGACCAACGGCGGCGGCCTTGACCCGGACGGCGTCGACGGTCCTGGCCCGGAAATGTTCACCATGACGGCGCCGCTGCATGGCACCTATCTGGTTTACGTGAACTATTGGGGCAACTTCGGCAGTGGCGGCTATAACTTCGATGAGGCCAGCAACCAGAACGAGGTGATCACCTCGCAGATCAATCTGGTGCTCAACGAAAACACCGTCGACGAAAAACGCGAGACCTTCATCGTGCCCTTGCGTGCGATCGGCGACCTGCTGTTGGTCAAGACTTTCAACTATTAAGCATCCCGCACCACGGATGAATTGGGTTTTGTGAAATGAGTGAAAACATCGTGTCCCCTGCCGCCGATTCAGCGGCCGCCAAACCTTCCCGGCGCTGGCCGGCGCTATTGCTTGGGTTAGGCCTGGTAGCCGTTGTGGCGGGCGGGGTGGGGTGGTTCCTGCACAAACCCAAGGCCCCTGCGCCCGTATTGGCCAGCGATAAACTGGGCATGAGCCGGCCGGATGGCCTGCTGGAAACCCGTTCCTTGAGCCAACTGCCCAAGGATCTGTTGGCGGTGCCGTTCCTCAAGGAAACACTCACCGAAGATTTCGTCTTCTATTACGAAACTCACGCGGATCGTCTCGGACTGATCGGCAGTCTGCGGCGGATCATTTACGAGCATGACCTGAAGTTGCAGGACAGCCTGATCGAGCAGCTCTTCGATCAACCCGCCGACGTGGCGCTGTGGCGTGGGGCGGATGGTCGGCTCAAGGATTTCCTGCTGGTGATGGATCGCGGCGGACTGGCCAAGGTGCTCGAGCCGCTGGCGAAGGTCGCGCTGGATGATTCACAGCTGAGCAAAATCGCCGATGTGAAAGTCGGCAACGACGATGTGGCGCTCTATCAGCTCACCTACAACGCCAGCAAGGCGCTGCTGTTTGCCTCCCATGGCGACAAACTGGTGGTGCTGTCCAATCCGTCGAAACTCTACGACCCGCAAAGTGGCCAGACCGAGGAGCCCGGCAGTGTCTCGACAGCCGCCATCGCCGCGTTGCTCAACGGTGACAAACTGTTCCCCGAAGCATTCGGCCTTCCGCCGCGCGCGCCTGAAGTGAAGCAACGCCTGTCGGTCAACGCCAGTGTGTTGGCAATGGGTTACCAGCGCTTCATCCCCAACTTCGCCGGGCTGCGCTTCGACATGGACGACAAGGGCTGGCACAGCTTCCTCGCCATGGATGAACTGGACGACCAGCCGGGCTTCGATTTCAAGCCGATCTGGCAAGCCATGCCCATGGGCGCCAGCGCCTGTGTGGCCTTGCCACTCGCCGCCGCACAACAGAAACCGCTGTTGGTTAAGCTCGGTGCCGAGGAGAAGGTGGCACAGGCCTTGACCGAACACATGGCCGGTGCCGCGGGCCTGTGCTGGTACGCCGATTCGCGCCTGTACACGCCGCTGCTGGTGGCCGGCCTGAGCGATAAGGACAGCGCCCGACTCGACGGTGATCTGGGCAAACTGTTCGGCTCGATGGTCGGTGCCTACGAAGGCAAGGTTGATGATCACGCGTTCCCTGTGGTCGAAAAGCAGGAGGGCCAGAGCCATCAGTGGCAGCGTCAGGTCAGCTCCAACTTCGGTCCGTACGCGGCGAAGGACGCCGAGGACCCGGAGGCGATCACCGGCAAGGCGTTCATGCGCGTCAGCCTGGCGCGTCACGGTTCGACGCTGCTGTTCTCCCTCGACGACAAACTGGTGGACAAGGCGCTCGGCACCCTCGACAAACGCTTCCCGCCGATGGCCGACGTAGTGCCGAAAGACCTGCTGATGCCGGTCTATTTCGGTCCGGATGCGATGGCCCAACTGATGCAGCAGGAAACCCTCGACAGCCTGCCCCAGGACATGGAGCCGGTGTTCTACAACGCTGCGCAAACCTACCTGATCCCGAAACTGCGCAAGCTCGGCGGTTACGGCAAGTACGCGCTGACCTTGCCTGAAGGCAGCGAACCCGACGGCCACTGGCAATGGCTGCCACTGGAATGGAAAGCGCTGTGACCGGACTGATCCGAAGCCTTGGCCTGCTTGCGCTGTTGCTGAGCGCGGGTGCCCGGGCCGTCGAAACCCCGGCGCTCGACCCGCAGCAATCCCAGGTGTTCCGCGCCTGGTTCGTGCGCATCGCCCAGGAGCAACTGAGCCAGGGCCCGAGCCCGCGCTGGTATCAGCAGGATTGCGCCGGGCTGGTGCGCTTCGCCGCCAACGAAGCGCTAAAGGTGCATGACGACAAATGGCTGCGCAGCAACGGCCTGTCCAACCGCTACCTGCCGCCGGAACTGCAACTGAGCGACGCCCAGCGCGGCCTCGCCCAGCAGTGGCAGCAGGGCGGCGGCAAGGTCGGGCCGTACGTCAACGCGATCAAGCTGATTCAGTTCAACAGCCATCTGGTCGGCCGTGATGTGGCCCAGGCGCGTCCCGGCGACCTGATGTTTTTCGATCAGGGTGACGACCAGCACCTGATGATCTGGATGGGCCGCTACATCGCTTACCACACCGGCACCACCACACCCACTGACAACGGCATGCGCTCCGCAAGCCTGCAACAACTCATGACATGGAAGGACACCCGATGGATACCCGATGCAGCCAACCCCAACTTCATCGGCGTTTATCGACTGAATTTTCTCTCCCAATGATCGGTGCCCGCATGTTGCGTTTTCTGCCCCTGCTGTTGGTCTTGATGCTGCCTCTTTCGCCGGTGAATGCCGAAGACACCGTCGAGCCGAGTGGCTATACGCCGGTGGCCGGTGAGAGTTTCTTTCTGCTGGCGGACAGCAGTTTCGCCAGCGACGAACAGGCGATGGTGCGTCTCGAAGCACCGGGCCGCGACTATCGCCGGTTCCGTATGGAGCCCTACGGCGGCGCCGACATCCGCGTGTATCGCATCGACAAGCCGCTGGATTTCCTCAAGCGCCAGAAGAACCTGCACCGGGTGGTCAGCGACGGCCAGTTCAAGGGCGAAGGACTGTCCAACACCTTGGCGTACCTGTGGGATAGCTGGTACCGCAAGTCCCGCCGGGTAATGCAGCGAGCGTTTTCCTACGAGTCGCGTAAACACGTCACCGAAGAAGTGCCGGAACTGAAGATGGGCAACGCCATGGCCGCGCCCACGCCCTACGACGCTCAGCCGCAATTCGCGTTGATTCCGGGGCTGCCAGTGGTCAGCCAGTTTCGCTACCCGCTGTGGCAGGCCAAGCCGATCCAGCCACCGGAAGGGGTGAATCTCGCTGGCTCCTCCAGTGAATTCGTCAGCGTCGCGCCGGGCAACGTCTATATCCCCTTGGGCAACCTGAAACCGGGGCTGTATCTGGTGGAAGCGCTGATCGGCAAGTACCGCGCGACGACCATGGTCTTCGTCTCCAACACCGTGGCCGTGAGCAAGATCGCTGGCGATGAGTTGCTGGTGTGGGCTGCGCGCAAGCACGAAGGCAGTTCGGTGCCCAAGGTCAATGTGTTGTGGACCGACGGCCTCGGCGTGATGAGCAGCGGTACCACCGATGCCGACGGTCTGCTGCGCTTGAAGCACGTCAGCCCCGAGCGTTCGTTCGTGATAGGCGAAGACGAAGAGGGCGGCGTTTTCGTCTCGGAAAACTTCTACTACGATAGCGAAATCTACGACACCAAACTCTACGCGTTCACCGACCGGCCGCTGTACCGGCCAGGGGATTGGGTGTCACTGAAAATCGTCGGGCGCGAGTTCAAGAACGCCCGGGATTCGGTGCAACCGAGTGCCGCTGACGTCAATGTGACGGTGCTGGATGCGACGGGAACGGCGTTGCAAACCCTGGACTTGAAACTCGATTCCAAGGCCGGCACCCAAGGCCGTTTCCAGTTGCCCGACAATGCCGTGGCCGGTGGTTATGAGCTGCGTTTCAATTACAAGGATCAGGCCTACAGCAGCGCCTTCCGGGTCGCCGAGTACATCAAGCCGCACTTCGAGATTTCACTGAACCTGGCCAAACAGGACTACCGCACCGGCGAAGCGGTCAAGGGCAGCCTGGTGCTGCTGTATCCCGACGGCAAACCGGTGGCCAATGCCAAATTGAGCCTGAGCCTGCGCGCTCAGCAGCTGTCGATGGTCGACAACGAGCTGCAATACCTCGGGCAATTCCCGGTGGAGCTGACCAGCACCGAACTGACCACCGACGCCAAGGGCAACGCCACCCTCGAGCTGCCGGCCGCGGAGAAACCGAGCCGCTACATGCTCACCGTGTTCGCCAGTGATGGCGCGGCGTACCGGGTCAAGACCACCAAGGAAATTCTCATTGATCGCGGTGCGGCAAATTTCCGCTTGAGCGCGCCGCAACGGTTCAGTGCGGTGGGCGACAAGGTGGCCTTCAGCTACGCCAATGAAAGCGAGCAGCGCCAGTCGGTCACGCCGAGCAGTTATGGCTGGGTGCGCCTGGAGGACCAGAGCACCGGCGAAGGCAAACTGGCGGCCACCGACAAGGGGTTCAGCCTGGCGTTCGAGCGCCCTGGCACCTACAACCTGACACTCCGGGATGACCACGGCCGAACCCTCGGCGCTACGGGTCATTCGGTCACCGGCGAGGGTGTCAAAGCGGTGCCGGGCACCGTTGAAATCGTCCTCGACAAACCGCAGTACAAGGCCGGCGACGAAGCGCTGGCACTGATCACCTTCCCCGAGCCGATCAGCGATGCACTGCTGTCGCTGGAGCGCGACAAGGTCGAGGCGACGGCGTTGCTGTCCAGGGGCGGTGACTGGCTGAAGATGGAAAAACTCAGCGACACTCAATACCGCGCGCGCATTGCGGTGAAGGACAACTTCGCGCCGAACCTGACCTTCTCGGTGCTGTACACCAAGGGCGGCCAGTACAGTTTCCAGAACGCCGGCATCAAGGTGATTGCGCCGCAGATAGACGTGGCCATCGCCACCGATAAAGACACCTATCAACCCGGCGATACCGTGTCGGTGGACCTGACCACCCAGTTCGCCGGCAAGCCGATCCCGGCGCACCTGACGGTCAGCGTGGTCGACGAAATGGTCTATGCGCTGCAGCCGGAGGTGGCGCCTAGCATCGACCAGTTCTTCTACCACCCGCGGCGTAACAACGTGCGCACCAGCGCCAGCCTGTCGTTCATCAGCTACGACGTGGCGCTGCCCGGCAGCCCAGGCGCGCCGGGCAAGGCCAACCGCAGCGAGCGCGGTGTGAAGGTGCTGGAGCGGCCGCGTCGCGAAGACGTCGACACCGCCGCGTGGCAACCGGAGCTGGTGACCGACGCCAGTGGCAAGGCCCGCTTCACCTTCAAGATGCCGGACTCGCTGACCCGCTGGCGCATCACTGCCCGGGCCATCGCCGATGACGGTCAGGTCGGGCAGAAGAAGCAGTTCGTGCGCTCGGAGAAACCGCTGTACCTGAAGTGGAGCGGGCCAAACAAATTCCGCACGGGCGATAAGCCGGATCTCGGCGTGTTCGCGTTCAGCCAGGCAGAAAAACCGGTCAAGGCCGAACTGGTGATTCATTACGCGGGCAACGAGCAGCGTGTGCCAGTGACCCTGAATAACGGCATCAACTACATCGCGTTGCCCGGGTTCTCGTTGGCCAGTGGCGAGTGGACCGCCGAGCTGGTGCAGGATGGCAAAACCGCTGATGCCTTGGCCGTGCGCCTGGCCGCCACCGGCGAAGGTTGGCAGGTCACGCAGAGCCAAAGCCTGGACGTGACTGTCGGCGATACGCCGCTGACACTGCCGGCGGACGCCACGGATATACGCCTGCGCCTGGACGACAGTCCGCAAGCGCTGTTCCGCTCAGCGCTGGACGATCTGCTGAGCTACCCCTATGGCGGCGTCGAACAAACCGCCAGTCGCTTGCTGCCTCTGAGCATTGCCTATCCGAGCCTGTCGTCGAACCCGCAGGTCCGCGACCGCTTGCGCCTGATCATGCAGAACAGCCGCTTGCGTCTGGTGCAAATGGCCGGGCCGTCGGCGAGTTTCACCTGGTGGGGCATGGACGGCGAGCCGGACGCGTTCCTGACCGCCTACGCTTATTACGCCGACTGGCACGCCAGCAAAATGCTGGAACTGAGCCTGCCGCCAGAGCACTGGCAACGGGTATTGGAGGTCTATTCGAAACAGGCGAAGAACACGCCGCTGTTGCAGCGAGCGCTGATTCTGTCGTTCGCCAAACAGATGCAATTGCCGGTGAACACCTTGCTCAGTGGATTGATGGAGGATCTGGCAAAAGCGGGCGAGGGCAATGCCGCGAACCTGATGGACGATGGCGAAGACAGCATCGTCATAAGTGATCCGGATTCGGCGCTGGGTCTGGCCGCGGCCCGGGCGTTGACAGCGTCTTTGGCCAAGCAATCGAAGGTCACCGTGCCCGACGCTTTCAACCGACAACTGGCGGATGCACAGCAGCGCCTGGCCGTCAGTTCCCAGCCGTTTGCCGAAGCCCTGACCCTGTCACTGCAAGCCTTCGATCAGGCCCGCGCGCAAGTGTTGCTGCAGCGTTTGCTGCCACAGCAGTCGACGCTGGAACGTGCCTTGGCGCTGACCTGGCTGCAGCGCAGTATCGAACAGGCGTCACCCACCATCGCCTTGGCGCCGGGTGAAGGCTGGAAGAAAAAATACGGTGATACCGGTGAGGTGTATTGGACGTGGCAGGGGGCTACGCCCGTGCCCACGGTGTTGTCGTTAAGTGGCACCCAGGAGCGCCCATTGCGGGCCGCATTGAGCTTCCAGAGCCAGCAACCGACCGTCGATCCGATGGCCGTGACCATCACCCGTCGTCTGTCGCGATTGGTGCCGGGGGATGAAGCGTTCACCTTCAAACTGGAAGCGGTCGGCAACGCGCCGTTGTCCAGTGACAACCTGTACCTGGACGAAGTGATCCTCACCAGCAAAGCTGCCAAACCGCTGCGCTACGGCATGCTCGAAGTGCCGTTGCCACCGGGCGCCGATGTTGAGCGCACCACCTGGGGCATCAAGTTGATGGGCAAGGCCGGCACCGAGCCGACGGCACTGGAAAAGGCCCGTTTCGAACCGGGACAACTGGCCTATGCCGTGCCGGTCGATGCGCTGAGCGGCGAACTGCGCCTGCGTCATCTGGTGCGTTTCTCGCAGAAAGGCCAATTCAACCTGCCGCCGGCGCGCTTCACTCAGGTGTATGCGCCACAGCATCAGGCTCAAGAGCAGAAACCGGCGCTCGGTCAGGTCACGGTCCACTGACATGCCACGGCTTCTGGTCTGCTGGCTGTTGTGTTTGCTTCCTGCGCTGGCCACGGCGCAGGACGAACCGCTGCATCTGGCGTTCAAGGGCGATTTGCTGTCCTTGAGCCGGACTCAGTTGCTGTCGCGCGAGCCGTTGCCCGAGACCTTGCAGACCCCGCTGGGCAGTGTGTGGAAGTTGTTTGTCTACGCCTGGCTGGTGGACACCGGCGCCCGCGAGGCGGCTTATGAATGTCGCGGGCAGTCGAAGGAGGAAGTCTATTGCTGCACGGCGGGCGGCAAGATCGAGCGTGATCAGGCGCTGGTCAAATCCTGCGGATTGTATTTCGAACCGGCGCGTCTGGGCATTTCCAGCACCGATTGGCGAGCCTATTGGCAGACGCGACAGGCGCCGGAATGGTTGCTGAGCTTACCGTCGTTGCAGCCCGCCACTCGGGTCCCGGTGGCTCAGTTGTTACGCACGTTGGCGCTGCTGCCGGCCCAGGATCAGGCGCGCCGGGTGTTGCTCGATGTGGTGCTCAATGCCGCAGACGGCAATGTCGTCGGCGAGCTCGGCGGCCGGTTGCGGGTGAAAACCTGGAGCTGGCTGGGGGATCGGGATCCGGCGTCGCGCCAGGGCGGTTTTGCTGGTTGGACGGTGGACGGTACGCCGATCTGGGCCGGTGGGCGCGGGACCAGTCAGCGAGTCTTGCGTGAATATGGTCCGGCGTTGGCGACGGTGCTCCCGCCATCAGGCGCGGCCGAGAGCGGAACGTGCGTGGAGGTCAGTCTGTTCTCTCGTTATCCACTGAAACGCGTACTGTCGGGAGGTCGCGTGGCAGCGTCCGGACCTTTACAGGGCGACTATCGTGTCGAATTCGCCAGCGGCAATCAGCTTGATATCCACAGTGATGGTGAACTGTTTTTACTGAACGACACACTGGTGGCGCGCCTGGACCGCGAAGAATACGTCGCGCGCGTGCTGCAGCGCGAAGCCAGCGCTGAACCCGCCGAAGCGGCCAAAGCCCTGGCCGTGGCCATTCGCACCTACCTGCTGCAAAACGCCACGCGCCACGGCGACTGCCTGAGCATCGACGACAGCAGCCAGCGCCAACGGGTCGCACCGCGTCCGGCCAGCGCCGAAGCGCGCGACATCGCCGCCTGGACCCGTGATCTGGTACTGGCCGGCAGCACCGTGACCTACCATTCCGATCAACCCGGCCCGGACAAACTGTCCTGGCTGCACGCCGTCGAACAAGCCAATGCCGGCCAACGCTACGACGCCATCCTGCTGCACGCTTACCCACGCGCCAGCCTCAGCCGTTGGGACAATCCCGTCGCCTCCTGCGAAGCGCTGCCCGCCGCGCAGGACTGGCTGCAAAAGCAGCGTCGCGGCTGGCGCCCACGGCTGGAAAGCGAAACCGGCTACAACGAAGTCAGCACGTTCGCCGTCTGTCGCCTGACTTTTGGCCGCCCCTATGTCGACCGCGAACGCCAGCGTATCTACGTGCGCGGCGTGCTCTCGCTGCAAGACCGTCTCGACCTGACTCATGAATACCTGCACCTGGCCTTTGAGGCACACCCCAACGGCCAGGATGAAACCTACATCGAAGGGCTCGCCCGTCATCTTTTGCTGGAATAGACCATGACACTCCGTTATCCACAGGTCTTGCTGTTGCTCTTCGCGTCGGCCGTGTTATCGCCGACCCAGGCTGCCGATAGCGTCAAGCTCGACACCCCCGCAGGCGGTTGGCGCACCGGTGCGGCGGAAGGCGAGGGGGAGAACTTCCGTCAGACCGTCAACTACCCGGCCTCCTCGGTGAACACACCGGCAGGCCAGGCCAACACCGCGCGCATCGCCGGACAGATCAAAGCCACGCCCAAGTCGGCGGAGCCCGGCCGGTTGATTGTGAACGGTGTCAGCATGCCGCTGAAAATCGATCCGGCGGGCCGCTTTGATCGCCCGTTCTCGTTTCCCAACGGCAGCAACAGTGTCGAGGTCCGTAGCCCTGACGGCCAGCAACGCCGTCGTGTTCAGTTCTTGAATGCCAGCGGTGGAGCAACACCGGCCAAATTGCGCGTTCTGCTGTCATGGGACAGCGACAACACCGACCTCGACCTGCACCTGATCACCCCCGACGGTGCGCACATCTGGTACGGCGATCGCGTCGCCCCCAATGGCGCAGCACTCGATGTCGACGTCACCACCGGCTACGGTCCGGAAATCTTCGCCATGCCTGCGCCGATCAAGGGGCAGTATCTGGTGTATGTGAATTACTTCGGCGGTGGCTATCGCAGTGACGAAGAGGGGCAGGAAGAGGCGGTTCAAGCGCTGACCACCGCACAGGTCACAGTGATTACCGAGGAGGGGACGCCGAGCGAAAAGATCGAGACGTTTCTGGTGCCGATGCGGGCGGTGGGGGAGTTGACGCTGGTGAAGGGGTTCAGTTATCCGTGAGGCTCAAGTACATCTTGCGCAGGGTCTGAACGCGGTTACGTCCCCGATCCGTTGCCCCGTATAGCGCTTCATCCGCTTGTGAAAGCAGGCCGAAAAGATCGTAGCCCGACTCACGCGTGGTGACGACACCAATGCTGACGCTGAGCATCCCCGGTTCCAGCATCGACAGCTGTGAAAAGGACTGGCGAATGCGCTCGGCCACCTGAACCGCTTCCTGCTCACCTGCCTCCTTGAGCAGGCAGGCAAACTCTTCGCCACCGATACGACCGAACACATCCTGCTTGCGCAGGTTCTCCGCCAGAATCCGACTGAATGCGATCAAGGCCTGGTCCCCCATCGGGTGACCAAAGCTGTCGTTCAGGCGCTTGAAGTGATCCAGGTCGCATAGCAGCAGAGCGGCGGGTTCCTTGTGGCGATTGCTGTCCGCCAGCAAGCGTTCCCCGTTAGCCATGAACGCGCGACGGTTGCCGATTCCGGTCAACGGATCACAGAAAGCGGCGGCCTTGAACTTGAGTTCGGCGCGCTCCTTGACCATGGCCAGCGCCACATAGGCAATGCCAATGACGTAGAGCATGGACTCGAACAGCATGAAGGAGAAAAAGCGCACGCCATCACCGACGCCCGACAAGGCCTGATCCAGCGGCAGGCTTTTGTCGATCACACTGCGGACCACATAGAACGTGGTGTGCAGCAGCGTCAACAGCAGCGCGGGCATGTACGCGACTTCAAGGCTGCGACGGCTGCGCCAGAACTCCAGTGCCGTCAGCACGCCATAACCGGCGACCAGCAGGGAATACACCACGACTCGAGCGGGCATGGCGTCATAGAAAACCGGGCTCAGACACAGCGTCAGCCAGAGGCCGGCCCCGGCCAGAATCCCCTGCATTGAGGGTGTGCGTCCGACGAACACGCGCATGGCCGTCCAGTTCATCGCCGCGCTCAACAACAGGGCGATGTTACCGAAGATGATCGGCACAAAATCGACCCCCCGACCCCGCCAACTGACCAGCACCACACCCAGCGCAGCCAGCAGCATCATGGCGCCCAGATATGCCAGGGTCCGCTCACGGGGTTCGCGCCACCAGGCGTGACAGGTCAACAGCCCCATCAACGCGAAGACGAAGACTGACGCGACCAGCAAGGTCGGGATGTGAAGCGCCATGTCTTTGGTTCCCGCGAAGCTCAAACCGGAGTGGTCCCGCAGAAGGGGTGTCGGGTCAACGAGGTTGTGGTCGAAAGGGTGGATTTAGCACTTGGGGTGCCAGTATTGGCAAGGGGGCATTTATCCGAGTAGTCGGCACCGAGCGCCAAAGGACAGCGATTAAGTAGCCTGGAGAGGCCGTTCCATCTTGATGATCTCGATGGAGACCGGGCTGTTGCCTCGGGAAAACGTGCCTTCGCCGATCTTGCGAAAGCCGAACTGCTGGTAGAACTTTTCTGCGGTCAAGGTCGCCTCCAGGTAGGCCCTGGAGTGGCCAGCATCGCGGATCTGTTGCAAGGCCTTTTCCAGCAGCAGCCTGCCGATACCCTGCCGCGCCCCGCTGCCGCGTATGAACAGTTTGCTGACTTCATGCCCGTCAACCTCGACAAACCCCTGGATCCCGTCGTTTTGCGCCAGCCACACGTTGCCGCCCACGATCGCCTCCCGGTACGTCTGTGGCGAACGCCCATCCAGCCACATGGCGATCTGTTCGGCGCTGTAGTCAGCCGTGCACAGGCGCTCAACCGAATCTTTGTGGGTCTGAAAAATGTTCTCGGCGTCCTCCAGGCTCGCCGGGCGGATCTGCACATGACTCATCAGGTGAACTCCAGTTTCTTTTAGGGCCAGCCACTTGCCGCGAATGAGCCCAGGCCCATTTCTCTACGACGGCCCGCCAATTGAAAGCGAAGAAGCCAGGATTTACGCCTGGCAGGTTTGACGAGCAAGCGTAGCCCATGGCTCTCGTCATCGGTGCCGGGTTCGGTCAGGTTTTCGAAGGATTCAGCTGACCCATTGATGTTTCCCTGTCGTCCCATTACGTCGTCGGACGAGATCAAATGGCGTTGAACACCATCAGACAGGGCCGCGTCTGAAGCGCCCGTGATAGCCAGGCTATCGGCAGGAATCTCGGATGGGACGGGATTATTTTGGGCAATTAAAAAGCCGGCTTGTGGCCGGCTTCTCGGGGACTGGCTTGGTTCATTTTTGGTAAACCGCGCCAGCCTTCAAAACGTACACCCGGATCTTGCGTCCGGCTGTGGGACTCGGCGAGAAAATCATCTGCCTTGTCGGTGCGATTCTCCGCCGCGGAGCGGGGGGATGCGCAAATGTGGGGCGCAGCATACTGATTTTTTGAGGAAATTCCCAGCTTGGTGTGCGAGATAGAGCTCTGGGTTGGTTCTCAGGGTGATTCTCTCGACGTATTTGCGGGCAAGTCCGTTCCCGCAGGTCTCGCCTGTCCCTGCGGGCGCATGGCTTGCGCGTGATGAATTCGCCTCGGTATCACAGAAATGGCACTTCCGGCCGGCGCTTGTTCAGTGTCGACCACCAGAACACCCAACCTAATACCCGAATGTTTTGCTCTTCGATCTGCGCGGCCCGGAAGATTTCGTCCGGGTATTCGATCCTGTTGTGGCTGCGCATGCGAATGGCGTTGCCGGGCACTCGGTGCAGGTATTTGATCCGCAGCATGCCGTCATGTTCGATCGCGTAGATCTCGCCATCGATGATGTCCTTGAGCCCACGGTCAATGCCCACGAAGGAGCCGTCTTCAATTCTTTCGCCCATGCTGTTGCCGATCATGCGGGCACAGATGGCATCGGTATGTTTGATTTCCAGGGAATCGAGGTGGCTGCGGGGCAATCGGATGGATTGGCCGGGGTCTTCGACGACGTGGGTTTTGTTGGAGCCGGGTGCGGTGGCGGTTTCTTTGTAGAAGGGCAGTTCGACGTCAAGGGGCTCGACGACGGTGTAAATGCCGCGGATGGCCTGGGCATCGAATGTATGGCCGGTTTCGTCGAGCAGGCGCAGGTGTCTGGCGTCTTTCGGGCCTTCGCCCGTTTTCAGCCATTCACTGTTCACGGAGAGTTTTCTGGCCACTTCTTCCATGCAGTGCGCGGGCACGCCACGGGTGTACCAGTTGTGGACTTTCTGCGGGACTGCGTCCAGAAACTCGGCAAATCCCGTTGTCGTGATGTTCGCTTCTTCAAGGAGCGCTTTAAAGCGCGGGCCGCTAGTGTTCTTTTTCATAAACGCGAGTCTACTGGCGGCGCATAAGGCTTTGAATAAACGAACCGTTCAAATTTCGAGGGAGATTTAAGACTGGATGTAAGACGTTCTTGAGTGAAATTAAACAAGAAAAAACCAATTCGGAGCCTGTTAAACGACCCGTTTAAGTGGTGCTTTTCGAGCGCCCAAAAAAAACCCCGGATCACCGGGGATTTTCTTGAAGCTCGCAGCGGCGCTTAGCCTTTATAGGCAGCAACCGACTTGGTGATCGCGGCACGGGCGGCGTCTGCGCCGTCCCAGCCTTCGATTTTCACCCATTTGCCTTTTTCGAGATCTTTGTAGTTCGCGAAGAAGTGCTCGATCTGCTGAATCAGCAGCGGTGGCAGGTCGGTGTATTCCTTCACGTCCACGTACAGCTGGGACAGCTTGTCGTGTGGAACCGCGATGACTTTGGCATCGCCGCCGCCGTCGTCGGTCATGTTCAGGATGCCGACCGGACGAGCGCGGATCACGGAGCCTGGAGCAACCGGGTAAGGGGTCACGACCAGCACGTCGAGGGGATCACCGTCGTCAGCCAGGGTGTTCGGGATGTAACCGTAGTTGGCCGGGTAGAACATTGGGGTGGCCATGAAACGGTCAACGAAGAGGCAATCGCTGTCTTTGTCGATTTCGTACTTGATCGGCGCGTGGTTGGCCGGGATCTCGATCGCGACGTAGATGTCGTTCGGCAGGTCTTTGCCAGCCGGAATCTTGCTGTAGCTCATTGGGCGTTGCCCCCGTTAGTTGACCAAAAACACTTGGCCGGATTGACCAAAAAGTGGCGGCGATTATAGGCATATTCCTGTGTCGACGCCATGTACCAGAGGTCGTAGACCTTAGTCATGTGCCTGATAGACCGGGTCCTCGGCGAGAAGTTGCTTGAGCCTCCTCAGCGGGTCCTGGCGATAGAACAGTTTCAGCTGCTCATAGACCTGTGGATAAGCCTCGTGCAGCAAATCCGGAGCACTGAAGAAGTACTCGCTGGTCACGGCGAAAAATTCGGCCGGGTTCTCGGCGGCGTAGGGATCTATCGCGGTCTCGGCGTCAGGATGGCGATCAAGTTGTCGGTCGAGATCGTCATAGGCTTCTTGCATGACTTTCGCCCAGTCGCTGACCCGCATGTCGGCATGCAACGGTGGCAGGCCATTGGCATCGCCGTTGAGCATGTCGAGTTTGTGCGCCAGCTCGTGGATCACCAGGTTGTAGCCTTCCCAGCCACCGCTGGCCATGACGCCGGGCCAGGCGAGGATGATCGGGCCCTGCTGCCAGGCTTCGCCGCTGTGCTCGCCATCCCATTCGTGCTCGACACCGCTGGCGTCGCGATGCCGTTGCGGACTGAGGAAATCGTCGGGGTAGAGGATGATTTCGTGAAAACCCTGGTACCAGTTCAGGTCGCCCAGGTTCAGCAATGGCAGTTGCGCCTGGGCCGCGAGCAGCAGACGTTGCTCCTGATGGAGTTCAACGCCCGGCAGGGCGGTCAGGTGTTTGTCTTGCAGGAACAGCACGCTGGCTTCACGCAGCCACTGGTCTTCGGCGGCGCTGATGCCATCCAGAAAACTCAGTTGATGGCGCACCCGTTGCCACATGTCGTCGGCAATCGGGTGTTTGGCCAAGGTGCGCTGGCGTCGCCAGGCGCTTAGGGACCACATCGTGAATCAGCGTGTTTCGGCTTTGGAGTTCGAGTTGCCGAAGCGGCTGCGAATCACGCCGATGATCATCGGTAGCAGTGACAGCAGGATGATCCCGACCACCAGCAGCGACAGGTTTTTCTTGATGAACGGTACGTTACCGAAGAAGTAACCGAGGGTGACCAGGCCGCCAACCCAAAAAACCGTGCCCAGTACGCTGAATCCGAAAAAGCGCGGGTAAGGCATCCTGCCGACGCCGGCGACGAACGGTGCAAAGGTGCGGATGATGGGCAGGAAGCGCGCCAGGGTCACGGTTTTGCCACCGTGCTTGTCATAGAAGTCATGGGTTTGTTGCAGATAGTCGCGGCGGAAGATTTTCGAGTTCGGGTTGCTGAACAAACGTTCGCCGGCCGTTCGGCCGATGATGTAGTTGGTACTGTCGCCCAGTATCGCCGCCAGCATCAGCAGCCCGCCCAGCAACACCGGATCCATACCGCCACCGGCGGCAACGGCGCCGGCGATAAACAGCAGCGAGTCGCCTGGCAGGAAAGGCATCACCACCAGGCCGGTTTCACAAAAGATCACCAGAAACAGAATGGCGTAAATCCAGGCCCCGTAATTGGTTACGAGCATGTCGAGGTAGACGTCGAGATGCAGAACGATATCGATCGGGTTGAAATCCATGGAGGGCACCTGTGATAACGGCCCGACTCGGCAGGCCTGTGCGTATGACTTCGCGTAAGACTACGGATGGGTGTAGTTTTTCTTACAAGCCGGAAAGATCGGGATTATACGGACTGAGAAGTGAAAAGAGCGTCGAGATTGTAGCGGGGGATTTCACTCGGGCCGACGCTGGGTGCGCTCTGTTTTGTGGGCGCACACCTGCTCGCGATGGAGGTGCCAAATGACACACCGCAATCGAGAGCAAGCTTGCGCCTGCAGGTTTGACGCGGGTCAAAGCTCTTCGCTGATCGGCAACACGTAGTTCTTGAACTCGGTGTCTTCCTTGAACCCGATGGATTCATAGGTTTTCTGTGCGGCCTGGTTGTTGCTGCTGGTGGAAACACGCATGCGCACGGCATTGGTTTCCTTGGCCATTTTCTTCGCGGTACGGATCAGGTTGTCAGCCACCAGTTGGCGGCGGGCGTCCTCGGCGACATAGATGTCGTTGAGGATCCACACGCGTTTGAGCGAGAGCGAGGAAAAGCTTGGATATAACTGACAGAAACCCATCAGCTTGTTGTTGTCGTCATCGGCCAGTGCCAGGTAAATCACTGACTCCTTGCGACGCAGGCGTTTCTCGAGGAACGCCCGGGACGAGTCCGGATACGGCAGGGAGCCATAAAATTCGCGATATTTGACGAACAACGGGGTCAGCAGGTCCAGGTGTTCGAGGGTCGCTTGAATAATCCGCATGGTAGGTCTCGTCTTCAAGTGGCTGTCTTCACGTGCTCTGACGGCAAAAGGTACTCACTGGCAGCCGTGCGTCGATCCTGCCTGAAATCATCCCGAAAGTGCAATGCGGAAGCGGTTCAGGCATCCGGCGGACTCAGTAGGAAATTACCTTTGATGTCCGCGTCAACGTCCGACTCCAGCGTCTGAACCTGCGCTTCATCCTTTAAATTGACGCCCGAAAGCTGCCGTCGGCAGGCCTCGCGCATCAGATACAGCAAACGGTGTGCCGCCATGCCATAACTCAGGCCTTCAAGGCGAACATTAGAGATGCAGTTGCGGTAGGCGTCCGTCAGACCGACCTTGGGATTGTAGGTGAAATACAATCCCAGGCTGTCTGGTGAGCTGAGGCCGGGGCGCTCGCCGATCAGGATCACTGTCATTTTGGCGCCGAGCAGTTCACCAACCTCATCGGCCACCGCAACGCGACCTTGCTCCACCAGAATCACCGGGGCCATTGACCAGTTTTCGGCGCCCATCTGTTCTTCCAGGCGCGCCAGAAACGGCAACGTGTGGCGATGAACGGCCAGGGCCGACAAACCATCGGCGACCACGATCGCCAGATCGACCCCGCCGGGATGGGCTGATGCGTAATCGCGCAGGATCTGTGCGGACTCGTCGCTCAACTTTCGCCCCAAATCCGGGCGCTGCAGGTAGCTGTTGCGATCGATCGCCGCGCTGTGCAGCAAGATGCTTTCACGCCCGCGTTCAGCCAATTGCGAGCTCAGGGCCTTGTGGTCGAACGGCAAGTGCACCGCGTCCCGCGCCTGGGCATGGGCGTATTGGAAATCCAGTTGAGCACGGGTGGGCATGCTGGTGCCGGTGCGGCCCAGGGCAATTCGCGCCGGTGTCAGGCGTCGCAGTTCCAGCCATGGGTTGTGCGGATCGAAGGGTGGTTTATCCATGGAAACACTCATCCCAATTGCGCCAAGGCCTGGCGGAACGCCGGAGGCAGGCTGTTGCCGAAGAGAATCTTGCCGTCCGCTTGAGTGAAGATGCCCATTTTCGCCAGCCATTGTTCGAACTCCGGCGCGGGCTTCAGGCCCAGGGTCTGACGAGCATAGAGCGCGTCGTGGAACGAAGTGGTCTGGTAGTTGAGCATGATGTCGTCGGAGCCGGGGATGCCCATGATGAAGTTGATCCCGGCCACGCCCAGCAGGGTTAACAGGGTGTCCATGTCGTCCTGGTCGGCTTCGGCGTGGTTGGTGTAGCAGATGTCACAGCCCATCGGTACGCCCAGCAGCTTGCCGCAGAAGTGATCTTCAAGGCCGGCGCGAATGATCTGTTTGCCGTTGTAGAGGTACTCCGGGCCGATAAATCCTACGACGGTGTTCACCAGAAACGGATTGAAATGTCGTGCCACGGCATACGCCCGGGTTTCGCACGTCTGTTGATCGACGCCATGGTGGGCGTTGGCCGACAGGGCGCTGCCCTGGCCTGTTTCGAAATACATCAGGTTTTGCCCGAGGGTGCCGCGATTGAGGCTCAATCCGGCGTCGTAACCTTCCTTCAATACATTCAGATTGATGCCGAAACTGGCGTTGGCCGCCTCGGTGCCGGCGATCGACTGGAACACCAGGTCCAGCGGCACCCCGCGATTGACGGCTTCGATCGACGTCGTGACATGCGTCAGAACGCAGGCCTGTGTCGGGATTTCGTAGCGTTGAATGATGGCGTCGAGCATTTCCAGCATCGCGCAAATCGAGGCGATGCTGTCGGTGGCCGGGTTGATCCCGATCATGGCGTCGCCGTTGCCATGCAGCAAACCGTCAAGGATGCTCGCGGCGATACCGGCCGGTTCATCCGTGGGGTGATTCGGTTGCAGTCGCGTGGAGAGCCGGCCGCGCAGGCCCAGGGTGCCGCGGAACTGCGTGACCACACGGATTTTCTGTGCCACCAGCACCAGATCCTGCACGCGCATGATCTTCGACACGGCGGCGACCATTTCCGGCGTCAGGCCGGGTGCAAGGGCGCGCAGGACATGTTCGTCGGCGGCATCGCTGAGCAGCCAGTCTCGAAAACCGCCCACGGTGAGGTGACTGACCACGCTGAAGGCATGCATGTCGTGGGTGTCGATGATCAGCCGGGTGACTTCATCATCTTCATAAGGAATCAGTACTTCCTGTAGGAAATGGCTGAGCGGAATGTCGGCCAAAGCCATTTGTGCGGCCACACGTTCGCCGTCATTGAGCGCGGCGACGCCAGCCAGAAAATCCCCGGAACGCGCCGGACTGGCCTTGGCCATCACTTCCTTGAGGTTTTCGAAGCGATAGGTCTGAGCGCCGACGGAATGGGCAAATGCGGCCATGGGGCGGTGTCCTCTGGTCTGTACAAGTCTTGATAACACAAACAGTCCCTGTGGGAGAGCGTGCGCTCCCACAAGGGAATGTGCATGCACTTCAATCATGCAGGCGCCAGGCCAGGAGCCCGGCGCCGGTGCAACTCAGACGCCTTCGAGCATGGCGTCCGCCGGTGCTTCGGAGCGTTGCTTGGCGGTCAACTGGAAATACAGGTAACCGGCGGCCATGAATCCGACGAAAACCAGGCCGATCAGGGTGTTGAACCAGGCCATTGCCACCAGGCACACCACGGCGAGAAACAGCGCGATACCCGGCACGATCGGATAGCCTGGCGCACGGAAGGTGCGTTCCAGGTTTGGCTCGGTTTTACGCAGTTTGAACAGGCTCAGCATACTGATGATGTACATCACGATGGCGCCGAAAACCGACATGGTGATCATCGCTGCCGTCAGGGTCATGCCTTGCAGGTTGACCAGGCCGTCGCTGTAAATTGCCGCGATGCCGATGACGCCGCCGGCAAGGATCGCCCGGTGCGGCGTCTGGAAGCGCGACAGTTTGGCCAGGCCGCGAGGCAGGTAGCCGGCGCGGGCCAGCGCAAAGAACTGCCGCGAATAGCCCAGGATGATGCCGTGGAAACTTGCCACCAGACCGAACAGGCCGATCCACACCAGCATGTGCATCCAGCTTGAATTGTTGCCCACCACGGCCTTCATGGCCTGGGGCAGCGGATCGTTAATGTTCGACAGTTGACGCCAGTCGCCGACGCCGCCGGCCATGACCATCACGCCGATGGCCAGGAACACCAGGGTCAGAATGCCGCTGACGTAGGCCTTGGGGATCGTGCGTTTCGGGTCCTTGGCTTCTTCGGCCGCCATGGCCGCGCCTTCGATGGCGAGAAAAAACCAGATCGCGAAAGGAATGGCGGCGAAAATGCCGGGAATCGAGGCCATCGTGAACTCATTGGAGCCGGACCAGCCATTGAGCACAAAGTTACTGAAGCTGAACCCTGGTGCAACGACGCCCATGAACACCAGTAGTTCGGCGACCGCCAGTACGGTGACCACCAGTTCGAAGGTGGCCGCGATGCTGACGCCGAGGATATTCAGGGTCATGAACACGAAATAGGCGCCGACCGCCGCGATTTTCGGGTCCAGTTCCGGGTATTGCACATTGAGGTAGGCGCCGATGGCCATGGCGATCGCCGGGGGCGCAAAGACGAATTCGATCAGGGTGGCGATGCCGGCGATCAAGCCACCTTTCTCGCCAAAGGCTCGCCGGCTGTAGGCAAACGGCCCGCCCGCGTGGGGAATGGCGGTGGTCAATTCGGTGAAACTGAAGATGAAGCAGGTGTACATCGTCGCCACCATCAGGGCGGTGACGAGGAAACCCAGGGTGCCTGCGGTGCCCCAGCCGTAACTCCAGCCGAAGTATTCGCCGGAAATCACCAGGCCGACGGCGATGCCCCATAAATGCAGGGTGCCGAGTGTGGGTTTGAGCTGTGTGGTAGAAGTCATAAGTCCTCGCTGTCTTTTTTATTGTTTGATCTTTTGGACTTTCGGAAGCGGCTTTTGCGTGTAATGCGGGCACGCAAGGCCCGTGCCAGAGCGGCCAGCCTTTTGTGTTGTGCCATTGAAGGCGCCATCGCGAGCAAGCTCGCTCCCACAGGGTTCTGTGTCAGGTCTCTATATGTGAGCTCACCACAAAACCTGTGGGAGCGGGCTTGCCCGCGATGACGATTGGGAGGGCGACACAGAAACCCTGTGTCGCCCCCGGTTTTTAGAAGAAGCCCAGCGGATTGATGTCGTAGCTCACCAGCAGGTTTTTGGTCTGCTGATAGTGATCGAGCATCATTTTGTGGGTTTCACGGCCGACGCCGGACTTTTTGTAACCACCGAACGCGGCGTGCGCCGGGTACAGGTGGTAGCAGTTGGTCCACACACGACCGGCCTTGATGGCACGGCCCATGCGGTAGGCGCGGTTGATGTCGCGAGTCCAGAGGCCGGCGCCCAGGCCGAACTCGGTGTCGTTGGCGATGGCCAGGGCTTCTGCTTCGTCCTTGAAGGTGGTGATGCTCACGACCGGGCCGAAGATTTCTTCCTGGAACACCCGCATTTTGTTGGTGCCCTTGAGCAGCGTCGGCTGGATGTAATACCCGGTCGCGAGGGTGCCCTCGAGTTTTTCCACTTTGCCGCCGGTCAGCAGTTCAGCACCTTCGCCCTTGGCAATTTCCAGGTACGAAAGGATTTTATCGAATTGCTGCTCGGACGCCTGGGCGCCGACCATGGTGTCGGTGTCCAGTGGGTCGCCACGTTTGATCTGCAGGACCTTCTTCATCACCACTTGCATGAATTCGTCGTAGATCGACTCTTGCACCAGCGCGCGGGACGGGCAGGTGCAGACTTCACCCTGGTTGAAGAACGCCAGCACCAGGCCTTCGGCGGCTTTTTCGATGAAGCTTGGCTCCGCCTTCATGATGTCTTCGAAGAAGATGTTCGGCGACTTGCCGCCCAGTTCCACGGTGGACGGAATGATGTTTTCGGCGGCGCATTTCATGATGTGCGAGCCGACTGGCGTCGAGCCGGTAAAGGCGATTTTGGCGATGCGTTTGCTGGTCGCCAGGGCTTCGCCGGCTTCTTTACCGAAACCTTGCACAATGTTCAGTACACCCGGTGGCAGCAGGTCGCCAATCAGCTCGACTAGCACGGTAATGCCCAGCGGGGTTTGTTCGGCAGGCTTGAGCACCACGCAGTTGCCGGCGGCGAGGGCCGGGGCGAGTTTCCAGGCGGCCATCAGGATCGGGAAGTTCCAAGGGATGATCTGCCCGACCACGCCCAGCGGCTCATGGATGTGATAGGCCACGGTGTTGCCGTCGATTTCGGCAGCGCTGCCTTCCTGGGCGCGGATGCAACCGGCGAAGTAGCGGAAGTGGTCGGCGGCCAGCGGAATGTCGGCGTTGAGGGTTTCGCGCACGGCTTTGCCGTTGTCCCAGGATTCGGTGATTGCCAGCAGTTCGAGGTTCTGTTCGATGCGGTCGGCAATTTTCAGCAGCACCAGCGAGCGTGCCTGGGCGGACGTGGCGCCCCAGGCATCGGCGGCCGCGTGGGCGGCGTCCAGGGCCTTGTCGATGTCTTCGGCGGTGGAACGCGGGAATTCGGCAATCGGTTGGCCATTGACTGGCGAGGTATTGGTGAAGTACTGACCTTTGACAGGCGCGACGAACTCGCCGCCGATGTAGTTACCGTATTTGCTCTTGAACGAAACGATAGCGCCTTCAGTACCGGGGTGAGCGTAACGCATGATAGTTCTCCTTGGCTTTTGTACTTATAAGAGAGACGCGCATGTGCGCTTGCTATAAGCGTAGAGCAAGGGTCGGGCCAGTGCCTTGCAGGTCAGGCAAATCAAGGCCTTGGGCGATTTCTGTCGGACGGGCGGGCGGTGTCTGTGACGCTTTCGGTACAGTGCCTGTGACACTTTGTACCGTTTGTGGCGCAGCCTGTGACGGGCCGGTCTTGCCGACATTGCAATGCGGGCTAGGCTGGAGGATGCTCGGCATCACCTCAACACGGGTCGCCGAGCCCCGGGGAGAATAATAAGAAATGCACGACAACCATTTGAGTCGCCATGCCCAGCAAGTACTGACTGTGACCCAGGGCAAAGCCCACCTGCACGGTCCTGGCAGCGATCCGTCCATCGCCCGCTCCTGGCTGCGCTGCCTTGAGGACTATCACCTCGATCCGGCCCTGAGCATGGCGCCGACAGTGCTGGAACATGGACGCGTCCTCGAAAGTCGTGAACGCCTGCAGCAAGTGCTGCACATCGCCGGCAGTGAAATGACCAGCCTGCATCAACAGCTTTCCGGCGCCGGCCATGCGGTGCTGCTGACCGATGCGCGTGGTGTGATCCTCAACTGTGTGACGGCGCCCGCCGAACGGAAGATTTTCGAACGCGCCGGGCTCTGGCTCGGCGCGGACTGGAGCGAGGCCTGCGAGGGCACCAATGGCATCGGTACCTGCCTGGTGGAGCGCCAGTCGCTGACCATCCACCAGGACGAGCACTTCCGCGGCCGTCATACCGGCCTGACCTGCTCGGCAAGCCCGGTGTTCGACCCCCACGGCGAGCTGCTGGCGGTGCTCGACGTCTCGTCGGCGCGGCATGAGGTGTCGCGTCAGAGTCAGTTCCATACCATGGCCCTGGTCAATCTTTCGGCGAAGATGATCGAGAGCTGCTATTTCCTGCGTTACTTCGATAACCAATGGCTGCTGCGTTTTCATTTGCAGGCCGAGTCCGTCGGGCTGTTCAGCGAAGGGTTGCTGGCGTTCGATGGGGAGGGGCGAATCTGCGCGGTCAATCAGAGCGCACTGAACCTGCTGGGCCATGTGCGCGGTGGATTGCTGGGCAAGCCGGTTGAGGCATTTTTCGATTGTTCGCTGGATGAGTTGCTTGGCCGTGCAAGCGCCCATGCCAGCGCCAGTTGGCCGCTGCGCACCCGTGACGGGCGCAAGCTGTTCGCCGTATTGCGTGGGCAGCCGCGCCGCGTGCCAGTGCCACTGGCGCCCGGTCCGGTGGTTGAGGCGCGTGCGCCGTCATTGGGTATTTGCCTGGGCGATGCCGGTTTGCAGGCGGATTTCCGCAAGGCCCTGCGGGTGTACGAACGGGACGTGCCATTGCTGATCAACGGTGAAACCGGTTCGGGTAAAGAGGCGTTTGCCAAAGCCGTCCATCGCGCCAGTCAACGGGCGGACAAGGCGTTTGTCGCCCTCAACTGCGCCGCCATCCCGGAAAGCCTGATCGAGAGCGAGCTGTTCGGCTATCGCGGCGGCAGCTTCACCGGGGCGCGCAAGGAAGGCATGCGCGGCAAGTTACAACAGGCCGATGGCGGCACCTTGTTCCTCGACGAGATCGGCGACATGCCGCTGGCGATGCAGACGCGCCTGTTGAGGGTGCTGGAGGATCGTCAGGTGGTGCCGATCGGTGGCGAGCCGGAGGCGGTCAACGTGCGGATCATCAGCGCCACGCACCGCAATCTGCTGGAACGGGTGCAGGAAGGCAGTTTCCGCGAGGACCTGTTCTATCGACTCAACGGGCTGGAGGTCGCGCTGCCGGCATTGCGCGATCGCAGTGACAAATCGCAACTGCTGGACTTTTTGCTGGCCGAAGAGGCGGGCGCAGAACTGGTCGTGATCGACGGGCCGGCCCGTCAGGCCCTGCTGGATTTCGCCTGGCCGGGCAATGTGCGGCAGTTGCGCAACGTGCTGCGGACATTGGCCGCGTTGTGCGAGGGCGGGCGGATTGTGCTGGACGATTTGCCGGCGATGATTCGCCAGACCCGACCGGCGGTTCAACCGGTCATTGAAGAGCCTGCCGAACATCCGCTGGAAGATGCCGAACGCCTGGCGCTGTTGAATGCGCTGGAGCAAACGCGTTGGCACATGACCCACACGGCTGAGCAACTGGGAGTCAGCCGTAACACGCTTTACAGAAAACTGCGCAAACACGGTATCGCCCGCTAGGGCCAGCCAATCGGTGGGAGCACGGAAAGTCGTGCTCCCACCGGTCCAGCCATCAGCGTGGTCTGAAACACAAGGTGCGATTTTCCCCTCCCTAAGCTAACCTGCGGCCATGTTTTACGAGGTCGACTATGCACATTCATATTCTTGGTATCTGCGGCACTTTCATGGGTTCGATGGCGGTTCTGGCCAAAGAGCTGGGCCATCACGTGACGGGCTCCGATGCCAACGTCTATCCGCCGATGAGCACTCAGCTCGAGGCCCAGGGCATCGAGTTGACCCAAGGTTATGATCCGGCGCAACTGGACCCGGCCCCCGACCTGGTGGTGATCGGCAACGCCATGTCCCGTGGCAACCCCGCCGTGGAATATGTGCTGAACAAAGGCCTGCCGTATGTGTCCGGCCCGCAATGGCTGGCGGACCACGTGCTGCAAGGTCGCTGGGTGCTGGCCGTTGCCGGTACTCATGGCAAAACCACCACCAGTAGCATGCTCGCCTGGGTGCTGGAGCATGCGGGCATGAGCCCGGGCTTCCTGATCGGCGGTGTGCCGCAGAATTTTTCGGTCTCGGCGCGCCTGGGTGATACGCCGTTCTTCGTCATCGAAGCCGATGAGTACGACAGTGCGTTCTTCGACAAGCGTTCCAAATTCGTGCACTACCGTCCGCGCACGGCGATCCTGAACAATCTGGAGTTCGATCACGCGGACATCTTCCCTGATCTGCCAGCCATCGAGCGGCAATTTCATCACTTGGTGCGGACCATCCCGAGTGAAGGCCTGATCATTCATCCGACCACCGAGCCAGCTTTGCAACGCGTCATCGAGATGGGCTGCTGGACCCCGGTGCAAACCACGGGTGCCGGCGGCCAGTGGCAGGTCAAGCTGCTCAGCGAAGACGGCTCGAAGTTCGAAGTGATGTTCGAAGGTGCCTCCCAAGGCGTGGTCGAGTGGGACATGACCGGCCAGCACAACGTTGCCAACGCACTGGCCACACTGGCGGCTGCACGTCACGTGGGTGTGGTGCCGTCCATGGGCATCGCTGCCTTGAGCGCTTTCAAAAGCGTGAAGCGTCGCATGGAAAAAGTCGCGGAGGTGCGCGGCATCACTATTTATGACGACTTCGCTCACCATCCGACCGCCATCGCCACCACGCTCGACGGCTTGCGTAAACGCATTGGCGATGCACCGTTGATCGCTATCATCGAGCCGCGCTCCAATTCCATGAAGCTCGGTGCGCACCGTGATGGTTTGCCGGAAAGCGTGGTCGATGCCGACCAGGTGATCTGGTACGCACCGGCCAACCTCGGTTGGGATCTGGCGGGCACCGCCGCGCTGTGTACGGTGCCGTCGATCGTCAGTGATTCGCTCGAAGGCATCATTGAGCGCGTCAAGAGCCAGGCCCAGCCCGGCACTCACGTGGTGATCATGAGCAACGGCGGCTTTGGCGGCCTGCACGGCAAACTCGCCGAGGCGCTCAAATGAACAACGGCCCGGACCGCATCACGCTGGCGATGACAGGCGCTTCCGGTGCCCAGTACGGCTTGCGCCTGCTCGACTGCCTGGTGCGCGAAGAGCGGGAAGTGCACTTTCTGATTTCCAAGGCCGCGCAACTGGTGATGGCCACCGAAACCGACGTCACGCTGCCGGCCAAACCGCAGATGATGCAGGCCTTCCTCACCGAATACACCGGCGCTGCGGCGGGGCAGATTCGGGTGTATGGGAAGGAAGACTGGATGTCGCCGGTGGCCTCGGGCTCCGGCGCACCAGCGGCGATGGTGGTGGTGCCGTGCTCTACCGGGACGTTGTCAGCCATCGCGACCGGCGCCTGCAACAACCTGATCGAACGTGCCGCCGATGTGACGCTGAAGGAGCGTCGCCAGCTGATCCTGGTGCCCCGTGAAGCGCCGTATTCGAGCATTCACCTGGAAAACATGCTCAAGTTGTCGAACATGGGCGTGACAATTCTGCCAGCATCGCCGGGCTTCTATCATCAGCCGCAAACCATCGACGACCTGATCGATTTCGTCGTGGCGCGCATTCTCAACCTGTTGAATATTCCGCAAGACATGCTGCCACGCTGGGGCGAACACCATCTGACCAGCGATGAATAAGTTTCTGACGATTGTTCTCGCCTTGCAGTTGGCCGGGTGCGCCACCGCGCGCACGCTGGATGCCGCGAAGCCGGGTGCGCCCGTGGTGTATTCGGGGACCCGGCTGGATCTGTATGCGATGAACGGTGGTTGTTGCGCGATGGACCGCTTCGGTGCCGAAGCGCCGAGCTATCCCGGCGTCGACCTGCCGGCCAGCGCACTGCTCGACACCCTGCTGCTGCCATTGTCGTTGCTGACTGTGATCGGGGTCAGTTTTCAGGCGACAGGCGGATTGTAGGAGAGCCGGCTTCTGTGGCGAGGGGCGGTCCGGCGTTCCGACAAGCCCCCTCGCCACAAGTTGGTCAGTCTATTTGCCGAGCTTGCGCAGTTCATCCGACTCGACAATCCGCACTCCATCCTGTTCTTCCAGCGCCAGTCGCCACATGGCGCGGGCCATTTGGCAGGCCTCGATGCCGTGGTACTTGCCCGGTATCAGGCGAGACAGTGGGCCGGCGAGTTTCTCGGCCAGGCGCGGTTCGGTGCGCTCACCCAGCAGCAGTGATGGACGGCAGATGGTCAGTTGCGGCCAGTCCTGCGCGCGCAATGCCTGCTCCATCTCGCCTTTGACCCGGTTGTAGAAAATCGGAGACTTCGGATCGGCGCCCAAGGCGCTGATCACGATCAGATGACGGGCGCCCATTTCCCGCGCCCGTTTGGAGAAGGCCACCACCATGTCCAGGTCCACCGCGCGAAACGCCTGTTCCGAGCCCGCCTGCTTGATGGTGGTGCCCAGGCAGCAATAGGCGATGTCGACGCGACCGTTCAATTGCGGGAGGAACACGGCCGGGTCGCCGACCGGGTTTTCAAGGTGGGGATGTTTGGCCAGCGCCCGGCGTGAGGGCGCCAGAACCCGCGTAATGGTCGGCTCATTGAGCAAACGATCGAGTAGATGTTCACCGGTCAAGCCGGTGGCTCCGGCAAGCAGTACGTGCTGAGGCGTCAAGTACATAGTGTTTCTCCCTTGATACCCATCAGCTTAGTTGTTCTTTGTATCCTTGCTTTCAATGGCGGCACTTTGCAGGGCTTTGCGTGCCTGTTGTTTACGTAACAGCTGCCAGTGGGAGAGCACGGTTTTCGGTGCCCAGATCTGCGGTTCGGAGGCTTCGAAGCCATCGGCCAGCTCGCGCTCGGCGACAGTCGCCCTGGCCAGCTTGAAGGCCTGTTCCAGATCATCGGTCTGGTTCAGGGCCTGGGCGAACAGGGCATCGCCGAAGTAAGTGAAGTTGGCTTCTTCCGAACAGCCAAAGGACACGCGGTCAGCCCGCGAGGCGGTCATGATCAGGGTGCGTTCATCCTTGAGGGCAGGGATGAAGCCGCCGGAGTAGCAGGCCGAAATCACGATGACCTTATCGCGGTTTTTCAGTGGTGCCAGGACGGCGGCCAGTTCGTCGGCCGGCAGATCGGCCAGTTCCATGCGCGGCTGGTCGAGCACCAGTTCGTGTTCACTGGTGCCGTGGCTGGTCAGGTAGATGAAAATCAGGTCTTCCGGCCCGCTGCGTTCAGCCAGGGTCACGGCGGCGCGGCGCATGTTTTCCCGGGTGGCCATCGGGCGATCGACGAGGTGGTCGCGATGGTTCACCAAGCGGATCTGGCCAAAGGCGCCGAAGCGGCTGGTGAGCATGTTGGCGACGTAGTCGGATTCGCGCAGGAACACGCTCTGCTTGCCATCGCCGCCGAGGGTCAAGGTGTACAGCTCGACGGCCGGAGTCGAGGCCGGCACATTACTGAGTGCGTCCTCCAGCAGGCGGCCCTGGGCCAGCAGGCCGAGTTCGAGGCTGTCGGGGAGTAATTTGCCATTGGCATCGCGCACGCGCTGGCCGTTGATCCAGGTACCGCTTTGTACCGTGCCGTCCGTCAGCACCAGGGTGCCGCGACCGGAATAGCTGTCGTTGTCGAACTGGCCGATATAGAAACTGCCATCAGGCAGGTTCAGGCGACCTTGGCCGGCAAAGCGCCAGTCGCTGAATTGACCAATGTAATGGCTGCCATCGGCGCCGATCAACTCGCCCTTGCCGTTCAGCGAGCCTTCCTCGAATTGGCCCAGCCAGACGTCGCCGTCGGCGTTTTCGTAGCGGCCCTTGCCGTGCAGTTGATTGTTCTTGAAACCGCCGACATAAATGTCGCCGTCGGCACTGTTGAACGTCCCGTTGCCTTGCAGCTGTCCATCGACGAAGTGCCCGGTGAACTGATTGCCGTTGCCGTCCCCGCGCTGGCCTTCGCCGTTGGGCTTGCCGTGGGCGAACTGGCCCTGGTAGGTGCTGCCATCATCGAGTTCGAGACGGCCAAGCCCTGAATACTGATCGGCTTTGAATTCGCCGCGGTAGGTCATGCCGTTTTCTTTGAGGGTGCCTTCGCCGTCGCGGCGGCCGAGTTTGAAGCTACCGGTGAAGCTGCTGCCATTGGTGGTCAGGCTGCCCTGGCCATCGAACAGCCCTTGCTTGAATTGTCCGCGATAAACCTCGCCGTTGCTGCCGTGCCATTCGCCCTGGCCATGCCATTGGCCTTGGTCGAACTCACCGGCATACCAACTGCCGTTCGGGTAATCGATGCGACCCTGGCCTTGCAGCAGCCCATTGACCAGATCTCCACGATAGCGTCCGCCATCCGGCAGGCGGGCGTCAGGGGGCAGCGGCGATTCGCCGTCGCCGCAAGCGGTGAGCATCAGGGTCAAGGCAAGGAGTGCGAGTGAGCGCATAGCGGGATCCGGGCAATTAGGCGACGGAGTATGCCGCAGCTATGTGACCTTATACAGTCGGTATAAAAGGAGGTGATGCGAAACAGTGCGGCCTGCTTCGCATCCGGGATGGTTTACACGAAGCAGAGCGACAAGGGCTCAGCGATGTACGCCGGCTTGTCCGAGCCTTCGATTTCCAGGGTCGCGGTGGCTTTGAGCAGCCATTGGCCGGGTTTCTTCTCGGTGACTTCGGTCAGGTCGACTTTGAGGCGCACCTTCGAATTGACTTTGACCGGCTGAATGAAGCGCACGCTGTCGAGGCCGTAGTTGACCACCATCTTCAAGCCCTCGGGCATGACGAGGATGTCTTCCATCAGTTTTGGAATCAGCGACAGTGACAGGAAACCGTGGGCGATGGTGCTGCCAAAGGGCGTTTGCGCGGCTTTGACCGGATCGACATGGATGAACTGATAGTCCCCTGTGGCTTCGGCGAACAGGTTGATGCGTTCCTGATCGATGGTGAGCCATTCGGAACGTCCAAGTTCCTTGCCGACATAATCATTGAGCTCTGCAACTGGAACATAGGGCATTGAGACTCTCCTTGGGTTCATCGGTTTTATAGTTTTGAATGGGGGGATTTTTGGCCTCCCGGCTTACCACTTTAGATCAACATGGCAAATTGCTCCGGTCAACCGACCATGCTTTTGGCGAATGCCGGTCTATAGCGCAGGCGTGCTTATAATGCCCGGGCCAATGCGGGTGACGGATTTGCGGGAGATGAAGAATGTTGTTACGTGGCCTGACCTGGCTGGTGCTGTTCCAATTGCTCGGCACCGCGATCAACCATTTGTTTTTGCCAGTGCTGCCGGGGCCGATTGTCGGTCTGCTGCTGTTGTTGGTGTTTCTGATCAGTCGTGGTCAGGTGGGTGAACCGCTGAACCTGGCGGCCAGCAGCCTGTTGCGATATTTGCCCTTGCTGCTGGTGCCGCCGGCGGTGGGCGTGATGGTTTACGCCAAAGACATTGCCGCTGATTTCTGGGCCATCACGGGAGCCTTGGTGTTGTCGCTGCTGCTGTCCATGGCCTTCGCGGGCGTGCTGATGCAGCGCTTGATCAAGCGTCATGCCCACCATCCCGAGGACAACCAATGATCCTTGACTGGTACGGCGCCTGGACGTCGGTGATTCACCATCCATTGTTCGGTATCGGCATTACCCTCGGCGCCTATCAGCTGGTACTGGCCGCATTCGAGAAAACCCGCTGGATCTTTTTGCAGCCGGTGCTGGTCTCCATGTTGCTGGTGATCGGTGTGCTGGTGGGCTGCGGGCTGACCTACGCCGAGTACCGCAAGAGCACCGAAATTCTCAGCATTCTGCTTGGCCCGGCGACGGTCGCGCTGGCCGTCCCGCTTTATCTCAACCTGCGACGGATTCGGCAGTTGTTCTGGCCGATTTTTACTACGCTGGTGATAGGCGGCGTGGTGGCTACAGGCATGGGCGTGCTGTTGGGCTGGTGGTTCGGTGCCGAACACATGATCCTGATGACCATGGCGCCGAAGTCGGTGACTTCGCCGATTGCCATGTTGGTGGCCGAGCAAATCGGCGGTGTCGCGGCGCTGGCGGCGGTGTTCGTGTTGATCACGGGTGTGATCGGGGCGATATTCGGCCCAAGCCTGCTGACCCGGCTCGGTGTCCACAGCCCGGAGGCACGCGGCATGGCACTGGGCATGACCGCCCACGCGGTTGGCACGTCGGTGGCCTTGCAGGAAAGTGAAGAGTGCGGCGCGTTCGCGGCGCTGGCGATGAGTTTGATGGGCGTGGCCACGGCGGTGTTCCTGCCGTTGGCGGTGTCGATAGTGGTTTGAAGGAAATGTCTATGAGTCTGCCGCTTTTTCCGCTGAACACGGTGCTGTTTCCTGGCTGCATCCTCGACTTGCAGATTTTCGAGGCGCGCTACCTGGACATGATCGGTCGCTGCATGAAGCAGGGCGGCGGCTTCGGTGTGGTGTGCATTCTAGACGGCGAAGAAGTCGGCATCGCTCCGGCGGGTTACGCGCTGGTCGGATGCGAGGCGCTGATCACCGACTTCAAGCAGCAGGACAACGGCTTGCTCGGGATTCGAGTCCAGGGCGGTCGGCGATTCCATGTGTTGCGCACTGAGGTTCAGCGCGATCAGTTGACCGTCGCCGAGGTCGAGTGGCTGGAAGATGAGCCTGAACAGCCACTACAGGATGAGGACGCCGATCTGGTGGCCTTGCTCAACGCGCTGGCCGAACACCCGATGGTCGAAGCGCTGAACATGGGCACGGAAGCAACCGGCCAACAGTCGTTGGCCAATCAGTTGGCTTACCTCTTGCCGTTCGCGGAAGTGGACAAGATTGACCTGCTGCAACTCGATGATCCGCAGCAACGACTGGACGCGATTCAGGCGTTGCTGGACGAGTTGCAAGGGGAATTGTTTGCCTGAGCAGCAATTGGCAACGATTCGGTCAGGTTGCCAGCATTGAAGGGCGCCAAGGATTTATTTAGTTTGCGGTTGGTCCACACGAAGTGGCCAATTTCATTACTAAAAGGAATTAAAATCATGACTATCTACACAACCGAACGTGCTGCTTGGGAAGCTGCTGCTGTGGGCTACATGCTTAAACATGCCAGCCTCGGGCAATCTTTTGAGGACACCGCAGCCACGGCAGGTCGGCTTGCTGATGCTCTGATTCTTGAGATGCGCAAGCGTCAAAGTGCTTGATCACTGATGAACTGAATACGGTTCAAAAAAGAACCCCGGCCTGTCAGGCCGGGGTTCTTTTTTAATAGGCATACCGCAGCATTGTGTGCGGCAAATGCCGGATCACGAAGAATGCAAACAGCGCCACCAGCGCCGGCAATACCAGCCACCACACCCTGGGCGGCAGGGCGTTGAGCGAAGTCCGACGCTGACTCAACCACAGGCTCGTCGCGCAGACGCATGCCGCCAGCATCGCCCCGGCCAAAATATCCGTCGGCCAATGCGCGCCGAGGTAGACGCGGGAAAGGGAAATCGCCAGCGCCGGCAGGCATCCCACCAGCAGCCAGGTCAGGCGCATCCGTGGTGGCTGCCCGCGGCCGGCCAGTACGGCGAGGGTCAGGAACAGCGCGAAAGAGCCTGACGCGTGGCCGCTGGGCATGCTGTAGCTGGTCAGTGGGTCGCTGAGCACTTCCGGGCGCACACGGGCGAAAAAATGCTTGGTCAAGGTGTTGGCCAGTGCGGTGCACATCAGCGTGCTGCCGGCGAAAATCGCCGGACGCCATTGCCGGGTGATCAGCAGCAGCCCGACCAGCAAGGCACTGAACAGCAGCATGTTGCGGAATTCGCCAATCAGCGTGAAGACAACGGCCGCTTCATCGAGCATCGGGCTGCGGTGTTCCTGTACCAGGGCCATAACCCCCTGGTCGAGGGCCGTCAGGTACGGATAGCCGATAAACAACCCTGCCAGAATCAGAACACTCATGCCTGCAATGAACATCGTGGCCTTGCGGTGGCGACGCAGGCTGCTGGTCGCGCTCAGTCCCACCATGACTGCAATACTGCCGACGACGATGCCCGCCTGCAGCCAAAAGCCTTCGGGCAACGGCAAGCGAATCGCCGCGCCGGTGGCCCAACCCGGCAGTAGATACGCTACCGACCATCCCGCCGCCGCCAGCAGGCTGACAGCGAAGAAGCGTGGGAATGGCATGTCGAACATCCCGGCGACCATCGGCAGCATGGGCCGCAAGGGGCCAATGAAACGCCCGACCAGCAGGCTGGCAATGCCGTAGCGCTGGAAATATGACTCGGCCCCGGCGATCCACTCCGGGTGATGGCGCAACCCGGGCAGCCGACGGATGTTCTGATGGAAATGCCGTCCCAGGAAATAGGACACGACGTCGCCCAGTACGCCGGCGAGGAAGCCCAGCAATAACGTTTCGCTCAACGACAGCGCACCGCTGCCGGCCAGCACTGCCACGGCGAATAACAAAACCGTGCCGGGGACGATCAGTCCGGCAATCGCCAGGCACTCCACGAAGGCCACGATGAATACTGCTGCTGCCAGCCATTGCGGGTTGACCGTCAACCAGGCCGTCACGCTATCGAGCCATGGGCCCATAAAAAAACTCCATCAAATTCAATTGCGCCCTTTGAGGGCGAACACAATCTACATCGCTACCCGGATGCTCGCGATTGCAGGCTGATAGTCAGCGCGGATGTCGACGGTTATGTCGCCATCGTCAAGTCAGCACAAAATAATCGCGACCTTCGACCTGCCCCCGTCGCAGCGGGTTCCGCGTGCAATGGGCGGCATAGGCCCCATCCACGAAGCGGTACATCAAGTGTTCGTCACGCCCTTGAGGAATGCCCAGGCGCGTGGCCTGGATAATATGGGGAGGGGGCAGACCGACGTCTTCCACCAGAAGCACTTCATGATCAAAGCGCTTTGCATCCCAGACGGGCACCTTCAGTCCCAAGGACTTGCAAAGCAACGTTTGCCCCGCGCACAGCTTCTGCGAGGGGCGAGGTCGGCCTTGGGCGTCGGGGTTGTTCAAGAGCATCTGCGCCAGGCTCGCCGGTCCGCTGACCTCATCGACCCAAGGGTAGGCGGATTTGATCAGCACTGCGTTGCCAGGGCCTTGAGCGCTGAAGTTGAGGGAATCGCCACCACGGGCGTAATACATATAAATGTGGCCGCCATCCAGAAACAAAGCCTTACGCTTTTCTGTGTAACCGAGGGAGGCGTGACTGCCTTTTTCTTCGCAGTAATAGGCTTCTGTTTCGATAATCCGGGCGCTGAGCCACAGGTCGCCGACCCGATGGCGGATGACTTTGCCCAGTAGATCCCGGGCCAGCATTTGGGCGTCACGGTCGAAAAAAGCGTCCGGGAGGCCCTTGGGCAGGCTCGCGGTGGACTCACGAACAGTCAGATTAGTCATGATGAACGGCGTTTATCAGGGCTGATTGAGTCGTGATGATAACAATTTGCAGCTTAATCCCGGCTGAACGTCGGCAAATTGCCCTCCATTTCGACCATCCGCCCGTCACCGCTGTTAGTCGGTGGACGCGACAGCTATAATCTGCCGCTTTACTCTTTACCACGACCTTGGAAAAGACCACGCCAGACCATGACTGAGTCCGTTCTTGACTACATGACCCGCTTGGGGATCGCTGCCCGCGAGGCTTCCCGCGTTATCGGCCGTGCCAGCACCGCGCAGAAAAACCGCGCCTTGCAGGCGGCTGCCAATGCGCTGGATGCTGCCCGCGCCGAGCTGACGGCCGCCAATGAGCTGGACTTGGCAGCCGGCCGCGCCACTGGTCTGGAGCCGGCGCTGCTTGAACGCCTGGCGCTGACCCCTGCGCGTATCGACGGCATGATCGTCGGTCTGCGCCAGGTCGCGGCGTTGCCGGACCCGGTCGGTGCGATCCGCGACATGAGCTATCGGCCTTCGGGTATCCAGGTCGGCAAAATGCGCGTGCCTTTGGGTGTCATCGGGATTATTTACGAATCGCGACCGAACGTGACCATCGACGCCGCCAGCCTGTGCCTGAAGTCTGGCAACGCGACCATCCTGCGTGGCGGCTCCGAGGCCATTCATTCCAATCGTGCCATCGCCGCCTGTATCCAGCGCGGTCTGGCCGAAGCCGATTTGCCGGCGGCGGTGGTGCAAGTGGTCGAAACCACCGATCGTGCCGCCGTAGGCGCGTTAATCACCATGCCGGAATACGTTGATGTCATCGTGCCCCGTGGCGGCCGTGGCCTGATCGAACGGGTCAGCCGCGATGCCCGCGTGCCGGTGATCAAGCATCTGGACGGCATCTGCCACGTTTATGTCAGTGCCCACGCCGACCTGCCGAAAGCCCAGCGTATCGCCTTCAACGCCAAGACTTACCGCTACGGCATTTGCGGTGCGATGGAGACGCTGCTGGTCGACCAAACCGTTGCCCAGGATTTCCTGCCGCCGATGGCTGCCCGGTTCCGCGAAAAAGGCGTCGAGCTGCGCGGTTGCGATCGTACGCGGGCAATCATCGAAGCGCTGCCGGCCACTGAAGAAGACTGGAGCACCGAGTACCTGGCGCCGATCCTGTCGATCCGCGTGGTCGACGGGCTGGAGCAGGCCATCGAGCACATCAACCATTACGGCTCTCACCACACCGATTCGATTGTCAGCGAACACCTGGGCGACACCCGGCGTTTCGTGGCTGAAGTCGACTCGTCGTCGGTGATGATCAACACCCCGACATGCTTCGCCGATGGCTTCGAATACGGATTGGGTGCCGAGATCGGCATTTCTACTGATAAGCTGCACGCCCGCGGCCCGGTCGGCCTCGAAGGTTTGACCTGCGAGAAGTACGTCGTGGTCGGTGATGGACAGCTGCGCGGACAGGAGTCGGTCTGACTTGGGCGACCTCGACCCGTCAGCTCCGGTCACTGGCAGCGAGCCCGCACCTCGCCGTATCGGCATACTGGGCGGAACTTTCGACCCGGTGCACATCGGCCACTTGCGCGGTGCACTGGAAGTCGCCGAATCATTGGCGCTCGATGAGCTGCGTCTGACACCCAGTGCCAGGCCTCCCCATCGGGATACGCCGCAGGTATCGGCGAAAGACCGTCTGGCGATGGTCGAGTGCGCGGTGGCCGGTGTGGCGCCGTTGGTGGTGGACGCCCGCGAATTGCAGCGGGACAAACCGTCCTACACCATTGATACCCTGGAACTGATGCGTGCCGAACTGGCCGCGGATGACCAGGTTTTTCTGCTTTTGGGCTGGGACGCTTTTTGCGGCCTGCCCACTTGGCACCGCTGGGAAGAGTTGCTCCAGCATTGCCATATCCTGGTGTTGCAACGCCCGGATGCCGACAGCGAACCGCCGGATGCCTTGCGCAACCTGCTGGCAGCGCGTTCGGTGAGCGACCCGCTGGCCCTCAAAGGGCCGAGCGGACAGATTGCATTCGTCTGGCAGACACCGCTCGCGGTATCCGCCACCCAGATCCGTCAACTGCTGGCCAGCGGTAAGTCGGTACGTTTCCTGGTGCCCGACGCGGTCCTGGCCTACATCGATGCGCACGGACTTTACCGTGCGTCGAACTGAATAGGAGTGCCTCAAGGCACGTAGCAACAACGTGTATTGAAGCGCCCGAACATACGAGCAAAACGAGTTTTATATGACTGACAAAGACCAAACCAAAGTAAAGCGCAAAGGCACGTTCAAGAGCGCTCCGCTGCCAGTACCGGCAGCAACCGGCGTGGTTCTCGCCGGCGAAGAGCTGGTCAAGGTTGCCGTGGCGGCCCTGGAAGATGTGAAGGCCCAGGACATTCAGGTGATCGACGTTCGTGAAAAGCAGAGCATCACTGACTTCATGATCATCGCTACCGGTACGTCCAATCGCCAGATCGGCGCGATGCTCGACAAGGTCCGCGAAGCGGTCAAGGCCCAGGGCGTCAAGCCACTGGGTGAGGAAGGCAAGGGCGACAGCGACTGGGTCCTGCTGGATATGGACGATGTCATTGTGCACATGATGACGGCCTCCGCTCGCCAGTTCTACGACCTGGAACGCTTGTGGGCCGGTGCCGAACAGAGCCGTTCGGCCAGCGCGGCTCACCACAGCCCTGAAAATACCCACGAGCACTTCACCAAGCTCAACAAAGACCAGGAATAAGGGCCCGCTGTGCGACTGCGACTGATCGCCGTCGGTTCACGCATGCCCAAATGGGTGGAAGAGGGCTGGCATGAATATGCCAAGCGTCTTCCGTCCGAGCTGGCGCTTGAACTGGTGGAAATTCCGCTCAACACCCGTGGCAAGAACGCCGACGTGGCCCGCTTCATCCGTCAGGAAGGCGAAGCCATGCTGGCCAAGGTCGGGCCGAACGAACGTGTTGTCACCCTCGAAGTCCACGGCAAGCCCTGGAGTACCGAGCAGCTGGCGGTCGAGCTCGATCGCTGGCGGCTGGACTCGCGCACGGTGAACTTCATGGTCGGTGGCCCCGAGGGGCTGGCGCCTGAAGTCTGTGCCCGTGCCGATCAGCGCTGGTCGCTATCGCCGTTGACGTTGCCGCACCCGCTGGTGCGAATTCTGATCGGCGAACAGCTGTATCGTGCCTGGACCGTGTTGTCCGGCCACCCTTACCACAAGTAGTTCTGCCCTCATGTCTCAGCCGATCCGCATCAAGGACCACGAAAAAGACGCCCGTCTGGTGCGTGGCCGTGTCGTGTTCGGGGCCATTGCGGTCGTGACGCTGATCGGCGTGCTGATCGCGCGGCTGTATTTCCTTCAGGTGATCCAGTACGAGTACCACTCGACCCTGTCGGAAAACAACCGCGTCCACGTGCAGCCGATTCCGCCACCCCGTGGGTTGATTTACGACCGCAACGGTGTGGTCATTGCCGACAACCGGCCCAGCTTCAGTCTGAGCATGACCCGCGAGCGCTCTGGCGATTGGCAGCAAGTGCTCGATGTGATCGTTCAGGTGCTGGAACTGACGCCCGAGGACCGGGTGATTTTTGAAAAGCGCATGCGCCAGGGGCGTCGGCCGTTCGAGCCGGTGCCGATCATGTTCGAATTGACCGAGGAGCAAATCGCTCGGATCGCCGTCAACCAGTTCCGCCTGCCCGGTGTGGAAGTGGTCGCGCAACTGGTTCGTCACTATCCCCAGGGCGCGCACTTTGCGCACTCGGTGGGCTATATGGGGCGGATCAACGAGAAAGAGCTCAAATCTCTGGATCCGGTGAGTTACAGCGGTACCCATCAAATCGGCAAAACCGGCATCGAGCGCTTCTACGAGCCTGAACTGCACGGTCAGGTCGGGTATGAGGAAGTCGAGACCAACGCTCGGGGCCGCGTATTGCGGGTACTCAAGCGCACCGATCCGATTCCCGGCAAGGACATCGTCCTGAGCCTGGACATCAAATTGCAGGAAGCCGCCGAAGCCGCGCTCGGCGGTCGTCGTGGCGCGGTGGTGGCACTGGACCCGAAAACCGGTGAAGTGCTGGCGATGGTCAGCCAGCCGAGCTTCGACCCGAACCTGTTCGTCACCGGCATCAGCTTCAAGGCTTATTCCGAGTTGCGCGACTCCATCGACCGGCCGCTGTTCAACCGCGTGCTGCGCGGTCTGTATCCACCGGGTTCGACCATCAAGCCGGCGGTGGCGATTGCCGGCCTGGATTCGGGGGTGGTCACGGCCTCGACGCGGGTTTTCGACCCCGGTTACTACATGTTGCCCAACTACGACCACAAATACCGCAACTGGAACCGCACCGGGGACGGCTTTGTCGACCTCGATACGGCGATCATGCGCTCCAACGACACCTACTTCTATGACCTGGCCCACAAGCTGGGGATCGATCGATTGTCCTCGTATTTGAGCAAGTTCGGCATCGGTCAGAAGGTCTCGCTGGACATGTTCGAAGAGTCTCCGGGATTGATGCCTACGCGCGAGTGGAAGCGTGCAACGCGCCGCCAGGCATGGTTCCCGGGCGAAACACTGATTCTCGGGATCGGCCAGGGCTATATGCAGTCGACCCCGTTGCAACTGGCCCAGGCCACCGCGCTGGTGGCCAACAAAGGCGTCTGGAACCGTCCGCACCTGGCCAAGACCATTGAAGGCCAGAAACCGTTGGATCC
Organism: Pseudomonas fluorescens group sp. PF-1; assembly: GCF_054481335.1. Lineage (NCBI taxonomy): Bacteria > Pseudomonadati > Pseudomonadota > Gammaproteobacteria > Pseudomonadales > Pseudomonadaceae > Pseudomonas > Pseudomonas fluorescens group sp. PF-1. Next base: position 570,442 of record NZ_JBTMNG010000001.1, read on the forward strand.
CAACCCGATGCCGGACATCGTCCTGCGTGACCCGTCCGACTGGAACAAGGTCAACCACGGCATGCAGCAAGTGATGCACGGCGCCCGTGGCACGGCGCGCAAAGCCTCGATCGGTGCGCAGTACCGGATCGCCGGCAAGAGTGGTACGGCCCAGGTGGTCGCGATCAAACAGGGTGAAAAGTATGACCGCTCCAAGGTTCAGGAACGCCATCGCGACCACGCCTTGTTCGTTGGCTTCGCGCCGGCCGATGATCCGAAAATCGTGGTGTCGGTGATGGTCGAGAACGGCGAATCCGGTTCCGGTGTCGCCGCGCCGGTGGTGCGTCAGGTCATGGACGCCTGGCTGCTGGATAAGGATGGTCGTCTCAAAGCCGAATACGCCAGCCCTAACAGCGCGGAGGCTACCGCCCGTGATGAATAATTTTGATCGCATGCTCTCCAGCGAGGATGTGATGCGTCGTCGTGCGACGCTGCTGCAGCGCCTGCACATTGATGGCCCGCTGCTGATTTTGCTCCTGACCCTCGCCGCCGGCAGCCTGTTCGTGCTGTATTCGGCCAGTGGCAAGAGTTGGGATCTGCTGGCCAAACAGGCGACCTCGTTTGGCATCGGTCTGGTGTCGATGATCGTCATTGCCCAGTTCGAGCCGCGCTTCATGGCCCGCTGGGTGCCGGTCGGTTATGTGCTCGGCGTGCTTTTGCTGGTGGTGGTGGACGTCATGGGCCACAACGCCATGGGCGCCACGCGCTGGATCAACATCCCGGGGGTGATTCGCTTCCAGCCTTCGGAGTTCATGAAAATCCTGATGCCGGCGACCATCGCCTGGTACCTGTCCAAGCGCACGTTGCCGCCGCAGCTCAAGCATGTGGGCGTCAGTCTGTTTCTGATCGGCTTGCCCTTCATCCTGATCGTCCGGCAGCCGGACCTGGGCACTTCGCTGTTGATTCTGGCCGGTGGCGCCTTCGTGCTGTTCATGGGCGGGCTGCGCTGGCGCTGGATTCTCAGCGTGCTGGCCGCCGCCGTGCCGGTGGCCGTGGCAATGTGGTTCTTCATCATGCACGACTACCAGAAGCAGCGGATCCTGACCTTCCTCGACCCGGAAAGCGATCCGCTGGGCACCGGCTGGAACATCATTCAGTCCAAGGCCGCCATTGGTTCCGGCGGTGTGTTCGGCAAGGGCTGGTTGCTGGGCACCCAGTCGCACCTGGACTTCCTGCCGGAGAGCCACACCGACTTCATCATCGCGGTCATGGGTGAGGAGTTCGGCCTGGTGGGCATCTGCGCGCTGCTGCTGATCTACCTGCTGTTGATCGGTCGAGGGCTGGTGATTACCGCCCAGGCCCAGACATTGTTCGGCAAATTGCTGGCCGGCAGCCTGACCATGACGTTTTTTGTATATGTTTTCGTCAACATCGGTATGGTCAGTGGCCTGTTGCCGGTGGTGGGGGTGCCGTTGCCGTTCATTAGCTACGGAGGAACTTCGCTGGTGACGTTGCTGTCAGCGTTTGGGGTTTTGATGTCGATCCATACCCATCGCAAGTGGATCGCGCAGGTTTGAATAAGGTGAAGATTTCAATGCAAGTAATGCATGGCTGGGCGACTCGATACGCGTCGTGGGTTGGCCTGGTAAGCATCCTTGGCACTGCGCAGGAAGCGTTGGCCGGCGATTACGAAGGTTCACCCCAGGTGGCCGAATTCGTCGGTGAGATGACCCGCGATTACGGCTTCGCCGGCGAGCAGCTGATGGGCGTGTTCCGTGAAGCCGAGCGCAAGCAGTCAATTCTGGACGCGATTTCGAAACCCGCCGAGCGGGTCAAGCAGTGGAGCGAATATCGCCCGATGTTCATCACCGATGCGCGCATTGCCCGCGGTGTCGACTTCTGGCGTCAGCACGAGGCGGTGCTGGCCCGTGCCGAGCAGGAATATGGCGTGCCGGCTCAGGTGATTGTGTCGATCATCGGCGTTGAGACCTTTTTCGGACGCAATACCGGTAATTTCCGGGTAATCGATGCCTTGTCGACCCTGGGTTTCGACTATCCTCCCCGTGCCGAATTTTTCCGCAAGGAATTGCGTGAATTCCTGCTGCTGGCCCGGGAAGAGCAGGTCGATCCATTGACCCTCAAAGGTTCCTACGCCGGTGCCATGGGCTTGCCGCAGTTCATGCCGAGCAGCTTTCGCGCCTATGCGGTGGACTTCGACGGTGACGGGCACATCAATATCTGGACCAACCCGGACGACGCCATCGGTAGCGTCGCCAGTTACTTCAAGCGTCATGGCTGGGTAGCCGGGGAGCCTGTGGTCAGTCGCGCCGATGTCCGGGGTGATCAGGTGGACGATGGTTTGACCACTGGCATCGAACCGACGAAAACCGTCGGAGAGTTGCGGGCCCTGGGCTGGTCAAGTCATGATGCGCTGCGCGATGATATGCCGGTTACCGCGTTCCGCCTGGAAGGCGACAATGGCCCTGAATACTGGATGGGCCTGAAGAATTTTTACGCAATCACGCGTTATAACCGCAGCGTGATGTACGCCATGGCCGTACATCAACTGTCAGAACAGCTGGTCCAAGCACGGGGCGTCAAGTAATGCGGGCATTGCCTATGAATAAACCCCTGAAGCTGATGGCATTCGTCGCGTTGGCGGTGCTGGTCGCCAGTTGTTCGACCAGTCGCTCGCCCGGCCAGAAGTCCTCCACCGCCGTGCGTTCGGCACCGGGGCTGGACATCAACCGCGCCCACAAGGATGGCGCGCCGTGGTGGGATGTCGATGTGTCGCGCATCCCCGATGCCACGCCGACCCTGCACACAGGTCCCTACAAGGCCAACCCGTACACGGTGCTCGGAAAAACCTATTTCCCGCTGCAGGATTCCAAGACGTACGTTGCTTCGGGCACGGCGTCCTGGTACGGCACCAAGTTCCATGGTCAGAACACCGCCAACGGCGAAGTCTATGACCTGTATGGCATGAGTGCCGCGCACAAGACTTTGCCACTGCCAAGTTACGTTCGGGTGACCAACCTGGACAATAACAAGAGCGTGATCCTGCGGGTCAATGACCGCGGGCCGTTCTACTCTGACCGGATCATCGACTTGTCCTACGCCGCAGCCAAAAAGCTGGGCTATGCCGAAATCGGCACCGCGCGAGTCAAGGTGGAAGGGATCGACCCGCAACAATGGTGGGCCGCCAAGGGCCGACCGGCGCCCTTGATGCTCAACGAGCCGCAAGTTGCACAGAGTAGTGCCCCGGTCATTACGGCGTCGGCCGGTACCGTCGAGCAATGGACACCGCCACCACAGCAGCACGCTGCCGCCGTTGTGCCTGTTCAGATCGATACTAAAAAAAACGCTTCTGCACCAGCCTCTGGCCAGTATCTGCAGGTGGGCGCGTTCGCCAACCCGGACGCTGCGGAGCTCCTGAGGTCGAAACTCAGCGGGATGGTGAGCACCCCGGTGTTCATCAGCTCGATCGTACGCAATCAACAGACGCTGCATCGGGTTCGACTGGGGCCAATCGGTACGCCGGGTGAAATCCAGCAAGTGCAGAACAGCGTGCGTCTGGCCAATCTTGGTTCGCCGAGTGTGGTCACGGAGTAATACGTAGGACTTGATTGACGGTTCACTTGCAGTCGGGAGTGAACCAGGTTGTTGGCTCGTCGAGAACAAAAGCCCGGCAAAGGGTGACTGGAGTGAGCAACTGAATACGCGATGACTCGTAGGGTTTGTTCGAAAACTCGCCGAGCGGTGGTCACGCAAGCAGCGTGATCGTCGCACAGGCCGTTCGAGGGCAAAGCCTGAAGGTTATTTGATTAGTTTTGCCCTTGGGCAAGTTTCCATTAGCGATTTCGAGAGACGGATGAACATCACCACCTTTGCCAAACGCCTGTGCCTTCTAGTCCCGCTGCTCCTCTCGCCTGCCGCGTTCGCGGCCGAGATGATGCCGTCGCCACCGCAACTGGCCGCCAAGGCCTACGTGCTCATGGACGCCAGCAGCGGCAACGTGCTGGTCGAGAACAATGGTGACCAGCGCCTGCCGCCAGCCAGCCTGACCAAGCTGATGACCGCCTACATCGCGACCCTGGAAATCCGTCGTGGCCAGATCGGCGAAAACGATCCGGTGACCGTCAGTGAAAACGCCTGGCGCACCGGCGGTTCCCGGATGTTCATCAAGGTCGGCTCGCAAGTCACTGTCAGCGACCTGCTGCACGGCATCATCATTCAGTCGGGCAACGACGCCAGCGTTGCGCTCTCCGAGCACATCGCCGGCAGCGAAGACGCGTTCGCCGACCTGATGAACAAAACCGTAGCCGATCTGGGCATGAGCAACACCCACTTCATGAACCCGACCGGCCTTCCTAACCCTGAGCACTACTCGTCGGCTCACGACATGGCGGTGCTGGCTCGCGCGATCATCCACGAAGACCCGGCCCACTACGCGATCTACTCGCAGAAAGAGTTCTTCTGGAACGGCATCAAGCAACCGAACCGCAACCTGCTGCTGTGGCGCGACAAGACCGTTGACGGTCTGAAAACCGGCCACACCGATGAAGCAGGCTACTGCATGGTGTCTTCGGCCGTGCGTGATGGCATGCGTCTGATCGCCGTGGTGTTCGGCACCAACAGTGAAGTGGCTCGCGCCGCCGAGACTCAGAAACTGCTGACTTACGGTTTCCGTTTCTTCGAAACCCAGACCTTCTATCAGAAAGGCGCCGAGCTGGCTCAGGCTCCTGTCTGGAAAGGCTCGACCAACCAGGTCAAGGCCGGTCTGGCTGAAGACCTGACCATGACCTTGCCGAAAGGCCAGCTGAAAAAGCTCGCTGCCAGCATGACCATGAACCCGCAACTGGTTGCGCCAATCGCCAAGGGCGACGTGATCGGTAAAGTCGAAGTGAAACTGGACGACAAGGTCGTGCACAGCGCTGATCTGATCGCTCTGGACGCCGTCGAGGAAGGTGGTATCTTCCGCCGCATGTGGGATAGCATCCGTCTATTCTTCTACAGCCTGTTCAACTGAATTTAGTGTGCACCTGCAAGGCTCCGCGCTGATCCAGCCCGGAGCCTTGCCCGTCGCCACGGCTTACGCTTACGAGGCCGTTACGCCATGACCGATACTGAAGTAAAGGCGCCAAAGATCGAATTCCCCAACGTTGATTACCCGGTTAAGGTGATCAGCGATACTGGCGTGGGCAACAAAGACAGGATCATCGAGATCGTCAGGAAACACGCGACGATCAACGATGAGCGTGTGGATGAGCGTCAAAGCACCAACGGTAAATACACCACGATTCAGTTGCACATCGTCGCCACCGATCAGGATCAGCTGTACAACATCAACAGCGAACTGCGGGCTACCGGCTTCGTGCACATGGTGCTGTGATGCCTGGCACGCTGGGCTTTCGCGAACTCGGCCAGATGGCTTACGAACCGGTCTGGCATGCCATGCAACGCTTCACCAACGAACGCGGCAGCGATGCCGCCGACGAAATCTGGCTGGTAGAGCACCCGCCGGTGTTCACCCAGGGCCAGGCCGGCAAGGCCGAACACCTGTTGCTGCCGGGAGATATTCCGGTGGTGCAGGTTGACCGTGGTGGCCAGGTGACGTATCACGGCCCCGGGCAATTGGTGGCCTACCTGCTGCTGGACGTGCGCAAGCTGGGTTTCGGTGTCCGTGACCTGGTGACCCGCATGGAGACGTGCCTGATCGAGCTGCTCGCCAGTTATGGCGTGACGGCTGCGGCCAAGCCGGATGCGCCGGGTGTCTACGTCGACGGAGCGAAAATCGCATCCCTGGGTCTGCGGATCCGCCACGGTTGTTCCTTTCATGGCCTGGCCTTGAACGTGGACATGAACCTGGAACCGTTTCGACGGATTAATCCCTGCGGCTACGCCGGGCTGGCGATGACCCAGCTGAGCGATCACGCAGGATCGATTGAATTTGCCGAGGTAAGTGCCCGGCTGCGCGCGCAGCTCGTCAAACACCTCGACTATGCTGAGCAGACGACCCTAACGGGCGGAATCGACTGATATGACTACTGATGCAGTGCAAACCATGATCCCGACGCAGGATGTCACTGATCGTCCGGCCCCGCGTGCCAAGGTTGAAGCCGGCGTAAAGCTGCGCGGCGCCGAGAAGGTTGCACGCATTCCGGTAAAGATCATTCCGACCACCGAGCTGCCGAAAAAGCCTGACTGGATTCGCGTGCGTATCCCGGTATCCCCGGAGGTCGACCGCATCAAGGCCCTGTTGCGCAAACACAAGCTGCACAGCGTGTGTGAAGAGGCCTCCTGCCCGAACCTGGGCGAGTGCTTCTCCGGTGGTACCGCGACCTTCATGATCATGGGTGACATCTGCACCCGTCGCTGCCCGTTCTGCGATGTGGGTCATGGTCGTCCGAAGCCACTGGACGTCAATGAGCCGGAAAGCCTGGCCATCGCCATCGCTGACTTGCGTCTCAAATACGTGGTGATCACCTCGGTAGACCGTGACGACCTGCGTGACGGCGGTGCCCAGCACTTTGCCGACTGCATCCGTGAAATCCGCAAACTGTCGCCAAACGTTCAGCTCGAAACCCTGGTGCCGGACTACCGTGGCCGCATGGACATCGCGCTGGAAATCACCGCGGCCGAGCCGCCGGATGTGTTCAACCACAACCTGGAAACCGTGCCGCGCCTCTACAAGGCTGCGCGTCCGGGGTCGGACTACCAGTGGTCGTTGACCCTGCTGCAGCGCTTCAAGCAGATGATGCCGCACATTCCGACCAAGTCAGGCCTGATGCTGGGCCTGGGCGAAACCGATGAAGAAGTCATCGAAGTCATGAAGCGCATGCGCGAACACGACATCGACATGTTGACCCTGGGCCAGTATCTGCAACCGTCCCGCAGCCACTTGCCGGTGCAGCGTTTCGTGCACCCGGACACCTTCGCCTGGTTCGCCGAGGAAGGTTACAAGATGGGCTTCAAGAACGTCGCTTCCGGTCCGCTGGTTCGCTCCTCGTACCACGCCGACGAGCAGGCGAAGCTGGTCAAGGCCGAGTTGATGTCGTCCTGATGCGCTGAAGACAGGAAAACGCCCGCCAGGCATTGAGCCAGGCGGGCATTTTTTTGTCCTGCCCACGCCCATCACCGATTTCTCCTGCAACCTGCGGGCAAAGAAGCCTCTTCTGTTTGTGCCCATTCCTGACTACTGTGTGTTGAGGATTTCACGCAGGGAGATATGGATGACAGTTCCACCGACCCACACTCTTTGTCCAAATGCTCCCGTTCCGGCATTGCCGATGGAAGGGCTGATTGGCGTCATTGCGCCTGCCGGTCCCGCTGCGCTGGACACCCACAAGGCCGTACAGTGGATGCGCGCCCGAGGCTATTCGCTCAAAGTGTTTCCCGGCGTCTACGAAAAGGAAGGCTACCTGGCCGGTAGCGATGAGGTGCGGCTGAACGATTTGCATGCGGCATTTGCCGATCCTGAAGTCGACGCCATCATCTGCCTGCGAGGTGGTTACGGCACGCCACGCTTGCTTGACCGTATCGATTTCGAGCTGCTGCGCAATAACGCCAAGCCATTCATCGGTTATAGCGACATTACTGCGTTGCATCTGGCGATCAGTCGCCATGCAGGGTTTGTGACGTTCCATGGTCCACTGCTCAACGCCGACCTGCTCGGCAAACGACAACAACCCACCGAGTCTTCGTTCCTCAACATGTTGCGCGGCCATTTGAAGGCGGGCAGCGTGCTCGCGCATCCCGAGGCCTACCCATTGACCACGATCGCGCCTGGCATCGCTCACGGGCGTTTGCTGGGTGGGAACCTGTCGATGATCGCCGCGACCATGGGCACGCCTTACGAGATCGACGCCGAGGGTGTCATCCTGTTTATCGAAGACATCAATGAACCGCTGTATCGCATCGATCGATTGCTGACTCATCTGCGACTCGCCGGGACGCTGCGCAAGCTGCGTGGCGTTCTGGTCGGGGACGTGGCGGGGGTCGATGTGTCCTCCCTGGATCGATTGCTCAAGCAAGCGTTCGAGCCATTTCGGATTCCGGTGCTATCCGGGTGGCGCAGCGGGCATTGTGACCCGAATTTGACGTTGCCCATGGGCGCGCTGGTCAGGCTGAATGCGGGCAGGCAAGAGCTGCTGCTGGAACAGGATGTGGTGATCAGGCGCTAGAACGTCACGGCCTGACAAGTCGCCATCGCGGGCAAGTCCCCCACGGGCATCAAGGTGAATGCAGTATTTGCACGCAACTTGATGTCAGTGGGGGGCTTGCCCGCGACGCTTTCAGCGGCTGCGAAGACCTTCCAGCAACTTGTGCGTCGGGTAACCATCGGCGGGCCAGCCGAATGACTGCTGGGCGCTGCGGATCGCCTTGCGCGTGTTGGCGCCGATGATGCCGTCGGCAGTGCCCGCATCGTAGTTTTGCGCGCTCAGCAGGTTTTGCAGTTCAATGCGCTCGGTACGGCTCAATGGCAAATCATCTTTCGGCCAGGAGCCGTTGATCAGGCCCGCACCGTTGAAACGCTCGGACAACAGGCTCACCGCCAGGGCGTAGGACGAAGAGTTGTTGTACTTGAGGATCGCCCGGAAGTTATCGAGCACGAGGAATGCCGGACCGCGATAGCCGGCTGGCAGCAGCAAGGCCGCAGACAGTTGCTCGGTGCCTGCCGGGACCTGCCCGCCATTGGGCAGTGTGATGCCCAGTTGGCGCCATTCGGTGACACTTTTACGAATTGTGCCGTCAGCCAGCATGTAATTGAAGTTGCCCGGCAGTTGCACCTCGAAGCCCCATGGCTGGCCTTTCTGCCATCCGGAGCTTTGCAGGTAATGCGCGGTCGACGCGAGGGCGTCGCTGGCACTGCCCCAGATATCTCGGCGACCGTCGCCATCGAAGTCCACGGCGTGGGTGTTGTAGGTGGTCGGGATGAACTGGGTCTGGCCCATGGCGCCGGCCCAGGAGCCGAGCATTTTCTCCGGTTCGATGTCACCTTGTTGCAGAATCTGCAGGGCTGCGATCAATTGCGCGTGAGCGAAGCCCGGGCGCCGGCCTTCATAGGCCAGGGTCGCCAGTGAGTTGATCACCGACTTGTTGCCCTGGAATTGGCCGAAGTTACTTTCCATGCCCCATACCGCCACCAGTGCCTGGCGATCGACGCCGTAACGCTGCTCGATGCTTTGCAGGATGCCGTCGTATTGGCTGACCAGTGCCTGGCCTTTGCGCACCCGCAGTGGCGACAGGGCGCCGTCCAGGTATTCCCATACTGGCCGGGTGAATTCCGGTTGGCTGCGGTCGGCACGAATCACGCTGGGGTCGAAGCTGACGTTGGCGAAGGCGCGATCGAAGAGGTCGGCGCGAATACCGGCGGCCAGGGCGTCCTTGCGGAAACCGGCCTGCCATTCGGCGAAGGTCTGGGTCGGCTGGATGTCGAGATTGTCGTCGCTTGGTACCACGGGTGCTACCACTGCAGGGGCGGTGGTGACAGGAAGGGTCTGAAGCGGCTGGGCGTCGGCGGCGGTGGGTTTTTCCGCGCAGGCGACTAGCAAAATGAGGCTGGAGGCAGCTATCAATTGGCGCAGGTGCCAACGACGGGAAAGACAAAGGGGCATGCACGGGTCCAGGGAAAACGGATCAGGTGCAGACCTTAACATGTTGAGCGGATGCATGCCTTTCAGGCTGCCAGAAAGTAAGAAGCCTCCCAGCTTTTAGACTGGAAGGCTTCGCGGCGGTAGCTGCCTTTGCCCTTGCCGGCTCGTTCCTGACGGCTGCGGAACAATGGCTGGGCGATGATGGATTTGGCCTTGTTGGGGCCGCGTTTGGACGGCTTTTTGCTCATGATGGATGCTCGCAAGTGAGTGGTTTTTGCGGAGCAAATCATCGGCTGAAGTTGGGGTTCTGTCTATAGGGCAGGTTGTCAGTAAACACGCCGTACCCTGTAGGAGCGAGCCTGCTCGCGATGGAGTCAGGAACACTGCGGAGAACCAGACTCCCCGCGTTATCGTTAACGACCATCGCGAGCAGGCACGCTCCTACAGGGGGAGGCGGAATTACTCGGCAGGCAGCGTGAGGCGCTGGCCCGCCATCAATAACGTCAACCGACTCAGGCTCATCCAGGGCGAGCCGGCGGCCTGGCCCTTGATCTGTGCATCGATGCGCTGCGCTTCGAGTAGCAACTGCGCCCAGCGTTGCGCCGAATAACGTTGCAGGGCTTTGCTCATCAGCGGCTTGCGCTTGTCCCAGACAGGTGGTTTGGCCTGGCTGAAGGCTTTGTCCAGTGGAGTTCCCTGGCTGTATTGCAACGAGATATTGGCCAGCAGGCGCAGTTCCCGGGCCAGCGCCCAGAGAATGACCGGCGGTTCGACGCCTTCCCCGCGCAGCCCTTCGAGCATGCGCAGGGCATGGGCGGCTTCGCCGTTGAGAATTGCATCGGTCAGCCCGAAGACATCGAAGCGCGCACTGTCGGCCACCGCGGCCTGCACGGTTTCGATCGTGATCTGACCACCTTCGGCCATCAGCTTGAGTTTTTCGATTTCCTGGGCGGCGGCCAGCAAGTTGCCTTCGACCCGCGCTGCGATCAGCTCGACCGCGTCCTGACTGGCGGAAAGCCCGGCCTGGGACAGTCGCTGTCGGATCCAGCTCGGCAACTGGCTGACATCCACCGGCCAGATCTGCACGAACTGGGTTTGCTGGCCTTCGACCAACGCCTTGCCCCACTTGGTTTTCTGCGCGCTGCCATCGAGCTTTGGAAGGCTGATCAACAGCACCGTGTCTTCGGCCGGTCGCGAGCAGTACTCGATGAGAGCCGCGGCGCCCTTGTCACCGGGCTTGCCGGAGGGCAGACGCAGTTCCAGCAGGCGTTTTTCGGCGAACAGCGACATGCTGGCACCGGCTTGCAGCAGCGTACCCCAGTCGAAACTGGCATCGGCGGCAAAGACCTGGCGTTCATCAAAACCTTGTTGGCGAGCGGCAGCGCGGATGGCGTCGGCGGCTTCCTGACACAGCAAGGGGTCGTCGCCACTGATGACGTAGACCGGCGCGAGGGCACCTTGCAGGTGCTTTGCGAGTTGGGCGGGGGCGAGTTTCATAGGCGAGGGCGAACGGGGCGCCTGAGCGCCCCGCAAGTCTTACTGCTTCGGCAGTTCGAGAGGCGACTGACGCGGCGTTTCCGCTTCAGCCTTCTGCGCCGCTTCCAGCGCCGCGGCTTCAGCCTTGGCCCTGGCATCGGCAGTTTGCTGCAACTGATCGAGCTGGGCCGGGGTCAGTTGTTGCAGGCGCAGCATCATGCGCTGAATCAGCTCGCGGCGGGTTTCGCCCCGGGCTGTTGCAGCTTCCTGGTCGGAACCTACCAGGTTGTTGCCGTCGTGCATGAAGATCTTCTGAACTTCAAGTTTGTCGCTCAGCAGATCCAGGTTGTTCTGACCACGGATGTCGTAGTTGAGGACAGTGGTGACCTGGTATTCGCCAGTACGACCGGCGCCGGCGTAACTGAGGATGCGCTGGTTTTCCTGCTCATCGGTCAGCACCAGTTTGTAAGGTGCACCGGTGTAGACCTTGACGCCGCTGCTTTCCAGCACCTGGCGCATTTGCGTCACGGTTTCGCCGTAGGCGTTGCGCGCGCTCAGGTCGAGCTCCTTGATCGCCAGTTCTGTAGTGCCGGTGCCACGCAGCTGGAAACCGCAGGCGCTCAGCAGGACCGCAAGGCCCATCACCAGCAAATTGCGTTTGATCATTGTGTTGCTCCCCTTGAAACCATGTGGGCCGATCATGCGGCCCGAAAGGTTTTACGCGGCGCCAGGCATGACCTGGCGCCTGATCCAATTAGCTGGCGACGATGTTGACCAGTTTCCCGGGCACCACGATCACTTTCCGAATGGTCAGACCGTCGACGAAACGCAGCACGTTCTCGTTGGCGCGTGCGGCGGCTTCGACTTCTTCACGGCTGGCGCTGGCCGGCATGTCGATATGGCCGCGCAATTTGCCGTTGACCTGGATCACCAGTTGCAGGCTGTCCTGTACCAGCGCGCTCTCGTCCAGCACTGGCCAGGCGGCGTCGATCACCGGTTCGGCGTGACCGAGTTGATTCCACAGCTCGTGACTGATGTGCGGGGTGATCGGGGCCAGCAGCAGGGTCACGGTTTCCAGGCCTTCCTGAACCAGTGCGCGATCCTGCCCGGTGCCTTGCGGGGCTTTTTCCAGCACGTTCATCAGCGTCATCACCTGGGCGATGGCGGTGTTGAATTTGTGGTTCTGGCCGACGTCGTGGCTGGCCTGCTTGATGGCCTGGTGGATCGAGCGGCGAATGGCTTTCTGCTCGTCGTTCAGGCTGGCCACGTCGAGCTTGCCCGGCAGTCCCTGAGTGACGTGCGCTTGAGCCAGGCGCCAGACGCGCTTGAGGAAGCGGTGCGAACCTTCCACCCCGGAGTCGGACCATTCCGCGCTCATGTCCGGTGGCGAGGCGAACATCATGAACAGGCGGCAAGTGTCTGCGCCGAACTGATCGATCATCGACTGTGGGTCAACGCCGTTGTTCTTGGACTTGGCCATCTTCTCGGTGCCGCCGATTTCCACCGGCAGGCCGTCGGATTTCAGTTTGGCGCTGATGACCTTGGCCTTGCTGTCGCGTTCGAGTTCCACGTCCGCCGGGTTGAACCAGGTGTAGGCACCGTTGGCTTCGCGACGATAGTAAGTCTCGGCGATCACCATGCCCTGGGTCAGCAGGTTCTTGAACGGTTCGTTGGAGCTCACCAGGCCTTCGTCGCGCATCAGCTTGTGGAAGAAGCGCGCATAGAGCAGGTGAAGAATCGCGTGTTCGATACCGCCAATGTACTGATCCACCGGCAGCCAGTGGTCAGCCGCGGATTTTTCCACCAGGCCACCTTCAAAGTGCGGCGAGGCGTAGCGGGCGTAGTACCACGAGGACTCGACGAAGGTGTCCATGGTGTCGGTTTCACGCTTGGCAGGCTGGCCGCATTTCGGGCAGCTGCACTCGTAGAACTCGGGCATGCGCGCCAGTGGCGAGCCGGCGCCGTCGGGTACGACGTCTTCCGGCAGCACGACCGGCAGTTGATCTTCCGGTACCGGCACGTCACCGCAGGTATCGCAGTGAATGATCGGGATCGGGCAGCCCCAGTAGCGTTGACGGCTGATGCCCCAGTCGCGCAGACGGAACTGGGTGCGCGAGGCGCCGAGGTTTTTCTTGATCAGTGCCACTTCAATGGCGTCGAAGGCGCCGGCGAAGTCGAGGCCGTCGAATTCGCCGGAGTTGATCAGCGTGCCGTGTTCGCCATAGGCGTCCTGCCACGGTGCCGGGTTGACGTCACCGGAGCTGGTGCGTACCACGGATTTGACCGGCAGGTTGTACTTGTGGGCGAATTCGAAATCGCGTTCGTCGTGGGCTGGAACGGCCATCACCGCGCCATCGCCGTAATGCATCAGCACGTAGTTAGCGACCCAGACCGGCAGCTTTTCACCGGTCAGCGGGTGTTCGACGAACAGGCCGGTCGGAACTCCTTTCTTCTCCTGGGTGGCGACATCGGCTTCGGCGACGCTGCCGCCCTTGCATTCAGCGATGAACGCCTGCAACTCAGGATTGTTTTGCGCGGCCAGGGTGGCCAGGTGGTGCTCGGCGGCCACGGCGACGTAGGTCGCGCCCATCAGGGTGTCCGGACGGGTGGTGAAGACTTTCAGTGCGCCGGCTTCGCCGATGGAATCGACGTTGTACGGGAACTGCACTTCCATGCCGCGGGATTTGCCAATCCAGTTGCGCTGCATGGTCTTGACCTGTTCAGGCCAGCCAGTCAGCTCGTCGAGACTCTCCAGCAGTTCATCCGCGTAGGCGGTGATCTTGAAGTAGTACATCGGGATTTCGCGCTTCTCGATCAGCGCGCCGGAACGCCAGCCGCGACCGTCGATGACCTGCTCGTTGGCCAGGACGGTCTGATCGACCGGGTCCCAGTTCACGGTGCCGTTCTTGCGGTAGATCACGCCTTTTTCGAACAGGCGGGTGAACAGCCATTGTTCCCAGCGGTAGTAGTCAGGCTTGCAGGTGGTCACTTCGCGCGACCAGTCCACCGCCAGGCCCAGGCTGCGCAGCTGGTTTTTCATGTAGGCGATGTTTTCGTAGGTCCACTTGGCGGGCGCTACGTTGTTCTTCATCGCGGCGTTTTCCGCCGGCATGCCGAAGGCGTCCCAACCCATGGGTTGCAGGACGTTCTTGCCTTGCATGCGCTGATAGCGGGAGATCACGTCGCCGATGGTGTAGTTGCGCACGTGCCCCATGTGTAGCTTGCCGCTGGGGTAAGGGAACATCGACAGGCAGTAATAAGTCTCCTTGCCTGGCTGTTCACTGACTTCAAAGGACTTTTGCTCGTCCCAGAACGATTGGGCGGCGGCTTCGATTTCACGGGGCTGATATTGTTCGTGCATGGCTACTTTTGAACTGAATAGGGGTGGCCTAATCCTCTTCAATGCGACGCTGGACGGTGAATGCGCCAATTCGGCGTTTCGGTGCCCAGGCGAGCTGGAAGTGGAGTTACAGGAAGCGCCGTAGCATACATGACCGCACTCTATCGAGGGAAACCCTGATTACTGTCGCGCGTCTCGCAAAAAACGCTACGAGGGCCGTTGGTCGCGGCGTTCAGTTGGTTTGTTCATGGAAGCTAAGCTCTAACTGGGGAGTAGGTTTTATCTTCCAATGAGGTGAGGGATGGTTGATTCACAGCAAAAAGCTACAAAACCGGAGTTATATGGAAGACTGATAGATCGTCTTGGAATGGCCCTGGAAGCGGCAAAAACCGCAGGCCGGTTGCGTGATGAGCGTCCGCTTGAGCTGGAATTGCGTGGCCTGAGCCCCGCAGAGTTTGCTCTGGTCAAGGCGTATCTGGATCGTTGTGAGCGTGAAACGCACGGATGCTTGTCCGAGGCAGTGAAGCAACTTGATGCGCCGCATTCAGCCAAGATCATCTGGCTCAAGGACAAAACACCCGGCAGAGACGCGGTAAAGGTCCGGTCTCTGCATTGCAAGTAAGGCATATCGTCATGCTCCCGGGTTTTTCGAAGCATAGCCTTTCCATATTGATTGTCGCATTACGTCAACCCACTTAGGCTTCGAGCATCTTCATGGAGATGCTCGATGCCTTTTCGTTATTTCTTAAAACAACTTCTGTTGCCGCCGGGCATTCTGTTGCTATTGCTGGCGCTTGCCTGGTGGTGGCGCCGTTCAAGGCCGAGGCTCGCTGCTGTGTGCTTTACCCTGGGCTTGGGCGGCTTCTGGCTGATGAGCTTGCCCATCGTGGTGCAATGGGGCGCCGAGCTGTTGGAGCGCGAGCCGCCGTTGGCGCGCGAGGAGTGGGCCACTTTGGCTCGGCATGCCGATGCGATCGTGGTATTGGGTTCGGGGCGCGAGCGGGGCGATCCGGCATGGGGTGCGGATCAGCCGACGGGCGTGGGCCTGGAGCGCGAACGCTATGCGGCGCGCCTGGCCAAGGCCTCGGGCTTGCCAGTGCTGACCAGTGGCGGCCTGCATTACGGCACGCCGCCGACCGAGGCCCGATTGATGGCCGACTCGTTGCACGATGATTTCGGCGTCACTGTTCGATGGCAGGAAGGGCGCAGCCGTACGACCTGGGAAAACGCGCAATTCAGCGCCGAAGTATTGTTGCCTGAAGGCATCAAGCGCGTGGTGGTGGTGACTCAGGCCTGGCACATGCCGCGAGCTGTCTGGAGCTTCCAGAAGGCAGGGTTTGAAGTGGTGCCTGCGCCCGTGGGGTTTTTAGGCGTGGACAATGCCCGGCCGCTGGGTGGCTGGATGCCGGAATTCAAGTCGATCTGGCAGAGCGGGCAGTTGCTGAATGAAGCGGTGGGGCAGGTGGGGTATTCGTTGTTCTACCGATAGCGAGGGCTGGCCAACACCCTGCGGTGAGGGAGTGTGCTCCCTCACCACAAAAAGCCCTCTGTCCAGGGGCCGCAAGTCAGACCGTTTTGGCCATCCGGCTGGCAATCAGTGCCCAGCCAAACAACAGCACGCAAACAATGATCAACGGCCACGAACGCCATTGAAGATAAGGCGTCAGGTTGTGCATCGGCACCACTTCGCCATACAGGATGCCGCGCTCGAACTGCGGGATCTGCGCGGTGATCTGGCCGAACGGGTTGATCAGGCCAGTCACGCCGTTGTTGGTGGCGCGGATCATCCAGCGTCCGGCCTCCAGCGCGCGCATTTGCGCCATCTGCAAGTGTTGCAGCGGACCGATCGAGGTGCCGAACCAGGTATCGTTGCTGATGGTCAGCAGCAAATCGCTTTGTGCCGCGAGGCCGGCAGCGAACTCCGGATACACCACTTCGTAGCAGATGAACGGCGCAATCTGGTAACCCTTGGCCTGCAACATGGCCTGGTCGGCCGGGCCTCGGGCAAAGTCCGACATCGGCAGGTCGAAGAAGGCGATCAAGCCGCGCAGCACATCCTGCAGTGGAACGTATTCGCCAAACGGCACCAATTTCTGCTTGAGGTATGTGCCGTCGCCTTCACCGACCACGGTGATGCCGTTGTAGAAACGTTTTTCGTGGTGGACCATCTGGCGAATCGGCACGCCGGTAATCAACGCCGAGTGACGTTCTGCGGCAAAATTCCCCATCATGTTCAGGTAGCCCTCGGCGGACTCCTTGAGTACCGGGACCGCGGTTTCCGGCCAGATCAGCAGGTCGACGCGTTTGGAGCTGAAGCTCATGTCGCGATAAAGCGCCAGTTGTGCATTGAGCTGCGCCGGGTCCCACTTCATGCTCTGCTCTATATTGCCCTGGATCGCCGCGACACTCAGTGGTGCGCCCGAAGGGCTGGTCCAGGCGTGGTGTTTGAGTGCCATGCCGGCGACCCAGGGGCCGACCAGCAGCACGGCGCCAGCCACGATGAAGCCTTTACGACCCGTGCGCACCAGGCGCATACCGTTGTAGATCAGCGCAGCGGTCAGGGCCAGGGTGAAGGAAATCAGCCACATACCGCCAACGGGGGCGAGCCCCGTCAGTGGGCCATCGAGCTGGCTGTAGCCGGAATACAGCCACGGGAAGCCGGTCAGGAACCAGCCGCGGAACGCCTCCTGGCCTACCCACAGCGCGGCGAATGCAAGGGCGTCGGCCAGTGGCGCTTCGTTGCGTCGTAGCCAGCGCGCCCAGAGCCAGGCGGGCAGCGCAAAGAACCAGGCAATCGCCGCCGTGAACAGCAGCATCAGGAACCCGGCCAGCAACACCGAAGCGCCACCGAAGTTGTGAATGCTGTAGTAGATCCAGCTGGTACCGGCGCCGAACAGGCCAAAACCGAAACACCAGCCACGGCCGAGTGACTGGCGAGGGCTCAGTTCGCGCAGACCGGCATAAAAAAGGCCGACCGCCAGCAGTGCCAAGGGCCAGATATCGAACGGCGCCAGGGCCAGGGTGGTGATTGCACCGGCCGCCACGGCCAGCAGGTTACCGGGCCAGCCGGGGCGGGTAGTCCAGCGCATTTCTATCCTTAATATTTACCGGGCGATGGGCGTCAAGCGCAGCAGATGAATCCGACGACTGTCGGCATTCAGGATGCGGAAGCGATAGGGGCCGATTTCGGTGATTTCGTTGCGTTTTGGCAGGTGCCCGAATGCACTCATCACCAGGCCGCCGACGGTGTCGAATTCGTCATCGGAGAATTCACTGTCGAAGAACTCGTTGAAGTTCTCGATCGGCGTCAGGGCCTTGATCAGGAAATCACCGCTTGGCAGCGGCTTGATGTAGCTGTCTTCTTCGACATCGTGTTCGTCTTCGATGTCGCCCACAATCTGTTCGAGCACGTCTTCGATGGTCACCAGGCCCGCCACGCCGCCGTATTCGTCAATGACGATGGCCATGTGGTTATGGTTGGCGCGGAACTCGCGCAGCAGCACGTTCAAGCGCTTGGACTCCGGCACGAATGTGGCCGGGCGCAGCAGATCCTTGATATTGAAGCTGTCGCCGTTCTCCCGAAGGATCAACGGCAGCAAGTCCTTGGCCAGCAACACGCCCATCACGTCATCGTGGCTCTCGCCGATCACCGGGTAGCGGGAGTGGGCCGAGTCGACCACGGCGGGCAGGAACTCGCGGGGTGTCTGGGTCGCCTTGATGCTGACCATCTGCGAGCGCGGGACCATGATGTCCCGTACTTGCAGGTCAGCGACCTGGATGGCGCCTTCGACGATGGCCAGCGCTTCGCTGTCCAGCAGTTTGTTTTGGTGTGCGTCGCGCAGCAGCTCCAGCAGCTCCTGGCGGTTTTTCGGCTCATGGGCAAAAGCCTGGGTGAGCTTACCCAGCCAGGACTTTTGCCCGTTGCTCGATCGATCTTCGCTCATAGCGATTACTCTGAATCCTTTGTTGTAACGGTTGGGGATGTTTCGGTTTCGTCGTCCGCGTACGGATCGGGATAGCCCAATTCTGCAAGCAACGTTCGTTCCAGTGCTTCCATTTCCTCGGCTTCGTCGTCATCTATATGGTCGTATCCCAGTAGATGCAAGCAGCCGTGAATCACCAGATGAGCCCAGTGGGCCTTGAGTTCCTTGCCCTGTTCGGCGGCTTCGCGCTCGACCACGGCCACGCAGATCACCAGATCGCCCAGCAACGGGATGTCGAGAAACTCGTCGGGTACGTCGGCAGGGAATGACAGGACGTTAGTGGCGTAATCCTTCTGCCGCCAGGTGTGATTCAGTTCGCGGCCTTCGGCTTCGTCGACCAGACGAATGGTCATCTCGGAGTCGGCGCTGCGCTGGCGCAGGGCCAATTCGCACCATTGGCGGAACTCGGCCTCGCCGGGGGCGGGCGCCTGGGTAGCCAGTTGCAGATCAAGCTCAAGCATCGCGGCGGCTGTCCTTTGGTGCTTCATCGGTCACGCGGTTCTCGAAGCGCTCATAGGCTTCGACAATGCGCTGCACCAACGGATGACGCACGACGTCCTTGGGCATGAAATGGGTAAAGCTGATGCCTGGCACGTCTTTGAGCACTTCGATCACATGGTGCAGCCCGGATTTGGTGCCTTTGGGCAGGTCGACCTGGGTGATGTCACCGGTGATGACGGCGGTAGAGCCGAAGCCGATCCGGGTCAGGAACATTTTCATTTGCTCGACCGTGGTGTTCTGGCTTTCGTCGAGGATGATGAAGCTGTTGTTCAGCGTGCGCCCGCGCATATAAGCCAAGGGGGCGACTTCGATCACCTGGCGTTCGATCAGTTTGGCGACGTATTCGAAGCCGAGCATCTCGTAGAGCGCGTCGTACAGCGGGCGCAAATACGGGTCGATCTTCTGGGACAGATCCCCAGGCAGGAAGCCGAGTTTCTCACCGGCTTCGACCGCTGGACGCACCAACAGAATGCGGCGGATCTGCTCGCGTTCCAGTGCATCGACCGCGCAGGCAACCGCCAGATAGGTCTTGCCGGTACCGGCCGGACCAATGCCGAAGTTGATGTCGTTGCCGAGGATTTCCTTCACGTAGCGCAACTGATTCAAGCCGCGAGGGCGAATCATGCCTTTCTTGGTGCGCAGGGCGACGGAGGCTTCGGCAGGGGCGTGATTGTCCAGCTCTTCAACGGCCGATTCCTGCAGGAACAGGTGAACCATGTCCGGCGACAGCTCCGTACCCTTGGTTTCCCGGTACAGGCGGCGCAGCAGGTTTTCCGCAGAGGTGGTGTGCTTGGGTTCGCCGATCAGCTCGAACTGATTGCCGCGGTTGCGGATCTCGATGGTCAGGCGCTGTTCGATCAAGCGCAGATGCTCGTCGAATTGCCCGCACAAATTGGCGAAGCGGCGAGCTTCAAAAGGCTCGAGGATAAAACGATGTGGTTCGATGGGTGCGTTCAAGGTCGTATTTAGCCGCCCTGGGGCAATAGTGATGAGTTCAAGGATAGCGCCAGTGGCGTGGGTGCGAAAGCTCTTAAATGGATCAACCCATTCTCAAGAACAATGCATTTCACTGTGGGAGCTGGCTTGCCAGCGATGGCGATGTAACTGGCGACATCGTTGTCGGGCTTGCTGGCCCTATCGTTGGCAAGCCTGCTCCCACAGGGATCGGTGTTATTGAATCAGCGAGCCTCGCAGCGAGTGCGGCTGTGCGGCATCGATGTGCACGTCGGCAAACTGACCGATCAGGGTCGGATTGTCACACTTGAAGTTGACGATTCGATTATTTTCGGTCCGGCCTTGCAGCTCTCCGGGGTCTTTTTTCGAATAATCGGTGACCAGAATCCGCTGGATCGACCCGACCATTTGTCGGCTGATTTCGAAGCCTTGTTGGTTCAGGCGATGTTGCAAGGCGTTCAAGCGCTCTTTTTTCAGCTCTTCGGGGGTGTCGTCTGCCAGATCGGCGGCTGGAGTACCTGGACGCTGGCTATAGACGAACGAATAGGAAAAGTCGAAGCCGACGTCCTGGATCAGTTTCATGGTCTGTTCGAAGTCTTTTTCCGTCTCGCCGGGGAAACCGACGATGAAGTCCGAACTGATGCAGATGCCCGGTACGGCCGCGCGCAGCTTGCGCAGTTTGGATTTGTATTCCAGCGCGGTGTGGTTGCGCTTCATCGCCGCGAGGATGCGGTCCGAGCCTGACTGCACTGGCAAATGCAGGTGTTTCACCAGTTCCGGCACCTCGGCGTGGGCCTGGATCAGGCTGTCGGAGAATTCCAGCGGGTGCGAGGTGGTGTAGCGGATGCGGTCGATGCCATCGATGGCGGCGACCACGCGGATCAGCTCGGCCAGATCGGCCAGGCGACCGTCGTGCGTGGTGCCGCGATAACCGTTGACGTTCTGCCCCAGCAAGGTGACTTCGCGCACGCCGTTTTCAGCCAGGTGAATGATCTCGGCGATCACGTCGTCGAATGGCCGGCTCACTTCTTCACCGCGGGTGTACGGCACCACGCAGAAGGTGCAGTACTTGCTGCAGCCTTCCATCACCGACACGTAAGCGCTGGGGCCATCGATGCGCGGCTCGGGCAAGTGGTCGAATTTTTCGATTTCCGGGAAAGAAACGTCGACCTGCGGCAGCTTGCTGATGCGTGCGGCGTCGATCATTTCCGGCAGGCGGTGCAAGGTCTGCGGGCCGAAGACGACGTCCACGTAGGGCGCGCGATCTCGAATGGCGGCGCCTTCCTGGCTGGCCACGCAACCGCCGACGGCGATGACCATGTCCGGGTTGGCGAGTTTCAGTTCGCGCCAGCGGCCGAGCTGAGAGTAGACACGATCCTGAGCCCGTTCGCGGATCGAGCAGGTGTTGAGCAGGATCACGTCGGCGTCTTCAGCACGCGCGGTGACTTCCAGGGCCTGGTGTTCGCCCAGCAGATCGACCATGCGCGAGCTGTCGTACTCGTTCATCTGGCAACCGTGGGTTTCGATGTAAAGCTTCTTGGCCATGGAAAGAGTCATCACGTGATTCAAAGAACCGCGCATTATAGGGAACATGCACCCAGGTTCCTACCGCTGCGCGTCCGACGGCTATGCTATAGTTCGCGCCCTCTTTTTTATCCCTCGATGTGTTACCCGCCCACCATGACCAAACGTGAAGCTCCAATCTACAAGGTGATTTTCCTCAACCAGGGCCAGGTGTTCGAAATGTACGCCAAGCAGATCTATCAAAGTGATCTGTGGGGCTTTCTGGAAGTGGAAGAGTTCGTCTTTGGCGAGCGCACGCAAGTGGTCGTCGATCCGAGCGAAGAGAAGCTCAAGGCTCAGTTCGAAGGCGTGGTGCGCAGTTTTGTGCCCATGCATTCGATCGTGCGCATCGACGAAGTCGAGCGCCTGGGCACGCCGAAAATCAGCGAAGCCCGTGGCGCGGTCGGCAATGTCATGCCGTTTCCGATGCCGATGCCTGAGAAGTAAGGTTTCGTGACCGAGTCGTCCCCATCGCGAGCTTGCTCGCGATGGGGCCAGAAAAATCGGTACAGAACTTAAGGCAACGGCGCGAACGGCGTACGCCCATCGGCGCTCTGCAATTCCATCAAATACTTACGGAAAATTTGCCCCAGCACCTGAGTGGCGACTTCCAGTTCTTCGCGAGGCATCTTTTCGGTGACTTCGTCGGCAGTGTCCAGCGCATCTTCGTCGCCATTGACCGCAGCCATTTTCAGAAGGATATACGCCTGAACGTTATTGGCCGGCACGCCTTCACCGTGGAAAAACATGGTGCCGAGTTTGAATTGCGCCTGGGCGTGGCCTTGCAGCGAGGCCTTTTCGAAATAGCTCAGGGCTTGATTGAGGTCGCGCGGGGCGTTTTTGCCTTCGTAGTAAAACTCACCCAACTCGTATTGCGCTTGGGCATCCCCTTCATCCGACGCTTTCTGGCAGGCGGCGAGTGCCTGTGCCAGGTCTTGCGGCTGGGTATTGAGGGTGCAGCGACCCATCGCTGGGATTAACAACGAGTTACCGCCTGCTTGTGCGAGCGCGAGCAGGGGCTGAAGGAGCAACAGGCAGCCCAGTGAAAGGGCGCGGCCGGTGCGGTTCATGGGAATCGACTTACCTCTGAAGGGCGCGCGGACCCATCGAGGGGATCCAATAAGCGCGCATTATGAAATAAGCAGGGCCAACCTTACAAAGTCTTTACTCGTTTTTCTGCTGCGCGGGAAATATATCGCCCACTTTGCTGGGGATTGTTGGCAGATGAGTCGGAAAAAAAGCGGGAATGCAGGTGAAAGCCGACGCTGGCGACGGCCAGCGTCGGCTCGATCACGTTACTTCAGTGCAGCGAACGCGCGCTCAGCGGCATCCAGGGTCAGTTTCAGCTCGGTTTCGCCGTGGGCGATCGAGGTGAAGCCGGCTTCGAACGCGCTTGGCGCCAGGTACACACCACCTTCGAGCATCAGGTGGAAGAAGCGACCGAACAGCGCCGCATCGCTGGCCATCACGTCATCGAAGGTCACGATGTCGTCGGCGCCGCTGAAGTACAGGCCGAACATGCCGCCGGCCTGAGTGGTCACGAACGGGATGCCTGCCGCATCGGCACGTTGTTGCAAGCCATCGAGCAGGCGCGTGGTGTAGTCGGTCAGCTCCGCGTGGAAACCCGGACGGCTGATCAGGCGCAGGGTGGTCAGGCCGGCAGCCATCGCCAGCGGGTTACCCGACAACGTACCAGCCTGGTAGACCGGGCCCAGCGGGGCGATGCGCGACATGATTTCGCGCTTGCCACCGAAGCAGCCGACCGGCATGCCGCCGCCGATGATCTTGCCGAACGTGGTCAGGTCCGGCGTTACGCCGTAGTGAGCCTGGGCGCCGCCCAGGGCGACACGGAAGCCGGTCATCACTTCGTCGAAAATCAGGACCACGCCGTGCTTGTCGCACAGGGTCCGCAGGCCTTCGAGGAAACCTGGCGCCGGTGGTACGCAGTTCATGTTGCCAGCCACCGGTTCAACGATGATGCAGGCCACGTCCTGCCCGACTTCGGCGAGCATCGCTTCAACCGCGTCGATGTCGTTGAATGGCAGGGTCAGGGTGTGTTTGGCGAACGCCGCCGGCACGCCGGCCGAACTCGGTACGCCCTGGGTCAGGGCCCCGGAACCGGCCTTGACCAGCAGGCTGTCGGAGTGACCGTGGTAGCAGCCTTCAAACTTGATGATGCTGTCGCGGCCAGTGAAACCGCGGGCCAGACGAATGGCACTCATGGTCGCTTCGGTGCCGGAGCTGACCATGCGCACCATGTCCATCGATGGCACCAGCGAGCAGACCAGGTCGGCCATCTGGGTTTCCATCTCGGTCGGCGCGCCGTAGGACAGGCCGTGCTCCAGTTGTTTGCGCACCGCGTCCAGCACGTCCGGGTGGCTGTGGCCGAGAATCATCGGGCCCCAGGAACCGACGTAATCCACATAACGCTTGTTGTCTTCGTCGGTGACGTAGGCGCCTTCAGCGTGTTTGAAGAACAACGGCGTGCCGCCAACGCTCTTGAACGCGCGCACTGGCGAGTTCACGCCACCGGGAATGTGTTTCTGGGCATTGGCAAACAGGGTTTCGGAACGAGACATGTGCGGACTCTCAAATCAGATTTTTAGTAATTCATTGAATGCGCGGGCGCGGCGGGTCACTTCGGTCGTGCTCTCGGCGCCAAACAAACCATGCACCACGGCCAGCAGATCGACGCCATGGGCCACCAGCGGGGCGGCGTTGTCCAGGGTGATGCCGCCGATCGCA
Organism: Pseudomonas fluorescens group sp. PF-1; assembly: GCF_054481335.1. Lineage (NCBI taxonomy): Bacteria > Pseudomonadati > Pseudomonadota > Gammaproteobacteria > Pseudomonadales > Pseudomonadaceae > Pseudomonas > Pseudomonas fluorescens group sp. PF-1. The sequence continues at coordinate 594,579 of NZ_JBTMNG010000001.1, forward strand.
CAGATCGGCAGGTGCAATTGCTGGCGCGCCTGGTCCAGCAGATCGAGGCTGCAGGTCGGGGCGCCGGGCTTGGTGTTGGAATTGAAGAAGCGTCCGAACGCGACATAACTGGCGCCTTCCTTGACAGCTTGCTCGGCCAGGTCGAGCCGTGCATGGCAGGTCGAACCGATGATGGCTTTGGAGCCGAGCAGGGCGCGGGTCGGCGACAACGGGCCGTCGGTTTGGCCCAGGTGTACGCCTACGTTCAGGCGTGCGGCCAGTTCGGCGTCGTCATTGATGATCAACTGCGTCTTGTAGCGCTCGCACAAATTGCGCAGGGCTTGCGCCTCGCGCAGTCGACGGGCCTCATCGCTGCTCTTGTCGCGGTACTGCAGCAGGGTGACGCCGCCTTCCAGCGCCGCCTCCACGTACGAGAGAAATTTACCGGCCAGCAATTGGCTGTCGGTAATGGCGTACAGGCCACGTAGTTTCATCGGACAGGCCTCATGGCGTTACGAACAGAAGTCCAGTGGCAGGCGGCGTGGCACGAATTGCCCTTTGCCCAGTTGCTCCGCGTCACGCAGGGTGCGCCACGTGTAGTTAAGTGCAGTCTGTACGGCGCTGGCGAGGTTTTCACCCTGGGCCAGACGGCCGGCGAGTGCGCTGGCCAGGGTGCAGCCGGAACCGTGATAACTGCCCGGCAGGCGCTGACAGGTAAAAGTGTCGCGATGGCCGTCGCGGCTGTAGAGGCGATTGTGGATTTCGGTTTCGTCGCCATGGCCGCCGGTGATCAGCAGGTGTTTGACGAACGGCAGGAGTTTTTCAGCGCACTCGTCCGCGGTGCCTTCGGGCAGTTCGGCGAGGATGCGGGCTTCGGGAAGGTTAGGGGTGGCGATGATCGAGAGCGGCAGCAAGCGTTCGCGCATGGCGTAGCCGACTTCATCCTTGCCCAGGCGTCCGCCGCCGCCAGCGCGCAGCACCGGGTCGCAGACCACTGGCAGGTGCGGGTGCGCCGAGAGCAGTTCGACCACGGTGTCGACCATTTCCAGCGAACCGAGCATGCCCAGTTTGACGGCCGCGACCTCGGAATCGTTGAGCACGGCATTGGCCTGGGCCAACACCCACTCACGGTCGAGGACACGGAAGTCAGTGACATTGACCGTGTCTTGCACGGTCAGGGCAGTGACGGCCGGAGCCGCATGGCAACCCTGAGCGAGCAGGGCTTCGATATCTGCCTGCAAGCCGGCGCCACCACTTGGGTCGTGGCCGGAGAGACAGAGGACAACGGGGCGAGAGCTGTAGATATTCATGGTGCGCGAGCTTACCACCAAACATCTTTTTTCGGATGCAGCGACATGCTTGTGGCGAGGGGGAGCTTGCTCCCGCTCGAGTGCGAAGCAGTCGTCAAGTCCAATGGCTCGGCGCAACTGACAAAACGTTGGGGCCGCTTCGCAGCCTGGCGGGAGCAAGCACCCTCGCCACAGGTGTTCGCTCAGGTATTTTTACAAGCTGATCAATCAAACAGCTCTAGCTCAATAATCTCCGCTGAAAAGCCCGATCTAGAGCCTTTGCAGGAAAAATTTCAGTAGTGCTCAATGGCCATCAACGGCTATGCTAGAGTGGATCCAAATCAATAACAGGTAATACCGGTTTTACGTCTGCTCAAAAGGAATGGGGGGCTTCCTGACAGAACCGGATAGGCCACGCTGGGGCACCAATGCGCTATTTGCTAATGTTGATGTTGTGTTTGCCCATTTTGGCGAACGCCGTCGAATTCGATGAGTTCACTCAAAGCCTCCCCCTGGGCCGATCCCTGCAGGTGTTTGAAGACGCAAGTGGTCAGGCGACCGTTGCGGACGTGCGCGCACAAGCGGCGGCCGGTAACTTCAAACCCCATGACAAAGCCACCCTCAATGCCGGCTACTCGCGTTCGGTGTTCTGGCTGAAAATCGACTTGCAGTACCGCCCGACCGACCCGACGGCGCAACGGACCTGGCTGCTGGAGCTGGCGTATCCACCCCTCGATCACCTTGACCTCTACTTGCCTGATGCAGCCGGCAACTATCAATTGGTTCGCCAGACGGGCGATGCCTTGCCGTTCGCCAGCCGCGAGATCCGTCAGAACAACTACCTGTTCAGTCTGAACTTCACCCCCGGCCAGACCCAAACCCTGTACCTGCGCTTGCAAAGTGAGGGCTCGATCCAGGCGCCGGTGACATTGTGGTCAAGCACCGCCTACCTCGAAGAGCAGCCGGTCCGACTCTATGTGTTGGGCCTGATCTATGGCGTGTTGCTGGGCATGCTGGTCTACAACTTGTTCATCTACCTCAGTGTGCGCGACACCAGTTACCTCTATTACATCGTCTACATTGCCTCGTTCGGCCTGTACCAGCTCTCTGTGAATGGTGCGGCCGTGCAGTATTTCTGGCCGGACAACCCCTGGTGGGCCAACGCTGCGACGCCATTTTTCATTGGTTGCGCCGGACTGTTTGGCAGCCAGTTCGCTCGCAGCTTCTTGCAGACGGCCACCCACAGTCGCTGGCTCGATCGCCTGTTGCTGGCATTGGTGGCGTTCAGCGCGCTGGTGGTTGGATTGTCCTTGATGACCAGTTACGCCCTGGCCCTGCGCCTGGCCACGGCGCTGGCGCTGACCTTTACCGTGGTGATCTTTTCTGCGGGGATTTTCGCCTGGCTACGTGGTCTGCGAGTGGCGCGGTATTTCATCATTGCCTGGTCGGCTTTTTTGCTGGGCGGCATCATCAACACGCTGATGGTGCTGGGTTATCTGCCGAACGTGTTCCTGACCATGTACTCCAGCCAGATCGGTTCGGCCATCGAAGTGGCACTGCTGTCCCTGGCCCTGGCCGACCGCATCAATGCGATGCGCGAACAGCAGGCGCAAACGTTGTTCGACGCCGGGCAAAAACTTGAAGTGCTCAACCAGCAACTGGCCCACAGTAACAAGCTCAAGGACGAATTCCTGGCCACCCTGACCCATGAACTGCGCACGCCCATGAACGGGGTGATCGGCTCACTGGAGCTGATGCAGACCGTCGAGATGGACCCCGAGCTGGAGCAATACCAGCAAACAGCCGCGGGATCGGCGCGGGAGATGATGCGTATGGTCAACGGCATCCTGACCCTGACCGAGTTGCAGGCCGGCAAGCTCAAGGCTTACCCGACGACATTCAGTTTGCGCGGTGTGGTCGAGGCGTTGCGTGTGCAATTCGACGGCAGTGCGTCGAGCAAATCGCTGGACTTCAAGGTCGACGTGGCACCCGGCGTGCCGGACCGATTGCATGGCGATAGCACCAAGTTGGCGCAATGCCTGGAATGCCTGCTGGATAACGCGATCAAATTCACCAAGGTGGGAGGGTTGGCGTTGCGGGTGACGGGTAAAACCGTCGAGCCTGACCGACTCGCGCTGTCCTTCGCGGTGATCGACACCGGCATCGGCTTTACCGATCTGGGGGAGGCGACCATGTATCAACGCTTCTTCCAGCTCGATGGTTCGATGACCCGTGAATACGGTGGCTTGGGCGTGGGTCTGGCCATCTGCCGGCAGTTGGTGGAGTTGCTTGGCGGACGCCTGACCCATCGCTCCGAGCCTGGGCGTGGGAGTCGCTTCCAGCTCGATGTCGAGTTCGAAGTGCCAGCGTCGGAACGTTCGACGGTGCCCTCTATGGCCCGGGATTTCCCGCGCCTGCGCCTGCCGCAGGATTGCTCGGTGTTGTTGGCGGACGAAAACAGCATCAATCAGTTGGTGATGCGCGGCATGTTGCTCAAGCTCGGGTTCCGGGTCCGCACGGCTGACAGCGGCCAAACCGCACTCGAATTGTTGCAGTGTGAAACCTTCGACGCCGTGCTGCTCGATTGTCAGTTGCCGGCCGTGGAGGGTGTGTCGTTGTGCTGCCAGATTCGCGCCTTGCCGGGCTGCGCCGAGGTGCCGATATTCATCATCGCACTGGGCGTTGAACGGGAGCGCTGCCCGACCGGCGCGTTGATCGACTACCTGAACAAACCGGTGAAATTCGAAGATTTGCAGGCTGCGCTCTATCGACGGGTGCTTTGCGCGTAACAGGGCGAAAGCGCCGGCAGTTAGGCAAATATGACACTTTGATCAGCCCAAGGGCGGTGCTTAACTGAGGTCCCTTGGCTGACCAAAGGAGCCCCGTCATGAACCTGCATCAGTTTGCCGAAACCCACGAAGTCACCAACCAGCCACCGTCTCTGGACGGCATCAACCTGTATCGCATCGACCTGCCGTTGCAGGAGTGGTCGCGGCGCTTCGGGGCCGGTTGGGCCGAATCGCGGATCGATGCGTACGGTGCGCTGGCGGGCGGGCCGCTGATGGAAGCGGGATTCCTGGCCAATCAGAACAAACCGGTGTTCAACAGTCACGACCGCTTTGGCCATCGTATCGACCTGGTGGAGTTTCACCCGGCCTATCACCAACTGATGCGCACGGCGATCGAGCATGGCCTGACCTCCTTGCCCTGGGCACACCCCCAGGACGGTGCCCATGTTGCCCGCGCGTCCATGACCTATTTGCACAGCCAGGCCGAAGCCGGCAGTGGCTGCCCGCTGACCATGACGTTCGCCAGCGTGCCGGCACTGCGTCTGCAGCCGGATCTGGCCAGACAATGGCTGCCGAAAATTCTTGCCACCGAATACGACCCGCGCAACGTCGGCATGGTCCATAAGGCCGGGGTCACCATTGGCATGGCCATGACCGAGAAACAGGGTGGCACCGACGTTCGTGCCAACACCACCAAGGCTTATCCGGTCGGTGCCAGCGGTCCTGGCCAGGCTTACGAACTGGTGGGGCACAAGTGGTTCTGTTCGGCGCCGATGTGCGATGCCTTTCTGACGCTTGCGCAGACGGACAAGGGCTTGACCTGTTTCCTGCTGCCGCGCCATCGCCCGGATGACACGCGCAATCAGTTCTACATCCAGCGCCTGAAAAACAAGCTCGGCAACGGCTCCAACGCCTCCAGCGAAGTGGAGTTTCGTGGTGCGCTGGCGTGGATGGTCGGCGAAGAGGGGCGCGGTGTTCCCACCATCATCGAAATGGTGGCCATGACCCGCTTCGATTGCATGGTCGGTTCCAGTTCGCTGATGCGCCAGGCCCTGACCCAGGCCAGCCATCACTGTGCGCACCGCTCGGTCGGCGGCAAATTGCTCAGCGAACAGCCATTGATGCAAAACGTGCTGGCGGACCTGGCACTGGAAAGCGAAGCGGCGCTGGCCTTGAGCTTGCGCATGGGCCGGGCGCTGGATCATCTGGAGAGTGAGCAGGAAGCGAAATTCGCCCGACTGGTGACAGCAGTGGGCAAGTACTGGATCTGCAAGCGCGCGCCAGCCATGATCAATGAAGCCGCTGAATGCATGGGGGGGGCCGGATATGTCGAAGACAGCATCCTGCCGCGGCTGTACCGCGAGGCGCCGGTCAACTCGACATGGGAAGGCTCCGGCAACGTGCAATGCCTCGATGTGCTGCGGGCGCTGTCCAAAGAGCCTGGCGTGCTGGACGTATTGTTCAACGAGCTGGGCGACGGCCATGGCGACAAGCGCCTGGCCGCGCACATCAATCGGTTGCAGACAGCCTTCAAGGACACCAGTGACATTCAGTACCGTGCCCGGCAATTGACCGAAGACATTGCCCTGGGTCTGCAAGCCAAACTGCTGCTGGAGGCAGGCAATGCGGCGGTCAGCGATGCCTTCATCGCCAGTCGTCTCGGTTCCGCCGGACGTGTATATGGCGCGTTGCCACGGGGGCTGGAGGTGGAAGCCATTGTCGCGCGGTCGACCCCGCAGGGCTTTTGATCACCATCAACCTACTGTGGGAGCGAGCCTGCTCGCGATAGCGAACTTCCATTCAACCAAAATGTTGGATGTGATGACCTGATCGCGAGCAGGCTCGCTCCCACAGGATTTTCGGTGTGTGCAATATTTTTTGTATCAGCATGCCACTGTTCCCGTGAAGCGACGATGCAGGCAAGATGAAGGCCTGCAAGTCAGAACACAGGATGCTGATCGTGACCGAAGCTTTTATTGTCGTTCAAACCGCCGAGCAAGCCGTTGACCGGCTTGCGCTCTTGCACAATCGTGCAACCACCGCTCTGAGTCAGGCGCTCAAGCGCTACCTCAAGGATCGTGTCGAACCGGACGCCGAGCAGCGGGCAATGTTTCGATATCCCGAACTGCGTCTGACCTACCTTTGCCAGGGCGAAGTCCCGCAGACCACCCGCGCCTACGCCAAGGTCCAGTTGCCAGGCACCTACAGCGTCACCGTCACCCACCCTTCGGCGTTCCGTAAGTACCTGCTGGAACAGCTTGTGCCCTTGATGCACGACTTCACCGTGACCGTAGAGGTCGGTGTCAGTCAGCAAAACATCCCGTATCCGTATGTCGTCGAACAGGGCGATGAGCTGGCCGGCTCTGGCGTCACCGCTGCCGTGCTGGCTCGGGTGTTCCCCAGCACCGACCTGTCGGCGGCGACCGACGGCATTGCCGATGGCTTGTACGACTGGGAAAACACCGATCCGCTGCCACTGGCGCTGTTCGATGCCGCGCGGGTGGATTTCTCCCTGCGCCGACTGGTGCACTACACCGGCAGCGACTGGCGTCATGTACAGCCGTGGATTCTGCTGACCAACTACCACCGTTACGTCGACCAGTTCATCGTCCATGGCCTTGAACAATTGCGCAAAGACCCGCGTTTCGTGCGCATGGTGCTGCCGGGCAACGTGATCATCGAAAAGAGCATGGACCACGGCGAAGCCTCGGCTATTGCCGCCGGCGTGGTCTGGCACCGCTACCAGATGCCGGCCTATCACCTGATCGCCAGCGACGGTCACGGGGTGACCCTGGTGAACATCGGCGTCGGCCCGTCCAACGCCAAGAACATCACCGATCACCTGGCGGTGCTGCGTCCGCACTGCTGGCTGATGATCGGCCACTGCGGCGGCTTGCGTCAGTCGCAGACCATTGGCGACTACGTGCTGGCGCACGCCTACATGCGCCGTGACGGGATTCTCGACCGGGTGGTGCCGCCGAACATTCCGATCCCGGCCCTGGCCGAAGTGCAGATGGCCTTGCAGCAAGCGGCGGCCAACATCACCGGCGAGCAAGGCGACCAATTGAAGAAACGCCTGCGCACCGGCACCGTATTGACCTACGACGACCGTAACTGGGAGCTGCGCTGGGCCCAGGAGCGTCCGCTGATCAACCTGTCTCGCGCCGTCGCGGTGGACATGGAAAGCGGCACCATCGCCGCCCAGGGCTATCGCCTGCGTGTGCCTTACGGCACGTTGCTCTGCGTGTCGGACAAGCCGCTGCACAGTGAAATCAAGCTGCCGGGCTCGGCCAACGCCTTCTATGAACGCGCGGTCAGCCAGCATTTGAAGATCGGCATCGAGGCGGTGGACTTGCTGCGCACCGAACTCAACTCGCTGCACTCGCGCAAACTGCGCAGCTTCGACGAACCGCCGTTCCGCTAACGGTTTGTCATGGTCATTTAGCGGTCGGGGCAAGGGCGTGGCAGTGGTAATTATTGATGGCGCGCCCTAGCATTGTCAGCCCTGACCGTTAGATGTCTCTTTTGCCATGTCCCGTCCTCAACGTCCCGTTTCTCGCCGTCCTGGCGCGAAGCCATCCCCTTCGGCCCCGCGCCGTGTCGCCAAGGCGCCACCGGCCGAGCCCAAACTGATCCTGTTCAACAAACCCTTCGATGTGCTGACGCAATTCAGCGATGGCGAAGGTCGGGCGACGCTCAAGGACTTTATCGATATTCCGGGGATTTACCCCGCCGGACGGCTGGACCGTGACAGCGAAGGCTTGCTGCTGCTGACCAACGACGGCCAGCTACAGGCGCGGATCGCCGACCCGAAACACAAACTGGCCAAGACCTATTGGGTGCAAGTGGAAGGTGAGCCGAGCGCCGAGCAGTTGCAGCGTTTGCGCGATGGCGTGGAGTTGAACGACGGCATGACCTTGCCTGCCGAGGCGCGGCAACTCGACGAACCCGAGTTGTGGCCGCGCAATCCGCCGGTGCGCTTTCGCAAGAGTGTGCCGACCCGTTGGCTGGAGCTGGTGATTCGCGAGGGGCGAAACCGTCAGGTGCGCCGCATGACGGCGGCGGTCGGGCTGCCAACCTTGCGCCTGGTGCGGGTCAGAATCGGCGACTGGAGCCTCGAAGGGCTCGATCAGGGCCAGTGGAAGGAAGTGCCGGCGCGCTTATAAGGTGCCGGACTCGATCAATCCGATCACCACGCTCTTGATGACGAACGCCGCCACGCCAAGGCCCAGCACGAAGAACAGAATGAACGAGCCGAAACGCCCGGCCTTGGACTTCTTCGCCAGATCCCAGACGATGAAACCCATGAAAATGATCAGGATGGAGACCAGGCCGGTCATCATCCACTCTTCGAAAACTGCAGGATCCATTGAACATCTCCAGCGCGGGCGAGGCTAAAAGGGCGCGGGGAGTATACGCCTCGCTGGGGGAGGGCAGTATTGACCTGCGGCGGTGTGTCGCAGTCATTCGTCGGCTGTTGCGGCCCCATCGCGAGCAAGCTCGCTCCTACAGTTGATCCTGGTGCGCTGAAGATCCCCTGTAGGAACTGGCTGCCAGCGAAGGCGCCCTTAGCTACGAAGATGAGTCAGCGGCAACTCTGTGCTGTTCAAAACCTGATTCAACACAAAACTGGAGCGCACGCTGGTCACGCCTTCAATTCGCGTCAGGTGCCCCAGCAGCAGTTTTTGATAGTGGTCCATGTCCGGCACCACGACCTTGAGCTGATAATCGGCATCCATCCCGGTCACCAGGCTGCATTCCAGGACTTGCGGCAAGGTACGGATAGCCGCTTCGAAGTTCTCGAAGCGCTCTGGCGTATGGCGGTCCATGCCGATCAGCACATACGCCGTCAGGCTCAGGCCGAGCATCTTGCGGTCGAGCAAGGCGACCTGGCGGGAAATGTAGCCGTCGTCCTCCAGTTGCTTGACCCGCCGTGAGCAGGGCGACGGTGACAGGCCGATGCGTTCGGCCAGCTCCTGATTGGAGATGCGTGCATCACGCTGCAATTCAGCCAAAATGCTCAGGTCGTATCGGTCGAGTTTGCTCATCAATCAGGCCTTTGTCATAACTATTGCGACAGATTATCTATCCAGGGTTAAAAATTGCGCAAGTAGTGTTTATTTGAGCAATCTTCGCAATCCTCTGCTGGCTCTCCGAGCCTATTCTTATCACCAGAATCACTGCTCGGACAAACAGTCCAGTGCGGCTCGCCCAATCAGGCCAGCTGCGGTCGCCACCCCCACAGGGGATGTGCCGGCCCCCGAGCTACACACTGTCCAGAAGACGGCGTGAGGTGAGCCGACGTCAAAAGCGTCGAGCACGGACGAAGTTCTCAAGGGGAGGCCGACAGGTCTCCCCTTTTTCTATGCCTGGAATATAGTGCTGCCCCTCAATAAATAAGTTTCGCGACTGATAACCTGTGGCAGAACCAGCCTGTGCATTTCCAGTCTTACGTACAAGCGCTGTTCGCTCCTACGCAATCCGTACCCCAGCAGTCCCCACAGTGAGGAAAAGCATGAAGTCGCGCATCTGGCGTTTGGCCGGAGTTGGTTTACTGTGTGTCAGTGTCACTGCGCAATCGTTGGCCGATGAGCCGCAGAACCGTGGGCCCGAGGGTGGTCGACAGGGGGAGGGCGGTCATCAGGGAAATAATCAGGGCCATGGCAACAATCAACCGCGCCCGCAAAACAATGACGTCATTCGTGGCGACAACAGTCGCCAGTTCGAGCACAACGGCCAGAACCGGAACGATGGCCAATGGCAAAACCGTCAACAGCCCGATTTCAACAATCCGGTTCGTTCCCCTCCGCCGCCACCGCAATTGCCGGCCAATGACTTGCCGATCCAGCCAAGGCCCGACGCGGTGCGTCAGACCCAGCCGCCGCAGCGCGGGTATTACCAGGACGTGCCGCGGCGCAACGACAACAACCAGCACTGGGGCGGCTATACCGGTGCGCCGTCGAGTAATAATCAGTGGCAGGGCCGTCCGAACGGGCACGGCAATGGTTGGGGCCCTGGGCCGCAGTATCGTCCGGGTCATGTGATCGATCGCTTCCCGGACCGCGAGTACCGCGTGCCTTACCGTGGCATGGATTATTTCTACTCCGGCGGTTACTGGTATCGCCCGCTGGGCCCGCGTTATGTGGTGGTTGAACCACCGCGCGGGATTCGCGTCAGTTACTTGCCGGATTACGCCGAACAGGTGTTGATCGGCGGCGCGGTGCTATTTCTGGCGGCGGGCGCGTACTACGCCTATCAGGAGAGTACCCAGGATTACGTCGTGGTCGAACCACCCGTTGGCAGCCTTCAACCGCAGCCGCCGCAACCCGCCAATAACAGTTATGACGTGGTGGCCTATCCGGCCAACGGCCAGTCCCAGGAGCAAGTCAATCGGGATGGCTACGAGTGTTATCAATACGCGGTACAGCAGAGTGGCTTCGATCCGCGAACCGCGACCTACCAGCCAGACCCTTCGGTGGTGCAAGCCTATCGCCAGGCTCAGGGCAATTGCCTGAGCAGTCGGGGGTATCAGGTTCAGTAGCAGCTTGAAGCTCCAAGCTTCAAGCTTCAAGCTTCAAGCTTCAAGCCGCAAGCTGTGAGCATTAGCCTCAAACTTGCAGCTTAAAGCTTGGAGCTTGCCGCTATTTTCATCGGGTCGGCGTGCACCAGCACCTCGGCTCGCGGGTAGGCGGCGTGAATTGCATCGGCGGCTTGATCGCTGATGCCGTGGGCAACGGATAGCGTCAGATCCCCCGGTAATTCCAGGTGGAGTTGCACGAACCACTGGTTGCCGGAGACCCGCGTGCGCAGGTCATGGGCGCCCAGCACGCCCGGAACGCTGCACGCCAGTTCGAGCATGTGCTGGCTGACATCCGGCGGCAGCTCTTCATCCATCAGCACCGTGAAACTTTCCCGGGCGATCTGCACCGCGCTCCAGAGGATGTACGCAGCGATACCCAGACCGAACCAGGCGTCGACCTGATGCCAGCCAAACCCGGCCAGTACCAGCGCCACCAGGATGCTGCCGTTGAGCAGCATGTCCGAGCGGTAATGCAAGGAGTCGGCGCGCACCGCGTTGGACCCCGTGGCCTTGACCACACGATGCTGCAACATCAGCAGCGCCAGGGTCAGGACCAGCGAGAACACAATCACCCCGATGCTGATCCATGGCGCGCCCACCGGCTCCGGATGCTTGATCCGCTCGAACGCCTGCATCGCAATCAGCACCGCACTGCCGCCGATGAACAGCGCCTGCGCCATGCCGGCCAGCGACTCGGCCTTGCCATGCCCGTAGCGATGATCGTCGTCGGCGGGGCGCAGGGCGTAGTGCACAGCCAGCAAGTTGAGCATCGAAGTGATGCCGTCGAGTGCCGAGTCGGTCAACCCGGCGAGCATGCTCACCGATCCACTCAGCCACCAGGCGATGGCCTTGGCGACGACCAGCGTGCAAGCCACCGCCACCGAGGCACGAGTCGCCAGCCGCAGCAGGCGGGCGTGTTCGGAGCTGGAGATCATAAGTGCGGCCTTTCCTTGAAATGCACCGATTACGCGGCGGGTTGCAGGCCGAACATGGCCAGTTGCTGGGTGCTGCCCTTGTGCTGGATCAGGCGTGGATCATCCAGCGGGAAGCTGCGGCCCAGTTCACGCTGCAGAATAGTCTGCAACTTGAGGTTATCGACCTTGCCGTCGGCGCCGATGGCGTCCTTGAGCTTTTCCGGATCAACCTGGGCTGTCTTGCCCGGTTCGAAGTAAATCGCGCCGGTGGCGAAGTCCACGGCAAACGCGATCAGGCCGGGAATGATATAGAACAGAAGGCCCACGGCGTCGAGTACGGCAATGGCCGGATCGATCTTGCCGTCGATCTGGCCGCGGCGATCCGGGTAGAAGATCGAACCGCAGGCCGTTACTTGGGTCAGCAGGGTGGCGACCAGAACACCGCCAATCAGGCGAAAGGGAATACGCATATGAAATCTCCTGGGTCATTTCAAAACGAAGCGTCATCGGTATGAATTAGGACCGCAACGAACACTGGGCAGTTCGCCGTTATACTCGCCGCTCTGTTTGGGAGCCAGCATGATTTCTTTGCCGATTGATGAAGTTTTACCCGCCCTGCGTGAAGCCTTGGCGACACGCCACGAAGCCGTGCTCGAAGCACCGCCCGGCGCCGGTAAAACCACCCGCGTGCCCTTGGCCTTGCTCAACGAGTCGTGGCTGGCCGGGCAAACCATCCTGATGCTCGAGCCGCGCCGGTTGGCGGCGCGTGCGGCAGCGGAGCGCCTGGCCAGTGAACTGGGCGAGAAAGTCGGCGAAACCGTGGGTTATCGCATCCGGCTCGACAGCAAGGTCGGTCCCGACACCCGCATCGAAGTGGTCACCGAAGGCATCCTCACTCGGCGCTTGCAGGACGACCCGGCACTGGAAGGCGTGGGCCTGCTGATCTTCGACGAATTTCACGAACGCAGCCTCGACGCCGACCTCGCGTTGGCCCTGAGCCTCAATGGCCGGGAGCTGTTTCGCGACGATCAACCGCTGAAAATCCTGCTGATGTCCGCGACCCTGGAGGGCGAACGCCTGGCCGGGCTGCTGGACGATGCGCCGATCCTGCGCAGCGAAGGGCGCATGTACCCGGTGGCGATGCGTTGGGGGCGGCCATTCCAGGCGGGTGAATTCATCGAGCCACGGCTGGTGCAGACCATTCTCGAAGCCTTGAACGATGAGACCGGCAGCGTGCTGGTGTTCCTGCCCGGACAAGCGGAAATTCGACGCGTGCATCAACAACTGGCCGATGCGCTGGGCGACACCCCTCAGGTGTTGCTCTGTCCGTTGCATGGCGAACTGGACCTGGCCGCGCAACGTGCGGCGATCGACCCGGCGCCGGTGGGCCAACGCAAAGTGGTGCTGGCCACCAACATCGCCGAGACCAGCCTGACCATCGACGGCGTGCGCGTGGTGATTGATGCCGGGTTGGCGCGGGTGCCGCGTTTCGACCCGGGCAGCGGCATGACCCGCCTCGACACCCAACGTATCTCCAAGGCCAGCGCTACCCAGCGTGCGGGCCGCGCCGGGCGACTGGAGCCCGGCGTGTGTTATCGCCTGTGGTCACAGGATCAGCACGAACAACTGGCGGCCTACGGCAGTGCGGAGATCCTTTCGGCGGACCTCGCCGGTCTGGCCTTGCAACTCGGCCGCTGGGGCGTGACGCCCGGGCAATTGGTCTGGCTCGATGTACCCCCCGCCGCCGCGTACGCCCAGGCGCAGGACCTGCTCGAACGCTTGGGCGCACTGGATGGCCAAACGCTGACCCGTCACGGTCAGGCCATGGCCGAGTTGCCGGCGCATCCGCGCATCGCCCATTTGCTGTTGCGCGGCCAGGCCCTGGGTTTGGCAGACATGGCCTGCGATGTCGCGGCGCTGCTTGGCGAGCGCGACATCTTGCGCGGTGCCGGTGCGGATCTGCACAGCCGACTGGTGCTGTTGTCCGGCGAGGCGCGCGCCGCTCGCGGTGCCCAGGGCGGGGTGCAGCGGGCGCGGCAACTGGCGCGGCAATATCGAGGCTATCTGCGCGGCAAGGCAACGCAGCCGGTCAGCGATCCCGATCACCCGCGCTGGCTTGGCGCGCTGCTGGCACTGGCCTATCCCGATCGCGTCGCCCAACAACGACGCGCGGGCGGCGCCGAGTATCGCCTGGCCAATGGCCGCGCAGCCCTGTTCGCCGAAGCGGACAGCCTGATGAAGCAACCCTGGCTGGTGATCGCCGACCTCGGCAGTCGTCAGGGCCAGCGTGAAGAACGGATTTATCTGGCGACGGATTTCGACCCGGCACTGTTCGACTCGGTGCTGGCCGAACAGGTGCGCGTGGTCGATCAACTGGATTGGGACGAACGCGAAGGCGTGTTGCGGGCCGAGCGTCAGCGCAAGGTCGGGGAACTGATTCTCAGCCGCGAACCGCTGACCGGCCTCGATGAAACCGCCCGCAGCCAGGCGCTGGTCAATCTGGTCCGGCGCAAGGGTCTGGAATTGTTGCCGTGGACGCCGGAGTTGCGTCAGTGGCAGGCGCGGGTCGCCTTGTTGCGCCAGTTGGATCTGGCGGGCAAGGGCGAGAGCGAGTGGCCGGATGTCAGCGACGCCGCGTTGCTCAAAAGCCTGGAGCACTGGCTGATGCCGTATCTGGGCAAGGTCTCGCGGCTCAGTCACTTCGCTAACCTGGACCTGTCGAGCATCGTCCATAACCTGTTGCCCTGGCCGTTGCCGCAACGGCTCGACGAGTTGGCACCGCATCATTTGAGCGTGCCTTCAGGCTCGTCGATCCGTCTGGATTACAGCGAACAACCGCCGATTCTGGCGGTGCGCCTGCAGGAGCTGTTTGGCCTGGCCGAGACCCCGCGCATCGCCGGTGGCCGGCAGGTGGTCAAGCTGCATCTGTTGTCCCCGGCGCGGCGGCCGGTGCAGGTGACGCAAGACCTGGCGAACTTCTGGCGCAGCACCTACGCCGAAGTGAAGAAGGACTTGAAGGGGCGCTACCCGAAACACTACTGGCCAGATGATCCGCTGGTGGCCGAAGCGACCGCACGGATCAAGCCGCGTAAGTAGGCGCTGGCTTGCCAGCGAAGGCGGCATCAAGGTCGGTGCAAGTCTCCACGGCCCTTTCGCCGGCAAGCCGGCTGCTACAGATGGCGTTCGCCGAACCACCACAGAACTTGTGGGAGCTGGCTTGCCAGCGAAGGCGTCCTGCAAAACACCACAGATTCCAAACCCTTCGCCAGCAAGCTGGTGCCTACAGGGTCGGGTGTGTTTTTTCGGATTTTTCGGTGAGCTGCTCGCGGCAGTAATCGGCGAACAGCTGCGCCGGTTTGGTCAATTGGCCGCGTTTCAACCACGCCGCCACCAGTCCTGACCCCGTGACGTCTTCGACAATGTCCACGCACACCACTTTTTGCCCGTCATAGGTGCACTCCGAATGCGGCCGCGTGACCAGGATCGAGAAGCCAAACCCTTGCCCGACCATTCCTCGCACCATCTCGATCGACGGTGAGCTGAAGGCAATGTGCGGCGTCAGGCCCAGTTCCTCGAACAGGCTGACGAAGTAGGTCCGGCTCGGCTGTACATCCAGCAGAATCATCGGCTCCAGGCACAGGTCGCGCAGCGACACTTGCTTCAACTGGGCAAAGCGATGATCCGCCGGCAGCAAGGCATAAGGGCGTTGCGCCGGCATCAGGGGTTCGGTCTGGATGGTGGCGTCCAGGTCGTGCTCATAGAGAATCGCCAGATCGAAGGTGCCCGAGGTCAGGCCTTGCACCAACTCCTGCTGCTCACCGTCGCGGATCCGGATTTTTACCCCCGGGTACAGTGCCGAAAACCCCGCAATCAGCTTTGGCAAATACAGCGGTGCGACGGTTTCGAAGCAGCCGATATCGATTTGCCCGGCCACCACGTCGTTATCGGCCAGAGCGTTCTGTTCGAACTCCTTGGCCATGCGCAGCAGTTCCTGGGCCTTGCGGTAGAAGCGCGCGCCGCTGGGCGTCAGGGAGACGCCCTGGGCGTGATGGCGGATCAGCAGTTGCACGCCGAAGCTGTCCTCCAGGCCTTTGATCGCCGTGGAGATCGCCGGTTGGGCGATATACAACTTGCGCGAAGCCTCGGCGACGCTGCCGCAATCGACGGTGGTAATGAAGTACTTCAATTGACGCAGGTTGTAGGCGGCCACGACAAACCTCGGGACGGACGGGTAAGGCATCCAAGCAATTTACGCACCGCCCGTATCCCTTCAGGCGAAGTTTTTGTCGCGTTTGAACAATAACCACAAGCGGCGCGACCAGGGAGATTGGCTACCCAGTTTTTTCATCGTCTGCGAAGACATTTTTACTATTTTTCCTCGACACGGGCCTGGGCCACCATCCATGCACAAGAAAAGCCCCTGGAGCATCTGAACGTGTTCGAGCTTGCATATTGGCAAAACAAGGCCGCTGCGCTGCGGCTACCCGACCAGGCCGTGATCGACGGTCAATCCCGTGCGGCGCAGTCGGGACAGACATTCGCGGCCATTAACCCCGCCACTGGCCAGTGCCTGGCCAACGTGGCGGCTTGCGGTGACGAGGACGTCGACGCAGCGGTGCGCAACGCGCGGCAGGTGTTCGAAGCCGGCACTTGGGCGGCGCGTTCGCCGAGCGAGCGCAAGCAGGTGCTGTTGCGCCTGGCGGATCTGATTCTGGCCCATCGCGAAGAACTGGCGCTGCTCGATTCGTTGAACATGGGCAAACCCGTCATGGACGCCTACAACATTGACGTGCCGGGCGCCGCCGGGGTGTTGCGCTGGTACGCCGAGAGCCTCGACAAACTCTACGATCAGGTCGCCCCCAGCGCACAGAACGTGCTGGCGACCATCACCCGCGAAGCGTTGGGCGTGGTCGCGGCCGTGGTGCCCTGGAACTTCCCGCTGGACATGGCCGCGTGGAAACTCGCGCCAGCCCTGGCGGCGGGCAATTCGGTGATCCTCAAGCCGGCCGAGCAGTCGCCGTTCTCCGCGCTGCGTCTGGCCGAGCTGGCGCTCGAAGCCGGCCTGCCGGCCGGTGTGCTCAACGTGTTGCCGGGGCTTGGCGAACAGACCGGTAAAGCCCTCGGCCTGCACCCGGACGTCGATTGCCTGGTGTTCACCGGCTCCACCGAGGTCGGCAAATACTTCATGCAGTACTCGGCGCAATCGAACCTGAAACAGGTGTGGCTGGAGTGCGGCGGCAAGAGTGCGAACCTGGTGTTCGCCGACTGTCAGGACCTGGATCTGGCGGCGCAGAAGGCGGCGTTCGGCATCTTCTTCAATCAGGGTGAAGTCTGTTCCGCCAACTCGCGGTTGCTGGTGCAGCGCTCGATTCACGATGAATTCGTCGAGCGACTCAAGGCCCAGGCCGAGTGCTGGCAGCCGGGCAATCCCCTGGACCCGTCGAGCGCTGCCGGTGCCATCGTCGACAGCCGCCAGACGGCACGCATCATGACGTTCATCCAGCAGGCCGAGCGGCAGGGCGCGACCCGCGTTTGTGGCGGCCGGCAGTCGATCTTCAATGGTTCCGACAACTTCATCCAGCCGACCATTTTTACCGGGGTGAGCCCGGACATGCCGCTGTTTCGCGATGAGGTGTTCGGCCCGGTGCTGGCGGTCACGGCGTTCGATGACGAGGCCCACGCCTTGCAACTGGCCAACGACAGCGTCTACGGTCTGGCGGCGTCGCTGTGGACCGACGACCTCAATCGCGCCCACCGCGTGGCGCGACAATTGCGAGCCGGTACCGTGTCGGTCAACAGCGTCGATGCGCTGGACGTGACCGTGCCTTTCGGCGGTGGCAAACAGTCCGGTTTTGGCCGTGACCTGTCGCTGCACTCATTCGATAAATACACCCAGTTGAAGACCACCTGGTTTCAATTGCGCTGATAACAAAACGGAGAACTGGCGATGACCACCCCACGTGACACCCGCGACTACCAGGCCGCCGACGCCGCGCACCACATCCACGCATTCGTCGATCAAAAGGCACTCAACGATGAAGGACCTCGGGTGATGGTCCGTGGCGAGCGCCTGCACCTGTGGGACAACGACGGTCGGCGTTATCTCGACGGCATGTCCGGGCTGTGGTGCACCAACCTCGGCTACGGGCGCAAGGACCTGGCGTTGGCGGCGAGCCAGCAGCTGGAACAGCTGCCGTACTACAACATGTTTTTCCACACCACTCACCCGCAGGTGATCGAGCTTTCCGAGCTGTTGTTCAGCCTGTTGCCGGGTCACTACAGCCACGCGATCTACACCAACTCAGGCTCCGAAGCCAACGAAGTGTTGATCCGCACGGTGCGGCGTTATTGGCAGGTGCTCGGCAAGCCCGAGAAGAAAATCATGATCGGCCGCTGGAACGGCTACCACGGTTCGACCCTGGCCGCGACGGCGCTCGGTGGCATGAAGTTCATGCACGAAATGGGCGGCATGATCCCCGACATCGAGCACATCGACGAGCCGTATTTCTTCGCTCACGAAGGTAACCTGACGCCGGCCGAATTCGGTCTGCGCGCGGCGCAGCAACTGGAAGCGAAGATTCTCGAGCTGGGCGCGGACAAGGTTGCCGGCTTCATCGCCGAACCGTTCCAGGGCGCGGGCGGCATGATCTTCCCGCCGGAAAGCTACTGGCCGGAAATCCAGCGCATCTGCCGCAAATACGACGTGCTGTTGTGTGCCGACGAAGTGATTGGCGGCTTCGGGCGTACCGGCGAATGGTTCGCCCACGAGTACTTCGGTTTCGAGCCGGACACCCTGTCCATCGCCAAGGGCCTGACCTCGGGCTACATCCCGATGGGAGGCCTGGTGCTGTCGAAAAAAATGGCCCAGGTACTGGTGGAGCAGGGCGGGGTGTTCGCCCACGGCCTGACCTATTCCGGGCACCCGGTGGCGGCGGCGGTGGCGATTGCCAACCTCAAGGCATTGCGCGATGAAGGGGTGGTGACGCGGGTCAAGGATGACATCGGTCCGTACCTGCAACAGTGCCTGCGCGAGGTGTTCGGCAATCACCCGCTGGTGGGCGATATCCAGGGCACGGGCATGGTGGCGGCACTGCAATTGGCCGAAGACAAGACCAGCCGCAAACGCTTTGCCAACGAGAACGACATCGCCTGGCGTTGCCGCACGATTGGCTTTGAAGAAGGGGTGATCATTCGTTCGACGCTGGGGCGGATGATCATGGCGCCAGCGTTGATTGCCAGTCGTGAAGAGATTGACGAGCTGGTGGGCAAGACCCTGAAAGCGGTGGATCGTACGGCGCAGGAATACGGCCGGCTCTAACACCGCCTGAAGGTCCTGCGGACCTTATCGCGGGCAAGCCACGCTCCCACAGGTTATGTGTCGTGCTTAAACGTGCGACCGACACATGACCTGTGGGAGCGGGCTTGCCCGCGATTGCTTTTGCCCATTCAACTCCCCTTTCATTTTTGCACCCGCCCCGTGCACCCCCTCCAACGCTGCCCTTTTTCCGCGCACGCTACCCAGTTTTTTCATCGTTCCCATCGACATATTTCCTCATTTTCCTGAGCCCTGCCTTGGGCCAACATCGACTTCGCCAGTCAGCCCCATGCTGCCCAACCAAAGGTCCGTCAGAGATCGCCGGTGGCAGCTGATGTTCAGGGCCGCTGGCCGTACTGCCCATCAAAACTAAATCAACAGCTTTGGGAGTGCCCTATGATCAAGTCCTTGCTTACCCGCGTTACTTATCCACTGGCGGTCACCGCCATCGCCGCGACGGTCGCCACCAGCGCCCAGGCCGGCACCCTGTCCATCGGTCACACCACCTGGGTCGGTTACGGCACCCTCTACCTGGCCCAGGACCTGGGCTACTTCAAGGAAAACGGTTTGACCGTGGAACTGCCCGTCGTCGAAGAGGCTTCGATGTACATGGCTGCGCAAGCGTCGGGCGAGTTGTCGGGCTCGGCTTCGACCATCGACGAAGTGCTGAAATACCGTCCGCAATTCTGCTTCAAGGCGGTGGCCGCGCTGGATGACAGCCATGGTGGCGACGGCGTGCTGGTGGGCAAGGACGTCAAGAGCCTGCAAGAGCTCAAGGGCAAGGCCGTGGCGGTCAACGAAGGCTCGACCTCGCAGTTCTGGTTGTCTTACCTGCTGAAAAAACATGGCATGACCATGAGCGACATCACTGTGCAGAACATGACGGCTGACGACGCCGCCACCGCCTTCATCGCCGGTCGCGTGCCCGCCGCCGTGACCTGGGAGCCGCACCTGTCGATGGTCCGCGACAAGCAACAGGGCAAGGTGCTGATCGACAGCAGCAGCACGCCGGGCGTGATCGTCGACGTGGTGGCACTCAACTGCACCGTCATCGAAAAACAACCGGAAGACGTCAAGGCCCTGGTGGCCGGTCTGTACAAAGCGGTGCAGTACACCAAGGACCACCCGGAGCAGGCCTACACCATCATGGCCAAGGGCGTCGGCGGCTACCTTGCCGATCCGAAGGAGCTGGCGGCGGCCGCAAAAGGCGTGCGCTTCTACGATCAGGCCATGAGCGAAAAACTGCTCGGCTCGCCGGGCAAGCCGGGTGACAGCGAACCGCTGATCAAACTGGCCAACGAGACCGCCAGCGAGTTGCAGGGCAAGCCTTACAACGTCAGCAATGACGACCTGATCGACAACCGTTTCGTCAGTCCGCTCTAGGAGGTTTGCATGTTCAAGCGCAATTCATGGCTGAGCCGCTGCATCACGCCCAAGACCGGCCTGCCGGTGTCGGTGATCTGGAGTGCGAGCGGCCTGGCCTGGGTCTTGTTGGTCGGCCTCTGGGCCGGCTTGTCCTACGGCGGCGTGGTGCCGGGCATGTTCCTGCCGACACCGGGCGCCGTGGTCGAGGCCGCCGTGCGCCTGGGTCGTGACGGCACGCTCGGCCAGCATGTCTGGGCCAGCGTCGAAGTGGTGATGGTCGGTTTTATTGTCTCGTCCCTGGTCGCCGTGCCGCTGGGGTTGCTGATGGGCAGCTTCCGCATCGTCCAGGCGTTCCTTGAGCCGATGGTCAACTTCATCCGTTATCTGCCGGTTACGTCCTTCGTGCCGCTGTTCATTCTGTGGATCGGCATCGGTCTGGAGCAGCGGGTGTCGGTGATTATCTTCGGCGTGTTCTTCCAGCAACTGGTGATGATCGCGGATGTGTCCAAGGGCATCTCCAAGGACTTGATCAACGCCTCCTACACCCTTGGCTCGAACCGTCGTGACGCCGTGCTGCACGTAATTGCCCCGGCGTCCTTGCCGGGCGTGCTCGACACCCTGCGCGTGACCATGGGCTGGGCCTGGACTTACCTGGTCGTCGCTGAACTGGTCGCGGCCTCCAGTGGCCTGGGTTACCTGAGCCTCAAAGCCATGCGCGGCTTTCAGGTGGATGTGATTTTCCTGGCCATCGCGATCATCGGCCTGCTGGGCCTCGCGACCGATCAACTGTTCCGCTTCCTACGTCTGAGGATCACCGCATGGGCTCAGTAACCGCTGCCAATCATCGATTCGCCACCCCTCAGGCCACTGCGGTGCAGGCCGCGCCACGACTGCAAGTGGACAAGGTCAGCCTGCGTTACAAGAAACCCGATGGCGGCACGTTTACCGCGCTGGAAGAGGTGTCTTTCGACGTGCCGGATCAGCAATTTGCTGTGCTGGTCGGCCCTTCGGGGTGCGGCAAGTCGAGCCTGCTGTACCTCACCGCCGGCCTCAACGAGCCCACTTCGGGCGAGATTTATGTGGGGGGCCAGCAAGTGCAGGGGCCCGGTGCGGATCGCGGCATGGTGTTCCAGAGCTACACGCTGTTCCCGTGGCTGACCGTGCGCCAGAACGTCGAGTTCGGACTCAAGCGGCGTGGCATGCCGGCGGCGCAACGCAAGGACATTGTCGACTACTACGTCAACGAAGTCGGCCTGAGCAACTTCGCCGACAACTACGCCAAGCAGTTGTCCGGCGGCATGATGCAGCGTGTGGCGATCGCTCGCGCGCTGGCCAACGACCCGCAGATTTTGCTGATGGACGAACCCTTCGGTGCCCTCGACAGCCAGACGCGCCTGCAAATGCAGCAGCTGCTGTTGCGGGTCTGGGGCCACAGCAAGAAAACCGTGTTGTTCGTGACCCATGACATCGACGAAGCGATTCTGCTGGGTGACCGGGTCTATGTGATGGGCGCACGGCCCGGGCGGATCAAGCAGATTCTCGACGTGCCGATCGAGCGCCCACGCACGCTGGACATGGTCATGGAACACTCGTTCATTGACATGAAACGCAAGATTTTCGGCTTGCTGCATGACGACCTGGAAGAGGTGCATTGATGCACGTTCTTTGTGGGAGCGAGCTGGCTCCCACAGGGGCGGTGTTGGCCTGGAGTCTGGCGCTATGGCGCTGCCGGCAGCAGGAACCGGGCGATCACCGGCAAGTGATCGGAGATGCGTAATGTATCGTCCTGTCGCACCCTCGCTTCGACCCGTTTGATGCGCGGGCTGTAAAACAGGAAGTCGACAGTCCGGTCCGGGCCGCTCACGTTCGTATCGTTCGGGTAGTGCGTCAGCCAGCGCGCGCGGTCGATGCCACTGGCTTCGTTGTTGGTGGGGATCATCGGGTATTTGTCCCACAGCACATGCAAGGCGCTGTCGGAGGAATAGGGCGTGCGTTGCTCGCTGGGCAGGCGCTGGTATTGACCCAGGGGCAGGAGGTTGAAGTCGCCGCCGATCAGCCACGGCGTGCCACGGCTTTCGAATTTGTCGAGGACCTTGGCCACGGCCGAGACTTGCGCTTGCAGGGTTTCGTCGGGTTGGGTCGCACGGTCCAGATGGGTGTTGAGGACCGCCATCTGGCCGCCGTCGCTCAACGGCAGGTAGGTCAGCAACAAGGCGTTTTTCGGCTTGAACTGACGGCTGATCAGGTTGACCTCCGACACGGGCAATTGCAGGCGCTCGGCGTGTTCGATCTCGTAGCGGCTCAAGGTCGCCAGTTGCCGGCCAACGCTGCCGAAAATGTGCGGATCAGGGATGAAGTCGGCTTTCCAGTCGAACGCGTGGGCACTGCATGGATAGAGGTCGGCGACCCGCTCCTGCAAGAGCTTGAGCTGATTCTGGTAGCCGCTGGCCTTGGCGCCGTCATCGAGTTCCTGCAACAGCACGATGTCTGGTTGCTCGTCACGAATCACCCGCGCCACCTCATCGAGGCTGAAGGCCATGTCGTCGGCGGTGGGGGCTTCATCGGCGCCGGCCGCCAGGTCGTTCCAGAACACGTAGCGCTTGCCCGCCAGGTACTGGACGTTCCAGGTCATCACCTTCAGCGCCTGGCCAGGTGCGACGGTGGGGGGCTGAGTACTGCAACTGACCGGCAGCACCTCCCTGGCGTCAGGACGCCAGGTCAGGCTGTAGACCATCGCGCCTGCCAGGGCGATCACAATCAACAATCCCAGCAGGGTGTAGCGCAATGGTCGGGTCATGGCTCGGCTTATTATCTTATTATTGTGTTACGAGGATAGACCCCGAGCATACCCGACTGACAAGCCATCGCCCACGGTCAGCGTGGTCCATCGATTTTTTCCGGCGTATCGCCGATCAGCATGAACAGGCGGAACAGCACCACGCTGGTGAACAGCTGCAGGAAGCTGTGGGCACTGTCGATCAACAGCGAGATCACCGGGTTCTGCGGGTCGGGATACACCGCCAGCGTCGCGCCCTTGAGCACCCACAACGGCCCCATCACGCACAGAATGCACACCAGGATGCGCATGAAGTGCCCGCGGGTCAGGCGCAGGCTTTCCTTCATCGCCGCCAGCGGGGCCAGGCCACGCAGCACCAGCAGGTATTCGCCGAAAGCCAGGGTCACCATCAGCCAGATGCCCGGCAGGAAATACAGCGACAGGCCGAGCAGTATCAGCACGGTATTGAGGGCTGTCAGCAAGGCAAAGCGCGGCCACAGGTAGGCGGACCTTGTCAGCAAATCGCGGTTACGGGGCGATTCCCCACGGCTGCGGGCATCGAGAAACAGAATCAGCGCGGCGGTGTACAGCGGATAGATCAGCAAACCGACGATCACGCTGATGCCTGGAAAACTGTCGGGCTCGGTCGAATGGTCGACCACTTGTTGCAGCAGGGCCTCGATGATCACCAGCGGCAGGCACAGTTGCACAATCTGGCCCAGATTGCGTTTGAAGAAGTACAGGGAGTCACGCAGTACGTCGAACGGATTCATCAGTCGGTATCGCAGGTTGAAAGCAGTGGTCCACTTTAACCGATGATGTGCACAAGGGCACAAACGTAAACGTTCGGTAAAGGTCATTGAAACAACTTGTTTCAGCCTCCATTAAGGTCAGGCACCTTATCCTCGGTGGATACAGGCAACGATTTTCCCGGCAATCTAAGAGGTCGCCATGAACAGCGAAGAACAAACCCTGATCGATGGACTGTTTTCCCGGCTGCAACAGGCCGAAACGAACTCAGCCCCGCGCGACGCCCAGGCCGAGGCGCGGATCAAGGAACACCTGACTCGCCAGCCCGCAGCGGGTTATTTCATGACCCAGGCGATTCTGGTGCAAGAGGCGGCGATCAAGAGCCTCGACGAGCAGAACAAGCAACTGACGGCACAAATCCAGCAATTGCAGGCCGAACTGCAGCAGGCCAAGGCGCAGACAGCGGCGCCGGCCCCAAGCAGTGGCGGCTTTCTGTCGAGCATCTTTGGTGGCAGCGCCCGCGACCCGCAGCCGGCGCCCAGCCAAAGCGCACCGGTATCGAGTGGTGGCGGCTGGCGCGAGCCAGGGCGGTCGTCGTTCGGTGGCCAACCGCCGCAGCAAAACTACGGTGCTCCGCAGCAGGGCTTTGCGCAGCAGGGTTATGCGCCGCAGCAGCAGGCTCCGGCAGCGGCCGGCAGCAGTTTCCTCGGTGGCGCGCTGAAAACCGCCGCGGGCGTCGCGGGTGGCGTAATGCTGGCGCAAGGCATCAGCAGCCTGTTCCATAACAATCAGCAACCGCAGGAAATCGTCGAAGTCATCAAGGAAGAGCCGGCCCAGGTCAGCGACCAGAGCAACAATGGCTGGGGCGATGACCAGCGTATGGCGGGTAACGATTCCTACAGTAACGACCAGGGCGGCTTTACTGACGCCGACTACAACGATGACAGCTCATCGTTCTTCGGCGGCGACGACGACTCTTTCGTCTGACCCTTCTGTTGCACCTGACCTGTGGCGAGCTCGCTCGCCACAGGTGTTATTCCAAAGGTGTCACTCCTCAACGTTGCCCATTCCACAGGTGCCATTCGTCCGAGGCGTCCGGATGCCTCGGGCCGATTATTCGCGGAATACGCCTTCAGACTGGCATACTGGGCGACTTTTCGGGCCTGGTGCCTGATCCTGCCTGCGCCCAAGGGGATGTGCGGTGAAAAAAATCGCAGTGTTCGCCGATGTCCAGAACCTCTACTACACCGTGCGTCAGGCTTACGGTTGCCACTTCAATTACGCCGCGCTCTGGGCTGAAATCAGCAAGCAGGGGCAGATTGTCGAGGCCTACGCCTACGCCATCGATCGCGGCGACAGCAAACAGCAGCAGTTCCAGCAGATCCTGCGCAATCTCGGGTTCACCGTGAAGCTCAAGCCTTTCATCCAGCGCAGCGACGGTTCGGCCAAGGGCGACTGGGACGTGGGCATCACCCTCGACATCATGGACGCCGCCGACCATGTCGACGAAGTGGTGCTGGCCTCCGGCGACGGTGATTTCGACATGCTGCTTGAGCGCATCATCAGCAAGCACGGCGTGCAAGCGGTGGCCTACGGCGTGCCGGGCCTGACCGCCAACTCGCTGATCCGCGCGGCCAGTCGCTACGTGCCGATCGAAGGTGCGCTGCTGCTCAAGAATTGATTTTTACGGAGTTGAAACAGGTTTGGAACGCATAGCAGTCATCGACTTTGAAACCACCGGGATCTCCCCGAGCAGCAACTGCCGGGCCACGGAAATTGCCGTGGTGATCCTTGAACAGGGGCGCATCGTCGAGCGTTACCAGAGCCTGATGAATGCCGGCGTGCGAGTCCCGGCCTTCATCGAACAACTCACCGGCATCAGCAACGCCATGCTGCGCACCGCGCCATCGTCCGAGCAGGTCATGAACGAGGTCAACGAATTCGTTGGCGCCATACCATTGCTGGCGCACAACGCCGCGTTCGACCAAAAATTCTGGGATTTCGAGCTCGGGCAGATCAAACGCATGCGTTTGCAGAGCTTCGCCTGTTCGCTGCTGTTGGCTCGGCGCCTGATGCCGGCCGCGCCCAACCACAAACTTGGCACCCTCACCACTTTTGCCAATCTGCCCCACACCGGCAAGGCCCACCGGGCCATGGCGGACGCGGAAATGGCCGCCAACCTTACGGTGCACCTGGCCGAAGAACTGCGCCAGAAACACGGCGTGCGCGAGTTGTCCCACGACCTGCTGTGCAAGTTGCAGAAAGTGCCGGCGGCAAAAGTGGGCGAACATCTGAAGCGCTATCGCGGCTTCTGACTACACCGCAGATCCCCTGTAGGAGCCGGCTCGCTCCTACAGGTTGTTCACTTTCCATTGCCCTCGATGTGCCCCAGCGGCACGCGCTTCTCTATCGCGCTCGACAACACAATCGACGTCTTGCTGAAGCCGAACGTGGCGATCCGGTTGATCAACTCTTCCAGCTCCGGCATCGAACCCACCGCCGCCTGCATGATCACGCAGGGATCGCCCGTCACCCGGTGGCATTCAGTCAACTGTGGGATTTTGATCAGGTCGTCGTAGGCTTTCTGGTTACCGTGTTGGTTCAGGCGCAGTTCGATCACGCACTGGATGGGCAAGCCCAGCTTGGCCATGTCGACTTTCGCCTGATAACCGGTGATCACGCCACTGGCTTCGAGCTTGGCCACGCGTTCGGCCACGGCGGGGGCGGACAGGTTGACCTTGCGCGCCAGGTCGGCGTAGGACGCGCGACCGTTTTCCAGCAGGGCGCTGAGCAGCATGCGGTCGTATTTATCCACGGGGCGACTCCTGAAAAGGGCTGACTTTCGAAACAACGGTATATAGCGCTGAACTCCGTGTTTTGAAAAGTGTACCGGCGCTTTAAAAAGGTTTTGTAGCTTATTTTCTGCTGTCAGCCTTTCTAGAATAGCGGCTCACTTGTCTTGCCTGTGAGCTGCCCCCCATGCCTGGCCTACGTCGTTTTCCCTTACCGCTGATCGCCGCCTTCTTCGCCTTGTACGTGATTTGGGGCTCGACCTACCTGGTGATCCGCATCGGCGTGGCGTATTGGCCGCCGCTGCTGCTGGCCGGGATTCGCTTCGTCATTGCCGGGAGCTTGATGTATGCCTTCCTGCGTTGGCGCGGGGCACCGGCACCGACCTGGGCGCAATGGAAAGCCGCCGGCATTATCGGGGTGTTACTGCTGGCTTGCGGCAACGGCGGGGTCAGCCTCGCCGAGCACACGGGCGTGGCCTCAGGTGTCGCCGCCCTGGCGGTGGCGACGGTGCCGTTGTTCACCTTGCTCTGTGGCTACTTGTGGGGCGCGCGCAATACCCGTCTCGAATGGGCCGGGATTGTCCTCGGGCTGATCGGTATCGCCATGCTCAACCTGGGTTCCAACCTGCAATCGAGCCCCTTGGGCGCCGCGTTGTTGATCTTTGCAGCGGCGACCTGGGCCTTCGGTTCGGTGTGGAGCAAACACTTGCCATTGCCTCAGGGCGCCATGGCCAGTGCCGTGGAAATGCTGGTGGGCGGGGTGGTGTTGCTGATCGGCAGTGCCGTGAGCGGCGAGCACCTGGAACAGATGCCGCCGATCGAAGGCTGGGCCGCGCTGGCGTACCTGACCGTGTTCGGTTCGATCATCGCCTTCAACGCCTACATGTATCTGTTGAAACACGTGCGCCCGGCGGCGGCCACCAGTTATGCCTACGTCAACCCGGCGGTGGCGGTGTTGCTGGGGATCGTGTTTGTCGGCGAGACCATCGGTATCGAAGAAGGGCTGGCGATGCTGGTGATCATCAGTGCCGTGGTGTTGATCGGTCTGCCGCAGTGGCGCCGTTCGCCACCGCAGCCGGTGGTGAAGGCAGTGCCGACAGAATCCCGTGTGAATTAGGGTAAACTGCGCGCCATTGCACATTTGTTTTGCACACTTGTTTTGCACAACCCGCGCTGAATTTTCCTACGGTACTCCCATGACTTTCGCCTCCCTTGGCCTGATCGAACCCTTGCTGCGCTCCCTTGAGAAGCTTGGCTACCAGACTCCGACGCCGGTTCAGGCGCAAGCCATACCGGCGGTGCTGGCCGGTCGCGACCTGATGGCCGCCGCCCAGACCGGCACCGGCAAGACCGCCGGTTTCGCGCTGCCGCTCCTGCAATTGCTGGCCATGGAAGGGCCGAAAGTCACCGCCAACTCGGTGCGCGCGCTGATCCTGGTGCCCACCCGCGAACTGGCCGAGCAAGTTCACGAAGCCGTGCGCCAGTACGCCGAGAACCTGCCACTGCGCACCTACGCGGTGTACGGCGGCGTCAGCATCAACCCGCAAATGATGAAGCTGCGCAGCGGTGTCGATCTGCTGGTGGCGACCCCGGGCCGTTTGCTCGACCTGTTCCGCCAGAACGCGCTGAAGTTCAACCAGCTGCAAACCCTGGTGCTGGACGAAGCCGACCGGATGCTCGACCTGGGCTTTTCCGAAGAACTGGCGAACATTTACCGCGCATTGCCGAAGAAACGTCAGACGCTGCTGTTCTCCGCGACTTTCTCCGACGACATCCGCCTGCTGGCCGGGCAAATGCTCAACGACCCGCAGACCATCGAAGTCAGCCCGCGCAACGTGGCCGCCAACACCGTCAAGCAATGGGTGGTGACGGTGGACAAGAAGCGCAAGCCAGAGCTGTTCGTGCACTTGATGCGCAAGGGCAAGTGGAAGCAAGTGCTGGTGTTCGCCAAGACCCGCAATGGCGTGGATGCGTTGGTCGAGAAGCTGCAGGGCCTGGGCATCAACGCCGACGGCATCCACGGCGACAAACCCCAGGCGACCCGCCAGCGTGCGCTGGACCGTTTCAAGGCGAGCGAAGTGCAGATCCTGGTCGCCACCGACGTTGCGGCCCGTGGTCTGGATATCGAAGACTTGCCGCTGGTGGTCAATTTCGACTTGCCGATCGTCGCCGAGGACTACATCCACCGCATCGGCCGTACCGGCCGCGCGGGCTCGACCGGCGAGGCGATTTCCCTGGTGTGTGCCGATGAAGTGAACCTGCTCTCGGCCATCGAGATGCTCACCCGCCAGACCTTGAAGCGTCAGAACGAACCGGACTTCGAGCCTGAGCACCGGGTGCCTGACACCGATGCCAGTGGCCAGGTGATCAAGAAACCGAAAAAGCCTAAGAAGCCGAAAGCTTCGGGTGGTGGCGGCAAGCGCAACCTTGGCAAGTGGGTGGATAGCGGGGAAGTCGCACCAGCAGAACCTTCGGTCAAGCCTGTGCGCAAGGTGCCGGTGTTCAATACCGGGCCGCGCAAGCGTAAGCCTTGATTAACGGCGGCGTCTGCTAAGCCGTCATCGCCAGCAGGCTGGCTCCCACAGGTGTTTCCTGTGGGCGCCGGCCTGCTGGCGATGGGGCTACTCGGTCTTCAGCCCTTGCGCTGCAACCACTCAATCATCCCCAACCCCGCCGCCCGCCCACTGGCGAAACACGCGGTCAGCAGATAGCCGCCCGTCGGCGCCTCCCAATCCAGCATTTCCCCTGCGCAGAAAACCCCAGGCAACTGCTTGAGCATCAAGCGTTCATCCATCGCTTCGAACAACACACCGCCCGCACTGCTGATGGCTTCGTCCAATGGCCGGGTTTTCACCAGTGTCAGTGGCAATGCCTTGATGGCCTGGGCCAGCAAAGCCATGTCCGTGAAGGTTTCGGCAGAGGTCAGTTCGCGCAGCAGCGCGGCTTTCACCCCATCGATGCCCAACTGACTGTGCAGGTGTTTGGCCATCGAGCGTGAGCCGCGCGGCTTGCTCAATGCCGACTGCACTTTATCCACAGGCCGGCCGGGCAGAAGGTCGATATGAATAGTCGCCGAGCCGTGCCGGTTGATCGCTTCGCGGATCGGTGCCGACAGGGCATAGATCAGGCTGCCTTCGATGCCGGTGGCGGTCATTACGCATTCGCCGAGGCGCGGCACGTCGTCGTTGAGGCCGATGGCGATGTTTTTCAGCGGGCTGCCGGCGAATTTGCTGACCATCAATTCGCTCCAGGCCTGCACCTCGAAGCCACAATTACTCGGTTGCAGCGGTGCCAGTCCTACACCGCGTTGCTCCAGTGGTCGCATCCAGGCGCCGTCCGAACCCAGGCGCGCCCAACTGCCGCCACCGAGCGCCAGCAGGGTGGCGTCGGCCTGAACGGTTTTTTCGCCTTCGGGGCTGTCGATGCGCAAACCGCCGTTTTCATTCCAGCCCAGCCAGCGATGGCGTGTGTGGATAACGACGCCGCCGTCACGTAGACGCTTGAGCCAGGCACGGAGCAGCGGCGCGGCTTTCATGTCGGTCGGAAAGACCCGGCCCGAGCTGCCGACGAAGGTGTCGATGCCCAGGTCCTGAATCCACTGGCACAGGGCTTCGGCGCCGAAACCGCGCAGCAGCGGGGCGATCTGCGGTGCCCGTTCGGCATAGCGCGAAAGGAACGCCGGGTAGGCTTCGGAGTGGGTGATGTTCATGCCACCGACACCGGCCAGCAGGAATTTTCTACCCACCGAAGGCATGCCGTCGTACAGATCGACCTTGATCCCGGCCTGACTCAACACTTCAGCCGCCATCAGGCCGGCGGGACCGCCACCGATGATGGCGACGTGAGAGGTGGAGGGTGTCGAGGGTCGGGTCATGGGCTGCGCTGCGGTCTGGCGGAATGAAGGCAGGCATTCTAGCAGCCAAAATCCCTGTGGGAGCGGGCTTGCCCGCGATGGCGGAGTGTCAGTCACCGAAGAGGGTGAAGGTGCCGGCCTCATCGCGGGCAAGCCCGCTCCCACGGGGACTGTATGGGGTTTGAAAGGGTGGTTAAAAAATGATCATTAGTCTGTAGCCCACACCCCGCATGGGCTGCGGTCGCTTTCACTCAGGTTATCCACAGGCAGCTCCACAGGCATTGTGGGTAAAGCGTCCACAACTCAGTGACAACCTGATGACTGCCAGACCCGCTGCGCGCTGTGGTGGAGAATGCCGTGGCGGCGGGCCAGGGCTTTGCGGTCCTTGCTGTAACCGCCGCCAATCACCCCGACCACCGGGATGTCGCGGCCCAGGCAATGACGCATCACGGCTTCATCGCGGGCGGCGAGGCCTTCGTCCGTCAGTTTCAGATAGCCGAGGGCATCGTCCTTGTGCACATCGACGCCGGCGTCATACAGCACCAGATCCGGTTGATAGAGCGGCAACAGGTAGTTGAGCGCGTCATCCACCACTTTCAGGTAATCGGCATCGCCCATGCCATTGGGCAATGGAATGTCCCAGTCGCTGTCGGCCTTGCGTGCAGGAAAATTCTTCTCGCAATGCAGGGAAACGGTAATGGCCTCCGGAGTGTCGTGCAGGATGCGTGCAGTGCCGTCACCCTGGTGCACATCGCAATCGAAGATCAGTACCCGGTTGACCCGGCCACTTTCCAGCATGAAATGGCTGATCACCGCCAGGTCATTGAAAATGCAGAAGCCGGCCGGGTGGTCATAGTGAGCGTGGTGAGTGCCGCCGGCCAGGTGACAGGCCAGGCCATGCTCGAGCGCCTGCTCGGCCGCCAGCAACGAGCCGCCGACCGCCCGCACCGTGCGCCGGGCCAGGGCTTCGCTCCAGGGCAGGCCGAGGCGACGTTGATCCTCGCGGGACAACTCGCCGCCCATGTAGCGTTCGATGTACGAAGGGTCATGGGCGAGGGCGAGAATCTCCGGCGGGCAGAGTTGCGGACGCAGCAGGTCGGCGTCGCGAGTCAGGCCGCTGTCCACCAGGTGATCGCGCAGCAAGCGGAACTTGTCCATGGGGAAGCGGTGATCCGCCGGGAATTCGGGACTGTAGTCTTCGTGATAAATCAGCGGCAGCGGCATGATGCTTTCGTACAGGAATGAGTGAAGGATCCTACCAGCGTTGTAGACTCGCGGCATGAAAATGGGGGGAGCACGATGGAGCCGATACTGGAACTCGAGAGCGCGCGGCTGCTGTTGCGGCAGTGGCAGGATGAGGATTTGCCGGAGTTTGCGGCGATGTGTGCCGATCCACAGGTCATGCGTTATTTCCCGGCACCCTTGAGCCGACTGGAAAGTGCTTCATTGATCGGGCGAATCCGTGGTCATTTCGCTGAGCATGGTTTCGGTCCGTGGGCGCTGGAGCGCAAGGACACTGGGCAGTTCATCGGATTTACCGGGCTCGGGGTGGTGGGTTTCGACGCGCCGTTCACCCCCGCCATCGAAATCGCCTGGCGCCTGGCGCGCGAGCATTGGGGACTGGGTTATGCCAGTGAGGCGGCGTGGACCGCTCTGCGCTGCGGGTTTGACCGTTTGGCGCTGAACGAAATCGTCTCCTTCACGGCCGACAGCAACCTGCCATCACAGAAAGTCATGCAGGCCATCGGCATGCACCATGATTGCGCTGATGACTTTGAACACCCCAACCTTGCCGTCGATCATCCCTTGCGCCATCACGTGCTGTATCGCATCAGCCGTGAACAATGGCTGCAAACCTTGCATGGATAAGCCGCCGCGGATGTTTACAATGGCCCCCATCGGCCCTGGCCAGAAACTGAATCGACCGCCGCAGCCAAGACTGCGCGGCATTGCTTTGTGTGAGGAGAGTCTGAATGAGCCAAGTGTTGGATGATCTGGTCGACCTGCTGACCCTGGAGCCGATTGAGGAAAACCTGTTCCGTGGCCGTAGCCAGGACCTGGGTTTTCGGCAGTTGTTCGGTGGCCAGGTACTCGGCCAGTCCCTGTCGGCGGCCAGTCAGACCGTCGATGAGGCGCGCCATGTGCATTCGATGCATGGCTACTTCCTGCGTCCGGGCGACGCCGGGTTGCCGGTGGTGTATCAGGTTGATCGGGTGCGCGACGGTGGCAGTTTCAGCACGCGCCGGGTGACCGCGATCCAGAAGGGCCATCCGATCTTCACCTGCAGCGCCTCGTTCCAGTACGACGAAGAAGGTTTCCAGCACCAAAGCGAAATGCCGCAAGTGGTCGGTCCGGAAAACCTGCCGTCGGAGCTGGAGCTGACCCAGCAGCGTGCGCACCTGATCCCCGAGAAAATGCGCGAAAAACTGCTGTGCCCCAAGCCGATCGAGTTCCGGCCGATCACCGAAAAGGATCCCTACAACCCGCTGCCGTCCGACCCGATCAAGTACGTCTGGTTTCGTGCCGACGGTGCCTTGGCCGACTCCCCGGCGTTGCACAAGTACTTGCTGGCCTATGCCTCGGATTTCGGTCTGCTGACCACCTCGATGCAGCCCCATGGCAAATCGGTCTGGCACAAGGACATGCAGGTCGCCAGCCTCGATCATGCGCTGTGGTTCCACGCTGATCTGCGTGCCGATGACTGGTTGTTGTACGCGATGGACAGTCCCTGGGCCGGCAACTCCCGTGGTTTCTCCCGTGGCAGCGTGTTCAACCGCGCCGGGAAACTGGTGGCCTCGGTCACGCAGGAAGGCCTGATCCGTCATCGCAAGGATTGGTCATGAGCCTGGCCGATGTGCGTCACTGGGTGTTCGACATGGACGGTACCCTGACGGTGGCCGTGCATGATTTCGCGGCGATTCGCGTGGCGCTGGCGATCCCGGCCGAAGATGACATCCTAACCCACCTCGCCGCGCTACCGGCCGACGAAGCCGCTGCCAAGCATGCATGGCTGCTCGAGCACGAGCGTGACCTGGCGCTCGGGTCGAAACCGGCACCGGGTGCCGTAGAGCTGGTGCGTGACCTGGCCGGGCGCGGGTATCGCCTGGGTATTCTCACGCGCAATGCCCGTGAATTGGCGCATGTCACGCTGGAGGCCATTGGCCTGGCTGACTGCTTCGCGGTGGAGGACGTGCTCGGTCGAGATGAAGCGCCGCCAAAACCGCACCCCGGTGGTTTGCTGAAATTGGCGCAAGCCTGGAACGTACCGGCGAGCGAAATGGTGATGGTCGGTGATTACCGCTTTGATCTGGATTGCGGGCGGGCGGCGGGGGCACGGACGGTGCTGGTGAACCTGCCGGATAATCCGTGGCCGGAATTGACCGATTGGCATGCGGCCGATTGCATCGAGTTGCGGCAGATGCTCTCGGCCAGCGCAAAACCTACAGCCCGAACAACGCCTTTTGCCCCTCCGGCGAAGTAAACATCCCATCCCCGTCATGCCCGACGCCGGGCACTTCGATCAGTTGCTGATTGAGCCCTTTCGGTTGCAGCCGCTTCAGATACTCAAAGTAATTGCGCCCGCGGGCCAATCGATAGGGGCCTTGCGCCTGGGCTTCACAGCCCTTGTCCAGCGCCGGGTGGTTGGGGTCGATGTCCTGTTGCCCCAGCAGATAAACGATGTTGCGCTTGACGTAGGTTGCCTGCAGTTGCGCAGGCGTTTTCCCTTCGGCGTAGGCGGGTAGATCCGTCAGCCCGTACTTCCAGCGATTGAAGTCCGGGCAGCGGGCATGGCTGAAAGCCACTGGCCGGCGTTCGTCGAAGTACGCATAGGAAGATGGATTGGCGATGACATAGCGCACCTGCACCCCGGCGGCGTCGAGGGTTGGCTGATCGTGTCCGAGCATGGCGTATCGCTGAACCACTTGAGCGCCACCGGAGTGGCCGGCGATGACGATTTGCTTCACATCGGGAAACTGCTCGCGATCACCCAGGCGGGCGATGATTTCGTCCAGCGCCGCAAAGGCGCTGAGACGGAACGGCGCAGTGGATTCGCCACCCGCCATCCACTCATTGCCCTGCCAGCGCAGAACTGTCTCGGCGACGGGATGCATCGCGACGTCGGTTTCATTGAGGAATTGTGGGGCGATGATCAGTGTTGTCGCACTTTGCCCGGCCAGTTCCGCCGCGTGTTCGCCGCTGTGCAGGTAGGTCTGTGCGTTGCGCAAGCGACCATGGACGATGATCAACACTCGTTCGATTTTGGCCGGGCCAGGGCTGATGCCCACCGCGATCTCGCCTGATTTCAACAACAGGCGTCCGGGGCTGACCTCCTTGACGGCATGCTCGGCAGCCCAAGTACTTGTGCAGGTGATCAACAACGCCAACAGCCACGTCTTCATTTACAGATTTTTCGCCGCAAAGGTATCGCACTGGCCAACCTGGCCCTGGGCGAATCCGGTTTTGAACCAGCGCACCCGTTGCGCCGACGTACCATGGGTAAACGAGTCGGGCACCACACGGCCTTGACCCTGTTGCTGCAAACGATCATCGCCGATGGCATTGGCAGCGTTGAGCGCTTCTTCGACATCGCCCGGTTCCAGCCAGTTCAGCCGTCGTTGTGCATGGTTGGCCCAGACGCCGGCCAGGCAATCGGCTTGCAGTTCTTGACGCACCAGCAAGCCACCATCGCCTTCCATTTGCCGGCCTTGCTGGCGCGCGGCCTGAATTTTCGCGGAAACACCAAGCAAGGTCTGCACGTGGTGTCCGACTTCGTGAGCGATCACGTAGGCCTGGGCGAAGTCCCCCGCCGCGGAAAAACGTTGGGCCATTTCCTGGAAAAACGCCATGTCCAGATAGACCTTCTGGTCCGCCGGGCAATAGAACGGACCGGTCGCCGACGTCGCCAGGCCGCAGGCCGAGTTCACGCGATTGCTGAACAACACCAGGGTCGGGTCTTTGTATTGCTTGCCGGCCTGCTGGAATATCTGCTGCCAAGTGTCCTCGGTATCACCCAGAATCGAACGGACGAATTCGGCGCCTTCATCACTGGCTGGTGGCGCCTTGCGCGTCTGAGTGGTCGCCGGTGCCGTTTGCTGGCCCATCTGCCCGGTCAGTTGGCCGAGGATCTGCAGCGGGTCCTGGCCGGTGATCCAGCCGATGCCGACGATCAGAAGGATCGCCGTCAGGCTCAGGCCTTTGCCACCGCCAAAGCGCATCCCGCCACCGCCGATATCATCGCCACGGGCATCGACCACGTTGTCACTGCGTCGGCCTTTTTTCCATAGCATGTGGGAATCCTCTTCTGTTCCGGGTAATGACCCCGTGCGGTGAGTGTTGCTGCCAAGTGGGAGCGGCGCCAGTCCAGTCGTCCGGGTTTTTGTCGCACGCGCCCCTAGGCCCGGCAACCCCTGACGGATTGCCGAGCACATTTCAGGCTTGTATTGAACACGGACACCCCGACGAATTCCGCAGGGCGACGGTTTTTTTATCGGGGGAGCATCGAGCGCTGCGTAAAGCGCCCGGATCGGCGGGGTTATTCGTCGAACGCGTCCCATACCGGGGCAAAGGGCGGGCTGACCTGGCGCTCGCGTTTGGAAAGGCTGGCGATCAAGGCGCGGTCCGTGTCATCCAGTTGCACCTCCAGCGCCGCCAGGTTGGCCCGTTGATTGGCCTCGCTACTGGCCTTGGGAATGGCGGCCACGTTCGCTTGATCCAGCAGCCATTTGAGTGCGACCTGGGTTGGCAGCACGCCGTGTTTGGCGGCGATCTGCCGGATCTGCGGGATGTCCGAGACCTTGTTGCGAGCCAGGGGCGTGTAGGCCGTGAGGGCCAGATCGTGTTGACGGGCGTAGTTCAGCAGGGCGTTTTGGCCGAGCAGTACGTGATACTCGACCTGAATGGTGGACAGCGGAGCACCCAGTTCCTCGACGACTGTGCGCAACAGCGGCAGCGGAAAATTCGCCACGCCGATATTGCGCGCCAGGCCTTGTTCCTTGAACGACACCAGGGTCTCGATCGTGCTCGGCAAGTCCCAGTCGGTGTTCGGCCAATGGATCATGAACAGGTCGACGTAATCACTGCGCAGGGCCTTGAGGCTACGGTCCATGGAGTGGCGCATGGCGTCGGGCTGCAGTTGGTCCCACCAGACCTTGGTGGTGACATGGATCTGCTCGCGGGGTGTCGGACTGTTCGCCAGTGCTTGACCGACAGCGTCTTCGTTGTTGTAGCCCGCCGCCGTATCGATGTGCCGATAACCCAGTGCCAGGGCCTGTTCCACGGCGCGGGTGCATTCTTCGCCCAGCATCGGCCAGGTGCCGAGGCCCAGTTTTGGCATGTTCAAGCCTTGGGCGTTAACGATGTGCTGCATGGTCGATCTCCTTTTCATAAGCGGTGATACCCGCGATATGCCGCGCGGCGATGTAGCCGAAGCTCAGCGCCGGGCCCAGATTGATGCCGCCGGCGGGGTAGTGCCCGCCCATGATGCTGGCCATGTCGCCGCCCGCCGCATACAGACCGGCGATGGCCTGACCTGTGTCGTCGAGGACCTGGGCGTGTGCATTGACCTTGAGCCCGGCGAAGGTGCCGAAGCAACCGGGCTGGACCTTCACCGCGTAGAACGGGCCTTGTTCGATCGGCGCGACGCAGGGGTTGGGTTGCTGCCGCGCATCGCCCTGCTTGCGGTTATAGGGGGTCGAACCGCGACCGAACTGCGGGTCTTCACCGTTGTGCGCATGGCGGTTGTAGTCTTCCACGGTGCGGCGCAGACCGGCCGGATCGATGCCGCAGGCCGACGCCAATGCTTCAAGAGTGTTACCGGTTTTCAGATAGCCGCTGCGGATAAAGGATGACAACGGCACCGGAAACGGCCGAGAGATGCCCAGCCCGTAGCGCCGCTGGAAACCATGGCTGCAAATCAGCCACGAAGCGACCTCTTCGCCTGGCGGGGCAGCGGCGACCATGGCCTTGACGTAGTCGTAGTAGCCGTTGGCTTCGTTGACGAAGCGCTGGCCATTGCTCAGCACGCCGATGATCCCCGGCTTGCCGCGTTCAATAATGTGCGGGAAATGGCCAACGCTGCCATCGCTGTGCGGCACCTGCGAGACCGGTGCCCAGGCTACCGGTGACGCCACATCGGTATTCACTCGAGCGCCGACGCTTTCGCCCAGTCGCAGCCCGTCGCCGGACACCGCCAGCGGTGGCAGGGCCAGGTGTTCACGCCCGGTTGGCGTGCGTGGAAACAATGCCTTGCGCCGTTCGATGTCATTGGCAAAGCCGCCCGCCGCGAGTACCACGGCCTTGCGCGCGTGGATGCGCACCGAACCTTTGGTAGTGCTGACCACCGCGCCATGGACCTGATTGTTCTCGCGCAGCAACTCGGTGACGGGCGCCGACTCCCACAGCAATACGCCGAGGTCCTCGGCGGATTTTGCCAGGCGTGCGACCAGCGCCACACCGTTGACCAGTTGCATCGCGCGGCCATGCACGGCGAGGTCGAGCAGGTGGCGGGTGAAGCGTCGGGTGACGTGCCAGGCGGCGGGCAGCGAGCGGGTCAGGTTGAGGAATGCCGTAAGGTCCGCGCCCGCCATGATCGGCATGCCCATGAACGACGTTTCACGCATGGTTTTACGCAGACGCTTGAGCAGCTTGCCGACTTTTCGTGCGTCATAAGGGGCGGCGATCACCGAGCGCCCGCCGGTGCCTGCGCCTGGCGTGTCGCCGTGAATGTCGGCAATGGCATTGCCGTCGGCGAATTGCAGCGAGGTGTGCTGTTCGAAAAACGCAACCATCTGTGGGCCGGCCTCCAGGAAGGCATCAATCATTGCCGGCTCGAAGTGCTCGCCCAACTCGTGTTTTAAATAGGTGCGTGGCAGTGCCACGTCTTCGACGATGCCGGCGCGACGGGCCAGGGGATTGCAGGGCACCCAGGCCCAGCCGCCGGACCATGCCGTGGCGCCACCGAAAACCGCATCCTTTTCCACCACAATGACTTTCAGGCCATGCCATGCCGCCGTGACAGCGGCCGACAAACCGGCCGCACCGGAGCCGACGATCAGCACATCACAGTCGATGTCGGGAAGAATGGGCGGTTCGGCAGGCATTGTGAGCACTCCAGTGGTTTATTATTTTGGAATTTGATTCCAGAAAATATAAGAGGTCGACGGAGTCGGGCAAGCCTGTGGCGCACAAAGCGGGCGGTAATCGGACGGCGAGTTCCAGATTTCGCATTCGGCCGGTTGTCTTCTAGAATCGAGCAAATTTTGCGTGGAAGCTCCCATGGCCGGCAGTCAGATCGAACGTGTTTTCAGTGTGCTTGAAAGCCTCACCAGCGACCCCCGAGGCCTGCCGATGCAGACCCTGGCAGAGCAGCTGGACATCCCCAAGAGCGCCACCCATCGCATGCTGGCGGAGCTGATTCGCCTCGGTTATGTGCGACAGAACCCGGAGAACCTGCGCTACCACCTGTCGACCAAGCTGGTGGCGATGGGGTTCCGTTATCTGTCGAGCAGTGGCGCCGATATCGTGCAGCCGGTGCTCGATCGCCTGGCTCAGGAAACCGGTGAAATGGTGCGCCTGGGCGTCATAGACGGCGAGCGGCAGACCTGGATCGCCAAGTCCCAGGGGGCCCGCTCCGGCTTGCGTTACGACCCGGACATGGGCCGCGATGCACCGCTGTTTTATACGGCCTCCGGGCATGCGTGGCTGGCGTGCATGAGCGATGCCGAAGCCCTGTCGCTGGTAGAACGCCAGGCCATGGACCGACCACTGGAACTGGGGCCGAATGCGCCGCGCTC
The DNA here is from genome assembly GCF_054481335.1 of Pseudomonas fluorescens group sp. PF-1. NCBI lineage: Bacteria > Pseudomonadati > Pseudomonadota > Gammaproteobacteria > Pseudomonadales > Pseudomonadaceae > Pseudomonas > Pseudomonas fluorescens group sp. PF-1. The sequence continues at coordinate 633,773 of NZ_JBTMNG010000001.1, forward strand.
GAACATTGAATTGCTAGAGCGCCTGCGCCTGGCGCGGGAGCAAGGCTACGCCTGTGTCGAGGAAAGTTCGGCGATAGGCACGTCGGCGATTGCCGCGGTGGTGCGTCATCCCGGCTCTGGCCGGGTGATTGGCGTACTCAGCATTGCCGGGCCGAGCGCGCGGATGCCGGGCGCGCGACTGCATGAACTGGCGCCGTTGTTGTTGAGGTTTACCGAGGAATTGTCGGCGGCGAGTCTGGCGTCGGAGTTATTTAACTAGGGGCGCAAGTTTCTCCTGTGGGAGCGGGCTTGCCCGCGATGAGGGACGTATGTCCGACATCATTGTTGGCTGGAGGTCCGCTATCGCGGGCAAGCTCGCTCCCACAAAGGATTTTCGTTTGCCAAATGAAAGCTGTGCGCTGTTCGAACACTTTCAGTCCTTGTGTGTGTAAGAATCTGGAACCGGGTTCTAAATTATTGGAAATCTTCCTTCCAACAATAAACACAAGAGGACCGCGTCTTGAATTCGCCCCTTCGAATCGCCCTGATCGGCGCTGGCATCATGGGCCAGCAGCATTACCGGCATCTGAAAACCCTGACTGAAGCGACGCTGTGCGCCGTGGCCGATCCCGGTCCGCAAGCAGCAACCCTCGCCGCCGAATGGGGAGTGGCGTATTTCGCCGATCACGCTCAGATGCTGGAGCAGATGAAGCCGGACGCGGTCATCGTCGCCAATCCGAATAACCTGCACGTCAGCACTGCCCTCGATTGCCTCGCCGTCGGTGTAGCGGTGTTGCTGGAGAAACCGGTCGGCGTGCATCTGGATGAGGTTCGCCGGTTGGTGGAGGCTTCGAAGGCTACGGGAGTACCGGTGCTGGTGGGCCATCATCGGCGGCACAACCCGTTGATCGTCCGTGCCCATGAACTGGTCAAGAGCGGCGCCCTGGGCCGGTTGACCACGGTCACGGCGCTCTGGCAGTTGCGCAAACCCGACAGTTACTTCGAGACGCCCTGGCGCCGCGAGGCGGGTGCGGGGATGTTGTTGACCAACCTGATCCACGACCTCGATTTGCTGCGGCACTTGTGCGGTGAAGTGCGTCAGGTGCAGGCCATCACCAGCAACGCCATCCGCGGTTTTGCCAACGAAGATTGCGCGGCGGTGTTGCTGCAGTTCGACAACGGTGCCCTGGGCAGCCTGACCGGGTCCGACGCGGTGGCGGCGCCCTGGAGTTGGGAGCTGGATTCCGGGGAGAACCCGGTGTATCCGCGTCAGGCCGACCAGCCGTGTTACTTGCTCGCCGGAACCGGCGGGGCGCTGAGCATTCCGCAACTCAAGCGCTGGCATTACACCGAAGCCGATGGCGGGTGGCATCAGTCCCTGGTGCAGACGCAGGAAAGCTTCAGCGCCGATGAGGCGTTGCGCTTGCAGTTGCAGCATTTCGTGCGCGTCGTGCGCCGGGAAGTCGAGCCGCTGGTGAGCGCCGCCGATGCCGCCCGCACCCTGGCGCTGATCGAAGCCATCCGCGAAGCCGCCGAAACCGGTCGCGCTTGCACACCTTCCCTGATTGAGGCTTGACCATGAGTGAACGAATCTTTTCCCTGGCCAGTCTGACCGTGCTGGAGTTGTCACCGCCCGAGATGGTCGACGTCGCGGCGTGGGCCGGGTACAGCCACGTCGGCTTGCGTCTGGTGCCGGCGACGCCGGAGGAGCACCATTTTGCCCTGGTGGCGGATGCGGGTTTGCGCCGTCAGACCCTGGCGCGTCTGCGCGATACCGGCCTACGTGTACTGGATGTTGAAATCCTGCGCTTGAAGCCGGATACCGTCGTCGCCGAATTCGAGAAGGTGCTGGCGGTCGGTGCCGAATTCGGTGCGACTGAATTACTGGTGGCCGGTAATGATGTGGATGAGCAACGCCTGACCGATAACTTTGCGCTGCTTTGTGATCTGGCGGTCCCATATGGACTGCATCCGCACCTGGAGTTCATGCCCTGGACCGATGCGCGCAACCTTGAGCAAGCCGTGCGCATCGTCGAGGCAGCCGGGCGCGAAAACGGTGCAGTGCTGGTGGATGCGTTCCATTTCGATCGCTCCGGGTCGCGGCTGGAAGATCTGGCCAGGGTTGCCCCTTCGCGGCTACGGTATGCGCAGTTATGTGATGTGGCGGGGCCGCGTCCGGCCGACATGGCCGAGATTTTGCGTCAGGCCCGTAACGAGCGGCGGTTTCCCGGCGATGGCGATTGCGATCTGCCGGGGCTGTTGCGCTGTTTGCCGGCTAACATTCCATTGAGTCTGGAAATTCCCACCCTGCAACTGCTGGAGCAGGGCGTGAGCGGCCTGGACCGGGCGCAGATGGCGTTGGATAAAACCCGGGAATTGTTGGCGCGGCTGTAAGCGGTGCTGCGCACCTGTCGCGGGCAAGCCACGCTCCCACACGTTTTATGCGGACCTGTGGGCGCGTGGCTTGCCCGCGAAGCTTTTGATTTTTGATGTAAACAAAAGGAAACCCAATGACAGTCAGCACCCCGCTTTCCGGCGTCAATCAGCCCTTCAAGGGCATCTTGCTGATCGTCGTTGCCACCTTCCTGTTTTCCAGTCATGACGCGATATCCAAATACCTCTCGGGGTTCTACCCGATTGTCATGGTGGTGTGGGCGCGTTATGTGGTGCACACCTTGTTGATGGCCGGGATTTTCCTGCCGCAATCCGGGTTGCGGGTGTTGCGTACCAAGCGCCCGTTGCTGCAATTGGTCCGGGCGTTATGCCTGCTGGGCACCAGTCTGTTTTTCACCACGGGGTTGATGTACATCCCGCTGGCGGAAGCGACCTCGGTCAACTTCCTGGCGCCCGTGCTGGTCACGGCGTTGTCGGTGCCGTTGCTCAAGGAGCGCGTGACGCGCGGGCAGTGGCTGGCGGTGATTTTCGGTTTCAGTGGCGTGCTGATCATTGTTCACCCCGGCGGCGAGTTGTTCACCCCGGCGGTGTTGCTGCCGTTCTGTTCGGCGCTGTTTTTCTGCTTCTATCAACTGCTGACCCGCAAGCTCAGCGAGATCGACAGCCCGACCACCAGCAACTTCTTCGCCGGGCTGTGCAACACCCTGGTGATGAGTGCGTTGGTGCCGTTCTTCTGGCAGGTGCCGAGCCTGCCGCATGGCGTGCTGATGCTGGCGCTGGGCGCCTGCGGCATGACGGCGCATCTGTTTCTGACCCAGGCTTTCCGCCATGCCGCGCCCGCCTTGCTGGCGCCCTTCAGTTACTGCCAGATCGTGTTTGCCGGTCTGCTGGGCTGGTTGCTCTTTTCCCACACGCCAACCCTGACCACGGTGCTCGGGATCGCGGTGATTTGCTGCAGTGGCCTGGCGGCGGCCTGGCAGCAAAGTCGCCGTTGAGGCCGCTCAGAACCTGAAGCGCACCACCAGGTTTTGCAGGCCCGCCGCCAATTGCGACAGCTCCTGGCTGGTAGCACTGGTGCGGGTCGAGGCGTCGGCGCTTTGCAGTGACAGGTCGCGAATGTTCAGCAGATTCCTGTCCACCTCGCGCGCCACCGCCGCTTGCTCTTCCGACGCGCTGGCAATCACCAGGTTGCGCTCATGGATCTGTTCCATAGCCCGGGTAATTTCCGCCAGCGCGATGCCAGCCTGTTCAGCGAGCGACAGGGTTTGCGCAACGCGCTGGCTGCTGTCGTGCATCGACAGCACCACCCCTTCGGTATCGCCCTGAACCCGGCCGATCATCTGTTCGATTTCCCGGGTCGATTGTTGGGTGCGATGGGCCAGTGCGCGAACTTCATCGGCCACGACCGCAAACCCGCGCCCCGCTTCCCCGGCCCTGGCGGCCTCGATGGCCGCGTTGAGCGCCAGCAGGTTGGTCTGTTCGGCGATGGCGCGAATCACGTCCAGCACCTTGCCGATTTCCCGGGATTGCTCGGCCAGGGTCTGCACCTGTTGCAGGGCTGTGCCGGCATCGGCGCTCATGGCCTGGATCGAGTCGAGTGTTTCAATCACCCGCGCCTGACCCTGACTCGCCTGTTGTGTCGACTGGCGCGTACTGTCAGACGTCGATACGGCATTGCGTGCGACTTCTTCCACAGCCACGGTCATCTCGTTCACCGCCGTGGCGGCTTGTTCGATTTCGTTGTGCTGCTGTTGCAGGCGGCCAGAGTCCTGGTGGGTGCTCTGTTTCATCTGGTTGGCGGCAGCGGCCAGTTGCGTGGAGGCGTCGCTGATCCGTTGCAGGGTCTCGCGCAGGCTGGTTTGCATGATCGACAACGCGGTCAGCAAGCGGCCGGTTTCATCCGTGCCGTGGCTGCTGATCGGCGTACTGAGATCCCCGGCGGCGACCTGTTCGGCCACGTCTACGGCCTGACGGATGGGCGCCACGATGCTGCGAATCAACATCCAGGCGAGGAGCACGGTCAGCAGCGAGACGGCGATCAAGGCCCCGATCACCGTGACTTTCACCTGGTTGTAGAGCGCGTCGGCCTGTTGCGCCGATTGACTGACTTGCTGGGTGGTCAGGGCCACCAGCTCGGCGAACTGGTCACCGGTCAGGGTCGAGTAATCCTGGATCTTGCCGTTGAGCAGCGCGGTCATTTCTTCCTGGCGGTTTTCCCGCGACAGGGTTTCGTATTGCGCCAGCGCTTGACGGTATTGGGTGACGGTCGCGACGAATTTTTCGTACGGCTCTCTGTTGTAATCGCCCACGAGGGGGGTGAATTTGTTCAGCGCCTGCTCCAGCCAGCCCTGCACCTGATGCAGGCGGCTCACCGTGGCCTCGAGCACCTTGGGGTCGCGGTTGAGTGCCATGCGCAGGCTGAGTACGCGAATGCTCAATGCATAGTCACGGATTTCCCCCAGGTAGCGGGTGCTGGGCAGGGAGATGTTCTCGGTGTATTGGCCGGTGGCACGCACTTGGGCGACTTGCTTGAGGGCGAACAAGCCCTGCAACAGCACCAGCAGGGCGATGAGACCGAAGCTGATGACCGCGCGTTGGGCGATGCTCAGGCGACCTGGCGACATGGTTAGACCTCCTTGGCGATGAACGAAAAATCGTGGATTCATGAAATGCAGGCACAAAAAAAGCGCAGGCCCGGAATCGGGCCTGCGCCGAGGCAGCATCAGTCTTCTACTTTCGGAATCTTGCGCGGGGCCATGAAGTACATCCAGATCAGCGCGATGAAGTACATCGCCGGAATCAGGGTGAACAGCACGGTGTAGTTGTTGTTGGTGACGGTCAGGATGTGGCCGACCAACTGGGTCATGAACATCCCGCCAATGGCGGCGCACATGCCACCGAAACCGAACACCGTACTCATCATGTGCTTGGGCGTGTAGTCCATCACCAGGCTCCAGATGTTCGCGGTCCAGGCCTGGTGCGCGCCGATGGCCAGGGAAATGGCAAACACCGCGACCCACAGGCTGCTGGAACCCGCGGCCATGATCACGCCGATGATGCAGCAGGCGAACAGGAACATGGACATCAGTCGCGCCTTGATCGGGTTGATACCGCGGCCGATCAGGAACGAGGACAGTATCCCGCCGCCCACGCTACCGAAGTCGGCCGTCAGGTAGATGATGATCAGCGGGATGCCCATCTGGGTGACGTTGATCCCCAGGTTGTATTGCTGATTGAGGAACGGTGGCAGCCAGTACAGGTAGAACCAGAACACCGGCGCGGTGATCGAGTAGGCGAGGGCGAAGGCCCAGGTGCCACGCATGCGCAGGATTTTCGAGAACGGTACGCGAGTTTGTTCCGGTTCGACTTCTTTCTGGATGTAGTCCAGTTCCGACTGTTTAACGCGAGGGTGATCTTCCGGGTTGAAGTATTTCAGGCCCCAGCACACCAGCCAGATGCCGCCCAGTGCCGACATGCACAGGAACGCGGCTTGCCAGCCCCAGGCATGCAGGATCAATGGCAGCAGCATCGGCGTGAACATCGCACCGACGTTGGTCCCGGCGTTGAAAATACCGGTGGCCACGGCACGCTCACCGGCCGGGAACCACAGGCGCGTGGTCTTCACGCAGGCCGGGTAGTTGGCGGCTTCGGTCAGGCCGAGGATGAAGCGGCAAACCATGAAGCCAGCCGCCGATGTGGCCAGGCCATGAGCGCCGGTTGCGAGGCTCCAGAGCAGTACGGCGCAGAAGAACACGCGCTTCACACCGACCCGATCGATCAAGCGCCCTTGCAGCACGAAGCCGATGGCGTAACCGACCTGGAACCAGAAGTTGATGTTGGCGTAGTCCATCGCCGTCCAGCTCATTTCCTTGGCCAGGATGGGCTGCATGACGCCGAGGGCGGCGCGGTCGATGTAGTTCAGGGTGGTGGCGAAAAACACCAGCGCCAGCATGCCCCAACGGGTTTTGCCGACGGCCATGGCGCCGCGAATTTTATCGCCGATGCCACCAGTGGTAGCGCTCATGGCCGGGGCCATGCGTGAGCTTTGTGTAGGATTCATGTGTGCCATCCGTTCAATGACTGACAAGCCAGGCTCGTCGGGACTTCAAGGGCGCGTGATCAATCGCTGGCGGCGTGCGCGTGAGGACTGATCGGCTGTTTCGTCGGCTGACGGGTTATTCAGCGAGCGGCACGTGTGTGCCAGCGGTGCGCAGGGGGCGGATGGACGCCGGGCCAGGCGTAATGGCGTTGGTTCGAGCGAGCAGAGCGGTGAAGGAGCGCATGAGCGTATACCCGTTTTTTTGAAATTTTTATGTGGTGTTCTGGGTCGTTGTTAACTGGGACCGATGTGTGGTGACCGGGCCCAATGTGGTGTTGATGTTGCGCAGTGGACGAAAAATCGTCAATTCGCCAATTGTCATTTTGTTCGATAATCGCACGCAAAACTAACTGGGTAGTACACTTTAAATTGCTGTGCGGGATCACGCAGCCAATAATTCACTCAAAGCTAAACGCAGTCCCCGCATCAGCTGGCGAATGCCCCTAACAAAATGGTCTCCAGTACCGGGAGTCGAAGATATGCAGCGTTCCATTGCCACCGTTTCCTTGAGCGGTACCCTGCCGGAAAAACTCGAAGCCATCGCCGCCGCCGGTTTTGACGGCGTCGAGATTTTCGAGAATGACCTTCTCTACTACGACGGCAGCCCCCGGGAAATCAAACAGATGTGCGCCGATCTCGGGATCGCCATCACCTTGTTTCAACCGTTCCGGGATTTCGAAGGCTGCCGCCGTGACCGCCTGTCGCGCAATCTGGAGCGGGCCGAGCGCAAGTTCGACCTGATGCAGGAACTGGGCACCGACCTGGTGCTGGTGTGCAGCAACGCCTCGGCCGATTCCATTGGCGACGAGCAGATTCTGGTCGACGACTTGCGCCTGCTGGCCGAACGCGCCGGCGCGCGGGGCTTGCGTATCGGTTACGAAGCACTGGCCTGGGGCCGGCATGTGAACACCTATCAACAGGTGTGGAACATCGTGCGTCAGGCCGATCATCCAAGCCTCGGCGTGTTGCTCGACAGCTTTCATACGCTGTCGCTCAAAGGCGATCCAAGCGCCATCGCTGATATCCCGGGCGACAAGATCTTCTTCGTGCAAATGGCCGACGCGCCCATCCTGGCCATGGATGTGCTGGAGTGGAGCCGGCATTTCCGCTGCTTCCCGGGCCAGGGCGAGTTCGATCTGCCGGGCTTCCTCGCACCGATCATCAAGAGCGGTTACACCGGGCCGCTGTCGCTGGAGATCTTCAACGACGGCTTTCGCGCCGCGCCGCCACGGGCCAATGCCGCCGACGGTTTGCGTTCGTTGCTGTACCTCGAAGAGAAAACCCGTCAGCGCCTGGAGCAGGAATCCCGACCTGCGGCCAACCTCGACATCCTGTTCGAGACGCCCAAGGCCAGCGAGTACAACGGCATCGAGTTTCTCGAGTTCGCCGTGGATGAAAGCCTCGGTGCCAAGCTCTCGAACTGGCTGGAACGCCTGGGTTTCGTCAAGGCTGGCCAGCATCGATCCAAGAGCGTCAGCCTGTTGCGCCAGGGCGATATCAACCTGATCCTCAACTCCGAGCCTTACTCGTTCGGCCACAGTTTTTTCGAGGCCCACGGTCCATCGCTGTGCGCCACCGCCGTGCGGGTCAAGGACAGCGCCAGTGCACTGGCCCGCGCCGTGGCTTACAAAGGCCAGCCCTATCGCGGGCTGGTCGGCCCCAATGAACTGGAACTCGCCGCCGTGCGCGCGCCGGATGGCAGCCTGATTTACCTGGTGGATCAGGACGCCGACGTCTACGGTACCGACTTCAACCTGCAGCCGAACGCGCTGGCCAGCGGCGGCCTCAAACGCATCGATCACATGGCGATGGCCCTGCCGGCCGACAGCCTCGACAGTTGGGTGTTGTTCTATAAGAGCCTGCTGGATTTCGAGGCCGACGACGAAGTGGTGTTGCCCGACCCTTATGGTCTGGTGAAGAGCCGCGCGTTGCGCAGTCGGGACAGCTCGATTCGTCTGCCGCTGAACATTTCCGAGAACCGCAACACCGCCATCTCACACGCGCTGTCGAGTTATCGCGGCTCCGGCGTGCATCACATCGCGTTTGATTGCGACGATATCTTTGCCGAAGTCAGTCGCGCGAAAGCGGCGGGCGTTCCGTTGCTGGACATCCCGCTCAACTACTACGACGACCTGGCGGCGCGCTTCGACTTCGACGACGAGTTCCTCAGCGAACTGGCCTACTACAACGTGCTGTACGACCGCGATGCCCAGGGTGGCGAGCTGTTCCACGTGTACACCGAGCCGTTCGAAGGGCGGTTTTTCTTCGAGATCATCCAGCGCAAGAACGGCTATGCCGGTTACGGCGCGGCCAACGTCGCGGTACGACTGGCGGCAATGGCCAAATCCCGAAGCGGTGCCGTCCGTCAGGCAAAGTTGTAGGAAATTCGTAATGACGGGAGTAATCCATTGCCGCACGGCTTCCCTCAGTGTGCGGCTCAGCCCATAATCGCCCGCTTGTGCAGTGATGGCCGTGAGCCCGCAATGACAATGACTTCAGAACTCTCCTTGGCGTCCGGCGAACCGATGGCCGAGCCGCGCAAGAGTCGCAAGAACAACCCGGAAAAAACCCGCGAGAACATTCTTCAAGAAGCCATTGTCGAGTTCGTTCAGCAGGGGCTTTCCGGGGCTCGCGTGGATGCGATCGCCGAGCGCATCCACACGTCCAAGCGCATGATCTATTACTACTTCGGCAGTAAGGAACAGCTCTACGTCGAAGTGCTCGAAAAGCTTTACGGCGATATCCGCAGCACCGAAAACCGTCTGCACCTGGCCGAACTGGCCCCGGTGGAGGCGATTCGGCGGCTGGTGGAATTCACCTTCGATCACCATGACCGCAACGTCGATTTCGTGCGCATCGTCAGCATTGAAAACATCCATAACGCCGAGTTCGTGAAGCGTTCCGATGCGATCAAGGCGATGAACAACACCATCCTCGACTCATTGGGCGAGATTCTGCGTCGTGGTGCCGAGGAAGGGCTGTTTCGCAAGGGGCTCGTTCCGCTGGATGTGCATTTGCTGATCAGTTCGTTCTGCTTCTATCGCGTGTCGAACCGTCACACCTTCGGTGAGATTTTTCAGATCGACTTGCCGGACGAGGGCATTAAGGCGCGTCACCGGGAGATGATTTGCGAGTCGGTATTGCGCTACCTGCAGGCCTGAAACCGTGGCGAGCAAGCTCGCTCGCCACAGAAAACCTTCAGCCATTCATGCTTTGAAAGTGCGCCAGCATTCGCTGGGCATCGGGCACCACGCCGCTGAACAATTCGAACGCCTTCACCGCCTGAAACACCGCCATGTTGCCGCCATCCAGGGTCCGGCAGCCCAGGGCGCGGGCGTTGCGCAGCAGTTCGGTTTCCAGCGGGAAGTAAACAATCTCCGCGACCCACAGCTGCGCGCGCAGCAACTCGACCGGCACTGGCATGCCCGGCAGTTTTTTCATGCCCATGGGTGTGGTGTTCACCAGGCCGTCGGCCTCGGCCAGGCTCCCCGCCAGATCGAGACCCGCGACGGCGCGGCCGCTGCCGAAATGTTGATTGAGGTTGTCCGCCAGGCTCTGGGCGCGACTGATTTCCACATCGAAAATGCTCAGTTGCCGTACGCCTTCGCTCAATAGTGCGTGGGCGACGGCGGCACCGGCGCCTCCGGCACCCATCTGTACGACGCGGTCAACGGCAACGCCGGTCAAGCCACGGCGAAAGCCTTCGGCAAATCCCAGGCAATCGGTGTTGTGGCCGATGCGCTTGCCATCCTTGAGCACCACGGTGTTCACCGCGCCGATGCCGCGGGCTTCCGGCGACAATTCGTCGAGCAGCGGGATGATCGCCTGCTTGCACGGGAAGGTGATGTTCAGTCCGGTAAAGTTCATGCGCTCGGCGGCACTGAGCAGGTCGGGCAGGGCATTGCTGTCGAGTTTCAGCTGATCGAGGTCGATCAGGCGATAGAGGTAGCGCAAACCCTGGGCATCGCCTTCATGTTCGTGCAGCGCCGGGGTGCGGGATGCCTGGATGCCGGCGCCGATCAGTCCGGCCAATACCGTATGGTTCTGATTCACGATGCTCACCCCTTCAAGCGCAGACTGAAATGCTCCAGCGCCAGGCGATAGCCGTGGCTGCCGAACCCGGCCATCACCGCAGTGGCAATCGCCGAGACGAAGGAGTGGTGGCGGAAAGGTTCACGGGCGTGGACATTGGACAGGTGCACTTCGATCACTGGCAGCTCACTGGCCACCAGCGCATCGCGGATCGCCACCGAGGTGTGGGTCCAGGCGGCCGGGTTGATCACGATGCCGGCGCAACGGTTGCGGGCGTTGTGAATCCAGTCGAGCAGTTCGCCTTCGTGGTTGGTCTGGCGAAACTCCACCGCCAGGCCGAATTCTTCGGCAGTACGACCGCACAGGGCGGAAATGTCAGCGAGGGTTTCGTGGCCGTAGGTTGCCGGCTCACGGGTGCCGAGCAGGTTCAGATTCGGGCCGTTGAGCACCAGAATAATGGGGGACATCAATGTTTCTCCACTTATTGTTTTTGGCATTGGCCGAGGATTCCGGCCTGTGGAGATAAATTGTACTAACTGGTTAATACGGTCAATTGAAGAGCCGGTCAGCGGGCTTTTTGTGTGCGGTGATCGGACGGTTTCGTATCAGCGCGGCAGATGCTCAAGCAGAAAATCGATAAACGCCCGCAATCTGAGGGGGACGTGGCGACTTTGCGGATAGAGCAGGGTAAACGGCCGAGAGCGTCCGCCGTAGGGCTTGAGCACTTCCAGCAACGAGCCATCAGCCAGCTCCTTTTCGACAATGAAACGATAGGTCTGAAACAACCCCGCGCCGTGTTTCGCCAGGGGCACGCCACCCAGTACATCGTCGGAACAACTGAAGTTGCCTTCCGCCAGAATTTCCCGCTCCACGCTCTTGTCGTTGAACAACCAGGCGATGCGCCGGCCGCTGCTGGGCAGTTCGTACTGGATGCATTCGTGGTGCTGCAGGTCGTCGAGGGTTTGCGGCGTGCCGGCATGCTGGAGGTAGTCGGGGCTGGCAACCATCACCAGTTCGGCGTCTTCGAGGGGCCTGGCGATCAGGCCGGAATCGGGAATGGCCCGCACGCGAATGGCCATGTCATAACCTTCGCCGACAAAATCGATGTTGCGATTGCTGATGTGCGACTCAACCTTCACCGCCGGAAAACGCGCGCGAAAGGCCGGGAGCAACGGCAGGATGCGATGGTGGGCGTAGGTGGTGGGAATACTGATGCGCAAGGTCCCGGACGGCACTTGCTGCTGGCCCATGACTTCGCGCTGGGCTTCAACCAGTTGAGCCAGCGCCTGGCGGCATTCCTCGTAGTAGCGACGACCGCTGTCGGTCAGCTTGACGCTGCGGGTGGTGCGTGCGAACAGCCGTACGCCCAGACGCTCTTCCATACGTGACACCGAGCGACTCACGGCCGCCGGAGTGACGCCTGCCACTAGCGCGGCAGAAGTGAAGCTACCGGCTTCGGCGGCCAGGCAAAACAGCTCGATACTGCCCAGCTGAAGATCGTCGAATTGTCGCTGCATGATTGATTACACCGGGGATCAAATGAAGTGTGTGAATCAGTATTTATCAGATGCCTGCACACCGATACAGTGAGTTCGATACCCCAGGCCTTTCTTGATCAACGAGCAGGAGATACAGCATGCCTTTCGTCAGCGTACGTATTACCCGTGACGGCGTTACCCGGGAGCAAAAAGCCCAGGTCATCGCGGAAATCACCGAAACCTTGCAGCGCGTCCTCGGCAAACCGCCTGAACTGACGCACATCGTGATCGAGGAAATTGATACCGATAACTGGGGGTATAAAGGCATCACCACCACTGAATATCGAAAGAATCTGCCGGGGTGAAAACAGGGTGAAAAAAAGCCGTCGCAGAGACGGCTTTTTCATGTCTGGCACCTGCACTCAGCGCCGGGTCAGCAATACGCCGGATTCCATGTGGTGAGTCCACGGGAACTGGTCGAACATCGCGCATTGGGTGATGCGGTGCGTGTCGTGCAGTTGGGCGATGTTGGCCGCCAGGGTTTCCGGGTTGCAGGAAATGTACAGGATGTTGTCGAAGCGCCGGGTCAGTTCACAGGTGTCCGGGTCCATGCCGGCGCGCGGCGGGTCGACGAATACGCTGCCAAACTCATAGCTCTTGAGGTCGATGCCGTGCAGGCGACGGAACGGCCGCACTTCATTCAAGGCTTCGGTCAGCTCTTCGGCGGACAAGCGCACCAGGGTGACGTTATCCACCGCGTTTTCGCTGAGGTTGCTCAGTGCGGCGTTGACCGAGGTCTTGCTGATTTCGGTGGCCAGCACGTTGCGCACACGAGTGGCCAGCGGCAGGGTGAAGTTGCCGTTGCCGCAATACAGTTCCAGCAAGTCGTCCGGGCGATCGCCCAGTGCGTCGTACGCCCAGTTGAGCATCTTCTGGTTCACGGTGCCGTTGGGCTGGGTGAAGGCGCCTTCGGGCTGGCGATAGCTGAAGGTACGGCCGCCGACTTGCAGCTTCTCCACCACGTAATCGTGACCGATGACTTCGCGCTTGCCCTTGGAGCGGCCAATCACGCTGACATTCAATTCGGCCGCGAGCTTCGAGGCCGCTGCGTGCCAGTGTTCGTCCAGCGGGCGGTGGTAGCACAGGGTGATCATGGCGTCGCCAGCCAGGGTGGTCAGGAACTCCACCTGAAACAGCTTGTGGCTCAGGGCTGAACTGGCTTGCCAGGCGGCCTTGAGCTGCGGCATCAACTGGTTGATGCGCTGGCTGGCGATCGGGAATTCTTCGATCAGGATCGGCGTGCGTTTGTCTTCCTGGGAAAACATCGCGTAGTGGCGCTCGCCGGCTTCGCGCCACAGGCGGAATTCGGCGCGCAGGCGGAAATTCTGCAGCGGCGAGTCGAAGACGGCCGGCTGCGGCGCATCGAACGGCGCCAGGAGGTCACGCAAGCGCGTGACCTTTTCTTCGAGCTGAGTGGCGTAGGCCTGGGAATCAAAAGTCATGCGTTGAACCAACCCAGCTTGATCACGAACAGAATCGACAGAATCACCAGCGCCGGGTTCAGCTCGCGGCCACGCCCGGACAGCAGTTTGATCGCGGTCCACGAGATGAAGCCGAAAGCGATGCCGTTGGCGATGGAATAAGTGAATGGCATCGCCAGGGCGGTGATCACGACCGGTGCGGCAACGGTGATGTCGTCCCAGTCTATTTCGGCCAGGCCGGATGTCATCAGTACGGCGACGAACAGCAGCGCCGGGGCAGTGGCGTAAGCCGGAATGCTGGAGGCCAGTGGCGAGAAGAACAATGCCAGCAGGAACAGCACGGCCACCACGACGGCCGTCAGGCCCGTGCGGCCACCGGCACTCACGCCGGCGGCGGATTCGATGTAGCTGGTGGTGGTCGAGGTGCCCAACAGGGAACCGGCCATGGCGGCGGTGCTGTCGGCGATCAGGGCGCGGCCCATTTTCGGCATGTGGCCATCCTTGCCCATCAGGCCGGCGCGCTTGGCGACGCCGATCAGGGTGCCGGAGTTGTCGAACAGGTCGACGAACAGGAAGGCGAAGATCACGCTGAACAGACCGATGTCCAATGCGCCCTTGATGTCCAGTTGCAGGAAGGTCGGCGCCAGCGAAGGCGGCATCGACATCACGCCGCCGAACGCGCTGAAACCCATCGCGATCGAAACAATGGTCACGACCAGAATGCCGATCAGCACGGCACCACGCACGGCCAGCGCTTCGAGGGCGACGATCAAGGCAAAGCCGAGGGTGGCGAGGATCGGTGCCGGTTGTTTAAGGTCACCGAGGCCGACCATGGTCGCCGGGTTGCTGACTACGATGCCGGCTTTGTTCAGGGCGATCAACGCCAGGAACAGGCCGATACCGGCGGCAATCGCCGAGCGCAATGGCAACGGGATGCTGTTGATGATCCATTCACGGATGCGGAAGATCGACAGCAGGAAGAAACACACCGCCGAAATGAACACCGCACCCAGCGCCACTTGCCAGGTGTGACCCATGTGCAGGACCACGGTGTAGGTGAAGAAGGCGTTCAGGCCCATGCCCGGCGCGAGGGCGATCGGGTAGTTGGCGATCAACCCCATGACTGTGGAGCCAATGGCGGCGGCCAGACAGGTCGCGACAAATACCGCGCCCTTGTCCATGCCGGTCTCGCCGAGGATGCTCGGGTTGACGAACAGGATGTAGGCCATGGCTAAAAAGGTCGTGACGCCCGCCAGTATCTCGGTGCGTACGTTGGTGTTGTGTGCCTTGAGTTGAAACAGCCTTTCCAGCATGTCTGCTCCCCGTGGCGCGCCCGGCGCCGTGAATGTATCGACCTCAACAGCAAAGCACAGACCGCTGTTGGCGCCTGGGAATTTTCTGTGGGTCGGAAAAAGCCGCGCATCATACCAGCAGCGTAGGGTTATGGCTGCTTATGGCGGTGATCGTCGTCGATGTTTTGCGTTTAGCCCAAGTCAGCCATACTGCGCGCTGTTTTTGGGGAGGGGTATCGCGTGAAGAAGCGTCTGTTTATCGGCATTGGAATGTTGCTGGCCTTGTGCCTGGGGGCACAAACCGCCTCGGCGGCCTCGGCGCCACCCTTGACTCAGTTGAAAGTGCTCAAAGTCGAATCGCCGGCCTGCGGCTTTGAAGACATTGCTGAAGGACAGGAGCAGACACGCTGCAACCACTCCGGCCCTCACATCATGATCTACGTGTTGGAAATCGGTTACGGTCGCGAGGCGCATGTCGGGCTGGACGGTTTTGATGTGAACGGCACCCGGGCTCCAGTCTGTGCTTTCAATAATGGCAACCTGACGGACTGCACTGTCGGCATGAAAACCGTTGGTTATCTGTACGTCTTCGATATGGCGGGCAAGCAGGAAGGCACGTTCACCTTCAGCAACACCTCGATCAACGCCCCGGGCAACACCTTGTCGACGCAGCTCTACATCAAGTAAGGCGGGGTTCGAACAAGGGTCGGGAAAGCTGACTACGCTTTAAGGATCATTCCGTGGATTGCCCTTATGACCTTTAGAGCCTTGATTACCCTCGCCGAGGGCATCGATGACCTGCAAGCCGTGACCCTGGTCGACGTGCTGCGCCGTGCCAAAGTGGAAGTGGTGGTGGCCAGCATCGAGGGGCGACGCATGCTCACCTGCGCCCGCGGCACCCGCCTGACCTGCGATGCCATGCTGGTGGACCTGCTGGCCCAGCCATTCGACCTGATCGTCCTGCCCGGCGGTGCGGTGGGGGCGCAGCACCTGTCGAACCATCAACCCCTGCAACAATTGATCAAGGACCAGGCCGCGGCCGGTCGCTTGTTCGCGGGCATTGCCGAGGCCCCCGCGCTGGCGCTGCAGGCCTTTGGCGTGTTGCGCCAGCGGCGCATGACCTGCCTGCCTTCGGCCAGCCATCAACTGTCAGGCTGCACCTTCGTCGATCAACCGGTGGTGGTCGATGGCAACTGCATCACGGCCCAGGGCTCGGGCGCCGCCCTGCCGTTCGCCCTGGCACTGGTGGAACAACTCTGCGGCAAGGCCACGCGAACGGCAGTGGCGTCGGAGTTGGTGGTTTAGCGTCAGGCCTTCGCCTCTTCGTTCGGCACATGCATGCGATCGCGGCTGGCCAGACTCGGGAACAGTTTGATCCACACCCCGGTCACCACCAGTGTGCCGATACCGCCCATGACCACCGCCGGCACGGTTCCGAACCAGTGGGCGGTCAGGCCGGATTCGAATTCTCCCAATTGATTCGAAGCACCGATGAACAATCCGTTCACGGCGCTGACCCGGCCACGCATTTCGTCCGGGGTTTCCAGTTGCACGAAGGACGCGCGGATCACCATGCTGATCATGTCGGCCGCGCCCAGGACCACCAGCACGGCCAGCGAGAACCAGAACGATGTCGACAGGCCGAAGGCGATGGTTGCCACACCAAATATGCCCACGGCGGTGAACATCACTCGCCCGACATTGCGGTCGACAGCAAATCGCGCCAGCCACAGCGACATCATCAGCGCGCCCACTGCGGGTGCCGAGCGCAGCAGGCCCAGGCCCCACGGGCCGGTCAGCAGGATGTCCTTGGCGAAAACCGGCAGCAACGCCGTCGCGCCACCCAGCAGGACGGCGAACAGGTCAAGGGAGATAGCCCCCAGTATGTCGGGGCGACTGCGAATGAAGCGGATGCCGGCCAGCAGTGAATCGAGGGTGGCCTTGCCCTTGTTCAGCGGCGTTTGGCGGGCGGGCAGGTTGAGCATCAGTGAGCAGGCAATGAGGTAAAGAATCACCGTCGGGCCATAGACCCAGACACTGCCGAAGGCGTAGAGCAATCCACCGAGGGCCGGGGCGACGATGGTCGCTGACTGCTGGGCCGACTGTGCGGCGGCGACGGCCCTGGGAAACAGGGCGCTGGGCACGATACTCGGCAGCAGGGCCTGGGTGGTCGGCATTTCGAAGGAGCGAGCGGCACCGAGCACGAATGCGAGGATGAAGATCATTTCCCGGGTGACATGGTCAGTGGCGCTGCCGATCGCCAGCGACAGGGCGATCAGTGCCTGAATGGACTGGCAGATCGCCGCGACCCTGCGCCGGTCGTAGCGGTCCGCCACATGCCCGGTGTGCAGCATGAACAGCACGCGCGGGGCGAACTCCACCAGCCCGACCAGGCCCAGATCGAGCACGTTGCCGGTCAGCTGGTACAGGTTCCAGCCAATGGCCACCGTGAGCATTTGAAAGCCGCTGGCCGTAAAGATCCGGGCCAGCCAGAACGCGATGAAAGGGCGGTGATGACGTAACAGCAAGGGCTCTTGGCTGGGCATCTGGCGGCAGATCTGGGTGTGGGAAAGGGAGAGATTATCATTAAGCTGTAACAGGAAGTTGCCATCTTGGAAGATTTCGTTAGCTAGACATCTATTCACCTGGCCCGCCTCGGTGAGGCAACTTGTCACGCGGCAAAAGACCACGCGGTTCATCCTCGCAAATGGGACTACTCTTTCAACGTTGCTTGATCCAGATCAATACCCTCGACAGGCGTTGATCCAGTGACCCGAGCGCCAGACTCCCTGCGTTGCGATGCTGGTAAAAAAAAGAACGAATTTGAATTCGCCGCACTCCATACCCGTGGGAACCGTGGATGCAGGCTTGCGCCGGCAGCCGTACTACCTGACAGAGGAAGACTTATGTTCGGTTTAGAGGCACTTGATCTCGCCCGAATTCAGTTCGCGTTCACTATCTCGTTCCACATCCTGTTTCCTGCCATCACCATTGGCCTGGCGAGTTACCTGGCGGTTCTCGAAGGCCTGTGGCTGAAAACCCACAACGACACTTACCGCGATCTTTACCACTTCTGGTCGAAGATCTTCGCGGTCAACTTCGGCATGGGTGTGGTGTCGGGGCTGGTCATGGCGTATCAGTTCGGCACCAACTGGAGTCGTTTCTCGGACTTCGCCGGATCGGTGACGGGGCCGTTGCTGACGTACGAAGTCCTGACTGCATTCTTCCTCGAAGCCGGTTTCCTCGGCGTCATGCTGTTTGGCTGGAACAAGGTGGGCCGCGGTCTGCACTTCTTCGCCACGGTGATGGTCGCCATCGGCACCTTGATTTCGACCTTCTGGATTCTCGCGTCCAATAGCTGGATGCAGACCCCGCAAGGCTTCGAGATCATCAACGGCCAGGTCATTCCGACCGACTGGCTGGCGGTGATCTTCAACCCGTCGTTCCCGTATCGCCTGATGCACATGGCCACGGCGGCGTTCGTCGCAACGGCTTTCTTCGTCGGTTCCTCGGCGGCCTGGCATTTGCTGCGCGGCAAAGACAACCCGGCGATTCGCACCATGCTCTCGATGGCCATGTGGATGGCGCTGATCGTGGCGCCGATTCAGGCGGTCATCGGTGACTTCCACGGCCTCAACACACTCGAGCATCAACCGGCAAAAATCGCCGCGATCGAGGGGCACTGGGAAAACAAAGGTAACGAGGCGACGCCGCTGATCCTGTTCGGCTGGCCGGACATGAAAGAAGAGAAAACCAAATTCGCCGTCGAGATTCCGTACCTTGGCAGCTTGATCTTGACCCACTCCCTGGACAAACAGGTGCCCGCCCTCAAGGAATTCCCGCCTGAAGACCGGCCTAATTCGACCATCGTCTTCTGGTCGTTCCGGATCATGGTCGGCCTGGGTTTCCTGATGATCTTCACCGGGTTGTGGAGCCTGTGGCTGCGCAAGCGCGACACGCTCTATACCTCGCGGCCGTTCCTGTATCTGGCGTTGTGGATGGGGCCGTCCGGCCTGATCGCGATTCTCGCCGGCTGGTTCACCACTGAAATCGGTCGTCAACCGTGGGTGGTCTACGGGCTGATGCGTACGGCGGATGCGTCGTCCAACCATAGCTTCATGCAGATGAGCATCACCCTGATCCTGTTCGTCGTGGTGTATTTCGCCCTGTTCGGTGCCGGCCTGGGCTACATGATGCGCCTGGTGCGCAAGGGGCCGAAGATCGACGAGGGCAAGGAAACCAACGAAGGTGGTCCTGGCCAGAAACGCACACCGGCACGTCCGCTGTCCGCAGCCGACGATGAACACGCCGATGCCGACCGCACCACGACCAAGGAGATTTGAATCATGGGTATTGATCTTCCGCTGATCTGGGCCGTGATCATCATCTTCGGCATCATGATGTACGTGGTCATGGACGGCTTCGACCTGGGGATCGGGATTCTCTTCCCGTTCATCCCCGGCAAAAGTGACCGCGATGTGATGATGAACACCGTCGCTCCGGTCTGGGACGGCAACGAAACCTGGCTGGTACTGGGGGGCGCAGCATTGTTCGGTGCGTTCCCGCTGGCTTACTCGGTGGTGCTCTCGGCGTTGTACCTGCCGCTGATGTTCATGCTGATCGGCCTGATTTTTCGCGGCGTGGCCTTCGAGTTCCGCTTCAAGGCCAAAGATGCCAAGCGCCACCTGTGGGACAAGGCGTTTATCGGTGGTTCGGTGGCGGCCACCTTCTTCCAGGGCGTGGCGCTGGGGGCGTTCATCGATGGTTTGCCGGTGGTCAATCGTCAGTTCGCCGGAGGGTCACTGGACTGGCTGACACCGTTCACGATGTTCTGCGGAGCTGCATTGGTAGTGGCTTATGCGCTGCTCGGTTGCACCTGGTTGATCATGAAGACCGAAGGCAAGCTGCAGGAGCAAATGCATGACCTGGCGCGGCCGCTGGCGTTCGTATTGCTGGCGGTGATCGGCATCGTCAGCATCTGGACGCCACTGGCTCATGCCGAAATTGCGGCGCGCTGGTTCACGTTGCCGAACCTGTTCTGGTTCCTGCCGGTGCCGATCCTGGTGCTGGTGACTTTGTACGGCCTGATCCGTGCGGTGGCTCGTAACGCGCACTACACGCCGTTCCTGCTGACGCTGGTGTTGATCTTCCTTGGTTACAGCGGCCTGGGCATCAGCCTGTGGCCGAACATCGTGCCGCCGTCGATCTCGATCTGGGACGCCGCGGCACCGCCGCAGAGCCAGGGCTTCATGCTGGTGGGCACGCTGTTCATCATCCCGTTCATCCTTGGGTACACCTTCTGGAGCTATTACGTGTTCCGCGGCAAGGTCACCTATGAAGATGGTTACCACTAGGCCTTTGTTGCGCGGATTTGTGGGTGCGGGCTTGCTCGCGATGGCGCCATGACGGGCGCCACCCACCTTCATTGGAGGTACAGGCTATGAGCAACAAACATTCCCTGCACGACATCGAACAGGCCGAAAAAAAGCCGCTGTGGCAGCGGCTCGGCTGGTTGGCCATGATCTGGGCGGGAAGCGTCGGTGCATTGTTCATCGTCGCCAGCCTGATGCGGATGTTCATGAACGCCGCCGGCCTGACCACACACTAATGACCTGACATCCCATCCCGCAGCCTTGCGGCGCGGATTTACAACCCTCCTGATGGAGGGTTTTTTTTGCCCTGATTATTTGCGGGCCTTGAGAGTCACGAATTTCGGCGTGGCGGCGACTTGCTCGACCCCGCGGAACAACCGCGCGAGCTTGCTGTGATACCCCAGATGACGGTTGCCGACGATGTATAACGCACCGCCTGTCACCAGGGCTTCCCGGGCTTGCTGGAACATCCGCCAGGCCAGGAAGTCGCCGACCACCTGCTGCTGGTGAAACGGTGGATTGCACAACACCACGTCCAGCGATTGAGGTTCCTGCCCGGCCAACCCATCGCCCGCCCGCACAATCACATCGCGCTCGCCCAGTGCGGCGCTCCAGTTCTCGGCTGCCGATTGCACGGCCATGAACGACTCATCGACCAGTGTGTAATGGGCCTCGGGGTTTTGCAGGGCGCTGGCGATCGCCAGAACGCCGTTACCGCAACCGAGGTCGGCAACCCGTGCGCTGCCGAGGTTCTTCGGCAGGTGTGGGAGAAACGCTCGCGTGCCGATGTCCAGGCCTTCACGGCAGAACACGTTGGCGTGGTTGAGCAATTCGATGGCCGGTGCATCGAGCCGATAGCGAGTCGGGTAGGGCGAAACTACGGGGGCTTTTGCTTCGGTCGTGGCGATCAGCAGCCGTGCTTTCTTCACCGCCAGGGTCGCCTGTACCGGGCCGATGTAGCGCTCCAGCAGATCGCCGGCGGCACGTGGCAGGTGTTTGATCATCGCGCCCGCGACCACTTGGGTGCCCGGAGCCAACTGGCCTTGCAGGCGGATCAGTTGTTCTTCCAGTAAGGCCAGCGTCTTCGGCACCCGGATCAGTACCCGGTCAAAGGGCCCCTTGAGCGCTTCACTGGCGGGTATGTGCGGTACGCCATCAAACGGCAGGCCATTGCGCGCCAGATTCTTTTCCAGGCCCTGAAAGGCCAGGAACGAGTCGCCGCTGCTGGTCGCTTTGACCTTGCCCGCGAGGCTGGCTGCCAATGCACCGAAACTGTCGTTGAGCACCAGAACCCGCGTCTCGGTCGAAGGTTGCTGTTCGGCCAGATGGTTGAGCAGGTACTCGTCTGCCGCGTCAAAGGCTTGCAGCGGTTCGTTCTGCTGTTCGGGTTGGCGGATCAGGTCGAGGCTGGCGAAGGGTGTTTCGAGCAAGGGCATGGGGCGGGGCTCTGGGTAATCAACGGGTATCCCGCGGCCCGGGGGCGTCTTGGCGGCGGGGCCGTCCGAGTGGACTGCGTCGTGGACAAATCACACGTCATCACTCAGGAGGGACCGCGAATGGTACGTTTTTTTGGAGTGGATTACTCGCAGGTTTTTCCAGTCAACCCATTGCGTTTCTGTCGAGGTAGCCAGCCTTGGCGGCGGCGATGACAGCTGAAATCTTATTGCTTACTCCGAATTTGCGGATGGTTTCCTGAACATGGAAATTGATCGTTCGCGGGCTGAGATTGAGAATCCTGGCGCTTTCGTAGGCCGTTTTGCCATCCGCGGCCAGTTTCAACACGTCGATTTCCCGAAGAGACAATTGCGGGGTGGACGGTGTGCCAGACCCCTTGGGCAGCGCTCGCGTAACCAGCTTGTGCAGGTGATGTCCGATGAACACGGAGTAGCCCTGATTTTCGTACAGCTCCCATGCACTGATCGGACAGTGGCTGCGCGCAAGGCTCAGTATGCTGCACAGACCGCTATTCTCGTCGTGAACGGCTTGGGACCAACCGTGTTGCAATCCTTGTTGTTCAAGCTCATTCCAGAGACATTGCGTGCTGTCGAACAGTTCTTCGGTCCACAGAACGGGTATTGCCGATTGAAAGCAATGCGCCACTACTGGATCGATGCGAGCCAGTTTTCTTTTTTCGTAATCGGCGTTCCAGTCTGACGGGTAATTGTTCAAGCGCAGAGCACTCAGCCTCTCGGTATTTGAAGTGTAACTGGTTGAAAATCCGAAGAATCTGAAGCCTATATTTTTCGCGAAGTTCACTGATATCCGGTAGGCCGTTTCAAGATCATTGGTGGATGACAGTTGTTCGAGCTGAGAGATTTTCCATTTTTCCATAGCGAAGCTCCCATTACAGAAGGGGGGGGCTGGTTGGATCCAATAATTTGGATTACAGGATTGTAGGATGAATCCTACGGCGATGGTTAAAATATTTGGCTTTGCCAAGTTGCAGGAAAACTGGATTTTGGTTCTAGCTATAAGAGTAAAGAGGGGGGGCGTATAAGCGTCTCTATGGCATGTGAGATGTCATTTTAACTTTATGGAATGTTTTGTAATACAGGCATGTTGTATAAGTATACAGGAGGCGTTGTTACTCTAATAAGACACTACAAAACATGTGTATATAGAGTTGGCTTTGCGAGACACTGTGATATCTGTTTAATGGAGTACCCCATGACCATCAGTGATGAGAAATTTACTCGCCAAACCCTCATCGACGTCCAGCCGTTGACTCCGAACCTGTTTACCTTGCGGGCAACACGGGATCCGGGTTTTCGCTTCCGAGCGGGGCAATTTGCCCGGTTAGGCGTCACCAGGGCTGATGGCAGCACGGTATGGCGCGCCTATTCGATGGTGTCGTCACCCTTCGACGAGTTTCTTGAGTTCTTTTCCATCGTGGTTCCGGGGGGCGAGTTCACCAGCGAGCTGAGCCGTCTGGGTGTCGGCGATACGCTGCTGGTCGATCGACAGGCCTATGGTTACCTGACGCTTGATCGCTTCGTTGACGGACGTGATCTGTGGTTGTTATCCACAGGTACGGGGTTGGCGCCGTTTCTGTCGATCCTGCAGGACTTCGAGGTCTGGGAAAAATTCGAACGGATCATCCTGGTCTACAGCGTCCGTGAGACCCGGGAGCTGGCTTATCAGGACCTTATCGCGGGGCTGGCGCAGCGTGAGTATCTGTCGGAATTCGCCCACAAGCTGCAACTCATCAACACGGTGACTCGCGAGCAACATCCTGGTGCCTTGAACGGGCGCATTACCACATTGATCGAAAATGGCGAGCTGGAGCGCGCGGCCGGGGTGGCCCTGACGCCCGAGCACTCTCGGGTCATGCTATGCGGCAATCCACAGATGATCGATGACACGCGCAAATTGCTTAAAGAGCGCGATATGCATTTGAGCCTCAGCCGACGACCCGGCCAGGTGGCGGTGGAAAACTTCTGGTAATAAAACGGCGCCGCAAGGGCGCCATCCGTATTTCTTTCAAACATTCAAGGCCGGTTGTTCTGGGCCTTGAGCAGATCGCGGATCTCGCCCAGCAATATTTCTTCCTTGGTCGGAACCGGCGGCACGGTGGGCGCCACTGCCTCTTCGCGTTTCAAGTGGTTAATGGCTTTGACACCCATGAAGATCGCGAAGGCGACGATGAGGAAGTCGATCAGGCTCTGGATGAATTTACCGTAGGCCAGCACCACCGCCGGGACGTTACCGTCAGCGGCCTTGAGCGTAATGGCCAGGTCACTGAAGTCCACCCCACCGATCAACAGCCCGATTGGCGGCATGATCACATCGCCGACAAACGACGTGACAATCTTGCCGAAGGCGGCGCCGATGATGATACCCACGGCCATGTCGACCACATTGCCCTTGACCGCGAAGGCCTTGAACTCACTTATCACGCCCATAGGTTATTTCCTTGTTACAGATGAGGTTGGTGAACGCAGTGTAAATCAGCAAGACGCATCTTGCTCGAAACGCCTGCTTACAAACGCCGCCTGCTGTCGACCGGGGTATCGGGAAAAAGTTTGAAAATGCCACCCTCGCAGGGTGAGCGAGAAAGGGTTTCGAGGCTTTTTCCCGAGCCTGTCGTTGTGCTGCTCAACTGTCGAAAAACCAGGCGTGTGGCGAAGGTCAGCTGGAATGAAATGATAGTGGCAACATAAATAAAGTTTCACTTTGGGTTGTTTGGATTTTGAGAATTCAGCGGGGAGGTGAGAGCGAGGACAAGAGTTAAGGGCGGGCTTGGTCAGTTTTGCTATTTATATTGATGGCGGATTTTGCGCTTACTGTACGTTGATACGGTAGTTGTAGTGGATGTGTACAGGTTATATGTGGGGTGTTTGGTGTTAGTTGTAAAAAATTGTAAATGTTTTTAATTAACCATATCGTCACATGTGCCAATCGATCATGACAAGTTGTCGGCAGTCACTCGGCGGACACCCGCGTCGCACTGATTCGCTCCACCTGGGGTATCATCGCGATTTTTGCCGGGAGTTCCGATGGCCAAGGCCAAGCGCATGTATGGCTGCACCGAGTGCGGCTCGACTTTTCCGAAGTGGGCTGGCCAGTGCGGCGAGTGCGGCGCCTGGAACACGCTGACTGAAACCATGGTGGAAAGCGGCGGGGCGGCAGCGCCCAGCGGTCGCACCGGCTGGACCGGCCAACAGGCGCAGATCAAGACCCTGGCCGAAGTCAGTGTCGAGGAGATTCCGCGTTTTTCCACGGCGTCCAGCGAACTGGACCGGGTGCTGGGCGGTGGTCTGGTGGACGGTTCGGTGGTGCTGATCGGTGGTGATCCCGGCATCGGCAAGTCGACCATTCTGTTGCAAACCTTGTGCAACCTTGCCAAGAGCATGCCGGCGCTGTACGTCACCGGCGAAGAGTCCCAACAGCAAGTGGCCATGCGTGCCCGACGCCTCGGGTTGCCTCAGGATCAGTTGCGGGTCATGACCGAGACCTGTATCGAAACCATCATCGCCACGGCGCGGCAGGAAAAGCCCAAGGTGATGGTGATCGACTCGATCCAGACGATTTTCACCGAGCAACTGCAGTCGGCACCGGGCGGCGTGTCTCAGGTCCGCGAAAGCGCGGCATTGCTGGTGCGTTATGCCAAGCAGAGCGGCACGGCGATTTTCCTGGTCGGCCATGTCACCAAGGAGGGGGCGCTGGCTGGTCCCCGTGTGTTGGAGCACATGGTCGACACGGTCCTGTATTTCGAAGGCGAATCCGATGGTCGTCTGCGCCTGCTGCGGGCAGTGAAAAACCGTTTCGGTGCGGTTAACGAACTGGGCGTGTTCGGCATGACCGACAAGGGCCTGAAAGAAGTCTCCAATCCATCGGCGATTTTTCTGACCCGGGCTCAGGAAGAAGTCCCGGGCAGTGTGGTCATGGCGACGTGGGAGGGTACCCGACCGATGCTGGTGGAAGTCCAGGCGTTGGTGGACGACAGCCATCTGGCCAATCCACGCCGGGTAACCCTGGGTCTGGATCAGAATCGCCTGGCGATGTTACTGGCGGTGTTGCATCGTCATGGCGGTATTCCGACCCACGATCAGGACGTATTCCTCAACGTCGTCGGTGGCGTGAAAGTGTTGGAAACGGCTTCCGATCTGGCATTGATGGCGGCGGTCATGTCCAGCTTGCGCAACCGGCCGTTGCCTCATGATCTGCTGGTGTTTGGTGAGGTGGGGCTGTCCGGTGAAGTGCGTCCGGTACCGAGCGGTCAGGAGCGTTTGAAAGAAGCCGCCAAACACGGTTTCAAGCGCGCCATCGTGCCCAAGGGCAATGCACCGAAAGAGGCCCCGCCGGGTTTGCAGATCATTGCCGTCACCCGTCTGGAGCAGGCGCTGGACGCCTTGTTCGAATAAGTTTCCGGGCCGGACTTGATCCCACTGGGATGGTGTCGGGCCGTCAGATTTCGATCAGGGCACCCAGCTCTCGTTCAAGTTCAGCGGCGTCACCCAGGTTGAGCTCGATCAACCGCCGCAGGCTCGCAATCGATTCCAGGCTGAGATGCCGGCAGACAAAGCCGAGCTGGCCTTTGTCCTCGTGGGTCAGTTCGACATCCATGGCAATGTCGGTGTCATCGGACAGGTGAATGCCGACGGAAAAGTTCTGCTGCGGATTACCCAGCCACGGGGCAGGGCGTTCAATCAGCAAGCCCTTGAGTGACAGGTCGATCAGCTTTACCGGCCAGGTGTGTTCACCCTGACGGAGCTCGGTTCGGGCATCGAACGCAATACGTTTGAAACGGCGGCGGTCGGCAGGGTGGTCGCTCATGGCGCAATCCTCGATAGGTTCGCTGACTATAGACCCGCCTTTCGCAAGACTGCCAGCAAGAGAGGCGCCAGACCAATATCGGGTATGCCCTTTGTCGTCAGGGGCGCTAAACTCGAGGTGGCTTTCTTTCTTGTCCACTCTGGCTGGAATAATAAAATGAAAAATAATAATAGCCCGCTACGCCATCTACCCTGGCTGGTGCTGGCAATCATAGGTGCGTGCGCCCTGGGTGTCGTGGCATTGCGTCGAGGCGAGGCGATCAACGCCTTGTGGATTGTGGTCGCAGCCGTGGCCATTTATCTGGTCGCGTATCGCTACTACAGTCTGTTCATCGCTAACAATGTGATGCAACTAGATGCGCGACGGGCCACTCCCGCCGTGCTCAATAACGACGGTCTTGATTACGTCCCCACCAATAAACATATCCTCTTCGGTCACCATTTCGCGGCCATTGCCGGCGCGGGTCCGCTGGTCGGGCCGGTGCTGGCGGCGCAAATGGGCTACCTGCCCGGCACGCTATGGCTGATCGCCGGTGTGGTGCTGGCCGGTGCGGTGCAGGACTTCATGGTCCTGTTCATGTCCACCCGCCGCAACGGCCGCTCCCTGGGCGACATGGTCCGTGAAGAAATGGGCCGCATTCCCGGCACCATCGCGCTGTTCGGCTGCTTCCTGATCATGATCATTATCCTCGCGGTGCTGGCGCTGATCGTGGTCAAGGCCCTGGCCGAAAGTCCGTGGGGCATTTTCACGGTGATGGCGACCATCCCGATCGCGATGTTCATGGGCATCTACATGCGCTACATCCGCCCGGGCCGCATCGGTGAAATTTCGGTGATCGGCGTGGTATTGCTCCTGGGGTCGATCTGGCTGGGCGGGCAGATTGCCGCCGATCCAGTATGGGCCAAGGCCTTTTCCTTCACCGGTATCCAGATCACCTGGATGTTGATCGGCTATGGTTTCGTGGCGGCAGTTTTGCCGGTGTGGCTGATCCTGGCGCCGCGCGATTACCTGTCGACCTTCCTGAAAATCGGCACCATCGTCGCCCTGGCCATCGGCATCCTGATCACCATGCCCGAGCTGAAAATGCCGGCAGTGACCCAGTTCATCGACGGCACCGGGCCGGTGTGGAAGGGCGGGCTGTTCCCGTTCCTGTTCATCACCATCGCCTGTGGCGCGGTGTCCGGTTTCCACGCGCTGATCTCCTCCGGCACCACGCCGAAGTTGCTGGATAACGAAACCAACGCCCGCTATATCGGTTACGGCGGCATGCTGATGGAGTCTTTCGTGGCCATCATGGCCATGGTCGCGGCCTCGGTGATCGAGCCAGGCGTGTATTTCGCCATGAACAGCCCGGCCGCCGTGGTCGGTGGTGATGTCGTAGCCGTTGCACAAGCCGTCAGCAGCTGGGGCTTTGCCATTACTCCGGACGCCCTGCAAGCAGTGGCCAAGGACATCGGTGAAACCACCATCCTGGCCCGTGCCGGCGGTGCGCCGACCCTGGCGGTCGGTATCGCGCAGATCCTGCACAGCGTGCTGCCGGGTGAAAACACCATGGCATTCTGGTACCACTTCGCGATCCTGTTCGAAGCCCTGTTCATCCTGACGGCGGTCGACGCCGGCACCCGTGCCGGTCGCTTCATGCTGCAGGATCTGCTGGGCTCCTTCGTGCCGGCGCTGCGCCGCACCGAATCCTGGACCGCCAACCTGATCGCGACCGCCGGTTGCGTGGCAATGTGGGGCTGGCTGTTGTACCAGGGCGTGATCGATCCATTGGGTGGCATCAACACCTTGTGGCCGCTGTTCGGCATCTCCAACCAGATGCTGGCCGGTATCGCGCTGATGCTCGGCACCGTCGTGCTGATCAAGATGAAACGCCAGCGCTACATTTGGGTGACCTTGTTGCCTGCGGCCTGGCTGCTGGTCTGCACCACCACCGCTGGCTTCATCAAGCTGTTCGACGCCAACCCGGCGATCGGCTTCCTGTCCCTGGCTAAAAAATACAGCGATGCGCTGGCCAATGGTCAGATCCTCGCTCCGGCCAAGGACATCACGCAGATGCAGCACGTGATCTTCAACGCCTACACCAACGCAACGCTGACCGCGCTGTTCCTGTTCGTGGTGTTCAGTATCCTGTTCTATGCGCTCAAGGTCGGCATTGCCGCCTGGGGTAAAAAAGAACGTACGGATAAAGAATCGCCATTCCAGGCGCTGCCGGATGCTTGATCGAGGATTGCAGCATGTTCAATGACCTGAGTCGCCTCGGTAAATACCTCGGTCAGGCCGCGCGCCTGATGGTCGGCATGCCCGACTACGACAACTACGTCGAGCACATGCAAACCAAACACCCGGACAAACCGGTGATGAGCTACGAGGCGTTCTTCCGCGAACGCCAGGAAGCCCGTTACGGTGGCAAGGGTGGGCCGAAGTGCTGTTGATCCGGATGGCGGGTTAACGGCAAAACCTGTGGGAGCGAGCTTGCTCGCGATGGCGGACTGTCAATCAACAGTGATGTTGAATGTCAAGCCGCTATCGCGAGCAAGCTCGCTCTCACTTTTGTTTTGTGTTGTTTATCAGTTTTGTGAAACAGGAGATCAATTTTGTCCTCTCCCATCCCCGTCACGATCCTCAGCGGCTTCCTCGGCGCCGGCAAGACCACGCTGTTGCGCCACCTGCTCAAAGCCGAGCACGGTCTGAAAATCGCGGTGATCGAAAACGAATTCAGCGATGCGGGCATCGATACCCAGCTGTTGGGCGACGAGCCGGTACAAGTGATGACGCTGTCCAACGGCTGCGTCTGCTGCACGATTCACACTGACCTGACCAAAGCGTTGTATCTGCTGCTCGAACGCCTGGACAGCGGCGATATCACCTTCGACCGTCTGGTGATCGAATGCACGGGGCTGGCGGATCCGGCCCCGGTGGCGCAAACCTTCTTCATCGACGAAGAGCTGCGCGAGCGCTACATCCTTGATGGCATCATCACCCTGGTCGACGCGGCGCATGCCGAGCTGCACCTGACCCAGACCATTGCCCAGGCACAGATCGGTTTCGCCGACCGTTTGCTGGTGAGCAAGCGTGACCTGGTGGACGAGCCGACCTTCACCGCGTTGAGTGAGCGCCTGACCCGGATCAATCGTCGCGCGCCGATTCGTGTGGTTGATCACGGCAGGATCGACCTGGCCGAGCTGCTCGACGTGCGCGGTTTCAATCTCAATGCCGACCTCGGGGGAGGCGTGAGTTTGCGGCCCGTGACCCAGGCGCCGTCCATCGACCGCATTTCCAGCCTGGTGCTGCGTACCGACAAACCGCTGGATATCGACAAGCTCAGCGAGTTCATGAATGAACTGCTGGAAGACCATGGCAAGCAATTGCTGCG
Organism: Pseudomonas fluorescens group sp. PF-1; assembly: GCF_054481335.1. NCBI lineage: Bacteria > Pseudomonadati > Pseudomonadota > Gammaproteobacteria > Pseudomonadales > Pseudomonadaceae > Pseudomonas > Pseudomonas fluorescens group sp. PF-1. The sequence continues at coordinate 663,552 of NZ_JBTMNG010000001.1, forward strand.
CTACAAAGGCGTGTTGAACATCCTTGGCGAACCGCGACGCATGGTGTTTCAGGGCGTGCTGAAGCTTTACGGCTTCGACTGGGACACCGAATGGGCCGAGGGCGAATCGCGCGAGAGCGTGATCGTGTTTATTGCCGATGATTTGCCGGAAGAGAAAATCCGTGAGGGGTTTGCGAAGGTGGCGGCGCAGTAAGGGGTGCCATGTTCCGTGAGGCGGATGTCGCTATCGCGAGCAGGCGCGCTCCCACGGGAGATTTGGGAGCGTGCTTGCTCGCGAACGTGGTCTAACCGGCAACACGATTCTGGCGGGAGATCGGTTGCGGGTTCAGCAATGCCGCCTCCAAATGATCCAGATACTGGCTCAGCAAAAACTCGGCTTCCCGGGAGTCCTCGCGCTCAACGGCGTCCAGGAGGTGTTCATGCACCTGCCACCCGCAATAACCTTCCAACTGCGTATCAAATTGCGCAATCGCCAGTGAGGTGAGCGGTACCAGGCTACCGAGAAAATGCGCCAGTGGCGCATTGCCCGCCATTTCAGCCAACTGCAAATGAAACGTCCCGGACAAGCGAATCGTCGGGCCGCGCGCGGTGCAGTGGCGCTCGCTATCGACCAGCGCGTGCAGGCGTTTCAGCTGTTCTGGCAGAGGTCGCTGACAGGCCAGTCTGACCAGCGTCATCTCGGTCAGGCGCCGTGCGTGCAGCGTTTGCCGGGTCTGTTCGACATCGGGTGCGGCGACACGAGGGCGATGGTTGGCTCGCAGGATAATGACCTGCTGGTGGGACAATCGCGTCAGCACGCGGCGAACTTCACTGCGTCGAGCGCCGAACATCTGGCCCAGGCTGTCCTCGGTAAAGCGGCTGCCGGGCAGGAGGCGCTGTTCGAGAATGGCGTCGAAGATCCGGGAGTAAAGATCCTCCACCGACGGCTGCCCGAGATTTTTTCCAGGGAAGGGCAGGGCAACGAGTGTTTGCGGTGAAGCGAAGCTGTTCATGGCCTGTCTCCAGTTCGAAGCGGTTTCAGCTACCGAAGTTGTCTTCCGGGATGTTCAATTCGATGCCCATCCGTTGGCCCTCACGAAGAATGTGCCGACGCATCTCGGCGCTGGCCTGGGCGCTGTTCTTGCTGCGAATCGCGCGCACCACGGCTTCGTTTTCTTCGAGGCGTTCTGCCAGATGTTCCGGGGAGTTGCGCAGCACTTCGGCGCTTTGCTTGAGCGCATTGCTGGTCTGTTGCACCACGCTCTGAAAGATCGGGTTGGACGTCAGCGTGAAGAGTTCTTCGTGGAACGCGATGTAGGCGTTGACCCCGGCCTCGCTGTCGTTGGCTTCCAGGGCTTCGCGCATGTCCATCAGCGTCAGGCGCAATTGCCCGACTTCCTTGCTGCTGATCGATTGCGCCACGAGGCCTACGATGAACGGTTCAAGGGTGTAGCGCAGTTGCAGCACGTCTTCCAGGCTTGCCGCCGACACCGCGTTGTCATAACTCTGGCTGTCGCCGGGATTGGCCTCCAGCACCACCACGCCTTTGCCTGGCATGGAACGCACCAGGCCGAGGGTTTCCAGGACGATGACTGCCTCACGCAGGCTCGGACGACTGATACCCAGTTGTTCGGCCAGTTCACGTTGCCCCGGCAGCATTTCGCCGGAGCGCCATTGACCCCGGGCCAGCGCGGCCCGAAGTTTTTCCACAACTGAATTTACAACGGTCGACGAGGTAATCACTGTTCGCTCCCTGAGCATCGAAAGTAGTAGGGGCGTGCCGGCCAGCTGGATCGGCACGCCGTTGATTCAGAATTCCTGCTGATGCGCCGAAGCGGCCGGTTTTCGCGGCTGGAAGGTATAACCCACCTGACCGGAAAGTACCTTGTTCGCCCGTTGCACATCGATGTCTTTTTCCCAGCGGGCAATGGCCACGGTCGCCACGCAGTTGCCAATCAGGTTGGTCAGCGCCCGGCCGATGCCCATGAACCAGTCCACCGCCAGCACCAGGACCAGGCCCACCACCGGTATGGCCGGAATAGCCGTCAGGGTGGCCGCCAGAATGACCAGTGCCGAACCTGGGATGCCGTGCGCACCCTTGGACGTGATCAACGACACCAGCAGAATGGTCAGCAGGTCGGTCATGGCCAGCGGTGTGCCGGTGGCGTTGGCGATGAACACGATGGCCAGGGTCAGGTAGATCGAGAAACCGTCGAGATTGAATGAATAACCGGTAGGAATCACCAGCCCGACGGTCGAACTGCCAATGCCCAGGTGCTCAAGCTTGCGCATGATTTGCGGGAGTACGGCGTCTGACGAAGCGGTGCCCATGACGATCAGCAGTTCCTCGCGCAGGTATTTGAGCAGCGGCCACATTCTCAGGCCGGACAAGCGCATCACCAGGCCAAGAATCAACGCCACGAAAGCGGTGCAGGTCAGGTAAAACAAACCGACCAGGCTGCCCAGGTGTTGCAGCGAATCGAGGCCATATTTGCTGGTGGTGAAGGCAATGGCGCCGAACACGCCAATCGGCGCCAGGCGCACGATCATGCCCATGATGCGAAAGATCACGTGGCTGAGTTCATTGATCAGCCGCGAAATGCCCGATGCCGCTTCGCCCACCAGATTCAATGCACTGCCGAACAGCACCGAAAACAGCAGGACTTGCAGAATGTTGTTGTCTGCAAAGGCACCGATCACCGAGGTTGGAATCAGGTCCATCAAAAACTGCGTGGTGGTGTGCATATGTTGGCCGCGCTGGGCGATGTCACCCATGTCGGCAGCGGAAAGCTGATCCAGATGAATATTCGCACCGCTGCCGATCCCGGTGCTGAAGGCGAACACCAGGCCGATCACCAGGGCGATGGTGGTCAGCACTTCAAAGTAGATCACTGATTTGAGGCCGATGCGTCCGACCTTCTTCAGGTCGCCGGCACCGCTGATGCCGCTGACCACCACGCAAAACACGATCAGGCCAATGAGCATTTTGATCAGCTTGATAAACCCGTCACCGAGGGGCTTGAGCTGAGCTGAGTATTCAGGAAGGGCCAGCCCGCAGACGATGCCGAGCACCAGTCCGAGAACCACTTGGAGGAAGATTGAACGCGAGCACCATCTGAGCATGGGAGGAATCCTGGTCGGTGTCCTGGCCGTCGCCCGCATAAGCCGATCGACGTCAGTACTTAATTATTGTGGTCTTACCGGTATGTCCAGTGCGGGGCCAGTCTAGGCACTGAATGCAGGTGATCGCAAGTGAAAATTGAGCGATTGGCTTTACCGGTCTTACCAGTTGCGCGCGATGCCCTGGTTTTGAGCGGTTGGCAGAAAAAATCGGCAATGGATGCCGATTTTTTCAGGGTGCGGCCGAGGTGACATCGTGTATCAGTGTCCAGACGCCTTCAGGGATGTCGCTTCAGAGGGTGTTTCTTCTGATTATTGAAGGGCATTTCAGGACAGGGTCTAAGGTACTTTTCTTTGAAGAATACTCAGAATGAAAGTTATCTTTGAGCGCTCTTCGGTTTTGCCAAGATAAACATAGGGCGAGCCATTTAGTTTGAGTCCGCCCAAATAGTGTTTGTCTTTGATCTTGAGTGAAACTGCAGAGTGAGTGTTGCGTAGATTATCCAGTGTGACAGGTTGGCCTTGTTGGTTGACAAGGGTAAAGGCTGTCGGGTCTTCAGCGTCCGAGTCAATGGCGGCAAAAGTATCCAGCGCTTTTTCACTGATGATCTGATTGTAATATTCACCGGTGTTTTTTATCGAGAGTATGTAGCCATCGGCCGTATGCCGGAAGTGCAGTGTGAGTGGCGCTACCTCACCGATCTGCTCGTTTGGTCGGATGCCAAGTCGCTGGGAGTGGTCGTGGGTCTGCGGCTTTCCGGTGAAGAAACCACCGCTGAAGTGTCTGATGGTGGCCAGCGCGGGTTTGCCATGGAGCTCTTCAAGTAGGTTTACTTTATGGTCAAACATTCTCAACGTTGCGATGAAAGATTTTTCTATATTGCTATTCATGATGTAACCCGTTTATTAAGTTTGTTGGGTAGAACGGGTTTTAGAGTAGGTAGTTTTTATTGGTTTTTGGGATTGCGTATGTTGCAAGGATTTAAATCGGGGGCGGTATTGGAGTGGGTGGCCGGAGTGACTTGTGGGTTGCTTTATTAAATGTGTGCGTTGCTCGTCTTTATTCTGGCAATAAAAAACCGGCCATCTCTGGCCGGTTCTTTTACTGCGGTCTAGCGGGGCTTATCAAGCACCGTATACCGGCAGCTTCTTGCAGATGGCTTTGACTTTCTCACGAACGGCGTCGATCACCGCTTCGTTGTTCAGGTCAGCCAGGATGTCGCAGATCCAGCCGGCCAGTTCCTTGCACTCTGCTTCCTTGAAGCCGCGAGTGGTCACGGCCGGAGTGCCGAAGCGCAGGCCGGAGGTGACGAACGGGGAGCGCGGATCGTTTGGCACTGAGTTCTTGTTCACGGTGATGAACGCCTTGCCCAGCGCGGCATCAGCGTCTTTACCGGAGATTTCCTGCTTGATCAGCGACAACAGGAACAGGTGGTTTTCGGTACCGCCCGATACAACGTCGAAACCACGCTCGATGAACACACCGGCCATGGCCTTGGCGTTTTTCACCACTTGTTGCTGGTAAGCCTTGAACTCAGGCTGCAGCGCTTCCTTGAAGCAGATCGCCTTGGCTGCGATCACGTGCTCCAGTGGGCCACCCTGGGCGCCAGGGAACACGGCGGAGTTCAGCTTTTTCTCGATGTCGGCGTTGGCGCGAGCCAGGATCAGGCCGCCACGTGGACCGCGCAGGGTCTTGTGGGTGGTGGTGGTCACGACGTCAGCGAAAGGAACCGGGTTCGGGTAGACACCAGCGGCGACCAGACCGGCCACGTGGGCCATGTCGACGAACAGGTAGGCGCCCACCTTGTCGGCGATTGCGCGGAAACGCGGGAAGTCCAGGATCTGCGAGTAGGCAGAGAAACCGGCCACGATCATTTTCGGCTTGTGCTCAACCGCCAGGCGCTCGACTTCGTCGTAGTCGATCAGGCCGTTGGCATCGATGCCGTACTGGATGGCGTTGTACAGCTTGCCGGAGGACGAAACGCTGGCACCGTGGGTCAGGTGACCGCCGTGGGCCAGGCTCATGCCCAGGATGGTGTCGCCAGCCGACAGCAGGGCCAGGTAAACGGCGCTGTTGGCCTGGGAGCCAGCGTGTGGCTGGACGTTGGCGTAATCGGCGCCGAACAGCTCTTTTGCACGGTCGATGGCCAGTTGCTCGACCACGTCGACGTACTCGCAGCCACCGTAGTAGCGCTTGCCCGGGTAGCCTTCGGCGTACTTGTTGGTCAGTACCGAGCCTTGAGCTTCCATCACCGCAGGGCTGGTGTAGTTTTCCGAAGCGATCAGCTCAATGTGCTCTTCCTGGCGCTGAGCTTCTTGCTCCATGGCGGCAAAGAGATCGGCGTCGTACTTGGCAATAGTCAAATCACGGCTGAACATGGCGGTCCTCAAGGATCGGGGGCGGAAAAGGGGGGCATTCTAACCCAACCGCTTTTAGAAGGGATATGAAACACAGTCAGGTTGTGGATAAGCGGGCTTCAAGCTGCAAGGAAAAGCCGATTCGCCCTTGCTTGCAGCTTGCAGCTCGCAACCGGTCTTCATGTTTGATTGATTGGAGCTTTGGGCTCCAATCAATCAAACATGAAGAGGGCATCATTGCTGAACTGCGCTGCAAACTTGTTGGCCGGCATCGGGCGGCCGAACAGGTAGCCTTGAACCTCATCGCAACCGTGTTCGCGCAGGAAGTCCAGTTGTTCCTGGGTTTCCACGCCCTCGGCGATCACTGCCAGGTTGAGACTGTGGGCCATGGCGATGATCGCGCGGGCAATCTGTGCATCCTGTTCACCCGAGGGCAGGCCGTCGACGAAGGTTCGGTCGATTTTCAGTACGTCGATCGGGAACTGCTTGAGGTAGTTGAGCGATGAATACCCGGTGCCGAAGTCGTCGACCGCAATGCTCAGGCCGAGGTTCTTCAGGCCGTCGAGGATCTGCATCGCCTCGCAGACTTCGCGCATCAGGATACTCTCGGTCAACTCCAGTTCCAGGCAGGCCGGCGGCAGGCCGGTTTCCTTGAGAATGGTGGCGATCCGCGTACCGAGCTGACCATCCGAGAACTGCCGGGCGGAAATGTTCACCGAGACCTTCGGCACGCGCACCTTGGTCTGGTGCCAGTTTTTCAGCTGGCGACAAGCCTCGCTGATCACCCAGTCGCCGACATCCACCACCAGGCCGAGTTCTTCGAGCACCGGAATGAAGTCCCCCGGCGGCACCAGGCCACGTCGTGGATGGCGCCAGCGCAGCAGGGCTTCGGTGCCGGTCAAGCGTTTGCCGTCGCCACTGAATTGCGGTTGGTAATACAGCACGAATTCATTTTGCTCCAGGGCGTGGCGCAAGTCGCTTTCCAGCTCCAGGCGCTCCAGGGCAGTGGCGTTCATGTCCGCCTGGTAGAACTGGAAGTTGTTCTTGCCTCGTTCCTTGGCGTGGTACATCGCGGTGTCGGCGTTCTTCATCAACTGGCTGAGTTCGTTACCGTCCTGCGGGCTGAGGGCGATGCCGATACTGGCGGTCACGAAGAATTCGCGGCCTTCGAGCACAAAGGGTTTCACCAGGCTGGCGAGTATCTGCTCTGCCACATGAATCGCCCGGTTCAAGGCGATTTGGCGGTTGGCTCGCGGTTGCAGGAGCAAGGTGAACTCGTCGCCACCCATGCGCGCCACGGTGTCGTCATCGTCGACGCAGCCGAGCAGGCGCGTGGCCATGTCCTTGAGCATGCGATCGCCTGCGGCATGCCCCAGGGAGTCGTTGATCGGCTTGAAGCGGTCCAGGTCGAGGAACATCAGCACCACCCAGGACTTTTGCCGTTCCGCCGCTTGCAATGCGGTGTGCAGACGGTCCTGGAACAATGTGCGGTTGGGCAGGTGCGTCAGGGCGTCGTAATAGGCGAGGCGGTGAATCCGCTGTTCGCTGGCCTTGCGCTCGCTGATGTCGGTGAAGAAGCACACGTAACTGGCCAGATCGCCCTCATCATCCAGAACGGCGGTGATGCCGACCCAGGCCGGATAGTGCTCACCATTGCGGCGCTTGAGCCAGACTTCGCCTTCCCAGGTGCTGTGTTGGCTCAGTTGCTTGAGTACATAACGCAGATGGGCTTCCTGCTGCTCGTCGACGGTCAGCATGTTCGGCAACTGGTCGAGGACTTGCTCCACCGCATAACCACTGACGCGGCTGAACGCCTCGTTGGCCTGGACGATATAGCCGGCCGGGTCGGTGATCAGGATCGCCGAGGTCGAGTGTTCAAAAACCGTCGCCGCCATGCGCAGGTCTTTCTCGGCGCGGCGTTGCTGGCTGATATCGCGACCGACCCCCAACACGCCTTCAAACGCACCGTGTTCATCCCAGACCAGCACCAGCCGCAACTCGATGGGAATCTTGCGCCCATCGGCCCGCAGGCAGTCGAACAGGAACAATTGGGTCTGCACCTGGCTGCGCAACAATGCCAGTTGATCGGGTTTATCCAGCGCTTTGCTGACCCGGTCCATGAGGTGGAATATGCCGGTCAACTGCTGCGGGTTGGCAATGGTCGATTGCCAGCCATTGTTGAAAATCCACTCGACTTCGTAGCCCAGCACCGATAGCACCGACGGGCTGACGTAGTTGAGTGCCAATCGGCTATCGGTGGAGAAAATCACGTCGCTGATGCTTTCAGCGAGCATCCGGTAACGCTGTTCGCTGTCGCGCAGGGATTCACTGGCTTCGATCTGGTCGGTGATGTCCTTGGCCACGCCGATAATCCGCGTGACCTGGTCGTGCTTGTCCCTTGCCAGAGCCTGCTCGCGAATCTCGAAGCGCCGCCATCCGCCGTTGTGGTGACGAAAGCGCAACTGACACTGCATCAATTGCCGATAACCGGCTTGCCTCTGGGCCTGGCGCGAACGGTGATAGAAGTCGGCGTCTTCGGGGTGCAGCAGGATTTCCCAGAAATACTCGCCCATCTGTTGCAGTTCGGTGCGGTTGTATCCCAGCGTCTGGCCCAGATGGTGGTTGCTGAAGATCATTCGTTGGCTGATCACGTCCTGCACGTACAAGTGATCGGGCACGGTTCGCACCACGTCGGACCAGAATCCTTCGCGCTCCAGCAGAGACAGCTCGATGAGTTTACGGCTGGTGATGTCGGTGATGCTCAGGATCACCGCTTTATAGTCCTCGGGATCTTCCGGCAGGCGCAGCACCAGCCACAGATGCTGGTCCCGACCACTGGCGTTCTCCAGTTTGATTTCCAGTTCAAGCTGCTTCTGCTGGTTGAGGACCGCTTCGAGCACCTGATTGCCGATGGCACTGTCCCCAAGCGGGTTGCCGTCGATCAGCAACTTCCAGGCTTGAGCGGGGGTCGTGACGTTGAGCAGTTGCAGTGCAACCTGATTGACTTCGGTTATGCGCAATTCCTGCAACAATTGCCGGCGACTCTGCGGGACCGCCAGCCACGCTTGCAGTTGTTCGGTGTTCTGCAATTGAGCCTTGTCGAATGCGTTTTTAAGGCCGGATATGTTGAGCACGCACAGTGCGACGCCAGTGCCTTCGAAGATCTCCTGATAACGTCGACGCCCTTCGTGCAACTGGCGTTGGCGGCGGCGCATGTTCAGCAGGACGATAAACGGCAGCATGGAAAAGGCCAGGCCCAGCAGGCACTTGCCAATGAAGGCCGGCAGCAGTTCTTCAAGTACACGCTGCCGATCGAACAATCCACGTAGTTGCCAGTCGCTGCTGCTCAAGGGCACGGTCAGCACGCTGTTGGCCACATCGTCCTGGGTCAGCGTGCCCGGGTTGACCAGGGGAAGGGCTTCATCGCGACTGATGATCTGGTGGTTGAAGCGGTTTTCCACCAGCCACTGCGGTCGGCCGGTCACTTCAGTCAGATTGGTCAGTGACGAAAGAAACGTCGGCTTCAGGCGCAAGGCCCAGTAGCCGCGGGTACTGCCGCTGGCCTGATGCAACAGCAGATGCACCGCCGAGCCGTCGATGGCATTGCTGAAGTAGTGACGCTGGGCACCGCTGCGACGGACCAGTTCGCTCAGGAAATCGGCGTCTTCGCTATTGTCGGCGCTGTCATTGAGGATGACTCCGGACGGGCTGAGCAATGCCAGGCTGACCAGGTCGGGCAAGGACTTTTGCAGTTTGCGCAGAAGCTCCTGCTGTTCGTCGGGACTTTGCGGTTGTTCGACGATCGGTAGCAGGTTAAGGGCGATCTGCGCGTTGAGCGCCATGTTCAGGCTGACTTGTGCGGCCAGATCAGCGGTGTAGTCGATGGTGTACTGACGCTGATTTTTCTGTGTTTCGCGCAACTGATCCAGCAGCTGCCAGAACAGCAACGCAAGCAGCAAGAGTACAAGCGTCGCCAACGCGCCTATGAGCGTTCCGCGCAGGGGAGAGCCGGGCGCCGTTATCGGTGCGCTGGTGGTCAGGGGCGAAGGGACGTTGGACAAACTTTGATCCTGCGGTTTGGCTTGACTGGCGCGACGTGCACTATAAGCCGGACGCCCGAAGGGCGGCTAGCATGCCTTGAGTTGTGGCAAAGTGCCAGTCCCGCTCGGCTGGACGGCCATCTGTCATTCAGGTAGCTTTGCCGGTTACGCGGGAGCGTTCCAGCTCCCAGGGCTTTTTCAGCGCGCACCACCTTGAACGCTTTCAATCGGGCGACGCGCACGGCCTGGCCAGGCATCGCCTGAGCCCTGATCATTCATCTGTCACTGACCCTAGGTTCTCCATGGCTCAATACGTATTCACCATGCATCGGCTGGGCAAAGTTGTGCCGCCGAAGCGGGAAATCCTGAAAAACATCTCATTGTCCTTCTTCCCAGGCGCCAAGATCGGCGTGCTCGGCCTCAACGGTTCGGGTAAATCCACGCTGCTGAAAATCATGGCGGGCGTCGACACCGAGTTCGACGGCGAAGCCCGTCCGATGCCGGACCTCAACATCGGCTACCTGCCGCAAGAGCCGCAACTGGATCCGACCAAGACCGTGCGCGAAGTGGTCGAGGAAGCCGTCAGCGTGATCAAGGACGCGCAAGCGCGCCTGGACGAGGTCTACGCCGCCTATGCCGATCCGGATGCCGACTTCGACAAACTGGCTGCCGAACAGGCCAAGCTCGAAGCGATCCTGCAGGCCAGCGACGGTCACAACCTGGAACGCCAACTGGAAGTCGCCGCCGATGCACTGCGTCTGCCGGCCTGGGACGCCAAAGTCGAACACCTGTCCGGTGGTGAAAAGCGTCGTGTGGCCCTGTGCCGCCTGCTGCTGTCCGCCCCCGACATGCTGTTGCTCGACGAACCGACCAACCACCTGGACGCCGATTCCGTTGCCTGGCTGGAGCACTTCCTGCACGACTTCCCGGGCACTGTGGTAGCGATCACGCACGACCGTTACTTCCTGGACAACGTGGCTGGCTGGATCCTCGAGCTCGACCGTGGCGCGGGCATTCCTTACGAGGGCAACTATTCGGGCTGGCTGGAAGCCAAGTCCGATCGTCTGGCCCAGGAATCCAAGCAGCAGTCGGCCCATGAAAAGGCCATGAAGGAAGAACTGGAGTGGGTGCGCAAAGGCGCCAAGGCCCGCCAGTCCAAATCCAAGGCTCGTCTGCAACGCTTCGAGGAAATGCAATCGCAGGAATTCCAGAAGCGCAGCGAAACCAACGAGATCTACATCCCGGCCGGTCCGCGCCTGGGCGACAAGGTCATCGAGTTCAAGAACGTCACCAAGGGCTACGGCGATCGCGTGCTGATCGACAACCTGTCGTTCTCCATGCCTAAAGGCGCCATCGTCGGTGTGATCGGCGGTAACGGTGCCGGTAAATCGACCCTGTTCCGCATGCTGATGGGCAAGGAAACGCCGGACTCGGGCACCATCGAAGTCGGTGAAACCGTGCAACTGGCGTGCGTCGATCAGAGCCGCGAAGACCTGGACGGCAGCAAGACCGTGTTCCAGCAGATTTCCGATGGCTCCGACCAGATCCGCATCGGCAACTACGAGATCCCGTCGCGTACCTACGTCGGTCGCTTCAACTTCAAGGGCGGCGATCAGCAGAAGTTCGTCAAGGACCTGTCCGGTGGTGAGCGCGGTCGCTTGCACCTGGCCCTGACCCTGAAAGAGGGCGGCAACGTCCTGCTGCTCGACGAACCGTCCAACGACCTCGACGTTGAAACCCTGCGTTCCCTGGAAGAAGCCCTGCTGGACTTCCCGGGCGCTGCAATTGTGATCTCTCACGATCGGTGGTTCCTTGACCGTGTCGCCACTCACATCCTGGCGTACGAAGACGACTCGCAAGCGGTGTTCTTCGAAGGCAACTACACCGAGTACGAAGCCGATCGCAAAAAACGCCTCGGCGAAGCCGCTGCCCAGCCGCATCGGGTACGGCACAAGAAGCTGGCCTGATTCGGGTTGGTGGCATGAAAAAGCGGAGCCTTCGGGCTCCGTTTTTTTTTGCCCGGTTTTTTTCAGCGGGACCGAGTTGGATTCATCGCTGGCAAGCCAGCTCCCACAGGGTTTGTGTTGTGCCCGGAATGTGTGACCGCCGCTGAAACCGTGGGAGCTGGCTTGCCAGCGATGGCGGTATAACTGTTGGTGCAAAACTTTGATTTGATCTCACCATTCAGGTGCAAAAAAGGCCGGAAATCTCACCTTATTTATATTCTGTGCACCATTTAATTTCACAAATGCGACATTTTGCGCTGTTCCTGTGCACGAGTCGTTTGTTAAAGTCCGGCCCAAACGCTTCCTACGACAAAAAATTTGCCGAGACTTTTCCATGATCGAATCCGTCGAATCCTTCCTTGCCCGCCTGAAAAAACGCGACCCGGATCAGCCTGAATTCCACCAGGCCGTCGAAGAAGTCCTGCGCAGTTTGTGGCCCTTTCTCGAAGCCAATCCGCACTATCTGACTTCCGGCATCCTGGAGCGCATGTGCGAGCCGGAGCGCGCGATCGTCTTTCGGGTTTCCTGGGTCGATGATCAGGGCAAGGTCCAGGTCAATCGCGGTTTCCGTATCCAGATGAACAGCGCCATCGGCCCGTACAAGGGCGGCTTGCGTTTCCACCCTTCGGTGAATCTCGGGGTGTTGAAGTTCCTGGCGTTCGAGCAGACCTTCAAGAACTCGTTGACGTCGTTGCCCATGGGCGGTGGCAAGGGGGGCTCGGACTTCGACCCTAAAGGCAAGAGCGACGCGGAGGTCATGCGCTTCTGCCAGGCCTTCATGAGCGAGCTGTACCGCCACATTGGTGCCGACGTTGATGTGCCGGCCGGTGATATCGGCGTCGGTGCCCGCGAGATCGGTTTCCTGTTCGGCCAGTACAAACGCCTGAGCAACCAGTTCACCAGCGTGTTGACCGGCAAGGGGCCGAGCTACGGCGGCAGCCTGATTCGCCCCGAGGCCACCGGTTTCGGTTGCGTGTACTTCGCCGAAGAAATGCTCAAGCGTCGCGGTCAAACCGTTGAAGGCAAACGCGTGGCGATTTCGGGGTCGGGCAACGTCGCGCAGTACGCTGCGCGCAAGGTCATGGATCTGGGCGGCAAGGTGATTTCGCTGTCCGATTCCGAAGGCACGCTGTATTGCGAAAGCGGTTTGACCGAAGCGCAATGGCAAGCGGTGCTTGAACTGAAAAACGTCCAGCGTGGACGCATCAGCGAATTGGCCGGCCGTTTTGGCCTGGAGTTCCTCGCCGGCCAGCACCCTTGGGGGCTGAGCTGCGACATCGCGCTGCCATGCGCCACGCAAAATGAACTGGATGCCGAGGCGGCCCGTGCGCTGCTGCGCAATGGCTGCACCTGTGTGGCGGAAGGGGCGAACATGCCAACCACCCTGGAGGCTGTGGACCTGTTTATCGAAGCGGGCATCTTGTTTGCGCCGGGCAAGGCGTCGAACGCCGGTGGCGTCGCGGTGAGCGGGCTGGAGATGTCACAGAACGCCATGCGTCTGCTGTGGACCGGCGGTGAAGTGGACAGCAAGCTTCACGCGATCATGCAGTCGATTCACCATGCGTGCGTGCATTACGGGGAAGAGAACGGCCAGGTCAACTACGTCAAAGGCGCGAACATCGCCGGCTTCGTCAAAGTCGCCGACGCCATGCTCGCCCAAGGTGTGGTTTAAGCCGGTTGAATGCGGATGATCTCGATCAGTTGATCGCCGGCCGGGCGTTGCCACAGCACCTCATCGCCCAGTTGTGCCCCGAGCAATGCCCGGCCCAGGGGTGAACTCCAGTTGATAAGGCCGGCTGCCGCGTCGGCCTGGTCCTCACCGACCAATTGCACGGTTTGTTCGTGGCTGTGCTCGTCTGCGAACGTCACGCGGCTGCCGATCTGCACCTTCGTCGTCGAACTGGCGGGGGTGACGACTTGAGCGCTTTGCAGGCGCTGGTTGAAATACCTCAAGTCGCGCTGAAGATCAGCTTCGCGCTGCTTGTCGGCCAGCTCACCCAGGGCGTTCAGTTCTCCCAGCAGGGTTTGCAGCTCCGCAACCTTCGCCTGCAACTGGGTCAGGCCTGAGGGTGTGACGTAATTGGGTTGCACGCTGACCTGCCGTTCGACCGGCTGATCGGCTTGCGCGGCGGCATTATCTTCATTGACGAAGGCACGACTCATGGTTTTCTCCCGATATAGGGTTTGGGCCATGGTTGCAGGCTTTTAGTTTCGAGGAATGTCTGTGAGCGACCTGTGGCGACTGACCGGCCCGGGCCGCACGCTCGTCCACAACGGGGTGGCGCGCTGCCTGTGAGCTAGTAGTGATACCACTTCACCTCAAGCATCACTTCGTTCTCGGGCGTGGCCAGGTGGCTGAATTCGCGCTGGGCGCTCAGGCGCAGGCCCAGGTTGCGCGACAGTTCCCACTGCTGGTTCAGGCTCAGGCCACGACGCACTTCGCCATTGGTGAAGTAATCGCCCTTGGCTTCCAGGCTGAAGTTGCCCAGCGGATTTTTCCACAGCAGGCCCGTGTTGAAACCCGCCGCCGGGGCGATAAAACCGGCGAAGTCATTGTTGTGTTCGACCCGTACCGTTCCCAAGGCAAAACCCAGCAGGTCGTCGCCCAGTTGCCAGGTGCCACCACCGCCGCCGTTGACGTGGCTGACCAGGGTTTCGTCGTCATGTTTGCCCGGGACCCGCTCCAGACCGCCTGTGACCTGCCACGACAGCGGTTGCAGCAACTCATTGCGCGGTGTCAGGGAGCGGATGGTCGCCAGATCCAGTTGCTGTAACTGCCAGTCATTGCCTTCGTACTGGCGCAATTTGAGCTGGAGGATTTCGATCTGCGCGCCGAGGGGGAAACTTTCGGCGTTGTCGTTGAGGTCGTGATAGGCCATGCGCAGGCCGTATTCACCAAACGCCTTGTCGCCCCGGGTGCCGAGACCGGCCTGCCAGGTGCGGGATTCGTGACCGTCCTCCGGCAGGCCGGGTTGCGGGATGTCCAGCTCCGGTGCCGGGTTCTGATTGATCGCCCGCAGCAGTTCGAAGCTGCGCTGGGCCCGTGCGGGATCGCGTTCCTGTCCATTGGCCCGGTAGCGCTCCAGTCGATAAGCGGCGTCGATGATCAACGCCTGGCGGTCGCGGGGCTGTGCCTTGAATGCCGGGGCCTGCAATTGTTTCTGGTCGGCGCTGACCTTCAGCACCCACTGTTGTTCTTCGGCGGTCAGCGGTTCGGCGCGGCTCAGCAGTTCCCGTTCACGCGACGGCCGATATTGAATGGACTCCACCAGCCCGGCCTCTTTCACCGCTTTGACAGTGTCGGTGGGAATGGCCGTCAGGGGGAATTGTTCGGTCAGGCGCAGGCTCGGGCGAGCCACTTGCAGCAGCTCCAGCAGGCGATAGGAACAGTTTTCGTCGAAGAAAAAATAGTCGAACTTGATCTGTTTCAGTTCCCAGACGTGCTCGACCATGCGCGCCGTTTCTGCCTGGGTCAGGTTCAGCCGGTATTCCCACAGGTCACGGTTTTCCAGGCTGCGGTACTCCGAGAGTTTTTCCTGGTACGGCACCAGCGCAAACAGTCCCGGATACCCGCCCATCAGGCCTTTCCAGGCATAGAGGATGCTGTTATCCGAGCCTTCGATGTAGGCGCCGAAGTTGATCGCGTAGCTGAGCAGCGAGGTCTTGTCGGTCTGTACGTCAGCCTGATCGATGCGCAACAGGGTGTGGCCGAACATCGAGGAGGGGCTGTTCAGGTAAGCCGCCGGAAAAATCATCACCGCGCTGTGGGGCGAAACATCCTTGAACCACTGCTTGAATTCAGCGCAGTCCACGGTCGGCAGGTCCGTCAGGTTGAGCTGCGCTTTCAGCCAGCGGGTGCGGGCCGGGTAAACGCATTGGGCATGCTGTTCGCCTGTACTGGCCGGGGCATACAGCGCTTGCACGGTGGCCGCCAGTTCGTGATCAGGGTGTTCATTGCCATCGGCGGCGAGGAAGAATTTTTTGTCACTGACGTAGCTGCGCCAGCCGCCGAGCTTGGCGGTTTCGTAATGACCCAGGGAAATCCAGAAGGGATCGTTGGCCAGTTGCTGCAAACGTTGTGGATCGATGTGAGGCGCGGCGGACAGCGGGGCGCAGATACTGAGCGCCAGCCAGGCAAGGCGTTTGAGCATAAGTGGCAACTTAATTCGAAAAAAAACAAAGACCCAAAGAGGGGCAGGTCCAAAAAACAAAACCCGCTTCCCTGAAGAAGCGGGGTGGCGTCGAGCTTAAGCCTGGGTGGCGTACTTGGCCAGACGAGGGTCGTTTTTCAGAACGGCCAGCGTGTTGGTATGCACATCTTCAGCGGTCACGTCAGCTTTGCTGAAGATTTGTTGGAAGTGCTCGTGAGTGACGGCGGCGAAGTGCGCACGGTCTTCCGGCGCCACGCCCAGTACCACGGCGTAAGTAGTCAGCGCTTCGCCCTGACCTTTAGCCATGTCTTCGGACAGCTCGTTCATCATGCCATTCATGGCGAACCAGGATTTGCCGCCATAGGTCAGCGCCGCGTTGGTCGCGCAACCGTTGGTACCGGAAGTCATGCCGAAGGTTGCGTTGCCGGAAGTGCCGTTGGTGGTGGATGCCAGGAAGTGAGCCGGAGTACCACGCTGACCTTCGAACAGCATGTTGCCCCAACCGCAATCCGGACCGCCTGGCGCTTGAGCCATGGCGTTGAGGGATGCAACGGTGAAGAGAGTACCGAGAAGAATCCGTTTCATAGCTTTGTTCTCTTTTAGATGCGTACCAATGGAAAAGGGGGTTTGGCCCGTTCCGGCGCCAGTTGGGCCGGTTATTAGTCCCCGCGCAGTTTGGAGTTTAGGCACGATCAAGCGGTTCCGTGATTTTTTGCAAAACATTCGTTGAAAACAGTGAATTGGCGCGGCTCTGTACCGGGGTTTCGACTTCTCTATGCTTTGGGTAAGGCGCTCCTTGCCAGTCGGGCATGGGCAGCGCCAGAATGCCGCTATCTGCCCCGCCTGATGTAAGGAAGCCCGATGCCTGATCCTGTTGCTGCCAGCTTGCGTCTAGCGCCTGAAGCGCTGACCCGTCCGTTTTCCGCTGAACAGTTCAGCTTCTCTACCACTAATGATCTGGAGCCCTTCCGCGGTGTGCTTGGCCAGGAACGTGCGGTCGAAGCCTTGCAGTTCGGTGTGGCCATGCCACGCCCCGGTTACAACGTGTTCGTCATGGGTGAGCCCGGCACCGGCCGGTTTTCGTTCGTCAAACGCTACCTGAAGGCCGAAGCCAAACGCCAGCAGACCCCGGCGGACTGGGTCTACGTCAATAATTTCGATGAGCCGCGCGAGCCCCGCGCACTGGAATTGCCGTCGGGCACTGCCGGCGCCTTCATCGGCGACATCAACGGCTTGATCGACAACCTGCTGGCCACCTTTCCAGCGGTGTTCGAGCACCCGTCCTATCAACAAAAGAAAAGTGCCATCGACCGCGCCTTCAACCAGCGCTACGACAAGGCGCTGGATATCATCGAGCGTCTGGCCCTGGAGAAGGATGTCGCGCTCTACCGAGACAGCAGCAACATCGCCTTCACCCCGATGGCCGAGGGCAAGGCGCTGGACGAGGCGGAGTTCGCCCAGTTGCCGGAAGCCGAGCGTGATCGCTTCCATGACGACATTTCCGCTCTGGAAGAGCGTCTGAACGAAGAGCTGGCCAGCCTGCCGCAATGGAAGCGCGAGTCGAGCAATCAGCTGCGCCACCTCAACGAAGAAACCATCACCCTGGCCTTGCAGCCGTTGCTTTCGCCGTTGTCGGAAAAGTACGCAGAGAACGCCGCCGTGTGCGGTTACCTGCAGGCGATGCAGGTGTACCTGCTCAAGACCGTGGTCGAGCAACTGGTGGACGACAGCAAGACTGACGCCGTCGCCCGCAAACTGCTGGAAGAACAGTACGCGCCGAGCCTGGTGGTCGGTCATGCCTCCAGCGGTGGTGCGCCCGTGGTGTTTGAGCCGCACCCGACTTACGAAAACCTGTTTGGCCGGATCGAATACAGCACCGATCAAGGCGCGCTGTACACCACCTATCGCCAGTTGCGGCCGGGTGCGTTGCATCGGGCCAACGGCGGCTTCCTGATCCTGGAAGCGGAAAAAATGCTCAGTGAGCCGTTCGTGTGGGACGCGCTGAAACGCGCCCTGCAATCGCGCAAGCTGAAAATGGAATCACCGCTCGGAGAACTGGGGCGCCTGGCCACTGTGACCCTGAACCCGCAAAACATCCCATTGCAGGTCAAGGTCGTGATCATCGGAGCCCGTTCGCTCTACTACACGCTGCAGGACCTCGATCCGGACTTCCAGGAGATGTTCCGCGTCCTGGTGGATTTCGATGAAGATATCCCGATGGTCGACGAGAGCCTGGAGCAGTTCGCCCAGTTGCTCAAAACCCGTACTTCGGAAGAAGGCATGGCGCCGTTGACCGCCGATGCGGTGGCACGGCTGGCGACTTACAGTGCTCGCCTGGCCGAGCATCAGGGGCGTTTGTCGGCACGCATTGGCGATCTGTTCCAACTGGTCAGCGAGGCGGATTTCATTCGTCATCTGGCGAGTGATGAAATGACCGATGCCGGCCACATCGAGCGGGCGCTCAAGGCCAAGGCCACCCGGACCGGGCGTGTGTCAGCGCGGATTCTCGACGACATGCTCGCCGGGATCATCCTGATCGACACCGATGGCGCGGCCGTCGGCAAGTGCAACGGCTTGACGGTGCTGGAAGTCGGCGATTCGGCCTTCGGTGTGCCGGCGCGGATTTCTGCCACGGTGTATCCGGGCGGCAGCGGTATCGTCGATATCGAACGTGAGGTCAACCTGGGTCAGCCGATTCACTCCAAAGGCGTGATGATCCTCACCGGCTATCTGGGCAGTCGTTATGCCCAGGAATTCCCGTTGGCGATTTCCGCGAGCATTGCGCTGGAACAATCCTACGGTTATGTCGATGGCGACAGTGCGTCGCTGGGCGAGGCGTGCACGCTGATCTCGGCATTGTCGAAAACCCCGCTCAAGCAGTGTTTTGCAATCACCGGTTCGATCAACCAGTTCGGTGAAGTGCAGGCGGTGGGTGGGGTCAACGAGAAGATCGAAGGGTTCTTCCGTCTCTGCGAAGCCCGTGGGCTGACCGGCGAGCAAGGGGCAATCATTCCCCATGCCAACGTCGCGACGCTGATGCTCGACGAAAAAGTGCTGACTGCGGTGCGCGCAGGGCTGTTCCATGTCTACGCGGTGCGCCAGGCGGACGAGGCCTTGAGCTTGCTGGTGGGCGAGCCGGCGGGTGAGCCGGATGAGAATGGCGAGTTTCCTGAAGGCAGTGTCAACGCGCGGGTGGTTGAGCGCTTGCGGGTCATCGCGGAAATGATCAGCGAAGACGATCTGAAGGAAGCCGAGAAAGAGGCGGCGCAGGAGGCACTGGTCGAAGCCAAACCGGCCTGATACAAAACAATCCAGGGATTAAACCGCTCCACTGTGGGAGCGAGCCTGCTCGCGATGACGGATTAACATTCAGCATGTTTGTTGATTGTCAGTCTGTTATCGCGAGCAGGCTCGTTCCCACATTTGTTTGTGTGTATCCCAAAGTGCCATCACTCTGGCGTCAATATTCACACAATGACCATTCGGCGCCTTCTGGTCTTGCCTGACGTGCTAGTCAGACTTTTCTTCTATTCTCTGCTCAAGGATATCGACAGTAATCACTGGATCGAGACAGCCTTCGCGTGGGGGCTGAATACCGGATCTAACGAGGGTCGCCGCCATGTCGCGCAACCTCTGCCTCACCCGTCAATGCCTGGGCCTTGTGACCCGTATCGAATGCGCCATCAAACCGTTGGCGGGCGATACGGGCATGTGGACCTTACTCTTCGCCGCCGGAATGGCGGGCGAACAACCTTCAGCCATCAAGGCTCAAGGTCCGTTTCATGGACCTTTTGTCGCTGAGTCGATACTCGACACCATCGTTGAAAGCCTAACCTTGCACGGTTATGAACTGGCCGATGACCCGCAGATCTGGTGCCTGCATCTGCAAGCCCAGTTGCGGGAAATCAACGGTGGTCGTTGCCGTAGCGTCGGTGGCTTCGAGTTCCGGCCCGAGCATTAAGCGCTATTGGACCAGATGGGACGTGTCGGCCTTGTCGAGCTTGACCTCGAAACCGTATTGCACGGTGGTGAGGTCAGTTCGCTGATAGGTTTCCAACTGCGTGGGTTGCCCGTAGAAGTAATGCACGGCAAATAATCCGGGGCCTTCTGCACTCGCATCATGGTTGACCGCCAGAATTTCCTTCAGGTAGTTGCCGCTGTCATCCTTGGCGAAAAAACGCCAGTCCTGATCGGGAAACACTTTCAGATCCACCACCAGTGCATTGCCCTTTAGCTCAAGCCCCTTGGGCAGCTGATGGGCGTCGAGGGGCTTTTTCTCGACCGTGGCCAGGAACAGCGGCATGGAGCCCACCACGTAAGCCGGTGTTTCCGGAAACAGGTTCAGGTCATAGGTGATGGTGCCGCGCAGTGGATCGACCTGGTAGGCCTCTGCGGGTAGTTCGATGGGCTCGTCGCGTTTGCCGCGACTGTCCTCGGTGAAGAAACTGACGGGGCTGTCGCCGGGGTTGAAGGACGAGCCGAGCAGTTCGTCATTGAAGCTTTTGAGGTGACTGAATTCGACCCTTGCAGCGCTGGGGTCATCGACCGATTGACTGATGTTGACCCCTTTTTTCAGTTGTTCCTCCGTCAATGCGGCGCCTTTGAGCCAGGTCGACGCCTGGTCGTCATACACCACCACAGGAAAGCTCAGTGGCTGGATGGTTTTCTCCGTGGTGTGGCGGTCGAAGCGACGCACCGGCAGGTTCAGGTCCTTGCGCGTTACGGTGGCTCCGGAAAAATCCAGCAGGCTGACTTCGAGGGTTTCGATCGGCCCGTTGAAGTACACCTTCGAGTAATGGTGGGTTTGTTGCTTTTCAAAGGCGCGCTGTTCTTCGTCGAGTTGTTTGCCGAACGCGTCGGTCCATGTTTTCTGCTGCTGCATTTTTGCCAGCTGTTGTTGGTAGAAGGCGATTTGCGAGGCGGTTTCGTTGATTGACCCCGAGCGCGTGAGAAATTGCCCGGTGGCGTCCCTGGCCTGGACGATCAGCGGGTTCAGTGGGGTTTCGCCAATCTCGGGTGCAAGCGGTGCGTTGTTGTTGAACTCAATTTCGGCGTAGTTGTGGGTCAGCTTCAGCAAGGTGACGCTGAGGTTGTCGTTGGTGCGAGTCTGGCCAACGTCCTTTTTCGTCAAGTCGAAGCTGTAGAGCCGGCGCGGTGCAATGACTTCCAGCTTGCCTTGCAGGCTCACCGGTTGTGGCTGGTTCTTGTGGTCGATGTCCAGGCCTTCGATGAACGGGTAGGTCACGGTCAGGTCATCGGGGCTGGTCAGGTTGGAGCTAGACGGGCTCAATTGAATGCCCGGATCGGTTTCCGACCATTCCGGCTGGAAAGCGATGACGCGTTTGTTGTTCAGGGTGACCGACTGCCATTCCAGGCCATGGGGAAACAGGAACGCGGCGGGAATGTTGAAATTGAAGGGGAACACCGGTTGCAGGTCGATCAGGTAGTCGGAACTGGAGTCTTTGCGCAGCACGAACAGGCCGTTGATATAGGTATCGACCAGGGCCTGGGGCGTGGGGTAGTGCTTGAGTACGGCGAGGGCGTCGTCGCCGTACTCGGTTTCCACGGGTTTGCTGTCCAGCTTGAGCTGCGCGCGTTCCAGCAGCAACAGCGAGCCGCCCAGTTCAGCCACGGCATCCTTGAGTTTAGGGTCGGTGATGGCGTCCAGGGATTTTTCGAACTGCGCGGTCTTTTCCTCGAGGCTGACCTGGCGTTTCTCTTCGCCGGGTGAGCAGGCGCCCAGCAACAGGGCCAGGCAAACTCCAGCACTCGTTAACGTTAGTCGCACATCCATTTCCACTCTTCCTGTCCGATATCACGCGGCTGTCAATAGTTTGGACACTAGCAGAAAAAATTTGACACATACGCGCAGGTGGCGGATTTCTCAACGGTTTCTGGCGGCTTTTGGGCATACACAGGCGACTGTTATACTCGCGGCCATTTCAGACCACGTGTGAGATTCAATGGAACGCTTTATCGAAAATGCAATGTATGCATCCCGCTGGCTGCTGGCACCGATCTACTTCGGTCTGTCCCTGGGATTGTTGGCGCTGGCACTGAAATTTTTCCAGGAAGTCTTCCACGTCATTCCCAATGTCTTTTCGATGGCCGAGTCGGACCTGATTCTGGTGCTGCTGTCGCTGATCGACATGGCACTGGTGGGCGGTCTGCTGGTGATGGTGATGATTTCCGGCTACGAGAACTTCGTTTCCCAGCTGGATATCGACGAACACAAGGAAAAGCTCAATTGGCTGGGCACCATGGATTCGTCTTCATTGAAGATGAAGGTGGCGGCGTCCATCGTGGCCATTTCCTCCATCCACTTGCTGCGGATTTTCATGGACGCCAAAAACGTCGATCCCGAGCATTTGAAGTGGTACGTGATCATTCACATGACGTTCGTGGTGTCGGCGTTTGCCATGGGTTATCTGGATAAGCTGACCAAGCACTGACACCAGGCATGCCCCCTGCGGCGAGCAAGCTCGTTCGCCACAGGGGATTTTGCCCAAACAGACGGGCGGCATCGTTTGTGGCTTGTGCTTTGACGCGCCGAGGCATATCCCTGTAGATGTCTTGGCTCGCCAATGCGTGAGGTGCGTTCATGAACCTGCAAGAGTTGAATGCCTATGCTGTCGCCGGGAAGGTCGATGAGCTGAACCTGATCTCCATGGAAGGCGGTATCTACCTGCTGGAAGCGCGGATGCATGGCGCGGCATATCCATTGAGCGATGCTCGCGGGCAGATGTTTCACCTGCGTTCGGTCGAGCATGCGCGTGAAGTGCTGCATTCCTTTCCCAAGTTGAATTTCAACCTCGTGCACACCTTGGTCCATGACGAGATGTGCGGGCTGGGTGACGTCGAAGAACACCTGAAGGTGCCGATCGACCTTGGTTCTTCGCGACAGGGCTGACGTCCCTGATCAACACCGTGGCAACTGTGCTAGTCTGCTGGCCCTTTTGGTTCCGGGCGCTCCGGGACGCGCTGTGCACGCACGGCAAGTTCCAGGGCCGTCCGCACAGCGGAGCAGTGTCATGTCCGAAGTAAATCTGTCCACCGACGAAACCCGCGTCAGCTACGGTATTGGCCGTCAGCTGGGCGACCAACTGCGTGATAATCCGCCACCGGGCGTTAGCCTGGACGCGATCCTGGCTGGTCTGACCGACGCATTCGCCGGTAAGCCAAGCCGTGTGGGTCAGGAAGAAATGTCCGCCAGCTTCAAGGTCATCCGCGAAATCATGCAAGCCGAAGCGGCAGCCAAGGCTGAAGCGGCTGCTGGCGAAGGCCTGGCCTTTCTGGCCGAGAACGCCAAGCGTGAAGGCATCACCACCCTGGCTTCCGGTCTGCAGTTCGAAGTGCTGACTGCTGGCGAAGGCGCCAAGCCATCCCGTGAAGACACCGTGCGTACTCACTACCACGGCACCCTGATCGACGGCACTGTGTTCGACAGCTCCTACGAGCGTGGCCAGCCTGCAGAATTTCCGGTCGGCGGCGTGATCGCTGGCTGGACCGAAGCCCTGCAACTGATGAATGCCGGCAGCAAATGGCGTCTGTACGTGCCAAGCGAGCTGGCTTACGGCGCACAAGGCGTTGGCAGCATTCCGCCGCACAGCGTACTGGTGTTCGACGTCGAGCTGCTCGACGTTCTGTAAGGCCTGCTGATTACCTGTAGGAGCGAGCTCGCTCCTACAGTGTTTTACTGTATTTCATACTTCGATTTTATGGTGCGGTTCAGTGTGCGGGCGCAAGGCCCGGGCATAGCAGAACAGAAACAGATTGCGCACCAGTTCCTTGAGTACCATTGGCTCGCAGGAGCTCAGGCCATTGACGTCCAGATCACCCTGATCCTGCAGTTCGCACAAGGCTTCCTCTTCAAGCACCGCACAGACTTCCCCGGTTTCCCGATGCAGGATTCGCAGGTAAGGGTGTGGGCGGTCCAGCCAGGCATCGATCAAATAAGTCATGCGTCATCTCCATTGAAAAGGGTTTCAATGAGAATAATTCCTATTATCTGAATAGCAAGCATCTATCGACGGATTGTGGCTTTTCCGGGGTAAAGACTGCGCAAGGTCAAAATAGCTGGCGGCTGGCTACGGCGAGAGAGGCGGGGCGGGGGAGGGCGAAGCACCATCCCGCGCTTGGCGCGGGATGGAATACAGCGGAATCAGACTTTTCTGACGAACTCGGATTTGAGTTTCATCGGGCCGATACCGTCGATCTTGCAGTCGATATCGTGATCGCCATCGCACAGGCGAATGTTCTTGACCTTGGTGCCGACCTTGACCACCAGGGATGTGCCCTTGACCTTGAGGTCCTTGATTACGGTGATGGTGTCGCCGTCCTGCAGGACATTGCCGACCGAATCCTTTTTAACGGTGTCATCGGACACGGCTTCGGCTTCACCGTTGGCGGACCACTCGTGGGCGCACTCGGGGCAAATCAGTTGGGCGCCATCTTCGTAGGTGTATTCGGAATTGCATTTCGGGCAGGGTGGCAACGTGCTCACTAAGGCTCCTTTGGATTCAGGATCGCTAAAAAGCGCACATTATATAGGGTTTTAGGCGGGAGCGGGCACAGCGCAGGAAAACCTGTGGGAGCGAGCTCGCTCCCACAGTGTCTGTCAGTGCGTGCGGGCGACGGCGAACTCGCTCAGCTCGACCAGGGCATCGCGGTATTCGCTGGCAGGCAGCGCCTCGAGGCATTTGATCGCGCGGGCAACGTAGTCGCGGGCCAGTTGCGCGGTGTAGTCCAGGGAGCCCGAGGCTTCCACGGCTTCGCGGATGCTTTCCAGGTCTTCGATACCCCCTTTCTGGATCGCCTTGCGCACCAGTGCAGCCTGTTCCGGCGTGCCCTCGCGCATGGTGTAGATCAGCGGCAGGGTCGGCTTGCCTTCAGCCAGATCGTCACCGACGTTCTTGCCCAGGGTTTCTGCGTCGCCCTTGTAGTCCAGCAAGTCGTCGACCAACTGGAAGGCTACGCCCAGATGATCACCGAACGTGCGCATGGCTTCAGCCTGCTCCGGCGTGGCTTCGCACAGGGCTGCGGCACTGTGGGTCGAGGCCTCGAAGAGCATCGCGGTCTTGCCGCGGATGACTTCCATGTAGGTTTCTTCGGTGGTGCTGGCGTCACGGACCTTCGACAGCTGCAGCACTTCGCCTTCGGCGATGATGCGCGTGGCTTGCGAGAGGATCTTCATCACCGGCATGGAGCCGAGCTCGACCATCATTTCGAAGGAGCGCGAATACAGGAAGTCGCCCACCAGCACGCTGGGGGCGTTGCCCCACATCGCGTTGGCGGTCGAGCGACCACGGCGCATGCCGGACATGTCCACCACGTCATCGTGCAGCAGGGTCGCTGTATGCAGGAATTCGATGGTGGCTGCCAGCAGGCGCAGGTCGTCGCCTTCGCGACCCAGTGCCTTGCCGCACAACAAGACTAATAAAGGACGCAGGCGTTTGCCGCCGGCCGAGGTGATGTAATCGCCGATTTTCGATACCAGCGGCACTCGGGAAGTCAGCTGCTTCTTGATGATGCCGTCGACGGCGCTAAAATCGTCCGCCACCGCGCGGTAGAAAGCTTGGGGTTGCATCAGCGACAGTTGCTCCAGAAGGGTTGCGCGGCATGCTAGGACCCGCGTCGGCAGGTGTCAAGGCGCGATGGACGGCCTATTGCAAGGCGCTCGTGCCTTGCGTACAATCGCGCACCCTGAACTTCCTGGGCAGCACCTGCCTTACGCAATTGCAAGCGGGCCTTCCAGCCCCATGCAGCCATGCCAGCCAATACCTCTTCTTATAAAGAGCTGGGTGAGCAGGATTATCGGAGAAATACCATGTCTTATGCAGTAATCGTTACTGGCGGCAAGCAGTACAAAGTCGCCCCAGGTGAATACCTGAAGATCGAAAAACTGGAAGTCGCTACCGGCGAATCCGTTACCTTTGATCGCGTTCTGTTGGTTGCCAATGGTGACGACGTGAATATCGGTGCTCCAGTTGTTGCTGGCGCTACCGTTGTGGCTGAAGTGATCTCCCAAGGTCGTCACGATAAAGTCCGCATCATCAAGTTCCGTCGCCGTAAGCACCACATGAAGCGTATGGGCCACCGCCAGTGGTACACCGAGATCAAAATCACCGGTATTCAGGCTTAATTACAGCCTAATTCCTCACTAGGAGAATTGAACTCATGGCACACAAAAAAGCTGGTGGTAGTACCCGTAACGGTCGCGACTCAGAAGCCAAACGCCTTGGCGTGAAGATGTATGGCGGCCAGGCTATCAAAGCAGGCAACATCATCGTGCGTCAGCGCGGCACCCAATTCCACGCTGGCTACGGCGTTGGCATGGGTAAAGATCACACCCTCTTCGCTAAAGTCGAAGGCGTGATCAAGTTCGAAGTAAAAGGCGCCTTCGGTCGTCGTTATGTGAGCGTAGTCGCAGCTTAATTGCGCGATCGCTGGAAAAGCCCTGTCTCGCGACGGGGCTTTTTCGTTTGTGGGGTGAGTCTCTTGCAAAACTGTTTGTATGGGCTGTCGGCGCGCTGGATTGTGCGGTCGTTGATTGAGGTCGCTGCGCTCATTTTTGCAAGAGTCTTATGTCTTAGTGTTTTTCGGCTCGTCCGTATGGCGAGAGGCGTTGTGTTATGAAGTTTGTTGATGAAGTATCGATTCGAGTAAAGGCTGGCGACGGCGGTAACGGTTGCATGAGTTTCCGGCGCGAGAAATTCATCGAGAACGGTGGTCCGAACGGTGGTGATGGCGGTGATGGCGGCTCGGTCTACATGATCGCCGACGAAAACCTCAATACCTTGGTGGATTACCGTTACACCCGGCACTTCGATGCCGAGCGTGGCTCCAATGGTGGCAGCACCGACTGCACCGGCAAGAAGGGTGAGGATCTGGTTCTGCGCGTTCCGGTTGGCACCACCGTGATCGATTCCGCGACTCAGGAAGTGATCGGTGACCTGACCAAGGCTGGCCAGAAGCTGCTGGTGGCCCATGGCGGCTGGCACGGTCTGGGTAACACGCGTTTCAAGTCCAGTACCAACCGTGCACCGCGCCAGACTAC
Source organism: Pseudomonas fluorescens group sp. PF-1 (assembly GCF_054481335.1). Lineage (NCBI taxonomy): Bacteria > Pseudomonadati > Pseudomonadota > Gammaproteobacteria > Pseudomonadales > Pseudomonadaceae > Pseudomonas > Pseudomonas fluorescens group sp. PF-1. The sequence goes on from NZ_JBTMNG010000001.1 coordinate 690,262, forward strand.
GCCGGGCAAGCCGGGCGAGCAGCGTGATCTCAAGCTGGAAATGAAAGTGTTGGCGGACGTGGGCCTGCTGGGCTTGCCGAACGCTGGCAAAAGTACCTTTATCCGTTCGGTATCGGCGGCCAAGCCGAAAGTTGCCGACTACCCGTTCACCACGCTGGTGCCAAACCTCGGCGTGGTCAGCGTCGATCGCTGGAAAAGCTTCGTGGTCGCGGATATTCCGGGCCTGATCGAAGGTGCTTCCGAAGGCGCGGGTCTGGGCATTCGCTTCCTCAAGCACTTGTCGCGTACCCGTCTGCTGCTGCACCTCGTCGACATGGCGCCGCTGGATGACACCAGTGCTCCGGACGCCGCAGAAGTCATCGTTAACGAATTGACCAAGTTCAGTCCGTCCCTGGCTGAGCGTGATCGTTGGTTGGTCCTGAACAAGTGCGACCAGATTCTTGAAGAAGAGCATGATGCGCGCGTCAAGGAAATCGTTGATCGCCTGGAGTGGACGGGTCCGGTCTATGTGATTTCGGCCATCGCCAAGCAGAACACCGAGCGCTTGTGCCACGACATCATGCGCTATCTGGAAGACCGTGCCGATCGTCTGGCCAATGATCCCGCCTACCGGGAGGAGCTGGCAGAGCTCGATCAGCGCATTGAAGACGAGGCGCGTGCCCAGCTGCAAGCGCTGGACGATCAGCGTGCCCTGCGTCGCAGCGGCGTGAAGTCGGTCCATGACATCGGCGACGATGATTGGGATGAAGAAGACGTGGATGACGAAGACGGTCCGGAAATCATTTACGTGCGTGACTGATTCGTTGCGATAAACTTAAGCGCCGCTCAATTGAGCGGCGTTTTGGTATCTGGAAATCGGTTGGTCACGAATAGCCACGAATAACGTCACGGGCAGTGCCAGGTCGCGCTGCCCTCAAGCTAAGGTTGAAGATGATGCGGAGCAAGGTGACAGGTGCGCAGCGTTGGGTCGTGAAGATCGGCAGCGCTTTGCTGACGGCGGACGGCAAGGGCCTGGATCGCGCGGCAATGGGTGTCTGGGTTGAGCAGATGGTGGCCTTGCATGAGGCGGGCGTCGAGCTGGTGCTGGTGTCCTCCGGGGCGGTAGCGGCCGGCATGAGCCGTCTGGGCTGGACTACGCGACCCAGTGCAATGCACGAGCTTCAGGCCGCCGCTGCAATCGGCCAGATGGGGTTGGTGCAGGCCTGGGAGTCGAGCTTTGCCGAGCATGGCCTGCACACTGCGCAGATTCTCCTGACTCACGACGACCTGTCCGACCGCAAGCGCTACCTGAATGCCCGCAGTACCTTGCGTGCGCTGGTGGAGCTGAAGGTTATTCCGGTGATCAACGAGAATGACACCGTGGTCACCGATGAAATCCGTTTCGGCGATAACGATACCCTGGCGGCGCTGGTGGCCAACCTGGTCGAGGCTGATCTGCTGGTGATCCTGACCGATCGCGATGGCATGTTCGACGCCGACCCGCGCAACAATCCTGATGCCAAGTTGATTTACGAAGCGCGTGCCGATGATCCGGCGCTCGATGCTGTAGCGGGTGGCACTGGTGGTGCGCTGGGGCGTGGCGGCATGCAGACCAAATTGCGCGCGGCGCGTCTGGCGGCGCGTTCGGGTGCTCATACGATCATCGTAGGTGGGCGCCTTGAGCGCGTGCTGGATCGCCTGAAGGCGGGCGAGCGCATCGGCACCTTGCTCTCGCCTGAGCGCGGCATGCTGGCGGCGCGCAAACAATGGCTGGCCGGGCATCTGCAAACCCGCGGCACATTGGTGCTGGATGCAGGGGCGGTGGTGGCGTTGTCCCAGGGTAACAAGAGCTTGCTGCCGGTCGGGGTCAAGCTGGTTCAGGGCAGCTTCCGTCGCGGTGAGATGGTGGTGTGCGTGGCGCCGGACGGTCGTGAAATCGCCCGTGGCCTGGCCAACTACAGTGCGCTGGAAGCTCAAAAAATCATCGGTCAGTCGTCCGAGGCGATTGTCGGTCTGTTGGGTTACATGGCAGAGCCGGAGCTGGTTCACCGCGATAACCTGATTCTGGTCTGAAGGAATATCTGAATGCGCGTGGCAAAAGGATTGTTGGGCTTGCTGTTGGCGGTGCCCTTGCTGGCTTCGGCGGAAGAAATCGGTCAGGTCTCGACGGTGTTCAAGTTCGTCGGGCCAAATGACCGGATCGTGGTCGAGGCCTTTGATGATCCCAAGGTCGATGGCGTGACCTGCTATCTCTCACGCGCCAAGACCGGCGGTGTGAAGGGTGGTCTTGGATTGGCCGAGGATCGCGCCGAGGCGTCCATCGCTTGCCGGCAGGTCGGGCCGATCAGCTTCAAGGGTGAGCTCAAGGATGGCGACGAAGTATTCAAGGAGCGCACTTCGCTGGTCTTCAAGACCATGCAGGTGGTGCGTTTCCTCGACAAGAAGCGCAATACGCTGGTGTATCTGGTGTACAGCGACCGTTTGATCGAGGGTAGCCCGCAGAATGCCGTCACGGCGATTCCGATTCTTCCTTGGGCTAACACCCAATAATCTGACCCAATCAGAACTGTGGGGGTGAGGAGGCTCGCCCCCACAGTTTTTTGTGTGTTCATCAAATTGCAGGCAATAAAAAACCGACCCTGAGGTCGGTTTTTTAATGAGCGTGTCGCTTAGGCAGCAGCGGCAACGTTCAGGGCCTTGACGTGGCCATTCAGGCGGCTCTTATGGCGAGCGGCTTTGTTCTTGTGGATGATGCCTTTATCGGCCATACGGTCGATAACTGGCACGGCCAGAACGTAAGCAGCTTGAGCTTTTTCAGCGTCTTTTGCGTCGATGGCCTTAACTACATTCTTGATGTAGGTACGAACCATGGAACGCAGGCTGGCGTTGTGGCTGCGACGCTTCTCAGCCTGTTTTGCACGTTTTTTGGCGGAAGGTGAGTTGGCCACCGTCGAGCTCCTCGAAAGACTTTTAGGAAATAGCAATCAAAATAGGCCGCGAATCATGCCGATGAGTTGCAGTGTTGTCAAGGGCGGAGGAAACGTTCCGCTAAGTGGTAGGTCCCGACCCCTTGAAAACGACTGCGCTCGGCAATGCAGCGTTGAAAACAGTCTCGAAATGCTCATTGACGTTCGTCAACTCTGCTTTCTCGCCTGTTTTCGCCTTGTCTTGCCTTCGCTCGTCACGTTTTCATGAGGTCGGTGGCACAGAATATTTCTTTCCGGCGTGCGACCTGTAAACTCGCGAGCTTTGGCTCTGTGCTGTTGCGGCGCGGAGTATCGCATAAGTAGGCGCTCAGTTCGCCTGCTGTTTATCGACAGGCACAAACTCTTTCAATGAATCTGCTCAAATCGTTGGCCGCCGTCAGCTCTATCACGATGCTTTCCCGGATCCTGGGCTTCGTTCGTGACACCCTCATTGCACGCATATTTGGTGCAGGAATGGCGACCGACGCGTTCTTCATCGCCTTCAAATTGCCCAATCTGTTGCGGCGTATCTTCGCGGAGGGCGCGTTCTCCCAGGCTTTTGTGCCGATTCTTGCCGAATACAAAAGCCAGAAGGGCGAGGAGGCGACGCGAACGTTCATTGCTTACGTCTCGGGTCTGCTGACGCTGGTGCTGGCCGTGGTGACCGCGCTGGGGATGATTGCCGCACCCTGGGTCATCTGGGTGACGGCGCCGGGCTTTACCGATACGCCGGAAAAATTCGAGCTGACCTCCAGCCTGCTGCGGGTGACCTTTCCTTACATCCTGCTGATTTCCCTGTCCTCGCTGGCGGGCGCGATCCTTAACACCTGGAACCGCTTTTCGGTGCCGGCCTTTGTGCCGACCCTGTTGAACGTCAGCATGATCATTTTTGCGGTGTTCCTGACGCCGTACTTCGACCCGCCGGTGATGGCGCTTGGCTGGGCGGTTCTGGCCGGCGGCCTGGCGCAGCTGTTGTATCAGCTGCCACATCTGAAAAAGATCGGCATGCTGGTGCTGCCGCGCCTGAATCTGAGTGATACGGGGGTCTGGCGGGTCATGAAGCAAATGCTGCCGGCGATTCTCGGGGTGTCCGTGAGTCAGATCTCGCTGATCATCAACACCATTTTCGCTTCGTTCCTGGTCGCCGGTTCCGTGTCCTGGATGTACTACGCCGACCGTTTGATGGAGCTGCCGTCCGGTGTGCTGGGCGTGGCATTGGGCACGATCCTGTTGCCGACCCTGGCCAAGACCTACGCCAACAAGGATCGCCATGAATATTCGCGAATCCTCGACTGGGGCCTGCGCCTGTGCTTTGTACTGGTGTTGCCATGTTCCCTGGCGTTGGGGATTCTGGCTGAGCCGTTGACGGTTTCGCTGTTCCAATACGGTCAATTCAATGCATTTGATGCGGCCATGACCCAGCGTGCGTTGATCGCCTATTCGGTCGGGTTGCTCGGGATCATCGTGATTAAAGTGCTGGCACCGGGCTTTTATGCGCAACAAAACATCCGCACGCCGGTAAAGATCGCAATTTTCACCTTGATCATCACCCAGCTGTTCAACCTCATGCTGATCGGTCCGCTGGCTCATGCTGGTTTGGCGCTCGCCATCAGTGGCGGTGCCTGTATCAACGCCGGGTTGCTCTTCTATCAGCTGCGCAAGCAGCAGATGTACCAGCCACAACCGGGCTGGGGGGTATTCGGCTTGAAGCTGGTGATCGCGGTGACGGTGATGTCAGGCGTGTTGCTGGGTGCGATGCACTTTATGCCAGCCTGGGATCAAGGGCATATGCTTGAGCGGTTCCTGCGCCTGGGGGCATTGGTGGTCGCCGGTGTGGTGGCGTATTTCGGGATGTTAGTGTTGATGGGTTTTCGCTTGCGCGACTTTAATCGCAAGGCGTTGGGCTAAGGCCCGGGCCTCGATAAACACGGGTGGGCCGGCGTTTTTGTCGGCTCGATCACTTTGGGATACGGTGTTGCCTGTCGTCGGCCGCCGGGTGTGGTTATAATCGACCACTTTATGAGCAAGAAGCGCGTTATGCAGCTGGTTCGAGGCCTCCAAAATCTGCGCCCCCAGCATCGGGGCTGTGTCGCCACTATTGGCAACTTTGACGGTGTACACCGTGGCCACCAGGCTATCCTGGCGCGACTGCGTGAGCGTGCGCTTGAATTGGGCGTGCCCAGCTGCGTGGTGATTTTCGAGCCGCAGCCGCGTGAGTTTTTTGCGCCGGACACGGCACCGGCCCGTTTGGCACGCCTGCGCGACAAGTTGCAGCTGCTCGCTGCCGAAGGCGTTGACCGGGTCTTGTGCCTGGCCTTCAATCAGCGTCTGAGCAAGCTCAGCGCCAGCGAGTTTGTAGACACCATTCTGGTGGATGGCCTGGGCGTGCAGCATCTTGAAGTCGGCGACGACTTCCGTTTCGGCTGTGACCGGGTAGGGGATTTCGATTTCCTGCAACAGGCCGGCGTGAAGCAGGGCTTTACCGTCGAGGCGGCTCAGACTGTCGAACTCGACGGTATCCGGGTCAGCAGCACCCAGGTGCGTAATGCGCTGGCCGCTGCAGACTTTGCCCTTGCCGAACGTCTGCTTGGCCGCCCGTACCGGATTGCCGGGCGGGTGTTGCATGGCCAGAAACTGGCGCGCCAGTTGGGTACGCCAACGGCCAACATTCAACTCAAGCGCCGTCGCGTGCCGTTTACCGGGGTTTACCTGGTCAGCGTCGACCTCGACGGCAAGACCTGGCCAGGCGTCGCCAATATCGGCGTTCGACCTACGGTCCAGGGAGATGGCAAAGCCCACCTCGAAGTCCATCTTTTAGATTTTGCCGGCGATCTGTATGACCGGCGTATGACGGTGGTTTTCCACCAAAAGCTGCGTGAAGAGCAGCGTTTCGCCTCTCTGGAGGCGCTTAAGACGGCGATCAATGCGGATGTCGCCGCCGCCCGTGCCCTGTCGCACCTAGCGCCAATCGCTAATGAAGAGCCTTAAATGACCGACTATAAAGCCACGCTAAACCTTCCGGACACCGCCTTCCCAATGAAGGCCGGCCTGCCACAGCGCGAACCGCAGATTCTGCAGCGCTGGGACAGTATTGGCCTGTACGGAAAGTTGCGCGAGATTGGCAAGGATCGTCCGAAGTTCGTACTGCACGACGGTCCTCCGTACGCCAACGGCACGATTCACATCGGTCATGCGCTGAACAAGATTCTCAAGGACATGATCATCCGCTCGAAGACCCTGTCGGGCTTTGACGCGCCTTATGTTCCGGGCTGGGACTGCCACGGTCTGCCGATCGAGCACAAAGTCGAAGTGACCCACGGCAAGAACCTGGGCGCGGACAAGACCCGTGAACTCTGCCGTGCATACGCCACCGAGCAGATCGAAGGCCAGAAGTCCGAATTCATCCGTCTGGGCGTGTTGGGCGATTTCGCCAACCCCTACAAGACCATGGACTTCAAGAATGAGGCCGGTGAAATCCGCGCCCTGGCAGAAATCGTCAAGGGCGGTTTCGTGTTCAAGGGCCTCAAGCCTGTGAACTGGTGCTTCGATTGCGGCTCGGCCCTGGCCGAAGCGGAAGTCGAGTACGAGAACAAGAAGTCCTCGACCATCGACGTGGCCTTCCCGATTGCCGATGAAGCCAAGCTGGCTGCCGCATTCGGTCTGCCATCGCTGGCCAAACCGGCTTCGATCGTGATCTGGACCACGACCCCGTGGACCATCCCGGCCAACCAGGCGCTGAACGTTCACCCGGAATTCAACTACGCCCTGGTCGATGTCGGCGACAAATTGCTGGTGCTGGCTGAAGAACTGGTCGAGTCGTGCCTGGCACGTTACTCGCTGGAAGGCTCGGTGATCGCCACTGCCACCGGTTCCGACCTGGAGCTGATCAACTTCCGTCACCCGTTCTACGACCGTCTGTCGCCGGTTTACCTGGCCGATTACGTCGAACTGGGCGCCGGTACTGGCGTGGTTCACTCTGCACCGGCCTACGGCGTCGACGACTTCGTGACCTGCAAGAAATACGGCATGGTCAACGACGACATCCTCAATCCGGTACAAAGCAACGGCGTTTATGTGCCATCGCTGGAATTCTTCGGCGGTCAGTTCATCTGGAAGGCCAACCCGGCCATCGTCGACAAGCTGACCGAAGTAGGTGCGCTGCTGCACACCACCATCATCGAGCACAGCTACATGCACTGCTGGCGCCACAAGACGCCACTGATCTACCGTGCCACCGCGCAGTGGTTCATCGGCATGGACAAGCAGCCAACCACCGGTGACACCCTGCGCCAGCGCTCGCTCAAGGCCATCGAAGAGACCAAGTTCGTGCCGGCCTGGGGCCAGGCGCGACTGCACTCGATGATCGCCAACCGTCCGGACTGGTGCATCTCCCGTCAGCGCAACTGGGGGGTACCGATCCCGTTCTTCCTGAATAAGGAAAGCGGCGAACTGCACCCACGTACCGTCGAGCTGATGGAAGAAGTCGCCAAGCGCGTCGAAATCGAAGGCATCGAAGCCTGGTTCAAGCTGGATGCCGCCGAACTGCTCGGTGATGAAGCGCCACAGTACGACAAGATCAGCGACACCCTGGACGTCTGGTTCGACTCGGGCACCACGCATTGGCATGTCCTGCGCGGTTCGCACCCGATGGGCCACGAAACCGGACCACGCGCCGACCTGTACCTGGAAGGCTCGGACCAGCACCGTGGCTGGTTCCACTCGTCGCTGCTGACCGGTTGCGCCATCGACAACCACGCGCCGTACCGCGAACTGCTGACCCACGGTTTTACCGTCGACGAGTCCGGCCGCAAGATGTCCAAGTCCTTGGGCAACGTCATTGCACCGCAGAAAGTCAACGACACCCTGGGCGCCGACATCATGCGTCTGTGGGTCGCGTCGACCGATTACTCGGGTGAAATGGCGGTTTCCGAGCAGATCCTGCAACGCAGTGCGGACGCCTACCGGCGTATCCGTAACACCGCACGTTTCCTGCTCTCGAACCTGACCGGCTTCAACCCGGCCACCGACCTGCTGCCGGCCGAAGAAATGCTGGCACTGGACCGTTGGGCCGTGGATCGCACCTTGCTGCTGCAACGCGAGCTGCAAGAGCACTACGGCGAATACCGCTTCTGGAACGTCTACTCCAAGATCCACAACTTCTGCGTGCAGGAGCTGGGCGGTTTCTACCTGGACATCATCAAGGACCGCCAGTACACCACCGGCGCCGACAGCAAGGCCCGTCGTTCGTGCCAGACCGCGTTGTTCCACATCTCCGAAGCGCTGGTGCGCTGGATCGCGCCGATCCTGGCGTTCACCGCCGACGAGCTGTGGCAATACCTGCCGGGCGAGCGCAACGAATCGGTGATGCTCAACACCTGGTACGAAGGCCTGACCGAATTGCCGGAAGGTTTCGAACTCGGTCGCGCCTACTGGGATCGCATCATGGAAGTGAAGGTTGCGGTCAACAAAGAGATGGAAATCCAGCGCGCGGCGAAAGCCGTCGGTGGCAACCTGCAGGCTGAAGTGACGCTGTTCGCCGAAGACGCACTGAGCGCCGACCTGGCCAAACTGAGCAACGAACTGCGTTTCGTGCTGATCACCTCCACCGCCAGCGTCGCACCTTTCGTGCAGGCGCCGGCCGATGCCGTGGTCACCGAAGTCAGCGGCCTGAAGTTGAAGATCGTCAAGTCGGCCTTCGCCAAGTGCGCCCGTTGCTGGCACTGCCGTGAAGACGTCGGCGTGAATCCGGAGCATCCGGAAATCTGCGGTCGTTGCGTCGACAACATCAGCGGCGCTGGTGAGGTTCGTCACTATGCCTAATGCCGTTGGCCGTTTCGGACGGCTGAGCTGGCTCTGGTTGAGTTTGCTGGTCCTGGTCATCGACCAGGTCAGCAAGTTCTACTTCGAAGGCAAGCTTGCGATGTACCAGCAAATCGTGGTGATCCCCGATTACTTCAGCTGGACCCTGGCCTACAACACTGGCGCGGCGTTCAGCTTCCTGGCTGACAGTTCCGGTTGGCAGCGCTGGCTGTTTGCACTGATCGCGGTGGTGGTTAGTGCGGTGCTGGTGGTCTGGCTCAAGCGCCTGGGGCGCAACGAAACCTGGCTGGCCATCGCCCTGGCGCTGGTGCTCGGTGGTGCGTTGGGCAATCTGTATGACCGCATTGCCCTGGGGCATGTGATCGATTTCATCCTGGTGCATTGGCAGAACCGCTGGTATTTCCCGGCGTTCAACTTTGCCGACAGTGCAATTACCGTCGGTGCCGTGATGCTGGCACTGGATATGTTCAAAAGTAAAAAGACCGGAGAAGCCGTTCATGACTGAACAGGTATTGGCTGAGCAACGCATTGGCCAGAACACGGAAGTCACCTTGCATTTCGCATTGCGCCTGGAGAATGGCGACACGGTGGACAGCACCTTCGACAAAGCCCCGGCGACGTTCAAGGTCGGTGACGGCAACCTGTTGCCAGGTTTCGAAGCGGCGTTGTTCGGTTTCAAGGCTGGCGACAAGCGTACTCTGAGCATCGAGCCGGAAAACGCCTTCGGCCAGCCCAACCCGCAAAATGTGCAGATCATTCCGCGCTCTCAGTTCCAGGACATGGAGCTGTCGCCGGGTCTGTTGGTGATCTTCAATGATGCGGCCAATACTGAATTGCCAGGTGTGGTGAAAGAGTTCGATGATGCTCAAGTGACCATCGACTTCAACCACCCGCTGGCAGGCAAGACGCTGACCTTTGACGTGGAAATCATTTCCGTCACAGCGCTGTAACTGACCAAACCGGCCCGTTGTAGGCGCGAGCCCGCTCGCGAAGGACTCAAAGACACCGCTTTCATTCAGAATGATCGCATTGTCGTTGACGCCCATCGCGAGCGGGCTTACTCCTACAGGGCAAGACACGAGGCACAGCATGCAAATCAAACTCGCCAACCCCCGTGGCTTCTGCGCCGGTGTGGACCGCGCGATCGAAATCGTCAACCGCGCCCTGGAAGTGTTCGGTCCTCCGATCTACGTACGCCACGAAGTGGTCCATAACAAATTCGTCGTCGAAGACCTGCGCGCACGCGGGGCGATTTTCGTCGAGGAACTGGATCAGGTGCCGGACGATGTGATCGTGATCTTCAGTGCCCATGGTGTTTCCCAGGCTGTTCGCACTGAAGCTGCCGGGCGGGGCCTGAAAGTGTTCGACGCCACCTGCCCACTAGTGACCAAGGTGCACATTGAAGTGGCGCGCTACAGCCGCGACGGCCGCGAATGCATTCTCATCGGCCACGCCGGTCACCCGGAAGTCGAAGGCACCATGGGCCAATACGACGCGAGCAATGGTGGTGCGATCTATCTGGTCGAGGACGAAAAAGACGTCGCCGAACTGCAAGTGCACAACCCCGAGAAACTGGCGTTCGTTACCCAGACCACCCTGTCCATGGATGACACCAGCCGTGTCATCGACGCCCTGCGTGCGCGTTTCCCGGCCATCGGTGGTCCGCGCAAGGACGACATCTGCTACGCCACGCAAAACCGTCAGGATGCGGTCAAGCAACTGGCCGACGAATGCGATGTCGTGTTGGTCGTTGGCAGTCCAAACAGCTCCAACTCCAATCGCCTGCGTGAGCTCGCCGAGCGCATGGCGACCCCGGCCTACCTGATCGACGGTGCTGAAGACCTGCAAAAAAGCTGGTTCGACGGCGTCGAGCGCATCGGCATCACGGCAGGCGCTTCTGCACCGGAAGTCCTGGTGCGCGGCGTGATCCAGCAGTTGCAAGCCTGGGGCGCTACTGGTGCTGATGAACTGGCCGGCCGCGAGGAGAACATCACATTCTCCATGCCTAAAGAGTTGCGCGTTCGTTCCCTGCTCTGATTCCTTCCCCTCCTGCGCATAATGCCTGTTCAGCTTTTTCGCTGCGCAGGCTGACGCGGCCGGTGGACGCCAGCACCACCTGGTGCCGGCTCACTGGTTCGCGGCTGGCGCAAACGTGTAATGTCCCCGATTGAAGGCCTTTTTTCGCCGGTTCGCCCAAATGACTGAAGCGTACTGACGTCCTGACATGTTGATTGCCGAACACCGGCACTCGGTTTCCGCTGCGGTGCTCCATCAGTAGCGGATTGCTGATGTCCTCATGCCCCTTGCCGCTGACATCCAGGACGATTCGCCAGCCCTGGCTCCAGTCATCGTTTATGCCATGAATGACGACGGACTGGTTTCGTGTGATCGCGGCGACTCTTGCGCTACGCATTCCGCTGGCAAGTGACTTCGCTGTCTCCTCGCGATAGGTCGATTCTGACAGTGCCGCAAACGCCGGACTGACCAAGTGCAGAACAATCCCGACAATTGTCAGTCCCATGAGCAGTTCGATCAGGCTGAAACCGTGTTGATGCATGATATTTCCCTCCCTGAAGTTTTCTCGGCCGAGCAATCCATGCGCGGGCGATGGCAATGCAACCGGGATTTGGCGGTCGCATGTTCTGGCGAGCAACAGCAGGTATAGCCAACGGCAGCAAAGGGCACCGATGCAACATCGTTCAAATGGTTTCACGTTGCTGGAGTTGCTGGTGGCGATTGCGGTCTTTCTGGTCCTGATCACCCTGGCTGTACCGGCGTTTACGCGTTCGGCGCAAATCACCAGGGCCGATACCGAAATCGGTGATCTGCAACATGCTCTTAACTTCGCACGACTGGAGGCGATCAATCGCGGAGTGACGACCCGCGTGCGCCCGACGGCGGGTGGCAGCGCATGGACCGGGGAGTTGTCGGTGTATGACGGAACCAGTACGCCGGCGAATGTATTGCGGGTTGTGCCGGCGATGAGCAGTGGCGCGACGCTGACGCTAACCTCGGATGTGTCGGCCATCGATTTCAACAATCTGGGAGGGTTGTCGTCACCGTCCACGGCGGTGGTGATCAGTTATGTATTGGGTGCGCAAAGCAGGACGTTGAACCTGTGTTTGAACGGACGAATTCTATTGGGTGGAAGTTGCGGATGAGGCAATGGCGCAAAGGTGCACAGGAGGGCATGACACTGATCGAAGTCCTGGTTGCATTATTGATTCTGAGCGTGGGTCTGTTGGGGGCGGCGGCATTGCAGCTGAATGCACTCAAGTACACGGACAGTGCGCGCATGACCAGCCAGGCCAGTTTTATCGCCTACGACATGATGGACCGCATTCGCGCCAACGCGGCCGCCGACTACACCGTTACGCCACCGGCCTCGGGCAATCCGAACGTTGCCCGGGACCAGGATCTCTACGATTTCACCAGTAACATCATTGGTTTTGGCGGCCCCAGTGCGACCGGCAGTATCAGCCTCAATCAGCGCGTGTACACCATCACCATTTCCTGGGACGACTCACGGGCCGCCAACAGCGCCGAATCCCGTCGTAGCTTTGTCCTGAGTAGCCGGGCCACTGTCGACCCGGTGGATACGCCATGAATCGATCCAGTCGAGGGTTTGGCCTGATCGAATTGCTCATCGCCCTGGCGTTGAGCCTGGTAGTGGTGTTGGGCGTGGTGCAGGTGTTCATCGCCGCCAAAAACACTTACGTCAGTCAGAACGCCGCCGCAGCCATGCAGGAAGATGCGCGTTTCGTGCTGAGCAAAATGATTCAGGAAATCCGTATGGTCGGCATGTTCGGCTGTCTGGAAACCATTACCGCTGAGAGTTCGGCGAGTGATTTCAATGCCAGTCGGAAAACGCCGATCAGTTGGGACAATGCCCGCCAAAGCCTGACGCTGGTGACGGCGGATGTCGGCAGTAACGGTGGGACGCCGACATGGACCGTGGTCTCCGATTGTCGGACCGGTGCGACGGCTTACAGTGAGTCGCGTACGCCTGGTCCCGGCCAACTGGCATTTCCGATCCGGCGGATAGCCTATGGCTTGAGAAAGGACCAGCTGACGATTGCTGTCGGCAATGGCGCACCGCTCCGGCAGCCGCTGGTGGATAACGTCAAAGCCTTCAACGTGAGCTTCGGCATTGCCAGCTCTGCCACGGATATCGCCGCGTCCAGCTATAGCAGCAATCCGTCTGACCCGGCACGCATTCGCAGCGTGCGGCTGAGCCTGACGCTCTTCGATCCTCACCATCGGGTGAGCGATCAAACCTTCAACGTGGTTGCCGCTCTGCGCAATCGCCTGCCATGAAGGGAAGGGCGATGAGTTGTTCATCCGTGATTTCTTATCACCAGCGCGGCATGGCGTTGCTCGTCAGCCTGGTATTCCTGTTGTTGCTGACGCTGATAGGTATCTCTTCAATGCAGAACGCCACCCTGCAGGAAAAAATGGCCGGCAGCGTGAGCCTGCGCAATCAGTCGTTTCAAGGCGCCGAGGCTGCATTGCGGGTGGGCGAAAGCGCGGTGCAACGGGGCGGTTTTGCGCTGCCGGATTGCAGCGGGCACCTTCAATGCGCTCCACCGGCCGAGTCGCTGACCATTACGTCTGCGGGTTTCAACGCTACCTCCGGAGTGATGTGGGTGGCGTCGGGCAAGGGCTTTTATGGCGTGCAAAACATCGGCGTCAGCCGCGACGCCGTGAATGTGCCAATCAATACACAGGCAACCTTGTACCGGATAACGGCGGTAGGCATCGCGGGCCATTCTCGCAGTGTGGTGGAGAGCATTTATGCCAAGTACTGAGCGGCCTGCCAGGTTCTGGCCGTTGCTGTGCGGTGTGATCGTCGCGCTGAACCTGTCGGTGCCGGCCCAGGCCATCACGCCGCCGGATTCACCGGCGCTGGACCGGCGAACCTGTCTGGCCAATGGCAACTGGTACGGTTTTTATCGCAACAATCATGGGCTGATACCCATCTGCCTCAAGCTGCCCGAAGCGATCAGCGCTAAGATGCTCGACAGCAACGACGATGGCGTGGTCGACAGCAACGATATGCTTTCGAACGGCGTGACCTTCATTGGAGATAATTCGAGCCAGGACGCCGATGGCAATGGCGAGGGCGCGAATGAATCCGCTGGCAACGGCCCCCCTGGAATGGAAAAATCCGGCGGCGGCCGTCGCATTATGTGGCGACAAATACAGTAAGTGAGAGTTGAGGCATGCATAGATCCAACCGCGGTTTTACCCTGATCGAAATCATGATCGTGATTGCGATCATCGGGATTGTCATGACCATTGCTGCCCCGAGCTTCACCGAATACCTGAACAAGGGCCGCCGTACCGAAGTGGCCAGTCTGCTTTCCGAGCAGGCGCAAATCCTTGAGCGCTTCTATTCGCAAAAGAATGTCTACACCGATGCCACCGGTCTGAGCGCCGGCAACGATTACTACACCATTACCCCGACTCTGACCGATCAGACATTCCTGCTGACCGCCGTACGCAAGCCGGGCACGAGCATGGCTGCGGACAAGTGCGGAGATTTCACTATGACCAATACCGGTGTCCGTGGCATGGTCAACGCCACGGCCGGCCTGACCGCCAAGGATTGCTGGGGTCGCTGAGTTTACTTTTCGGACGCCCCTTTGCGTCCACTGTCTATTTATCGGTTGGATCAGAACATGACCAGGCAACAGCAAGTGGTGATTGTCGGCGGCGGGGTAATCGGGCTGCTGACGGCATTCAATCTCGCGTCCGAAGTGCAGAGCGTTGTGCTGCTGGATCGCTCGAACGTGGGCCGGGAATCCTCCTGGGCAGGCGGCGGGATTGTTTCGCCGCTTTATCCATGGCGTTACAGCCCGGCGGTCACCGCATTGGCCCATTGGTCCCAGGATTTTTATCCACAGCTGGGTGAGCGCCTGTTTGCGGCCACCGGGGTTGATCCCGAGGTGCACATCACCGGTCTGTACTGGCTGGATCTGGATGACGAGGCCGAGGCGCTGGCGTGGGCTGCACGAGAGAACCGTCCATTGCGGGCTGTGGATATCTCGGCGGCACACGATGCGGTGCCGGTGCTGGGCGGCGGTTTTTCCCGGGCGATCTACATGGCTGATGTGGCCAACGTGCGCAATCCACGGCTGGTGAAGTCGCTCAAGGCTGCGTTGTCGGCGCTGCCGAACGTGACGATCCACGAGCAGTGTGAAGTCAGCGGGTTTCTCCGTGAAGGCGATAAAGTCGTTGGCGTGCACACCTCGACAGGGAGTGTCCCTGCAGATCAGGTGGTCCTGACGGCGGGCGCCTGGAGCGGCGACTTGCTCAAGGGGCTGGGTCTGGAGTTGCCGGTCGAGCCGGTAAAAGGCCAGATGATTCTCTACAAGTGCGCCGCTGACTTTCTGCCGAGCATGGTGCTGGCCAAGGGACGTTACGCGATTCCGCGGCGCGACGGACACATTCTGATTGGCAGTACCCTGGAGCATGAAGGCTATGACAAGACGCCGACCGAGCCGGCCCTGGAGAGCCTCAAGGCGTCGGCGGTGGAGTTGATTCCGGCGCTGGCGGATGCAGAAGTGGTGGGGCATTGGGCCGGATTGCGCCCAGGTTCGCCGGAAGGCATTCCTTACATTGGTCGGGTGCCTGGATTTGATGGGTTGTGGCTCAACTGCGGGCACTACCGTAACGGTCTGGTACTGGCGCCGGCGTCGTGTCAGTTGTTCGCTGATGTGATGTTGGGGCGAGAGCCTATTATCGATCCTGCACCCTATGCGCCGACCGGTCGGATCTGAGACAAGATCAAGAGCCGTTCAATCCAGGCCGAATTTCTTCAGTCTGTAGCGCATCGAGCGGAACGACAGATTCAACCGCTGAGCCGCTGCCGTGCGGTTCCAGCGGGTTTCTTCCAGGGCCTGGAGAATGAGCTGGCGCTCGATGCTTTCCAGATACGTTTCCAGGTTGTCGATCTGTGTCAGATCGAGCAAGCCCCCTTCAGCGGCGCAGTTGCCCTCGGCCAGGCGCAGGTCGCTGGCCTCGATCTGTTTGTTTTCGCACAGGGTGTGAGCCCGTTCGAGCATGTTCTCCAGTTCCCGCACATTGCCTGGAAAGCGATAGTTTTTCAGCGCGTCAAGGGCGTGCGGGTGGAGTTTTACCGCCGGCTGCCCGGTGTCGGCGGCCAGGCGCATGAGCACGTGGCTGGCCAGCGGTTCTATGTCGTCGCGGCGCTCGCGCAGCGGCGGAACCCGCAGCTCGATCACATTCAAGCGGTAGTACAAGTCCTGGCGAAAGCGTGCAGCGGCGACTTCGGCATCGAGGTCTTTGTGGGTGGCGCAAAGGATGCGCACATCGACCACCTCTTCCTGTTGCCCGCCGACGCTGCGTACGGCTTTCTCCTGAATCGCGCGTAGCAGTTTGACCTGCATCGGCAGCGGCAGGTCAGCCACTTCGTCAAGGAACAGGGTGCCGCCGTGCGCGGCCTGGAACAGTCCGGGTTTATCTTCGATGGCACCGCTGAAGCTGCCTTTGCGATGGCCGAAAAACTCGCTTTCCATCAACTCCGATGGTATCGCCCCGCAGTTGACCGGTACGAAGGGGTGATTGGCCCGTGGTCCTCGCTCATGGATCAGGCGCGCAACCAGCTCCTTGCCGCTGCCGGACTCGCCGCTGATGTAGACCGGTGCCTGGCTGCGCGCCAGTTTGTCGATCTGTTTGCGCAGGTTGCGCATGGGCAGTGAATCACCCAGCAGACGACGATCGATAGCGCTGCCGGGAACAGCAAGCAGCAGGGCGCTGGCGACCAGTTCCCGCAGGCGGCCAAGGTCCACCGGTTTGCTCAGGAAGTCGAAGGCGCCGGCCTTCAGTGCATTGATCGCCGTTTCGACATTGCCGTAGGCGGTGATCATGGCCACCGGAACTTGCGGGTAACGTTGCTGGATGTGCTGCACCAGCTCAAGGCCGGTGCCGTCCGGCAGGCGCATGTCGGTGAGGCACAGATCGAACGTTTCGCGCTTGAGCAGGCCCAGGGCCTCACCCACATCGCGGGCACTGTAGGTGTCGAGTTTCATCCTTCCCAGGGTAATTTCCAGGAGTTCGCGGATGTCCGGTTCATCGTCGACGATCAGGACTTTTTGCCGTGATTTTTTGTTCAACCTTGTTTCCGTCCGTGAGCAAAGGTAATGCGAAAGCAGCCGCCATCCTGGCGTGGCTTGAAGTCCAGACGAGCCTGATTGCTTTCGCACAGCTCGCGGGACAGGTAGAGGCCCAGGCCAGTGCCGTGCTGACTGGTGGTGAAGAAGGGTTCGAACAGTTGCGCTTGATGGTCCGGGGGGACACCAGGACCGTCGTCGATAATTTCCAGGATCGGCAACTGGCTGTTTGGATCGATAAACAGTTCCAGCCAGACCTGCGCCTGCTCGCGGCGCAAGCCACTGTGGCGCCATGCGTTGCCTACCAGGTTGTCGAGAATCTGCCGCAATTGGTCGGGATCCATCAGGGTCTTGAAGTCTGCACCAGTGGTGTGCAGGTGAATCTGCTGGTGTGCGGTTGCCGCCTCGCGGGTTTCGCCCACGAATTGTTCCAGCCACGGTTTCAAGTTGAGTCGTTGCGGCACGGTTTGCTGGCGGCGGGACAGTTGCAGGACGTTTTCGATTACCCGATTCATTCGCTCAGAGTGGTCTTGAATGATCTGCGTCAGACGTCGATCCGCGCCGTTCAGTTCCTCCGATTCTCGTAATAGCTGCGCGGCATGACTGATGGCGCCCAGCGGATTGCGGATTTCATGGGCGATGCCGGCGGTCAGGCGACCCAGGGCCACCAGTTTCAATTGCTGCGCCTGTTGCGCGATCTGGGCGAGGTCCTCGAGAAAGACCAGGGTCTGGTGGTTCGGGCTGATGCCCAGGGCGATGAAGCTGGGTCGCAGTTCCATGCCGTTGCCGGTGATCTTCAAGCTGTGGGGACGCAGCGTCGGATTCTTGCGCCAAAGGTCCAGGCGCTCGATCAGGGCTGGGCAGTGCTCGTCAATCACGAGGCCTTCGAGATGCGCGCAATCGAGCAGGGCCAGGGCGCTGTGGTTGGCGAGCTGCACTCGTCTGCACTCGTCGAGCACCAGTATGCCGGTGCGCATCCGTTGCAGGATCAGCGCATTGAGGGTTTCCAGGCCGATGACTTCACTGGCCTTTTGCTCGGCCAGGGTTTCGCTGACCTCCAGGCGTCGGGTCAGGCCTTGCACCAATAACGCTGCGGCAAAACACAGGGTGCCAAGGGCTCCTGCCTGCAAGTAATCGTTGGGACTGGAAGGGTGGCTGAAGCTCAGCAGGAAACTCAAGCCGACGATGCCGAGCGCGCCGACAGCGGCAATCAACAGCCCGATGCGCCTTCGCAACAAGGTGTTGCCGATGGCTACCGATACGATCAACAGGTTGCCAACGGCGCTGGCCACGCCACCTGCGGCATAAAACAGGCCGCACAACAGCAGCACGTCAGCCAGCGCCAGGCTGAACAATTGCGCCGGCCGGCGTGTGTCCTCGAAGAACACAACCAGCAGAATGTTCAGTATCAGGTACAACCAGCTGCCACCACGCAGCAACGCGTCATTGCCGGACGTCAGCAACTGAGTGTCCATGTCGCTGGAAATCAAAAGCACCAGGATGATGCCGACGCTCAAACGGTAGAGGTGATAAAGGCGCAGCAGTCGCTGGGCCTGTTTGCCGCCGGGATTTTGAGTCTCAGCGACCACTGGACCCTGGGCCTTGCTCGAGGTGAGCCTGGCTGCAATACCACTGTTGTTGAAGACTCAGCGCCCGGTCGCGGGGCAGGTGCACGCCGCAATGGGCACATCGGACCATCGGTGCCGCTTCCAGCTCGGCGGGGGACTTGGGCACGGAAGCCTGGCCTTTGTATTTGCGCCAGAACCACACCGCAGCGGCAATAACGGCGATCCAGAATATTAAACGAAGCATGGTGAGCTGCTTTTTGGTTGATGAAGCGCCAGTTTAGCCGGGGACATCGCAGCCGCACAGCGCAATGCTCCTTATAAAAAATGGCGCAATAAAAAAGGGAGACTCGAGAGTCTCCCTTTTGGGCCCGTGCGGGGTGTCAGTCGAACACACCGAACGTCATGTAGCTGAACCACGAGCGGTCGCTGTTGTTGCCTTGCGCTTCGTGATTTTCTTCTTCGATCACATCGCCGTTGGTGTCTTTAGGCTTGAGTTCGTTCGGAATCGCATCCTTGGCGTCCTGGAACTGCTTCTGCACGTCCTGGTTGGCGCGGGTTTCTCCCGGTGGCAGCGGAGGACGGGATTCGATCATGCCCAGGGTGGCCTTGCTCAGCCACGAACGGTTATCGGCTTCGGCTACCGACGGTACGAACTGACCGTCGACCAGGCTTGGGTGGTTCGGGTAGTTGAGCTTCAAGGTTTCGAGGCTGGTGGCGGCCAGCTCATCCAGGTGCAGGCGCTGGTAGGCTTCGGTCATCACCGCCAGGCCGTCGCCGACCGATGGGGTTTCCTGGAAGTTTTCCACCACGTAACGGCCACGGTTCGCGGCAGCCACATAGGCCTGACGGGTCAGGTAGTAGTCGGCAACGTGAATTTCGTACGCCGCCAGCAGGTTGCGCAGGTAGATCATGCGCTGCTTGGCATCCGGCGCGTAACGGCTGTTCGGGAAGCGGCTGGTCAGCTGGGCGAACTCGTTGTAGGAGTCGCGGGCGGCGCCGGGGTCACGCTTGGTCATGTCCAGTGGCAGGAAGCGCGCCAGCAGTCCGACGTCCTGGTCGAACGACGTCAGGCCCTTGAGGTAGTAGGCGTAGTCGACGTTCGGATGCTGTGGATGCAGACGAATGAAGCGCTCGGCCGCGGCTTTTGCAGCCTCGGGCTCGGCGTTCTTGTAGTTGGCGTAGATGAGCTCGAGTTGGGCCTGATCGGCATAACGACCGAACGGATAACGCGATTCCAGAGCCTTCAGCTTGGCGGTGGCGCTGTTGTAGCTGTTGTTGTCCAGGTCGGTCTGAGCCTGTTGGTACAACTCGACTTCACTCAGGTTTTCGTCTACGACTTCCTTCGATGAGCAAGCAGCGGTCAATGCGAGGATGGCGATCAGCAGCAGGTGTTTCACTTGCATGGCGGCTTGCGTCCCTATGACGGCCGCTGTCTTGGGCGTGGCCGTCCTGTTATGATGAGCGCCCCGTTGAATAGCCTCGGGGCAAAAGACGCCGTATTTAACCACAAGCGCGCAGCCGAAACCAAAGGCTGTGCCGACGCCTAGTCTGAGCATGTCCGATAAAATTGAACTTCGCGCAGAGGTGCCGTCCGAATTGGGCGGCCAACGCCTCGATCAAGTCGCCGCACAATTATTCGCTGAGCACTCGCGCTCGCGCCTTTCCGCCTGGATCAAAGACGGCCGCCTGACTGTGGATGGGGCGGTTATCCGCCCGCGAGACATCGTTCACGGTGGCGCCATTCTTGAACTCACTGCCGAGCAGGAAGCTCAGGGCGAATGGGTCGCTCAAGACATTGCCCTGGACATCGTCTATGAAGATGACGACATCCTGGTGATCAACAAGCCTGCGGGCCTGGTGGTGCATCCGGCTGCCGGTCACGCTGATGGCACCTTGCTCAACGCCTTGCTGCACCACGTGCCGGACATCGTCAATGTGCCGCGCGCCGGTATCGTGCACCGCCTGGACAAGGACACCACCGGTCTGATGGTGGTGGCCAAGACCATTCAGGCGCAGACGCAGTTGGTGACACAATTGCAGAGCCGCAGTGTCAGCCGGATCTACGAATGCATCGTGATCGGCGTGGTGACGGCTGGCGGCAAGATCAATGCGCCGATCGGTCGTCATGGTCAGCAGCGCCAGCGCATGGCGGTGATGGAGGGGGGCAAGCAAGCCGTCAGCCATTACCGTGTGCTCGAGCGTTTCCGTTCCCACACGCACGTGCGGGTGAAGCTCGAAACCGGTCGTACGCACCAGATTCGCGTGCATATGGCGCACATCAACTTCCCGTTGGTCGGAGATCCTGCCTACGGCGGTCGTTTCCGTATTCCGCCGGCAGCGAACCCAACGATGGTCGAATCGCTGAAAAACTTCCCGCGCCAGGCGCTGCACGCGCGTTTCCTGGAGCTGGATCATCCGACCACCGGTCAACGGATGAGCTGGGAGTCGCCGTTGCCGGAAGATTTCGTCTGGTTGCTGACCCTGCTCAAGCAAGACCGCGAGGCGTTCATCGGATGAGTGACTGGCTGATTCCTGACTGGCCCGCGCCGGCCGGGGTCAAAGCCTGTGTGACCACCCGTGCGGGCGGCGTCAGTCAGGCGCCGTTCGACAGCCTCAATCTGGGCGATCACGTCGACGATAGCCCTGAAGCTGTCGCCGAAAATCGCCGTCGCCTCACCGATCATTTCTCCATTCAACCGGCCTGGCTGCAGCAGGTCCACGGCATCGTCGTGGCTCATGCCGACCCAGGCCGCGTGGTCACTGCCGACGCCAGCTGGACGGCGACGCCGGGCATCGCTTGCGCGGCCATGACCGCCGACTGCTTGCCGGCGTTGTTTTGCGACCGTGCCGGCACTCGCGTCGCGGCGGCCCATGCCGGTTGGCGCGGGTTGGCGGCTGGCGTGCTGGAAGCCACTCTGGACAGCCTGGACGTGCCACCTGCCGATGTGTTGGTATGGCTCGGCCCGGCCATTGGCCCGCAAGCCTTTGAAGTCGGCCCGGAAGTGCGCGAAACCTTCGTGCAGCAGCTGCCGCAAGCGGCTGAAGCTTTCGTGCCAAGCGTAAACGCCGGCAAGTTCATGGCCGACATCTATATGTTGGCGCGTCTGCGCCTGGCGGCTCGAGGTGTCACCGCTGTTTATGGTGGTGGTTTCTGCACCGTGACCGATCCGCGCTTCTTTTCTTACCGCCGCAGTCCGAAAACCGGCCGGTTTGCCTCCCTTATCTGGCTGTAGTGCCCTGTCTCACGAGTACTGTTACTCGTAAGACAGGCCACAAACGCTAGAGTTGTCTGATCTGCATCAACATCACGACGCTTGAATCTCCCAGAATCGACCGCATCTATTGTGCTATCTGGCAGGTTTCTTCATTCAGGATGTTTTATTGGTCCGACCTGCTCAAAAGGAAGGTGACCCATGCGTATAGATCGTTTAACCAGCAAATTGCAATTAGCCTTGTCCGATGCCCAGTCCCTGGCCGTCGGTCTCGACCATCCGGCCATTGAGCCGGCGCATTTGATGCAGGCCCTGCTCGAACAGCAGGGCGGCTCGATCAAGCCTCTGCTGATGCAAACAGGCTTCGACATCAACAGCCTGCGTAAAGAGCTGACCAAAGAGCTCGACCAGCTGCCGAAAATCCAGAATCCGACCGGCGACGTCAACATGTCGCAGGACCTGGCGCGTCTGCTCAACCAGGCTGATCGCCTGGCCCAGCAGAAGGGCGACCAGTTCATCTCCAGCGAGCTGGTGTTGCTCGCCGCCATGGACGAGAACAGCAAACTCGGCAAATTGTTGCTCGGTCAGGGCGTGAGCAAGAAAGCCCTGGAAAATGCGATCAACAACCTGCGCGGTGGCGAGGCGGTCAACGACGCTAACCACGAAGAGTCGCGCCAGGCGCTGGATAAATACACTGTCGATATGACCAAGCGCGCCGAAGAGGGCAAGCTCGACCCGGTGATCGGTCGTGACGACGAAATTCGCCGGACCATTCAGGTGTTGCAACGCCGCACCAAGAACAACCCGGTATTGATCGGTGAGCCTGGTGTCGGTAAGACCGCCATCGTTGAAGGCCTGGCCCAGCGCATCATCAACGGTGAAGTGCCGGATGGCCTCAAGGGCAAGCGCCTGCTGTCCCTCGACATGGGGGCGCTGATTGCCGGTGCCAAGTATCGCGGCGAATTCGAAGAGCGCCTCAAATCCTTGCTCAATGAACTGTCGAAGCAGGAAGGGCAGATCATTCTGTTCATCGACGAACTGCACACCATGGTCGGCGCCGGCAAGGGCGAAGGCTCGATGGATGCGGGCAACATGCTCAAGCCGGCATTGGCTCGCGGCGAGCTGCATTGCGTCGGCGCCACCACGCTCAATGAGTACCGCCAATATATAGAGAAGGACGCCGCCCTTGAGCGCCGCTTCCAGAAAGTGTTGGTGGACGAACCGAGTGAAGAAGACACCATCGCGATCCTGCGGGGCCTGAAAGAGCGTTACGAGGTTCACCATAAGGTAGCGATCACTGACGGTGCGATTATCGCGGCGGCCAAACTCAGCCATCGCTATATCACTGATCGTCAGTTGCCGGACAAGGCCATCGACCTGATCGACGAAGCCGCCAGCCGTATCCGCATGGAGATCGACTCCAAGCCGGAAGTGCTGGACCGTCTGGAACGTCGCTTGATTCAGTTGAAGGTGGAATCCCAGGCGCTGAAGAAAGAAAGCGACGAGGCTGCGAAGAAACGTCTGGAAAAACTCCAGGAAGAAATCGTGCGCCTTGAGCGTGAGTACTCGGATCTCGAAGAAATCTGGAACTCGGAAAAGGCCGAGGTACAGGGTTCAGCGCAGATTCAGCAGAAGATCGAGCAGTCCCGCCAGGAACTGGAAACCGCACGCCGTAAAGGCGATCTGAACCGCATGGCCGAGTTGCAGTATGGGGTGATCCCGGACCTGGAGCGCAGCTTGCAGATGGTCGACCAGCACGGCAAGAGCGAAAACCAGTTGCTGCGCAGCAAGGTGACTGAAGAAGAGATCGCGGAAGTCGTGTCGAAGTGGACCGGTATTCCCGTGTCGAAAATGCTCGAAGGCGAGCGCGACAAGCTGATGAAGATGGAAAGCCTGTTGCACCAGCGTGTGATCGGGCAGGACGAAGCGGTGGTGGCGGTTTCCAATGCCGTGCGGCGTTCCCGTGCCGGTTTGGCTGATCCGAACCGACCAAGCGGTTCGTTCATGTTCCTCGGCCCGACCGGTGTCGGTAAAACCGAGCTGTGCAAGGCGCTGGCGGAGTTCTTGTTCGACACCGAAGAAGCGATGGTGCGCATCGATATGTCCGAGTTCATGGAGAAACATTCCGTGGCTCGCCTGATTGGCGCACCACCGGGCTATGTAGGCTATGAAGAAGGCGGTTACCTGACCGAGGCCGTGCGTCGCAAGCCTTACTCGGTGATCCTGCTGGACGAGGTCGAGAAGGCGCACCCGGATGTGTTCAACATCCTGCTGCAAGTGCTGGAAGATGGCCGGTTGACCGACAGCCATGGCCGCACGGTGGACTTCAAAAACACCGTGATTGTCATGACGTCCAACCTCGGTTCGGTGCAGATCCAGGAGTTGGTCGGTGATCGCGAGGCCCAGCGTGCGGCAGTAATGGACGCGATTTCTTCGCACTTCCGGCCGGAGTTCATCAACCGGGTCGACGAAGTGGTGATCTTCGAGCCATTGGCACGGGATCAGATTGCCGGCATTACCGAGATCCAGTTGGGTCGTCTGCGCAGTCGTCTGACCGAGCGGGAGCTGAAGCTGGAACTCAGCCCTGAGGCCATGGATAAGCTGATAGCGGTAGGGTACGACCCGGTGTATGGCGCTCGGCCGCTGAAACGAGCGATCCAGCGCTGGATCGAAAACCCGCTGGCACAGCTGATTCTGTCGGGTCGTTTCATGCCCGGCGATACTGCCAAGGGCGTTGTGGAGAACGACGAAATCGTCTTCGTTTGATCCACTGTAGGAGCGAGCCTGCTCGCGATGGTCGTTAACGATAACGCGTGTTATCAGGCTAAACGCAGCGCTCAAGAGGTCTTCGCGAGGAAGCGAGCGCCTACAAAAATGTGTAGTTGAACAGGAGGCCTCGCATTGCGAGGCCTTTTTTTCGTTAGGCTGTTGAACTTAAAGGAAAAGGCTTGTAAAGTGCGCCCCGCAGTCAGTCACCCACCAGGGTTTCCGCTCCCCAAGCAGGAATCCAAAATAAGTTGCAAATCATTAACTTGAAAGCAATTTAGGGGGTTGACAGAGGTGCTGAAGATTGTAGAATAGCGCGCCTCAGACACACGAACGCAGTGATGCGAACGGGTCGAAGAGAACGCAGTAAAGCTTCACCGTTGTAAATTGAAATATGTAGTTCCGTGATAGCTCAGTCGGTAGAGCAAATGACTGTTAATCATTGGGTCCCAGGTTCGAGTCCTGGTCACGGAGCCAATTTCAAGCCGGGGTATAGCGCAGTCCGGTAGCGCGCCTGCTTTGGGAGCAGGATGTCAGGAGTTCGAATCCCCTTACCCCGACCATTTTTGGGTCGTTAGCTCAGTTGGTAGAGCAGTTGGCTTTTAACCAATTGGTCGTAGGTTCGAATCCCACACGACCCACCATTTTTGAAACCAGTTAACGCTGGAATCAAATCTTAAGATCAGACGCCAAAAGCGCTGTTCGCAGAAGGCGCCTTTTAAAGGGTGCCTTTTTTTACCGGGGTATAGCGCAGTCCGGTAGCGCGCCTGCTTTGGGAGCAGGATGTCAGGAGTTCGAATCCCCTTACCCCGACCATATTAAAAATCCTCGTATCGAAAGATACGGGGATTTTTTTTGTCTGCAAAAAAACACTTTGCTTCAAGTCATCGTACAACTTGCCGATAACGAGCTGTCGGGGCACAGCCCCCGCTCAAGCCCACAACAAGAAAGGCACTCGTTATGTTTCTTCGACAGTTGAATATTGCCCCCCGTGCTGCGTTGGGTTTCGCCTTGATTGCGGTGCTTGTGGCGCTGCTCGGGATATTTGCACTGGGGCAAATGTCGAGCATCCGCGAGAGTGAAGTGGCGGTGGAGAAACAATGGCTACCGAGTATTCGTGGCGGTGACGAGATTCGCGAGATCATGCTGCGCATTCGCACGATTTCCCTGCGGATGGCCCTGGATCAGGACCCGAAGAACATTGCGCAATACCGCAGCCAAATGGATACCCGCGACAAGGAACTGAGCGAAAAGATTGCCGCCTACGACAAGCTGGTTACCACGGCTGAAGGCAAGGCGCTGTACGAGCAGTTCAAAAGTACCTTCGCGGCCTATCGCACTGGCATTGCCCAATCGTTCACGCTGGCTGAACAGGGGCGTCGCGACGAACTGACCAAATTGTTGCTGGTGGACATGAAGACCGTGGTCGACGGTTCTGGCAAACAGCTCAGTGATCTGGCAGAGCTGTTCGCCAAACAAGTCGCGGCGGAAAGCGACAAGTCCAAAGACCACTACGACACTTCACGCACCATCGTGAGCGTATTCATCGCCCTCGCGGCATTGGCCACGGTTGGCCTGGCGATGTTGCTGACACGCAGCATCGTGCGTCCATTGAGTGAAGCGGTGAGCGCTGCAGAACATGTGGCTCAGGGTGATCTGACCCGTCCGATCGAAACCCATGGCAATGACGAGGTCAGTCGTTTGCTCAAAGCGTTGGCGACCATGCAGCAAAACCTGCGGGAAACCCTGCAGGGCATCAGCGGGTCGGCCACGCAATTGGCCACGGCGGCCGATGAATTGAGCGCCGTGACCCTCGATAGCACTCAGGGCCTGCAGCAACAGAACAACGAGATTGAGCAAGCGGCCACGGCGGTCAATGAAATGACCATTGCCGTGGAAGAGGTCGCGCGCAACGCAGTCTCCACGTCCGATGCCACTCGCCAGTCCAGTGAGTCCGCGCATCAAGGGCAGGAGAGGGTCAGCGAAACCGCCAGTTCGATCAGTGCACTGGCCGACGACGTGCAGAGCACCGGTGAGCTGGTGCAATCGCTGGCCAACCAATCCCAGGATATCGGCAAGGTGCTGGATGTGATTCGCGCCATTGCCGAACAAACCAACTTGCTGGCGCTCAATGCTGCGATTGAAGCCGCGCGTGCGGGGGAGAGTGGTCGCGGGTTTGCGGTGGTGGCCGATGAAGTGCGCGCGCTGGCCTATCGCACGCAGCAATCGACCCAGGAAATCGAACAAATGGTGCAGGGTATGCGCAACGGTTCGAGCCTGGCCCTGGAGGCCATGAACGCCAGCACCTCCCGTGCCGCCAGCACGTTGTTGCTGGCCGAGAAGGCAGGTGAGGCGCTGCAAACCATCACGGCGTCGGTGCATCAGATTCACGAGCGAAACCTGGTGATCGCCAGTGCAGCCGAGGAACAGGCCCAGGTGGCGCGCGAGGTCGATCGCAACCTGGTGAATATCCGTGACCTGTCTGTGCGTTCGGCCGCCGGGGCCGATCAGACCAGTGCATCGAGCCATGAGCTGTCGCAGTTGGCGAATGCCCTGCAGGGGATGGTGCGGCGCTTCCGGGTGTAATGTTCTCGGATAAAACAGTGGGAGCGAGCCTGCTCGCTCCCACAGGGGTCGGGCGGTATCAGTGCAACTTGAGCCGTGGCTCGGTGCCACGCCCGATCTTACTGCCCAGCATCAGCATTGCCGTGCGGAACGGCCCGTACAGCGCCATTTGGTGCATGCGATACAGAGACACGTAAAACATCCGCGCCAGCCAACCTTCGAGCATCACGCTGCCAGTGAGGTTGCCCATCAAGTTGCCCACAGCAGAAAAACGCGACAGCGAGATCAGCGAGCCGTAGTCGGTGTACTTGTATTCAGGCAATGCCTTGCCTTCAATCCGCAGTTTCAGCGACTTGGCCAGCAATGACGCCTGTTGATGCGCGGCTTGCGCGCGCGGCGGCACGTTGCGGTCGGTGCCCGGTTGCGGGCAGGCCGCGCAGTCACCGAAAGCGAAGATATTTTCGTCACGGGTGGTTTGCAGGGTCGGCAGCACTTGCAGCTGATTGATGCGGTTGGTTTCCAGGCCATCGATGTCCTTGAGGAACCCCGGTGCGCGAATCCCTGCGGCCCAGACTTTCAGGCTGGCCTTGATCACGTTGCCATCGGTGGTGATCAGGCTGTCTGCCGTCACTTCGCTGACCGCTGCGTTGGTCATGACATTGACCCCGAGTTTCTCCAGGGTTTTATGCACAGGCCCGCCGATTCGCTCCGGCAGCGCAGGCAGAACCCGTGGCCCCGCTTCGATCAGGGTGATGTGCATGTTTTCCGGCTTGATCCGGTCCAGGCCATAGGCCGCCAGTTCGTGGGCGGCATTGTGCAGTTCGGCGGCCAGTTCGACCCCGGTGGCACCGGCGCCGACGATGGCAACGCTGATCTGTTCGACCTTGTCGGTCTGCCCGGCATGGGCACGCAGGTAGTGGTTGAGCAATTGCTGGTGGAAGCGCTCGGCCTGTTTGCGGGTGTCGAGGAACAGGCAATGCTGGGCTGCGCCCTGGGTGCCGAAATCGTTGGTGGTGCTGCCGACGGAAATCACCAGCGAGTCGTAAGCCACTTCCCGCGCCGGAACCAGCTCAAGGCCGGCCTCGTCATAAGTGGCGGCCAACTGGATTTTCTTTTGTGCGCGATCGAGCCCGCTCATGCGTCCCAGCTGGAACTCGAAGTGGTTCCATTTGGCCTGGGCAACATAGTTGAGTTCATCTTCGGAGGAGTTCAGGGAACCGGCTGCCACCTCGTGCAACAGCGGTTTCCAGATGTGGGTCAGGTTCGCGTCAACCAGCATGACGCTGGCGATGCCGCGTTTACCCAGAGTCTTACCCAGACGGGTAGCCAACTCCAGACCGCCGGCGCCGCCGCCAGCGATGACAATACGATGGGTCATGGGGATATCTCACAAGGCTAAAGGAAATCGGTGCAGTCAACCGAGCGAGCATGAGGTTCTGTTGACGTTTGAAGACGACGCGGTTCGTCATCAAACGTCAACAGACCCTCGGCGGCTCATAGCGTCAGGTAACTGATAAGTCGGCTCAAAAGGCCAAGACCAATGGTCACTGCCAACACCAGCACAAGGAGCATCCACGGCCGGAAGGGCCGGCGCTCGACTCGGTGCTGGGACAGATGCAGGTACTCTTCGACATGCTTCTGGTCGTCGGGGTTCAGGCGGCTGGTCATATCGGGCCTCGTCAGGGGTAGACGTTGCTGATCGCGGAGAGGTTACAAGTCGATTTAACGAACGTTGAACGGAGCATAGCCGCTGTCCGGAATGGGCTCGACGCTCACCGTATCGTTCAGGCGAATGATTCCACTTTGTAACACTCGGGCGGTGATTCCGCCATGTCCGCGAACGGCTTGAAAGGTCCCGGGGCCGAGGTTGTTTTGCAGGCGTGCGCACGGCTGGCACCAGCCAGTGGTTTCGAAAATCGCCTGGCCAATTCTGAAGCGACGCCCCTTGAGGCTGAACAGGTTGATACCGCTGATAACGAGATTGCGCCGTAACTCATCAGGCAGCACCGGTTTATCGTGCGGGCGGCCCATCAGCGAACTGATCACCGCCAGATGCTCCCATTGGATCAACGTCACTTGTCGCGCATTGCGTACGCCTGGCCGGGCTCGGTCACCGGTCAAGCCAGCCTCCAGTCGCGCTTCCACGGCTTCCAGTTCGATCATCGGCACATGAGGTTGCGGGCGCACGCCAATCCAGCGTACGCGACCGATTTGCGGGACATCAGCGATCAGTTCCTGCAATGGGCTCACAGACTGATCCCGACGTCGAAAACGATGCTGCGCCCCAGGTTGCTGCGCAGGAAGTCCGGTGCATCCGGATGCGCGAAGAGCACGCGGGCGAAAGTCGGGCCGACCAATGACAACGAGCGCCAGCCTTGGCGCAGGTATTCGGTAGGCGGCGGGAAATGGCTGTTGAGGTCCAGCACTTCGCGCTTGAGGCTGGCGAAGGCGATGATGTCCAGGTCGCCCAGATCCATGCCGCGTTCTTTGTAGTTATGCGCTTTTTTGCGCAAGGTCGGCGCCAGTCGCAGCAAGAATTCGTTGGCCGGGATGCGCCGCGGCTTGGCCTCGCGCCGTACCAGTTGGCTCAGGGAGAATGCGCTGCGGCGGCGTTGCAGCTCATCGCGCCATTCGTCGTTGAGGCGCCGGCCTTCGTCGAGGACGAAGAACACCTCGAAGCTGGCATCGCGAAACAACACGTCCGGCGGTTCGCCGGCCGGGGCGAATTCGTCGGCACGATAGGGAATGTTCAAGCCTTGCAGCAGGCGCTGGCAGACCCAACGCTCACGCTCCCATTTGCGGGCATTGGACAGGAACGCGTTGGCTTGCTCGGCCGCGATGGTCAGCAAGCGTAAGTAATCTGAGTCATCCATAGGCCCAAGCTTAGCGTTCAATTGCGACAAGCAGAAAGCGTTAAGCGGTAAACAGCGTCACTGGGCACCGGGAAGCGCCGGTGTAAACTGCTGGCCACTACCCATGCGATTGAGCGAGGAATTGAATGTGAAGTATTGGTCAGTGTTACTGCTCGGGCTTTTGCCCCTCTGGGCCCACGCGCTTGAGGTCGGCGAGCGCGTGGCACCTTGGACGCTGCTTGATCAGTTCGATCAGGCCTTTACCCTCGACAATCGCACTCAGACGCTGCTGGTGGCGCGCAGCATGGAAGGCGCCAAGTTGGTCAATGCTGCGTTGCAGGGCCAGCCCAAAGGCTATCTGGAGGCCCGTCATGCAGTATTTCTCGCGGATATCGAGCGCATGCCACGGCTGATCGCCAAAATGTTCGCCGTGCCGGCCATGCGCGATTATTCCTACCGGGTCATGCTCGACCGCGATGGCCGCGTTGCACCGAAGTATCCCGGTGCTGTGGATAGCGTGCTGTGGTTACAGCTCAAGGATGGCCAGTTGGTGGCGCAACACGAGTACGCCACGGCTGCACAGTTGCGTGAGGCGCTGGAGACGTCTCGCCCATGATTGGCGCCGAGCTGCTGTCATCTCAGAGTCTGACAGTCGGCTGGCTGATTTATGTGCCGGTGTTGCTCTGGGCGATCTGGCGTGCGCCATGGGTTGAGCTGTTCACTGACAGCCGTCGCCAGCATCTGCTGTTCGGTACGGTGTTCGCGCTGTTCATGTTGTGGTTGGTGCGGCGGGATTTCGATACCGGCGTGTCCTATCACTTCATTGGCATGACAGCGGTAACGCTGTTGCTGGATTGGCCGCTGGCGATCATCGGCGGACTGGTGGCGCAGTTGGGGCTGGTGTCGCTCGGGCGACAGGATTTGATGGCAGTCGGGGTCAACGGCGCGTTGTTGATTCTGTTGCCGGTGCTGGTAACCGAATGCTGCGCGATCCTGGTGGAGCGCGCGCAGCCACGAAATCCCTTTGTGTATATCTTCGTTTCCGGATTTTTTGCGGCGGCACTGTCGGCGTTGCTGTGTCTGCTGCTGGCGCTGTGGCTGCTGTGGTTCGACGAGCGTTTTGAGATGCCGTACTGGCTGGAGGATTTTGTCGGTTACCTGTGGTTGCTGATTTTTCCCGAGGCCTTTATCAATGGCATGGTGGTCAGTGCTCTGGTGGTGTTCTGCCCGGAATGGCTGGAGACCTTCAACCGCACGCGCTACCTTTCGGCGCCCTGGAAGGACGACGATCCGAAGTCTTGATTCACATCAAACCCTGAAAGCGCTGGCGATCTCATGCTCGGCAAAACCTTCAGGAGTTTCGTCATGAGTGTTTATGAGTGGGCAAGGCAGGAATTGCGCCAGAGTCTGGATTCGGCGCAAGCGGAAGGATTTGATCCTGGGTTGAGCCTGCGCGCCTTGCTCAGTGCCGTGGTGCAGCAGAGCAAGGCCGTGCGCAGTGCGGAAGATCTGGCCGACGAGTTGCATTTCCTGGCGGAAAACCTCGACGACGGTCAGGACTACGGCTTCATGCGGCCCTGACGACGGGCATCAGTGACGCGGATCGAAGTCGCCGCTGAACAACTCGTCCTCGGCATCGGGGGCCACGGGAATCTTGTGTTCTTCCGACGCCCAGGCCCCCAGGTCGATCAGTTTGCAACGGTCCGAACAGAACGGGCGGAATTTGCTTTCGGGACTCCATTCGACAGGGGCTCCGCAAGTCGGGCATTCGACGGTTGGGGTTTGGCTCATGACTGGCCTCCACGCAAAGTAAGGTAAAAGTGATGCAGGCGTTCAACCTCGCTGTGCAGCCAGGCGAGGTCGCGGTCGTTGACCACCACGTCGTCGGCGTGTTTCAGGCGACCCTGGCGGCTGGATTGGGCCTTGAGGATCGCCTGGACCTGCTGCTCGCTCGTCTGGTCACGCCGCAGTGTGCGTTCGATCTGTAGCTGTTCAGGGACATCGATCACCAGCACCCGTTGGGTCATGGCGTACTGCCCGGACTCGATCAGCAGCGGCGAAACCAGAATCGCATAAGGCGATTTTGCCAGCGCCAGATGTCGAGCGATTTCCTCGGCGATCAGCGGATGCAGCAACGCTTCGAGCCAGCGACGTTCTTCCGGCACCTCGAAGATCCGTTTGCGCAGCGCGGCGCGGTCCAGTTGCCCGTCGGCGAGTAACACATCCGGGCCGAAGTGTTCGGCGATCTTCGCCAGCGCCGGCCGCCCCGGTTCGACCACCCAACGGGCGGCATGATCGGCATCGACCACATGCACGCCGAGGTCGATGAAATGTTGGGCCGCCGCGCTTTTTCCGCTGCCGATGCCGCCGGTGAGGCCGAGAATCCAGGGTTTTTCCACAGGGGTATTCATTTCAAACCGACAAACTGCCAATAGAAGTCGGTTATTTGAACACCCCAGAGCAAGGCAATCCAGCCAGCAATGGCCAGATAGGGCCCGAAGGGGATGGGGGTCGAGGTTTTTGCCTTGCGCAGGCGCAGGATAATCAAGCCAATCACGGCACCCGCCAGGGAGGAGAGGAGGATGGTCAGCGGTAATATTTGCCAGCCACCCCAGGCGCCAAACATCGCCAGCAATTTGAAATCGCCATGGCCCATGCCTTCCTTGCCGGTGATCAGTTTGAACAACCAAAACACCGACCACAGCGCCATATAGCCGGTGATCGCGCCCCACAATGCATCCTGCAACGGCGCGAACAGGCCGAGGCTGTTGACGATCAGCCCCAGCCACATCAGCGGCAGCACCAGCACGTCCGGCAACAATTGATGTTCAACGTCGATCAGGCTCATGGCCAGCAGGCCCCACGTCAGTAGCAGGGTCATGCCGGCTGGCCAGCCGAAACCGAAGTGCCAGGCAATGAACGCCGACAACAGGCCGCAGGCGAGTTCGGTCAATGGGTATCGTTTGCTGATCGGTGTCGTGCAAGACGAGCAGCGTCCGCGCAGCAGCAGGAAACTGAGCAGCGGAATATTTTCCCACGCCCGAATCCGGTGACCGCAGTGCGGGCACTGGGAATGGGGCAGCAGCAGGTTGTAGGTCGGCAGCGGTGTTTCGCCGGGCAGCCCGAGAATGTCATGGGCCTGCAGGCGCCACTCGCGCTCGAGCATTTTCGGCAGGCGCCAGATCAGCACGTTAAGAAAGCTGCCGACCAGCAGGCCGATCACCCCGGTGATGACGACAAAGGCTAGCGGGTAGTGGGTGAGAAATTCGTTCAAGGGC
This sequence comes from Pseudomonas fluorescens group sp. PF-1, assembly GCF_054481335.1. Lineage (NCBI taxonomy): Bacteria > Pseudomonadati > Pseudomonadota > Gammaproteobacteria > Pseudomonadales > Pseudomonadaceae > Pseudomonas > Pseudomonas fluorescens group sp. PF-1. Next base: position 723,403 of record NZ_JBTMNG010000001.1, read on the forward strand.
ATATCAGATCGCTGAGCCGAGTTGGAAGATGGGCAGGTACATCGCGACGACCAGGCCACCGACGATAACGCCCAGCACCACCATGATGAACGGTTCCATCAGGCTGGTCAGATTATCGACCATGTTATCGACTTCGTCTTCGTAGAAACCCGCGACCTTGTCGAGCATACCGTCCAGCGCACCAGACTCCTCGCCAATGGCGGTCATCTGGATGGCCATGTTCGGAAAGATGCCCGAAGTGCGCATGGCGAAACTCAGCTGCATGCCCGTCGAAACGTCCTGCTTGATCCGCTGCACTGCGCGCTTGAACACAATGTTGCCGGTCGCGCCCGCCACTGACTCCAGAGCTTCCACCAGCGGCACACCGGCGGCGAACGTGGTCGCCAGCGTACGGGCGAAACGGGCCACGGCGGATTTGTACATCAAGGTGCCCACCAGCGGCAGTTTCAACAACCCGGCGTCCATTCGGTCGCGAAAAGCCTGGGACGTCCTGAAGGCATGGCGCATGGCGAACGCCCCTGCGATCAGTACCCCGAGCACCATCCACCACGCGTCCTGCATGAACCGCGACAAGCCAATGACCATCACAGTGAAGGCGGGTAACTCGGCTCCGAATCCCTGGAATACCGACTGGAATTGCGGCACCACTTTGACCAGAAGAATCCCGGTGACGATCATCGCGACGAACACCACCATCAGCGGGTAGGTCATGGCTTTCTTGATCTTGGCCTTGAGGCTTTCGCTCTTTTCCTTATAAGTCGCCACCCGTTCCAGCAGCGTATCCAGCGCCCCGGCCTGTTCGCCGGCGTCCACCAGATTGCAGTACAGCTCATCGAAATACCGGGGCTTTTTGCGCAGGGCGGCAGCAAAGCTGTTGCCCGCCGCGACGTCCTGTTTCACCTCGTCCACCAGCGCGCGCATGGCCGGGTTATCGAAGCCTTCGCCGATGATGTCGAACGACTGCAGTAGCGGCACCCCGGCTTTCATCATGGTTGCCATTTGCCGGGTGAACAGGGCAATGTCCCGGGCCTTGATGTGGTTGCCCAGGTTGAGCAGCGAGGGGGTTTTCCTGCGAACCTTGCCGGGGGTGATGCCTTGCTTGCGTAACTGCGCCTTGATCAGTGCCGGGTTATGTCCGCTCAGCTCGCCGGTTATTCGGGTGCCTTTGCGATCAGTGCCTTCCCAGGCATACACACTGATTTTTGCTGCTTTGACCGCCATGTTCTGTCCTTGGTGACCCTTCGATTTGCAGTGAGTTGCCTTCTGGCATGATCCGCCGTGGTCATTCACCACTTCCTGAATCCCCGCTCACCCCTTGTCGCTGTCGTTGCAGTGTTCGCACCCGACTGGCTCATAGATCGTGAATGTGCCGATGCGTTCCTCGGGAATACCTTTCTTGAGCTGGGCCTCGCGGGGAATATCCGCCGACCGGGGCCGATTGCCTGGCCAGATCGTAAAAGGCGATTTCATGCATTGAAGTACCCGCCGCACGACTTACAGCCTAGTCAAAGGGAGGAACCACAACACCCGGGATGAGGTGACAAAAATTGTCAGATAGTGCGGATTCTGGGGGTGGGAAAGGGTGTTGTGGCGGTCGTGCACCCCGCCAACAGGGCGCGCGGGGCCTGGCATGGGCTGTGCTGCGACAGCTTCAGATCATGAGATTTCGACTCATGCACGGAGGCTGTCAATGCACAAACAAAGAGGCTTTACCCTGATCGAGCTACTGATAGTGGTCGCAATCATCGGGATTCTGGCGACGTTCGCCATTCCTGCGTACTCCAAATACCAGGCGCGGGCCAAGGTGACGGCGGGGCTGGCTGAGATTTCGGCCTTGAAGGTGCCGTTCGAAGACGTCATCAATCAAGGCGACGATCCGGATCTGGCTAAGGTAACCGGGACACCAGTCACCTCTAACTGCACAATGACAGCGACCGGTAGTGCTGCGGATGGCACGGGCACTATTGCCTGCACGCTTGTGAATGCACCGGGCCCTGTGCTGAATAAAACCATCACCTTGGCGCGAACGCTGACGGGGTGGACGTGCGCCACCACAGTCGATCAGGACTACGCGCCCAAAGGTTGCACGGGCGTTGCCCCGAAAGTCTGATCCATGAGCTGATTGCCAATACCCCGCCGTTCGCGGGGTATTTTTTGTCCGGCTTCACAGCAAATGAGGCTTGAAGAAAAACTGCGTTAATTCATGGCCTTAGGCCTGCGGCAAAACCCGCAACTTGCATGTAGAGATTTTCAAAGTCATGCATTTTGCATGATTCCGGAAAATGGCAATTTTTCTAAGTTGTTGATTTATCTAAATTTATTATCTGTTTCAAAGTTGGCACAGCGTTCGCACTCTCTCTGGTAACCCTGCTGAAAAGAAATCCAGCAGACTTTCCAGAAAAACAGGAGTTACTCGTATGAAGAAGTTCGCTATCGCTGCCGCCACTGTTACCGCGCTGACCCTGACCATGGCCAATGCTGCATTTGCACAGACTCAAGTCACCCAGGCACCCATGATGCTGGCGGCCGGTGAGATGACCAAAGCCGAGGAAGCTACTTCCGATACCTGGATTACGACCAAAGTCAAAAGTGACCTGCTCACCGAAAAAGGCATCCCTGGCACCGACATCAAAGTTGAAACCAATAAGGGTGTCGTGTCTCTGTCATCCACCGTTGCGGTGACTGACGCTCAGAAAGCCACTGCCGTGGCGATCACCAAAAAAATCAAAGGCGTCAAAGCGGTCTCCGCTGACGGCCTGAAAGCCGAATAAGGCACGACTTCTCGCCTGGACTGGGAGAAGGCGCGGCAGGCGGGCCGAGTTATACGCCTGTCGTCTCTGAGGAGTTCATGCGAACGGCCATACGGATGTGGCCATTACAGGCCCCGGCACTCGTGTCGGGGCCTGTTCTATTGTGGCGTCGCAAACGAACGGGAGATCGGTTCTTGCGTTGTCTTTGCTTCACTCGGCGTCCAGATGCAGTGGTGTAACGACCTTGCCGTCCTTTTCCGCTTCGCCCAGTTGGGCATCGATAAAGTACACGCGGTCATCGGCGAGTTGACCCTTGTCGACCAGATAATCCTTGATGCTGCTGGCGCGATCCTGCCCCAGCTGACGCAATAGCACGTCGCTGGTACTCCAGAATTTGATCACGTCGGCGCGCATCTTAGCCGTGCGTTCCTCCTTGCCCAGGTCCTTCCATTCGGCGGGTGGCTGGGTCTTCAGGCGAGTGCGGTAGATCCCTTCCAGCAGCGGGCCTTTCTCGTTGTCCGGCACCACCAGCATCGAAGCCTGGGCGGGCACTTTGTCGCCGCGGCGCTGGAGCATTTTGTAGTAGTTGTACTGGTATTCCCGTTCCAGGCGTTGTTCGGCGATCAATGGGCCGTCGCTGCTTTGCGCCGCCGTGCCTTCGATCTCCAGACGCAGGGCCGGACGCTCTTTGAGCGCGTTGGACAGTTTGACCAAAGCGGCTTCGGCGTCCTTGCTCAGGTCGCTTGAACCAGGGGCAAAAGACACACTGCCCAGGTCTTCCGAGCCACCGCCGCTGACCAGCCCGCCGATCAGTTTGAAGGGAGCCGCCGCTGCTTTCACGATCAGGTTGCGCAAGGTCTGCCAGACGATTGGCATGACGCTGAATTGCGGGTTATTGAGGTCGCCGGTGACCGGCAGTTCGATGGAAATCTTGCCATCGACGTCCTTGAGCAAGGCTATTGCCAGTTTCAGCGGCAGGCTCACGGCGTCGGGGCTGTCGACTTTTTCGCCCAGTTGCAGTTGTTCGACCACCACTTTGTTCTCGGCTTTTAGCTGGCCTTTGGTGATCAGGTAATGCAGGTCAAGATTGAGTCGGCCCTTGCGGATACGGTAACCGGCGAACTTGCCTGAGTAGGGTGTCAGCGTGGTCAGCTCCACACGTTTGAAGCTGGTGGCGATGTCGAGGCTGGCCATCGGGTCGAACGGATTGACCGCACCCTTGATGGTCACCGGCGCATAGCGGTCGACCTTGCCCTTGACGTCGACACTGGCGGGTTTGGCCTGGCGGCTGTCGATGGTGCCGATCTGCCCGTTGAGTTGTTGGATGGCGGTCGCGAAGTTCGGCGTCAGGCTGAAGTCGGCGAAGTTGGCCGAACCGTCATTGATGGCAATCCCACCGATATGAATACCCAGTGGCTTGTCCTTGCTGGCGGCAGGTTTGGCGGCAGCAGTCCTGGCGCCGGAATCGGCCGGTTGCGGGATCAGCAGATCATCGATGTTGGTGGTGCGGTCATCGTTGATCATGAATCGCACATAGGGCTGCATCAGGTTGATTCTGTCGATCGAGAGGCTATCACCGTGTTGATAGTTCAGGCCTTCGACCATGACCTGCTGCCATTTGAGAAAATCGCGGGTTTTCAGGGTGTCGAGCGTATGCAGCTGATCAACCTGGGCGCGCCCGGTAACGCTGAAGGCCAAGGGTTCGGTGCTTTTCAGGTTGACCGCCAGATCGCTGCCGAGCATGCCGCTGCGCAGTTCCAGGCGTATGAATGGCGTGATGTAGGACTGGGCGACCCGCAGGTCGATGTCCTTGGTCTGGACATTGAGTCTGGCGCTGATCGGGGCCAGATTGACCTCCCCGTCTGCCAAAAGCTTGCCTTGTTTGCCTACGCCCGTGTCGAGCTTGAGCGTAAAAGGCGAGCCATTGAGACTGTCGAACTTCTGAAGGTCGAGATTCAATGGTCCCAATTCCAGCGCGACGGCGGGTTGTGCCTTGCGGTCGGCCAGATGCACCTGATAGTCACGCAGTTGCACGTCGTTGAGCAGGACCTGCCACGGTTTGCTCGGTGGAGCAGGGGCGGGCTTGGGTGAATCGGCTGCCGCCGGCGTGCTGGCCGGTTCAGCCTTGGCCTTGGCGGCGGGTTTGGATGGCTGGCTGGCGAACAGCTTCTGCCAATCGAGTTGGCCATCAGCCTCCAGTGCCGCCCAGGTTTCCAGTTTACGGCTGCGGATCTTGCCGACCACCACCTGCTGTTTGGCCAGGTCCACGGTGGTATCGCTGATGTCCAGTCGCTCAAGCTTCACCAGTGGCCGTCCATCCGGCGCCTTGATGGAGAAGGGCGCAACGCTGACCGCGACATTGCTCAGCAGCAACTCGGTCTGCTTGGACAGGTTGAGTTTGTAGTCGGTGCTGATATTGACCACACCGCTTTCCAGGTCCAGGGGCACTGCGTCGCGCACGTAGGGCCAGAAGGATTTCATCTTGCCGTCAGTGATTTTCAGCTTACCTTCGGAGGCAATCGGGATCAGGCTGAAGTTACCCGTCCAGTCGACCTGTCCGCCGCCCGGGCCGATGGCGACCAATGTCATGTCGGCACTGTCTTCGGGCCGGGTGCTGAGGTGTTTAAGCTCGAAATCGAGCTTGTCGTAGATAAATTCGATGGGTTCGCTGGGGCGCTCATCCTTGAAGTGCACGACACCACCGGCCAGATTGATCCGGTCTATGCGCAGCGGGAACGGTTTTGCATCGGGATCGGCGGGTTTCGGTTCGCTCTGTGGCAGTTTGAACAACCCGAGCAGGTTGAGTTTGCCGTCCTTGCCGAAGAGGATCTCGGTCTTGGATTTTTCCAGTTCGATATCGGACAGATGCAGCGTCTTGGTCCAGAGGCTATCGAGTTGCAGGTTGGCGTACAGGCGTTCGAAGCCGATCTGCTCCTTGCCGGGCTCGCCGATGCTCAAGCCCCAAAGTGTCACTTCAAGGCTGAACGGGTTGAGTTCGATCCGCTGGAGAGTGGCGGGCATCGTGGCGTAATTGGCCAGTTGCTGGTTGGCAATACGCAGGGCGATGCCCGGTAAAATCAGAAACCCCAGCAGACTGTAGAGCGCCAGAGCAGTCAACAAGGCGCCAATGGCGCGAATCAATCCTTTGTACATGTGTGGCTTCATCTGTCTAAATCGGAGTGCCTTGGAGTATGGCACGCGATTCCGGTTCCGAAGCAAACAGCCTGCTCAGGATTTTTCAGATTTGTCTGACACGGATCAAAGCTGCAGGATCAGAGTTTTCAGTGGCGGTTGATGATCCATCGACGGGAAATCGGCCCCGGGCTTCATCACCGTCCACTCACGCACCGGCCGCCCGGCTTTCTCGGCGCAACGTAAAACCTGTTCACGCCAGTCGTCCATGCTGACTTTTGCCAGGTTGTTGCAGCAGATCAGCACGCCATTGTCGGCGGTGGTCAACAGGGCGGGCTTGAGCAGGCTCTGGTAGTCGCGCAGCAGGTCGACGGTGCCGAAAGCACTCTTGGCCCAGGCCGGTGGATCGAGCAGTACCAGATCATATTGGCGCTGTTCCAGGCGCTGATAGCTTGGCAGTTTCTGCCCGCGTCGCTGGCTGATCGGCAGGCCGGCCAATTGGCGGATGGCCGGGAAGTAATCGGACTGAATGAACGTCATGGTCGGCAATTGCGGGTTGAGCAGGCCATTTTCACGACCGACTGCCAGATTGCCTTCGGCGAAGTCCAGGTTGCACACCTCGCTGGCGCCACCGGCCGCGGCACTGAGGCCGACCCCGCAGGTGTAGGCGAACAGGTTCAGCACACTTTTGTTTTTGCTGTGGTCCTTGACCCAGCCGCGCGTGTTGCGCAGGTCGAGGAACAGCAAAGGGTCTTGCCCGGCGTGGCGTCCGCGGACGCGGTAATTGAGCCCCCACTCGTGGCCGACCAGATCTTGCAGGGCCGCTTCGTCGGCGCGGTAGACGGTGTCTTCGCGATCGATACGCGAGTTGCCACGGGAGCGGTCGTTGTAGACCAGCAGCAAGTCGAGGCCCAGATGCCGGTTGACGATTTCATGCAGTTGCAGCAGTGCCTCGCGTTCCAGCGACTGGTGGAAGCTTTGCACCAACAGTTGCGGGCCGTAGCGGTCAATCGTCAGGCCCCCGGCGCCTTCCTGGCTGCCATGGAACAGGCGATAGCAGTCGGTGCCTTGCGGGTGCAGTTCGGCCAACAGGTCCTGGCGATATTCAAGGGCGGCGCGCAGCGCCTGATTCAAGGAAGACATGCTGGGCGCCTTGCAGGAGGGAATTTGGCGCGGGAGTTTAGCAGTTACTGAGATTGAAGCTTCAAGCTTCAAGCTTCAAGCTTCAAGCTTCAAGTTTGCGGCTTGCAGCTCTGAGCATCAGGTCAATAACCCCATACGCCGTTTGGCACGCTGCACCGAGCCATTACGCACAGCCCAGCGCAGCATCGGTGCGCTGCGATTGACGCTGGCGCGGATCAGCTTGCGTTGCAACGGGCTCTGGCTGACGCCGAGCAGGCCACTGGCCCAGTCCGGTAGCAGATCGATCCCGGCCTGCATCATCATCCCCCCGAAAGGCTTGGCCAAACGGCTGGGAGAGGGGGCGTTCAACAGCAGCCGCAACACTTCACGACTGCGTTCGTCGCACAGCAGTTGAGGGCGAATGCGTTCAAGGTAGTCGGCAACTTCGCGTCGGGAACGGGGCACATCGCGGGCCCCAAGACGTTCGGCGACCAGGGCGATTTCTGCGTAGTAGCGATCCTGATCGGTCGGAGAAAGGTGCGGGTTGCGATAGCGCAGGTGCGCAGCGAGGAAGTTGCTGACCTCGGCCACATGCACCCAGGTCAGCAGGTCGGGGTCGCTGGCGGCATAGGGGCGACCATCGGGCGCCGTGCCGGTCACTTGCAGATGAATGGTGCGGACTTTCTCGATCAGCCAGTCGGCGTCCTGTCGCGACCCGAAGGTGGTGCCGGAAATGAACTGCCCCGTGCGGCGCAGGCGACCGAGCATGTCCTCGCGAAAATTCGAATGGTCCCAGACACCGGCCAGCGCCAGCGGATGCAGGGCTTGCAGCATCAGGGCGCTGATACCGCCGATGAGCATGCTGCTGAAGTCGCCGTGAACCTGCCAACTCACCGAGTCAGGCCCGAACAGGCCCGGATCGCCTTTGGGGTTTTCCAGATCAAGTTTGCCCAGGGACAAGCCGGTCAGGCTCATGATTTGGCTTTCGATACGGCTGCGGATGAATTCCATGGGGGCTCAGTAAGTTTCTGCAGGAGCGAGCTTGCTCCTACAAAGGTTCGTTATGGGTTCAGGCGTTTGTCGATCAAGCCCTGCACTACGCTTGGGTCGGCCAGGGTCGAGGTATCCCCCAGGCTGTCCAGTTCGTTGCAGGCGATCTTGCGCAGGATACGCCGCATGATCTTGCCCGAACGGGTTTTCGGCAAGGCTGGCGCCCACTGGATCAGGTCCGGTTTGGCGAAGCTGCCGATTTCCTTGCTGACATGGGCCAGTAATTCCTTTCTCAGTTCTTCGTCAGGCGTAATGCCGTCCATGGGGGTGACGAAGGCATAGATGCCTTGGCCCTTGACGTCATGGGGATAACCGACCACCGCGGCCTCGGCAATGCTGTCGTGCAGCACCAACGCGCTTTCCACCTCGGCGGTGCCGATACGATGCCCGGAAACGTTGATCACGTCGTCAATTCGCCCGGTAATCCAATAGTCGCCATCTTCGTCGCGGCGTGCGCCGTCACCGGTGAAGTAATAGCCGGGGTAGGGCTTGAAGTAGGTGTCGACCATTCGTTGCGGGTCGCGGTAGACGCTGCGGATCTGCGCTGGCCAACTCGATTTTATGGCCAGCACGCCGCTGCCGGCGCCTTTGATTTCCTTGCCGTGCTCGTCGAGCAGCACCGGCTGCACGCCGAACATCGGTTGTGTGGCGCAGCCGGGTTTGATCCGTTGCGCGCTGACCAAGGGGCTGAGCATGATGCCGCCGGTTTCGGTCTGCCACCAGGTGTCGACGATCGGACAGCGCTGTTCGCCGACAACATTGAAGTACCACTCCCACGCTTCCGGGTTGATCGGCTCACCGACGCTGCCCAGCAGTCTGAGGCTTGCCCGCGAAGTGTCCTGCAACGGCCCGGCGCCTTCACGCATCAGTGCGCGCAGGGCCGTGGGGGCGGTGTAGAAGATGTTGACCTTGTGTTTATCGATCACTTGCCAGAAGCGCGAAGTGCTCGGGTAGCTCGGCACGCCTTCGAATATCAGTGTGGTCGCGCCATTGGCCAGCGGGCCATAGACGATGTAGCTGTGCCCGGTCACCCAGCCGACATCGGCGGTGCACCAGAAGACTTCGCCATCGCGGTAGTCCAGCACGTATTTGAAGGTCATCGCTGCCTGCAGCAGATACCCACCGGTGGTGTGCAACACCCCCTTGGGTTTGCCGGTGCTGCCGGAGGTATAGAGGATGAACAGTGGATCTTCGGCGTCCATCGGTTCGGGTGGGCAGTCGTCCGTGACATCGCGCAACGCCTGGTGGTACCAGATATCCCGGCCTTCGACCCAGTTCACCTGATTCTGTGTGCGCTCGACCACGATCACTGTGCTGACGCCAGGGCAACTTTGCAGCGCCTTGTCGACATTCTGTTTGAGTGGCACGAACTTGCCGCCGCGCACGCCTTCATCGGCGGTGATCACGGTGCGGCAGTCGGCGTCGAGAATCCGGTCGCGCAATGAATCGGGGGAGAAACCGCCGAACACGACGGAGTGCACCGCGCCGATGCGCGTGCAGGCGAGCATGGCGAACGCCGCTTCGGGAATCATCGGCATGTAGATGCACACCCGGTCGCCTTTTTTCACGCCACGGCTTTTGAGCACGTTGGCCAGGCGACAGACGTTGTGATGCAGTTTTCTGTAGGTGATCTGTGTGGATTCGGCGGGGTCGTCGCCTTCCCAGATGATCGCGGTTTGATCGCCGCGCTTTTCCAGGTGACGGTCGATGCAGTTGTAACTGACGTTCAACTGGCCGCCAGCAAACCAGCTGGCCTCACCGGTTTTCAGGTCATAGCGCTGGACGGTCTGCCAGGGTGCGCTCCAGTCGAGAAAACGGTTGGCCTGTTCGGCCCAGAAGGTACTGGGGTGTTCAATGGATTCGCGGTAAAGACGATGGTAGTCGTCCTGACTCAACTGTGCAGCCCGGCGGACGGCATCGGCTTTGGGAAACGTGCTGATATCGAACATGACGGTTCCTCATTCTTGTTTTTGCGACAAGAGGGGAGCTGCGCGACCCTCGTAGAAGCTGGCAAGCCAGCTCCTACAAGGTTAGTACCACACGCAGGATTAGCGTCAAATCAGCCGCGGTGACGACCACGGAAGTAGTTGATCAAGCCTTGTGTGGACGCGTCGTCAGCCGGCGCTTCTTCGCTGCCCACCAGACGGTTGTAGACGCCCTTGCCTAACTCCTTGCCCAGCTCCACGCCCCACTGGTCGAAGGCGTTGATGCCCCAGATCACGCTTTGTACAAAGACCTTGTGCTCGTACATCGCCACCAGTGCGCCGAGGCGGCGCGGGCTGATGCGCTCGACCACCAGGGTGTTGCTCGGACGGTTGCCCGGGATCACTTTGTGTGGCGCGAGTCGTTGCACTTCGGCTTCGCTCATGCCCTTGTCACGCAGCTCGGCTTGCGCCTCGGCGAGGGTTTTGCCGAGCATCAGCGCCTGGCTTTGCGACAGACAGTTGGCGTACAGCCACTGGTGGTGGTCGGCCACCGGGTTGAAGCTGACGATCGGCACAATGAAGTCGGCCGGAATCAATTGGGTGCCTTGGTGCAGCAATTGGTGGTAAGCGTGCTGACCGTTGCAACCCACGCCGCCCCAGATCACCGGCCCGGTATCGGTCGAAACGGCGGTGCCGTCCTGACGCACGCTCTTGCCGTTGGATTCCATGTCCAGCTGTTGCAAGTGCTTGGTGATGTTACGCAGGTAGTGGTCGTACGGCAGGATCGCGTGGCTCTGGGCACCCCAGAAATTGCCATACCACACGCCGAGCAAGGCCAGCAGCACGGGCATGTTCTGTTCGAACGGCGCGGTCAGGAAGTGCTGGTCCATGGTGTAGGCACCGGACAGCAGCTCCTTGAAGTTCGACATGCCGATGGCCAGGGCAATCGGCAGACCAATGGCCGACCACAGCGAGTAACGCCCGCCCACCCAGTCCCACATCGGGAAGATGTTCTCTTCGCGGATACCGAAGGCCACGGCGGCAGCGTTGTTGCTTGAAACCGCGATGAAGTGACGATGCAGCTCGGCTTCCGAACCACCCTGGGCCAGGTACCAGGCGCGGGCGGCCTGGGCATTTTTCAGGGTTTCGAGGGTGTTGAAGGATTTCGACGAGACGATGAACAGCGTGGTCTCGGCACGCAATTTCATGGCCAGTTCGTGGAACTCGCTGCCGTCGATGTTTGCGAGGTAGTGGCAACGCACGCCTTTCTGGGCGTAGGCCAGCAGCGCCTCTGACACCAGTTCAGGGCCGAGGAACGAGCCACCGATGCCGATGTTCACCACATCGGTGATCGGTTTTTCGGTGTAACCGCGCCACAGACCGTCGTGGATGCGGCCCACGAGGTCAGTGATCTGGTTCAGCACCTTGTGCACTTCGGGCATCACGTTGACGCCGTTGACCGACAGCTTGTCGCCAACCGGGCGACGCAGGGCGGTGTGCAGGGCAGGGCGGCCTTCGGAGGCATTGACGATTTCGCCGTCGAACAGCGACTTGATCGCGCCCTTGAGGTCGACTTCGTTGGCCAGGCCAACCAGCAGCTTGCGGGTCTCGGCGTTGATCAGGTTTTTCGAATAATCGAGAAACAGGCCGCAGTTGCTGAGGGTGAATTGGGTAAAGCGCTGCGGGTCGGCATTGAAGGCCTCGCGCATGCTGAAATCCTGCATGGCCTGGCGGTGGTCATTCAACGCTTGCCAGGCAGGCAGAGCGGTAACGTCATGAGGGGTGCGGTAGTACGCCATCGCTGCGGGTTTCCTTTTTACTTGAACGGCTTTTATGACACTGAAAGTCCCGGAATGTCTCGGCCACATTGTGGACGAAGTCCGGTCAGCCTGCGTGCACACGATTAAATAGCGCAGACCGGTAACAGTAAACCTCGCCGGTTGATCTGTCTTGGCTTTGTCTGACCTGCGACCGGTACTTTTTTATACCGGTACGGCAGGCGAGGACAATAGAGAGGGGCCCGGGGTGGAGTATGGCGGGTTCGATCAGGCGACCTGAACCGGAATGGCATTGCTGGTGTGGCTCAGTTCATTGCCTGGCGCCATGTAGAGCATGCGCGGCTTGAAATTAAGCAATTCGGCTTCGCTGTAATGGGCGTAAGCGCAGATGATCACGCGATCGCCGACCTTGGCCTTGTGCGCGGCGGCACCGTTAACCGAGATCATGCGCGAACCTTCTTCGCCACGGATGGCGTAGGTGGTGAAGCGGTCGCCGTTGTCGACGTTGTAAATCTGGATCTGTTCGTACTCACGAATGCCGGACAAATCCAGCCATTCGCCGTCGATGGCGCAGGAGCCTTCGTAATCGAGTACGGCATGGGTGACTTCGGCGCGGTGCAGCTTGGCTTTGAGCATGATGGCGTGCATGAGTGTTTCCCGGGTCGGAATCGAACGGCGGGCAGTTTGCCCGATGGCGTTGGGGGCGACAATACAGCTTGGAATTCAATTGACGGAGCAGTCGGAAACTCTGTGGGAGGGGGCCTGCTCGCGATGCCTGACGGTCAGCCAACACAGCTGTTGAATGTCAGTCCGTTATCGCGAGCAAGCTCGCTCCCACAGGAATGGAGGTGCTCGGAATTATGCGTCGAGATTCAGGTGCAGGTTGTCGATCAACCGCGTCGTGCCCAGGAATGCTGCGACCAGAATCACCAGGTCGCGGTCTTCGGGCATTGCCGGCCGCAAGGTCAACGCATGGCGAATTTCCAGGTAATCCGGACGCAGGCCTGCCGCTTCGAGCTTTTGCAGTTGTGCGCGGATCAGGGCTGGATAATCGCGTTCACCCTGCTTGATCGACTCGGCAATCTCGCTCAGCGTGCGATACACCACCGGCGCAACGGCCCGCTGGTCTTCGTTGAGGAAACCGTTGCGCGACGACAGGGCCAGGCCGTCGGCGGCGCGAACGGTCGGTTCGCCAATGATCTGGATCGGCATGTTGAGGTCGTGAACCAGTGCACGAATCACCGCCAGTTGCTGGAAGTCTTTCTGGCCGAAGATCGCCAGGTCCGGCTGGACCATGTTGAACAGCTTGCTGACCACTGTCGCCACGCCCTCGAAATGCCCCGGACGGCTGGCGCCGCACAGCCCTTCGGACAGTTGTGGGACGCTGACGCGGGTCTGGCCCGCCATGCCGTCGGGGTACATCTCTTCAACGGTGGGTGCGAACAGCAAGTGGCAGCCGGCCTGGAGCAGTTTCTCCTGATCGGCGGCGAGGGTGCGCGGGTACTTGTCGAGGTCTTCGCCGGCACCGAACTGCAACGGGTTGACGAAAATGCTCGCGACCACGAAATCCGCTCGTTGCGAGGCTTTGGTCACCAGTGCGATATGACCACTGTGCAGGTTGCCCATGGTCGGCACGAAAGCGATGCGTTTGCCTTCGCTGCGGGCGCGAGCCACGGCGGCTCGCAGTTCGCGTACGGTTTTTACGGTGTTCATGCAGAGAATCCGTGTTCGATGCCGGGGAAAGTTGCTGCTTTGACTTCAGTGACGTAGGCACTCAAGGCTGCGTGGATGCTCTCCTGGCCGGCCATGAAGTTCTTCACGAATTTGGGGACGCGGCCGGTCATGGACAGGCCCAGCATGTCGTGCAGGACCAGTACCTGACCGTCGGTGCGATTGCCGGCGCCGATGCCGATTACCGGAATCTTTACCGCTTGGGTGATTTCCTCGGCCAGTTCGCTGGGAACGCACTCGAGCAGCAGCATTGCCGCGCCGGCCTGTTCCAGCGAAATCGCATCGGCACGCATCTGCCGCGCCTGGTTTTCGTTACGGCCCTGGACTTTGTAGCCGCCGAGGATGTTCACCGATTGTGGCGTCAGGCCCATGTGCGCGCACACCGGGATGCCGCGTTCGGCGAGCAGACGGATCGAATCCGCCAACCACAATGCGCCTTCGACTTTGACCATGTGCGCGCCAGCCTGCATCAACAGGGCGCTGTTGGTCATGGCCTGTTCGGTGGTGGCATAAGCCATGAATGGCAGGTCGGCGAGGATCAACGCATCGGTGTTACCGCGTTTGACCGCGGCCACGTGGTAAGCCATTTCGGCGGTCGTGACCGGCAGGGTGCTGTCGTGACCTTGCAAAACCATGCCGAGGGAGTCGCCCACCAGCAAAACTTCAACGCCAGCCTGATTGCAGGCGTGGGCGAAGGTCGCGTCATAGCAGGTCAGCATGGTGATTTTTTCACCTTTTTGCTTGAGACCTTGCAGCGTGGTCAGGGTGATGGCTGGCATGAAAAGTTCCTCATTCAGGCGCTGTGGAAACTACTGCGAGTAACGCGCGTGATTCTTCGTTAAATACAGGCGCACGTTCTTTTGTCGTGCTTGTAAGGCCTGGATTGCGCCCTTCAATGCCGTGTTGACGGCAACGGGACGCCTATAGTCGTGAGGAGAACTCGGGAAGTCAATTAGGTGTGTTACCGCCTTGTTACGTCTGGGGTGTTACCGGGGTTACTGATGCGATTCAGCAAGTTCTGTAGGACTGACACCGCACCAATGTAGGAACGGGCTCGCTCTCACAGGGGTATTGGGGTCAATTTGGGGACAGGCGTTCCAGGCCGACGAACGGGCATGCGGCGAGCAGTTCGCTGAGGAAGCGGCCATCGGCCAAACGCAGATCGGCTGGCGCCAACTCCGCCAGCGGATACAGGACAAAGGCTCGTTCCTGCATATGGTAGTGCGGCACCTTCAGGCGTGGCTCATCGATCAGCCGATCACCGAACAGCACGATATCGAGATCCAGGGTGCGTGGCCCCCAACGTTCAAGGCGTTCGCGGCCCTGCTCGTTCTCGATGGCTTGCAGCGCATCCAGCAGCTCCAGCGGTGTCAGGGCGCTGTCGAGGGCGGCAACCGCGTTGGTGTAGCGCGGTTGTCCAGGAAGCAGCGAGTCGCTTTGATAAAACCCGGAAACACCGACCAGTACCGATCGCGGCAGCCGGGCCAGTGCGGCGACGGCACTGCGCAACTGTTCGGCGGGGGCCGCCAGATTGCTGCCCATGCCGATGTAGATGCGTTCCATGGATTATTCGTCCGTGTTGCTCGAGGCGCCCGCGGCGCGCTTGCGCTTGGAGCCACCACTGCGGCGACGCTTGCGCGGTGCGCCGGTGCCATCATCCTTGCCGCTGAGGTCGCGGATCATGTCGCGACGCTCGCTTTCATTGGCATCCTGATAATCCGTCCACCATTCGCCCAGGCCATCAGTCTGCTCGCCCGCGCTTTCGCGCAGCAGCAGGAAGTCGTAACCGGCACGGAATCGTGGGTTGTCCAGCAGCAGGTCGGCACGTTTACCGCTGCGACGGGGCAGACGCTCCTGCATGTCCCAGATCTCTCGGATCGGCATGGTGAAGCGTTTTGGAATGGCGATGCGCTGGCATTGTTCGGCAATCAACTCGTGGGCCGCTTCCTGCATCGCCGGAATCGGCGGCATGCCACGTTCCTGCAGGCGCAACACGCGCGCAGGCAGCGCAGGCCAGAGCAGCGCGGCAAACAGGAACGCCGGCGTCACCGGTTTGTTCTGCTTGATGCGCAGATCAGTATTGATCAGCGCTTCGCTGATCAATGTGTGGGTGTAGGTCGGATTGTATTCCAGCGCTTCGGCACTGGCCGGGAACAGGGGGTCGAACAATTGCAGGTCGACCAGCATCTCGAAGGTGTCCGCCGCATGGCCGGAGAGGAACAGCTTCAGCACTTCTTCGAACAGGCGGGCTGACGGAATTTCGCGCAGCATCGGTGCCAGGTCGCGGATGGGCAGGGCGCTGTGCTTTTCGATGCCGAAATTCAATTTGGCGGCGAAACGCACGGCCCGCAGCATGCGCACCGGGTCTTCCTGGTAGCGTTGCTTCGGATCGCCGATCAGGCGGATCAGATGATTGCGAATGTCATGTACGCCATTGGCGTAGTCGAGGATGCGCTCGCTGACCGGATCGTAGTAAAGGGCATTGATGGTGAAGTCGCGGCGTTGTGCGTCTTCTTCCAGGGTGCCGTAGACGTTGTCGCGCAGGATGCGCCCGCTTTCGTTGCGGGAGGACTGATTGCTGTCTTCCTCTTCGTCGTTTTGCGGGTGATTGGCGCGGAAGGTCGCGACTTCGATGATTTCGCGGCCGAAGTGGATGTGCACCAATTTGAACCGACGCCCGATGATCCGCGCATTGCGGAATTCGGCCCGTACCTGTTCAGGGGTGGCGCTGGTGGCGACATCGAAGTCTTTCGGCGTGATGCCTAGCAGCATGTCGCGCACACAGCCGCCGACCAGGTAGGCCTGGTAGCCGGCGCCCTGCAGGCGTTCGACGATATTCACCGCATAACGGCTGAATTGCGCCTTTTGCAGCGAGTGTTGGCCGCTGTTGAGCACTTCAGGTGTGCTGCGGATGTGTTGCGTACGACGCAGGGGAGTACGGAATGACTGGAACAGCTTCTTCAGCATGGGATGCACTGTTTGAAGGAATGTTCGGCCAAAAACGAAGAATGACCGCATGATGGGCCGGGATTCTAGCATTTAGTCGGGGGATGGTGTAGGAAGCTGCAAAAGCGCTTGAAGGAGATGTCGTTGTCTGGGCTGAACGCCAGAAACTACAAGGGGAGCCGAAGCTCCCCAAGAAGTAGTTGCATGCTCTGTTTTTATTATTGGTTTCGGGCTTTTTGTTTTTGTTAAGTGCCCTCGCCATGAAGTTTTCCTTCATGACCCTCCCAATCGGGAGCCAAGAGCAAACGGATTGCTTTGGTCGCTGTGTTGCGTTGATCTTGCGATCCAACCAGTACAGGCTCTGTCTTAAGACAGTTTTTTGTTGTTCTCGGCCTGGTCGTGGGGCAAGCCCCAAATACAACGCCTCTCCAAAAGAATCAGTTAGCTGCGCCTCTCGCCGTCTTGTTTTTATTGTGCGTGAGTCGATTCGTCTTATTTTTATTGTCTTGTGCATTGCTTGTTATTGTTCTTGTACCAAACATATAGCAGGGTGCGTGCCAACTTTTACAAACCCCAGTAAAACAAGGGCTTGCCTGTACTGGTGGGGTGGCTGAAGGCCAAAAAAAGCCGGGGCTTCGTTACCGTAAGCCCCGGCTTCTGTTACGTGAAAAACCTGAGGTAACAGTTTCTTCACAAAATCATGTGTTACCCGCACATGAGACAGGTGGCGTTCAGCTTTCGCTGGCAACCCCGGTCTTGCGCCGTGGGATGCCCAGGCGCTGGCGGCGTTCCCACAGGCATTTGCGGCTTACCCCGAGTTTGCGTGCCAGCTCGGTTTCGGTCATGTGGTCCTGATGTTCAAGGACGAAGTGCTGGAAGTAGTCTTCCAGGGACAGGTCTTCGGTCGGCTCGTGGCTGTTGTTGGCGGCACTGTTGCCTTGTTGCGGTGCCAGGCCGATGAATTCGTCGTCTTCCAGATCACTCAGCTCAATGTCGATGCCCAGCAGCTCGGCGGATATTTCCGGGCTCTCGCTTAGGATGACAGCGCGCTCGACGGCGTTTTCCAGTTCTCGAACGTTACCGGGCCATGAGTAATGGCGAATGGCTTGCTCGGCATCCGGGGCAAACTTCAGGTCGGTGCGGTTGATCCGCGCGCTCTGCCGCGCCAGGAATGCATTGGCGATTTCGTTGACGTCGGCACCGCGCTCACGCAGGGCCGGCAGTTTCAGCGCGATCACGTGGAGGCGGTAATACAAGTCTTCACGGAACTGGCCGACTTTCGCCAGGCTCTTGAGGTCGCGGTGAGTCGCGGCGATCAGGCGCACATCGACTTTCTGCGACTGTACCGAGCCCACCCGGCGAATTTCGCCTTCCTGCAGTACGCGCAGCAGGCGGGCCTGTGCTTCAAGTGGCAGTTCGCCGATTTCATCGAGGAACAGGGTGCCGCCGTCCGCCGCTTCCACCAGGCCTGCACGCCCGGCGCTCGCACCGGTGAACGCACCTTTTTCGTGACCGAACAATTCGGACTCGATCAGGCTTTCCGGAATGGCCGCGCAGTTTACCGAGATCATCGGCGCCTTGGCGCGTTTCGACAGGTTGTGCAGGGCGCGCGCCACCAGCTCTTTACCGGTGCCGGACTCGCCCTGGATCAGGACATTGGAATCGGTCGGCGCCACTTTGCGGATCTTGCCATACAGGTCCTGCATCGGCGGGCAGGAGCCGATGATGCCGATTTCGCCGTTGCTGTTGTCGGTACCCGGTTTTGCCGCGCCGTTGGCGACTTTACCGGCAACCGGTTCACCGCTGGCAGGCGTCGATTGCCGGTCACGCAGGATGCGTGCGACGGCCTGGAGCATTTCGTCGTGATCGAAAGGCTTGGCGATGTAGTCCACCGCGCCCATCTTCATCGAGTCGACCGCCGAGCGCAGGCTGGCGTAGCTGGTCATGATCAGCACCGGAGTGCCCTGGCCGAGTTTGATCAGCTCGGTGCCCGGTGCGCCAGGCAAGCGCAGGTCACTGACGATCAGGTCGAACGTGGGAATGGTGAAGCGTTCTTGTGCTTCCTGCACTGAACCGGCTTCGCTGACCTGGTACTGGTTGCGTTCCAGCAGGCGGCGCAAGGCGGAGCGGATAATCGTTTCGTCTTCGACGATCAAAATGTGCGGCATTGATTCGATACTCTCGACGGTCTCAGTTCACAGCGGACGTCGCTTCGACATGACGCGGTAATGTCACCCGGATACGGGTGCCGCGTTGGCTCTGAACATCAGCCGGGCTGTCGATGGTGATTTGTCCATAATGCTCTTCAACGATGGAATAGACCAGTGCAAGGCCCAGGCCGGTACCTTCACCCGGGTCCTTGGTGGTGAAGAAAGGTTCGAACAATCGGTCCATGATGCTCGAAGGTATTCCGCTGCCTTCGTCTTCCACGATCAGGTCGACCGTGTGCTCGCCGGCTTCGCTTTTGACGCGCACCGCGCTGCCGGGAGGCGAGGCGTCGCGGGCGTTTGAGAGCAGATTGATCAACACCTGTGCCAGACGCTGCGGGTCGCCTTCGACCCAGTGGTCCGGATCGCACAGGTTGTAGAACTGCACTTCGAAATTGCGTCGGTTCAATGCCAGCAGGCCGATGGCGTCCTGGGCGACTTCGGCCAGGCAGACGGGCTCGTCGCTGTGCTGATGGCTGCCGGCATGGGCGAAGCTCATCAGCGACTGGACGATGCGCGATACGCGTTTGGTCTGTTCGAGGATCTGACCACTGATTTCCTTGAGTTCGCCGTCTTCTTCGCGCTCTTCGCGCAGGTTCTGCGCCAGGCAGGCGATCCCGGTGATCGGGTTGCCGATTTCATGGGCCACGCCAGCCGCGAGGCGACCGATGCTGGCCAGGCGCTCCGAGTGCACCAGTTTGTCTTCGAGCATCTGGGTTTCGGTCAGGTCTTCCACCAGTAACACCAGGCCACTGTTACCCGGCGCGAGCGGTTCGTCGATCGCCGCCTTGTGCAGGTTCAGCCAGCGGGTTTGGCCGTCGAGGGCCAGATGCTGCTTGTGCAAGTGTTCGTCCGGTACGTTGATGCTGCCCTGCAGCAGTTCTTTCCACGGGGCCGCAATGGTGCTCAAGCGCGAACCGACCACGCGTTGCGCGGCGATCCCGGTCAACTCCTCCATGGCTTTGTTCCACATGAGGATTTCCTGGTCCTTGGCCAGGGAGCAGACGCCCATCGGCAATTCCTGCAGGGTCTGTCGGTGATAGCGGCGCAGCGCATCGAGCTCGGCGGCCAGGCCGGTCAGGCGAGAGTGGTAGTCCTCGAGGCGGCTTTCGATGAAGTGGATGTCTTCGGTGACGTAGTTTTCACCGCCCGCCTTATAAGGCAGGAACGTCTCGACCATGTCCTGGGCCACGCTCGGTCCCATCAGGCCCGAGAGGTTGGCTTCGATCCGGTCGCGCAAGCGGCGCAAGGCGTAAGGCCGACGCTCGTCGAATGGCAGGTAGAGGTCACGCAGGGCTTGCTCGACCTCTTTCTGCGCGGCCTTGGCGCCCAAGGGCTTGGCCAGTTGCGTGGCGAATTCCTGGGGCGAGGCGGCGTGCAGTTCACGGCGCTGCGGGCGACGCACGTTGTCTACGGCGCAGGCTTCGGCGGCGCTGGCCTCTTCTGTGCTGGCGTTGGTGAACAGCGAGATCAGGGTGAACATCAGTACGTTGGCCGCCAGCGAGGCGATTGCGGCCATGTGCCAGCTCGTATCGTCCAGCACATAGATCATGTTCAGCAGCGGAATGTAGAAGCCCTGCAGGTTGCCGACCAGCGGCAGCAGCATGGTCACCAGCCATACCAGAATCCCCGCCAGCAACCCGGCGATGAAACCGCGGCGGTTGGCAGTCGGCCAGTACAGGACCGACAGTACGCCCGGCAGGAACTGCAAGGTGGCCACAAAGGCGACGATGCCGAGGTTGGCCAGGTCTTGTTCGGCGCCCAGCAGCAGGTAGAAGCCATAGCCAGCCATGATGATCGCGACGATCAGCGCCCGGCGCGTCCATTTCAGCCAGCGGTAGATGTTGCCTTCGGCCGGAGGCTGGTACAGCGGCAATACCAGATGGTTCAGGGCCATCCCCGACAGCGCCAGGGTGGTCACGATGATCAGGCCGCTGGCGGCGGACAATCCGCCGATATAGGCCAGCAGCGCCAGGGCCTTGCTGTTGGCGGCGATGCCGATACCCAGCGTGAAGTATTCCGGGTTGGTGGTGGCGCCGAGTTTCAGGCCGGCCCAGAGAATCAGCGGTACTGCCAGGCTCATCAGCAACAGGAACAGCGGCAGGCCCCAGCTCGCGCTGACCAGCGAGCGTGGGTTGAGGTTTTCGGTGAAGGTCATGTGGTACATGTGCGGCATCACGATCGCCGAAGCGAAGAACACCAGCAGCAGCGTGCGCCACGGGCCTTCCTGCAGCGGTGTATGCAAGGCGGCGAGGGCGGTCTGGTTTTGCAGCAGCCACAGTTCGAGCTGTTGCGGACCGTCGAATACGCCATAAAGCGCATACAGACCAACGCCGCCGATGGCGATCAGCTTGATCACCGATTCGAAGGCAATCGCGAACACCAGGCCTTCGTGCTTCTCGCGAGTGGCAATGTGCCGGGAGCCGAAGAAAATCGTGAACAGGGTGATCAGGGCGCAGAAACTCAGGGCCACGCGATGTTGCACCGGTTCGCGAGTGAGGATCCCAATGGAGTCGGCTACCGCCTGAATCTGCAACGCCAGCAATGGCAGCACGCCGATCAGCATGAAAATCGTGGTCAGCGCGCCGGCCCAGGTGCTGCGGAAGCGAAACGCGAACAGGTCCGCGAGGGAGGACAGCTGATAGGTGCGAGTGATTTTCAGGATCGGATAGAGCAGCACCGGCGCCAGCAGGAACGCTCCGGACACCCCGAGGTAGCTGGACAGGAATCCATATCCGTACTGATAGGCCAGGCCCACGGTGCCGTAAAACGCCCAGGCACTGGCATAGACGCCCAGCGACAGGGTGTAGGTGAGCGGGTGGCGAATGATCGCCCGCGGGATCATGCCCCGTTCGCTGATCCAGGCCACGCCGAACAGCACCGCCAGGTATGCGGCACTGATCAGGATCATCTGGGTCAGGCTAAAGCTCATCGGCATCTTTTTGGCTCTGCAGGATGAAGGTCACGACGATCAGGATCAGCCAGAGCAAATAAGGCCTGTACCAGGCGCCAGTGGCGTCGATCCACCAATCCATGATGGCCGGGGAAAACAGGTAAATCCCCACTACCAGGAGCAGGACCAAGCGATAGATGTACATCCCGGCCTCTCTTTTTTATGCGCGTGCCCGAAAACGTGCGGCGATGGTAACGGATGGGTGCGCCACTGCAAGCAAGATCACTGTAGCTGTGCCTCGGGCAGGCTCAGTGTGCGCGGGATCAGCAGGGCATCCCAGTGGGCGATGCCCCAGTTCAGCACTTCCCGTGGCGTGGCGTAAGCCAGTTCGTTGCCGGGGTTCTGCCCGAGTGCGCGCAAGGCACGCAGCAGCAACGGCGTGGCCTGGTCTGCGGTGAGCGGTGGCGAGCGATAGGATTTGCCCAGTTTGTTGCCATCGGGCTGGGTGATCAGCGGGATGTGCAGGTAACGCGGTTGCCGCAGGCCGAGCAACTCCTGCAGATAGAGCTGGCGCGGGGTGGAGTCGAGCAGGTCGGCGCCACGCACGATATCGGTAATGCCTTGCCAGGCATCGTCCAGCACCACGGCCAGTTGATAAGCGTATAACCCGTCGCGCCGGCGTATCACGAAGTCACCGACGTCCCGGCCCAGGTGCTGGTGGAATTCTCCCTGCACCCGGTCAATGAAGTGGTAGTCCAGTTCAGGTACGCGAATCCGAATCGCCGCATCTTCGGTGCCGTGCCCGGCATTGCGGCACAGCCCCGGATAGATGCCGTGGTAGGGCTCCAATTGTTTGCGCGAGCAGGTGCAAGCGTAGGCCAGGCCCTGACTGAACAGGCGATTGAGTACTTCGGCGTAGGCATCGTGGCGGTCGCTCTGGCGGACCATCTCGCCATCCCACTCGAACCCGTAACTCTCCAGCGCCTTGAGAATCGCTGCCTGAGCGCCGGGCTCTTCACGGGGAGGGTCGAGATCTTCCATGCGCATCAGCCAGCGGCCGCCGACCGAGCGCGCATCGAGATACGAGGCCAGCGCCGCGACCAGCGAACCGAAATGCAAGTGGCCACTGGGCGTGGGGGCAAAGCGCCCGATGTAGGTGGGGGAGGTGATGACGGTCATATGGGCGATGTTATTTGGTCGGGAGAGGTGCATATCAAGCTGCAGGAGCGAGCTTGCTCGCGAAAAAACGTCTGCACACCGCGAGTCGTCAAGCGGCGCGCATTATCGTTGTCGTCCATTGCGAGCAAGCTCGCTCCTGTACAGAAACAAAAACGGAGCGTTCGCACGCTCCGTTTTTCGTTCAAGTCGCAATTACTTGCCGACTTGCTTTTCCTTGATTTCCGCCAGGGTCTTGCAGTCGACACACATGTCGGCGGTAGGGCGGGCTTCCAGTCGCTTGACGCCAATTTCGACGCCACATTTTTCGCACCAGCCGTATTCTTCGTCTTCGATCAACTGAAGCGTCTTGTCGATTTTCTTGATCAACTTGCGCTCACGATCGCGGGCTCGAAGTTCGAGAGCGAACTCTTCTTCCTGGCTGGCACGGTCTGCCGGGTCAGGGAAGTTGGCTGCTTCGTCCTTCATGTGGTCCACAGTCTTGTCGACACCTTCCATCAGCTCTTTTTTCCACTGATTCAGAACCTTGGTGAAGTGCTTGCGCATGGGCTCGCCCATGTACTCTTCGCCAGCTTTCTGAACATAGGGCTCGAAGCCGCTGATCGCCTGATTCGCTTGTTGCTTTGCTTGGGTGGACATGAAATAGACCGCCTCTACTCTTGTAATCCATCTGCGCAGGATTGCTCCATCACCGACACCTGCCGGCCCTGCGGCTGCAAGCGGGCGAACTTACCAGATCAAATCAGACCGCGCTACTCCCGGATGTCGAGCCTGCGGCCCGTGGGGCTTGCAAAGGCCGGCAAAGCGCGGTCTGGTGGTTCTGGAGCGCTGCTCAAGTAATGATTTTAGTCAAACCCTGGGGGCTCGTATGAGTTGTTTTTGGCCTGGTTGTATGGCGTGTGACCGCTTTAGGTTCTCGCTCGTTCCTGTGCTTGGGTAGAATCGGTTCTTTTCCCCGTTGAAGGAAGGCCAATGGCTCAGTCCTACAGTGCCCGCAGTCGTGCGATCGAACCTTTCCATGTCATGGCGTTGCTGGCGCGTGCCAATGAATTGCAAGCGGCCGGTCATGATGTGATTCACCTGGAAATCGGTGAGCCGGACTTCACCACCGCCGAGCCGATCATTCGCGCCGGCCAGGCAGCGCTGACAGCGGGGAAGACCCGTTACACCGCAGCACGCGGCATTCCCGAATTGCGTGAGGCCATTTCGGGCTTTTATCAGCAGCGTTATGGCCTGAACATCGACCCGCGGCGGATCCTCATCACGCCCGGCGGCTCTGGTGCGTTGTTGCTGGCCAGTGCGTTGCTGGTCGACCCGGGCAAGCATTGGCTGCTGGCGGACCCGGGTTACCCGTGCAACCGGCATTTCCTGCGCTTGGTGGAAGGCGCCGCGCAGCTTGTTCCAGTCGGCCCTGAGGTGCGTTATCAACTGACCCCGGGTCTGGTCGAGCGGCATTGGGATCATGACAGTGTCGGCGCGCTGGTAGCGTCACCGGCCAACCCGACCGGGACTATTTTGACCCGCGACGAGTTGGCCGCGCTGTCGACCTCGATCAAGGCGCGTCACGGTCATCTGGTGGTGGACGAGATCTATCACGGCCTGACCTATGGCACCGATGCGGCCAGTGTGCTGGAAGTCGATGACAGTGCATTTGTCCTTAATAGTTTTTCGAAATATTTCGGCATGACCGGTTGGCGTCTCGGCTGGCTGGTCGCGCCGGATGCTGCCGTCGGTGAGCTGGAAAAACTCGCCCAGAACCTTTACATCAGTGCTCCGAGCATGGCGCAGCACGCTGCGCTGGCATGCTTCGAGCCTGCAACCATTGAGATTCTGGAAGAACGCCGCGCCGAGTTTGGTCGTCGTCGGGATTTCCTGCTCCCCGCCCTGCGGGAGCTCGGCTTCGGGATTGCCGTTGAGCCGGAAGGGGCGTTCTATTTGTATGCCGATATCAGCAAGTTCGGCGGTGATGCCTTCGCGTTCTGTCGCCACTTCCTCGAAACCGAACATGTTGCGTTTACTCCGGGGCTGGATTTCGGTCGTTACCAAGCCGGGCATCATGTGCGATTCGCCTACACACAAAATCTTGAGCGTTTGCACGAGGCGGTCCAACGGATTGCTCGCGGTTTGCGGAGCTGGCAAGGCTGATGCGTTTCCATCCGCCACTCGAAGAAGGTCGACTGATTCGTCGTTACAAGCGCTTTCTCGCCGATATCGAGACCGTTAGCGGCGAGTTGTTGACCATTCATTGTCCGAACACGGGTTCGATGCTCAATTGTCAGGTCGAAGGCGGGCAGGTCTGGTTCAGCCGCTCCAATGATCCCAAGCGCAAGTTGCCGGGAACATGGGAGGTGGGCGAAACCCCACACGGACGGCTGTTTTGCGTGAATACCGCGCGGGCCAACGGACTGGTGGAGGAGGCGCTTCGCGGCGGAGTCATCGCTGAACTGGACGGCTTCACTAGCCTTAAGCGCGAGGTCGCCTATGGCCAGGAAAACAGCCGGATCGACTTTCGTCTTGATTACCCGGGTGGGCCGGCCTTTGTGGAAGTCAAAAGTGTCACGCTGGGTTTCGAGGGCTCATCGGTAGCCGCGTTTCCCGATGCAGTGACGCAGCGAGGGGCCAAGCATTTGCGTGAATTGGCGCATTTGGCCCGAGACGGAGTTCGGGCTGTGCAGTTGTACTGCGTGAACTTGACCGGTATCGACGCTGTACGTCCGGCTGAAGAAATCGATTCTGCCTACGCCGCGGCGCTGCGTGAGGCCGTGGCGTGCGGGGTCGAGGTGCTGGCGTACGGTGTGCGATTGACTCACGAGGAAATGAGGGTCGATCGGCGCCTGGAGGTGTTGCTCGGTGATTAAAGGCTGATCCAGAGGCCTTGTGCGTCCTCGCGGCAATCCACGCGGGTCAGGGATTGTCCGGCGCACGGGCCGGCCACGCATTCGCCGTCCTCGATCAGAAACAGGGCGCCATGAGTGGCACACTGGATCAAGCTGTTGCTGGGGTCGAGAAACTGGTCCGGGGTCCATTCCAGCCCGACGCCGCGGTGCGGGCAGCGATTGATATAGACGTAGACCTGACCGCTGCGGCGCACGGCAAAGAGCTTCTGGCCGTCGATTTCGAATCCGCGACTGCAGGCGTCGGCCAGGTCGGCGCCGGCACAAAGAAATTTCATGTCCATCCTCGGGTTTCGTCGTTCGTGGGCAAATAGGCCGGAATCGACGTTCAAAAGTGCGAGCAACTGATCAAGCGACGCTGGTGTGTACCGGATGCCGTGTCCTGATGCCTAGGATACCGGGTGGCTGCTGCTTTCTCCCAGGCAAAAAAAGACCCGGCATGAGCCGGGTCAAATAACCGTGATAAGCCTGATGAGGAGATAATCCGAGAGTCCGAACCAAGGGCTTTTCAGAATATCGACCAGTCTCGCGACCAGTTGCGTTAATAATATCGATTATCATTATCAAGTCAACCCGTCATTTCTCATTTGTTTGAATCCTGTCGATTGCCTACTGTAAATCCCGGTAAACGTTCAGCCTTAATGTGGCGTTTTCAGTGCGCTCAACTGTGCGACCTGCTTGTTAAGCAGGTCGATTCGTCGGGCCATGCTGCTGATCAGGCTGCTAGCGATTTTTGGATTGCTCTGGGCCAGGCTCATGAACTGATCCTTGGGAATGCGCATGATGGTGCTCGGCTCACTGGTGACAACGCTGGCGTTGCGCCTCTCACCGGTGAATACCGCCATGGCACCGAAAATTTCTTCCTTGGGCACTTCGCCGACTTTCAGTCCGTCGACAAACGCCTCGGCATGCCCCTCAATGATCACCAGGACGTGGTCCGCCTCGTCGCCTTGCCGGATCAATGCTTCGCCACTGGCGACACGCTGGAAACCGTGAGTGCTGCGAAACTCCGGCTGTTTCAGGCGTGCGACTGCGTCGGACAGCAAAGCGGTCTGCCCTGCCATGTATTGCAAGAACAATTCCGAGCGCCGGGGATCGGCATAGATGTGCTGGAACACCGCGGATCGCAAGTAGGGCGTCAGCACCAGCGGGTTATCACTGCGCAAACGACAGCGCGGCAATTCCATATCCTGGCGCAGGCCGATGAGATCCCCTTCGTGCAGATAGAACAGGGCGCGATGGTTGATGCACCCATGCAGCAGCCCGTTCTCCAGCATGAACAGCTGATCGCCGGGCAATGCGGCGCCAAGGTCTTCGACAGCGGAAAATTCCAGGGAAGGGCCGCAAGGAGCCAAGCCTTCCAGTAGTCGAGCAGGAATGTTTTGCAGTCGATTGATCAGTGCGTCGGCGTAGGCCGGTTGTTCCCCGAGTAGGTACATGGCGAGCGGGCTCGTTCAGTTTTTGTGGCGTGACGAGATTGCTTCCAGCTGTTTGTTCAGGGCTTCCTTGCGTTCGGCGGGAATGTCGTTCCAATGTACGTCCATCAGGGCGCCTTCGATTGCATATAACAACACCTTCGACGCCCGAAACCCCCGCGTACGCACGGCCCGATAAGCGTCCACCGCCCCCAGGCGACGCAAGTCCGAGGCGCTGTGGATGCCCACGGCATGCAGCCACTGCGCCGATGTCTTGCCAAGATTCTTCAGGTGTTGCAATTCATCATTCATCAAGCCTCCTTGCGATGGCCGAATGGTGCGTGGGCAAGCTTCTGAGGAGTGTAGCCATCAGCAGGAAAAGCGTTATTGTTTGGTCGTTTTCGACGCAAACGCTTCTAAGCGGCAGATACCTGCAAGGCAGGCATTTGAGTGAGTTCGTCGGGAAAAGAGGCGGAACAGGCAGGATTTTCGGTCAATAAACCCACAGTCCAGCGCGAAGCGGGGGCGCTGGACTTGTCAATTTATACGGGCGATCAGCGAGTGCGATAACGCAAGCGTGTGCCGAAATTCATAGACATCAAAATCTCGTCAGCACTCAGTTCTGCCGGAAAGTAAGTCCCGGAAATCTGCGCGTGGGCCAGGCTTGCGCCTTCAAGCGAAGCGTTGCGAAAGTCGATGCCGCGCAAGTCGGCGGAGCGGAAATATGCATCGGTAAAGTCGACGCCGTCGGCGTTCAACTCACGCAGGTCCAACCCTCGGAAATCACCGCCTACCATGTCGATAGGTCCATCCTTGGGGCGCTCTTTGTTGAAGCCCGTGATGTCATCTTTGTGCAGTAAGGCATAAAGCGGGGTGTCGAGAAGTTTGGGGTGGCTCATGTCATATCACCTGTTGGTTTTATGACGCCAGTATAGTGCCAGTATTTGACAGCCGTGAAGCCGGCGATGACTTCACGGCTCAAATACTTCCCTACAGGCCCGGCAAGCGTTGACGAATCTGCTCCACCACGGTGTCCAGGGTTCCGCTTTCATTGGTCTGGACGCGTTTGCTGCAGAGAATTTCTGCCGGCGTCAGTGCTTCGCGACTGGCTTGCTGGGCTTCGATCACGGCCAGCGTAGCGTCAGACGGGTCCTTTTTATCCGCCTGGCGCAGGGCCAGCCAACTTTCGATCACTGCCTGCGGAGCATTGCAGTCGAGGATCAGAAACGGAGTGCCAGTGGCCTCGGCGACCTTCGCCGCGCTTTCGCGCTGTGCACGCTTGAGGTAAGTGGCATCGATCACTACCGGGAAGCCCGCGTGCAGGATCACGCGGGCAATTTCGTGCAGGCGGCTGTAGGTCGCTGCGCTGGCATCAGCGCTATAAATACCGGCCTGCACGTCATTCTGAACGGTCTGCTCGCCGAACAGACGTTTGCGTTCGACGTCTGAACGCAAGCGAATCGCCCCCAGTGCTTCCACCAGGCGCATGGCCACGTGACTTTTGCCCACAGCGGAAACGCCGTGGGTGATGGCCATGAAGCGCGAAGGAATGGTGCTGTAGCTTTCCGCCAGGTTGGCGTAGTTACGGTACTGGCGTAGGGTGGTGGCACGCTGTACCGCCGTGGCGTCGGCCGGCATGCTGAACAGGGCGACCTTGGCGCGAACCAGTGCACGGTAGGCTTTATAGAAGTTCAGCAGTTCCAGGCCCTGGTAATCGCCTGTCAGCTCCAGGTATTGGCTGATGAAGCGCCGTGCCAGGCTTTTCAGGCCACGGTCCTCGAGGTCCATCGCCAGGAAACCGGTGTCGGCATACGCGTCCGTGAAGCGGAACGGCTCGTTGAATTCGATGCAGTCAAAGATCACGACCTTGCCGTCGATCACCGTGGCGTTGCCCAAGTGGATGTCGCCGTGGCATTCACGGATGAACCCTTCAGCCTTGCGCTGGGCAAACAGCGGCTTGAGGCGTTCGAAGCTGGTTTCAGCCCAGGCTTGCAAAGCTTCCAACTGCTGGAGGTCGGCCTTGTCGCTGAGGAATGGGCGAATTTGTTCGAAGTTTTGTCGTACTGGCGCCATGACGCTGTCCGGTGTGCCTGCGTCGTGTTCGGCAGGGACTTTCGGCGCGCTGAGGTGGAAGCGGGCGATTTGCTCAGCCATTGCATCGATGTGCGCTGGCGTCAGTTCGCCATTGGCTTGCAGGGTGCTGAGCAACTGGCTCTGCGGGAACTGGCGCATCTTCAGGACGTATTCGACGACCGGACCATCGCCGCCCAGTTGCGGGGCCTCGGCGCTGCCGGTAATCGGCAACACTTCGAGGTAAAGATCCTGAGTCAGGCGCTGGTTGAGGCGCAGTTCTTCACCACAGAAATGCTTGCGGGCCTCAAGGCTGGTGAAATCGAGGAAGCCGAAGTTCACCGGCTTCTTCACCTTATAGGCATAAGGGCCGGTAAGCAGAACCCAGGAAATGTGGGTCTCGATAAGCTGGAACCCCTCTACAGGATGCGGATAGAGGGCCGGGTTTTGCAGGGCGGCGATCAGGGACTGGCTCACTGGCGATCCTTCAGAGTCTGGAAAAATACAGGCCGACATTATGGCGGCTGGCCAGCCTAACGCAATCTCGGAGGGCTCCTGTTGAGTATGAATAAAGTGCGTATAATCCGCCGCCATGACTCGTACCCGATCTCCCCGTACCCCTAAAAAACCACCTTCCAGAGGCCTGCACCCCTGGCTGGGCTGGGCCCTTAAACTCAGTCTGGTCGGCCTGGTGGTGCTGGCCGGGTTCGCGGTTTACCTCGATGCCATTGTGCAGGAGAAGTTTTCCGGCAAGCGCTGGACCATTCCGGCCAAGGTATACGCGCGTCCACTTGAGCTGTTCGTCGGACAAAAGCTGAGCCGGGATGACTTTCTCACCGAACTCGACGCCTTGGGTTATCGCCGTGAAAGCGTGGCCAATGGCCCCGGTGCGGCCTCGGTCAATGGCAACACCGTTGATCTGAATACCCGTGGCTTCCAGTTCTATGAAGGCATGGAGCAGGCGCAACCGGTACGTGTGCGTTTTTCCGGCGACTACGTCGCTGAATTGTCGGCGACCAGCGGTGCGAAGCTGTCGGTAGTGCGCCTTGAGCCGTTGCTGATTGGTGGCTTGTACCCGAAAAACCTCGAAGACCGGATTCTGATCAAGATCGATCAGGTGCCGCCGTACTTGCTCGACACCCTGGTGGCCGTTGAGGACCGTGACTTCTATCACCACTTTGGTGTGTCGCCGAAGTCGATTGCCCGTGCAATTTGGGTCAACGGCTCGTCAGGCCGGATGCGCCAGGGCGGCAGTACCCTGACGCAACAATTGGTCAAAAACTTCTACCTGACCAACGAACGCAGCCTGAGTCGAAAACTCACCGAAGCCATGATGGCTTTGCTGCTGGAGCTGCATTACGACAAGCGTGAAATCCTCGAGGCTTATCTGAACGAGGTGTTCATCGGTCAGGACGGCCAGCGTGCGGTGCATGGTTTCGGTCTGGCCAGCCAGTTCTTCTTCAGCCAGCCATTGTCCGAGCTCAAACTGCACCAGGTGGCGTTGCTGGTGGGCATGGTCAAGGGGCCGTCGTCCTACAACCCGCGCCGCTACCCGGAACGTGCGCTTGAGCGTCGCAACCTGGTGCTCGATGTCCTGCAGGAGCAGGGCGTTGCCACGGCCGAGCAGGTTGAAGCCGCGAAGAAGATGCCGTTGGGCGTGACCAAGCGCGGCAGCCTTGCGGACAGCTCGTTCCCCGGCTTCCTCGACCTGGTCAAGCGTCAGCTGCGTGAAGACTATCGCGACGAAGACTTGACGGAAGAAGGTCTGCGCATCTTCACCAGTTTCGATCCGATCCTGCAGATGAAAGCCGAAGCCTCGGTCAATGACACCTTCAAGCGCCTGTCAGGGCGCAAGGGGGCTGATGATGTCGAAGCGGCCATGGTCGTCACCAATCCGGAAACCGGCGAAGTCCAGGCCATGATTGGCAGTCGTCAGGCCAGTTTCGCCGGGTTCAACCGTGCTCTGGATGCTGTGCGGCCGATCGGCTCGTTGATCAAGCCGGCGGTTTATCTGACAGCGCTGGAGAAGCCGAGTCAGTACACGTTGACCAGCTGGCTGTCGGACGAATCCTTTTCGGTCAAGGGTGCGGACGGTCAGGTCTGGAAGCCACAGAACTACGATCGACGGTCTCATGGCACGGTTTTCCTTTATCAAGGCCTGGCGCATTCCTACAACCTGTCGACCGCACGTCTCGGGCTGGCGGTGGGTGTGCCCAATGTTCTGAAGACGCTGGGGCGCTTGGGTGTCAGTCGCGAGTTTCCGGCATTCCCGTCCATGCTACTGGGCGCGGGAGGCATGACGCCGATCGAAGTGGCAACCATGTATCAGACGCTGGCCAACGGTGGTTTCAACACGCCGATGCGCGGGATTCGCAGCGTTCTGACTGCCGAAGGCGAACCGCTCAAGCGTTACCCGTTCCAGATTCAGCAGCGTTTCGATCCGGCTTCCATTTACCTGATCCAGAGCGCCATGCAGCGTGTCATGCGTGAAGGCACCGGCAGCTCGGTCTACAACGTGTTGCCGAAAACCTTGACCCTTGCAGGCAAGACCGGCACCAGTAACGATTCGCGGGACAGTTGGTTTGCCGGGTTTAGCCAGGACTTGCTCGCGGTGGTGTGGCTGGGGCGCGATGACAATGGCAAAACGCCGTTTACCGGCGCTACCGGTGCCTTGCAGGTCTGGACCAGCTTCATGCGCAAGGCCGATCCACTGCCGCTGGACATGCCGCAGCCGGACAATATCGTTCAGGCCTGGGTTGATTCGCGCACGGGGCAAGGCTCTGATGCCAACTGCCCAGGCGCCGTACAGATGCCGTATATTCGCGGCAGCGAACCACCTCCCGGCGCCGCTTGCGGTGGCGATAGCCCCGCTACCGGCGAAACGGTGATGGATTGGGTCAAGGGCTGGATGAATTAAGCAAAGAGGGTATCAAGTGAACAAGTGGTTGATTCCAGCGGTTGCCGCCGTGGCTTTGCTCAGCGGTTGCTCCACCGTACAACGTGGCTCGATTCCGGTAGAAGACTCCGGTACCGCCGTCTCCAACAGCGAGCGAATCTCGAACAATGGCGGTTTCCGGCAGACGACGGTGAAGCGCCCGGCGCAAACCCGCCCGCAGGAAATTCCGCAAGGTGATACCGGTGTTGTCGTGATGGTGCCAGGTGGCGGTGCAACGACTTCAACGCCGATCAGCACCACGCCGATTACGCCAGGCCCGATTACACCGGGCCCGATCGATACCGCACCGGTTCAGTCCGCGCCGATCAATCAAGGCAGCTACAGCATGCCATCGGCGCCGAGCGGGATTCCTTCGGCCAGCTCCGGTGGTCTGTCCGCCGACGAGCAACTGGACGGTCCGGTTCTGGCTCTGTTGACGACTGCGCAGCAACAACAGTCCAGCGGTGATCTCAATGGTGCTTCGTCGAGCCTCGAGCGCGCCCAGCGTGTCGCACCCCGTGAGCCACAAGTGCTTTATCGCCTGGCGCAAGTGCGCATGGCTCAAGGTGATGCGCCGCAGGCCGAGCAATTCGCTCGTCGTGGCCTGACTTTCGCCAACGGTCGCCCGGCACTGCAGGCAAACCTTTGGGAACTGATCGCTCAGGCGCGTGAGAAGCAGGGTGACTCTGCCGGCGCAGCGCTGGCCCGTCAGAAGGCCAAGGTAACGTCGTGATGGACGAGCGCTTTAGCAAAATTGCCGATCAGTTGCTGTTGATCGAACGTGAACTGCGGATTCAGGGCTGGTGGGACGACGTCATGCCAAGCGCAGAGGCGCTTTCCAGTGTCGAGCCATTTTCGGTCGATACACTGGATTTCGAGCAGTGGTTGCAATGGATCTTCTTGCCGCGCATGAAAATGATTCTGGAGCAGGATCTGCCTTTGCCCAGTGCATCGGGGATTCAGGAGATGGCCGAAATGGTCTTCGCTGGCCGTAATGTCCAGGGAAAAGATCGGCAGTTGCAAATGTTGCTCAAAGAGTTCGATGTGCTGATCACAGCTTCTCGCTGAGTTCGATCCCTTGTAGCAACCGGGCTTGTTCGCGATGAGCGCATGCCCGGTTCCTGCATGCCTACTGGCGGTTGTTCGCTATTCGTATCTGCGTTTCGCTGGTGCGGCTCCTGCCGTTGAACGTCATCCAGTCGCTGCATCGCTCCCTGTACTTCCTCTCTCCGTCGCGGATTGTCCAATTCCTTGTCTCGGGTTGCGCAATTGAAGCTAACACTCATGCAGTTTCACGGTTTTTTCTTGCTTTCTCATGTGCTTAGTTCAATAAAGCACATAGACGACTTGACTTGCAGGGGACGAAACAGAAGAATCCAAAGTCCGCTGTAGAGGGACTGCCAGAAGCAGACCCACTCAGCAGATCATGAGGCGCACATCCGCGCCGACCTGTTACACCCGCAACGCGTTACCTCGCGCTGGGTGGGAAAAGCCCGCAACACTTGGGACGATCCCAATACTTGCTCAGTCAGTGCTGACGTAGTCGGCGACCACCGTCGCTCATGCTCTGCTGGGAAGTAAACCTATTAAGACCCGTCCCCTTATATGTGGGCGGTATTCTGGCGTTTTAGAGGTGAACAACGTGGAGCTTTTATCTGGCGGTGAAATGATCGTCCGCTTTTTGCGTGACGAGGGCGTCAAGTATATCTATGGGTACCCGGGTGGTGCCGCACTGCATATCTACGATGCACTGTTCAAAGAACCATCCGTTCAGCACATTCTTGTTCGTCATGAGCAGGCTGCCACTCACATGGCTGACGGTTATGCGCGCGCCACTGGCAAGGCCGGTGTCGTACTGGTGACATCCGGACCGGGTGCGACCAACGTCATTACCGGTATCGCCACTGCGTACATGGACTCGATCCCGATGGTGATTCTGACCGCCCAGGTGCCGAGCACCATGGTCGGCACGGATGCATTCCAGGAAACCGACATGATCGGTATCTCCCGGCCGATCGTGAAGCACAGTTTCATGATCAAGCATCCATCGGAAATCCCGGAAGTCATGAAGAAGGCTTTCTACCTGGCGCAATCCGGTCGTCCGGGCCCGGTAGTGGTCGATATCCCGAAAGACATGACCAATCCGGCCGAGAAGTTCGAATACGTCTTCCCGAAAAAAGCCAAGCTGCGTTCCTACAGCCCAGCAGTGCGTGGCCATTCGGGCCAGATCCGCAAAGCCGTGGAAATGCTGTTGGCGGCCAAGCGGCCAATCATCTATGCCGGTGGCGGCGTCATCATGGGCAACGGTTCCGCACCGTTGACCGAGTTGGCGCAACTGCTGAACGCGCCGGTCACCAACACCCTGATGGGCCTTGGCGCCTATCCGGGTAACGACCGCCAGTTCGTCGGCATGCTCGGTATGCATGGCAGCTACACCGCCAACCTGACGATGCACCATGCCGATGTGATCCTTGCAGTCGGCGCGCGCTTCGACGATCGCGTTATCAACGGTGCGTCGAAGTTTTGCCCGAACGCCAAGATCATTCATGTCGACATCGACCCGGCTTCGATCTCCAAGACCATCAAGGCCGACGTTCCTATCGTAGGTCCGGTGGAAAGCGTACTGACCGAAATGGTCGCCACTTTCAAGGAAATCGGCGAGGCCCCGAACAAGGAAGCCGTAGCCACCTGGTGGAAGCAGATTGAGGAGTGGCGTGGTGATCGCGACATGTTCCCTTACAACAAGGGTGATGGCAGCATTATCAAGCCTCAGACTGTGATCGAGACGCTGAGCGAAGTGACCCATGGCGATGCCTATGTGTCCTCCGACGTGGGTCAGCATCAGATGTACGCGGCCCAGTACTACCGTTTCAACAAGCCGAATCGCTGGATCAATTCCGGCGGCCTGGGCACGATGGGCTTCGGTTTGCCGGCTGCGATGGGCGTGAAACTGAACTTCCCGGATGCTGAAGTCGCCTGTGTGACCGGCGAGGGCAGCATTCAGATGAACATTCAGGAGTTGTCGACCTGTCTGCAACATGGCTTGCCACTGAAGATCATTCTGCTCAACAACGGCGTGCTCGGCATGGTCCGCCAATGGCAGGACATGAGCTACGGTGCGCGTCACTCGCATTCCTACATGGAATCGTTGCCGGACTTCGTCAAGTTGGCTGAAGCCTATGGTCACGTTGGCATGCGCATCACCGACTTGAAGGATTTGAAGCCGATGATGGAGGAAGCGTTCGCGATGAAGGATCGCCTGGTGTTCCTTGACATCAAGGTCGACGCCAACGAGCACGTCTACCCGATGCAGATCAAAGACGGCTCCATGCGCGATATGTGGCTGAGCAAGACGGAGCGTACTTAATCATGCGGCACATTATTTCCTTGCTTCTGGAAAACGAACCCGGCGCTTTGTCTCGCGTAGTCGGCCTGTTCTCGCAGCGCAACTACAACATCGAAAGCCTGACTGTGGCGCCTACCGAAGACCCGACCCTGTCGCGTCTGACGCTGACCACTGTCGGCCATGATGAGATCATCGAGCAGATCACCAAAAACCTGAACAAGCTGATCGAAGTGGTAAAACTGGTCGACCTGTCGGAGAGTGCTCACATCGAGCGCGAACTGATGCTGGTCAAGGTCAAAGCCACCGGCGCCCAACGCGCCGAGATCAAGCGCACCACCGATATTTACCGTGGGCAGATCGTCGATGTCAGCGCCAGCGTGTATACCGTTCAATTGACCGGTACCAGCGACAAGCTCGACAGCTTCATTCAGTCCATCGGCACCGCCTCGATCCTGGAAACTGTACGCAGTGGCGTCACCGGGATTGCGCGCGGCGACAAAGTACTCAGCATCTAAACCAAATTAGCGAATGGCCTGAACGGCCTGGATATATAGGGGAAATTCATGAAAGTTTTCTACGATAAAGACTGCGACCTGTCGATCATCCAGGGCAAGAAAGTTGCCATCATCGGTTACGGTTCCCAGGGCCACGCCCAAGCGTGCAACCTGAAAGACTCCGGCGTTGACGTTACCGTTGGTCTGCGTAAAGGTTCGGCCACCGTTGCCAAAGCCGAAGCTCACGGCCTGAAAGTGACCGACGTTGCTACCGCTGTCGCAGCGGCCGACCTGGTCATGATCCTGACCCCGGACGAGTTCCAGTCCTCGCTGTACAAGAACGAAATCGAGCCGAACATCAAGAAAGGCGCCACCCTGGCCTTCTCCCACGGCTTCGCGATCCACTACAACCAGGTAGTGCCGCGCGCTGACCTCGACGTGATCATGATCGCGCCGAAAGCTCCAGGCCACACCGTACGTTCCGAGTTCGTGAAGGGTGGCGGTATTCCTGACCTGATCGCGATCTACCAGGACGCGTCTGGCAACGCCAAGAACGTTGCTCTGTCCTACGCTGCCGGTGTTGGCGGTGGTCGTACCGGCATCATCGAAACCACCTTCAAGGACGAGACTGAAACCGACCTGTTCGGCGAACAAGCCGTTCTGTGCGGTGGTACCGTTGAACTGGTTAAAGCTGGTTTCGAAACGCTGGTTGAAGCTGGCTATGCGCCAGAGATGGCCTACTTCGAATGCCTGCACGAACTGAAGCTGATCGTTGATCTCATGTACGAAGGCGGTATCGCCAACATGAACTACTCGATCTCCAACAACGCCGAATACGGCGAGTACGTGACCGGCCCGGAAGTGATCAACGCCGAATCCCGTCAGGCCATGCGCAACGCCCTGAAACGTATTCAGGACGGCGAATACGCCAAGATGTTCATCAGCGAAGGTGCTACCGGCTATCCTTCGATGACCGCCAAGCGTCGCAACAACGCCGCTCACGGTATCGAAATCATCGGCGAGCAACTGCGCTCCATGATGCCGTGGATCGGTGCCAACAAGATCGTCGACAAAGCCAAAAACTAAGTCACGTCCTTGTACGAAAAACGCGGCCCAGGCCGCGTTTTTTCGTTTGGCGGGCCGGTTCTGGTATAAAGCTGCATCGTTTGCGGTGCGAACCGTTGCCGCAGACATCTGTCGAAACTTTCCACCCCGTTGCAAGGTATTGTCCATGAGCGAACGTCCCGAAGAGCCAAACCAGGCTTCTGACGCCGAAAGCCTGCTGCCCATCGATGAGCATGTTGAAGAAGGGCATGACGCTGAAGGCCGCAAAGTCCGGCATCGTGGTATCTATCTTCTGCCGAATCTGTTCACCACTGCGAATCTGTTCGCAGGGTTTTACTCCATCATTAACTCCATGAGCGCACAGAGCGCCCTGAGTGCGGGTGATTCGATTGGCGCGAGCAAGTATTTTGCTTTCGCAGCCATCGCAATTTTCGTCGCCATGGTGCTCGACGGTCTCGATGGCCGTGTCGCGCGCATGACCAATACCCAGAGTGCCTTCGGTGCCGAGTACGACTCGCTGTCGGACATGGTTGCCTTCGGTGTGGCTCCGGCCTTGCTGGCATTTGGTTGGGCGCTGGGCGACATGGGCAAGGTCGGCTGGATGGTGGCTTTCATCTATGTAGCGGGCGCGGCATTGCGTCTGGCGCGTTTCAACACCCAGGTCGGCACCGCCGATAAGCGCTACTTCATTGGTCTGGCCAGTCCGGCTGCTGCTGGCGTCGTGGCAGGGATTGTCTGGGCGTTCAGTGACTACGGTATCCAGGGATCCAAGATGTCCTTCCTGGTGGCTTTGATGGTCGCGGCTGCGGGCATGCTGATGGTCAGCAACATCAAGTACAACAGCTTCAAGGAGCTGGACCTCAAGGGGCGTGTGCCTTTCGTGGCAATCCTGGCCGTGGTGCTGGTCTTCGCCGTAGTGTTCAGCGATCCTCCGCGCATCCTGCTGCTGGTTTTCCTCGCGTACGCGGCTTCCGGTCCGGTGCAGTACTTGTTACATCTTCGTCGGCGCAAAAGCGTCGATTGATGTAATTTCCCTCATACTCCGCAGTCTGTTGGTGCATCTGTTCTCCAATGCTGCGGAGTAGCCATGCTGATCAAAATCCCCAAGGCGTCTGACTGTCATGAGTCGGACGTCACGCCTGAATCCTGTTATCTCTCTCGACGTCATGTATTGGGCGCTGCCGTTGGCGGCTTGGCGCTGAGCGGGCTGCCTCGCTGGGCTAGCGCCAATGAGGCGGGGCGTTATTCGGATGTTGAACCTGGCAAGGCGCCTTCCTGGTTCAGCGAAAAACTTCCTTCCACCCGTTGGGATGCAGTCGCCGTGAAGGATGAGGCGATCACGCCTTTCAAGGATGCTACCCATTACAACAACTTCTATGAGTTTGGCACCGACAAAGGTGATCCTGCAGCCAATGCCGGCGCGTTAAAGACTGAGCCCTGGACTGTGGTGGTGGATGGCGAAGTGGGTAAGCCGGGACGCTATGCACTCGAAGACTTCATGAGGCCTTATCAGTTGGAAGAGCGGATCTACCGCCTTCGCTGTGTGGAGGCCTGGTCGATGGTCATTCCATGGATCGGTTTTCCCGTCTCGGCGTTACTCAAGCAAGTAGAGCCAACGTCAAAAGCCAAATTCATTCGTTTTGAAACGCTGCAGGATCCCAAGAACATGCCGGGGCAGCGATCCGGATTCGCCTTGATCGACTGGCCCTATGTAGAAGGGTTGCGCATGGATGAGGCGATGAACCCGTTGGCGATTCTGGCGGTTGGGATGTACGGGCGTGAGTTGCCGAATCAGAACGGGGCGCCGTTGCGTCTGGTAGTGCCATGGAAGTACGGCTTCAAAAGCATCAAGTCCATTGTGCGGATCAGTCTGGTCGATGAGCAGCCCAAAACGACCTGGCAGAGTATTGCCCCGGACGAATATGGCTTCTATGCCAATGTGAATCCTGCGGTTGACCATCCACGCTGGACACAGGCTCGTGAGCGTCGCTTGCCGAGTGGCCTTCTCAAGCCCAACGTACGTGATACGCAAATGTTCAATGGCTACGCTGATGAAGTGGCGTCTCTATATAGCGGGCTCGATTTGCGGAAGAACTACTGATGCGGTATCCGCTTTGGCGTGTCGGTGTCTTTATTGTCGCGTTGGTGTGGCCCCTGTTCTGGTTGTAT
>NZ_JBTMNG010000001.1:765000-3045798 GCF_054481335.1 Pseudomonas fluorescens group sp. PF-1
ACGGTGTGATTCATGACTGGGGTGAAGTCGTAACAAGGTAGCCGTAGGGGAACCTGCGGCTGGATCACCTCCTTAATCGACGACTCAGCTGCTCCATAAGTTCCCACACGAATTGCTTGATTCATTGAAGAAGACGATAGAAGCAGCCCGAAATTGGGTCTGTAGCTCAGTTGGTTAGAGCGCACCCCTGATAAGGGTGAGGTCGGCAGTTCGAATCTGCCCAGACCCACCAATTTTGTGTGGGACACCTGTAGAGATACGGGGCCATAGCTCAGCTGGGAGAGCGCCTGCCTTGCACGCAGGAGGTCAACGGTTCGATCCCGTTTGGCTCCACCACTACTGCTTCTGAAGTTTGAAAGCTTAGAAATGAGCATTCCATCGAAGGATGGTGAATGTTGATTTCTAGTCTTTGGCTAGATCGTTCTTTAAAAATTTGGGTATGTGATAGAAAGATAGACTGAACGTTACTTTCACTGGTAACGGATCAGGCTAAGGTAAAATTTGTGAGTTGCTCTTTGAGCAATGCGAATTTTCGGCGAATGTCGTCTTCACAGTATAACCAGATTGCTTGGGGTTATATGGTCAAGTGAAGAAGCGCATACGGTGGATGCCTTGGCAGTCAGAGGCGATGAAAGACGTGGTAGCCTGCGAAAAGCTTCGGGGAGTCGGCAAACAGACTTTGATCCGGAGATGTCTGAATGGGGGAACCCAGCCATCATAAGATGGTTATCTTAAGCTGAATACATAGGCTTAAGAGGCGAACCAGGGGAACTGAAACATCTAAGTACCCTGAGGAAAAGAAATCAACCGAGATTCCCTTAGTAGTGGCGAGCGAACGGGGACTAGCCCTTAAGTGGCTTTGAGATTAGCGGAACGCTCTGGAAAGTGCGGCCATAGTGGGTGATAGCCCTGTACGCGAAAATCTCTTAGTCATGAAATCGAGTAGGACGGAGCACGAGAAACTTTGTCTGAATATGGGGGGACCATCCTCCAAGGCTAAATACTACTGACTGACCGATAGTGAACTAGTACCGTGAGGGAAAGGCGAAAAGAACCCCGGAGAGGGGAGTGAAATAGATCCTGAAACCGTATGCGTACAAGCAGTGGGAGCAGACTTTGTTCTGTGACTGCGTACCTTTTGTATAATGGGTCAGCGACTTATTTTCAGTGGCGAGCTTAACCGAATAGGGGAGGCGTAGCGAAAGCGAGTCTTAATAGGGCGTCTAGTCGCTGGGAATAGACCCGAAACCGGGCGATCTATCCATGGGCAGGTTGAAGGTTAGGTAACACTGACTGGAGGACCGAACCGACTACCGTTGAAAAGTTAGCGGATGACCTGTGGATCGGAGTGAAAGGCTAATCAAGCTCGGAGATAGCTGGTTCTCCTCGAAAGCTATTTAGGTAGCGCCTCATGTATCACTGTAGGGGGTAGAGCACTGTTTCGGCTAGGGGGTCATCCCGACTTACCAAACCGATGCAAACTCCGAATACCTACAAGTGCCGAGCATGGGAGACACACGGCGGGTGCTAACGTCCGTCGTGAAAAGGGAAACAACCCAGACCGTCAGCTAAGGTCCCAAAGTTATGGTTAAGTGGGAAACGATGTGGGAAGGCTTAGACAGCTAGGAGGTTGGCTTAGAAGCAGCCACCCTTTAAAGAAAGCGTAATAGCTCACTAGTCGAGTCGGCCTGCGCGGAAGATGTAACGGGGCTCAAACCATACACCGAAGCTACGGGTATCACTTAGGTGATGCGGTAGAGGAGCGTTCTGTAAGCCTGTGAAGGTGAGTTGAGAAGCTTGCTGGAGGTATCAGAAGTGCGAATGCTGACATGAGTAACGACAATGGGTGTGAAAAACACCCACGCCGAAAGACCAAGGTTTCCTGCGCAACGTTAATCGACGCAGGGTTAGTCGGTCCCTAAGGCGAGGCTGAAAAGCGTAGTCGATGGAAAACAGGTTAATATTCCTGTACTTCTGGTTATTGCGATGGAGGGACGGAGAAGGCTAGGCCAGCTTGGCGTTGGTTGTCCAAGTTTAAGGTGGTAGGCTGGAATCTTAGGTAAATCCGGGATTCTAAGGCCGAGAGCTGATGACGAGTGTTCTTTTAGAACACGAAGTGGTTGATGCCATGCTTCCAAGAAAAGCTTCTAAGCTTCAGGTAACCAGGAACCGTACCCCAAACCGACACAGGTGGTTGGGTAGAGAATACCAAGGCGCTTGAGAGAACTCGGGTGAAGGAACTAGGCAAAATGGCACCGTAACTTCGGGAGAAGGTGCGCCGGTGAGGGTGAAGCACTTGCTGCGTAAGCCCACGCCGGTCGAAGATACCAGGCCGCTGCGACTGTTTATTAAAAACACAGCACTCTGCAAACACGAAAGTGGACGTATAGGGTGTGACGCCTGCCCGGTGCCGGAAGGTTAATTGATGGGGTTAGCTAACGCGAAGCTCTTGATCGAAGCCCCGGTAAACGGCGGCCGTAACTATAACGGTCCTAAGGTAGCGAAATTCCTTGTCGGGTAAGTTCCGACCTGCACGAATGGCGTAACGATGGCGGCGCTGTCTCCACCCGAGACTCAGTGAAATTGAAATCGCTGTGAAGATGCAGTGTATCCGCGGCTAGACGGAAAGACCCCGTGAACCTTTACTATAGCTTTGCACTGGACTTTGAATTTGCTTGTGTAGGATAGGTGGGAGGCTTTGAAGCGTGGACGCCAGTTCGCGTGGAGCCATCCTTGAAATACCACCCTGGCAACTTTGAGGTTCTAACTCAGGTCCGTTATCCGGATCGAGGACAGTGTATGGTGGGTAGTTTGACTGGGGCGGTCTCCTCCTAAAGAGTAACGGAGGAGTACGAAGGTGCGCTCAGACCGGTCGGAAATCGGTCGTAGAGTATAAAGGCAAAAGCGCGCTTGACTGCGAGACAGACACGTCGAGCAGGTACGAAAGTAGGTCTTAGTGATCCGGTGGTTCTGTATGGAAGGGCCATCGCTCAACGGATAAAAGGTACTCCGGGGATAACAGGCTGATACCGCCCAAGAGTTCATATCGACGGCGGTGTTTGGCACCTCGATGTCGGCTCATCACATCCTGGGGCTGAAGCCGGTCCCAAGGGTATGGCTGTTCGCCATTTAAAGTGGTACGCGAGCTGGGTTTAGAACGTCGTGAGACAGTTCGGTCCCTATCTGCCGTGGACGTTTGAGATTTGAGAGGGGCTGCTCCTAGTACGAGAGGACCGGAGTGGACGAACCTCTGGTGTTCCGGTTGTCACGCCAGTGGCATTGCCGGGTAGCTATGTTCGGAATAGATAACCGCTGAAAGCATCTAAGCGGGAAACTAGCCTCAAGATGAGATCTCACTGGAACCTTGAGTTCCCTGAAGGGCCGTCGAAGACTACGACGTTGATAGGTTGGGTGTGTAAGCGCTGTGAGGCGTTGAGCTAACCAATACTAATTGCCCGTGAGGCTTGACCATATAACACCCAAGCAATTTGCGTCGAAAGGCCAGATTGCGGTGTGTGAAGACGCAATGAACCGAAAGTTCGCAACCATTCACAAAAGCCGCACAAACTATCGCATACCCAATTTGCTGAAGCGTCGAAAGACGGTTCGGTACCCGAATTTCTTGATGACCATAGAGCATTGGAACCACCTGATCCCATCCCGAACTCAGCAGTGAAACGATGCATCGCCGATGGTAGTGTGGGGTTTCCCCATGTGAGAGTAGGTCATCGTCAAGATTAAATTCCAAAACCCCTATCTGCGTATGCAGGTAGGGGTTTTGTTTTTGGCGCAAGAAAAGCACGATTAATCACCGCAGAAATTTGAACAGTTATTTTTGATTCAGGGCACTAGAATAGGTCCAACTTTTTCGGAGCCAGAGCCCTTATGCCAGATCCGGTTGACGCCTCCGGGCTGTCAGATTTACCACTGGGCGATTTGGTGGCGT
This sequence comes from Pseudomonas fluorescens group sp. PF-1, assembly GCF_054481335.1. Lineage (NCBI taxonomy): Bacteria > Pseudomonadati > Pseudomonadota > Gammaproteobacteria > Pseudomonadales > Pseudomonadaceae > Pseudomonas > Pseudomonas fluorescens group sp. PF-1. The sequence continues at coordinate 768,947 of NZ_JBTMNG010000001.1, forward strand.
GTCACGAATGCGACTTGCTGATGCGCAAGCCCAAGCTTGCCCATGGCGAGAAAGCCCTGTGCCCGCGCTGCGGGTACGAGCTATACGCCCATCGACACAACGTGGTGCACCGCAGCCTGGCTTTGGTCATCGCGGCGCTTTTGTTATACGTCCCCGCGAACTTTTTACCCATTATGCAGCTCAATCTACTCGGGCAGTCATCGCAAGATACTGTCTGGAGCGGTGTTTTGGGCTTGTTCAATTCGGGTATGCAAGGCGTTGCCGTGATTGTGTTCCTGTGCAGCATGGGTATACCGCTGCTCAAGCTGCTGTGCCAGCTGACGGTATTGCTGAGCATTCATTTTGATGTCGGCCGCAGTTACGGTTTGCTGCTTTACCGTATTTATCACCATTTAAGAGATTGGGGGATGCTCGAGGTTTACCTCATGGGTGTACTCGTCGCCATCGTAAAACTGGCAGATATGGCAGCAATGACGATAGGTATCGGGCTGGCCTGCTTCGTTGCTTTGCTATTGGTTCAAGTCTGGCTGGAGGTTGTGATGTCGCCTCACCAGATCTGGCAGGCTTTATCAGGAGAGGATGCCCATGCGGGCGATTGATGCAGGCATTCTGATTTGCGCCGAATGCCATGAGTTGAACAAGCAGGAAGCTGATGCCGGTGAGCAGGTGTGTACTCGCTGTGGTGCCATAGTGCATGCCCGCCGTCCGAATAGCCTGATGCGCACCTGGGCGTTGCTGATTACTGCTGCCATTCTCTACATACCCGCCAATGTGTTGCCGATCATGACCGTGAGTTCGCTGGGCAAGGGTGACCCCAGCACTATCATGTCCGGCGTGATCCAATTGGTTCAGCACGGCATGATCCCTATTGCCGCCGTGGTTTTTATCGCCAGTATTCTGGTACCCACGTTCAAACTCGTGGGCATTGCACTGCTGCTGTATTCCGTACAGCGTCGTCAGCCACTTTCAGCCCGCCAACGTATATGGATGTACCGCTTCATCGAGTTCATCGGCCGCTGGTCGATGCTCGATATTTTTGTGATCGCCATTCTGGTGGCGGTCGTGAACTTCGGGCGACTGGCCAGCGTCGAAGCCGATCTTGGTGCCATAGCCTTTGCCAGTGTGGTCATCCTGACCATGCTGGCCGCAGTAACTTTCGATCCCCGACTGATTTGGGATAACACGGAGTCGGACGACGACCATGACTGATTTGCCAACAGCGAAAACCCGACCGGCCTCGAACTGGTCAGCCATTTGGGTACTCCCCCTGATCGCCCTGATCATCGGTAGCTGGCTTGGCTGGCGTGCTTATTCCGAGACTGGCATCGAGGTCCAGGTGCGCTTTGAAAGCGGCGAAGGCATTCAGGCCAACAAGACTGAAGTCGTCTATAAAGGCATGCCGGTCGGCAAGGTGAAAACGCTCAAACTCGATGATGAAGGAGCCTCCAAGGGCGTAATTGCCACCGTCGAAATGAATAAGGACGTGGAGCAATACCTGCGGACCAGCACGCGATTCTGGTTGGTCAAGCCGAGTGTAACCCTGGCCGGGATCACCGGCCTGGAGACCCTGGTTTCGGGCAATTACGTCGCGATCAGTCCCGGGGAAGGTGAGCCCACGCGCAAATTCAAGGCCCTGGCCCAGGAGCCGCCGCTATCCGACGCCCAGCCCGGGCTGCACCTGACGATCAAGGCAGATCGCCTGGGCTCGTTGAACCGCGGTAGCCCGGTGTTCTACAAACAAATCAAGGTCGGCCAGATCAAAAGTTACGTGCTGTCCGAAGATCAGAGCACTGTTGAACTCAAGGTCTTCATTGAGCCGACCTACGCCAAACTGGTGCGTAAACACACGCGTTTCTGGAACGCCAGCGGCATCAGCATCGATGCCAATCTGTCGGGCGTGAAGGTGCGCAGCGAGTCTCTTGCCAGCATTGTCGCGGGTGGCATCGCGTTCGCCACTCCGGAAAATCGCAGGGACAGCCCGCCCACGGATCCGAGTCTGCCATTCCGTCTCTATGAGGACTTCGATGCCGCTGCGGCCGGTATCAAGGTCAAGGTCAAACTCAGTGACTTCGAAGGTCTGCAGGCCGGTCGTACGCCGGTCATGTACAAGGGCATTCAGGTTGGCACACTCAAGGCGCTCAAGGTTGACGCTGATTTGGCGGCTGCGAGCGCCGAACTGACGCTGGATCCGTTGGCTGAAGACTACCTCGTCGATGGCACTCAGTTCTGGGTGGTCAAACCGTCGATCTCGCTCGCCGGCATCACGGGGCTTGAGGCGCTGGTCAAAGGTAACTACATCGCCGTGCGTCCCGGGGATAAAGGCGCAGCGCCGCAACGCGAGTTCGTCGCGAGGCCCAAGGCGCCGCCGCTGGATTTACGTTCGCCGGGTCTGCACCTGGTGTTGTTCACCGAGAACCTTGGTTCGCTGGAAGTCGGCAGCCCTGTTCTGTACAAGCAGGTCAAGGTCGGCTCGGTACAGAGCTATCAGTTTTCACGCAAGAAAAACCAACTGGTGATCGGTGTTCACATCGAGAAGGAATACGAAAACCTGGTCAATGCGTCGACCCGATTCTGGAATGCCAGCGGCATTACCCTGACGGGTGGGCTGACCGGAGGTATTCAAGTCAAAAGTGAGTCGTTGCAAAGCTTGATGGCGGGCGGCATTGCCTTTGAAACGCCACAGGCCAAGGCGCCTTTGCAAAAGCGGATTCCGCGTTTCCGGTTGTTTGCCAGTCATGATGAGGCTACGCAAAAAGGCGAGGTGATCACGATCAGGGTTGATCGCGCCGATGGCTTGCGCGCCGGTACACCGATTCGTTTCAAAGGGCTGGATGTCGGCAAGATTGAAGGCGTTGACCTCACGGATGACCTGCAATCGGTGCTTATCACCGCGCGACTCACTGAAGTGCCTGAGCGCATCGCCCGCGTCGGTAGCCAATTCTGGGTGGTCAAGCCCGAGCTGGGCTTGATCAAGACCTCTAACCTGGAGACCTTGGTCACCGGGCAATACATCGAGGTCCAGCCAGCACCAAAGAACCTTGGTCCGCAGAAAAACTTCACAGCCCTGGCCAGCCCCCCCGAGAGCGCCAGGGTCGAAGCCGGGTTGAGTCTGGTGTTGAGCGCTGCGCGGCGTGGTTCACTGAAAGCCGGTGTGCCGGTGACGTACCGTGAAATCACGGTCGGCAAAGTGACCGGGTATGAACTGGGTCAGACCGCAGACCGCGTGTTGATCCACATTCTGATCGAGCCGAAATACGCGCCATTGGTTCGCAGCGGCACTCGATTCTGGAACACCAGTGGTTTTGGTCTTGATGTCGGGCTGTTCAAGGGGGCGACTCTTCGTACCGAATCGCTGGAGACCCTGATTCAGGGTGGGGTTGCATTTGCCACCCCGGATGGCGAACGCATGGGCACTCCGGCACAGGCGGAGCAGACGTTCCCGCTGTTCGACAAGTTCGAAGAGGAATGGCTGACCTGGGCGCCGAAGATCTCACTCGGTAAGTAGTCCGGATCGGCCTTAGCCCTGCACCAATGAAAAAGGCCGCGATCCTGAGGGTCGCGGCCTTTTTTGTTGCCTTCAATTCAAGCGTCAGACCGCGTCCAGCTCCGGCTCGTCCGCTTCAGCATTGATGGTTGCCTTCACCTGATCATGACGACGGATGTACTTCCAGTCCGCCTCGTCGATGTAGATGCCAGCCGGGCCGCTGCCGCCTTCCAGGTCGATAGCGACACTGGCGCAGACCTGTGGCTTCACGCTTGCCAGGATCGGTACGAAGCCCAGTTGCAGGCTGGTTTCCAGCAACGCTGCCTGGTTCTTCTCGTCGATGTCCGCCGCCTCGTCGAGGTAGTACGGCAAGCGCACACGGCCGGCCAGGTCGCGGTCCATCAAGTGCAGCAACAAGTACATGTTGGTCAGCGCCTTGATGGTCATCGTGGTGCCGTTTGACGCGGCGCCGTCGATGTCGGTGTGGATCACCGGCTGACCGTTGACCTTGGTGATCTCGAACGCCAGTTCGAACAAGTCCTTGAGGCCGAGCTGGTTGTGGTTCGCCGCCACCAGGCGTGCCAGGTATTCCTTGGCCTCTTCGTTCTTGTTGTCCTGTTCCGCGCTCTGGCTCAGATCGAACACCGACAGGGTTTCGCCTTCTTCGTACTGGCCGGCGCTGTGGATGATCTGGTCGATGTGCTTGAGCGCTTCCTTGTTCGGCGCGAGCACGATGCGGAAGCTCTGCAGGTTCGACACCTGACGTTTGTTGATCTCGCGGTTGAACAACGCCAACTGGTGCTCGAGGCTGTCGTAGTCGCTACGGATGTTGCGCAGGGTGCGGGCGATGTCGGTAACAGCGGCGCGACGTGCCTTGCCCAGGGTCAGGGCTTCGTCGGTGCGGTGCGCGTAAGCGTTGATCAACAATTGCAGGCGCCGCTCCATATCGTCTTCGCTGTCGAACTTGGCCACGCCCTTGAGGCGCACCTGCGCGTACAGCGCTTCGATCTGGCCGTCGGCGCGAAGCAGACCTTGCCAACTGTCCTGATAATCGTTGAGCAGCGGCAACAGGTTATCCATGGAATCGTCGACCGGGTCCATGAACGGCGTGCCGAAAGGCAGGTCCGCCGGCAGTAGCTGACGGCGGCGCAGGGCGTCATCGAGCGTGCGTTGCTTGGCTTCCATGTCGGCGATCTGCCGGCCGACCAGTTGCAGCTTGGCCGACAGTTGCTGGACGCGTTCGGTAAAGGCATCGCTGGAGCGCTTCAATTCGTCCTGCGCGGCTTCCATTTGAGCCAGTTGCTCAAGCTTGTCGCCTTCTTCGGCGCTCAGGGTTTGCGCGCGACGGAAGTCTTCCAGGGCCTTCTGCGCATCCAGCACTTGCTGGTACAGCGCTTCGGTCTGGGTCTTGCTCGCGGCGCGGTCAGCGGCCACGGCTTGCTGGGTTTTCAGTTGCTTGAGTTCTTTGTCCAGGCGCTCTTTCTGGTCGCGCAGTGCCGCACGGTCAGCCAGGGCCTGCAAGGCCGGCGGCTCGATGTGGGAGATGTCGATGGACAGCCCCGGCACTTCGAAACGCTCGCCTTTGAAGCCGTCGAGGATCAGTTCTACGGATTTGACCCAGTCGCCGTTGTCGTCCAGCGCAATGCCGTGTTCGCCCAGGGGCAGGCTGAACAGCGCGCTGTTGAACAGACGCATCAAGCGTTCGACGTCCTGCTGCGAGAACTCTTCGCGCAAGCGGGCGTAGCTGTTGTTGTCGGCGTGATCGAGTTGCTGCTTGACCGACTTCAGACGTTTTTCCAGATCCCGCAGACGCTCTTCCAGATCCTCGGCGCTGAATTGTCGCGACTGCGCCAGCGCACCGGCCAGTTCATCGTGGGCATCCTTGGCCGCGAGCAATTGCTGCTCCAGCACCTTGACGTCATCGACCAGGGCAAAGCGATGCTTGAGCACCGACAGCTCGCCGAGCCAGCGCTGGATGCCGGTAATTTCCCGCTCCAGACGCATCAGTTCCTGAGTGCCACCGCGTTGATCGTTTTGCAGTTCGTCCTGCTCGCGACGGTAGTGTTCGGCCTGGATCGTCAGCTCTTCCTTGCGTGCGCCAGCGTAGTCTGACCAAGTGCCGAGCAAAGAGTCGAGCAAAGGCGAAATCCGGTGCAGTTTGCCACGCAGGATGTCGCGCTGTTTCACGCCGTTGGCCAAGGCTTCGACCAATGGGCCGGCGGCGACCAGCGAGTTGTAGTCCTGCTCCATGCGTCGTACATCGCGGAAGGCTTCTTCGCACGCCGCAATGTAATCCACGCTACCGGAACGCAGGCTGTGTTCGAAGGCATCCAGGAACAATTGCTTGAGCTTGGCCGCTGTGATTTCACGCATGTGCAGCAGGTTGATGAACAGGGCGCGGAAGGTCTTCAGGCTCTGCTCGCTGGTGGAGCGCAGCGGGATCAGCGTGAGGTCCAGCGGGATCGAGGTGTGGCCGCCGACCAGCAAGCGACGCAATTCATCCGGCTTGAGCTCGTAGGCTTTCAGGCCTTCGCGTTCAAGGTTGGTGAACAGTTCCTTCTGACGCAGGCAGGTATCGTTTTTCTGGTAATGAGCCAGGTCCAATTTGCCGGCATAGGCAAAGAACTGGTGACCGAAACCGCCGCCCGGACCACGACCGACCACGCCGATCACATGTGGACCGTGGGGCAGGTTCACTTCGACGAGGATGTAACTGGTGTCCGAAGCAAAATAGAAGCGCCGGGATTGTTCCAGGCTGTACTTGCCGAAACTCATGTCCGACATGCGCGCCAGGATCGGGAACTGCAACGCATTGATCGAGGCGGATTTGCCCAGATTGTTTGCGCCGTAGACCGACAGCGGCTCTTCCAGCGGGAACAGCCCGAGGCTGTAGCCGGCGGTGTTCAGTAGGGCAAAGCGGCGGATGCCGTAGCGTTCCTTGCTCATGCGTCGAGCTCCTGTTCTTCGGCGATGGCACGGGCCAGTGCGTCTTCTTCGCTTTCACCATCGAATTCGCTCAAATCGAGCGGGTCGTCGGTCTGCAGCAGCTTTTCATCGCTGTCTTCGTCGATCAGCACCGGCGCCGGCAGTGGCAGCACGCTGTGCAGGCTGGCCGCCAGATCACGGTCCTGTTGAACCGACAGGCACACATCGAGGAAGCGGTGCATCGGCGGCAGGAAGCGGTAGACGCCGTTTTCTTCACTGGCGAAGCCGAGCTGGGTCATGCGGCGCATGATTTTTTCTTCCAGTTCGTCCTGGGTCTGCACTTCGGCCTGGATGAACAGGTCGCGATACTTCTCGAGCAACGATGGCAGTTCATCACGGCCGAGGCTGCCGCCGTCGAGCACGGCGATCGGGTCGCGGCCCTGGTCGGCCAGGTGCTCGACGAGGATGAAGGTGAACAGTGCCAGGCGCTGGGCCGTCTTGTTCACCGCTGCCGCCGCGAGGTCCGGCACGAAGTAGTAGAAACCACGGGTGTCGCAGACCAGTTCAAAGCCCAGCGCCTTGAACAGCGTGCGGTACTGGTCCTGAAAGTTCGACAGCTGCGCGTACAGCTCTGGATCGCGACGGCTGACGTGGTAGCCCTTGAACAGCTCGCGAAAGATCGGCGCCAGCTGAGACAGTTCGGATAGATCAAGTTGCATGGGGAGTACTGGCATGGAGGGTGCTCGCAGAATTCTCGGAGGCATCAGGACCGGCCGAGAGCAGGGCGAAGGAGCGCAGGCTGACCTGGTGCTCGTGTGTGAAGTAATCGCGGCGTTCCAGACGTTCGCGTTTGAAGCGCTTTTCCCGCGACAGGCGCGAGAACCAATACAGCAGTTCGTCGGTGGCGCCGTCCGGTTCCTGCTCCAGCAGCCAGGTCATCAGGTCTGGCATCGGCAGGGCGTCTTCGCAACGGTCGAGCATCTCCCGGACCGTGCGTGGCGCACGCGGGGCATCGCCGCCCTTGTGGGTCTTGTGTGCCTTGGGGAAGCGCGCCGGTTTCGGCTCGAAACGGGCCAGCGCGTAAACATAGGCCTCGACCTGACTGGCACTGCCGAGAAAGGTGCTTTGCGGCCGCGTGAACATCGGCATCGCGGCTTGTGGCACCGCGTCGATGCCCTTGCGGCGAATCATCGACAGGGCCAGCGCCGCACCGCGGGTCACGGCGTTGTGACGACGGGCTTCTTCACGCAGCGGCAGCAGCAACTCGCGGGCGTGACGCAGGGTCAGTTGCGCACTGGTCTGCATTTCGAGGATCCGCGCGTGGGTGCGCAGCAGCATGTCGTCATCAACCAGATGGCCGAGGCGTTGCTGCTCGGTGAGCATGCGCAGCAGCACGTTTTCGACCTTGCGCACACCCTGTTCAAAGGCGCCGTCGGCGTTGACCAACTGAATCATCGGCTCGACGTATTCGTCCCAGGTCGCCAGGACCTCAGCGTAACGCTGGCGCAGCGGGATCTGCCGGTCGCTGGTCTTGGCCCGCTCGGCAACGGCCACCAGGGCCTGTTCGTCGTTGGCGAGTTTTTTCAATACATCGCGTACGCGCATGTCCAGCAGACGCAGTTGGCGCGCCAGATCATTGCCGTCGCGGATGTCGAAGGCGTCCTGGATGTAGCCGGCCAGGCGTTCGAGATGACGCAAATAGGCTTCGATCTCCAGACACAGGCCCAGACGGTGTTCACGGCGCAGGTAAGCGAGGAAGTCGTGGATCTGCGCGTTGAGCTCGAACCGGTTCGGGCTTTTCGCCACGGGAACCAGAATGTCGAGGCGAATCCACACGTCCAGCAGGCTGGTGATGTCCTGCGGCGTACTGTCGAGTTGCTGGGCGGCCAGTTGTGAACGCAGTTCGTTGAGGCTCAGTGTGCCTTGGTCGAAGTGCTCGCACAGTGGCTCCAGAAGTGCCCAGTGTTCAGCGAGGGCGCGCAAGACGCGCTTGGGTTCGATCATCGGAATGGCCGGCTGGTTGGCGATTAAAAGCCGAGATTGTACTGCATCGGGACCGATGCGATTCACTCTCGGGACGGACTGTCGCTTTTCTAACGATCAACTGCGGGCGATCTTGAGCGAAGGGCGGTAGAATCACCGCACTTTAGTTATCCACAAGTGGCCGACCTTTGCTTATCGAGTCTCGCCGCCGCGCCTATTTGAACGCCATGCAGGTGGTCAATTGGCTGCCGCGCACCGAATTGCCCTTTGCTGCACCGTCGCGGCCCGAACTGCTGGAGCTGCCCGAGCCGTTGCCCGTCGCCCCGGCAGTGCCGGCACCTGCGGCCCAGGCGCCTGTGGAACCGCAGGTCAAACCGGCCGAGCGGGTGAAAATCGAAGTACCACGGCCATCGTTGGCAAGCTCGCGCACCGGGGCCAAACCGGTGGAAGAAGTCGTAGAAGCGCCGGTCGTCGCCAGGGTCGCCCCCGTACCGCCACCTCGTTTTGCCCTGCAGTTGCTGCGGGCAGGGCGTTGCCTGCTGCTGGTGGAGTTACCCACAGGCGAGGCGTTCCAGGCCCGCGATCCCGCTTATCTGTTGCTCAAGGACATGTTGCGCGCCGCCGGCCTGCCGGACAGTCCGCAGATCATTGGCGAGCCGGTGCGCTGGCCGCTGCTGGCCCGAGGCACGATGGATCAGGGCCCGGAAGCGGCCCGTGACTTCGTGCAGGGCTTTATCTCGGCCCGGCTGGAAGACGCGCCGTGCGTCTGTCTATGGCTGATCGGCCTGCCTGCCGTGCGTTTTGCCGGGGAGGCCAATGCCGAATCCTTCAATCGTGAACTCCAGGTCGAAGGCCTGGGCTCGGTCTGGGCCTTGCCTGGCCTGGAATTATTAATGGAAGAGCCACAGCGTAAGGCTGATGTCTGGCAAGCCATGCGTCGGCTGATGGCGCGCTGGAAAGAATCGAATGAGTGACGCTGTATCGTTCCGCCCGATGACCGAGGCGGACCTGGAAGCTGTACTGAAAATCGAATACGCGGCCTACAGCCATCCCTGGACCCGCGGGATTTTTCTCGATGGCCTGGGCAAGTACCAGATCTGGCTGATGTTCGAAGGGCAGCAGCAGGTGGGTCACGGTGTGGTGCAGATCATTCTCGATGAGGCGCACCTGCTGAACATCACCGTCAAACCGGAAAACCAGGGTCGTGGCCTGGGTTTGACGCTGCTGGAGCATTTGATGTCGATTGCCTACAAGGCCGATGCCCGGGAATGTTTCCTGGAGGTCCGCGACAGCAACACGGCGGCGTTCAAGTTGTATGAGCGCTATGGCTTCAACGAGATCGGACGTCGGCGGGATTACTACCCGGCGGTGGGCGGACGCGAAGATGCGGTGGTCATGGCCTGTACGCTGGTAGATTGAACATCTTTGTTACAAATTAAATGCCGATTGCTGGGCAGGAGCCACCAAAGGCTCCTGTCCAGGATCGATCAACGTTTGCGGTCCAGCGGATCGCGCCGGGCCATTTCCTCTTCATCCAGCCCATTGCCCCCACCGATGTCGTCTTCATCGACAATGCTCAAGTCCCAATCAGCCTGATCCCCTTGACCCGCTTCATGGGCATCGCGGGCGCCGTCTTCGCGGATCAGAGTTTCCGGGCTCATGTCATCATCCGTGGGTTCGTGATCAGCGGTCGATGCACCGGTCATGCCGGCTTCGCGCACGCGCCGACGGGGTATCAGTTGCGCTCGCTCGCTGTCCGGCAACTCGTCGCCGATCCTGGCATCGGGTTCTTCCTCGTCGAAATCCAGCTCATGCACCGAACCCATGCGGTCTTCGTTGTCATCGATGGGTTCTGGTTGCACCGCATCATATGGACGTCGTGAATCAGTCATGGCAATTCCTCATACTGTGGGCCTTACTAGGTGGACCCACTGGGTTACCGAGAATTCCACCGGCACGGAGCGCCATTTACGAGCTTTCGGTGGCATGTGCATAAAGCGCGTGACCTCGACGGGCGGTTGTCTGTCAAAGCAGCGCATCATTCTCGAGGCTTCATTGCATGAACGAACTACAAGATCTGATCGACAACAACGAGCGCTGGGCTGACGCGATCACCAAAGAAGATCCTGACTTCTTCGCCAAGCTGGCTCGCCAACAGACTCCCGAGTACCTGTGGATCGGCTGTTCCGATGCCCGGGTGCCGGCCAACGAGATCGTCGGCATGCTGCCGGGCGATTTGTTCGTACACCGCAACGTGGCCAATGTGGTGTTGCACACCGACCTCAACTGCCTGTCGGTGATTCAGTACGCGGTTGACGTACTCAAGGTCAAACACATTCTGGTCACCGGCCACTATGGTTGCGGTGGTGTTCGAGCCTCGATGCAGGATCGCCAATTCGGCCTGATCGACGGCTGGCTGCGTTCGATTCGCGACCTTTACTACGAGAAGCGCGAAGAACTCGCCAAACTGGCCACTGAAGAGGAGCAGGTCGATCGGCTCTGCGAACTCAATGTGGTTCAGCAAGTGGCCAATGTCGCCCATACCAGCATCGTGCAAAACGCCTGGCACCGCGGACAGAGCCTGTCGATCCACGGTTGCATCTACGGCATCAAGGACGGTCGCTGGAAAAGCCTGAACACTACGATCAGTGGCTTCGAGCAATTGCCGCCACAGTACCGCCTGCGTCCGGTCGAAGCGCAGTAACGCATTCAGTCGAACAGATGCCGACGCCAGCGCTGTAAAAAGGCCTGGCCGTCGGCGTTTGGCGATTCATTGTAGCCGGTGATCCAGCCGCGACATTTGTACGAACCGCATTGACAGGCGAACTGACGCAACAGTTTGTCTTCGGTGGCGGCGTAGTCGATCGTCAGCCAGTCACCTTTCTGTATGTCCTTCAGCGCCCACAGCCATAGCTCGCTCATGTCGAGAAAGACATTTGGGTCGCAAGCGTGTTGCAGCAATCCACAGAAGCGTGGGTCGAAGACATGCACGCCGGGAGCGAGTTGCCTGGTATGTCGGCAACGATAGGGCAGTAGTTGTCCCGATATCCGGCAAATTCGGCTGATACGGGGAAACTCGCGCAAGGCAGCAATGGCGATCGCTGCGCCTTTGTCGTTGGTGATGACCTCGAAGTCGGCCCGGGAGGGGAATCCCAGGCGAACCGGAAGGTGCGCAAACGGATAGACACCGGCTGGCGGTGCGGCGAGGGGATTGTGAGGGGCATTGGCTTTCATAACGATCCTTGTTGGCTGGATGCTGCGACTTCCTCCAACTGACGATCCTGTCAGCGCTGCAACATGGTTTCGCCCAAGCCTCTCGCAGATGAGTCGGCGGGTCTACTGTCATAACTGACAGCGAGACCGGCCGTTCATCGGTTCATCGATCTACAATCCCGGGGCGGGAACTGCCGTCGCCGGCGCAGGTGCCTTGAGTTGTTTGAGCTGGGCCTGGATCGTTGCCGACGCGCATTTGCCTGCAGCTTGTTGAGGCGTCAGATTGCGGATCGAGGTGTAGAACAGCTCGCAGGTTTTATCTTTCTGGGCCACTTGCCAGGTTTGCGTGCAACTCCTGAGCTCAATATCAGCATTGCTGTCAGTCTCGCGGCCCATGGCGGCCTGCCAGCACGCGGCGCTCAGGTCCTGTCCCATGACTTTCAGTCCCGCTGCATCGGCTTTGGCCTTGGCATCGGTGCCGGTGTAGTTTGCCGGGTCGGCGGCGTACCAAATGTAGCTCGGGTGGTTGGCACCCAGAACGGGTACTTTCAGCCCTTCGTTCGGGCTGATATTCACCAGGCCCAGTACATTCACCGTCGGCCCGTACTGCTGTTTGATCCAGTCACGCACCGGTGAACCAAACGCAACCATCGGCACGGCCTCGCCGCTGGCATTTCGGCTGAGGTTCTTGACCATGGTGGTCTGGTAGTCCTTGAAGTAATCGTAGACACCTTCCAGGTCCTTGCCGGCGTTGGACGGCGCGGCAATCGGAGCGATGTCGATGATCGTCTGGTAGCTCGGCGTCTGCTCGGCCGGGACGCCATTGATCGTCAGTAATGAGGCCCAGCGATCCGTCGTGGCTGACTTGAGGTAATCCTGGGCCTGGGTCAATGAATAGTCGGGCGGGAAGTGCAGCAATTCGACGCTTCTGCGGTTTTCCAGGGGCATGCCCAGCGGCAGGAAAAAATACCAGTTATAGGCCCACTTGCCGTCGGCATTCAGTTTGCTGGCGGCGGTGTAAGCCAGATCGCCGGCGTCGAGCAGCGCCGTCAAGGGTTTTTGATAGTCGGCGGGTACGCCGCTGATGACAGTGAAGAGCTGACCATTATCGGTTTTGACCAGAACCTTCGCGGTGCCGTAGCCATCGCGCTGCACGCTTTGGGTCAGGTAATGCTCGACCGTTTGCTCCAGTGTCCAGTTGCGAAAGCAAATCACGTTGCAGTTGTTGGGATAAGCAAAAAGCCGCGTGAGGCGTTCGGTGCTGCCCAGGTTCAGGGTCACATCGGCGTGGGCGGCGGCGCTCAGGGTGAGTGCCGCGAGCGTCAGTCCTGCGAGTTTAATCATGCTCAGATCCTTTTTAGCCTGTGGGTCCGTCTCAAATGTGGGAGCTGCACCGCCTCCCACAAAAGCTCCAGTGGTCTACGGCATTACCGGTGGCGTATACGCCAGCGTCGTTCCCAGCGCCCAGAGCAACAGCAACACCAACGGCGTGTGCACCAGCAGTTGCACGAACGAAAATCCGATCAGGTCCCGTGCTTTCAGCCCGAGCACGCCCAGCAGCGGCAGCATATAGAACGGGTTGATCAGGTTGGGCAGGGCTTCGGCGGCGTTGTAGATCTGCACGGCCCAACCCAGGTGGTAGTTCAGATCCGTGGCGACTTGCATCACATACGGCGCCTCGATGATCCACTTGCCGCCACCGGACGGAATGAAGAAGCCGAGGATCGCCGAGTACACGCCCATCAGCAGCGCATAGGTATCGTGGGAAGCGATGCTGACGAAGAAGGTCGAGATGTGATGGGCCAGGGTCTGGGCATCAGCGCCTTTGACCGTGGTCATCAACGCGGCGATCGAGCCGTACAGGGGGAACTGGATCAGCACGCCGGTGGTGGTCGGTACCGCACGGGCCACGGCGTCGAGGAAGCTGCGCGGGCGCCAGTGCAGCAGCGCACCGAGCATGATGAACAGGAAGTTGTAAGTGTTAAGGCCGGAGATCGCACTGATCGCCGGTTTGGTCGAAAACTCATGGAACAGCCATCCGGCGGCCAGCAGCACCAAAAGTATGATGAGCAGCGGGCTGTGCTCCAGCCATTCGCCGGGACGGGTGCGTGGTTGCAGGGGCGGTAGATTGAAACTCGGGTCGACCCCGCAGGCTTTGGCGTCACGTGCCGAGTTAGGGCCGGGGGCGGTCGCGTAGGCGATGATGATCGAGACGACGACCAGCGCCAGCAACATCACCCCCGACTGCCAGAGAAAGATGGTCTGGGTGAAGGGAATGACCCCGGTGATCGACAGAATCGACGGCGGCAGACTGGCCGGGTTGGCCTGCAATTGCGCCGCGGACGATGACAAGCCCAAGGCCCACACCGCGCCAAGGCCCAGGTACGCTGCGGCTCCGGCGGCGCGATAGTCCATCTTCAGGTCGGTACGGCGGGCGAGGGCGCGCACCAGCAAGCCGCCGAACACCAGCGACAGGCCCCAGTTCAGCAGCGATGCAACCATGGAGATCAGCGCCACCCAGGCCACGGCGGAGCGGCCGTTTTTCGGGATTTTCGCCAGACGGTCGATCAGCTTGACTGCCGGTGGCGAGCTGGCGACCACATACCCGCCGATCACCACGAAAGCCATTTGCATGGTGAACGGGATCAGGCTCCAGAAACCGTCGCCGAACGCCATGGCCGCGTCGGTGGGTTTGGCGCCCATGGCCATGGTGGCGAGGGCGACGATAATCACGGCCAGCGCGGCAAACACCCAGGAATCGGGAAACCAGCGTTCGGCAAAACTTGAGCAGCGCAGGGCAAAGCGGGCGGAGCGGCTATCTTCGATATCAGCGGCCACGGGAGTACCTCGAATTATTATGTTTATTGTGGTCTTCGGGGCGGTAGCGGCCCGTTCGGACAGACATCGACATTAATTCACCCGAAAGTTTTGTGCGGGGCTGTTTTGCGACTATGCGACTTTAGTCTAGCGGGTTGTCCGCTGGCGCGTTTGCGTAGACCATGGGCGCCTTGGTTTTTGCCTGCACCAGAGTTCTTTTCATGACTGCCAACACCGATTCACCCCCGACGCCCTTCAACCGCTCGGACTACAAAACCTTGGGGCTTGCCGCCCTCGGCGGCGCGCTGGAAATCTATGATTTCATCATCTTCGTATTTTTCGCGCTGACCCTGAGCCAGTTGTTCTTCCCGCCGGAAATGCCTGAATGGCTGCGCTTGCTGCAAAGCTTCGGCATTTTCGTCACCGGCTATCTGGCACGTCCTCTGGGCGGGATCCTGATGGCGCATTTCGCCGACCGTTTGGGCCGCAAGAAGGTCTTCAGCCTGAGCATCCTGATGATGGCGTTGCCCTGTCTGCTGATCGGAATCATGCCGACCTACGCGCAAATCGGCTATTTCGCCCCGCTGCTGCTGTTGCTCCTGAGAGTGTTTCAAGGGGCGGCCGTGGGCGGTGAAGTGCCGAGCGCCTGGGTGTTCGTCGCCGAGCATGCGCCTGCGGGCCGTCGGGGCTATGCCCTGGGGTTTTTGCAGGCAGGACTGACCTTCGGTTATCTGCTCGGTGCCTTGACGGCCACCTTCCTGGCGCAGGCCTTCACCCCGGTCGAAATCCTCGATTACGCCTGGCGTTACCCGTTTCTGCTGGGCGGCGTGTTTGGTGTGATCGGCGTCTGGCTGCGCCGCTGGCTCAGTGAAACGCCGGTATTCATGGCCATGCAGGCGCGGCGCGAGCAAACCGTGGAGCTGCCGCTGCGCAGTGTCCTGCGTGAACATCGCCTGGCCATGCTGCCGGCAATGATCCTCACCTGTGTGTTGACGTCGGCGGTGGTGGTGTTCGTGGTCATCACGCCAACCATGATGCAGAAAACCTTCGGCATGACCGCCAGTCACACCTTCGCCCTGAGCGCGTTGGGCATTGTTTTTCTGAACATTGGCTGCGTGCTCGCCGGGTTACTGGTCGATCGCATTGGCGCCTGGCGCACGGTGATGTTGTATAGCCTGCTGCTGCCGTTGGGTATCGGCGTGCTTTACACCTGTCTGATCAGCGGCGGCGACTGGGTCGGTCTGGCCTACGCGGTGGCGGGGCTCGGTTGCGGAGTGGTCGGTGCGGTGCCCTCGGTGATGGTCAGCCTGTTCCCGGCGCGGGTTCGTGTGTCGGGCATCTCATTCACCTACAACATTGCCTACGCGGCCTGGGCCAGTATCACACCGCTGCTGTTGATCGGTCTGATGCCGCGGAGTCCGTGGGTCTGTGTGATTTTCTGCGCGGTGATGGGGGCGGTGGGCGTAAGCAGCGCGGCATACTTCGGCACGCGGATGCCGAAAATCGCAAGGTGTTCGACCGTTGGCGCTGCGTGAATCAACAACACGATGGGGGTGCCTGAACTATTTTTGTAGGACAAAGCTGAAACACTCTTCAGAAAAGACCCGCAAGGCCGATGGCTAGGCTGTAAATCGCTTTCTACCCCAGTCCATCGGTGCATCCCCATGTTCAATAAACGCTTGAAGCAGGAGCTATCGGCTCTTCGCGAAGAACTCTCCAGCCTTCAGCAAGTGAAGGAAAGCCTGGAAAGCGAGATGCTTGTGTTGACCCTCGATACAGATGGGCGGGTCCAATCGGTTAATCAGAATTTCCTCAGCGAAATGCACTACAAAAGCGACGAGCTGATTGGCCGGCGCATCGAAGAAATCGTTCCCGAGCATGTGAGAAACGACGAATTCCAGTTGCGTTTCAAAGCGGCGATGAGCCGTGGCGAGCACTTTGCCGGCGCGGTGCGCCTGTTGCGGGGCACCGGCCAGGAAGCATGGTTGCGTTCGATCCTGCAGCCAGTGCGCTCGGCCAGTGGCCAAATCAAGCATTTTTCGATTTTCTCCAGCGACCTGACCCGCACCATCGAGACCTCCCGTGAACACGAAAACCTGATCGGTGCGCTGATGCGTTCGACGGCGGTGATCGAGTTCGATCTCAATGGCAATGTGTTGAGCGCCAACGACCGCTTTCTCAGCGGCATGGGTTACAGCCTGGCGCAGATCAAGGGCAAGCATCACCGCATGTTTTGCCTGCCGGAAGAGGCCAACAGTGCCGAGTATCAGGACTTCTGGCGTCGACTGAACGCGGGTGAGTATGTGGTTGATCGCTTCAAGCGCGTCGATAGCCATGGTCGTACGGTATGGCTGGAGGCCTCTTACAATCCGGTGGTCGATGCCAATAACAAACTTTACAAAGTGGTGAAGTTCGCCACGGTGGTCACCGATCAGGTCAATCAGGAGCAAGCCGTCGCCGAAGCAGCGAACATCGCCTACAGCACCTCGCAGCAAACCGATCAAAGCGCCCAGCGAGGCAGTACTGTGGTCAATCAGGCGGTGGAAGTGATGCGTGATCTGGCCAAGCACATGCAAACCGCAGGTGATGGCATTGAGGCGCTCAATGAGCAGTCGCTGGTGATTGGCACCATCGTCAAAACCATCAGTGGCATCGCCGAACAAACCAACCTGCTGGCGCTCAACGCGGCCATCGAAGCGGCACGTGCCGGTGAGCAGGGCCGAGGGTTTGCCGTGGTGGCGGATGAGGTCCGGCAACTGGCTTCGCGGACCAGCCAGGCCACCGATGAAATTGTTGTGGTGGTGCGGCAGAACCAGGATATGGCGCGCAACGCCGTGGCCCTGGTCACCGACGGCAAGCTGCAGGCTGAGCACGGGCTGACGCTGGCGGCGGAAGCCGGCACGGTGATTGTCGAGATCCAGGACGGTGCGCAGAAAGTGGTGAATGCGGTGGGGCAGTTTGCCAATCAGTTGGCGACCTGATCCGTTAAAAGATCGCTGCGTTCGGGTTCACATCCGGTGTCGACGCGGAGCAGGCTCTGATCCTTACACCTGATCAAGCCAGCTCTCGCAAGATGTCGTTACAATCGGCTCTTTCCCCCAGGAGCAGACATCCATGAGCGTTTCTCACCGTCGCCCGGTCCCGTTGTCCAAAGCCTACCGTCTGCTCAATCATGGGCCCACCGTTCTGGTTAGCGCGGCCCATGACGGTCAGCGCAATATCATGGCGGCGGCCTGGGCCATGCCGCTGGATTTCGAACCACCGAAAATCGCTGTGGTGCTGGACAAGTCCACCTGGACCCGACAGCTGCTGGAAGCCTCCGGGACCTTCGTGCTGAACGTTCCCTGCGCCGCCCAGGCCGATATCGTCCAAACCGTTGGGTCGACGTCTGGCCTGGAGCTGACGCGGGAGCAAGGGCGCGACAAATTCCAGATCTATGACTTGCCGACGTTCGACGCCGAACTGATCGACGCGCCGATGCTCGAAGGCTGCGTTGCCTGGCTCGAATGCCGGCTGCTGCCGGAGCCCGACAATCATCAGCAGTACGATCTGTTTCTGGCGCAGGTGATTGCCGCTCAGGCCGACGAGCGCGTGTTCAGTGACGGACGTTGGCACTTTGAGGGCCAGGACGCGTTGCGCACCCTGCACCACGTCGCCGGTGGGCACTTTCTGACCATCGGCAACCCGGTGGATGGCAAAACCTTACAGCCCTGAGTTGGCTGCTACCCTAGCCATAAAGAGATTCACGAAGAGGTCAGGCAATGAGCAAGTTGCGGGTAGGGATTGTTTTCGGGGGCCGGTCGGCAGAGCACGAAGTGTCGTTGCAGTCGGCGAAAAACATCGTCGATGCGCTGGATCGTTCGCGCTTCGAACCGGTGTTGATCGGTATCGATAAACAAGGCCACTGGCACCTCAATGACCCGTCGAATTTCCTGCTGAATCAGGAAAACCCGGCGCTGATCGCCCTCAATCAGTCCAATCGCGAATTGGCCGTCGTGCCGGGCAAGGTCAGCCAGCAATTGGTTGAAACCTCCAGTCAGGAATTGTTGGGCCATGTCGATGTGATCTTCCCGATTGTCCACGGGACCCTCGGTGAGGACGGCTGCCTGCAAGGGCTGTTGCGCATGGCCGACCTGCCGTTTGTCGGCTCCGATGTGCTCGGTTCGGCGGTGTGCATGGACAAGGACATCAGCAAACGTCTGCTGCGCGATGCCGGGCTGGCGGTCACGCCCTTCGTGACCCTGACCCGAGCTACCGTGGCGCGCAACGGATTTGCCGAGATGGCGGACAAGCTCGGTTTGCCGTTGTTCGTCAAACCGGCAAACCAGGGCTCTTCCGTGGGGGTGAGCAAAGTCAACGACGAAGCCGAATACACCGTGGCAGTCGAGCTGGCATTGAGCTTCGATGCCAAAGTGCTGGTCGAGTCTGCCGTCAGTGGCCGCGAGATCGAATGCGCGGTGCTCGGTAACGAAGACGCCATCGCCAGCGGTTGTGGCGAAATCGTGGTGCACAGCGGGTTTTATTCCTACGACAGCAAGTACATCGATGACAAGGCCGCTGAAGTGGTGGTGCCGGCCAGCATCAGTCACGAGGCCAGCGAACGTATTCGTGCCATGGCCGTCGAAGCGTTCCACGTCCTGGGCTGTTCCGGGCTGGCGCGGGTCGATGTGTTTCTGACCGACAGCGGTGAAGTGCTGATCAACGAAATCAATTCGCTGCCCGGATTCACCCGCATCAGCATGTACCCGAAACTGTGGCAGGCCGCTGGCATGACCTACAGTGAACTGGTCACGCGGTTGATCGAACTGGCGTTGGAGAAACACCGGAGTCGGCAGGCGCTGAAAATCAGTCGATAAGCCGGCGTGACGGCGGTGATCAAGGGGTGTCGCCTGCTGGCCTGATTCTAAAGTTCGTCCGATGCTCGATCAGGCCTGTTTGATTGGCTTGATCAGGCTCTGCGCTGGTATTCCAAATAGATCATGCAGTTTCCAGATCATGGGAAGTGTCAGCGCTCGTTTTCCATTCAGTACTTCATAGACCCGGTTTGTTCTGCCAATCGCAGGTGCGAGGTCTGCAGCGGACAAGCCGGATTGCTCCATGCGAAATTTGATCGCATCGATCGGGTTGGGGAGATCGACTGGGAACTGCTTCGATTCGTAGGCTTCGATAAGCGTGATCATGATCTCAAAGTAGTCACCTTCAGGGGTGCCAGGATCTGGTTCGTTATCGAACAGCGCTGACACATTGTTGAGCGCTTCACGGTAATCCTCGTCAGTGCGAATGGGGCGAATGTTCATGGGTTACTCCATCTCGACGGTGTCAGCGTC
The DNA here is from genome assembly GCF_054481335.1 of Pseudomonas fluorescens group sp. PF-1. Lineage (NCBI taxonomy): Bacteria > Pseudomonadati > Pseudomonadota > Gammaproteobacteria > Pseudomonadales > Pseudomonadaceae > Pseudomonas > Pseudomonas fluorescens group sp. PF-1. The sequence continues at coordinate 788,696 of NZ_JBTMNG010000001.1, forward strand.
GATTGCGTCGTATTGTTTGTGAGTGCCGACAAATTTTATGTACACGGCCCCAAAGCGATAGGCCACTGCGACGATCAGCCGAAAGTCGTTGCCCTTGATGTTGAATACCACTCGGCGGCTTTTGAGAATGCTGGCGGTCGCGAAGTGCATCTTTATGTCTGAAGGTGTTCTCCAGTCGGAGTTTCTTGCCTCATCAATCCAGGCCAGGAAGGATTGTTCCGATTCGGGGTATTTCTTCCAGAATCTTTTTAGCTGACTGATGGCGATGATTCTCATGGCATGATCCTAGTCCCGTGGTGGGACTCGTGCAAGTCTCAGAAAGTGCAACCGATGTATGGCGAGCAGGGCTGATTTGACTTCGATGCTCGAGTCATTCTCAAAACTGGCGCAACGAGCGAGTCGATGATGGGCAGTTGAAAGTGCTCTCAGTTAACTCTACTGAAGTAGCAATCGCTTGCGGGTAGGAACTGGCTGAGTTGAAAAGCGATCAGGAGCTGATATTTTTAAAAAAGGGCCTATCCCTCGGTAAGCCCTTTCTCACATAGCCGCAAGACTCAATCCCCCAACGCTTCTCCCTCACGCCGAGGGTCGGCGCCACCGGTCAGCGATACTTTGCCCTGTGCATCCCTGGCTCGAACAATCGCCTGGGTGCCGCTGGTCATGTCGATTTCATTCACCTCGTGCCCTTTGGCTTTCAACGCCTGAATCAACGCCGGGCTGAACTGCCCGCGTTCCAGCTCGGTGGGGCCATTGCGGCTGCCGAAGTTGGGCAGGTTGATGGCTTGCTGCGCATCGAGGTTCCAGTCGAGCAGGCCGAGGGTGGACTTGGCAACGTATTCGATGATTTGCGAACCACCGGGTGAGCCGATGGTGGCGAGGAATTCACCGCTCTGGCGGTCGAAGATCAAGGTCGGGGCCATGGACGAACGTGGGCGCTTGCCGGGTTCGACACGGTTGGCGACTTTTTGTCCGTTCTCTTCGGGGATGAACGAGAAGTCTGTCATCTCATTGTTGAGCAGGAATCCTTGAACCATCAGATGCGAACCAAAGGCAGACTCGATGGTGGTGGTCATGGACACTGCGCCGCCTTCGTCGTCGACGGCGACCACCTGAGAGGTGGAGATGCGCAACGGCGAGCGGTCCGGCGCGTAAGCAACCTGAATGCCTGGAGGCGTGCCCGGTTCAGCCGTGCCCATGCTGCGCTCACCGATCAGGGCGGCGCGGCCGGCCAGGTAACTCGGGTCTACCAGGCCCTTGACCGGAACCGGCACGAAGTCCGTATCCGCCACGTACTGCGCGCGATCGGCATAGGCCAGGCGCTCGGCTTCGGAAATCAGGTGCACGGCTTGCGGGTCGGGTTCAATCCCCGCAGGCGCGTTGGTTTTTACCGGTTTCAACGGCGCCAGGGCGTAGTGTTTGTCGCGTGCCTCCAAGGCTTGCAGCGTACCGAGGATCTGCGCCACGGCGATGCCGCCCGACGACGGTGGCGGCATGCCGCAGACCTGCCAGCGCTGATAGTCGGTGCACAGTGGCGCGCGCTCCTTGGCGGTATAGTCCTTGAGGTCGTTCAGTGACAGGCTGCCGGGGTTGGCGTGGCCCTGAACCTTTCTCACGATCTCCTGCGCGACGACACCCCGGTACAGCGCATCCGGCCCTTCGTTGGCGATGCGTTGCAGTACGGCGGCCAATGCCGGGTTTTTCAGGCGGGTGCCAATGGCTTTCGGGCTGCCATCGGCATTCAGGAAGTAGGCCACCATGTCGGGCGAACTGCGCAGCGACGAATCCGACGCGATCAACTGGTGCAGGCGTGGCGAAATGGCGAAACCTTGCTCCGCCAGTTTGATCGCCGGTTCGAACAGCTGCGCCCAAGGCAGGCGGCCATGTTTTTTGTGGGCCAGTTCAAGGGCGCGCAGTACGCCTGGCGTCCCCACCGAACGACCACCAATCTGCGCCCGGGTGAAAGGCATGGGAGTACCATCGGCTTGCAGGAAAAGCCGTTCCGTGGCGCCGGCCGGTGCCGTTTCTCGTCCGTCATAAGTGCGCACGTTTTTGCCGTCCCACAGCATGATCAACGCGCCACCGCCGATGCCGGAAGATTGCGGCTCGACCAGCGTCAATACCGCTTGCATTGCAATCGCTGCATCGATGGCCGAACCGCCACGACGCAGCATTTCCCGCCCGGCAGCGGCCGCCAGCGGGTTGGCGGCTGCTGCCATGTGCCTGAAGGCGTGCCGGGCTTGCAGGTCGGTGCGATAACCGGACGCGCTTTCCGGCGCGACGGGCAGCGTCGAGACCGATGGCGCGTTGCAGGCGGTCAGGGCTAAAGCCGCAGTGATCAGCGACAACGCTGACAGGCGCATGCGCCTCAAGTGGAAGGCTGAGAACACGCGGGGCACTCCGTCCGTGGGATAAAGGGTTGGTGGACTTTATCGGCCACCACCCGGTGACGCAAACGTGTCCCACGGCCAGGACGCTTTTATCCTTCATCATTGGATGGATTTTCTGTAGGGTCGATGCCACCACGCAGGCCAGAAGATCAACAAGAGGCAGACATGCAGACCGAGTTCCCGACCCAGCCAAGCTACCGCTCCCAGCGTGAACAATTCCTCGCGGCGGCCACCACGGCCGGGGCGACGCTGACCGAGTATCCACACCCGCTCACAGGCCCCTTCGGTGAGGCCTTGAGCACCGATGTGGCGGTCCTCGGCGATCCCGGCGCCAAGCGTCTGCTGATCGCGCTTAGCGGCACCCATGGGGTCGAAGGCTTCTATGGTTCGGGGTGTCAGATCAAGTGGCTGCAGGAGCTCGGCAAGCGTTCGCTGCCGGCCGATGTCGCCGTGGTGATGATCCATCTGATCAACCCCTGGGGGACGGCGTGGCTGCGCCGGGTCAACGAAGACAACATCGACCTGAACCGCAATCACCTGAACTTCGAACGCCCGCTGCCGGATAACCAGGCGTATGAGGGGTTGCACGAAATCTACGCCTGCACCCAGTTGCAAGGTCCCGAGCGTGAGCGCACGGACGCCTTGCTGGATGCGCAGATTCGCGAACACGGCTGGCCGGCGGTCATGTCGATTGTCGAAGGCGGGCAGCATGCGCATCCCGATGGGTTGTTCTATGGCGGGCTGGCGCCGAGCTGGTCGAATCGCACCTTGCACCAGATCATCCAGAAGCATGTCGCCCATGCCGATGTCGCCATTTGTTTCGACTTGCACACCGGTGCCGGCGAATACGGTCATCCGATGCTGCTGACGATTACCGAAGCAGCCTATCCGGCGCTGGCCGATGCGCAGGCGCTTTATGGTCCGTGGCTCTACACCTTGCACACCGGTGCCGACACCTTGAGTGAAACCGGTGTGGCGGCGACCGCGACCGGCTATACCTCGCAGGCATTGATCAATGCCCTGCCGCAGGTGCGGTTGATGCCATTCGTCATTGAGTGCGGAACGTATCCGGGGGCGCAGGTGCATCGTCATCTGCGCGATGACCACTGGCTGCATCTGCACGGCAATCCCGCCGACGCGGTGGGGCGGCAGATCAAATTGAATCTGCTGGAACAGTTCTATCCGGCCGACAACGACTGGCAGGCGATGGTCTGGCTGCGCACCTGGCAGATATGGGAGCGGGCGTTGTCGGCGTTGGCGACGGTTCGAGTCTGAGGCCGCTGTTTTATGTAGGAGCGAGCCTGCTCGCGATGAATCCAAAGACGCTGCGGGGTATCAGGCTCGCCGCGTCATCGTTGACGACCATCGCGAGCAGGCATAAAAGGCAGGCATAAAAAAACGGCTTACCTTGCGGTAAGCCGTTTTTAGTACTTGGTGGCTACACAGGGACTTGAACCCCGGACCCCAGCATTATGAATGCTATGCTCTAACCAACTGAGCTATGTAGCCAAGTGGCGCGCATTATTCACCGGTAACGGGGATGCGTCAAGCATAAATCTGAAATATTTCTCTACGCTTTCAACCGCTTATCCTCCTGACCCGAAAAAACGGGTCAGGGGAGGGCATCATTTGAGCTGAAATCTGCCGGTATTGGCGCTCAAAGCCTTGCTGCCCTGGCTCAAGGTGTCTGCCGCAAGGTTCACGGCCCGAGCGCCTTCGAGCAAGCGGACCGCCGCCTGATCGACTTGCTGGATGTTGCCGCTGACCTCATCGGCGGTGCTCGCTTGCTCATCGACCGCCGTGGCGATCTGCGCCAGGGTGTCGGTGACACCCTGTACGGCGCTGGCAATTTCCCCCAATCGTTCGCCGAGGCGGGTGACGGCTTGCGCATCGGTCTGAGCTTGCCCGCAAGCCGCTTCCATGAGGCTGACGGCTTCGTTCACGGTGCTGCGCAAGCTGTCGACGGTGCCGGCGATCTGCGCGGTCGAAGACTGGGTGCGTTGCGACAGGCTGCGCACTTCATCGGCCACCACGGCAAAACCGCGGCCCTGTTCGCCGGCGCGAGCCGCTTCGATGGCAGCATTGAGCGCCAGCAGGTTGGTCTGTTCGGCGACGCCGCGAATGGTATCGACCACCAGTTGAATCTGTTGCCCCTGCTCACTGACCCGCCCCAGCGCCGCCGCCGTGTCATTCAGGCGTTGATTGAGTTGTTGGATGCTGGCCGTCGTGCGCTGACTGTCACGGCTGCTGTCGGCGGCGATACGCTGAGTCTGCTGAGCACTGCCGGACGCTCGTTCGCAGCTGTCGGAAACCCCTTGGGAGGTCGCGGCCAGTTGTGTCGCCGCCGCCGCAATCTGGCTGATTTGCAATTGCTGGGTTTCGACCTCGCCCAAGGCGTCGGCGGAGTGATGATTGAGGGTTTGCACCGCGTTGCTCAGTTGCAGGGTTTCGTGATCGACCCCCAGCAGGCTGGCGCGCAATTGCACCACCGCAACGTTGAGGGCGGTGCTGATGGCTGCCAGTTCGTCGCGGCCGTGCACCGGTGCCTGCAAGCTCAGGTTGCCATCGCGCAAGGCCTCGGCCAGCAAGGTGATACCGCTGGCGCTGCGGCGGATCGACGCCTGCAAACAGATGAACAGGTACAGCGCGGCCAGCAGCAGGCAGCCCAGTATGCTCGCCGCCACAATGAACTGGCGTATGGCCGAACCCTGGTAGTCATCCAGGCGCTGATCCAGTGAAACCAAGGATTGCTGGCGCAACGCGGCGAGGTCGGAAAGCAGCGCATCGAGGCTGCGTTCGAAGTCTTCGGGCTTGAGGGTGATGCTGCCACCGAACACACCGTCGTCCAGAACTTTCAGGCCGGCGTCGAGGTGCTTGAGGCTGTCATGGTATTGCCCGGCCCAGGCTTGCAGGGCGCTGGGCAACCGCGCTTCAAGCAAGCTTGCTGTTTTGACCAGTTGCTCCCGGGCGTCGCCGATGCGGCTGCGCAAGTCGCGCAGTTGCAGGCGACTTTGCAGCGTGAATTGCCCGGACACCACCGAGGCCTGACCGACACTGGCCAGGCGACCGACGCGTTCGATCAGGTCGGGCGCGTGCTGGGTGGAGATCTGCGTCAGCAGGTAGGTTTCCAGCCAGGGGGCCAGCGTCAGGCGATTATCCATGGCGATCTGTTCGCGCAAGGCTTGCAGGGCACTCAAGGCGTTGGTGAAGCGATCGTAGCCGTCCGGCCACCAACCGACGCTGCTCAGGCTCTTGGAGTCCAGGCCGTTGAGGGCATTTTGCAGCGCTTGAAAACGGGTCAGGGTTTCGCCTTCCGCGCCCTCCTTTTGCAGGGCGCTGTTCAGTGCTGAGGTGGCTTGGGCGACAGCAGGCTGGACCGCGTCGAATGCGGCCATGGCGCTGAGGGTTGCCGGCGTTGGCTGGCGATTGGTTTCGGTGGCGCGCCAGCGAGCAGCACGGTCACGCTGGGCTTCCAGCAGGTTATCGAGCGCATCGAGGGCGAGTAACTGGCGAACCCCGGCCCGTTCGCCGGAGATCAGGTTCAGTTTGTCTCGGTAGTCCAGACCAATCATCCATAGACTACCGGCCAGCGGCAGGATAAACAGCAGAAACAACAGTTGAAATTTGCGTGCGAAGCCAAAGCGCCCCAGCAGCCTGATCCCCGGTGATAAAAAAGCCTGCATGCCCCATGACTCCTTCGGACACCACGCGCCATCGGCGTGTATCGAGGTCGTTGCGACCCCGACCTGTGTCCCCGTAAACGGCCTCGAAAGTTCACCTTTGCCGGCTGTGTAAGCCAACGCTGTGGTGAAACTTCCCATTCTCGGTCCCCTTTGTAAGGGGCCGCGTTGAAGCGCAAGAGCGAGGCAAGATTCAGACCATGGCGTTGGGCTATCACCGTCTTTCCGATGAATATTAAAGTCGTTAGCAGGCTAAGGGGATGGCGCTGTCGCATCGAAAAATGGCACATTGACGCACCTGCCTGTGCGCACTTACTTGTTGTCCGGAAATTCTCATGGCTATCAGCAATGTTCAGTCCGCCGCTGCATCGGCGCCTGCTCCTTCACAAAGCAGTCCTCTGGTCATGCGAATCATCGGCGCAGTCGCGCTGGCGCACCTGATCAATGACCTGATCCAGTCGGTATTGCCGTCGATTTATCCAATGCTCAAGGCCAATTACGGCCTGACGTTCACCCAGGTCGGCTTGATCACCCTGACGTTTCAACTGACCGCTTCGCTATTGCAGCCGTGGGTCGGTTATCACACCGATCGCCATCCCAAGCCATGGCTATTGCCCGCCGGCACTGTGTGCACGCTGGTCGGAATTCTGATGATGTCGGTGGTCGGCAGCTTTCCGCTGATTCTGCTGGCGGCGGGGCTGATCGGTATCGGCTCCTCGACCTTTCACCCGGAGGCTTCACGCGTGGCGCGACTGGCCTCGGGCGGGCGGTTCGGGCTGGCGCAATCGACCTTTCAGGTCGGCGGCAACGCAGGCTCGGCCTTCGGTCCCTTGCTGGCGGCAGCGATCATCATTCCCTATGGCCAGGGGCACGTGGCCTGGTTCGGTCTGTTCGCCGTGTTTGCGCTGTTCGTGCTCTACCGGATCAGCCGCTGGTACGCCAATCACTTGAGTCTGTTCAAGCTCAAACAGGGTCAGGCCGCGACGCATGGCTTGTCCAGGAGCAGGGTAATCAGCGCGTTGGTGGTGCTGGGGCTGCTGGTGTTCTCCAAGTATTTCTACATGGCCAGTTTCACCAGTTACTTCACCTTCTACCTGATCGAAAAATTCGACCTGTCGGTGGCCAGTTCGCAACTGCACCTGTTCCTGTTCCTCGGTGCGGTCGCGGCGGGGACCTTCTTCGGTGGGCCGATCGGCGACAAGATCGGGCGCAAGGCGGTGATCTGGTTTTCGATCCTGGGTGTCGCGCCGTTCACCCTGGTTTTGCCGCACGTCGATCTGTTCTGGACCAGTCTTCTCAGCGTGGTCATCGGTTTCATCCTGGCTTCGGCGTTCTCGGCCATCGTGGTGTACGCCCAGGAACTGGTCCCGGGTAATGTCGGGATGATTGCCGGGGTGTTCTTCGGTCTGATGTTCGGGTTTGGTGGTATTGGTGCGGCATTACTGGGCCATCTGGCGGATATTCGCGGTATCGAATACGTGTATTGGCTGTGTTCGTTCCTGCCGCTATTGGGTGTCCTGGCGATTTTTTTGCCGCGAACCAAAAAGGCCTGATACAACCTGATCCGCCGGGCAAACAGGTCGGTATTTCATGTCCAGTCGTGAAACAGGTTTACCCCTGTTTCATCCTGACGCCCGATGCGGTGCATCGGGCATCGTGCATTTCAAGGGCCGTTGCGTTGCGCTCGACAGGCCGCACTCGCCAGGGTGGCGACGTTCAACACACGTCTACTCGCTGGACGGGAGCTCACCATAGCTTCCATGTGTAATCGACGTTTACCCGTAGCTCATTGTCATCCCTGTGACTGGCCCGCGCGGCGAAATCATTGCGGTACCACGCGTTGCGCACGCGCAGAGCCAGGCCTTTGAGGGGTGTGCCCTGCAGCACGTAGTTGACCTCGATATCCTTCTCACTCTCTTTCAGATTGGAGCCTCCCAGCTTGGGCAGCTCGATATTGTCGCCACTCACATAGCGCAGCATACCGTTGAGCCCGGGCAAGCCAATGGCTATGAAGTTGTAGTCATAGCGCACCTGCCAGCTGCGCTCCTTGGGGTTAAGAAACTCGGAGCTCAGCGTGCCTTCGGTGATGACTAGCGGCTCGGTGCCGAACAGGTAGGGCATTGCGGTCTTGCCGGTCAGTTGCATGTAGCCGGCACCGAATTTGTGGGCACCCAAGGCATAGGTCAGCATCAGTGCCGCATTGCGGTTGTCCACGGGGCCCGCCTTGGCCGCGCCGTCCTCGCCAGTGACGAACAGGCGGAAGTCGCTTTTCAGGCTGCCGGGGCCGATCGGACGATTGTCGACGAAGCCGAAGAAGTCCTTGCGGTAAAGGTCAGCCAGTTCGGCGTGGTAGTACTTCAGCGTCAGTTGCGGCGACCAGGCATAGTCGCCGCCGAGGAAGGTAAAGCGGTCGGATTCGGCGGCGCCATTGAAGCGGCCGTTAGGCGAGGCTACCGACATTTTCTGGTAGTTGGTGGAATCGCGCAGGTTGATGCGATCGAGCCAGCCGGCATGCAGGGTCAGGTTGTCGATTTCCTGGGACTTGAGGTACGTGCCTCGGAAGGTCTGCGGCAGCAAGCGGGTAGGGCTGGCAAAGGCGATAGGCAGAAACGTGCTGATGGTCCCCAGTTGCAACTCACTCTTCGACGCCCGGGCCTTGGCAGTCAGGCCCAGCTCCGAATATTCGCTGGCCGGCTCGCGGGTGGTGGGGTCGTACGGCAGCAGGCCGGTCCCGGTACGGTCAGGCGACGAGTCCAGGCGCACCCCCAGCAATCCCTGGGCGTCCAGGCCGAAGCCGACAGGCCCTTCGGTATAACCCGACCGCATGTTGAGAATGAAGCCCTGCGCCCACTCGCGAGCAGCCGCCTGAGGCGTGGCGTTGATGTAATTGCGATCGAAGTAATAGTTGCGCATCACCAGATCGGCATGGCTGTCGTCGACAAAACCGGCGGCGCAAGCCTGGCCAATGGACAAAACGCAGGTGCAGGCGCTGAAGGCCCGAAGAAAATTCCTGAGCATGGCAGTGTTCACTTTTATTGTTGTAGGGATAACGCCCCGCGCCATCGAGGCACGGGGGGAAGAGAGCGGATGAGTCAGTCAGCGGGGGAGCGGTTGCGGCGTACTGACAGGTAAAACACCGCCAGCGCCGCCATGACGATGCCCGGTGCCGAGGCCATCATCACGCCGGTAGTGCCAGTGCCCAGTGCCAGCATTTTGCCGGCCACCAGCGGGCCGCTCATCGCGCCCAGCCGGCCGATGGCGACGGCGCTGCCGACACCCGTGGCGCGAATTGACGGACGATAGAAATGCGGTGCCAAGGCATACAGCACACATTGCCCGCCCGTGGCGAAGAAACCGGCGACGAAGCCGGCCACCAGCATGCTTTGCAATTGACTGACCATGCCCAGGGCGGTCAGGGACGCGAGAATGCCGAGGTAAATCAACGCCGACAATGCCCAGGCTGGCAGACGATCCATGACCCAGCCCAGCAACAACGTACCTGCCGCCGCGCCAAATTGCAGCGCCAGCATCACCCAGCTTGCTTGAGCCCCGCTGAAGCCCTGGCCGATCAACAGGCTCGGCAGCCAGTTGATCAGGATGTAAACCACCATGAGCGTAAAGAAGTAGCTGACCCAGATCATCACGGTCGGCAATGCCGCGCCGTTGCGGAACAGGCCGCTGACCACGCCGATCGGAGCAGCGTCGCGGACGCTGCGAAACGCCGCTGATTCCGGCAGATAAAGTCCCAGCAGTGGCACGATCAGCAACGGCACGACGCCGCCGACGTAGAACACCACTTGCCAGCCACCGGCCAGTTGGGCAATGCCAATGCTTGCAGCCAGCGCTGCGCCCAGGGGCACGCCGCAATACATCAGGCTCACGGCCGTGCCACGCAGGCGCGGGCCAGCCACTTCACTGCTCAGCGCGATCAGGTTAGGCAATGCGGCGCCCAGGCCGACGCCCGTGAGGCAGCGGGCAACCAGCAGGCTGTTGAAGTCCCAGGCCATGGTTGTGACCAGCGAGAACAGTCCGAACAGGGCGACCGACGCCATCAACACGCGTTTACGGCCAATGCGATCGGCCAGCAAACCGCCGAGAAAGGCACCGGGCAGCAGGCCGAAAATGCCCGCGCTGAAGACCCAGCCCATGTGTAATTTATCCAGTTGGAAAGCCGCCGCCATACCTTGGGCAGCGATCCCCGAGGCCTGCAGGTCCAGGCCTTCCATCAGGGCAACGAGGAAACACAGACCGATGGTCCGTGCCATGTATAACGGTGTCAGCACGTTAAGCGATGTCATGGGAAATACCCGTTTTATTGTTGTAATGGGCAAAGCAAGCCCTTCCGGCCGCTGCGTGGGCGGCCAGTCGGGGGTGATGCAGGGTTCAGCGCTTGAGCAGATCCAGCGCCACGTCGACGATCATGTCCTCCTGGCCACCGACCATCCGGCGCTTGCCCAGCTCGACGAGGATGTCGAGGGTCTTGAGGCCGTACTTCGCTGCGGCGATTTCGGCGTGGCGCAGGAAGCTCGAATAGACCCCGGCATAACCCAGGGCCAGGGTTTCGCGGTCGACCCGCACCGGCCGATCCTGCAATGGGCGCACGATGTCGTCCGCAGCGTCCATCAGCGTGTACAGGTCGGTGCCGTGGTTCCAGCCCAGGCGCTCGGCGGCGGCGATGAACACTTCCAGCGGCGCGTTACCGGCGCCAGCGCCCATGCCGGCAAGACTGGCGTCGATGCGGTCGCAGCCTTCCTCGACGGCCGTGATCGAATTGGCCACGCCGAGCGACAGGTTGTGGTGGGCGTGCATGCCGGTTTCGGTTTCCGGTTTGAGCACGGCTTTAAAGGCACGGAAGCGATCACGGATGTCCTGCATATTCATCGCGCCGCCGGAGTCGGCCATGTACACGCAGGTCGCGCCGTAGCTTTCCATCAACTTGGCCTGGGCAGCGAGCTGCTCGGCCGGGATCATGTGGCTCATCATCAGGAAACCGACGGTGTCCATGCCCAGCTCGCGGGCGTATTCGATGTGCTGTTTCGACACGTCGGCTTCGGTGCAATGGGTGGCGATGCGCACCACTCGGGCTCCGGCGTTGTAGGCCGCCTTCAGGTCATGCACCGTGCCGATGCCAGGCAGCAGCAACGTCGTGATTTTCGCGTGACGGATCACATCGGCCGCCGCTTCGATCCATTCCAGATCGGTGTGCGCGGCGAAGCCATAGTTGAAGCTCGACCCTTGCAGGCCATCGCCGTGGGCGACTTCGATCGAGTCGACTTTCGCCTTGTCCAGGGCGCGCGCAATGTCCTGCACGTTTTGCAGGGAATACTGATGACGCACCGCATGGCTGCCGTCGCGCAGGGTCACGTCGGAGATGTAGATTTTCTTACCGTTCATGTCGCTCTCCTCAGGCCTGTTGCATCGACTGCGCCATGCGCTCGGCGGTGGCCAAGGCTGCGGAGGTCATGATGTCGAGGTTACCGGCGTAGGCCGGCAGGTAATGGGCGGCGCCTTCGACTTCGAGGAACACCGAGGTCTTCAGGCCCGAGAATTTTCCGAGGCCGGGGATGTTCAACGGTGCGTCGTCGGGAATCACGTCGAACTGCACTTTTTGCTTGAGGCGATAGCCCGGCACGTAGGCCTGCACGGCGGCCGCCATCTCGACGATGGAGGCTTCGACCAGTGCCTGATCCGCCGCTTCGGACAACACGAACACCGTGTCGCGCATGATCAGCGGCGGCTCGGCCGGGTTCATCACGATGATCGCCTTGCCCTTGGCCGCGCCGCCGATGACTTCGATGGCCTTGGAGGTGGTCTCGGTGAATTCGTCGATGTTGGCGCGAGTGCCGGGGCCGGCGGATTTGCTGGCAATCGAGGCGACGATTTCGGCGTAGTGCACCTTGGCCACCCGCGACACCGCCGCGACCATCGGGATGGTCGCCTGGCCGCCGCAGGTGACCATGTTGACGTTGAGCTGAGCAAGGTTCTGCTCCAGGTTGACCACCGGCACGCAGTACGGGCCGATGGCGGCGGGCGTCAGGTCGATCAGGCGAATGCCGGGGTTGATCGAGCGCAGGAACGCATCGTTCTTCACGTGGGCGCCGGCCGAGGTGGCATCGAAGACGAAGTCGATGTCCTTGAACACGTCCATGCGGGTCAGGCCTTCGACGCCTTCGTGGGTGGTGGCCACGCCCATGCGCTGGGCGCGGGCCAAACCGTCGGAGGCCGGGTCGATGCCGACCATCACCGCCATTTCCAGGTGCCTGGCGTTACGCAGGATCTTGATCATCAGGTCGGTGCCGATGTTGCCGGAGCCGATGATGGCGACTTTGAGTTTGTTCATTATTGTTGCCTCATGTGCACGCAAGTCGCCGATCACTCGGCGCGACTGTCTACCGAGAAATTCACACCGACCCGACCGATGCCGTCGATCTCGGCCTCGAACCGATCACCGGCGGCCACCGCGACCATCGGCCCCAGCGCACCGGTGAGAATGATGTCGCCCGCCCGCAGCGGGTCGCCCAGGCGAGCCATGGTGCAGGCCAGCCAGACGGCCGCATTGAGCGGATGGCCGAGGCATTCGGCACCGCTGCCGCTGGACACGTCTTCACCATTGCGGGTCATGCGCATGCTGGCCTGGCGCAGGTCGAGCCCATCGATACGTCGAGCCGGCCCACCCAGGACGAAGCAGCCGCTGGAGGCGTTGTCAGCCACGGTATCGACGAAGCGGATGTTCCAGCCCTGGACCCGACTGCCGACGATTTCCAGCGCCGGGACGACCCAGCCGGTGGCCGCCATCACGTCGGCAAAGGTGGTGTCGGCGCGGGGCAGATCGCGTTCGAGGATCAGGGCAATTTCAGCCTCGATCTTTGGTTGCAGCACGCGGCCCACTGGCACGGTTTCATTGTCGCCGTAGCACATGTCAGCGAAGAGCGTACCGAAGTCTGGCTGGCCCACGCCCAGCTGGGCCTGGACCTTGGGATTGGTCAGGCCGATCTTGCGGCCAACCACGCGGCGCCCGTTGGCCACGCCGTGGTCGACGTTGAGGCGCTGGATGGCATACGCGGCTTCGGCGTTGTCTTCACCGATCTGCTCGCGCAGCGGCCCGATGGCTTCGCCATGGGCTTCGGCCTGGCGCAGATCAGCGGCGAGTTGTTGCAGTGTGTGTTGAGTCAGATTCATTTCAGCCTCGATGATCAGTGGGTCAGGAAGTCCAGGACCATACGGTTGAACTTCTCGGCGTGTTCCCACTGCGCCCAGTGGCCGCAACGGTTGAACACATGCAACTGCGCCTTGGGCAGGCCGGCCAGCAGGCGCAAGCCAGTGTCCATGGGCACGAAGCGGTCCTCGCGGCCCCAGACAAGCAGGGTGTCGGCGCTGATTTCGTGCAGGCGATGGCTGAAATCCGGAAATTGCTTGGGGTTGATCGTGCTGCTCTTGACGAAGTTTTCCAGGTGATCGCGGCGCGACAGAATGTTGTCCAAGCGGGTCTGGAACAGTTCGTCGGTCAGGCCGCTGGCATCGAAAACGAAGACGTTCATCATCTTCTTCAAGTTCTCGATGGTTGGATCGCGGTACAGCGCGCCGATCAGTTTGATGCCTTCGGTGGGCTGGGGAACGAAGGCGCTCGGGCCGCCGGTGCCGCCGCCCATCAGGATCAGTTTGCCGATCCGCTCAGGGTATTCCAGGGCGAAGGCCACGGTGCTGTGGGCGCCCATCGAGTTGCCGATGATGTGCACGCGGTCCAGGTCCAGCACATCGAGCAGGCCCTTGAGCGCTTGTGCATTGAGGTTCGAGCGCGAGCCTTCACTGACGATCGTGTCGCTTTTGCTCCAGCCCGGGCAGTCCATCAGGATCACGCGCAAACCGGCATTCACCAGCGGCTCGATATTGCGATTGAAGTTGGCCCAGCCGCTGGCGCCCGGCCCGGAGCCGTGCAGCATGACCACGGTTTCGGCACCTTCGCCAAGGTCGTTGTAGTGCAGTTGCAGGTCCAGGTCGCCTTCCTTGATACGGGCAAAGCGGCTGGTGGAAGCTTCACTGAATGCAGTGGCTGTCATGGCAGTGTTCCTTGAATTCATGAGTGATTGTTCAGCGGCTGTGCGCCAAGGGCACCGAAGCCTGCAATCCACTCGGGAATCGGGCGGTAGTAGCGGCCTTCGGTCTGATAGGGGCCGAAAGCACTGAGGGCGCAGAAGGCGGCGACCCAGGTTTTCACTTCGTGGGTCGACTTGCCGGCCAGCGCCGACAATTCGTCATTGCTCAGGCTGTCGAGGTCGCTCATACGGCCCTGTTCGAGGGTGTCGAGAAACTGCTGATCCCACGTCGGGTTCAGGGGGTGCAGGCTGTGCGGGTCTTCGACGAAGTCTCGGGCGGCTTGAATGACCCGGTTCTGGCGTGCCTGTCGTTCATCGGCGGGTAGCTGACGCCCGCTGCCCATCAGACGGTCGGCCATACGCGCATCGACCTTGGCCAGTTCCGGTACCGGTGGCTGATGGGACAGGCCGCCGGAGGCCAGAAACAGCACACGCTTATTCAACGACTTCGCCCATTGGCCAATCGCCTCACCCAGCATTCGGGCGCGATTGAAGCCAGGCAGGGGCACGGCCACGGAGTTGATGAACACCGGAATCACCGGACAGCCCTGCAAGCCGCCGAGCAACAGTTCCAGCGGCTGCGCGAAGGCATGGTCGACCTGCATGCGATACGACACCGCGGCGTCGACACCGGCATCCAGCACAGCCTTGGCGCAGGATTCAGCCAGCGCTTTAGGCACGTCCAGTGGGCCGGCGGCGGTGTCGAAATCACCGATGGCGTCGGCCGCCATACCGATGCAAAAGGCCGGCATCACGTCGTAGAAAAAGCCGTTGTAATGGTCCGGTCCGAACAACACCACCAGCTGCGGGTCGAAGCGGGCGATGCGTTCGCGAGCATCGCTGATCACGGCATCGACTTCGGCCAACACGTGCGGTTCAGGATCGACGTAGCCCACCAATGGCGTGTGAGACAAACAATGCAGATAGGCACTCATCTCAAGCGACCTTGCTGACAACAGCGTTCGCGGCGGTTTGTGGCAGGACTTTGAGCGCCCGGGCCAATTCATCGCAGGCCTGGCCAACGGTTTGGGGGATGGCCACTCCGGCGACGAAGCGGTCGGGGCGTACCAGGGCGATGGACGAATTGCCGCGAGCGAACCACTCTCTCAACCGGCCGCTGCTGTCACCCACGCGGATCACGTCGTCGCCGGCATCGCTCGGAGCTCTGAGCTGGACGTCCGGCAACACTTGAATAAAGCGCGTGCCCAGGTTTTTCCATTGCGTAATTTGCGCTGTCGTCAGGCCCCAGGTCGGATCGCAGCCCCAGGCGATAATCGCAAAGTTTTCGCCGATCACTTCATCCAGCAACACCGTGGTGCCGGCGTCGGTCAACACTTGCGGTTGAATGAACATCTTGCCTGTTGGCGAGCCCTTTTCACTCGGCACGATCAAGGCGCCCCGGGTGTATTGCGGCATTGGTTTGAAGCGCATTTCCAGGAAGTAGCGTTTGACCGGCGGCACGTAATTGAGCAGCCAGGACACACCATCGCGCAGGGTGCCTTGCCAGCGTTTCGGCGGCGCCAGCACATGGCCGGCGAGCACCGAAAGGTCGATCATCGCCTTGGCATGGTCGCGGCGCTCCTGTTCGTAGCTGTCGAGCAGGCTGTCGGCGGCCAGGCCCTTGATCACCAGCGACAGTTTCCACGCCAGGTTGGACGCGTCGCGCATGCCGCTGTTGTAACCCTGGCCTTGCCATACCGGCATGATGTGCGCGGCATCGCCGGCCAGCAGCACCCGGCCCTGACGGAACCGACCGGCCAGACGAGCGTTATGGGTATAGACGCGGCTGCGGATCAGTTCGATGTTGTCCGGGTTCGGCAGCACCTTGCCCAGCAGCTTGCGCATGTTTTCCGGTTTGCTCAGCTCGGCTTCGGTTTCGCCGGGCATGACCATGAACTCGAAACGACGCACGCCATGGGGCAGGGCGGCGGAAACGTAAGGGCGCACCGGGTCGCAGCACAGATAAACGTGGGGTGTGCTCAACGGGTCATTGGCAATGTCGACGACGATCCATTGATTCGGCGCGGTCTTGCCTTCGAAGCTGATGTCCAGGCTGCGCCGCACCAGGCTGTTGCCGCCGTCGCAACCGATCAGGTAACGGGCATTCAGGCGTTCGTTGCGGCCGTTCTGATCCGTGAGGTTGAGCACCACCGCGCTGTCGCTTTGCTCAAAACTGCTGAGCTCACGCCTGAACAGTACCTTGACGTTGTTGAAACGCTGCAGGCCGTCGAACAGTACCCGGTCGGCCAAGGGTTGAATGAACGCGTTGCGCCGAGACCAGCCGAACTCGTCGGTTTTAGGTTGAATATCGGCAAAGCAGCGACCCTTGGGGGTCAGGAAGCGCATGGCGTGCCAGGGCGTGGTATGCGGCAGCACCTTGTCGGCCAGATTGACGGACTGGAAAGAACGCAGGCTTTCATCGTCCAGGCCGATGGCACGGGGGTAGTCGATCAGGCTGTCGAGCTTTTCCACCAATGTGACGTTCACGCCACATTGCCCCAGGTAATTGGCAATCATCAGGCCGACAGGGCCGGCGCCGACGATGGCAACGTCGGTGCTCAGCTCCACCGTGGAAGGAGTGGGTGCAAGACTCATGGGTATCTCCGTACAGCGCTTTTGGATTTCTTGTTGGGCGCAGTATGGAAATCAGGTAGCTGGTGGACAACGAAAACCCTTGCTAGTGTGCACCAGGTGCACAGCCTTGATTGATAGAAAAATGGAGCCTCCATGAGCGAAACAGAATACAAGGCCGTTCGTGGGCTAATGCGCGGTTTGGCCCTGATCAATGGCTTGAATCGTTTCGATGGCGGGGCCACTACGGCGCAGTTGGCCGAGCAAAGCGGGCTACATCGCACCACGGTTCGTCGATTGCTGGAGACCTTGCAAACCGAGGGTTACGTGCGACGCAGTGAGTCGGATGACAGCTATCGCCTGACGTTGAAAGTCCGCGAGCTGAGCGAGGGATTTCGCGATGAGCAATGGATTTCGTCGATTGCCGCACCGCTGCTTGGCGAGCTGCTGCAACAAGTCGTCTGGCCAACCGACCTGTGCACGCTGGACGGCGACGCCATGGTGATTCGCGAGACCACTCATCGATTCAGTCGCCTGTCATTTCACCGCTCCATGGTCGGTCGGCGCTTACCGTTGCTCATGACGGCCACTGGGCGTGCGTACTTTGCGTTCTGCCCCCCGGCAGAGCGCGAAGAGCTGATTGAGTTGATGATCAGCCGCGAAGATGAGCAGTCGGCGCTGGCGGCGGATCGTGGCTTTGTCGACCGGTTGGTGGAGCACACTCTCGGCAAGGGCTATGGCGAAAACAATTCCCACTGGGGCCAGGAACGCAAAATTGCTGCCATCGCGATTCCGGTTGAGCACGAGGAGCGGGTGATGGGTTGCCTGAATCTGGTTTATATCGCCAAGGCGATGTCGGTTGAGGAAGCCGCCCGCCGGTATCTGCCGGCGATGCAAGGCGTGGTGCAAAAAATCAGGGCTCAATTGGCGTAGTGTGGGCGGCACTCTGCGTGCTCTGCGGTGCTGCGCGATTCAGCCCTCACAAGACGCAAAAATCCCCGTATCAGCGAGTGATTACGGGGATTTTTCGTCTATCGAGGTCCGTGGATATCCACGGCACCCATTACACGTTGAAGCGGAAGTGCATCACGTCGCCGTCCTTGACGATGTAGTCCTTGCCTTCCAGGCGCCATTTACCGGCTTCCTTGGCACCGGCCTCACCCTTGTACTGGATGAAGTCGTTGTAGGCGATGACTTCGGCACGGATGAAGCCTTTTTCGAAGTCGGTGTGGATCACGCCAGCCGCTTGCGGAGCGGTGGCACCGACGCGGACGGTCCAGGCGCGGACTTCTTCGACACCGGCGGTGAAGTAGGTCTGCAGGTGCAGCATCTCGTAGCCAGCGCGGATCACGCGGTTCAGGCCTGGCTCTTCGAGGCCCAGGGCTTCGAGGAACATGTCTTTCTCTTCACCGTCTTCAAGTTCGGCGATTTCCGCTTCGATCTTGTTGCAGACCGGTACAACCATGGCGCCTTCTTCTTCGGCAATGGCTTTGACCACGTCCAGGTGCGGGTTGTTTTCGAAACCGTCTTCAGCAACGTTGGCGATGTACATGACCGGTTTGGTGGTCAGCAGGTGGAAACCCTTGATGACCGCCTTTTCGTCGGTGCTCATGTTCTTCATCAGGCTGCGCGCAGGCTTGCCCAGGGTGAAGTGAGCGATCAATTGCTCCAGCAGGCCTTTCTGGACCACAGCGTCCTTGTCACCACCCTTGGCGTTGCGCGCGACTTTCTGCAGTTGCTTCTCGCAGCTGTCGAGGTCGGCGAAGATCAGTTCCAGGTCGATGATTTCGATGTCGCGTTTCGGGTCGACGCTGTTGGAGACGTGAATCACGTTCTCGTCTTCGAAGCAGCGGACCACGTGGGCGATGGCATCGGTTTCGCGGATGTTGGCCAGGAATTTGTTGCCCAGGCCTTCACCTTTCGACGCACCAGCCACCAGGCCGGCGATGTCGACGAATTCCATGGTGGTCGGCAGGATGCGCTTCGGATTGACGATCGCGGCCAGGGCTTCCAGGCGCGGGTCAGGCATCGGCACGATACCGCTGTTGGGCTCGATGGTGCAGAAGGGGAAGTTCTCGGCCGCGATACCGGATTTGGTCAGGGCGTTGAACAGGGTGGACTTGCCGACGTTAGGCAGGCCGACGATGCCGCAATTGAATCCCATGGTGTTTCCCCTCGGATAAGAGTCAGGCCTTCTGGCTGTGCAGGTTTTTCATCGCGCGGTTCCATTCACCGGCGAGGATATCCGGCAGCACGCCGAGGGCAAAGTCGATGCTGGCATCGAGTTTTTCCTGTTCGGCGCGTGGCGCACGACCCAGGACGAAATTTGAAACCATACTGGCAACGCCCGGGTGGCCAATGCCAAGCCGCAAGCGGTGAAAGGTATTCTGATTGCCCAGTTGCGCGATGATGTCGCGCAACCCGTTGTGACCGCCATGGCCGCCGCCCTGTTTGAGCTTGGCGACGCCCGGAGGCAGGTCGAGTTCGTCGTGCGCCACCAGGATCTCTTCGGGCTTGATGCGGAAGAATCCGGCGAGTGCCGCTACGGCCTGGCCGCTGCGGTTCATGTAGGTGGTGGGGATCAGCAGACGAACATCCTGACCCTGGTGCGTATAGCGCCCGGTCAGGCCGAAATATTTGCGATCGGCCACAAGGTTTACGCCTTGTGCGTTCGCGATGCGCTCAACAAAAAGGGCCCCTGCGTTATGCCGGGTCTGTTCGTATTCTGCGCCTGGATTTCCCAAGCCAACGATCAGTTTAATGGCAGTCACGATAGGGGCCCTTCCTAGGAGTGGTGGATAACATCGCCGCAAGTGGAGAACGCGGCGAAAGTGGACGAAAGTTGCTCATTTACCATTATGTAAACTCCGCGTTCTCGCCCGCTTTCTCGCTACGTTCCAGTCCGCGATGTTTCCGTCACTCCGGCGAACAGAGTGAAATTACTCTGCTGCGCCTTCTTCGGTAGCTTCTGGAGCAACACGTGGAGCGTGAACGTTGGCAACAGCCAGGTCGTTACCGTGAGCCAGAGCAACGAACTCAACGCCTTTAGGAGCGCTGATGTCGGACAGGTGAATGATCGAGCCGACTTCGGCGTTAGCCAGGTCAACTTCGATGAATTCAGGCAGGTCTTTCGGCAGGCAGGACACTTCGATTTCAGCAACAACGTGCGAAATCTCGCCGCCTTTCTTCACCGGGGCAGCTTCGTTGATGAAGTGCACTGGAACGACAGCAGTCAGCTTCTGGCCGGCTACTACGCGTACGAAGTCAGCGTGCATCACGTGGCCTTTGGCCGGGTGACGCTGCAGAGCCTTGATGATTACGTTTTGCTTGGTGCCACCAACGTTCAGCTCGATGATGTGGCTGTAAGCCGCTTCGTTTTCGAGCAGTTTGGCAACTTCTTTAGCCAGCATGCTGATGGATTCAGGGGCTTTTTCGCCACCGTAAACTACAGCTGGAACCAGGCTTGCGAGACGACGCAGGCGGCGGCTCGCACCTTTCCCCAGGTCGGAACGCACTTCAGCATTCAGAGTAAAATCGTTCATGTTGTATCTCCAAAATAACCACATTCGCCCCAGCGTTTGCGACCAGCGCTAAAGGCGATATGGGCAAAAAAGCCCCGCCCCGACAGGAATGCCGGGGCGGGGCGCTTTTCGTCAACGAGATGTTCGAGAAGGGCAGGGCCCTTAGCGGAACATCGCGCTGATCGATTCTTCATTGCTGATGCGGCGTACCGCCTCGGCAACTACCGGTGCGATATCCAGTTGACGGATACGCGCACAGGCTTGTGCTGCAGCGGACAGCGGAATGGTGTTGGTCACCACCAGCTCGTCCAGCACGGAATTTTCAATGTTTTCGATCGCCCGACCCGACAGCACAGGGTGTGTGCAGTAGGCGAAAACCTTGGCAGCGCCATGCTCTTTCAGGGCCTTGGCCGCGTGGCACAGGGTGCCGGCGGTATCGACCATGTCATCGACCAGAATACAGGTGCGCCCTTCGACATCACCGATGATATGCATCACTTCAGAGTGATTGGCTTTCTCACGGCGTTTGTCGATGATCCCGAGATCCACGCCCAGGGATTTGGCAACGGCACGTGCACGCACGACGCCACCAATGTCCGGGGACACGATCATCAGGTTTTCGAAGCGCTGATCTTCAATGTCATCCACCAGAACCGGGGAGCCGTAGATGTTATCTACCGGAATATCGAAGAAACCCTGGATTTGGTCAGCATGCAGATCAACCGTGAGAACACGGTCGATGCCGACTACGGTAAGCATGTCAGCGACGACTTTCGCGCTGATAGCCACACGTGCGGAACGCGGACGGCGATCCTGACGGGCATAACCAAAGTAAGGAATAACAGCAGTGATACGAGTAGCCGAGGAGCGGCGGAAGGCATCAGCCATCACTACCAGTTCCATCAGGTTATCGTTGGTCGGAGCGCAAGTCGGCTGAATAATGAAGACGTCTTTACCGCGGACGTTTTCATTGATCTCGGCTGTAATTTCGCCGTCGGAAAACTTACCGACAGAGATGTCACCGAGAGGGATATGCAGCTGACGTACGACACGCCGAGCCAGATCGGGGTTAGCGTTCCCCGTAAAGACCATCATCTTGGACACGCGCAGTACCTGAAGGCTGAGGGTAACCTGGATGAGTATAGGAAAATGGCAGGGGCGGCTGGATTCGAACCAACGCATGGCAGGATCAAAACCTGCTGCCTTACCGCTTGGCGACGCCCCTGTATCTGTTGCAACGATTACCCAGTAATCGATTCCTTTAGAGCAGACTTTGCAGCTTGCGATGCAACATCGAAACGTTGCTTCCTTTTGCTACAAACCCTGTAAGGGTCTCTGTAAGAAGGGCCGAGACTTTATCAGCTTCAGCTTTGCTTGGGAAGCCCCCAAACACACAACTTCCAGTTCCGGTGAGTTTTGCTTCGGTAAAATTACCTAACAAATTCAATGCGTTACGTACCTCCGGATAACGCCTTGCTACTACCGGCAAGCAGTCATTTCGACTGTTTCCCTTGGGAACGGGGCGCACTTTAATGGGCGGCGAGTTACGTGTCAACAACGGATCGGAAAAAATTTCTGCCGTACTTACAGATACTTGCGGCACCAGCACCAGATACCACGGTTCTTCCGGGTCTACCGGGGTCAGTTTCTCCCCCACGCCTTCGGCGAAAGCCGCGTGGCCGCGCACGAAAACCGGGACATCGGCGCCCAGTGTCAGGCCCAGTGCGGCCAGCCGATCTTCATCCCAGCCCAATTGCCAGAGATGATTGAGGCCAAGCAAGGTCGTCGCGGCATTCGAACTGCCGCCACCGATTCCACCGCCCATGGGCAAAACTTTGTCGATCCAGATATCAATGCCGAGCCTACAACCGGATTGCTCCTGAAGTTTTTTCGCGGCTTTGACGATCAGGTTGCTGTCATGGGGAACACCTTCGAACGCGGTGTGCAAATGAATGACGCCGTCATCGCGCACGGCGAAGGTGATTTCATCACCATAGTCGAGAAACTGAAACAGCGTCTGCAACTCGTGGTAGCCGTCTTCGCGGCGACCGAGAATGTGCAGCATCAGGTTGAGCTTGGCCGGGGAGGGCAGGGTCAGGCGACTGGCAGGCATGTCATTGCCCCAGCTTGCGTGGTTGCCAGGCCTTGATCACCAGCGTGACATCGAGGTCGGTGCCGTGCAGCTTGATGCGCTCGGGCAACCAGTAGCCGTTTTGCTCGGTGTAGGCGGTGTACTCGACCTGCCAGCCATCTTGTTCAAGACTGGCCAGGCGGCTGTCGCCATCTAGGGTCAGGCGGCTCTTGCTGTCCGGAGCCGGAAGCCCGCGAACCCACCAGGCCAGATTGGACACCGGCAACTTCCAGCCCAGTTGTTCTTCAAGCAGGACTTCCGGGCTTGGCGCTTCATAGCGACCCTGGTTGGCAACTTCCAGAGAAACCTTGCCGGGCCGCCCGGTCAGGCGTGCCGCCCCGCGACCCAGGGGGCCGGAAAGGCGGATGTCGTAATAGTCCTGGCGCTGCAGCCAGAACAGCGTGCCGCTACCCGAATCCTTTGGCGCGCGAATGCCGATCTTGCCGTCGATCTGCCAGCCATCCAGGGCGGCAAGCTGCTGTTTGTGCTCGCGCCATTGGGCGGGGTTACCGTGGCCCTCGACGGATTCGCGGGCACCGAAGCCCGCGCAACCGGCGAGCAGGGCGATGAAACTGAAAACGATGATGTGGCGCAAAAACATAATCTTAAAGAGTCTCTGATCCGGTCAGGCGCTTGATGGTACCGCGCAGTGTTGGGCTGTCAGGCTGTTCCTTGAGGAACTTGCCCCATATTTGCCTGGCTTCGCGCTGTTTGCCATTGGCCCACAGGACTTCACCCAGGTGTGCGGCGACTTCCTGATCTGGGAAGCGTTGCAATGCCTGGCGCAGCAGGCGTTCGGCTTCGTCGAGGTTGCCCATGCGGAAATTCACCCAGCCGAGGCTGTCGAGCACCGCCGGGTCTTCCGGATTGATCTGGTGAGCCTGTTCGATCAGGGCCTTGGCTTCGGCGTAACGTGTCGTGCGGTCGGACAGGGTGTAGCCCAGGGCGTTGAGCGCCATGGCATTGGCCGGGTCGTGCTTGATGATCAGTCGCAGGTCTTTTTCCATCTGCGCCAGGTCATTGCGTTTTTCCGCCAGCATGGCACGGGTGTAAAGCAGGTTCAGGTCGTCGGGGTATTGCTGCAGGGCTTTTTCCAGCACATTCCAGGCTTTGTCGCCCTGTTTGTTGGCGGACAGGGTTTCCGCCTCGATCAGGTACAGCTGGATCGCGTAGTCCGGTTGCTCGTCGCGTTCCGTCGCCAGGCGGGATTGGGCTTCGGCGGTCCTGCCGTTGTTCATCAGAATATCGGCCTGACGCAATTGTGCCGGCAGGTAATCGTTGCCCGGACCCACCTGGCCGTACTCGATCAACGCGCCCTGCGGGTCATTGCGCTCTTCGGCGATCCGGCCGAGGTTCAGGTGTGCCGAATCGACATGGCTTTCCCGGGCGATCAAGTCTTCCAGATAGCCCTTGGCCTCGTTCCAGGCCTTGGCTTCCAGGCAAACCAGCGCCAGGGAGTAACGCAATTCGTCGTCTTCGGGATATTGCTGGACCAGGCTCGAGAACTCGGCTTTGGCGTCGTCCATCCGGTCCTGTTCAACCAGCATGCGCGCATAAGTCAGGCGCAGGCGTTTGTCGTCCGGATATTTCTTGATGCTTTTTTGAAGCAGCGGCAAGGCCTCGTCACCGCGATCGAGGGTTTGCAGCAGGCGTGCGCGCAGCAGAATCGGGGCAATTTCGCCATCGTCGGGCGGATTGTCTTCGAGCAGGGTCAGCGCACCTTTGGAGTCGCCGTCCTGTTGCATCAGCAAGGCCTTGCCGAAAATCAGCTGACTATTGTGCGGATGGCGCTGCAATAAACGGTCGAAACTCTTCATCAAACCGTTACGCGTATCCTGGTCGGTGTCGGACGCGGACAAGGCCAGGAAGTCGAAGTGGGTGTCGCCCTTGCCTTGCAGGACTTTCTCCATATAGACCATGGAGTCGTCGTAGCGCCCGGCGCGGGCCAGTTGTACGGCAGCGGCCCGTTGCGCCTCGAGGTCGTCCGGGGCGTTCCGGGCCCAGATCAGCGCGGTGTCCAGGGCGGCCTGATCGGCGCCCAGGTACTCGGCGATGCGGAATGCCCGCTCGGAAATGCCCGGATCCTGGGTATTGATGGCCTGGGTCACATAGTTGTCCAGGGCAATGTCGAAACGATTGCGCTGGCCAGCCAGTTCGGCGCTCAGCAGGCTGAAGACCGTGTCTTCGCTGAATGAGCTGTAAACCTTGGGCTTTTCAGGCGCCGAAGTGCTGTCTTCGGCCGGCGACGTACTGTCCGACGATACGGGTGCCAAGGCCTGGCAGCCGCTGAGGAAGACAAAAGCGAGGAGCAACGCGGAGGATCTATTCATATAGGAAGAGGACGACTAACCTGCGGTCGGATCATCATGACACAAGCCTTGGGTCAAACATAACCGGCCTGCCATTTTCGCATGTGCACGCCTGTAAACGAGAATGTCTCGCAATACGGGCATGTGCCCGCCATGGCAATAGATATCGAATAGTTGTTCTGATTCCGTCGAAGTAGGACAATTGCCGGCTTCACGTCACCATCAGCGACTTTGAATGGCCTTCCTTGCACTCGGTATTAACCATAAGACTGCTTCAGTAGACGTCCGCGAGCGCGTGGCCTTTACCCCTGAGCAGCTGGTGGAGGCCTTGCAGCAGCTCTGCCGACTCACCGACAGCCGCGAAGCTGCGATCCTCTCCACCTGCAATCGCAGTGAGCTCTATATAGAACAGGATCACCTGTCGGCGGATATCGTCCTGCGCTGGCTGGCCGAATACCATCATTTGAGCCTCGAGGAACTGCGCGCGAGCGCCTATGTGCACGAAGATGATGCGGCAGTTCGTCACATGATGCGGGTGGCTTCCGGGCTCGATTCGCTGGTGTTGGGCGAACCGCAGATTCTTGGCCAGATGAAATCGGCCTACGCCGTGGCTCGGGAGGCCGGCACCATCGGCCCGCTGCTCGGACGCCTGTTCCAGGCCACGTTCAATGCCGCCAAGCAGGTGCGCACCGACACCGCCATCGGTGAAAACCCGGTGTCCGTGGCGTTCGCCGCAGTCAGCCTGGCGAAACAGATTTTCAGCGACTTGCAACGCAGTCAGGCCTTGCTGATCGGCGCCGGCGAGACCATCACCCTGGTCGCCCGCCATCTGCATGACCTCGGCGTAAAGCGAATCGTGGTCGCCAATCGCACGCTGGAGCGGGCGAGCCTGCTGGCCGAGCAGTTCGGTGCCCACGCGGTGTTGCTGTCGGACATCCCGGCGGAACTGGTGCGCAGCGACATCGTCATCAGTTCCACTGCCAGCCAATTGCCGATCCTGGGCAAGGGCGCCGTGGAAAGCGCCCTGAAACTGCGCAAGCACAAACCCATTTTCATGGTGGATATCGCCGTTCCTCGGGATATCGAGCCAGAAGTCGGCGAGTTGGACGACGTTTACCTGTATAGCGTCGACGATCTCCATGAGGTGGTCGCCGAGAACCTCAAGAGCCGGCAAGGCGCTGCGCAAGCGGCTGAAGAGATGGTGTCGGTCGGTGCCGAAGATTTCATGGTCCGCCTGCGCGAATTGGCGGCGGTGGACGTGCTCAAGGCCTATCGTCAACAAAGCGAACGCTTGCGCGACGAAGAATTGCAAAAAGCCCAGCGTCTGCTGGCCAACGGTGCCAGTGCCGAAGATGTGCTGCTGCAACTGGCCCGTGGACTGACCAACAAATTGATGCACGCACCCAGCGTGCAGTTGAAAAAGCTCTCTGCCGAAGGTCGCCTCGATGCGCTGGCGATGGCCCAGGAACTCTTTGCCCTCGGTGAGGGCTCATCGGAAAGCTTTTCGGATAAGAAACCGCAATGAAAGCGTCACTGCTCAATAAGCTGGACATCCTCCAGGACCGTTTCGAGGAATTGACCGCCTTGCTTGGCGATGGCGAGGTCATTTCCGATCAGAACAAATTCCGCACCTATTCCAAGGAATACGCGGAAGTCGAGCCGATCGTCGAGACCTATAAACAGTTGCTCAAAGTGCAGGGCGACCTGGAAGGCGCCCAGGCATTGCTCAAGGACAGCGACCCGGACATGCGCGAGATGGCCGTGGAAGAAGTCCGCGAAGCCAAGGAGCGCCTGGTCGAACTGGAAGCCGGCCTGCAACGCATGCTGCTGCCCAAGGACCCGAATGACGGGCGTAACGTGTTTCTGGAAATCCGCGCGGGTACGGGCGGTGACGAGGCGGCGATTTTCTCCGGCGACCTGTTCCGCATGTATTCGCGTTACGCCGAGCGTCGCGGCTGGCGGGTGGAAATCCTCTCCGAGAACGAGGGTGAGCACGGCGGCTATAAAGAAGTCATTGCACGCGTGGAAGGCGACAACGTCTACGGCAAGCTGAAATTCGAGTCCGGTGCGCACCGCGTGCAGCGGGTTCCGGCCACCGAATCCCAAGGGCGCATCCATACCTCGGCCTGCACAGTGGCCGTATTGCCCGAGCCGGATGAGCAGGAAGCGATCGAGATCAACCCGGCGGACCTGCGGATCGACACTTATCGTTCCTCCGGTGCCGGTGGTCAGCACGTCAACAAGACCGACTCGGCGATCCGTATCACCCACTTGCCGTCGGGCATCGTGGTCGAGTGCCAGGAAGAACGTTCCCAGCACAAGAACCGTGCGCGGGCGATGTCCTGGCTGTCGGCCAAGCTCAACGATCAGCAGACCAGTGCCGCCGCCAATGCCATTGCCAGCGAACGTAAATTGCTGGTGGGCTCGGGTGATCGCTCCGAACGCATTCGCACCTACAACTTCGCCCAGGGCCGGGTCACCGACCACCGGGTCAACCTGACGCTGTATTCCCTCGACGAAATCCTCGCCGGCGGCGTCGATGCGGTGATCGAGCCGTTGCTGGCCGAATATCAGGCCGATCAACTGGCGGCGATAGGTGAGTAAATGACGATCATCGCCAGTTTGTTGCGCGCCGCCGATCTGCCCGACTCGCCCACGGCGCGTCTGGATGCCGAATTGTTGCTGGCGGCAGCGTTGGGCAAGTCCCGCAGTTTTCTGCACACCTGGCCGGAGCGTATCGTTCCGAGCGAAGCGGCGCTGACGTTCGCCGAATACCTTCAGCGCCGCCGCAGCGGTGAGCCGGTGGCCTACATTCTGGGTCAGCAGGGTTTCTGGAAGCTCGACCTGGAAGTGGCGCCGCACACGCTGATCCCGCGTCCGGACACCGAGCTGTTGGTGGAAGCCGCGCTCGAACTGTTGCCGGCCACACCGTGCACAGTCCTCGACCTTGGCACCGGCAGCGGTGCCATTGCCCTGGCCCTGGCCAGTGAGCGTTCGGCGTGGAAGGTCACCGCCGTCGATCGCGTACCGGAGGCCGTGGCTCTGGCCGAACGCAATCGCCAGCGTCTGAACCTGAACAACGCCACAGTGTTGAGCAGTCATTGGTTCAGCGCTCTGGAAGGTCAGCGTTTTCAGTTGATCATCAGCAATCCGCCCTACATCGCGGCAGCCGATCCGCATCTGGTGGAAGGCGATGTGCGCTTCGAGCCGGCCAGTGCCCTGGTGGCCGGTGTCGACGGGCTCGACGATCTGCGCTTGATCGTCGCCCAGGCGCCGGAGCATCTGGAGGCCGGTGGCTGGCTGATGCTTGAACACGGTTACGACCAGGCCGAGGCGGTGCGTGATTTGCTGCTGACCCGTGGCTTTGAAGAGGTCCACAGCCGCACCGATCTGGGCGGTCATCAACGCATCAGTCTGGGGCGCCTGCCATGCTGAATGATCAGGAATTGCTGCGCTACAGCCGGCAGATTCTGTTGCACCACATCGATATCGACGGCCAGTTGCGCTTGAAAGAAAGCCGCGTGCTGATTGTCGGCCTCGGTGGGTTGGGTGCGCCGGTGGCGTTGTATCTGGCCGCGGCGGGTGTCGGCGAGTTGCATCTGGCGGACTTCGATACAGTCGACCTGACCAACCTGCAGCGCCAGATCATTCATGACACCGACAGTGTCGGCATGAGCAAGGTCGATTCGGCGATCCAGCGTCTGACGGCCATCAATCCCGAGGTTCAACTGGTCGCCCACCGCACGGCGCTGGATGAAGATTCCCTGGCGGCTGCGGTGGCGGGTGTGGACCTGGTCCTCGACTGTTCGGACAATTTCTCCACCCGTGAAGCGGTCAATGCCGCTTGCGTAGCCGCCGCAAAGCCGCTGGTCAGTGGCGCGGCGATTCGCCTTGAAGGGCAGTTGTCGGTGTTCGACCCGCGTCGTCCGGAGAGTCCGTGCTACCACTGCTTATACGGACACGGCAGCGAGGCCGAACTGACCTGCAGCGAGGCCGGGGTGGTCGGTCCGCTGGTGGGCCTGGTCGGCAGCCTGCAAGCCCTTGAAGCGCTGAAGCTGTTGGCGGGTTTCGGCGAGCCGCTGGTGGGGCGCCTGTTGTTGATCGATGCCTTGGGCTCACGCTTTCGTGAATTGCGAGTCAAGCGCGACCCGGGTTGCAGCGTTTGTGGGCCAAAGCATGCGTGAAGCGCCGATTGGCGTGTTCGACTCCGGCGTCGGTGGGCTGTCGGTGCTGGCCGAGATCCAGCGTTTGTTGCCCAACGAGTCACTGCTGTACGTCGCCGATTGCGGCAATATTCCCTACGGCGAGAAAACCCCGGAATTCATCCGGCAGCGTTGTAGCGTCATGGCCGGTTTCTTTCAACGGCAGGGCGCCAAGGCCCTGGTGCTGGCCTGCAACACTGCCACCGTAGCGGGCGTTGCCGACCTGCGACGCAATTACCCGCAATGGCCTATCGTCGGCATGGAGCCGGCGGTCAAGCCGGCCGCTGCCGCGACCCGCAGTGGCGTGGTCGGCGTGCTGGCCACGACCGGTACATTGCAGAGTGCCAAGTTCGCGGCATTGCTCGATCGTTTCGCCACGGATGTGCGCGTGATCACCCAGCCTTGTCCAGGGCTGGTGGAGCTGATTGAAAAGGGTGATCTGCACAGTCCCGCACTGCGTCAATTGTTGGCCGGTTACGTCGAGCCCCTGCTTGCCGAAGGTGCTGACACCATCATCCTGGGCTGCACCCATTACCCTTTCCTCAAGCCGATGCTCAAGCAGATGATCCCCGATGACATCAGCTTGATTGACACCGGCGCCGCTGTTGCGCGCCAACTTCAGCGTCTGCTGGCCGAGCGCAATTTGCTCGCGCGAGGCCCTGCTCGCGCGGCGCAATTCTGGACCAGTGCCGATCCCCTACACTTCGCAAATATTTTGCCGATACTGTGGAATACCGCTGGCGTTGTGCAAAGCTTCAACGAGTAAGAAGGTTGTGGGGCAAGCGAATAATTGGGGTGAACTTCTGATAAATCGCCGACTTCTATAGCTGTGAGTGTCGAGCAACAAAAAAACCAAACGTAATCGTTCGGAAAAGGAAGTTTCTAATGAAGCGACTATTCTGCTTGGCCGCGATTGCGGCCGCACTGATGGGGCACAGTTTTACCGCACAAGCGGCAGGTGTGGAATTCGGGATCGGCCAGACCAGCGACTCGACCATGACTTATCGATTGGGCATGCAGTTCGATTGGGACAAGAGTTGGTGGCAGAGCGATGTCGGCCGCCTGACCGGTTACTGGAGTGGCGCCTACACCTACTGGGAAGGCGACAAGAGTGCCAGTAACAACAGTCTTTCGTTCTCGCCAGTGTTCGTTTACGAGTTTGCCGGCCAGAGCGTCAAACCGTACGTGGAACTGGGGGTAGGCGTGGCGTTGTTCTCCAACACCCAGGTCGAAGACAATCACCTGGGCAGCGCCTTCCAGTTTGAGGACCGCTTGGGTTTTGGTCTGCGTTTTGCCGGCGGGCATGAAGTCGGTATTCGGGCCACGCATTATTCCAACGCAGGGATGACCAACCCGAACGACGGCACAGAGAGTTACGCGTTGCACTATACGATGCCGTTGTAACGATCACGGCCTGGACAATTTGTCGTGCCCCTCTGTGGGAGCCTACTGGCCCCCACAGAGCGCACATTCAGCGATACGCCGTGGAAATGCCCTGGCGCTCATCGATGCATTCCGGCGCGCCCATCTCGAATTCCCGGCAAATCAGCGGGCGCTTTTCGTAGATGGTGCACATCATCGTGTTGCGATCCAGCGCGGCGCACCAGCCGTCGTCCAGGCGCAGCATGACTTCCCCACCCCAGTCATCGGTATCGATGAACCGCTCGGGCACGCCTGTGTCGGTGATCAGCATGACTTCGAGCTGGCAGCAGCAGGCTGCACAGGTCGAGCACGTGACGGCCGGTTCGGCGATTTGCGTGTGAGGTATGGTTTTCATGGCGCGCAGTGTAAGTCAGTCGCCCGCCGCTGTGTGAACACTCAGACGGGACGCCCGGTCATCAAGCATCGAAGCGACCCAACAGCGGCGCCGTGATTGCCGAAGGCTTGGCCAGCAGCAGTTGCGCGGTGCCGATGGTGCGCTCCATAAAGCCGCCTTCGCAGTAGCACAGGTAAAACTCCCACAGTCGCAGGAAATAGTCGTCGTAACCCAGCTCACTCAAGCGACCCTGGGCGCGGCGAAAATTCTCGCGCCACATACGCAAGGTTCGAGCGTAATGCAGGCCGAAGTCTTCCATGTGCAGCAGGTTCATGTCGGTGTCGCGGCTCACGATCTCCAGCATCTTCTGCACACAGGGCAAGGCGCCGCCGGGGAAGATGTAGCGTTGAATGAAATCGACGCTGTTCCTGGCCTGTTCATAGCGCTGCTCGCGGATGGTGATGGCTTGCAAGAGCATCAGACCGTTGCTCTTGAGCAGCTGAGCGCACTGCTTGAAGTAGGTCGGCAGGAAGCGATGGCCGACAGCCTCGATCATCTCGATCGATACCAGTTTGTCGTATTGGCCAGTGAGGTCGCGGTAGTCCTTGAGCAGCAACGTGACCTGATCTTGCAGTCCGAGGGCATCGATGCGTTGTGCGGTGAAGGCATATTGCTCTTTGGACAAGGTGGTGGTGGTGACTTTGCAGCCGTAGTGTTGGGCCGCGTACAGCGCCATGCTGCCCCAGCCGGTGCCGATCTCCAGCAAGTGATCCGTTGGTTTGAGGGCCAGCTTCTGGCAAATCCGCTGCAGTTTGTTCAACTGCGCCTGTTCAAGGCTGTCCTCATCGGTCAAAAACTGCGCCGCCGAATACATCATGGTTGGGTCGAGAAACTGCTCAAACAGGTCATTACCCAGGTCGTAGTGGGCGGCGATGTTTTTCTGCGAGCCCTTGCGGGTGTTGCGATTGAGCCAGTGCAGGGCCTGGATCAGTGGCCGGCCGAGTTTCGCCAGGCCACCTTCGAGGCCATCGAGCACATCAAGGTTGCTGACGAACACCCGCACCACCGAGGTCAGGTCCGGCGAACTCCAGTAGCCCTGGATGAACGCTTCGCCCGCGCCAATCGAACCGTTGCTCGCCACCAGTCCCCAGGCTGCGGCATCGAGGATATGGATCTCCCCCAGCAATTCATGGCTGGCACTGCCGAACACATGGCGTACGCCATCTTCGATCAGCACCAACTGTCCGTGTTTGAGTTGCGTCAATTGCCGAAGCACGCCGCGACGCAGCAGCGATCCGGTCAGGCCCTGGGTATTGAACAAGTTGGCTTTGGCCGAGACGCTAGAGGCTTTCATGGTGGCGATCCTTGGGCAGGGTGGTGGCGATTTGAACGTTGCCGTCGGCCGTCTGATGAGCAAACAACGGTACGCGCTTGAGCAACAGGCGCAGGGCTTGCCAATAGATGGCCAGGGCAGTTTTCGCGGTCATCCATGGAAAGCGTCGCAAGTAACGGTGCAGGCTGGCGCGATCGAGGGGTTCGCGTTCGAGCGTGAGCGTGGCGTCGAACAGTTTCTCTTCGCCCTGCCAGTCGGCCAAGTGCACGCCAAGTCGTTTGGCCACCGGGCTGAAGCTCATGCGGTACTGGATATCGCGCGGCAGGAATGGCGACACGTGAAAAGCCTTGGGCACGGCAAAGTGTTGATGAAAATCCAACAGGTCCTGCGGTGCCTTGGCAGGCAACACGTAGTGATAACGCTCGCGCCACGGCGTGTTGCTGACTTCGCAGACGATTGCCGCCAGTTGCCCATCGGCTTCATGGCAATAGAAAAAACTCACCGGATTGAACGACAAGCCCCAACTGCGCGGTTGGGTCAGCAGGCAGATCGAGCCTTGCGGCACATGGCCGATGGCTTCGCCGACCAGCTGGCGTACGGCGTCGATCAGGCGCATGCCGTTGCCGGTGTACGCCTTGAGGTAATCGCGTTCACGAAATGAAAACGGCGCAAAGCGGCTGACCCCCGCCAATCCTGACAGGCCGAGCACCGCATCCTGTTCATCGAGGTCCAGGTACAGCAGGCCGATCCGATAGCGGAAGGCGTGGTGCCGAGGGGCAAAGCGTCGATGGGCGATCCAGCCGCTGTAAAGGGCGCTGTTCACAGGGTTTCTCCAAAGGCGCGGGCCACATGCAAGGCGCTGACCACGCCGTCTTCATGGAAACCGTTGGCCCAGTACGCGCCGCAGTACCAGGTGTGCTGTTGCCCGTCCAGTTCTCCCCGGCGCGCCTGGGCCGCCACCGCCGCCAGGCTATATTGCGGGTGGGCGTAGGTGTATTTGGCGAGCACTTTGAACGGGTTGATGGCGGCGCTCTGGTTGAGGCTGACGCAGAACGTCGTGTCGCTCTGGATGCCTTGCAGGATGTTCATGTCGTAGGTGACGGCGGCACGTGTATGGCCAGCGCCGCCGAGACGAAAGTTCCAGCTGGCCCAGGCGAGTTTTCGCTGTGGAAGCAGGCGTGTGTCCGTGTGCAACACCACCTCATTGTCGGCGTAGGGCAGGGCGCCGAGGATCGATTGTTCGGCTTCGCTGGGCGCTGCCAACAGTTGCAGGGCCTGATCGCTGTGGCAGGCGAACACCACCTTGTCAAAACGCTCGCTCCCGGCGTGACTGTGGATAACGACACCCTCTGCATCGCGTTCGACTCGCATCACTGGGCAGTTGAGGCGGATTTTCTCGCGGAAGCTGGCGGTCAATGGCGCGATGTAGGCGCTTGAACCGCCTTCGATGACCTGCCATTGCGGCCGATTGCTCACGGACAGCAAGCCGTGATTCTTGAAAAACCTGACGAACGAGTGCAGCGGGAAGGCCAGCATGTCAGCCATGGGCATCGACCAGATCGCCGAGCCCATCGGCACAATGTAGTGCAGGATGAAACGCCCGCCGTAGCCGCCGGCTTTCAAGTAGTCGTCCAGCGTGGTATCGGGCTTGATCCGCTGTTCTTCCAGGTCACGCAGGGCTTGTTTGTTGAAGCGCAGGATGTCCCGCAGCATGCCCCAGAATCCCGGCGACAGCAGGTTGCGGCGCTGGGCGAACAGGCTGTTGAGGTTGTTGCCGTTGTATTCCAGGCCGCTGTCGGGGTCGGTGACTGAGAAGCTCATTTCGGTGGGCTTGAAGCCCACGCCGATCTGGCCCAGCAGACGAATGAAATTCGGATAGGTCCAGTCATTGAACACGATGAAGCCGGTGTCCACGGCATAGCGGTGACCATCGACGGTCACGTCCACCGTGTGGGTGTGGCCGCCGATCCAGTCGCTGGCC
The DNA here is from genome assembly GCF_054481335.1 of Pseudomonas fluorescens group sp. PF-1. NCBI lineage: Bacteria > Pseudomonadati > Pseudomonadota > Gammaproteobacteria > Pseudomonadales > Pseudomonadaceae > Pseudomonas > Pseudomonas fluorescens group sp. PF-1. The sequence goes on from NZ_JBTMNG010000001.1 coordinate 822,660, forward strand.
TCGAACAGGGTGATCTCATGGCTGCGATTGAGTAGATACGCACAAGTCAGCCCCGAGATACCGCTGCCGATAATGGCAATGTTCACGGCTCGTCCTTGATCGGTGGATGGCTGCGAACCATGCGTTTGCCGATCGCCAACTTCATCCGGCCGGGCAACTTCGACAAGGGCCAGAGGGCGGCCATGAACAACCCTGGAAACGCGATTTCCAGCGGTCGATCCTTGAGTTTGGCGAAGATGTGCCGCGCGGCTTTATCCGCCGGCCAACTGAGAGGCATGGGGAAGTCGTTTTTTGCGGTCAGGGGGGTGTCGACGAATCCGGGGCTGACCACGGTGACTTCGATGCCTTCCGGTGCCAGATCGATACGCAGCGATTCGAACAAATAACGCATCCCGGCCTTTGAGGCGCCGTAGGCTTCGGCCCTGGGCAGCGGCAGGTAGGTCACGGAACTGGCCACGCCCACCAGGTGCGGCGCAGTGCCTGCCCGCAACAGTGGCAGCGCGGCTTCGATGCAATAGCTGCTGGCAAGCAGGTTGGTACGCACCACATGTTCGATGATCGAGGCATCGAACTGCCGGGCATCCACGTACTCGCAGGTGCCGGCGTTGAGGATCACTGTATCCAGCGAGCCCCAGTCCTCGGCAATCTGTTCGCCGATTTCACGCACGGTCTGGCTGTTGGTCAGGTCTCCCGCCACCACCAGCACTTGTCCCGGATAACGTTTGGACAAGACTTTCAACGGGGCCACCGAGCGTGAGCTGACCGCCAGGTGGGCGCCGGTCTTGAGGATTTCTTCGGCCAACGCGGCGCCAATACCGCTGCTGGCGCCGGTCAGCCAGTATCTTCGTGGAGGTGTAATGCTCATCCCATTCTCCTTTTCAGCCAGGCAATCGCCCGGCCCAAAACCGGTAGATGTTCATAAAGCAGTGCCCCGGCATCGAAGTAATCCCGGTGGCAATAGACCTTGTCGCGCCAGCGCAGGTGCGAACAACCGTCGACCCGGATCAGCCGGCCACCCGCCAGGCGCGGATGGCGATAACTCATGACCCAGCGCAAATAGCCTTCGCCTTCAGTGATCTGGTCGAAACCATGAAGGTCGAAGCGCAGCTCGCTGACGTTGGCGTAAAGCTCGGTGAAGTAGCCGCGCAGTTGCCCGAGACCCTGCACTTCGTGCAGCGGATCGGTGAAGCGCACGTCGTCGGTGTACAACTCGCCGAGGCGTTGCAGATTGTCTTTATCCAATTGCGCAAACCGCTGGGCGAACTGGCGCAGGAAGCTACTCATCCTGACCTCCGGCGTTCTGGCGTGACGGCAGGTTCTTGAACGCCGCCAGGGCGCGAGCACGGGACGCGTTCAGATCGACGATCGGGGGCGGATAATCCGCCACGCCGAACAAGCCACCGAGTTTCGCCGGGTTGTGCACTTCCTTTTTGTTCAGCCCGGCCAGTTCCGGCAACCAGTGCTTGATGAACACGCCTTCGGCGTCGAATTTTTCCGACTGGCTCAGCGGGTTGAAAATCCGGAAGTAGGGTGCCGAGTCAGTGCCGGTCGATGAGCTCCATTGCCAGCCGCCGTTGTTGGCGGCCAGGTCACCATCGATCAGGTGACGCATGAAAAAGCGTTCGCCCTCGCGCCAGTCGATCAACAGGTTCTTGGTCAGGAACATCGCCACCACCATGCGCAAGCGGTTGTGCATCCAGCCGGTTTCCAGCAATTGGCGCATGGCCGCGTCGATGATGGGTACGCCGGTACGCGCTTCTTGCCAGGCCGTCAGTTCTTCTGGAGCGTCGCGCCAGGCCAGGGCTTCGGTTTCCGGGCGGAAGGCGCGGTGACGGGAAACCCGTGGGTAGCCCACCAGAATGTGTTTGTAGAACTCGCGCCACAGCAGCTCATTGATCCAGGTGACAGCGCCGACCTTGCCGCTTTCGAATTCGCCCTGATTGCTTTGCAGCGCCGCGTGCAGGCACTGGCGAGGGGAAATCACCCCGGCGGCGAGGTATGCGGAGAGTTGGCTGGTGCCGGGTTTTGCCGGGAAGTCACGCTCGCTCTGGTAGTAGTCGATCTGGACGTCGGCGAAGGTGTCGAGGCGGCGGCGGGCTTCGGCTTCACCGGCCGGCCACAACGCGCGCAAGCTGTCGCCGGGTGTATCGAAACCCTGGACCTGTGCCGGGATCGGATCGCTGATGATGTTCAGCGGCGCTTGAGCCCTTGGCGCGCTCACCAGGCGCGGCAATGATCGATGCAGGCGTTCGTAGCACACCTTGCGGAATTGGCTGAAGACCTGGAAGTAGCTGCCCGTCTTGGTCAGTACGCTGCCGGGCTTGAACAGCAGTTGATCCAGGTAACGGCGGGCGTCGATGCCTTGGGCCTTGAGCCGATCGGCCACCGCGGCATCGCGGCGGGTTTCATGCAGGCCGTACTCTTCGTTGAAGTGCACGGCGTCGACGTTCAACTGCCGGCACAGGTCCAGCAGCACCTGGGGTGCATCGTCCCAGCGCGGGGCGTTGCGGATCAGCAGTGGAATGTTCAGTTCGCCCAACGCCTGGCTCAGCGTCTTCAGGTTACGTAACCAGAAGTCGACTTTGCACGGCGCGTCATCGTGTTCCAGCCATTGCTCCGGGCTCGGCAGATACACCGCCACGCAGGGGCCAGCCGCAGCGGCGGCCGAGAGTGCGGTGTTGTCGTTCACGCGCAAGTCACTGCGCAACCAGATCAATTGCATGGGAATGCCCGCATTAAATAAGCCCGCGCTGAACCAGTACTTGATGAGCTGCCAAAGGATCTTCAGCCACGTACAGATCAGCGATCTCTGATGTTTTTACGGACAACTCGGCGTGGTGGATGCATACCGTTGGTCCGGCGATCATTTTTGGGCAACTCACGCCATTGAAAAGTTTCGGCAGCTGCGAAGGCGTGATGGCTTTGCTGGAATACAGCAGGACGCCACGGGGTTGCAGATGATCGACCGCCAGCGCCAGTTCGCCGGCGGGCAGGGGCCAGTCGAACACTTCCACCGGGCAATCGGCACTGCTGATCAGCCACGCGGTCAGCCACAGGTGTGGTTCCAGGGGCAGGTCCGAGTGGTTGATCAACAGCAACGGCGCGGTGTGTAGCTGACGATTGTTATGGTAGATGCGCGCGCCGAATTTGCTGCGCAGCCAGGAATACACAAACACCCGCTCCATTTGCGCACCGAACTGGCCTTGCCAGCGTTGCTCCAGGTCGGTGAGCAATGGCATCAGCAGTTGTTCGCACAAGGTCCGCGGTGGATACAGGGCCATGGCCTGGTTGACGGTGTCGTCCAGGGTGCGCTCGGATAACGTCGCAACGGCTTGCAACAAGGTCTGGCGAAGACGCTGCCAATCGTTCTCCGCGGACTCGCTGAAGTCTTGCGGGGTGTCGAGCAATTGCTTGACCTGGCTGACGGCCACGCCGCGATTGAGCCAGGTGAGGATGGTCAGGATGCGTTGCACATGTTCGGTCGAGAACAGTCGATGCCCCTTGGGCGTGCGCTGCGGCACGATCAGGCCGTAGCGTCGCTCCCAGGCGCGCAAGGTGATGGCGTTGACCCCGGTTTGCCGGGCCACTTCGCGGATCGGCAGCCAGCCCTCATCCAGGGCTTTCTTGAAATCGGCGCCAAGGTCTTCGCTGGCGCTACTGTCGAGAGGGACTTTCATCAGATGGCGTTTCGCAGGCTGAGGTTTTCCGGGTGCGGTTGCAGGTAAACCTGCTGCGCGATGTATGGGTCCGGGTGCTGGCGAAAGTAGTGCTTGAGCAGCGTCAGCGGCACCACCAATGGCACGATGCCGTGGCGGTACTGGCCAATGACGTGTTGCACTTCCTGTTTATCCTCGGCGCTGATTGCCTGTTTCAAGTAACCGCTGATGTGATGCAGAACGTTGGTGTGGGTGCGGCGGGTCGCGCATTTTTTCAGGGCTGCCATCAACTCGCTGAAATAGCGTGGGCCAAGCACCTTCGGGTCGGTGCGGCCCATGCTGCCCAGCAGATTGCCCAGGGTTTTGTATTGCACCGGGTTGTGGGCCATCAGCAGGTATTTGTAGCGCGAGTGGAAGTCTGTGAGACCGCGTCGGGTCAGGCCTTCTTTCAGCAATTGCTGCCATTCGCTGTAGGCGAATACACGGGTGAGAAAGTTTTCGCGCAGCACCGGGTCGTTGAGTCGGCCGTCTTCTTCCACCGGCAAATCCGGATGCAAGGAGCAAAACGCCTGGGCATAGATGCCTTGGCCGCCACCGTCCTGCGGTGCGCCATTGGCGCGGTAGACCTTGACCCGCTCCAGTCCGCAGGACGGCGATTTCTGCATGAAGATGTAGCCGCTGATATCGCGTAGCTCGGCCGCCATTTTGCGGCCGTAATCGGCCAATGGCTGAGTGACATTGATCTCGCGGTTGATCGTGCCGACGGCTTCGGGTTGATTCGGATCACCCACCAGCCGGATCGGCTCCCGGGGAATGCCAAGGCCAATCGCGACTTCCGGGCAGACCGGCACGAAATCGAAGTAGTCGGTGAGGACGCGGCTGCACAGTCGCGATTCCTTGTGCCCGCCGTTGTAGCGCACTTCTGCGCCCATCAGGCAGGCGCTGATGGCGATTTTTGGTTTGGCAGGAGATGGGAGCATTGGAGCACCTCAAAATCAAAACCTATACAGATGTCACGATCTGTACAACATAGGTTCATCATAGATTCAAAGGTGTACAAGTCAAACAATTTGCACAAGTTTTTCCGAGGCGTGCCTACAGCCAGCCGAACTTCCAGTGATCCTTATCGCAAAGGGCCTGCCACTTGAGCTGTTCGCTGCGTTGGGTCAACACCGCTTGCAACTCGACCTCCAGCACCTCCCCTTCGTCGTTGCGGATCAGCTCGGTCACCAGAAAGTGTTTCTCGCGGTTTTGCGGATGGGCTGCTGTCCATTTCGACAGCAGCAACTTGTTTGGGTTGATGCGGTTCACTGGAGGTGCTCATGCAAGCGGCGGGCGGCTTCCTGACCGCTGAGCCAGGCGCCTTCCACGCGTCCGGACAGGCACCAGTCGCCACACGCATACAGGCCCAGGTCGGCATCGGCCAGCGTGCCCCACTCATGGCTGCTCGCGGGACGGGCATAGAGCCAGCGGTGGGCGAGGCTGAAGCTCGGGGCGGGCATGGCACTGTGCAGCAACTCGGCGAAGGCGCCGTGCAGTTGTTCGATCACGGCTTCTTTCGGCAGGTCGATGTGTTGGCGACTCCAGGCGCTGGTGGCATGCAACACCCAGGTATCGAGGGTGTTGTCGCGGCCCGGTTTACTGCGGTTGCGTGCCAGCCAGTCCAGCGGACTGTCCTGCACGAAACAGCCTTCCATGGGGGTGTCCAGCGGGGTTTCGAACGCCAGTGCGACCGCCCAGGTAGGGTCCATTTTCACCCCGGCGGCGGCACCGGCAAGCTTCGGCGCGGAGGCCAGCAACGCGGTTGCCTGAGGCGCCGGCGTGGCGATCACCACATGGCTGAAGGGACCATGGGTGAAGCCTTCGGCGTCTTGCAGGTGCCAGTGTTCTTCGCCGCGATAGACCTCGGTGATGCGACAGGCGAAATGCACTTCCAGGTCGCCGAGCAAAGCGCGGGTGATGGCGCTCATGCGCGGCGTACCGACCCACCGGGTCTGTTCGTCCGGTGACAGGTTGAGCTGGCCGCCATGAAAGGTGTACAGCTGCGGCGTCCATTCGGCGACCCAGCCGTTGGCTTGCCAGCGCTGCACTTCGGTGACGAAGCGGCGATCGCGAGCGGTGAAATATTGTGCGCCCATGTCCAGGGCGCCCGCGTCGCTACGCTTGCTCGACATGCGTCCGCCACTGCCGCGGCTTTTATCGAAAAGTTGAACGACATGCCCTGCATCTGTCAGGGCTTGTGCGGCGGATAATCCGGCAATGCCGGTGCCGATGATCGCGATAGGTACAGTCATAAGGGCCTCGTTTACCTTTCTGTACAGACTACGCCGGGGTTTAAACCTGTACAATATTGTTTTTTGGTATAACTTTTAGCGTTCTTGTTCTGACAGCTTGGCCTATTGTTAAACACAGAGCCTGCCCGATACCAAAAGATCCCTTGCTTATAAAAATAGACTAGTGATCAGGGTAAAACGCCACGTGAGGAAGATGTCATGCACATATTGCTGACCGGCGGTACTGGTTTGATAGGACGTCAGCTCTGCCGACACTGGTCGAGTCAGGGGCATCGCCTGACAGTCTGGAGCCGGACGCCTGAAAAAGTCGCGAAAATCTGTGGCGATCAAGTGCGTGGAATCGCTCGGCTCGAAGACCTGGGCGCCGCCCCCGTCGATGCCGTGGTGAATCTCGCCGGCGCACCGATCGCGGACCGTCCATGGACTCACAAACGCAAAGCCTTGTTGTGGAGCAGCCGTATCACCCTGACTGAAACCTTGCTGGCCTGGCTTGAAGGCCGTGAGCACAAGCCACAGGTATTGATTTCCGGGTCGGCGGTCGGTTGGTACGGTGATGGTGGCGAGCGCGAGCTGACCGAGGAATCACCACCGATCAACGAAGATTTCGCCAGTCAGCTTTGCACCGCCTGGGAGGAAACCGCGCAGCGCGCCGAGGCTTTGGGGATTCGTGTGATCCTTATACGCACCGGGCTGGTGTTGTCGGCCGAAGGCGGCTTTTTGTCGCGGCTGTTGTTGCCATTCAAATCAGGGTTGGGCGGCCCGATTGGCAATGGTCGCCAGTGGATGCCATGGATCCATATCAACGACCAAATCGCCCTGATTGATTTTCTTCTGCATCGCAATGAAGCCAGCGGTCCATATAATGCCTGCGCACCGAAGCCGGTGCGCAATCGCGAATTTGCCAAAACGTTGGGCAGCGTGCTCCACCGCCCGGCGTTCATGCCGTTGCCGGCCTTTGTATTGAAGATCGGCCTGGGCGAGTTGTCATTGTTACTGCTGGGCGGTCAGCGAGCCACTCCGGTTCGTTTGCTACAGGCGGGTTTCACTTTCCAGTTCACTGATTTGCGCGCGGCCCTGGACGATCTGTCCGGCCGCCTCTGAAATAGGATGTTGCATGACGGATCACGCATTGCTTCTGGTCAACCTGGGCTCACCAGCCTCCACCTCGGTGGCGGATGTACGCAGCTACCTCAATCAGTTTTTGATGGACCCGTATGTGATCGACCTGCCATGGCCGGTTCGGCGCTTGTTGGTGTCGCTGATCCTGATCAAGCGCCCCGAGCAATCGGCCCATGCCTATGCCTCGATCTGGTGGGAGGAGGGCTCGCCACTGGTGGTGCTCAGCCGTCGCCTGCAACAGGCCGTGACTGCCCACTGGAAGCATGGCCCGGTGGAGCTGGCGATGCGTTATGGCGAACCGTCCATTGAGTCGTCGCTGCTGCGTCTGGTGGCGGCAGGAATCAAGCGAATCACCCTGGCGCCGCTTTATCCACAGTTCGCCGACAGCGCCACCACCACGGTGATCGAAGAAGCCAGGCGGGTGGTGCGCGAAAAGAAACTCGACGTGCAACTGTCGGTGCTCCAGCCGTTTTACGATCAGCCGGAATACCTCGATGCCCTGGTGGCCAGCGCCAAACCTTATCTGCAACAGGACTACGATCACCTGTTGTTGAGCTTTCACGGGTTGCCTGAGCGCCACCTGACCAAGCTCGATCCGACCGGCCAGCATTGCTTCAAGAATGACGAATGCTGCAGGAATGCTTCGCCGGCCTCCCTGGCGACCTGTTACCGCGCCCAATGCCTGCGTAGCGCGGCTGAATTTGCCAAGCGCATGGGCTTGCCGGACGGCAAGTGGTCGGTGTCATTTCAATCGCGACTGGGCCGCGCGAAATGGATTGAACCCTACACCGAAGCGCGCCTCGACGAACTGGCCAAGAGTGGCGTGAAAAAGGTGCTGGTGATGTGCCCGGCGTTCGTCGCCGACTGCATCGAGACACTGGAGGAGATCGGTGATCGCGGACGGGAGCAATTCCGCGAAGCGGGCGGCGAGGAGTTGGTGCTGGTGCCGTGCCTCAACGATGACCCGCAGTGGGCGCGGGCGTTGAGTGCGTTGTGCGAGCGAGCGCCGTTGGCGCTGTAGGCCTACAACCTGTGGCGAGGGAGCGAGCGCCCTCGCCACAGGGGATCATCTGTTACAGCAGCGGCTCATCCGCCTTCTTGTGCTTCCAGCTGTCATTGCCCGGCAGAATCAGGTTCAGCGCAATCGCCACCACCGCGCACAGCGCGATGCCTTTGAGGCCGAAGTCATCGGGGCCGGTGCCGGTGCCGACCAGTACGCCGCCAATCCCGAACACCAGGGTCACCGACACGATCACCAGGTTGCGTGCTTCGCCCAGGTCGATCTTGTGGCGAATCAGCGTGTTCATGCCCACGGCCGCGATCGAGCCGAACAACAGGCAGAGAATCCCGCCCATCACCGGCACCGGAATGCTTTGCAGCAGTGCGCCGAACTTGCCGATGAACGCCAGGCTGATGGCGAAGATTGCCGCCCAGGTCATGATTTTCGGGTTGTAGTTCTTGGTCAGCATCACCGCGCCGGTGACTTCGGCGTAGGTGGTGTTCGGTGGACCGCCGAACAGGCCGGCAGCGGTGGTGGCAATGCCATCGCCGAGCAGGGTGCGGTGCAGGCCGGGTTTTTTCAGGTAATCGCGACCGGTCACGCTACCCACGGCAATCACACCGCCAATGTGCTCGATGGCCGGAGCCAGGGCCACCGGAACGATGAACAGGATCGCCTGCCAGTTGAATTCCGGCGCAGTGAAGTGCGGGATGGCGAACCAGGGGGCGGCGGCAATTTTCGCGGTATCGACCACGCCAAAGTAGAACGCCATGGCAAACCCCACCAGCACGCCGGAAATGATCGGCACCAGGCGGAAAATGCCTTTGCCGAACACCGCGACGATCAGGGTGGTCAGCAACGCTGGCATCGAGATCATCATCGCCGTCTGGTAATGAATCAGCTCAGTGCCGTCACCGGCCTTGCCCATCGCCATGTTGGCGGCAATCGGCGCCATGGCCAGGCCAATGGAGATGATCACCGGGCCGATGACCACGGGCGGCAGCAAACGGTCGATGAAACCGGTGCCTTTGATCTTCACGGCCAGGCCGAGGAAGGTGTAGACGAAACCGGCCGCCATCACGCCGCCCATGGTCGCGGCCAGGCCGAACTGGCCTTTGGCGAGGATGATCGGGGTGATGAAGGCAAAGCTCGAGGCCAGGAACACCGGCACCTGACGCCCGGTGACGATCTGGAACAGAATCGTCCCCAGGCCGGCGGTAAACAGCGCCACGTTCGGGTCCAGGCCGGTGATCAGAGGCATCAGCACCAAGGCGCCGAAGGCCACGAACAGCATCTGTGCGCCGGACAGTACCGTGCGCCAGAGCGGATCGTTGAACTCATCCTGCATGGTCAAGCGTCCTTCTGCTTGGTGCCGAAGATCTTGTCACCGGCATCGCCCAGGCCCGGGATGATATAACCGTGCTCGTTCAATTTTTCATCGATGGAAGCGGTGTAGATGGTCACGTCCGGGTGAGCTTTCTCGACCACGGCGATGCCTTCCGGCGCAGCCACCAGCACCATGGCGCGGATGTCCTTGCAGCCCGCTTTCTTGAGCAGGTCGATGGTGGCGACCATCGAGCCGCCGGTGGCGAGCATCGGGTCGATGATCATCGCGAGCCGTTCGTCGATTTCAGGTACGAGTTTTTCCAGATAGGTGTGGGCTTCGAGGGTTTCCTCGTTGCGGGCAACGCCCACGGCGCTGACTTTGGCGCCCGGGATCAGGCTCAGCACGCCTTCGAGCATGCCGATGCCGGCGCGCAGGATCGGTACTACAGTGATTTTCTTGCCGGCGATTTTCTCGACCGACACCGTGCCGCACCAACCTTCGATATCGTAGGTTTCCAGCGGCAGGTCTTTGGTGGCTTCATAGGTCAGCAGGGCGCCGACTTCCTGAGCGAGTTCACGGAAATTCTTGGTGCTGATGTCTGCGCGGCGCATCAGGCCAAGTTTATGACGGATCAGCGGATGGCGGATCTCGAGGATGGGCATGGGAAAGGCTCCGGCGGCGGGCAAAAAAACCGGCCTAGATTAATCTATCCGAGGGTGTTGTCCTATAGACATTCAGTACGTTAGTCCACAAACGCTTGATCTGACCTCGCTTGATGCGTACCTTTGCCCGCTTTTCCCGAATCCGTCACCCCCTGGAGAGCACCATGTCCGCTGATCTCGAGCATATCCGTCAAATCATGCGAGAGGCTGACTGCCTGTACACCGAAGCTGAAGTCGAGGCGGCCATCGCTCGCGTCGGTGCGCACATCAACGAACAACTGGCGGACAGCAATCCGGTGGTGTTCTGTGTGATGAACGGCGGGTTGATTTTCGCCGGCAAACTGCTGACCCATCTGCATTTCCCGCTGGAAGCTTCCTACCTGCACGCCACCCGCTATCGCAACGAAACCAGCGGCGGCGAACTGTTCTGGAAGGCCAAGCCGGAAGTGTCGTTCATCGACCGCGACGTGCTGATCATCGATGACATCCTCGACGAAGGTCACACCCTGGGCGCGATCATCGACTTCTGCAAACACGCCGGCGCGCGCAAAGTGCACACTGCCGTGCTGATCGACAAGGACCATGACCGCAAGGCGCGTCCGGACCTCAAGGCCGACTTCGTCGGTCTGCCGTGCATCGACCGTTACATCTTCGGCTACGGCATGGACTACAAAGGCTACTGGCGCAACGCCAACGGGATTTTTGCCGTCAAGGGTATGTAAGACCATGACCAACGCGAGCTTTCTTGATCAAACGCTGTTCGCTGAGCTGGCCGAGAAAGCCGCGGCCAACCCTCGCGGGCGCCAGCATCACAATTTCCACCAGATGGAAGAGGCTTGTCACCGCATGGCGGTGGGGTTGCAGCCCTCGACCTATATTCCGCCTCACCGGCACCTGGGGGAAAACAAGGCTGAAACCTTGCTGGTCCTCAAGGGGAAACTGGGGTTGTTGATCTTCGACGAATCCGGCGCAGTGCTGAGCAAGTCTGTCCTGCAGGCTGGAGGCGATTGCGTTGGCGTGGACCTGCCAGCAGGCGTGTTCCATGGTCTGGTGGCGCTGGAGGCCGACAGCCTGATGTTCGAATGCAAGGCCGGTCCTTACCGTCCGGTGGGTGAAGGCGAGCAGGCCCACTGGGCACCGCGTGAAGGTGAACCGGGTGTCGCGGAGTATCACGCCTGGATGCGCGCGCAGTTCGACTGAACCATGACCTGCAGGAGCGAGCCTGCAAGAGATGTGTTCAGCCCTCCAGTCCTGTTGGCTCATGCTAGAGTGCTCAGCCCCGATTCCGGAGCCTGTCATGAGCCGTTCGATCCGCTGCTGCGCCGCCCTGTTGCTGACCCTCAGCCTTCCCCTGGCCGCCGCCCCGGCGCCGATGCATGCGCAGTTCCTGCCACCGGATGACCTGACCCTGCGCGATGCCGCGCCTGAGCAGCAACAACTGATGCAGGTCACCGACTATTCAGTGGTGGTTGGTGCGCAACGCCAGTCCAACCAGCAACCGATTCCGGTCACCTCGCCGCTGTCGATCCGCCTCAAGGGCAAATCCTTGAACAAGGGCGCCACGATCAATCAGGTGCTGGTCAACTTCGACGGTGAAAGCAAAAGCCTGAAAAAACCGGCCTACGACGACAAGAGCAAGACCCTGACACTCTATTACCCCCTGGCTCATTACCGGGTGGTGATGGACTTGCTACGCAATGACACGGTGTATTGCCAGTTCCTCAGTTATGCCAATGGCCATATCTGGGCCGATCTTCACACTGGCAGTGTTCGTCCGCGTTGAGTGCCGGGCCCGCGCAGGGGTAAACTGCCCGCCCCGTGAAATGTCTGCGAGCTGGAGTCGGCAATGCGTAAAGATAAGAAACAAGTGATTGGTGACGAGATCGGCGATGAGCAGATCAAGTTGTTCCTCGATTTCGAACCGGTCGACGCCACTTCGCCTTCGTTGCACAAACTGGTCAAGGCTTATCGTGGCCTGCGTATCGATGATTTCGAGCGTTTTCTGACGTTCTTCGTCGAGGCCGGTCTGGACCTGAACGGCAAGGACGAGCACGGCAATGATTTTGTCGCCCTGATCAAGGATCAGCGCAACGCAGCGGATTACATCGAGCTGATCGAGAAAGCGCGCGGCTGATTTGTAGCGAAGGAGCAAGCTCCGTCGCTACAACGATAGGTTGACCGCCCATAAAAAAACGCCCCGCTCTCAATGAGAACGGGGCGTTTTTTGTGTGGCTCAATCAAGCGTAGCTTTCGGTTTCGCTGCTTGCTTCAACCAGTTCCAGCGCGACGTTGTTCTGCGCGTTGATCTTGCGATACAGCGCAGCGTCGGTTTCCAGGACTTTCTCACGGGCCGGGAAGATTTCTGCCAGTTTGGCAGCCCATTCGCCCTTGGCTTTGCCCGGGAAGCATTTTTCGATCAGCTCGATCATGATCGAAACGGTCACCGAGGCACCCGGCGAGGCGCCGAGCAGCGCGGCCAGGGAACCGTCCTTGGCGGCGACCAGTTCGGTGCCGAATTGCAGGACGCCACCTTTCTTCGGGTCTTTCTTGATGATCTGTACCCGTTGGCCAGCCACTTCCAGGCGCCAGTCTTCGGCTTTCGCCTCCGGGTAGAAGCGGCGCAGGGATTCCAGACGCTGTTCCATCGATTGCATCACTTCGCTGACCAGGTACTTGGTCAGGTCCATGTTGTTTTTTGCCACGGCGAGCATCGGGCCGATGTTGCCGGCGCGAACCGACATCGGCAGGTCCATGAAGGAACCGTGCTTGAGGAACTTGGTGGTGAAACCGGCATAAGGTCCGAACAGCAGGGACTTCTTGCCATCGACGACCCGGGTGTCCAGGTGCGGTACGGACATCGGTGGCGAACCCACGGCAGCCTGGCTGTAGACCTTGGCCTGGTGATGCTTGACCACTTCCGGGTTGTCACAACGCAGCCATTGGCCACTGATCGGGAAGCCGCCGAAGCCTTTGCTCTCTTCGATGCCCGAAGCTTGCAGCAGTGGCAACGCCGCGCCGCCAGCACCGAGGAAAACGAATTTGGCATCGACATCACGGGAACTGCCGCTGTTGACGTCCTTGATGCTGACGGTCCAGCCGCCGTTATTGCGCTTCAGGCCGGTCACACGCTTGCAGTACTTGACCTGGGCATCGGGTGCGCTGGTCAGGTGCTTGAGCAACTGGTTGGTCAGGGCGCCGAAGTTGACGTCGGTGCCATTGATCACGCGGGTGGCGGCGAGGGTTTCGCCAGGGTCGCGGCCAGGCATCATCAATGGCATCCACTCTGCCATTTTAGCCTTGTCTTCGGTGTATTCCATGCTGGCGAAGGCGTGGTGCTTGCTCAGCACCTTGAAGCGTTCCTTGAGGAACGACACACCACTTTCACCCTGCACGAAGCTCAGGTGTGGAACCGGGCTGATGAATGATTTGCATGAGCCGAACGTGCCTTTCTTGGTCAGGTACGACCAGAATTGCTTCGACACCTCGAACTGGGTGTTGATGTGCACGGCCTTCTTGATGTCGACGGTGCCATCGGCAGCCTGGGGCGTGTAGTTCAACTCGCACAGGCCAGCGTGACCGGTGCCGGCGTTGTTCCAGGGGTTGGAACTCTCCGCAGCACCGGAATCCATCAGCTCGACGACTTCCAGCTTGATCGCGGGGTCGAGCTCTTTGAGCAGTACCGCGAGGGTGGCACTCATGATGCCGGCCCCAACCAGTACTACGTCGACTGCTTCGTTATGCGCCATTTAACGCGTCTCCAAAATCTGCAGCACCAAATTGACGGCATGGCTGCCAGGCGTTCCGGGGCGTGTCAGTGATGCCCCAGGTACTCATGGCCAGGATCGCCATGTCCGAATCTTCGCAATTTTTCGCAACTTCGACGGACGCTACCTGCCGGGCCTATGAGCCATATGAACTCATTTCAGCGCGCGGGAGGCAATTCGACTTATGGTCGATACATCCGTTTGTGCAACCAAATCCGTAGCGGACAGGCTTCAGGCTCCGGTGTTCGAGGAGTACTCGATCCTGTGTCGTTGGGCTGTTGTAGACGCTAATGGTGCATGTTCAGACGCAAAACTATTCATTTGCTCGCCACACTCTTGTGAAGTTGTGAAAACCCGTTTTTTTCACGCTCTTTTGAAGACGTGAACCTCAAAAAAGGGCTGTCCCAGCCTGGCACCGTGCCCGGATGGCTTGCCGCCAGGGAAACCATGGCAGGCAAAACGGGCAAACAGCTCAGTGACCGAGCGTAATGACAGCTCTACAGATTCGCGGTAAGTGGAGGTTTTGCCGAAGAAAACAGCAAGCGCGCCAGCTTCACTCGATCTGTGTGGGCGGCTCTCTGTGGGCGGTGCGGGGTGCCAATACCTGGGCATTGACGATGCTGCGAGGCCCGATCAGGAGACGTCCTTATAATCGGGGGGAGATTGTATCTAAGAAATGCAGGGAAATGGTCGTGTTTAATGACTTTTATTAGGCGTCTGGTCAGGTCGTTAGCAGATGTTGCACCCGCGAACGGGATTGATGCTGACTGATGCGGGCGCCAGCGGGCAGAGGTCGGTGCAACCAGTTGAGGCGAATTTCTTCGATTTCGACCCAGCCATCGCCCATCGGTTGAAGGCTGCATTGCTTGAATGCCTGGCAATGGCCCTTGCTGTCGAGCAGGGCAAAGCTGCGGTGGCGCGGACGTGGGGTGAACAGCGAAACGAGAAAGCGCATGGCGGATTACCTTTTGGGTGGTTACCGACAAAGGTGGCAGCCAGTCGTGACACACAAGTGAATGGCGGATGAAAAATGTGTGACAGGAACCGCGTGGGCGAGGGTGTGTCAGAGATTTCAGTAATCGTTGCATGACCCTAGTTAGCCGCAGTGGCGCACCGCTATACTGCCGGCCTGTTTGTGCCTGATTCTGGAGAGAAGAGCATGTTGCAACGCCTGTTGTTCGGTTTGATCACTGTGACCAGCTTGACGCTGGTCGGCTGCGCCCACAGTCCGCAACAACTGAGCCCGGAACCCAAGCTCACCGCTCAACTGGCGCCGGTGGGCCACGGTCAGCCGGTGGTGGTGCGTGTGGTGGACGGCCGTCCGTCGCCGACCCTGGGCACCCGTGGTGGCCTGTACCCGGAAACCAGCGCGATTACCGTGCAAGGCCAGCAGATCCTGCCGAAGTTGCAGGCTCAGGCCGAAGCCGCCGTGCGCCTGCTGGGCTTCACCCCGACAGCCAACGCGATGAATGCGCCACAACTGACCGTGACCCTGACCGAGCTGAAGTATCAGTCGCCCAAAGAAGGCATGTATGTGACCGAGGCGACCATCGGTGCGACCTTCCGCTCCGATGTGCAGAACGCCAATCGTCGCTACAGCGGTCGTTATGGTTCATCCCTGGACCAGCGTTTCGGCATGGCGCCGAACCAGGAAACCAACACCAAACTGGTTAGCGACGTGTTGAGCGATGCCTTGACCCGACTGTTCAAGGACCCGACCGTGGGGCAGATTCTCGGCGAGTAATGCGAGCCCCTGTAGGAGCGAGCCCGCTCGCGATGGACTTGAGGACGCCGCGGGGGCATCAGATACCCCGCGTAATCGTTAACGACCATCGCGAGCAGGCTCGCTCCTACAGGGGGACGTCGTATCAAGCTGCTTGCGAGTAAAAATCCAGCACACTCACACCCGTCAGCAAATCCGCTTCGGGCAAGTCGGCATGTTGATGGCCGCCCAGCGCGCAATACACCAGCCAATGGCGGTCCTGAACGTTGAAGGCGAGGCTGCCGACGAGGGCTTGTTGTTCGTCGCTGTGATTGATGAGGTAGAGGCGATCCTGGTTTTCTGCGTGCAACATGACACGGTCCCTGTCGGTTTCGAGGGGCGACAGACTGACCGATACAGATGACGATGCCGTGACGCAGGGCAACCGTTGGTCAAATGCTTGTTATTTGTCGGAAAGAGCGGGCAGACGCCCAGGCTTTCGGTAGAATTCGCGCGCGGTCGTCGGTTCGGCGTCTGCCACATCTGTTTCCCCCGAGGCCCATGATGTCGCTGCATTTGATGACGCTGTTTACCGCCCATCCCGCCAAATTGATCAATCTGCTGGCCTTGCTCTTTGCTTGCCCCGGCGGATGGCTGCTGCACGCGACCCGCCGCCGCGAGCAGCGCGCGATGGCCAGCCTCGAGGCGCATAGCCAGAGCCGTCGCATCGATGAGCCCATGTTGTTTCTTGATGGCGCGACCGTGCGCATGAACCGGTTTTTCTACAGCTTCGGTTTTGCCTGCCTGGGGTTGGCGTTGCTGGTGTCGTGGATCAGCACGCGGGTCTGAAGTTGACCTGAACCCTGTGTGGGTTGATCAGAAAAAACAAACGGCGCCCAAAGGCGCCGTTGTCGTATCCGCGAACAGCTTTACAGCGGCAATCCTGCCTTCACACGGTACTGATTGCGTACCGGCGTCGCATATTGCACCACCAGGAAGGGGCGGTGCTCCTCGGGGCAGGCGTCCAGGCGCTGTTGCCATTGCTCCTGGGCCTTGGCCAGTTCGTCGGCCGGGAATATCTTGGCGGCGCTCGGTACCTGCAATTGCGGGTCGGCGTCCTTCCATTGCGCATAGGCGAGGTAGTGCACCGGGAACAGGCGATAGCCGCCGAGGATTTGCTTGTCCATTTCGACGGCCAGTTGCTTGGTGTCTTCGAACAGCTCGGTGATCGGTGCGGCAAAGTTCACATGGACCCGACCCTTGTAGCCGGTAATGCCCTTGGCGATGCTGACGTCGTCCTCGCCTGGCACTTTGGTGTAGCTGCCGGTGGTGGCTCGGATATAAAGCTCACGGGCCTTGGCCAGGTCGCACGGGTCGTATTCGTAGCTGATCGACACCGGCGTGAGGTTCAGCGAGCGAATGACTTCGCCAAATGGCTCGTCCTTGCGGCTCATGTGGAACATCTTGAGGATGGCCGACTCGGTACGGTCGTCGCCGTCCTTGGCCCGGCCCTCGGCCTGGGCGATCCAGATCGAGGCGCAATCGTTGCGGATCGAATGATTGATGTACGCGGAGAGCAGTTGGTACGCCGCCATCTTCTCGCGGCGACCGCTGATCGAGCGGTGCACGATGAAGCTCTTGTTCAGGCGCATCAGGTCGCTGACGAAGGGCTTTTGCAGCAGGTTGTCGCCAATGGCGATGCGTGGCGTCGGCAGGCCGGCGTGGTACACGGCGTAGTTGACGAAAGCCGGGTCCATCACGATGTCGCGGTGGTTGGCGATGAACACGTAGGCGCTGCCGGACTTGAACTGCTCGACGCCGGTGTACGTCACACCGTCCGTGGCCCTCTCGATGGTGTGGTCGACATACACCTCGACTTTGTCCTGCAACGAGGCGACCGAATTGACGCCGGCGAACTCACGACGCAGCCGATGAGCTATAAGAGGTTTGAGCGCCCAGCCTAAAGCGCCAGCGAAACGCGGGAAGCGGAAGTGGGTGAGGATATCTAGAAACGCCTTGTCGCCGAGCAACCGTGCCAGCACCGCTGGGACTTCGCTGTCGTCGTAAGGTCGGATGGCATCGAATTCGCCCATCATGCTCTCTTGTTGGAAACGGCTAGGGTAAGTAAAGGTTTTGATCGAAAACCGACGGGGCACGGTCTGAAAAGTAGTCAGACAAAAATAGCCCTGCAAATAGACCGGCGATTATACGCACAAGTCACCTGGGAGACCGCGATGCTGGAAACCGAGCATTATCAATGTCCGTATTGTGGTGAAGTTTGCGAGGCGGTTCTGGACTTGTCTGGCGGTGATCAGCAGTACATTGAGGACTGTCCCGTGTGTTGTCGGCCGATTGTGTTCACGCTGCAAACCGATGGTCAGGAATGGATGCTCGACGTGCATGGCGAAAACGAGTGAGAGCCCTTTATGCAGCGCATCTACGAACCGGAAAACCTGATGGAAGGCGAGTTGCTGCAAAGCATGCTGGCCAGTGAGGGCATCGAGGCGCATCTGGTCGGTCGGGATCTGGTGGGCGGCGCCGGCGAACTGCCGATCTTCGGCCTGCTGGGATTGGCGGTGGAGAACGATCAGGCGCAATACGCCCGGGAGCTGATCACCGCGTACAATGCCGCGCTGCCGCTGTCCGGCGATGAACCGGACAGTTTTCCCGGCACGCTGGTCTGTTAGGCTGGCGTTCGTTTGATCAAGAGTCGTGTTGCCCCATGTGTGGACGTTATGCCCTGTTTCGCTGGAATCCCGCCTTTGCGGCCTTGCCCGGTTTTCCCGCCGATCAGCAGGCGCAGTGGAACATTTCCCCCAATGATTCGGTGTTGATGCTGCGTGCCGGTGCGGACGGTCAGCGCGAGTTGGCCCGTGCCCGTTGGGGCCTGACGCCGCCCTGGCTGACCGATCTGTCGCGCACCCCGGCCCACGCCCGCGCCGAAACCGTTGCCGAACAACCGATGTTTCGCCAGGCCTTGCGCGAACGTCGCTGCCTGTTGCCGGCCAACGGTTTCTACGAATGGCGCGGCACCACGCGCAAACGCCCGTACTGGTTGACGCCAGGGGAGGGCTCATCGTTGTTTTTCGCGGCCATCTGGGAGGCGTATCCGGTGCAGGAACAGGTGTGGTTGAGTACGGCCGTGATTACCCAGCCGGCCGCCAGTCAGCGCCGACCGTTGATTCTCGATGCGGCGGCGCAGGACATCTGGCTCGATCCCGAAACGCCATTGCATGCCTTGCAGGCATTGCTGGCCAGCGAGCCCGCCGCCTTGCGCGAACGGGTACTGGCGAACATGGTCAATGATCCGAAGCTCAATGGGCCGGAGTGTTTGACGCCGGGTTGAGTTCTTGGGCGACTGGACCGTCCCCATCGCTGGCAAGCCAGCTCCCACAGTGGATTTGTGAACACCACAGGTCTGTGTGGGAGCTGGCTTGCCAGCGATGAGGGCCCTCGAATCAAACCCTGAACTGATTGATCAACCGCCGCTGCTGTTCGGCCAGCTTGGTCAGATCCGCACTGGCCGCGCTCGATTCATCCGCGCCGCCGGCCACTTCATTGGCCACTTGGCCGATGTTGATCACGTTCCGGTTGATGTCGTCGGCCACCGCACTTTGCTCCTCGGCGGCGCTGGCGATCTGGGTGTTCATGTCATTGATTACCGACACCGCTTTGGTGATGGTTTCCAGCGCCTCCGCCGCTTTTGCCGCGTGTTGCACGCTTTCGTCCGTGCGATTCTGGCTATCTTCCATCACCCGCACCACATCCCGCGTGCCTTGTTGCAACTGCTGGATCATGGTCTGGATTTCTTCCGTGGCTTTCTGGGTCTTCTGCGCCAGATTGCGCACTTCGTCAGCCACCACCGCAAAACCGCGCCCCTGTTCACCGGCCCGTGCCGCCTCAATGGCGGCGTTCAAGGCCAGCAGGTTGGTCTGCTCGGCGATCCCGCGAATGGCGGTGAGGATTGCGTTGATGTTCTCGCTGTCCTTGGCCAGGGTCTGTACGACACCGACCGCGCGCCCGATTTCCAGCGCCAGTGCGCCGATGGAGGTCGAGGTGTCGCGGACGATTTGCATGCCCTGGCTGGCAGCCTGATCCGCGTGGCTGGCGGCTTGTGCAGCCTGGGTCGCATTGCGCGCCACGTCCTGGGCGGTGGCGGTCATTTCGTGCACCGCCGTGGCAACCTGGTCAATCTCGGCCATCTGCTTGTGCACCCCGGTGTTGGTGCGAATGGCGATGTCGGCGGTGTGTTCCGACGAATCGCTGACGCTCTGCACCGAAGCCACCACCTGAGTGATCATCGCCTGCAACTTGGCCAGGAAGGTGTTGAAGCCCTTGGCGATCGAACCCAGTTCGTCGGCACGGTCGCTGGTCAGGCGGCGGGTCAGGTCGCCTTCGCCCTGGGCGATGTCGTCGAGCATGGCGACCATTTGCTTGAGTGGGCGAGCAATGCCGTGGCCCACCAGCCAGATCACCAGCAAGCCGATGCCGGCAATCAACAGGCCGACCATGGCCATGCCGAAGGTGTCGGATTTGCGTTGGGTGTTGAGGTCAGCCTGAAGCTTTTGCAGATCGGCCATCACCGCGTCCAACGGCAGTTGCAGCATCAGGGTCCAGCGCGCGTCGGTCTGGCCGATGCCGAAGGGCAGGTACAGCTCGATCCGGCCCTGGTTTTTGTCGACGGTATAGGTGACTTCGCCGCGCTTGAGATTGGCCATGTTGGCGATCTGCTTGCTGTCGAGGATGTCGCTGACCTTTTCGCCGAACTTGGTCGAGTCCTTGGTATAGGCGACGATTCGGCCGTTGCCGCCGATCAGGGCCATTTCACCGGCACCGCTGTAGAGCTTCTGGTTGGCGCCCAGGAGCATCTCCTGAATGAAGTTCACCGACAGGTCAGCGCCGACGATGCCCTGGAACGCACCGTTGAGCATGATCGGTTCGATAAAGGAGGCGAGCATGACGATCTTGTCGCCGACCTTGTAGGGCGCCGGATCAATCACGCAGGATTTTTTGGTTTCCTTCGAGCACAGGTAGTACTCGCTGGCGCGCACGCCGGTGGACAGGGTTTTCTGGTCGTCGACGTCCACCAGTTTGTCGAGGCCGAGGCTGCCGTCCTCGTTGCGGAACCACCACGGCAGGAAGCGCCCGTTGGCGGGGTCGATGCCGACGACTTTGGTCCCGATGTAGGCCGCATCGTTGTGATCCAGTGCGTCCTTTTCCCAGCCGATGTAGGTGCCGAGGATTTTCGGGTTCCTGGCGACGTTTTCCTTGATCAGGCCGATCAACTGCTCACGGCTGAGGCTCAGCGAAGGCTGGCCATCGGCACCCGGCGTACCGATGAGTGCATTGACCCGCACCAGTCCGCCGGCGATCAGCAGTGGCGCTTCGAGTTCACGCTGAATCTGGCTGGCCTGGGTTTGCGCCAGCGACGTCAAGCGTTGTTCGATCACCTGCTCGAATTGCGCCTGGGTCCGCTCCTGGACCATGTCTTGCGTCCGTGCCCCGGAAAACAGTGCATAAACAACCAGTGCTGCCACGACACTTAGAACAATGGCGCCGGCAAGGGCTGCCACGGAAAACTGGATTGACTTGAATTTCATGGGGGCTCCGCACGGGAAAAGACGACTGCGGTGGTGTATCGGCAGGGAGTCGATCAGGCATTAGCAGACGTGGACGAAATGACTGTTTTGGCGTGTTCGAGGTCGTAAATGAACCATGAGCGGTCGTGGCGTGCATCGGTTTGTGAATTTTTTCCTGCAGCGGTGAGCGCTTTGCAAGAAATCAGCGTCTTACATCAGTTGTATCTGGCGTCGATACATTTGCGCGCATAGGATACGGGCATGTTTTTACGGAGTTTTTTGATGAACAAGACATGGGTGTTGTGTGGGCTGAGCGCGAGTCTGCTGCTTGCCGGCTGTCAGTCGGTCAACACGACCAGTGGTGGGGCCGTAGGTGTTGAACGCAAGCAATACATGTTCAGCATGTTGTCCACCGATGAGGTTAATCAGATGTACGCCCAGTCTTATCAAAAGACGGTAGGCGAGGCGAGCACTCAGGGTGTGCTGGACAAGACCAGTAACGATGCCAAGCGGATTCAGGCGATCTCCGATCGACTAATTGCCCAGGCTCCGGTGTTTCGTCCGGATTCGGCCCAGTGGAAGTGGGAAGTCAATCTGATCAAGAGCGATGAGCTCAACGCCAACTGCGGACCGGGTGGCAAGATCATTTTCTACACGGGCCTGATGGACAGCCTGAAACTGACCGACGACGAAATCGCCGCCATCCTCGGCCATGAAATCGCCCACGCCCTGCGCGAGCACGGTCGCGAGGCGATGTCCAAGGCCTATGGCATCGAAATGGCCAAGCAGGGCGCCGGTGCCTTGCTCGGATTGAGCCAGGACAGCCTGGCACTGGCCGACACCGTGGCCAACTACGGCATGACCTTGCCCAACAGCCGCGCCAATGAAAACGAGGCGGACTTGATTGGTCTCGAACTGGCCGCGCGCGCCGGTTACAACCCGAATGCCGCGATCACCCTGTGGAACAAGATGAGCAAGGCTTCGGAAGGTGCCCCACCGGAGTTCATGAGCACCCACCCGGCTTCGTCGAGTCGTATTGCGTCGTTGCAGGCGGCCATCCCGAAAGTCATGCCGCTTTACGAGCAGGCCAAGAAGTCCTGATCTTGCGGCAGTGATGATGTGGCGAGGGGGCAAGCCCCCTCGCCACAGGGTTGTGGTCAAACCCAGCCGCTGCTCTGCATCGCCTTGTACACCGCCACGATGGCGAGGATGAAAAAGGCCGAAGCCGCCAGCCGGCGAATCAGTGTCAGTGGCAATTTTTCAGCGGCAAAGTTACCCGCCAGAACCACGGGTACGTTGGCAATCAACATGCCCAGCGTGGTGCCGATAATCACCAGCCACAGCTCCGGATATTGCGCGGCGAGCATCACCGTCGCGATCTGAGTCTTGTCGCCGATTTCGGCGAGGAAGAACGCAATCAACGTGGTCAGGAACGGTCCGAACTTGCGGGCGGTGCTGGCTTCGTCGTCATCCATCTTGTCCGGCACGAGGGTCCACAGCGCAGTGGCGGTGAAGCTCGCCGCGAGAATCCAGTGCAGCATCGTATTCGAGAAGAAACTTCCCACCCAGGCGCCTACCGCGCCGGCTGCCGCGTGGTTGGCCAGGGTCGCGGCGATGATCCCGGCGATGATTGGCCAGGGTTTGCGGAAGCGAGCGGCGAGAATGAGCGCGAGCAGTTGCGTCTTGTCGCCGATTTCGGCCAAGGCAACGATTGCGGTAGGTACGAGTAGTGAATCCAGCATCAGGGGTTTTCCTAAGGGGCGGGTCGACACGGCTATGACACGTACAGCCTTCCCGCCCCGGGTAAGGTGTTCGTGTCATAGGTCTTGTCAAACCCCGGCGATCCATCTGATGTGGACGCTTGGGTCGCATACGCCATGGTCTGAGGACCAAGTATGTTGACGCATGCCGGACGAGCGTGGCGCTCGTGGGAGACTACTCCCCTAGGACGGAGCGGATTCTGCCTAGGCAAAATCCATTCGGCAAGCAGAAATTTCTTATCCGCGTTTGGCCCGGTAGATTCTGAAGCCCTGTCCCTCGGCCTTGATCGCGCACACGCCCAGATGCTCTTCGATCAGTGGCTGATACTTCAGGAAACTGTTCGCCACCAAGCGCAGTTCGCCGCCGTTTTTCAGATGTTTGGCGGCTTTTCGCAGCAAGTTCTCGGTGGCGAAGTAGTCGGTATGGACGCCGACGTGGAACGGCGGGTTACTCAGAATCGCACTCAAACCCATAGGCGCGGCGTCGATGCCGTCACCGGTTATGACGTCTGCTTCCAGACCGTTGGCAGCCAGGGTCAAGCGACTGCTGGCGGCGGCGAACGCATCCACGTCCAGCAAAGTGACCTGGTTGTGCGGGTAGCGACGTTTGACCGCCGCCCCCAGCACACCGGCGCCGCAGCCGAAATCCAGCAAATGGCCGCTCGGCAGTTTGTCCAGATGCTCCAGCAACAGCGCGCTGCCGCGATCCAGGCGACCATGGCTGAACACGCCCGGCAGGCTGATGACCTTGAGCGGGCCTTCCGCCAGCGGCAATTCGTATTCCTGGGCCAGGCTTTCCAGCGGTTTGGCTGCCGGTGCATTGACCACGGTGACTTGCCAGAGCTGGCAATGCCGCGCGCTGTCGAGCTTGCGTGGCTTGCCGAACGGGTTAAGTTGCTTGGCCGCCCCCTCGATACCGCTTTTTTTCTCGCCGACCAGAAACACCTCACGACCTTCCAGGCGCGAAGCCACGGCGTTGAGGATGTAGTCGGTCAGGTCCTTGGACTTGGGCAGGAACACCACCGCGCTGTCGAACTCGCGCTGCGGGACATTCACGCCAAAATGGCTGCGCTCGGCAAAGCGCGCATCCAGGGCCGCCTGGTCGCCGGCATGCCAGCACCAGCCGTGAGCGGCCGGCAGGCGACCGAGCAAGTCGTCGGCGGGCAAACCGGCCAGCAGCACCGAACCCTGGAATAACTCGGCCTGACGAAGCAGTACTTCACTGCGCGGATCCATAACTGCTCCTGTGGAAAAAAGTGCCGCAGTTTATCAACTGACGACCCGCAGCGCCTTACCGCTGAAGTACGCCAGAGCGTTTTCCGTGACTTGACCCACGATTCGTTGCCGCGCTTCGCGACTGCCCCAGGCGTTATGCGGGGTGACGATCAGTCGCGGGATGTCGTGGGCCAGCAGCGGATTGCCATGGGTCGGCGGTTCGACGCTCAAAACATCGGTGGCGGCGCCGCCCAGATGGCCGTTGCGCAAGGCATCGGCCAACGCCTGCTCGTCGATCAGGCCGCCACGGGCGGTGTTGACCACGAAAGCGCCGGGTTTCATCGAGGCCAGTTCGCGGGCGCCGATGAAATGGCGGGTGTGTTCGTTGAGCGGGCAGTGCAGGGTCAGCGCGTCGATCTGCGGCAGCAGTTCTTCCAGCGGCAAGCGATCCGGGCGGGCAGGGCGGCCTGGAATCTGACCCAACAGCACGCGCATGCCAAAGGCTTCGGCCAGGCGCGCGACGGCGCCGCCGAGTTCGCCGTGACCGAGCAAACCGAGGGTTTTGCCTTCCAGTTCGACGATCGGGTAGTCCAGCAGGCAGAACTGTTTGGCCTGTTGCCAGCGGCCTTCACCGACAGCTTTCTGATAATCAGCCAGACGTGTGGCCAGGTTGAGCAACAACATGAGGGTGTGCTGGGCCACCGAAGGCGTGCCGTAGCCCTGGCAGTTGCAGACGGTAATCCCGTGGGCGCGGGCGGCAGCGAGATCGACGTTGTTGGTACCGGTCGCCGTGATGAGGATCAGCTTCAGCTCGGGGCTGGCGGCCATGGCGGCGGCGTCGATCTGGATTTTATTGGTGATGGCGACAGTGGCGCCCTTGAGATGCTCGATCACCTGATCCGGCAGGGTCTGGGGGTATAGCTGCAACTCGCTGAAACAATCGCGGAGCGGGCTGAGGTCGAGGTCGCCCAGATCCAGGGACGGGTGGTCGAGGAAAACGGCGCGGCGAATGTTCGTCATCAACTGTACCTTTTGTGCAATGAACTGAAGGCGTAATCTGCGAGCCTACCAGATGAAACAACCAGTTACGCTTGTCCAAAAAGGAGCCTTCATGTACTGGACGGAGTTCTTGACCGTTGCCCTGATTCACCTGCTGGCCGTGGCCAGCCCCGGCCCGGACTTTGCCGTGGTGGTGCGTGAGAGTGTGACCCACGGTCGTCGTGCCGGGACCTGGACGGCACTCGGTGTCGGCACCGCGATTTTCCTGCACGTCGGCTATTCGCTGCTGGGCATCGGCCTGATCGTGTCGCAGTCGATCGTGCTGTTCAATGCCTTGAAATGGGCCGCTGCCGCTTACTTGCTCTACATCGGCTTCAAGGCCCTGCGGGCGCAACCGGCCAAACCGGTGGCGGATGATCTGCACAAGGAAGCGGGCGAACGCACGGCCCGTGGTGCGTTCACTTCGGGTTTCGTGACCAATGGCCTCAATCCGAAAGCCACGCTGTTTTTCCTGTCGCTGTTCACCGTCGTGATCAATCCTCACACACCGCTGATGGTGCAAGCCGGCTACGGCATTTACCTGGCCGCCGCGACCGCGACCTGGTTCTGCCTGGTGGCGATGCTGTTCAGCCAGCAACGTGTGCGTGCCGGTTTTGCCCGCATGGGACACTGGTTCGACCGCACCATGGGCGCCGTACTGATTGCAATCGGTGTGAAGCTCGCGTTTACCGAGATGCATTGATCCTACGTGGCGCCGAGTTCGCTCAGCTTGTTCAGGGTGTTCAGGTATTGCCGGGGATTTTCTCCCAGCAAACGACGGAACATCGCGCTGAACGCGCGGGCGCTGCCGTAACCCAGGTCCTGCGCCACGCTCTGCACGCTTTCCCCGGCGAGCAGGCGGGGCAGGGCTTCCATCAAGCGCAGTTGCTGGCGCCAGTCATTGAAAGTCATCTTGAGCTGTTGCTGAAACAGTCGTGCCAGCGTGCGTGAACTGGCGCCGACCTGCTGCGCCCAGTCCTCCAGCGTGTTGAGGTGATCAGGTTTTTGCAGCAGTGCCAGACAGATGCTCTGCAAGCGCCGATCCTCGGGCATGGGTATGTGCAGCGCAAGGTTTTCCAGGCTGGCCAGCTCTTGCAGCATCAGTTGCTGAATCAGAGGATTTTCAGCGTGCTGCGGGCCTTGCACTGCCCGCACGATCAGCTCGCGCAGCAGCGGCGTGACCGCCAGTACACAGCACTGCTGCAGGTTCGCCGGCGACAGTTCGGCGTCGATGAAGAGCGAGCGCATGCGCACCTCCCCGGACATGAAAATCTCATGTTCCACCCCTGGCGGAATCCACACGGCGCGGGTCGGTGGAATGATCCACGCACCCTGCGCCGTCACCACTCGCATCATCCCGCACACGGCATACAGTAACTGCGCTTCGCGATGTCGATGAAGTTCCTGGTGTGCGCCATCCACGTAATCTCGCGGATAGGCACTGACCGGCCCGTGCTGGAAATGGCTGATTAACATGTCAGATCCGATGACTTTGTTGTCAGGAATGCGCTTTTTCGCCAACTTAGCATAGGTCGCTCACTCCAACGTAAAAGCGTGCCGCGATGAACCAGTCCAGAAACGTAATCCGCTACATCAATGCCGCCCATGTGATCGACCACATGTTCATGCTCATATTTCCCGCCGCGGTGCTCGGCATGACGCAGGCGTTTGCCCTCGATTTCGCGGCGCTGATCGGCTTGTCCCTGGGCGGATTCATCGCCTTTGGCGCTTGTTCCTTGCCGGCCGGCTGGCTGGGGGATCACTGGAGCCGACGGCGAATGATGCTGGTTTTTTTCTTCGGCATTGGCGCTTCAGCGATTTTTACCGGCTTGAGTCACAGCGCGCCGATGTTGGTGCTGGGTCTGACGCTGATCGGTATTTTTGCAGCGATCTACCATCCGGTGGGCACCGCGATGCTGGTGGCCTACGCACAAAACCGTGGCCGGGAGATCGGCATCAATGGCATGTGGGGCAACCTGGGCGTGGCGTTTTCTGCGCTGATCACCGGGCTGCTGGTGGCGCACTTCGGCTGGCGTGCGGCGTTCATTCTGCCGGGTGTGGTGGCGATGGTACTGGGTGTCGGGTTCGCCTTGCAGGTGCGTGAGGAGCCTGTCCCCAAGCGTCCCCACACGCCGCTCAAAGGGGCGGGCGGCCAGCGAATCTCCATGGCGTTGGTGTTCGGCGTGCTGGCATTGGCCACGGCGACCGGCGGCGTGGTGTTCAACGCGACGACGATGACTTATCCGAAACTGTTCCAGGAGCGGTTGCATGAGTTGTTCGCTTCGCCGCAAACCTTGGGGGTCGTGGTCAGCCTGGCTTATGCCTTTGGCGCCGTGGCTCAGTTGAGCATTGGCCGGGTATTGCATCGCTTCAGTCTCAAGTGGCCGTTCGTGGTGCTGACGATGTGCCAGGCGCCGCTGCTCTACGCACTCGCCTATGGCGAAGGCTGGGGCGTGATTGCGTTGGGGGCGGCGTTCATGTTCGTGGTGTTCGGCCAAGTCACGGTCAACGATGCGATGGTTGCCAATTTCGTTGCGCCTCAATGGCAGTCACGGGTCTTTGCGTTGCGTTACTGCCTGTCTTTCGGCGCCAGCGCCACCGCCATCCCTCTGATCTCTTACGTCGAACCGGTCCATGGATTGGTCGGGCTCTATCTGATTTTGGCGGCGATTGCGGCATTGACCTTCGTCGCGGCCCTGGTCTTCCCGCGCACGCCCTCGGAGGCTTTGGCAGGACAAACGGCCTGAGCCCTGTGCATACCGACAAATGCTGGCGCAACGCCAGCATTTGTGCGGCTCTGCAAATCATTCCTTTGGCTGATTTGGCTGGCGATCAAGGGCACTAGAGTGCTTGCTTTCAGCCACGACCGTGCAGTCAGAAAAGGGATTCTTATGTTGCAGACTCGCGTTATCCCCCCAGCCGAAGGCGCTTACCAGTATCCGCTGCTGATCAAACGGCTGCTGATGTCCGGCGCGCGCTATGAGAAAACCCGCGAGATCGTTTACCGCGACCAGTTGCGCTACAGCTATCCGACCTTGATCGAACGGGTCGCTCGGTTGGCCAATGTGCTGACAGAGGCCGGGGTCAAGCCTGGGGACACCGTGGCGGTGATGGATTGGGACAGCCATCGTTATCTGGAATGCATGTTTGCCATTCCGATGATCGGCGCGGTCATCCACACCATCAACGTGCGCCTGTCGCCGGAACAGATCCTCTACACCATGAACCACGCCGTGGACCGGTTTGTACTGGTCAACAGCGAGTTCGTGGGGCTGTACAACGCAATTGCCGGGCACCTGACCACGGTCGAGAAAACCCTGCTGCTGACCGACCTGCCGGAAAAGACCGCCGACCTGCCGAACCTGGTCGGCGAGTACGAGCAACTGCTGGCGGCCGCGAGCCCGCACTACGACTTCCAGGATTTCGACGAAAACTCGGTCGCAACGACTTTCTACACCACCGGTACCACCGGTAATCCTAAAGGCGTTTACTTCAGCCATCGACAACTGGTGCTGCACACCATGGGCGTGTCGACGATCATGGGCGCGATCGACAGCGTGCGCCTGCTGGGCACCAACGACGTGTACATGCCGATCACGCCGATGTTCCATGTGCATGCCTGGGGCCTGCCCTATGTGGCAACCATGCTCGGGCTCAAGCAGGTTTATCCCGGGCGCTATGACCCGGAGTTTCTGGTGGAGCTGTGGCGCAAGGAAAAGGTCTCTTTCTCTCATTGTGTGCCGACCATCCTGCAAATGGTCCTCAATGCCAAGGCAGCGCAAAACACCGATTTCGCTGGCTGGAAAATCGTCATCGGCGGCAGTGCACTCAATCGTGCCCTGTACGAAGCGGCGAAGGCCAAGGGCATTCAGTTGACGGCCGCTTATGGCATGTCGGAAACCGGGCCGCTGATCTCCTGCGCGCACCTCAACGACGAGTTGATGGCCGGCACCGAAGACGAGCGCACCACCTACCGGATCAAGGCTGGCGTGCCGGGGCCACTGGTGGAAGCGGCGATCATCGACACCGAGGGCAATTTCCTGCCCGCCGATGGCGAGACCCAGGGCGAACTGGTGCTGCGTGCGCCGTGGCTGACCGAGGGGTATTTCAAAGAGCCGCAGAAGGGCGCCGAGCTCTGGGCCGGGGGCTGGCTGCACACCGGTGACGTGGCGACCCTGGACGGCATGGGCGTGATCGACATTCGCGACCGGATCAAGGACGTGATCAAGACCGGCGGCGAGTGGGTGTCCTCCCTGGACCTGGAAGACCTGATCAGTCGCCATGTGGCGGTACGCGAAGTAGCAGTGGTGGGCATTGCCGATCCGCAGTGGGGCGAGCGGCCGTTTGCCTTGCTGGTGGTCCGCGAAGGCCATGTTATCGATGCCCGGGAACTCAAGGAACACCTCAAACCGTTCGTGGAACTGGGGCACCTGAGCAAGTGGGCGATCCCGAGTCAGATCGCTCTTGTTACTGAAATTCCCAAGACCAGCGTCGGCAAGCTCGACAAGAAGCGAATTCGCGTCGATATCACCGAATGGCAAGCCAACAACAGCACCTTCCTTTCCACGCTTTAAGCGTGTTCCGGCGTGCCCAAAAGGGCACGCCGGCCCCACCAAGCAAGCGCTTGGCTTGTCAAATCAGAAAATTAAGCCATCCTTGCCCTGCCGACGGGCGTCGGTCTGGCAAAAGGACTGTTCCAGAGTGGCTGACAGGTGCAAATCACACTTTAGAGGGATCAAGCACTACTACCTGCTGGCTATAGTCCGCTCAAGGATTTTTAAGAACGGAGCAAACGCACAAAACGGGGCGATGCAATTTTGGAATGACTTCGGGATGCCTTGGCTCCCCGTCATCCACAACGTTTTTAGAAGTGCTCACTGCCATAACAATAAAATGCACATGGAGTAGCGTCGATGACATCAGTAAATCAGTTCTGGCGCCGGGCGAAACTGCCTCTGGCCGTCAGTCTTGCCTCTACGCTCGCCGGGCCAGCATTCGGCGTCAGTTTCAACGTTGGTGAAATCGAAGGCCAGTTCGACTCGTCCCTGTCCGTTGGTGCCAGTTGGTCTACCCAGCAGCCGAACAAGAACCTCATCGGCGTCAACAACGGCGGCCATGGCCTGTCCCAGACTTCCGATGACGGTCACCTGAACTTCAAGAGCGGTGAAACCTTCTCGAAGATCTTCAAAGGCATCCATGACCTGGAACTGAAGTACGGCGATACCGGTGTCTTCGTCCGTGGCAAATACTGGTACGACTTTGAGCTCAAGGACGAAAGCCGTCCGTTCAAGGACATCAGCGACGACAATCGCAAGGAAGGCGCCAAGTCTGCTGGTGGCGAGATCCTCGATGCCTTCGTTTATCACAACTATTCGATTGCCGATCAGCCAGGTTCCGTGCGTCTGGGCAAGCAGGTGGTGAGCTGGGGTGAAAGTACCTTCATCGGCGGCGGCATCAACTCCATCAACCCGATCGACGTGTCCGCGTTCCGTCGTCCGGGTGCCGAGATCAAGGAAGGCCTGATCCCGGTCAACATGTTCTACGTGTCCCAGAGCCTCACCGAAAACCTGTCGGCCGAAGCGTTCTACCAGCTGGAATGGGACCAGACCGTCGTTGACAACTGCGGCACCTTCTTCTCTCAGCCGGACATCATTGCCGACGGCTGCGACAACAACCTGCGTGTGCTGAACAAACGTTCGACCATTCCGGCCGCAGCCTTGCCTACGCTGACCCGACTGGGCGTCGACGTCGACAACGAAGGTGTGCTGGTGCGTCGTGCCGGCGACCGCGATGCACGGGACAGCGGCCAATGGGGCGCGTCCTTCAAGTACATGTTCGATCCGCTGGACACCGAATTCGGTGCCTATTTCATGAATTACCACAGCCGTGCGCCGATCTTCAGCGCCACCGGTGCTCCTGCGTCGACCTTTGCCGGGGTCAGGGCGCTGCCGGCGCAGTTGCAAGCACTGGCGCCGCTGATTGTCGCGGGTAACTCGAGCTACTTCGTCGAATACCCGGAAGACATTCGCCTGTACGGCTTGAGCTTCTCCACCACCCTGCCTACCGGTACGGCGTGGAGCGGTGAAGTCAGCTACCGCCCGAACGCACCGGTGCAGCTCAACTCCACCGACATCCTGTTCGCCGGCGTACGTCCTTTGGGCGGCGCGCTGACCAACGCTTCGCTGCTTTCTGCACCACCGGGCACGGATCTGCACGGCTATCGCCGTAAGGAAATCACCCAGTTCCAGACCACCCTGACGCACTTCTTCGATCAGGTCATGGGCGCCAGCCGTCTGACCCTGGTCGGTGAAGTGGGCGTGACCCACGTCGGCGGCCTGGAAAGCACCTCCGACGTCCGCTACGGCCGTGATCCGGTCTACGGGCCTGGCGAGCTGCCTGCCACCGGCGGCCAGAACACCTGCGTGGCGCTCAACACCAGCACCATCAACGGTGCAGGTCCAGGTGCTGCAACCAACAACCGCAGCCGTAACTGCAACGATGACGGCTTCACTACCGCCACTTCCTGGGGTTATCGCGGCCGGGCCATCTGGGAATACAACGACGTTTTCGCCGGCGTGAACCTCAAGCCCAACGTCGCCTGGTCCCATGACGTGAGCGGTTACTCCCCTGGCCCTGGCGGCAACTTCGAGGAAGGTCGCAAAGCGGTCAGCCTGGGTCTGGACGCCGAGTACCAGAACACCTACACCGCGAGCCTGGCTTACACCAACTTCTTCGACGGCAAGTACACCACCGTGGATGACCGCGACTTCGTTGCGCTCAGCTTCGGCGTGAACTTCTAAGCACTGTATTTTCAGGACGAACGCACATATGAAAATAACAAAGAGTCTGTTCCACGCCGGTGTTCTGGGGCTTTCGCTGCTGGCGACCAGTGTCATGGCGGCGGTCCCGGCAGCCGAGGCGGACAAACTGGGCAAGAGCCTGACCCCCATGGGGGCCGAAATGGCGGGTAACGCCGACGGTTCGATTCCGGCCTGGAAACCCATGCCGAAGAACGCCGGTTCCGTCGACAGCAAAGGTTTCCTGTCCAATCCGTACGCCAGCGAAAAACCGCTGTTCATCATCACGGCGCAGAACGTCGAGCAGTACAAGGACAAGCTCGCCCCGGGCCAGTACGCGATGTTCAAGCGTTACCCGGAAACCTTCAAGATGCCGGTTTACCCGTCCCATCGTGGCGCTACCGTGCCGGATGACGTGTTCGCCGCCATCAAGCGCAACGCCACCAATACCAATCTGGTATCCGGCGGCAACGGTCTGGAAAACTTCGAAACCGCAGTGCCGTTCCCGATTCCGAAAAGCGGCGTTGAAGTCATCTGGAACCACATCACCCGCTATCGCGGCGGCAGCGTAACCCGCCTGGTCACCCAGGCTACGCCGCAGCCAAACGGCTCGTTCAGCCTGGTGTACTTCCAGGACCAGTTCGTGTTCCGCGACAAGATGAAGGACTACGACCCGAAAAACCCGGGCAACATCCTGTTCTACTTCAAGCAGAAAGTGACCGCTCCGGCACGTCTGGCCGGTGGTGTGCTGCTGGTTCACGAAACCCTCGACCAGGTTAAGGAGCCGCGTTCGGCCTGGGTCTACAACGCCGGTCAGCGCCGTGTGCGTCGTGCGCCGCAAGTGTCCTATGACGGGCCGGGTACCGCAGCCGATGGCCTGCGTACCTCCGACAACCTGGACATGTACAACGGTGCGCCGGATCGTTACGACTGGAAACTCGAAGGCAAGAAAGAGATGTACATCGCCTCCGACGCCTACAAGCTCGACGACCCGAATCTGAAGTACACCGACATCATCAAGGCCGGTCACATCAACCAGGACCTGGCGCGTTACGAGCTGCGCCGCGTCTGGCATGTGGTCGCCACCTTGAAGGAAGGTCAGCGCCATATCTATGCCAAGCGTGACTTCTACATCGACGAAGACACCTGGCAAGCAGCGGTGATCGATCACTACGACGGTCGTAACCAACTGTGGCGTGTCGCCGAGGCTCATGCCGAGAACTACTACGACAAGCAAGTACCGTGGTATGCGCTGGAAGCCTTGTACGACCTGCAATCGGGCCGTTACCTGGCATTGGGCATGAAGAACGAAGAAAAGTCCGCGTACGACTTCGGCTTCACGGCCACCACCAGCGACTTCACCCCGGCAGCCTTGCGTCAGGATGGTGTTCGCTAACGTGCACTGAACAGAGGCCGCATCCTCTAGAAACGCCCCGACTGGTTCGGGGCGTTTTTTTTGTGCGTTGATAAAGCTGGCGGCCTCATTTCAACGTCGGCGCCATGGAGTGAAACGAGGCTGTGATCTTTTGTTCGTAGACTTTTTGTAGTCATTTGTAGCAACAACCTTCATAACCACTTCGTTTACCGCTAGTCTGCGGACATCTGCAACGCCGCCATCCGCAATTCAAACAAGAGCCGGCCATGACTGATCTGTCCCCACCACCAGGTCCTGCAAGCGTTGCCGTCGCCACGCTGGCCGGGCGTTTTTTCCGGCCACCCTTGCCCGACGGCCATGTGCTGCGGCCTCGTCTTTGCGAGCGTCTGAGTGCCGGGCTCAATGGTCGGCTGTTACTGGTCAGTGCACCGGCAGGGTTCGGGAAAAGTTCGTTGGCGGTGGAGTTCTGTCAGTCGCTGCCGGCCCATTGGCAAAGCCTTTGGCTGGGATTGAG
Organism: Pseudomonas fluorescens group sp. PF-1; assembly: GCF_054481335.1. Classification (NCBI taxonomy): domain Bacteria; kingdom Pseudomonadati; phylum Pseudomonadota; class Gammaproteobacteria; order Pseudomonadales; family Pseudomonadaceae; genus Pseudomonas; species Pseudomonas fluorescens group sp. PF-1. The sequence goes on from NZ_JBTMNG010000001.1 coordinate 856,462, forward strand.
CCCGCGAGACAGTGATCCGGGTCGATTCCTCGAACGCTTGCTCGAAGGCCTTCAGGACTATTTTCCACAACTGGGCAGGCAGTCCCTGGGGCTGTTGAAGATGCGCCAGCGGCATCAGCCGTTTGCTTTCGAGGAATGGCTGGACGGTTTGCTCGACGAGCTGGCGGTGCACCTTTCGACAGCGACGCCGCTGTTACTCGTGCTCGATGACTATCATCTGGCCCAGGGGCCGGTGCTTGATCGCTGCCTGCAGTTTTTCCTCAACCATTTGCCCGACGGCTTGCTGGTCATGGTCACCAGTCGCCAGCGCCCTGACTGGCATCTGGCGCGGCTGCGCTTGTCGCGGCAACTGCTTGAGCTGAATGAACAGGACTTGCGCCTGACCCACGACGAAGCCTTGACCTTGCTCGACCGGCACAGCAGTTCATTGCGCGGTGAGGCCCTGGAGAGCTTGATCCAGCGCAGCGAAGGTTGGGTAGCCGGGTTGCGCTTCTGGTTGCTGGCGGCCTCGGAGGCCGGCAGCCAAGGAGCATTGCCCCAGGCGCTACACGGCGGAGAGGGATTGATCCGCGATTACCTGCTTGAAGAAGTGATCGATTGCCTGCCCGCCGAGGTTCAGTCGTTCCTTTACGACACGGCGCCCCAGGAGCGTTTTTGCAGTGAGCTGTGCGACGCCATTCGCGACGCGCATGACAGCGCCGAGATCCTGCGTTTTCTGGCGGCACACCAGGTTTTTCTGGTGCCACTGGACGAACACGGCCACTGGTATCGTTATCACCATCTGTTCTCCGATCTGCTGCGCACGCGGCCTACCGCACAGCCAGTGGTGCCGGCCGCGAGCCTGCACCTGCGTGCCTGTCGCTGGTTCAACGCCCAGGGTCTGCTCGACGAAGCGGTGGAGCAGGCCTTGCGCGCCGGACACCTGGATGTGGCGGCGAACCTGGTACAAAACCTTTCCGAAGAGCAATTGCTGGCCGAGCAAAACGTCGGCATGTTGCTGCGCTGGAAAATGGACTTGCCCGACAGCTTGCTGATCAGCACGCCGCGTCTGATCGTCCTCTACAGCTGGGCGTTGGGGCTGGCCTGTCAACTGGATGCGGCCGAGGAGCTGTCGAGCCATTTGAGCCGCTTCCTGCCGGCCCCGTCAGCCACGGCGCAGAAATCCATGCTGGCGCAGTGGCTGGCACTGAGCGGGATCATTGCTCGCGGGCGCGGCAACCGCGAGCTCACGCTGCTCTATTGCAGCGAGGCGCTGGAAAGCCTTCCGAGCAAACGCTACGGGCAGCGTTTGATGTGCCTCTCGACCCTGTCCAATCTCGCCATCGCCGATGGCGACTTGTGGCGTGCACGCGAGTTGAACCGGGATTCTCTGGAGTTGGCACAGCGGGTTGGCAATCCGTTGTTCGAAGCGCTGGCTCACTACGACCGCGCCCGAGTGCTGCAGGCGCGCGGGGAAATCCTTCGTTCACTGGATGAAGTCCGTCAAGGTTTGCAACGTCTGCAAGGTTTATCTCCGCAACGGCTTTATGCGGTACGCGCGAGACTGGCCTTGTATGAAGGATTTCTGCTGGCGCAGCGCCTGCAACCACAAGCGGCGAAGGCGCGATTGCAGGTCGGGTTGAGCGAGGCACGTGCCTGTCGCGACATCAGCGTGCTGATCGGCCACTGCGTGATCGCGCGGCTGGAAGGCAGCAGTGGCGAGTTTGCCAAGGCCTTTGCCGAGCTGGCCGAAGCCGAACGGCTGATGCACATTTGGGACGTGCCGCCCATCTACTATCTGGCGATGATCACACTGGTCAAATGCGAACTCTGGCTGGCCCAGGGGCGCACCGATCTGGCCGAAGCATGGCTGACGAGATTGAGTCAGACCTACAACGGCGAACACCCGGCGGCGCCTCCTGAATTCCACCCGCAACTGCCACTGCACATCGAGCTGCAGCAAGCTTTGCTGGAGGTTATTCAGGGCCAACCGATGCTGGCCGAGGGGCGTTTGAATGCTTTGCTCGAACGTGGTCAGCAAACCGGTCGGCAGTTGCTCAGTACGATGGCACTGACGCAAATCACCTCGTTGTTGCTGAGCACTGGGCGCGAACCCGAGGCTCGAAAGGCCTTGGGACAGGCCTTAGAGGCGGCTGCCGGTGGCGTGCTGCAACCGTTCGACAGGTTGTTGGCCGAGCACCCGGATTGGCTGCGTGGACAGCTTCAACTCTGTGCGCCGACGACCGTTTGCCAGGACCTGGCCGAGAAACTTCCGACGCCCGTGGTCCGCCCGGCGCTGGAATCCACCGCAGCGACAGAACAGCTCAGTACGCGGGAACTGTCTGTGCTGCGCCTGATCGCCCAAGGCTGTTCGAACCAGGAAATCAGTGATCAGCTGTTTATTTCCCTGCACACGGTCAAGACCCACGCCAGCCACATCAACAGCAAGCTCGGGGTGGAGCGGCGTACGCAGGCGGTTGCACGGGCGAAGGAGTTGGGGGTGCTGGGTTAAGGGTGAAACTAAAGTTACACAGGGCGGTAAATTGCCGGGCGCCGATTTGTGCGAACATTACCCATCCCTGTTGATTGAGCCCTCTGCGATGTCCCCGCCAACCACCCTCATTCGAGAAACCTTCCCCGTCGGCCCTTTGCAGTGCAACTGCACAATCATCGGCGATCCGGTAACGAAAAAGGCCATTGTTGTCGACCCGGGAGGCAACCATGAGTTGATCCTGGCTCGGCTCGATGCATTGGGCCTCAAAGTGGTCAGCATCATTCACACTCACGCGCATCTCGATCACTTCCTGGCCTCCGGTCAGTTGAAGGAGAAAACCGGCGCCACCTTGCACCTGCACAAAGAAGATCAATTCCTCTGGGACAATCTGGAGATGCAGTGCCAGATGTTCGGCGTGCCCTACACGCCAGTGCCATCACCGGACCGTTGGCTGGCCGATGATGAAGAGCTGGCTTGCGGTTGCGGTGTGGCGCTGCACACGCCCGGGCATACGCCGGGGTCCATGAGCTTCTGGTTTTCCGACGCGAAGCTGTTGATTGCCGGCGATACCCTGTTTCGCCGCGGAGTGGGGCGCACGGATTTGTGGGGCGGCGATCAGGCGACTATCGTGCGCTCGATCAAGCAGCGTCTGTACACCCTCGACGAGGAAGCCATCGTGGTGGCCGGCCATGGTCCCGACACCCGGCTCGGCGATGAAATGCGCGAGAATCCTTTTGTTCGGGTTTGAATTGTAACGGGCGGAATTTTTGCTCGGCGAGACGATCCAACGCCCGCAATGGTTCGATGCTTAAGTTCGTTGCACCACAGAATGTAAAAGTAGGAGCTCTACATGTTCACCACGCGTCGTTTGATTATTGTTGCTACTGCCGTGGCGCTGTTGTCCGGTTGTGCCTCGCCCAACCCGTACGACGGCCAGGGTCAGGCGGATAGCGGCTCCACGGGTATGAGCAAAACCGCCAAATACGGTGGTCTCGGCGCTCTGGCAGGTGCTGTGGCGGGTGCGGCCATCAACCACGATAACCGTGGCAAAGGGGCATTGATCGGCGCGGCGCTGGGCGGTGCCTCCGCTGCCGGTTATGGCTATTACGCCGACCAGCAGGAGAAAAAACTGCGGGCCAGCATGGCCAATACCGGTGTTGAAGTGCAGCGCCAGGGCGATCAGATCAAACTGATCATGCCGGGTAACATCACGTTCGCCACCGATTCGGCGAACATTGCTCCGAGCTTCTACCAGCCACTGAACAACCTGGCCGGCTCGCTGAAAGAGTTCAACCAGAACCAGATCGAGATCGTCGGTTATACCGATAGCACCGGCAGCCGTCAGCACAACATGGACCTGTCCCAGCGTCGTGCGCAGAGCGTGGCGACCTACCTGACGTCGCAAGGCGTGAGCGGTGCCAACCTGAGCGCCCGTGGCGCCGGCCCGGATAACCCGATTGCCAGCAACGGCGACGTCAATGGCCGTGCGCAGAACCGCCGTGTCGAGGTTAACCTCAAGGCGATTCCGGGTCAGCAGTATGGCGGCCAGCAACAAGGCACCGTCCAGCAATACCCTTGATCGCCTGACTGAATCCCAGGCGTGAAAGAGCCGCCCGATCCTTAATAGATCGGGCGGTTTTTTGTCGTTGATTGCGGCCCCATCGCGAGCAGGCCCGGCAAAGAAGACTTCAAAAACAAAAAAAAGCCCTCGGACGATCACTCGTCCGGGGGCTTTTTCATACCTGAAACCAGATTACTTCTTCAGGCCGTAATGCTCGTCGAGCATGCCCGGTGCGTTCGGGGCTTTAGGCGCGTAGTCACGCGGTGGTTCCTGATTGCGCGGCGGCGTCAGGCGTTCCCGTGGAGCCTGCGCCGCGTCGGCGTGCAGGGAGGCCAGCAGGCGTTGGCGGGTCTGCTCGTCCAAGGCCAGGCGGTTGGCGCCTTCGGCGAGATGATCCTGCACTTCCTGGTAGCTCTGAGTCAGTTTCTTGACCAGTGTTGCAGTGCTGTTGAAGTGGGTCACCACCTCATTCTGATAACTGTCGAAACGTTCCTGAATATCGTCCAGCTGACGTTGCGTGCTGCTAGGCGCGGCATTCGGCGCAAGGCGAGCGATCAGGAATCCAATGGCGACACCCACAACCAGGGCAAGAGTCGGCAACAACCAAACTAAGAGCGAGTGTTCCACGAGTCCTTCCTCTATAAACGGCTTTGCTTTACGTTAACGGCTCGAACCTGCGCTGTATACCGCGATTCACTCGCAATAGACAGCGACAGACAATTTGCTAGACGAGTCGACCCGATTCGAGGTCACGGAGTTCCTTCCTTGCTTATGCGTGAAACCCCTGTAGTGATTGATGGCCCGGTCGGTCAACTGGAAGCACTTTACCTGGATAACGAACAGCCGCGCGGCCTGGCGCTGATCTGCCATCCTAACCCGGTGCAGGGCGGCACCATGCTCAACAAAGTGGTCTCGACCCTGCAGCGCACCGCACGCGATGCCGGTTTGATTACCCTGCGTTTCAACTACCGTGGCGTCGGTGCCAGCGAAGGCACCCACGACATGGGCACGGGCGAAGTCGATGATGCCCAGGCCGTGGCCAAGTGGTTTCGGGCCCGGCACCCGGATTTGCCACTGAACCTCTTCGGTTTTTCCTTCGGCGGTTTTGTCGCCGCCAGTCTCGGCGGGCGCCTGGAAGCGCAGGGCGAGCGTCTCAAGCATCTGTTCATGGTCGCGCCGGCGGTCATGCGCCTGGGGGATCAGGATCAGCTGCCGCAGAACGGCGAACTGACCCTGATTCAGCCGGAAACCGACGAAGTCATTGATCCGCACCTCGTTTACCAATGGTCCGACAAGCTCGAACGTCCCCATGAGCTGCTGAAAGTGGCAGAATGCGGACACTTTTTTCATGGCAAGCTGACCGATCTCAAGGATCTGATCCTGCCGCGTCTTTCGAAATGATTGCAGTCTGACAAGCGATTACCCATGACGACTCGTACCCGTATCCTCACCGGCATCACCACCACCGGCACGCCGCACCTGGGCAACTACGCCGGCGCCATTCGCCCGGCGATCGTCGCCAGCCGTGACAGCAATGCCGATTCGTTCTACTTCCTGGCGGACTACCACGCCCTGATCAAATGCGATGACCCGCTGCGCATCCAGCGCTCGCGTCTGGAAATCGCCGCGACCTGGTTGGCCGGTGGCCTGGATGTGGACCGCGTGACTTTCTACCGCCAGTCCGACATCCCGGAAATCCCTGAACTGACCTGGCTGCTGACCTGCGTTGCCGCCAAGGGCCTGCTCAACCGTGCCCACGCCTACAAGGCATCGGTGGACAAGAATGTCGAGACCGGCGAAGACCCGGACGCCGGCATCACCATGGGCCTGTACAGCTACCCGGTGCTGATGGCAGCGGACATTCTGATGTTCAACGCGCACAAGGTGCCGGTCGGTCGCGACCAGATCCAGCACGTGGAAATGGCCCGGGATATCGGTCAGCGCTTCAACCACCTGTTCGGGCAGGGCAAAGAGTTCTTCACCATGCCCGAGGCACTGATCGAGGAAAGCGTTGCCACGCTGCCAGGCCTCGACGGTCGCAAGATGTCGAAAAGCTACGACAACACCATCCCGTTGTTCAGCAGCGCCAAAGAGATGAAGGACGCGATTTCGCGGATCGTCACCGACTCCCGCGCGCCGGGCGAAGCGAAGGATCCGGACAATTCGCACTTGTTCACACTGTTCCAGGCGTTCGCCACACCGGCGCAATCCGACGAGTTCCGCAGCGAACTGCTGCAGGGCCTGGGTTGGGGCGAGGCGAAGAACCGCCTGTTCCAGTTGCTGGACAATGAATTGGGCGAGTCGCGCGAACGCTATCACCAGTTGATCGAGCGCCCGGCGGACCTGGAAGACATCCTGCAGCACGGCGCGAAAAAGGCCCGCTCAGTGGCGACACCGTTCCTCAACGAACTGCGTGAGGCGGTGGGTCTGCGTTCGTTCGTTGCCCAAACCCAGGTTGCAGCGACCACCAAGAAAAAAGCGGCAAAAGCTGCACGTTTTGTCAGCTTCCGCGAAGACGACGGCAGTTTCCGCTTCCGTATGTTGAGCGCTGATGGAGAGCAAATGTTGCTATCCCGCAATTTTGCCGACGGTAAAACTGCGGGAAGTTTTAGCAAGTTGCTTCAGGCGGATGAACAGGTGGAGGTGCGCGTCGAAGCTTTGAGTTTCAGCGTATGGATAGGTGGCATCGCAGTTGCAGACAGTCCGCAGTTCGCCGACGCTGCTGCGCGGGACGTAGCCATCGACGCTCTACGCGTCGCGCTGACCCCGGTTCAGGAATAATCAACGGCACGGCCCGACCAAGGGCTGATTGCCATTCCCACGGGCCATCGCTACAGTGACGGCCCGTTTTTGTTGCCTTGCTAACGAATTATGACGCCCCTAGAACGATATCAAGCTGATCTGAAACGCCCGGAATTCTTCCATGACGCTGCGCAGGAAACGGCTGTGCGTCATTTGCAGCGCCTGTACGACGATCTGGTCGCAGCCGAGCAGAACAAACCGGGCCTGCTGGGCAAACTGTTTGGCAAGAAGGATCAGACCCCGGTCAAAGGCCTGTACTTCTGGGGTGGCGTGGGTCGCGGCAAGACTTACCTGGTCGACACCTTCTTCGAGGCGCTGCCGTTCAAGGAAAAGTCTCGCACTCACTTCCACCGCTTCATGAAGCGCGTGCACGAAGAGATGAAGACCCTGGGCGGCGAGAAAAACCCGCTGACCATCATCGCCAAGCGTTTCGCCGCCGAAGCCCGGGTGATCTGCTTCGATGAATTCTTCGTTTCCGACATCACCGATGCCATGATTCTCGGCACCCTGATGGAAGAGCTGTTCAAGAATGGCGTGACCCTGGTCGCGACCTCGAACATCGTGCCGGACGGCCTGTACAAGGACGGCTTGCAGCGCGCGCGCTTCCTGCCGGCCATTGCGCTGATCAAGCAGAACACAGAGATCGTCAACGTCGACAGCGGTGTCGATTACCGTCTGCGTCACCTCGAACAAGCGGAGCTGTTCCACTTTCCGCTCGACGAAGCGTCCCACGAAAGCCTGCGCAAAAGCTTCCGTGCGCTGACGCCAGAGTGCACGGCAGCGATCGAGAATGACGTGTTGATGATCGAAAACCGCGAAATCCTTGCCCTGCGCACCTGCGATGACGTGGCCTGGTTCGACTTCCGGGAGCTGTGCGACGGCCCGCGCAGCCAGAACGACTACATCGAACTGGGCAAGATCTTCCACGCTGTGTTGCTCAGCGGTGTCGAGCAGATGAGCGTCACCACCGACGACATCGCCCGACGCTTCATCAACATGGTCGACGAGTTCTACGACCGTAACGTGAAACTGATCATTTCTGCCGAAGTCGAGCTCAAGGATCTCTACACCGGCGGTCGCCTGAACTTTGAGTTTCAGCGCACCCTCAGCCGTCTGCTGGAAATGCAGTCCCACGAATTCCTGTCGCGTCCGCACAAGCCGTAGGGTATTTCGGAATACAAAAAGGGCCTGCACATGCAGGCCCTTTTTTTATGCCTTCTGACTCGCCACAAACCCTTTGGGAGCGAGCTTGCTCACACATTGGCGTTGGCTTGACGTTCAGGCCTAGGCCGCCTGCTGAAACTGCTGCCGATACTGGTTCGGCGACAGGTCCGTGTGCTGGCGGAACAGGCGGGCGAAGAAGCTCGCATCGTCGTAGCCGACTTCGTAGCTGATGGTCTTGATGCTCTTGCGGCTCCCGGACAGCAGCCCCTTGGCGGTTTCGATGCGCAGGCGTTGCAGGTAGTGCAGGGGCTTGTCGCCGGTGGCGGTCTGGAAGCGGCGCATGAAGTTGCGGATGCTCATGCCGTGTTCGCGGGCGACATCTTCGAAGCGGAACTTGTCGGCAAAGTGTTCTTCGAGCCAATGCTGGATCTGCAGGATGATCACGTCTTGATGCAGCTTTTGTCCGCCAAAGCCGATGCGACCCGGTGAGTAGCTGCGCTGGACTTCGTAAAGAATGTCCCGTGCCACGGCCTGGGACACATTGGCGCCGCAGAAACGCTCGATCAGATAGATATAGAGATCACACGCCGATGTGGTGCCGCCAGCGCAGTACAGGTTGTCAGCGTCGGTCAGATGTTTGTCCTGGTTGAGCTGGACCTGCGGGAAGCGTTCGGCGAAGGCATTGAAGAAGCGCCAGTAGGTGGTCGCTTCCTTGCCGTTTAGCAGTCCGGCCTCGGCCAGCCAGAACACGCCGGTCGCTTCGCCGCAGAGCACCGCGCCACGGGCATGTTGCTGGCGCAGCCAGGGCAGGACCTGTGGATAACGTTTGCTCAGGGTGTCGAAATCGTCCCAGAAGGCCGGAATGACAATGATGTCGGCATTTTCCAGGCCGCCGTCTACCGGGATCTTCACATCACTGAACGTGTTGACCGACTGGCCGTCGGGGCTGACCAGGCGTGTTTCGAACGCCGGTGTCAGGCCGTGGCCCAGCTGTTTGCCGTAGCGCAGGCTGGCGAGGTGGAAGAAATCCTTGGCTTGCATGAGGGTGGAAGCGAAAACCCGGTCGATAGCCAGGATGCTGACGCGCCGCAGGGGCGTGGAGGCTTGGTTAGACATAATTCAACTTTATTCTTATAGGGGAAAGTGGTCACCAGACGGCTGGATCGTCTTATTTTTTGTCGGATGTGTCCAGTGTCCTGTATCGGACGCGGGGCTTAGTCTCTGAAGGTTCATTCCTGCCAATACCAAGAAAGGTGCCGCATGATTCCCAGAACCTTGTTCAGTTCCGAGCACGAACTTTTTCGTGACAGTGTGCGAACGTTCCTCGAAAAAGAGGCCGTGCCGTTCCACGGACAATGGGAAAAACAGGGCTACATCGACCGTCAACTCTGGAACAGGGCAGGGGAGGCGGGAATGTTGTGCTCGCATCTGCCGGAGGAATACGGCGGGTTGGGCGCAGACTTTCTCTACAGTGCGGTGGTGATCGAAGAGGTGGGGCGCCTGGGGTTGACCGGTATCGGTTTTTCCCTGCATTCGGACATCGTGGCGCCCTACATCCTGCATTACGGCAGTGAAATGTTGAAACACAAATACCTGCCGAAACTGGTTTCCGGGGAGCTGGTCACCGCCATCGCCATGACCGAACCTGGCGCCGGTTCCGACCTCCAGGGCGTCAAGACCACGGCAGTGCTGGACGGCGACGAATACGTGATCAACGGCTCGAAGACCTTTATCACCAACGGTTTTCTCGCCGATCTGGTGATTGTCGTCGCCAAGACCGATCCCAAGGCTGGCGCGAAAGGCACCAGCCTGTTCTTGGTAGAAGCCAATACGCCCGGCTTTGAAAAGGGCAAGCGCCTGGAAAAGGTCGGCATGAAGGCCCAGGACACCTCGGAATTGTTTTTCCAGGACGTGCGGGTGCCTAAGGAAAACCTGCTGGGCCAGGCCGGGATGGGGTTTGCGTACCTGATGCAGGAATTGCCTCAGGAGCGCCTCACCGTGGCCATCGGCGGCCTCGCGTCGGCCGAAGCGGCACTGCAATGGACGCTGGAGTACACCCGCGAGCGCAAGGCGTTCGGCAAGGCGATTGCGGACTTCCAGAACACCCGCTTCAAACTGGCGGAGATGGCGACAGAGATCCAGATCGGTCGAGTTTTTGTGGATCGCTGCCTGGAGTTGCATCTGCAAGGCAAGCTCGACGTGCCAACCGCTGCGATGGCCAAGTACTGGGGCACTGACCTGCAATGCAAGGTCCTCGATGAGTGCGTGCAGTTGCATGGCGGTTACGGCTTCATGTGGGAATACCCGATCGCCCGGGCGTGGGCGGATGCGCGGGTACAGCGGATCTATGCCGGGACCAATGAAATCATGAAGGAGATTATTGCCAGATCGCTTTGATCGACGTTGGCAGGGTGGACGCCATCGCGGGCAAGCCTTGCTCCCACAGGTTCAATGACTCCTGTATGGGGCTTGCCCGCGATGGGTTCTACGATTCGATCAAGGCGCAGGGTTCGGCTGATCCTTGTGGATCGCTTCGATCCCTTCCAGCACTTCTTCTGACAGCTTCAGATCGAAACTGGCGATGTTGCTGTCCAGTTGCTCAAGTGTGGTCGCGCCAATGATGTTGCTGGTCACGAACGGCTGCTGTGTCACGAACGCCAGGGCCATTTGCGCCGGGTCCAGGCCGTGTTCTCGAGCCAGCGCCACATAACGGCTGCAAGCAGCTTCCGACTGCGGGTTGAAGTACCGGCTGAAGCGGCTGTAGAGACTCAAGCGACCTTTTGGTGGGCGCGCGCCTCCTTCGTATTTGCCGGACAGAAACCCGAACGCCAGCGGTGAATAGGCGAGCAGGCCGCACTGTTCACGAATGGCGATCTCCGCCAGGCCGACCTCGAAGCTGCGATTGAGCAGGTTGTAAGGGTTCTGGATCGACACCGCGCGTGGCCAGCCTCGTGCTTCGGCCAGGGCGAGGAAGCGCATGGTGCCCCAGGGTGTCTCGTTGGACAGGCCGATGTGGCGGATCTTGCCGGCCTTGACCTGCTCGTCCAGTGCTTCGAGGGTGTCTTCCAGGGGCGTCAGGTTGGCTTCGATCTTGTGCTTGTAACCCAGTTGACCGAAGAAATTGGTGCTGCGCTCCGGCCAGTGCAACTGGTACAGGTCGATGTAATCGGTCTGCAGGCGTTTCAGGCTGGCATCCACGGCTTCGGTGATGTGCTGTCGATTGTGCCGCAGGTTCTTGTCGCGGATGTAATCGATGGTGTTGCCCGGGCCGGCGATCTTGCTGGCCAGGATCCAGTCGGTCCGGTCGCCGCGGCTTTTGAAGTAATTACCGATGTAGCGTTCGGTGGTGGCGTAGGTTTCGGCCTTGGGAGGCACCGGATACATTTCGGCGGTGTCGATGAAGTTGATCCCGGCACTCTTGGCCCGTTCAATCTGCGCGAAGGCTTCAGCCTCGCTGTTTTGCTCGCCCCAGGTCATGGTTCCGAGGCAGATGGCACTCACGTTGAGATTGGTCCGGCCTAGCTGGCGATAGTCCATCGGGTGCTCCTTGGGCAAAACAATCATAAAAGCAGGTTGAATTATTTTTCGCAATCTGCATAATTGCGCACCTCTTTCTGCAGTGGAAGTGATGCGCCGCCGCCGAAGAATCTTGCCGTTGAACGGACGCGCCGACCCGAGCCCCCGAAAGCGTCTGTATCCGGCTGCCTTTGACTTGTCAAAGTACGCACTATTCAGTAAGATCCGCCGTCTAATTTACAGGGCGGCCCCTGAGGCTATAAAGAATGAAAACTTTTACTGCTAAACCGGAAACAGTAAAGCGCGACTGGTTTGTCGTCGACGCTGCTGGTCAGACCCTGGGTCGTCTGGCCACCGAAATCGCGAGCCGTCTGCGTGGCAAGCACAAGCCTGAGTACACTCCTCACGTTGACACCGGCGACTACATCGTCGTAATCAACGCTGAGCAGATCCGTGTTACCGGTGCTAAAACCACTGACAAAATGTACTACTCCCACTCCGGTTTCCCGGGCGGCATCAAGTCGATCAACTTTGAAAAGCTGATCGCCAAAGCCCCTGAGCGCGTGATCGAGACCGCGGTCAAAGGCATGCTGCCTAAGAACCCGCTGGGTCGCGACATGTACCGTAAGCTGAAAGTCTATGCGGGCGCTGCACACCCTCATACTGCTCAGCAGCCCCAAGAACTGAAGATTTAACGGAATAGTTCATTATGTCGGCGACTCAAAATTACGGCACTGGCCGTCGCAAGACCGCAACCGCACGCGTTTTCCTGCGTCCGGGTACTGGTAACATCTCCATCAACAACCGTTCGCTGGATAATTTCTTCGGCCGCGAAACTGCCCGCATGGTAGTTCGTCAGCCGCTGGAATTGACTGAGACTGTCGAGAAGTTCGACATCTACGTCACCGTGATCGGTGGTGGTGTAAGTGGTCAAGCTGGCGCAATCCGCCACGGCATCACTCGCGCTCTGATGGATTACGACGAGACTCTGCGCAGCGCTCTGCGTAAAGCCGGCTTCGTAACCCGCGATGCACGTGAAGTTGAACGTAAGAAAGTTGGTCTGCGTAAAGCGCGTAAGCGTCCGCAGTACTCGAAGCGTTAATTCGCTTCCACGTTCAAAAAAAGAACGCCCAGTTTCCTCACGGAGCTGGGCGTTTTTTTATGCGTGCGATTTATCAAAGAATTGCTCTGTGACAACTTGCCACACGCGCAGAGCCCCTATACTACAAGGCTTGGGAGTGGTGCCCTCAGGTAATTACCTTGTCAGAATTGGGGGTTTTCATTACCATTCGGCAAAATTTTTATAAGTACAGAGTTTTACTTAGTAGATGCCTGATTTAACAGGCCACAAAGCTGATGGGAGAGGACTGAATGAGCAATGACGGCGTGAATGCAGGCCGGCGTCGCTTCTTGGTAGCAGCCACATCCGTGGTGGGTGCTGCAGGAGCGGTGGGGGCTGCGGTCCCGTTCGTGGGGTCATGGTTTCCCAGTGCCAAGGCGAAAGCCGCAGGTGCACCGGTGAAAGTGAATGTCAGCAAAATCGAGCCAGGCCAGCAGATGATTGCTGAGTGGCGCGGTCAGCCGGTATTCATCGTCCGCCGTACGCAGGAAATCCTGGGGAATCTGAAGAAGATCGAGGGCCAGTTGTCTGACCCTACCTCCAAGAACTCGACTCAACCGACCTATGTAGATCCGGAAACCCGTTCGATCAAACCTGAGGTTCTGCTGCTGATTGGTATCTGCACGCACCTCGGTTGCTCGCCGACTTTCCGTCCGGAAGTCGCTCCCGCGGATCTTGGCAAAGACTGGGTAGGTGGCTATTTCTGCCCATGCCACGGCTCCCACTACGACCTGGCTGGCCGCGTCTACAAGTCGCAACCCGCGCCTTTGAACCTGCCAGTTCCCCCGCATTCCTATGAGACCGATGACATCATTGTCATTGGCGTCGATACGGAGAAAGCGTGATGAGCAAGTTCATGGATTGGGTTGATGCGCGCTTTCCCGCGACCAAGATGTGGGAAGACCATCTCAGCAAGTACTACGCCCCGAAAAACTTCAACTTCTTCTATTTCTTTGGCTCCCTGGCCCTGCTCGTTCTGGTCAACCAGATCGTTACCGGTGTCTGGCTGACCATGAGCTACACCCCGTCGGCGGAAGAGGCGTTTGCTTCCGTCGAATACATCATGCGCGACGTCGAGTACGGCTCGATCCTGCGTCTGCTGCACTCCACCGGCGCTTCGGCGTTCTTCATCGTGGTCTATCTGCACATGTTCCGTGGCTTGCTCTACGGTTCGTACCAGAAGCCGCGTGAGCTGGTGTGGGTCTTCGGCATGCTGATTTACCTGGCGCTGATGGCTGAAGCCTTCATGGGTTACCTGCTGCCATGGGGCCAGATGTCCTACTGGGGTGCCCAGGTGATCATCTCGCTGTTCGGTGCGATCCCGGTCATCGGTAACGACCTGACCCAGTGGATCCGTGGTGACTACCTGATTTCGGGTATTACGCTGAACCGCTTCTTCGCCTTGCACGTGGTTGCCTTGCCGATCGTTATTCTCGGCCTGGTCGTGCTGCACGTTCTGGCATTGCACGAAGTCGGTTCGAACAACCCGGACGGCGTGGACATCAAGAAGCACAAGGACGAAAACGGTGTACCGCTGGACGGCATTGCCTTCCACCCGTACTACACCGTGAAAGATATCGTCGGCGTGGTGGTGTTCCTGTTCATCTTCTGTTCGATCGTGTTCTTCTTCCCGGAAATGGGCGGCTACTTCCTTGAGAAGCCGAACTTTGAACCGGCGAACGCTTTCAAAACGCCTGCGCATATTGCTCCGGTTTGGTATTTCACTCCGTTCTACGCGATCCTTCGGGCTGTTCCTGACAAGCTCCTGGGTGTAATCGCGATGGGTGCTGCCATTGCTGTGCTGTTCGTCCTGCCTTGGCTGGACCGTAGTCCGGTCAAGTCGATGCGCTACAAGGGCTGGCTGAGCAAGATCTGGCTCTGGGTGTTCTGCATCGCGTTCGTGATCCTGGGCGTTCTGGGCGTTCTGGCTCCAACCCCTGAGCGGACGCTGCTGTCGCAGGTATGTACCTTCCTGTACTTCGCCTACTTCATTCTGATGCCGTTCTACACCAGGCTTGAGAAGACCAAACCGGTTCCGGAAAGGGTGACTGGCTGATGAAAAAGTTATTTGCAGTTTTGATTCTTGCTGCGCTTCCTGTCGTGTCTTTTGCCAACGCTCTTGAGCCTGAGCTCGAAAAGGTTGAGATCGACGTTGCTGACAAAGCCGCCTTGCAAGATGGTGCGCGTACATTCACCAACTATTGCATGGGCTGTCACAGCGCGAAATACCAGCGCTATGAGCGAGTGGCCAATGATCTGGATATCCCTGCGGATCTGATGCAAAGCCATTTGATATTCACTGGCGCCAAGATTGGCGACCACATGAGCATCGGCATGCAGCCAGCTGACGCCAAGACCTGGTTCGGTGCGGCTCCGCCCGACCTGACGCTGGTTGCCCGCGTTCGTGGTACTGACTGGCTCTATGGCTACCTGAAGTCGTTCTACGAAGATCCGGCGCGCCCATGGGGTGTGAATAACAAGGTCTTCCCGAATGTTGGCATGCCAAACGTCCTGGTCGGCCTGCAAGGTCGTCAGGTTGTCGGTTGCAAACAGGTTCAGATCGTCGAAGACGGCAAGAAGCAATTTGATCCGCTCACCGGTACGCCGCTGACACATGAGGCGTGCGATCAGCTGACGATTGTGCCGAAAAGTGGTGCTTTGACCGAAGAGCAGTTCGATGAGAAGGTCAAGAATCTGGTAACCTTCCTGGCTTACTCGGCTAACCCGGTTAAGCTGCAGCATCAGCGCATCGGTACGTATGTATTGCTGTACCTGGCGTTCTTCTTCGTATTCGCCTACTTGCTCAAGCGCGAATACTGGAAAGATGTGCACTGATAAAGCTTTAAGCATTTGCTGTTAATCGCGCGCGCCCAAGGGCGTCTCTGAAGGTGTAACGAGTCTGGTGATCCAGGCGTTACGGGAGGCGCCCTCTGGGCGCGCTCGTTTTTCCGCTTCCGATAATTTCTACAAGCGAGGAGGATCGCCATGGGCGTGACCAATCGGTTGGCCTGTTACTCCGACCCCGCCGACCACTATTCCCACCGAGTGCGAATCGTACTGGCAGAGAAGGGTGTAAGCGCCGAGATCATTTACGTGGAAGCTGGCCGCCAGCCGCCTAAACTGATCGAAGTGAACCCTTATGGCAGCTTGCCCACCCTGGTCGATCGTGACCTGGCGTTGTGGGAGTCAACGGTGGTGATGGAATATCTGGATGAGCGTTATCCGCACCCGCCACTACTGCCGGTTTATCCGGTGGCGCGTGCCAACAGTCGTTTGCTGATTCATCGTATTCAGCGTGACTGGTGCGGTCTCGTGGATCTGATCCTGGATTCGCGGACCAAAGAGGCCGCTCGCGCCGTAGCGCGTAAAGAACTGCGCGAAAGCCTGACCGGCGTGTCGCCGTTGTTTGCCGACAAGCCGTTTTTCCTCAGCGAGGAACAAAGCCTGGTGGATTGCTGCCTATTGCCAATACTCTGGCGATTGCCGATTCTGGGTATAGAACTGCCGCGGCCAGCCAAGCCGCTGCTTGATTACATGGAGCGCCAGTTTGCGCGTGAGGCTTTCCAGGCGAGTCTGTCTGGTGTCGAACGCGATATGCGCTAAGGCTTAAGGAGCCGCTATGAACTCCAGTCGACCTTATCTGGTCCGCGCGCTCTATGAGTGGATTGTGGACAACGATTGCACCCCGCACATGCTGGTCAATTCCGAGTATCCGTCGGTGCAGGTGCCGCAGGGTTTTGCCAGTGATGGACAGATTGTCCTGAATGTATCGCCGCAAGCCGTGCGTCATTTGCACATGGATAACGAAGCGGTCAGTTTCGAGGGGCGCTTCGGCGGTGTACCACACACGCTGTACGTGCCTATCGCATCGATCCTGGGTATCTATGCCCGGGAGAATGGCCAGGGTATGGTGTTCGATCTGGAGTCGCCCATGGAAGACGATGAGGGGCTCGAGCCGGATGACGATATTCCGCCACCCGACAGCGAGCCGCCGCGTCCCAGCGGTCGACCTAGTTTGAAAGTGGTGAAATAAAAAAAGGGTGATCCGCAAGGATCACCCTTTTTATTTCAGCGCCTTCAAACGATGTAGGAGCGAGCCTGCTCGCGATGGGCGTGAACGATAACGCGGGCTGTCTGAATGAACGTATTCATCGGACGTTTTTCGCGAGCAGGCTCGCTCCTGCAGGCCTTAATCGATGTATTCGAACAGCTTGACGATCTTCTGCACGCCAGAAACGCTTTGCACCAAATTGGTCGCCTGAGCGGCTTCCTGTTTGGTCAGAAGGCCCAGCAGGTAGACGATGCCGTTCTCGGTGACAACCTTGATGCGCGAGCCGGGGATGTTCGGATCGGTGAGCATCTGGGCCTTGATCTTGGAGGTCAGCCAGGTGTCGTTCTGGCGGGCAAGGAAACCGGAGGGTGGCAGGATCTGCAGTTCGTTGTGGACCGTCTTCACGCGCTGAACGGCGGCAGCGGCCTGTTCGGCCTTGGCCTTGAGGTCGGCACGTGGGGTTTGCCCGGCAAGCAGTACCACGCCGTTGAAGCTGGTGACGACGATATGCGAGTCGTTGTCCAGGGCCGGATCGGCCTTGGCGATGTTCACCCCGACCTTGGTGTCGATCAGCGAGTCGTCGATCTTGCTGCCGAAGGTGCGGGTGCCGCGGTCATCTTCGATCGGTGCTTCACGGCTGGCATTCACCACAGAGGTGCAGCCGCTGATGCCGAGGCACAGGGTCAGGGCCAGTAGGCCGAGGCGATTAGGGGTCATTCTTCACTCCCGAACAGTTGGCTGTCGATCAAGTCGCATAGGCAATGGATCGCCAGCAGGTGGACTTCCTGGATACGTGCGGTGACGTTGGCCGGTACGCGAATCTCGACGTCCTCGGGCAATAGCAGCGACGCCATGCCGCCGCCATCGCGACCGGTCAATGCTACGACAATCATTTCGCGATCATGTGCGGCCTGGATCGCTTGAATAATGTTTGCCGAGTTGCCGCTGGTGGAAATTGCCAGCAAAACGTCACCCGGCTGACCAAGGGCGCGGATCTGTTTGGAGAATATTTCGTTGTAGCTGTAGTCGTTGGCGATCGAGGTGATCGTCGAGCTGTCAGTGGTCAGTGCAATGGCCGGCAGGCTCGGGCGTTCGCGCTCGAAGCGGTTGAGCAGCTCGGACGAAAAGTGCTGGGCGTCGCCTGCAGAGCCGCCGTTGCCGCAGGAAAGCATTTTGCCTTCGTTCAGCAGGGCATTGACCATCACCTGGCTGGCTTGCTCGATGTGCGGTGCAAGTACGTCCATCGCCTGTTGCTTGGTGTCGATACTGGCCTGAAAAAGCTGGCGAATTCGGGATTGCATGTCCATCTGTGTGACCTTAATGAGCGCGGCTGTCCGGCACGTGAATGTGCAGCCCGCAAAACAAAGAGCAAAAATGTTGTCGGGTGTCCGGTTCGGAGCGTAAACGATCAGCCGTCGAAAGCATTCTGCAACCAGTTCAACTGATCGAGTTTACTGTCGATGGCAACCACGTCGAAACGGCAAGGGGAATTGGCCCAGCGCGACTCGCACTGAAGAAAATACTGCGCGGCAAAAATCAGTTTCTGCCGTTTGCGCTCATCGATGCTATCGAGCGCGCCACCCCATTGAGTGTTTTTTCTGTAGCGAACTTCAACGAATACTACTGTATCGCCATCAAGCATGACCAGATCAAGCTCGCCGCGTTTACACAACCAGTTCTGCGCCAGCAGGCGCAGACCTTGTTGTTGAAGATGCTCGAGCGCATGGCGCTCGGCATCCTTACCGCTTTGCTGGCGTGACCTGTCAGGCATCAGCGTGGAGTGTCCGGCAGGCGTTGAACCTGGCCATTGACGAACTGGGCCCATGGCAACTGCCTTACGATGCGCTGGTTCTGCGTCATGCCCAGGCTGCCCGATTGACCTTCGACACGGCTTTCAGGCAAGGCCTTGAGTTGGCCCAGGCGTGGAGCCAGGCGATAGGCGTCGACGCCCATCGCATACAGGCGCCCCAGGCTGCCGGCAGCCTGTGGCCATTGTGCGGTGACCTGACGACGCAGCGGATCATTAGCCTCCAGCAGCCATGGGGTTTCGCAGAAGCGAATGCCGTTCATGTCGTTGTACTGGTTCACATCGCCGCTGGCACTGAAGACGTGGGAAGTGGCGTAAACCGGAACATCACCCGCGTACTGGAAGTTCAGGGTCGGTTTGATTTGTTGGGCCTGTTGCGGGGTGGCAGCCAGGAAGATGAATTCGATGTCCTGACGGCGCGAAGGTTGGGCGGCAACCTGCGAGCCTATGGTGCTTTGCAGGCTCTTGGCGCGACCTTCGCTCTGACGCAGCTGGAACATGTCGGCAATTTGCTGGGCCAGTTGCACTGGCTGGTCGACGCGTTCGGTGGCGACGACGCTGCCGCCGTTGGCTTGCCAGTCCTGGCTGAAAGCCTTGAGGACGCGATCGCCCCATTCACCTTTCGGCACCATGATGGCGGCGCGATGCAGGCCGTCGGCGCGAGCGCGGCGCGATACTTCACGTGCCTCGTCTTCCGCTGCAAGACCAAACTGGAACAGTTGGGCCGGACCTTGCTCGCCTTCGCTGTAGTTCAGTGCCAGGGTGGTGATCGGCAGTTGTGGGCGAGTGCTGAGTTGTTTGACCAGTGGCTTTTCCAGTGGGCCGACGACCAGCTGCACGCCATCGGCCTGGGCCTTGCGGTAGAACTCGTCGAGATTGGTCAGGCGCGAACTGTCATAGAACTCGATGGCTGGCGGCTTTTGTCCGGCCTGTTGCGCCTGATAGTGGGCGGCCATGAAACCTTCGCGCAGTGCCTTGCCCACCGACGCCAGCGGGCCGTCTTGAGGCAGCAGCAGGGCAATCTTGTTCAAGGGTTGGCTGGCCAGTTGCTTGAGGTTGGTCAATGGCAATGGCAGTTGGATAGCGGCGGGGTGCTTCGGGTTCTGGGTGCGCCAGTTGTCGATCGCGGCCTGCTGCTGTTCCAGGGTGCCGGCCGATTTTACGGCCAGTGCCAGCGCCATCCAGCCGCCGAGGTCATCGGTAGTGCTTGGCTGCAATTGATCGGTTGGCAGCGAAGCGATCAGTGCCCAGATGGCTTCGTGGTTTTTGCGAGCGGCGTCGCCGCTCAGCATCGGCGCGATGAAGATCCGTTCCTTTGCGGCGGCCAGCGTCTGACCATCGGCTTCAAGGGCGCGGGCGTGAACCGTGCCGGTGCGGACCTGTTGCTCGGCAGGCATTTCGCTCAGGCGCTGCAGGCTGGGGTGGCTCAAGGCGCTCAGCGCGGCTTTGGGCTGATTGCGGGTCATGGCCAGTTCCGCCGCCAGGGTGCTGGCGAAGATCTGTTGCCCCGGCTTGAGTTGTTCGACCTGAACCTGTTGCAGGATCTGCGCGGACTGGCCGGCATTGCCTTGGTGGTAGGCCAGGTCTGCTGCGCTCAGGCGAAACAGTGCAGCTTCTTCCGGTGTTTTGCTTTGAGCCGCTTTTTCAAGCAGTTGCTCAATGCTGGCATCCGGGGTTCGTGGGAGTTCGCCAAGGCTGGAGGAGGGCGAACTGGCACAAGCGGCCAGCAAGGCAGCGAGGCAGAGGGCAGTGAACAGCCGCAGGCAAGCGATCATGTAAGCGTTCCTGATACTCGATCAAATTAGCGTGGAATTGTACCCAAGCGCTGGCCGGGGCGCGATGTTACTGGTGTGAATCGATCAATTTAGCTCGTACAAATGTTGCGCGAGGGCACAAGAGGTCGCAAAGGCGAGTGTTCCTTGCGCGTATCGCGGGCGTCGCGACGCGTTACAATGGCGGCTTTATCGATCATGAGGTGTGCGCTTTGACTGCTCCAGGTGCTTTGAATTCCGCTGCGGGCTCGCTTTATGTGGTGGCGACGCCCATCGGCAACCTGGACGACATCAGTGCGCGTGCGCTGAAGATTCTGCGCGAGGTCGCACTGATCGCCGCCGAAGACACCCGGCATTCCCAGCGGCTGATGCAACACTTCGGCATCGCGACGCCGCTGGCTGCCTGTCATGAGCACAACGAGCGGGATGAAGGTAGCCGCTTTATTACCCGGCTGCTGGCCGGTGATGATGTGGCGCTGATTTCCGATGCGGGTACGCCGCTGATTTCCGATCCTGGCTATCACTTGGTGCGTCAGGCTCGTGCGGCAGGCATTAACGTAGTGCCCGTGCCGGGCGCCTGTGCATTGATCGCAGCGCTGTCGGCGGCGGGGTTGCCATCGGATCGTTTCATTTTCGAGGGGTTTCTGCCGGCCAAGGCCGTGGGACGGCGCGCACGCCTCGAACTCGTCAAGGAGGAACCGCGTACGTTGATATTCTACGAGGCGCCACACCGTATCCTCGAATGTCTGCAGGACATGGAACTGGTATTCGGTGGCGAGCGTCCGGCGTTATTGGCGCGTGAACTGACCAAGACCTTTGAAACACTCAAAGGCTTGCCATTAGCCGAGCTGCGTGAGTTCGTTGAGTCGGACAGCAATCAGCAGCGCGGCGAATGCGTAGTGCTGGTGGCGGGGTGGACGGCTCCCGAGAGTGAGGACGCTGTCAGCAGCGAGGCGATGCGCGTGCTTAACCTGTTGCTCGAAGAAATGCCGCTCAAGCGTGCTGCCGCATTGGCTGCGCAAATTACCGGCGAGCGTAAAAATGTTTTGTACCAGGTCGCGCTGGATAAACAGAAGGGCGAGTAAAACCCGACGCGCAGGCGCGGTAAAAGGCGTTTAGCGCTTGTTCTTCGGGCGCTCTGCCGTTAACCTTCGCGCCGGAGAGTCGATCGGACAGTCGCTGCCCTCTATGAAAATTAGGGGGGGGAGGAAAGTCCGGGCTCCATAGGGCGAAGTGCCAGGTAATGCCTGGGAGGCGTGAGCCTACGGAAAGTGCCACAGAAAATAACCGCCTAAGCGCTTCGGCGCCGGTAAGGGTGAAAAGGTGCGGTAAGAGCGCACCGCACGTCTGGCAACAGTTCGTGGCTAGGTAAACCCCACTTGGAGCAAGACCAAATAGGGTCCCAAGGCGTGGCCCGCGCTGGGACCGGGTAGGTTGCTAAAGATGTCCAGTGATGGCCATCGTAGACGAATGACTGTTCAAGACAGAACCCGGCTTACAGATCGACTCTCCACCTTTTTCTCCCCTCCTGCTTAAATCATTGAGCAGGGTGTGGATGGTGAAAATGTTGTCATGCAGCGTTGTCAGTAGACGGGGTTGCGTGATATCAATTTGCCTGCGCTGGTGATGAACGCCTAAACTCGATGCAGCACCGATTTTCCCTCCTCTCAGAATCGTCAGCAGAAGCACTTTCGTAATACCGAAAAAATCTTACTCTTAATAAATTACTTTAACTTCCGAATGCAGCCTTCTGTGCTGGTTCAAGTTATCGGGCAGTTTCATCTGCCAGATTCTCGTTACCCCTCCTTTTATGCTCCTAAATCTCAGTTTCGTAAGGGTTTTCCTTTACTCCGCGCCTTGACGGTGTGGTGGGCGCATTCCTATAGTGTGCGCAAGTGGCGGAAAGTGGCATGAAGTGGGTTTTTTGATCGCAAAACGCTAATATTTGGAGAAACGCTGACGTGTTTCGCGGAGCCAACGCTATCAGTCTCGATGCAAAGGGCCGTCTCGCCATGCCGAGCCGGTACCGTGACGAGCTTGTTTCGCGTAGTTCCGGTCAGTTAATCGTCACAATTGATGCCGTTGATCCGTGCTTGTGTGTTTACCCCCTCGACGAGTGGGAAATCATTGAAACCAAACTGCGCGCACTGCCTTCGCTACGCGAAGAGAACCGCCGCCTGCAACGTTTACTGATTGGTAATGCCGTCGACCTCGAGCTCGATGGCAGTGGTCGATTTCTGGTTCCGCCGCGTCTTCGTGAATATGCCAAGTTGGATAAGCGCGCGATGTTGGTAGGCCAGTTGAACAAGTTCCAATTGTGGGATGAGGATGCCTGGGATGCGGTTTCTGCCGCTGATCTGGCTGCTATTCAAGAACCGGGCGCGATGCCTGACGAACTGCGTGATTTGATCCTGTGACTATAGATAGCGGCTTTAACCACATCACCGTACTGCTTGACGAAGCCGTAGAGGCTCTCGCCGTACGTCCTGATGGCTGCTATCTGGACGGTACGTTCGGGCGCGGCGGGCACAGCCGGTTGATCCTCAGTCAGCTCGGTCCCGATGGTCGGTTGCTTGGATTCGATAAGGATCCACAGGCGATTGCCACCGGGCAGACGCTAGCGGCCGAAGACGGCCGCTTTGTCGTTGTGCAGCGCAGCTTTGCCGAGCTCGGTTCGGAAGTCGCGGATCGCGGTTTGCACGGCAAGGTCAGCGGCGTTTTGCTCGATCTGGGCGTGTCTTCGCCACAGCTTGACGATCCTGAGCGTGGCTTCAGTTTCCTCAACGACGGTCCGCTGGACATGCGCATGGACCCGTCCCGCGGGATCAGCGCCGCCGAATTCGTCAATACCGCGCCGGCGGAAGAAATTGCCCGCGTGTTCAAGGAATATGGCGAAGAGCGTTTCTCCGGTCGCATGGCTCGTGCCGTGGCCGAGCGTCGCGATATCAAGCCTTTCGAGCGTACGGCTGACCTGGCCGAAGTCCTCAAAGTCGCCAACCCGGCGTGGGAAAAGGGCAAGAACCCGGCAACCCGCGCCTTTCAGGGTTTGCGTATTCACGTCAATAACGAACTGGGTGATCTGGAAGCCGGCCTCGAAGCCGCTCTGGACTGCCTGGAAGTGGGCGGTCGTCTGGTCGTGATCAGCTTCCACTCGCTGGAAGATCGCATCGTCAAACTGTTCATGCGCAAGCTGGTGAAAGGCGAAGCCGATAACCTGCCGCGCAACCTGCCGGTTCGGCATGTCGCTTTCGAACCGAAAATCAAAATCCATGGCAAAGCGCAGACGGCCTCCGATGCCGAGCTCAAGGCCAACCCACGTTCCCGTAGCGCTGTCATGCGTGTGGCGGAGAAGCTGCGGTGAGCAAGCTTTTCGCCAAGCCACTGCCCGGCGGAAGCTTTTTCATGCTGCTGCTGTTTATCGGCGTGCTCGTGTCGGCGATCGGCGTGTCCTATAGCGCGCACTGGAATCGTCAGTTGCTGAACTCGCTGTACAACGAGCTGAGCGTGCGCGACAAAGCGCAGGCCGAGTGGGGGCGGTTGATTCTTGAGCAAAGCACCTGGACTGCCCACAGCCGAATCGAAGTGTTGGCCACCGAACAACTGAAAATGCACATTCCCGGTGCCGCCGAAGTGCAGATGGTGGCGCCATGATGAAACTCGAAGGCGCACTCTTTCCCTGGCGATTCCGTGTGGTGCTGGGTCTGCTCGGCGTCATGGTGATCGCGATTTGCTGGCGCATCATCGATCTGCAAGTTGTCGACCGTGACTTCCTCAAAGGTCAGGGGGACGCTCGTAGCGTTCGTCATATTCCGATTCCGGCGCACCGCGGCCTGATCACCGACCGCAACGGCGAGCCATTGGCTGTCAGTACGCCGGTGACCACCCTGTGGGCCAACGCCAAGGAAATGCAGCTGGCCAAAGAGAAGTGGCCCGCGCTGGCCGTTGCCCTCGGGCAAGACCCGAAAGCCCTGGCCGAGCGTCTTGAGGCTCAAGCCAATAAAGAATTCATTTACCTGGTGCGCGGGCTGACGCCTGAGCAAGGTCAGGCAGTGCTCGATCTGAAAGTACCGGGTGTCTACGGCATCGAAGAGTTCCGGCGTTTTTATCCGGCCGGTGAAGTGACCGCCCATATGGTTGGTTTTACCGATATCGATGACCACGGTCGTGAAGGTGTCGAGCTCGCCTATGACGAATGGCTGGCCGGCGTGCCCGGCAAACGCCAGGTCATCAAGGACCGGCGCGGCAGGTTGATCAAGGATGTTCAGGTCACCAAAAACGCCAAGGCCGGAAAGCCCTTGGCGTTGTCCATTGATTTGCGCCTGCAATATCTGGCCAACCGCGAACTGCGCAACGCGATCATCGAGAACGGTGCGAAGGCCGGTAGCCTGGTGATCATGGACGTCAAGACCGGCGAGATCCTCGCCATGGTCAACCAGCCGACCTACAACCCGAACAACCGCCGCAACCTGCAACCGGCGATGATGCGCAACCGCGCAATGATCGACGTGTTCGAACCGGGTTCGACCATGAAGGCGATCTCCATGAGCGCCGCCATCGAAACCGGGCGCTGGAAGCCGAGCGATACCGTCGAGGTGTACCCGGGCTCCTTGCAGATTGGTAAGTACACCATCAAGGACGTATCCAAGACCGAAGGTCCGGTACTCGACCTGACCGGTATTCTGATCAATTCCAGTAACGTCGGCATGAGTAAGGTCGCGTTCGATATCGGCGGCGAGACGATTTTCCGGCTGGCGCAGAAAGTCGGTCTCGGTCAGGACACCGGCCTGGGTTTCCCCGGCGAACGTGTCGGCAACCTGCCGAACTACCGCGAATGGCGCAAGGCCGAAACCGCCACGTTGTCCTACGGCTACGGTATTTCGGTGACGGCGATCCAGTTGGTTCACGCGTTTTCGGCGCTGGCCAACAATGGCCGTCTCGCGCCACTGACCCTGATCAAAACCGACAAGGCTCCGCAAACGACCCAGGTGTTGCCGGAAGCGGTCGCGAAGACGATGCAAGGCATGCTGCAGCAAGTGATCGAAGCCCCGCGCGGTGTATTCCGTGCACAGGTGCCGGCGTATCACGTGGGCGGCAAG
Source organism: Pseudomonas fluorescens group sp. PF-1 (assembly GCF_054481335.1). Lineage (NCBI taxonomy): Bacteria > Pseudomonadati > Pseudomonadota > Gammaproteobacteria > Pseudomonadales > Pseudomonadaceae > Pseudomonas > Pseudomonas fluorescens group sp. PF-1. Next base: position 881,824 of record NZ_JBTMNG010000001.1, read on the forward strand.
TCGGGTACTGCGCGTAAAACATCGGTGGGTACCAAAGGCTATGCCGAAAACTCCTACCGTTCGCTGTTCGCCGGCTTCGGCCCGATGAGCGATCCGCGTTACGCCATCGTGGTCGTTATCGATGAGCCGACCAAGGCCGGTTACTTCGGTGGTCTGGTATCGGCGCCGGTGTTCAGTCGCGTGATGTCCGGCACCCTGCGCCTGATGAACGTCACTCCGGACAACCTGCCGCCCACTCAACAAGCGAACGCTACGCCGGTTGTTCCACTGAAAGCCAATGGAGGGCGCGGCTGATGTCATTAAGTCTGAACAAGATTTTCCCCCACGCCGGCCACGATCTGTTGATCCGTGAATTGGCGCTGGACAGTCGTAACGTCCGCGCCGGTGACCTGTTCCTCGCGGTACCGGGCGGCAAATTCGACGGTCGTGCACACATCGCCGACGCTCTGACGCGCGGCGCTGCCGCCGTGGCTTATGAAGTGGAAGGCGCCACCGTGCTGCCGATCACCGAAGTGCCATTGATTCCGGTCAAAGGCCTGGCGGCACAACTTTCGGACATCGCCGGGCGTTTTTACGGTGAACCGAGTCATCATCTGAACCTGATCGGCGTGACCGGTACCAACGGCAAAACCAGTGTGACTCAGCTGGTTGCCCAGGCGCTGGACCTGCTCGGCCAGCACTGCGGTATCGTTGGCACCCTGGGTACCGGTTTCTACGGCGCGCTGCAAAGCGGCCTGCATACCACGCCGAATCCAATCGCCGTGCAAGCCACCCTGGCGGACCTTAAAAAGGCCGGGGCCAAAGCCGTGGCGATGGAAGTCTCTTCCCATGGTCTGGATCAGGGCCGTGTGACTGCTTTGGCGTTCGATGTGGCCGTGATGACCAATCTGTCCCGGGATCACCTGGATTACCACGGCACCATGCAGGCCTACGGCGACGCCAAGGCCAAGCTGTTTGCCTGGAACGACTTGAAGTGCCGGGTCGTTAACCTTGATGACGACTTCGGCCGGCAACTGGCGGCCGAAAAACGTGAGTCGCGGTTGATCACCTACAGCCTCGAAGACTCCAGTGCCTATCTGTATTGCCGCGAAGCGCAATTCGACGACGAAGGTGTGCGCGCCACACTGGTTACCCCACAAGGCGAGCACCACCTGCGCAGCACGCTGCTTGGCCGTTTCAACCTGAGCAACGTGCTGGCGGCGGTTGGCGCCTTGCTCGGCCTGGATTATGCGCTGGACGAAATTCTCAAGGTTCTGCCGAAGCTCGAAGGTCCGGCCGGTCGCATGCAGCGCCTGGGCGGCGGGACTCAGCCGTTGGTCGTGGTCGATTATGCCCACACCCCGGATGCGCTGGAAAAAGTCCTGACAGCGCTGCGTCCGCATGTCAAAGGACGGCTGCTTTGCCTGTTCGGCTGTGGCGGCGACCGCGATCGCGGCAAGCGTCCGCTGATGGCTGAAGTGGTCGAGCGTCTGGCCGATGGCGTGCTGGTGACCGATGACAATCCGCGCACGGAAGACCCTTCGGTGATTTTCGATGACATCCGCGCCGGTTTCACGGCTGTGGATAACGTGACCTTCGTTGCCGGTCGTGGCCAGGCCATTGCCCAGCTGATTGGCAGTGCCTCGGCGGATGACGTGATCGTGCTGGCCGGTAAAGGTCACGAGGACTATCAGGAAATCAATGGCGAACGTCACGCCTTCTCTGATCTGGTCGAGGCTGATCATGCCTTGACCGCGTGGGAGGTGGCCCATGCTTAAGGCCTTGAAACTCAGCGAATTGACTGGCGCGCTGAATGCTCGCCTGGTCGGTGCCGATGTCAGCTTCGACGGCGTCAGCATCGACAGTCGCGCGATCAAGCCGGGGCAACTGTTTATTGCGCTGACGGGGCCGCGTTTCGATGGTCACGACTATCTGAATGATGTCGCGGCAAAAGGCGCGGTGGCAGCACTGGTCGAGCGCGAAAGCGCCCACAGCACGCTGCCGCAGTTGGTGGTCAGCGATACCCGCCAGGCGTTGGGTCAACTGGGCGCGCTCAACCGGGCGGCCTACACCCATCCAGTCGCCGCCGTCACCGGCTCCAGCGGCAAGACCACGGTCAAGGAAATGCTCGCGAGCATCCTGCGTACCCGTGGTCCGGTGCTGGCAACCCGTGGCAACTTGAACAACGACCTCGGCGTACCGTTGACCCTGCTGGAACTGGCGCCGGAACACACGGCTGCCGTGATCGAACTCGGTGCTTCGCGTCTCGGCGAAATTGCCTACACCGTCGGCATGACCAAGCCGCACGTGGCCATTCTCAACAATGCCGGGACCGCTCACGTCGGCGAGTTCGGCGGGCCGGAAAAAATCGTCGAGGCCAAGGGCGAGATTATTGAAGGGCTCGATGCCGATGGCGTCGCCGTTCTGAATCTGGATGACAAGGCTTTCGACATCTGGAAGGCTCGCGCCGCTGGTCGCAAAGTGCTGACGTTTGCCCTGAGCAACGTTAACGCAGACTTCCATGCGAGCGACCTTGGCCGTGATGCTCGCGGCTGCCCGGCATTCAATCTGCACAGCCCCGAAGGCGTGGAGCACGTTCAACTGAACCTGCTCGGCACCCATAACGTCGCCAATGCCATGGCCGCCGCAGCCGCCGCCCATGCCTTGGGCGTGTCGCTGTTCGGCATTGCGACAGGCCTCGGCGCGGTACAGCCGGTCAAGGGCCGGACCGTCGCGCAACTGGCCAGCAACGGCATGCGCGTGATCGATGACACTTACAACGCGAACCCCACCTCGATGTGCGCGGCGGTTGATATACTCGCCGGCTTTTCCGGTCGCACCGTTCTGGTGCTCGGAGATATCGGCGAGTTGGGCGACTGGGCGGAGCAGGGGCACCGCGACGTTGGCGAATACGCCCGTGGCAAGGTTTCTGCGCTGTACGCCGTCGGGCCGATGATGGTCCACGCCGTCAACGCCTTCGGTCCTCAAGCCTTTCACTTCAGCACGCAGGCTGAACTGATCAAGGCCCTGGACGCCGAGCAAGACACAAACACCACCATTTTGATCAAGGGCTCGCGCAGCGCCGCGATGGAAAACATCGTTGCCGCCTTGTGCGGGACCCGTCTGGAGAAACATTAATGCTGCTGCTGCTAGCGGAGTATCTGCAACAGTTCTACAAAGGCTTCGCGGTCTTCCAGTACCTGACCCTGCGCGGGATCCTCGGTGTGCTGACCGCGCTGGTTTTGTCGCTGTGCTATGGCCCGTGGATGATCCGCACCCTGCAGAACCGTCAGATCGGTCAATCCGTTCGCAACGATGGTCCGCAATCGCACCTGTCCAAATCGGGCACGCCGACCATGGGTGGTGCACTGATTCTTTCGTCCATCGGCGTCAGCACGCTGCTGTGGGCTGACCTGACCAACCGTTATGTCTGGGTGGTGTTGCTGGTGACGTTGCTGTTCGGCGCCATCGGCTGGGTCGACGACTACCGCAAAGTGATCGAGAAGAACTCCCGCGGCTTGCCAAGCCGCTGGAAGTATTTCTGGCAATCGGTATTCGGCCTGGGCGCGGCGATCTTCCTCTATATGACTGCCGCCACTCCGGTGGAAACCACCCTGATCCTGCCAATGCTCAAGGACTACAGCATTCCGCTGGGCGCAGGCTTCATCGTGCTGACCTACTTCGTGATCGTCGGTTCGAGCAACGCGGTCAACCTGACTGATGGTCTCGACGGCCTGGCGATCATGCCGACCGTGATGGTCGGCGGTGGCCTGGGCATCTTCTGCTACCTGTCGGGTAACGTGAAGTTCGCCGAATACCTGCTGATTCCCTACGTACCGGGGGCGGGTGAGCTGATCGTCTTTTGCGGCGCGCTGATCGGTGCCGGCCTGGGTTTCCTCTGGTTCAACACCTATCCGGCCCAGGTCTTCATGGGCGACGTCGGCGCGCTGGCACTGGGCGCGGCCCTGGGCACCATCGCCGTGATCGTCCGTCAGGAGATCGTCCTGTTCATCATGGGCGGCGTATTCGTGATGGAAACCCTGTCAGTCGTCATTCAGGTTGCCTCTTTTAAACTGACCGGTCGCCGTGTATTCCGCATGGCGCCGATTCACCACCACTTTGAACTCAAGGGCTGGCCCGAGCCGCGCGTGATCGTCCGTTTCTGGATCATCACCGTGATTCTCGTGCTGATCGGCCTTGCCACCCTGAAGCTGAGGTAGAACGAGTGTCTCTGATCGCTTCTGACCACTTCCGCATCGTTGTCGGCCTCGGCAAGAGCGGCATGTCCCTGGTTCGCTTCCTGGCGAACCGGGGCGTGGCCTTTGCCGTGGCCGATACGCGGGAAAATCCACCGGAACTGGCCACGCTCAAGCGTGACTATCCGCACGTGGAAGTGCGTTGTGGCGAGCTGGACGTGGAATTCCTGTGCCGTGCCGACGAGCTTTACGTGAGCCCCGGCCTGGCGCTGGCGACCCCGGCGCTGCAGGCCGCCGCCGCCCGTGGCGTAAAATTGTCCGGCGACATCGAGCTGTTCGCGCGTAACGCGAAGGCACCGATCGTAGCCATCAGCGGTTCCAACGCGAAAAGCACCGTGACCACCCTGGTCGGCGAGATGGCGGCAGCGGCCGGCAAGCGTGTCGCCGTTGGCGGTAACCTGGGCACACCGGCGCTGGACCTGCTCAGCGATGACATCGAGCTGTACGTGATGGAGCTGTCGAGCTTCCAGCTCGAAACCACCGATCAACTCGATGCTGAAGTGGCGACCGTACTCAACATCAGCGAAGACCATATGGACCGCTACAGCGGTCTGCCGGCTTATCACCTGGCCAAGCACCGGATTTTTCGTGGTGCCAGACAGTTCGTGGTCAACCGTCAGGATGCCTTGAGCCGTCCCCTGATGGGCGAGGGGCAGCCGTGCTGGACCTTCGGTTTGAGCAAGCCGGATTTCAAGGGCTTTGGTATCCGCGAGGAAAACGGCGAGAAGTACCTGGCCTTCGAGTTCCAGAACCTGATGCCGGTGCGCGAGCTGAAGATTCGCGGCGCCCATAACCAGTCCAACGCCTTGGCGGCCTTGGCGCTGGGGCACGCCGTCGGTCTGCCCTTCGATGCCATGCTGTCGAGCCTGCGTACTTTCGCTGGCCTTGAACACCGTTGCCAATGGGTCCGCGATCTCGACGGCGTAAGTTATTACAACGATTCCAAAGCCACCAACGTCGGCGCTGCTCTGGCCGCGATTGAAGGTCTGGGCGCGGACATCGACGGCAAACTCGTGCTGATCGCCGGTGGCGATGGCAAGGGTGCCGAGTTCAAGGACCTGCGTGATCCCGTGGCGGCCAACTGCCGCGCCGTGATCCTGATGGGGCGCGATTCCGACAAGATCGGTGAAGCCATCGGCGATGCCGTGCCGCTGATTCGTGTCGGTTCGCTGATCGAAGCGGTCGAGCATTGCCGTGCTGTCGCCGAACCGGGCGACGCAGTGTTGCTGTCTCCGGCCTGCGCCAGTTTCGACATGTTCAAAAACTACGAAGACCGTGGTCACCAGTTCGTCCGCGCTGTGGAGGAACTGGCATGAGCCTGAGAAACATCATCAAGCCGTACCCGTCGCCGATCATCACCGGACGCGGAATCGACCTCGATTTTCCGATGCTCGCCGGCTGCCTGGCCTTGCTCGGTCTCGGGTTGATCATGATTGCCTCGGCATCGACCGAAGTGGCGGCGGTGCAGTCGGGCAGCGCTTTGTATTACATGATTCGCCACCTCATCTACGTCGTACTCGGCCTTGGCGCCTGCATCGTCACCATGATGATCCCGATCGCGACCTGGCAACGCCTGGGTTGGCTCATGCTGATCGGCGCGTTCGGTTTGCTGGTGATGGTGATCATTCCGGGCATCGGCCGTGAAGTGAACGGTTCGATGCGCTGGATCGGCTTCAGCTTCTTCAACGTTCAGCCTTCCGAGATCGCCAAGGTGTTCGTGGTGATCTACCTCGCCGGTTATCTGGTGCGTCGCCAGAAAGAAGTACGTGAAAGCTGGATGGGCTTCTTCAAGCCATTCATCGTTCTGTTGCCGATGGCCGGCCTGTTGCTGATGGAGCCTGACTTCGGGGCCACTGTCGTGATGATGGGGGCTGCTGCGGCGATGCTGTTCCTCGGCGGAGTGGGGCTGTTCCGTTTCTCCCTGATGGTCGTGCTGGCCGTCGGCGCGGTGGTGTTGCTGATCCAGATGCAGCCTTATCGAATGGCGCGACTGACCAACTTTGCCGACCCGTGGGCCGACCAGTTCGGTGCCGGTTATCAGTTGTCCCAGGCATTGATCGCCTTCGGTCGCGGCGAATGGTTGGGTGTTGGTCTGGGCAACAGCGTGCAGAAACAGTTCTACCTGCCAGAGGCCCACACCGACTTCGTGTTCTCGGTCCTGGCCGAAGAGCTGGGTGCCGTGGGTTCGTTGTGCACGGTGGCGCTGTTCGTGTTCGTCTGTATTCGCGGTATGTACATCGGCTTGTGGGCCGAGAAGGCCAAGCAGTTCTTCGCGGCCTATGTCGCCTACGGTTTGTCGTTCCTGTGGATCGGTCAGTTCCTGATCAATATCGGCGTGAACGTCGGTCTGCTGCCGACCAAAGGCCTGACGCTGCCGTTCCTCAGTTATGGCGGCAGTTCGTTGGTGATCTGCTGTGCCTGTCTCGGCTTGTTGCTGCGCATCGAGTGGGAGAGTCGAACCCACCTGGGCAGCGAGGAGATGGAGTTCCATGAGAGCGACTTCGCCGAGGAGCCGAACCATGGGCGCTAACGTCTTGATCATGGCCGGCGGCACCGGTGGCCACGTGTTCCCGGCGCTGGCCTGTGCGCGTGAGTTTCAGTCCCGCGGTTACACCGTGCACTGGCTCGGTACGCCGCGCGGCATTGAAAACGATCTGGTCCCGGCGGCCGGTATCGAGCTGCATCGGATCGATGCCAGCGGCCTGCGCGGCAAGGGCAAGTTGTCGCTGCTCAAGGCGCCGTTCATGTTGCTCAAGTCGGTCTGGCAGGCACGAGCGATCATTCGCCGGTTGCGGCCGGTCTGTGTCGTCGGGTTTGGCGGCTTTGTGACCGGTCCCGGGGGCGTTGCCGCCAAACTGGCCGGTGTTCCGGTGATCGTTCACGAGCAGAACGCCGTGGCAGGTACCGCCAATCGGTTGCTGGTGCCGTTGGCCGCCCGGGTCTGTGAAGCCTTCCCCGACACCTTTACCCTGTCGGGCAGCCGTCGGACCACCGGTAACCCGGTGCGCCCGGAGCTGTTCCTCGAAACACCGCGACCAGCCCTGGCCGGTCGCAAGGCGCGTTTGCTGATCCTGGGCGGAAGCCTGGGCGCAGAACCGTTGAACAAGTTGCTGCCTGAAGCCCTGTCGCAAGTCGCCGTCGACTTGCGACCGGAAGTGTTCCATCAGGCTGGCAAAAACCACGATGAAGTGACTGCAGAGCGCTATCGCGCGGCTGGCGTCGAGGCGCAAGTGCAGCCCTTTATCAAAGACATGGCCCAAGCCTATGGCTGGGCCGACCTGGTGGTGTGCCGTGCAGGTGCGCTGACCATCAGTGAACTGGCCGCCGCCGGTCTGCCCTCGATGCTGGTGCCTTTGCCCCACGCGATCGACGATCACCAGACCCGCAACGCCGATTATTTGGCCCGTGAAGGTGCAGCCTTCCTGATGCCGCAAAGAACGACTGGCGCAGCGGATCTTGCCGCGCGCCTGACAGAGGTCCTGATGCAACCACAACGACTCAACGATATGGCTACTGCGGCCCGCCGCCTGGCCAAACCCGATGCCACCCGTAACGTGGTCGATACCTGTCTGGAGGTGGCCCATGGTTGAGAATCAGAAAGCCATGCCACAACCGGAAATGCGCCGCATCCGTCGCATCCACTTCGTCGGGATCGGCGGCGTGGGCATGTGCGGGATCGCCGAAGTGTTGTTGAACCTGGGCTATGAAGTGTCCGGTTCCGACCTTAAGGCGTCGCCAGTCACCGAGCGTCTGGAATCGTTTGGCGCGCATATTTTCATCGGCCATCGCGCCGAAAACGCAGCCACCGCCGATGTGCTGGTGGTATCGAGTGCCGTGAACACGTCCAACCCGGAAGTCGCCACCGCGCTGGAGCGCCGCATTCCGGTGGTGCCTCGTGCAGAAATGCTGGCTGAACTGATGCGCTATCGCCACGGCATCGCCGTCGCCGGTACTCACGGCAAAACCACCACCACCAGCCTGATCGCTTCGGTGTTCGCGGCCGGTGGCCTGGACCCGACGTTCGTGATCGGCGGCCGTCTGAATGCCGCGGGCACCAATGCCCAGCTCGGCACCAGCCGTTACCTGATCGCCGAAGCCGACGAGAGCGACGCGAGTTTCCTGCACTTGCAGCCGCTGGTGGCCGTGGTCACCAACATCGACGCCGACCACATGGCGACCTACGACGGTGACTTCAACAAGCTGAAAAAAACCTTCGTCGAGTTCCTTCACAACCTGCCGTTCTACGGTTTGGCGGTGGTGTGCCTGGACGATCCGGTGGTGCGTGAAATCCTGCCGCTGGTCAAACGTCCTACCGTCACCTACGGCTTCGGCGATGACTGCGATGTGCGCGCTATCAACGTGCGCCAGCAAGGCATGCAGACTTTCTTCACCGTGCTGCGCCCCGATCGCGAGCCGCTGGATGTCTCGGTCAACATGCCGGGCAACCACAACGTGCTGAACGCACTGGCCACCATCTGCATCGCCACCGACGAAGGTGTCAGCGATGAAGCCATCGTTCAGGGCCTGTCCGGGTTCCAGGGCGTTGGCCGGCGCTTCCAGGTCTACGGTGAACTGCCAGTAGAGGGCGGCAACGTGATGCTGGTGGACGACTACGGTCACCACCCGACCGAAGTCGCGGCGGTCATCAAGGCGGTACGCGGTGGCTGGCCGGAGCGTCGTCTGGTGATGGTTTACCAGCCGCACCGCTACAGCCGCACACGCGACCTGTACGACGATTTCGTCAATGTACTGGCCGACGCCAATGTGCTGCTGCTGATGGAAGTCTATCCGGCGGGCGAAGAGCCAATCCCGGGGGCCGACAGCCGCAAGCTGTGCAACAGCATCCGCCAGCGCGGCCAGCTCGACCCGATCTACATCGATCGCGGCGTGGACCTCGCGCCAATCGTCAAGCCGCTGCTGCGCGCCGGCGACATTCTGTTGTGCCAGGGTGCCGGTGACATCGGTGGCCTTGCACCCAAACTGTTGAAGAGTGAGTTGTTCGCTGGCGCCGTTGCGGCGTCAGTCGAGGGGAAGTTGAAATGACTGCTGCCTACGCCAACCTCGTCTCCACCGTCGCGCCGAAAGATTTCGGCCGGGTCGCCGTGCTGTTCGGTGGCAAGAGTGCCGAGCGCGAAGTGTCCCTGAAGTCCGGCAACGCCGTTCTCGATGCGCTGCAAGGCGCGGGTGTGGACGCGTTCGGCCTCGACGTGGGCGATGACCTTCTGCAGCGCCTGTTGAACGAAAAAATCGACCGCGCCTTCATCATCCTCCACGGTCGTGGCGGTGAGGACGGCAGCATGCAGGGCCTGCTCGAATGCCTGGGCATTCCGTACACCGGCAGTGGCATCCTCGCCTCGGCACTGGCCATGGACAAGCTGCGCACCAAGCAGGTCTGGCACAGCCTGGGCATTCCGACGCCACGTCACGCGGTACTGAGCAGCGAGGCCGATTGTATTTCGGCGGCGACGGAACTGGGCTTCCCTTTGATCGTCAAACCGGCCCATGAAGGTTCAAGTATCGGGATGGCCAAAGTGAGTTCCACGTCCGAGTTGATCGACGCCTGGAAAGCGGCCAGTACCTACGATTCGCAAGTGTTGGTCGAGCAATGGATTCAAGGTCCCGAGTTCACCATCGCCACCCTGCGTGACCAGGTGTTGCCACCGATTGCCCTGGGCACGACACACAGTTTCTACGACTACGACGCCAAGTACATCGCCAACGATACCCAGTACCGCATTCCGTGCGGGCTGGACAGCGCCAAGGAAAAGGAACTCATGGACCTCACGGCGAAAGCCTGTGAGGCGCTGGGTATCGCCGGTTGGGGCAGGGCGGACGTGATGCAGGACGCCGAAGGGCAGTTCTGGTTCCTGGAAGTCAACACTGCACCGGGCATGACCGACCACAGTCTGGTTCCGATGGCGGCCCGTGCCGCCGGTCTGGATTTCCAGCAACTGGTTCTGGCCATCCTGGCTGCGAGCGTTGCCGGCAACACGGCTGGCAACCAAGAGTCGACGCGAGGTTAAGACCATGCAAGGCGCACAGCTAAGACATCAGCCACCCGCTCCCGGCCGCAAGCCGGTGCCGCGGGGTGCCAGCCGAATGGTGGCCAAAGAGCCGATGTCCGTGCGCCTGCCGAAAGCCAACTTCGGTTTTCTCAAAGCGTTGTTCTGGCCGGTACTGCTGGTTGCATTGGGTTTCGGCACTTACGAAGGCGCGCAGCGTTTATTGCCGTACGCCGACCGGCCGATCACCAAGATCAACGTGCAGGGCGACTTGAGTTATATCAGCCAGCAAGCCGTGCAGCAGCGGATCGCCCCGTACGTGGCGTCGAGCTTCTTCACCATCGACCTGGCGAGCATGCGCACCGAGCTGGAGCAAATGCCATGGATTGCCCACGCCGAAGTGCGTCGGGTGTGGCCGGATCAAGTGGTGATCCGCCTGGAAGAGCAACTGCCGGTGGCCCGCTGGGGCGACGAGTCGCTGTTGAACAACCAGGGTCAGGCGTTTACTCCGCGCGAGTTGGCGAACTACGAACACTTGCCTCAGCTGTTTGGTCCACAACGGGCTCAACAGCAAGTGATGCAGCAATACCAGGTGTTGAGCCAGATGCTCAGGCCGCTGGGCTTTTCGATTGCACGCCTGGAGCTGCGTGAGCGTGGCAGCTGGTTCCTGACCACCGGCCCCGGCAGTTCGGGCCCCGGTATCGAACTGTTGCTGGGACGCGGCAACCTGGTGGAAAAGATGCGCCGCTTCATTGCCATCTATGACAAGACGCTCAAAGAACAGATTACGAACATTGCGCGCATCGATCTGCGCTATGCCAACGGCCTCGCTGTTGGCTGGCGGGAACCTGTAGCGCCCACGACAGCCCAACCCGCTGTCGCGAAGAATTAAGAAGAGGCAGGACCCATGGCAAACGTGCAAAGCGGCAAAATGATCGTCGGTCTCGATATCGGCACCTCCAAGGTGGTGGCGCTGGTAGGCGAGGTTGCGGACGACGGCACGCTGGAAATCGTCGGGATCGGTACCCATCCGTCCCGTGGCCTGAAGAAAGGCGTGGTGGTGAACATCGAGTCCACCGTGCAGTCGATCCAGCGCGCGATCGAAGAAGCACAGCTGATGGCGGGCTGCCGCATTCATTCGGCCTTCGTCGGTGTGGCGGGCAATCATATCCGCAGCCTGAACTCCCACGGCATCGTGGCGATTCGTGATCGCGAAGTCAGCTCCGCCGACCTCGAGCGCGTACTCGACGCTGCCCAGGCCGTGGCAATCCCGGCTGACCAGCGCGTGCTGCATACCCTGCCGCAGGATTACGTGATCGACAACCAGGAAGGCGTGCGCGAGCCGTTGGGCATGTCCGGCGTGCGCCTGGAAGCCAAGGTTCATGTGGTCACCTGCGCCGTCAACGCCGCACAGAACATTGAAAAGTGCGTGCGCCGCTGCGGTCTGGAAATTGACGACATCATTCTCGAGCAACTGGCTTCGGCCTACTCGGTACTGACCGACGACGAGAAAGAACTGGGCGTGTGCCTGGTCGACATCGGCGGCGGCACCACCGATATCGCCATCTTCACCGAAGGCGCGATCCGCCATACCGCCGTGATCCCGATTGCGGGCGATCAGGTGACCAACGACATCGCGATGGCGTTGCGCACTCCGACCCAGTACGCCGAAGAAATCAAGATCCGCTACGCCTGCGCCCTGGCCAAACTGGCTGGCGCCGGTGAAACCATCAAGGTGCCAAGCGTTGGCGACCGTCCACCACGCGAACTGTCCCGTCAGGCCCTGGCCGAAGTGGTCGAGCCGCGTTACGACGAACTGTTCACGCTGATCCAGGCCGAGCTGCGCCGCAGTGGCTACGAAGACCTGATCCCGGCCGGCATCGTGCTGACCGGTGGTACGTCGAAAATGGAAGGCGCCACCGAACTGGCTGAGGAAATCTTCCACATGCCGGTGCGCCTGGGCGTGCCGCATGGCGTCAAAGGCCTGGATGACGTGGTCCGCAACCCGATCTATTCAACGGGCGTCGGCCTGTTGATGTACGGCCTGCAGAAGCAATCCGACGGCATTTCGTTCTCGGGCATCGGCAGCCGCGACAGCTACAGCAACGAAGAACCGAAAGGCGCCTTGCTCGATCGCATCAAGAGCTGGGTCCAGGGCAATTTCTAAAAGCAGCTTCAAGCCACAAGCTTCAAGCGGCAAGAGCAGAGCAAAGTGGTAAAGCGGCAGGCAGCAAAAGCAGTAGGCGAAAAAACTAGAGAACGTAAAGGAGAGGGAAAATGTTCGAACTCGTAGACAACATCCCCGCAAGCCCGGTTATTAAAGTTATCGGTGTTGGCGGTGGCGGCGGCAACGCCGTGAATCACATGGTCAAGAGCAACATTGAAGGCGTTGAGTTCATCTGCGCCAACACTGATGCCCAGGCGCTGAAAAGCATTGGCGCGCGGACCATCCTTCAACTGGGTACCGGCGTGACCAAGGGTCTGGGCGCTGGCGCCAACCCTGAAGTAGGTCGTCAGGCCGCTCTCGAAGATCGTGAGCGCATTGCCGAAGTCCTGCAGGGCACCAACATGGTGTTCATCACCACTGGCATGGGCGGTGGTACCGGTACCGGTGCTGCGCCGATCATTGCTGAAGTGGCCAAGGAAATGGGGATCCTCACCGTTGCGGTGGTGACCCGTCCGTTCCCGTTCGAAGGTCGCAAGCGCATGCAGATCGCCGATGAAGGCATCCGTCTGCTTTCCGAAAGCGTCGACTCGTTGATTACCATTCCCAACGAGAAGCTGCTGACCATCCTCGGTAAAGACGCCAGCCTGCTGTCGGCTTTCGCCAAGGCTGACGATGTACTGGCCGGTGCCGTTCGCGGTATCTCCGACATCATCAAGCGTCCGGGCATGATCAACGTCGACTTCGCCGACGTACGTACCGTAATGAGCGAAATGGGCATGGCGATGATGGGCACTGGCTGCGCCAGCGGTCCGAACCGTGCGCGTGAGGCGACTGAAGCCGCCATTCGCAACCCGTTGCTCGAAGACGTGAACCTGCAAGGTGCACGCGGCATCCTGGTGAACATCACCGCCGGTCCTGACCTGTCCCTGGGTGAGTACTCCGACGTGGGTAGCATCATCGAAGCCTTCGCTTCCGAGCACGCAATGGTCAAGGTCGGTACCGTTATCGATCCGGACATGCGCGACGAGTTGCACGTGACGGTGGTTGCCACTGGTCTGGGCGCAAAAATCGAGAAGCCTGTGAAGGTCATCGACAATACCGTTCACACCTCGATGGCTTCGCAGCCACAACAGCAAGCCCCTGCTCGTCAGGAAGCTCCAGCGGTGAACTACCGTGACCTGGACCGTCCGACCGTCATGCGCAACCAGGCTCAGGCCGGTGCTGCGACTGCCGCGAAGATGAATCCGCAAGATGATCTGGACTACCTGGATATCCCGGCATTCCTGCGTCGTCAGGCCGATTGATGAAATGTATCAGGGCTATGAAGGTGATTGGTGTTCAGCAAAGGCGTGGTCTGCTATCATCGCCAGCCTTTGTTGATACCAGTTCGCAATTTGCGCTGAAGCGGCCCAAGCCATGATTAAACAACGCACACTGAAAAATATTATCCGTGCCACAGGTGTAGGTCTGCACTCCGGGGAAAAGGTCTATCTGACCCTCAAGCCTGCGCCTGTCGACACCGGCATCGTGTTTGTTCGTGCCGACCTGGACCCTGCGGTGCAGATCCCTGCCCGCGCGGAAAACGTTGGTGAAACCACGATGTCGACCACCTTGGTCAACGGTGACACCAAAGTGGATACGGTGGAGCACTTGCTCTCGGCCATGGCTGGCCTGGGCATCGATAACGCCTACGTCGAGCTCTCCGCGTCCGAAGTCCCGATCATGGATGGTAGCGCTGGACCCTTCGTATTTCTGATTCAGTCGGCTGGCCTGGAAGAACAGGACGCCGCCAAGAAGTTCATCCGTATCCTGCGGGAAGTGACAGTGGAAGACGGCGACAAGCGCGCCACTTTCGTCCCTTTCGAAGGCTTCAAGGTGAGCTTCGAGATCGATTTTGATCACCCGGTTTTCCGTGACCGCACACAAAGTGCAAGCGTGGATTTTTCCAGCACTTCGTTCGTAAAAGAAGTCAGCCGCGCCCGTACCTTTGGTTTCATGAGTGACATCGAGTACCTGCGCAAGCACAACCTCGCACTCGGCGGCAGCGTTGAAAACGCTATTGTGGTCGACGCGGATGGTGTACTGAACGAAGACGGCCTTCGCTATGAAGACGAATTCGTGAAGCACAAAATCCTCGATGCAATTGGTGACCTCTACCTGTTGGGCAATAGCCTGATTGGTGAGTTCAAGGGCTTCAAGTCCGGACATGCATTGAACAACCAGCTGCTGCGCAAGTTGATTGAGCAGACAGATGCTTGGGAAGTCGTGACTTTCGAAGACGCCAGCACTGCACCGATCTCTTACATGCGTCCTGTTGCGGCCGTGTAAGTAAAAAACCTCTCTAGTTTTTTGAAGGCCACCTTTGGGTGGCCTTTTTTTATGCCCACAGGGTTTGCATTGCCTGGAAGAGCAAAACCACCATCAGTCAGTCGCCACCACCCGGTTGCGCCCACCTTCCTTGGCCTGATACAACGCTTTGTCCGCCGCAAACAACAGCTGCTCCAGCGTCATCTCGCTCGCAGTCGTCCAGGTGCTGATGCCGATGCTCACGGTCATTGCCACATCTGCGCCCTCGACCTTGGGCATCTGCTCCACCGCCGCACGAATATGCTCGGCAATCTGCCGCGCACCGGCAACGTTGGTGTCGGCGAGGATCACCGAGAACTCTTCGCCACCATAACGCGCCACCAGATCCGCCGGGCGCCGCACGTTCGAAACGACGACCTTGGCCAGCTCGCGCAATGCCTGATCCCCGGCCTGATGCCCATGCCGATCATTGAATGCCTTGAAGTGATCCGCGTCGATCATCATCACCGACAACGGTTCACCCGAACGTTGGGCGCGGAACCACTCGTGGCGCAGGGTTTGATCGAGCATCCGCCGATTGGCCACGCCGGTCAGGCCATCGGTGGTGGCCAGTTGCGCCAGTTCTTTCTCGGCCTGTCGGCGCAGACGCAGTTCCCGGCAGAGCAACCAGGTCAGCCAGAGCAGGCTGATGCACAGTGCGAGGGTCGCCAGGCTGACCACGATTGCAGTGCGTCTCCATGACGCAAACACCTCATTGCTGGACTGCGCGACGATGACGATCAATGGCAAGTCGCCCACCTTGGAGAATGTGTACAAGCGTTCATCATGGGTGAGGCTTGAGATGCCGGTGAAACTGCCATCGCCTTCTCTGACAATGCGCTGGAAGTTGGGGCGATTACTGAAATCCTTGCCGACCAGTTCGTCCATCAGACGTGGCTCCTGGGCCAGAAGAATCCCGTCCTTGCTGATCAGATTCACCGAACTGTTACGCCCGATGTTCAGGCTGCTGAACAATTGGTCGAAGTAGCTCAGGCGCATTGCCGCTTCAGCGACGCCGAGGAATTCGCCCTGTTCGCCGCTGAGTCGGCGGCTGAAACTGATGCGCCACTCATGCCCGGCATGTCGGGAGCGGAAGGGGTGGCTGATGAACATGCCCAGGTCCGGGTTGTTGACGTGGGATTGAAAGTATTCGCGGTCGGCATAATTGCCATTGCGTGGTTGCACTGACGCGGAGTCCGCGATCACATTTGCCTGCGCATCAAGCAACAGAATGTCGCCCTTGTAGGGCACGGCAGTGGAGCGGTCGAACAAGGCCAAATGACGTATGGTTGGAGAAACTGCCTTGAGGTCGTCACGGCGGGATGCAGCGATCAGGCCTTGCAATGTCAGATCATAGAGTTCGACGTTGCGCAGTACATCTGCATCGATCAACTGCACGATATTGGAGGCAGCACGCGTGGCGGATTCTTGTGCATTGCCGCGTTCACGGATCAGCAGGAAGGCGACAATGCTCAATATCGCCGTGACCAGCAACAAACTGCTGATCACCAGAAACCACTCAGACTGTATTGACCGGGTCGGTGGTTGAGATGGCGTACTGCTCACACTCATGGTTCTGACTTCTGCTAAGGGGCCATTTTGAAGTTTTTCGAGAGTAAGGCAGAGTCTCAGAAACCGGTGACATTCAGAGCGACTATATAAATCCCAGACAAAAAAAAGGCCAGCAAAACGTGCTGGCCTTTTGCTTGTTGACGCTTAAAAGACAATGACGAACATTGAAATTCAAACTCGAACCTTCGATGGCCGGCGCATCGTCCTGTAGGTAATAGTCGCCATCGTTGCATTGACTGTAATGAATGACGGATTGAAACCGAATGGGAAATGCACGCGCAGCCAAGCGCTCTGGTCCAGGTTGAACGTTAGTATTTTTGCGGTGGAAGACGTCGCTTACAGAAGAAATCGAGCGTGTCGTTTAAACAACGCGACGAAAAAAAGCCGCTGATAGCAGCGGCTTTGAAGACAACTTTTCAAAGGGAAGAGCCGATGAAA
Organism: Pseudomonas fluorescens group sp. PF-1; assembly: GCF_054481335.1. Lineage (NCBI taxonomy): Bacteria > Pseudomonadati > Pseudomonadota > Gammaproteobacteria > Pseudomonadales > Pseudomonadaceae > Pseudomonas > Pseudomonas fluorescens group sp. PF-1. Next base: position 898,584 of record NZ_JBTMNG010000001.1, read on the forward strand.
AGCGTCGAGGGAAAGAGGTGTGGCGCGCAGCAATCAGCTGTCTTTCCGGGCTTCAGGCTGGGTCTTGGAACTCGCTGCTTGAGGGGCCTGGTTGGCTTTCTGGGCTTTGGCGGTCATTTCGCCCTGATGCTCTTCAAACGCTGCGGCGCGTGCGGAATTCTGTGCGACGAAGGCGTGCGACTCTTCAGCCATGGCGAACGGAGACACGAACAAAGAGGACAAAACGAAAGCGCTGGCAATACCCATACTGTTGGACATCTTTAAAACCTTCTTGCTTGGCAAGTGCTATTTAGTGCGGGCAAAGATAAGGATCTTGAGCGCCGAGAAACAGACCTGATTCAAGAAAGGACTATTGCGTATTAAGCAATAGTTCGTGTTCCTGAAGACACCAGGACTTTGTGGCGAAGGAGTTTGTCGGAACGCCGCCCGGAGCAAGCTCGCTCGCCACAGGGATAGGGCGTCAGACAGGCAGGTGAATCCCGAAGGTATTCATCCCATGGTCGCTGCGCACGAACACATCGCCGCCATGCATCAGGGCAATCGCCTTGACGATCGCCAACCCCAATCCATGGTTATTGCCGCTGTTGCTGCGCGAAGCATCGACACGGTAGAAGCGCTCGAACAAACGCGGCAAGTGCTCGCTGGCGATGGGCGAGCCGGGGTTGGCCACGCCAATGCTGACCAGATGCTCTTCGGCCTCGATCATTACCTGAATGACCTGCCCGGGCTGGGTGTGTTGCACCGCGTTGCTCAGCAGGTTGATCAACGCCCGGCGCAGATGCGCGATCTCGATTCGCACCTGCGCATCGCCGCTGACCTGCACCTGAACCTGGGCATCCTCAAGAATGAAATCCAGGTATTCCAGGGTCGTCGCCACTTCGTCCGCCAATGAGGTGGAGGTCAGTTTGGTCGCTTTGCTGCCTTGGTCGGCGCTGGCAAGGAACAGCATGTCGTTGATGATCGAACGCAGTCGCTCCAGCTCTTCGAGATTCGATTGCAGCACCTCGAAATAATGCTCGGCCGAACGTCCGCGGGTCAGGGCGACCTGGGTCTGGCCGATCAGGTTGGTCAGGGGCGAGCGCAGTTCGTGGGCGACGTCGGCATTGAACGATTCAAGGCGCGAGTAGGCCTGCTCGACCCGTTCCAGCGTGGAATTGAACGAGTTGACGAACTGATTCAATTCCGGCGGCAAAGACGACATTTGCAGGCGTCCCGAGCGCAATGGCGGGGCCAGGCGCTGTGCCTCCTGGGACAGCTTGATCAAGGGTTTGAGACCGATCCGCGCCACCCAATAACCCAGCGCCGACGCCAGCAGCACCCCGATAATCGCCAGGCTGACCAAGGCGATCAGCAAGTGGTGTTGGGTCTGGAGAAAGGTTTCGGTGTCGATGCCGATCATGAAGCGCAGTGGCGGGCGTTGGTCCTTGGCCGGGAACTCACTGACCAGCACTTTCAGTGGATAAGGCTGATCCGGCAGTTGCAGGTCGCGCATGCCCAGCGGCCCTTGGGCGAAGGCGCGGATCTGCGGGGTGAGGTTGCCGTATTCGTAGTGCGGATCGCCACTGGTGATCCAGAAGCTGATTCGCTTGTCCTCTTCGCCGAGCAGCTTGAGCTTGTTGTTGATCTTTACCCAGTGCTCGGGCGTGCCATAGCGGCCGACGGTGGATTCGAGCACGCTGTAGCGCGCATCCAGTTCGGCCTCGGGCAACAGTCCCAAGCCTTTATCCACCTGCTGGTACAGCGCCCAGCCGATCAGCAGGAACACCAATAGCGCCACCAGCGTGAACATGCCGCTCAGGCGCAGGGCAATCGAATTACTGGACACCCCGGCTCTCCAGCACATAACCCATGCCACGAATGGTGTGCAGCAGTTTCTCTTCGAACGGCCCGTCGAGCTTGGCCCGCAGGCGTTTGATCGCGACTTCGACGACGTTGGCGTCGCTGTCGAAATTGATGTCCCAGACCATCTCGGCAATCGCTGTTTTTGAAAGGATTTCCCCTTGTCGGCGGGCCAGCACGCTGAGCAGCGAGAACTCCTTGGCGGTCAGGTCCAGGCGTGTACCGGCGCGAGTGGCTTTGCGGCTGATCAAATCTATCCACAGGTCGGCGATGCTCACTTGCACCGGTTCATGGCCACCGCTGCGCCGGGTCAGCGCTTGCAGGCGCGCCACCAGTTCCAGGAAGGAAAACGGCTTGCCGAGGTAATCATCGGCACCGTCGCGCAGGCCTTTGATCCGGTCTTCGACACGCTCCCGTGCGGTGAGCATGATCACCGGGGTTTGCTTGCGCGCACGCAGGGCGCGCAGTACGCCGAAGCCGTCGAGGCCCGGCAGCATCACGTCGAGGACGATCACCGCATAGTCGCTTTCCAGCGCCAGGTGCAGGCCTTCCACGCCATCGCGCGCCAGGTCCACGGTGTACCCCTGTTCCGTCAGGCCGCGGTGCAGATAATCCGCGGTTTTTTCTTCGTCTTCGATAATCAGAACGCGCATGACCCCGCCTCAGTCTGTGGTTGCCAGCGCCGGCGTGGGCGGAGGCGCTGGTGAGAGAGAGTGCCTATGAAATAAACGCTCCAGCCATAAGTATATGACCGGCGTGGTGAACAGCGTCAGCGCCTGGCTCACCAGCAAACCGCCAACCACCGCGATCCCCAGGGGTTGGCGCAGTTCCGCGCCGGTGCCGTAGCCGAGCATCAGCGGCAGGGCGCCGAGCAGGGCCGCGAGGGTGGTCATGATGATCGGCCGGAACCGCGTGATGCAGGCCTGGAAGATCGCTTCTTCCGGTGGCAAGCCACCTTTGCGCTGCGCTTCGAGGGCGAAGTCGATCATCAGGATGCCATTCTTCTTCACGATACCGATCAGCAGCACCAGGCCGATCAGCGCCATGATCGAAAAGTCCTGGCCGCAAATCCACAGCATGATCACCGCGCCAAGACCTGCCGATGGCAGGGTCGAGATGATCGTCAGCGGATGCACGAAGCTTTCATAGAGCACACCGAGAATGATGTACACCGCCACCAGCGCCGCCAGGATCAGCCACGGCTGGCTGGCCAGCGAACTCTGGAATGCCTGGGCCGCGCCCTGGAAATTGCCGCTGATGGCCACCGGCATGCCGATGTCGAGCTTGGCCTGGTTGAGCATGATCACCGCATCGCCCAACGCCACACCGGGCGCCAGGTTGAACGACAGGTTGGCCGCCGGGAACATCCCGTCATGGGCGATGGACAGCGGGCCGATGGTCGGCGCATCGAATTTCGCCAGGGCCGACAACGGCACCATCTCGCCGCTCAGCGGGGAGCGCAGGTAGAAATAATTGAGGCTTTCCGCCTTGCCTCGTTGCTTGGTGTCCAGTTCCAGGATCACGTTGTACTGGTTGATCTGGGTCTGGAATTCGTTGATCTGGCGCTGGCCGAAGGCGTCGTACAGTGCCTCGTCGACATCGCTGGCGGTCAGGCCGAAACGTGCCGCCGCGCTGCGGTCGATCGTGATATGGGTGATGCTGCCGCCCAGTTGCAGGTCGTTGGACACATCGCGGAATGCCGGGTTGCCACGCAGTTTTTCCGTCAGGCGCTGGGTCCAGGTGCTCAGGACCGCGCCGTCGTTGCTCTTGAGTACGTATTGGTACTGGGCGCGGCTCGGGCCCGAACTGAGGTTGATGTCCTGGCCGGCGCGCAGGTACAGCACGATGCCCGGTACTTTCATCAGTTGCGGGCGAATCCGGTCGATGAACTGACTGGCCGAAACATCGCGATCACTGCGTTTTTTCAGGGAAATCCAGAAGCGTCCGTTGGCGATGGTCTGGTTACTGCCCGACACCCCGACCGAGTGGGAAAAGGCCGCGACCGCCGGATCCGCCGCGACGATTTCAGCCATCGCCAGGTGTTTTTTCACCATGTCGCTGTAGGAAATATCCGCAGCCGCCTCGGTGGTGCCGAGGACGAAACCGGTGTCCTGCACCGGGAAGAAACCTTTGGGGATGAAAATGTACCCGGCAATCGCCAGCCCGAGGGACAGGCCGAACACCCCGATCATCAATTTCTGATGCGCCAGGGCGCGGCGCAGGCCTTTTTCATAGAGGGCCAGCAAACGATCACCGAAGGTCGGTGTGCTGTGGGCATGATGCGCGGGGGCGCGCATGAACAGCGCGGCCAGGGTCGGGGCCAATGTCAGTGACACCACCACCGAAATCATGATGGTCGAAGTGGCGGTCAACGCGAACTCCTTGAACAGTCGCCCGACCACGCCGCCCATGAACAACAGGGGAATGAACGCCGCCACCAGCGAGAAACTGATCGACACCACGGTGAAACCGATCTCGCCGGCGCCTTTGATCGCCGCTTCGCGCATGCCGTCGCCGGCTTCGAGGTGTCGGTGAATGTTCTCCACCACCACGATCGCATCGTCGACCACAAATCCCACGGCCACTACGATGGCCACCAGCGTCAGGTTGTTCAGGCTGAAGCCCATGATGTACATGAGGGCGAAACTGGCCGTCAGTGAAACCCCGAGCACCGCAGACACAATCATCGTCGCCGACCATTGGCGCAGGAACAGCGCCATCACGGCGACCACCAGCAGGATGGCGATCAGCAGGGTGACTTCCACTTCATGCAACGAGGCGCGAATGGTCTGGGTGCGGTCGACCAACACTTTGACCTGCACCGACGCCGGCAGCATGGCTTCGAGGGCGGGCAATGCGGCCTGGATGCGATCCACGGTCTCGACGATGTTGGCGCCCGGTTGCCGGGAAATCACCAGGTTCACGCCGGGTTTGTCCCCGGCCCAGGCCTGCACGTAAGCATCTTCCGAACCGTTGACGACGTTGGCGACATCCTTCAGATGAACCGGGGCACCGTCCTTGTAGGAAACGATGAGCTGGCTGTATTCCTCGGGGTGAAACAACTGGTCGTTGGTAGACAGCGTCGAAATGCTCGACTCGCCATACAGGGCGCCTTTGGCCAGGTTGAGGCTGGTTTGCTGGATGGCCAGACGAATGTCTGCCAGCGTCAGACCGATGGCGGCGAGCTTGTCGGCCGATGCCTGGACGCGAATCGCCGGACGTTGCTGACCGGTGATGTTGATTTGGCCTACGCCGTCGATCTGGCTGATCTGACGCGAAAGCAGGGTTTCCACCAGGTCGCTGAGTTCAGTGCCGGGCATCTGGGTCGAATTGACGCTGAGGATCAGTACCGGGCTGTCGGCCGGGTTGACCTTGCGCCAGGTCGGCAGGGTCGGCATGTCCTTGGGCAGTTTGCCGGCGGCGGTGTTGATCGCGGCCTGAACCTCTTGAGCGGCGGTATCGATGCTTTTATCGAGGGTGAATTGCAGGGTCAGGTTGGTGGAGCCCAGGGCACTGCTTGAGGTCATCTGGGTCACGCCGGGGATGGCGCTGAATTGCACTTCAAGTGGCGTGGCCACCGACGACGCCATGGTTTCCGGACTGGCGCCCGGCAATTGCGCCGCCACCTGGATGGTCGGGAACTCTGCTTCCGGCAGTGGCGCGATGGGCAGTCGAGGGAAGGCGATCACACCGAGCAGGACCAGGGCAAAGGTCAGCAGGATTGTCGCGACCGGATGATCAATGCACCAGGCCGAAACCGAACCGTGGCCCTTCATGGTTTCGACTCCGATTGGACCACTTGCGGCGGGTCGGTCAGGACCTGCACGGTCGACCCGGGCTTGAGCCGCGACTGACCGTCGCTGACCAGCAGATCGCCCGGCTTGACGCCTTTGATGATGTCCTGGCCACTGCCTTGGGACACCATCTGCACGCTAACGGTTTCGACCTTGTCGCCGTTCACCCGGTAAACGAAATGCTGGTCAAGGCCACGCTGTACGACGGTGGGTGGAACCACCAGGGCATCTTTGTCCAGTGCTGTCTGAATCTTGACCGTCACCAGCAGGCCAGGCCAGAGCTTCTGCGCGGGGTTGCTGAATTCAGCCTTGGCGCGAATGGTCCCAGTGTTGGCATTGATCTGGTTGTCGATCAGGGTCAGATGGCCTTCACCCAGCAGGTTGCCGGTTTCACCCTCGGTGTCGGCACCGATGTAGGCCTTCACCTGGGCGCGCTCCGGATCGCCGATCAAGCCTTGCAGGGTCGGCAGCATTTGCTGCGGCAGGGAGAATTCCACGGCAATCGGATCGATCTGGGTCACGGTAAACAGCCCTTGAGCGTCGGTCATGCGCAGGAAGTTGCCTTCGTCCACCGTGCGAATCCCGACGCGGCCGGTGACCGGGGAGCGAATCTGCGTGTAGGACAGTTGCACTTGCGCCGCATCGATCGAGGCCTGGTTGCCCTGGGCGGTGGCCTTGAGCTGGTTGACCAGCGCCTGTTGCTGGTCGTAGGTCTGTTTGGAGACGCCGTCGTCGACACTCAGCAGTTTGTAGCGCTTGAGGTTGACCTGCGCCACTTGCAGTTGCGCCTGGCTCTCACCCAGTTGCGCCCTGGCCTGATCGAGGCTGGCGCGGATCGAGCGGTCGTCGATGGTGGCCAGCAGGTCGCCCTTGTTCACCAGTTGGCCTTCCTTGACCAGCAGTTTGGTGAGAATACCGTCGATTTGCGGGCGCACCACCACGCTGTGCAGGGACAGGACCGAGCCGATACCGGTGACGTAGCGGGGGACGTCTTTTTGGATGACGCTGACGACGCGTACGGGGATGGCGGTGGGGGCGGCGAGTCTGGTTTTGGCGGGTTGGCTGGCATACCACAGGCCCAGCCCTGCCAGGACGATCAGGAGGGCGACGAGCAGGGCAGGTTTTTGCTGGATTCGCATGCGAGTGGGGCGCCAGGGCTGGTGGTCGGTAGGTCGTTACGTTCCTTTATAAACCTGTTTGACGGTCAGGAAGGTGACTGCTAACTGACGGCGCTGTCAGTTTGGTTTGACCTTGGCGGCCCTGCTCGCGATGAAAGTCCGGGCAACGCGGGCCTTCAGACAGCCCGCGTCATCGTTGACGTCCATCGCGAGCAGGCTCGCTCCTACCCAAGGTCTTGGTCGAACGCGGAATAGGGTTACGCAGCCATTTCCCGTGGGGGCATTGTGTGTCTCTGGCAGGCTCAGTTCGCCATTCGCGCCCCGGCCATGCTCCCGCTCATTTCATAAGCCGCCAGTTCCACTTGATGTGCCGCCAACAATTCCGGCAGCGATCCGCGCAAATACTCGACCCAGGTCTTGATCTTTGCATCCAGGTATTGCCGCGAAGGGTAGATGGCGTACAGGTTCAGTTCCTGGGAGCGGTATTTGGGCATCACGCGTACCAGAGTGCCGTTGCGCAGGCCGTCGATCGCTGCGTACAGCGGCAACACGCCGACGCCCATGCCGCTGGTGATCGCGCTTTTCATGGCGTCGGCGGAGTTCACCAGAAACGGCGAGCTGTTGATGGTGACCATTTCCTGGCCGTCCGGGCCGTCGAAGGCCCATTTTTCCAGGGGGATCACCGGGCTCACCAGGCGCAGGCAGGCGTGGTTGAGCAGGTCGCTGGGTTTTTGCGCGCAACCGTTGGCTTTGACGTAGGCCGGGGAGGCGCAAACGATACTGAAGGTGATGCCCAGGCGTTGGGAGACGAAACCCGAGTCCGGCAGTTCGCTGGCCAGGACGATGGACACGTCGTAGCCCTCGTCGAGCAGGTCCGGTACGCGGTTGGCCATGGTCAGGTCGAAGGTCACGTCCGGGTGGGTCTTGCGGTAGCGGGCAATGGCGTCGATCACGAAGTGCTGACCGATGCCGGTCATGGTGTGCACCTTCAGTTGCCCGGCCGGGCGCGCGTGGGCGTCGCTGGCCTCTGCTTCGGCTTCTTCGACGTAGGCCAGGATCTGCTCGCAGCGCAGCAGGTAACGCTTGCCGGCTTCGGTGAGGGCGATGCGGCGGGTCGTGCGGTTGAGAAGACGGGTTTGCAGGTGGGCTTCCAGGTTGGAGACCGCGCGCGAGACGTTAGCCGTGGTGGTGTCCAGTTGTACGGCGGCGGCGGTGAAGCTTCCCGCTTCGGCCACGTAACTGAAGGCGCGCATGTTTTGCAATGTGTCCATGGGGGGCTCTCGGGTTCGATGGCAAATTGTGACATGAAGTTTCAGGATTTGAGACCCCGACCAAGGGATTATCGCGTTAACGGTAACAAAGATTCACAGGAATTCCGGCTTATCGCGACCAAGGCTCATCCATAGAATTGTATGGACTGTAGGAGCCGGCTTGCTGGCGCATGCGTCGCTGCTGTCATCCCGATGTTCCAGGGTGTCTGCATTGCCAGCAGCCGGCTCCTGTCAGATCTCGTTACCTCCTCTATTTCAGGAAATCGCAGCAGTGCCGCGTCGCATTAGCAGAGCGCTTCAACCGCTCAGTGTTTTGGCTTTAACCCTGGCAATCAGCGGCTGCATCGGAACCGGAGGTATTGCCCCGCAGGGCAAGGCGCTGGAGGCCGATTCACTGGTCACCGACGAAGCCATCCAAAGCGCCGCTCAGGATGCGCATTGGCCCACCGCACAGTGGTGGCAGGCGTATGGCGACCCGCAACTGAATCGCTGGATCGACCTCGCCGTGCAAGGCAGTCCGACCATGGCCATGGCCGCCGCGAGGGTGCGTCAGGCCAAATCCATGGCCGGCCTCGCCGAGTCTGCCGAATCGCTGCAGATCAATGGCGAATCGACCCTCAAGCGCCACAATTGGCCGACCGATCAGTTCTATGGCCCCGGTAACCTGGCCAACACCACCACTTGGGACAACAACGCCGCATTGGGTTTCAGCTACGCCCTCGACCTCTGGGGCCGTGAAAGCAATGCCACCGAGCGCGCCGTGGACATGGCCCACATGACCGTCGCCGAAGCGCGCCAGGCCCAGCTCGAACTGCAGAACAACATCGTGCGTGTCTATATCGAACTCTCGCTGCATTACGCGCAGCGCGACATTGTCGAAGCCACATTGAAGCAGCAAGAGCAGATCCTCGAGCTGGCGCAAAAGCGCTTGAACGGCGGAATCGGCACCCATTTCGAAGTCAGCCAGGCCGAAACGCCACTGCCGGAAACCCATCGTCAGATCGATGCGCTGGACGAAGAAATCGCCCTGAGCCGCAATCAATTGGCCGCGCTCGCCGGTAAAGGTCCTGGCGAGGGCGCGCAGTTGCAGCGACCGACGCTGTCGTTGGGCGCGGCGCTGAAGTTGCCATCATCGTTGCCGGCGCAGTTGCTCGGTCAACGTCCGGACGTGGTCGCCAGTCGCTGGCAGGTGGCGGCGCAGGCGCGCGGTATCGATGTTGCCCATGCCGGTTTCTATCCCAACGTCGATCTGGTCGGCAGCCTCGGTTACATGGCGACCGGCGGTGGCGCGCTGGAGTTTTTGACCGGCAAGAAACTCAACTACAGCGTCGGCCCGGCGATTTCCTTGCCGATCTTTGACGGCGGGCGATTGCGCGCGGAGCTGGGTGAAGCCTCGGCCGGTTACGATATCGCCGTGGCGAAGTACAACCAGACCCTGGTCAATGCGCTGAAGAACATCTCCGACCAGTTGATCCGCCGGGAGTCCATGGACAAGCAGCAAATGTTTGCCGCCGAGTCGGTGGCGACCGCGCAGAAGACTTACGACATCGCAATGGTCGCTTATCAACGCGGGCTCACCGATTACCTCAACGTGCTCAATGCCCAGACCTTGTTGTTCAAACAGCAGCAAGTGCAGCAACAGGTTCAGGCGGCGCGACTGAGTGCTCATGCCGAGTTGGTGACGGCGTTGGGCGGTGGGCTGGGGGCCGGTAACGATGTGCCCAAGGACAGTCAGACAGCCGCGCCGAAAACGCCGAGGCTGCTGAGATGACCCGGATGCATCAGGCAAGGCCATCTTTGTGGCGAGGGAGCTTGCTCGCGCTTGAGTGCGCAGCGCTCACAACATCAGCAATGACTGCCAGCGTTTTGGGGCTGCTTTGCAGCCCGGCGCAAGCAAGCTCGCTCGCCACAGGGTTTCAATTGTTTCCAGACTTTCCTAAGTGAGCAGGACTCCATGACTCCCTTGCCCGCACCTCTGCGCTGGCTGTATTCCCTGGAATGGCGCCGGGGGTTCTTCGACTGGGCACGCAGCGATGGCGTGACCTGGGTCTACATTTTCAAGGTGTTGATCGCCGCATTCCTGACCCTGTGGCTGGCCATGCGCCTGGAGTTGCCGCAGCCGCGCACCGCGATGATCACGGTGTTCATCGTCATGCAGCCGCAGAGCGGTCATGTGTTCGCCAAGAGTTTTTATCGGTTCCTTGGCACCCTGGCCGGGTCGTCGGTGATGGTCGCGTTGATCGCCCTGTTTGCGCAGAACACCGAACTGTTCCTCGGTTCGTTGGCGATCTGGGTCGGTATCTGCACGGCCGGCGCGGCCCGTTATCGTAATTTTCGCGCCTACGGTTTCGTATTGGCCGGTTACACCGCGGCGATGGTCGGTTTGCCCGCGCTGGCCCATCCGGACGGCGCCTTCATGGCGGCGGTCTGGCGGGTGCTGGAAATCTCCCTGGGGATCCTCTGTTCGACCCTGGTCAGCGCCGCGATCCTGCCGCAATCGTCCGGTGCCGCCATGCGCAACGCCCTTTACCAGCGTTTCGGCGTGTTCGCCTTGTTCGTCACCGACGGTTTGCGTGGGCGCAGTCAGCGCGAAGCGTTCGAGGCCGGCAACGTGCGTTTCATCGCTGAGGCCGTGGGCCTGGAGGGGCTGCGTAGCGTCACCATGTTCGAAGACCCGCACATGCGCCGCCGCAACGGCCGGCTCAGTCGCCTGAACAGCGAGTTCATGGGCATCACCACCCGCTTCAACGCTTTGCACCAGTTGCTGGAACGCCTGCGCAGCAGCGCAGCGGACCAAGTGGTGGCCGCGATCAAGCCGGGGTTGATTGATCTGGCCGAATTGCTCGACGGCTTCAGCGGCCGCGCCCTGACCAACGCCGATGCGGCGCGTCTGGTGAAGGCTCTGAGTGCTTATAAGGAAGGGCTTCCGGCGCGGGTACGCAGCCTTCGGGCGCTTTTCCAGGAGAGTCAGCCAAGCGACGCCGAGCAACTGGATTTCCACACGGCGTACGAACTGCTCTATCGCTTCGTCGATGACCTGCACAGTTATGCACAGACCCACGCGTCGCTGGCCGATCACAGCCACGAACGGGAGCGCTGGGACGAGCCGTTCACGCCGCAGACCAGTTGGCTGGTATCGGCCGCCTCAGGGATTCGCGCTGCTTTCATTCTGGTGGTGCTGGGCAGCTATTGGGTGGCCACGGCGTGGCCGAGCGGGGCGACCATGACCTTGATCGCCGCCGCCACCGTCGGACTTTCCGCCGCCACACCGAACCCCAAGCGCATGTCATTCCAAATGGCTTGCGGCACTTTCCTCGGGGCGTTGATCGGCTTCGTCGAGATGTTTTTCATTTTTCCGCGGATCGACGGGTTTCCGTTGCTCTGTGTGATGCTCGCCCCGGTGATCGTGCTGGGGTCGTTCCTCACCTCGCGGCCGCAGTACGTCGGGGTAGGGCTGGGATTGCTGATCTTCTTCAGTACCGGTTCGGTGCCGGACAATCTCACGGTCTACAACCCGTACACCTTCATCAACGACTACATCGCCATGGTGCTGGGCATGCTGGTGTGCGCGGCGGCGGGGGCGATCATTCTGCCGCCCAACAGCCGTTGGTTGTGGCGTCGACTGGAGCAGGATCTGCGGGGCCAGGTGGTGTATGCCATCAGCGGCAAACTCAAGGGCCTGGCCTCGCGTTTCGAAAGCCGCACCCGCGACCTGGTGCACCAGGCCTATGGCTTCGCGGCGGGGCAGCCGCAGGTCCAACGAAACCTGTTGCGCTGGATGTTCGTGGTGCTGGAAGTGGGGCACGCGATCATCGAACTGCGCAAGGAACAAGCCGTCCTGCCGGTGCATCCCGCCTATGCCGAATCCCAGCCGTGGCGCCAGTCGATCCGTGTGATGGGGCGTTCGCTGGTGCGGCTGTTCCTGCAACCCGGCCAGAGCAATCTGGAGCGTGCGTTGATCGCGGTCGACCATGCGATCAGTCGCGTGCAAGCCACCGACGAACCCTTCGCTCCGCACTTCGACACCTCGGCGTTGCGTCGGGTCAAGAGCTACCTGCACTTCATCCGCACCTCGCTGCTGGACCCGCAATCACCGCTCGCCGGCTACAACCATGCCACCGCCAAGCCCCAAGGACTTGAACATGCCTCGTGAAATCGCCTTCCATGGCGTGTACATGCCGACCATGACCCTGATGTTTTTGATCGCGGCGGCGCTGGCCTGGGCGCTGGACCGCTTCTTGTCCGGGTTCGACCTGTACCGTTTTTTCTGGCACCCGGCGTTGCTGCGCCTGAGTCTGTTTACCTGTCTGTTCGGCGCCCTGGCGCTGACTGTCTACCGTTGAGAACACCTTGATGAAAAAGCTATTCAGCCTGCTTGCAACCCTGCTGGTACTGGCTCTGGCGATATGGATCGGCCGGACCCTCTGGGTGCATTACATGGAGACGCCATGGACCCGCGACGGCCGGGTGCGCGCCGACATCATCAACGTCGCCGCCGACGTCACCGGCGAGGTGGTGGACGTGCCGGTGCGTGACAACCAGTTGGTGAAGAAGGGTGACCTGCTGATGCTGATCGACCCCGAGCACTACCGCCTCGCGGTCAAGCAGGCGCAGTCGCTGGTGGCTTCGCGCAAGGCCACGTGGGAGATGCGCAAGGTCAACGCCCATCGCCGGGCCGATATGGACAACCTGGTGATCTCCAGGGAAAACCGCGACGACGCCAGCAACCTCGCCGACTCGGCCCTGGCCGATTACCAGCAGGCCCAGGCGCAACTGGAAGCCGCCGAACTGAACCTCAAACGCACCGAAGTCCGCGCCGCCGTGGACGGTTATGTGACCAACCTCAACGTGCATCGCGGCGACTACGCGCGCATCGGCGAGGCGAAAATGGCCGTGGTCGACATGAACTCGTTCTGGGTCTATGGCTTCTTCGAAGAAACCAAGCTGCCCCATGTGCGCGTGGGCGATAAGGCCGACATGCAACTGATGAGCGGCGAAGTGCTCAAGGGCCATGTGGAAAGCATCTCGCGCGGTATCTACGACCGCGACAACCCGGAAAGCCGTGAGTTGATCGCCGACGTGAACCCGACCTTCAACTGGGTGCGCCTGGCGCAACGGGTACCGGTGCGGATTCACATCGACGAAGTGCCGGAAGGCGTGCTGCTGGCGGCGGGGATTACCTGTACGGTGGTGGTGAAGCCATTGTAGGAGCGAGCTTGCTCGCGATGGAATCAAGGGCGCCGCGTTTATCCAGAAAGAACGCGTTATCGTTGACCTTCATCGCGAGCAAGCTCGCTCCTACAGTTGATTGTCGTCGAGTCCGGGATCAGCCCTGGCTAAACGTCTCGTGTAGATGTCGCCACAGCACCTTGCCGTCCGCCTGTTTCTCGAACACCACGGTCGAGCGGCGATCCGAATGCAGCCCCGTCGCATCGGTCTGCTGCTCGCGGTAACTGACGGTGGCGCCACCGTCATGCAGCGCAATGCCGCGAAATTCGCTCAACTCGATACGAAAACCCAGCTTCTTGCCGCCGGCCAGCATGAACAACTCGTTCAGCGCGGCAAAGTCCAGCACTCGTCCCAATGGCGAAACCATGGAGAATTGCGGCGAAAAACGGGTCAGCAACTGTTCAAGTTCGCGCCCATCGCGTTCTTCGGCCAACCATTGTTCGATGGCGACGTGGGCCTTGATCACTTCGTCGAAGTATTCGGTGTAGTCGGTCATGGTGTTTCCTCAAAATCTGCTTGGCCGCGAAGAACGATAACCCGGTCTTAAAGCTGCCCGCGCAATCCGAATCGCTTCATCAAGCCTGATTCCAGCAGGCCCTTGGGCAACAGTCCGGCCATCAACGGCAACGCCCGGCTGCCATTGCCCAGGCGTAACAGTCGTGGCGGCTTGCCTTGCTGTACAGCCTTGAGCACTCCGGCGGCAAATTCGCTGGCGGGTGTCGGATTGTCCTGGGAGGCCCTGGCCCGGGCGCGGATACCTTCGCGCAATGGAAACCACGGCGATTGCTCACTGATCAGTTGTTCGGCTTCATGGCCCGCGTTCTTGGCGAAACTCGACGCGATGGCGCCTGGCTGAACCTCCATGACCCGCACGCCAAACGGCGCCAGTTCCATACGCAAGGCATCGCTCAAGGCATGTACCGCCGCTTTCGAAGCACAGTAGGCGCCGGCGAATGGCGTCACCAACACGCCGGAGACGCTGCCGATGTTCACCACCAGGCCCTTGGCCCGGCGTAACACCGGGAACAGTGCGCGGGTCACGCCGACAATGGCGAACACATTGGTTTCGAACTGACGCTGCATCGCCGGCACACCGCCATCGAGCAGCGGCCCCATGGCGCCATAACCGGCGTTGTTGATCAGCACATCAAGGCCACCGTGTTGCTGGTTGATGCGCTCGCTCAACTGTTCGAGCGCCTGGCCATCGTTGACGTCCAGTTGCACGGCGGTGAAACCGGCGGCGGTCAGGGCTGCCACGTCTTCAGGCTTGCGGGCGCTGGCCCAGACGGTGTAGCCGGCAGCCTTGAACACATCGGCCAGGGCGCGGCCGATGCCGCTGGAACATCCGGTAATCAACGCAACGGGCATGGCGCGGTCCTTGTGCAAAAAAGTGGGGGGAAGGCTCAGTCGGAGAAACTACCCTGCAAGCGCTCGGCGCGAAATTCCAGGGTTTCCGGGCGGTAGCCGGGGCGCAACGGCGGCAGCGGCAGACAGTCTTCCCAGTTGCCACCGGCCTGCAGTTCGCCGGGGCCACGGTAGCGTGGGGCGGTGTACTGGTTGTCCGCGAGATTGACCGTGTCGCCCGGCGCATAGGCGGCGACACGCCAGCGCAGTTCGGTCAGCGGCACGTCGTTGCCATTGTTCAGGGTCAATTGCAGCGGCCGGTCGGCGGGGCAGTGTTGCGGCGCGTAGCTGATACGCAATTCAAGACGCTCCAGTTGCTTGAGCTCGCGGTGGTCCATCCAGATCACCCACGTGGCGACAATACCCAGGCCCACGGCGGCGGCCATGGAAACGGGCAGCGCTTTGGCCGGATAGCGCAGTAGCAGGATCAGCCAGGTGATGACGAGCAGGACACCGATGAACATGACGCGCAAACCTCGGAAGCAGAGAGGAGCATCCTACCTAAGCGTAGGTGAGGTTGGCGATGGGCAGGATTCCGACGAATCGGCCAGCCGAGGCTCCACACTATTCAGTGCCAAAAAAAGAAGCCCCAGCCCAACCCGCTGCGGATGGGGAACGCAGCGGGCTGGACGGGGGCTTTGAGTTTTTCCGAGGGTTACTGCGCGATGGTCTTCACCGACACGCCACGCTCGATCGGGGTGGAGCGACCGTAGATATCTTCAAACCGCTCGATATCGTCTTCGCCCAGATAACTGCCCGATTGCACCTCGATGATCTCCAGTGGAATCTTGCCCGGGTTGCGCAAACGGTGAACCGAGGCAATCGGAATGTAGGTCGACTGGTTCTCGGTGAGCAGGAACACGTTCTCGTCGCAGGTCACTTCAGCGGTGCCGCTGACCACGATCCAGTGCTCGGCGCGGTGGTGGTGCATTTGCAGCGACAGGCACGCGCCCGGCTTGACCGAGATGTGCTTGACCTGGAACCGGCCGCCCATGTCCACCGAGTCGTAGGAGCCCCACGGACGATAGACCTCGCAGTGGTTCTGGGTTTCGCTGCGACCCTGTTCGTTGAGGGTGTTGACCATCTGCTTCACGCCTTGGACCTTGTCCTTGTGGGCGATCATCATGGCGTCCTTGGTTTCGACGACCACGATGTTTTCCAGGCCGATCACCGACACCAGTTTGCCGTTGCCGTGGATCATGCAGTTGCGGCTGTCCTGGATGACCACGTCGCCTTTGGTGACGTTGCCGTTGGCGTCTTTTTCGTTCACTTCCCACAACGACGACCAGCAGCCGACATCGCTCCAGCCTGCGGTCAACGGTACGACGCAGGCGCGCTGGGTTTTTTCCATAACGGAGTAGTCGATGGAGTTGTCCGGGCAGCAGGCGAAGGTAGCGGCGTCGATGTCGACAGTGTCGGCATCCTGCTGGCTGCGTTCCAGGGTCAGCAGGCAGGTGTCGTAGATGTCCGGGTCGTGCTTTTTCAGCTCTTCGAGGAAACGGCTGGCGCGGAACAGGAACATGCCGCTGTTCCAGAAATAACCGCCGGACTGGACAAACTCGGTGGCGCGTTTCACGTCGGGTTTTTCGACGAAGTGCGAGACGCGGCTGACACCTTCGGGCAGCAGCGAGTCGTTGGTCGACTTGATGTAGCCGTAACCGGTTTCCGGTTTGGTGGCCGGCACGCCGAACAGCACCATTTCGCCGTTTTCGGCGGCGACCGTGGCCAGCGCCAGGGCGCGTTGCAGGGCTTTCTGGTCTTCCAGCACGTGGTCGGCGGGCAGCACCAGCATCAACTCGTCGCGGCCTTCATTGACCAGCATCATCGCGGTCAGGGCCACGGCCGGCGCGGTGTTGCGACCGAACGGTTCCATCAGGATGCGCTGGGTTTCCAGTTTGCGCGCGGTCAGTTGCTCGTTAACGATGAAGCGGTGGTCCTTGTTGCAGACCACGATCGGCGTGTCCATGCCTTCGAACACCAGGCGCTCCAGGGTTTGCTGGAACAGCGTGTGCTCGCCGGTCAGGGCCAGGAACTGTTTCGGGAATTGCTTACGGGAAAGCGGCCAAAGACGTGAGCCGCTACCACCTGACAAGATCACCGGAATCATGTTGTTACTCCTTGAAAATCGTTTGGTTAGAGCTACGAACGCTGTGTCGTTTCTCTCTTGTTCTTGTTCCGTGTCCCAGCTGACACCTGGGTCCCTTGTAGGAGCGAGCCTTGCTCGCGATGGACGTCAACGAAAACGCGTGCTGTCTGGATGAACGCGGTGTCCTTGAGTTCATCGCGAGCAGGCTCGCTCCTACGGGGTTCCTGGTCAGCCGGAAAAATTCATTAGCGCGTCGAAACCGGGCGTTTCACCCAGATTGGCGACAGGCTGCTGCCGTTGCCGGTGACGTACAGCACTGCGGCCTCACCGCGTTCCAGGGCGACCGGTTTTAAGTCGCCGACTTTCTTGTCACCATCGTATAGCGCCAGGCTGACTTTCACCGGGTTGATTTCACGTTCGCCACGACCTTTGGGCGCAACGTTGGGCACCACATCGGTCTTGCCGTCGGCGGTCTTCAGGGTCAGTGCCTTGTCGCTGAGGTTCTGTACCCGAACCAGGGATTTCTGTTTGTTCTTGAACGGCGGCTCTTCGATCAATTGCGGTGCGCCACTGGCGTTGTTGACCAGGGTGTAATAGTGATCGCCGGCCAGTTTCACCGGCAGTGTCTGGCTACCGACCTTGGCGCTGTAGTCACCGCCCGGCATGAAGCTGAAGTCACTGCTGGACAGCGGTGCGACATCGCTCAGGCTGGTGCTGCCGACGGTGGCGCTGACTTCAGCGTTGCTGGCGTTGTAGATCCGTACGAAGGTCGAGCCTTTCGGTGCGGTCGGGCCGTAGAGTGCGGCGTCGCCACCGGCGAAGGCATGCATCGACAGAACGCTCATGCCAGCGACAAGAGCAAAAGTCTTAGCGAGACGGCGAGGAGTAGTCGTGAAAGTCATGGAAGTACCTCTCTCTTTCAGTTTTGCGCCCGGTCGGGCGTCTCGGATTTAGTGTTGATTGCTACGTTTTGTTGGCGCGCGCCGGCTTGTTTAAGCTCTGCGACCCACTGCGGGTCGGCGTCACCGATTTCGTTATTCACAGGCAGATATCGTTCGGGAAATTCCCAGATCAGCACTTGTGGCGGGCTGTTCTTGAAAGCGTCGCTTTTGAGGTAGCTGAGCATCGGCAGGATCGGGCCGTGGCCGTCCTCGGCGTAATTGACCACGTCGCTGCGCAACGCTTGTTTCAGCGCGCCCACGAAGTTCCAGTTGGGGTTGGCGCTGTAGCTGGTGCCGATCAGTGCCACCGGCACTTCGGTGTTGGCAAACAGGGCATCGTCACTGGCCGGCGGGTCGCCGGCCGCCACGGTGTTGCGTTTCTGCAAAGGCTCTTGCGCCGGCATCAGGTTTTCGAACAGCGGGTCCAGCGGCAGGAACAGACGCAGGTCGCCCTTGTGCGTGACTTTCTCCGCAGGCTCGGTGACGAAGTTCTGCGGTTCGCCGCTCAGCGGGAACTTGTCGGCAATGGTCCTGGCCAGCTTGTTCGCCGCGACTTCGGCGCCTTCCGGGGTCCAGTGGGTGTCGGTGCGCAGGAACACTTGCTTGCCGTCACGTTTGGCCGCCAGCAGTGGGCCCAACAAGTCAGGTGCCGGAATCCGGTCGGCCGCCAGGCGCTGGTGGAAGTCCTTGTAGAGGTTGGCGTGGATGCTTGCCGGTTTCACCTCGCCGAGGTGTTCCGGGTACAGCCGTGCCTTGGCCGGCACCACTGCCATTACCAGTTGCACACCTTTGGCTTTCAGGGTCTGGCGCACGCCTTCGACCAGCGCGTAGTTGCCTTGCAGGTTCAGCTCTTCGTTGACGATCGGGTGGAATTCTTCATCGCTGTACAGCCACTGGTCGCGACCGAGCACCACGCCCGGACGACCTTCGTTGAACAGCTTGAAGTCCAGCGCCGCCCAGAGGTTGGTGCCCAGGCGCTTGATCGGAAACTCGTCGTCGTAGTGCGTCTCTACCGCCTTGGTCCAGCGACCGTTGAGCACGGTGGCGTCGGCGTTGGTGCTGAAGCCGAAGAAGCTGCGCGTGGACCACAGGCCCAGGGCCAACAGGGTCACCAGGAACAGGGCGATGTAGAAGATGCGTAATGAGCGGGTCATGGTCAGATCCCTCAGAACTGGAAGTAAAGGAACGGCGAGAAGCTTTGTGCCGAGAGTTTGAGAATCGAGGCGATGAACAGCAGCAGCACCAGCGCACGCATCACGTAGCGCGACCAGTCGGCAGTCCAGTAGGCCGGCTGCACCTGGGCTTCAACCCCGACGGTGTAGCCGGGCTGATGGATGCTCGCCGGGTTATCCCCAGGCGCGGCCTTGATCAGTCCCGGTTCGGCGGCGGCCGGGCCGTCGCTGTCGACGTTCACCGCAGGCTTGGTCTTGACCGGTGGCTGGTTGGTGTAGAAGTCGCGCAGGCCGAAGAACGCCAGGGTCACATACGCCACGATCAGCGTTGCCACTTGCAGGCCGGTGAGGCTGGCCTGGTTGAGTTCCGACAGCGACCAGTCGCCGAAGCTGAACATCGCGCCGTACATACGACCGGCCACGTGCAGGTTTTCCGCACGGAAGATCACCCAGCCCATCACCACCAGCAGGAAAGTCAGTGCCCAGCGGATCGGGTTGAAACGGCGTGGCGAAGTGTTCAGGCCAATGGCTTTTTCAATCGCCAGCCACATGCCGTGCCACGCGCCCCAGACGATGTAGGTGATATTCGCGCCGTGCCACAGACCACCGAGCAGCATGGTCAGGAACAGGTTGCGATAGGTCATCAAAGTGCCTTTGCGGTTGCCGCCCAGGGTGATGTACAGGTAGTCGCGCAGCCAGGTCGACAGGCTGATGTGCCAGCGTCGCCAGAACTCGGTGATCGACTGGCTGACGTAAGGCTGCTTGAAGTTTTCCATAAAGCGGAAACCCATCATCAAACCCAGGCCGATGGCCATGTCGCTGTAGCCGGAGAAGTCGAAATACAGTTGCGCGGTGTAGGCCAGCGCGCCGAGCCAGGCATCACCGGTGGTCGGGTTTTGCAGGGCGAAGCAATGGTCGGCCACCACCGCGAGGGTGTCGGCAATGAACACCTTCTTGATGAAACCCTGCATGAACCGCGTGCAGCCCTCGGAGAATTTGTCGAGGGTGTGGGTGCGATTGTTGAACTGGTCGGCCAGGTCACGGAAGCGCAGCACGGGGCCGGCGATCAGGTGCGGGAAGATCGCCACGAAGGCCGCGAAGTCGATCAGATTGCGGGTCGCCGGGGTGTCGCCACGGTAGACGTCGATGATGTAGCTGATGGACTCGAAGATGTAGAACGAGATCCCGATCGGCAACAGCACGTGGGTCAGGATGAACGGCTCCAGGCCCACCGACGTCATCATCGCGTTGATGCTGTCGACGCCGAAATTGGCGTATTTGAAGTAGCCGAGGATGCACAGGTCAACGGCCACGCCGAGCAGCAGCCAGCGCTGCGCCGGTTGGGTCCGCACGCCGGCGGCGCCGACTTTGAGGCCGATCCAGTAGTTCCACAGCGTGACTGCGGCGAACAGTGCCAGGAAGTCCACCCGCCACCAGGCGTAGAACACGTAGCTGGCGATCAGCAGCAGCAAGTTGCGATAGCGTTGCCCGCTCAGGTAGTACAAGCCGAGAAAGATCGGCAAGAACAAAAACAGGAACACGTTGGACGAAAAAACCATCCCGATCTCTCCTTGTTTAACCACAGTCAAGGGCCGCAGCCCCCCCAACCCCCCCCCACCAAAAACCGGGGGGCGTAACACACAAAAACTCAAACTCGACACCGACCCTGTGGGAGCGGGCTTGCCCGCGATTGCAATCTGACATTCAACATTGATGTCGACTGACCCACCGCTATCGCGGGCAAGCCCGCTCCCACAGGGTTATATGTTTGCCTAAGAACCTTTGCCCTTCTCGTTGGCCGGGTCATAGACCCTGGTCAGGTCGCCGCCGAGGCGGAAGGTCTTGAACGGCTGCATCCCGTGCTTTTTCTCCAGCACGTCCGGCGCACAGGTGTAGAGGGTGCAGAACGGTTCGAGCCAGGCGAATTTCATGTCCTCTTTCAAGTCGGTCATGTCCTGTTCCTTGCCGTTCTTTTTCTCGAACGCGTCCGGGTCTTTCACGCCGGCGAGGACGCGATCAGCCAGGCGTTTGAGCGCGCCGTTGTTTTCCTGGCGCAAATCCACACCGTTGACCTGGGCGAAACTGGCGATCATCGCCAGCGGTGGCAGGGCGTAGTTGTGGTAAGCCAGCGCCCGTTGCTGGCGCTTGAGTTCGTTGGGCAGGTAGCCGTCGGCGTCGACCTGGTTGGCGCCGATCTTGTATTCCTTGACCGCCCAATCGAACAGGTCGCGGCGGTTGGTGGCGATGGAGGTGGCCATCACTGACCAGGCGGCCCAGTACGAGTGGTTGTTGGTTTGGTCCAGCGGCAGGTTGTCCCAATCGCTGACCACCTGATCGGCCATCTTGCTGAACCAGGCTTCGATCAGCTGCGATTCCTGCTGATGGTTGGCCAGCGGATGGGAGTCGGAAAACTTCAGGCGAATGTACGCGGACGCCATGCTGCCCAGCGCCCATTTGCGCATCGACTTGCCGGTATGGTTGAAGTCCTTGGACATCAACGCATCGGCCTTGGCCCAGGCAGTCAGCCAGTTGAGTGTGCATTCCAGCTGTTCCGGACGACCGTCACGCATGAACTGCATCACCCGTTTGCTGGTGCCGCGCTCCAGTTTGGTGATGTCGGCGGTGCTGTCGCGGAACGCTTTTTCCGATTGCACGTTCAACGTGGCGCGGGCCTTGTCCGAACCTTCGTACTTGCTGCGAAATTGCAGCGAACCGGTGTACGGCGTCGGCATCGCTTCGCAGCCTTCGCCCTTGTCGCCGGTCTTGAGTTTTTCGATCGGTGCAAAATAACCCTGTGGCGGGCGCAATGGCGCGGCAGCCTGGGTCGCGCCGGCGAACATCGCCAGGCTCAAAAGCGTGGGTGCCAACAGGCTTTTCAGTTTTGGATTTCGCATGGCAGACCTCATTGCCCGGCCTGAGCGGTACGTTGCTCAGCGCTCGGGAATACGTTGCGTTTGCAGATTTTCGCTTCGACTTTCTGTGGCGCGGTGCCTGCTTCAGGACCCTGGACTTCGACGGCCAGCAGATTCTGCGAGGCCCAGTCTTCGTCCGTGCGCAACTCGAAGGCGAAACGCCCGTCGGTCTCGGAGGTTTCCGGTTTGTCGATCTTGATGTCCTCGTGGCGCCCGTTCATGTACCAGAGGGTGGCTTGCAGGGTTTTCACCGAGGTGTCGGCGAAGCGGATGTCGACCTGGTGACTGCTGTTTTGCAGGTTCAGGTTTTTGCTGTTGACCATCAATTCGTTCTTGCCCGGCTTCAGGGTGGTGCTGCCGGACATCTGTGCTTCTTTGCCTTCGCAACCGTTGTCCAGCAGCGCCATCATCTGGCGGTAGATGGTTTCCTGGTCGAGGCGATACAGCGGCGAGAATTCCCAGATGAGAATTTTCGGCGGGTTCTTCTGGAACTCTTCACTGCCCAGGTACTGCAGCATTGAACCTTCCAGGCCGCCGCCGGGGAACGCCACGTTGAGAATGTCGGCGCCGATGGCCTCTTCGAGGAAACCGGCGAAGTTGTAGTTCTTGCCGCTGTGGCTGGTGCCGACCAGGGTGATCTGCGGGTTGCCGGAATCGCCGAACAGATCGCCATCGCCTGCTTCGCCCTTCGGCTCGGTGGTGAATTGATCCATGTACTGGATGGCGTAGCTGGTGCCACAGAGTTGACCGGCCATGTTGTGCAATGTTCCGGTCTTGCCCATGCGACCCGACTTGTGGGTCTCGAATTCACGCTTGGGAATGTCCGCGTACTCGGGCAATTGCTTGATTTTCTCGGCGACGATTTTTGCCGTGCGCTGGGCACCGTACGGCGTCCAGTGCTGGTCGCCACGGAAGTAGAAGTCGTGGGCGGGCAGGGTGTCTGGCAACGACTCGTTGGTCAGCGGCGACAGGTCCGGGACCACGTAGCCCATGGCGGCGAAACGGCCGAGCATGGTCTTGTAGTTTTTCAGTGCCTTGTCGAAATCGAAGCTGGCTTTTTCCGCCGGGTTCAACTTGTTGCGGTTCACCAGGCCGCGGGTCGGCTGGTAGACGACCACCAGTTCCACGCCTTTGCTCTTGAACGCATCGTGCAGTTGCTTCATGCGTTTGTAGCCGGCAGGCGTGGTGTCGAATTCGGTGCGCAGGTCTTCCTGGGTACGGAACAACCAGTCGCCCTGGGCCTGGACCAGCGTGGTGAAGTTCTGCTGATAGCGCGTGGTGTAGTTCTTCGGGTCGTGGGCCGCCGGGCACAGGCTGCAGCATGGTTCGGCGGTGAAAACGGGCGCCTTGACTTCGTCGGCACGGGCACCGCTGGCGGCCGCCATCATCCCGAGTGTCAGGCCCGACAGGCTGAGTAATTTGATCAAGTGTGGGTGCATAAAATTATCCTCAGTCCTGCATTTCGGTCTGGCGTTCGACAGGGTCGATCAGCACGGCTTTCTGCTGGCGCACCAGCAGGTCGAGAATTTCATCCTGACGCTCGCCGAGAATCCCCGAGAAGCTGATGCCGCTGGATTTGGTCGGTGCGAGCATGGACACGCGGTACAGCTCGACGCTCAGCGGCGAGTCGATGGACAGAGGCCCGCTGCCATTGCCGGCCAGTTCGCCGCCGACCACGATCAGCGACACCTGGGCGTCGAACGGGTCGAGCTTGATGTCGCGGTCGGTGTTGGTCAGGTCCTTGATGTGGCCATAGACGCCGGTCAGGCCGTTGGCCATGGCGATGTTTTCGTAGAGGCGGATGTTCACGCTGTTACGAATGCGGATGCCGTGGCGCCGGTTGCTGATGACCTTGTTGCCCCACAACAGGTTGTCGGCACTCTCGTAGAGGGTGATGCCGTCGGTGTGGTTCTGGTAGATCTCGTTGTGGGCGATCAGGTTGTTCACGCTGTTACGGTCGATCACCAGCCCCGAGAGGTGGTTGTCGTAGCTGCGGTTATTGAAGATGAAGCTGTCGTTGACCTCACGGGAAATAATGATCCCGTGCTTCTTCCTGGTCCCGTACACCGTGTTGTCGGCGATGATCAGGCCGTGGGAACGGTCGTGCGGGTCGATGCCGTAGACGATGTTGTCTTTGTAGGTATTGCCCTTGACCACGAAGTCGCGGGTTTCGTAGCAGTAGAAGCCGTACCACATGTCCGAGAACTCGGAGCCGACGATCCAGCCGGTCGGTTCAGGGCGCTTGAGCACCTTGGCCATGTTCGGCGTGTACTGGGAAATACTCACGCCGTAGGACTTACTGTTGGCGTAACCGAAACTGGCGATCTTGCTGTTGGCGATGTAGGTCTCGGTGCCGCCCCAGGACAGCAGGAACGGACGGAATTCCTTCGGCGAAGTGAACGTCGCCGGGCCGTTGTCCTTCTCGCGCCAGCCAGTGATTTTGGTGTCACGCACGAACAACTGGCCGTCGTTGACCAGGAACGAACCGGCCTCCTGTGACAGGCGCAGCTCCTGGGTCTGTTTGTCGATTTCCAGGATGCCGTGGCGACCGACCACGATCGGCAGCTTGGCGAGGAACACGCCCGGCGCGGTTTCGATGACGTACTTGGGCAGCTTTTTCGCCACGTCCTTGAGGTTCATGTAGCCGTCGTCGACGAAGATCGCCTGGGGGATGCCATGCTGACGCACCACCCATTCGGCCATTTTGTTGTCGCCGCCGATGAAGTCCTTCAGGGCGTCTTCCTGCATCATCCGGCGCACGCTGATCTTGCCGGCCTTGCTGCGCACGATTTTCGCGGCGATGGCTTCGGCGGTGTAGCCGGAGATGTCCGGCAATTTCGGCGTGGCCAGTTCCAGCGGCGCGGTCGGTGCGCTGCTGACGGTGTAGGTCTTGGCCTGTTGCAGTTCCTTGGCCATGGTGGCCGGCTTGGCTGCCGGCTCCGTACTGGCGAAGGCAGCTGCACTGGCCAGCAGCAAAGCGCCGGCCAACAAGCTGATCGAGCCTTGTCGGGCTTGATGATTCATCTGGAAAACTCCCTTCGCGGTGTGCATCAGAAGCGCCAGATCACGTCGATGAACGCGCGGTGCATGTACGAATCGACCTGGCTGCCGTAGGCATCGCCGGGCTTGAACACGCCGCCACGGAAGCGCACCAGGGCCGAAGGCTCGTCGATTTTCTGGCTCAGCGCTGCTGGCAACAGGCCTTGCTTGAAGTACTTGGTGACGACCAGGTCCATTTCCTGGCCCATGTCTTTCTCGCCATCGTTCAGCGGCAGGGAGGTGGTGGAGAGCACGGCGCCGGTGACGTCGTCGGTGTTGTTCTGCACCGCATCGATGCCGTTGCTGCCGACCGGCTTGTTGCCGTCGACACGCCAGAACTTGTGGTAGATCAGGCTGGCGTCGTACTCGTCGTTGAGCATCCACGAACCGAACAGCGTGGCGGTTTGCAGGTTGTTCATTTCGCCACGGAAGGCCTCGCCGAAACGGTGCACCCGCGAGCGGGTGCCGGTGTAGTTCGAGCGGTTGCTTTCCAGGCCGTTCTGTTCGTAATCGGCGCTGGCTCGGGCATAGGCCGCACCGACTTGCCATTGCGGGTCGAGGCGCAGGCGCACACCCAGATCGGTGGCCCAGCCGCTGACATCGCCGCTTTGCTTGGGTTGCGCGGGTGCGGTGCCATCGGCGTTCAGCGGGTTGACCGTGTCGCGGTCGCCGCTCATGCCGGTGACGCTGCCCCAGTAATTGACCGTGTTGGTGTTGCGCCAGTTGTAAGCGTCGCTGTTGGCCTGCAGGCCGATCCAGCTGATGTCGCCGTTCTGTTTCTTGTCCAGCGAATCGCTGGGCACGCCCGGTTGCGCATAGTCGAGCTTGCCGTCGTCGTGGGTGTGATGACCGCGAATGCCGACCCATTGACCCGGTGTCCACTGGTATTCGGCCTCGGCGTAAGCGTGCAGGCGATCCTTGTCCTTGGGCGCCAGCTCTTTCAAGTCGGTGCGGTACTCGCTGAAGCGTTCGGCGACACCGGCGTTGGCGCGCAACAGGGTGGTGTCGAAGGTCCAGTTCACGGCTTCGATGTTGGTGTCACGCCATTGTCCGTCGTCGTTGTGCAAGCGCTGGCGACCGACTTTCAGGATCTCGCCGGGGTAGGGCGTGAAGCCGCTGTAGCCGACCCAGAACTCGCGCATCGCCAGGTAGTTCTTCTTGGTCACGCGATCATTGTTGCTGGTGTTCTCGGTGCCTTCGGACTGTTGCAGGGTGTCGGTTTCGATGATGTCGGTGGCCGTCACGGCCTGACCCATGGCGTAGGCGCTCCAGGCGCCGCTTTCGCCATAGACCCAGGGACGCAGGTCCAGACCGATGCCGTTGACGTCGCCGCCGGGCCGGGTACCGAGGTCACGGTCGTCTTCGGACTGGCCGGTGATTTTCACTTCGAGGCCGAAGTTCTTGGTTTCGGTGATCGCCGCCAGTGTCGGGCAGGACCAGATCAGGGCGAATGTCAGGCCAATACCGGCCTTGACGAATGGATTCAACTTCATAGGGATTCCTCGCCGTCTTCTTGCAGGGCGTGCAGTTGCAGCGTGTTCTGGCTCAAGGCACCACGAGTCGCCTGTTCCTGTTTCAACAGACGCTGGGCCTCTTTGATCTGCGCAGGCGGCAGTTGGGCTTCGAGTGTTTGTGCAAGTTCGGTGGCTTGCGGGGTGTTCTGGGCCTTGGCCAATTGACTGAAGACATACGCGTTGAGCGGGTCAGGCTTGGTGCCCTTGCCCTGGGAAAACAATTGGGCGATGGCGAAGTCGGCGCTGTTCTGGCCGTTGCGCGCAGCGGTCAGCAGATGATCGAGGGCCTTTTGCGGATAGACCTTGCCCAGGTAGCCACGGCGGTAGATCTGGCCGAGGTAATAATCGGCGGCGACTTCGCGGCCGACGGCTTTCTGGAAGTGTTCTTCGGCGACCTTGGCATCGACCGGAACCCTCTTGCCCTCGTAGTAGAGCTTGCCTAGCAACAGTTCGGCGCGCGGCTGGTCGGCGGCACGGCCGTTGTCCAGGTACTTCATCATCTGGTTGACGTCGCCCAGTTCGGGGAAGTCGTAGAGCAGTTGCGCGAGGGTGACCCATGATGCCGGGTAACCCGGAGCGATGGGTTCGAGCAGCGACTGCGCGGTTTTTTCATCGGGCGTGCCGAGGGTCGCATCCGCCAGCACACGGGCAACGCTGTCGACCCGTTGCGCGGAAACCGTGCCGCGAGCGTGAGCGGCTTGCAGCTGCTTGATCAGTTCGGCTTGTTGCTCGGGCCTGGCCTGTTTCTGATAAACCGTGGCCAGCTCGACGTAGCAGATGTCGGTGGTGTTCAACGCGGCTTTGCAGATCGTTGCCACTTCGTCCAGGTGCTGGTCGTAAGTGCCCTGGGTGCGGTAGAGCAGTACCTGCGCCAGACCCGCTTGCGGTTTGCCTTCGGCGCGCCATTGGCTGATCTGCTGCTGGGCATTGATGTTCGGGAAGCTGTGCGGGTATTGCAGGTACAGCATGGCCAACGGGATCAATGTGTTGCCTTCGCCATTGGCGGCGGCTTTTTTCAACAGGCCTTCGGCCTCGTGTTGCTCGGCTTCGGTGGAGCCGGGTTTGGCCACCAGCAGACGACCCAGGCGTGCTTGCGCTCGCGGTGAAACGCTGGCGGCGGCGCGGTAAGTTGCCTCGGCCTGTTTCATCTGCGCCGGGTCACGGCTGTCGACCTGAATGTCAGCCAGACCGACTTGCGCCTCGCTGTAGCCCAGATCGGCCAGTTGCTGGTAATTCGCCGCTGCGGTGGCGGTATCGCCACGCTTGAGCGCTTCGTTGGCCAGGCGCTGGTCGGGCAGGCCGGCGCAGCCGGCGAGGCTGACTGCCAAGGCCAGCGAGCACACCACCAAGCCACTGTGGGAGCTCGGTGTTCTCAGAAGACTGATGATCGTCACAGGCATGTCCTCCGCTTAAAGACCAGCGGCCATGGCTTTGTCGATCAGCCAGTTCAGGTTCGGGCCACGGTCGCTGCTCACTTCCACCGGACGGCCGGCGAGGGTGGTGTCCAGGGCTTCGTCCGGCTGGATCAGGACGCGAATGTCGGACGACAGGTCGGCGCTTTTCAGGCTGGTGCTGCTGACGATCTTGCCAGTGCGGGATTTGTCTTCGCCGGCGATCTGGAAGCGCACCGCAGTGCCTGGCAGCACGTCGCTGAACTGGCGATAGGAGAAGCGCGCTTCAACGTTGGCTTCGCTGTTGCGTGGCACCAATTGGAAGATCACATCGCCTTTGCTGGCGTACTGACCGTTGGCGACCATTTGCTGGGCCACGGTGCAATCGCATGGCGAAGTGAGGGTGCCGGTCATTTGCTTGCCGAACAGCTCTTCGACTTTGGCCGGTGTCAGTTGATCGTCTTCCAGATGACCCTTGAGCACGTCGAGCATGCTGGTGCTGAAGGTCGCCAGCGGCGCGCCTTTGGCGGCCACGCCATCGGGTTTCAACAGACTCTGCACGGTACCGTCGCGGGGCATGGTGATGTTCACACCCGGCACGCTGACCAGGCCGGCCTGGGCGTGGCTGACGAAGTACATGCCATACACCGACTTGAAGATGAAGCCGAACGCGGCCAGGCCAACGACGAAGATCCCCAGGCTGAAGGTCACGGCTTTCATGCGTCCGAACGCGGACATACCGTGGCCGCCGTCCTTGACCTTGCGTGCCTTGGTGAAGTTGTCGCGCTGCAGCGTCGCCAGCACTTCGCCGATGCTGACGATGTCGCCGGCCAGGTGCGAGGTGATCAGGTGACGCAGGGTCGAGATGTCTTGTTGCTCCAGGTTCTGGAACTGGCAACCGGCGCGACCGCTCTGGCGATCGAAGGAGCGAACCTGCAACTCGACGTCCATGGCCAGGCCGAGGTTGTCGATCACGAATTGCAGGCGCGCCTTGTACACGTCGCCGATCTTCAGCGGCAACTGGCCGGCATTGAAGGCCAGGCCACCGGCGGAGAGGTCGAGCACTCGTGCTTCGATCGGCGTGCGGTCGGGACCGTAGAAGCGCAGCTTGGCCGGGATTTTCACTCGGGCGTGTTGGCGCTGGGCTTCGGATTCATGCACTACGTTGGCGTTGACGGCGGTATTCATAGGGGTGGTTTCCTGGTTAATTCAATAAGGGGGCGGTCAGACCATCATCAGCAGCACGGCGACGAAAATGCTGCCGGCAGAGAAGGTCATGGTCCGAGACGACCAGGTGTTGAACCAACGTTGAAAGCTGGCGAGATCACGGGTCAGAGAAGTGGGCTGGCGAGTCCAGGACTGTTGGTCGAGGCGGAAGAACACGTAGATCTTCACCAGCGCGCCGACGATCTGGTTGTAATAGAGAATCGCCGGGTACGCCGGGCCGATCCGGTGACCGGAGCAGGACAGCAGCAGGGTCAGGATCAGGCGGGTGATACCGATCCACAGCAGGTACACCAGGATGAACGCGGTGCCGTACTTGAAGCTGGCGATCAGGGCCACGGTCAGGCCCAGCAGGGAGGTCCACATCGACACGCGCTGATCGAACAGCACCACCGACGTGAACACACCGAGGCGCTTGACCCCCAGGCCCAGGGCACGCGAGTTCTGCCGCAGGTTGTTGCCGTACCAGCGGAACATCAGCTTGCGGCTGGCCTTGATGAAGCTCTTTTCCGGCGGGTGTTCCACGGTGTGAATCGCCGCGTCCGGCACGTAGAAGGTGTCGTAGCCCAGGCGCATCAGGCTGAACCAGCTCGATTTGTCGTCCCCGGTGAGGAACTTGAAACGACCCAGGCGCCAGTGTTGCAGCGAGTCGCTTTCCACGTCGGCGATGAAGTCCGGGTTGGTCACGACGCTGGCGCGGAACACCGACATGCGGCCGGTCATGGTCAGCACGCGCTTGGACAGGGCCATCGAGCACATGTTGATGTGACGCTGGGCGAAGCGCAGCTTGTGCCATTCGCTCATGATGTAGCCGCCGCGCACTTCGCAGAACTCATTGGTGGTCAGGCCGCCAACGTTGCCGAACAGCTGGAACCACGGCACGGTCTTGAGCACCACGCCCTCGGCGAGCACGGTGTCGCCATCGATCACGGCGACCACGGCGCGGTCATCCGGCAGGTGACGGGAGATGGCGCGGAAGCCGTAGGCCAGGCCATCACGCTTGCCGGTGCCGGGAATGCGCACGAAATCGAGCTTGACCCGGGCCGGTGGATTCATCCGGTTCCACAGGCTTTTCACCAGCAGCTCATCGGACATCTCCACGATGGAGCAGACCACGGTGGTCGGCAGGCCGCAGTCGATGGCTTCACGAATCACCGAGCTGTAGACCTGTGCGGTGGTCAGGGCGTCGATGCGGAAACTGGTGACCATCAGAAATACATGGGACGGGTCTGCCGCTTTACCCAGCTTGCGCACTTTGCGCCGCAGGTGCGGGTAGACCACGTACAGAAACAGCATGCCGCGCAGAAAGTGCGTGGCCCCCATCGAGTAGCGCCAGATGCCGACGATACCGATCAGGAAAATGAAGTCCTTCGACTCGGAGTCGAACGTGGACACAGGCAACGCCATGGCGATGCCCATCAATAAACTCAGATAAAACAGCCAACCGGCGGCCTGGAGTAGGCCGTGCTTTAGCCTGTGCATAATCGGAATCCTAAAGTCAGTTGAAAGCTTCAAGCCTCAAGCAGCAAGCGAGGAGCGCTTAACTTGCCGCTTGAAGCTTGTCGCTTATTGCTGCTTTACCAGCAGATCCCTTCGGTACGGCCGCTGACGCTGGTGGCCTTGGACATGAAGCCGACCAGGTCGATCACCTGCTTGCCGTGAGGAACGTTCTGCACCAGGGCGCGGAATTTCTCGTCGCGGTTGCCGAGGATGATCACGTCGGAGTTGTTGATCACGTCGTCGAAGTCGGCATTGAGCAAGGACGAGACGTGAGGGATCTTCGACTCGATGTAGTCCTTGTTCGCGCCATGGACACGGGCGTATTCGACGTTGCTGTCGTAGATCTTCAGGTCGAAACCTTTGCCGATCAGCATTTCCGCCAGGTCCACCAGCGGACTCTCGCGCAGGTCGTCGGTGCCGGCCTTGAAGCTCAGTCCCAGCAGGGCGACTTTGCGTTTGTCGTGGCTTTCAACGATATCGAAGGCGTTTTGCACCTGGGACTCGTTACTGCGCATCAACGAGTTGAGCAGCGGCGCTTCCACATCCAGCGAGCTGGCGCGGTAGGTCAGGGCGCGAACGTCCTTGGGCAGGCAGGAGCCGCCGAAAGCGAAGCCGGGGCGCATGTAGTACTGGGACAGGTTCAGGGTCTTGTCCTGGCAGACCACGTCCATCACTTCGCGGCCGTCGACGCCGACGGCCTTGGCGATGTTGCCGATCTCGTTGGCGAAGGTCACCTTGGTGGCGTGCCAGACGTTGCAGGTGTACTTGATCATTTCGGCGACGGCGATGTCCTTGCGGATGATCGGCGCGTCGAGCTCTTCGTACAGCGATTGCAGAACGTCGCCCGAGGCCTTGTCGAATTCGCCGATGACGGTCATTGGCGGCTGGTCGTAGTCGGCGATGGCGGTGCTTTCGCGCAGGAACTCAGGGTTCACGGCGACACCGAAATCGACACCGGCCTTCTTGCCGGAGCAATCTTCGAGAATCGGGATGACCACGTTGGCCACGGTGCCTGGCAGCACGGTGCTGCGGACCACGATGGTGTGGCGGGTGCTCTTGTCGCGCAGGACAAAACCGATTTCGCGGCACACCGCTTCGATGTAGTTCAGTTCCAGGTCGCCGTTCTTCTTGCTCGGCGTGCCGACGCAGATCATCGACAGGTCGGTGTCACGAATCGCCTCGGCGAAGTTGGTCGTGCCACGCAGACGACCCGTCTGGATACCTTGCGCCAGAAGTTCGCCCAGGCCCGGTTCAACGATCGGCGATTTGCCGGCATTGATCATATCGATCTTGTCCTTGGCAACATCGACGCCGACAACGTCATGGCCCCGTGCAGACAGGCATCCGGCACAGACTGCGCCGACATAACCCAAACCAAATATGCTGATGCGCATCGCAATTACCTCTCTATTATCAAGCCTGTATTCATCAAGCCATTAGATGGCTGGAGTTAAGGGTGTTTCAGCGTTCATAGTGCATTCGCAAGTGCGGCTTACAGGCGCAACAATGCCGTGTTCTGGCATATGAATGATGAGTGTCTAAATAAGTGCACTCAAGATGTGCGCAATCGGGCCTTATTGTTATGACGTGCCCTGTTATGCAGCCAATCCACTATTCAGAGGATGTCCGTGCAATCGTCTTGCGCGCTCGATACCAGGCCATGAGCCCGTAAATCAAGCGCTTGGGTGCTCCATTGAGCACGCTTATAGGGGCGCTGCCATGGCCTTGTAGGGGATAGTCATAAAACGTTATCTCCTGTCCGTTGTGTATTGCCCAAATCAGGGATTATTCAGCACAAGTTGATGTGACAACTTTGCTACATGGATCTCTATTCTGCGTAAGTTATCTCGTACAAGCAGTGTGAGAATCGTTACCGGTGGTATGAGCGGTGCATTCGGACATAGTTCCGACCCGCTGATCATGAATTCTGAAATTTCTTGAAATATTGAGAAAGATGGCACTGCTTTCATATTGATAGCACTTGCCGTTTCGCCCTTTATATATAGGCGATTTATTGGAGGGGATAGTTTTTTGCCACTACCGATAAAAAATTTCAGTGCCACTACTGAAAAAAATCATCAAAGTCGAGTGAAACTAAAGTTATAAATCGGCGCGATGTATTTTTGGCGCCATGAAAATGGCGAATCTGGCGGGAAAATTGTGGGGGCTCAATGGGGCGCATGACGGATCCGAGCGTCATGCGCCACCCCGGCGTTTCAGTCTGGAGCGTGATCGCGCAGGAACACCAGATTGTCCGGTTTAGACTGCTCGGCGCTGTACCGATAGCCCTGCACGTCGAACTGTTTGAGGCCGGCCGGGTCGTTGATGCGTTCTTCGATGACGAAGCGACTCATCATGCCGCGGGCCTTTTTCGCATAGAAGCTGATGATTTTGTACTGACCGTTCTTCAGGTCCTTGAACTCGGTGTTGATAATGCGCGCCCTCAGGGCGTTGCGTTTGACCGCCGAGAAGTACTCGTTGGAGGCCAGGTTCAGCAGCACGTCATCACCCTGGTCGGCCAGGGCTTCGTTCAACCATTCGCTGATCCGCGTGCCCCAGAACGCATACAGATCCTTGCCACGGGCATTGGCCAGCTTGGTACCCATTTCCAGGCGGTACGGTTGCATCAGGTCCAGTGGGCGCAGCAAGCCATACAGGCCGGAAAGCATGCGCAAGTGTTCCTGGGCGTAATCGAAATCGGCTTCGCTGAAGGTTTGTGCGTTGAGGCCGGTATAAACATCGCCCTTGAACGCCAGCAAGGCCTGTTTGGCGTTTTCAGGGGTGAACGCAGGCGTCCAGCTGCCGAAACGCGCGGCGTTGAGCCCGCCGATCTTGTCGGAGACATGCATCAGCTCGCTTATTTGCGCCGGTGTCAGCTCGCGCAATTGCAGGATCAGCTCCTGGGAATGGTCCAGGTATTGCGGCTGGGTAAAGCGCTGGGTCGCCGGCGGTGTTTCGTAATCGAGGGTCTTGGCGGGTGAAATCACCATCAGCATGAAGTCGTCTCCTTTAATCGTGGGGGCGATTCTAGGGGGTTGTCCTGGTTGACTCCAGCTATCAAGGCCATAGGTGATGATCGGTGGGGTTGCACAAGGCCCTGTGTGCGAGCCTGCTGCGGGAGTTGGGACTGGATCGGCTATAGTGCCGCGCGGGTTTTGTTATGGAGACATCCCATTGCGCATCGTTTTTCTTTTTTCGGCCTGGCTCTTGAGCTTCGGGGCCATGGCGGCGCCGGGTGATGTGGCGACCCTTGATCGCAGCACCTGGCCTGAACAACTCGGCAACCCGACGCTGTTCGACGTCGCCTCGCGCGCCGAAATCCTGATGTTTGCCCGTGTGCTGCTGGCCAGCGAAGCGATGGACGAACCGGCACTGGCCCAGCGTCTGGGCTTGCGCACGATCAACATGGCGTCGGTCAACCATGTTCGCCAGCGCCTGTGGCTGCGTCTGTTGAGCAGCTACAACTTTGCCCAGCAGAGCTGCGACCAGGATGCGTCTTTCTGTTTCCTGGTCGAGGACATGCCCACCCTGCGCGAGCAAGCCGCCAAGTTCCAGATCAGCGAGGACAGTTACTACATCAAGTGGGCCGAACCGAGTCGCCTGTTTCATGCCCAGTACCTGGACGAGCAATTGCGCAAGGCCGCGCTGTTTCCGCAAACCAGTAGCGAAGTCGATCGTTTCGGCGACTTTGAGCGCAATGGCGACGAGATGCATGACCGGCTGTTTCTGCTCACCTTCGACAGTGCCGCCAATGCCATGCCGGACAACACGGACTGGGTCACCGAGTACCTGCGCAAGTCGAACATGAGCGGCACGTTCTTCGTCCTTGGCAAGGATATCCAGACGCGTCTGGCCGAGCGTTCGGCGGCGAGCCTGCCATCGACCTACTCGATGCAGTGCGTCGGCGTACAGGGTTGGGAGTTCCGCTCCCACAGCCATTGGCAGGACTGGCAGGATTCGGTGCGGCGCAGCGCCGAGCTGGTCAAAAGCAAACTGCCGGAGAACTACGTGCCGCTGTTTCGCCCGCCCGATGGCCAGCGCCGTTCCGACGCGCAAGGCTTCTTCAAGTCTCAGGGGGTGCAGGTGGCGTTATGGGACATCGATGCCCAGGACGGCGCCGGCAAGCTCAAGGCCAGCCAGAGCGCGCAACGGGTGTTGACCCTGATGCTGCTGTGGCGTCATGGCGTGATCAATTTCAATGTGAAACAGGATGGGGTGAAAACGGCGATGCCCTGGCTGATTACGCAAACGGCGCAAAGCGGGATCGGTTGGGAAGACTGCCAGAACGGGTTCCAGTGAAAAGCCGGAGCGCGTTTCGCTGAAAACGGCGAAAGCCCGTAAACATTGGGCGAAGGGCGATTTTGGGAGGGATTTCGATGCAGGCGGACTTCCGACTTTAAACGGGTGATGGCAGTCCGCCAAGTGCTATTGGTCATTCTGAAAAATAAACTTCAAAAAAACGTCAAAGTGCTTTTTTCTGTCATGTGTTTTGGAGTATTACGAAGACAGACCGCCGAAACCTGCAACACAGGTGGCGTCTTCCAAGACCCGTTTGTTTGCAGTCACTTGGATCTCCGCAGGTGAGATTCGGCGGCCACTTCGAGGCGCAGCACCGCCAAGGTATTGCGTCGACTGGCTCCCACAAAGGTGACCGAGTATGGATGATCACGGACGTAGCTCTTCTTCCAACCAGCCAATCCTTTATGTACTCGATACCAATGTATTGATTCACGATCCAAACGCGCTCCTCAATTTCGAAGAACACCACGTCGCCATCCCGATGACCGTGCTGGAAGAGCTCGACAAGCTCAAGAGCGGGCATCACAGCGTCGCGGCCGAATGCCGCCAGGCCATTCGCCTGATCGACAAGACCCTGGGCGATGCCTCCCCCGAGGACGTTGAACAGGGTGTGCCAATCCAGCGGGGCAAGAGCGGGCCGAAGGGCTTGCTGTCAATTCTGATGAGCAAGCGTGCCGAGCCGAACCTGATTCTGCCCGAGCATCTGAACGACAACAAAATCATCAACCAACTGATCGACCTGCACGCGCGCGATCCGAAACTGCCCGTGGTGCTGGTCACCAAAGACATCAACATGCGCCTCAAGGCCCGCGCTTGCGGGATCGCGGCCGAGGACTACAGCACCGACCAACTGGTTGACGACGTATCGCTGCTGCCCAATGGTTATCACAACATGACCGGTTCCTTCTGGGACCGTGTGAGCAAGGTTGAAACCCGTCAGGACCATGGCCGCACCTGGCATCAGGTACAACTGATCGACAACTTGCCGGCCGTGCACATCAACGAGTTCATCATCGATGAGCAGGGCTTTGTCGGCTGGATCAAGGAGATCGAAGAAGACAAGCTGCTGATTCTGGACCTGCACCAGGAACCCCTGTTGCACCAGGAAGCCTGGGGCCTGAAGCCACGGGACATCTATCAGAGCCTGGCGCTCTACGCCTTGCTGGATCCGGACATCCACCTGGTCAACCTGTCCGGTGCGGCCGGCTCCGGTAAAACCATCCTGGCACTGGCGGCGGCGATCGAGCAGACCATGGTCAGCAAGCGCTACCGGCGGATCATTGCCACTCGTAGCGTGCAGGGCCTGGACCAGGAGATCGGCTTCCTGCCCGGTACCGAAGCGGAAAAAATGGAGCCATGGCTGGGCGCCATCACCGACAACCTCGAAGCCTTGCACATGGATGACGAAAGCACCCATGGCAGCGTCGATTACATCCTCAGCAAAGTGCCGTTGCAGTTCAAATCCCTCAACTACATCCGGGGCCGCAGCTTCCAGCAGAGTCTGATCCTGATCGACGAGTGCCAGAACCTCACGCCGCACCAGATGAAAACCATCATCACCCGTGCCGGCGCCGGTTCCAAAGTGGTGTGCCTGGGTAACCTGGCGCAGATCGACACCCCCTACCTGTCCGCGACCAGCTCCGGGCTGACCTACCTCACTGAACGCTTCAAGGACTTCCCGAACGGGGTGCACATCACCCTGCAAGGGGTGCCACGTTCGATCCTGGCCGAATACGCCGAATCGCATCTGTAACCATTCAACCAAAACCGGGCGGCCTCGACAGCCGCCTGGTTTTTTTATGCCTGTGTGGGGCGATAATCGTGCGTGCGGAAATCTGACCCGCAGGTTTACAATCGACGCTCCTGATCAGGAGTAACCCCGTGCTGACTCATCTCGATTCCCAAGGTCGCGCCAACATGGTCGACGTCACCGAAAAAGCCGTGACGTTCCGTGAGGCGACGGCCCAAGCGCTGGTGCGCATGCTGCCCGAAACCCTGCAGATGATCGTCAGCGGCGGTCACCCCAAGGGTGATGTCTTCGCTGTGGCGCGCATTGCCGGCATTCAAGCAGCGAAGAAAACCAGCGACCTGATTCCTCTGTGCCACCCGCTGATGCTGACCGGCGTGAAAGTCGAGCTCAGTGCCGAGGGCGAGGACAGTGTGCGTATCGTGGCGCGTTGCAAACTGTCCGGGCAGACCGGTGTCGAGATGGAAGCCCTGACCGCCGCCAGTGTGGCAGCGCTGACCATCTACGACATGTGCAAGGCCGTCGATCGCGGCATGACCATCGAAAGCGTGCGTCTGCTGGAAAAGGTCGGCGGCAAGAGCGGGCATTTCCAGGCAGATCAGCCATGAACATCACGGTGAAATTTTTTGCCCGTTATCGCGAGGCGATTGGCGTGGACTCGTTACGGGTTCAGGGTGATTTCGCCACTGTCGACGACGTTCGGGCATTGCTGGCGCAGCGCGACGGTGCCGAGGTGCTGAGCGAGCAGAACCTGATGTGCGCGCGCAACGAAGACCTCTGCCAACTCGACGAGCCGGTGAGCGAGGGCGACGAAGTGGCGTTTTTTCCGACCGTGACCGGGGGCTGAGCCATGGCGATTCGCGTGCAGTCCACAGCGTTCGATCCGGGAGCCGAAGTCAATGCCATGCACGATGCCAATGTCGGCGTCGGCGCGGTGGTGAGTTTTGTCGGCTACGTGCGCGACTTCAATGACGGGCTCGACGTGGCCGGAATGTTCCTCGAGCACTATCCGGGCATGACCGAAAAAGCCCTCGCCAAGATTGCCAGCGAGGCCGAGCAGCGCTGGCCGCTGCTCAAGCTGGACGTGCTGCATCGCATTGGCGCGCTGGAGCCGGGCGAGCCCATCGTTTTTGTCGGCGCCGCCAGTGCGCACCGTCAGGCCGCGTTCGACGCCTGTGCCTTTGTCATGGACTACCTGAAAACCCGCGCACCGTTCTGGAAGAAAGAAAACACCAGCGACGGCCCGCGTTGGGTCGAAGGGCGCGACAGCGATCATGCGGCAGCGGATCGCTGGAAGCAGTAAGTTCTGCGGCGTTTCCAAGTAAGCCATCGCGAGCAGGCTCGCTCCCACATTGCAACTGCAAACACAGACCCACTGTGTGGGAGCCTGCTCGCGATGGCGTCATCCGCACCACCACCACTTTTACTGACTCCCCTCCCGACCACCGGCCGATACGGGCTGCATTTGTCTGATTGACGAATAATACGTAAAAGTCCAGTATGGAATTATAAGTACAAAAAAGGCATTCCCCGTTTCAGCTCTTTCTTCTGTCTTGCCAAACCAACAACAACCCGCGAGAGAACGAACATGAAGAAGTTTCCCCTCATCACCGGTCTGGCCCTGAGCCTGTTGGCGTGCAGTAGCGTGTTTGCCGCCGAGAAAACCTTGCGCATCGGTATCG
Source organism: Pseudomonas fluorescens group sp. PF-1 (assembly GCF_054481335.1). Taxonomy (NCBI): domain Bacteria; kingdom Pseudomonadati; phylum Pseudomonadota; class Gammaproteobacteria; order Pseudomonadales; family Pseudomonadaceae; genus Pseudomonas; species Pseudomonas fluorescens group sp. PF-1. The sequence goes on from NZ_JBTMNG010000001.1 coordinate 936,746, forward strand.
AGGCCGCTTACCCGCCGTTCGCTTCCAAAACCGATAAAGGCGAAATCGTCGGTTTCGACTACGACATCGGGAATGCTCTGTGCGCCCAGATGAAGGTCAAGTGTGTGTGGGTTGAAGGTGAGTTCGATGGTCTGATTCCTTCCCTGAAAGTGAAGAAGATCGACATGGCGCTGTCGTCCATGACCATCAACGACGACCGCAAGAAGTCGGTGGACTTCACCCACAAGTACTACTTCACTTCGTCGCGCCTGGTGATGAAGGAAGGCGCCGCGGTGGATGACCAGTACGCCAGCCTCAAAGGCAAGACGGTCGGCGTGCAGCGTGCCACCACCACGGACCGTTATGCCACCGAGGTGTTCGAGCCCAAAGGCATCAACGTCAAGCGTTACAGCAACAACGAAGAGATCTACATGGACCTGGCGGCCGGTCGCCTCGACGCCATTTTTGCCGACACCATTCCGCTCAATGACTTCCTGTCGATGCCGCGCGGTAAGGGCTACGCATTTGTCGGGCCTGAGTTGAAGGACCCGAAATACGTTGGCGAGGGCGCCGGGATTGCCGTACGCAAGGGTAATGCCGAGTTGGTCAGCGAACTGAACACCGCCATCGACGGCATTCGCGCCAATGGCGAATATCAGAAGATTTCCGATAAGTACTTCAAGTCCGACATCTACGGCGACTGATAGTCCGCTATCGCTGGCAAGCCAGCTCCCACATTGTCTGCGTCGTGCACAACTATGTGATCACCGCAGAACCTGTGGGAGCTGGCTTGCCAGCGATGAGGCCGGAACTGCCAATGCAGATCTCTAGCCCTTCAATTCCTTCAAATGCTTGTACACCGTCGCCCGTCCCATGTTCAGCACATTGGCCACATAGTTCGAAGCGCTTTTGCCTTTGAACGCCCCTTCGGCGTGCAGTGCCAGCACCAGTTCGCGTTTGTGGTCGCGGGTCAGCAGGTTCAGGCTCAGTTGCCGCTCGCGCAGCCAGTTGTGCAGGAAGGTGTTGATGCGCTCCTGCCAGTCATCGCGGAACAGTGAGTCCGGTTGCGGAATCAGTTTGGTCGGCGACAGAAACAGGTCCAGCGCCGCCTTGGCGTTTTCAAACAGCGAAATATTCAGATTGATGCACAGCACCGCCACAGGATGACTGTCGCGGTCGCGCAGGACGGTGCTCAGGCTGCGAATTTTCTGACCATCCCAGTTGAGCTTTTCATACGGACCGATATTTCGTTCGGTGACATCGTCGCTGAGCATGTCTTCGAGCGCCGAGTCGTCGCCTATCTCCCTTTTCGACAGGTTGTTGGCGATGTAGTCGACCTTCTGCGTGCGCAAGTCGTGCAGCACCACTTCGGCGTGGGGAAAGAACAACGTGGCGATGGCGTCGGCAATCGCCCGGAAGTTATCCAGGGCGGCGTCGTTCAGGGCCGGGTCTTTTTCGGGGGCGTTCATCACATGGGGCTCCGGGCAGCTTCAGCGCCCCGAAAAACGGGGCTCTGAAAGTGTGCCGCAATCGTGTCGGCGCGTCACCTGAGGGTGAGGATCAGCCCAGGCGGGCAGGGGAGAGCATGGCTTCGTTCAGGCCGAAGCGTGTGAGTGGCTCGGGCAATGCTTCACCGCGCACCAGGGCGGCGCTGGCCTGGCCCATGGCGGGCGAGGTCTGGATGCCATAGCCGCCCTGTGCCGCTACCCAGAACAGGCCTGGCACCTGTGGGTCGAAACCGGACAACAGGTCGCCGTCACTGACGAAGCTGCGCAGGCCGGCCCAGGTGCGGGTCGGACGGCGGATGGTCAGGGTCGTGGCTTCTTCGATCTGGTAAATGCCCATGGCGATGTCCAGCTCTTCAGGCTGCACATCGTGCGGTTCTACCGGATCGGCGTTGGCCGGTGAGCCGAGGAACATCCCGGCATCGGGTTTCATGTAGAAGGATTCGTCGAGGCTGACCAGCATGGGCCAGTGATGAATGTCCACGCCCTCGGGGCCGGCGAAAATGAAGGCCGCACGCCGCTTGGGTTGCAGGCCCAGGGGGTTGGCGCCGGCCAGTTCACCGATCTTGTCGGCCCAGGCGCCAGCGGCGTTGATGATCACCGGCGCGCTGAAGGTGCCGGCGTGGGTCTGTACCTGCCACACGCCTTCGGCATCGCGGCTCAGGCCCAGTACTTCGCAGTCTGTATGGACTTCGCCTTTGTGGCGGCGGATGCCGCGCAGATAGCCCTGGTGCAGCGCGTCGGTGTCGATGTCGCTGGCGGTCGGGTCGTAGATCGCACCGTGGACTTTTTCCTGGCGCAGGATCGGCAGCCGGGCGCAGGCCTCTTGCGCGCTGAGCAATTGCATCTCGGGCACCGTGGCCTTGGCGCTCAGGTATTGCTTGTTCAGCTCGGCCGGGTCACCGGTGAAGTCCACGGTCATTTCGCCGCGCGGGGTGAGCAGCGGGTGCTCGCAGAAGCCGGTCGGTGGCGTGTCGAAAAACGCTCGGCTGGCCTGGGTCAACGCGCGAACCTGCGGTGTGCCATAAGCGGCGCTGTACAGCGCCGCCGAGCGTCCGGTGGAGTGATAGGCCGGATGGGATTCGCGTTCGAGCACGACCACGCGCCCGTGCTGCGACAGCCAGAAACCGGTGGAAGCGCCGGCAATCCCGCCGCCGATGATGATGAAATCTGCGTGGCTCATGAACGTCTCCTGTTATCGGTCATCCCTGTAGGCGCCGGCTTGCTGGCGATCGCATCGCCGCAGTGTAAATGATGGACCGTGGCGTCTGCATCGCTGGCAAGCCAGCTCCCACAGGGTGGGGTGTTAGGGTTGTAGGCGGTAGATGGCATTGGCCAGCGCGATGTCTTCCAGGCCCAGGCCGATGGAGCGGAAGAACACATGGCGATGGTAGTCAGGGCGCTGCACCTTCTCGCTCAGCAGATCGGCCAGGTCGCCGACAATCGCATCGTTATTCCAGCCATGTTGTTCGCCGGCAATCAGCATCTCACCGGCCGAGCCGGGGGTGGTCAGACGATAGTCACAGAACACCTGCATGTCATTGAGGCTTTGCGGCGGCACTTCGTGGGCGCGTGGGGCGTTGGTGCTGATGGAGGTGATCAACGCCGGTTTGCGCAGGCTGGACGGGTCGATCACCGGGCCGGCGGATGAGGTGCAGAGCATGATCACCTCCGCGTCGTCGACAGCGGCTTCGCGGCTGTCGACGACGGTCAGGCGTGGCTCGATGCTTTTCAGCAGGGCCACGGTTTCAACGTCGTCGCTCAGGTTTGGCGAGTACAGGCTGATGCTCTGCCAGTCGCGCAGGTTCTTCACGTAGCGCAAATGCGCCTGGGCGACCTTGCCGCTGCCGATGATTGCCAGGCGAGTCGCTTTGAGCGGTGCGAGTGCATCGACCGCCACGGCGGTCGTCGCGGCGGTGCGCGCCGTGGTCAGTTCGCCCGCGTCGCACAACAGCAGCGGCTGACCGGTCTGCATCGACATCAGTAAGGTCCAGGCGGTCACCAGCGGGCCTTGCTCGCGCACGATGTACGGCGACGTCTTGACCCCGTACACGCCTTCTTTGGCCAGCACACCCAGATAGTTGATGAAGTCGCCGGCACCCTGGGGAAACTCCACCAGTTGCTGCGCCGGTTGCACCGCCTGGCCGGCGGCGAGGTCGCGGAACAGGTTGCGCATGATCTGCGGTACGTCGACCTGGGCCAGCCACTCACGGGCCTGCGGTTGGGTGATCACATGGGGGCTGTTGGTCATGGTGGCTCCGGGCATCGAGATAAACTAATTTGTCCATTATGGACATTTTAATATCGCGAGCAAGCACCTATTAAAAAAGCCGGGCGAAAAAAAGGCGCAGTCCGTTTCCGGCTGCGCCTCTTTCTACGCGTCGTCCGTTACGGACGCTTGCGCTCAACCGCACGCAGCAGGTGCGTCGGTGGCGTTTCACAGCTGATCTTGCGGCCCAGCTTCTCTTCGATGGACGGTAGCTGGTAGGAGTCGTCTTCACCGGCAAAACTGATGGAGACACCGTCGGCACCAGCACGACCGGTGCGCCCGATGCGGTGCACGTAGTCGTCCGGGACTTCCGGCAGGGTGAAGTTGATCACGTGGCTGATGCCGTCAATGTGGATGCCGCGCCCGGCCACGTCCGTGGCCACCAACACACGGATCTTGCCTTCGCGGAAACCTTCCAGGGTCTTGATGCGCTTGTGCTGCGGCACGTCGCCGGACAGCTGCGCCGCATTGATGCCATCACGCACCAGGCGTTCTTCGATGCGCCGCACTTCATCCTTGCGGTTGGCGAACACGATCACCCGCTCCCAGCCGTTATCGTTGACCAGGTTGTAGAGCAGTTTGTACTTGTCGGCAGCGGCCACCGCGTAGATGTGCTGCTCGACGTTTTCGTTGGCAACGTTGGTGATTTCGATTTCGACAATGGCCGGGTCGGTGGTCCACTGCTTGGCGAGGTTCATCACGTCTTCGGTGAAGGTCGCGGAGAACAGCAACGTCTGACGCTCGCTCTTGGGCGGTGTCTGGCGAATGATCTGGCGCACTTGCGGGATGAAACCCATGTCGAGCATGCGGTCGGCTTCGTCCAGTACCATGACTTCGACCATGTCCAGGTGCACGTCGCCGCGCTGGTTGAAGTCCAGCAGACGGCCCGGCGTGGCGACGAGGATGTCGCAGTGACGGGCCTCGAGGTGCTTGAGCTGCTTGTCGAAGTCCATGCCGCCGACGAAGGTCATGACGTTGAGGCCGGTGTATTTGGTCAGGTCGGCGGCGTCCTTGGCGATCTGCACCACCAGCTCGCGGGTCGGCGCGATGATCAGTGCCCGTGGCTCACCCATGTAGCGCTCTTTCGGCGGCGGGGTTTGCAGCAGCTGGGTGATGATCGAAATCAGGAACGCAGCGGTCTTGCCGGTGCCAGTCTGGGCGCGGCCGATGGCGTCTTTGCCCGCGAGGGTGAAGCCCAGCACCTGGGCCTGGATCGGCGTGCAATACGGGAAACCCAGGTCCTGGATGGCGTGCATCAGTTCCGGGGCCAGTTTGAAATCGTGGAAGCGGGTTTTGCCTTCCTGCGGCTCGACGACGAAATCTTCGAGTTTCCACGGGATCACCGGGGCCTTTGGCTTCGGTTCGCGGCGCGGTTTGGCGGGTTTCGGTGTTTCGTTGCGGGGTTGTTCGGACGTGATTGGCGCCGCAGGTTCGACGGCCGGAGCGGGCTTGGGCTCGTGTTTCGGTGCCGCTACGGTAGCGGCCCGACCAGACGGATGACCGTCGGCGCGGTGGCTGGGCGTTTGAGACGGAGCGCTGGGGACTGGCGCGAGTTGCTCAGTCTCGCTTTTACCGAACATTTTCTTGAGTGCTTTGAGCACGGTCATCTCATCAATTGGTTAAGGAATGTACGCCGGCCAGTGTAATGCAAGAATCGGGCGCGGCGTAGTGGGATGGATCAAAGGGTGTTTTTAAACATTCGGTTTAACGCAAGCGCTCGGTGAGCCACGCGCCTATGTCGCGAATTTCCTCGGGTAACACTTCGTGACCCATTGGGTATTCCTGCCATGTCACGGTGACACCACGCTGTTTCAAATGCTCGTAGGCGGTTCGGCCCATCGAGTTTTGCACGACATCGTCGTACTGACCGTGCAGCGACAGCACCGGAATGCGCTGCTGGCTGGCGGACAGTTCCAGGGCGTCGCTGAACGTCGGTGCATAGGTCGAGAGGGCAAGTACGCCGCCCAATGCTCCCTGCCATTTCAGGAACGCGGTGTGCAGTACCACGGCACCGCCCTGGGAAAAACCGGCCAGAAAAATCCGCGAGGCGTCTATTCCGGCTGCTCGTTGCACATCGATCAGCTGGATGACCCGTTGTGCCGACTCCTCCAGTTGTTCACGGTTGATCGCGCGCGCTGGACTCATGGCCAATATGTCGTACCAGCTCGGCATCTTGTAACCACCATTGATAGTGACAGCACAGGTGGGCGCCTGGGGGAGTACGAAGCGGGTGGTCAGCAAGGTTTCTTGCAGTGCTTCGGCCACCGGCAGGAAGTCGTAGCGATCGGCGCCAAGGCCGTGCAGCCAGATGACGCAGGCGTCTGCGGGCTTGACGGGTTCTAGAATCAAGGGCTCGGTCATGGCTGCTCCAATGTTGTGCATGCGCGCTCATTAAGTGCGAGGTCTGAGTGCGCGTCCGGTTGATCAGTTAAGTAGATGTCGCAAGGCTGAAAGTTTTGCTCTTGACCTGCGCCTGAAACGATTTTGCAAGCGGTGTGGTACGGGGTTTGCTATGCACATGCTCGTACGAAAGATCCTACGCCTGTCGGTAACACTATCAGTGTACCGCTGACCGTGGGAGAGCAAAAAAATCCGGTGATGGATGTTCGCCAGTGGCCGCTACGGGCTTCGCGAACGTGAAGGGCTACAGCCCGTTCGGCCGATTGGTGAGAAGTGAGTTGTCCCTGATGTGGATTTTCTCCTACTAGACTCATAGCTACGGTCCTACGTCGCTTGACCCTAAAAAAAGCCAACAAGGGTCAACAATGCCTCAAAAGGGTGCGATTGGACCACGCTCCGACACAACAAGAGCAAAACTGGAGGTTTGAATGAAGATGTTGAAATCCACCCTGGCAGTCGTGACTGCAGCCGCAGTACTCGGCGTCAGTGGGTTCGCTCAGGCGGGCGCGACCCTGGATGCAGTGCAGAAGAAAGGTTTCGTACAGTGCGGCGTCAGCGATGGCCTGCCTGGTTTCTCGGTCCCAGACTCCACCGGCAAGATCGTGGGTATCGATGCGGATTATTGCCGCGCGGTGGCTGCAGCTGTTTTCGGTGACGCGACCAAGGTCAAGTTCAGTCAGTTGAACGCCAAGGAGCGCTTCACCGCGCTGCAGTCCGGCGAAATCGACATCCTGTCGCGCAACACCACCATGACCAGTTCCCGTGACGCAGGCATGGGTCTGAAATTCCCCGGCTTCATCACTTACTACGACGGCATCGGTTTCCTGGTTAACAACAAGCTGGGCGTCAAGAGCGCCAAAGAGCTGGACGGCGCGACCATCTGCATCCAGGCCGGTACCACCACCGAGCTGAACGTTTCCGACTACTTCCGTGGCAACAACCTGAAGTACACCCCGATCACGTTCGACACCTCCGACGAAAGCGCCAAGTCGCTGGAATCCGGTCGTTGCGACGTACTGACGTCCGACAAGTCCCAGTTGTTCGCCCAGCGCAGCAAGCTGGCTTCGCCGAAAGACTACGTGGTTCTGCCGGAAACCATTTCCAAGGAGCCATTGGGCCCGGTCGTGCGTAACGGCGACGACGAGTGGCTGGCCATCGTGCGCTGGACTGGCTACGCCATGCTCAACGCTGAAGAAGCCGGCATCACTTCGAAGAACGTCGAAGCTGAAGCCAAGTCCACCAAGAACCCGGACGTTGCCCGTCTGCTGGGCACCGACGGTGAATACGGCAAAGACCTGAAAGTGAAAAAGGACTGGGTCGTCCAGATCGTCAAGCAAGTCGGCAACTACGGCGAAGTGTTCGAGAAAAACCTCGGCAAGAGCACTCCGCTGGAAATCGACCGCGGGCTGAACGCCTTGTGGAACGCTGGCGGCATTCAATACGCACCACCAGTGCGCTGATGGTTCTATCACCCGGTGGGCCAACCACCGGGTGATGTTCTGTTCCATTATTTGCGGGGCACTTCATGCAAAATTCAATCGGCGCACCAAAGCAGAGGCTCAGCCTCAGCGATCCGAAAGTGCGTGCGTGGCTATTCCAGATCATCACCATTGTCGCGGTGGTCTCGATGGGCTGGTATCTGTTCGATAACACACAGACCAACCTTCAGCACCGGGGCATTACCTCGGGCTTCAGCTTTCTGGAGCGCAGTGCCGGGTTCGGCATCGCTCAACACCTGATCGACTACACCGAATCGGACACATACGCCCGGGTGTTTGTCATCGGCCTGCTCAACACCCTGTTGGTGACCTTCATTGGCGTGATCCTGGCGACGATCCTCGGTTTCATCGTCGGTGTGGCGCGGTTGTCGAAGAACTGGATCATCGCCAAGCTGGCGACGGTGTATGTGGAAGTCTTCCGTAACATTCCGCCGCTGCTGCAGATCCTGTTCTGGTACTTCGCGGTGTTTCTGACCATGCCGGGGCCGCGTAACAGCCATAACTTCGGCGACACCTTCTTCGTCAGCAGCCGTGGCCTGAACATGCCGGCCGCGCTGATGGCCGATGGTTTCTGGGCGTTTGTCGCCAGCGTCGTGGTGGCCATCGTCGCCATCGTGCTGATGTGCCGCTGGGCCAACAAACGCTTCGAAGCCACTGGTGTGCCATTCCACAAGTTCTGGACCGGCCTGGCGCTGTTCCTGGTGATTCCGGCGCTGTGTGCACTGATCTTCGGCGCGCCGCTGCATTGGGAAATGCCGAAGCTGCAAGGCTTCAACTTCGTCGGTGGCTGGGTGCTGATCCCGGAACTGCTGGCCTTGACCCTGGCCCTGACGGTGTACACCGCGGCGTTCATCGCCGAGATCGTGCGCTCGGGCATCAAGTCGGTCAGCCACGGCCAGACCGAAGCGGCGCATTCGCTCGGCCTGCGCAACGGTCCGACCCTGCGCAAGGTGATCATCCCGCAAGCCCTGCGCGTGATCATTCCGCCGTTGACCAGCCAATACCTGAACCTGGCGAAGAACTCCTCGCTGGCGGCCGGTATCGGTTACCCGGAAATGGTCTCGCTGTTTGCCGGTACGGTGCTGAACCAGACCGGGCAGGCGATCGAAGTGATTGCGATCACCATGAGCGTGTACCTGGCGATCAGTATCAGCATTTCCCTGCTGATGAACTGGTACAACAAGCGCATTGCGCTGATCGAGCGGTAAGGAAAAGCGCATGAGTACTCATACTTTCAAACCCGACATGCCACCTCCGAGCAGCAGCATCGGTGTGGTGGCGTGGATGCGCGCGAACATGTTCTCCAGCTGGCTCAACACCCTGCTGACCCTGTTTGCGTTCTACCTGATCTACCTGGTGGTGCCGCCGATCCTGCATTGGGCGATCCTCGACGCCAACTGGGTCGGCACCACTCGCGCCGACTGCACCAAGGAGGGCGCCTGCTGGGTGTTCATCCAGCAGCGCTTCGGCCAGTTCATGTACGGCTACTACCCGCCGGAACTGCGCTGGCGCGTGGACCTGACCGTGTGGCTGGCCGTCATCGGTGTGGCACCGCTGTTCATCTCGCGCTTTCACCGTAAAGCAGTGTATGGCCTGAGCTTCCTGGTGCTGTACCCGATCATTGCCTACTTCCTGTTACATGGCGGCCTCTTCGGCCTGACCAACGTGGCGACCAGCCAATGGGGCGGCTTGATGCTGACCCTGGTGATCGCCACCGTCGGTATTGCCGGTGCGTTGCCGCTGGGGATTGTCCTGGCCCTGGGCCGTCGCTCGAACATGCCGGCGATTCGTGTGGTCTGTGTGACCTTCATCGAATTCTGGCGCGGCGTGCCGCTGATCACGGTGCTGTTCATGTCCTCGGTGATGCTGCCGTTGTTCCTGCCTGAAGGCATGAACTTCGACAAGCTGCTGCGAGCGTTGATCGGCGTGATCCTGTTCCAGTCGGCCTATGTGGCCGAAGTGGTGCGTGGCGGTCTGCAAGCCATTCCCAAAGGTCAGTACGAAGCCGCCGCGGCGATGGGGCTGGGTTACTGGCGCAGCATGGGCCTGGTGATTCTGCCGCAAGCCCTGAAGCTGGTGATTCCCGGCATCGTCAACACGTTCATTGCCCTGTTCAAGGACACCAGCCTGGTGATCATCATCGGCCTGTTCGACTTGCTCAACAGCGTCAAACAAGCCGCCGCCGACCCGAAATGGCTGGGCATGGCCACCGAAGGCTACGTGTTCGCAGCCCTGGTGTTCTGGATTTTCTGTTTTGGTATGTCCCGCTACTCCATGCATTTGGAACGTAAGCTCGACACTGGCCACAAGCGTTAGGAGTTCTTTTATGAGCGAAGCAATCAAACAGCCTGTGAGCCCTGAAGGCATTATTCAGATGCAGGGCGTAAACAAGTGGTACGGCCAGTTTCACGTACTCAAGGACATCAACCTCAACGTCAAGCAGGGCGAGCGTATCGTCCTGTGCGGTCCGTCGGGTTCCGGCAAGTCCACCACCATCCGCTGCCTCAACCGTCTGGAAGAACACCAGCAGGGCCGCATCGTGGTCGATGGCGTGGAGTTGACCAACGACCTCAAGCAGATCGAAGCGATCCGCCGCGAAGTCGGCATGGTGTTCCAGCACTTCAACCTGTTTCCGCACCTGACCATTTTGCAGAACTGCACCCTGGCGCCGATGTGGGTGCGCAAGATGCCCAAACGCAAGGCCGAGGAAATTGCCATGCACTACCTGGAGCGCGTACGCATTCCGGAGCAGGCGCATAAATTCCCGGGGCAACTGTCCGGCGGCCAGCAGCAGCGTGTGGCGATTGCCCGTGCGCTGTGCATGAAACCGAAAATCATGCTGTTCGACGAACCGACTTCGGCACTCGACCCCGAGATGGTGAAAGAGGTGCTGGACACCATGATCGGCCTGGCCGAAGACGGCATGACCATGCTCTGCGTCACCCACGAAATGGGCTTCGCCCGCACCGTGGCCAACCGCGTGATCTTCATGGACAAGGGCGAAATCGTCGAACAGGCTGCGCCGAACGACTTCTTCGACAACCCACAGAACGACCGCACCAAGCTGTTCCTGAGCCAGATCCTGCATTGATTGGTCAGTGACTGTCGCAAAGAGCCCCGCCGATTGATCGGTGGGGCTTTTTTATGGGTGCGGGTCAGTCTGCGGTTTTGCCGCGTTCCAGTGCCAATTGCACTGCTCGGAGGGCATTGAGGCGACCATGACCGTAGTAATGACTGTGGCCGTTTTGATCGTATTGACCTAGGGGGCCGTCGTCGGCGTGGCTGATTTTGTCGCAGCAATCGGCGAGGAGGTGTCTAACCTGCTCGCGGTCCAGTGCCGGGTTGACCCCCAGTACCAGAGCTGCGACGCCCGCGGCTCCAGGACAGGCGCTGGAAGTGCCGCTGAACAATTCGGTATAGGCAGCATTGATCGGGTCGGCAAACCTGCCGCTCAGATCCGTGGTTCGAATGCCTCGGGTCTGGGGGATTGAGGTGGCGGGTTTGAACTTTGGATCCGGGTGTGGCTGGTCCCCGCTGGGAAAACAGCACCACAGTGCTTTACCGTAGTCACTGTAGGCACTGCGACGATTTTGATCATTGCAGGCACCTACAGCAATCACCATGGGATGGCTGGCATAGCCATCGTTGTCCACGCTCTCGTTGCCGTTGCCGGCACCAAAAAAGATGACGCAGCCTTTACCTTGGCGGCCTTTGGTCGCGGCGTACTCTATGGCCAGGCGGGTGCTCGCGGCCAGCGGAAACGCCTGAGAGTGCCGCGCGTCGGTAGGGTCAGCCCAATGTCCTTCCGGCGGCCCCCAACTGCAGGAAATGATATCGGCCCCTTGGTCCGCGGCCCAGAAAAACGCGTCTGCTTCGGCCCTGGCGCCTAGTGGCTTGGTCAGTTTCAACGGCATGAGACTGGCTCGAGGGGCCACGCCGCTGGCGCCGGCTTCACCATTGGCGCATGCAACACCGGCGGCTGCAGTACCGTGGCGCTCAAGAGGGTTTTTCGGCCGAGGGCCTTGACGGGCGTTAAGGCGGTCAAAGTTTTTTGCTCCGATGATTTTTCCGGTACCGGCGAACTCAGGGTGATCGATATCAAAGGCATCGTCGATGATCGCTATCACTATGCCTTCACCCTGGGCCAAGATATGGGCTGCCTCGACATTGGCGCTGGCATCGACCTGCGCTTGATAGGTGACGGTGGTTTTCTTCAGGTGCCATTGGTTGTCATGGATCGCTCGGCGTTGCCCCGGGCGCAGTATTTCCGGGTGGCAGTAGTCGACATCCTGACGTTCGAGCAATTGAAGTGTGAATGAGCAGACTTCAGTGCCGCGACAATGCGCGTGATGGACGAAGAAGGCATTGGTGGCGTAGGGAACCTGCTGTTTGATGGTCAGACCCAACTCATCGAGGATAACCAGGCACTCTGTCGGAGCGAGCCGATCGACGAATTTCAGGAAGATGTTTTCGGTGTAGAAAACAGGTTCTTGGGTATGAGGATCGACCAGGGCGCTGCCAGCGAAGCGCACGTCTGGTAACTCGCGTAGTAACGCCTTGCATTGGGGGATATCTGAATTGTCCGGCAGTTTGAATAGCTGAACGTCGGCGTCCTCGATGTGAAGTACCAACTCACTGTTGGCCAATGCCTGTCGAGCTTTTTCGCAGCGTAACGTCTCATCAAGCTTCCTCCCGGCCTGACTGCGTACAACGAGCAGTTGCCGATTCTTTTCCAGTAAAAAACGGCGGCTGTGCTTTTTGCCAAAAATGACTTCTTCCATAGGCTGCTCCCATTCCCTTTAGACATTCGAGCGAAAGTGCCCGCGTTCAAAGTCCGAAAGTCTGATGGTCTGTCTCATTTTTGGATGTCAGCTCTTTCGTGTGGCATTGGTGGGAAATCACTATCAGTCACTAGGAATAGACTGCCTTAAAGTGGCTTCAGGCCTCAGGGTGGGACGCGATAGGTAGTGGCTTGCCCGATTGGGCGAGGCTGACTAACATGTCGGTAAATTCATCCTATGATTGGATGACAGGGCGAATCCAATGTCTGAAATCTCTCCATTAGTTAAACGATCCCTGGTCGATCAGGCCCTGGATCAGTTGCGCCTGCGTATCAACCAGGGTACCTGGGTGGTGGGCCAGCGCTTGCCCACCGAGCCCGAGCTGTCCGCCGAGCTGGGTATCAGCCGCAACACCGTACGTGAAGCCATGCGTGTGCTGGCGTTTTCCGGGCTGATCGAGATCCGCCAGGGCGACGGCAGTTATTTGCGGGCGGTGGCCGATCCACTGGACACGCTCAAGGCGTTGTCCCGTTGCTCCCTTGAGCAGGCCCGGGAAACCCGGCACATCCTCGAAGTCGAGGCCATCGGCCTGGCGGCCTTGCGTCGCACCGATGAAGACCTGTTGGCGTTACGCGAGGCGCTGGGGGTGAGCGGCCGTCACTATCACGGCGATCTCGATACCTACATCGCCTGCGATCTGGTGTTCCACCGCCGTCTGGTCGACGCCGCGCACAACCCGACCCTCAGCGAGTTGTATCGCTACTTCTCCAGCGTGGTCGGCGCTCAGCTACGGCATTGCCTGAACATCACACCGCGCCGACAGGAAGTGTTCGACCTGCACATCGCGTTGCTCGATGCGGTCGAGCAACGTAACCCGGAGCGGGCCAAAGCCTTGTCGAGGCAGTTGATCAATGAACCTTGAAACCGAGAACACCATGACCAGCGATCCAGGCAACACCGCTCAACCCAAACGCATGGCGGAGCTGGAAGAGCTGCTGATCGATGCCGAAGCCGATGATGAGCAAGTCCAGCAGACTCACCCGGTATTGCGCCGGCCATGGCTGTTGCTGCTGGGCCTGATTCTGGTCGCACTGAACCTGCGCCCGGCGCTGTCGAGCATGGCGCCGATGCTCAGCGACGTGTCGAAAAGTCTCGGGTTGTCGGCGGCCCAGGCCGGTTTGCTGACCACCTTGCCGGTCCTGTGCCTGGGTCTGTTCGCGCCGCTGGCTCCGCTGCTGGCGCGACGTTTTGGCGCCGAGCGGGTGGTGCTGGGCATCCTCCTGACCCTGGCCGGGGGGATCATTCTGCGCAGCTCCTTTGGCGAGATCGGCCTCTTTGCCGGCAGCGTGCTGGCCGGTGCCAGCATCGGTGTGATCGGCGTGCTGCTGCCGGGCATCGTCAAGCGTGACTTCGCCAAACAGGCCGGGACCATGACCGGTGTCTACACCATGGCCCTGTGTCTGGGCGCAGCCATGGCCGCAGGTTCCACGGTGCCGCTGAGCGAGCATTTCGACAAGAGCTGGGCCCTGGGCCTGGGTTTCTGGGTGATCCCGGCACTGGTTGCCGCCGTGTTCTGGTTGCCGCAAGTCGGCCAGAAACACGGTGCGCACAACGTCGCCTATCGCGTTCGCGGACTGCTGCGTGACCCGTTGGCCTGGCAAGTGACCTTGTACATGGGCCTGCAATCGTCCCTGGCCTACATCGTGTTCGGCTGGTTGCCGTCGATCCTGATCGGCCGTGGCCTGACACCGACCCAGGCCGGTCTGGTGCTGTCGGGTTCGGTGATCGTGCAACTGGTCAGCTCGCTGGCCGCACCGTGGCTGGCCACGCGCGGCAAGGATCAGCGCATGGCCATCGTGATCGTCATGGCCTTGACCCTCGGCGGCTTGTTCGGTTGCCTGTACGCGCCGATCGACGGTTTGTGGGGCTGGGCGATCGTGTTGGGGCTGGGGCAGGGCGCCACGTTCAGCCTGGCATTGACCTTGATTGTGCTGCGCTCGCGGGACTCCCATGTGGCGGCGAACCTGTCGAGCATGGCCCAGGGATTCGGCTATACCCTGGCCTCCATGGGGCCGTTCGCAGTGGGCATCGTGCATGACTGGACCGGCGGCTGGTCTGCCGTGGGCTGGATCTTCGGGGTCATCGGCCTGGGCGCGATCGTTGCCGGCCTGGGGGCCGGTCGTGCGCTGTATGTGCAGGTGGAAAGCGAAAAAGTCTGAATCGGGCACTGAATCACGCCCTTTGACGCCGGGAGTGATTCAGTGTGAGGGGCTTACAGGTAGGTCAATTCAAATGTCGCGGAACCGTCTATTTTGACTTCGTCGGTCAAGGTCAGGCTGTTGGCTGGAGCGATGTAAGTATCGACGTCCAGATCCATCGTGAGGTTTTGCACGGGGCTCGGGATGTGTCTGCCGCCCGGTACACCGGTACCTACCGATGTGTACTCACCTTTGCCCATAAGGTGCGCGGGTTCCCACCATGGACGGGGCGCGGAGATATCAGTTGAGCGTATGGGCGTTATGGTTGAGCCGTCTGCCGTGGCGCTTATGATTCTGGCCCCGAAGATTCCAATCTTTTCACCCGTGTCGGTAAATCCCAGGCCGAAGTAGTTGTCGGCCAAAGATGAGCTGGCCTTGTTGTCGATGCCATACAGGGCTACCGCGATGGGAGCGCTGCAGGTCACGCTTAATTGCAACGGATGGGTTCCCACCAGGGTGTTGGTGTCCGGGTTGAGATCTTTCGCGGAGATCTTGCCGTTATCGATGACGCCGCCATTGGACAGGCTCGGTGTGCAAGCCTGTGGTGTGATGAGGCCAGTGACCGTCAGGTCGGCACTCGAAGCCGCGAGGGCGGCGGGCGCTATGCTGATCAGTGCGCTGGCGGAAAGTGCTGCGAGATACTTCTTCATAATGGCTGATGCTGCTCTTCAGTGGTTATTTGCCATTCCCTTTGCCAAAGGCGCCGAGGATGGCGGTGTGAGCTGAACCACTTGCCCGGACGCTGCGAGTGGTTCAGCGTCGGGGGGGTTAGAGGTAAGTCATTTCAAAGGTCACGGCACCGTCCATGACCACTTCGTCAGTCAGGGTCAGGCTGTCGGCGCGGGCGATGTTGGTGTTGACCTCGAAATCCATGGTCAGGTCTTTCACGAACAGCGGGATGCTTACGTCAGTGGTGGAACCGACTGACAGGAGGTATCCGGGGCTTGTTACCCAGGTTGCCTTCCAGGTTTTACCCACGTCGTCGGAATCGATGGCCTGTGCCGCCACGCCGTCTGCCACGGCGTTTTTGACGTTGACTCGAACCCAGCCCAGTTTCTCGCCCGCGCTGGTCAAGCCCAGGCCGAACCAGCTTGTCAAAGCGGCCGTACCGGCCTGGTGATCGACGGGTTTCAATGCAAACTGAGTCGGTCCATCACATGACACCGACAATTGCAGTGGATGGGTGCCGACCAACGTCTCGCGCACTTGATCGAGATCCTTCGCCGAGATCTTGCCGTTATCCACGACACCGCCGTTGGACAGGGTCGGTGTGCAGGCAGCCGGGGTGATGACACCGGTGACCGTCAGGTCGGTTGACGACGCGAGGGCATAAGGTGCAACGCTGACCAGAGCGGCAGTCGACAGGGCGATGAAATACTGTTTCATTTTTTTCCTTTTCGCGGGTTGATTCCTTGATTCGCCCAAGGCGCTCCATTGCGCCCCGGGGTCAACAAGGTGGGTTGGGTGTTACAGGTAAATAATTTCGAGCGTTCCCGAGCCGTCGAGCTGGACGGCGGTGCTCAGGTCCAGGCTTGAGGCGGGCGCAATGACGGCCTCGACGGTGACGCCGGTTGTCAGGTTCTGAATTGCAACCGGGCCTGCGGTGCTGCCAGCGATGTCGGTAAAGCCCAGGTAGCTTTTCTGGCCGATGGGTATCGGGCGTGAACTGGCCGTGCTCCAGGCTGCGCCTGTGGTGGTCGAGTCGGTTCGGTACAGGCGAGCAAAGCTGTCGGCGCTGGCGTCGGCCGGATCGACGTTCAACGAATACAGGCCGATCTTGTTGCCACGGTTATCGAAGGCCAGGCCGTAGTAGATTTCGCTGTTGACCGTCGCCGAGCCTGCGCGGTTGTCGTGCATGATCAGGGCAAAGTGGGTCGGAGCATCACAGCCGACCCGCAGCGTCAGGGTCTTGGGGGGCAGTCGAGTGTCCTGGTCGCTATTCAGATCGCTCTTGGACAACCTGCCAAAGTCGACCAGGCCGGCGTTGGACAGCACCGGTTCGCAAGCCCCCGGCGCGAAGCGGGCGCGCAGAATGGCTTCCCGGGAGCGGCCTGCCGCGACTGCGTCGAATACGCCCGTGGTTTCCCAGTTGACGGCCTCACGCACCCGCATCGCTTGTTCCTGAGCCCAGGCAGTCACCTCGATCTGCGCGGAGAAACTCCGACCCTGGACCGCTGTACCGGCGCGTACTGGCGCGATGCCGTGTTCCGGGCGCCAGGTCAGGGTCGATGCAGTGTCCACCGGTGACTGGCCGACAGTGGAAATCAGTCCCAAATCGACCGATTGCCCATCGAGTACACCATCGCGTACACGCATTTCATAACTACCGTGCTCCGCGAAGTGATAGCGCTCGGCGGACGCCGCCATGGCGCGGTAGAACAGGCTCATGTCGGTGGGCTGCGCACAACTCAGGTTCAGGCTCAGGCGTCGTTCACCCAAGGTGAGTACCGGTGTTGTATCGATGCGTATCGCACGGTTCATCAAACCGTAGTCGAGCACGGGCTGGCTGAGGCTGAGCTGACAGTCATCCGGCAGCGCCCAGGCGTGGGATGAGAAGGCACTCAGCGTCAGGGGGGCGAGGACTGGCAGCAAGTAGCGGGACAGGCTCATCAAATGATCCTCAGAGGGCTCGGCACTGGGCCGCGGCGGTTTCGTAGTACGCCTCGGCGTCGGCTTTGACCGGCAGTTCGAAATCGAGTCGGCAGCGCTCAAGCCCCGGTGCGGTTATCCACAGCGGGCGTAAGTCGAGCACATTGGGTAAAAACACTTGGCCGCCGTCCTGGACCAGCGTCACGAACTCGCCGTCCTCGGTACTCACCGTCGCGCCTCGGGGCACTGGTGCGCCATGGCTCGTGGTGACCTTGAGCAAGGCGCGGCGGGTCATCGTGACCCCGAACTCGACGCGGTCGACCGCACCACGACCGGCCGAAATCACGGCCATGCCGTTGTTGATATCGATGTTGCGCGGTAGCGAACGGGTATCGATTTCCACCGCACTGCGGCCATAGGCAGCGACCTGCGGGACCACCGCCTGACCTTGACTGTCGGTCCAGACCGGACCGCTGGGGGTGCTGACCCTGATGGCGTCCATCTCACCGACCGACAGCAGGGCGAAGGTGTCGCGCACCGGATAAGGCGACAGCGTCAAGCCACCGCCATGCAATACGGCACCGCCACGGGCGCCGGCCTGATAGCTCGAGCGCTCGGCATCGGAACGGGTGTAACTCAGGTCCAGTTGGCTGTATCGCGGCAGCAGCGAGGCGCCGACAATGGACTGCACCTGTTTGTCGCGGGTGTCGTGTTCGATGCCGATCCGATAGCCAAATCGGTCGTTAATCCGATCGTTCAGGCCGACACCACTGCGGTACTCGCCAGCGGCACTGCGCACCCAGGTTCGCGCCCGGCGACTTTCGCCCAGGGGAATGCTGAGAGTCAGGTAGACGCTGTCACCGCTGCCGCCCGCGCCGCTGAGTTGCCATTCAGCATTTGCCGAAACGGATACCCCGCCGATGCTGGTGCCCCATGACGCCAGGGCACGACGGCTGCTTTGACCATCGAATGAAGACGAGCGACTCATGCCGCCGCCGAAGGCGCCAAGGGTCGGGTGTGACCAGGCCAGCGCGACGCTTTGCCGATCGCGGTAACGGGATTTTCCGTTGTCTGACGAGAGGCTGAAGACAGCATCCTCCAGTTCGCGGTAACCGAAGGTGCGGTAGGTGCTGCCGGCATTGATCGACCATTGGTCATCGAATCGATGGGATGCGCTCAGGTCGCCCTGCAATCCGCGGGAGGGCGCGCGTCCACCGACGTCTGTCCGCAAAAGGCTGGCTTGAATCTGTGTCGCGGTCGAGGGCAACAGGCCGAGACTGAAACCTGTCGCCCGATATTCAGCCGTGGTTGTCATGCCCGCGCTGAACTGCAATTGAGGATCCAGCGCACCGCTCCAGCCACCGCTGATCACCCATGGAGTGTCATCCTGCGTATCACTTGTACTGCGTACCTGGCCGGCTGCCAGCGAGAAGCCGGGCGCGGGCAGGCCGATGCCGAGCATGGCGGCCGGCACGGTAAAGCTGCGCTCACTGCCGTCCGCTTCTTTGACCGTGACTTCCACGTCGGAGCGATGGTTGAGCCGACGCACGTCATTCAATGAAAACGGACCGGCGGGCACCACCGTCGAATGAATCAGCGAACCGTTCTGCCTGACTTCGATCTGCGCCTGGCTGTGCGCAATGCCTTCGATCGCCGCGTTCTGGCCTTCGACCCGCAGTGCCTGCTCGGTCATGACTTGCACACCGGTGATCTGCGTACCGGCGAGCACCGGGTTATAGAGACTGATCTGTCCGGCCTGCAGCACTGCTTGCTGACTGGCGAAGGTGCGCTGGGCATAGGCTGCCAAATGGCTGGTGCGCGACACGTCATCCTGCCGGGTCTGTACCTGGCGACTGCGCACGATCCAGTCGCCGGCGTTGAAGCCCAGTTCGGTATTGGCCGACATGTAACGGCTCGACTGATCACCGAAGTGGCTGTGCAGGCTGCTGACGTCGTAATTGAGCAGACCGGCGAAGCCACCGGTCTGGTAGCCGGTAAAGTCCCGGGTTGTCGGGCGGATCGAGTCAGTGGGCACGATCAACGACAGGCCCAGGCTGGCCGGGTCCGGGTCGATCACGGTTTGTGGCCAAGCGCCGAGGAAGTCATGACAAGGCTGATCGTCCTGCGTACGGGCAGGAACCCTGAGGTTTGCCGTGTCGAGCAGGGCCTGGTCAAAGCACACGTCACCCTGGCGGCTGAACGCGACATCCACACGCCCGCGGCGCTGACCGTTGACCGTGAGCGTGACCGGATGTCGGCCCGCGGTGAAGCGAGGCGCTTGTAGCAGCAGCGTCGCGAGTGCCGGGTCGATGCCGCGTTGTTGTAGCGTTCTCTTGTCGAACGAAGTCAGCAGCGACGAGTCGGCCATGACGTCGGTCAGCACCAGTGCATTGGCCAACCCCAGCACGACCTTGGCCCAGGGGCGGGGTCGCTGAACGTGAGCCTTGGCCACCCGAATGGCGGGCATGGCTTCGCCATCACAGTAGGTTGATACAGTGTTCATGGGGGTCACTTGTCTTATGCCAGCGTGCTGGTCGATACGCTGTGGTTCAGGCTCTGTCTCTCGTCAGCGCCCACGTTTCTTCGGGGCGCTGGGGGGATGCGTTTCAGGATTCGACGGGTGCGTCGTAGTGCGGCACCGCAAAACCGTAGACGGTGGCGGGCAGGAAGCGCACCTGCGTCGCGGTCGTGGCCATTGCTGGAACACTGATGCTCTCGCCGGGCAGCACATAGGTTCGCGGTAACAAAGCACCGCTCCTGGATGGCAACAATTGCAGCTCTTGCGCCAGGCGCACCACATAAGGCGTTTCGTTGCGCACGGTCAGTTGGCCGTCCCGTAGCGTCCATTGCAGGTCGGTCCACGGCATGCGATTGGGCGCCAGGCCCTTGGGGTGCAGAATCAATGGCAGGTTCTGGCGCACGGTCACCCCGACGCGGGCATGCCCGGCGTCGGCGGCAGGCCTGCCCTGGGGGATGCCTTCAAAGATCACGCGCTTCAAGCGTTGAGTGACCAAGGGCTTTTCCGATTGCAGGATGAAGCGCACCAATTGGGTTTTCGACGCCTCGACGCGGGACAGCGGTGGGGTCACGAACACCAGGGATTCCTTGTCCTGCTCGATGTCTTCAATGGTGACGTGCAGCAACGCCAGGCTGGCGTCGGTATTGGTCACGGAAACCGAAGCCTCGCCATCGGCCTCGTTGACGATCACCACCGAGGTGTTCGGGACCATGCCATCGGCTTGCGCCTGGGTGGCCAGCAACAGAACGAGCGCGCCGATACCGCAGTGAATCAAGGGGCGCGCGAAGGTCAAAAACATCGTCATGACGTGTCTCGTCGATAGGTTCGAGAAAAGGCCGATGGCACCGCTCGGATGGCAGCTTGCAGATGACGACGGGGCCATGGGTGCAAGGGGCATCAGGGCATTTCGGAAATGGGGGGGCTCACCGATTGAGGTGCCATTTAAGCGGCTGGTATCAGTTTCTTGAATGCAACAAGTACGAAAGCTACTGTCCTGTGTGTAGATAAGTGTTGCGAGCAGCGCCGTACCTTTGGCCGCAACGGGCGTTGGCGTGCAGGCACATAGTCAAAAGAGCAGGGACGTATCAATGGGGTCTTCAGGAGGAACGGGCAACGGTGTAAATCAACCGTTGCCCGGACGATTCGACGTTACAGGTATTTGAGTTGCAAGGTCGCTGAGCCGTCGATCAGCACTTCGTCAGTCAGGGTCAGATCACTGCCCCTCGCAATTACAGTGGTTACCTGAAGATCCAGGGTCAGGTCTTTCACCGGGAGCGGCGTACTGGTGTCACCCATGGCACCGACAGCCCAAAGGTTGGAGACTTCCCAGTAATCCTTGATCCAGGTTTTTCCGCCGTCCTCCGACACAATAGCCTGTGCGTCGACTCCGTCCGCGTTCACATTCAACGCATCAACGTAGAACGAGCCCAGCTTCTCGCCTGCATTGGTCAGGCCCAGTCCGAAGCTACTGCTCGTGTTCCAGGCAGTACCGGCCCGATGATCGATTGGAGAAAAGTAGTACTGAACCGGTGCATCGCAGTTCACGGTCATTTGCAAAGTTTGCTTGGGCAACATAGTGGGGTTGTCCGGCCGGAGGTCCTTCGCGGAAATTTTGCCATGATCAACAATGCCACCCCCGGACAGGTTTGGTGTGCACGCGCTTGGGGTGATGACGCCAGTGACGGTCAAGTCGGTGCTGGCGGCAAAAGCCGGCGAAGCTGCCGTCAGGAGTAATGCAGTACAGAGTGCGCTTAATGTCTTGTTCATGTGATAGCTCTTGGTTTTACCGGCAAATGGGGGGCAGCGATTGAGGTGCAATTTAGGCGGGTGTGGTCAGCGATTTGAATGCAACAAATACGAAAAGCGATGGCTCTGTGTATGAGAAATTTTATTGGGCGATGACGAAGCACCGATCGCTGGTAGCTCACCGCTGTAGGTTTTTGCGTTGTGCGATGTGTGAATAATCTGAATGTTCGTAGGGCAAAAAACACTGGCCCTTGAAACGTTGACTAAGCCAGTTTTCGGCTTTTGGCGAGGCATTGTGGGAGGGAGAAAACGGCGTTAATTTCCGCGCCCTTTAATCACAAGCAGGAGACCTCCCACAATGCGAGTCGTAATTGCTGACGACCACTGCGTCGTCCGCATCGGGTTGCGGATGTTGATCAATGCCACCAGGCGATGCGTAGTCGTTGCAGAGGCTGAGGGTACCGATAGCCTGATGCGCATTCTTTCGAGCACACCGTGCGATCTGTTGATCACCGACTTCTCCATGCCGGGAGGGCGGCAGGCCGATGGTTTGAAAATGTTGAGTACGATTCGGCGCGACCATCCGGCATTGCCGGTCATTGTGCTGACGATGTTTACCAGCGTCGCCACGGCGAGGGCGGCGCTGGCTCAGGGGGTACGGGCCATCGTTGCCAAATCCGCCGCGGAGACCGAACTGCCCCTGGGGATCAACGCAGTGGGTGGGGGGCGACGCTACATCAGCGAGTCGTTGCGAATACTGCTGGCTGACACGGGCAGTCAGATGAGCGAGTTGCCGTTGTCGGCCAAAGAGCACGAGGTGGTGCGGATGCTGGCCAGTGGCATGACCGTCAGCGAAATCGCCAATCACTTCCAGCGCAGTGTGTCGACCATCAGTAAACAAAAAAACATGGCCATGCACCGCTTGGGTATTTCCACGGATGTCGAGCTTTTTTCCTACGCCCGCGACAGCGGAATGTCGACCTAGGCGCTCAGCGTACGAGCTGTCCCGGTATTCTCGTGGCGAATGCCCATAGTGTTCGGCACATTTGCAGATTATTGTGCAGGCCATCTTTCGATCATATTTCGCAACAACAGGGAGCCTGCCCATGAGTGATATCCACAGCGCATTGATCACCCGGTTCTACCAGGCCTTCCAGCGCCTGGATGCCGAGGCCATGGCGGCCTGCTATACCGATGACGTGGTGTTCAGCGATCCGGCGTTTGGTGAGCTTCACGGCCGCGATGCCAGCGATATGTGGCGCATGCTGACGACCCGGGCCAAGGATTTCTCCCTGAGTTTCGATAACGTCCGCGCCGATGAGCGCACGGGCGCTGCCCATTGGGTGGCGACCTATCTGTTCAGTCAGACCGGCAACATCGTGGTCAATGACATCCAGGCGCGTTTCGTTTTCCGTGACGGCAAGATTTGCGAGCATCACGACAGCTTCGATCTGTGGAAGTGGTCGCGTCAGGCGCTGGGTTTCAAAGGCCTGCTGCTCGGTTGGACGCCGTTGGTGAGCAACGCTGTTCGTGCTCAGGCCTTGAAGGGTTTGAAGGCATTCCAGGCCAGCCGCTGATAAGATCGCGGCTTGTCCCCTTCAAGCACTGATCGTTAAGTGAACGCCCCCAGCGAAAGCCCTGTCGACGCCGCCACTGCGGTGAGCAAACCCTGGTTCGTCTATCTCGTGCGCGCGGCCAATGGTTCGCTCTACTGCGGGATCAGCGACGATCCCGTGCGCCGATTTGCCAAGCATCAAAGCGGCAAAGGGGCACGCTTCTTTCTTTCGAGCCCTGCCATGGCACTGGTCTACACCGAAGTCTGTCGTGATAAAAGCGAAGCGCTGCGGCAGGAGCGCCTGATCAAGAAGCTCAAGAAAAGCGCCAAGGAATGCCTGGTGGCCAGCGCGAACGCCGGCTTATCACTCTGACTGATCAGTTCCCATCAGGCAGATCTGTAGGCCGCTAACCGATTGCGCGCTAAGCTGCGAATTCCTATTCGTGCGGCGGAGCCGAGCATGTCCGAGTTGATCCTGCATCATTACCCGACGTCCCCATTTGCCGAAAAGGCGCGTTTGCTGCTGGGCTTCAAGGGATTGTCCTGGCGCTCGGTGAAGATCTCACCGGTGATGCCCAAACCCGACCTGACCGCGTTGACCGGTGGCTATCGCAAGACCCCGGTGCTGCAAATCGGCGCGGATATTTATTGCGACACTTCGTTGATCGCCCGTCGTCTGGAGCAGGAAAAAGCCCTGCCGGCGTTCTTCCCGGAAGGCCAGGAAATGATCACCGCCAGCTTCGCCAGCTGGGCCGATTCGGTGGTGTTCCAGCATGCGGTCAGCCTGGTGTTCCAGCCGGAATCGATCGCGGTGCGCTTCGGCAATTTGTCGCCAGAAGCGATCAAGGCCTTTATCGCCGACCGCGCCGGGCTGTTCAGCGGCGGCAGCGCCACGCGCCTGTCGGCGGAGCAGGCCAGGCATCAATGGCCGACGATCATGTCGCGGCTGGAACAACAGCTGCAGCGCGAGGAGGGGGATTACCTGTTCGGCGAACCGTCGATTGCCGACTTCGCCCTGGCGCATTCGTTATGGTTTCTCAAGGCGACGCCCGTGACGTCTCCGCTTGTGGATAACTATCCGGCGGTGACCGCATGGCATGCCCGTGTGTTGGGGTTCGGCCATGGCGCCTCGAACGAGATGACCGCCGAAGAGGCGTTGCAAGTGGCGCGGGCTTCCACGCCGGCGGCATTGCCGGACGAGCAGTTCGATGAACCGAATGGTTTCAAGGCGGGCCAGCCGGTGGTGATCGCAGCAACCGACTATGGCGTCGATCCGGTGGCGGGTGAATTGTTGTTTGCCGGCCGAGAGGAATTGATTCTTCGTCGCGAAGACGAGCGTGGCGGTCTGGTGCATGTGCACTTTCCGCGGTTCGGTTTCCGGATCGAAGCGGCCTGACAGTCCCTGCAGGAGCGCGCTTGCTTGCTCCTGCAGGGTTACTTCAATGCGGCCAGAATGGCATCCGGGTCATATTTGCGAATCAGCGTTCCGTTCACATTGATGATCGGAATCCCGCCGCCGCCCAGCGCTTCATAGTCCTTGCGCGCCACAGCATCCTTTTCGATATCGAATTCCTTGTACGGAATGTTCCTTTGATCGAGAAAGCGCCGGGTCTGTTTGCAGTAGCCGCACCAGTCAGTGCTGTAGATCACGACATTGGCTTTGAGCTGCATCTGCTCGGACACCAACCGGGTCGGATCCATCAGGCGCTCGATCTTGCCCCAGTTCTGGTAGACCACGACCACCAGCAGGATCAGCAGGCATTTCTTCAACACCCTGCCCAGCATCAGTTGCGTCGCTTGAGCTGGTCGGTGAGCGAGGTGGGCAGACCCTTGATGATCAGCGTACCGGCCTCTTCGTCATACTCGATCTTCGAGCCCAGCAAGTGCGCCTCGAAACTGATCGACAGGCCTTCGGCGCGACCGGTGAAGCGGCGGAACTGGTTCAGGGTGCGTTTATCGGCCGGGATTTCCGGCGACAGGCCGTAATCCTTGTTGCGAATGTGGTCGTAGAAAGCTTTAGGGCGTTCTTCGTCGATCAGCTCCGACAACTCTTCCAGGCCCATGGGCTCGCCCAGTTTGGCCTGGCTGCTGGCGTAATCCACCAGGGTCTTGGTTTTTTCGCGTGCGGAGTCTTCTGGCAGGTCTTCGCTTTCGACGAAGTCACTGAACGCCTTGAGCAGCGTGCGGGTTTCGCCCGGCCCGTCGACGCCTTCCTGGCAGCCGATGAAGTCGCGGAAATACTCCGAAACCTTTTTGCCGTTCTTGCCTTTGATGAACGAAATGTACTGCTTGGACTGCTTGTTGTTCTGCCACTCGGACACGTTGATCCGCGCCGCCAGATGCAATTGGCCCAGGTCCAGGTGACGGGACGGGGTCACGTCCAGTTGATCGGTCACTGCGACGCCTTCGCTGTGGTGCAGCAGGGCAATGGCCAG
Organism: Pseudomonas fluorescens group sp. PF-1; assembly: GCF_054481335.1. NCBI lineage: Bacteria > Pseudomonadati > Pseudomonadota > Gammaproteobacteria > Pseudomonadales > Pseudomonadaceae > Pseudomonas > Pseudomonas fluorescens group sp. PF-1. The sequence continues at coordinate 962,280 of NZ_JBTMNG010000001.1, forward strand.
ATAGTCGGTCATGCCTTGCTGGTAGTGCGCGAACAAGACGTGGCCGCCGACCGAGAGGTTGGATTCCTCCATCAGTTTTTGCAGGTGTTCCACCGCCACGCGGCTGAACGCCGTGAAGTCCCTGCCGCCATCGAGGTATTCCTTCAGCCAGCCGCTGAAAGGAAAGGCCCCGGACTCCGGATGAAACAGCCCCCAGGCTTTGCCCTGTTTGGCGTTATAGCTTTCATTGAGGTCGGCGAGCATGTTCTCGATGGCTGCGGACTCGGCCAGTTCCGATTCGCGAGCGTGGAGAACTGCAGGTGTGCCGTCGGGTTTTTTGTCGATCAGGTGGACGATGCAATGACGGATCGGCATGGGTTTCTCGGCTGATTGAAGAGAGGAGGGCGTGCTCCCCCGAAAAAGCGCTCAGTGTACCGCAACCACTGGTTTTGGCGTGGTGCGAAGGTCAATTCCAGGGTGGCTGGCGGCACATATGCGATTTTTTCCCGTTTTAGAGCAATAAAGCTGACCAAATGGGTAGCTGGAGGCGGATATTTCCCCGTCTCTGTGCTAGTTTTGCCCCGTCTTACGCGACGTCACTGCGTTAAGCGTGCATTCAGCATTTGTCAGGTCGAACCAAACCCTGATTTCGGTATCTATAACCCCGATCCCGTGGTTATTTGGCCGAGGGTGCCAGATCCAGAAGATCGGGCTCGATGGCTGACACTGCACTCTGCAATCCATATGAATTTGATAGGGAAGGAACACTAAATGGCTCTTACTAAAGACCAACTGATCGCCGACATCGCCGAAGCTATCGACGCGCCAAAAACCACCGCGCGTAACGCTCTGGACCAACTGGGCCAAATCGTTGCCGATCAGCTGGAAAACGGCGGCGAAATCACTCTGCCAGGTATCGGCAAGCTGAAAGTGACTGAGCGTCCTGCCCGTACTGGCCGTAACCCTTCGACTGGCGCTGCCATCGAAATCGCTGCCAAGAAAGTGATCAAGCTGGTTGTGGCCAAAGGCCTGACCGACGCTGTCAACAAGTAAGACTTGTTAAAAGAACCGTGCGCCGGAGCAATCCGGGCACGGTTTTTTTGTGCCCGCCAGAATGATCTGCGCAAGGTAGATCTATGTAACACTTTGTTTATTTCACTGAAGTACGTTTTATTCCCGGACATTTAATGTTTCTGGTAATGAATTTATGGACTTGTTGGTTAAGCGTCGCTTCAGTTTTTTCAGTGTGAGTTAAATAAGTCAGTTTTCTTGGTCTATGAAGTGAACTTTCCTACGGAACTGATAGTTGAGTGTGTGCCGTAGATCGGTAGTATCGATCGGGTTTCGCGCTTGGCTTTGCGTAAAAGCTAAAAACTAAATTCTGGTTGTTAGTTACAGGGACGTTCTATGAAACTTAAACAGTTGGTGATGTGCATTTCGATTCTGTTGTCTGGTCATGCCTGGGCAGAGGTCACGGAATACTGCCCAAGCCCTTCAGACATCAGGGAATTGGCCCCGGGTATTTACAAAGCGCCCACGGCCAGCGGCGATGGCGAATGGTACGGTGTGTCTCAAGGCGGCCAGGGGCCGGTGGGTGAATTCGAATTGGCGATATTCATGCCTCACAAGGATGTCGAGGAGGGGACCGTCATCGGTGAGGTCCAGCGCTGTGGTTACAGGCTGCAGAATGGCGGCGCGGTGGACATGAAGTTCAAAAGGGAAGGGACCGTCGCGAGTATTGATACCGGCGGATCGTGGGAAGAGTGGAATTCACGGTATTACTGCGATAACAAAGAAGTGCGCGGCTGTACATTCAAAGAGATCGTCAGGCCAGCGAAGCGCTGATGCTGTAAGCAAGTAAGGCTTGATAAAAAGACCGTGCGCCGGAGTCGTTCGGGCACGGTTTTTTTGTCCTCGACAACGACTTGCACCAAGACAAGTCGCAACGATGTCCGGTTACTCCGTTGAAGCCTTGACCCAGCGCGCCTGACGCCAGGCCTGTTGCTGCGCCTTGGTCTGGAACGTCCAGGCGACGAAACGGCTCTGTTTTTGCCCCTGGGACATTTCCACCACCTGGCTTTCCAGTACGCCAGCTTTTTTCAGGGCTGTCTGGATCGCAGGCAGGTTCGAGGCTTTCGACACCAATGTGCTGAACCACAACACCTGTTGCCCCACCTGCGCGCTTTCGCTGATCAATTGCGTGACAAACCTTGCCTCGCCACCCTCACACCACAACTCTGCCGCCTGACCGCCAAAATTCAGCACCGGCAGTTTGCGCTTCGGATCGGCCTTGCCCAGCGCGCGCCATTTACGCGTGCTGCCTCGGGTCGCTTCCTCCAGAGACGCATGGAACGGCGGGTTGCACATAGTCAGGTCAAAACGCTCGGCGCTTTCGAGCAGGCCCAGCAGAATCTGTTTCGGGTTGCTCTGCTGACGGATCTGAATGGCTTTGTTCAAGCCGTTGGACTGAATGATGGCTTTGGCGGCGGCGATGGCGGTGGCGTCGATCTCCGAGCCGAGGAACTGCCAGCGGTAATCGCTGTGACCAATCAGCGGATACACGCAGTTGGCGCCCATGCCGATATCCAGCACCTTCACTGCCGCGCCACGCGGGATCACGCCATCATTGCCACTGGCCAGCAGATCGGCCAGAAAATGCACGTAATCCGCACGTCCCGGCACCGGCGGGCACAGGTAGTCGGCTGGAATGTCCCAATGGGCGATGCCGTAGAACGACTTGAGCAGTGCCCGATTGAACACGCGCACCGCATCCGGGCTGGCGAAGTCGATGCTTTCCTTGCCGTATGGGTTGGTGATCACGAACTGCTTCAATTCCGGCGTGGTTTTGATCAGCGCCGGGAAGTCATAGCGACCCTGGTGGCGATTGCGCGGATGCAGGCTGGCCTTCTCGCGTGGCTCGACGGCTTTGGCTGCCTTGGTTGGTTCAGGCTTTTGGCGCGCAGGTTTGGGAGTGCGGGGGGCGGTCATGGGGGTGGTCGATTCGGGCGTGGCTAAAAGTGGCGGGTATTGTCCCACATCCGGCCGTTGTGAGCTCAACTGTGCGGGTCACCGAAAGCCCGCGGTGTGCGAGCCTGCTCGCGATAGCGGTCTGTCAGCGATACCAAAGTTGAATGTGATGCACTCATCGCGAGCCAGCTTGCCGACAGCGATTTTTGGGTGTTTGGGAGAAAGGGGCGGCATAAAAAAGGGAGGCCACCCGGGCCTCCCTGTTTCATTGCGATGTGCCGTTACAGACTGGCAATCCGCGCGTGTTGCTCCGCCAGCTTGCCCAGAGCCTGTTCGGCTTCGGCCAGTTTGGCGCGTTCTTTCTCGATGACTTCAGCCGGTGCCTTGTCGACGAAGCCGGCGTTGGACAGCTTGCCGCCAACCCGTTGCACTTCGCCTTGCAGGCGCTGGATTTCCTTGTCCAGACGCGCCAGTTCCGCACCTTTGTCGATCAGGCCGGCCATCGGCACCAGCACTTCCATCTCGCCGACCAGCGCGGTCGCCGACAATGGCGCTTCTTCGCCGGCAGCCAGAACGGTGATCGATTCGAGACGTGCCAGTTTCTTCAGCAACGCTTCGTTTTCAGTGAGACGACGCTGATCCTCGGCGCTGACGTTCTTCAGGAACAGCGGCAGCGGTTTGCCTGGGCCGATGTTCATTTCGCCACGGATGTTACGCGTGCCGAGCATCAGGCCCTTGAGCCATTCGATGTCATCTTCGGCGGCCTGATCGATGCGTGTTTCATTGGCCACCGGCCAAGGTTGCAGCATGATCGTCTTGCCTTCGATGCCGGCCAGCGGCGCAATGCGCTGCCAGATTTCTTCGGTGATGAACGGCATGAACGGATGGGCCAGGCGCAGGGCCACTTCCAGTACGCGAACCAGGGTGCGACGGGTGCCGCGCTGACGTTCAACCGGGGCGTTCTCGTCCCACAGCACAGGCTTGGACAGTTCCAGGTACCAGTCGCAGTACTGGTTCCAGATGAACTCATACAGCGCTTGCGCCGCGAGGTCGAAACGGAACTGATCCAGTTGACGGGTCACTTCGGCTTCGGTGCGTTGCAGCTGCGAAATGATCCAGCGATCGGCCAGGGACAGTTCGTAGGCTTCGCCGTTCTGGCCGCAGTCTTCGCCCTTGTCCAGCACGTAGCGCGCGGCGTTCCAGATCTTGTTGCAGAAGTTGCGGTAGCCTTCGACGCGGCCCATGTCGAACTTGATGTCGCGACCGGTGGATGCCAGCGAGCAGAAGGTGAAACGCAGGGCGTCGGTGCCATAGCTGGCGATGCCCTCGGCGAACTCTTCGCGGGTTTGCTTCTCGATCTTCTTCGCCAGTTTTGGCTGCATCATGCCGGAGGTGCGTTTGCTGACCAGCTCTTCCAGCTCGATACCGTCGATGATGTCCAGCGGGTCAAGGACGTTGCCCTTGGACTTGGACATCTTCTGGCCCTGGCCATCACGCACCAGGCCGTGCACGTAGACGGTCTTGAACGGAACCTGCGGCGTGCCGTCCTCGTTCTTGATCAGATGCATCGTCAGCATGATCATCCGGGCAACCCAGAAGAAAATGATGTCGAAGCCGGTCACCAGCACGTCGGTGGAGTGGAATTTCTTCAGGAATTCGGTTTGCTCAGGCCAGCCGAGTGTCGAGAACGTCCACAGGCCCGAACTGAACCAGGTGTCGAGAACGTCGTTGTCCTGTTGCAGCGCAACATCCGGACCGAGGTGGTGCTTGGCGCGCACTTCGGCTTCGTCGCGGCCAACGTAAACCTTGCCCGACTCGTCGTACCAGGCCGGAATCCGGTGGCCCCACCACAGCTGACGGCTGATGCACCAATCCTGAATGTCACGCATCCAGGAGAAGTACATGTTTTCGTACTGCTTGGGCACGAACTGGATGCGGCCGTCTTCGACGGCGGCAATGGCAGGCTCGGCCAAAGGCTTGGTGGATACGTACCACTGGTCGGTCAGCCACGGCTCGATGATGGTGCCGGAGCGGTCGCCTTTCGGGACTTTCAGGGCGTGATCGTCAACGCTGACCAGCAGGCCCGCGGCTTCGAACGCGGCCACGATCTGCTTGCGGGCTTCGAAACGGTCGAGACCGGCGTATTCGGCCGGGATCTTGCCGTCGATGCTTTCGTTCAGCGTGCCGTCGAGGTTGAACACCTGGGCGGCTGGCAGGACGCTGGCATTTTTGTCGAAGATGTTCAGCAGCGGCAGGTTGTGACGCTTGCCGACTTCGTAGTCGTTGAAATCGTGGGCCGGGGTGATTTTCACGCAGCCGGTGCCGAATTCAGGGTCGCAGTAATCGTCGGCGATGATCGGGATGCGGCGGCCAACCAGCGGCAGCTCGACGTATTTGCCGATCAAGGCTTTGTAGCGTTCGTCGTTCGGGTTAACCGCGACGGCGGAGTCGCCGAGCATGGTTTCCGGGCGAGTGGTCGCGACGATCAGGAAGTCGTTGCCTTCAGCGGTCTTGGCGCCGTCGGCCAGCGGGTATTTCAGGTTCCACAGGAAACCTTTTTCGTCGTGGTTTTCCACTTCGAGGTCGGAAATCGCCGTGTGCAGCTTGGTGTCCCAGTTGACCAGGCGCTTGCCGCGATAAATCAGGCCGTCTTCGTGCAGGCGTACGAAGGCTTCTTTCACCGCTTCCGACAGGCCGTCGTCCATGGTGAAGCGTTCGCGGCTCCAGTCGACGGATGAGCCGAGGCGGCGGATCTGGCGGCTGATGTTGCCGCCGGACTGATCCTTCCATTCCCAGACTTTCTCGAGGAATTTGTCACGGCCCAGATCGTGACGATTCTGGCCCTGGGCTTCGAGTTGACGCTCCACCAGCATCTGTGTGGCGATACCGGCGTGGTCGGTGCCCGGCTGCCACAGGGTGTTGCGACCCTGCATGCGGCGGAAACGGATCAGGGCGTCCATGATCGCGTTGTTGAAGCCGTGACCCATGTGCAGGCTGCCGGTGACGTTCGGCGGCGGGATCATGATGGTGTAGGACTCGCCCGCGCCTTGCGGGGCGAAGTAATTCTCTGACTCCCAGGTGTTGTACCAGGAGGTTTCAATGGCGTGCGGCTGGTAGGTCTTATCCATGCGCGGCGGGACCCTATTGGCATTTATTCAGGAAAAGCCGATGAGTATAGCGGGGATATACTGTTACGCGTAGAGCGAGGTGCCAGCGGGAGGGGGAAAATTGGGGGATGCGTGTTGCCAGTGTGCACGCCATCGCTGGCAAGCCAGCTCCCACAAGGGCCGGTGTCGATCACAATAGAGTGGTACGACACTGAACCTGTGGGCGCTGGCTTGCCAGCGAAAGCGGTCTGTCAGTCGATACGATTCAAATCGTTATTGCGCGTTTCTTTCAGGCACAGCACCGCAATCAAGCTCAACACCGCAGCCCCGGACACGTATCCACCCACATAGCTCAAACCGCCCATCGCCACCAGTTTCTGCGCGAAGAACGGCGCGGCCGAAGCCCCGACAATGCCGCCCAGGTTGTAGGCCGCGGAGGCGCCGGTATAGCGCACGTGGGTTGGAAACAGTTCCGGCAGCAGCGCGCCCATCGGCGCAAAGGTCACGCCCATCAGAAACAGTTCGATGCACAGGAACAGCGCTACGCCCCAGGTCGAACCCTGGGTCAGCAGAGGCTCCATCAAGAACCCGGACAGAATGGCCAGCACGCCACCGATGATCAGCACCGGTTTGCGCCCGAAGCGGTCACTGGCCCAGGCCGAGAGCGGTGTGGCGGCGGCCATGAACAGCACGGCGAAGCACAGCAGGCCGAGGAAGGTCTCGCGGCTGTAGCCGAGTGTCGCCACACCATAACTGAGCGAAAACACGGTCGAGATATAAAACAGCGCGTAGCACACTACCATCGAGCCGGCGCCCAACAAAACCGGCAGCCAGTATTGGCTGAACAGCTCGACCAGCGGGATTTTCACCCGTTCCTGGCGCGCCACGGCGTTGGCGAACACTGGGGTCTCGTGGAGCTTGAGGCGCACATACAGTCCGACCATCACCAGTACGGCGCTGAGCAGAAATGGAATCCGCCAGCCCCAGGAGCGGAACTGTTCGTCGTCCAGGCCCATGGCCAGCGTCAGAAACAGGCCGTTCGCCGCCAGAAACCCGATGGAAGGGCCGAGTTGCGGAAACATGCCGAACCACGCGCGTTTGCCTTTGGGCGCGTTTTCCGTGGCCAGCAAGGCCGCGCCGCCCCATTCGCCGCCCAGCCCCAAGCCTTGGCCGAAGCGCAACACGCAGAGCAGGATCGGCGCCCAGGCCCCAATGCTGTCGTAGCCTGGCAGCACGCCGATCAGCGTGGTGCACACCCCCATCAAGAGCAGGGAGGCCACGAGGGTGGACTTTCGGCCGATACGGTCGCCGAAGTGACCGAACAGCGCCGAACCCAGGGGGCGGGCAAGGAATGCGATGCCGAATGTGAGGAAGGCCGAAAGCATCTGCGCCGTGCCGGATGTCTGCGGAAAGAATACCGGGCCGATCACCAGCGCGGCTGCGGTGGCATAGACGTAGAAATCGTAGAACTCGATGGCGGTGCCGATGAAACTCGCCGTGGCCACGCGGGTGGCAGAGTTTGTCGGTTGCGCGGGTGTGGAATCGCTGTAAGTCGTGCTGGTCGTCATGCGGTTATCCCTGACAGTCATGTGCCCCAGTGGAGCGAATTATTATGGTTGATACCCAGGGATGTGGGTTTGGAGCGGGGTGCGGGTAGCACGGGTGTAGCGAGGCTTGGGTAAGCGGCTCGATTATAGGAAGGTGGCTAACGATCTAACAAGTGGCCGGGTTTTCGCGGTTTTTTGTGGGGAAGTTGCGCTGAATCCTAGATAACCACCGGCAGTGGGGTGGTCTGCCAGATCAGTACCCGAGTCACCCGATTGTCCTCGGTCTCGAGAATTTCCAGTCGGTACCGACCGATCTTCAGGCAAACCGCGCTCTCGGGAATCGTTTCCAGCGCTTCGGTCACCAGGCCGTTCAAGGTCTTCGGGCCATCGCTTGGCAGGTGCCAGCCAAGGCTCTTGTTCAGTTCGCGTATCGACGCTGCACCGTCGATCACCAAGCGGCCATCGGCCTGGGGGTGGATGTGCGGGTTGTTCAGGCTTTGCTGGCTTTCGAACTCGCCGACGATTTCTTCGAGAATGTCTTCCAGGGTCACGATGCCGAGCACTTCGCCGTACTCGTCGACCACCATGCCCAGGCGGCGTTGCTGTTTGTGGAAATTCAGCAGTTGCAGTTGCAAGGGAGTGCTTTCAGGCACGAAGTACGGTTCGCGACTGGCAGCCAGCAGCGCTTCCAGGGTCAGGCTCGCGTCGGGTAGCAGGTGGCCGATTTGCCGGGTGTTGAGTACGGCTTCGACCTGATTGATATCACTGTGGAACACCGGCAGGCGGGTGCGCTTGTTGTGGCGCAGTTGCTCGATGATTTCCTCGATCGGATCGTCGAGGTTGATCCCGTCGACTTCACTGCGCGGCACCAGAATGTCGTTGACCGTGATGTTGTCCAGCGCATGGATGCCAGGCAGCGAGTGCGGGCGGCAGATGGCGGGTTCGCGATCGTCGTACTGGGCTTTCGGTGGTTCGTCTTCGCTTTGTTGCACCACTTTGGCTTTGCGCTCGAGCGGTCTCAGCAGCAATTGGCTGGTGGCGTTGAGCAGCCATGCCGCCGGGTAGATGAGCTTCAGCGGGATGCGCAGCAGGTTGTTGCCCAGGGCCAGAATCGCATCCGGATGGCGGGCGGCGAGGGCGCGTGGCAGGTAGTCGGCGAACACCAGCAAGATGGCGCTCGCGCCGAGGCACGCGACCCACGGCCCCTTTTCGGCCCAGGTGAAAAGGGCCAGCAATGTACAGATGACCACCACCAGCGTGCGACACAGGGTGTTGCACAAGATCAGGCTGTTGAGCGGAAAGCTCAGCCTGGTCAGCGGTTTGTCGCTTGAACGTGAGGCGACGCGCTTGGCCAGTACGTGCTGGTGAGCGGCTTCAATGGCGGTGAACAGCCCCGACCATAAAATCAACAGGGCCACTACTGCGAGCATCGGCCCTATGGGCAAGTCGTCCATTTATGCCGCCCGTCAGATGTGCAGGATGTATTCACGAACCAGCTTGCTGCCGAAATACGCCAGCATCAGCAGGCAGAAACCGGCAAGGGTCCAGCGAATGGCCTTGTGTCCGCGCCAGCCGAGGCGGTTACGGCCCCAGAGCAGTACGCTGAAGACGATCCAGGCCAGGCAGGCCAGCAAGGTTTTGTGCACCAGATGCTGGGCGAAAAGGTTTTCGACGAACAGCCAGCCCGAGATCAGCGACAGGGACAGCAGGGTCCAGCCGGCCCAGAGAAAGCCGAACAGCAGGCTTTCCATGGTTTGCAGCGGCGGGAAGTTCTTGATCAGCCCCGACGGGTGTTTGTGCTTGAGTTGATGGTCCTGAATCAGCAACAGCAAGGCCTGGAACACCGCAATGGTAAACATGCCGTAGGCGAGGATCGACAGCAGGATGTGAGCGAGGATGCCCGGTGCTTCGTCAATGATCTGCACGGTACCGGCGGGCGCAAACTGTGCCAGAAGCGCCGTCGCGGCCCCCAGTGGGAACAACAGCACCAGCAGGTTTTCCACCGGTATGCGTGAGCAGGCGAGCAGGGTCAGGGCTATGACGGCCGCGGCAATCAGGCTGGCGGCGCTGAAAAAGTCCAGCCCCAGGCCGATTGGCGTCAGCAGATGAGTGACCAGGCTGGCGCCATGAGCCAGTACCGCCAGCACGCCGAGCGTGACGAGCAGCCGTTTGTTCGCCTTGGCGCCGTTGGCCAGGCGAGTGCCCTGATAGAAAGTCGCAGCGGCATACAAGCAGGCGGCGGCGAGAGTGGTTAGCAAGCTGGGTGACAAAGGGAGCATAAGTCCTGTTAGGCAAGCCCGAAAGCCGATGAGTTTGGCATAGAACCCACACGGCACGAAAGTGCGAGGTGTCCGCCAGACGCAGTCTTCGCTATAATCCGCGACCTGCCCACGCCGCAGGCTCGCCGAGTACACGTTTTAGTCCGGTACGGGCCGCCACTATCCCGGTCTACACAGGGCCTGAAAGGATCGCGCAATGTTTGAAAACTTAACCGACCGTCTCTCGCAGACGCTGCGCCATGTCACCGGCAAGGCCAAGCTGACCGAGGACAACATCAAAGACACCCTGCGTGAAGTGCGCATGGCGTTGCTCGAAGCCGACGTCGCCTTGCCGGTGGTCAAAGACTTCGTCAACTCGGTCAAGGAACGCGCTGTCGGTACCGAGGTGTCGCGCAGTCTGACGCCAGGCCAGGCCTTCGTGAAAATCGTCCAGGCCGAACTCGAAAGCCTGATGGGCGCAGCCAACGAAGACCTGAACCTGAGCGCCGTTCCGCCTGCCGTGATTCTGATGGCCGGTTTGCAGGGCGCTGGTAAAACCACCACCGCCGGCAAGCTCGCGCGCTTCCTTAAAGAGCGCAAGAAGAAGTCGGTCATGGTCGTGTCCGCTGACGTATACCGTCCAGCGGCGATCAAACAGCTGGAAATGCTCGCAGGCGAAGTCGGCGTCACTTTCTTCCCTTCCGACCTGACCCAGAAGCCGGTCGAGATCGCGCAAGCAGCTATTAAAGAAGCGAAACTCAAATTCATCGATGTGGTGATCGTCGATACCGCCGGTCGCCTGCACATCGATGAAGAGATGATGGGCGAGATCAAGGCGCTGCATGCTGCGATCAACCCGGTCGAGACCCTGTTCGTGGTCGACGCCATGACCGGCCAGGATGCCGCCAACACGGCCAAGGCCTTCGGCGATGCGCTGCCATTGACCGGTGTGATCCTGACCAAGGTCGACGGTGACGCCCGTGGCGGTGCGGCCCTTTCGGTGCGCGCCATCACCGGCAAGCCGATCAAGTTCATCGGTATGGGCGAGAAGAGCGAAGCGCTCGATCCGTTCCACCCTGAGCGTATCGCCTCGCGGATCCTCGGCATGGGTGACGTGCTCAGCCTGATCGAACAGGCAGAAGCGACCCTCGACAAGGACAAGGCCGACAAGCTGGCCAAGAAGCTGAAGAAGGGCAAGGGTTTCGACCTCGAAGACTTCCGTGATCAGCTGCAACAGATGAAAAACATGGGCGGCCTCGGCGGCCTCATGGACAAGCTGCCGAACATGGGCGGTGTGAACCTGGCGCAGATGGGCAACGCCCAGAGCGCGGCAGAGAAGCAATTCAAGCAGATGGAAGCCATCATCAACTCCATGACCCCGGCCGAGCGCCGTGACCCTGAGCTGATCAGCGGTTCGCGCAAGCGTCGTATCGCCATGGGTTCCGGCACACAAGTGCAGGACATCGGTCGCTTGATCAAGCAGCACAAGCAGATGCAGAAGATGATGAAGAAATTCTCGGCGAAAGGCGGGATGGCCAAAATGATGCGCGGCATGGGCGGTATGTTGCCCGGCGGCGGCATGCCGAAAATGTAAAGAATTCGCGCCGGCAGTCATGTCGGCGCAGCCCCACAGGGAAGTGGGATCTCCAGCAAACCCGCATTAGGCGGGAGCTGACCGGCCGTTTTTAACGACGGCTCTATGGCAGATCTGAATGGCACTTTGATAGGTGCCGGAAAAAGGCATTTGCAAAAGTCCGGATATTCCTTAGAATATGCGGCCTTTCGGGCACCCATGCCCGCTGTGCATTTAGATTTGCAGCACCGACTACAGGAACGATGTTCACATGCTAACAATCCGTCTTGCCCTTGGCGGCTCCAAAAAGCGCCCGTTTTACCACTTGACCGTAACCGACAGCCGCAACCCGCGCGACGGTTCGCACAAGGAACAGGTTGGTTTCTTCAACCCTGTTGCTCGTGGTCAAGAAGTCCGTCTGTCCGTGAACCAAGAGCGCGTAGCCTACTGGCTGAGCGTTGGTGCACAACCTTCTGAGCGCGTTGCTCAGTTGTTGAAGGAATCTGCTAAGGCTGCGGCCTGAGCAATATGAACGCGACGCCAGCTGTTGCTGATGATTTGATCGTTATCGGCAAGATTTACTCGGTTCACGGCGTTCGCGGCGAAGTGAAGGTGTACTCCTTTACTGATCCGATTAAGAACCTGCTGGATTACAAAACCTGGACGCTCAAGCGTGACGGCAATGTAAAGCAGGTAGAGCTGGTCAGCGGACGCGGGAACGACAAGTTCCTGGTCGCAAAGCTCAAGGGTCTCGATGATCGTGAAGAAGCTCGTCTTCTGGCCGGTTATGAGATCTGCGTGCCGCGCAACCTGTTCCCTGAACTGACCGACGGCGAGTACTACTGGTACCAGCTGGAAGGTCTCAAGGTTATCGACACCCTCGGACAGCTGTTCGGGAAGATCGATCACCTGCTCGAGACCGGCTCGAATGATGTAATGGTGGTCAAGCCTTGCGCTGGCAGCCTGGATGATCGCGAACGCCTGTTGCCCTATACCGAGCAATGCGTGTTGGCCGTCGACCTGGCCGCGGGCGAGATGAAGGTGGATTGGGACGCGGATTTCTAAGCGTGGCTAACTTGCGCGTAGAAGTGATCAGTTTGTTTCCCGAGATGTTCTCCGCCATCAGCGAGTACGGCATCACCAGTCGTGCGGTGAAACAGGGGCTCTTGCAGCTCACCTGTTGGAATCCGCGAGACTACACGACGGATCGACATCACACTGTGGATGATCGCCCATTTGGCGGTGGTCCGGGCATGGTGATGAAGATCAAGCCCCTGGAAGACGCTCTGGTTCAAGCCAAAGCCGCCGCCGGGGAGGGTGCGAAGGTGATTTACCTGTCGCCCCAAGGCCGTCAACTGACTCAGTCGGCGGTACGCGAGTTGGCGAATCTGGATGCATTGATCCTCATTGCCGGCCGCTATGAAGGCATTGACGAGCGGTTTATTGAAGCTCATGTCGATGAAGAGTGGTCGATTGGCGACTATGTACTGTCTGGCGGTGAGCTGCCGGCGATGGTCCTGATCGATGCGGTTACACGACTGCTGCCTGGAGCTTTAGGGCATGCGGACTCCGCCGAGGAAGATTCCTTTACGGATGGTTTGCTGGATTGCCCGCACTACACCCGACCGGAGGTGTATGCGGATCAGCGTGTTCCCGACGTATTGCTAAGTGGCAATCACGCGCACATCCGGCGTTGGCGTTTACAGCAGTCCCTTGGTCGGACCTATGAACGACGCGCCGATCTTCTGGAAAGCCGCTCGCTTTCTGGAGAAGAGAAGAAGCTGCTCGAGGAATATATCCGCGAGCGGGACGATAGTTAACAACGTATCGATGGTAGATCCGACGATTTACCTTAGGAGCACAGCATGACTAACAAAATCATCCTTGCACTCGAAGCAGAGCAGATGACCAAAGAGATCCCTACCTTTGCCCCGGGCGACACCATTGTCGTTCAGGTGAAAGTGAAGGAAGGCGACCGTTCGCGTCTGCAAGCGTTCGAAGGCGTTGTTATCGCCAAGCGTAACCGCGGCGTAAACAGTGCATTCACCGTTCGTAAAATCTCCAACGGTGTTGGCGTAGAGCGTACTTTCCAGACCTACAGCCCGCAAATCGACAGCATGGCCGTTAAGCGTCGCGGTGACGTACGTAAAGCCAAGCTGTACTACCTGCGTGACCTGTCCGGTAAAGCAGCTCGCATCAAGGAAAAACTGGCTTAAGTCCAGCTTCCGATGCAGAAAAAAAGCAGCCTACGGGCTGCTTTTTTGTTGCCTGTGATTTAGCGACGCTTGAGCAGATCCCCGTGCTGTCGAGCCTGCCCTGCCTCGGGCTGAATCAACGTCAGCAGAGTCCACTCGACTGCCCGGTTGCAACAGAACCTTGCGCGATGCGCGCGCAGGCGCATTGGTGCAAAGCGGGACCGGCCAGAATGCCAACACAATTTGCTGTCCACTCATTCAAGCTCCCTGTTTCGTGCAGTGGCTGGCTATGAAAGACTAGCGACCGTTTCTACCGTCCTCCTGAATTTTTACGCGCCGTTTCAAGGCCGTGTGTTTTGAGTGCCCATGCCTGCCATCGAACATCCATTAATAGACCAGTTCCTCGACGCACTATGGTTGGAGAAGGGGCTTTCCGATAACACCCGCGATGCCTATCGCAGTGATCTGGCCCTGTTCAACGGCTGGTTGCAGGAAAAGGGGCTGGAGTTGGCCAACGCCGGACGCGAGTTGATCCTCGACCACCTGGCCTGGCGTGTGGAGCAAAACTACAAACCCCGTTCAACCGCACGATTTCTCTCCGGAGTGCGTGGCTTCTATCGCTATTTGCTGCGGGAAAAGCTGATCGCTGTTGACCCGACACTCCGCATCGATATGCCGCAGCTCGGCAGGCCGCTGCCCAAATCCTTGTCGGAGGCCGATGTAGAAGCACTGTTGAAGGCGCCTGATTTGAGCGAAGCCATCGGACAGCGCGACCGCGCCATGCTGGAAGTGCTTTATGCCTGCGGCCTTCGGGTAACGGAACTGATCAGCCTGACGCTGGAGCAGGTCAATCTGCGCCAAGGCGTCTTGCGAGTGATGGGCAAAGGCAGCAAGGAGCGACTGGTACCGATGGGAGAGGAGGCGATTGTCTGGGTCGAGCGCTACATGCGCGATGGGCGTGGCGAGCTGCTTGGCGGGCGTCCCAGCGATGTCTTGTTCCCCAGTCAGCGCGGCGAGCAGATGACCCGCCAGACGTTCTGGCATCGGATCAAGCATCAGGCGAAAGTCGCGGGAATCGGCAAGTCGCTGTCGCCGCACACATTGCGACATGCTTTCGCCACGCACTTGCTCAACCACGGTGCCGACCTTCGGGTGGTGCAGATGCTGCTGGGGCACAGCGATTTGTCGACCACCCAGATCTATACCCATGTTGCCCGGGCGCGGTTGCAGGACTTGCACGCCAAGCACCACCCTAGAGGCTAATGAAAGTCCTGTGGATCTGGCTCGCGATGAGGCCTGAACTCCAACATTAATGGCGCCTGACTGACCGCTATCGCGAGCCAGCTCGCTCCCACATAAAGCAGTCGTCAAAGCCTTGCATCACCGGGAGTCGGACACCGTTGCCTTATGTGGTAGGCTTTGTCGGTTTGCACGATGGGCGGTTATGACCCGGTGTTTCGGCACGGGCGTTCTGATCGTCCCATTTGTCCGCCTTCAGGAGTTCTCATGCGTCTGACCCAGATTTTCGCTGCCGCCGCCATTGCGTTGGTCAGCACCTTTGCCGTCGCCGATGACGCGGCCGACAAAGCCATCCGTAAAAGCCTGGAAAACCTCCAGCTTGAAGTGCCGGTAGAAAGCATCACCGCCAGCCCGCTGCCGGGCCTGTACGAAGTCAAATTGAAGGGCAGCCGCGTGCTGTATGCCAGTGCCGATGGCCAGTACGTGGTTCAGGGCTACCTGTTCCAGCTCAAGGATGGCAAGCCGGTCAACCTGACCGAGAAGACCGAGCGCCTTGGCATCTCCAAGTTGATCAATGAGATTCCGGTCGCTGAAACCGTGGTTTACCCGGCCATTGGCGAAACCAAGTCGCACATCACCGTGTTCACCGACACGACCTGCCCGTACTGCCACAAACTGCACGCCGAAGTGCCTGAGCTGAACAAGCGCGGCATCGAGGTGCGTTATGTTGCGTTCCCGCGCCAGGGCCTGGGCTCGCCGGGTGACGAACAGTTGCAAGCGGTTTGGTGCTCGAAAGACAAGAAAGCGGCCATGGACAAGATGGTCGACGGCAAGGAAATCAAGGCCGCCAAGTGCGATAACCCGGTTTCCAAACAGTTCGCCCTCGGCCAGTCGATTGGCGTGAACGGTACGCCGGCCATCGTTTTGGCCGACGGTCAGGTCATTCCGGGCTACCAGCCTGCGCCACAAGTCGCCAAACTGGCGTTGGGCGCGAAGTAAATTCGCATCGTCACGGTCAGCCATTGACGATCATGGTCCGGCAGCAGCATTGGCCGGGCCATCAATAGAGAGCCGCGAGCATGCGGTTGTTTTCACGGCCGGCCTTGAGTCGGCCGTTTTATGGGGAGTTCACAGTGAAACCGGTCAAAGTAGGCATCTGTGGGTTAGGAACCGTCGGTGGCGGTACCTTCAACGTACTTCAGCGCAACGCCGAGGAAATTGCTCGTCGTGCCGGGCGTGGAATCGAAGTGGCACAAATTGCCATGCGCACGCCAAAGCCTCAGTTCCAAACGACCGGTATTGCGATTACCAACGATGTCTTCGAAGTGGCCACGAACCCTGAGATCGACATCGTTATAGAGCTGATGGGCGGCTACACCGTTGCCCGTGAGCTGGTACTCAAGGCCATCGAGAATGGCAAGCATGTGGTCACCGCGAACAAGGCGCTTATCGCCGTTCACGGTAACGAAATTTTCGCCAAGGCTCGCGAAAAGGGCGTGATCGTTGCGTTCGAAGCGGCCGTGGCGGGTGGCATCCCGGTGATCAAGGCGATTCGCGAAGGCCTGTCGGCCAACCGTATCAACTGGGTGGCCGGGATCATCAACGGCACCGGTAACTTTATCCTGACCGAGATGCGCGAAAAGGGTCGCACCTTCGAAGACGTGCTGGCCGAGGCGCAAGCTCTGGGTTATGCCGAAGCGGATCCGACCTTCGACGTTGAAGGCATCGACGCGGCGCACAAGCTGACGATCCTGGCGTCCATCGCCTTCGGTATCCCGCTGCAATTCGACAAGGCCTACACCGAAGGCATCACCAAGCTGACCACCGCTGACGTGAACTATGCCGAAGCGCTGGGCTATCGCATCAAGCACCTGGGCGTGGCGCGCAGCACCGCGGCCGGTATTGAGCTGCGCGTACACCCGACGCTGATCCCGGCCGATCGGTTGATCGCCAACGTCAACGGCGTGATGAACGCGGTCATGGTCAACGGTGATGCGGCCGGCTCGACCCTGTTCTACGGTGCCGGTGCCGGCATGGAACCGACGGCTTCGTCGGTCATTGCTGACCTGGTGGATGTCGTTCGCGCCATGACTTCCGATCCGGAAAACCGCGTGCCGCACCTGGCCTTCCAGCCGGATTCGCTGTCGGCGCACCCGATCCTGCCGATCGAAGCCTGCGAAAGCGCCTACTACCTGCGCATTCAGGCCAAGGACCATCCGGGCGTGCTGGCGCAAGTCGCGAGCATCCTGTCGGAACGCGGTATCAACATCGAATCGATCATGCAGAAGGAAGTCGAAGAACACGACGGCCTGGTGCCGATGATCCTGCTGACCCACCGTGTGCTGGAGCAGCACATCAACGACGCGATCACCGCCCTGGAAGCCTTGGCTGGCGTTGTGGGTCCTGTCGTACGGATCCGCGTCGAACATCTGAACTAACAGCAGCTGCAAGCCACAAGCCACAAGCTGCAAGCAAGAGCCAATCCGCTTTTGACTTGCAGCTCGAAGCTTGAAGCTGAAGCTCCAAACCAAAGGTTTGCCCTTATGCGCTACATCAGTACCCGCGGCCAGGCACCGGCCCTGAATTTCGAAGACGTCCTGCTGGCCGGTCTGGCCACCGATGGCGGTCTGTACGTCCCGGAAAACCTGCCACGTTTCACCCAGGAAGAGATCGCTTCCTGGGCCGGCCTGCCCTATCACGAGCTGGCGTTCCGGGTCATGCGCCCGTTCGTCACCGGCAGCATTCCGGACGCCGATTTCAAAAAGATTCTTGAAGAGACCTACGGCGTATTTGCCCACAGCGCCGTTGCACCGCTGCGTCAGTTGAATGGCAATGAGTGGGTGCTGGAGCTGTTCCACGGCCCTACCCTGGCGTTCAAGGACTTCGCCCTGCAACTGCTCGGTCGCCTGCTCGACTACGTGCTGGAAAAGCGCGGCGAGCGCGTGGTGATCGTCGGTGCGACTTCCGGTGATACCGGTTCGGCCGCCATCGAAGGCTGCAAGCACTGCGAAAACGTCGATATCTTCATCCTGCACCCGCACAATCGCGTATCGGAAGTGCAGCGTCGGCAGATGACCACCATCTTCGGCGAGAACATCCACAACATCGCGATCGAAGGCAACTTCGATGACTGCCAGGAAATGGTCAAGGCGAGCTTCGCCGACCAGGGCTTCCTCAAGGGCACTCGCCTGGTGGCCGTGAACTCGATCAACTGGGCGCGGATCATGGCCCAGATCGTTTACTACTTCTACGCGGCGCTTCAATTGGGTGGCCCGGCGCGTTCGGTGTCGTTCTCGGTCCCGACCGGCAACTTCGGCGACATTTTTGCCGGTTACCTGGCGCGCAACATGGGCCTGCCGATCAACCAGTTGATCGTCGCCACCAACCGCAACGACATCCTGCACCGCTTCATGAGCGGCAATCAGTACGTCAAGGAAACCTTGCACGCCACCCTGTCGCCCTCCATGGACATCATGGTGTCCTCGAACTTCGAGCGTCTGCTGTTCGACCTTCACGGTCGCAACGGCGCGGCGATCGCCGGGTTGATGGACAGCTTCAAGCAAGGTGGCGGTTTCAGCGTCGAGCAGGAGCGCTGGACCGAAGCACGCAAACTGTTCGATTCGCTGGCAGTGGATGATGCACAAACCTGCGAAACCATCGCCGAAGTCTATGAACAGACCGGTGAAGTGCTGGATCCGCACACCGCCATCGGCGTGAAGGCCGCGCGGGAATGCCGTCGTAGCCTGGATATTCCGATGGTGATCCTGGGCACCGCCCACCCGGTCAAATTCCCGGACGCCGTGGAAAAAGCCGGTGTAGGAAAAGCACTCGAACTCCCTGCACATCTTTCTGATTTGTTTGAGCGAGATGAGCGGTGCACCGTGTTGCCGAATGACTTGAAAGCCGTACAGGCCTTTGTCAGTCAGCATGGCAACCGTGGCAAGCCTTTGTAACGGCAAAAGCTGTCACAAATTGAAGCCCGTCTCCTGACGGGCTTTCTTGTTTCTGCATGCCACACTTGCCGGGAAGAGTCGCCCATGAAGGACGGGCGAGCTGATCATCAAGGAAGTGGCAATGCTGTTTTTCAGAAGGTCAAGGTCAGTCCCATGCTGGCTGTTGTTGCTTGGCGCCCTGGTGTTCTCCCAATGGGGGCTGGCCTCACATTCGGTGGCTCCTGAGCCCGTGAAGACGATCAGGCTGGACGCTCAAGAGCTGAAATGGATTACCGAGCATCCGCGCGTCATCGTCGCATCACTGGAGTACCCGCTGTACCTGTTCAAGGATGAGCATGGCCATTGGAGTGGCTTGAACAGGGATTTGCTTGATCGCATCAGTGCCATGACCGGTTTGCAGTTTGTTCATGCCGAGTCCTTTTCGATCGATCAGATGCTGGGAAGTCTGGAGAGGGGGGCTGCGGACATGAGCACCACGCTCTCGATGAATGATGAGCGCAAAGCGTTTCTGGACTTCAGCTATGCGTTTGGTGGTGCTGGCTGGGTGTTCGTCGGTCGGGCCGGGGAGCCACCAGTGCAATCGCTGCACCAGTTGGCAAAAAGAGTGTTGGTGTTGCCGACCCGCCACGCCCTGGAGGCATTGATTCGGCGCGAATATCCAGCCATTGAGCTGCGCTCTGTCAAGACCAGCGCCGAGGCCCGCGCCTGGGTCGAAAGCGGGCTGGCCCATGCAACTATCGAAAACGAGATCGGCGCTCAACTTTTTCCCTCGGGATTGCTTCAGGCGGGCCATATCGTCGAGGGCAAGTGGGACCCGGACTACCTGGCAGTGCGTCAAGGTCAGCCGCAGTTGCTGAGCATCCTCAACAAGGCGCTTGAGGCGTTTCCTCCCGCCGAATTACGTGCCATTCGCCAGAAATGGTTCAATGGGATAACACCAACGCCAGTACGCACCGTCGGTCAACGGATTGCCGAGTGGGGCTGCTGGGGAGTCGTTATCGCCGGCCTCTTCGGGTTGCTGTCCTTACTCTGGAATCGCCGGTTGGCAGCGTTGGTCCAGCAACGGGCACAGGCTGAGAAAAGCCTCAGTGATCAGCTCGCGTTCCAGCGCGCGTTGATTGACGCCATGCCTGATCCGATTTTCGTCCGGGATCTGCAAGGGCGTTTGATCATGTGCAATAAAAGCTATGAAGAGAGGTTGTCGACCCGTTTCGATCAAATGCAGGGTCGCCAACTGATTGAACTCGATGTGTTGCCCAAAGCGACCGCTGAACTGTTGCATACCGAGTTCATGGCTCAACTGGCGACTCGCAAGTCGCACTTCAGTGAGCGGCAATTGCTGTTCATGAATGGCCTCAGGGACATCTATCAATGGACGGTGCCGTTTTACAGTTCGGACGGCCAGCTGCGAGGTTTGCTCGGGGGCTGGGCTGATATCGACCAGCGCATCCGACGGGCGTGATGCGCTTGTTTTTTCTCTGTCATCTTTGGCATGCATGCTCTATCGACGGGAGGCGCAGCGTCCCGCCAACCGGTTTTCAGAACTTTCTTCTCGGGCCAGCGGTCATTTACTGTAGAGATGCCCCAGGCACTTTGTTTCGGACTATTGAGTGGTGATCGAGATGGAAAGTATCAGTCTCTTGCTCGGTGAGGCTCTGAGCCCGTACCAGGTAACACTGACCCCGTCGGGTATTCATGGTGAATGCCGGGTGTCATTGACGAATACGATGGGGGCGGTTGTGGTCGAACGCGAGTTCAACCAGGCCCAATTGAGTGATAGGCGTCTGCTCACGGATGTGGTCGACGGTTTGCATCGCGATGTGCTGATTGCGGAAGGACGGCTGGAGCCCTGTGTCATTGCGGCATTGCGCCATGCAGCTCAAGACAAGTTGCTGGCCCGCCGGAATTGAAAGTGTTTTTTGTGGGAACCTTCCTGCGCCCGGATCAGTCAGATCTTTTAACAGCAGGATCAAGCATTGTGCTCCGGTGCTTGTAGCTTGCTGCCACTGGTCTATAGATAGGCCACGTTTAACCCCGAGTCGTCTCCCCACTTCTCGGGGTTTCTTTTTGTCGGGTGGTTATCAGTGCCCGGCCTGCTGCTCAAAAAATTCCTTGGACGCCTGCAGATACTCGCTGCGACTTTCCGGGTCGAGCCAGGCGGCGTAGGCCTCGCTCAGGTCATCGCGAGGCAGGTTATGCAGTAGTTGATTGATCTCGATGATTGCCTGTCGGCCTTGGGGCGTGTCGGTACAGCCGATGTAGCCAGACAGGTACTTGCCGGTGCCGCGAATCGGATAGAACTGCAATTCATCCTCGTCGATCCCTTGTCGCTGAGCCTGGTAGCGGATCTCCGGTCGGTAGCCCAGCAACAGGTGCAGGCGCCCCAGGCGTTGCATCTGAAGCAGGCTACCCAGCGCGTCGTTACCGTAGTGCAGTGTCAGTGCTTGAGGGGGGGCTTGTTTGAGCAGTGCATCGATAAACTCGCCGTAGTTGCGTTCGGCAATAATCCCCAGCGTTACGCTGCCATTGGCCAGCAGGGTCGCCAGATCCACCTCTCCATCCTTGATGAAAGGCGTCAACACCTCCCGATCGCCACGGCGCACGGCCAAGCCATTGCTCATGGCGCGGAAGACCGGAACGGAAAACGCGATCCAGTTATCGCGCTCCTTGCTCCAATTCAGCGCTGCATCGCACGTGAGCGCCGATTCACGGAGCATTTGCAGTCCGCGGGCACGATTGACTTTCTTTACGCTGTGCTGGTACTGGGGCATGCCGGCGATTAGCTGTCGCAACAGCTGATCAATGACTCCCTGATTCTTGTCCGGTCCTTCGAAAATAAACAGTGGCGGCAGGTCCCGCTTCAGCCAGACCAGGGATTCCCCGGCTTGTGCCAGCATCGGCAACAAGGTCAGTCCGCTGATCAGCCACATGCTCACCAACGCAAACAACACCCGCCTGTTGAGTGGCAGGCAGTGCTTGATTGACCGCGCCAGCAGACGCTTCAGCTCAGATGGCTCCGTCTTTGCGCAGTTGTGCGATCTGCGACGCGTCATAGCCAAGTTCCTGGAGTACCTGTGCGTTATGCTCACCCAGTTGCGGCCCGACCCATTCACATTCACCGGGTGTCTCTGAGAGTTTCGGCACAATCCCCGGCATCTTGAAGCCTTTGCCGTCAGGAAGTTTGGCCTGCAGGAACATTTCCCGCGCAAGGTATTGCGGGTCGCTGAACATGTCTTCCGCGCTGAAGATGCGGCTGGCCGGTACATCGGCCTGTTTCAAGCGCTCAATGACGGTGTCCAGCGGCAACGAGTTGACCCAGCGATCAATCACCCCGTAGATCTCGTCGCGGCGGCTGTCGCGTCCGTCGTTGCTGGCCAGGGCCGGGTCATTGGCCAAGTCTTCGCGACCGATGATCATCATGAAGCGTTTGAAAATCGCATCGCCATTGGCGCCGATCTGCACATGTTTGCCGTCGGCGCTGGTGTGGATCGAGGAGGGGGTAATACCGGGCATGATGTTGCCGGTGCGTTCGCGAATAAAGCCGAAAACATCAAATTCCGGGACCATGCTTTCCATCATGGCGAAGATCGCTTCATACAACGCCACATCGACGACTTGGCCCTGGCCACCGTTGACCTCGCGATGACGCAGGGCCATCAGTGCGCCGATCACGCCCCAGAGCGCGGCGATCGAATCACCAATGGAAATCCCGGTGCGCACCGGCGGCCGATCTTCGAACCCGGTGATGTAACGCAGGCCACCCATGGATTCGCCCACCGCTCCAAACCCCGGCTGATCCTTCATCGGTCCGGTCTGGCCAAAGCCCGAGAGTCGCACCATGACCAGTTTCGGGTTCAGCGCGTGCAAGACCTCCCAGCCCAGCCCCAGTTTTTCCAGCACGCCGGGGCGGAAGTTTTCGATCAGGATGTCCGCTTCACTGAGCAGTTTTTTCAGAATGGCCAGGCCATCCGGATGCTTGAGGTTTAGCGTCAGGGATTTTTTGTTGCGCGCCTGAACGAACCACCACAGCGAAGTCCCTTCGTACAACTTGCGCCACTTGCGCAGCGGATCGCCACCGTCCGGGGACTCGATCTTGACCACGTCGGCACCGAATTCAGCGCAGATGCGCGAGGCAAACGGACCGGCAATCAGAGTGCCCAATTCGATGACTTTCAGACCTGAGAGCGGTTTGGCGGTGAGCGGCATACTAAATCCTATAGGACAAAAGACTGAGCGAATACAGACTTTTAACATAGCCGACGGTCAGGCGCTCAAGGTAGATCGCCTTCTATTCGTTGATTGCCTGCCGCATCGGTTAGACTTGCCGACTTTCCTCGTATCAAGAAGCCCGTTCATGGCCCAGCCGTCCACGACTTACAAGTTTGAACTGAACCTCACCGACCTTGACCGCAGCGTTTACGAGAGCGTCAAGCAGACCATCGCCCGTCACCCTTCGGAAACCGAAGAGCGTATGACCGTGCGCCTGCTGGCCTATGCCCTCTGGTACAACGAGCAGCTGTCCTTTGGCCGTGGTCTTTCAGAAGTGGATGAACCGGCCTTGTGGGAAAAAAGCCTGGATGACCGTGTCCTGCACTGGATCGAAGTCGGCCAGCCGGATGCCGAGCGCCTGACCTGGTGTTCGCGTCGCACCGAACGCACCAGCCTGCTGGCCTACGGCAGCCTGCGCGTCTGGGAAGGCAAGGTGATCCCGGCGATCAAAAACCTGAAAAACGTCAACATCGCCGCCGTGCCCCAGGAAGTGCTGGAAACCCTGGCCAAGGACATGCCTCGCGTTATCAAGTGGGACGTGATGATCAGTGAAGGGACGATTTTCGTCACTGACGACCGTGGTCAGCATGAAGTCCAGTTGCAGTGGCTGGCCGGCGAACGCGGCTGATCGTTCGCCGCTGGACCGCGTCATGCGCCTTTATCCCACGTACTGAAGAGAAGCTCCTGTCACCCCATGCGCATTGAATCTCGCCTGTTGCCCGACCCCTTGCCATTGCTGGGTGATATTCCACCTCTGCTGACCCGACTCTACGCCGCGCGGGGCGTGCAATCCGCAGTCGAACTGGACAAGAGTCTGGCGCGGCTGATTCCGTTCCAGCAGCTCAAGGGCATTGATGCTGCCGTGGACCTGCTGGTGACCGCGCTCGAACAGCGGCAACGGATTCTGATCGTCGGCGATTTCGACGCCGATGGCGCGACGGCCAGTACCGTGGGCACGCTGGGCCTGCGTTTGCTGGGCGCGGCCCATGTCGATTACCTGGTGCCCAACCGTTTTGACTACGGTTACGGCCTGACGCCGGAGATCGTTGCCGTGGCGCTGGAGCGTCAGCCACAGCTGTTGATCACCGTGGACAACGGCATCTCCAGCGTCGATGGCGTGGCGGCGGCGAAAAAGGCCGGCCTCAAGGTGCTGGTCACCGACCACCACTTGCCCGGTGATGAATTGCCCCAGGCCGATGCCATCGTCAATCCGAACCAGCCAGGTTGTGAGTTCCCGAGCAAGGCGCTGGCCGGCGTTGGTGTGATTTTCTATGTGCTGATGGCCTTGCGCGCGCGCTTGCGCAGCCTGGGCTGGTACGAGAGCAAGCCACAGCCGAACATCGGCGAATTGCTCGACCTCGTGGCGCTGGGCAGCGTGGCCGACGTGGTGCCGCTGGATGCCAACAACCGGATTCTGGTGCACCAGGGCCTCGAGCGGATTCGCGCCGGACGTGCGCGGCCGGGCATCAAGGCGATTCTCGAAGTGGCCAAGCGTGAGCCGGCGCGCATCACCTCCACCGACCTGGGATTCATTGTCGGCCCGCGCCTGAACGCAGCGGGGCGCCTGGATGACATGAGCCTGGGCATCGAATGCCTGCTGACCGAGGATGTGGCGCTGGCCCGCGAGATGGCCGCTCAGCTCGACGGCATGAACCAGGACCGCAAATCCATCGAGCAGGGCATGCAGCGTGAAGCGCTGGCTCAGCTCAAGGATTTGCCGGTGGATTCCATGCCGTTTGGTCTGTGTCTGTTCGATCCCGAGTGGCATCAGGGGGTCATCGGCATCCTCGCCTCGCGTATGAAAGATCGCTATTTCCGTCCGACCATTGCCTTTGCCGATGCGGGAGACGGGCTGCTCAAGGGGTCGGGGCGTTCGGTCCAGGGCTTCCATATTCGCGATGCCCTGAGCGTGGTAGCGGCGCAGCATCCGAACCTGATCAGCAAATACGGTGGCCATGCCATGGCCGCCGGTCTGACGCTGCCGGAAGCGAATTTTCCGCTGTTCGCCGAAGCCTTTGACGCCGAGGTACGCAGGCAATTGCGCGAAGAAGACCTGACCGGGCGTCTGCTGTCGGACGGCACCCTGGCGGTCGAGGAGTTTCACTTGGAACTGGCCCGCGCGCTGCGTCACGCCGGTCCCTGGGGGCAACACTTTCCGGAGCCGCTGTTTCACGGGGTGTTCCAGTTAGTCGAGCAGCGCGTCGTCGGCGAACGGCACCTCAAGGTGGTACTCAGAAGCGAATGTGGTTCGGTCAAGCTCGATGGCATTGCCTTTGGTATCGACCGCGATATCTGGCCGAATCCGACCATCAAGTGGGTGGAGTTGGCCTACAAGCTCGACGTCAACGAGTTCCGCGGCAACGAGACCGTTCAACTGATGATTGCCCACATCGAACCGCGATAGGTTTTGTGGCGAGGGAGCAAGCTCCCTCGCCACAAGGACTGTGCTGTGTGCGGATTGTCTGTTTCATTCCTGAACCCTTCCCCATCCCCCATTGTCGACTAGGCTCTAAGCACTGCTTGATAATCCTTGTGACGTCTTGTCGAATTTTTTGCCCGCGGGGGCGGGTGCTGCACCTATTTCCTGTCACTCGTCGACTTTTCAAACAGAACCCTGGAGCCTGACCACTGATTCGAGAGGTGCCCCATGAGTCTGCTGCTTGAACCCTATACCCTTCGTCAACTGACCCTGCTCAACCGCATTGCGGTATCACCGATGTGCCAGTATTCCAGTGTGGATGGCCTGGCCAATGACTGGCACCTGGTCCACCTCGGCAGCCGCGCCATCGGCGGGGCCGGACTGGTGTTCACCGAAGCCACGGCGGTCACGGCCGACGGGCGCATCACCGCGCAAGACCTTGGTTTGTGGAACGATGAGCAAA
The DNA here is from genome assembly GCF_054481335.1 of Pseudomonas fluorescens group sp. PF-1. Taxonomy (NCBI): domain Bacteria; kingdom Pseudomonadati; phylum Pseudomonadota; class Gammaproteobacteria; order Pseudomonadales; family Pseudomonadaceae; genus Pseudomonas; species Pseudomonas fluorescens group sp. PF-1. The sequence continues at coordinate 988,249 of NZ_JBTMNG010000001.1, forward strand.
TCGAGCCGCTGCAACGCATCACCCGTTTCATTGCTGCCCAAGGCGCCGTTGCGGGTATCCAGTTGGCGCACGCAGGGCGAAAGGCCAGCACCTATCGGCCGTGGCTGGGCAAGCATGGCAGCGTCAAGATTGAAGAGGGCGGCTGGCTTCCGGTCGGTCCGTCACCGATCGCGTTCGACCCCCAGCACACTCAGCCCAGGCAGCTTGATGACGGCGAAATCGCCAACGTCATTCAGGCCTTCGTCGATTCGGCCAAGCGCGCGCTGATCGCCGGTTTCAAAGTGGTCGAGGTGCATGCGGCCCATGGTTATCTGTTGCACCAGTTTCTTTCGCCCTTGAGTAATCAACGGCGCGATCAGTACGGCGGCTCATTCGAAAATCGCATCCGCCTGGTGCTGCAAGTCACCGAAGCGGTGCGCGCGGTGTGGCCCGAAGAGTTGCCGCTGTTTGTCCGGGTTTCGGCCACTGACTGGGTGGAGGACGGCTGGAATCCCGATGAAACCGTCGAGCTGGCGCGGCGGCTCAAGGCGCTGGGTGTGGACCTGATCGATGTTTCGTCCGGCGGCACGGCGGCGAATGCGGAAATTCCCACTGGGCCTGGTTATCAGACCCGCTTCGCCGAGCGGGTTCGCAAGGAATCGGAAATCGCGACTGGCACCGTAGGAATGATCACCGAGCCGGCTCAGGCCGAGCACATTCTGCGCACCTGTCAGGCGGATATCATTTTCCTGGCCCGCGAGTTGTTGCGTGATCCTTACTGGCCGCTGCACGCGGATGACGATCTCGGCGGACGCAAAGCCATCTGGCCGGCGCAATACCAGCGGGCGACGCACCGTGATCAGCCCATCCATGAATCAGATTTGCGGGATATATGAGACAGCGCCTCTTGTAGGAGCGAGCCTGCTCGCGATGGACGTCAACGATAACGCGCTCTGCCGGATACCCCGCGTTGCCCTGGCGTTTTTCGCGAGCATGCTCGCTCCTACAGTATCAAGCGGTGCAATCAGGCTGCTTCGATCTTGCTGCGGTGCTGCTCGACCTTGTTCAGGTAATCCTTGAGCTTGTCCTGTTCCGCGGCCGTGGTGAACAACCCGAGCTTGCTGCGACGCCATAGGATGTCGTGTGCGGTGGTGGCCCACTCTTCACTGCACAGGTAATCGACTTCGCGGGTGTAGAGGCCGCCACCGATGTGTTCGCCCATGTCGCTGAGGTTCTGTACGCCTTCGAGCAGACGCCAGGTACGGCTGCCGTAGGTGGTCGCCCAGCGGCGCGAAATTTCTGTCGGGACCCAGTCGAACTTGTCGCGAATCAACGCGCTCAGCGCTTGCGGGGTGGTCATGTCTTCTCCGCCCGGCAAGGTCGCGTTGGCGGTCCAGCTCGGCTTCATCTGCGCAAAGTACGGCGCCAGTTGCGCCAGCGCCGATTCGGCCAGTTTGCGGTAGGTGGTCAGCTTGCCACCGAATACCGACAACAATGGTGCTTCTTCGCCACTGCCCGACAACGCCAGGGTGTAATCGCGGGTGACGGCCGACGGGTTGTCGGATTCGTCGTTGCACAGCGGACGCACGCCGGAATAGCTGTGCAGGATGTCGTCGCGGCTGATTTGCTTTTTGAAGTGGGCATTGACCACTTTGAGCAGGTAGTCGGTTTCGCCTTCAGTGATTGCCACCTTTGCCGGATCGCCCGTGTATTCGCGGTCGGTGGTGCCGATCAGGGTGAAATGGTTCAGGTAAGGAATGGTGAACACGATGCGCTGATCTTCGTTTTGCAGAATGTGCGCGTGCTCGCCTTCGTACAGCTTCGGCACGATCAAGTGACTGCCCTGGATCAGGCGGATGCCGTAGGGCGATTCCATCTTCAGGTCGTCGCGGATGAACTTGGCGACCCATGGGCCAGCGGCATTCACCAGCGCCTTGGCGCGGATCGAAAACAGACTGCCATCGGCGCGCTCCAGATGCAGGTGCCACAGGCCTTTGGCGCGACGAGCGCTGACGCAACGGGTCTGGGTATGGACATGGGCACCTTGCTCCCGGGCGGCCATGGCATTGAGCACCACCAGCCGGGCATCGTCGACCCAGCAGTCGGAGTATTCGAAGCCCTTGGTGATTTCACTTTTCAGTGCGCTATCGGGACCGAACTTCAGGCTTTTCGAACCGGCGAGTTTTTCCCGTTTGCCCAGATGGTCGTACAGGAACAGGCCGGCACGAATCATCCAGGCGGGTCGCAGGTGCGGGCGATGCGGCAGCACGAAGCGCATTGGCTTGACGATGTGCGGAGCCTTGGCCAGCAGCACCTCGCGCTCGGCCAGGGCTTCGCGCACCAGACGGAATTCGTAGTGTTCGAGATAACGCAGGCCGCCATGGATCAGCTTGCTGCTGGCCGACGAGGTATGGCTGGCCAAGTCATCCTTTTCGCAAAGGAACACCGACAGACCGCGACCGGCGGCATCCGCTGCGATCCCCACGCCATTGATCCCGCCACCAATGACGGCGACATCGTAGACCTCGGCAAGAGGGGGCGTGGGCAAGATAGAAGTGGGCATCGGCTCGGGCCTCGGGATTCTTTGATGTTCTGTATTTGAAATCGAACATAAATGTTCATTTGCGAAAATACTAGCCCATAAAGACGCACGCAGCCAGTCAGATTCGATTGAAAAAACTCATCGAATGGCGATGAAAGGAAAATTTACGAACATTGAGAGTGTAAGCGGACGGCTTTGGTGGCGAGGGAGCTTGCTCCTGTCGCTTTTGCGGCGAGTTCAGTGGGTCTAAATGAACTCAATTGAAGGGGTGAGGGCCGCTTCGCAGCCCAGCGGGAGCAAGCTCCCTCGTCACGGGGGATGTGCTTAAACGACTTCCAGTCTGACTTTGTGCTGGCTCAAAAGCTGCGCCAGAGCAGGGGAAGGCTGCTGATCCGTGACCAGGCAATCAACCAGGCTGATCGGCCCCAGGCGAATCATGGCGTTGCGCCCGAACTTGCTGGAGTCAGCGGCCAGAATCACTTGTCGGGCGTTGGCGATGATCGCCTGGGAAACCCGCACTTCCTGATAATCGAAATCCAGCAGGCTGCCGTCTTCATCGATGCCGCTGATGCCCACCAGGGCGAAATCGACCTTGAACTGGTTGATGAAATCGACACTGGCCTGACCGACCACGCCTCCGTCACGTCGCACAGTGCCCCCGGTCAGCAGGACATCGAAGTCGTCCTTGGCGCTGAGCATCGAAGCCACATGCAGGTTGTTGGTGATGATTTTCAGATGGCTGTGGTTGAGCAGCGCCCGGGCAATCGATTCGGTGGTCGTGCCGATATTGATGAACAGCGAGGCGTGATCGGGGATCTGTGCGGCGATGGCTTCGCCAATACGCTGTTTCTCGTCGCGCATCTGATCGGCGCGCATGGCGTAGGCAGTGTTTTCGACGCTGGAGTCGTAGGCTGCGCCGCCGTGGTAACGACGCAACAAATTGGCTTCCGCCAGCTGATTGATATCGCGGCGAATGGTCTGCGGTGTAACAACGAACAGCGTGGCCATTTCCTCGATACTGACGTACCCGCGTTCGCGGACCAGTTCGAGAATTTGCTGCTGACGGGGAGGCAGATTCATGGGGCGTCCTTTGGGCTGCCGAGCAAAATTTGCCCATGATGCCGCAGGAATCTCCTCCCGACCAGTTACTCGCGGATACAGTCCGCAGCCTGGCTTATTCAGCCCCTTCGTGCGGCTCCCAATCGCGGGTGCGGCTGACGGCTTTTTTCCAGCCGGCGTAGAGTTTTTCCTTCGCCGCTTCGTCCAGCGCCGGTTCGAACTTGCGTTCAATAACCGCCTTGCCGCGCAGTTCTTCCAGGCTGCCCCAGAAGCCGCAGGCCAAGCCTGCCAGGTACGCGGCACCCAGTGCGGTGGTCTCGCGCATTTGCGGGCGCTCGACCTGCGTGCCGAGGATGTCGGCCTGGAACTGCATGAGGAAGTTGTTCGCCACGGCGCCGCCGTCCACGCGCAGGGCCTTGAGGCGTTCGCCGGCGTCTTGCTGCATGGCGTCGAGCACGTCGCGGGTCTGGTAGGCAATCGACTCCAGTGCGGCACGAATGATGTGATCCACACGGACGCCGCGGGTCAGGCCGAACAATGCGCCACGGGCATAGGGGTCCCAGTACGGCGCGCCCAGTCCGGTGAACGCCGGTACCAGGTACACGCCGTTACTGTCCTTGACCTTGTTGGCGAAGTATTCGGTGTCGTGGGCGTCGTTGATGATTTTCAGCTCATCGCGCAACCACTGGACGGTGGAGCCGCCATTGAACACGGCGCCTTCCAGGGCGTAGGCCACTTCACCGCGCGGACCGCACGCGATGGTGGTGAGCATGCCGTGTCTGGACTTCACGGCTTTGTCGCCGGTGTTCATCAGCAGGAAACAGCCGGTGCCATAGGTGTTCTTGGCCTGACCTGCTTCAACGCACATCTGGCCGAACAGCGCCGCTTGCTGGTCGCCGGCGATCCCGCCGATGGCGATGCCGCTTTTGGTATGGCCGTAGATTTCCGACGATGATTTCACCTGGGGCAGCATTTCCCGCGGGATGTCCAGCACCTCCAGCATCTTCGCGTCCCACTCCAGGGTGTGGATGTTGAAGAGCATGGTGCGCGAGGCGTTGGTGTAGTCGGTGACGTGGACCTTGCCGCCGGTAAATTTCCAGATCAGCCAGCTGTCGACGGTGCCGAACAACAACTCGCCGTTGCGCGCGCGTTCACGGCTGCCTTCGACGTGATCAAGGATCCACTTGAGCTTGGTGCCGGAGAAATAGGGGTCGGTCACCAGACCCGTGGTCTCGCTGATGTATTGCTCGTGGCCATCACGCTTGAGCTGCTGGCAGATCTCGGTGCTGCGGCGGCACTGCCAGACGATTGCGTTATAAATCGGTCGACCGGTGTTCTTGTCCCAGACCACGGTGGTTTCACGTTGGTTGGTGATGCCGATGGCGGCGACCTGGTCGTGATGCAGGCCGGCCTGAGCGAGGGCCTCGACCATCACGGCGCTTTGGGTGGCGAAGATTTCCATCGGGTCGTGTTCGACCCAGCCCGCTTGCGGGTAATGCTGGGCGAATTCGCGCTGTGCGGTGCAGACCACGTTGGCGTCACGGTCGAATATGATCGCGCGGGAGCTGGTCGTACCCTGATCGAGGGCAATGATGTAGTTCTTATTCTGTGTGTCGGTCATGTCGATTGCCTTGGACGAAATAAGGGAGTGAGGTCTGGCGCGCGATTGAATGGGCAGAATCACGTGCCAACGGTATCAAGAAATTCTTGGTTTGCCGTCAATGGCCGGTGCTGTGTCCTTTGTAGCAGGTGCGACGCTTGGCAGATGGCGGGCAATAACGCCGCGATAGGCTGCGGCGCCGAGGCAGGCCCCGATAATCGGTGCGAAAACCGGAACCAGGAAGTACGGGATATCGCGCCCGCCGGTGAAAGAAATGTCACCCCAGCCAGCGAAGAACGTCATCAATTTAGGGCCGAAATCACGGGCGGGGTTCATGGCGAAACCGGTCAGCGGTCCCATCGAACTGCCGATCACCGCGATCAGCAAACCAATCAGGATTGGCGCCAGCGGGCCGTTCGGCAGGCCATTGTTGTCGTCCGTCAGGGACATGATCACGCCCATCAAAATGGCGGTGATGATCACCTCGACCAGAAAGGCCTGTGAGGTGGACAGGCTCGGATTGGGAAAGGTGGAGAACACCGACGCCAATTCCAGGCTGGCTTCAGTGCCGCGAACCATATGATGAGTTTGTTCGAAATCGAAGAATAGATTGCTGTATAGCGTGTAAACCAACAAGGCGCCACAAAAGGCACCCGCCACTTGGGCCAGAATGTAAAACGGCAGTTTGCGCTTTTCGAAGTCGGCGAAAATGCTCAGTGCGATGCTGACGGCAGGGTTGAGATGAGCGCCGGAAACTCCGGCGGTCAAGTAAATCGCCATGCTTACACCGATACCCCAGATGATGCTGATTTCCCACAGACCAAAGCTGGCGCCCGCGACTTTGAGGGCGGCGACGCAACCCGTACCAAAAAAGATCAGCAGCGCAGTGCCCAGGAATTCGGCCATGCACTGGCTCGAGAGTGATGGTTGTTGTAAAGCGGTTGTCATCGAAACCTCATTTTTTATTGTCTGGCGCTTTTTTTTCATCATGATCAAAGCGCGTTTTTCACCGGGTCAGGATCCCCATCCAGTGCCCGGTTTGTTGCTGGGTGCTGCGGTAGGACATTTCGTGCAGTTTCAAAAACGAAAAAATATAGACAAGAAACACTGCTGTCAAAGGTCGAAAGTGAACCATCAGTCAGAATGCAACTATTCGTCGCATGAATGACCTATTGATTGAATGGACCGAAGGGCGCGCCATAGAGCCTTTTGTTAACCAATGTCCTAGAATCCCGCCCAATATTTTCTACTGCCGCCAAGTCTGGAGCTGTCATGACCCCCGCATTGGATTTGTTGAAAAAAGTTCGGGCCGAACACCGAGTGCACAGCTATGAGCATGACCCGAAGGCCGCTTCCTATGGGCTGGAGGCGGCGGAGAAACTCGGGCTCGACCCTGCGCAGGTGTTCAAGACCTTGCTGGCAGCCAGTGAGAAAGGAGAGTTGCTGGTCGCGGTAGTGCCGGTTGCGGGCACTTTGGACTTGAAGGCCTTGGCTCACGCGGCCGGGGTGAAAAAGGTCGAAATGGCCGACCCGGCGGCGGCGCAGCGTTCAACCGGTTATCTGTTGGGGGGGATCAGCCCGTTGGGGCAGAAGAAGCGCTTGCGCACGTTTATCGATAATTCGGCTCAGCCTTTTGCGAGCATTTTTGTCAGCGCAGGTCGACGGGGTCTGGAAGTTGAATTGGCCCCTGCCGTGCTGGCCGAACACACCCAGGCGAAGTTCGCTGACATCGGGCGTGCCTGAGCCGCTGTATGGCGAAAATTAGCCTGCACTGTCACTGGTGCAGCGTTTTCGGCCGCTGCATGCTCAAGGGCAAAACACAAGGAGACGGTTATGCAGCTTGAGTTTCACCAGGTCGATGCGTTCAGTGATCGGCCATTTGGCGGCAACCCGGCAATGGTTTACCGGCTCGATGCCTGGCTCGCCGATGAGTTGATGCAGAAAATCGCCGCGGAGCACAATCTCGCTGAAACGGCTTTCGTGGTACGTGAAGGGCAGGGTTGGCACATCCGCTGGTTCACTCCGACCACCGAGGTTCCATTGTGCGGTCATGCAACGCTGGCCAGCGCTTATGTATTGTTTGAAATCTATAAAGAGCCGGTCGAGCGTCTGGACTTCACCTGTCAGTCCGGTCCGCTGAGTGTGAGCCGCGACGGTGGGCGTCTATGGCTGGACTTTCCGGCGATCGTTCCTTCGGAAATAGGTGTGAGCCTGGATGTCGAGCGCGCCCTGGGCGTGGAAGCCATCGATGTGCTGGGTTCGAATGAGTTGTTCGTGGTGCTGGAGTCCGAGCAGGCGGTGCTCGACTGCAAGCCTGACATGGTTGCCCTGGCGAAGCTGCCCTGGCTGGGGGCGATCGTGACCGCCCGGGGCACTCAGCACGATTTCGTGTCGCGCTATTTCGCTCCGGCCATTGGCATCAATGAAGATCCCGTGACCGGGTCGACCCATTGCTGCCTGATTCCGTACTGGTCGGCGCGGTTGGGCAAGTCAAGCCTGACGGCTTATCAATGTTCGGCGCGGGGCGGAGAGTTGTTCTGCCGATTGGAGGGGGAGCGGGTGAAGATCGGTGGGAATGCGACGCTGGTGGCGAGCGGAACGTTGATGCTGGATTAAACCGATTCCTTTGTAGGAGCGAGCTTGCTCGCTCCTACAGGGATTGTGCTTCTCAGTGAGTAGCGCTGTACCGCCGGACACCGGATTCGACGACCGGAATCTGTGCCGCCGTGCTGCCGGAAGCGTGGAACAGCACCAGGTGTTCCGCCGCCACCCGAATGCCCACCACCACACCCGCCTGATGATCGACATGGCTGGGGAAGATCGACTCCAGTTGCGCGCCGGTCGCCAGTTGCAGGCGATACAAGGTCGATGCGCCAAGGAACGTCTTGCCAACGATCCGCGCCTTCAGCGCGCTGTCCGGGGCATAGACGATATCGTCCGGACGCAACAACACATCCACTGCACCACCGACTGGCAAAGTGTAGGCACGGTTGCCGCGCAACTCGCCCAATTCGGTCTGCACCGACTCAGGACTGCTCAGTTGGCCACGAATGAAGTAACCCTGGCCGATGAAGCTGGCCACAAAGGGGGTCAGCGGTTCGTGATAGAGGTTGTAGGGCGTATCCCACTGCTCCAGCCGACCTTCCTTGAACACGCCAACGTGATCACTGACGGCGAATGCTTCTTCCTGATCGTGGGTCACCAGAATCGCACTGGTGCCGCGTGCCTTGAGGATGTCACGAACCTCATGGCTGAGCTTGCGGCGCAATTCACCATCGAGATTGGAAAACGGTTCGTCGAGCAGTAGCAGCTGCGGCTCCGGCGCCAGGGCGCGGGCCAGGGCGACACGTTGCTGTTGGCCGCCGGAAAGCTCATGGGGGAAGCGCTTGCCGAGGTTTTTCAGGTTGACCAGTTCCAGCAGCTCTTCGGTGACGCGATCCTTTTGTGGGTGCTTGCGGATCCCGAAGGCAATGTTGTCGGCCACGCTCAAATGGGGAAACAGCGCGTAGTCCTGAAACACCATGCCGATGCGGCGCTTCTCCGGTGCAAGGGTGAAGCCTGCACTGGAAATCGTTTCGCCCGCCAGCTGGATGTCACCTTCGTGCACCGGTTCGAAACCGGCAATCGCACGCAGGGTGGTGGTCTTGCCGCAGCCCGAAGAGCCGAGCAGGCAACCGATGTCGCCCGCATTCAAATGCAGGTTGAGGTTCTGCACGACCCGCTGGTCTTGATAGCCGCAGGCGAGGTTGCGCAGGTTAAGCAGGAGTGGCTGACTCATGCGTGGTGGTACGAAGGCGGAACGAGAAATTCGAGCAGGGCCTTTTGCGCGTGAAGACGGTTTTCAGCCTGGTCCCACGCGACCGAGCGCGGGTCGTCGAGCAGATCCACACTGATTTCTTCGCCCCGGTGCGCGGGCAGGCAGTGCATGAACAGAACGTCGGGGGCAGCCAGGTCAAGCAGGGCACGATTGACCTGGTATGGCGCGAACAGCTCCAGACGCTTGGCGGTTTCCTCTTCCTGGCCCATGGAGGTCCAGACATCGGTGCTGACCAGATGCGCGCCGTGTACGGCATCTTTCGGATCACGCACGATGGTTACCCGATCGCCGGCCTGGGCCAGAAACTCCGGGTTCGGCTCATAGCCTTCCGGGCAGGCGACGCGCAACTGGAAGTCGAACTGGATCGCCGCTTCTATATAGCTGTTGCACATGTTGTTGCCGTCACCGATCCAGGCCACGGTCTTGCCCTGGATGGCGCCGCGGTGTTCGAGGAAGGTCTGCATGTCGGCCAGCAACTGGCACGGGTGCAAATCGTCGGACAGACCGTTGATCAGTGGCACGCGCGAATTGGCGGCGAATTGGGTCAGGGTGCTGTGGGAAAACGTGCGGATCATCACCGCATCGAGCATGCTCGACATGACGATGGCAGCATCACTGATCGGCTCGCCACGGCCCAGTTGGGTGTCGCGTGGCGACAGGAAGATCGCCTGGCCACCGAGCTGGATCATGCCGGCTTCGAAGGAAATGCGGGTGCGGGTCGAGGATTTTTCGAAAATCATCCCGAGCACGCGATTTTTCAGGGGCTCGAACAGTACGCCGCGGTTACGCAGGTCCTTGAGCTCAACGCCTCGACGGATCACGCTGACCAGCTCTTCGGGCGTGCAATCCATCAGGGAGAGAAAGTGCCTTGCGCTCATCATTGACTACCTTTTTGCTACAAACCGCAGATGCTCAAAGCCTTGTTTAACGGAACAACGGGCGAGACCTGCGGCGTAAGCCGCACGGGGCGACGAAATAAGGGAAGGCGCGATCTTATAATTAAATGTCGCGTCTTACCAATAGGGCTACGGTTTTTAGGGGATTTCAGAGGGGCTACGGGGTCACCGCAGTAGCGCTTTTGAAGCCTGTTTCCTGACAGTAGCCGGGTCTTTGTACACCGGCCCCGCTCAGCTTGGCAATCGAGCGAGGCGTTGGCGGTGTTTTGTGGTCGGTTTATGACCTGTTGTTTGCAGACTTCGTGCACAGCGCTGCCAATCTGAAACATTTGCTAACGCAAGGTGCTGGGGTATAAATAAATCACGAGTGATGCAGGAAGCCTTGGCATGGAATCGAAAGAACAGCAGTTGATGGAATTGCTCGGCCTTACGGCCCGCTCCCTGACTCACCTGACCGCCTCGATGACCTCAATGTCCTTCGAACTCTTGCGAAGTGACGACAAAGTGACCCGGGAAGCCGCGCGACGCATGATCGACCGCATGGTTACCATCAGCGCCGGGCTGGACGAGCATTGGCGCCTGATCGGCGAACTGACCGGAGTGCAGGCCGCCCACGAACCGATCGAAACCCTCCAGCAGCTTCAGTCGCAGGTGCCGCCCAGGCTGCCATCGAGCTGATCGGCAGCGGCCATCGGCTGGCCTGATGGCCAGCAATTCACAAGACGAACATCGCTGGCGCGCTGGCGGGGCAGGCGCCATAGTTTTGTTCCCGCGGCCGACATTGCCCGCCCAGAACAAGACAGAGACTGGCCATGACCAAGACTCTCCATCACCGTGCGTGCCACCTGTGTGAAGCCATCTGCGGCCTGACCATCGAAACCACCGAACTCGAAGGACGCGTGCAGATCACCTCGATCAAGGGCGATCCGCTGGATACGTTCAGCCGTGGGCATATCTGCCCCAAGGCCGTCGCCCTGCAGGACATTCAGAACGACCCGGACCGCCTGCATCAACCCATGTTACGCGTGGGCAGCGAATGGCAGCCCATCGAGTGGCAGGACGCTTTCAACCTTGTGGCCGAACGCCTGGCGGCGATTCAGGAGCGTCATGGGCAAAACGCGGTGGCGGTCTATCAAGGCAACCCCAGCGTGCACAACTATGGGCTGATGACCCACAGCAATTACTTCCTCGGTCTGTTGAAAACCCGCAACCGGTTTTCCGCGACGTCGGTCGATCAATTGCCCCATCACCTGACCAGTCATTTGATGTATGGCCACGGTCTGCTGCTGCCGATCCCGGACATCGATCACACCGACTTCATGCTGATCCTCGGCGGTAATCCGCTGGCCTCCAACGGCAGCATCATGACTGTGCCGGATGTGGAAAAGCGCTTGAAGGCGATCCAGGCCCGGGGCGGCAAAGTGGTGGTGGTCGACCCGCGCCGCAGCGAAACGGCGGCGATCGCCGACCAGCATCTGTTCGTGCGCCCAGGTGGCGATGCAGCCTTGCTGTTCGGCTTGCTCAATACCTTGTTTGGCGAGGGCTTGACCCGCGACAGTCATTTGCCGGTGGATGGCCTGGATGAGGTGCGCGAGGCTGTTGCAGGTTTCACCGCCGAGGCCATGAGCCCGTTGTGCGCGGTGCCGGCCGAGCAGATCCGCCAGTTGGCGCGGGACTTCGCCGCCGCGCCAAGCGCGGTTTGCTATGGCCGCATGGGCGTCTCGACCCAAGCGTTCGGCACGCTGTGCCACTGGGTCGTGCAATTGATCAACCTGGTCACCGGTAACCTCGATCGCGTCGGGGGCGCGATGTGCACCGAGCCGGCGGTGGACCTGGTGGCCTCCACATCGGGTGGGCACTTCAATCTGTGGCAGAGCCGTGTGTCGGGGCGCCCCGAATATGCTGGCGAGTTGCCCGTGTCGGCGTTGGCCGAGGAGATGCTGACCGAGGGAGAAGGGCAGGTCCGTGCGCTGATCACCGTGGCGGGCAATCCGGTATTGTCGACGCCCAATGGCCGACAACTGGAACAGGCGCTGGACGGGCTGGAGTTCATGGTCAGCGTCGATTTGTACATCAATGAAACCACGCGCTATGCCGACCTGATCCTGCCATCCACCTCGGCGCTGGAAAACGACCACTACGACACCACGTTCAATATGTTTGCGGTGCGTAACGTCAGTCGGTTCAATCGCGCAATCCTGGCCAAGCCCGAAGGCGCGTTGCATGACTGGGAGATTTTCGTCGGGCTGGCCAAGGCCTTCGCCGCGAAAACCGGCAAGGAGTTGAAGCCGACCATGGCGCCGGCGCAGATGATCGATCGCGGTTTGCGCATGGGGTCGTATGGCGATGCCTCGGAACAAAAACTGTCTTTGGCAACGCTGTTCGATCATCCCCATGGGGTCGATCTTGGGGCGCTGAAACCCAATCTGGCGCCACGTCTGAAAACTGCCAATCAGCGAATCCAGGCCGCTCCAGCCGCGATCCTTGCCGATCTGGCGCGCTTTGGCGCATTGCGGGCACCGGCTGCTGACGAGTTATTGATGATCGGCCGCCGTCATGTACGCAGCAATAACTCGTGGATGCACAACTATCACCGGTTGGTAAAAGGCAAGCCGCGTCATCAGTTGTTGATGCACCCGGATGATCTGGCCAGTCGCGGTTTGAGTGACGGGCAGCGTGTGCGGGTCAGCTCCCGGGTCGGCACGATCGAAGTTGAAGTGCTCGGCAGCCTGGATATGATGAAAGGTGTGGTCAGCCTTCCGCACGGTTGGGGCCATGCGCGACCCGGTGTGCAAATGACCATTGCCAGCGGCCAGCCAGGCTCCAGCGCCAACGACCTGACGGATGAGTGTCAACTCGATGAGTTGTCGGGCAATGCGGCGTTGAACGGTGTTCCGGTGACCGTGGCGGCGGCCTGATCGTATCTGACGGAGAGACCGAGCAGGGTGCTCGGCTTTCCGTTACAATGCGCCACCGTGCCGACCCATGAGTCGGAAAGTTCAGCCGAGGTGCTCCATGGATATCATCGAAACGATTAAAGAGCAGATTGCCAACAACACCATTCTGCTTTACATGAAAGGCTCGCCGAATGCCCCGCAGTGTGGCTTCTCCGCGAAAGCCGCGCAGGCCGTGATGGCGTGTGGTGAAAAGTTTGCGTACGTGGACATCCTGCAAAACCCGGAAATCCGCGCCAACCTGCCAAAATACGCCAACTGGCCAACCTTCCCGCAACTGTGGGTGGCGGGTGAGCTGGTTGGCGGTAGCGACATCATGACCGAGATGTCCGCTGATGGTTCGCTGCAGGCGCTGATCAAGGACGCTGCTGCCAAGGCTGCAGCCCAGAAGACCGAAGCCTGATTCGCTTCCTGTAGGAGCGAGCCCGCTCGCGATGGACTAAAGAGCGCTGTGGGGAACCAGGTTCCCCACGTGCGTTATCGTTAACGACCATCGCAAGCAAGCTCAGCTCCTGCAAGAGCAAGTACAAAAAAAGCCCCGCCTCCTTGTAAGAGAGCGGGGCTTTTTATTGCATCGAGATCAATGGCGTAGAACTTACTCGTCTTCGCCCATCTGCGATTGCAGGTAGTTCTCGATACCAATCTTGTCGATCAGGCCAAGTTGAGTTTCCAGCCAGTCGATATGTTCTTCTTCGGACTCAAGGATATCTTCAAGCAGTTCACGGCTGCCGAAGTCACCCACTGTTTCGCAATGAGCAATGGCCACCTTGAGGTCGGCATGACCGGTGCGTTCGATGCGCAGATCGCACTCAAGCATTTCCTTGGTGTGTTCGCCGATGTGCAGCTTGCCCAGGTCCTGAACGTTCGGCAGCCCCTCCAGGAACAGGATGCGCTTGATCAGCTTGTCCGCGTGCTTCATCTCGTCAATGGACTCGTGGTACTCGTGCTTGCCGAGTTTGTTCAGGCCCCAATCCTCATACATGCGTGCATGCAGAAAGTACTGATTGATTGCGACCAGCTCATTGCCAAGGATTTTGTTGAGATGCTGGATGACTGTTACGTCGCCTTTCATGATGGGGTCCTGCCCTTTATTAGCTATCAATAAGTCGGAGTTTGAGCTGCACACTTAATAGTGTCAAACCTAAGTTATTGAAACTTATATGAAAATTAATAGGAATAAGAATGTTTGTGTTCCGCGTCTGGAACATAAGCGATTGATTTGCGGGCATAAAAAAACCGGACAGGCGTCCGGTTTTTTGAAATACGGTATTTATGCTGCTGTAAATTCTGCTGGAAAAGGAATCGCTGCCTGGGCCGTTTGCAGTTTCGTCAGGGTCTCGCGTACCACTTCCTTGGCGAGGCAGGCACATTTGCCGCATTGACCGGCAACGCCGGTAGCCTGGCGGACTTCCTTGTAGCTGCAGCATCCTTCATAGATCGCATCGCGGATTTGGCCGTCGGTGACGCCAGTGCAGAGGCAAACATACATAAGTGAAGACCGTCGCTTGTTTATGCTCGAATGCGGTGGATCTTAATGTTAACGAGAATGATTGTCAAAGTGCTTTATGAACGCTTTTCCCGGTACTGACGAACGGTTGCTTCCAGGACAGGTGAAACGAAATCCGGCCTGGCGTTTTCAGGCGTCGAGGGAAAAACCGTTGAGGACAGGTCAAACACGCAGTGTATGATGGCCGGTCTTTCCGAAACGGGTTTGTGTCACAGGGCTGTCGCCTGAGGGTGGCAGGCTGGCACCAACCTTGTTTTTACGTTTCTACACCAGGAGATATCCAATGAGCGTACTCGTAGGCAAACAAGCCCCTGACTTCACCGTACCGGCCGTACTCGGCAATGGCGAAATCGTTGACAGCTTCACCCTGTCTTCGGCCATCAAAGGCAAATACGGCCTGGTGTTCTTCTACCCGCTGGACTTCACCTTCGTTTGCCCGTCCGAGCTGATCGCTCTGGACCACCGCCTGGCTGACTTCAAGGCGCGCAACGTGGAAGTGGTTGCTGTGTCGATCGACTCGCACTTCACCCACAACGCATGGCGCAACACCCCGGTGAACAACGGCGGTATTGGCCAGGTGGGTTACACCATGGCTGCCGACATCAAGCAGGAAATCATGAAGGCCTACGACGTTCAGTCCGCTGACGGCGTTGCTTTCCGTGGCGCGTTCCTGATCGACGACAAAGGCGTTGTTCGCTCGCAGATCGTCAACGACCTGCCACTGGGCCGTAACATGGAAGAGCTGATTCGTCTGGTCGACGCTCTGCAATTCCACGAAGAGCACGGTGAAGTTTGCCCTGCCAACTGGAAAAAAGGCGACAAAGGCATGAACGCTTCGCCAGAAGGCGTTGCGGCTTACCTGACTGAGCACGCTGCTGCGCTGTAAGGCACGTTCCAGGTACAAAAAAACCGGCCTTCGAGGCCGGTTTTTTATGGGTGTTTTTTATGCTTTCTGTTGGAGCGAGCCTGCTAGCGATGAACGCTGATACCGCAGAGAGCCAGATCCCCCGCGTTATCGTTGACCACTATCGCGAGCAGCCTCGCTCCTACAGGTCAATCGTCGAAATCTTCCCAGCCGCCCATCTGTTTCCAGCGGTTGACGATGCCGCAGAACAGCTCGGCCGTCTTCTCGGTGTCGTAGCGAGCCGAGTGAGCCTCGCGACCATCGAAGTCGATATCGGCTGCCTGACAGGCCTTGGCCAGCACGGTTTGGCCGTAAGCCAGACCGGCCAGGGTCGCGGTATCGAAACTGGAGAACGGGTGAAACGGATTGCGCTTCATGTCCAGGCGCGCGACCGCAGCGTTGAGGAAGCCCAAGTCGAAGCTGCTGTTATGCCCGACCAGGATCGCCCGTTTGCATCCATTGGCCTTGAGGGCCTTGCGTACGCCACGGAAGATGTCGTTCAGGGCTGTTTCTTCACTCACGGCCATGCGCAACGGGTGATCGAGCTTGATCCCGGTGAATTCCAGGGCGGCGGCTTCGATGTTCGCGCCTTCGAACGGCTCGACACGGAAGAAGTAGGTGTGATCCGGGTACACAAACCCCTTTTCATCCATGGCGATGGTGGTCGCGGCAATTTCCAGCAGGGCGTCGGTGGCCGAGTTGAAACCACCGGTTTCTACGTCGACGACAACGGGCAGGTAACCACGAAACCTGGCAGCCATTGGATGACGGGGACCGCCTCCGCCGCCATGACCTTCCTGTTCGTCGTCGAAATGCTCTTCACTCACGCGTGTTCCTCCAGCAGGCGCCAGCGCAGTTTTTCACCGGCGCGCAGCGGGATAACGGTCAGCTCGCCAAACGGCAGGCTGGTGGGGGCGGTCCATTCTTCGCGGACCAGGGTGATGCGATCGGTGTTCGCCGGCAGGCCATAGAAACGCGGGCCGTTGAGGCTGGCGAAGGCTTCCAGCTTGTCCAGCGCATTGCGCTGTTCGAAGGCTTCGGCATACAACTCGATCGCGGCATAGGCGGTGTAGCAGCCAGCGCAGCCACAAGCGGCTTCTTTGGCATGCTGGGCGTGGGGCGCCGAGTCTGTGCCGAGGAAGAACTTCTCGCTGCCGCTGGTGGCGGCGTCGAGCAGGGCTTCCTGGTGCGTATTGCGCTTGAGGATCGGCAGGCAATAGAAGTGCGGACGAATCCCGCCCACCAGCATGTGGTTGCGATTGTATAGCAGGTGATGCGCTGTGATGGTCGCGCCCACGTTGGCCGAAGCCGAGTTGACGAACTGCACGGCGTCTGTGGTCGTGATGTGTTCGAACACCACTTTCAGGGTCGGGAAACGCTCGACCACACGGCGCATGTGCTCATCGATGAAGATCTTTTCGCGGTCGAATACATCGACATCGCCACGGGTGACTTCGCCGTGGATCAACAAGGGCATTCCGACTTCGGCCATGGCCTCCAGTGCGGGAAAGATCTTGTCGATGCTGGTGACGCCAGAGTCCGAGTTGGTGGTCGCGCCGGCCGGGTACAGCTTGGCGGCGTGGACGAAACCGCAGGCCTTGGCCTCGCGAATTTCTTCAGGCTGGGTGCGGTCGGTCAGGTACAGGACCATCAGCGGTTCGAAATGGCTGCCGGCCGGGCGAGCAGCGAGAATCCGCTGGCGATAGCCGTCGGCCTCAGCCGCATTACGGACCGGCGGAACCAGGTTGGGCATGATGATGGCGCGACCAAAGGTGCGCGCAACATCCGCAACGGTATTGGTCAACACGGCACCATCGCGAAGATGAATGTGCCAGTCGTCGGGACGCAGCAGGGTCAGGCGGTCGGACATGAGGGGATTCCAGGCGGGTCAAACTGAGGGGAATGCTACCGGAAAAGACTCTTGCAGGCACTCGCTATCAAGTTTTACGGGAAGCTTCCGATATCCAACAGGTATGCCGTAAACATATGTGTGTCGGTCTTTTTGTTGTAGAAGCCAGTGGAGCCTCCCGTGCGCCAGCGTTATTTAGCCTTGCTCAGTGTGTTTGCCAGCCTTCCTGCGATGGCGCTCACTTTCCAGACCCGACTGGAGAGCATCGAGTGGACGGTCGAAGGTGACAAGTTCGAATGCAGACTGACCCAGCCGATCACTGATTTTGGCTCGGGACAATTCGTGCGCCGTGCTGGCGAGCAGGCGACGTTTCGTCTGAATGCCTACAACGCCATGATGGGTGGCGGGTCGGCCACCTTGCTGGCGGCGGCTGCGCCGTGGCAACCGGGGCGGGGCGATATCAACCTGGGTTCGGTGAGAATCGGCAGCGGCAATGTGCTGTTCAACAGTTCGCAGGTGCAGGCGGGGCGATTGATCAGTGGCCTGATGGACGGACGCAGCCCTGTGATCCGGCATTCTTCGGGGGATGGGCGTGTGTCGGAAGTGCGGTTGCTGCCGGTCAAGTTCAGCAAGGCGTTTGCCGACTATCAGGGTTGCGTGGCGAAGTTGTTGCCGCAGAACTTCGAGCAGGTGAAACAATCCGAAGTTGGTTTCCCTGGTGGCGGTATCGACCTGGATGCGGCGGCGAAAGCCAAGCTGCAGGTGATGCTGGAGTACATGAAGGCCGATCCGACGGTCAATCACATCGAACTCGACGGTCATTCCGACAACAGCGGCAACCGCCTGACCAACCGTGACCTGTCACGGCGCCGGGCCCTGGCGGTCATGGAGTTCTTCAAGGCCAATGGCATTCAGGAATCGCAGGTCACCATGCGCTTCCACGGTGAGCGTTACCCACTGGCACCCAACACAAACAATGCCAATCGGGCCAAGAACCGTCGGGTCGCCGTTCGCCTGGAACGCGGAGCTCCGCCAGAGCAGGTGGCCCCGCAGGCCACGAAGCCAGCCACATCGGCGACCTCCTGACTCGCCGGTCATCGTCGCGCTCTCGACATAATCTGTCGCTTCGTCGTCATAAGCTGTCGCGCCTCTGTAAATTATCCTGCATGAGCGGTAGACTTCCCGGCTTTCCGTAGAACCCCGTGGAGTGATGGCATGGCGGACGTAAACAAGGTCGTTCTGGCGTATTCCGGCGGCCTGGACACTTCGGTGATCCTCAAGTGGCTGCAGGATACTTATAACTGTGAAGTGGTGACCTTCACCGCTGACCTGGGTCAGGGCGAAGAGGTCGAACCGGCACGCGCCAAGGCTCAGGCCATGGGCGTGAAAGAGATCTACATCGACGACTTGCGCGAAGAGTTCGTGCGCGATTTCGTTTTCCCGATGTTCCGCGCCAACACCGTTTACGAAGGCGAGTACCTGCTGGGTACTTCCATCGCTCGTCCGTTGATCGCCAAACGCCTGATCGAAATCGCCAACGAAACCGGCGCAGACGCCATTTCCCACGGCGCTACCGGCAAGGGCAACGACCAGGTTCGTTTCGAACTGGGCGCCTATGCCTTGAAACCAGGCGTGAAAGTGATTGCCCCTTGGCGCGAGTGGGACCTGCTGTCCCGCGAGAAGCTGATGGACTACGCCGAGAAGCACGCAATCCCGATCGAGCGTCACGGCAAGAAGAAATCCCCGTACTCGATGGATGCCAACCTGTTGCACATCTCCTATGAAGGCGGCGTGCTGGAAGACACCTGGACCGAGCACGAAGAAGACATGTGGCGTTGGACCGTCTCCCCGGAGAAGGCGCCTGACAAGCCGCAGTATCTGGAATTGACCTACCGCAACGGCGACATCGTCGCACTGGACGGCGTCGAAATGACCCCGGCTACCGTGCTGGCGACGTTGAACCGTATCGGTGGTGAACACGGCATCGGCCGTCTGGACATCGTCGAGAACCGTTACGTGGGCATGAAGTCCCGTGGCTGCTACGAGACACCTGGCGGCACCATCATGCTGCGCGCCCACCGTGCGATCGAATCGATCACCCTGGACCGCGAAGTGGCTCACCTCAAGGACGAGTTGATGCCGAAGTACGCCAGCCTGATCTACACCGGCTACTGGTGGAGCCCGGAGCGTCTGATGCTGCAGCAGATGATCGACGCGTCCCAGGCTCACGTGAATGGCGTTGTGCGCCTGAAGCTGTACAAGGGCAATGTGATCGTGACCGGTCGCAAGTCCGACGAGTCGTTGTTCGACGCCAACATCGCGACCTTCGAGGAAGATGGCGGCGCCTACAATCAGGCCGACGCGGCGGGTTTCATCAAGCTCAACGCATTGCGCATGCGCATTGCTGCGAACAAGGGCCGGAAGCTTTTCTGAGGCCTTTGAGCGGGTAAGGGATTTGTGGCCTCGTCATCGACGAGGCCACAAGCCCGAAATAGTGTTTATCTGGTCCTTCGACATCGCGATTTTCTTGTCACCCTCTTTATCTGCTATCTGTCTCCCTCTGATATTTTCCGCGCGTCTCTGATATCGATTGGCCGCTATGGTCAATGACCGTCACCTCATGTGTGTTCAAATTGTAAGCCGCGCAACATGTGGCGCTATGGCGCTTGCGCGTCAGCTTGGAATGTTTGATTGCACAGTTTTTCAGTATGGCCTCCGATTCTGCGCAGGTGAGAAACAAAATCACGTGTGCCTGCCTGTCCCGTGGCCTCTCGATGTTCTCCAATAAAGCGCTGAATTCGATTTTTTTGCTCAGGCAGCGTGCATCAATGATGCATAACTCCTTGAGCAGCGCGGTCATTCGGATGTGATGTTCAACCGAGGGCAGACCCTGCAAGCCTGGGTCTACGAGCGAGGCCTGAGCGGCGCAGGGGGGCGAAGCGGATCGCCCGGCATCCACTGGCTTATGCCGTTCAGTATGTTCACTTGACGTCGTTGAGTGGCTGTTTTCCGGATGCTTGGGCTTGTCCAGCACCTTTATGAAGTGCTTTCCCTTGTCAAAATCTGAAGGCGCATACAGCGAACGATAATTAAAGTTGAGTGTGACGAAGAATAGAAGCAGTAAATAAAAGGGGAAGCTGATCAGGAACCATATGTAGATTTCTCTCTCCTTATTGTCCAGAAAGGGTAGAGAAATCGCTGCGGATGTTTCAGAAAGTGTTGCGAATATCGCGATAACGGTCATGGGGTTGGTGATTCTTTTTTTGAGTTTTGTCATGTTGTTCACTCATATTTAATTTGTCTTTTCTCGGTGGGTTAATAACGATATTTTGGTTGGGTGTTGTTAATGATTTGGATTTGTATAGGAAGTATATCCATTTTAATGTGTGTGAGCGTTGTGTTGATTTAATTTGGCTTGGCTGGAAGTGGGTTTTAAATTGTGTCTTTGTAATGATTGTTTGTCAGATTTTCTTCGCTGTAAGAGTAAGTGGATACGTGGTGTGTGATATTTCTGGTATGAATATAAGTACGGAAAATATCGGTTACTTTTTGGCCGTGGTTGAGTGGGCTGTATCAGCCAGACTGCGGTTGCTCCGATTTTTTGCTCAACTTTTTTGTCGTAAATTGATACGAAAAACCGTTGAGAATTGAATTGTCTTCCCGTGGGTTTCGTTTTCGATGCCTTGCTGAGACGGTTTTTTTGTAAGACTAATCCGCGATATTTGTAGGGAATGTCTCTCGGTGTAGGTGGCCGGGGGGGGCGGCATGCCATGGGTGAAACGACTAGGCTATTGTGCGGGCTCTAAAAATTCGAACAGCGAAATTGGACTGCCCATGAATAAAGTGCTGATCGTGGATGATCACCCCGTCATTCGTCTTGCGGTACGTATGCTGATGGAACGTCATGGCTACGAAGTCATTGCAGAAACAGATAATGGCGTGGATGCATTGCAACTTGCGCGTGAACATATGCCGGACATTGTCATTCTGGATATTGGAATACCGAAACTGGATGGGTTGGAAGTCATTGCCCGACTATCATCCACTGCGATGCCAATGAAAGTGTTGATATTGACGTCCCAGGCGCCTGGACATTTTTCCATGCGTTGCATGCAGTCGGGGGCTGCCGGGTATGTCTGCAAGCAGCAGGACCTCACTGAGTTGCTCAGTGCAATAAAGGCCGTTTTGTCCGGTTACAGCTACTTTCCCAATCAGGCCTTGCATACCGTACGCGCTAGTTTGGGTAACGCCAGTGAAGCCGATATGGTGGATCGTCTGTCAGGGCGGGAAATGATGGTCTTGCAACAGTTGGCCAAGGGCAAGACTAACAAGGAGATTGCCGATGGGATGTTCCTTAGCAACAAAACCGTTAGTACTTACAAGACTCGCCTGCTGTTGAAACTCAATGCGCGCTCTCTGGTGGACCTGATTGAATTGGCCCAGCGCAACGGGCTGGTGTGATTGCATCA
The DNA here is from genome assembly GCF_054481335.1 of Pseudomonas fluorescens group sp. PF-1. Classification (NCBI taxonomy): domain Bacteria; kingdom Pseudomonadati; phylum Pseudomonadota; class Gammaproteobacteria; order Pseudomonadales; family Pseudomonadaceae; genus Pseudomonas; species Pseudomonas fluorescens group sp. PF-1. The sequence goes on from NZ_JBTMNG010000001.1 coordinate 1,009,825, forward strand.
GTATTTGGCGCTCAGCGATGAGCGGCATTTACCATACAGCAGCCAAAGTAAAAAGCCTCCGTTTCGGGAGGCTTTTAGGTGTCATAAGTCAAAGTCGTAATCGGCCAATTGCTTTTGCAGTCGGCGCTCCTCCAGCAGATTGTCGATGGTACGGCGTTTGCTCAGGTTGGTTTTCGCCACTTCAACCACAGGTTCAGCGTCATCGGCCTCAATGGGGGTAAAGTCGTCTTCTACGTCCAATTGCTCTTTGCCAGTGCTCATTTAGTTACTCCAGGCTAAGACTGCCTTTGGGGCTCCTTATATCGACAATCTCCCGGCGGGTAAAAAAGATTTTTTCAATCGATAAATCAATAAATCCAATAGTGCCTCAATCGTCGGAGGTCTTGTGCTTGTATTCGCACAGGTCTTCGATGCGACAACTGCCGCAGCGGGGCTTGCGAGCCAGGCAAACATAGCGCCCGTGAAGGATCAGCCAGTGATGGGAATCGAGCAGGTATTGCTTGGGCACGAATTTCATCAGTTTTTTCTCCACCTCGACCACATTCTTGCCCGGCGCAATGCCGGTGCGGTTGCTGACTCGGAAGATATGGGTGTCCACAGCCATGGTCAGTTGGCGGAATGCTGTGTTGAGCACCACGTTGGCGGTCTTGCGGCCAACACCGGGCAGCGCTTCCAGTTCCTCTCGGGTCTGCGGCACTTCGCCAGCATGGCGCTCCACCAGCAGGCGACAGGTTTCGATCACGTTCTTTGCTTTGCTGTTGTACAGGCCGATGGTCTTGATGTATTCCGACAGTCCGTCGACGCCCAGGGCATATATCGCCGCCGGCGTATTGGCGACCGGGAACAGTTTCGCCGTGGCCTTGTTGACGCCGACATCGGTCGATTGCGCCGAGAGAATCACAGCGATCAGTAATTCAAACGGTGAGGAATAGGCCAGTTCGGTCTTCGGTTCCGGGTTGTCTTCATGCAGCCTGCGGAAAATTTCCAGACGTTTTGCGGCATTCATGGGCAGTGAGTTTCCTCGAAGACGTTCAATTTAAGGTGTGGGGCGGTGCCAGATTTGCCAGAGGGCAATCAGCAATCCCAGCAGAATGAATCCGCCAGGGGCCAGCGTGGTCAGGCGCAAGCCACCGTCGGTGGTTAAGATCCAGCCTTCCCAATGCGCTGGCGAGGCATTCGTCAGCCATGACAGGTGGCTGCCGAAGGTCCCGCGGCCAATGAGTTCCCGGAGCAGCCCCAAGCCCACCATCAATACGCCGAACAAGCCATACAACCGCAGGCGAGCCGGCCAGGTTCTCTGGAAAAATCCAGTGCAGTCCAACACCACGCATTGCAAGGCAACCAGCCCGGCATAAATGCCCAGGTCCTGATGCCATTGCAGCGACCAGAGTTGGGCGCCGAGTTCCGCGCAACTGGTCAATGTGGCGGCGAGCAGCACGTTTGCCAGCAAGTGCGTCGCCGGGAGCAGTCGAGGCCGCAATGCATTCATGCACAGGGCGAAAACGCTGGTCACCATGATGAACGTCAGCGTGAAGCCCGCAGCGGTCATCAGCGAGCCGGTAGCGCCGATCAACGGTGCAAGCATCAGCGAGTTTTGCACAAGGAATGATTTATTCATGGGAAGGACTCCCGAACAGTGCTTGCCGGTGTTCATCGCAATAGCGCAGAGCGTCATGGGTGGCGTTGATCACCGCTCTTGATGTGATGGTCGCGCCCGCGATCTGATCGAATTGCCCCTGATCCTTTTTCAGCGCCCAGCCATTGTCGCCAGGATCTGTCCGAGACTTGCCGGAAAACATCTGAAGCCAGGCATTCGGCCAATCGGCGATCCGTGCGCCAAGCCCCGGGGTTTCGGATTGCTTCAGGGTTTTGACCCCCACCAACCGGCCATTGGCATCGACGGCGATCAGCAAGTCTATGGCACCCGCATAACCCAGGGTCTGACTGCGCAGCAGCACGGCATAGGGCTGGCCGGACTTGCTTGCCAGGTAGCCACCCAGCAGCGTGCTGTTGGTCAAGGCTGTGACGTCGAGAGCGAGCGGCTGTTCCAGTGGCTGATTGTCGTAGCTGTCCGGCGGCAACAGGTCAAGCAAGTTACGACTGTCGATCAGGTGCTGTTGGGCGGCAATGCGGGAGGCGCTGGTGTGTTGCACGAAGTACGTCGAGCCAATGCCAAGACCTGCCATGACCACAAGGATCGCAACGCTCGATGCTCGGCTCATGGCGAAATCCGTTCCTGCCTGGACGCGACAAACCGCTCCAGCGCCGGTACACACAGGTTCATTAACAGGACGGCGAATGCCACGCCGTCGGGATAGCCACCCCAGGTGCGAATCAGATAGGTCAGCAGTCCGACACCCGCGCCGAACAGCAGTCGTGCGCGGGGGCTTTTCGCACCGGACACCGGTTCCGTCACGATGAAAAATGCCCCCAGCATGCTGGCGCCGCTGAGCAGATGAAACAGCGGCGAACCATGGGAGTCGGAGCCCGAACCGTTCCAGCACAACAAGCTGATAAGGAACAGGCTGGCGAGCATGCCGACTGGCGCGTGCCAACTGAACAGGCGCTGTTGCAGCAGAAAAGCGCCGCCCGCCAGAAACGCCAGATTCACCCATTCCACACCTCGACCACCGAATTGGCCAAATGCAGGGTTAGTGGCGAACAATTCATCCATGGTCAGGCTTTTGTTGATCCTCAAGCCATCCAGCGCCGTGGCCTGGACCCAGGCATCCGGCAACTGACCAAAACCGAAAACTTGCTGGAGTCCGCCCATCAGGTCCATACCGTGGGAGGATGGCCAGTGCGTCATTTGTTGCGGAAACGTCACCAGCACCAGGGCAAAGCCAAGCATCGCCGGATTGAACGGATTTTTGCCCACGCCCCCATACAAGTGCTTGCCGAACAGCATGGCAGACGCGGCGGCACTGACCGTCAACCACCAAGGGCAGTAAGGCGGCAGGGCCAGGGCCAGCAATGTCGCGCTGACCAGTGCACTGCCGTCGCTCAGGGTCGGCTGGAGTAACCGCTTGCGCAACTTCAACACCGCCGCTTCAGCGGCCAAAGCGCTCACCGCCGCCAGAACCAGGTTGATCAAGACCCCCCAGCCGTACAGCCAGAATAAAGCGAACATACCCGGCAACGTAGCCAGGAGTACCCGCTGCATGGCCTGCTGAAGGCGCTCGTCGACCGTGTCAAGGGGTGACATGGGCATCCACCTGACGCTCGGCTTCCTGCAGGCGAGCGCGAGCCTTTTCCATCTGTTCGGCGGGGGTGTCGGCGCGACGTTCGAGTTTGCTGACGTCAGCGCGGGCATAGGCCAGTTCGGTCTTCAGTTGCCGAAGCTGGCTGTCGATCGGACGCTTTTCCACGCGCGTCAGGTCTGGCAAGGGTTGTCCGCTGAGCGCTTCGGCGGCATGCAAGGCTTGCTCGGCCTCGCTGAGCGCACGTTCCAGGGTTTCGATCTGTTCAGCGGGCGCTTGAAGGGTCTGAGCCTTTTTGAGTTCGGCGCGGCGCATGGCCAACTGGATCTTGGCCCGTTTCAGATCGGCATCTTTTACTGGCGCAACGGCGGGCGCGGGCGCAGCCGTGCTTTCCAGCAGCGCCAAGGCCTGCTCGGCCGCTTCGAACTGCTGCTGCAGGACCACCAACTGCGATTGCTGCTCGAAGGTCGGCGGATGGCCGAAGGCCTTGAGCGATTTGTTCAATTGCGCCCGACTCATCGCCAGATCAATCTTGGCTTTCTTCAGTGCGGCATCGGCAGTGGCGGCTTTTTGCGCGCGGACGCGTTCAAGGGCGGCCTGCACCGGGTCAAGCGTCGCTGCGCTGGGTTGGGCGGCACGTTGCGCCCGGGCCTGTCGTTCGACCGCCTTCAGTTCTTCTTCGCGTTGCAAGCGGGCGTTGCGTTGCTCGAAACGGCGCCGCGCCCGATTGCGTTTGGCCGTGCGGGCGCGTTGCTCTTCAAGGCTGAATGCCAGGCCGCCGACAATCGGCAGCACTGTGGAGATCGGCAACGGATGCATTTCAATGCAGTCGACCGGGCAGGGGGCCACGCAGAGGTCGCAGCCGGTGCACTCGTCGATGATGACCGTGTGCATCAGTTTGGCCGCGCCGACGATGGCGTCTACCGGGCAGGCCTGGATGCATTTGGTGCAACCAATACATTCGGCCTCGCGGATATAGGCGATCTGCGCCGGAGCCGAGCCACGGCTGGTGTCCAGTTCCAGCACCGGTACGAGCAGCAGTTCGGCCAGGGCATTGATGGTTTCGCTGCCGCCCGGCGGGCACTTGTTGATGGGCTCGCCGCTGGCGATACCTTCGGCGTAGGGCTTGCATCCGGGATGGCCGCACTTGCCGCATTGAGTCTGTGGCAAGAGGGCGTCGATGCGTTGAATCAGACTCATGTTTTGATCAGTCCGCTGAATCCGAGAAAAGCCACTGCGATCAGTCCGGCGCTGATCAGGTCGATCGGCAGGCCGCGGAAGGGCAGCGGAATATCGTTATCGAGTGTGCGTTGGCGCAGGTCTTGAAACAGGCTCAGCACCAGCCAGAAACCCAGCCCGGCACCCAGGCTCAGGGCGATGGCGTGAAAGAGCCCTTGGTCATCCTCGGCGTTGAGCAGCGCTACGCCAAGTACGCCCGCGTTGCCCAGCAGCAACAACCAGAGCCCCTTGAAGGAGAGTGTCGGGAATATCCGCTCCAGCAACGTCAGCAACGGAGCGATCAACAACACGCTCAACGGCAGAAACACAAACAGCCGCAGTGATGCCATGTCCAACGGCACCAGCAACCCGTGGTAAAGCGCATGACCAAGGGTGCCGACAATCAACATCAGGCACGTGGTCGCGAGGCCCAGTGCATGGACCTGCTGGCGCTTGCTGCCCAGCAGCGGATCGACACCCAGCGGCCAGTGCAACACCAGGTTGTTGATCAGGGCTGCACTGATAAGCGTAAGAAGCGTTTCGGTCATGATCGTGCCGGCTAGAACGGGGCTTTTTAACGGGAGCGGTCTAAAAAGCTTAGGCATTATCCGGCAAGGGCGGAGGGTGGGCCAGACATGAAAATCCCACAGTCGCGCCAGGCACGACTGTGGGATCGGTTTGCCGCAGTAACCTTACTTGATCCGCTGACCAGGCTTGGCGCCGCTGTCAGGGCTGAGCAGGTAGATTTCTTCGCCACCAGGGCCGGCCGCCATCACCATGCCTTCGGAGATGCCGAACTTCATTTTGCGGGGCTTGAGGTTGGCGATCATCATGGTCAGCCGTCCATCGAGCTTGGACGGGTCCGGGTAAGCGCTCTTGATGCCGGAGAACACGTTGCGTTGCTCGTCACCGATGTCGAGGGTCAGGCGCAACAGCTTGTCGGCCCCTTCCACGTGTTCGGCCTTGACGATCAGGGCGACGCGCAGATCGACCGCCGCAAAGGTGTCGAACTCGATTTCCGGTGACAGCGGATCCTTGGCCAGCTCGCCGTTGCCGGTCGTGGCGGCGGCGCCGGTGTCGGTCTGACTGGCCGTCAGGTCTTCTTTCGATGCATCGGTCATGGCTTGCACTTTGACCGGGTCGATCCGGGTCATCAGCGGCTTGAACTCGTTCAGCTGATGGTTGGCGAGCCAGGTCGCATGGTCGTTCCAGGTCAACGGGGCGACGTTGAGGAACGCCTCTGCATCGGCGGCCAGCAGTGGCAACACCGGTTTGAGGAAGATCACCAGTTGGCGGAACAGGTTGACGCCGGTGGCGCAGATAGCCTGCACCTCGTCTTGCTTGCCTTCCTGTTTGTTCAGCGACCACGGTGCCTTGTCAGCGATCCAGGCGTTGGCGCGGTCCGCCAGGCCCATGATTTCGCGCATGGCGCGCGCGAAGTCACGGGCTTCATAGGCGTCGGCGATGCCTGGCGCGGCGGCCAGGAACGCTTCGGTCAGTTCCGGCGCGGCGTTGGTGTCGACCATCACGCCGGCGTTGCCTTTGTGGATGAAACCGGCGCAACGGCTGGCGATGTTGACGACTTTGCCCACCAGGTCGGAGTTGACCTTCTGCACGAAGTCTTCGAGGTTCAGGTCGAGGTCATCGACGCCACGGCTCAGTTTGGCCGCGTAGTAGTAACGCAGGTATTCCGGCGACAGGTGATCCAGGTAGGTCCGGGCCTTGATGAAGGTGCCGCGGGACTTGGACATTTTCTGGCCGTTGACGGTCAGGTAACCGTGCACATTGATGCCGGTCGGCTTGCGGTAGCCCGCACCTTCAAGCATTGCGGGCCAGAACAGGGCGTGGAAGTTGACGATGTCCTTGCCGATGAAGTGATACAGCTCGGCGCTGGAGTCCTTGCCCCAGAACGCGTCGAAGTCCAGCTCCGGCGTACGGCTGCACAGGTTCTTGAAGCTCGCCATGTAGCCGATCGGCGCGTCCAGCCAGACGTAGAAGTATTTACCCGGCTCGTCGGGGATCTCGAAACCGAAGTACGGCGCATCGCGGGAGATGTCCCACTGTTGCAGGCCCGCGTCCAGCCATTCGGCGATCTTGTTGGCGACGGCGTCTTGCAGAGTGCCGCTGCGGGTCCAGGTTTGCAGCATTTCCTGGAAGTCCGGCAGCTTGAAGAAGAAGTGCTGGGAATCCTTGAGCACCGGAGTGGCGCCGGAAATTGCCGACTTCGGATCTTTCAGATCGGTCGGTGCGTAGGTCGCGCCGCATTTTTCGCAGTTATCGCCGTACTGGTCTTCGGTGCCGCATTTCGGGCAGGTGCCCTTGATGAAGCGGTCGGCCAGGAACATTTTCTTTTCCGGGTCGAAATACTGGGTGATCGAGCGCGTGGCGATGTGGCCGGCGTCGCGCAGCTTCAGGTAGATCTGGCTCGACAGCTCACGGTTTTCTTCAGCGTGAGTGGAGTGGAAGTTGTCGAAGTCCACCAGGAAGTCGGCAAAGTCGGCGCTGTGTTCAGCCTGGACGTTGGCGATCAGTTGTTCCGGGGTGATGCCTTCCTTTTCCGCGCGCAGCATGATCGCCGAACCGTGGGCGTCGTCGGCGCAGACATAAATGCATTGGTTGCCGCGGTGCTTCTGGAAGCGCACCCACATATCGGTCTGGATGTATTCCAGCATATGGCCGAGGTGGATCGAACCATTGGCATAGGGCAGGGCGCTGGTGACGAGAATCTTGCGTGGCTCGGACATGGGGCTCGGCTACTTGATGAAACGGAGGTCGGCCACTATAAAGCGCCGGCGCATATTTTTCACCCCATGGCTCAGGGGAGTTGTTTTGCAAGCCCCTCGCCGCAGGAAATTTTCCAGCCTCGCCACAAATCTGTGTCCGGCGTAGGATACCCGCCTGATTTTCCAGTCTCGTTATCGGAGTTGCCCATGAGCGCCGTCAATCGCGCAGCGGTGGAAGCCGTCCTTCGCCAGTACACCAACCCTTATCTGAACCAGGACCCGGTCAGCGCCGGATGCGTGCGCAGCGTCGATATTGCGGGCGATCGCGTCAACGTCCAGCTTGAGCTGGGCTACGCCGCCGGTCTGTTCAAAAGTGGCTGGGCGCAACTGTTGCAGATGGCTATCGAAGGCCTGGACGGCGTGACGACGGCGCGTGTCGAGATCACCAGCGTCATTGCCGCGCACAAGGCTCAGGCTCAGATTCCGGGCCTGGCCAACGTCAAGAATGTGGTGGCCGTGGCCTCCGGCAAGGGCGGTGTGGGCAAATCCACCACCGCCGCCAACCTGGCATTGGCCCTGGCTCGCGAAGGGGCCAAGGTAGGCATTCTGGATGCGGACATTTATGGCCCAAGCCAGGGCATCATGTTCGGCATCGCTGAAGGCACCCGGCCGCAGATCAAGGATCAGAAGTGGTTCGTGCCGATCCAGTCCCATGGCGTCGAAGTGATGTCCATGGCGTTCCTGACCGATGACAACACGCCGATGGTCTGGCGCGGGCCGATGGTTTCCGGTGCCTTGTTGCAACTGGTGACACAGACCGCGTGGGGCGATCTGGATTACCTGGTCATCGACATGCCGCCAGGCACCGGTGACATCCAGCTGACCCTGGCGCAGAAAGTCCCTGTGGCCGGCGCGGTGATCGTCACCACGCCACAAGACCTGGCCTTGCTCGACGCGCGCAAGGGCGTGGAAATGTTCCGCAAAGTGAACATTCCGGTGCTCGGCGTGGTGGAAAACATGGCCGTGCACATCTGCTCCAACTGCGGACATGCCGAGCATCTGTTCGGTGAGGGCGGTGGTGTGAAGCTGGCCAACCAGTATGGGGTGGAGCTACTGGCCTCGCTGCCGCTGGCAATGGCCATCCGCGAACAGGCTGACGGTGGAAAGCCAACGGTGATCGCCGAGCCGGACAGCCCGATTGCGCTGGTCTATCAGGAGCTGGCCCGTCATGTCGGCGCGCGTATCGTATTGCAGGAAGCCGCGACCCCGGCGATGCCGAACATCACTGTCAGCGACGATTGATGATTTGAAGCACGATCCTTTGTAGGAGCGAGCCTGCTCGCGATGGTGTGTCATTCGACACAGTGGTGTCTGACCCACCATCGCGAGCAGGCTCGCTCCTACCGTTGTTTTGCGGTGGCCTTAAATGCGCAACCCACCATCCATTTCCAGAATCCGGCCGGTGTAATAGTCATTTTCGAAGATGTACGCCGCCGAATGGGCGATCTCTTCCGGTTTGCCCATGCGCTTGAGCGGAATCCCGGAGGTCATTTTCTCCAGTGCTTCAGGTTTCATGCCCAGGGTCATTTCGGTCTCGATGAAACCCGGTGCAATGCCGGCCACACGAATGCCGTAGCGCGCCAGTTCCTTGGCCCAGGTCACGGTCGCCGCCGCAACGCCGGCCTTGGCGGCGGAGTAGTTGGTCTGACCGACGTTGCCGGCGCGGGAAATCGACGAGATATTGATGATCGCGCCGCCGTTCTTCAGCTCGACCATTTTCGCCGCGACTTCACGGGTGCACAGGAACACGCCGGTCAGGTTGACGTCGATGACCGACTGCCATTGGGCCAGACTCATCTTGGTCATTTCACCGTCCTTGACCTTGAGCAGCAGGCCGTCACGCAGGATTCCGGCGTTATTGATCAGGCCATGGATCGCGCCGAAGTCTTCGGCGACCTGGGCCACCATGTGGGTCACTTGCTCTTCGTTGGCGACGTTGCACAGGTAGGCGCGGGCCTCGACACCCTTGGCCTTGCAGGCCGCAACGGCGTCGTCGAGCTTTTCCTGGTTCAGATCGACCAGCGCCAGTCTCGCACCCTTGCCAGCGAAATACTCGGCCATGGAACGGCCTAAACCCTGGCAACCGCCAGTGATAATGATTACTTTGTCAGTGAGTTGCATTCGCATGCCCCGGTAGCAGGTCTAGAGTGGTTTCGTTGGCGAGAGCCTCTCGATCGGCGCCTGGCGTGGCCCGGCTGCACATGAGAATTGCCCTGTTGGCGATCTGGTACTTTCGCCAGGCGCCCGTCCGTTTTTATGACGGATTCTATATAAGGAGTCATAAATTGAGCGTTGAAGCTGCCAAGCATGCCCGAGAATTGCTGCTCAAGGAATACCGCGGGGTACTCTCCACGCATTCCAAGGCAATGCCCGGTTTTCCGTTCGGCTCCGTGGTTCCGTACTGTCTGGATGCCCAGGGCTGGCCGCTGATCCTGATCAGCCGTATCGCCCAACACACCCATAACCTGCAAAAAGATCCGAAATGTTCGCTCTTTGTCGGAGAACGCGGGGCCGAAGACGTGCAAGCAGTGGGGCGCCTGACTTACCTGGCCGAGGCGCAACAGCTCGAGGACGAGGCAGATATCGAAGCAGCTGCTGAGCGTTACTATCGCTATTTCCCGGAATCGCAGAACTATCACCAGGCCCATGATTTCGATTTCTGGGTGCTCAAGCCTGTGCGCCATCGTTATATCGGCGGTTTTGGCGCCATTCACTGGGTCAACGAACTGACCCTGGCCAATCCTTTTGCCGGCAGGGCCGAAGTGAGCATGGTCGAACACATGAATGCCGATCACGCCAAGGCCATCGCCCATTACGTCGATCTGGCGGGATTACCGAAAACCTCACCGGCGCAGATGGTCGGTATCGATAGCGAGGGCATGCACCTGCGCATTGGCCAGGGGCTTCACTGGTTGCCGTTCCAAGCGCCATGTAATACTCCGACACAAGTTCGCGAAGCCTTGGTTTTCCTGGCTCATGCAGAACAATGGCCGAAAAATGAAGTGGCTGACGCTTGAATTCACGAAACGGCGACGTCATCTAGGGATTACTGGCAAGGCATTCTTGCGTTGAGGAACCATTTGATGCGCCCTTTTTTGTTGCTCTTTGTACTGCTCCCAGTGTTGGAGTTGTTCGTATTCGTCAAGGTGGCCGGGGCAATCGGTTTTTTCCCGGCCCTGCTACTGATCATTCTCGGCTCGATGCTCGGCGTGTTCGTGCTGCGGATCGCCGGTCTGGCAACCGCATTGCGTGCCCGTGAAAGCCTGAATCGTGGGGAGCTGCCCGCCCAGACCATGCTCGAAGGCCTGATGTTGGCCCTGGCGGGCGGTCTGTTGATCCTGCCGGGCTTCGTCACCGACGTACTGGGCCTGATCATGCTGCTGCCCGTCTCCCGTCGTCTGCTCGCCAATCAAATGCGCCAGCGCGCCGAGGAGCAAGCGATCCGCCAACGTGCGTTCGCCGATGACCTTCAGTCCCGCGGCGGTCCTGCACCTCGCGAACCGCTGGGCCGGGAGCCCAATGTGATTGAGGGCGAGTTCGAGCATCGCGATAACAAGTAACGCCCCATTTCGACACGGCACCTTCGGGTGCCGTGTTCGTTTGCGGCGCATCGAGTTGAATTTTTTTCGATCCCCGCTCTTGTAATAATCTTATGCGCCCTTATGTAACGGTCACCGCAAGGTTTCTGGCGAACATGCCAGACAGACTTCCGCGGTTCGCTCGACGAACCGCACCCGGCACCGCCGGACTTTGTTAAACCCGCCGGGACTACACCGGCCGATGAAAACCACAATTAGGAGAGATCGACAATGAAGCTTCGTCCTCTGCATGACCGCGTCGTCATCCGTCGCAGCGAAGAAGAAAAGAAAACCGCTGGCGGTATCGTCCTGCCAGGCTCGGCTGCTGAAAAAGCCAACAGCGGCGAAATCCTCGCTGTAGGCACCGGCCGCGTACTGGACAACGGTGAAGTGCGTGCACTGGCCGTGAAAGTGGGCGACAAGGTTGTGTTCGGTCCGTACTCCGGCAGCAACACTGTGAAAGTCGACGGCGAAGACCTGCTGGTAATGAGCGAGAACGAGATCCTCGCTGTTATCGAAGGCTGATTCCCCGCTCATTTTCCCGCTACTACAAAGTATTTAAGGAATATCGATCATGGCTGCTAAAGAAGTTAAATTCGGCGATTCCGCCCGCAAGAAAATGCTGACCGGTGTCAACGTCCTGGCTGACGCGGTAAAAGCGACCCTGGGCCCGAAAGGCCGTAACGTGATCATCGAGAAGAGCTTCGGCGCTCCGACCATCACCAAGGATGGCGTTTCCGTAGCCAAAGAAATCGAACTGAAAGACCGTTTCGAAAACATGGGCGCGCAGCTGGTCAAAGACGTTGCCTCCCGTGCCAACGATGACGCGGGCGACGGCACCACCACCGCTACCGTTCTGGCTCAATCGATCGTCAACGAAGGCCTGAAAGCCGTCGCTGCCGGCATGAACCCGATGGACCTGAAACGCGGTATCGACAAAGCGACCATCGCGATCGTCAAAGAACTGAAAGGCCTGTCCAAGCCATGCGCTGACACCAAGGCAATCGCTCAGGTCGGCACCATCTCCGCCAACTCCGACAGCTCCATCGGCGACATCATTGCCGAAGCCATGGAAAAAGTCGGTAAAGAAGGCGTGATCACCGTTGAAGAAGGCTCGGGCCTGGAAAACGAACTGTCGGTTGTAGAAGGCATGCAGTTCGACCGTGGCTACCTGTCCCCGTACTTCGTCAACAAGCCGGAAACCATGACTGCCGAACTCGACGGTCCGCTGATCCTGCTGGTCGACAAGAAAATCTCGAACATCCGCGAAATGCTGCCAGTGCTGGAAGCCGTTGCCAAAGCCGGCCGCCCACTGCTGATCGTGGCCGAAGACGTTGAAGGCGAAGCCCTGGCGACTCTGGTTGTGAACAACATGCGTGGCATCGTTAAAGTCGCAGCCGTCAAGGCTCCAGGCTTCGGCGACCGCCGCAAGGCCATGCTGCAGGACATCGCTGTTCTGACCGGCGGTACCGTGATCTCCGAAGAGATCGGTCTGAGCCTGGAAAGCACTACCCTGGAGCACCTGGGCAACGCCAAGCGCGTCACCCTGTCCAAGGAAAACACCATCATTGTTGACGGTGCTGGCGTACAAGGCGACATCGAAGCCCGCATCACCCAGATCCGTGCCCAGGTTGCTGAAACTTCCTCGGACTACGACCGTGAAAAACTGCAAGAGCGTCTGGCCAAACTGTCCGGCGGCGTAGCAGTGATCAAGGTTGGCGCTGGCTCCGAAGTCGAAATGAAAGAGAAGAAAGCCCGCGTTGAAGACGCCCTGCACGCTACCCGTGCAGCCGTTGAAGAAGGCGTGGTACCTGGCGGCGGCGTGGCATTGGTTCGTGCCCTGCAAGCCATCAGCGAGCTGAAAGGCGACAACGATGACCAGAACGTTGGCATCCAGTTGCTGCGTCGCGCTGTAGAAGCGCCACTGCGTCAGATCGTTGCCAACTCCGGTGACGAGCCAAGCGTTGTGGTCGACAAGGTCAAGCAAGGCTCAGGTAACTTCGGTTACAACGCTGCGACCGGCGAGTACGGCGACATGATCGAAATGGGCATCCTGGACCCGGCCAAAGTGACCCGTTCGGCTCTGCAAGCGGCTTCGTCGATTGCCAGCCTGATGATCACTACCGAAGCCATGATCGCCGAGATCAAGGACGACGCACCAGCTGGCGGCGGCATGCCAGACATGGGCGGCATGGGCGGCATGGGCGGCATGATGTAAGCCAGCCTTACCCCGTACGAAAAAACCCCGCCTGCGAAAGCAGGCGGGGTTTTTTATTGGCTTCACGTTGGCGACTCGGTAGACCGCGTCGCTACCACTGCGGGCTGGCCGCGCTTGTACAGGTGCAGAGTAATCCGGTGTGGGCGCGCGGCGTGCCTGCGATGGCGTCGTTTCAGGCGCCGACAGGCTCTGTGTTTGCCTCGCGTTGCGCCTTCATCGCCGGCCGATAAAGAATGCAGTAATACGACCCCAAACAGATCAGCCAGCAGAAAATCGCCGTCCATACGTTGTGCGAGAAAAAGTGCGCCCCCTGCATCATCCGGCCAAGGGAGAATACCGTGCCCAGGGTGAAGGCGAAGACAAACGCGGCGCGCGCCATGCGCGGGCGACGGTCGCGCAGTACGAAGAACAGGGCAAACAGTGTGAACCCGGTCGCGGCATGACCGCCGGGCCAGCATCGACCCGGTTTATTGGTGTGCGGGCGAGGGCTCAACAATTCGCTGTAGGTTTCGTGGCCGCCGAACTGCTCAAGACTCCACGGGCATTGCACCGCCGTCACCGCTTTCATCGGGGTGACAAACGAGGTCGCCAAACCAAGGGACAGCACCAGGCAACCCAGCTCCCGTTTGAACGGCTTGAGTCTGGCCATGAAGAACGAGCCAATGAAACCGAGGATGGCGAAAACCGAAAACGCGATGACCACTTGCTTGGCGCGGTCATGCAGGATGTTTTCCAGGAAGTAACTGTGCTTGCCGATGAATTCACCGGCTGTCGGGTCATAGAACAGCCTGGCGAGATCCATGTCCAGGGACGTCAGTTCCAGCAATACAAGAGTGATCGCCGCAATGGCGGGAACGCCCAGGCACACCCAGAAATTAAGCGGGCGAGAGGCAGGGCGGACAACAGTTGATGACATGATGGATCCTGAGCAATTGAAAAAGCCCCGGGGCATCAGCCCGGGGCTTTTCGGTTAACGTTCGCCGACTTGACCGGTGCCCTCCATGGGCGCTTTCCAGTCAAGCAGCTGGTGCTTGTAGCCATAACTGGCGGTTTGGTAATAGGTGATTGCCCGGGTGATCATCGGGTCGGTGGCAGTAGCCCTGGACTCGCGACTCTCGGTCAATGCTTCATCGTGACGCCGCAGGCCCTGACGGGGACTCAGAATGGCCAGGTCCTTGCCGTCGAACAGGCCCAAATGCTGATAATTGCCAACCACTACGCGCGGCGGCAGAGGATTGTCCTGCAGCAGGTTGCGACCAAAGAACGTCGACACATAATCCAGATTCAGCAGCCCCATCAGCGTGGGGGCCAGGTCGATCTGGCTGGCCAGCTGTGCTGTCTCACGGGCTTCAATCAGCTTGGGCGCATAGATGAACAAGGGAATCTGATAGTTGCTGATCGGCAAGTCCTCCTTGCCTGCGCTGCCGGCGGTATGGTCGGCGACGAAGATAAAGATTGTATTGTCGAACCAGGGCTTTTTGCGAGCCTGATCGAGGAACTCGCCAATGGCGTAGTCGGTGTATTTAACCGCGCCATCGCGCCCGTTACCGGATTTGATGTCGATCCGGTCGTCTGGATAGGTATAAGGGCGATGGTTGGACGTCGTCATCAATTGCAGCAGGAACGGCTGTTGCTTTGCGTGATCCGCGTCCGCCAGCTTGAGCGTTTGTCTGTAGAGATCTTCGTCGGCCATGCCCCAGGCGTTCTTGAAGTGGATCTCAGATTCATCGACGCTGCTCTGGTCCACGATCCGGTAGCCATTGCCACCGAAAAAGGCGTTCATGTTGTCGAAGTAACCGCGTCCGCCGTAGACAAATACGCTGTCATAGCCCACGGCTTTGAGTTGCTGACCGAGGCTGGCAAAACCGCTTTCGCGACCCACACGCTTGACGATCGAACGTCCCGGCGTTGGCGGGATCGCCAGGGTAATGGCCTCCAGGCCGCGATCGGTGCGGGTGCCGGTGGCGTAGAAATTGTTGAAGTACAGGCTCTGTTTACGCAAGGCATCGAGGTTCGGGGTCAGATTTCGCTCGTCGCCGTTGCTGCCCATGTACTTGGCACTGAAGCTTTCGATGGTGACCAATATGATGTTGGGCTTGCGCGGCGTGCCAGGATTGTCGATGACCCGACGAATGTCTTGTGGATCCTCACCGATGAAGCGGGCGCCCGGTTCGCTCAACTCGGCGCGAATCTGTTGCGCGACAACGGCAGGAGGGCGGGTGGCGTAGAACTGTTGGTAATCCAGTTCGTTATTGCGAAAGGCTGCGAAGAACTGATAAGGGCCATTGCTCGCCAGTTCGTTTTGATAGGCGTTGCCACCCTGGGCACGCGGGGCATCCTGGTTAAGCAGTTGTGCGCTCAGACCGGCGACGATCAACAGGCCCAGCGCATTGGCCAGCCGGGTGCGCAGCGGCGGCAACGGTGCGTTCAGCGCAGCATTGAAGGGCTTGCGCAATGCGAAGCTCAAGGCAATGGCCAGTACGGCGAGGATGCTCAGCAATGTGCCAATCGGATAGGACTCGAGCAGGTTGTTAAGCACCTCGTCGGAGTACACCAGGTAGTCGACGGCAATGAAGTTGAAGCGCACGCCGAACTCATCCCAGAACAGCCATTCGGCCACCGAGGTAAACAACATTGCAAACAGACTGACGGTCAACAGTCCCTGAAGAAACCAGCGATGGCCACGGCGGCGCCACAATGCTGGCGGGCAGAGCAGCAAATACAACCCCATCGGCAGCACGGCATAGGCAATGAAGCCAAGGTCGTAAAGCAGTCCGATACCGAAAACCGAAAGGAAACCACTACCGGCCTCATCCAGGTGAGTCAGCAGCAAAACCATTCGAGTCAGGAAAAAAATGGCCAGCCAAGTGCCGGCAATCAGCTGTAGAAAACGCATGGGCGCCGTCTTTAAAACATCCATTGGCATCATTCCTTATAAGCAATCAGCACCATTCTACTTCAAGAGCGGTCGCGGGCTTGTGAACGGGGGGTGAAAAGCTCGTTAATTGGCTGCTTTGGTCGCCTAAGCCGACTCTGTGCCCTGCGGCCCTAGCCCTGAGCAGCACTTGGCCTTAAGCTGCGCGGGCCAAGACGGCCGTTACTGTATACGGAGGAGATGCCGATGCGAATTTTATTGGTTGAAGACAACCGCGATATCCTCGCCAATCTGGCTGATTACCTGGGACTCAAGGGTTACACCGTGGATTGCGCGCAGGACGGTTTGTCGGGCCTGCACCTGGCGGCCACCGAACATTACGACTTGATCGTGCTCGACATCATGCTGCCCGGTATTGACGGCTATACCTTGTGCAAACGCCTTCGCGAAGACGCCCGACGCGATACGCCGGTGATCATGCTCACCGCCCGCGATCAATTGGATGACCGGCTGCAAGGCTTCAAGTCCGGTGCCGATGATTACCTGATCAAGCCCTTTGCCCTGTCAGAACTGGCCGCGCGCATCGAGGCGGTCATGCGCCGAACCCAGGGTGGCGGTCGCCGCACCTTGCAGGTCGGCGACTTGAGCTACGACCTCGATACCCTGGAAGTCACCCGCGCAGGTCGCTTGCTCAAACTCAACCCGGTGGGCCTGAAGTTGCTGGCCGTGCTGATGCAGAAAAGCCCTCATGTGCTGCGTCGGGAAATTCTCGAAGAAGCGCTGTGGGGCGATGACTGCCCAGACAGTGACAGCCTGCGCAGCCACGTTCATCAACTGCGTCAAGTGATCGACAAGCCTTTCGCCAAACCGTTACTGCAGACTGTGCACGGCGTGGGTTATCGCTTGGCCGAGGGCCGTGATGGAGTTTAAACAGAGCCTTTCCCAGCGCATCATCATTGCCTTCGCGTTGATGAGCGCATTGGTGGCGGGCGCCTTTGCCATGGGCATTATCGCCACCGTGCACCTGGTGGAAGAAAAGCTTATTTCGGCAGGTCTGGGTGGCGACCTGCAACGCCTGTTACTGATGGACAACGTCGAGGAGTGGAGCCATCGCCCTGAACCGGACCAGTTGTTCTATTTCAGTGGCGGGCATGGAGACTTCGAGCTGCCCAAGGATTTGCGGCACCTGGACGCGGGATTTCATGAAGTGTTCCGCGAGAATCTGTCATACCACGCGATGGTCGAAATAGTCGACGGACGGCGTTATGTGCTGTTGCAGGACCAGAGCGACTTCGAAGAGCGCGAGCGGGTCCTGTTTGCCGTGGTGCTGGTGGGCTTCGTGCTCAGCCTGGCGCTGGCGGTTTTTCTCGGCTGGGTGCTGGCGCGCAAGGTGATGGCCCCGGTGGTTCGGTTGGCCCGCCAGGTGCGTCATCGTGACCAGTTGCTAGGGCTGGCGCCACCTCTGGCGCCGGATTATGCAGCCGATGAAGTGGGCGAGCTGGCCGTGGCTTTCGACGCCACCCTCGGACGCTTGCGTCAGGCATTGACCCGGGAGCGGCTGTTCACCAGTGACGTCAGCCACGAACTGCGCACGCCTTTGATGGTGCTGGCCAGTTCCTGCGAATTGCTGTTGGAAAACCCGGGGATCGATCAGCGTGGCCGTGCTCAGGTCGAGCGAATCGCTCGTGCCTGTGAGGAGATGCGCGAGCTGGTTCAGACCTTCTTGATGCTGGCCCGCGCTCAACGCGAAGACGCCAGTATGGCGCCGCAGCAATCCGTTCGTCAGGTGGCCGATGGGCTACTGAATCTTTGGCGAGAGCCGATCGAGGCGAAAGGACTGAGGTTGATCTTCGAACCCGGTAGTCCGCAATCCACTGCTTATAACGCGACCCTGCTGCACGCGGTGATGGGCAATCTGCTGCGTAACGCGCTTCATTACACTGAGCATGGATTCATCCGCTTGACCCTCACAAGCAATGGGTTCCTGGTCGAAGACAGTGGAGTGGGCATCCCCGAAGAAAAGCGTGAAGCGATGTTCGAACCGTTCGTCCGTGGTACCGAAAAACGCGGGGAGGGGCTGGGCCTCGGGCTGTCGTTGGTACAACGAATTTGTGAAAACCAGGGCTGGAGCGTCAGCCTGACAACCATGGAACCCAATGGTTGTCGTTTTGAGGTGCAGCTGTATACATCCAATGTGAACTGATTAGCCTGAAGTCGGCCAATTCTTGCCCTATCGCAGCCTTGTAAAATCTAGAAAAAGTTCTGGCTTTTGCATAACTTTTTTTTCACAAAGGCGTAACCTGACACTGACTATTCGCTACCTAAGGTGGTCGGTATCAGAAGCTCAGGAGACTTTGATAATGGCAGATGGCCCGATCAAACTGGATTTTTCCGAAAAGTACGACGACCAACACGCCCAACGGTACCTGCGCAAGCACAAGGAAGGACTTGGCCGTCGGCTGTCCCACTGGCGGGATGAACAATTGGCGCGTAAAGCACTGGCGCTGGTTGGTGAGCCGGGGCTGGTCCTTGATTTACCCTGCGGCGCGGGGCGTTTCTGGCCGTTGCTGGCAGAAAAGCCCAATCGCGTGATCATCGGCGCCGATAACTCCGAGTCCATGTTGAAGATTGCGACGCAGGCGCAACCGGCCGACGTGGTGAAGCGGGTGCAAACCCTGCATACATCTGCATTCGACATCGCTTTGCCTGATAACGCCGTCGACAGCATTTTCTGCATGCGTTTGCTCCATCACATCGGTGAAGCCGAGCATCGACTGACCATCTTGCGTGAATTCGAACGCGTCACCCGTGACAGTGTGATTCTTTCATTGTGGGTGGACGGCAATTTCAAAGCCTGGAAACGCAAGCGCGCGGAGAAAAACCGCAGGCAGGAAGGTTACCAAAACCGATTTGTATTACCGGCAGCTACGGTAGAAAAAGAATTTGAGCAGGCGGGTTTCCGCATTCAGGAACAACTGGACTTTTTACCACTCTATGCGATGTGGCGGGTATATGTGTTACGCAAGAGGTAATTGAATGGCAGTGCAATGTGCAGCAGAAACGGAAGTCGCTCCCCAGGACCGCTTCGACTATTTCTGGAACCAGCGTGGTGAATGGGTAGAAGAACCCAACGTCCGTCGCGGTGGTGAAAGCGGTGTGCAACGGGTCGTGGGCAGCGATGGTCAGTTGCTGTACGTCAAACGGCAGACCGGGCATATCCATCGCACCTGGTTGCACCCCTTCGGTCGGCCGACGGTGTTGCGCGAGCGTGATGCGCTCATCGGTGTTCGTGAACTCGGCGTTCGTGTTCCTGAAATCATTTTCTGCGGCGCACAGCGCGATCCTGTGCACAAATGGCGCGCGCTGCTGGTTACCAAATCACTGGATGGCTTTGAAGAAATCGAACAATGGTACGCAGGCGGTGGCCGTGAGCGTTACGGCGAGGCGGTGCATGATCGCGTGCTCAAGGATCTGGCAGAGAACCTGGCCCGTATGCACAAAGGCCGCTGGCAGCACAGCTGTATCTATATCAAGCATGTGTTCGTACGCGTGACAGGCGAGGGCGATGCAGCCAAGGTCGAGGTCGCCCTCATTGACCTGGAGAAATGCCGCCAACGCCTCAGCGCCCAGCGCGCGGCGATCCATGACATGAAGCAGTTGCGCCGCCATTCGTCGTTCAACGCGACGGACTGGAACAAACTCGTCTACTTTTACAAGACGGCGTTTGGCAGCGCTATCAAAGGTTTATAGCAATGAAACTCGAAGTCGCGCGAGGTTTGTTTCTGGCAGGGGCCTTGGCGGTTGCTTCACTGGCGGTGGCGGCCTGGGAGGAGCCCCGCACGCAAGTTCTCAGTTCAGCGCACGGTGACGCGCACTGCCCATTGCCACGGGTCGCCAAGGCGTCCGTAGCAACCCAGCCCGATCATGATTTGTTGTTGTTTATGTTCGGGCTCACTCAAGGATTGAAACCGCAAAGTTGAACAGAATGAAGCCCAAATAAAAGGCCTCGCTAATGCGAGGCCTTTTTTTGTGCCTGATTGCTCAACGCTCACTGACACTGAGCGATCGGTATCATTCAAGGTTGGTCGGGTTTAGCCAGCAGTGTGTATACGCAGGGCAATACAAACAATGTGAACAGCGTCCCGATCGACATCCCCGTCGCGATGACAGTACCGATATCAAAGCGGCTAACGGCACCGGCCCCCGTGGCGATGATCAAGGGCACCATGCCGAAGACCATGGCAGCGGTCGTCATCAACACCGGGCGCAGACGAATGGCTGCGGCTTCCTCTACGGCCTCGCGTGGCGTCAGGCCTTTTTCCTTGCGCAACTGGTTGGCGAACTCGACGATCAGGATCCCGTGCTTGCTGATCAGACCGATCAATGTCACCAGGCCGACCTGGGTGTAGATGTTCATGCTCGACCAGCCAAGGAACAGCGGAAGCAACGCGCCACAGATCGACAGCGGCACGGTGACCAGAATCACCAGCGGGTCGCGGAAGCTTTCGAACTGAGCGGCCAGCACCAGGAAAATGATGGCCAGTGCCAAGGCAAAGGTGACCCACAGCGCACTGCCTTCCTGCACGTATTGCCGCGATGCGCCGGCATAGTCGACGGCAAATCCCGCCGGGGCTTCTTCCCGGGCTATCTGGCGCACGGCATCGATGGCTTCACCCATGCTGACCAGCGGCACCCCGGAAAGAATGGCCGAATTGAGTTGCTGGAACTGGTTCAATTGCCGAGGCCGCGCCCGGTCAGACACAGAGATCAGGGTCGACAGGGCCAGCAGCTCGCCCTGACTGTTCTTGACGTAGTAATGGTTCAGCCAGTCAGGGTTATCACGGAAGGGGCGTTCGACCTGGGCAATGACTTTGTAACTGCGACCCTCGATGGTGAACCGGTTGATTTCCGCCTCACCCAGCAAGGTGGCCAGTGTGCCGCCGAGGTCCTGCATCGATACGCCCATCTGGGCCGCCTTGGCACGGTCGATATCCACGACGACCTCCGGCTTGTCGAAGGCCAGGTCGACATCGACGAACGCGAACTTGCCGGACTCCATCGCGCGCTTTTTCACCCGGTCCATCACTTGTAGCAGCAACTCGTAATCGCTGGCGGTGTTGATGACGAACTGGAAGGGCAGGCCCTCGCCAGTGCCTGGGAGGGACGGCAGGTTGAATCCGAAAACCTGCAGTCCGGCAATGCCCGCCAGTTTCGCCTGAACCTCGGGCAAAATTTGCATCTGGGTCCGGCTACGCTCGTTCCAAGGTTTGAGCAGGAAGCCACCGACCCCCGATTGCACACCGTTGAAACCGTTGATCTGGAACGAAGAGTAGTACTCGGGAAACGCCTTGAAGATCGTGATGAACTCGTCGGTATAGGCGCTCAGGTAATCAAGGTTGGTCGGTTGCGGGGCGTTGGCCAGCATGAAAATGATGCCCTGGTCTTCATCCGGAGCCAGTTCCGACTTGGTGAACTTGAGCAGCACCGGAATCAGGCACAGCACGATCACAGCGAACACCAGCACTACGGGGCGGGTGTTGAGCGTGCCATGCAGCATTTTCTGATAGCGGCGCTTCAGCCTTTCGAAAATCAGATCCAGACGATGGGCCAGGCCGCTGGGGTTTTCGTCGTGGCGCAGCAGGAGGGCGCACATCATCGGTGACAGCGTCAGGGCGACGATGCCGGAAATGACCACCGCGCCGGCCAGGGTCAGGGCGAATTCCTTGAACAATGCTCCGGTGAGACCGGTCAGGAAGCCGATCGGCGCATACACCGCCGCCAGGGTAATGGTCATCGAGACTACTGGCATGGCGATCTCCCGGGCGCCCTCGATGGCCGCGTCGAGCGGCGTCTTGCCTTCCTCGATATGACGGTGAATGTTTTCCACCACAACGATGGCGTCGTCCACCACCAGGCCGATGGCCAATACCATGGCCAGCAAGGTCAGCAGGTTGATCGAGTACCCCATCATCTGCATGAAGAACATGACGCCGATCATCGACAGCGGGA
Organism: Pseudomonas fluorescens group sp. PF-1; assembly: GCF_054481335.1. Taxonomy (NCBI): domain Bacteria; kingdom Pseudomonadati; phylum Pseudomonadota; class Gammaproteobacteria; order Pseudomonadales; family Pseudomonadaceae; genus Pseudomonas; species Pseudomonas fluorescens group sp. PF-1. The sequence goes on from NZ_JBTMNG010000001.1 coordinate 1,031,706, forward strand.
TGGTGACGACCGGGATCACCACGGTGCGCAGCGCGCCGAGGAACAGGAACACGACCACGATCACGATGAGCACGGCTTCGAACAGGGTTTTGATCACCTCATTGATTGAGGCCTGAATGAACAGTGTGGCGTCGTAGGCAATTTCACCCTTGAGGTTGGGGGGCAGTTGGGCTTCCAGGTCCGGCATGATCTTGCGCACTTCCTTGATCACGTCGAGCGGGTTGGCGCCGGGTGTCGCCTTGATGCCGATGTACACCGAGGGCGTACCACCGAAAGAGCTGATGCTGTCGTAGTTTTCCGCGCCCATCTCGACCCGCGCCACATCCCGCAACAGCACACGGCTGTCGCCTTCGACCTTGAGCGGGATCGCGGCGAATGCCTCGGCGGATTTGAGTTCGGTGTTGGCGTTGATGCTGGTGACCACGTACTCGCCTTTCACTTCACCGGCGGCGGAGAGAAAGTTGTACTTGCGCACCGCATCGGTCACGTCGCTGGCGCTCAGACCGTAACCGGCGAGCTTTACCGGGTCCAGCCACAGGCGCATGGCGAATACCTGGTTGCCGAGTATCTCTGCTTCGGCCATGCCCGGCAGGGTCGCCAGTTTCGGCTGGATGACCCGCGACAGATAGTCGGTAATCTGCGGGTTGCTCAGCTCCTTGCTATAGAAACTGATGTACATCAAGGCCGAGGCGTCAGCCGCCTCCTTGCTCAGGACCGGGTCTTCAGCATCCTGGGGCAAGCGGTTCTTGACCTCATTGGCCTTGGCCAGCAGTTCGGTGAACAGGCGATCGCTGTTCGAGCCGATGCGCGCGTAGATCGAGACCACCGAGAAGTTCTGGCGACTGACCGACGTCATGTAGTCGATGCCCTCGGCGCTGGCCAGGCTCTGTTGCATCGGTTGGGTGATGTAGCCCTGGATGGTCTCGGCGTTAGCCCCTGGATAGGCCGTGGTGACGGTAATCAGGGCATTTTCCATTTGCGGGTACTGGCGCAGCGGCAGCTTGCTCCAGGCCTGAAAGCCCAGCAGGACGATCAGCAGGCTGACCACGGTGGCGAGCACCGGGCGACGGATGAACGGGTCGGTAAAAGCCATGGGGGTTCCTTGATCAGTCAGCGCGCGGCTGACTGTTCTTCTCGGCTAGGGTCTTGTCGTCGCTGATAGCGATGTGCGCACCGTTGTCCAGTTTGATCTGGCCGGCCGTTACCACTTTTTCGCCGTTCTGCACGCCTTTGGTAATCATCACCAGCCCGTCACGGCGCTCGCCGGTTTCGATGAAACGCCGTTCGGCGATCAGGATCGGCTGGCCCTTGTCGTCTTTTTCCAGGTTGCCGTCTTCGGACTTTTTCTCTGCCACGACATAAAGCGAATTGCCATAGAGCGTGTAGGTAATCGCACTTTCCGGTACGACGATGCGCGACTGCGGGTCAGGCAGCATCACCTGCAGACTGGCGAACATCCCGGGCAGCAACTTGCCGTCCGGGTTGGCCAGGGTCGCGCGGACTTGCATGTTGCGCGTGCTGTTCTCCAGTTTCGGGTTGATCGCACTGATCGTGCCGGGGAAGGTCTGGGCCGGGTAGGCCGCGACAATGACTTCAACCGGCTGGCCGATGGCGATTTTCGGCACGGACTGCTCGGGCACGAAAAAATCGACATACAGGCTGCTGAGGTCCTGCAAGGTGGCGATCATGGTGCCGCTGGCCACGTAGTCGCCGACGTCGACCTGACGAATGCCGATGGTTCCGCTGAACGGTGCCACGATGCTTTTCTTGCCGAGCGCAGCCTTGAGCTGATTGACCGACGCCTTGCTCTTTTTCAGGACTGCCGAGAGTCGATCGAACTCGCCTTTGGAAATGGCCTGACTGCCCACCAGTTGGCTGCCGCGACCATAATCGAGTTGGGCCAGCCCGAGGTCGGCCTGGGCGGTTTCGAGCAGGGCGCTTTCCACCGCGCTGTCGAGTCGCAGCAGGGGTTGGCCGGCCTTGACCTTCTGCCCTGACTCGAACTGCAGATCGACGACGGTGCCGTCGGTCTCCAGGCTCAGGTCCACGCCCTGTAAAGCCTTGAGTGTACCGACGGTCGGCAGCCGGGCCTGCCATGGCTGTTCGGTGGCCGTGGCCACGGCGACACTGATCGGCGGTTTTGGCGCAGCAAAGCCTTGGATCATCGTGTAGATGGAGAAGGCTTTGTAACCGGCCAGGGCCAGCACGACCAACAGAACAATACCCAACATGATCAGCATGCGGCGACGCAGCATATTTCCAGTTCCTTGGAGAAAATCAGGTGAGACAGTGGGGCACATTACCGCGAGTGGGAGCGTGAATCCAACTGCCACTTTTTCCTGGCGGGCGCAAAACCTGAGGGAGTCGAGCTTGCTCGCGATAGTGGTGTATCAGTCACTGCCATGTGGAATGCGCAGCCACCATCGCGAGCACGCTCGGCTCCTAAAAAGGCAACGGCGTGTTCAAATCAGATGCAGATGGTTGTCCCAGAGCCCGGCAGGCAGATCCAGCGGTTTTGCAATCAGATCTGTCTGGCGGCAATCGTAGTACCGGCATCGACCCTGGCCCGAGGTCACCACAAAACCGTCGGACACCGCACCGACCCCTGCGCAATCGGGCAGAGGTGCGTCCAGGCGCACTTCGCCGCTGTCCAGGTCCCAGATGAAAAAGCGGTTGCCCCTTGGCGCGGTCAAGGCGACGAGTCGCAAATCGCTGTGCACCGCGACGCTGGCGGTGTAATGCCCCATGGCCTGCAGTTGATGCTCGGGCACCGGGAACGCCACGAACGGCTGGCCCGGACGCTTGATTGCCAGCAGCTCCGAGGACTCGTGGGCAGGCCCCATGAATTGCTGGCCGGCAACGATGGTGCCGTCGCTGGCAATCCCCAGGTGACGCACACTGTTCATTGGCTGGGCCAGGGTTTCCTTGCTCAGCAGGGTGCCGTCGCGTTGCATCAGGACCAGGCTGGGTTCCATGGCATCGAGGTTCATGTCGACGCGGCTTTCGGCCTCGGTACGAATCCCGCCATTGGCCACCACCAGGGTTTCACCGTCGGGCATCCACGACACCTGATGCGGGCCCAGGCCATGGGTGGAGATCTCGCCGGCATGTACCAGCCGCTCGCCTTCGAACCGATACACACCGAGCAAACCGCGACCGGGATCGGTCGTGTCGTTTTCGGTGGCGTATAGCCAGTCGCCACTCTTGTGAATCACGGCGTGACCGTAGAAGTGCCGGTTCGGCTGCGATGCCACCGTTTGCAGCAGCGTGCCATCACGCAAGTCGATCAGGTAGCTCTCGGTGCCCGGACGCCGGGCGACGAACAGCGCCATCGGCAGCGTCGGGTGATTGATGATGTCGTGGCAGCGCTGGCCAACCTGGGTGGTAAACACCCGGGTGCCATCGAGCCGATAACCGACGGCGTAGTGCTTGCCATCGGTATCGTCCCGTGCGGACAGCAGCAGCGGGCTTTTGTCCTTTTGCCTGAACAGCGTCCAGCCGCCCAGTGTCACTGCTACCAGCAGCAAACTACCCAAAGTCAGAGCCTGACGTCGCAGCATGGCACTCGCCCTCATCAGTCACCGTCGTTGGCGTTGAAGCCGAGTTGGATGCCCAGCGCCTTGGCCAACTCGCCTTCGTGCAGGCGGTGGACGGTGTTGAGGCTGTCGTAGAGATCGTTGAGTTGCTGGCGACCGGCATCGTCAGCGAGCATTTCGGTCAGCGAACGCTGGGTGCTGGCGAACAGTTTCAGCGACGCGGCGTAGGCAGCGTCGATCTTGTCGGCCAACGGCTTTTGCTCGCTCGGCAGCAGGCTACGCAGACCTTTGTTATCGACACCTTCCCAAACGGTTTTGGCGGCGGCAAGGCTGGCTTCGAGGCCGGTCAGGGAAGACTGGCTACGCCAGGCATCAGCCTGGAACGGTTGCGGAACGCCTTTGCTCTGGCGGCCCATCGGCGTGCCGAGCTTTTTCTTCAAAGTGTCGATGGCGGTGACTTGCACACGCAACAGGTCGGCGATGGCTTCGTGGGAGTCGGCATAACGCTGGTTCGGGAACTTGCTCATCTGCGCGAGCATGCCGTCGGTGTTGTTCCAGCTCTTCAGAATTTCTTCGGCCAGTTGCTTCTGACGCTCGCCAATCGCGATCAGCAGCGGGCAGTACTTGGCTTTCTGTGCCGGGTCGGCCACGTCCGGTTTGCTGTCGAACAGAATGTATTCGTAGGCCGACAAACCTTGCACCACGACGCTGGACTTGGCCAGGGCGGCGGCGTCGATCTGTGGCTGTGCAGTGACCAGTTGCTCGACCTGACGGCCGACCAGGTTTTTCTTGTCCGGCCAGAATTGCACCTGCCACGAACGGTTACCCTCGGCCAGCGGGCCGATCAGCAGCGGTTGCAGTTCCGCCCAGGCTTTTTGTGCGTGCAGGAAGTCGGCGCGGGCGGTGTCCAGCGACTCCTTGCCTTCGCAGTAGGCGAGGGCGCTGACGGCCAGTTGGCGGTCCGCTTCGACCCAGCGGGTATAGGTCGGCAGGATCACCGATTTGGCGATGGCCGCGGAGGTGACGGCTTGCGGGTCCTGTGGCGAACAAGCGCCGAGGGCTAGCGCGGCAAGGCTGGTGAACAACAATTTGGGACGGAACATGTCGGGCTCCCGCTGGAAGAATGCGTATTAAAGAGAATTCAGAAACGCCAGCAACGCCGCGCGCTGCTCGGCATTGAACGTCAAAACCTGTTGCTGCGCCGCCTTGGCTTCGCCGCCATGCCAGAGCACGGCTTCAAGCAGATTGCGGGCACGGCCGTCGTGCAGGAACTGGGTGTGGCCACTGACCGCTTGCGTCAGGCCGATGCCCCATAACGGCGGCGTGCGCCAGTCGCGGCCACCGGCCTGGAATTCACTGCGGTTGTCGGCCAGGCCGTCGCCCATGTCATGCAGCAAAAGATCGCTGTAGGGGCGAATCACCTGATTGGCCAGCTCAGGTTCTGCGGCGTTTGCGGCGGTGGTGTATTTCGGTGTGTGGCACGACTGGCAACCGGCCTGGAAAAACAGGTTCTTGCCCGCCAGCACTTCTGGCGCGCTGACATCGCGGCGGGCCGGTACGGCAAGGTTGCGGGTGTAGAACAGCACCAGGCGCAGGATGTTGTCGCTGACTTCCGGCTCGCCATCGGGGCCATTGCCACTGGGCGCCTGTTTGCAGGCCGTTTGCGTGTCGGTGCAGTCATCAAAGGGCCTAAGGCTGGTCGTGAGGCCCATGTCCCCGGAAAACGCGTGAACGTTCTGCTGGTTGAGATTCGGCTGCCCGGCCTTCCAGCCGAACCGCCCGAGGACGGTTTTCTGTTGCGCGTCATCCCATACCCGGTTCGGGCGTCCGGCGATGCCCTTGTTGTCCCTGGCCTGAGCGGCGGCGTTGGCCAGGATGGCGTCTTCGGGAATCGCTTCCAGCAAGCCCAGGCCAATCATCGGCGGCGCGACGCGGGCCGAGAATCGGGTGTCAGGGTGCATTGGGCCGTAACCCAGTTGAGTGATGCTCAGGCTCGGTTTTCGCAACTCGATTTCGGCACCGTCCTTGAAGCGAACCGGCACTGGCGTGTAATCGACACGCACCTTGCCTTCCGGGGTAACGCCGGGAACGGCCATGTCCTGGAACTGCCCGCCATAGACCGGTTCCGGCACGACACCCTGCTGTTCGATGATTTTGGCGTAGGCCGGGGCATCGGGAATCGACAGGCGTACCAGCATCGACACTGCGTTCGGCGCATCGGGCCCCGGCGGGTGGCCGCGGCCGTCCTTGATGTGGCAACCCTGGCAGGCATTGGTGTTGAACAACGGGCCAAGGCCATCGCGGGCGGTGGTGGTGGACGGGGCGATCACCCAGGGGCTGCGGAAGAAACTGTTGCCGACACTGAAGTCCACGCGCCGCGAGGGTGGCAGGTTGGCGGAGGGCAGGGAGAAGGCGTTCTGATCGGTCTTGCGTACGGTTGCGCTGCCACCCGAGCGGGCTTCACCGGGTTCGGCCTTGGTAAAACGCGGGGCGTCATCGCAGGCAGTCAGGCCCAGGGCCAGAAACAGTGCGAACAAGCGAAGAGGCAGCGGGGGCATCAGACATCCTGCGAGACGAGCAAAACAAGGGCGCAAAGTCTAACAGGGGATGGGAATTTGAATAAGAGGAATTATCGTTTACTTGATGTGGGGCAGGATTCGAGTTGAGACCGCGTCACGGCCATCACGGGCAAGTCATCAGCATCACTGAAAAATCAGGCAAAAAAAGGCGACCCGAAGGTCGCCTTCTTATCAGGCAGCGTTGATCAGAACTCGTGATCAGCGTTGTCCGGGTTCAGGTCGTTGATACCCAGTTTGCCGGCGGCGGTCTCGATCGAACCGGTCTGTTTGACCAGGGATGCAATGGCGTCACGGACGATCTGGTTGCCTGCAGTGTTGCCGGCAGCGATCAACTGGTCGTAGTGCTCGCCCTTGTTGGCGTGATCAACCATGATCTGGATCTTGGCTTCGGTCGCGGCCAGGTCGGCTTTCAGCGCGGCGTCGGCGGCCGGGTCGGCCTTGGCCACCAGGGACGACAGGCTGGCACCGGTCATTTTGCTGCCGTCGGCGCGGGTGTACTCGCCCAGGTACACGTTACGAATACCTTTGGCATCGTAGAAGTGCGAGTTGTGGGTGTTGTCACTGAAGCAGTCCTGCTCGTCTTCAGGGGAGTTGGCTTCCAGGGAAACCTTCATGCGCTCGCCCGCCAGTTCGCCCAGGGACAGGCTGCCCATGCCGAACAGCATTTTGCGCAGGCCGGTTTCAGCCGGTTCCGCTTCCAGGGTGGCGCGGTAGTTGTCGGCCACGTTCGGCTTCCAGTTACCGACCATTTCTTCCAGGTCGCTGACCAGCAGTTGGGTCACGGCTTTCAGGTAAGCGCGACGACGATCGTTGTGGCCGCCAGTGGCGCCGGCACCTTCCAGGTAGTCCGAGGCAGGACGATTGCCGGCGCCAGGGCCGGTGCCGTTCAGATCCTGGCCCCAGAGCAGGAATTCGATAGCGTGGTAGCCCGTGGCGACGTTTGCCTCGGAACCGCCCAGCTCGTTCAGGCTGGCGAGTTTTTCCGGGGTGATGTCTTTCACGTCGACCTTGTCTTCACCGATCTGAACTTCAGTGTTGGCGATGATGTTGGCGGTGGCGCCAGGGTTACCCAGTGCGTGCTCGTAGGATTTGTCGACGTAGTCGATCAGGCCTTCGTCCAGTGGCCAGGCGTTCACCTGACCTTCCCAGTCGTCGATGATGGTATTGCCGAAGCGGAACACTTCGCTCTGCAGATAAGGAACGCGGGCAGCGACCCAGGCGGCCTTGGCCGCTTTCAGGGTGTCGGCGTTCGGCTTGGCGAGGAAGGCGTCGATGGCGGTTTGCAGGGTTTTCGCGGTGGATTCGGCATCGCTGTAAACAGCGAAAACCATGTCGGCGTAGTGCGCGACAACGGCTTTGGCGGCGGCTTCATCGACTTTGCCGGCAGCAGTCGGGGCAGCGGCAGTGCTGGCGGCCGGCGCAGGGGCGGCCGTCTTTTCCTTGTCTTTGCCCTCACCGCAACCGGCGAGGGAAATTGCGATGGCCAACAGACTGGCGGTAGCCAGAGGCATACGAATCATGGCGAACATCCTGCTTCGAAAGGGAGGTGGTATGGCGCGGCGGGCGCGCAAAACTGCGACATAATGCAAATCTTTCGCATTATGTGTAAAGACTGTTCTTGAAAATATTTCTTATTCGCACAAGGGCGCAATCCACCCTGCAGGAGCGAGGCAAGACGGATACCCGATTACAAAATAGCGGCGTTGCTGCGCTGGGCTTGCTTCAAGTAAGCCCCCAACTCGCGCGCCGGCAGTGGCTTGCTGTAGAAGTAGCCCTGACCTTCGTGGCAGCCTTCGGAGATGATGTACGTTTCCTGTTCGGCAGTTTCCACGCCTTCGGCGATCACCTGCATGCCCAGGCTCTTGCCCAATTGGATGATGGCGCGAACGATGGTTGCATCGTCGTCGTCATCGAGCAGGTCCTGAACGAAGCTCTTGTCGATCTTGATCTTGTCCAGAGGCAGGCTTTTCAGGTAGCTCAGCGATGAATAACCGGTTCCGAAGTCATCGATGGCAATCAGCGCGCCGGAACGACGCAGGCTGAGCAGGTGCTGGGCGGCGGTGCTGATGTCTTCCATCAGGCCGGTTTCGGTGACTTCCAGTTCCAGACTGCGCGGTGGCAGGCGGTACATCTGCAGCAGGTTGTTGACCACCCGCGGCAGCTCGGCGTGGTGCAATTGCACCGTGGACAGGTTCACCGCCATGCGCAAGTCGCTGAAGCCCTGGTCATGCCAGTCGCGCAGTTGCTTGCAGGCCTGATCCAGCACCCACTCGCCGATGGCGATGATGGTGCCGTTCTGCTCGGCCAGTGGGATGAACAAGTCTGGCGGAACCAGTCCGTGCTCGGGATGTTGCCAGCGGATCAACGCCTCGACGCCCACCACGCGATGATCGCGGTAGCTGATTTGCGGTTGATAGACGAGGTAGAACTGGTTGCGGACCAAGGCGTCGCGCAAGTCTTTCTCCAGTTCGCGACGGCGACGCATTTCGGTGTCGACGCTGGCGATATAGAACTGATAGCGGTTACGCGATCGAGTCTTGGCCAGGGTCATGGTCTGCTCGGCTTTTTGCAGCAGCTTCTCGGTACTGTCTCCGTCCTCCGGGAACAGGGTGATGCCGATAGTGGCCCGCAGGCGAATTTCCTGATGATCGAGGGCAAACGTCGCTTCCAGGTCATCGAGGATGCTTTGCGCCAGTTCAGCGGCTTCGTAGGGTTGTTCGATATCGGCCTGAACCAGGGCGAACTGGTCGCCACCCAGACGAGCCAGGGCGCCGAGGCGACCGCTGTGCCCGCGCAGTCGATCAGCCAGGGCCAGCAGCAACTGGTCGCCGGTCTGGTAGCTGAACTGTTCGTTGATACCCTTGAAGTCATCAAGGCCGACGCAAAGCACGGCGACCCGGCGCTGCAATTTGCCGGCGTCGACGAGGATCTTGTCCAGCTGCGTTTGCAATTGCTGGCGATTCGGCAGGCCAGTGAGGAAATCATATTGAGCCATGCGCAGCAGGCTGTTTTCCGCTTCGTGGCGCAGATGGGTGTTGCGCTCAATGGACTCCAGCAACTGGTTGGCGGTGTTGATCCAGATACCCAGCTCGTTTTTCTCGTGGCCCTTGAGCTGAGGAATCTTGTGTTCGCTGGGACGGTCGGGATTGATTTCGGTCAGGTGCTCGATAATCCGCGACAGGGGTTTGGTCAGCAGCCAGTGATAAACCAGGTAGAGCACCAATCCCATCGCCAGGGCCCGCAACACACCCGAAATGAAAATGATCACCGAACTGACGATAAAGCCTTGCCCATAGGTGGCGGTGTCGAGGGTGATGCTCAGGTCGCCGTAATACTCGCTGTAAGGGCCGCGACCCACCAGTTGGGTGGTGAAGGTGCGTTCCTTGCCCAGGATCAGATCAGTCAGCCAACGACTTTTGGAATGCTGCAACTCACGGGATTTTTGCGCGAGCATGGCTTCATTGGGATGGCCAATGGAGGCTTGTCGCACAGCGTCGTCCTGAAACAGGCCTTCGATCACCTGCATGCCCATTTCCCGGTCCAGGCTGTAGACGGCCTGGGTCGAAGGGTCGCGGAACATATCGAGGATGCGTTCGGCATCATTGGCGACGGCCTGGCGTGTTTTATAGGCATCGAAAACGATCTGTGCGCAGCTCAAGACTACGCCGACGACCAATGCCGACAGGAGCACGACCCGGAGCAACTTCACCGACAAGCTGTTCTTGAGTTCCAGCTTCAAAGGGCTATTCCTTGTTCCGTGCGGGTAGCATCAAGTTGCCATGAGTATTGGCAATCCCGTGATCGCAGTCAAAGGGACAATCATCTGTAGGGGCTTTTTCCTGCAGTTTGGCCAATAGGTTGTTGACTGGATTAATTGTCCGATTAGTACTGTGTCGGTTGTCGAGTCCTTCAACTTGAGGGGATGTGGAGATATTTTCCTACTGGTTGATGTTAGACGGCTGTAGCGTTGGGGCAAGGGCTTGAAAAATGGTTTTGTCGTGGGAACAGGGGCTGGTTCTTTTTGGATTGCGCGATTCGTCTGCAGGCGTCAGGTTTGCCCGCGAAAGCGGCCTGCCAGCTGACGATTACTGACCGACTCAACCACTCACGCAAAAAAAACCCGGCTGGAAAGCCGGGTCTTTTTGACGGGTATCGAGCTTACGCGGTGAAGGTTTTGCCTTCGAACTGCTCGGCTACGAACTTCCAGTTGACCAGGTTCCAGAACGCCTCGACGTACTTCGGACGCAGGTTACGGTAGTCGATGTAGTAAGCGTGCTCCCAGACGTCGCAGGTCAGCAGCGGGGTGTCGCCGTTGGTCAGCGGGTTGCCGGCGCCGATGGTGCTGGCCAGGGCCAGGGAACCGTCAGCCTTTTTCACCAGCCAGCCCCAACCGGAACCGAAGGTGCCGATGGACGTCTTGCTGAATTCTTCCTTGAACTTGTCGAACGAACCGAAAGCAGCGTTGATGGCTTCAGCCAGCGCGCCGGTAGGTTGACCGCCAGCGTTTGGCGCCAGGCAGTTCCAGTAGAAAGTGTGGTTCCAGACCTGAGCGGCGTTGTTGAAGATACCGCCCGAGGAAGACTTGACGATTTCTTCCAGGGTCTTGCCTTCGAACTCGGTGCCTGGCACCAGGTTGTTCAGGTTCACGACGTAGGTGTTGTGGTGCTTGTCGTGGTGATATTCCAGCGTTTCCTTGGAAATGTGCGGCTGCAGTGCATCGTGTGCGTAAGGCAGTGGCGGCAATTCGAAAGCCATGGTGGATCTCCTAATCAGGTCAGTTGCGGTGAGCGCAAGGCCGATCACGGGCGGCCAGACTAGCGCCGGGGGAGTTTGTACTCTTTGCGGCGCAGGCGTCGGATCATAGCACCGGGGGGACGGCATAACCACGCAACAACTGTGTGGAATAGAGGTTCCAGAGCCTTTTGGAATAAATCAGCCGGCGGTGATCAATTGCAACGCTACCGCAAACATCATCACGGCCACCAACAGGTCGAGGATGCGCCAGGTACTGGGGCGAGCCAGCCAGGGCGCCAGCCATGCCGCGCCAAGCGCCAGGGTGAAAAACCACAGCAACGAAGCACTGGCCGCCCCCACCACATAGGCGCCGGGCTCTGTCTGCTGGGCGCCGAGGGAGCCGATCAGCAACACGGTATCCAGATAGACATGCGGGTTGAGCAGGGTCACTGCCAGCGCGCTGAGCATGACCGCCCGCAGTGAGCGCACAGTCTGGTTTTCGCCCTGTTGCAGGCTTTGTTTGGAGCAGGCCCGGCGCAACGCCTGGGTGCCGTACCACAACAGAAACGCGGCACCGCCCCAACGGGCGATGGCCAGCAAGGTCGGGTTTTGCGCCAGGACCGTCGCCAGGCCGAAAACCCCGGCGGCCACCAATAGTGCATCGCAGGCCACGCAAAACGCCGCCACCGGGAGGTGGTGTTCACGACGCAGGCTCTGGGCCAGTACAAACGCATTCTGGGTACCGATCGCCATGATCAGTCCGAAGGCCACCAGCAGGCCGTTCACATAGCTTTGCCACATAATGATTACTCCGCGTTGGCTGCCAGATCGCGCAGCACGTGCATGGCGCGTTCGGCATCGGCCTGGCCGACAAACAAATGGTCGTGGTAATAGCCGGCGATCACGTTGCAACTGATGCCGGCCTGGCTCAGTGCCGTGGCGAACGCGGCGGTCAGACCGACAGCTTCGAGGGCCGAGTGCACGTTCAGGGTGATCCAGGCCGCGACGTAGTCGAAACTGAAGCCCGCCTGTTCGGCGCGGGAACGCTCGAGAATCACGGTCAAACCTTCCTGCTCGCGGAAGCTGCCGATGATCTCCAGGCCCGCCGGCCATTGGCCGTCATGCAAGGTGCAGAACACGTACTCGCCGGCATTGAGTTGTGGGCTCATGCTGCGCAGCAGTGTTGCCAATGAAGTTTCGCCAGCCATGTGGGGGTTCCTTGTTCAAGCATTCTTGCTGGCCATTCTCCCGTGTCAGGCTGTATAAGAAAAACCAATATTGCTGATCGCTCATTAGGAAAACTGATGTTCGACTATAAATTGCTGTCTGCCCTCGCCGCTGTGGTCGAACAGGCCGGGTTCGAGCGTGCCGCCCAGGTCTTGGGTTTGTCGCAGTCGGCGATTTCTCAACGCATCAAATTGCTTGAAGCGCGAGTCGGCCAACCGGTGTTGGTCCGTGGCACACCGCCGACTCCCACGGAAATTGGCCGGCGTTTGCTCAACCATGTGCAGCAGGTGCGTTTGCTTGAGCGGGATTTGCAGACGCTGGTGCCGGCGCTGGACGAAGAAGGCCTGCCCGAACGCCTGCGTATCGCCTTGAATGCCGACAGCCTGGCCACCTGGTGGGCGCAGGCCGTGGGGGATTTTTGCGCGGAACAACATCTGTTGATGGATCTGGTGGTCGAAGACCAGACCGTGGGCCTTAAACGCATGCGTGCAGGTGAAGTGGCTGCATGCCTCTGTGCCAGCGAGCGGCCGGTGGCGGGCGCCCGCAGTGTGTTGCTGGGGGCGATGCGCTACCGCGCGTTGGCCAGTCCGGCCTTCATTGCCCGGCATTTCCCCCAGGGCGTGCGCGCCGATCAGTTGGCCCGGACGCCGGCGCTGGTGTTTGGCCCGGATGATTTCCTGCAGCATCGATACCTGGCGTCTCTCGGCGTCGATGGTGGGTTCGAACACCATTTATGCCCGTCCTCTGAAGGGTTTATTCGCCTCACCGAAGCGGGCCTCGGCTGGGGACTGGTGCCCGAATTGCAGGTTCGCGAACAGCTGGAGCGCGGTGCGTTGCTGGAGCTTTTGCCAGATAAACCGATCGACGTGCCGCTGTACTGGCATCATTGGCGCAATGGCGGTCAATTGCTGGGGCTTCTTACCGATCAATTGGTGCGCGCGTCGAAGCAATGGTTGGTGCCGTTGGAGCAGCAATAAGCGTCAAGCTGCAAGCTGCAAGCTGCAAGTGAAGTGCTTGCGCATCGTTTTTAACTTGCGGCTTGAGGCTTGAAGCTCGCAACTGCATTTTGTTGGAGCAATACATGAAGATTCTGGTCACCGGCGCAAGCGGTTTCATCGGCGGACGCTTTGCGCGTTTTGCCCTGGAGCAGGGCCTGGATGTGCGGGTCAACGGTCGCCGGGCCGAAGGGGTGGAGCATCTGGTGCGGCGCGGCGCCGAGTTCATCCAGGGCGATTTGAGTGATCCTGAACTGACGCGTGACCTGTGTTCCGACGTCGAGGCCGTGGTGCATTGCGCCGGCGCCGTCGGTTTGTGGGGACGTTATCAGGACTTTCACCAAGGTAACGTCCAGGTCACCGAAAACATCGTCGAAGCCTGCCTGAAACAGCGGGTCCGGCGGCTGGTGCATTTGTCATCGCCATCGATTTATTTCGATGGTCGCGATCACCTGGGGTTGACCGAAGAACAGGTGCCCAAACGCTTCAAGCATCCTTACGCCGCGACCAAATACCTGGCCGAGCAAAAAGTCTTCGGTGCCCAGGAATTCGGCCTCGAGACCCTGGCCCTGCGTCCGCGCTTCGTTACCGGTGCTGGTGACATGAGCATTTTCCCGCGCCTGCTGAACATGCAGCGCAAGGGGCGCCTGGCAATTATCGGCAACGGCCTGAACAAGGTCGATTTCACCAGCATGCAGAACCTCAACGAAGCGTTGCTCAGCAGTTTGCTGACCAGCGGGTCCGCCCTGGGCAAGGCCTACAACATCAGCAACGGGACGCCGATTCCATTGTGGGACGTGGTTAATTACGTCATGCGTAAAATGGAAGTCCCACAAGTAACGCGCTACCGTTCCTACGGCCTGGCCTACACCGTCGCAGCGCTCAATGAGGGTGTGTGCAAGTTGTGGCCGGGGCGTCCCGAACCGACCCTGTCGCGGTTGGGCATGCAGGTCATGAACAAAAATTTCACCCTGGACATCAGCCGCGCCCGGCATTATCTGGATTACGACCCCAAGGTCAGTCTGTGGACAGCGCTGGATGAGTTCTGCGGCTGGTGGAAGGCCCAGGATATTCGCTGAGCAGCGCGGCACTGAACCGGGCCGAGGGGTGAAGGTCAATCGGTGCGGCGTGAAGGTTATACTCGCCGCATCCAGCTATCACCGCGTTTCACAAAGGTTGACTCAATGTCCATGCGTAACGATGCCAACGATGACTTCGACGATGTACCGAGCCTGCGCGCCGACAGCCTCGACGACGATGATTTTCCGGTCACCACGCGTACTTCCGTGCACTCACGGCCCGCGCCGGTAGTGCAGGCCAAAGGCCCGAGCACCGGGCCGTTGTGGGCATTGGTCGGGGCTTTGTTCTTTGCGTTCGCGGGCTTGGCCTGGTGGAGCTTTCAGCAGATTTCGCTGATGGAGCAGCAATTGGTGGCCACCCAGGAAAGCTTCGCCCGGATCAGTGAAGAAGCGGCGGGGCGCCTGCAGGATATTTCCGGCAAGGTGGTGGCCAGTCAGACCAACGTCACCAGCGACAGCGAAGCCCTGAAGCTGCAAATCAAACAGCTGGAAAGCAAGCTGCAGGATCAGAGTCAGCAACAACAAGGCGTCGCGGGCCAGACCTCGGATCTCGACAAGCGCCTGGCGCAGATGACGGCACAAACCACCGATCTGGATAAGCGCCTGGCGCAAATCAGCGCGCAGAGCACTGAGCACCAAACCGCCAATACGCAATTGCAGGCTCAGGTCAAAGTCTTGATCAGCGACGTGGCCGCGTTGAAGAGTGCTCCGGCAGACACGGAAAAATTCGATGCACAGCTGAAAAGCCTCGGCGCCGACATCACCGCATTGAAGAAACAAGGCAATCCGAGCGCCGCCATCGAGCGATTGGAGCAGGAGATCGTGGTGCTCAAAAGCGAACAGGACAATCGCCCGACGCCTGTCCAAGGCTCGACCAACACTGCCGAATTCGATGCGTTCCGCAGCCAGGTCACTCGCAATATCAATACCCTTCAGGCGCAGATCCAGAACCTGCAGCAGCAACTGCGCGCCCGCCAGTAATAGACCTGCGCATGAACACTTGTGGCGAGGGAGCTTGCTCCCGCCGGGTGGCAAAGCCGCCCCACTCCGTTCACTACGGATCCTGAATATTCGTACATGGCCCCAACCCGTCTACGCTCTTGAAACACGATCAAGATCGAGGGATGCGCAATGGGGTTTCTGCACAAATTGGCCTTGCTGGGCAGCATGCTTTTGCTGTGCCTGGGCCAGGTTCAAGCCGCCAACACCGAAAAATCTGACAGTCAGGCCGCCATCGCCTTACTGGAAAAAGCCTTGGCCTATTACCACGAAAATGGCGACAAGGCCTTCGCGGCGTTCAGCCGACAGGGCGAATTTGTCGACAAGGACCGTTATGTCTTTGTACTGGATACCAAGGGCGTGATGCTCGCCAGCGGCGGGCCATCCTCGGCGCTGATCGGCCGGGACGTATCGGAAACCCTCGGGCCGGATTTGCAGAAAACCTTCAAGGACGCCCTGAAAGTGCCGGAGGGCAATGGCATCCAGCAGGCGGAATACCGCTGGCAGAACTGGGCCGACGGCAAAATCGAACGCAAGCACGTCTACTACCAGCGTGTCGGCCAGCGGATTCTGGCGGTCGGGTATTACCTGCCACGGGCGTCAGCGGAACAGGCCATGGCACTGCTGAACAAAGCCGCGGCCGATCTGGCCAAAGACGAGAAGGGCACCCTGAGCGCCATCAACTCACTCAAGGGCGGTTATTTGCAGGATGACCTGTATGTGTTTGTCGTCGACCTGAATACCCGGCGTTACGTCGCCCACGGCACCAACCTGCGCTTGATCAACACCGATTTCAGCAAGATCAGCGACCCTGAAGGCAAGCCGGTGGGCGAGCCAATGCTGGCGCTCATGGCCGGGCAGGATTACGGCGAATACGACTATCGCTGGAAAAATCCGGTCACCGGCAAGGTCGAGGACAAGCATGCCTACCTGAAGAAAGTCGGGCATTTTCTGGTGGCTGTGGGGTATTACAGCCCTTGAGAGATGTTGTGTCTGTCATGACGTCATCGTCGGAACGCCGCCTGGAGCTTGCTCGCGATAGCGGGCGACTCGGTTCATCTACCGAACCTTGTCTTCCCGCCCCCGCAACAGCATGTTCGGCATGGCAATCGCCGCCGCCAGCCCCAGCAGCGACACCCCGGCACTGACCATCAATAGATGCCGGAAAGTGAGCAGCAGTTCGGCCCGCAGAGCGTTTTGTGTATCCCCCGCTGCAGCGTTCAAACCGTCCAGCAGCACATTCCCCGAATGCCCTTCGGCAATCAGCGATGAGCCGGCCAGGTGCGCGAAACTCGAATCCTGCAGCAACGCCAGCAGCAGCGCCGACATCACAGAAACGCCCACCGCGCCGCCCAGCGACCGGAAGAGGTTGGTGGTGCTGGTGGCGACGCCTATGTCGCGTTGTTCCACTGAGTTCTGTGTGCCCACCAGTGAGGTCGGGAACTGCATACCCCCGGCGATGCCGCTGAGCAACATGAACAGGCTGCTTAGCACAATCGCCTGGGGTGGGCTGAAGGCCATGCCGAGAATCGAGATTGGCATCAGCACAGCGCCGGTCAGGATCATCGGTTTGTAGCGTCCGGTCACAGACGTACGGCGGCCGGCGAAATAGGCACCGATCGGCATACCCATGGCCAGCGGCAGCAGATGCAGGGCTGCGCTGTCGGCCCCGGCCCCGGTCACGCTCTGAAAGCGCAGCGGCATCAGCACGATCAGCGAGATCGCCTGGAAACTGGTGAAGAAAATCGTGCACCAGCACAGAACCGCATTGCGATTGGCGAACAGATGCATGGGCAGCAACGGTTCCTGTGCCCGTCGTTCACAGGTCACGAACAAGCCCAGCACGAACACGGCGCAACCGAGCAGGGCCAGCACTTCGACGCTGCGCCATGAATGACCCTGGCCAACCAGGGTTATGCCCAGCAGCAACGCCGTCAGCCCGATGATCATCAGCAGGGTGCCGAGGTAATCGATGACCGGCTTGCGTTGCGGTATCGGCAAGCCCACCAGGGTGCGATTGGCCACCAGCCAGGCACCCAGGCCCAGCGGCAAGTTGATCAGGAACACCCAGCGCCAGGACAGGTATTCAGTCATGTAGCCGCCCAGCACCGGACCGGCCACGCTGGCCACGGCGTACATGCTGCTGAAATAACCCTGATAACGACCGCGTTCCCGTGGCGGCACGATGTCGCCGATGATCGCCTGGCTGACCGAGATCATGCCGCCGGCACCGACGCCTTGAAAAATCCGCGCCAGCACCAGTTGTTCCATGCTCTGGGCCATGCCGCAGAACAACGACGCCAGGGTGAACAGGCCCATGCCGAACAGCATCAACTTGCGGCGCCCGTACAAGTCGCCGAGTTTGCCGTAGATCGGCACGGCGACCGTCATCGCTACCATGTACCCGGAAATCACCCAGGCCAGCAGACTGACGTCCTTGAATTGCGCGGAAATGGCCGGCATCGACACGGCGACGATGGTTTGGTCCAGGGCGCCGAGGAAAATGGCCAGCATCAGGGCGATCAATACGCTTCGGATAGCCGGCTTGGGCGTTTCAGGCTGTTTGAGATTGGTCACGAAGAAAACCTGCGGGCAGTGATAACCGCCAGTGGCAAGGCGAGCGGGGGGTGCTCGCCAGTTTAAATCGATAGCAGGCTATTCGATAGCCCTCGACTGCTGCGCCACGCCATGGAAGCCATCGAACCCGGCGACCTGACGAGCGGCCATCAGGTCGTGGATGACCTCGGTCTGGCCTTGGATCATCAGTTTTTTCCGCCAGTCAGGGCGTGCAGATCGATAGGCACCTGGCGTCCATCGAGGGCCTGTTCGAAGCCACCGTGGACCCATCCTTCGGCGTCCATGCGCTGACCCACGCCGGCCTGGCGCAACAGCTCTACCATGCCTTTTTCAAGGACCCGGCGCGGATTCGCCCAAGCACATAGTCCGGGCTCTGACGTTCGAGAACGAGGGGATCGATGCCGGCGTTGTGCAGCCATTGACCGAGCAGCAGACCGGAAGGACCGGCGCCAATGATGGCAACTTGGGTTTCAGGGTTTTCATTGTTTTCATGACTCCCAAGCAGCACACGACCAGGGTCGCTGAGCGAGTTTTATGGATCGAGTGCTTGCATTTTTCACTTGCGAGTCTGTCAATTGAGGGTGAAAACTGAGCCGATATCTGTGCATTCTGCCAATCGGTGCGATTATCGTCCGTCATCTATTTCGAGGCCTGGATTGAAGTGATGAACAAGCCTGACCTGCCTTCGATTCCGGTGTTCAAGCTCTACGGTGAAAGCCTGAACTGGCCAACCCCGGACTTGCTGCACTGTGAAACCATTTCCAAACGCAGTCGCGAACATCAATGGGAAATCAAACCCCATCGCCACCCGGATCTTTGCCAGTTGCTCTTCGTGTTCAAAGGTCAGGCAGAGCTTGAAATCGAAGGCAAACATACGCAACTGAGCGAGCCGGCGATCCTGGTCCTGCCGCCGTTATCCGTGCATGGCTATCGTTTTTCCGAAGATGTCGAAGGGTTCGTCGTGACCCTGGCCGCGCCGTTGATCGCCCACCTGCAGGCGCAACTGGGGCATTCGGGGAATGCGCTGGCCCAGGCCGAGAGCTACCCGGCGGGTGAAAACAGCGAGTACCTCAACAGCTTGTTTTCGGCCTTGCAAGCCGAATACACGGGGCACCAACCGGCGCGGGAAATGCTGATGCATTCGCTGGTCAGCGTGATCATGGTATGGGTCAGCCGTCAGGTGATTCAGCGTCGTTCAGCCTCGCAGCGGCCGCAACGGGCGCGGGAGTACCTCAACGGGTTCATCCAACTGGTGGAAGAGACTTATCGCCAGCATGTCAAAGTCGAGGATCTGGCCCATCGGCTGGGGATTTCCGTGTCCCACCTCAATGGTACCTGTCGGGAGCTGGCCGGTCAGCCGGCGTTGCAGATCATGCACGAACGCCAATTGCTGGAGGCCAAGCGCTTGCTGACCTACACCAGCATGACCATTTACGAAATGTCCGACGTGTTGGGGTTCTCGGATCCGACCAACTTCACACGCCTGTTCCGACGCAGGGTGGGGATCTCGCCCAAGGCCTTCCGCGACCGCTTGAAGGCCGATCAGGGCAATGAAGCCTGATCCCCTTTGTTAACGGAGGGCATTGAGGGTCGCGTTGTGTGGAATGCAGCGTTCGAAGTTGCAACTGGCGTATTCACGGGGCAGGTTGCGTAACTGCTCGACCCGCCAGGCCGCAGCGCCATAGAGCCCGAGCGTGACCGCGCAGGTGATGAAAATGGCGAGGTATCTTCTTGTTCTGATGTTCATGGCGTTGACCTCTGAACGAATACCTTCCGGTATTACTTTGAGCATAGGTCAGTGCCAGTGAGTTGCCAGTGATGCCACGAACGTTGAGGGCCCCTGTGGGACGGAGGTTACAGGCCGATATCCCACACCGGTTCTTCGGGGAACCTCACCACCAGAAAATCCAGCAGGCTGCGCAATGCCGCCGGCATGTGCTTGCGCGAAGCGTACACCGCGTACACGTTCATCTGTCGCGGTTCGGCCCTTGGCAATAGGCGGACCAGCTCGCCGCTGTGGATGTGCACGCCCGCCTGATAAGTCGGCAGCATCGCCACTCCGGCACCGGCCATCGCCGCGCGCATGAGTGTGCTGGCTTCGTTGGCGCTGATGTTGCCCTGCACGGGCACCGAGACGTCTTCGCCCTCCTGCTCGAAATGCCACAGGCTTTTGCCGAAGTAGGAATGGGTCAGGCAATTGTGCTGGCTCAAGTCCTCGACCCGTTGCGGCGCCGGGTGCTCGCGCAGGTAAGCAGGAGAGGCGCAGATCACCGAGCGGCAGACGGTCAGTCGGCGGGCGATCAAATTGGGGTCCAGGTCATTGCTGGTGCGAATCGCCAGATCAATGCGCTCATCGACCAGGTTCACCGTGCGATCAAGCATCTGCATGTCGATGCTCACGCCGGGGTAGCGCTTGACGTACGCCGCCATGGCATCGGCCAGTTGCGCCTGGCCGAATGAAGTACTGACGCTGACCCGCAGCAGGCCGCGCGGTGCTTCGTCCGGTTCGCTGACGGCGGCTTGCATGTCGCTGGACAAGTCGAGCATTTGCCGGCAGCGCGGCAGGATTTCACTGCCGGCCGCGGTCAGGCTCAACTTGCGAGTGGTGCGGTGCATCAAGCGCGCGCCGACCCAGTCTTCCAGCTCGGCCAGATACCGGGAAACCACCGGCCGGGAAAGCTCCAGATGATCGGCGGCGGCCGACTGGCTACCGAGGTCGACCACCGTAACGAACACCCGCATTGCTTGTAGACGATCCATGATTTGCCCGATTTCAGAAACAAACTATGTTCCAGCATCGCATTTTTTGTACTGAACCAGGCAACTAAGCTCTGTTCCCTGTAGGAGCGAGCTTGCTCGCCCCTGCAAGGGACCACCACAGCCATTGGATACGGAGCAACAGATGATCGGTTTCACCACTCTCAAACGCGTTTTGCTGGCGACCACCGCTCTCGGTTTCGCCGCTCACGCCGCTGCGTCGACATTGACCCTGGATGTCTACAACCCCGGCGAAAAGGCCATTTTTCCGGTGACATCGGTACTGGTCAGCGGTGAGAAAGAGGCCATTCTGGTGGACGCCCAATTCGGCAAGTCCCAGGCCGAACAGGTGGTGGAAAAAATCCGCGCCAGCGGCAAGCAACTGACCACCATCTACATCAGTCACGGCGACCCGGACTATTACTTCGGCCTCGACACCCTGACGGCTGCATTCCCCAACGCCAAGGTGCTCGCTTCCCGGCCGACCGTTGATCACATCAAGCACACCGTCGACGGCAAACTGGCGTTCTGGGGGCCGAAAATGGGCGCCGACGTACCGGCTAAAACCATCGTGCCGGAGGTGCTGAAGGGCGACAGCCTGATGCTCGAAGGGCAAAAACTGCAGGTGGTCGGTCTTGAGGGCAAGCAACCGGATCGCAGCTTCGTGTGGATTCCATCGATCAAGGCCGTGGTCGGTGGCGTGGTCGTGGCAGAAAACATTCACCTGTGGATGGCTGACACCCAAACCCCGCAGTCCCATGCCGATTGGTTGACTACGCTGCACTCGATCGAAACCCTGAAACCGAAAACCGTCATCCCGGGACATTACCTCGGTGACAGCGCCCGCTCCCTGGCGGCGGTGCAATTCACCGCCGATTACATCAAGGCCTTCGACGTGGAAACCGCCAGGGCCAAGGATGCGGCCGCATTGATCGCCGCGATGAAAAAACGCTTCCCGACACTGGGTGACGAAAGCTCTCTGGAGCTGAGCGCCAAGGTCGCCAAGGGCGAAATGAAGTGGGGTGAATGAGTTTTTGTGTCCACCGCATGACCTGTGGCGAGGAAACAAGCTCCCTCGCCACAAAAGCATCGTTATCGCTACAGATACACCTCAAGCCAACTGGAGAACGTCATGAGCAAAATCGCAATCATCGGTGCCACCGGTCGTGCCGGTAGCCAGCTGTTGGAAGAAGCCCTGCGCCGTGGTCACAGTGTCACCGCCATCGCCCGCGATACCTCGAAGATCGGCCAGCGTACCGGCGTGGTCAGCCAGAATGTCGATGCCCTCGACAGTGCTGCGTTGCAAGCCGCAGTGGCGGGTCATGACCTGGTGATCAGCGCCGCGCATTTCGCCACGCTGCCTGCCAGTGCCGTCATCGGACCGGTGAAAAAGGCCGGGGTCAATCGCCTGTTGGTGGTGGGCGGTGCCGGGTCGTTGTTGTTGCCGGATGGCACCCGGGTGATCGATAGCCAAGGCTTCCCGGCCGAGTACAAGGCAGAAGCCGGAGCGGGTGCCGAGTTCCTGGAAAACCTGCGTCAGGAACAGGGTCTGGACTGGACCTTTTTGTCGCCATCGGCAGAGTTTGTCGAAGGCGAACGCACAGGCAAATTCCGCATCGGCAAGGATAATCTGCTGGTGAGCAGCGAAGGGCGCAGCTGGATCACGTTCGCTGACTTTGCCATCGCAATGCTGGATGAAGTGGAAGCGCCGAAGCACATTCGCCAGCGGTTTACCGTCGGGTATTGAACTGAC
The DNA here is from genome assembly GCF_054481335.1 of Pseudomonas fluorescens group sp. PF-1. Lineage (NCBI taxonomy): Bacteria > Pseudomonadati > Pseudomonadota > Gammaproteobacteria > Pseudomonadales > Pseudomonadaceae > Pseudomonas > Pseudomonas fluorescens group sp. PF-1. The sequence continues at coordinate 1,053,942 of NZ_JBTMNG010000001.1, forward strand.
TGTCTCTGTGGGAGCGAGCAAGCTCACTCCCACAGGGGTATCACGCCAGGACTCCTGGCTTTCAGCGACTCTGCGCCTGCTCCACCAACCACCCCGTCAGCTCGCGTAATTTCGCCGAGGGTCCGGGTTTTTCGGGGGAGACCAGGTAATACGCCAAGCCTGTCTTGACGATCAGATCGAAAGGCATGACCAGCCGCCCGGCGCTCAGGTCATCGCCAATCAGCGACCAGTCGCCGATTGCTACACCGGTGCCCTGTGACGCCATCGACATCGCCAGGTCCAGCGTTTCGAAATGCTGACCCTTGCTCACATTGCTCAAGCGAACATCCGCCGAGGCCAGCCAGGCCTTCCAGTCCCGTTCATCCCGGGTCGGGTGCAGCAGCATGTGCTGTTCCAGATCCTTCGGCGTGTGCAACGGCACCGGGCCTTCGAGCAATGGCTTGGAGCACACCGGTGTCAGTCGTTCTTCGAACAGGCGTTGCGACACCAGCGAAGCCTCCGGCGGCGCGCCATACATCACGGCCGCGTCGAATTGCTCGCGATGGAAATCCACGCCGTGCTTGACCGTGGTGGTCAGTTCGACCGGCACGTCCGGGCGTTCTTTCTGCCACTGCAACAGTCGTGGCAACAGCCAGCGCATGACGCAGGTCGGGGCCTTGAGTCGCAGGGTTTCGCGCTTCTCGCCGATCTGCTCCACCGCTTCATCGATCAAGCCGAAAATCTGCCGGACACGTGGCAGCCATTCCCGTCCCTCGGCGGTGAGGTCGAGGCCTCGGGCCTGGCGGATGAACAGTTCATAACCCAGGTGATCCTCCAGCCCGGCAATCTGCCGGCTCACTGCGCCCTGAGTGATGTGCAGTTGCTCGGCGGCCCGGGTGAAGTTGCAGCACTGCGCGGTAATCAAAAATGTGTACAGCGCCGGCAGGGGAGGCAGTCGTTTCATTCGGATCCAAGGTATGACGTGAGGACATGGCTAGTATGATTTTTTATCCATTGTTGCGGCTATGTGTCGCCCGTTCCAATGAGGCCATCCCTGGACCTGCGAATCCATCATAAACACTGCGCAGGCCCGGCGTCTCAATCGAATAAAAAGGGCAATGACATGGCGACGTGTGGCGAAGTACTGGTCAAGTTACTCGAAGGTTACGGGGTGGAGCAGGTGTTCGGCATCCCCGGGGTTCATACCGTGGAGCTGTATCGCGGGCTGGCCCGTTCGAGCATCAACCACGTCACGCCGCGTCACGAACAGGGCGCCGGTTTCATGGCCGACGGCTATGCCCGCACCCGCGGCAAACCGGGCGTGTGCTTCATCATCACCGGCCCCGGCATGACCAACATCACCACCGCGATGGGCCAGGCCTATGCCGACTCGATCCCGATGCTGGTGATCTCCAGTGTGCAATCGCGCAACCAGTTGGGCGGCGGTCGCGGCAAGCTGCATGAGCTGCCGAACCAGAGCGCCTTGTGCGCCGGTGTCGCGGCGTTCTCCCACACCCTGATGTCGGCCTCGGAGTTGCCAGGTGTTCTGGCCCGGGCGTTTGCGCTGTTCCAGGCCGGCCGTCCGCGCCCGGTGCACATTGAAATTCCGCTGGATGTTCTGGTGGAAGACGCCGACGACCTGCTCGCCAGCATCCCGGTGAACATCGACCGCGCCGGGGCCTCGCCCACTGCGGTGTCGCGCATGACCGAACTGCTGGCGGGCGCCAAGCGTCCGCTGATTCTCGCCGGCGGCGGCGCCATCGACGCCGCCGCCGAGCTGACTGAACTGGCTGAGCTGCTGGACGCGCCCGTCGCCCTGACCATTAATGCCAAGGGCATGCTGGAATCCGGTCACCCGCTGCTGATCGGTTCGACCCAAAGCCTGGTCGCCACTCGCGCGCTGGTCGCCGAGGCCGACGTGGTGTTGGCGATCGGAACTGAATTGGCCGAGACCGACTACGACGTTACCTTCGCCGGTGGCTTCGACATTCCCGGCAAGCTGCTGCGCGTCGACATCGACCCGGACCAGACCGTGCGCAACTACCCGCCGCACATGGCCCTTGTGTCCGACTCGCGCAACGCCGCGCAAGCCCTGTTGAGCGCGCTGTCGCACAAGTCCCTGGCCGAGCGCCGCAACGATTGGGGTCAGGTGCGTGCCGCCCGCCTGCGCGAAGAACTGGCGGCCTCCTGGGATGCGCCGACCCTGGCCCAGACCCGTTTCCTCGAAACCGTTTTGCACGAATTGCCGAACGCGGTGTTCGTCGGCGATTCGACCCAACCGGTGTACACCGGCAACCTGACGTTCAACCCGCAGCGCCCGCGTCGCTGGTTCAACTCGTCCACCGGCTACGGCACCCTCGGTTACGCCTTGCCGGCCGCGATTGGCGCCTGGTTGGGCGGCAGTATCGAAGGTGGCGCACGTCCGCCGGTGGTGTGCCTGATCGGCGACGGTGGCCTGCAGTTCACCCTGCCGGAACTGGCCAGCGCCGTTGAAGCGCGCACGCCGGTAATCGTGCTGCTGTGGAATAACCAGGGCTACGAAGAGATCAAGAAATACATGGTCAACCGCGCCATCGAGCCGGTCGGCGTGGACATCTACACCCCGGACTTCATCGCGGTGGCCAAGGCCCTGGGCTGTGCCGCCGAAGCAGTCAGCGGCGTCGAGCAACTGCGTGGCGCCTTGCGCGCAGCCTCGGACCGCCAAGGCCCGACCCTGATCGAAATCGATCAGACGGCCTGGACCAAGGCGGTGTCGAAATGAGCGCGGCCTTGACCTTACCCACCACGTTGGACGGCCTGTTCATCGACGGCCAATGGTCCGCCAGCAGCGAACACCTGCGGGTGATCAACCCGGCAACCGAAGCCCTGTTGACCACGGTGAAGGGCGGTGACGAGCGCGCTGTCGAACAAGCCGTCAGCGCCGCGACCAGGGCTTTCGCCGATTGGTCGAAAACCACCGGTGCCGAGCGCGGCGCGATCCTGCGCAAAATCGCCGCCGGCGTGCAGGCCGGTCGTGAGCACTTGATGCATTTGCAGTCCCTCAACAACGGCAAGCCACAATTCGAAGCGGCCATCGACGTCGATGACGTGATCGCCACGTTCGAGTATTACGCCGGTCTGGCCGAAGGCCTCGACGCAAAACAGGACAGCGCCGTTGAACTGCCGAGCGAAGATTTCCGCGCTCGTCTGCGCCGCGAACCTTGCGGCGTGGTCGGGCTGATCGTGCCGTGGAATTTCCCGATGGTCACCACGGCCTGGAAACTGGCGCCGGCCCTGGCTGCCGGTTGCTGCGTGGTGCTCAAGCCTTCGGAAGTGACGCCGTTGCCGGAGCTGGAACTGGCGGCAATCATTGCCGAAGCCGGCTTGCCCGCCGGTGTGTTCAACCTGGTGTGCGGCACGGGGCTGGCGGTTGGCGCGCCGCTGTCGGCGGACCCGCGCATCGCCAAGGTGTCGTTCACCGGCAGTAACGCGGTAGGCGTACAGGTCATGCAACGCGCGGCAGAAACCGTCAAAGGCGTGAGCCTGGAACTGGGCGGCAAATCCTCGTTGCTGGTGCTGGCCGATGCCGATATCGACCTGGCCGTGGAAGTCGCCTGTGGCGGCGGTTTCTTCAACGCCGGGCAAATGTGCTCGGCCACCAGCCGCGTGCTGGTCGCCGACGAACTGGCCGATGAATTCCTGATTCGATTGAAGAGCCGTGCCGAAGCGATTCGCGTGGCAGACCCGTTCGATCCGAACGTGGAAATGGGCGCGCTGGTCAATCAAACGCAATACCAGCGCGTGCTCGGCCACATCGACCGCGGTTTGAGTACCGGTGCCAAGCTGATTTGCGGCGGCAATCGCCCGGCGGATCTGCCGCGCGGATATTTTTTGCAGCCGACCATCTTCACCGAAGTGCCCCTCGACAGTGCGCTGTGGTGTGAAGAGATATTCGGCCCGGTGATTTGCGTGCGCAGCTTTGCCAGCGAAGCCGAAGCGATTGCCCTGGCCAATGACAGTCAGTTCGGTCTGGTCGCCAGCGTGGTGACGCGCAATGCCGAGACGGCGGATCGCGTCGCCAACGCTTTGCAAGCGGGGCTTGTGTGGATCAACGCGCCACAGGTGATCTTCCCGCAGACCGCCTGGGGTGGCTACAAACAGAGCAGCATTGGTCGTGAATTGGGCCCGTGGGGCTTGCAGGCTTTCCAGGAAATCAAGCACGTGATTCGAGCCGTCTGACCCCCTCCTTGTAGGAGCGAGCCTGCTCGCGATGGACGCAAGGACGACATGGGCTGTCTGACGCCCCGCGTTATCGTTGACGTCCATCGCGAGCAGGCTCGCTCCTACGGGGAGGCATGTGCTGGCGTCATGGCTTCAATGAGTTTTTATCGATAGTCAGCGGTTTTACACAACCTCAGGATGAACTCACTGGTTCAACCAACCCCCCGAAAATAGAGGGGAAAGCGCTGATCCAGTCGCGCGGATGCAACAGCTTCGACCTGCCTTATACCTAAAAAAACAAAGGGAGTCCGTAATGGGCGAGCATGATCTGAACAGACGTCAATTCATCAAGACTGTGGGCGTAGCCTCGGTTGCTGCGGCGGCCATGAGCCTGCCGTTCGTCAAGGCCAATGCCAGTGATACCCGTTTCCAGGGCAAGACCCTGCGTCTGTTGACCTGGTCTGACGACACAGGCCTGGCTGCACTGCGCAACATCGCCGCGACGTTCGAGGACAAATACGGCGTCAAGGTCATCGCAGACCGCACCGGCAGTACCTCGGAAATGGTCGCCAAACTCAAGGCCGGCGGTGATCGTCCGCAATACGACATCATCACCCTGGCAGGCGTCGGCGCCGAAGGTCTGGCCGCCGCCAACCTGCTGGAAAAACCCGACCTCAACCGCATTCCCAACATTGTCGATGTGCCGGAAAAGTATCGCACCGGCGCCAATGGCCACGGTATCGGTTACCTGCTCTGGTGCAATAGCCTGGTCTACAGCACTCGCACGCAGAAGGAAGCTCCGGCCAGCTACGCCGCCCTGTGGGATGCCGAGCTGGCACCGAACATCTTCCTGCCGCCGCCGAACTGGACCGAGGCCATGGACCTGATCATCATTGCCGCCAAACTGGCCGGTGGTGACGAACACAACATCGAGCCGGGCTTCAAGAAACTCGCCGAGCTCAAGGACCGTGTGGTGACCCTGGGTGAAAACCCGAACCAGATCGCCGAACTGTTCCGCACCGGTTCGCTGGACATGGGTGGCCTGTATGCGCCGGCGTTTTTCCCGAAACAGATCCGCGATCCGAACTACGGCCTGAGTGCAACCTTCGGCATGAAAGAAGGTTTCTACACCGACTTGATGCAATCGGTAATGCCGAAAAACCGTCCGGGCGACACCGACCTGGCTTACGCCTTCATCAACCACTCTCTGGACCCGCTGGTACAGGGCAAGATGGCCGAAGACATCTACAACGGCCCGGTCAACGCCAAGGCGATCATCTCCGCCGAAGCGCGCAAGAGCCCGTACATCCTCACCCCAGAGCAGATTGCCGAGAAGGCGATCATGCACGACAACGCCTTCCTGGCCACCGTGCATGACCAATGGATTCGTCGTTACACGGAAATCTTTTCTTCCTGATCGAGTGACGCCCACAGGATCTTCAAGCATTGAAGATCCCCTGTGGGAGCGAGCTTGCTCGCGATAGCGGAGTGTCAGTCACCTTCAATGGCGGCTGACAAGCAGTCATCGCGAGCAAGCTCGCTCCCACAAGGGGCCGATGCGTCTGCAAGTCCTGTGTTTGTCAGCTGCTTTCCATTGACGAGACCTTTGCTATGGAACACCAACCTCTGACCCATCCGGTGAGTGCCGCTCCCGCGCGCACTGATCGGGGTGTTTCGCCGACGACGCGCGCCTGGCTCTTTCTGACGCCGTCGATGCTGTTTCTGGGCGTACTGATTGCCGCCAGCCTGTTGGTCCTGCGCATGAGCGTGGGCACCAAGGGCGCGGAATGGACCGGGTTCAGCCTGGCCAGCTACGCGCAATTGCTGGAACCCTACTACCTCAAATCCCTGCTGCTGACCCTGCGCCTGGCGCTGATCAGCGCAGTGATCGCGGTCGTGCTGGCGATCCCGGTGGCTTACACCATGTCGCGCCTGACCTCGCCGTTCGTGCGCCGGATTTTCCTCGCGGCGGTGCTGCTGCCCTTGCTGGTCAACCTGCTGCTGCAAAGCTACGGCTGGCTGGTCATTCTCGGCCCGGGCGGGATGCTCAACCAGACGTTGATGGGCCTGGGCCTGATCAAGCGTCCGATCATGCTGCTCTACAACCAGAACGGCGTGTTGATGGGCCTGGTGCAAACCGCCTTCCCGCTGGCCGTGCTGCCGATCGCCAGCGCCATGCGCGGCGTTGCCCGCAGTTACGAAGAGGCCGCCGCCACCCTGGGCGCCAGTCGTTTTCAAGTGTTCCGCCAAGTGGTGTTGCCGATGAGCCTGCCGGGGATCATCACCGGTGCGACCCTGGTGTTCGCCTATAACGCCAGCAGCTTCGTGGTGCCGCTGCTGCTCGGTGGCCGTCGCGTGCCGATGCTGGCGGTGATGGTGCATGACCAGATCGCGCCGCTGATGAACTGGCCCGCCGCGTCCGCTGCCGGTGTGGTGCTGATTGTCACCACGCTCGCCATCATGACGTTGTCCGAATACATCACTGGCCGTCGTCGGCGCAGACTGGAGGCTTCGCAATGAGTACCCTGATCAAAAAGCGCCAGTCGCTGTTGCCGGGAGAAACCGGCAAGTTCGCAGGCATACTGTCCGGCTTCATCCTGTTGCTGGCGGTGTTGCCGATCCTGACCATGATCGTCATGTCCTTCAGTGGCGCGTCGAACCTCGACTTCCCACCGAGCAGCTACAGCCTGCAATGGTACAAGGCCGCCTGGCACACCTTCGTTTCGCCGGACGCCAGCGACGTGTTGAGCCTGGGCAAAGCCATGACCACCAGCCTCATGGTGTCGTGTCTGACCATGGTGTTCGCGACGCTGATCGCGGTGCCGGCGGCGTACGCACTGACCCGTTGCGAATTCCGCGGCAAAGCCGTGGCGCTGCAACTGATGTCGCTGCCGCTGGTGTTCCCGATGGTGGTGTTGGGCCTGGCGTTGCTGTTGGTGTTCGACAGCCTGCCGTTCCAGATGACCACCTCGCGCCTGGTGATTGCCCACGTGATCCTGGCGTTGCCGTTCGTGGTGAAGAACTGCACCGCCGCCATGCTCTCCATCGGCAGCGAAGTCGAAGAGGCTGCGCAAATGCTTGGCGCGTCACCGCTGCGGGCGATCGTCGATGTGGTGGTGCCGTTGATGAAGTCGGGGATTCTGGCGGGCATGCTGCTGGCGTTCATCGTCTCGTTCAACGAATTCACCGTGACCTATTTCCTCTACACCATCGACGTCATGACCGTGCCGATCTGGATGTACAGCCGCACCGTGTCTTCACTCGACCCAACCGTATTTTCGTTTGCCGTGCTGATCGTGCTGATCGACTTCGTCCTCATCTGGGCGCTGGAGAAGCTGGTTGGCGAAGGTGGCGTTTCGTTCTAGCTCCTGCCTGGAGGTGCCTGCGCTCGATCACGCTGCGTTAAAAGTCAGCTCAGAATGCTCATTGACTAAAGTCAACTCCGCTTCTTCGCAGACTTTTGCCTTGCCTGATCATCGCTCGGCGACCTCCAGCCAGAACCCCTGATTTCTTGAGGTGATTTATGTCTGGTCTGATTCTGGAAAACGTCGAGAAACACTACGGCTCGGCCTGCGCGGTAAAAGATGTAAACCTGCATTTGCCCGAGGGCAAGCTGGTGTGTTTCCTCGGCCCTTCGGGTTGCGGCAAAACCACGTTGCTGCGGATGATCGCCGGTCTTGAAACCCTGACCGGCGGTGAGATTCGCCTGGACGGTGAAGACATCGGTCAAACCCCGGCGCACTTGCGCAATTTCGGCATGGTGTTCCAGTCCCTGGCCCTGTTCCCGCACATGACGGTGGGCGAGAACATTGCTTACCCGCTGAAACTGCGCGGGGTCAGCAAGGCTGACCAGCAGGCGCGGGTGGTGGAGTTGCTGGAATTGATCCAGCTGCAACAGATGATTGATCGCCCGGTGGCCAAACTCTCCGGCGGGCAGCGTCAGCGGGTGGCGATTGCCCGGGCGATTGCCAGTCACCCGAAGATCCTTTTGCTCGACGAACCGCTGTCGGCGCTGGATGCCAAGCTGCGCGAGTCGATGCAGGTGGAGATCCGTCAGCTGCAACAACGCCTGAACATCACCACCATCATGGTGACTCACGACCAGCGTGAGGCCATGACCATGGCGGATATTGTCGTCGTGCTGGGTGAGCACCGGGTGCAGCAGGTCGGTACGCCGATCGAAATCTACCGGCACCCGGCCAACGAATTCGTCGCGGACTTTATCGGTTCGGGCAATATCTTCCCGGCCACGGCGCTGGGCAATGGCAAGATCAGTCTGCCGGGCGGTGATGCGCTGCAAGTGCCGATCTGCAGCAGCATTGTGGTCGGTGAGAAAGTGAAGATGCTGATTCGCCCGGAAGACTTGCAACTGTCGGCGCCGCAGGCGACGGCGGGCAATCGGTTGTTGGGCAAGGTGACGTTCGTACGGGATATCGGCGCGACCATCGAAACCACGGTCGAATGTTCCGGGGTTACATTCACGGCGCTGAGCACGCCGTGTCAGGGCTTTGGCTTGAGCGTCGGGCACCCGGTGTCGGTGACCCTTCCTGCCGAGGCGTGCAGGGTATTGGGAGCCTGATCCGGATTGGATCTTGGCCTCTCTGGCTCCATCGCGAGCAAGCTGGCTCGCGATGGGGCCGGTACTGATTGCACAAATCCTGGCTAAACGCTCAACCGCAACCGCGCCAGATCCCGCAACGGCGGCGCGCCGAACAAACGGCTGTACTCGCGGCTGAACTGCGAAGGGCTTTCATACCCGACCCGATATCCCGCCGCTGAAGCTTCCAGCCCTTCGGCCAGCATCAAGCGTCGCGCTTCCTGCAATCGCAGTTGTTTCTGGTACTGCAGCGGGCTCATCGCCGTCATCGCCTTGAAACGATGATGCAGCGTCGACACGCTCAGGTTCACTTCCTTCGCCAGATCATCGATGCGCAGCGGCTGTTCATAGTTGCTGTTGAGCCATTTGATTGCCTGGCTGATGCGATGGCTCTGGCTGTTGGCGATGGCGATTTCGTACAACCGGTGGCCCTGTTTGCTGCGCAGCAACCGATAGAGAATTTCCCGGCGAATCAGTGGCGCGAGCATGGCAATGTCTTTCGGCGTGTCGAGCAACCGTGCCAGGCGCAGCACTGCATCGAGCATTGCGCTGTCGAGCCGTTCGACATACAGCCCGCGCCCGGTCGGCCGGGTGGGCACGCCAAGCGGACCCGCGTCGGCGATCAAGGCGGTGATTTCCGCCGGGTCGATGTCCAGCCGCAATGCCAGGATCGGTTCCTGCGACGTGACATTCACAACCCGGCCGCTCAGTGGCATCGAGACGGAGACGACCAGGTAATTGAGCGGGTCGTAATTGAAGAACTCATCGGCGAGCCGAACTTCCTTGCGCCCCTGGGCCATGATGCACAGTGCCGGTTGCGCCAGCACCGGGGCGAAGTCGTGGTTTTGGCTGTGGCGCGACATGAGCAGCGAATCGACAGCGGTGGCATAACTGCCATCTTCGGCGGTGTTGCGACGAATGATCGCCGCCAGTTCCGCGCGCTGTTTCTCCATGTCGGCGTCCAGCGGGGCTTGAAAGTGATCGAGCGACGACATGGGAGGCATCCTCGGCAAGGTTGGGTTGAACGGGCAGAGCATAAGTTTGTGCAAGTCGCGGCGGTAGACACATCCTGCCGGATGCTTGCCTGATTCTGCATGGGCGTTGCTTTTTACCCCGACAAGACCGGACAGAGACGGCAAAACTTGCTTGAAACTCGCAGGGCAGAACCGTGACAGTGTTTTACACATTGTTACAGCCAATCCATGCACGCTCGCAGGATTGTGCAACGTCCCGGCAGAAATCGACTAACGAGCCATGCGCGCCAACCCTTAACCTTTGATCCTGTCGCAGCCCGTCCCCCGGCTGCCACACGACTCCCTGGGAGGGTTGAACATGTCTAAGCAGATCCCCGTCAGTCATATGGCCTTTGTTCGAGCGCGCGCCGGACGTTCGCAGGAGCTGGGTGTGCGCTTGAGCGCATTGATTGAGCCGTCTCGCGCCGCGCCAGGCTGCCTGAGCTTTGCCTTGCAGCATTCGCAATGTGACCCCGAGTTGTGGCTGGTCTCCGGTTTCTGGACTAACCAACAGGCCATGACCGCGTACTTCAGCACCCCGGCCATGGAGATCTTCGCCGAGCTGGTGCAGGAACTGGTGGTCAATCGCCTGGATTTTCACACCTTCAGGGATGTGTCGGCGGCGCAGGCCCTCCGCCAGTCCGGGGCTGCGGTACACAAACTGGCTGGTTGAGGGTTTAATGGCACTATTCTCAACCAGACAGGATGCGCGACATGGCACGCAAAGCCTTTGAAACCTTCGAAGCAGTATCGGCGGTCGTTCCCCGTGAAGGCGGGTATTACGCCGCAATCGCCACTAAAGCCATCGGTGGCTCGGGGGCGCCTCGCTTCAATAAGCTGCTGGAAGAGCAGACGTTCAAGACCGCCAAAGAAGCGGACGAAGCGGCCGCTCTGCAGTTGACTCACCTCAAGGGTGTCAGCGAAGACGGCGCCCTGATCTGGTAACTACCTGACCGCCCCCGGGCGATACATCTTGAACAAGGCCTCAGGCCCCAACTGGAAGTAGTCCGCCGGTCCGCCGCCGCGCAGAATCGGCTCTGCCGCGGCGGTGTCGTATACACCGTCCTTCAACAGTCTCCTGGCGATATGCACGGCGACCACTTCGCCCAGAATCAGCCAGCTCGGCACCACATTCCCGTCTGCCCGCTGCAACTGAATGATCTGCGTGACCTTGCACTCGAAGGACACCGGGCTTTCGGCCACCCGTGGCACTGAAATGACGTTCGAGGCAACGGTGGTCAGCCCGGACAGCTCGAATTCATTCACCTCTGGGCCAACCATAGCGCAGCTCTGGTTCATCTGTTCGGCCAATGGCCGGGTCGCCAGGTTCCACGCGAACTCACCGGTCTGTTCGATGTTGTTCAGGCTGTCTTTGCGCCCGATGCTGGAAAAACCAATGATCGGCGGAATGTAATTGAAGGCCGTGAAAAAGCTGTAAGGCGCCAGATTCAAATGGCCATCGGCATCCTGGGAGGAAATCCAGCCAATAGGGCGTGGGCCGACGATTGCGTTGAACGGATCGTGGGGCAGGCCATGGCCGTTGGCAGGTTCGTAATAGTGGATATCGTCGGGCATCGGGTAAACCTGGGTTTTTCGAGAGAGGCTCATATTGCTGGCGACGATGACTAATTTCCAGTCAATCGCGAGAGTCGGGGTCTTCTATGGGGGACCCTGAGGGGTTGTCTTATTTAGTGTTCTCCAGAAATGACCAAGCCCGGCCGAGGCCGGGCTGTGGTGCCGCGATTGCGGATCAGCTGATGGAAGCGCCGCCAGTACGGTCGTAGCCGTCTTCAGCGACGGTGGCGCCGCCAGTACGGTCGTAGCCATCTTCGGCAACGGTGGCAGAACCGGTGCGGTCGTAGCCATCAGCAGCGACCGTGGCCGAGCCAGTGCGTTCATAGCCGTCTGCTGCAACGGCGGAGCCGGTACGGTCAAAGCCGTCGGCGGCGAAGGTGTTGGCGGTCAGTACGGTGAGGGCCAGGGCGAGGAACAGTTTGGTTTTCATCTTCATTTCTCCAGATTCGTTGGCGGTTGTGTCTTGGGCATGGGTCTCATGCTACGCCAATTAAACTGATTAAAAAGCGCAAATAAATGCTAATAACAATCGATTAAATAGATGTTAAGGCCCGCAGATGTTTTCGCTTTCAAGGTCTGAGTGAGCGCATCGCAGTTAATCGATCAGGCAGGTTCAGGGTGGTGGTTAAGCATTAACTCGTGATTAATCCGGCTCTCACGGGGGTGAAGGTTTTTTCATGCCATGCCAAACAAAAAAAGGGGCAGACCCATGACGGTCTGCCCCTTTTGATGGTGACGCGGCTGGACTTAGTCCGTGACGATCCGCGAATGTTTGCGGGTGTCTTTCATGGTGATGTACACCAGCAGCGATACGGCAATACAGGCAGTGACATACCAGTAGTAGCCGGTCTCCATGCCGATGCTCTTGAACCACAGTGCGATGTATTCAGCGGTGCCACCGAAAATCGACACGGTCAGTGCGTAGGGCAGGCCAACACCCAGGGCGCGGATTTCGGTCGGGAACAGTTCGGCTTTGACTACCGCGTTGATCGAGGTGTAGCCGCTGACAATGATCAGCGCCGCCATGATCAGGAAGAACGCGCCCCACCAGGTCTGGATGGTGTGCAGGGTGGTGAGGATCGGCACGGTGAACAGGGTGCCCAGGATGCCGAAGGCGATCAGGATCGGCCGACGACCGATTTTATCCGACAGGCCGCCGATGATCGGTTGCAGGCACATGAACAGGAACAGCGTGGCGGCGGAAATGGTGGTGGAGTCGGAAATGCTCATGCCGACGGTGTTCACCAGGTATTTCTGCATGTACGTGGTGTAGGTGTAGAACGCCAGGGTGCCACCCATGGTCAGGCCGACCACGGTCATCAGTTCCTTTGGATGACGCAGCAAGGTGCGCATCGCGCTTTCCTTGGCCTTTTCCTTCTTGGTGAACGATTCGGTTTCTTCCATGCCGCGACGCAGGTACAGCGCGACGATGGCGCAGAGTGCGCCGATGGCGAACGGAATGCGCCAGCCCCAGGCGTACAGCTCCTCGGTGGTCAGCAATTGTTGCAATACGATCAACACAGCCAACGCGATGAGCTGGCCGGAGATCAGGGTCACGTACTGGAAACTGGAGTAGAAACCGCGGCGTTCCTTGGTCGCCATCTCACTGAGGTAAGTGGCCGAGGTGCCGTACTCGCCACCGACCGACAGGCCCTGTAGCAAGCGGGCGAACACCAGCAGGATCGGCGCGCCGATGCCAATGATTTCATAGCCCGGGCTCAGTGCGATCAGCAGCGAGCCGAAGCACATCAGGTACACCGAGGCCATCAGGGCCTTTTTACGCCCGACCTTGTCGGCATACAGGCCCATCAGCCAGCCACCGATCGGACGCATCAGGAAGCCCACGGCGAAGATTGCGGCGGTGTTCAGCAGTTGTGCAGTGGTGTCGCCTTTCGGGAAAAAGGTCTTGGCGAAGTACAGGGAGAAAGCGGCGTAGACGTACCAGTCATACCACTCGACCATGTTGCCGACCGAGCCGCTGAAGATCGACTTGATACGGCTGGAGGTGGTGCGTTCTCTTGTCGGCACGGCGGCCGACCCACGGGGCAGGGTATTGGAGTTATCCATTGAAGGATCCTTCGTCTAATTATTGTTTGTGGAGCGCGCGTTAACGCAGCCTGCGGGGGCTATAGCAGGAGGTGTGCCAAGGTGGAGAGTGCCGTTTTAGAGGGGGTGGAGCGATCTTATGAGCGGAAATCCGCTCATGAAAGGTTGGGTGTGAGCGAAAAATTGCTCATGGGGGATGTTGCCTGGACCAGCCTCTTCGCGGGCAAGCCCGCTCCCACAATGACCGAGCTGATCGCGAGTTTTGCGTACGGCACCGGCCCCCTGTGGGAGCGGGCTTGCCCGCGAAGAGGCCATTAAAGGCGCTGGAGCATTCAGTTTTCTTGCAGGAACATCTCTCGACTCAGGCCATGACGCTGCATCTTTTCGTTGAACGTACGGCGTGGCAGTTGCAGCTCTTCAAGCACGGCCTTGACGTCACCCTTGTGTCGGGTCAGCGCCGCGCGCAAGCACTGCGCCTCAAAGGCTTCCTGCTGGGCCGCCAGTGACTGCCCAGGGTCGATGCCCGCAGGAACAGGTTCGCCAAGCCCCAGCACCTGACGTTCGGCGACATTCGCCAGTTCACGCACATTGCCTGGCCAGTCGTGGCTCAGCAGGTGGCTCAACTGCGGGCCGCTCAGCGGCGCGAAGGTGCGCCCGAGGCGTTCGGCGGCATGGCGGGCGAACGATTCGTACAACAACGGAATGTCTTCGCGGCGATCGCGCAACGGCGGCAGACGCAGCTCGGCGACGTTCAAACGATAAGCCAGGTCCTCGCGAAAACGCCCGGCCCGTGCTTCGTCGAGCAAGTCCGGCTTGGTCGCGGCAATGATCCGTAGATCCACGCGGATACTCTGGTTCGAGCCCAGGCGTTCCAGTTTCTGTTCCTGTAACACGCGCAGCAGCTTCACCTGCTGCGCCAAGGGCATGCTTTCAATCTCATCGAGAAACAGCGTGCCGCCGTCGGCGTATTCGAGTTTGCCGATGCGTTTGCCCTGGGCGCCGGTAAACGCACCGCTCTCATGACCGAACAGCTCGGCTTCAAACAGTTGCTCGGGGATGGCTGCGCAGTTCAACGCCACAAAAGGTTTATCCGCCCGCGGGCCGAAGTCGTGCAGGCAGCGGGCAACCAGTTCCTTGCCGCTGCCGGTTTCGCCACGGATCAGCACATTGACCGGCAATGCAGCCAGCTCCAGCACCTGACGGCGCAAGGTCTGCAAGCCACGGGATACGCCCAGCAGCGTGGCATCGAGTTTGGCGCGGTTGTCCGCCTGTTCATGCAGGGCACGGTTCTCCAGCACCAGCCGGCGCTTGTCCAGCGCGCGGCGCAGGCTGCCGAGCAGGGCTTCGGGGCTGAAGGGTTTCTCCAGAAAGTCGTAGGCCCCGTCGCGCATCGCATCCACGGCCATCGGCACGTCGCCGTGACCGGTCAGCAGGATCACCGGCAGCTCGGCATCGCGCTGCTGCACTTCGGCCAGCAGTTCCAGGCCGCTCATGCCGGGCATGCGCACATCGCTGAGAATCACCCCGGCAAAGTGTTTCGGCAACTGCGCCAGGCACTCGTCCGCACGGCTGAACAACTGCACATCGAAACCCGACAGGCTCAACCATTGTTCGACGGCGCTGCGGATGCTGCTTTCGTCGTCGACCACCATCACGGAATTCAGCATGAGCCATGGGCCTCCAGGTCGATGGGCAGGGTGAGGGAGAACACGGCGCCGTTGTCGCGATTGCCGGCCGTCAGGCGCCCGCCCGACTCGTGAGCGATTGCAAAGGAAACCGCCAGTCCGATGCCCAGTCCATCGCCGACCGGTTTGGTGGTGAAGAACGGGTCGAACACTTTGGCCAGGTTCTCTTCGGCAATGCCGCCACCGTTATCAATGACGCTCAGGCGCCACAATTGTTCATCGGCTTCGAGACGGATTTCCAGGCGCTTGCAGGGTTTGTCCTGCATTGCGTCCAGGGCATTGCGCAGCAGGTTGATCAGCACTTGTTCCAGACGAATCGCATCGCCGCGCACCCAGGCCGGACGCGTCAGATGCAACACCGTGCTGACTTGCTCATCGCGCAATCGGGTGTCGAGCAGTTGCATTGACTGATCCACCACGGTGGCCAGATCCAGGCGTTCGCGCAAGCCGCCGGGACTTTTCCGGGCGAAGGTTTTCAGGTGTCCGGTGAGCGCCGCCATGCGCGTGAGCATCTCGTCGAGCGGTTTGAGCGCTTTGTAGGCGTCGTCGACGCGGCCGTGGTCGAGCAGCAACCTCAGCGTGGCCAGCTGCATGCGCTGGGCAGTCAAAGGCTGATTGATCTCATGGGCGAGGGCGGCGGACATCTGCCCGAGGGCCGCGAGTTTGGCCGATTGCACCAGGCCTTCCTGGGCGGTGCGCAGGTCGCGGGTACGTTCTTCTACAAGCTGTTCAAGCTCTTCGCGGCTGCGCTGGCGCATTTTCGCCAGACGCCAGCGCTGGTTGAGGAACAGCAGTAGAAACACCAGGGTCAACCAAAGGCCGGCAGCGGCGAGTGCAGCGTTGCGACTGTCCTCGAACGCGACGTGCGGGCGACGCAGCAGGTGCAGCGTCCAGCCTTCGGCGGGAAGCGGAAGGGACTCCCATAGGTAATCAGACTTACCGTCCGGGCCATCGACCCGTGCCAGCTCGCTGTTTTCGTCAAAACGGCGCAGTGATTGATAATCAAGCGGTGTCAGTGGCTGCTTGTCGTATTGGCGGGTGGCCTTGAGTTCGGCGTGATCCCTGTCATTGAGCGGTTTCAAAAGCCGATAGCGCCAGCCCGGCTGGTTGGCGATGAAGATGATCCCACGGGCGTCGCTGACCAGCAGTGTGTCGCTGCCCTGACGCCACTCCCGTTCCAGTTCCGGAAATTCCAGTTTGACCACCATCGCGCCGAGAAACTGCCCGTCGTCATCGCTGACGGCGCTGGACAGGAAGTAACCCGGTATCCCACTGGTCACGCCCACGGCGTAAAAACGCCCGGTGCCCTGGGTGCGCGTCTGACTGAAGTAAGGGCGGAAACCGTAATTGTGACCGACATAACTGCTGGGCAAACGCCAGTTGCTGGCTGCCACGGCCAGGCCGGTGCGATCAAGCAATTCCAGGGTCGAGGACTCGGCGGCGCCGTTGATTTTTTCCAGCTTGCGGTTCAGCACGTCCTGTTGCTCGGCGCTTACCGGGCCATTGAGTGCTTCGCGTAATTGTGGGTCCAGTGCCAGCACGGAGGGCAGGGCACGGTAACGCTCGATCAGGGTATGCAGCGACGTGGCGTACAGCGCCAATTGCTGATTGGCCCGGGCGGCGTCTTCGACCATGGACTGGCGTACGGTGTGGCGCATCGCCAGGGTGGCGGCGATGGCGGCACCGGCGATGATCACCAGGGTGTAGAGCGCCAGGCGCAAGGGGCGAGATAACTCGAACATGCTGGGTATGACACACAGGTACAGAGGGCGCGCACCATAACATGCGGCGCTTGACCCTTGTAGGCGCGAGCCTGCTCGCGATGGTCGTCAACGATAACGCGGGGCAACAGACAAACCGTGTTGTCCATGCGTCCATCGCGATCAGGCTCGCTCCTACGGGGGACGCATCTGGCAATAAAAAAGGCGACAGGGTTAGCCCTGTCGCCTTTTTCAGTGGTCAGTCGAAATACTTACTGCACTTCCACCGCCAGGCTGTCACTGATCTTTTTCTGCCAGATGGCAGGACCGGTGATGTGTACCGACTCGCCGTTGCTGTCGACTGCAACAGTGACCGGCATGTCTTTCACGTCGAACTCGTAGATCGCTTCCATGCCCAGTTCGGCGAAAGCCACCACGCGGGATTTCTTGATGGCTTGCGCCACCAGGTAAGCCGCGCCGCCGACAGCCATCAGGTAGACGGCCTTGTAGTCCTTGATCGCTTCGATGGCGGTCGGGCCGCGCTCGGATTTGCCGATCATGCCCAACAGGCCGGTTTGCTCGAGGATCTGACGGGTGAACTTGTCCATCCGCGTGGCGGTGGTCGGGCCAGCCGGGCCAACCACTTCTTCACGGACCGGATCGACCGGGCCGACGTAGTAGATGAAGCGGCCCTTGAGGTCGACCGGCAGGGTTTCACCCTTGTTCAGCATCTCGACCATGCGCTTGTGCGCGGCGTCGCGACCGGTGAGCATCTTGCCGTTGAGCAGGATGGTTTCGCCCGGCTTCCAGCTCTGCACTTCTTCCGGGGTCAGGGTGTCGAGGTTCACGCGACGGGCCGACGGACCCGCTTCCCAGACGATTTCCGGGTAGGCGTCCAGCGATGGCGCTTCCAGGGACGCCGGGCCGGAGCCGTCGAGCACGAAGTGTGCGTGGCGGGTGGCGGCGCAGTTCGGGATCATGCACACCGGCAACGAAGCGGCGTGAGTCGGGTAATCCATGATCTTCACGTCGAGCACGGTGGTCAGGCCGCCCAGGCCCTGGGCGCCGATGCCCAACTGATTGACCTTCTCGAACAGTTCCAGACGCATTTCTTCGATGCGGTTCTGTGGGCCACGGGCCTTCAGTTCGTGGATGTCGATGGATTCCATCAACACTTCCTTGGCCATCACCGCGGCTTTCTCGGCGGTGCCGCCGATGCCGATGCCGAGCATACCCGGTGGGCACCAGCCGGCACCCATGGTCGGAACGGTCTTGAGCACCCAGTCGACGATCGAGTCGGACGGGTTGAGCATGGCCATTTTCGATTTGTTCTCGGAACCGCCGCCCTTGGCCGCCACGTCCACTTCCACGGTGTTACCCGGAACGATGGAGTAGTGGATAACGGCCGGGGTGTTGTCCTTGGTGTTCTTGCGAGCGCCTGCCGGGTCGGCAAGGATCGAGGCACGCAGGACGTTTTCCGGCAGGTTGTAGGCGCGACGAACGCCTTCGTTGATCATGTCGTCCAGGCCCATGGTGGCGCCATCCCAACGCACGTCCATGCCCACGCGGACAAACACGGTCACGATGCCGGTGTCCTGGCAGATCGGACGGTGGCCGGTGGCGCACATGCGCGAGTTGATCAGGATTTGAGCGATGGAGTCACGGGCTGCCGGCGATTCTTCACGCAGGTAGGCCTCGTGCATCGCCTGGATGAAATCCACGGGGTGGTAGTAGGAAATGAACTGCAGGGCGTCGGCAACGCTCTGAATCAGGTCGTCTTGCTTGATCACGGTCATGAGTCGCGCTCCTCTAAAAGACGGGAACATTCAATAAGGTGCTTGCAGCTTGGGTGCATCGGTCGGTTGCAAGCACCTTTCAAGGCACGCCGGGCATGCTGGCGCGACGCTAAAAAGGCGCGGCAGTATAACGCGCCTCGGTTCGGTAAACACCCGCCGGTAATCAATCGTTGGTCGCATACAGGCAGCAGCAAGTTTGAAACGGGCAGATAAAGGCATATTGCTTTTGCGGCGAGGGAGCTTGCTCCCGTTGAGTCGCGTGTATTCCTGTTATCCACCCTTGAAAATAGGATGGTCATTTATTGGCCACGCCACTAAAGTGACATACGGTCTGTAGAGTAGGACGCTCTGTCAGTCTCCTTTCATTCGGTGAGTCAACGATTGACCCATAACGCCATCCAGCGACTGTTGCTCAAGCGTTTCGCCCTTGCGGCCGGCACCTATGCCCTGGCATTGGTATTGCTGTGGCTGGCATTTTTTACCGGGCACTATGAAGAGTCGCTCTCCGGCGTTGCCATTGGCAGCGCACTGGTGGTCATCAGTCAGGCGACGCTGTTTGCACTGTTCTATTCGGGCCTCAACCTGCGCTTTGCCGACCCCAGCCTGACCGAGGCCCAAGTCTTGCTGGGGCTGGGGTGGCAAACCTGGCTGATCGCACACCTGGGGGATGCCCGTGGGGCGTTTCTGGTTTTTTACGTACTGATTCTGCTGTTCGGGCTGTTCCATCTGTCCCGTCGCTCATTTGTGCGTTGTGCCTCGCTGGTGTTTTTCAGTTTCAGCGCGATCACGCTGTGGGAGGGCTACCACTTCCAGTTGCCTGACCCGGCATTGGCGGCGTTGCAAGTGTGCGTGCTGTTGATCGTGCTGGTGTGGCTGGTGCTCTATGCCGGTTATGTCCAGGCTTCGCGACACCGCATGCGTCAGCGGCGATTTGCCTTGCAGGCGCACCAGGACACGCTGCGCGGGATGATGCGTCAGCTCGAGGACCTGGTGGCCACTGATGAGTTGACCGGGTTGTTCAATCGTCGGCATTTCCTGCGCCTGGCCTCCCGCGAGTTGAACGCCATGGAGGTGGGTGTCGTGCATGGCCTGGCGCTGATCGATCTCGACCATTTCAAACGCATCAACGATTTGCACGGCCACGCCGCAGGCGACCAGGTGTTGCAAGCCTTTGCCGGCGTGGCCTCGGCCTGTCTGCGCGAGGGTGATGTCCTGGCCCGTTATGGCGGCGAGGAGTTCGTGGTGCTGCTGCCCGATTGCGATCCCGAGAGCTTGACCTCCTGTTGCGAGCGGCTGCGCATCGCCTTCACCGATGTCGAATTGATTGGCCTGAATGTGCGTAACCTCAGCCTGTCCGCCGGCATGACCCTGCTGGAACTCGGTGATGATCTCGACGATGCCTTGCAGCGCGCCGACCAGGCGCTTTATCGCGCCAAACGCGACGGCCGCAACCGTTGCGCGGCGGCCTGGGAAAACGTCGATGCCTGAGTTGCGTGTTGGCGACCGTCTTTGGTCGGTGGCGGCGGGCAGCAATTTGCTGGATGCCCTGAATCAGAACGGCGTGCCGGTGCCCTACAGCTGTCGCGCCGGCAGTTGTCATGCCTGCCTGGTGCAATGTGTGCAAGGCCTGCCGAGCGACAGCCGTCCCGATGCCTTGAGCGCCGAGCAGCGTCAGCAAGGCTGGCGCCTGGCCTGTCAGTGCCAGGTGATCGAGGACCTGCAGGTGCACACCTTCGACCCGCAGCGGGATGGCCAGCCGGCGGAGGTCGCCGCCGTCGATTGGCTGAGTGCCAGCGTGTTGCGTTTGCGCCTGACCCCGCAGCGGCCATTGCGCTACAGCGCCGGCCAGCATCTGGTGTTGTGGGCGGGCAATGTGGCGCGGCCTTACTCCCTCGCCAGCCTGCCGCAAGATGACCGTTTTCTGGAGTTTCACCTCGATTGTCGACAGCCCGGGCAATTCAGCGATGCGGCGCGTCAACTGAAGATCGGCGACGGGATCCGCCTCGGCGAGTTGCGGGGCGGGGCCTTGCATTACGACCCGGACTGGCACGAACGCCCGCTGTGGCTGATGGCTGCGGGCACCGGACTGGGGCCGCTGTTCGGTGTGTTGCGCGAAGCGTTGCGCCAGGATCACCAGGGTGCGATTCGTGTCATTCACCTGGCCCATGATGCCAATGAGCATTATCTGGCCAAACCCCTGCAAGCCCTGGCGGCGAACCGGTCGAACCTGAGTATCGAGCTGTGGACCGCGGCCGAGTTGCCGGCGGCTTTGGCGCAACTGCGGCTTGTTTCCCGGCAAACCCAGGCCTTACTCTGCGGAGCCCCCGACAGCATCGACGCCTTTGCCCGACGCCTGTACCTGGCGGGATTGCCGCGCAATCAACTGCTGGCCGACGTCTTCCTGCCCCGTGGTTGAGCGCTGATCTTTCAGACGCGAGACCTGCCATGACCGATGCCATCCAAGTTGAACGCGAACGGGGCCTGTTGACCCTGCGGCTGAATCGTCCCGACAAGAAAAACGCCCTGACCCGCGCCATGTACAGCCACTTGGCCGAAGCGCTGAAACTGGCCGACCACGACCCTGAAATCCATGCCGTACTGATCACGGGTTCCAGTGAGTGCTTCACCGCCGGCAACGACATTGCCGATTTCATCCAGCAACCGCCGAGCGGCCTCGACAGCCCGGTGTTCCAGTTCATGCTCAACCTGCTTGAATGCCGCAAGCCGGTGATCGCGGCGGTGGCGGGTGCGGCGGTGGGCATTGGTACGACCCTCTTGCTGCATTGTGATCTGGTGTACGTCAGCCGCGATGCGCGTTTGCGCATGCCATTCGTCAACCTTGGTTTGTGCCCGGAATTCGGTTCCAGCCTGATCCTGCCGCGCTTGCTCGGGCAGGCCAGGGCGGCGGAGTTGCTGTTGCTCGGTGAGGGTTTCAACGGTGAACAAGCTGCCGCATGGGGCATTGCCTGCGAAGCCTTGGGCAGTGGCGAAGAGACGTTGGCCAAGGCGCGGGAAATGGCGCTGCGTTTTGAGTCGCTGCCGCCGGAAGCGGTGCGTATCAGCAAGCAATTGATGAGGGCGCCGGATCGGGAGATGTTGCGCAAGGTCATAGAAGAAGAGGGTGCGTTGTTCACCCAGCGGCTGCGTTCGCCGGAAGCGATGGCGGCGTTGGCAGGGTTTATCAACCGGCATTGAACTTGCGGTGTCAGGGCCGGCCCCATCGCGGGCAAGCCCGCTCCCACAGGATTTTGTGTTCGGCACAGGTTATGTGAACGACACCGGCTACTGTGGGAGCGGGCTTGCCCGCGAAGAGGCCGGATCAGACAACACACCTGTCGAATCAGAAAAAAAAGCCCCGGCATTCACATGGCGGGGCTTTTGTTTTTCAGCGAGCAGTCACTCAGACCATCGGGTCGCCAACGTGCAGGATTTTCATGCCGTTGGTGCCACCGGTGGTGTGGTAGCTGTCGCCCTTGGTCAGGATGACCCAGTCGCCTTTCACCACGATGCCGCGCTTGACCAGTTCGTCGATCGCCTTCTGGCTGACTTCGTTCGGCGCCAGCGAAGCCGGATCGAACGGAATGGTGTACACGCCACGGAACAACGCCGCGCGAGCCTGGGCTTCACGGTGCGGGGTGAACGCGTAGATCGGCACCGAGGAACGGATGCGCGACATGATCAGCGGGGTGTAGCCACTTTCGGTCAGGGCGATGATCGCCTTCACGCCCGGGAAGTGGTTGGCGGTGTACATGGTCGCCAGGGCAATGCTCTCGTCGCAACGCGTGAACTCCTTGCCGATGCGGTGGCTGGACGTCTTGCTGGTCGGGTGCTTTTCGGCGCCGACACAGATGCGTGCCATGGCCTGCACGGCCTCCAGCGGATACAGACCGGCGGCACTTTCCGCAGAAAGCATCACGGCGTCGGTGTAGTCGAGCACGGCGTTCGCCACGTCGGACACTTCAGCGCGGGTCGGCATCGGGTTCTGGATCATCGACTCCATCATCTGGGTCGCCACGATCACGGCCTTGTTGTGGCGGCGTGCATGCAGAATGATTTTCTTCTGGATGCCCACCAGCTCGGCGTCGCCGATTTCCACGCCCAGGTCACCACGGGCCACCATCACGGCGTCGGATGCCTTGATCAGGCCATCGAGGGTTTCGTCGTCGGCCACGGCTTCGGCGCGTTCGATCTTCGCCACCAGCCAGGCGGTGCCGCCAGCTTCGTCGCGCAGTTGACGGGCGTATTCCATGTCGGCAGCGTCACGCGGGAACGATACGGCGAGGTAGTCGACCTGCATTTCGGCGGCGAGCTTGATGTCAGCCTTGTCTTTTTCGGTCAGGGCCGGTGCGGTCAGGCCACCACCGCGACGGTTGATGCCTTTGTGGTCCGACAGCGGACCGCCGATGGTCACGGTGCAGTGCAGTTCGGTGGCGGTGGCGGTATCGACACGCATCACGACGCGACCGTCGTCGAGCAGCAGCTCGTCGCCCACGCCGCAGTCCTTGACCAGATCCGGGTAATCGATGCCGACCACTTGCTGGTTGCCTTCGGTCAGCGGATGGCTGGTGGAGAAGGTGAATTGATCACCGATCTTCAGCTCGATGCGCTTGTTGGCGAATTTGGCGATACGGATTTTCGGGCCTTGCAGGTCACCCAGCAGGGCCACGAAGCGGCCATGCTTGGCAGCGAGATCACGCACCAGCTTGGCGCGAGCCTTATGCTCGTCGGGGGTGCCGTGGGAGAAGTTCAGACGGGCGACGTCCAGGCCAGCCAGAATCAGCTGTTCGAGAACTTCCGGCGAGTTACTGGCCGGGCCAAGGGTGGCAACGATTTTGGTACGACGGACGGACATGCAAAGACTCCTGAGTTCAAGCGCTGAGTGAGGCTACTATGGTCCGAAGTTGTAGTCATTGTTCGTATGCACTACTTATTGCTTTCTTTATTGAACACCGCAACTTTGCATCCCGGCCGCCTGAAGATTTCCGACCATGGGTCGATACAGCGTTCAAGACAGGAGATTTTCCCATGCGTTTCGTACTCGTTGCTGCCCTTGCCATCAGCGCCTTCAGCGTCACCGGTTGCACCCGTTGGGCGATGAATCATCATTTGAACAATGCCTACAGTGCCTATGACCGTGGCAATTGCGAGCAGGTGATGCTTGAGTTGTCCAAGGTCGAGCGCGACAGCCGGGCACGCCCCTATGTGTGGCCTGAAGTCTCGATGATGCGCGGTCAGTGCCTGGAACGGCAGAAGATGTTTATCGATGCGGCTCAGACTTACCAATTCATTATCGCGTCCTATCCGCAGAGCGAGTACGCCTACCGCGCCCGCGCCCGCCTGGAAACCCTGCAGAGCCTGGGCCATTACCCGACTCGCAGTGCGGCGGTGGTGCGCCCGACCCGGTTCTGATGTCAGTGGTCATCTGATGGCTGGCCTACCGGCGGTGGTGAGCTATAGTCGATTAGACCGGTTTTAGAGCCTTGCCTCTAAACCGAGGTAACACCTGTGATCGGCAGAGGTAAGCGGCAGCGGTTTTCGGCGACTGTCGCACCGGGATCGGGGAGAGCGGGCCGCCCGTGGCTGTCAAACCACACCAGGCAGGTCTGTTCCGAAGCATTAGTGCGGCCCTGCTTAAGGGCCTTGCATAGCGAATTCAGCATGTTCACTGACCGCCGGATCGAGCGGCATCAACTGCCGTATTTTCTGAAAGTGTTCAACAGCAACACCGACAAACCCATCGGATTTCTGGGCAACGTGTCCGAGGACGGGCTGATGCTGATCAGTCAGTTGCCCCTGATGATCGGCGCGGACTTCGATTTACGCCTGAAGATCCCCGCCAGCGATGGTTGCCAACAGGTCATCGACCTGCGGGCGTGTTGCCTGTGGTGCCACGAAGACGCAACCCCTCAGCACTATGACGCCGGGTTCAGCATGCAACGGCCGCCGCCGGAGTATGGGCAACTGGTAGAGGCGTTGAAGCAGTACTTCAGTTTTCATACGTTGCCGGCTTCGGCGTGAGAGGCAAATGATCACAGGCTGACTACCCTCAGCGTGTGTGCTTCCGTTGAAGCATCACAGGCTTGTCAAATGCACGCTATTGAGCGGCGCCGCCTACAAGAGCCCAGCGTGTTTGGTCATGGGCGTGAGATTGTTGCGAGGAGGGTCGTTGCTCTCCAGGGCACAGTCTAACGTCAATGAACCTGGCATTAATATTTCTGGTTTGGAAATAAAAAGTCATATTGATTATTCCATTTGTGTCTTCATAACTGTCAGTTCTGACAGTGGTAAATGAATAGGCGATTGAGTTATTTTTTCTGGGCAGTCTATTTAGAGTCTTTGTGGAGGTGGCAGATGAATGGTAAAGCTGATAAAGAAAATCTTGTGGTGAAATACGTGCTGGCTGATGACTTTAAAGATGGTTCATTTGTAGCGCGCGGTGAAGGTGAAGAGCTTTTCGATAGTTTTTGGGAAGGTGTGGAGGTTTTAACTTATCATCATCGGCATTTAAGAGTTGGGGAGTTGACGGGGCAGGTGGAGTATCAATATAAATTTGATAGTGGCCGAGTGTATGTGCGGACATTGAGGTACATTTTGACCAGTCGGCCGAGTAATAGGTATTGGTATCGCGCCAATATTGATGTGCAACTTGAAAGTTATGGCTCGCAGCGTGTGAACTCACCCGACACGATGAGCCAAGACACGCAGTGGCATACCTATAACGTGGGCCTGAACGTCGTTCATGACCCCGTGTTCAGAGCGGGTTTTAAAATTCGAATCGAGTATGACGGAACCAATAATGGCGTGGGTGAGCGCGATAGTTGGGGGAATGTAGTTGATTTGATTCCGCGATAAGTAAAACACCTTTAATTTCTTCGTGCTGAGCAATCATGCTGTCTGTTTTGTTAGTGGTCGTGCTAAACCTCTAAACGCGTCAGTGTGAAATGGCTTCTGGTCGAGGGACGGCAGTACTTCAAAGTGTTTGATGGATTTCTTCTTGTTATTGATTTTTAAAATGCTGCCGTCAGTTTTTATTGGGGGGAGGGTTGGTGTTGTCGTTTTGTATGGGGTTGTCTTCTTTAGGTGAGTGTTGCAGATGGGTGGTTGAATTTTACATTGCGCAATTAGATGTGTTTTTTGGGGCGTTCGTTGTTGGTAAGGCGATTTATGTTTTTTGGAGCGGGAATGTTTGATTGCGCCTGATGCCACCGCCCCCCCTACAACGTACCGTTTTTTTTCCAGTTCAGATAACGCGTTAACAAGTCCACACCCAATTCCCGGGGCAAGACATTTATTGCTGATATCCCATGAGCGTCCAGTTTCTCGTGGAGTTTGGTCCGTGCATTGAGGTAATCCATCGCTCCGCAGTAGGCCAGTGCCTCGGACAAGGTTTGCACGGGGGCTTGGCGAATGCGGTCGAGTACGTCTTCCCTCATGCTGGCGACGATCACTTGATGCTGTTTGCCCATTCGTTTGACGGCCGTGAGCAGTTCCTCATCATCTTCATCGCGCAGATTGGTCATCAACACCACCAGCGCTCGACGTTTTTGTCGGGCCAAAAGTTGGGTGATGGCGGTTTGATAGTCAGCACTATGTTGACTGCTGTACAGGTCGTAGACCGTATTGAGCAAAACGTTGAGTTGCCCGGTGCCTTTGACTGGGGCGAGGTAGCGAGCTTGCTCGCTCGCAAAGGTGCTGAATCCCACCGCGTCGCCCTGGCGTAGTGCGACGTAACTCAGCAGCAGGCAGGCATTGAGCGCATGGTCGAAATGCGACAGCTCGCCGTCCTGACTGCGCATGCGGCGTCCGCAGTCGAGCAGGAAGATTATCTGCTGGTCACGTTCGTCCTGATACTCCCGGGCAATCGGCGTGCGTTGGCGGGCGGTGGCCTTCCAGTCGATTTGCCGCAGGCTGTCGCCCTCGCGAAATTCGCGCAACTGATGAAACTCCTGCCCCTGGCCACGGCGTTGGTGTTGGCGTACGCCGAGCTGGCTGAGCCAGTTATCCACAGCCAGTAACTGGCCGCCGTAAAGGCGGGCGAAATCCGGATAGACACGGGTCTGGTCCGGAACGGTCAGCAGGCGTTTGTCGGACCACAAGCCCAATGGGCCGGGCAGGCTGACTTCGCAGTGTTCGAAGCTGAAGTGACCACGTTTGAGCGGGCGCAGACGATAGCCGATCAGGCTGCGTTGGCCGGGCTGAAGTTCCACCGTCTGGGGCAGGTTTTCAACGTTCAGCCCATCCGGTACGTGGTCGAAGAGCTGGATGTTCAATGATTGGGAAAAATCATGCTCGACCTCCAGGTTGGTTTCGCTCCATCGACCCAGCGCCAGACTGCCGGACAGGCGTCGGGTAACCCTCGGGGATGGCAGGCGTTTGATCAGCACGATGTCCAGAGCAGCCAATACCAGCAATGCCAGCAGCAACGCCCAGTTGATTCGAAGCAGGCTCGGTGCAACGTCGATTCCCAATGCCCGCACAGTGCCCAGCACGATGCCGACGGCCAGCAGCAAGGCGAGCCAGAGCAACAGCAGGCGGGTCGGTTTCACAGGCGTGGCGCCGGTACTTGATCGAGCAATTGCCGTAGCACGTGATCGACCTCCAGCCCTTCGATGTCCAGTTCTGGCGAGATGCGCACCCGATGGCGCAGCACGGCCAGCGCGCAGCCCTTGATGTCGTCCGGAATCACGAACTCGCCACCGCGCAACAGGGCCCGCGCCCTGGCGCAACGCACCAGGGCTATGGAGGCTCTGGGCCCGGCGCCGAGTGTCAGTCCCGGCCAGCCGCGGGTGGTACGGGCCAGACGCACGGCGTAGTCGAGCACCTGATCGTCCAGGGGCAGTTCGCTGGCAATACGTTGCAGGACCAGCACGTCTTTGGCCTGCAGGAGGGTGCGCAATGGTTGCACGTCGAGCATGTCGGCGCGGGTAGAGCGGCAGACTTGACGCACCATGTCCAGTTCCTGCCCGGCGTCCGGGTAGTCCATGCGCACCTTGAGCATGAAGCGATCCAGCTCGGCTTCCGGCAGTGGATAGGTGCCTTCCTGTTCGATGGGGTTCTGTGTGGCGAGCACCATGAAGGGCTGCGCGATCGGCAGGGCGCGACCTTCCAGGGTGACTTGCCGCTCCTGCATGGCTTCGAGCAAGGCGGCCTGGGTTTTCGCCGGGGCACGGTTGATCTCGTCGGCCAGTAACAGGTGGGTGAAGAGCGGGCCTTTGCGCAGTTTGAATTGCTCGGTTTGCAGGTCGTACACCGCATGCCCGGTGACATCGCTGGGCATCAGGTCCGGGGTGAACTGAATACGGGCGAAATCACCGCCGAAGCAACGCGCCAGCGCGCGTACCAGCAAAGTCTTGCCCAGCCCCGGCACGCCTTCGAGCAATACGTGGCCGCCGGCAATCAGTGCGGTGAGAACGTCGTCGATCACGCTGCCCTGGCCGATCACGACTTTTTGCAGCTCGTTGCGTATCGCTTGGGCCAGTTGGCTGGCGCGCAGGCGTTGCTGCTCGGCATGGCCAGGTGTGCCGGGCTCGATCTGTTCACTCGTCACGACTTGCGCAGCGCTGGTGACTGTCACCTGTGGTTTATCTTCCATAAATCAGTCACTTACCTAATCTGGTTTTTTCATTTTTTGACGTGCGTAACCTGTGATTGGCTGCCAATCTGCACGATTGCACGTCCGGAGTGACCTCTCGTTTTGAGTTGTCTGAAGTGGAGGTTAGGCCATCACGAGCGCTACATCGCGAATCCGCTCAGGAAGTTATCTACCCGCTTGGTCGCTCTTGTCGGGATCGAGGGGCGGGTGCGCAATGTTTCAAGGCATTTGCGCCCCTGCCACCGCCACATGAATCATGTACAGCGAAGTGTTCGCGGTAATGAATAACCGATTGCGCCGTGGCCCGCCAAACGTCAGGTTGGCGACTTTCTCCGGCAGCAGGATCTTGCCCAGCAATGTGCCACACGGCGCGAAACACTGAATTCCGTCCCCGGCGCTGGTCCAGATATTGCCCTGCACGTCGACCCGCAGCCCATCGGGAATCCCCGGCTCAATCTGCGCCAGCACCCGCGAAGCGCCAAGCCGGCAATTGTCCAGCACCGTCAGGGCACGAATGTGATGCGGTGCATCGGGGTCGTGGGTGCGCGCCGAATCGGCCACGTAGAGGGTGCTGCCGTCCGGCGAAAAAGCCAGGCCATTGGGCTGCACAAAGTCGTCGGCGACACAGCTCAACTCGCCGCTACGCGGGTCAATGCGGTAGACATTGCGACTCGCCTGCTCAGGGTCAGCCTTAAAGCCCTCGTAGTCGCTGAGGATTCCGTAGGTCGGGTCGGTGAACCAGATGCCGCCATCGCGATGCACCACCACATCGTTCGGCGAATTCAGGCGTCGTCCTTCAAAGCGCTCGGCCAGCACAGTGATCGAGCCATCCGGCTCGGTGCGGGTCACGCGGCGGGTGCCGTGCTCACAGGTGATCAAGCGTCCCTGCACATCTCGGGTGTTGCCGTTGGCGAAGTTCGAGGCGTGGCGATAGACCGAGACGCCCTGCTCCGGGGTCCAGCGCAAGATGCGCTGGTTCGGAATGTCACTCCACAGCAGGTAGCCGCCATCGTTGAACCACACCGGACCTTCGGCCCAGCGGCATTGGTCGTACAGCCGCTCCAACTGGGTATTGGGCAACGTCAGCGCGCGAAAGCGCGGGTCGAGGTATTCGTAAACAGGTTCGGACATGTCAGTACCCAAGATTCAAGCGGAGCGGGCCGATCTGCGGCCGCTGACGGCGGTAATCACCGCGATGATGATTAACCCGGTGAGGATCATCCGTACCCCGGCGCTGGTGCCGAAGGTGTTGAGCATGCTCACCAGTAAATACAGAAACAGCGATGCGCCCCAGATCCCTGGCACGTTGGAAAAACCCCCTGCCACCGAGGTGCCGCCGATCACCACCACGGCAATCGAGGCCAACAGGTATTCATCACCCATGCTCAAGGACGCACCGCCGGAGAAGCCCGCCAGCAGCAATCCGCACAAGGAGGCCAGCAACGCGCTGAGCACATAGGTGGCAAATCGCACACGCCCGATCCGGCCACCCGCCAGTTCGGCGGCTCGCGGGTTCTGGCCGATGGCGATGACCCAACGCCCGTAAAGGGTGCGATTGAGCACCACCGCCATCAGCACCGCGAGCACGACAACGCTGATCGCCAGGTACGGCACGCCCCACAGGTTGCCGGTGCAGAACTGATAGAAAATTTCCGGCGGTTGCACCCGCACGCTACGGCCGTAAGCGATGGCCATCGACTGCAACAGGAAACTGGCGGACAGGGTGGCGATGATCGGCGGAATGCGCAGCACGCGAATCAACGCGTAATTGCTACAGCCCACCAGCAGACCGCTGCAGAACACGCCCAGCACACCGAGCCAGATCAACCCTGGATCGCCGTTCATCAACTTCATGCCGATGGCGCCGCTCAAGGCGATATTGGCCGGGATCGACAGGTCGATATTGCCGGGACCGGTTGTGATGACGAACATCTGACCGATGCCGACGATGACGAAAAACGCCGAAAAACTCAGGGCGCCCGACAGCAGCGAACCGGCGCCCGCTCCACCGGTAAAGGCGATGGTCGCCAGCCAGATCAGCAATGCCGCCAAAAACGACCATAACCAGGGTTTGCGCGTCAGCGTGGACAACGAAGCACGAGGGTTCATAGGGGCCGGGTCTCCAGGCGATTGACGGCGGCACGCAGGGCCAGCACCAGAATCAGGATTGCGCCCTGGGCACCGATCTGCCAGTCAGGGGAAATGCGCATGAATGACAACAACGAACCGGCCAGCACCAGGGTCAAGGCACCCAGTACCGCGCCAATCGGTGACACCCGACCGCCGACAAATTCGCCGCCACCGAGGATCACCCCGGCAATCGACAGCAAGGTGTAGCGCAGGGCGATGGTGGCGTCCGCCGAGGTGGTCAGGCCCACCAGGAACAATCCGGCCAATACGCCAAAACTGCCGGCCAGGGCATAGAGCGAGACCTTGATGCGCAGCAGCGACCAACCGGCCTTGGCCACCGCCAGCGGGTTGCCGCCCGCCCCGCGCAACACCACGCCGAGGGGCGAACGCATGAGGAAGGCATGCACCAGCAATGCCAGTACTATGCAGACGATGATTGCGAACGGCAGCCAGGGTGTCTTGATCCGCACCAGGCTTTGCAGCCAGTGCGGCGCGCTGCCGCCGGGCGCGGGTAGCAGCAACACGGCACCGCCCATCCAGATAAACGACATGCCCAACGTCACTACGATCGACGGCAAATTGCGGGTATGGATCAACGCCCCAATCAGCGCGTACACCGCGATACAGGCCAGCAATGCGAGGCAACCGAGCAGCGGATACTCGTTGAGCAAAGTGGCCGCGACGCAGGCAACGAAACTGATGAAACTGCCCAGGGACAGGTCCAGGTCATTGACCGTGATGATCAGCATCTGCGCGATGGTTGCCAAGGCAATCGGCACCGCGAGGTTGAGCATCAGGTTCATGCCCATGTAGCTTATGGCCCGTGGCTGAATGATGAAAATCGCCACCAGCAGCAACGCCAGCGACAAGCCAGGCAAGGCGCTGCGTAGTAGCCGCGCACGATTGATCTGCGGTTTTTTCAGCGCTTGCGCGCTCAAGGACAGGGATGGGTTCATGCCGGTTGTTCCTCGAAGGAGCAACGCAAAATCTGCTCCTCGCTCAATTCGTTGCGGGGTAGATCCAACACCACCTGACCGTCGCGAAACACATAGATGTGATCGCAGTAGTCGAGCTCTTCCAGTTCGGTGGTGTACCAGATAAAGGTCCGGCCTTTGGCGGCCTCTTGGGCGATGATCGAATACACCTCGCGTTTGGTGCCCACATCGACGCCGCGCATGGGGTCGTCCATCAGGATCAGGTCATTACGCGAGGCCAGGGCCCTGGCGAACAGGGCCTTTTGCTGGTTTCCGCCGGACAATGAAAGAATCGGGTTGTCCATGTCCGGCGTACGAATGCCCATGCGGGTCTGCCATTGTTCGGCCATGGCGCGTTCGGCTTGTGGATCGATCAAGGCGCCGCGCTTGAGGTCCGCCAGGGAACTGATGGTGATGTTTTCGGCAATCGACCACAGCGGGAAAACGCCATCGGTCTGCCGATCACCGGCCACCAGCGCCGCCCCCTGGCCGCGGGTGATGCGTTGGCGCAACACTTGAATCAGCAGTTGGCTCTGACCATGCCCGGCCAGGCCCGCCAGACCGACGATTTCACCGGTATGTGCCTTGACCGTCTGGCCATCGACCTGGCGCGCCGGCCGCTGTTCGACCACTGCGGCCTTGCCTTCACGACGGGAGACAAACGCCTGCTGCTGTACTGCCTCCTTGGTCGCGCTGCCCATGCATTCCACCAGCGAGGCGTGACTGAAATCCCCCGCCGGGCGAATCTCCACGATGCGGCCATCGCGCATCACCGCAATGCGGTCGCAGGTGTCTAGCATCTCACCGAGGATATGGCTGATCAGCACCACGCTGCCGCCACCCGCCACGAAGCGCCGGACGAAACCCAGCAACTGCTCGGCCACCCGGGCGTCCAGCGAAGAGGTGGGCTCGTCGAGAATCACCAGTTCCAGGCGCTCATCCACCTGGACAAAAGCACGGGCAATCTCAACCATCTGCCGCTTGCCAATCGGCAGCTCGGCGACGATGTCGTCGGCTGCAATACCATGGCCGGGAAAAATCTCATCAAGGCTGGCGTCGATCAGCGCCTTGGCCTGTCGGCGCCAACCCCAGCCACGAATCGCTGGCGACATCAGCCGCAGGTTCTCGGCAACGCTCAGGTTCGGGCACAAAGACAGTTCCTGAAACACGCAACGAATGCCGTGCTGGCGGGCCATCTGCACGTTGTAACTGCTGCGCACTTCATGCCTGGCCAAGTGCAACACGCCGCAATCGGCACTCAGGGTACCGGCCAGCACCTGCATCAGGGTGGATTTACCGGCGCCGTTGTGACCGATCAGGCCCAGGCATTCACCCCGGTGAAAACTCAGATTGACCTCGCTCAGCGCACGCACCGCGCCGAACGACTTGCCAGTGCCCGTAAAGGTCACCAACGCAGGGTTGGGGAAAGTCATAACAGCCTCCTCGACAGTGCCACGCCGCTCAGCCAAACACCGCGACGCGATGTGCGTTGGTTATTGGGCGGATGAGGTTTTCAGGCCCGCGACGTCTTCGATGCTGTAGACCTGACTGACAATCCCGCCCTTTTCAACGCCCTTGAGCGAGGATTCCAGGGTGTCCTGGGTCACACTGAGCGCTGGCGAGAGCAAGTCGTGGGGCAGTTCTTTGCCATCCAGCAGTTGTTGGGCGACGTAGAACGCCAGGCTGGAAATACTCGGTGCGCTGGAGATGGAGAAGGACTGGTAACCATTGGCGTCTTTCTGTTTCTTCCACCACGACAGCTCTTCCTCGCGGTTGCCGAACATGATGGTCGGGATCGGTCGCCCCGCCGCGGTAAACGCCTGGGCCACGCCGTAACCATCATCACCCTGGGCCACCACCGCGTCGATTTTCGGCAAGCTGGGCAGCACCCCGGCCACCGCTTTTTGCGCGGCGGTCTGGGACCAGTTGCCATTCACCGAACCGACCAGTTTGAGCTTGGGATGCTTCTGCGCGCCGGCCACAATTCCGGAGTGAATCAGCTCATCCACAGAGACCCCGGCCAGGCCGCGCACCTCCAGCACATTGGCACCGTCGGGGTAACGCTCGGCCAGATAGTCCATCTGGGCGATGCCGCTTTGCTTGAAGTCCATGGAGATGCGGTAGGCGCAAGGCTCGGTGACCACGCCGTCAAAGGAAACGACGATGATGCCTGCGTCACACGCCTGCTTCACCGCGCCGTTGAGGGCGGTGGGCGATGCAGCATCAATGACGATGGCGTTGTAACCCTGCAGGATCAGGTTCTGGATTTGCGCCGCTTGTTCCGTGGCTTGGTTCTCACCCGTGGTGAACGAATCGGCACCGGCGATCACCCCGTCCTTGACGGCTTTTTCCGTGGTTTGTTGCCAACTGGCAAGCATGCCCTGACGCCAGGAGTTACCCGCATAGTTGTTGGACAAGGCAATCGTTTTATCGGAGGTATCGGCCAGAGCGGCGAAGCTTGGCAGCAGAATCAGTGCACTGGACAGCAGCGCACAGCGCAATGGTTGGAATTTCATAGTGTGACCCTTGTTATTGTTGTGGGCTTTCGGCAGCAGGCGAACAACTGACCGGTGGTACTACGCATTCGGGGCCAGTCTGCACCCCCTGAGCAGGCGGTGTCTGTGGCTATAGGTGCAGACTTTCGGCGGATACACGCATGATGGGTGCGGGATCCCGCACAAAACCCGCGCGACACCGCAAACCTTCACTCGCCCGCCTGCTTGGCGTGGTGGACACACCGCACACGGCGTATGGTGAGCCGGACAAAATCAGAGCCGAAACCATCGTGCTACGACCACACATTCAGGCCGAAGAAGTGCTCAAACACTTTCTCGGCATCTCCAGGGCCCTGGCTGGCTTGCTGGACTTCCAGTCGATGATCAATGCGGTCTCCGAGCAGATCCGCTTCATCCTGCCCCACGATCACCTCGACGTGAGCCTGTTGCTGCTCAATGCCGAAAACCATCTGCACACTGCCTACGAGGCCGGTGTTCATACCTCATGGAGCGGTTTTGCCAAGCAGCCGTTGCCAGTGTCGCAAAGCCCGTTGCGCACTTTGTTGCTGGGGGAAGCGCCCTTCATCCTCAGTGATGACGCGATGAACGACCCGCGTTTTCAGTTTCCCGGTGCGTTCAACCGGCCGATTTTCGATGCCCAACTGCGCAGTCGATTGCATGTGCCGTTGCGGGTGCGAAACGAAGTGATCGGCGCCTTGAGCTGCTCCATGCACTCGGCCAATTACTACACCCTGGACGATGTGCACCATGCCCAACACGTCGCCGACCTGCTCGCCTCTTATCTATACGCCTTGCGCCAGACCGACCAGGCCAAGGAACTGGCCATCGCCCAGGCCCAGACCCGCGCCCGGGAAGAAGGCTTGCGCCTCGGGGCCTTGCGCCTGACCGAAGAGCTGGAAAACGAACGCCAGCGCATCGGCATGGACTTGCACGACCAGACCCTGGCCGACATGACCCGCCTGCATCGACGCCTCGCCCGCCTGCAACTGCAAGACAGCCTGAGCGGCGAGACATTGCGTCCCATCAGCCAGGCCTTGCAGGAGAGCATGCAAGAGCTGCGCTCTATCATTGATGCGGTCAAACCCACGGTGCTGCAGCTGTTCGGTTTCGAAGAAGGCCTGGAGGACTTGCTCCTGCGCAGCGTGCGCAATAGCGGGCTGGAAATTGCCACGCACCTGCGCGACAACACCTTGGGCCAAGCCAATCGCCTGGCCGAGCCGCAAAAAATCGCTTTATTCCGCATCATTCAGGAAGCGGTCAACAATGCGATCAAACACGCTTCGCCGGACTCGATTGCCATCGACATCAGCCGCTCGCGGCGCCATCTGAACCTGACCATCATCGACGATGGCCTGGGCCTTGATTGCAGCAATCGCCTGGATACCGGGGGCATCAAAAACATGCAGATCCGCGCCCAGTTGCTGGGTGCCAAGGTGCAAATCGACCGTGGCGAACAGGGCAAGGGCACACGGGTGTGCATAAGGTTGCCCCTGGACGAATACCACCTGACTAGCGATCCGGAGATTTGATGGACGTTCTGTTGATAGAAGACGATCCGGTGCACCGCGCCTTCCTCAAAGAAGTCATAGAAGCCGCCATGCCCGAATGCTCGCGCCTGCTGGAGGCCGACGACGGCCAGATCGGTGAGCGTCTGGCCCACGAGCATCAAGTGGCGTGTGTGGTGATGGACCTGCAAATGCCCAGGCGAACGGGCGTCGAGGCGGCCAAGACGATCTGGAAGGAGCGTCCCGAGACCTCGATTCTGTTCTGGTCCAACTATGCCGATGAAGCCTATGTACGCGGCATTGCGCGCATCGTTCCGCAAGGGGCGGCCTACGGCTACATCCTCAAGACCGCGTCCGAAGAACGCCTGCGCCTGGCGCTGCGCAGCCTGTTCATCGAGCAGCAATGCGTGATCGACCGCGAGATTCGCGGCGTCCAGCAAAAGGCCCAGGACCAGTCGGTGGGCCTTACCGATGCAGAATACGAAGTGCTGCAAGACATCGCCTTGGGGCTGACCGACCGCACCATCGCCAACCGCCGCAGCCTGTCGTTGCGCAGCGTGCAGAACCGCTTGCAGCAGCTGTACGAAAAGCTTGGCATCTATCAACCGTCCCAAACCGGCGAACGCAGTTCGGCCTTCAACCTCCGGGCCCGCGCGGTGAACATTGCCCTATTGCGCAAACTGCTCAATCGCACCGCACTGGAGCAGGCCGAAGCAGAACTACAGGAATGGCTAAAGGATCCGTTGCATGACTATTTCAATGTGTAAGTGAGGCGAGGGGGAGCGCCACACTTCATGATCGGTGGAATGATCCAGAGTCGCTGCTCCAGGGACTCCTTCTGCCGTCCTCTGCACTCATCAGTTAGAGCATTGAATAGACCCTGAAACACCTGAGTTTCCACGTGTCTGTTTCCAATTTCACGGAAATCCAACGCTTTTCAGGCGCCAGATCATAAGGCATTCCTCAGGGTTTGCAGCTGAGCGACCAGGCGGCTGAATTCGCCGCTGGAAAGCCGTTGCTTCGGTCGCGGGCTCATGGCCTGGCTAATAGCGTGTGTGGGTTGGCCGGTCAGGCGTGCGAGCACCTGCCATTGTTCGCTGACGTCGAGTTGTTCATAACCCGGGTGGCGCCGTCGCATGCGACGCAGGATGTCCTGCTGCAAGGCTTCCAACAGACGGCCCTGACCGCTGCGGCGCAGCATGAAATCGGCACTGGCGTGCAAGTGCTCCTGCCATTGGCGACGAGCCTTCGTCGCCGGCTTCAGTAGCGGGCCGTGACGCACGCCGACGTGCCAGAAAACCAGGCCGATCAAGGCGATCAGGGCAACCAGCGCCTGGGGGAAATAACGCAACAACAAGGTCCACAGGCTGTCGTGATCGGTGTTGAACAACAGGGTCACGTTCGTGTCCGCGGTCAGGTACCAGAGCAGCCAGGCGTTGTCGTATTGATCGATAGCGGGGGTTTTCCACAGGTCGGCATCGGTCACCACAATGATCGAGCCAAGCCCATGGTTGAGCTGCATCATGTGCGTGCCCTTGGCACTGTTGGCCCAGGACTGGGCGAGGTTGTTCGGGTCTTCGAGATGGAACGCGGTGTCGAAGCTGGCGTAGGCCGGCGCGTGTTCGTTTTCCAGATAGAGCTTGGTGAGTGTGGGATAGGGGTCGTCGCTGATGACGGGCGGTGGGGCCTTGAGGTCTTTGCTCAACGATTGGTGCAACTGGACCCGGTCCAGCAACAGATCGTTACTTTGTCCGGTCTTCTCATCCCACAGCGACTGAGCGACGAACAACAGGCGCCCGCCGGCCCGGGTCCAGCTCATCAGCTGGTCAATTTGCCGGGGTGTCATGGTGTAGCGGTCGCCGAGCAACAGCAGGCTGTGGTGACGTGGCTCCAGGCTGGGCAGGACATCGAAGCGGTTGGCATGGCTGACGGTCAGGCCCTGTTTGCGCAGGAAATGTTCGGCGGCCAGGTAGGGATTGGCCTGGGCTTCGGGCGAGGGGCCGTGGTCGATTTCCGCCGGATAGGGGATTGCCTTGAGGTACAGATAAATACTCAGTGCGCCCAGCAACATGGCAATGATTACGCCAACCATTAGCCAGGCACGCCGGATCAATGGACTGCCTCCGGGCCGAACAAGCTGCGCCAGCCATCGCACAATTGCTGTCGCACATGTGCCGGTGGCGGTTGATGACCGTAGGCCATGTTCTGCCAGTGTCCGGTCAGGTTTCTGCTGTAAGCCGACAGGGCCGGTTGTTGTAATTGTTCGACACGCTCCAGGACTTGACCTTCAGTGTCGGCGGCTTTCAACGCGATGTTGAAGTCGTGCAGCAAGTGGCTGAGCAGCGCGCGATAGAGCAATCCCAGCGCTTCCCGAGGGTGGGTTTGCCAGAGGCTTTCGGCGCTGGCGGCGATGTCGTGGGGGAGCGTGTCAGGACTCAGGTCCAGGCCGAAAGCCTGCTGCGGTAACGGTCGCGCGGCTTTTTCGCGCGGCCTCGGGCGACGGCTGAAGAAAGCCTGCAACCCGTCACGATAACGCCAGATCAACCCGCCGATGGCCGCCATCACGGCCCCCCACAACACCACTTCGATCAGCGTGGCCAATGCACTGAAGCGCTGGCTGTCAAACAGCTTCAACAGCGCTTTGAGCCACTCGAGAGTGCGGTCGTCGCTCTGGTTTTCGCGGGTCGCTTGCGCCTCGCCAAAGCGATAACGGGTCACGGTTTCCCTGTTCTGGAAGGGCGGCTGCTCAAGGATTGCCTTGATGCTGTCGCGGGACGCCTGGCTGGTCAGTGGTTGTTCCAGCAAACGCGGGCTGTCAGGTGTCATGGCCGACTCGGCTGCCCAGGCGTTCTGCGCGTTCGGCATCGACAGCATTATCGTCAGGAGCAACGCAACCGATGCACCGTTCAAACGCTTGCGGAGCTGGCGGAATACCCGTTCGATGTCCCAGGCTTCCAGCACGGTGCGCCGGTTCAGGTACAGGCTGAACCCGCAGGCAACGTAGATGGGCTCCCAAACGATCAGCACCAGGACATAGAAGGCATTGGTCAGGTGTTCCAGCCATTGCCAATCCTGAGTGCCGGCAGCAATCAGCGACTGCCAGTTCCAGTCGAGTGCAACCTGTTGTGGCAAGAGCAGGTAGAACAGCACCATCATGCCGATCCACAGCGCTGTTTCCAGATGCGCGCCTATTACCGTCAGCCACCGCGCCGCACCGGCGTCACGCTGTAACAACACCTGTATGCGCTGCTGTCGCGCCTCTGCGCCCAGGCCTTCGAGCTGCACCACTGGTAATAGAAAACTGCGGCTCAGGCTCAGTCTTCGCCAGGTCAGGCTGGCCAGCAATTGGGGCTGGAGCAGTCGCGGCCATTGGAAAAGCGCCTGTTTCAGTGTGGGCGTTTCACCGAACATGGCTTTGGACAGAATGAACAACGGCAGGCGTTCGAAGGCCGGTTTCAGCCACCAGAAAAGGAATATCGCGAGAGACGGCGATGTCCAGAAGACCGCGCTGAACAGCACGAAAACCGGCAAGGTGACGATGGCCCAACTGGTCATCAGCAGGCGCCGGTGGCGTTGGCTCAACAACACGCCGAGGTCCATGGCTTCCCAGGTCGGACGCGGACGGATCACCACGCAGGCGTCACTCAGGCGCATGGCGGCTCCGTCCGGCAAACAGCAAATACGCCGCCATCAACATCCATAGTGCCGCACCGACCAGGTATTTGATCAGGGGCGAGGGCGCCGTCATCGACGACCAGTAGGCTTCGATAAAAGCCGCAACCAGCAGAAACAGCATGACCCCGCAAATCAGTAACACGCTCTTGCGCGCCGCCACCAGCAAGGCCTCCCCACGGGGCTGGCGCCCTGGTGCAATCAATGCCCAGCCCAATTGCAGGCCGGCGGCTCCGGCCAGGGCGATGGCCGTCAGTTCGAAGGCACCATGGCCGATCACGAATGACCAGAAAGTTTGCCCAAAGCCAATCCGGGTCAGATGCCCGGCTACCGCGCCGATCATCAGGCCGTTGAAAATCAGGAAGAATGCGCTGCCCAGGCCAAACAGCAAACCGCTGGCGAAGGTCTGAAAGGCGATCCCGATGTTGTGCATGATGTAGTAGCCGAACATCGCCCAGTCTTCACTGGCCGCGCGTTCCGCCAAGCGTCCCAGGTGACCGGCGTCAGGATCGTACATGCCCTGCATCTCACTCACCTGTTCGGCTGGAATCAGGCTGTAGATCAGTTCCGGGTACAGGTACACCAATAGCGCGAAGCCGATCAGACTGCCAAAAAACATCAGGCAGGCAGCCAGCACGAAACGCCATTGCTCACGCACCAGCCGAGGGAAGTCCGCCAGGATGAAACTCAATACATGGGGGCCGAGTCGGCTGCGGTGGCGATAAAGCTGTTGATGCCCGCGCAGTGCTTGTTGCTGCAACGAGTCGATGAGAAAACTGCTGTAGCCACGCTCCCGCGCCAATGCCAGGTGCTGGCAGAGACGGCGATAATCGCTGGGGAAGTTTTCGACGCCGACGGCGTTCTTGTCCCCCTCCAGTTTGTCCAGCGTCCGGGAAAACTGCTCCCATTCGGCCATGTGCCGATGTTCGAAAAGACTTTGCTTCATGCCGACCCCAACAAACCACGGGCGATGCCGTTGAGCTCGGCCACCGCCTGTGGCGGCCGAATCTGCAGTGGTTGGGCGAGGATGGACGCGAGTTCGTTGACCCTGGCGGCAGAGAGTTCACTCTGGCGCTCGGCGAAGCCGATGATGGCCCTTTGCTCGGCCAGTGTCAGGGGAAATGCAGGGCGGCGGGGTTCGGCGGGCGGCAGCTGCGGCCGGCTCAGTGGTTGTTCGCGGTAGATGACCAGGGTGCCGGCGGCAATGTCACCGAGGCGTTTGAATCCAGGGTGTTGCAAGCAACTGATGGCGCCGAGGAAGTAACCGAACGGCAACAGGTCGACACATCGCAACAGGTTACGCAGCAACGATGCCGACCAGCCAATGGGGGTGCCGTCGTCCTGTACCACGCGCAGGCCCATCCACTGTTTGCCCGGTGAACGTCCCTGGTTGAGGACTTCGAACAGCACCATATACCACCAGCTCACCGCGAAGATCAGCAGTGAGCCCAGTCCGGCGCCCAGTTTTCCGAGCATCGCCAAAACAATGAACAGCGAGCCGAGGATCAACCCGCGCAGCATCAGGTCGATGGTGAACGCCAGCGCACGGACCATCAGCCCGGCCGGGCGCAATGGCAAATCGATGCCTTCCGGCGTTTCGACTTGATACCGCGTATCCAGTGGCAGGGACAGCGTTGCTTTCCTTGGCAGTGCTGTAGTCTCGAGCATGGGCTACCTGATGATGTGGCCTGATCGGGATGGACTGTCCTACGGATGCTAGCAGCCTCGCCGGGGAATACGACACAACATGTATTGCACGTTAAACAAGCAGAGATGATTCAATGACAAGTTTGCTGGCCGGGGCGGGATACGAACGCCTAGACTTCGCCGATCTTCAGTTCAGGAATAGCCCGTGACCTCCATCTTCTGGTACGACTATGAAACGACGGGCATCAACCCCCGTTGCGATCGCCCACTGCAAATGGCGGGACTGCGTACCGACTTCGATCTCAATGAAATAGACGAGCCGGTCAATCTCTATTGTCAGCCCAGTGACGACATCCTGCCGCATCCGGCGGCCTGCGCGATCACCGGCATAACCCCGGGTCAATTGGCCGAACACGGCCTGAGTGAAGCTGACTTCATGACCCGGGTGCATGCCCAACTCGCGGCGCCCGGTACTTGCGGTGCGGGTTACAACACCTTGCGTTTCGACGACGAAATGACTCGATACAGCCTCTATCGCAACTTTTTCGACCCGTACGCGCGGGAGTGGCAGGGTGGTAACAGTCGCTGGGATCTGATCGATGTAGTGCGCGCGGCCTATGCCTTGCGCCCCGATGGCATCGTCTGGCCGATGGATGAAGAAGGCCGGGTGACGCTCAAGCTCGAACGTTTGACCGCCGCCAATGGCATCGACCATGGCAACGCCCACGAAGCGCTATCGGATGTACGGGCCACCATCGCGCTGGCGCGGCTGATCCGGGAAAAGCAACCGAAGCTGTATGACTGGCTGTTTAATCTGCGCAGCAAGCAAAAGGTGTTGGATCAGATTCGATTGCTGCAGCCGATGGTGCATGTCTCCGGGCGCTTTTCCGCGACGCGCAATTACGTCGGTGTGGTGTTGCCCCTGGCCTGGCACCCGCGTAACAAGAACGCCTTGATCGTCTGTGATCTGCAGCTGGATCCTCAGGGTCTGCTCGACCTGGACGCCGAGACATTGCGACAGCGGTTGTATACCCGTCGCGAAGATCTGGCCGAAGGTGAGTTGCCGGTTCCACTCAAGCTCATTCACATTAATAAATGCCCGGTGGTGGCGCCGATGTCGGTACTTCGCCCGGAAGATCAGCAGCGGCTGGGGCTGGATATGGCGCTTTATCAGCAGCGTGCGCTGCGGCTAAACGATGCGAAAAAAGTTTGGCAGGATAAAGTCTCGGCGATATACGCCCGCGAGGATTTCACCGCGAGTCAGGACCCGGAACAACAGTTATACGACGGTTTTATCGGTGATCGCGATCGACGCCTGTGCGAACAAGTGCGAATGGCCGATCCGGCACAATTAGCGCAAGCGCAATGGCCGTTCGATGATGAGCGTTTGCCGGAATTATTGTTTCGATATCGTGCACGTAACTTTCCCGATACGTTGAATTTCGACGAGCAAGAACGCTGGCGATTATTCTGTCAGAAACGTTTGTCAGTGCCTGAGTGGGGCGCGCCCAATACCCTGGAAAGTTTCGTACAGACCGCAGCCCAACTGAATGTTACTGCGACACCGTTTCAAAAATCGGTGCTGAATGAATGGCAGGAATATGTCCAGGGGTTGCGTAAACGTTTGAGTCTTTGAAAACGAAAATCCCCGAAGCCTGAACTCCGGGCATAAAAAAACGCCAGCGTATGCTGGCGTTCTTTTTTTGCAGTTCATTTCGCGACAAGCACCGCGGCTTAGCCCAGCAGGGTAGCCCAGCCTTCGACCACGTCACCGCCCCACTTGGCTTTCCACTCTTTCAGAGTCTTGTGGTTGCCACCTTTGGTTTCGATGACTTCGCCGTTGTGCGGGTTTTTGTATTGTTTAACTTTGCGAGCACGTTTGGTGCCGGTAGTTTTTACAGCGCCGCCGCGTGGTGCTTTGGTTTTGGATTCTGGATCCAGCAACGCGATGATGTCACGCAGGGACTTGGAGTATTCGCCCATCAGGGTGCGCAGTTTGCCTTCGAATTCCAGCTCGGTTTGCAGTTTGTCGT
Organism: Pseudomonas fluorescens group sp. PF-1; assembly: GCF_054481335.1. NCBI lineage: Bacteria > Pseudomonadati > Pseudomonadota > Gammaproteobacteria > Pseudomonadales > Pseudomonadaceae > Pseudomonas > Pseudomonas fluorescens group sp. PF-1. Next base: position 1,096,602 of record NZ_JBTMNG010000001.1, read on the forward strand.
CTTGGGACAGGTTCTTCAAACGGGCTTGCAGCTCTTTGATAGCTTCTTCGGTGGCACGATATTCGTTGATCAGGGACATGATGACTACCTTATACAGGTCATAGGATGGCAGGGAACAGTGCCGCAATAATAGTCAGGGTGTTTCATCAAGTAAACATTAAAGGGAGTTTTATTTAATTTAGTCGCGATGAAATTCGCCGCACACTGGATGTGCGGTTAAATAGTGCGATACACCGGCGCGGATATTCACAATTGTATGCTTGTAGATGTTTAACTACGCCGCTGTTACCGCCGGTTGCCGACGGCGGCAACGGTCCTGTCGCTGACGCTCGGGCATGGTGCTACGTCATCAATACTGCAGTTTTGCTGCGCAATCGTTAGAATGCCCGCCTTTGCGAAGTTCTGGAGTTTCCCCTCATGCGCACTTTTCGGCTGGTGATTTCTTGCCCGGACCGCGTCGGCATCGTTGCCAAAGTCAGTAATTTTCTGGCGTCCCATAATGGCTGGATCACTGAAGCGAGTCATCACTCGGACAATCTCAGTGGCTGGTTCTTCATGCGTCACGAAATTCGTGCCGACTCGCTGCCTTTCGGTATCGAAGCCTTGCGCGAAGCCTTTGCGCCGATTGCCGAAGAATTCTCGATGGACTGGCGCATCACCGATACCGAGCAGAAGAAGCGCGTGGTCCTGATGGCCAGCCGCGAGTCCCATTGCCTGGCTGATTTGCTGCATCGCTGGCACAGCGACGAACTGGACTGTGAAATCGCCTGTGTGATTTCCAACCACGACGACCTGCGCAGCATGGTCGAATGGCACGGCATTCCCTACTACCACGTGCCGGTCAATCCACAGGACAAGGAGCCGGCGTTCGCCGAAGTCTCGCGCCTGGTCAAACAGCACGATGCCGAAGTGGTCGTACTGGCCCGCTACATGCAAATCCTGCCACCGGAACTGTGCCGCGAATATGCGCACAAGGTCATCAACATTCACCACAGCTTCCTGCCATCGTTCGTCGGTGCCAAGCCTTACCACCAGGCTTCCCTGCGTGGTGTGAAACTGATCGGTGCGACCTGCCACTATGTGACCGAAGAGCTGGACGCCGGGCCGATCATCGAGCAGGACGTGGTGCGCGTCAGCCACAGCGACAGCATCGAAGACATGGTGCGTTTCGGTCGTGACGTCGAGAAAATGGTGCTGGCCCGCGGTCTGCGTTATCACCTGGAAGACCGGGTGCTGGTGCACGGCAACAAAACCGTGGTGTTCTGACCGTCGCCACACGACACGGTTGAAATTCGGAGGGCCTGGGCGTTCAATCGCTTCAGGCCCTTCGCCGTTTCTACACTGAGGATATGTCTATGGCCGATCCACTGGATAAAGCCACTTCCAGGGCACCCGCCACGCTGGGGGAAGGCTGTTTGAGTCGTTATGACCCGGATGACATGAGCCCGGAGGACGGCACGGAGTTTCCCGGCGCGGCCCAATTGTGGGAGCAATTGCAGGAGCGGCCCGAAAAACCGCCTAAGCCTGCTTGAAGTTCATCAGCTTCTTGAGCAAGGGTCGGCCAAGCATCAATAGAAATACCGGGCCACCCACCAACAGATAAAAGTAGTAAGTCACCGCCCGCCAGATCAGGATCGCCGCTGCTGCCGTGGATTTCCCCACCATGGGCGCCAACAGCGCCGCCGATGTCAATTCCGCCGCCCCCGCGCCCCCCGGCAACAGACTGAATTGCCCTGCACTCAATGACAGCATCTGGATCAGAAAACTCCAGGCCCACTGCAAGTCCGCGCCGAGCCCGCGCAGTGCCAGGTACAACACGCTGTAACGCAAGACCCAATGCAGGCAGGTCAGGGCAAACACCGTGATCAATGTCTGAAAGGGCAGCTTCAGGGTGTCGGTAAAGGCTGCAAGGAAATGCAGGAGCTTGCGGGCCCAGCGAACCCGGGTGCTGGCTTTGACATTGAGACGAGCCAGCAACCGGCCGGTCAGGCGAATCAGCCCGCGATGATAGCGAGCCACGACGATGCAACTGATCAATCCGCCGAACATCGAGATCGCGCTGACGGTCAGCAACCATTCCATGCGCTGGCTCAAGTGCTGGAACAGGGCATAAATCAGAATCCCGCTCAGCGCGCAGAGAAAGAACAGCAAGTCACTGAGCTGGTCCATGGCGAACACCGCGCTGCCTCTCGCTGGCCGCACGCCGTTGCGAGCCAGCAGCGCCATGATCGTCAGTGGCCCGCCGCTGCCGCCCGGCGTGGCGCAGTAGGCAAATTCGGCGGCCATCACCACCCCGAGGCTTTTGACCGGGCTCACCTTATCGCGTTGATCTCCCAGCAACAGGCGCAAACGCAGCGTATTGATCAGCCAGCACAACAGGATCATGCCGAACATGATCAACAATTCGCTCAACGGAAAACTCTGCAATCGCGACCAGGTCTCGCTTCCGCCCAATAGCCAAGGGATCAGCACCGCCGCGAGCAGGCCGAGGAACGCCAGAAAGCCGCGACTCATGCGGCACGACCCATGCGCTCGCAGTGTCGTGCCAGCCAGTCTGCCTTGGTCATCGGTACTCGACCCTCGGCGATCAGGCGCTTGAGGGTTTGCAGCCAGTAGCTTCGCGAGAACTCATGGCGCATGTCCACCGGGTGCAGGCCGAGTCGAATCACCGGTGCTTGTCGCCAGCGTTGTTCGCGTTGATCACTGACCAGCTTCGATATTCCCCGGCGCCAGGCACTGCGCGCACTCCAGACCAGTCCCGGGGCATCGATGACGGCAAAATCCGGCAGTCGATAGAGGTGTTGCGGGTCGCTGGTGTAACTCAGCGGCAATTGACCCAGGGCCTGGCGCGTCCCTTCGCTCATCAGCCACGCCGGAGCGACGAAGCCATGCAGTGGCCAACGGTAACGCTGAAACATTTCGATGCCGGCGTGCAGGCGGGTGAGGGCCGCTTCCCGGGTCAGGCTGTAGAACTCGCCTTCGTGGGTGTAGACGCGGCGCATGAACCAGTCTCGGGGATTGCTCATCACAGGTCCGTCGTCGCAATGGAAATAACCGTGCAACGCCAGCTCATCACCGCGAGCGAGTCTTCCGCTGAGCAGGCGACGGAATCCCGGATGCGCCTGAAGCTCATAGTGTTTGTGGAAGTTCGGCACCACCAGCCAGGTCATCGGCACGTTGCCCAATGCATCGACGGCTTCGACAAAGGGCTGATAATCGGCCCAGGTGTGTGGTGCGACGTCGTGCAGCACCAACAACAGGCTGGGCGGTGCGATGGGCTCAGCCATTGGCCACCTGCGGCCATTGGCTGCCGAGCACGGCGTGATAGTGACCGAGCAGGCTATTGACCACGGTGTCCCAAGAGTAATGTCGTTCGACATGGCGCCGCGCTTGTTGGCCAAGGGCGGCGCAGCCCTGATTGAACAGTTCGTGCACCGCATTGGCCATCGCTTGCGGATCGTTGGGCGTACAGAGCAAGCCGCATTGACGGGTGACAATTTCCTCAAAGGCCCCGGCCGCCGCGGCCACCACCGGAATTCCGCTGGCCATGGCTTCGAGGATCACCAGGCCAAAGGTCTCCTGATCACCGGCATGCAGCAGCGCATCGGCACTGGCCATCAGGCGGGCGACTTGCGCGGCGGGGCAGAATTCGTCGACGACAGTGACATTATCCGGCACCGCAGCCGGCATCGAAGAGCCCACCAGCAGCAAGTGATAGCGCCGGCCCAGGCGCTTCATGCACTCAAGCAGCACAGGCAGGTTTTTTTCTTTGGAACCGCGCCCGGCAAAGATCAGCAGATGGGTGTTTTCATCAATGCCCAGTTCGGCTCGCAGCCCCGGATCACAGGCGTCGGGGTGGAAGGTCTGCAAGTCGACGCCCAAAGGCTGCACGAAAACGTTCTTCACCCCCAGGCCTGTCAGTTTTTCAGCCATGACCCGACTGGGCGCCAGCACTCGGTCGAAATTGCCGTAGAGCTTCCTGACATAAGCCTCGATGTTGGGGGTGACCCAATTGCCCATCCGGTTGCTGATCAGCAGCGGCAGGTCCGAGTGGTAAAAACCAATGACCGGCACGTCCAGTTGCCGTCGGGCATCCAGGGCGGCCCAGGCGGTGAGGTAAGGGTCGCCAACCTCGATCAGGTCCGGTTGCAAATCCTGCAGGACATTGCGCCAGGGCGCGAGACGGAGAGGGAAACGATAACCCTTGCCGAAGGGCAGGGCGGGCGCTGGAACGGTGTAAATGCCATCACGTTCGCTAAAAGAGGCCCCAGGAATCAACAAACTGTGGCGGATACCCGGCCGATTGCACAGGCGACGGTGTTTGGCATCCAGATAAGTGCGCACGCCACCGCTGGCGGGGGCGTAGAACATGGTTATGTCAGCGATGTGCACGATCAACATCCCTCCGGTCCGTTGCTCTCCCTTGGTTGACCTTAATGAAGAATAGTTGTTCGGTTGCGGATTTGTGGGCGAGGACGGAGGTAACGGCGATGTTATGGCGAGGGAGATTGCTCCCTCGCCATAAGGGGGGATCAGACGCTAGATTCGGAAACTGCCCACCAGGTGCTGCAGTCGCGCCGCCTGCTGTTCCAGATCGGCACAGGCACGCAAGGTCGCTTGCAGGTTTTCCACACCTTCTTGATTGAGGGTGTTGATTTCGGTGATGTCGACGTTGATCGACTCGACCACGGCCGTCTGCTCTTCGGTCGCCGTGGCCACCGACTGGTTCATGCCGTCGATTTCGCCGATGCGCTGGGTCACGCTGCTCAGGCGTTCGCCCGCCAGGTTGGCGATGTCCACGCTGTCCTGACTGTGGCGCTGGCTGTCGCTCATGGTACTGACCGATTCGCGCGCGCCAACTTGCAGCTCCTCGATCATGGTCTGTACCTGTTGCGCCGACTCCTGGGTGCGGTGCGCCAGGTTGCGAACTTCGTCGGCGACCACGGCAAACCCGCGTCCGGCTTCACCCGCTCGTGCGGCTTCGATGGCGGCGTTGAGGGCCAGCAGGTTGGTTTGCTGGGAGATGCTGGTGATCACTTCGAGAATCTGCCCGATGTTCACGGTTTTGCTGTTGAGCGACTCGATATTGCTGCTGGAGGCGCTGAGCATGCTCGATAGCTGATTCATCGCGGCAATGCTGCGATCGACCACGTGCTGGCCGTCTTCGGCCAGGCTGCGGGCATCGCTGGCCTGGGTCGATGCTTGCGCGGCGTTGCGGGCGATCTCCTGGGCGGCGGCGCCGAGCTGATTGATGGCTGCCGCCACACTGTTGGTGCGTGAAGCCTGCTGGTCGGAGTTGTACATCGAGGAGTTCGAGGCCGCGACGACCCGCAACGCGACTTCGTTGACCTGCCCGCTGGCCGAACACACTTCGCGGATCGAACCGTGAATGCGCTCTACAAAGCGGTTGAAAGCGGTGCCAAGGATGCCGAACTCATCGTGGTTCACAATGGTCAGGCGTTTGGTCAGGTCACCTTCGCCGTCGGCAATATCGGCCATGGCGCGAGTCATGACGTGCAACGGCTGGATCAGGATGCGGATCAGCATGCCCAGCAGGGCGATGATGATCGCCACGGCAATGACGGTGGCAACGACTGCCGAGGCGCGGAACTCGCTGAGCGTGGAAAAGGCTTTGTCCTTGTCCACGGATAAACCGATGTACCAGTTCACCGACGATAATCCTTTGATCGGGGTGAAGGTCATGATGCGGGTTTTGCCATCGACCTGGATTTCGCTCAGGTCGCTGCTGATGGCAGGCGTCTCCTGCGGGTAAACATCCTTGAGCGATTTCATCACCATCGATTTGTCGGGGTGGACCAGGATCTTGCCGTCCGAGCTGACCAGAAAGGCGTAGCCCATGCCGCCGAAGTCCAGCGCGTTAAGCGTGTCGGCGATCACTTGCAAACTCAAGTCGCCGCCGACGACACCGATGTTTTGTCCGTCCTTGATCACACTGTCGACGATGGAAATCACCAGTTGGCCAGAGGCCAGATCAATATACGGTTCAGTCAATGCAGGGCCATTCGCGCTTTGCGCACTTTTGTACCAGGGGCGAGCGCGCGGGTCATAGCCATCGGGCATCTTGCTGTCCGGACGGATCATGAAAGAACCATCCTTGTTGCCCAGATAGGCGCCCATGAACGTCGACGTCACCGCTTTCTGCACAAGCAGATTGGAAACGTTGCCGGTATCAGGGTTCAGAGCGACGGTTTGCGACAGGTTTTCGATCAACAAGCTGCGACCGGCCAGCCAGGTCTGGATGTTGTTGGCAGTGACCCTGCCCATCTCCTGCAGATTATTGCCCAGGTCCCTTCGAATGGCGTTGCGCTGTAAGTAGTCGTTGTACAGCGTGAATGAGGCGAAGGCAGTAATGACGACGAGCGCGGCGGCAAGCAGGATTTTATGGCTGAAACGCAGATTTTTGTTCATGACTTAGGGGTCCGCTAAGGTCTTAATGTACAGCGCGTGCTTTTATAAAGAGACGCAAAATGTGCAAGGTTCAAAGCAAGTGATATTTCCGCCGCTCCTTAGAGAAATTTCTTACAGATTGTGTCTGTGTGCTTTGTAGTTATTTCTATCGGCCGTGTAGGACCAAAGATTAACCATGGGTGACCAAATGTCTGAGTCATTGCAAATCGTTATCGGCGCCGATCCCGCGGGGCAGCCGATCACCCAGGCCATGCGCCTGGCCAATCGCCACGGTTTGATCGCGGGCGCCACCGGGACAGGCAAGACCGTTACCTTGCAACGCATGGCCGAAGCCTTCAGTGACGCCGGTGTAGCGGTATTCGCCGCCGATATCAAAGGCGACCTGTGTGGCTTGGGCGCCGCCGGCAATCCCCAGGGCAAAATCGCCGAGCGGATCGCCGGCATGCCCTGGCTGAACCACAAGCCTCAGGCTTATCCGGTAACGCTGTGGGATGTTCACGGTCAGTCCGGTCATCCATTGCGCACGACCTTGAGCGAAATGGGGCCGCTGTTGTTGGGCAGTTTGCTCGAATTGACGGATAGCCAGCAGTCGGCGCTGTACGCCGCCTTCAAGGTCGCGGACCGCGAAGGCCTGTTGCTGCTGGACCTGAAAGACTTGAAGGCGCTGCTCAATCACCTCAAGGACAATCCGGCGTTGCTCGGCGACGACGCGGCGTTGATGACCACCGGGTCCAGTCAGGCGCTGTTGCGGCGCCTGGCGATCCTGGAACAGCAGGGCGCCGAAGCGCTGTTCGGCGAACCGGCGCTGAAACTCGAAGATATTCTGCAACCGGGTGCCGATGGGCGCGGACGTATTCATTTGCTCGATGCCAGTCGTCTGGTTCATGAAGCGCCGAAGGTTTATGCGACTTTCCTGTTGTGGCTGTTGGCTGAATTGTTCGAGCAATTGCCGGAGCGCGGCGATGCGGATAAACCGCTGCTCGCGCTGTTCTTCGACGAGGCACACTTGTTGTTCGCCGGTACGCCCAAGGCATTGCAGGATCGTCTGGAACAAGTGGTGCGGCTGATTCGCTCGAAAGGTGTCGGCGTGTATTTCGTCACCCAATCGCCGGGTGACCTGCCGGATGACGTACTGGCGCAGTTGGGTTTGCGCATCCAGCACGGCTTGCGCGCATTCACCGCCAAGGAGCAGAAATCCTTGCGGGCGGTGGCCGAGGGCTTCCGGCCGAACCCGGCGTTCGATGCCCTGTCGGTGCTGACCGAGCTCGGGATCGGCGAGGCGCTGGTCGGCACCTTGCAGGACAAGGGCACGCCGGAGATGGTCCAGCGGGTGATGGTGGCACCACCGCAATCGCGGATCGGGCCGCTGAGTGAAGCCGAGCGCGCGGCATTGATTGCCAGCTCGCCATTGCAGGGGCGATATGACAAACCGATCGATCGCGAATCGGCTTATGAAGTGCTAATGGGGCGCAAAGGCCTGGCGCCTGAAGCTGTACCCGGCAAGCCGGCTCCGCAAGAGCCAAGCTTCACCGAACAGGCCGGCGAATTCCTCGGCACGGCGGCAGGGCAGGCGCTGAAGTCGGCGATGCGCCAGGCGGCGAACCAGTTGGGACGGCAACTGGTGCGCGGGTTGATGGGATCATTATTAGGCGGCAGCAAACGCCGCTGATTTGAGTCAGCGCGTAAAAACGGTGGGAGCGGGCTCGCTCCCACATTGGTTTTTTATCAACCCTTGGGCCTGGCGTGCGCCGCCAATCGTTCCAGCGCGGCCCGCAGGTTCGGGTCGCTGATGCCGTCGGCTGTCGCCTGAATGGTGGCGGCGGCATCGTTGGACAAATCCATGGTATGCCCGGCGGCACCTTGCTGAACCGTAGGTGGTTGCACCTTGAACAGGATTCGCGTGAGGTTGGTGAACTCGTCGAACATCTGCAATTGCCGCTGCAGGCGCTTTTGTTGATAACGCAGTCGAGTGGCCCAATGACCGTCGGTGACAATCAGCAACAAACTGCCTTCGCGCCACGACGCTACATGACAATGCTCGCGGGCGGCCGGTTGCAGTTGGCTTTCCAGCAGCCGCTGCAGATGTCCAAGGCGTTGAGCGTGGCCGAGGATGGCCTTGAGCGGTTTGGCTTCGCGAAGCAGGACGGCGGGTGCTCTGGCCGTAAGAGGGCGAAATGCCATGATCAGACACCTGAAGTAACAGAGCCGCCATGGTAGCAGAAAGCACCGGATGCACCTGCCCCATTGCTTTTATGCAGGGTTTGCCCATTAAATCAACAAGTAACTTCTGTCGCCTATGGCTTGAAGTTCAGCCATTTGCCCCTATTTTAAGTGAGCCCCGTCACAGCGCTGTGCCAGCATCGTGGAATAACGCCACTTTCCTCACCATCGTTTCCGGGTAGAATGCTCGTTCGCATGCGGCCATGAGGGCTGCACGGGCGACTCACGGGGCCGCCCTCCATCCCTTTAGTGTGGAAGATCCTGCCGATATGTTTGCGCCTTTGTTAAAGAAACTTTTTGGAAGCAAGAACGAGCGTGAAGTCAAACGCATGCTCAAGACGGTGCAACTCGTCAATGCCTTCGAAGAGCAAATGGTGGCCCTTTCGGACGATCAATTGCGTGCCAAGACAGATGAGTTCAAGGCCCGCATCGCCAAAGGGGAAACCCTCGACAAGCTGCTGCCAGAAGCCTTTGCGGTCGCCCGCGAAGCCGGTAAGCGCGTCATGGGTATGCGCCACTTCGACGTCCAGCTGATCGGCGGCATGACCTTGCATGAAGGCAAGATCGCCGAGATGCGCACCGGTGAAGGCAAGACCCTGGTGGCGACACTGGGCGTTTACCTCAACGCATTGTCAGGCAAGGGCGTGCACGTTGTGACGGTGAACGACTACCTGGCTCGCCGCGACGCCAACTGGATGCGCCCGCTTTATGAATTCCTCGGCCTGACGGTCGGCGTGGTCACGCCGTTCCAGCCGCCGGAAGAGAAGCGCGCCGCCTACGCCGCCGACATTACCTACGGCACCAACAACGAATTCGGTTTCGATTACCTGCGCGACAACATGGCGTTCAGCATGGAAGAAAAATTCCAGCGTGAACTCAATTTTGCCGTGATCGACGAAGTCGACTCCATCCTCATCGACGAAGCCCGTACGCCGCTGATCATTTCCGGTCAGGCCGAGGACAGCTCCAGGCTGTACATCGAGATCAACAAGTTGATCCCGCAGCTGGAGTTGCATGTCGAGGAAGTCGAAGGCGAAGTCACCAAGGCCGGTCACTACACCGTTGACGAGAAGACCCGCCAGGTAGAGCTCAACGAAGCCGGTCACCAGTACGTCGAAGAAACCCTCACCCGCATCGGCCTTCTGGCTGAAGGCGAGAGCCTGTACTCGGCGCACAACCTGAGCCTGTTGACTCACGTGTATGCCGGTCTGCGTGCGCACAAACTGTTCCATCGCAACATCGAATACATCGTGCAGGATGGCCAGGTTGTCCTGGTCGACGAACACACCGGTCGTACCATGCCGGGCCGTCGTTTGTCCGAGGGTCTGCACCAGGCCATCGAAGCCAAGGAAAACCTCAACATTCAGGCCGAAAGCCAGACCCTGGCGTCGACCACGTTCCAGAACTACTTCCGTCTGTACAGCAAACTGTCCGGCATGACCGGTACGGCCGACACCGAAGCGTTCGAATTCCACCAGATCTATGGCCTCCAGGTCATGGTCATTCCACCGAACAAGCCGTTGGCCCGTAAGGATTACAACGACCTGGTGTTCCTGACCGCCGACGAGAAATACGCGGCAATCGTCGCCGACATCAAGGAAAGCATGGCTGCCGGTCGTCCGGTGCTGGTGGGTACTGCGACCATCGAAACGTCCGAGCACATGTCCAGCCTGCTCGTGAAGGAAGGCATCGAACACAAGGTCCTGAACGCCAAGTTCCACGAAAAAGAAGCCGAGATCATCGCCCAGGCCGGTCGCCCAGGCGCACTGACCATCGCCACCAACATGGCCGGTCGTGGTACCGACATCCTGTTGGGCGGCAACTGGGAAGTGGAAGTGGCTTCGCTGGAAGACCCGACCCCTGAGCAGATTGCCCAGATCAAGGCCGACTGGCAGAAGCGTCACCAGCAAGTGCTCGAGTCGGGCGGTTTGCAGGTGATCGCGTCCGAGCGTCACGAATCGCGCCGTATCGACAACCAGTTGCGTGGTCGTGCCGGTCGTCAGGGGGATGCCGGTTCCAGCCGTTTCTACCTGTCTCTGGAAGACAGCCTGATGCGCATCTTCGCCTCTGACCGGGTGAAAAACTTCATGAAAGCCCTGGGCATGCAGCCTGGCGAAGCGATCGAGCACCGCATGGTGACCAACGCCATCGAAAAGGCGCAGCGCAAGGTTGAAGGTCGCAACTTCGATATTCGCAAGCAACTGCTCGAGTTCGACGACGTCAACAACGAACAGCGTAAAGTGATCTATCACATGCGTAACACGTTGCTGGCCGCCGACAACATCGGTGAAACCATCGCCGACTTCCGTCAGGACGTGCTCAACGCCACCGTCAGCGCGCACATTCCACCGCAATCGCTGCCGGAGCAGTGGGACGTGGCCGGTCTGGAAGCCGCCTTGCAGAGCGACTTCGGCGTGGCGCTGCCGATCCAGCAATGGCTCGACGAAGACGATCACCTGTACGAAGAAACCCTGCGCGAGAAGCTGATGCAGGAACTCGTGGCGGCGTACAACGAGAAAGAAGACCAGGCGGGCGCCGAGGCGCTGCGTACTTTCGAGAAGCAAATCGTTCTGCGCGTGCTGGACGACCTGTGGAAAGACCACCTGTCGACCATGGATCACCTGCGTCACGGTATCCACCTGCGTGGCTATGCCCAGAAGAACCCGAAACAGGAGTACAAGCGCGAGTCGTTCACGCTGTTCTCCGAACTGCTCGATTCGATCAAGCGCGATTCGATCCGTGTGCTGTCCCACGTTCAGGTTCGTCGCGAAGATCCGGCCGAAGAAGAAGCCCGTTTGCGTCAAGAGGCTGAAGCACTGGCGGCGCGCATGCAGTTCCTGCATGAAGAAGCACCAGGTCTGGAGCAGCCGGAAGCGTTGGGTGAGGAGGTCGATGTGGCCCTGGCCACCGCACCGGTGCGCAGTGAGCAGAAGCTGGGCCGTAACGAGCTGTGCTACTGCGGTTCGGGCAAGAAATTCAAGCATTGCCACGGGCAGATTCAGTAACCCCGTTTCAAACGCTGAAATACCCGCGCCGCGACCGGCTCCTGCCGTCGCGGCGTTTTGCCATTTACACCACCGCTCTTCCTGAAGCGGTGCACACATCATCTATAAGGAGCGCATTCATGGCTGTTGGTCTTGGTCCTTTGCCAACGTTGCACCCGGTTGCCGGTTTTGAACTCGGTATTGCCTCGGCCGGTATCAAGCGCCCGGGGCGCAAGGATGTTGTGGTCATGCGCTGTGCCGAAGGTTCGACCGTCGCCGGCGTGTTCACCCTCAACGCCTTTTGCGCGGCACCGGTGATCCTGGCCAAGCAGCGCGTGCAAGGCCCGGTACGCTACCTGTTGACCAACACCGGCAATGCCAACGCCGGTACCGGCGAACCCGGCCTTGCCGCCGCCGCGCGCACGTGTGCCAAACTGGCCGAGCTGGCAGGTGTGGATGCCAGCCTGGTGCTGCCGTACTCCACCGGTGTGATCGGCGAGCCACTGCCGGTCGAGAAAATCGAAGGCGCGCTGCAAGCCGCCCTCGACGACCTGTCGGTCAATAACTGGGAAGCCGCTGCCACCGGCATCATGACCACCGATACCCTGCCCAAGGGTGCCAGCCGTCAGTTCCAGCATGACGGCGTGACCATCACCGTCACCGGCATCAGCAAAGGCGCGGGCATGATCCGCCCGAACATGGCGACCATGCTGGGCTACATCGCCACCGACGCCAAAGTCTCCCGCGATGTGTTGCAAAACCTGTTGCTGGACGGCGCCAACAAGTCGTTCAACCGTATCACCATCGATGGCGACACTTCGACCAACGACTGCTGCATGCTGATCGCCACTGGTCAGGCCGCGCTGCCGGAAATCACACGCGCTGAAGGCGAGTTGTTCGCCAAGTTGAAACAAGCCGTGTTCGAAGTGTGCATGGAAGTGGCCCAGGCGATCGTGCGCGACGGTGAAGGCGCGACCAAGTTCGTCACCGTTGAAGTCAACGGCGGCGCTAATCACCAGGAGTGCCTGGACGTTGGTTACACCGTGGCCCACTCGCCGCTGATCAAGACTGCATTGTTTGCTTCCGATCCGAACTGGGGTCGTATCCTCGCCGCCGTTGGCCGCGCGGGTGTACCGAATCTGGACGTGAGCAAGATCGACGTGTTCCTCGGCGACGTGTGCATCGCCAGCCGTGGCGCGCGCGCCGCGACTTACACCGAAGCCCAGGGCGCGGCGGTGATGCAGCAGGAAGAGATCACCATCCGTATCGAACTGGGACGTGGCGATTGCAGCGAAACCATCTGGACCACCGACCTGTCGCATGAGTACGTGAAGATCAACGCCGAGTACCGTACTTAAGATCGCGTCGACCCCATCGCGAGCAGGCTAGCGTCCACATCGGATTTGTGTAAACCCGAACAACTGTGGGAGCTAGCCTGCTAGCGATGGCGGCCTGCCAGTCACTGGCTAGACTGGCCTGTCCCCTTCATCAAAAGGTCCCGAACATGAGCCTTCACCTGATCATTGGCGACAAACTGCTTTCCTCCTGGTCCCTGCGCGGCGCCCTGGCTCTCGACCTGACCGGTGCCCCCTATACCGAGGAGCTGATCAAGCTCAACCAGCCGGACACCCGCGATCGGCTGCTCAAGCATTCGCCGACCGGCAAAGTACCCCTGCTCAAAACCGAACACGGCACCATTGCCGATTCGCTGGCGATTGCCGAGTACCTGGCAGAACAGTTCCCGGATGCCGATCTTTGGCCCAAGGACGTCGCCGCCCGTGCTCAGGCGCGTTCGGCGTGCGCACAGATGCATGCCGGGTTCTTCGCCATGCGCGGCAACATGCCATTCGACCTGAGCCGTGATGCGCCGCTGTCGCCGGTTCCGGCCGACGTGCAGGCGGACATTGAACGCATGTCCGCGTTGTGGGCCGAGTGCCGCGCAGCCGCGACGGAAAGCGGGCCGTACCTGTTTGGTCGGGCCACCCTGGCCGACGCGTTTTTTGCGCCCATCGCCGTGCGCCTGTGCACCTATCAGGTGAAGCTGTCCGCAGCTGACGAAGCCTATGTTCAAACCATCTACCAATGGCCAGCCTTCAAGGCCTGGCAGAAGGCCGGACTGGAGGAAATCAAGCGGTGAAACGAGTACACGTAGCCGCCGCCGTTATCCGTGATAGCAGCGGCAAGATTCTCATCGCTCGCCGTGCCGACACCCAGCATCAGGGGGGGCTGTGGGAATTCCCTGGTGGCAAGGTCGAAGCTGGCGAGTCCGTTGAAACGGCTCTTGGTCGCGAGCTTCACGAAGAACTGGGCATTGTCGTCGACGTCGCGCGACCGCTGATCAAGGTTCAACACGACTATCCGGACAAGCAAGTATTGCTGGATGTCTGGGAAGTCTCGGCGTTCACCGGCGAACCTCATGGTGCCGAAGGTCAGCCTTTGGCCTGGGTGACCGCCCGTGAGCTCTCGAATTACGAGTTTCCTGAGGCCAATCGACCTATCGTCGCCGCTGCCCGTTTGCCCGAGCAATACCTGATCACCCCGGAGGATCTGGAAACCCCGGCCTTGTTGAGGGGGATCCAGAAAGCCATCGCGGGCGGCATCAAGCTGATCCAGCTGCGCGCACCGAACGGTTACGACCCCAAGTATCGTGATCTGGCTGTGGACGCGGTGGGACTGTGCGCCGGCAAGGCGCAATTGATGATCAAGGGCCCATTCGAATGGCTGGGAGATTTCCCTTCCGCCGGTTGGCACATTACCTCGGCGCAGCTGCGCAAATACGCAGCGGCCGGTCGTCCGTTGCCGGCGTCGCGCTGGTTGGCGGCGTCCTGCCATAACGCCGAAGAACTGGCGCTGGCCGAAGAGATGGGCGTGGACTTCGTGACCCTGTCGCCGGTGCAGCCGACCCTCACTCATCCGGGCGCCCAACCGCTGGGTTGGGAACAGGCCTCGACCTTGATCGACGGTTTCAGCAAACCGGTGTTCCTGCTCGGTGGCGTTGGGCCTGCGGAGGTTCAGAAGGCTTGGGCGGCGGGTGCGCAAGGTGTGGCCGGGATTCGGGCGTTTTGGCCTGAGGCTTGATTATGCAGTGATGCTGCCGACCTCTTCGCGGGCTTGCCCGCGAAGAGGGCCTAATAGGCGACGACTAAACTTCAGGTTTCGCCGCGGGCTGCCAAAGAATCTCCGCAACCCCCTGACGCCGAGCAATCACCCGCGCCATCACAAACAGCAAATCCGACAATCGATTGATGTATGCGAGCCCCACTCCGGCCAGCGGTTCAAGCGCGTTCAAGTGCTGGCAGCGGCGCTCGGCACTGCGAGCCAGGCTGCGGCAGACGTGAGCCTGGGCAATCAGCATCGAACCGCCCGGCAGAATGAAATTCTCCAGCGGCCCCAGCTCCTCGTTCCACACATCGATCGCCGCTTCCAGGCGTTCAATTTCTGCGGCATTCAACGCTTGATACTCCGGCATTGCCAGTTCGCCGCCAAGGTCAAACAGTCGGTGCTGACAGGGCGCCAATACCTCGACCACTTCTTTCAACCCCGGATGCTCGGCGCTTTGCGCGGCCAGTCCGGCCAGTAACACACCCACCTGACTGTTGAGCGTATCGACCTCGCCTATGGCCTCTATTCGTGGATGGTCCTTGGGCACGCGGCGGCCGTCGCCCAGACCGGTTTCGCCTTTGTCGCCGGTGCGGGTGTAAATCTTCGACAAGCGAAAGCCCATGGTTACCTCGATAGCTGATTGAGTTCTTGAGAGACGAGCGGGGTGCCCGCCAATGGCAGGCGCAGGGTGAAGCAGGTACCTTGGCCCAGGGTCGATTGCACTTCCATCTGACCCTTATGGTTGTTGGTGATGATGAAGTACGAGACGGACAAGCCGAGACCGGTGCCCTGACCAATTTCCTTGGTGGTGAAGAAGGGTTCGAACGTACGTTTGCGCACGCTTTCGCTCATGCCGACGCCGTTGTCTTCGACCTGGATTTCGGCCCAGGGCGGATTCAGCCTGGTACGCAGAATGATCCGTCCCGGTTCGCTGTCGTCTTCGCGCTGGTGAATGGCTTGGGCGGCGTTTTTCAGCAGGTTGAGCAGCACCTGCTCCAGCTCGTTGGCAGTGCCGGGCACCGGGCCCAGCGCCGGGTCGAACTGGCGAATGATTGCCTGGCCCTTGAAATCGAAACCGATCGCCAGGTCGAAGTCGTTACCGGCGATTTCCACGGCTTGATCGATCAGCGCCGGTAGATCGCAAGGGGCCATTTGTCGGGTACTGCGGCGACTGAAACTGAGCATGTGGGTCACGATTTTTGCCGCTCGGGCGCCGGCTTGCTGAATGCCGTCGAGCAACTGCGGCACTTCGCGGGCTTGCAGGTAGTCATTGACCGTCGACAGTTCGACGCCGACCTGTTCGGCCTGCTCAAGGTTCTTCGGCAAATCGGGGGACAGGCGTCGACGAATGTTCTGCACGTTATGCAGGATCGCGCCCAAAGGGTTGTTGATCTCGTGGGCCATACCGGCGGCAAGGCCACCGACAGACAGCATTTTCTCCGACTGCACCATCATTTCTTCCAGGGACAGGCGCTGGGTGATGTCGTCGATCCGGATCACCACCCCACGCCCGGCGCCGCCCATCAGTGGGTAGAAGGTCAGGGCGTAGTGCTTGGGTTCATCGTCCTTGACCCAGGTCACGCGTTCGATCTTGGCCACGGTGTGTTGTTCGACGGTTTGCTTGAGTTGTGGGAGAAACGGCTTGAGCGGTTCGAAAGCGAGAAAAATTGGCTGGTTCAAGGCTTCATCGAGGCGCGTGCCGGAGAGGGCGCTGGCTTCCTGGTTCCACTGCGTGACGTAGAGCTGCTCGTCGAGGGCGATCAGGGCCGACGGCATGGAGTCGATGATGCTGTTGAGATAATTCTGAAAGCCGGTGAGTTTCTTCTCGATCTTGCTGCGCACCTGGACTTCGAGCTCCAGTTTGCGGTTGGTGTGCCGGGTTTCTTCAGCCAGCCCCTGAGCCTGGTCATAAGCGGCCTGAGAATCATCCCGCGCCCGCTTGAGTTGCTGCTCCCGGGCCTCGATGCGCGAAAGCATGGTGTTGAACGCTTCAGCGAGACTGCCGATTTCATCGTGATTTCCACGCGAGGCGCGCAAGGCGTAGTTCTCTTCCCGCGTCACTTGCCGGGAGAGTTCTTCGAGTTCGTGGATCGGCCGGGTAATCAGGCGTTTGATTTGCCGGGCGATCACCATCCACAGCAGCACGCTGAAGATCAGAATCCCGAGACTGGCGGTCAGGGTGCCGGTATAGAACGCCATCGGCAGTTCGCTGCTGGCCACCAGCAGCAAGTGGCCGGGGTCAGTCCCGGGACGGGGCAGGGTGATCACTTGATTGCTGCGAAACTCGGTGGCTTGCCAGGCTTCGATGTGCCGGTAACGCTCGGGCAGGTTCAGGTGGTCGCCATGCTGTAGCTGTGCCAGACGTACACCCTTGCCGTCATAGAGCGCGGCTGCCCGCAGCGGGGAATAGCTGTTGAGTTCATTGAGCAGGCGCTCGGCGTTTTGTGGCGATTGCAAGGCATCGGCCACCAGGCTCGGGTTGGACACCAGTCGACCAATGGTCTGCAGGGCCTGCGGGGCCATGCTTTCCTGGGAAATGTAATACGCGGCGCTGATAAAGGTCAGGTTGGCGACCAGCAGGACGGTGGTTAACAGCACCAACAGGGCGGCCAGTAGTTTCTGGCCGACAGGAAGGTTTTCAAGGCGCTGGCGCAATGGCATCAGGTTTATCGCTGCAAAGGAACAAGTGGCCAGCGTAGCCGCTGCTCAGTCGCTGGGCAATCCAAGGCTTTTCAGATGGGTGACCAGGCGCTGTTGCAGTTGATTGAGGTGCGGCAGGTTGAGCTTGTGCCTGTCCGACGCCTTGCAGGCGTAACCCAGCAAGTAACCGATTTCGGTGCGACGTCGATTGTTCACGTCCTGATGCATCGAAGAGTAGTTGGCAGCGGTGGCGTGGATCACCCGTTCCACCTCTTGCTGCAGGTTCTCGGCCGCCGCCGGCTGGCCACAGCGCTCAAGCAATTCGGTCAGTTCGCCGCAAAGGGTAGCGACTTCACAGTGATGCTCCAGCAGACCGCCATTTCGGCAATCGTGCAGCACCGTCAGCGGATTGATCGCGCAGTTGAGCGCCAGTTTGCGCCACAGTCTGGTCAGAATATCGGTGCTCCACTCATGGGGAATACCGGCGGCGCTCAAGTCCTCGAGCCAGATCGGCGCGACTGGATGGCCAACATCGCCAAGCCAGGTGAATCCATGACCGGCGAACACCACACGCCAGTCGCCGTCGCGGAAGGCGCCTTCGGTGCTTGATGCATAAATGCAGCGTGCCTGTGGTACCTGCGCTGCGACGGCGTCCTGACTGCCCAGGCCGTTCTGCAGGAGAATCAGCTCTGCACCGGGAGCCAGGCGTGATGCGACTTGCGCCACGGCTTTTTCAGCGTCGTAGGCTTTGCAGGCGATCAACAGGCGATTGATCGGCTCGATACTGTCAGGAGTTTCGGCGGGCACCGGGTAGTGCCGCGCCTCTCCGTGTTCGACCAGTGTCAGCCCGCCTGCCGTTTCGTAAGCCTGCAAGCGCGCGGTATCCCGCAAGATCAGCCGCACCGGCACTGCGGCCCGAGCCAGGCGCGTCGCCCACAACGTGCCAAGGCTTCCGGCCCCCAGGACATGCCAGGTTGTGGACATCAGCTTTTTGCTCTGTTTAAGGCGCGCATGGAAGGCTCACAGTGAATGATGGGAAAGACCCGTTATAATCAGCGCGGATTTTTACCGCAAGCCAGGTGTGCTTCATCGGCGCGCCCATTTATTGGAGAAATTACATGCCGTCGTTCGACGTGGTATCCGAACTGGACAAACACGAAGTCACCAACGCGGTCGAAAACGCCGTCAAGGAACTCGATCGTCGTTATGACCTGAAAGGCAAAGGCAGCTTCGAGTTCAAGGAAAAGGACCTGACCGTCAACCTGACCGCCGAAGCGGATTTCCAGCTGGAAGCGATGATTGAGATCCTCAAGCTGTCGCTGGTCAAGCGCAAGATCGACGTGCAATGCCTTGAAGTCAAGGATGCCTTTGCATCGGGCAAGTTGATGAAGCAGGAAGCCGTCCTCAAGGAAGGTATCGACAAAGAGCTGGCGAAGAAAATCGTCGCTCACGTCAAAGACGCCAAACTCAAGGTCCAGGCCGCCATTCAGGGCGAGCAAGTGCGCATCACCGGCAAGAAGCGTGATGACCTGCAGGAGGCCATTGCAGTGCTGCGGGCCAAGGAATTCGGCATGCCGCTGCAGTTCAACAACTTCCGCGACTGACGTAGCAAGCGGGAACCTCTCGGCGTTTTCGGCGTCCGAGGCCCAAGCAACGGTAGAAACGATTGCCCCTGAGGGGACGGTCATTTCTACCGTTTATTTTTCGTGTGCCGGATGGCCGGAAATCAGGAGAAAATAGATGGATTTGAATGCTGAAGTAGACAACCTGGTCAAGGTATCCCAGGCCTGGATCCCGATGATCATGGAATACGGCAGTCGTGTGCTGCTGGCAGTGATCACCCTGGCCATTGGCTGGTGGCTGATCAACAAGGTCACGCAAAAGCTCGGCGGTCTTTTGGCCCTGCGCAATGCGGATCTGGCCCTGCAAGGGTTCATCAGTAGCCTGGCGAATATCATTCTCAAGATACTGCTGATCGTCAGCGTGGCGTCGATGATCGGTGTGGAAACCACTTCGTTCGTGGCTGCGATCGGTGCGGCGGGTCTGGCCATTGGTCTGGCGCTGCAGGGCAGTCTGGCGAACTTTGCCGGTGGTGTGCTGATTTTGCTGTTCCGGCCTTTCCGAATCGGTGACTGGATTGAAGCTCAAGGTGTCGCCGGTACTGTCGACAGCATCCAGATCTTCCACACCGTGTTACGAACAGGTGACAACAAGACGATTATCGTGCCAAACGGCAATCTGTCGAACGGCATCATCACCAACACCAATCGCCAGCCGACCCGCAAAGTAGTGTTCGACGTTGGCGTGGATTACGAAGCAGACTTGCAAAAGGCCCGTCAAGTCTTACTGGACCTGGCCAAGGATCCGCGTGTTTTGACGGACCCCGCGCCTCAGGCGGTCATTTCGACCTTGGGTGACAGTTCGATCACTGTTTCCCTGCGAGTGTGGGTCAAAACGGCAGATTATTGGGACGTAATGTTCATGTTTAATGAACAGTCCCGTGATCGATTGAAAAAGGCTGGCATCGATATTCCATTTCCACAACGGGTTGTTCGTGTGGTTCAGGAAGCGGCAGTGCAGTAAGCCATACCAACTTAGTTGGTTATTTGTTCCGTTAGTGGCACTGGGCCCAAGAGGATAATTGCCTCTTGGGCTTTTTTGTGAGTTTTGATCAGTTCATTGAAAAAAAGACTGATGTTATGAAATGAAGTTGTTTGCTGGTTTTTCATGAATATGGCAGGCATAAAAAAACCGCCCACCTGAAGAGGTGGGCGGTTTTTTACAGTACTTGCTGTGTTACACCCGGATTAGAGGATGCTCAGCGGGTACTCAACAATCAGACGTACGTCGTTGTTGTCAGCAGTGTAGTCAGCGTTGTAGGCACCGTTTGCACGGTAAATCGCGCTACGCAGACGGAACGACAGGTCCTTGGCTGGACCTTCTTGCAGGACGTACTTGGTTTCGAAGTTGAACTCGTGTTCCTTACCTTCGGTGCCTGCAGTCGTTTCGATGTTGTCGCCGTATACGTAGCGAGTCATGAAGCTCAGACCAGGTACGCCATAGGTGGCCATGTTCAGGTCGTAACGAGCCTGCCAGGATTTCTCTTCGCGACCGATGAAGTCGGAGATCTGGATGGAGTTCGATACGAAAATGGTGCTGTTACCGTCAACGCCATACAGGTAGTTGGTGTCACCGGACGATTGCTGGTAAGCGAGGGTGAATTTATGTGCACCCAGGCTGTAGGCAGCTGCAAGGCTCCACAGTTTGTTGTCGAGCTTGCCGTACAGCGCCTGGCCCTGATCCTTGGTGCGATAGGCGTTGAGGTCGAAGTTCAGCGACTGAGAGTCATTGATCGGAAGGGTGTAGTTGGCGTTGAGGTATTGTTTCTTGAAGTAGTCATCAACGTCGGATGCAGCGAGCCCGGCTACGAAGTTATCGGTGAACTGGTAGGTTGCGCCAGCGATGTTGGCACTGGTCAGGCCCGGGGTGTGCTTCCCGTTGATACTGTCCTTGCCCATGCCAGTTTGCGAGCTCAGAGCAGTGAAACGACCGGCGCTGAGTTCAAGACCTTTGATTTCCTTGCTGGTAATCAGAGTGCCTTCAGCGACTTCTGGCAGCAGACGGCTGTCATCGGTAGCAAATA
Organism: Pseudomonas fluorescens group sp. PF-1; assembly: GCF_054481335.1. Taxonomy (NCBI): domain Bacteria; kingdom Pseudomonadati; phylum Pseudomonadota; class Gammaproteobacteria; order Pseudomonadales; family Pseudomonadaceae; genus Pseudomonas; species Pseudomonas fluorescens group sp. PF-1. The sequence goes on from NZ_JBTMNG010000001.1 coordinate 1,117,620, forward strand.
CAGGGCTGGCAACGAATTGACGACCGTATTTGAGGGTGGTGTCGGAGAGGCGGAACTTAACGGCTGCGCCGCTTTTGCCCTGGCTCTTTTCCGGGTTACCGTCGCTGTCAGTGGCGAACAGGCCGTTACCGGCACGACCGGCTCCGCCGTCGAGTTTGGCGGTACCCATTACCATGGCATCGAGGCCGACGCCGACAGTGCCTTGGGTGTAGCCCGATTCGTAGTTCAGCAGTTGGCTGATACCGGTGTCTTGGCGGTAGCCCGAAGCACCGCCAGAAGTGCTGTTGCTCGCGCCATTTCTGAAATCGCGGTTCATGTATTCAAGACGGGTTTTCAGTTTCAGGCTCGAATCTTCGACGAAACCCTTGGCGTCGTCCTGGGAAGACGCTACTGCGAACTGCGAGGTACCAGCTGCAACAGCCAGTGCGATCATGCTCCACTTCATCACGCGCATCGTGATTTGCTCCTTTGGTTTTTAGAAGAGTACTGCCGTCCCACCTGTTTTATTATCTGGGCGGCTCTTTCTTTTTGTGTCGGCGCAAACTTATATCACGCCGACAATGTTGGCGATACTTGCGCATCTAACCTTTCAGCTTCTTTACGACCCTGTCGCAAACGGCTTGCTAGATGTCGCAAATTTACAGCCCCGATGCAACAGGACGGACAACTTTAATGCTGTTTCTGGGCTTGAGCATCGGTAAAAAGAGTCCCTGGTGAAACGTTTGAATCTCCATCGGGCTACCTGCCACTGTTTTTTTTTGGTCTCAAGGTTCCCGCTTCCAGCGGTGTCCTCATAGACGATGTGGGTGCTAATGCAACAAATGTGCACAAACCAGCTTTTTGCTGATCTTTTTTTCTGAATGCCTGCCTGGTGCGCCAAAACCTCATAAAACCGGGGGGTTCATGCTTCCGTTATTCGTGCTTGACGCCATGGTTTGCATCGTGTTGATCGCGATGTACGGCGGCGTGACAACCAAAAACGTTACCGGTTCACCCCGTCAGTGGGTAAATGGCGGATGTCGAAGCATTCAGCGTAGACGCATTGTGCGGTTTTGGTGCAAATAATTTTATGCGCTGTACTGAATTCGTACAGTTACGCGTTTGTCACGCCCTGAACGGATAGGTATTTGCTGGTCATTTCGCTATTCGTTTTGCTGGCATCGGGTCAGTAATGGTGCGTTTCACCATGAAATGTCTCATCTCGGGGCGCGCGTCGGCCCTTTGCAGGCTCTCGGGCGGGCTTCGGCAATGGTTGCTCGTGAAGCCGGCGACATTCGCAGGTATGCTGCCGACCAGTCGCTTGGTGCGCGATCTTTCGGGGTGGGCGCTAAGCTGAAAATTGATGACCAGGCGGGAGTGCACTCAGTGTTCGCTTTAGATCCACGACTTCAACAAGACACGTTGCCGATTGGCGATTTCCCGCTATGTCGGTTGCTGTTGTCCAATGATTCGAATTATCCCTGGTTCATCCTGGTCCCTCGTCGCGACGATATCAGTGAGATATTTCAGTTGGATGTCGCCGATCAGTTGCGGCTCTGGCAAGAAACCACTGCGCTGGCCGAGGTGCTCAAGGACTCGTTCGGCGCCGACAAGTTGAATGTCGCGGCCTTGGGCAACGTTGTCAGCCAGTTACACATGCATGTGATCGTGCGCAAGCGTGAGGACGCCGCCTGGCCGGCTCCGGTCTGGGGCAAGCACCCGGCCATACCCTACAGTGCCGAGCAGGTCGAGGCGATTCGAGATCGGCTGCGTCTGGTGCTGACCAGTAATTTTTCGTTCGTGGAGGGCTGAATCATGAGCCTGGAAGATCGCATTACCGATCTGGAGAGCCAGTTGGCGTTTCAGGATGACACCATTCAGGCATTGAATGATGTGGTGGCGGCACAGCAGCGTGCGGTTGAGCGCCTGCAACTGCAAATGGCCGCATTGCTCAAGCGCCAGGAAGAAATGGCCGGCCAGTTCGAGTCGTTCGAGGAAGAGGCGCCACCGCCACATTATTAAGGCCCAGGCGCCGGCAATAAAAAACCGCGAACAACCTGGCTGTTCGCGGTTTTTTTATGCCTTGAATCAGCGTCGCGGCAGAGCGGCGATCACATCTTCGGCTTGTAGGCCCTTGTCACGGTTCATGACGGAGAACTCCACGCGCTGGCCTTCGACCAGGACGCGGTGGCCTTCACCGCGAATGGCCCGGAAGTGCACGAAAATATCGTCACCGGAGTCGCGGGAAATAAAGCCGAAGCCTTTCGACGTGTTGAACCACTTGACGGTGCCGGTATCGCGGTTGCTCATGTCATAGCCAGGCGAAGTGGTGGCCGGTGACGATTTGTAAAAACTGACCGCCAGGTGCAAAACAACGGCAATCAGGGCAGCGACCAGGCTGAACAGAACGGCAGGTTGACCGGCGATCACCGGCATCGGTGCGATCAGCGTCAGTGTTTGCAGGACAACAGCCAGAACCAGCAGGGCGCTGACCAGGTTCTGCAATTGATGGCGCGGGCCTTTGTTCCAGTAAGGGATAACAGGAGCGAGAGTAAGGTTTAGCAGGCCGAAAAAGGCCAGGTACAGTGCGTCGGGTTGTTGCAGGTAAGGTACGGCTTCGGATCGCAGGCTAGGGATGAAGGACAGCAGCAGAGCCGCTGCGCCCATTAGCAGGTGGACGATTTTCAACATTTTGATTAACTCACGTTAAGACGGATCACAAGGAAGAGCTGATCGAGCACGGTTCGCTTCAGAACAATAAGAGGCGTTGGGCACGTACCCGTTGTCAGCCTATGCGCGGCGCCCGGAAAATATAGGCGTCAGCGACACACCGCCTATTTAACAGCAAAGCCAGTAGCTACTCAAATCAGGGAGTCCAGCGGTGCATGGGCGGCGATTTTTAGTGGGGTGAAAAGGGGAGGCAGGGCTGCAGCGGGGGGAGGGCTTGCTAGAGTGATTCTGCACCTGTCGGATGAATTTCGTCACCTCTAGGGGAAAAACATGGCAATCGATATCGGAATCAGTGAAGAGGACCGCAAGTCCATCTTCGATGGATTGTCGAGGCTGCTGTCGGACACTTACGTACTTTATTTGAAAACCCATAACTTCCATTGGAACGTCACCGGTCCCATGTTTCGGACCCTGCATTTGATGTTCGAGGAGCAATACAACGAGCTGGCACTGGCGGTCGACTTGATTGCCGAGCGAATTCGCGCACTCGGATTTCCGGCGCCTGGTGCCTATTCAGTCTATGCGCGCCTGTCTTCCATTAAGGAAGAAGAAGGTGTTCCTGCCGCCGAGGACATGATCAGGCAATTGGTCGAAGGCCAGGAAGCAGTCACACGTACGGCTCGAGGCATCTTTCCATTGCTGGAAAAAGTCAGTGACGAGCCCACGGCTGACCTGCTGACCCAGCGTATGCAGGTTCATGAGAAGACCGCGTGGATGCTGCGCTCACTGCTGGCTGAGTAACTCATTCTGTGCGCGGACGACACCCGGCGGGTGTCGTCCGCGCGCTGTCTTGTCTTTTTTCGGCAATACGCCCTGATGCTGGAATGACCCTTGTACTTGGGGGCGTAGGAAAAAGCACGGAGTAGGACGCTCTCCATGATCTGCCTTCAGTTGTTGGCTTATCCTACGTGGATGGTCATAAAGTCATCTGGATATAACTTTGCCCTCGCGGTTTTATAAGCACACAAATTGCGCTTATGAAAGCCCGGAATGGCAAAGGAGTGTCAACGGTATGGATTATGAGGACAGGCGAAACGAGCAGAGGAGCGGTCCGCTCACAGGCAAAAGGATTGATCCGTTTGTCAGCGAATTCGATATGGGGCTGGCCCGGCCCTTGTCCCGGTCGGTGCGGCTCAATGGCTTCGCCACCTGTTTGCGGCTTGAGCAGGTTTACTGGGATATCCTGGGCGATATGGCCAGGATGAACTGTTGTTCGGTCAGTGCATTGTTGTCCCACGTGGATCGCGAAGTGCATTTGCGTCATGGAGGGGTGAAGAATTTCAGCGGTCTGGTGCGTGTTGTCTGTGTCGTGCACAGTCGCAAGGAAGGGCGTTGCATGGTGATGGCCTGACTGTCTCAGTGGAACAGCGGTGTGTCGATCTGTGCAGTCTTACGGCTGCACAGGCTGCATTTAATGGATATAATCCCGCGCTTTGCCGTAAAACCGAGTGTAGACGGTAGCAATCTGATCACCGAGACAACCCTCATGCCGATGTACGATTATCAATGTGCTTCCTGTGGTCATCAGTTGGAAGCCATTCAAAAGATCAGCGACGCACCGCTGGTCGACTGCCCTGCATGCCAGGCGCCAGAGCTTAAGAAGATGCTGTCCATGCCGGGTTTCCGCCTGAGCGGTACTGGCTGGTACGAAACCGATTTCAAGACCGGTTCCAAGAAGAATCTGGCCGGCGGCGACAAAGCTGACTAGGGTCTGGACCTGAGTTGAACGACACGTGCGAGCCCTTGCATCATATGCCGACTGGTATATACGCAGGGCCTCCAACCGAATTTCGAATTACGAGAAGTGAAACCACGACCATGATGCGCAGCCATTATTGCGGCCAACTGAACGAAAGCCTGGACGGCCAGGAAATTACCCTTTGCGGATGGGTCCACCGTCGCCGTGACCACGGTGGGGTGATTTTCCTCGATATCCGTGATCGTGATGGTCTGGCCCAGGTCGTATTCGATCCGGACCGCGCTGAAACCTTCGCCGCCGCCGACCGCGTGCGCAGCGAGTATGTCGTGAAGATCACCGGTAAGGTTCGCCTGCGTCCGGCCGGTGCTACCAACGCCAACATGGCGTCGGGCATGATCGAAGTCCTCGGCTACGAACTGGAAGTGCTGAACGAGTCGGAAACCCCGCCGTTCCCGCTCAACGAGTTCTCCGACGTTGGCGAGGAAACCCGCCTGCGCTATCGCTTCCTTGACCTGCGTCGCCCGGAAATGGCCGAGAAGCTGCGTCTGCGTTCGCGCATGACCACCAGCATTCGTCGCTACCTGGACGAAAACGGTTTCCTCGACGTCGAGACGCCGATCTTGACTCGCGCCACCCCTGAAGGCGCGCGCGACTACCTGGTGCCGAGCCGTACCCACGCCGGTTCGTTCTTCGCCCTGCCTCAATCGCCGCAGCTGTTCAAGCAACTGCTGATGGTCGCCGGCTTCGATCGTTACTACCAGATCGCCAAGTGCTTCCGCGACGAAGACCTGCGTGCCGACCGTCAGCCGGAATTCACCCAGATCGACATCGAGACCAGTTTCCTCGATGAAAAAGACATCATGGGCCTGACCGAAGGCATGATCCGCAACCTGTTCAAGGAAGTGCTGGATCTGGAGTTCGGTGAGTTCCCGCACATGACCTTCGAAGAGGCCATGCGTCGTTACGGTTCCGACAAGCCGGACCTGCGTAACCCGCTGGAACTGGTTGACGTTGCCGATCAGCTCAAGGAAGTCGATTTCAAGGTGTTCAGCGGCCCGGCCAACGACCCGAAATGCCGCATCGCCGCCTTGCGCGTTCCTGGCGGTGCCAGCATGCCACGCAAGCAAATCGACGATTACACCAAGTTTGTCGGCATCTACGGCGCCAAGGGCCTGGCGTACATCAAGGTCAACGAGCGCGCCAAGGGTGTCGAAGGCCTGCAGTCGCCAATCGTGAAGAACATCCCTGAAGCCAACCTCAACGTGATTCTCGATCGCGTCGGTGCGGTCGACGGCGACATCGTGTTCTTCGGCGCCGACAAGTCGAAGATCGTCAGCGAAGCCCTGGGTGCTCTGCGGATCAAGCTCGGCCACGACCTGGACCTGCTGACCTGCAAGTGGGCGCCAATGTGGGTCGTCGACTTCCCGATGTTCGAAGAAAACGACGACGGCAGCTTTAGCGCCTTGCACCACCCGTTCACCGCGCCGAAGTGCACCCCGCAAGAGCTGGAGGCCAACCCGGCAGCCGCTCTGTCCCGCGCCTACGACATGGTTCTGAACGGTACCGAGCTCGGTGGTGGTTCGATTCGTATTCACCGCAAAGAGATGCAACAGTCGGTGTTCCGTCTGCTGGGGATCAACGAAGCCGAACAGGAAGAGAAATTCGGCTTCCTGCTCGACGCCCTGAAGTACGGCGCGCCGCCGCACGGTGGCCTGGCTTTCGGTCTGGACCGCCTGGTGATGCTGATGACCGGCGCCCAGTCGATCCGTGAAGTGATTGCTTTCCCGAAAACCCAGAGCGCGGCGGATGTCATGACTCAGGCGCCGGGGCAGGTGGATGCCAAGGCATTGCGCGAACTGCATATTCGTCTGCGCGAAACGCCTAAGGCTGAGTAAGACTGGCCTGAAGGGCGCATCTTCGGATGCGCCTTTTCTTTATAAGGGTCGAAATTTTTTTTGCCGGCCGACGCGACGCCGCGTGGCGGGTAATGTGTCAAAGAGAATTCGGAGCGAGTTATGGCAGGTCATTCCAAGTGGGCGAACATCAAGCACCGCAAAGAACGTCAGGATGCCAAGAGAGGCAAGATTTTCACCAAGTGGATTCGTGAGCTGACCGTCGCGGCCCGTCAGGGTGGCGGTGATCCGGGCTCCAACCCGCGTTTGCGCCTGGCCCTGGACAAGGCCCTGGGTGCGAACATGAGTCGCGATATCATTGATCGGGCCATTGCCCGAGGCACCGGTGCGGCAGACACTGACGATGTGGTCGAGTTGACCTATGAAGGTTACGGCCCGGGTGGTGTAGCGGTGATGGTCGAGTGCATGACCGACAACCGCAACCGCACGGCGGCGGCGGTACGCCATGCGTTCAGCAAGTGCGGCGGCAACCTGGGTACCGACGGTTCGGTCGCCTACCTGTTCGAGCGCAAGGGTCAGATCTCCTTTGTGCCTGGCGTTGATGAAGACGCACTGATCGAAGCGGCCATGGAGGCTGATGCCGATGACGTGGTGACCAATGAAGATGGTTCCATCGACGTGTTCACCTCGTTTGCCGGTTTCTATTCCGTGCGTAACGCGCTGGAAGCGGCCGGGTTCAAGGGTGATGACGCGGAAATCGTCATGCTGCCGACCACCAGCGCCGAGCTGGATCTGGAAGGCGCCGAGAAAGTCCTCAAACTGATCGACATGCTCGAAGACCTGGATGACGTACAGAACGTTTACTCCAACGCGGATATTCCAGAGTCGGTGGCCGCACAGCTCGGTTGATTTTGCCTTTGTAGGAGCGAGCCTGCTCGCGATGAGCCCGAGAGCGGCGCGCTAATTCAGTTAGCCCGCGTCATCGTTCGCGTCCATCGCGAGCAAGCTCGCTCCTACAGGTTCGACACTTGGTTTTTTTCAATACCCGCAGGCGTTATGACTTTAATTCTAGGTATCGACCCCGGTTCGCGTATCACCGGTTATGGCGTGGTGCGCGATACCGGCCGAGGCTGCGTTTACGTGGCGTCGGGCTGCATTCGCACGGGGTCGGGCGAGTTGCATGAGCGCCTGCAAATCGTTTATCGCGGCGTTCGCGAGGTCATCCAGACCTACGGTCCGGTGACCATGGGCATCGAGAAGGTGTTCATGGCACGTAACGCCGACTCGGCTTTGAAACTCGGACAGGCTCGCGGCGCGGCCATTGTCGCTGGTGCCGAAGAAAACCTGGAAATTGCCGAATACACCGCAACCCAGGTCAAGCAAGCGGTAACCGGGACGGGCGGGGCGAACAAAGAGCAGGTGCAAATGATGGTCATGCATATGCTGAAGCTGACCAGCAAGCCGCAAATCGATGCCTCGGATGCCCTGGCCATTGCCATTTGCCATGCTCACACCCGTTCCAGCCTGTTGCCCCATGGTCTGGGCACGGCACGCAGTCGTGGCGGGCGCTTGCGTCTCTGATAGCATCAACAGTCAATTTTATGGAATGAAGGTTTTTCGCCTGTGTCGTCGGCGCAAAATCCTTGTTCTGTCAGTCGCTGGCCTCGCGCTGGCCAACGCTCAAGGATCTGTAACGTGATTGGACGCTTGCGCGGCACACTGGCTGAAAAACAGCCGCCGCATCTGATTCTCGATGTAAACGGCCTGGGGTATGAGCTGGAAGTGCCCATGACTACGCTGTATCGGCTGCCGTCGGTCGGTGAACCGCTGACGCTGCATACCCATTTGGTCGTACGCGAAGACGCGCAGTTACTCTATGGCTTCGTCGGCAAGCGCGAGCGAGACTTTTTTCGCGAGTTGATCCGTCTCAATGGGGTTGGACCGAAATTGGCGCTGGCCTTGATGTCGAGTCTGGAGGTCGACGAGTTGGTCCGTTGCGTGCAATCCCAGGACACCTCGGCGTTGACCAAGGTGCCGGGCGTGGGCAAGAAAACCGCGGAGCGCCTGCTGGTCGAACTCAAGGATCGCTTCAAAGCCTGGGAAACGGTGCCGGCGATGTTTGCCCTGGTGCCGAACCAGCCAGATGGCCCGGCCCCGGTGAATACTGCTGAAAGCGATGCAGTCAGTGCGCTGATTTCCCTGGGTTACAAGCCTCAGGAAGCCAGCAAGGCGATTTCCGCGATCAAGGAGAAAGGCTTGAGCAGTGAAGACCTGATTCGTCGTGCCCTGAAGGGAATGATCTAAGTGATTGAAGCTGATCGTCTGATCGCCGCAACGGGTGGTCCCCGTGATCGCGAGGAAGTCCAGGACCGTGCGATACGTCCTGTCAGCCTGGCCGAGTACATTGGTCAGCCGACCGTTCGCGAGCAGATGGAGTTGTTCATCCAGGCGGCCCGCGGGCGCAGCGAGTCCCTGGACCACACGCTGATTTTTGGTCCGCCGGGCCTGGGTAAAACCACCCTGGCCAATATCATCGCCCAGGAAATGGGGGTTTCGATCAAGAGCACTTCTGGGCCTGTGCTGGAGCGCCCGGGTGACCTCGCCGCGCTGTTGACCAATCTTGAACCCCATGACGTGCTGTTCATTGACGAAATCCATCGACTGTCGCCGATTGTCGAAGAAGTGCTATATCCGGCCATGGAAGATTTCCAACTCGACATCATGATCGGTGAAGGGCCGGCCGCACGCTCGATCAAGCTGGATCTGCCGCCCTTCACCCTGGTCGGTGCGACCACGCGGGCGGGGATGCTGACCAACCCGTTGCGTGACCGTTTCGGGATCGTGCAGCGTCTGGAGTTCTACAGCACGGCCGATCTGGCCACGATTGTCAGTCGTTCAGCGAACATCCTCGGTTTGCCGCTGGATCCGGAAGGCGCCTTTGAAATCGCCCGCCGTGCCCGGGGTACCCCGCGAATTGCCAATCGCTTGCTGCGTCGTGTGCGGGATTTCGCCGAAGTTCGCGCCAAGGGGCACATCACCAAGCCGATTGCCGACCTGGCATTGAACCTGCTGGATGTCGATGAGCGTGGTTTCGATCACCAGGATCGACGTCTGTTGCTGACCATGATCGAGAAGTTCGATGGTGGGCCGGTCGGGGTCGACAGTCTCGCCGCAGCCATCAGCGAGGAGCGTCACACCATTGAAGACGTACTTGAACCCTATCTGATTCAGCAGGGCTACATCATGCGCACGCCGCGGGGAAGGGTGGTGACGCGGCATGCATATCTGCATTTCGGCTTGAACATTCCGTCACGATTGGGCGAGATGCCCGTGATAGACGAGTTCCTTGATGCCGTGGACGATTAATAACCTTTGCGCGCTGATTTATTCGGGCATTGTGCTGTCCTAGGACCGTACTTTTGCAAGAAAGCCGCAGAACAATGAAAAACAGTTGTCTCGCCGGATTGGCAACCTGAGGAGTAAGCACTAGAGTATGCGCGCGCAAAACGGGCTTGAGCCTTTCGCACATCGTTGTCGCGTTTATTACGAGGACACCGATGCGGGCGGCATCGTGTATTACGTTAATTACCTCAAGTTTATGGAACGGGCTCGAACCGAGCGGCTACGAGAACTGGGTTTTGCCCAATCGCAGCTGGCAGGGGAGGACCTGTTGTTCGTCGTGCATTCCAGCGAAGCGCGTTACCACGCGCCGGCGCGACTGGACGACGAACTGTTGGTAAGCGCTGAAGTAATCGAATTGAACCGTGCCAGCCTGCGCTTTAAACAGCAGGTCAGGCGGGCTACGGATAATGTGCTGCTCTGCGAGGGGCAGTTTTTGGTGGCCTGTGTGCGCACTAACAGTTTGAAACCCCGGGCCATTCCCGAAGCTCTACGAGCGGCCTTTGCCGACGTGAGCGGCGCGGGTACACACTCAAAGCAGGAGATAAAGCGTGGAAGCTAACGTCGTCGACCATTCCTCCATGTGGAGCCTGGTCAGCAATGCCAGTGTCGTGGTGCAACTGGTAATGCTGATCCTGGTAGCCGCATCGGTGACCTCGTGGATCATGATCTTTCAGCGCAGCAATCTGATACGCGCTGGCCGACGTGCCCTGGAGAGCTTTGAAGAGCGCTTCTGGTCGGGTATCGACCTGTCCAAGCTCTACCGTCAGGCCGGCAGCAACCCGGACCCGGATTCGGGTGTCGAGCAGATCTTCCGCGCCGGTTTCAAAGAGTTCTCCCGTCTGCGTCAGCAACCAGGCGTCGATCCTGAAGCCGTCATGGAAGGCGTGGCTCGTGCCATGCGTGTCGCCATTTCCCGCGAAGAAGAAAAGCTCGAGCAGAGTCTGCCATTCCTGGCCACCGTCGGCTCCGTCAGCCCGTACATCGGTCTGTTCGGTACCGTGTGGGGCATCATGAACTCCTTCCGTGGCCTGGCGACTGCTCAGCAAGCAACGCTGGCGACTGTGGCGCCCGGTATCGCCGAAGCCCTGGTCGCCACCGCGATTGGTCTGTTCGCCGCCATCCCGGCCGTTATCGCTTACAACCGCTTCTCTGCTCGCAGCGAAACCCTGCTGAGCCGTTACTACACCTTCGCCGATGAATTCCAGGCGATCCTGCACCGCAAAGTGCACACCAGCGAAGAATAAGCAGGTAATTTCCAATGGCTTTAATCGCTCGAGCTCGACACAAGCGCAAGCCGGTCGCCGAGATGAACGTGGTGCCCTACATCGACGTGATGTTGGTACTGCTGGTCATCTTCATGGTGACCGCGCCGATGCTCAATCAGGGCGTGAAAGTTGATCTGCCCAAGGTTTCCAGTGAGGCCTTGCCGCAGGACAACAACACCCAGGTCCTGACCATTTCGATCAAGGCTGACAAGACCTATTACTGGAATCTTGGCAGCGAAGTCGATACAGAGAAGCAGCAGGACAGGGCCATGACCTTGCCTCAAATGACCGATGCGGTGACCAAGATCATTCGCGCCGGCAACGAGGGCGGCAAGCACACCCAGGTCTTCATTCGCGGCGACAAGTCCGTCGATTACGGCTCTGTCATGGGCGCCATGGGCGGATTGCAGAAAGCCGGGGTCGGTAATGTTGGCTTGATTACCGAGGCGCCCTGATGCAACAACAGCGAGAGCCGTCCGCCTCGGAAAGCTACTTCTGGCCTAGTGTCTGGGCGATTGGCTTGCACGTGCTGGTGTTCGGCATGCTGTTCGTCAGTTTCGCCATGACACCGGAACTGCCGCCGGCCAAGCCGATTGTCCAGGCGACCTTGTACCAGCTGAAATCGAAAAGTCGGGCGACCACCCAGACCAATCAGAAGATTGCCGGTGAAGCGCAGAAATCTGCGGCGCGTCAGACCGAAGTCGAACAGATGGAACAGAAGAAGGTCGAGCAGGAAGCGGTGAAGGCTGCGGAACAAAAGAAAGAAGAAGCGGCTCAAAAGGCCGAGGAAGCCAAGAAGGCCGCCGAGTCTAAGAAAGCGGAAGAGGCGAAAAAGGCTGATGAAGCCAAGAAAGCCGATGAAGCAAAGAAGACCGCCGAAGCCAAGAAGGCAGAAGAGAAACAATTGGCTGATATAGCCAAGAAGAAAGCGGAAGAAGAAGCCAAGAAGGCTGCTGAAGAAGAGGCCAAGAAAGCGGCCGCTGAAGAAGCCAAGAAGAAGATTGTCGAAGACGCGAAGAAGAAAGCCGCGGAAGACGCCAAGAAGAAAGCTGAAGCTGAAGAGGCGAAGAAGAAAGTCGCCGAAGAAGCGAAGAAGAAAGCTGCTGCCGATGCTGCGAAGAAGAAAGCGCAGGACGCGGCACGTAAATCCGCCGAGGATAAAAAGGCTCAGGCCCTGGCAGATTTGCTTTCCGACACGCCGCAGCGTCAGCAGGCCTTGGCCGATGAGCAGGGCGACGAAGTCGCCGGCAGTTTCGATGACCTGATTCGGGCTCGTGCAGCGGAAGGCTGGGCTCGTCCACCTTCGGCCCGCAAAGGCATGACGGTCGTGTTGCAAATTGGCATGTTGCCGGACGGTACGGTGACTTCGGTCAGCGTGGCCAAGTCCAGCGGTGACGGTCCATTTGACGCATCGGCTGTAGCGGCGGTGAAGAATATTGGACGTTTGACAGAAATGCAGGGAATGAAGCCGAGCGATTTCGCTCCGTATCGTTCATTCAAGATGACATTCACACCTGAGGATCTAGCCTTGTGAGAAACCTTCTTCGAGGAATGCTGGTCGTTATCTGCTGCATGGCAGGGATGGCGATGGCAGATGAGAAAAACATTCTGGTCACCAGCGGCAGCGATCGGGCTACTCCGATCGCCGTTGTCCCGTTCGGCAACCAGGGCGGCAGCGTGCTGCCGGACGACATGGCCGAAATCATCGGTAACGACCTGCGTAACTCGGGTTACTACTCGCCGATTCCCAAGCAGAACATGATCAGCCAGCCAAGCCAGGCCAGCGAAATCATCTACCGTGACTTCAAGGCGCTGGGCGCCCAGTACGTCATGGTCGGTAGCATCGTTCCTGCCGGCGGTCGCCTGCAGGTTCAATACGCACTGTTCAACGTCGCCACCGAGCAGCAAGTGCTGACCGGTAGCGTGTCGGGTGGCGTCGATCAACTGCGCGACATGGCGCACTACATCTCCGACCAGTCGTTCGAAAAACTCACCGGTATCAAAGGTGCGTTCTCGACTCGTCTGCTGTACGTGACCGCCGAGCGTTTCTCCGAGAAGAACACTCGCTACACGCTGCAGCGTTCGGACTATGACGGTGCTCGCGCCGTGACGCTGCTGCAATCGCGTGAACCGATCCTGTCGCCGCGTTTCGCACCGGATGGCAAGCGCATCGCCTACGTTTCGTTTGAGCAGAAGCGTCCACGCATCTTCATGCAGAACATCGACACCGGTCGCCGTGAGCAGATCACCAACTTCGAAGGCCTCAACGGTGCGCCAGCCTGGTCGCCAGATGGCAATCGCCTGGCATTCGTATTGTCGAAGGACGGTAACCCTGACATCTACGTGATGAACCTGGGTTCGCGTCAGATCACCCGTGTCACCAACGGTCCAGGCATCAACACCGAACCGTTCTGGGGCAAGGATGGTTCGACCATCTACTTCACTTCCGACCGTGGCGGCAAGCCGCAGATCTACAAAACCAGCGTGGGCGGTGGTGGTGCCGAACGTGTGACCTTCATCGGTAACTACAACGCCAACCCTAAATTGTCGGCTGACGAAAAGACCCTGGTGATGATTCACCGCCAGGACGGTTTCACCAATTTCAAGGTGGCGGCCCAGGATTTGCAGCGCGGTAGTGTAAAAATCCTCACTGATAGCACTCTGGACGAGTCGCCCACTGTCGCGCCCAACGGCACCATGGTAATCTACGCCACCCGCCAGCAGGGCCGGGGAGTCTTGATGCTCGTGTCCATCAATGGACGCGTAAGGCTCCCGCTTCCTACCGCTCAAGGCGAAGTCAGAGAACCTTCCTGGTCCCCTTACCTGAACTGACGCGGCGCTATACGTTTTACTTAACACACTGGGGTTCATTAGGAGTTTCACGATGGAAATGCTGAAGTTTGGTAAATTTGCTGCGCTGGCTCTGGCCATGGCTGTAGCTGTAGGTTGCTCGTCCAAAGGCGGCGACAATGCCGGTGAAGGCGCTGTAGATCCAAACGCTGGTTACGGCGCAAACACTGGTGCAGTTGACGGCTCCCTGAGCGAAGAAGCTGCTCTGCGCGCAATCACCACTTTCTACTTCGAATACGACAGCTCGGACCTGAAGCCAGAAGCCATGCGCGCTCTGGACGTTCACGCCAAAGACCTGAAAGCAAACGGCGCTCGCGTTGTTCTGGAAGGCAACACCGACGAACGTGGTACTCGTGAGTACAACATGGCACTGGGCGAGCGTCGTGCGAAAGCCGTTCAGCGCTACCTGGTACTGCAAGGTGTTTCCCCAGCTCAGCTGGAACTGGTTTCCTACGGCGAAGAGCGTCCAGTTGCTACCGGCAACGACGAGCAGTCCTGGGCTCAAAACCGTCGCGTCGAACTGCGTAAGTAATTCGTCATGCGAACGTGCCGTCGTGCTGTAACTGTCCTGGCTCTCAGTCTCGCACCGCTTTCGGTGTGGGCTGCGGTTCCTGTGGTCGATAACAACTCCGGTTATAACAATAGCGGGAGCAGTTATCCGCCTGCAGGTTACGGTACGAACGGCGCCTATGCCGGGGGAGGGGTTTCGGCCCCTGTCTCGGCACAGGGCGAGCTGTTCAACCAACTGCAATCGATGCAGCAACAAATCGAGCGTCAGCAAGGCGCGATCGAGGTTCTGCAGAATGATGTAGCGCGCATGAAGCAGGAAAACCTGGAGCGATACCAGGACCTGGATCGGCGCATAGGAACCGGCGCTGCACCGGCCGCGACTCCTGAGAATTCTTCTACCGGTGGCAATTTGAACGCCCCCGTTGCAGCAGCTGGCGCAGGTGCGGGAGCGGCTGCCGCTCAAGCACCCGCCGCGGGTAGCGAACCGGCGGACCCGGCGAAGGAAAAGCTCTATTACGACGCAGCCTTCGACCTGATCAAGGCCAAGGATTTCGACAAGGCCAGTCAGGCTTTCGCCGCGTTCTTGCGCAAATACCCGAACAGCCAATACGCGGGTAATGCCCAGTACTGGTTGGGCGAAGTCAACCTGGCCAAAGGTGATCTGCAAGGCGCAGGTCAGGCGTTTGCCAAGGTTTCGCAGCTGTACCCGAAGCACGCCAAGGTGCCTGATTCGCTGTACAAGCTCGCTGACGTAGAGCGCCGTCTCGGTCACACCGACCGCGTCAAAGGCATTCTGCAGCAGGTGGTTTCCCAGTATCCGGGCACTTCCGCCGCTCAGCTGGCTCAACGCGATCTGCAGCGCATGTAAGCCTGCTTGACCCGTTTCGAAGAAACCCGCGCTTGTCGCGGGTTTTTTCGTTAGAATTCACCCCCTTTTTCTGAAACACGCTTTTTGGGATCTGCGCATTGCCGGGGTTCCTTGAAGTGCCTGACGGAGGCGGACAGCCTGTTTAGCTGTTACGCCCGTGGCGACTATGCAAGACACATTGAGAATTACCGAAGTTTTCTACTCGTTGCAGGGTGAAACTCGGACCGCCGGCCTGCCCACTGTTTTTGTGCGTCTGACCGGTTGCCCGTTGCGTTGCCAATACTGTGACAGTGCCTACGCCTTCACCGGCGGAACCATCCGCACGCTCGACGATATTCTTGAGCAAGTGGCTGGTTTCCGTCCGCGTTATGTTTGTGTCACTGGCGGCGAGCCTCTGGCACAACCCAACGCCATTCCATTGCTCAAGCGGTTGTGCGATGCCGGTTACGAAGTGTCACTGGAAACCAGTGGTTCTCTCGATATATCGGCGGTAGATTCCCGCGTCAGTCGCGTCGTCGACCTGAAAACGCCAGGTTCGAACGAGGCGCATCGCAACCGTTACGAGAACATTGAGCTGCTCACGCCCAACGATCAGGTGAAGTTCGTCATCTGCTCGCGGGAAGACTATGACTGGTCCGTGTCCAAATTGATCCAGTACGGTCTTGATCGGCGCGCCGGCGAAGTCCTGTTCTCGCCTAGTCACCATGACCTTAATGCTCGGGACCTGGCTGACTGGGTAGTGGCGGACAACCTGCCAGTGCGTCTGCAATTGCAGCTGCATAAATATCTTTGGAACGACGAACCGGGGCGCTGATATGACAGAACAACTGAACACTGCTGAAAAACGTGCAGTCATCCTGCTTTCCGGAGGTTTGGACTCGGCGACTGTCGTGGCCATGGCCCGCGCCGATGGCTACAGCTGCTACACCATGAGCTTCGACTATGGTCAGCGGCACCGTGCCGAATTGCACGCTGCCGAACGTGTTGCTCGTGATTTGGGTGTGGTCGAGCACAAGGTGATCGGACTGAACCTGAATGGCATTGGCGGGTCGGCGCTGACCGACAGCAGCATCGACGTGCCGGAAGCGCCGAGCGAAGGCATTCCGGTGACTTACGTCCCGGCACGCAACACGGTGTTTCTCTCGCTGGCGCTGGGTTGGGCGGAAGTGCTGGGCGCGCGTGACATCTTTATCGGCGTGAACGCAGTCGACTACTCCGGTTACCCTGATTGCCGTCCCGAGTTCGTCGAAGCGTTCGAGCGCATGGCCAATCTGGCTACCAAGGCCGGCGTAGAAGGGCAGGGCTTCCGCATCCAGGCGCCATTGCAAAACCTGAGCAAGGCGCAGATCGTCCAGGCAGGCGTGAAGCTCGGTGTGGACTACAGCCTGACCGTTTCCTGTTATCAGGCCGACGATAATGGTCGTGCCTGCGGTAAGTGCGACAGCTGCCGGCTGCGTGCGGAAGGCTTTGCGGCGGCCGGAATCAGCGACCCGACACCTTATTTTTAAATTATTTTAAAAAAGGTGTTGAATAGTCCTTAAAAATCAGTATTATACGCGCCACCACACAGCGGGTCGTTAGCTCAGTTGGTAGAGCAGTTGGCTTTTAACCAATTGGTCGTAGGTTCGAATCCCACACGACCCACCATTTTCAAGCTGTTTTAAAAGTCTGGAAGGCCCACGAAAGTGAGGATTTCCGGATTTTTTTTTGCCTGCGATTTAGGTCCGTCCCGTTCTTGGGCTGCACTGCGTGACGCAGGTCAGAATCATCTTTTGCATCCCCGGGATATTCTGTAGCCTTGCCCAGCTTCAACACTGTCCGTGCCTGATGAATACCCACTTTCCCGGCGGTACCCCTGAAGGGTCCGGAGCCGGGTGTATACTCGACTTTCGCGCGAATGCGCCTGCAGGTCTTGCGAACATGACGCAGATTTCCGAACGCCTTCTGGTTCAAGCCCACCTCGACGCCAAGCAGCCCAAGCCGCTGACCGCCGATGAGGAAGCCTATTACCGTGCCGCTATCGCTGCCGAGCTCAAGGCTCAGGATGCAGTGCTGGTGGCTCACTTCTATTGTGATCCGATCATTCAGGCCCTGGCTGAAGAAACCGGGGGCTGTGTCTCCGATTCGCTGGAGATGGCCCGGTTCGGCAATGCCCATCCGGCCAAGACCGTCGTGGTCGCCGGTGTGAAGTTCATGGGCGAAACCGCCAAAATCCTCAACCCGGAAAAGCGCATCCTGATGCCGACCCTGGAAGCGACTTGTTCGCTGGACCTGGGTTGCCCCGTCGACGAGTTTTCCGCGTTCTGCGATCAGCACCCCGAGCGTACGGTGGTGGTTTATGCCAACACGTCAGCAGCGGTCAAAGCCCGGGCGGATTGGGTGGTGACGTCCAGCTGCGCGCTGGAGATCGTCGAGAGCCTCATGGATAACGGCGAAACGATCATCTGGGGCCCGGACAAGCACCTGGGCACCTACATTCAGCGCCAGACCGGCGCCGACATGCTGCTTTGGGATGGTGCCTGCATCGTTCACGAGGAATTCAAATCCAAGCAGCTCGAAGACATGAAGGCGCTGTATCCCGATGCGGCGATTCTGGTGCACCCGGAATCGCCGACGTCGGTGATCGAGCTGGCGGATGCCGTTGGCTCCACCAGTCAGCTGATCGCGGCGGCGCAGAGCCTGCCGAACAAGACTCTGATTGTCGCCACTGACCGTGGCATCTTCTACAAGATGCAGCAGCTGTGTCCGGACAAGGTCTTTATCGAGGCGCCAACGGCCGGTAACGGCGCGGCATGCCGCAGTTGTGCGCATTGCCCGTGGATGGCGATGAATACCCTTGAGCGCACGCTCAAGAGCTTGAAGGAGGGGGCGAATGAGATCTTTGTTGATCCTGCGCTGATTCCACAGGCGATCCGACCGCTGAAGCGCATGCTCGATTTCACCCATGCGGCGCGGATGAAACTGGCGGGTAACGCCTGAGTTCAATCAGCGAGTAGAAAAACTGTGGGAGCGAGCCTGCTCGCGATGGCGGACTGTCAGTCACATGCATGTTGACTGATACGCCATCGCGAGCAGGCTCGCTCCCACAATGATTTGTGCGGTGCGAATTTATTTGGACTTCTTTGGAATCCGCACCAGCCGGGTATTGGAATACATGTCATGCCAACTGCGTTTCTGCTTGTCGAACAGCGACCAGAAAAAACCCAGGCCGACACATAGCAGTGATGCGATGGCCACCACGAAGCGCAGCAAAGCCTGCCACAGGCTGATGGCTGAGCCATCGGCATTCTGCACGCGGATGCACCAGACCTGCATTCCCAGCGTCTG
This sequence comes from Pseudomonas fluorescens group sp. PF-1, assembly GCF_054481335.1. Classification (NCBI taxonomy): domain Bacteria; kingdom Pseudomonadati; phylum Pseudomonadota; class Gammaproteobacteria; order Pseudomonadales; family Pseudomonadaceae; genus Pseudomonas; species Pseudomonas fluorescens group sp. PF-1. The sequence goes on from NZ_JBTMNG010000001.1 coordinate 1,136,103, forward strand.
CCCAGACCAGGTCCAGAACTTGGCGAAAAAGCCGAACAGTACGAACAGGAGCACTGTCGACAGCAATGGATCGCCATCCAGTGCGCCGGATTCGGTGAGGGCGCGCATTTTGTCTTCGCCGATGATCGCCATTTGAATCATCTTGTAGATGCCGCTGGTGACGATCAGCAGCGCGGTACACAGCAGGAAGTCGTAGAACATCGCGGCCAGGCGACGACCCAGACCAGCGACAGGAAAATCGCCCTGAGGAGTAAGCAGGTGTTTCGACATGGCAGGCTCTCGGCGAAAAAAGAAGCCATTTTACGGATTTGCGCGCACAAAAAAGCCCCTGATGTCAGCATCAGGGGCTTTTTCGTTACAGAAAATTAGGCTTCTGCGATGACTTCGTCAGCCTGCATGCCTTTCTGGCCTTGCACGGCGATGAAAGTGACTTTTTGGCCTTCTTTCAGGCTCTTGAAGCCGTTGCCCTGAATGGCGCGGAAATGTACGAACAGATCCGGACCGCTCTCTGGAGTGATAAAACCAAAACCTTTCTCGTCGTTAAACCACTTGACGGTACCGCTCTGACGTTGGGACATTTCTTATTTCCTTTGACGCTAAAATTGATGACAGCCTCCTTCTCATGAAAGAGTACTGGGGCTGGTTGCAGGAGAGTAAGAAGACGTCGAACGGGATGTAGCTAACTTGTAGGCTACTGCCCAGGTCACGATTCCAAGCGACCCATGCAAACACAGTGAACAAACTCTACGCCAACTACGGGAGAAAAAACAAGCCCCCGCAAAGCCCCCGGTTTTGCTCAGTTTGAGCAATTTTCCGGGCCGTTAGTGGCTGCGTTATTCGTTATGCTTGTTCAATTGTTTTCGATCGTTATAAGCAAAGTTCATAATCGAAGCTTAGATTCAAACAGTGCACTATTTTATGGCGGTTGCGTTACACATTAGTGCACTGTTAACGCAACCGCGTTACTTATAGGAACAGTCAATCAGCCGCGATAGTAGCGTTGTGGAACAAATGGCATTTTGCTTACAAGCAAAGGAACCTTTTTCCCACGAACAATCGCCCAGACCGGCGTATCGAGTGCGATATAAGCGCTGTCGAGGTAACCCATCGCCAAAGGACCGCCGAGGGTCGGCCCGAAACCGCCGCTGCAGACGCTGCCGATGATCTCGCCGGCTTCGTTGACGATCTCTGCGCCTTCGCGCACCGGGGTGCGTTCCTGTGGCAGCAGGCCGACACGTTTGCGGCCGACACCGGTCTGTTGTTGGGCGAATACCGTCTCGGCGCCGGGGAAGCCACCGGCCCGTGCGCCATCGGCACGGCGTGGCTTGGAGATGGCCCACAACAGGCTGGCTTCGATCGGAGTGGTGTCGGTGTTCATGTCGTGGCCATACAGGCACAGACCGGCTTCCAGGCGCAGCGAGTCGCGCGCGCCAAGGCCGATGGCTTCGACTTCAAGTTCGGCCAGCAGGGCGCGGGCCAGGGCTTCGGCGTGTTGTGCCGGCACGGAGATTTCGAAGCCGTCTTCACCGGTGTAGCCCGAGCGGCTGACAAAACACTCCACGCCCAAAAGCTTCACTCGAGTGAACTGCATGAATGTCATCTTCGCCACTTCCGGCGCCAGGCGTGCCAGGACAGTGACGGCCGCCGGGCCTTGCAGTGCGAGCAGCGCGCGTTCTTCGAACAGTGGCTCGATGGTGCACTGATCGCCGATGTGCTTGCGCAGGTGCGCCAGGTCCTGATCTTTACAGGCGGCGTTGACCACCAGGAACAACTCGTCGTCACCCAGGTTGGCGACCATCAGGTCGTCGAGGATGCCACCGCTCTCATTGGTGAACATCGCGTAGCGCTGCATGCCCACTGGCAGGTCGATGATGTCCACAGGCACGAGGGTTTCCAGAGCCTTGGCGGCATTGGCGCCGGTCAGGCGGATCTGGCCCATGTGCGACACATCAAACAGGCCGGCCTGGTCGCGGGTGTGCTGGTGTTCTTTCATCACGCCCAGCGGGTATTGCACAGGCATGTCATAGCCCGCGAACGGAACCATGCGTGCGCCGAGCTCGATGTGCAGGGCGTGCAACGGGGTTTTCAACAGTTGTTCGGTGGACATATTCAGCTCCTGAAGAAGTGTGCAGGTGAGCGCACATCAGCACTCGATAATGTTGACCGCTAGACCGCCACGGGCGGTCTCCTTGTATTTGCTTTTCATGTCGGCGCCGGTCTGGCGCATGGTGCGAATGACCTTGTCGAGGGAGACGAAATGTTGGCCGTCACCACGCATGGCCATGCGCACGGCATTGATGGCCTTGACCGAACCCATGGCATTGCGCTCGATGCAAGGCACCTGCACCAGTCCGCCAATCGGGTCGCAAGTCAAGCCGAGGTTGTGTTCCATGCCGATTTCCGCGGCGTTTTCCACTTGCTGAACGCTGCCGCCGAGGACTTCGCAAAGCGCGCCGGCCGCCATGGAGCACGCCACGCCCACTTCACCCTGGCAACCGACTTCGGCGCCCGAGATCGAGGCGTTTTCCTTGTACAGGATGCCGATGGCCGCGGCGGTCAGCAGGAAACGCACGACCCCGTCATTGTTCGCACCGGGAATAAAGCGCATGTAGTAATGCAGCACGGCCGGAATGATCCCGGCCGCACCGTTGGTGGGGGCCGTGACCACGCGTCCGCCGTTAGCGTTTTCTTCGTTGACGGCCAGGGCGTAGAGGTTGACCCAGTCCAGCACGGAGAGTGGATCGCGCAAGGCGGACTCGGGGTTGCTGCACAATTGCCGATGCAGCGCTGCCGCACGACGTTTGACCTTCAAGCCGCCAGGCAGGATGCCTTCGTTGCGGCAACCGGCGGCGACACAGTCCTGCATCACTTGCCAGATTTTCAGCAGACCGGCGCGGGTTTCCGCTTCCGGACGCCAGGCGCTTTCGTTGGTCAGCATCACCTCGCTGATCGACAAGCCATAGGTGGTGCAGTGACTGAGCAGGTCCTTGGCACTTTTGAAGGGAAAGGTCAGGGGCGTGGCATCTTCAACGATGCGGTCGGCGCCTGCAGCGTCTTCATCGACGACAAACCCGCCTCCAACCGAGTAGTACTCGCGGCTGCGAATTTGCAGGCCTGCCGCATCGAACGCGCGGAAGATCATGCCGTTAGGGTGATAGGCCAACGGCTTGCGAATCATGGCCAGGTGTTCTTTCTCGTTGAACGCAATGCTGTGTTCGCCGAGCAGGTTCAAGCGTCCGTTGCCGCGAATCTCTTGCAGGCGGGCGGTGACGGTTTCGGTGTTTACGGTGTCCGGGTGTTCGCCCTCCAGGCCGAGCAACACAGCCTTGTCACTGCCGTGGCCCTTGCCGGTGGCACCCAGCGAACCGTAGAGCTCGACCTTGACACAGGTCGTTGTTGTCAGCAGTCCATCACGGCGCAAGCCTTCGGCGAAACGCGCGGCGGCACGCATCGGGCCAACGGTATGGGAGCTGGAAGGGCCGATGCCAATCTTGAACAGGTCGAACACGCTTAACGACATGGTTGTTCTCCGGTTTCTTGTTATAGGCGCGCGCCAGCGCGCGAGCGCTAAGCGGCAAGCAACAAGCTGCAAGTTAAAACCGATCGGCTCTTTCTTGCAGCTTGAGGCTTGCCGCTAGAGGCTGCTTTTCTTAAGCGTAGCTTTCGATCGACGGGCAGGCGCAAACCAGGTTGCGGTCGCCGAACACGTTGTCGACCCGACCGACCGGTGGCCAGTATTTGCCTTCGATCAGCGACGCTACCGGATAAACCGCCTGCTCCCGGCTATACGGATGCGACCACTCGCCCACCAACTCCGCCGCCGTGTGCGGGGCGTTTTTCAGCGGGTTGTCGTCCTTGTCCAGGGTGCCGTTTTCCACCGCGCGGATTTCTTCGCGGATGCGGATCATGGCGTCGCAGAAGCGGTCCAGTTCTTCCTTGGATTCGCTTTCGGTCGGCTCGATCATCAGCGTGCCGGCCACCGGGAAGGACATGGTCGGGGCGTGGAAGCCGAAGTCGATCAGGCGCTTGGCCACGTCGTCGACGCTGATGCCGCTGCTGTCTTTCAGTGGACGCAGGTCGAGGATGCACTCGTGGGCCACCAGGCCGTTGCTGCCGGTGTAGAGCACCGGGTAGTGCTCTTCGAGGCGACGGGAGATGTAGTTGGCATTGAGGATCGCCAGCTGCGAGGCGCGCTTGAGGCCGGCGCCGCCCATCATGCGGATGTACATCCAGGTGATCGGCAGGATGCTCGCGCTGCCGAACGGCGCGGCGCACACCGCGCCTTGCTTGCGCGCCATCTGCGCGTGGCCTGGCAGGAACGGCGCCAGGTGCGACTTCACACCGATCGGGCCGACGCCCGGGCCGCCACCGCCGTGGGGAATGCAGAAGGTCTTGTGCAGGTTCAGGTGCGAGACGTCGCCGCCGAACTTGCCCGGTGCGCAGAGGCCGACCATGGCGTTCATGTTGGCGCCGTCGATGTACACCTGGCCGCCGTTGTCATGAATGATGCCGCAGATTTCGCGGATGCCTTCCTCGAACACGCCGTGGGTCGACGGGTAGGTGATCATCAGCGCGGCGAGGTGTTCGCGGTGCTCGATGGCCTTGGCGCGCAGGTCTTCGATGTCGACGTTGCCACGGGCATCGCAGGCGGTCACGACCACGCGCATGCCGGCCATGTTGGCGGTGGCCGGGTTGGTGCCGTGGGCCGAGGACGGGATCAGGCAGATGTCGCGACGGTCTTCGCCACGGCTCTGATGGTAGGCACGAATGGCCAGCAGGCCAGCGTACTCACCCTGGGAACCGGCGTTCGGCTGCAGGGAAATCGCGTCGTAACCGGTGGCGGCGCAGAGCATCGCTTCCAGTTCGTCGGTCAGTTGCTGGTAGCCGGCGCTTTGCTCGGCCGGAGCGAACGGGTGCAGGGCACCGAACTCGGCCCAGGTCACCGGGATCATTTCGCTGGCGGCGTTGAGTTTCATGGTGCACGAGCCCAGCGGGATCATGGTGCGATCGAGCGCCAGGTCCTTGTCCGCCAGTTTGCGCAGGTAACGCATCAGCTCGGTTTCCGAGTGATAGCGGTTGAATACCGGATGGCTGAGGATCGGCGACTGACGCACCAGCGCGGCCGGGAGGGTCGCTTGAGTCGAAGCGGCGAGGGCGGCGAAGTCCGGCAGGGTTTTGCCACTGGACAGCAAGGCCCACAGGGTTTCGACGTCGGCCTGGGTGCTGGTTTCGTCGAGGGACAGGCCCAGACGCTCGGCATCGACCACGCGCAGGTTGATCTGCCGGGCGTGCGCCTGTTCGTGCAGTTGGGCGGTGTTGGCGCCAGTGCTCAGGGTCAGCGTGTCGAAGAAGTGTTCCTGCTCAACGTTCAGGCCCAAAGCGCTCAAGCCCTTGGCCAGAATCGCGGTCAGCTGATGCACACGGTTGGCGATCTGCGTCAGGCCTTTCGGGCCGTGATAGACGGCGTACATGCTGGCGATGTTGGCCAGCAGCACCTGCGCGGTGCAGATGTTGGACGTGGCCTTCTCGCGACGGATGTGCTGCTCGCGGGTCTGCATCGCCAGGCGCAGGGCCGGCTTGCCGAAACGGTCCACCGAGACGCCGACCAGACGGCCCGGCATGTCGCGCTTGAACGCATCCTTGGTGGAGAAGTACGCCGCGTGCGGGCCACCGAAGCCCAGCGGCACGCCGAAACGTTGGGCGCTGCCGATGGCCACGTCGGCGCCGAATTCGCCCGGCGGGGCCAGCAGGGTCAGGGCCAGCAGGTCGGCGGCCACGGCCACCAGGGCGTTGGCGGCGTGGAAACGCTCGGTCAATGCGCGGTAGTCGAACACATCACCGTTGCTCGCCGGGTATTGCAGCAGGGCGCCGAAGAACGGCGTCACGTCGCTCAGTTCGCGCTCGTCGCCGACCACCACCTCGATGCCCAGCGGTTCGGCACGGGTGCGCAGCACGTCGAGGGTCTGCGGGTGGCAATGCACGGAGGCGAAGAACTGGTGGCTGCCCTTGTTCTTGCTCAGGCGCTTGCAGAAAGTCATGGCTTCGGCGGCGGCGGTGGCTTCGTCGAGCAGCGAGGCGTTGGCGATCGGCAGGCCGGTGAGGTCGCTGATCAGGGTCTGGAAGTTCAGCAGCGCTTCGAGACGACCCTGGGAAATTTCCGGCTGGTACGGGGTGTAGGCGGTGTACCAGGCTGGGTTCTCCAGCAGGTTGCGCAGGATCGGCGACGGCGTGTGCGTGCCGTAGTAACCCTGGCCGATGTAGGTCTTGAACAACTGGTTCTTGGCCGCGATGGATTTGATCATCGCCAGGGCGTCGGCTTCGCTCAGGCCGTCTTCCAGGCCGAGCACGCTGGTGCCCTTGATGCTGTCGGGAATCACGCTGGCGCTCAGGGCTTCGAGGGAATCGAAGCCGAGGCTGTTGAGCATCGCTTGCTCGTCGCCGGCGCGCGGGCCGATGTGGCGGGCGATGAATTCGTTGGCGGTTGTCAGGCTTACTTGAGTCATGTCAGCGCTCCTCAGGCTTAGGCGTTGGCTTTGATCAGACGGTCATAGGCGTCCTGATCCAGCAGTTGGGCAACAGCCGAGGCGTCATTTGGCTTGAAGCGGAAGAACCAGCCTTCGCCCAGCGGATCTTCGTTGACCAGCTCAGGGCTGCTGTCGAGCGCAGGGTTCACTTCCAGTACTTCACCGTCCAGTGGCATGTACACGCCGCTGGCGGCTTTGACCGACTCCACGGTGGCGGCTTCAGCGCCTTTGTCGTAGGACTGCAGCTCAGGTAGTTGTACGAAAACCACGTCGCCCAATGCGTCCTGCGCGAAAACGGTGATGCCGACAGTAACCGTGCCGTCAGCTTCGGTGCGCAGCCATTCGTGATCTTCAGTAAAACGCAACTCGCTCATGGAAACTCCTAAGGGGGCCAGACTCGTCTGGTGGACGCTATTGAATGCTTGGGCAATGCCCTGGTTTATGAAGGGTTACTAAGCAAAAACGCGGCCAATGTTAATTTCTTGTTATTAATCAATTGTTTATGGGTATTTCGAGAGGCGCGGGCAATGTGGTCTGTAGCGAAATCGCTACGGCGGGGCACAAAGAAAAAAGCCTAAGGGGATCAAAGCCTTGCAGGGCGCTGGCTGGGGACGAGTGTAGCGATATCGTTACGCTGTAGCGCTTTCAGTACAGATGAAGGTCGCTTTTAGAGTGATTTCTTGCTGGACACGAAACCCGTGGGAGCAACTCCGCTCCAACAGGGATCTGCGGTGATTCAGGCGTTGGCGGCGTCAGGGCTTGTTGGGAATGCCGTACTTGCGCAAACGGTGGGCGATCGCGGTGTGGGAGGTTTGCAGGCGACTGGCCAATTGCCGGGTCGAGGGGTAACTGACGTAGAGTTTTTCCAGCAGGTCTTTTTCGAACGCCTCCATCGCCTGTTCCAGGCTGTCGACTTCATGGTCGCTTTGGCGCGCCACCGACGTGCCGGCGATGTCGAGGTCGCCGATGTCCACCAGACTGCTTTCGCATATGGCGGCGGCGCGGAAGATCACGTTTTGCAGTTGCCTGACGTTGCCAGGCCAGCGATTACCCAGCAGTGCCGGGTAAGTGCCCGGTGCCAGGCGACAGACCGGGCGCTGGATCTGTGCGCATGCCTGCTGCATGAAATAGCGGGCCAGCAGCAGAATGTCCTGACCGCGCTCGCGCAGGGGCGGGACTTCGACATTGAGCACATTGAGTCGATAGAACAGGTCTTCACGGAACAGGCCTTCGCTGACCATTTTTTCCAGGTCGCGGTGGGTCGCGCTGAGGATCCGCACGTTGACCTTCACCTCCCGATCACCGCCGACCCGCCGGAAGCTGCCATCGTTGAGGAAGCGCAGCAACTTGGCTTGCAGGTACGGCGACATCTCACCGATTTCGTCAAGAAACACCGTGCCCTGGTTCGCCAGCTCCATCAGACCCGGTTTGCCGCCCCGTTGCGCACCGGTAAACGCGCCGGGGGCATAGCCGAACAGTTCGCTTTCGGCGAGGTTCTCCGGCAATGCAGCACAGTTCAATGCCAGAAACGGAGCGTTGTGTCGCGCACTGATGGCGTGGCAAGCCCGGGCCACCAATTCCTTGCCGGTGCCGGTTTCGCCCTGGATCAGCAGAGGCGCATCGAGGACCGCCACCCGTTGTGCGCGAACCTTGAGCGTACGAATCGCCGGCGATTCGCCCAGCAGCGCATCGAAGCCCTCGGCATGATCGTGATGCAGTGCCGACAGGCGTTCGCCGATGCGGTTCGGTTGATACAGGGTCAGCAGCGCGCCAGCGTCAGTGATGGGCGTGGCGTCCAGCAGTAATGTCTGCCCGTTGACGGTAATTTCCCGCAGTGGCAACCGGAAACCGTATTCGAGCAATGTATCGAGCAGGGCCGGGTCGCCAAACAGGTCGGCGACGCTTTCACCGGCCGGTTCACGACCGTACAGGGCAATCAGGGCCGGGTTGGCCAGCAACACCTTGCCGGCACTGTCCAGCGCCAGCACCGGATCGGTCATGGCCGCCAGCAGTGCGTCGAGCTGCAAGTGCCGACGCTGGCCGGGCAGGATGTCGACCACCGTCACCGCTTGCACCCCACGCACGCTGAACAGCGCATCACGCAGCTCTTCGAGGACTTGCGCGCTCAGGGTCGGGGCGTCGATATAAACGTTGGGCGGCACCATTTCCACCGCATCCAGATTGAGATTGCGCCCACCGAGCAAGGCCAGGACTTCCTGGGTGATACCGACGCGGTCGATGAAGCTGACGTGGATACGCATGGGACGCTAATGAATTCTGGACGGCGAGGGGGGGCAAGTATGCCTTGGCGCGGGCCAATGGTGAAATCCCGCGCACAATTTATGGGTAATGACAAACCGGGTGCGAGCCTGCTCCTGAAGGCTATCTGACCGTCACCACCACTGCGCGCGGTGGGAACCCAATTCAGAGGCCGCGATCGTCCACTGCAGGGGGGTACCGGTGATCTTCAAAGGAACCTGCAGCCGATGCGCCAGGCCCCAGGTGGTCTGCTCGAGCACAAGCCCCTGATCGCCTTCATCCTCTGCGCGCAATAACGCGTCGGTCCCGGGTCCATTGTCGATCAGCAACTTCGCCGTGCGCGCCAGCGACAACCGCGCCGTTCCACCATGGCCATTGCTCAAGCGTTCAGCCAACAGCTTGATCACACCGGCCGCCATCAGGTAGCCGGTGGCGTGATCCAGCGCTTGCAGCGGTAAAGGTGTCGGCTTGTCCGCGCACTGCCAGCGCATGCCGGCCTCGGCAATGCCGCTGCTCATTTGCACCAGGCTGTCGAAGCCTCGACGGTTTTGCCACGGACCGCTCCAACCATAGGCATTCAGGCAGACATCGATCAGGCCCGGGGCGAGTTTTTGCCGTTCGGCGATGCCGTATCCCAACCCTTCGAGCGCATCGGCGCGATAGCCGTGGAGCAGGATATCGGCATTCTTGAGCAGGTTTTCGAACACGCTGCGATCAGCCCTGTCGTGCAGATCGAGGCGCGCGCAACGTTTGCCCAAGGTCATTTCCGGCACCACGCCGGGTTCGTTCCAGGTCGGCGGATCGATACGCAAGACGTCGGCGCCGAGGCCGGCCAGAAAACGGCTGGCAACAGGGCCGGCGAGCACACGGGTCAAGTCCAGCACTTTGATCCCGGCCAAGGGCTGTGCCACTGAACCTTGCCACGGTTTGCCCTCGTGGTTGCCGTGACGGTCGAACTGGATGAGCGGTTCTGCATTGACTGCCATGCCTTGCGGGTGAGACTGCCACTGCGCCCACGTACGCATTTCAGCGGCGCAACCTCCGGCATCGACCACCGCTTGCTCCAGGTCGCCCTTGGCCCATTGCGCCACTTTGCTCGCCATCGCGGAGCGATCGGTACAGGCGCCAAGCACGGTTTCGGCGGCGGCGCGGTGATGGGGCGCATTGGTGTGCAGGCGAATCCAGCCGTCCCGGGTGGCATAGTCACCAGCGATGGGGTCCCACAACGGCGGCACACTCCAGCCCACCGGGCGGATCGAGGAGGAGAACCAGAACGAGGCTAGTCGGCGATCGACTTCAACTTCGGGCAAGCGGCCGGTTTGTTGATGCAGCAGCTCACTGATGGCCTGGCCGGCGGCGGCGATGCTGGCGCACGCCAGGTCCGTGACGGCAAAGGCCGAGGGCAGGGCGCCACTGGCGGTGAATGAGACCTGGGTGCGGGGCAAGCCGAGTGCGGCTTGAATGGACGTGAGTAGATCAGTCATCGAAGGCCCTCCGGAGCGAGAGCCCGAGCATAGAACAAACAGGGGGCAGGCCGGATGAAATCCTGTGGGAGCGAGCAAGATCGCTCCCACAGGGGGGCTCTATACGCGGAACTGATCCATCAGTTTCATCTGGTGGGTGGTCAGGTTGTTCAGCTGGCTGCTGATCTGCGCCGATTCATTGGCCTGCCCGGTCAAGGTTTCGGTGACGGTACGGATCGCCGAAACGTTGCGATTGACCTCTTCTGCCACGGCGCTTTGCTGTTCGGCAGCGCTGGCGATCTGCAGGTTCATGTCGCTGATCACGGTGACCGCGTCGCTGATCTTGCTCAGGGCCTGCACGGCTTGCTGGATCTGCCCGGCATTGCTGTGGGCCTGGGTCTGGCTCGAATGCATGGTGGCGACCACACCGCGGGTGCCGCTCTGGATACGCTCGATCACCAGGCGAATTTCCTCCACCGAGTCCTGGGTGCGTTTGGCCAGGTTGCGCACTTCGTCGGCGACCACGGCAAAACCGCGACCGCTTTCGCCGGCCCGGGCGGCTTCAATCGCGGCGTTGAGCGCCAGCAGGTTGGTTTGTTCGGCGATGCTGCGGATCACTTCCAGCACCGATCCGATTTGGTCGCTGTTCACCGCCAGGGCTTCCACTTCAGTCACGGCCTTGCTGACTTCGTCGGCCAGTTGATTGATGTCGCGGGTGCTGCGTTCGATGATCTGCATGCCTTCGCGGGCCGATTGGTCGGCGCCCTTGGCCGCATTCGCCGCGTTCGATGCGCTGTTGGCAACGTCGTGGGCCGTGGCGCTCATTTCGTTGGAGGCAGTGGCGACCTGATCGACTTCGCGGAACTGTACCAGCATGCCTTCACTGGTCTGGCGGGCGATTTCCGCAGACTGGTCTGCAGTGCCGCGAGCATCGGTAATGCTCTGCTTGATCTGCGCGATGGTCGGTTGCAGCTTGTCGAGGAAGCGGTTGAACCAGCTGACCAGTTCGCCCAGTTCATCCTTCTTGCTGTAGTGCAGGCGTTGGGTCAGGTCGCCGTCGCCGCTGGCAATCGCCTTGAGCATCTGGGCCACGCTATTGATCGGCCGGGTGACACCCGAAGCCGTCAGCCAGATCAACAGCAAGCCGATCAGGCCGGCAATGATCGCCACGCCAACGGCTTTGATCGTGCCGCTTTGCTGGGCGTCATCGAGCACCGCTTGCAGCTTCACCGAGTCGGCCAGCAACACTTGTTTGGGCAAATCGATCACCACGCCCCAGGCCTTGGCGTCAGGGATCGGGCTGACCGGGTAAACCGCACGGATCAGGTCGCCTTGCTGGAGAATTTTCGGAGCGCCACCGCTGAGCAATTGCAGAATGTCCTTGCCGTCGGCGCCCAGGGTGTCGTCGATGCTTTTGCCGACTTTGGCGGCATCGGTGCTGTAGGCAGCCATCACGCCAGTACCGGAAACGATCAGCATGTGACCGGCGCTATTGAACAGGTCACGCTGGGAGTCGACAGCCGCTGCTTGCAAGGCGTTGAGGGCGATGTCCACACCCACCACGCCGATGGACTTGCCATCCACCAGCAGCGGCGTGGAAATGGTGGTCATCAACACTTCCTTGCCACCGACGGTATCGGCGTACGGGTCGAGCAGGCAGGTACGTTTGCTGTCCCGAGGGCAGGTGTACCAGACGTTGTACGGGGTGCCACTCAGGTTCAGGGTGGTCTTGGTCATGTCCTCTTCGACCATGATCGTGTTGAGCGCTTCTCCCCCGGCACGGCTCCAGTAGGTGGCAAAACGTCCGGCTTCGTTGGACTGGCGAGCGGCGTCATTGGCGAACTCGCTGTCCTTGCCATCCAGGCCGTTGGGTTCGAACGCCAGCCAGATCCCCAGCACTTTGCTGTTGCGCTCGAACGCGGTTTTCAGGCTCTGGTTCAGTTCTTCGCGCAGGGCACCGGGCTCCAGGGAGCGTTTGGCGGCCAGGTTGCGCATGTCCTTGATCTGATCGGCCAGGGCGGTCACTACCGTCTGGGTTTCGCCGAACGTCTTCTGCACCCGCACCGCTTGCTCGGCAGCCTTGGCCTGCAGCAAATCCTGCACGCTGGTGGTGAGCATCTGGCTGCTGGAGGAGCTGACCAGCGCATTGTTCTGATTGGTCTGGTAGACGTTCATGCCCTCGATCAGCGCGACCACGCCAAGCAGGCATAGACCAGAGAGCAGGACAATTTTCAGGCGGATGGACAGTGAGTCGAACATAGGGCGAACTCGCGAATGGGTGAGGTGTTGGCAATGAGTCCGGGCCGACTCGATTCGCCAAATCCATTCAGCGCATTCAATCCACATCGGCGAGGGGTGGTCATTGCATGAGGGCGATGCCGACGAACGGTAGCTGCTAAACGTTTGCGCGGGAAAATGTACCGAAAATCGTATAAAAAACAGGAAAAACAGCGGTTTGATTCAGGGGGATTTCGGCAGTGTTTCGGGGCGCGACCAGATCCACACATTGCCCAGGCCCATGCCCGCCATCGCCAGGTAGATCGGCCAGCCATGCTCGAGCATCACCAGCATCAGCGTGGCACACAGCAGCATGCTGACGGTGGCGCTGACCTTGGCCCGGCGCGCGATGATTTTGCCGTTGCGCCAGTGAATGAGAATGGGGCCGAACAGCCGATGGTTTTCCAGCCAGGCGCTCAAGCGTGGCGAGCTTCTGGTCGCCGCCCAGGCGGCCAGCAGGATGAATTCGGTGGTTGGCAGGCCGGGTACGACAATGGCGATCAGGCCGATACCGAGGCTGACGTAGGCCAGCAGGCCGAAGAGCAGACGGGTGAGTTTTGATGAGGACGGCATATTCTCAGAGGGTGCGCGTTCGAGGCCGATCGGGATCTTACAGACTTACTCAGTGCCCTGTGGGGGCTTGACCGCGATAGTGGTGCATCAGTCGACGTAACTATTGTCCGTGATGCCGTTATCGCGGGCGAGCCCGCTCCCACAAGGGATATGTGTCGGGTCAGATAGTTGCGGTGGCGTAAGCCTGTTCCAGTAACAGGGTAAAGCGGTTGAACGCGTCGATGGCGCCTTTATCCAGTTCGGCTTCCTCCTGGGCACTGAGCTGCAGTCCATCGAGGGTTTTGACGAAGCTTTTCCAGCCTTCAGCGCGGCCACCGGCCGGTTCGCCCAGGTGGCGGGCGCCGAACGTTTCGTTCAGGCCCAGGCCGACGGCGCGCTTGATCAGGAAGGCCGCGCCGAGCTTCGATCCTTCGGACACGAAGAGCCAGCCCAGAGCCTGGGCTTTACTCGGAAGGTGCAGGGCGCCAGCGACCGGTCCCGGCACTTCGGTGTCCAGGTCCGCCAGGTCGGCCATGGCTGCTTCGGCCCGACAACGAGCAGGCAGGTCCGGGACGATGGCGGTCAAATCGGCATCGTTGTACAGCGGCACCAGTTCGGACTGGAACAGGTACTGCGCCACCACGAACCGGGCGAAGTTGGCCTGGGTTTCGAACGGTGCATGGGCTTTGACCAATGCATCGAGTCGGGTGTGAGGTTCGTGGGTGATCTGATTCAGGCGTTGCGAGCGCAATACCGGACGTTGAGCCGTTTCCTGAGTGGTCATGAGACATCCTTGAGAATAAGAAGAGCCTGGTAACGAGACGTATGAGCAGGCCCACGACAGTAAAAAAATCCTCACGAAGCCGCTTTAAATGAAGCGGCGTCGTGAGAAGGGCGGGATCAGATATCCCAGATCAGATTGACCGCGAAGTTGCGACCCGGTTGAGTGAGGCGATCAAGGTTGGCCGGTTGCGTCACCGAGGCTTCGCCGACGCTGTCGTAACCGCGCACGTCATTCCACAACCAGTACTTCTTGTCGGTCAGGTTGTAGATGCCGGCGTTGACGGTCACATCGTCGGTGACTTTGTAGAAGCCACTCAGGTCCAGCACGCCGAAGCCCGGGGTCTTGAACTGACTGCTGACGCCGTCCGGCGACTTGAAGTTGCTGTCGTCGACCCGATTTTTCTTTTTCACCAGCGTCCAGCTCAACATCCCGCCGTAGTTGTCCTGGTCGTAGCCGAGCCCGAATACACCGGTCAGCGGATTGACACTGTTGAGCGGCTCGCCGGTGTCGTCGTTGCGACCGTAGGCATACGCCACGGAACCCTGGGTGTAGAGACCTTGCGGCGCACCGAAGGCATCGAGGTTCAGGCGACCTTTGACTTCCGCGCCTTTGATGGTGGCGTGCTTGATGTTGGCGCTCTGGAAGGTCGGCTTGTCATAACCCGGCGTGATGGCATCTTCGTTGATGAAATCGCGGTACTTGTTATAGAACACCGCCACATCGAAGGAGCCTTGCTCAAAATTGCCGCGCAGGCCGGTCTCGTAGCTTTTGCTTTTTTCCGGTTCCAGGTCCGGATTTGGCTCTACGCGGTAGCCGGTAACGGTGTTATCGAAGCGCCCGTAGAGCGCCTTCGCGGTCGGGGTGCGGAATCCCTCGGCGTATTGGCCGTACCAGGTGTACTCGTCGGTCAGGGCATAGGTCAGGCCGAACTTGGGCGACACCTTGTGCCAGGTCTTGTTCTCGTCGCTGACGGTGCCGCGACCGTCGGCCGCCACGGTGTTGAGGAATTCCCGGGTAATGTGCGGCTTGAGTTCGGTGTAGTCGTAGCGCAGGCCAGGCAGGAAGGTCCACTGGTTCCAGCTGATCTGGTCCTGGGCGAACAGGCTGTAGGTGTTGATGGTCGGGTCCGGGAAGTCGCTGGATTTTTTCAGCACGTCCGCGGCACTGGTGGCGCCGACAACCCGACAGCTGCCGAAGACGGCGAGGCACGTGCCATTGCCGCTGCGTGATCCGGTGACTTTCTGTTGCTTGAGGGTGGTGCCGTAGGTCAACAGGTGTTCGGTGTCGGCAAGGCTGAATGTTTTATCCAGTTGTGCATCGAAGACCCACTGCTTTTCTTCGTAGACCGTGTCTCGGGTCCGCAGCACTTTGCGTGACATCGGGTAGTAGAACTCCTCGGTGCTCTGATCGGTCTTGGCGATCTGGTGATTCAGGCTCCACTTGACGTTGTCCACCAGCAGGCTGTCGAGTGCGAAGCTGTGTTCCAGGCCGAAGCGTTCGCGGGTGATGGTGTCGTTACCGGTGCGCCACTGGTACATGCCGCCCGGCAAGATGTTGGCCGCAATGGTCGGTTTCCCATCGAGGAACGGGCCGCCATAAGCGCTTTTCTGGTCGGTGTCGCGGTCGTCCTTGTACTTTTCGTAGACCAGGCCCAGGCGCGCGTCCTCTTTATAGTTCCAGCCTGCTTTCGCCAGCACGTTGGTGGCACGCACGTCTTCCGGGTTGGCGGCGGTACGTGCCAGCCCGGTGCCGTTGTTGCTGCCGTAGGATTCGGTTTCGTGGCCATCGCGCTGGCTGTAATGCAACAGGCCATCGAACTGATCGGCACGGCCCGCGACGGTGGCGGATTTGAGCCAGCTGTCGTCGGCGGAGCTGTAACCGGTCTTCAGCCGAGCACCGACGTCCTGGCCAGGCTTGATGATGTCGTCGGGGTCCAGGGTGAAGTAGCTGACCGCGCCACCGATGGCGTTGCTGCCGTAGAGCACCGAAGCCGGACCGCGGAGGATTTCGACACGCTTGACGATTTCCGGGTCGACGTAGTTGCGCTGGGTCTTGGCGTAAGGGCCGTTGAAGAAGCCGTCCGGTACTTCGACGCCATCGACCTGGGTCAGGATCCGGTCACCGTCGATGCCACGGATGTTATAGCCGCTGATTGCGCCGCGGGTGCCGGTACCGCCCACGGCAACGCCCGGTTCGTAACGCACCAGTTCCTTGATGGTATTGACGTTGTTGCGATCCAGCTCTTCACGCGTGTGAACGGTGACGGTGCTGGGCACGCTGTTCACGTCTTGCGCCTGGCGGGTGGCGCTGATGGTCACCTGTTGCAGGTTGAGGGTGCCGCTGTTGCCGCGCTTTTCCAGCACGATGTTGTTATTGCCCAGTTTGCGATAGCTCAGGTCGGTCCCCACCAACAGGCGATCGAGGGCTTTCTCTGGCGGCAGTGAGCCACGTACACCTGGCGACGCCACACCTTCGGCCAGCGCTGAGGGCAAGCCAACCTGCCAGCCTGTCACAGCGGTAAACGCATTGAGCGCCGGCACCAGCGACTGTGGCGCAATGGCGAACGAATAGTCGCCCATGTTGCGGCTCGGCTGTTCGGCCGTGGCGGCCATGAGCGGTGCACTGCCGGCCATCAGAATGGCGGCGGTCAGCAACGACAGTACGCGGGAAGGTGAAGAGGACTGGCGGGTAAGGCGAGAGGACATCGATAGCGCTCCGTGTCGCACGAATCTTTATAGGTGCTGATCGGCATCGAAGATGCGAATCAATTGCATTGGCTATAACGAGACGTACGAGGCTTGGCTATCGAGTAAAAATAATTCTCATTTAGTTCAGGATCACCAGCGCCGGGAACTCCTGGAGTTTGGCGGAGGTGATGTGGGCAAGGGAGCGGACGGCGTCCAGCGGCTGATCGAGGCGGTAATTCCCCGTCACCGCGACATTGGCCAACCGCTCGTTGTTGTTGATGATCCAGCCTGGATAGTAGCGACGCAGTTCCGCCAGGACCTGGCTCAGGGGGCAGTTTTCGAACACCAGTCGGCCCTGGACCCAGGCCAGTTCGGTGGCGGCATCCAGTTTGGCCGGGCGGTCGAACCCGTTGGGGCCGATACGGATGCTTTCCCCGGCGCTCAAGCGAACGCGTTCGTCGTCGCGAGTCGCCCGCAGATCGACGTCTCCGCGCTGCACTCGAACCTGTGTCACGCCATCCAGATAACGCACGGCAAATGCCGTATCCCGGACGCTCGCCGTGACCAGGCCAGCGTCGATTTCCAGCGGTTGTCCCGGATGAGGCGGCACCTCGAAATAGGCTTCGCCCTGATACAACCGCGCCACGCGTTGTTGGTCGTTGATGGTGCTGGAAAAGGCCGAGTTGGTGTTGAGCAGGACTTTCGAGCCGTCCTCCAGTTGCAGGCGCTGGCGTTCACCGACCACGGTCAGGTGATCGGCCTGCAGGCGCATCGGCAAATTGCTGAAGCTGAACAGGCCGAGGATCAGCACGGCGGCGGTGGCCAGGGGTTTACAGTGGGGGCGCAGGCGCGAGAGTACGGTGATCTTCGCCGGGCGCGCGGCCAGGCTTTGTGCGCACTGTGTGATTTGCGGACCATTCCAGATCGCCTGGGCCCTGGCGAACGCATCGGCATGCGCCGGATCGGCCGCGAGCCATTGCTGGAACTGGCGGGTCTGTTCTTCGTTCGGGCTGTCCAGCACGATCAGCCAGTCGAGGGCCTGGTCCATCGCATCTGCAGTGTCCTGCGCCGGGGAGGGCGAATGGAAGCGCTGGGTGTCCGTCACGGTATTTTCTCGGCAGGGGAGGAAATGCAGTTTCAAGCTTAAAGCTTCGAGCTGCGTCCTGCGACGCCCATACAGATTGTCATGATCAGTTTCAGCTCCTTTTGCACCGTGCTCAGCGATACACCGAGCTTTTCGGCGATCTCCAGATAGCTGTGACCGTGCAGGCGACTGAGGATGAAAATCTGCTGCTGGCGAGGGCTGAGTTGACTGAGGCGCACGTTCAAGCGCTCAAGCAATCGTTCTGCATGGACGGCATCCTCGGCATTGCCGGCCGGGGCGGCGACGCTTTGCACCACCTCCAGCGGGACGTCATCGACCATGGTTCGCGAGTGGATTCGCCGCGCACGCAGATGGTCCAGCGCCAGGTTGCGGGCAGTCTGGAATACGAAGGGTTCGAGGTGATCGATGGCCCGCTCGCTGAGCGCACGGGTCACGCGCAGGTAGGTTTCCTGCAGCAGGTCTTCGGCTGTGCTGTGGTTGTTGACCATCCGCTCCAGCGTGCGCAGCAGAGTGATTCGCTGGGTGATGAAGACGTCGTTGAAGCGCGATTGACTCACGGGAGAACCTGATCCATTTCAAGCGGATGATAATGCTTATCATCCGCTTTGGTGGTCAAGCACTGATTTGTTCCGGTTTATGCGCGATTCTGCAGATAGGTCGCGTAATCCGGAATCCGGTGCTCATGCGCCTGATCCATCAGCGGGCTGCTGAGCAGATAGTCGGCGCTGCATTCGTTGCACGCCACTGGAATGTTCCAGACCGCCGCGACGCGCAACAATGCCTTGATGTCCGGGTCGTGCGGCTGTGGCTCGAACGGGTCCCAGAAGAACACCAGCATGTCGACCCGTTGTTCGGCGATTCGTGCGCCGAGCTGCTGGTCACCGCCCAGTGGGCCGCTGATCATGCTCTCCACCGGCAGGTCGAGGCGTTGTTGCAGCAACAAACCCGTGGTACCGGTGGCGACCAGTTCGTGTCGGGCGAGTTTATCTTTCTGCCGCTCGGCCCAATCCAGCAAGAACACCTTGCAATGGTCATGGGCGACCAAGGCGATACGCTTGCGCGCCGCCAGGGTCTTTTGCGTAAAGCTGATGCCAATCATCGGTTGTTGCTCCAGAAATGACACGCACCTTGCTCGCGATGAGCTAGAGAACACTGCGGGGCATCAGGTTCCCCGCGTTATCGTTCACGACCATCGCGAGCAGGCTCGCTCCTGCAGGCTGGGGGCGTGCTGCTTATTCAGCGTTGCACAGCGCCAGGCAGTTATCGAGCATGCGGTTGGAGAAACCCCATTCGTTGTCGTACCAGGCCAGCACCTTGAGCAGCTTGCCGCTGACTTTGGTGTGGTTGGCGTCGAAGATCGACGACAGCGGGTTGTGGTTGAAGTCGCTCGAGACCAGCGGCAGGGTGTTGTAGCCGAGGATTTTCGAGTGCTGACTGGCTTCTTTTAGCAGCGCGTTGACTTCATCGGCCGACGCTTCGCGCTTGAGCTGCACGGTCAGGTCGACCAGGGAGACGTTGATCACCGGTACACGCACGGCCATGCCGGTCAGTTTGCCCGCCAGTTCCGGCAACACCAGGCCCACCGCTTCAGCGGCGCCAGTCTTGCTCGGGATCATGTTCTGGGTGGCGGAACGGGCGCGGTACGGATCGGTGTGGTAGACGTCGGTCAGGTTCTGGTCGTTGGTGTAGGCGTGAATCGTGGTCATCAGACCGCTTTCGATCCCCAGTTCGCGGTGCAGCACCTGGGCCACCGGGGCCAGGCAGTTGGTGGTGCACGAAGCGTTGGAAATAATCTGGTGCGACTGGCGCAGAATGTCGTGGTTGACCCCGTACACCACCGTGGCATCGGCCCCTTTGGCCGGTGCCGAGATAATCACTTTGCGCGCGCCGGCCGTAATATGCGCCGCAGCCTTGGCTCGGTCGGTGAACAGGCCGGTGCATTCAAACACCACATCAATCCTTTCCGCGGCCCATGGCAGGTCGGCCGGGTTGCGGATGGCGCTGACCGAAATGCGGTCACCGTTGACGGTCAGGCTTTCCTGGTCGTGTTGGACATCGGCATCGAACGTGCCGTGAACAGTGTCGTACTTGAGTAAGTGTGCGTTGATCGCGCTGTCGCCCAAGTCGTTGATCGCGACGATTTGCAAATCCTGACGATAGCCTTGGGTATAGAGTGCGCGCAGGACATTACGGCCGATACGGCCAAAACCATTGATCGCGATTCGAAGAGTCATTTGTCAGCGCCGCCGTCGTTTTGTTGTTGGAATTACAAGATTATTCGCAAAAAAATAGAAAACAAGCCTTTTTAGTGGCAATATTTTGTTCAATCTACAACGAGTGACCTGAATCAACTGGTCCGATTGATCAAGAAAGCCGTCTGTCATCCCGTCAACAACGGCTCTTGTTCAGCATAGACAATCAGGTCGCCACATCCGTTAGCCTGGAGTTCTACACATGCATCCCCGCGTCCTTGAGGTCACCGAACGGCTTATTGCCCGCAGCCGCGCCACGCGTGAGGCTTACCTTGCACTGATTCGCGGTGCGGCCAGCGACGGTCCGATGCGCGGCAAGCTGCAATGCGCCAACTTCGCCCACGGCGTGGCCGGTTGCGGCAGCGACGACAAGAACAGTTTGCGGATGATGAACTCCGCCAACATTGCGATTGTTTCGTCATATAACGACATGCTCTCGGCGCATCAGCCGTACGAGGTCTTCCCGGAGCTGATCAAAAAAGCCCTGCGTGAAATCGGCTCCGTCGGTCAGTTCGCCGGCGGCACTCCGGCCATGTGCGATGGCGTGACCCAGGGCGAGCCCGGCATGGAGCTGAGCCTGCCGAGTCGCGAAGTGATCGCGCTGTCTACAGCCGTGGCGTTATCCCACAACATGTTCGATGGCGCGCTGATGCTCGGCATCTGCGACAAGATCGTGCCGGGCCTGATGATGGGCGCGTTGCGTTTCGGGCATCTGCCGATGATCTTCGTCCCGGGCGGGCCGATGGTGTCGGGCATTTCCAACAAGCAGAAAGCCGATGTGCGCCAGCGCTACGCCGAAGGCAAGGCCAGCCGCGAAGAGTTGCTGGAATCGGAAATGAACTCCTACCACAGCCCCGGCACCTGCACCTTCTACGGCACCGCCAACACCAACCAGTTGCTGATGGAAGTCATGGGCCTGCACTTGCCGGGTGCTTCCTTCGTGAACCCGAACACGCCGTTGCGCGATGCCCTGACCCGCGAAGCGGCGCATCAGGTGACGCGCATCACTAAACAGAACGGCAACTACCTGCCAATCGGCGAAATCGTCGACGAGCGCTCACTGGTCAATTCCATCGTCGCCCTGCACGCCACCGGCGGCTCGACCAACCACACCTTGCACATGCCGGCCATCGCCATGGCGGCGGGTATTCAGTTGACCTGGCAGGACATGGCCGACCTCTCCGAGGTGGTGCCGACCCTGAGCCACGTCTACCCGAACGGTAAAGCCGACATCAACCACTTCCAGGCGGCGGGCGGCATGTCGTTCCTGATCCGTGAACTGCTGGAAGCCGGGTTGCTCCATGAAAACGTCAACACCGTACTGGGCCACGGCCTGAGCCGTTACACCCAGGAGCCGTTCCTCGACAACGGCGAGCTGGTCTGGCGCGAAGGCATTACCGAAAGCCTCGACGAAAGCATCCTGCGGCCGGTGGCTCGTGCGTTCTCGCCAGAAGGCGGCCTGCGGGTGATGGAAGGCAACCTTGGTCGTGGCGTGATGAAAGTCTCGGCGGTCGCGCTGGAAAACCAGGTCGTCGAAGCGCCGGCCATGGTGTTTCAGGATCAGCAAGACCTGGCCGATGCGTTCAAGGCCGGTTTGCTGGAGAAGGATTTCGTTGCGGTGATGCGCTTCCAGGGCCCGCGCTCCAACGGCATGCCGGAACTGCACAAGATGACGCCGTTCCTTGGCGTGCTGCAGGATCGCGGTTTCAAAGTCGCACTGGTGACCGACGGGCGCATGTCCGGCGCGTCGGGGAAAATTCCGGCGGCCATTCACGTCAGCCCCGAAGCGTACGTGGGCGGCGCTTTGGCGCGGGTGCAAGAGGGCGATATCATCCGCGTCGATGGCGTCAAAGGCACCCTGGAGCTTAAGGTGGACGCCGAAGAATTCGCAGCGCGCACCCCGGCCAAGGGCCTGCTGGGCAACAACATCGGCACCGGTCGCGAACTGTTTGGTTTCATGCGCATGGCCTTCAGCTCGGCGGAGCAGGGCGCCAGCGCCTTTACTTCTGCCCTGGAGACGCTTAATTGAAACTGGCTTTGGTCGGTGACATCGGTGGGACCAACGCACGTTTCGCGTTGTGGAAAAACCAGCAACTGGAATCGGTCCAGGTGCTGGCGACGGCAGACCACGCCAGCCCCGAAGAGGCGATCAGCCTCTACCTGAGCGGGCTCGGTCTGGCGCCGGGGGCCATCGGTTCGGTGTGCCTGTCGGTGGCGGGCCCCGTGAGTGGCGACGAATTCAAGTTCACCAACAATCACTGGCGACTGAGCCGCAAGGGGTTCTGTCAGACCTTGCAGGTGGATCAGCTGTTGCTGGTTAATGACTTCTCGGCCATGGCCCTGGGCATGACCCGTTTGCAGCCAGGCGAATTCCGCGTGGTCTGTGAAGGGACGCCGGAGCCCTTGCGGCCTGCGGTGGTTATCGGGCCGGGCACCGGTCTGGGCGTCGGTACATTGCTGGATCTCGGTGAAGGCCGTTTCGCGGCCTTGCCGGGAGAGGGCGGTCACGTCGATTTGCCCCTGAGCAGCCCGCGAGAAACCCAACTGTGGCAACACCTCTATAACGAGATTGGCCATGTCAGCGCCGAAACGGCGTTGAGCGGCGGTGGCTTGCCACGGGTGTATCGCGCGATTTGCGCGGTGGACGGTCATGAACCGGTACTCGACACCCCGGAGGCGATCACCGCTGCCGGGTTGGCGGGCGATCCGATTGCCCTGGAAGTGCTTGAGCAGTTCTGCTGCTGGCTCGGTCGCGTGGCTGGCAACAACGTGCTGACCACGGGCGCGCGTGGTGGCGTGTACATCGTTGGCGGGGTAATTCCGCGCTTCGCCGATTTCTTCCTCGAAAGCGGTTTCGCCCGATGCTTTGCCGACAAGGGCTGCATGAGCGATTACTTCAAGGGGATTCCGGTGTGGCTGGTGACGGCACCGTATTCCGGGTTGGTGGGGGCGGGAGTGGCGCTCGACCAGGCTTGAGACCGCGTCGCCTTCATCGCTGGCAAGCCAGCTCCCACAGGATTACTGGCACTTTCAGAATGTGTACATAACCCTGTGGGAGCGGGCTTGCCCGCGATAGGGCCAGAACAGGCAACAAATATTCGAAGGTCATCAGGCATAATCCGCCCCATTCAAACAACAAGGACGCCGCCCCGTGAGCTCAGTCAACAAGTCGATTTTGTTGGTCGATGACGATCAAGAGATACGCGAGTTGCTGGACACCTACCTGACCCGCGCCGGTTTCCAGGTCCGTACCACGCCGGACGGCGCCGGTTTTCGCCAGGCCTTGAACGATGAGCCCAGCGATCTGGTGATCCTCGACGTGATGCTGCCCGACGAGGACGGTTTCAGTCTGTGCCGCTGGATCCGCCAGCACCCGCGGCGGGCCCAGGTGCCGATCATCATGCTCACCGCCAGTTCCGACGAAGCCGACCGTGTCATTGGCCTGGAACTGGGGGCGGACGACTACCTTGGCAAACCCTTCAGCCCCCGTGAACTACAAGCGCGGATCAAGGCCTTGTTGCGTCGCGCGCAGTTCGGTCAGGAGCGTTCCGGCAGTGAAGTGCTGGCCTTCGATGACTGGCGCCTGGACATGGTCAGCCATCGGTTGTTTCACATCGATGGCGAAGAAGTGATTCTCTCGGGCGCCGATTTCGCCCTGCTGAAACTGTTCCTCGATCACCCGCAGGAAATCCTCGACCGCGACACCATTGGCAATGCCACCCGTGGCCGTGAGTTGATGCCGCTCGATCGGATCGTCGACATGGCGGTCAGCCGTCTGCGCCAACGCCTGCGCGACACCGAAAAACCGCCACGCCTGATCCGTACCGTGCGTGGCAGTGGCTACCAACTGGCAGCCACTGTGGTTGCCAGCAATGGTCACTGATTTTTTTCGCTCGCTGGTGGCGAAAGTGCCGGTGCCGCGCTCGCTGCTCGGGCGCATGTTGTTGCTGACCTTGCTCGCGGTGCTGTTCGCGCAGACGCTGTCCAGCGTGATCTGGGTCTCGCAACTGCGCGCCACCCAGCTGGAAGGTCTGGTCACCAGCGCCCGCAGCCTTGCCCATTCCATGACCGCCAGTGTCAGTTATTTCCGCTCCTTGCCGGTGGCGTTCCGGCCGCTGGTGCTCGACCAGCTGCGCAGCATGGGCGGCACCCGGTTCGTGGTGACGCTCAACGATAGACCGTTGGGTATGGAGGTGTTGCCGGTCACCCCGCGCAAGGCGGCAGTGATCAAAGCCGTGGACGAAGTGCTGCGTCAGTCCTTGGGCCAGGACACGGACATTTCGGTGACTTTCGTCAGCCCTGAAGACCTGCGGATTTTCAATGCCGGCCTGAAGCTCGATGAACTGCCACGCTCCTGGGCCCATTACGCGCTGACCCTGGAACCGGTGAATCCGCCCGTGCTGGTCACCCAGATCCAGATGGCGCCAGGCGAATGGCTGTATATCGCCTCGCTTCTGCCCGAGCCCTACACCAGCCTTGAAGAGCAGGGCCTGCCAGCGCAACAGATGTGGTTCATCGCCCTCACCAGCGGCTTTCTGTTGCTGTTCATCGGCCTGTTGGTGCATTGGCAGAGCCGGCCGCTCAAGCGTCTGGCGCGGGCGGCACGGGACCTGTCACTGGGCGCTGACGTCGAGCCTGTGGCCGAGGGCGGCGGCAGCGAAGTGGTGGAGGTCGGTCGCGCCTTCAACACCATGCGCGAGCGCATCAGCCGCTACCTGACTGAACGCAGTCAGTTGTTCAGCGCGATATCCCATGACTTGCGTACGCCGATCACCCGCCTGCGCCTGCGGGTCGAATTGCTTGAAGACGAAAAACTGCAAGCCAAGTTCGGCCGCGATCTGGATGAGCTGGAATTGCTGGTCAAGGGCGCGCTGCAATGCGTGAAGGACACCGACATCCACGAAAATATCGAGCAGGTCGACCTCAATCATGTGCTCGATTGTCTGGTGGAGCCCTACCTGGCGCCGAACGGCAATGGCCGCGTGACTCAGCAGGGGCGGGCACTGGCGGCGTATCCAGGTAAACCGCTGGCGCTCAAGCGCTGCATCGGCAACCTGATCGACAACGCTTTGAAGTACGGACAGAAGGCCCATCTGCACATCGATGATGACGACAGTGCGTTCGTGCTGCATGTCGACGACGAAGGGCCGGGGGTTCCGGAGCAACGACTGGAACAGGTGTTCGAGCCGCACTTCCGCCTGGCGGGGCAGCAGCAAGGGTATGGGTTGGGGCTGGGAATCGCGCGCAACATTGCCCACAGCCATGGCGGTGAAGTCAGCCTCCAGAATCTGCGTGAAGGCGGGTTGCGGGTGACGTTGCAGTTACCTCGTAGCGTTGATTAGTCAGACCGCGTCGCCTTCATCGCGGGCAAGCCACGCTCCCACAGGATTGCCTTCATTTTGAAATGTGCGCATAACCTGTGGGAGCGGGCTTGCCCGCGATGGCGTCAGCCCAATCAACGCATTCCTCAAATCAAATGTCACAGCCTGGTGACATAACTCGCCCCCTTCGTTACAAGCCCGCCGCCGCCCGTTGTTTAGACTGCCCGCAGTCAAAACAACAAAAAAGGCACCCCATGGACACCTTCCAACCGGCGTTCAGCAGTTGGCTCAACGCACCTGCCCATCAGCAATGGCTCGCTGCCGAAGGCTCGCGCCTGCTCGCATTTGCCAAGGCTTCGAAGCTTCCCGAAGGCTTCGGTAACCTCGATGAAAAAGGTCACCTGGCGGCCAACGCGCAAGCCGAAACCATGAATACCGCCCGCATGACCCACAGCTTCGCCATGGCCCATATCCAGGGCTTGCCGGGGTTCGCCGAGTTGGTGGATCACGGCATCAACGCCCTGCGCGGGCCGTTGCGTGATGCCGTTCATGGAGGGTGGTTCGCCGTCGCGGAACACCGTGACGGCAACACCGGCAAAAACGCCTACCTGCATGCCTTCGTCGCACTGGCAGCCAGCTCTGCGGTAGTGGCCCGACGTCCCGGCGCACAAGCCTTGCTCGATGAGGCCATCGACATCATCGACACGTATTTCTGGAGCGAGGACGAGGGCGCGATGCGCGAATCCTTCAACCGTGACTGGCGTGAGGAGGAGGCGTATCGCGGCGCCAACAGCAACATGCACGCCACCGAAGCCTTCCTCGCCCTGGCCGATGTCACCGACGACAACCGCTGGCTGTGCCGTGCCCAGCGCATCGTCGAGCGGGTCATCCATGGTCATGCGGCTGCCAACGATTACCTGGTGGTCGAGCATTTCGACCGCGACTGGCAGCCGTTGTGCGACTACAACCACGACAACCCGGCCGACGGATTCCGTCCCTTTGGCACTACGCCGGGCCACGGTTTCGAATGGGCGCGGTTGCTGTTGCACCTTGAAGCGGCGCGAGTACGGGCCGGGATGCTCACGCCGGGATGGCTGGCCACCGACGCGGAAAAACTCTTCGAGCACAACTGCCGCCACGGCTGGGACGTCGATGGCGCGCCCGGCATCGTCTACACCCTCGACTGGGATAATCGTGCGGTGGTGCGCCATCGCCTGCATTGGACCCATTGCGAGGCCAGCGCCGCTGCCAGTGCGCTGCTCAAGCGTACGGGCGATGAGCAATACGAGCACTGGTACCGACTCTTCTGGGAATTCTGTGACGATCATTTCATCGACCGTTGCGATGGCAGTTGGCACCACGAGCTTGACCCGTTGAACCGCCCGAGTGCCGATATCTGGGCCGGCAAACCCGACCTTTACCACGCCTGGCAAGCCGTGCTGATTCCACGCCTGCCTCTGGCCCCGAGCATGGCCAGTGCGTTGGCAAAGCTGTCCCAGAGCGGTTCTATGTAACCATGCGGTGACATTCGCGCGTCCCTTCGTTACCTGCGAAGGGGCATCCCCTGTTTAAAATCCTATGCAGCGCAAGCACCAGACTTGCATGCATAACAACAAGAAAGGTACTCCTAGATGAATGCGATTTCTCGCCTCGCTACTGTCATTTCTCTCGCCTCAATACTCCCTGTTGCTGCATTCCCCATCAGTGCCCTTGCCGCCGATTCCAAAGGGACTGTGGAAGTTGTTCACTGGTGGACGTCGGGTGGTGAAAAAGCAGCGGTCGATGTCCTCAAGGCACAAGTCGAAAAAGACGGCTTCACCTGGAAGGACGGCGCAGTCGCCGGTGGTGGCGGTGCCACGGCCATGACCGTACTGAAAAGTCGCGCAGTGGCCGGTAACCCGCCAGGCGTCGCTCAGATCAAAGGGCCGGACATCCAAGAGTGGGCGTCGACCGGCCTGCTGGACACCGACGTCCTCAAAGACGTTGCCAAAGAAGAGAAGTGGGACAGCCTGCTCGACAAGAAAGTCTCCGATACCGTGAAGTTCGACGGTGATTACGTGGCCGTGCCGGTGAACATCCACCGCGTGAACTGGCTGTGGATCAACCCGGAAGTCTTCAAGAAAGCCGGCATCACCAAGAATCCAACCACCCTCGAAGAATTCTACGCCGCCGGCGACAAGCTCAAGGCTGCCGGTTTCATTCCGCTGGCCCATGGCGGTCAGCCTTGGCAGGACAGCACCGTGTTCGAAGCCGTCGTGCTTTCGGTCATGGGTGTCGATGGCTACAAGAAAGCCCTGGTTGATCTCGACAACGCCGCGCTGACCGGTCCGGAAATGGTCAAGGCGCTGACCGAGCTGAAGAAAGTCGCGACCTACATGGACGCCGACGGCAAAGGCCAGGACTGGAACCTGGAAGCCGCCAAGGTCATCAACGGCAAGGCCGGCATGCAGATCATGGGTGACTGGGCCAAGTCCGAGTGGACCGCCGCCAAAAAAGTCGCCGGCAAGGACTACGAGTGCGTAGCGTTCCCGGGCACCGACAAGGCGTTCACCTACAACATCGACTCCCTGGCGGTGTTCAAGCAGAAAGACAAGGGCACTGCTGCCGGTCAGCAGGACATCGCCAAAGTCGTGCTGGGTGAGAACTTCCAGAAAGTCTTCAGCATCAACAAGGGCTCGATCCCGGTGCGCAACGACATGCTGGCCGATATGGGCAAGTTCGGTTTCGACTCGTGCGCCCAGACTGCGGCCAAGGACTTCCTGGCGGACGCCAAGTCCGGCGGCCTGCAGCCGAGCATGGCGCACAACATGGCGACCACGCTGGCGGTACAGGGCGCGTTCTTCGACGTAGTGACCAACTACATCAACGACCCGAAAGCCGACCCGGCCGACACGGCCAAGAAACTGGGCGCAGCGATCAAGTCGGCCAAGTAATGCTTGGCCCCTGTAGGCGCGAGCTTGCTCGCGATGGCGGACTGTCAGCCACCTGGTGTGAGAACTGACACAACGCAATCGCCAGCAGGCTGGCTCCCACAGGGAACGCACTTGTAATCCTAATTCTCTATTCTGGATTTCCCCATGAGTTCTGTTGCTGTGTTCAGCAAGGCCTCGCCGTTCGATGCATTGCAACGCTGGCTCCCTAAGCTGGTGCTGGCGCCGAGCATGTTCATCGTCCTGGTGGGCTTCTATGGCTACATCCTGTGGACGTTCGTCCTGTCGTTCACCACGTCGACCTTTCTGCCCAACTACAAGTGGGCGGGCCTGGCGCAATACGCACGGTTGTTCGACAACGACCGCTGGTGGGTGGCGAGCAAGAACCTGGCGCTGTTCGGCGGCATGTTCATCGGCATCACGCTGGTGATTGGCGTGCTGCTGGCGGTGTTTCTCGACCAGCGCATCCGTCGCGAAGGCTTCATTCGCACCATTTACCTTTACCCGATGGCGCTCTCGATGATCGTCACCGGTACCGCATGGAAATGGCTGCTCAACCCGGGCATGGGCCTGGACAAACTGTTGCGTGACTGGGGCTGGGAAGGCTTCCGCCTGGACTGGCTGATTGACCCGGATCGCGTGGTCTATTGCCTGGTGATCGCCGCTGTATGGCAGGCCTCGGGCTTCATCATGGCGATGTTCCTGGCCGGCCTGCGTGGCGTTGATCAATCGATCATCCGTGCCGCGCAGATCGATGGCGCGAGCATGCCGCGCATCTACTGGAAAGTGGTGCTGCCCAGCCTGCGTCCGGTGTTCTTCAGTGCAGTGATGATTCTGGCGCACATTGCGATCAAGAGTTTCGACCTGGTGGCGGCGATGACGGCCGGCGGCCCGGGTTACTCCTCGGACCTGCCTGCGATGTTCATGTATTCCTTCACCTTCAGTCGCGGCCAGATGGGCATGGGCTCGGCCAGTGCGATTCTGATGCTCGGTGCGATTCTCGCGATCATCGTGCCTTACCTGTACTCCGAGCTGAGGACCAAGCGTCATGACTAGTCTCGCTGCCAAACCCGCCATCAGCCTGAGTCGCATCGCGATCTATGCGGTGCTGATCTTCGCCGTGATGCTCTACCTGATTCCGCTGGTGGTCATGCTGTTGACCAGCTTCAAGACCCCCGAAGACATCAGCACCGGCAACCTGCTGAGCTGGCCGACCGTGGTCAGCGGTATCGGTTGGGTCAAGGCCTGGGCCACGGTTGACGGTTACTTCTGGAACTCGATCAAGATCACCGTTCCAGCGGTACTTATCTCCACGGCCATCGGTGCCTTGAACGGCTACGTGTTGTCGATGTGGCGTTTCCGCGGTTCGCAGTTGTTCTTCGGTCTGCTGCTGTTCGGCTGCTTCCTGCCGTTCCAGACCGTCCTGCTGCCGGCCTCGTTCACCCTCGGCAAGATGGGCCTGGCGAGCACCACCACGGGCCTGGTGTTCGTGCACGTGGTCTACGGCCTGGCGTTCACCACGCTGTTCTTCCGTAACTACTACATCAGCATTCCCGATGCGCTGGTCAAAGCTGCGCGTCTGGACGGTGCGGGTTTCTTCACCATCTTCCGCCGGATCATCCTGCCGATGTCGACGCCGATCATCATGGTCTGCCTGATCTGGCAGTTCACTCAGATCTGGAACGACTTCCTGTTCGGGGTGGTGTTCTCCAGCGGTGATTCGCAACCGATCACGGTGGCGCTGAACAACTTGGTCAACACCAGTACCGGGGCCAAGGAATACAACGTTGATATGGCGGCGGCGATGATCGCCGGTTTGCCGACCCTGCTGGTCTATGTGGTCGCAGGCAAGTATTTCGTGCGCGGGCTGACGGCCGGCGCAGTCAAGGGGTAATCATGGCTACGCTCGAACTTCGCAACGTAAACAAGACCTACGGTGCCGGCCTGCCGGACACCCTGAAGAACATCGAACTGTCGATCAAGGACGGTGAGTTCCTGATCCTTGTCGGCCCGTCGGGCTGCGGCAAGTCGACCCTGATGAACTGCATCGCCGGCCTTGAGACCATCACCGGCGGCGCGATCATGATCGGCGATCAGGACGTCAGCGGCATGAGCCCCAAGGATCGTGACATCGCCATGGTGTTCCAGTCCTATGCGCTGTACCCGACCATGAGCGTGCGCGAGAACATCGAGTTCGGACTGAAAATCCGCAAGATGAGCCAGTCGGCCATCGATGAGGAAGTCGCTCGGGTCGCCAAGCTGTTGCAGATCGAACACCTGCTCAACCGCAAGCCAGGCCAGCTCTCCGGTGGCCAGCAACAGCGCGTGGCGATGGGCCGGGCCCTGGCACGCCGGCCGAAGATCTATCTGTTCGACGAACCGCTGTCCAACCTCGACGCCAAGCTGCGGGTCGAGATGCGCACCGAAATGAAACTGATGCACCAGCGCCTGAAAACCACCACTGTCTACGTGACCCACGACCAGATCGAAGCGATGACCCTGGGCGACAAAGTGGCGGTGATGAAGGACGGGATCATCCAGCAGTTCGGTACGCCGAAAGACATCTACAACAACCCGGCCAACCTGTTCGTGGCGAGCTTCATCGGTTCGCCGCCGATGAACTTCATCCCCCTGCGTCTGCAACGCAAGGACGGTCATCTGCTGGCGCTGCTCGACAGCGGCCAGGCTCGCTGCGAATTGCCGCTGGGCATGCAGGACGCCGGTCTCGAAGACCGTGAAGTGATTCTCGGCCTGCGCCCGGAGCAGATCGTTCTGGCGAACGGCGAAACCACTGGTTTGCCGACCATTCGCGCCGAAGTCCAGGTCACTGAACCGACCGGTCCCGACACCCTGGTCTTCGTCAACCTCAACGACACCAAGGTTTGCTGCCGCCTGGCACCGGACGTTGCACCTGCCGTTGGCGAGAGCCTGACCTTGCAGTTCGATCCGGCGAAAGTGCTGCTGTTCGATGCCAAGACCGGGGAACGTTTGGGGGTGGCCGGTGTGCCGAAAGCCGAAGCGCACGCTGCCAACGTTGCGCAATTCAAAGGCCGCTGAACAACAACGGTAGGAGCGAGCCTGCTCGCGATGGACGTCAGCGATGACACTGGAAACCTGACACCCCACGGTGTTCTCAGGTGTCTCGCGAGCAGGCTCGCTCCTGCATGGGGGAATCCGTGATGCGCGGCCTGTCGTGCATCACAACCGCTGTAACCGCGTTAGAAAAAGAAAAGTTAATAACAATAAAACGAGGATGTAGGGATGAAGACGAGAAACACGGCCCGGTTGATCTGCCAGGTCTCAGCAGCGGCGGCACTGGTTCTGGCCGGTAATGCGATGGCCGATGAGGCGTTCAGCTCCGACTCCAAGTGGATGACGGGCGATTGGGGTGGCGAGCGTACCAAGCTGATCGAGCAAGGCATCGACATCAAGATGGACTATGTCGGTGAAGTGGGCGGGAACCTCCATGGCGGGTTCAACGATGACAAGACCGCGCGCTACAGTGACCAGTTCGGCCTGGGGGCGGCGCTGGATCTGCAAAAACTGCTGGGCTGGGACAACACCCAGGCCAAGATCCAGCTCACCAACCGTAACGGCGAGAACATCTCCAACGATCGTATCGGCGACCCGCGTGCCGGCACCTTGAGTTCTTCCCAGGAAGTCTACGGTCGTGGCCATATGGTCCGCCTGACCCAGTTGTGGATTCAGCATCAATTCTTCGACAACAAGCTGGACGTCAAGGCCGGTTATTTCGGTGAGGGCGAAGACTTCAACACCTTCCCGTGCGAATTCCAGAACCTGGCGTTCTGCGGCTCCCAGGTGGGTAACTGGGCGACCAACATCTGGTACAACTGGCCGGTCAGCCAGGCGGCGATCCGCGTGAAGTACAACATCAATGACGAGCTCTACGCTCAGATTGGCGCGTACAACCAGAACCCGTCGCAGCTGGAGCACGGTAACGGCTTCAAGCTCAGCGGCAGCGGTACGGCGGGCACCGTGTTGCCGGTCGAACTGGTCTGGTCGCCGAAGGTCAACAGCCTGCCTGGCGAATACCGCGTCGGTTACTACAAAAGTACCGCCCCGGCCGATGACGTGCTCGAGGACGCCAATGGCCAGAACGCCGCGACCACCGGCCAGCCTTATCGCGTCCACGATAGCAAGCACGGCTACTGGTTCGTCGCGCAACAGCAACTCACCAGCCACAATGGCGATGCTTCTCGCGGTCTGAACATCGCCGCCAACGCCACTTTCCACGACAAGGACACCAACTTCATCGACAACTACCAGTCGCTGATGTTTGTGTACAAGGGCCCGTTCGACGCGCGTCCTAAGGATGACGTGGGCATCGGTTTCGCCCGTATCCATGTCAACGATGACGTGAAGAAAAACGCTGAGTTGGTCAATGCTTCCAATGGCGTTTCGGACTACGACAATCCGGTGTTCTCGCCGATTCGTGAGACCGAATACAACTATGAGATCAACTACGGTTTCCACGTGACCAACTGGCTGACCGTGCGTCCCAACCTGCAATACATCACTCACCCTGGCGGTGTGGATGAAGTCGACAACGCATTGGTCGCCGGCCTGAAAATTCAGTCGGTGTTCTAACGCGGTTGCGATAAGCTCCTCTCTATGTGCGCATTTTTGCGGACAGCCATGGCTGTCCGCTTTTTTTTGTGCGGCCCTGTGGCGAGGGGCTTGTTGTGGCGAGGGGGCGAGCTCCCTCTCCACAAAAAAAGCGCAAACAAGCTATTTGAATAGATGAGTACACCCATGTTTTTCAGGACCGTGGCCCATGCTTGAGCATCCGCTACAACGCTTCTTCAAATCCTTGCGCGAACGACCGGTGTTTGCATGGGAGCGCTATCAGAAGCGCGACGTGTTGGTGATCGATCACCCGTTGTGTCAAGCGGTGTTCAGTCGCCAGGGCGCGCAATTGCTGCACTTTCAGCCCAAGGGTCAGAAGCCGTGGCTTTGGTGTGCGGCGAAGTGGCCGCAAGTCGGTGCCATCCGTGGTGGCGTGCCAGTGTGCTGGCCGTGGTATGGCCGTCATCCCAGTGAAAATGCCTGGCCGTCCCATGGCTGGGCGCGGCTGATCGACTGGAAGTTGATCGACAGCAGCAGTGATGATGACGGCGTGCGTTTGCACTGGCAGCTGGAGCTGTGCGACTGGCAAGTGGATCTGCATGCGCACTTGGGTGAATGCATGGATCTGCGCCTGAGTACCGAGCATCAGGACGACATGCCGTGCCAGTTGAGTCAGGCTTTGCACGCTTACTGGCGTATTGGTGATGTCGGTGAGGTAGCGCTGTCTGGGCTCGAAGGCGCGCAAGGTTACGACCAGTTGAACCGTCAGGTTTGCCAGCAGGAAGGCGAGTTGCGCGTCGATGGCGGTTGTCAGCGGGTATTCCAGCATGACGGCGAACTGCAGCTTAACGATCATGCCTGGCAACGAGCGTTGTGCATCGATACCGGCGACACGGCCGACACGGTTGTCTGGCATCCGGGCTCACGGCCGTTGCTGGGGGTGAGCTGGAACGAGATATCCGAATTCGTTTGTGTAGAGGCCGCAAGCGGCGGGACTGACAGCCTGTGCCTGAAACCGGGGGAGCGGGCGCATTTGAGTCTGCAGGCGCGGGTGGGGGCTTAGATTTGTACTGTTGCTGCCGGCCCCATCGCTGGCTAGCCAGCTCCCACAGGTTTCATTGGCGTTCGCGAATTTTAGGTTCGGCGCGGACACTGTGGGAGCTGGCTTGCCAGCGATGGGGCCGGATCTCAGTGCAAATGTTGGATCAATTGAACTCGTCACCCACCGGATACCGGCTGGCATTCAGGCTCTCTTTGATCTTGCGCAGATGCGGCTGGAAATCCACGCCACGGCGCAAGGTCATGCCGGTGGCGAGCACGTCCAGCACGGTGAGCTGAATGATCCGCGAAGTCATCGGCATGTAGATGTCGGTGTCTTCGGGCAGCGGAATATTCAGGCTCAAGGTACTGGCCTTGGCCAGCGGCGAGTTCTCGGCGGTCAAGCCCAGCACCGAGGCACCGTTTTCCCGGGCGATGCGCGCCACTTCCACCAGTTCGCGGGTGCGCCCGGTGTAGGAAATGATCACGAACAACTCGCCGGTGTGCGCCACCGAAGCAATCATGCGCTGCATCAGCACGTCGGCATGGGCAGTCACCGCCAGGTTGAAACGGAAGAACTTGTGCTGCGCATCCAGGGCCACGGGGGCCGAGGCGCCGAGGCCGAAGAAGTGGATCTGTCGGGCCTGGATCAGCAGGTCGACGGCGCGGCTGATCAGGTTCGGATCGAGGGCCTGGCAAGCGCTGTCGAGGGAGGCGATGGCGCTGCCGAAAATTTTCTGGGTGTAGGCTTCCGGATTGTCGTCGGCTTCCACCGCTCGGCTGACGTACGCCGCGCCGCTGGCCAGGCTTTGGGCCAGTTGCAGCTTGAGCTCGGGGTAGCCGCTGACGCCGAATGAACGGCAGAAACGGTTGACCGTCGGTTCGCTGACCGAAGCGGCCTGGGCGAGGGCGGCGATGCTGAAGCGAGTGGCCTGCTGTGGGTTGAGCAGGATCACCTCGGCGACTTTGCGTTCGGCCTTGTTGAGCTCTTCAAGGCGATTCTGGATCTGTTCCAGTAAATTTCGCACGCGGTCCATATGAGTTTCCTTGATTCACCGACGCCGATAAGCGCGCGGCTAATGCAAAAAGGGCCTTTGGTGTGGCCCATAACGGTGGCCTATCCTACTGATGGCTCTGACCGACCACCACTCGGAATCTGTATTTTGCGAAAATGTTGTGGTTATTACTACATTTTCCCTTGAGTGATGCCTTGAAAAAAGGTATTTGTAGCTTAACTTGATAAAAGAACAAACATCATGCCTTCGATTACGGTTGAACCGTGCACCTTCGCCTTGTTCGGCGCCCTTGGCGATCTGGCCTTGCGCAAGCTGTTTCCTGCCCTTTATCAACTCGACGGTGCGGGCCTCCTGCACGAGGACACGCGGATCATCGCGCTGGCCCGTGAGCCGGGCGATGAACAGCAGCATCTGGCGTTCATCAGCGCCGAACTGCGCCGCTACGTCGGTGCCAAAGAGCTGGACGAAGCCGTGGTCGAACGCTTCCTGGCGCGCCTGAGCTACCTGCACGTCGATTTCCTCAACGCCGACGACTATGTGGCCCTGGCTGAAATGGCTGGCAGCGCGCAGCGGGTCATTGCCTATTTCGCCACGCCGGCAGCGGTGTATGGCGCGATCTGCGAAAACCTGGCGAAGGTCGGCCTGGCGGAAAACACCCGCGTGGTGCTGGAAAAACCTATCGGTTCGGACCTGGAATCCTCGCGCAAGGTCAACGATGCCGTGGCGCAGTTCTTCCCGGAAAACCGCACCTATCGCATCGACCACTACCTGGGCAAGGAAACCGTCCAGAACCTGATCGCCCTGCGTTTCGCCAACAGCCTGTTCGAAACCCAGTGGAACCAGAACTACATCTCCCACGTGGAAATCACCGTGGCCGAGAAGGTCGGGATCGAAGGCCGCTGGGGTTACTTCGACAAGGCCGGTCAGCTGCGGGACATGATCCAGAATCACCTGCTGCAACTGCTCTGCCTGATCGCCATGGACCCGCCGGCCGACCTGTCCGCCGACAGCATCCGCGACGAGAAAGTCAAAGTCCTCAAGGCGCTGGCGCCGATCAGTCCGGAAGGCCTGACCACTCAAGTGGTGCGCGGCCAATACATCGCCGGCTACAGCGAAGGCAAACCGGTACCGGGTTACCTGGAAGAGCCAAATTCCAACACCCAGAGCGACACCGAAACCTTCGTCGCCTTGCGTGCCGATATCCGCAACTGGCGCTGGGCCGGCGTGCCGTTCTATCTGCGTACCGGCAAGCGCATGCCGCAGAAGCTCTCGCAGATTGTCATCCACTTCAAGGAACCGTCGCATTACATCTTCGCTCCCGAGCAGCGCCTGCAAATCAGCAACAAGCTGATTATCCGCCTGCAACCGGACGAAGGCATTTCCTTGCGTGTGATGACCAAAGAACAAGGCCTGGACAAGGGCATGCAGTTGCGCAGCGGTCCGTTGCAGCTGAATTTTTCCGACACCTGGCGCAGTGCACGGATTCCCGATGCCTACGAGCGGTTGTTGTTGGAAGTGATGCGCGGCAATCAGAACCTGTTTGTCCGTAAAGATGAAATCGAAGCCGCGTGGAAGTGGTGTGACCAGTTGATCGCCGGATGGAAAAAATCCGGTGATGCGCCCAAGCCGTACGCGGCCGGGTCCTGGGGGCCGATGAGCTCCATTGCTCTGATCACGCGGGACGGGAGGTCGTGGTATGGCGATATCTGATTTGAAACTGCCTCAGGGCGTCAGCGCCCGTGAGTTCAAGAACCCGGTGCAATTGGCCGAAGGCCTGGCGCTGGGCGTGGCCAAGCAATTGCGCGAGGCGATCGACACCCAGGGCACCGCAACGCTGGTGGTGTCCGGTGGTCGCAGCCCGGTGGCCTTTTTTCAGCACCTGGCCAAGCAGCCACTGGACTGGTCGAACGTGGTGGTCAGCCTGGCTGATGAGCGTTGGGTCCCGGTCGAGCACGCCGACAGCAATGCCGGCCTGCTGAAGAAGTATCTGCTGCAAGGCCCGGCGGCCAAGGCGCAGTTCCTGAGTCTGTACAGCGCCACCGCCAACCTGGAACAAGCCGCCGAGAATGCTGACCGTTTGCTCTCCGAGCTACCCGTGATTGACGTGCTGGTGCTGGGCATGGGCGACGACGGTCACACCGCATCCCTGTTCCCCAATAGCCCGAACCTTGCCGACGCCTTGAAAGCCGATGGCACGCGTCGTTGCTACCCGATGCTGGCGCCGACCGTGCCGCATCAGCGCCTGACCATGAGTCGCGCGCTGCTGGCTTCGGCCAAACATAAAGTGCTGTCGATTTCCGGTCAGTCCAAGCTGACCACCCTGAACACCGCATTGGCCGGCGATGATGTCGCCGAATTGCCGATTCGCGCATTTTTGCAACCCACGTTAGAGATTTACTGGTGCCCATGAGCCAAGGAACAGCCGCTATGAAAAACCCATCCCCGACCGTTTCCATGGCGGACAAAGTTGCCCTGATCGACGACCTCTGCGCCAGGGCGCGGATTCTGCCGGTCATCACCATCGCTCGTGAGCAGGACGTTCTGCCGCTGGCCGATGCGCTCGCCGCTGGCGGCCTGACCGCGCTGGAAGTGACCCTGCGTTCGCAGTTCGGCCTCAAGGCCATTCAGATCCTGCGTGAGCAGCGTCCGGAACTGGTGACCGGTGCCGGCACCGTGCTCGACCGCCACATGCTGGCGGCCGCGGAAGCTGCCGGTTCGCAGTTCATCGTGACGCCGGGCATTACCCGTGACCTGCTGGAAGCCAGCGTCGCCAGCCCGATCCCGCTGTTGCCGGGTATCAGCAATGCGTCGGGCATCATGGAGGGCTACGGTCTGGGCTATCGCCGCTTCAAGCTGTTTCCGGCGGAAGTCAGCGGCGGCGTCGCGGCCATCAAGGCCTTGGGCGGCCCGTTCGGCGAAGTGAAATTCTGCCCGACCGGCGGTGTCGGCCCGGCCAACATCAAAAGCTACATGGCGCTGAAAAACGTCATGTGCGTGGGCGGTAGCTGGATGCTTGATCCTGAATGGATCAAGAACGGCGACTGGGCCCGCATTCAGGAGTGCACCGCCGAAGCTCTGGCGCTGCTGGACTGATCCGCTTCACCTGACACCTCGTTGTGTGTTCTACGGCTTTTCGGTGCGCTTGGTCGGTGCACCGTTTTTTTTGCCCGCAAAAAAGCAGGTGGGAACGAGCCCGTTCGCTCCCACAGGGACATCATGCGATACATAGTTACCGCGTGACGTGTTTTGGCCAGTGCTAGCCTGCGTTCTTCTTATGGAAGAGAGAACGTCATGGACGACAACACCTCAGCAACACCTGTTTACCTGCTTTCACCGGAACAGATAGCCGGTCCCTATTTCCGCAACCCGAAACTGATCAGGCGCAATATCAGCGAAGGCGCCGACGGCATCCCGTTGGTGTTGCGGCTGGCCATAGTCGACGCCATGACCGGCCAGCCCGTTCCCGATGCGCTGGTGGATATCTGGCACTGCAATGCGCGCGGGGCATACTCCGGTTGGAGCAAGGTCAATCCGGATGTGGAAGTCGATGCCGGAGACATCGGCTCGGTCCCGCGAACCGACGACGATACTTACCTGCGCGGCGGGCAATTCACCGACAAGAAAGGCATCGCCCGGTTCACCACGATCTGTCCGGGGTTTTATGCCGGGCGTGCCTTGCATATCCACGTCGCCGTTCGCATCACCAGCGGTAACAACTATCTGCAGGAGCGGCACGTCGCCTGGGTCGGTCAGTTGTACTTCCCCGAGGTCGCCGCGCGCTCGGTGCTCAATGCCCGGGAGTACAGCGGTCGCGCCATCCCTGCATTGAGTAACGATCAAGACCTTTACTACCAGAGCATGGGCGGCGAAGCCTCGACCCTGACCGTTCACACCCTCGGTCGAGACTCGAATGAAGACGGCTTTTTCGGGCAGGTGACCATCGGCATCGACACCTTTGCAGTGTCATCCCAGATCAAGCCCGAGGACTTCGACAAGTACACGGTGTGAGTCAACTCAGTTCGGTCAGCGCCGTGATCAGTTGTGCCATGTCGGCAGCGGTGGTGGTCAGTCCCGGCGTAATGCGAATGCAGGGACCGCAGGCCGCACCGCTGCGCACCACGGTGAACAGGTTGTAGTCGTTGAGCAGCCGCTCGACCATCGACTGCTGATCGTTGTGTGCGGTGAAACGCATCGAGGTGATGCCGCAATACAGCCTTGGGTCATCCGGTGTCAGCACTTCAATGCCCGGCAGCTCACGCGCCGCTCGAACCCACAGGTTGCGCAGGTAATTGAGCCGTGTACCCTTGGCGGCGGCGCCGCCCATGGCCCAATGCTCCTCCAGCACCAGCGGCAAGGTCAGCAACGCCGGGATGTTCGGGGTGCTGTAGGGCGTACGGGCGCGAATGTCGGTTATCGGGAAATGCATCTCGCCCATGTCCGGGTCGATGTCGCCCAGGCGTTCAGGGGCAATGTAGAGGAAGCCCAGGGTCAGTGGCGCACCGATCCATTTGTGCAGGTTATAGGCCGCGAAGGCGATGCCCAGCTCCTTGAGATCGAACGCCAACTGGCCCAATGCATGGGCGCCGTCGAGGATTACGTCGACCCCGTGTTCCCTGGCTGCGGCGGCAATCGCCTTGACCGGCATCACCAGACCGGTGCGATGGGTGACATGGGTCAGGGCCATCAGCTTGAGCCGTGGATAACGCACGAAAGCTTCGCGATAGGTGGTCAGCAAACTGTCGAAACTGGCGGGATGCCGGTGTTCGATCTCGATCACTTCGACGCCACGGTGACGGGCCAGCCAGCGCATGGCGCCCTTGACCGTGTCGTATTCCAGATCACATACCAGCACCTGGTCGCCCGGCTGCAAGCGGTTGTAGTTGCGGATCAGTGACTGCAAGCCGTCCGAGGCGTTTCGTGTAAGCGCCACCGCGTCGGCGGGCACATCAATCAGTCCGGCCACCCGCGCACGGATCTTCAGGCCGTCACTCGCCTCGAAGCGCTGGCGTACATAGACCGAGTTACTGCGGTTGATCAGTTCGATGTTGCGCTGATACTCCTCGACCACCGTGCGCGACATGCGTCCGAAGTAACCATTTTCCAGGTTGATCGGGCCGGGCTGGACATCGTAGCGGTCGGCAAACGTCCGCCAGAAGGATTCATCACGGGCGCGGCGGGTGTTATCGGGCATGGGCAACTCGATGAGTGGACATTTCAGTGACGTGGCGCGGGTTTGCCGTGTTTGGCACGCAAGGGTTCGAGCAATTCAGACAAACCGTTGTGATCGATTTCCTGCATCAGGGCCAACAGACCGCCCAGTTCGCCGTGGGGAAATCCTTCCCGGGCAAACCAGTTCAGGTAGGGGCCGGGCAGGTCGGCAATGATTCGACCCTTGTATTTGCCGAAGGGCATCTGGCGAGTTATCAGCAGTTCGAGCTTTTCAGGGTTCATCAATCAATCGTCTGGATTCAATCAGTCTGGAAAATACAGGCATTCTGCATGCAGGCCAAATGACAGATCATGCAAAAGAAACGGATACAGATTTAACCGATATTCATAACCACTTGAAATAAAAGGAGTAATTGGTCGGTAGAAAGCTGGCATGCGAGGTGCAACACCTCTTGCAACTTTCATCCACCCGCAAGGAATTGAAAAATGACTGACATGAATAAAGAAGCGATTTCTGTACTCAACGACCTGATTGAAACCAGCAAGGACGGTCAGGAAGGGTTCAAGACTTGCGCTGAAGACATCAAACACCCTGAACTTAAAACCCTGTTCGTGCAACGTTCTGCAGAGTGCGCCACGGCGGCTTCTGAACTGCAAAGTGCGGTTCGTTCCATGGGCGGCGATCCGGAAACCTCCACCAGTGTCAGTGGTGACTTGCACCGTCGCTGGGTTGACGTGAAGTCGATGTTCACCGGCAAGGACGAAGAAGCGGTGCTCAATGAAGCCGAGCGTGGCGAAGACCATGCGCTGAAGGCCTACCGAGACGCCATGGAAAAAATCAACAAGCATAATCTGGTGGGCATTCGCGACCTCGTTGAGCGTCAGTACCACGGTGTGCAGCGCAATCACGATCAAGTGAAAGTCCTGCGTAACCAGGCACGCGCACGTTCATAAGCGTACGTTTGCTGTCAAAAACGCCAGCCAGTCTGGCGTTTTTTTGTGCCTGTGAATTAGCGCTGGACGGGACATCGATAGCTAACTAATAATTTGTTTCTCAAGTTTTCACCGAAGCCGTCTATCGTTAAATCGTCCTTCCAAGAGTCCCTTTCGTGCCCATCACTTTCCAGGCTTTATTGGCGCCTGACCGCCGCGCTGTGCAGTTCGCGATCAAGACCCTGATCGGCGGAGGCCTGGCGCTGTGGCTGGCCTTGCGCTGGGGACTGGAGCAACCGGCCTGGGCGCTGATGACGGCGTTCATCGTGGCGCAGCCATTGTCCGGCATGGTGCTGCAAAAGGGCCTGGCGCGGCTGTTGGGCACATTGATCGGGACGATCATGTCGGTGGTGTTCATGGGCGCTTTCGCCCAGACGCCGTGGTTGTTCCTGTTGGCCCTGGCGCTGTGGCTCGGACTGTGTACGGCGAGTTCGACCCTGCTGCGCAGCGCCTGGTCTTATTCATTTGTGCTGGCCGGGTACACGGTGGCGATCATTGCTTTGCCGGCCATTGCCCATCCGCTGACAGTGTTCGATCAGGCGGTGGCGCGATGCACGGAAATTTGCCTGGGGATTGTCTGTGCCACGGCCAGCAGTGCCTTGCTCTGGCCGATGCGGGTCGAGCTGCAACTGGCCGATCAGGCCCGTGCGGCCTGGCGCAGCGGTATGAACGCCGCGCGGGCGACCCTGGCCGGCGATGGCCAGGCGCGCAAGGACTTGCTGGAAATCCTCGGCAGAATCGTCGCGGTAGACGCCCAGCGCGAACACGCCTGGTTCGAAGGCCATCGTGGCCGGCAACGTGCGCGGGCCATCAGCGGTCTGAGCCAGAAGTTGTTGATGTTGCTGCGCATCGCCCGTTCGGTTCGTCGTCAGTGGAAGCAGTTGGAGCCCCAGGAGTCGGCGCAATTATCGCCCTGGATGCACGAAGTCCAGGAAGCGCTCGGCAGCGGCGATCCCGCGCTATTGCAAGCCTTGCGCCCACGCTTGCTGGAGGCGTCCCATGCGCGGCACATCAGCTCCGCGCAAAGTTACTGCCTGGTGCGGTTGACCTTGTTGATGGACACCGCGCTGGCGGCCGGTACCGCGTTGCAAGCGGTGGAGCAGGGGGGGGAGTCCCTCGACCCGCCAAGATCCCTGACCCCACACCGTGACCTGTCCCTGGCGCTGGTGTTCGGTGCCCGCAGCGCGCTGGCCTTTCTGGTGGTTTCGTGTTTCTGGCTCGCGACGGCATGGCCCGCCGCGGCCGGGGCGCTATTGCTGACGTGTGTGGTGTGCAGCCTGTTCGCCAGCCGCGAGAACGGCGCGCAGATCGGCATGAGTTTCATGCGCGGGATTTTTCTGGCCCTTCCGGCGGCGTTTATCGTCGGACAGATTCTGCTGCCGCAATGGAGCAGTTTCGCGATGCTCTGTCTGGGCTTGGGCGTGCCATTGTTTTTCGGAGCGCTGGGCATGGCCAAACCGCAGATTGGCGCCACGGCGACTTCGTTCTGTCTGCACTTCATTGTGCTGGTGGCGCCGTTGAATCAGATGAAGTTCGACGTCGCCGTGTTTTTCAACAGTGCACAAGCCATGGTGATAGGCGTCGGTGCGGCGGTGCTGGCGTTTCATTTACTGATCCTGCGCAACCCGACCTGGCATGCCCGACGCCTGTTGGCCGCGACCCTTGGCGACCTGGTACGCCTGACCCGGCGCAATCTTGCCGGCGCCGAGAGCTGGTTCGGCGGACGCATGGCCGACCGTTTGCTGCAATTGGCGCGGCATTATCCGGAGCTGCCTGAGCCAGCACGCAGTCGCTGGGACGATGGCTTGCTCGGCCTGGATATCGGCGATGAATTGTTGCACCTGCGCTTGAGCCTGGCAGTGGCGCAGGTGCCGGTGACCGCACCGCAACGGCACTACCTGGAGCACCTGGAAAAAGTCCTGCAACAAGGTCCGGCTGGCAGTCGCGCCGAAGCGTTGGCCGAGCCGAGCCAAGCGTTGCTGCAGTCCTTGTACGCCTTGCCCCCCGATGACGCGGTGAAGCTGGCTCAGGGCGCGGTGCTGCAATTGCAAAACAGCTGGCGTACGTGGTGCCGCCAGCAGGAGGACGTCGATGGGCTTGCGTGAGTGGTCGGTGGGCGGGGTACTGCTCAGCCCGTTTCTGATTTATGTGGTACTGGCGTTGCTGGTCACCGGCGCCTTGCGCCTGTTGTTGCGGCTGACCCCGGTGAGCCGCTGGATCTGGCATGAAGCATTGTTTGATTGCGCCTTGTACGTCTGTGTATTGACCGTGATCACCTTCGTCCTCGGTCCCTTATAAGGAGTTGAATATGCGTACCTCCGTACGTGTCGCGGTAACCCTGTGTCTGGTGGCGGTGGCGATTTTTGCCGGGTTCCATTTATGGCAGTACTACATGCTCACGCCCTGGACTCGCGACGCGCGAATTCGTGCCGATGTGGTGGTGATTTCCCCGGACGTGTCGGGTTGGGTGCGTGAACTCAAGGCGTATGACAACCAGCAGGTGAAGGCCGGCGACCTGTTGTTGAGTATCGACCGTGACCGTTTCGAAGCCGCGCTGGAAAAGGCCCAGGCGGTGGTGCAGACCCGTCAGCAGCAACTCAATCTGCGCGAGCGCGAAGCCAGCCGTCGCGCCAGCCTCGGGCCGCAAGCGATCAGCGCCGAACTGCGTGAAAACGCGCAAATCAACGCGGGCATTGCCCGTGGCGAACTGCGTGAAGCCCAGGCCGAAGCCAAGATGGCACAAATCAATCTGGACCGCAGCCAGGTCCACGCGCCGCGCAATGGCCATATCACCAACCTGCGCCTGGCCGAAGGCAATTATGTGAATGCCGGGCAATCGGTCATGGCGTTGATCGACGATTCGACCTTCTATGTGCAGGCGTATTTCGAAGAAACCAAACTGCCGCGGATTCGCGTCGGCGATCCGGTGAAGGTCTGGTTGATGAGCGCCGGGGAGGCGTTGCAGGGACATGTGGAGAGCATCAGCCGCGGGATTACCGATCGCAATACAACGCCTGATGGTCAATTGCTGGCGGAAGTGGAGCCGACCTTCAACTGGGTCAGGCTGGCGCAACGGATTCCGGTGCGGATCAAACTGGACCATGTGCCCGAAGGGCTGAATCTGAGTGCGGGCATGACGGCGAGCGTGCAGGTGCAGGAGGGTGCGCGCTAAATTGTGCCCGTGGCGAGGGAGCAAGCGCCATCGCCACGGGGCAGGGGGGATCAACCGATGCTGATGGCCGGCAACTCGGTCAGGGTTACGCTCTGCTGTTTGCGCGGCGCCAGAATTTCCGCTTCGCCATCCACCACCAGTTCATCACGCTGGTTGAACACGCGGGTGGCAATGCGCACCCGAAACTTCGGCAGCTTTTCGAGAATCTCCAGACGCACGGTCAGGGTGTCGCCAATTTTCACCGGCTTCTGAAAGCTCATCTGTTGACCGATATAAATCGTGCCCGGCCCGGGCAACTCGCAAGCCACTGCCGCACTGATCAGCGCGCCGCTGAACATGCCGTGGGCGATACGTTCCTTGAACATGGTGCTGGCGGCGTATTCGGCGTCCAGGTGTACCGGATTGTGGTCGCCCGACATCGCGGCGAACAACTGGATGTCGCGCTCTTCGACGGTCTTGCTGAAGCTGGCGGTCTGGCCGACT
The DNA here is from genome assembly GCF_054481335.1 of Pseudomonas fluorescens group sp. PF-1. Lineage (NCBI taxonomy): Bacteria > Pseudomonadati > Pseudomonadota > Gammaproteobacteria > Pseudomonadales > Pseudomonadaceae > Pseudomonas > Pseudomonas fluorescens group sp. PF-1. The sequence goes on from NZ_JBTMNG010000001.1 coordinate 1,180,715, forward strand.
TCAAGGGCTTCGTAAGGGGTGTTGGTAACCTGGGTCATCTGTCTCAATTCCTGTGACGAATAAAAAAATTCACAAAAAACTATTCGGCTCGGTGTGGACGACGATGGCTCAAGACCTGGGCGATCCAGGCCAGCACATCGGCGGTCACTTCATCGCGGTTGCTTTCATTGAACAGTTCATGCCGAGCCTGCGGGTAAATAGTCAGTTGCAGGCTCTGGCTGCCGGCCTTGCGCAAGGCATTGGCCAGATCTGTCAGACGTTTGCCTTCGCTCACCGGATCACATTCGCCGCCAATCACCAGCAACGGCAGGCCCGGATCGATCTGAGCGAGATTGGACGCTTTGCTGATTTGCTGCAACCCGCCGAGCAAATCGATCCACAGCTGATTGGTGCAACGGAAGCCGCAGAGCGGATCGTTGGCGTACAAGTCGACCTCCTTCGGATCGCGGCTGAGCCAGTCGAACCGGGTACGCGCCGGTTTGAACTTCTTGTTGAACGAGCCGAATGACAACCATTCGATCAGGGCGCTGCGGCCCTTGGGGCCTTGGCGCAGGCGTTCGAACCGGGCGATTTGCCGCGCCGCGCGATAAAGCGCAACGGGCTGGAAATTCGATCCACTGAGAATTGCCCCATGCAGGCTGGCACTGTGATGCAGCAAATAAGCCTGGGCAATGTAGCTGCCCATGCTGTGACCGAGCAGCACAATCGGCATGTCGGGATGCTGCTGGCCGATGTGCTGGTTGAGGCACGCCAGATCACCCACCACTTTGCTCCAGCCATCGCTATCGGCGAAATGACCGAGGGTCCCGTGTTCGGCAGTTTTGCCATGTCCGCGCAAATCCGGCGCATACACGCCATAACCCTGTTCGCAGAGTTTTTCCGCCAGACGCGCATACCGCCCACTGTGTTCCGCCATGCCATGAGCCAGCAAAATCAATGCCTTGGGAGTGCCTGCCGGTAGCCACTGGTTGACGAAGAGACGGCTGTGATCGCTGGTGGTCAGCCAGAAAGTGTCGTGGATCATGGCGTTTCCTTTGCTGGGGCATGGTACGTGCGGCTTGCAACCCAAGTGTATAGCGCATCCTGCGTCGGGCGTCTGATCTGCTCACGCCATGGGACGAAGATTCACACGATCTATGACGATCGTGCGCGTATTTGCCTGATTCGACATAGCTGCTAGTGTCCGTGAAGCTCCGCTTTTCGCTTTCTGCTTTTAAGAAATGACAGAGACAGAAAAGTGGCCCGGATAGGTTCAGGTAAAGAGGACAAGAACAATGCAACCTGATTTCTGGAATGACAAACGCCCGGCCGGCGTGCCCCTGGACATTGATGCGGGCGCCTATAAGTCGGTGATCGAGGTGTTCGAACGTTCCTGCAAGAAGTTTGCTGATCGCCCGGCGTTCAGCAACATGGGTGTCACCCTGACCTACGCTGAGCTGGAACGCTATAGCGCCGCCTTCGCCGGTTACCTGCAAGCCCACACCGACCTGGTGCCGGGGGATCGCATCGCGGTGCAGATGCCCAACGTCCTGCATTACCCGATCGCCGTGTTCGGCGCCTTGCGCGCCGGGTTGATCGTGGTCAACACCAACCCGCTGTACACCGCGCGGGAAATGCGTCATCAGTTCAAGGACTCCGGTGCCCGGGCGCTGGTGTACCTGAACATGTTCGGTGCCAAAGTCCAGGAAGTAGTGCCTGACACCGACCTGCAGTACCTGATCGAAGCGAAGATGGGCGACCTGATGCCCGCCGCCAAGGGCTGGCTGGTCAATACCATGGTGAGCAAGGTCAAGAAAATGGTCCCGGCCTATCACTTGCCCCAGGCGATTTCCTTCAAGAGTGCACTGCGCATGGGCCGGGGCCTGGGGATCAAGCCGTTGAACGCCGGCCTCGATGACATCGCGGTGCTGCAATACACCGGTGGCACCACCGGCCTGGCCAAGGGCGCGATGCTGACCCACGGCAACCTGGTGGCCAATATGCAGCAGGCGCGGGCCTGCCTCAGTCAGACCGCTGTCGATGGCCACCCGCTGCTGCGCGAAGGTCAGGAAGTGATGATCGCGCCGCTGCCGCTTTACCACATCTATGCCTTCACGGCGAACTGCATGTGCATGATGGTGACCGGCAACCACAACGTGCTGATCACCAATCCACGGGACATCGGCGGCTTTATCAAGGAGCTGAAAAACTGGCGGTTCTCGGCATTGCTGGGGCTCAACACGCTGTTTGTCGCGCTGATGGATCACCCGGATTTCAAGACCCTGGATTTCTCCAGCCTCAAGCTCACCAACTCCGGCGGCACCGCACTGGTCAAGGCCACCGCCGAGCGCTGGGAGCAAATGACCGGGTGCCGGATCACCGAAGGCTACGGCCTGACGGAAACCTCGCCGGTGGCCTGCACCAACCCCTATGGCGACCAGTCGCGCATCGGCACGGTTGGCTTGCCGGTGCCGGGCACCACGCTGAAGGTCATCAACGATGAAGGCGTCGAGCAGCCGTTGGGCGAGCGCGGCGAGCTGTGCATCAAAGGCCCGCAGATCATGAAAGGCTACTGGCAGAAGCCCGAAGCCACCGCCGAAGTGCTGGATGCCGAGGGCTGGTTCAAGTCCGGCGACATTGCCGTGATCGACCCGGACGGGTTTGTGCGTATCGTCGATCGCAAGAAGGACATGATCATCGTTTCGGGTTTCAACGTGTACCCGAACGAGATTGAAGACGTGGTCATGGCCCACCCGAAAGTCGCCAACTGCGCGGTCATCGGGGTGCCGGACGAGCGCTCGGGCGAAGCGGTGAAGTTGTTTGTGGTGGCCCGTGAAACGGGGGTCAGCCTTGAAGAGCTGAAGGCGTACTGCAAGGAAAACTTCACGGCGTACAAAGTGCCCAAGCACATCGTGTTGCGTGAGTCGTTGCCCATGACGCCGGTGGGCAAGATCTTGCGGCGGGAGTTGCGTGATATCGCTTGATCGATGAATGACCACGCTTTGCGTGGATCCTGTAGGAGCGAGCCCGCTCGCGATGGTCTTGAACGATGACGCGTAAACTCAGATGCCCCGCAACGGCCTCCAGTTTTTCGCCAGCAGGCTCGCTCCTGCATTGATTTAAGCCCCGTTTTTCGGGGCTTTCAGCACTGTATAGAATTTTTGCTCTAAAATGACTGCTTGTCATTCTTGAGTCACAAAAGTGACCGTAGAGGCCGCTTTTGGCTCTAGTCGACCCTTGGCAAAGCTGCTACTCTCGGCGCGCTTTGTGACTTCTCGGCCTTGTAAAAAGCCAGACTCACCAATAAACACACCAATAATAATCGCATCAAATGCGGTGCTGAATTCGCGTTGCTGAGGAGTGGGCTTCCATGAACGAAGACTTTTGGAAGGATAAGTACCCAGCTGGAATTGCTGCCGACATCAATCCAGACGAGTACCCGAATATTCAGGCAGTGTTGAAGCAATCCTGCCAACGCTTCGCCAACAAGCAGGCGTTCAGCAACCTGGGCAAGACAATCACCTACGGTGAACTGTACGAATTGTCCGGTGCCTTTGCGGCTTACCTGCAACAGCATACCGATTTGCAGCCGGGCGATCGAATCGCCGTGCAACTGCCCAACGTGCTGCAATACCCGGTTGCCGTCTTTGGTGCCATCCGCGCGGGCTTGATCGTGGTCAATACCAACCCGCTGTACACCGCGCGGGAAATGGAACACCAGTTCAACGATTCCGGTGCCAAGGCCCTGGTGTGCCTGGCCAACATGGCGCACCTGGCCGAGACCGTCGTGCCGAAAACCGGCGTCAAGCACGTGATCGTCACCGAAGTGGCCGACCTGCTGCCACCGCTCAAGCGCCTGCTGATCAATAGCGTCATCAAATATGTGAAGAAGATGGTCCCGGCGTACCACCTGCCAAAAGCCGTCAAGTTCAATGATGTGTTGAGCAAGGGGCATGGCCAGCCAGTGGCGGAAGCCAGCCCGGCCAGCAGCGACGTGGCGGTGCTGCAATACACCGGCGGTACCACCGGCGTGGCCAAGGGCGCCATGCTGACCCACCGCAACCTGGTGGCGAACATGCTGCAGTGCAAGGCGCTCATGGGCTCCAACCTCAATGAAGGTTGCGAGATCCTGATCACGCCGCTGCCGCTGTACCACATCTATGCCTTCACCTTTCACTGCATGGCGATGATGCTGATCGGCAACCACAACATCCTGATCAGCAACCCGCGCGACTTGCCGGCGATGGTCAAGGAACTGTCGAAGTGGAAGTTCAGCGGTTTCGTCGGCCTCAACACCCTGTTCGTGGCCCTGTGCAATAACGAAGGCTTCCGCAAGCTGGACTTCTCGGCGCTGAAAGTGACCTTGTCCGGCGGTATGGCCCTGCAACTGGCGGCGGCCGAGCGCTGGAAAGCCGTCACCGGTTGCGCCATCTGCGAAGGCTACGGCATGACCGAAACCAGCCCGGTGGCGACAGTCAACCCGATCCAGAACATTCAGATCGGCACCATCGGCATTCCGGTGCCCTCGACCCTGTGCAAAGTCATCGACGATGCCGGTGTTGAACAGCCAATGGGCGAAATCGGCGAACTGTGCGTGAAAGGTCCGCAGGTCATGAAGGGCTACTGGCAGCGTCAGGACGCGACCGATGAAATCCTCGACAGCGAAGGCTGGTTGAAGACCGGGGACATTGCGCTGATCCAGCCGGATGGCTACATGCGCATTGTCGATCGCAAGAAAGACATGATCCTGGTGTCCGGTTTCAACGTTTACCCGAATGAACTCGAAGATGTACTGGCAACCTTGCCGGGCGTGTTGCAATGCGCGGCCATCGGCATTCCAGACGAGAAATCGGGGGAGGCGATCAAGATCTTCATCGTCGCCAAGCCAGGCGTGACGCTGACCAAGGAGCAGGTGATGGAGCACATGCGCGCCAACGTCACCGGCTACAAGGTGCCGCGCTCCGTGGAGTTCCGCGATGCATTGCCGACCACCAACGTTGGCAAGATCCTGCGTCGCGAGTTGCGTGATGAAGAGTTGAAGAAGATCAAGGCGAAGAACGCCGCTTAATCAAGAAGCCCCGCAGACGCGGGGCTTTTTGTTAGTGCTCTTGTGGTGAGGGTTATTGGCGGAACGGCGCGAAATTGACGTTGGTGCCCGCCGGGCGCATGTCCTGCAGGTACGAGTCCTTGTCGGCGCTCAGTTCCAGGCTCAATGCGGCCTTGCGCTTGCCCTGGTTGCGCACCACCAGCCCTTCGAGTTTCTCGCGAAGGAACACCGTCGGCACTTTCAGGTGCAACAGTTCGTCGGTTTCCGGGGTGTGCATCAGCAGGTGAATCCACTCGTACTGACCAATGGCCAGACGCGCGACCGGAATATCGAACCACCAGATGTTGCGGTTGCGGTTCAATTCGGTGAAGTGGCAGTTGTTGACGCCAAGCACAGCACCGCCAAGTTCCTGGTTTCTGCGGGCAATGGCCTGCTTTTTATCGAGTTTCATAACATTCCTACGGGATTGGATCTTCAGCGCCATGGCCTGAATACGTCGCGTATTCTCGGGGGTTGCCGGGCAAACATAAAGCCCAACCTGCACTGAACGATGAAGTGTCGGGCTGAAAATAAATGAAACTCCGTGCAAACGCCTCCGGTCAACCTTGTGTAACGACCTTTTTCATCGAGATGTTCACAGGAGAAACACCATGAGCAGCACTGGCGATAAAGTAAAAGGCATGGCCAACGAAGCGGCCGGTAACGTCAAGCAGGGCGTGGGCAAAGTCACCGGTAACGACAAAATGCGCGCCGAAGGCGTGATGCAGGAAAAGAAAGGCGAAGCCCAGCAAGCCGTTGGCAAAGCCAAGGATGCGTTGAAGAAAGGCATCGACAAGGCATAACCCAGCCTTTAATAAAGGTAAGAAACGGCCATCCGCGGATGGCCGTTTTTGTGTCAGCCTGAACTTGAGGGCTGAAATTGTTTCAAAGTCGCCAGCTAGAGTATTTTGAAGTAGTAAACGGCCCTTGAGTCGCCACGACTTAACCCACCATTTTGTTTGCGGCGAAAGGAGACGCTAATGATTTTCCCGGACATGAAAGGTCTGCCCTTGCACCGTGTGATGGTGCGCACGGTCACCGAGTTCATCGACGACGAGATGTCGACCTATGCCTCGGCGCTGGCCTATCAAATGCTGTTTTCGCTGTTTCCGTTCATTCTGTTCCTGATCGCCCTGATCGGCTTCCTGCACCTGCCGGACTTCTTCTCCTGGCTGCGCCTGCAATCTGAACTGGTACTGCCGCCCCAGGCCCTGGAGCAGGTGAACCCGGTGATCGACCAGCTCCAGCAGTCCAAGGGTGGGCTGCTTTCAGTGGGTATCGTGATCGCCCTGTGGACGGCCTCTGCCGGCGTGCGGCTGATGATGAGTGCGATGAACGCCGCCTACGATGTGGTCGAAGGCCGACCGGCGTGGAAGCGTTTTCCGCTGTCGATCATCTACACCGTCGGCGTCGCCGGCATGCTGTTGATCGCCGCCGCATTGATGGTCCTCGGGCCGCAAGTGATGAGCTGGATCGCGGCGCAAGTCGGCCTCGAATATTTCATTGTCACGCTCTGGACCATCGCCCGCTGGCCGGTGATCGTGATTCTGTTGATGGTTGCCGTGGCGCTGATCTACTACGTGATGCCCGACGTCAAACAGGAGTTCCGCTTCATCACCCCCGGCTCGGTACTGGCCGTGGTGGTGTGGATCATCGCGTCCCTGGGCTTCGGTTTCTACGTCAAGGAGTTCGCCAACTACAACGCCATGTATGGCAGTATCGGCGCGATCATCGTGCTGTTGCTGTATTTCTATATTTCTTCTGCGGTGCTGTTGCTCGGTGCCGAGATGAATGCGGTGATCGAGCACATGTCCAAGGAAGGCAAGGACCCGGGCGAAAAAGTCCCCGGCGAACACAGCCCGGGCATCGAACCCAAACACCATGTGTCGGGACTGGGCCGGGACCACTCGCTCAAACCGACCACTGACGAAGCCTGACCATGATCCGTGAAATTCTGAAAATGGGCGATGAACGCCTGCTGCGCATTGCCCCGCCGGTGCCGGCCGAGATGTTCGACAGCCCGCAACTGTGGCAATTGATCGACGACATGTTCCAGACCATGGAAAGCGTGGGCGGTGTTGGCCTCGCCGCGCCGCAAATCGGCGTCGACCTGCAACTGGTGATCTTCGGCTTCGAGCACAGCGAGCGTTATCCGGAAGCCGAAGCCGTGCCGCAGACGATCCTGATCAATCCCTTGATCACGCCGCTGAGTCCGACGCTGGAAGAAGGTTTCGAAGGCTGCCTGTCGGTGCCCGGTTTGCGCGGCGCCGTGGATCGTTATCAACACATCCGCTATGAAGGCTTCGATCCCAAGGGCGAGCCCGTCGTGCGCATCGCCTCGGGTTTTCATGCGCGTGTGGTGCAGCATGAGTGTGATCACCTGATCGGCCGGTTATACCCGTCGCGCATCAGCGATTTCAGCAAGTTCGGTTTTACCGAGGTGATGTTTCCGGACCTTGATCCGAACGCCGACGATTGAATCCTCAACAAGACCACTGTGGGCGCGAACATGCTCCCACAGGTGATCTCGACGCTATCGTCACTCACGCCGACTCACCGGTTACCCTGTGGCCCTGAGCAGCGGTTCCAGGCCCATGGCGATCATCGGTTTGCTGCGCGCGTAACGGCTCAGGCGCTCTGTCATGGCATAGGGCATCGGTGGATCGAAGGCAAAGCCGCGCCGCTCGTAAAACCCGCGCAAGTCCGGGTGGCAGAACAACCAGACCGGGCTTTCGGCGTCCTTCACCGCGGCAGCGATCAACGCAGCAGCGATGCCTTGCTCGCGACAGGCCGGATCGACAAACAACCCCGTCAGCCAATGCCCGCCGGACACCGGCCGCAAGCACAATGCCCCGACGATTTCGTCACGCCGGGCGACCCACAATTGCGCGTCGCGGACTGCCTTCATCGACGATTGGTGGGCGCGATAAAACTTGTTCATCAATGGCCATAAAGGCTCATCGAGCCGGGTGTACTGAGTGCTGGGCATGGGACCGGACTGTCGGTGTGCAAAGCGGGCGATTATAAAACAACGCGACCCCAAGGATAGGTGTATACCTGATCTCACATCCCGTGTGAGTGGAGTACGCATCATGTCCAAAGGTATGGATTCAAAGAAAGCAGCGAAGAAAAAACCGGCAAAAACCGCCATCGAGAAGCGTGCGGACAAGAAGGCCAAGAAAGTCGATATTTTCGGTCATTGATCCCGTGATCAGGGAGCCCGGTCCAAGGGCTCCCGCTGTTCGTCCAGTGAAGAAAAAATCTGCAAGAAACCCCGGCGTCGTTGCACAGAAGGGAAATGATCCCGATCCGGGCAACGCCATGCCTCATGACTCCGATGCTGCCCACCGATCCCTGTTTGGGATGCCTTCTCAGTCACACCAAGGCTGAACCGATTTTGTCCTCAGTGCTGGCCGACTAGTGGCCTTGCTTAGCCATGACGGCTGTCTATGCTCATCTGTAACTAACCATGTCGGTGGCTTCCGGGTGACCGGCGTTCAACCGTGAGAGTGCGCATTCCAAGGCACCCAGGCTTGGCAAAATGGAGTAATCGGGTAAAGGGAGTTTGCTTTTGAGTAGGTTAGGGCTGGCCCGAATCCGGGCGATCAAGAGAAGGATGTCTTGATAAGAGTGTCACTAAAGGGACCCTCCGATTAAACATCATTTATCACCTGACAAGTCCTTCCCGTGGAGGGGCGCGTGTACCTGTTCTGTGGAACGTAGTGGTGGATTTGAAAGATCAGCAGCTTTCATTAATCAAAAGACCGCGCTCAAGGTGGTACGAACATGTTCAACCTACATCACAAGGCTGACCTGCAGGAAATCGAACGTTTCAGCTGTGCGCTGAGCGAGGTCAATGCCAAGTTGGCCGCCATCAGCCGTTCGATGGCGATGATTGAATTTACCCCGGACGGCATTGTGCTCGATGCCAACGACAACTTTTGCAGCGCCATGGGTTACAGCGTCGAAGAAGTACGCGGCAAGCACCACCGGATATTTTGCGAAGAGGCGTTTTACCGCAGCGAAGAGTACGCCAAGTTGTGGCGCGACCTGGCCCGTGGCGAGCCCGTCAGTGGCACCTTTTCACGCTTGAACAAGAGCGGCAAGGAGATCTGGCTCGAAGCCAGCTACATGCCGGTCTACGGTCCTGATCGGCAAGTGAGCAGTGTGATCAAAATCGCCAGCGACATTTCGGCGAGGGTTTACAAAGAGCACGAAGACGAGAGCATGCTCGCCGCGATCGGGCGCTCCATGGCGGTGATCGAATTCACCCCCGAAGGCAAGGTGATCACGGCCAACGACAACTTCTTGAAGACCATGCACTACTCGCTCAATGAAATCGTCGGCCAGCATCACAGTTTGTTTTGCCACCGCAGCGAAAGTGAATCGCCCAACTACAGAGCGTTCTGGGCCTCACTCAATCGCGGCGAATATCACTCGCACCGATTCGAACGCAAGGACAAGTTCGGCCACATGGTTTATCTGGAAGCGTCCTACAACCCGCTGTTCGACACCAAGGGCCGGCTGTACAAAGTGGTGAAGTTCGCCAGCAACATCACCGAGCAGGTCACTACCCTGCAAACGGCCGCGGAATCGGCCCACAGCACCTCGGTACAAAACGATGCCTGCGCGCGCAAAGGGTCCGAAGTGGTGCAGCAAACAGTGCAGATCATCCAGGACATTTCCCGCGACTTGAACGAAGCAGCGGTGAGCATCGAGGCCGTCAGCAAACAGTCCGACATCATCGGCACCATTGTTCAGACCATTCGCGGCATTGCCGATCAGACCAACCTGCTGGCTCTCAATGCCGCCATCGAAGCCGCCCGCGCCGGCGAGCATGGACGTGGCTTCGCGGTGGTGGCCGATGAAGTGCGCAGCCTGGCCGCACGCACCAGCCAGGCAACGGTGGAAATTGTCGAAGTGGTGCGCAAGAACCACGATTTGTCAGTCAGTGCTGTGTCGAGCATGCAGTCGAGCTTGAGTCGAACCGGGCTTGGGGTAGAGCTGGCGAATGAGGCGGGGGAGGTGATTCTGGAGATTCAACAGGGCTCGCGGCACGTGGTGGACGCCATCAGCCAGTTCAATTCGACCTTGCAGTTGAATTGATTGCGGCCAAATGCAAAGGGGCCCGGTAAGAGGGCCCCTTTTTATTCCGGCGCCATTAAAGCGAAGCAAGGAACTTGTCGACCACCTGACTGCTGCCTTTACCGCTGCTGCCGTTGTCTTTCTCGGCCTGCGCCAGTTTCACTTTGTCCTGCATGCGCTCGGCGATTTCTTTGCCAATCGCCAACTGTTGCTCAGGAGGCATGGCTTTTACCTGGTCTTCCGTCAGGCCCATCTCTTTCAGAATGCTGTCGCGCAAACGCTGTTCAGGCGTTTTGCTCATATAGTCCTTGAATTCGTCGGTGGCCGAGCCGCTGCCGACCTTGCTCTGGGTGTCCGCCGGTACGCTTGCCGTCGTCGCCTGCAGATTCACGCGGGTCTTGGCGAACGCTTCATCAACGTTGTCACTGATTTTACTGGCCTGGCTGACCTGTTGCGTGGCGAGTTGTGTGGCGGATGCCTGTACCTGCTCGCTGGCTTGCGCGGTTTGCGTCTGCACATTGTTTTGCAGCGCTTGCATCATGGCGCCTTGAAGGCCGCTCTGAAGCCCGGCAGCGGCGTCGGCGTTTGGATTTTCACCGGGCCGTTTGGGCAGTGGCGTCACCTGGTTTAATTTTGCACTGACCAGCATGATAAATAGACCTTGTAGGTATTGGCGGTGCAGTGTGTTGAGCAATTAATATGCCTATAAGATAAATATCTTAAATATCAAATGCTTAATTTGTTTTGTCCGGCGAATATCGGACGTTTGCGGTCAAGCCTTGCCGTCAGGCGGCAGGGTTCGACCGCCGTGCCGACACCGATGCACACTGGCACACGGAGTGCTCAAGGCAAGCCGTTGCAGCAATGCTTGAGAAAACCGGGGTGCTGCGCCAAACGCCTGAAATACTCATCGATGGCCGGGTAATCGGGGCGCTCGATCGGTGTCATCAACCAGCGATTGACCGACAGCCCGATGACGATATCGGCCAAGGTGAATGTGGGCCCGGCCACATAAGCCTGGGTGGTTGCCAGCTGATGTTCGAGGATGCCCATCTTCTGGTTCCAGTCGCGCACACTGACGTCCAGTCGATGCGGGTCCTGGAATTCCGGGTCCTTGCGCACCAACGCCATGAATGCATGGCTCCAGGACGGATTGAGCTCAATCGCCTGCCAATCCATCCACTGTTCCACCCGGGCCCGCGCGGCCGGTTCGGTGGGCAGCAGCTCGGCATGGTGATGGTGGTGTTTGCCGGCCAGGTAGCGGCAGATGGTGTTGGATTCCCACAGCGCCCCGTTCTCATCGATGATCACCGGCACCTTTGCATTGGGATTGAGCCGCAGAAACTCAGGGCTGTGGGTCGAGGCAAAACCGCTGCCCCAATCCTCACGCTCGTAGGACAGACCCAGTTCCTCGCACGTCCACAAGACCTTGCGGACGTTGATCGACGAGGCTTTACCGAGGATCTTCAGTGCATGTTCCATGTTGCTGCTCCGTTAGCGAATCATGGCTTCGGGAAACTAATAGTGTGCCTGTCCACGAGTGACATCAAGTCGGCTCAAGACTGGGCCGGCAGGGCGGGTATAAGTCGCTTCGACATTCAGATGAACTGCACCGGAATGCCGGGTGGAAACGCTCTTGTGAAGAGGAGGTCGGCAGACCTTCGCAAGCGATGGTTTCTTGCAGTTTGTCTACGGCTAAACCGGAATCCGCTGACTTATGCCATCAGAATTTTGTCGTGTTGTTTCGCTGCCGATTCAGGGACTGGTTTTCGCCGCCTGGATACTTCAGACGCGTTACTGATATGGGGCAGGTAGTTGCAGCTCGGAATAGCATGGTTTGTATCGGAAGATCTATTTACGAAGTTTCGATTCTTGCCGAAGTAATCAGATCGTCGACGACTGCAGACCGATTTGCTTTTCGCGTGGCCAGTCCAAGTACAGCCTTGGGCCAATCAAGCCGAAGCGCTCTGTAGTGCAGGCCATCGCGATCAATTCGCTGCATTGATTCGGGTACTACCGCAATACCCATTCCCGCAGATACCAGGTTTACAGCGGACGATAGTTGGGGGGCCTGCTGGCGGATGGTCGGATTGAATCCAAATTGACGGCAGGCGGCCACGATATCTGCACTTAGCCCATAACCGGATTTGCGCGAATAGAGGATGAAATTCTCCTGCCGTAAATCAGCAAGCGACAGCTCCTTGCGTGACATTAATGAGTGTCCATCAGGCAGGACAACAATAAGTGGTTCTTCGGATAAGGTGATGAAGTCAATGTCGCCGCCCATAGCAAAGGGCGGCCTGACAAAGGCTGCGTCAATGTCGCCATGACCGAGCCTGGAAATGAGCGATTCGCTATCGTTTTCTTCCAGGTTTACCTCCACCTTGGGGTGCTGTTGCTGGTAACGCCTGATCAAGCCTGTAACGGTATCGTTAAATGAGGCGGATTCGGTGAAGCCCAGCTTCAATGAGCCAACCTCACCTCGCGCAACACGGCGCGCATTTTTTTGAGCGTCCTCGGCACGCGCAAGAATATCGTGTGCCGATATCAGAAATGCCTTACCTGCGTCACTGAGTATGACGCCGCGTCCTACACGGTGAAAAAGCGGCGTACCTATTTCATCTTCCAAATCACGTATCTGCTGCCCAAGCGGGGGTTGGGCAATTCCAAGTTGTTCGGCTGCTCGCGTGAAATTCTCGGCTTGGGCTGTGACGACGAAGTATCGTAGATGTCTGAGTTCCAATTAGGACTCCAAAAATACTAATTTGATATTTTTTAAATATTAGACATATCGTTCGTGTGGCGCCATGCTTCTTTTGAATTAAAGATGCCGTCAGTGATTCGGTCGGGATAAAGTCAGGCGGCAGGGTCTTAGTAGGTCAAGAAGTAAACCAAGTCTGCGAAATAAAGGAAGGCAACATGGATATGCAACTGATTGCAGTGGCCGGTTTGGTGGCTGTGACAATCACACTATGGGCAACACGCGGGCTTCCAGAATACCTGACTGCACTTTTGTTCTTTGCGTTCGCGATGATTCTCCATGTGGCTCCCGCCTCGTTGGTCTTCTCCGGGTTTACCTCCGCCGCGTTCTGGCTCGTTATCAGTGGCTATGTCATTGGAATTGCCATTCGCAAGACGGGTTTGGCCTCTCGATGTGCGGGGGGGCTCGCGGCTTATCTTTCCAGATCGTATGCGCAAATGGTCTTTGGTATTGTTGGCCTCACGTACATGCTTGCCTTTGTTATGCCTTCCAACATGGGGCGTATTGCACTTCTGATGCCGATTGTCCTGGCGCTTGCGGACCGAGTGGGGTTCGGGGATAAGAGTCCAGGACGTATAGGTCTCTCACTCGCTGTCGGCTTTGGAACCTTTCAGCTTTCGGCGTCCATTCTGCCTGCGAATGTTCCAAATCTTGTCATGGCGGGGGCGATCGATACCACGTACGGCCTGCAACTATCTTATTTGCCTTATCTGATATTGCACGCGCCGGTACTTGGCTTTATGAAGGGGCTTGCACTCTGTGCATGTGTCGTCTGGTTGTTTCCAGATAAAGTGAAAAAAAGCATAGCGTTGGAACCTTCTCGCCCTTGGAGTCCTGAGGAAAAGAGGTTGGGACTTCTTCTTTTGACAACGCTCGGACTCTGGCTTACCGACTCTTTGCACGGTATTTCTCCGGCATGGGTTGGTCTCGTAGCCGCTTGCCTATGCCTCCTGCCACGGGTGGGATTCGTATCCAGTGAGGAATTTGGTCAGGAGGTCAATTATCGGACCGCTATCTATGTCGCGGCAATCCTCGGACTCGCCGCACTTGTTGGGCATACCGGACTCGGTGCATTAATAGGCAAGGAAGTACTCGCCCTTGCACCTTTGGACCCGACCTCACCATTCCACAGCTATGCCTCAATCGTAGGTTTATCCACACTGCTCAATTTTGTGGTGACAGCGAATGGGGTGCCAGCGTTGTTTACGCCCTTGGCACAGTCGATGGCTACCGCGTCTGGTTTGCCATTACTGAGTGTTCTAATGATGCAAGTGATCGGCTTTTCTACGCCGCTCTTGCCTTACCAGGCTTCGCCGATTGTTCTCGCTATCGAAATGGGAAGAATTCCTTTCGTGGCAGCGTTGCGATTGAGTCTGGCGCTTGCATTCATCACGTTCGTCTTTTTAGCTCCGATTAATTATGGGTGGTTCGTCTTTCTGGGTTGGCTGCCATGATTCTCTGGTTTTTTGAAGGGAGTCATACATTAACCGGATAACCAAAATCCATACTGCAGCCGGAGTGTCGCCTTGCATACCCCAATGTTCTGCATCTTGTTCTTCGAACAGTATGAGTATCGGGGACGGCGCAATGGTCAATCTGGATAGTGGGTGATTCTTACTCCTGCCAGTTCGAACCGGGACTGATTCTGAAATGGCGGACACGGCGAATTTTTGATCCGTGTCCCCGTAGGGAATATTAAGTACTCTCGCGCACCTTCAACTCAAATCCCATGTCCTGCACCGGTTTGGCCACGGTGTTGCCGGCCATCAACGTCAGCATCTGCTCTGCCGCACGACGACCGATTGCCTCGCGCGGGGTGTTGATGCTGCTCAGGCGCGGGACCATGTGTTCCGACATGGGCAGGTCGTTGAAGCCGAGAATCGCCACCTGCTCGGGAATCTTGATCCCGCAGCGCATGGCTTCGAGCAATGCACCCTGGGCCAGGTCGTCGTTGCCGAAGAAAATCGCATCGACATCGGGGTGACTGGCGAGCAGTTGCAGGAACAGTTCGCCGCCCAGGCCGACCGAGGAGGCGCGTGGCGTCAGCACTTCCAGGGCCGGGTCATACAAACCGGCCTTTTGCAGGGCCTTGCGGAAACCTTCGCCGCGCAGCAGCGTGCGCTGGTCGAGTTGCGCACCGATGTAGGCCAGGCGCTTGCGCCCGCGGGACAGCAGGTGTTCGGCCGCCGTTTCGCCGGCAGCCAGTTGTGAAAAGCCTACGCAATTGACTCCGGCGGCGCTGTCGAGCTCCATCATGTAGACGCAGGGAATGTTGCTCGCTTCGATCATCCGCCGCGAACTTTCAGTGCGGTCGAAACCGGTCAGCAGCAAGCCGCGCGGCTGGTAGGCCATGTAGTTGCGCAGCAGGTTTTCTTCTTCGTCGCGGGAATAGTGGAAGTTGCCGATCAGCACTTCGAAGCCCTTGGGGCGCAACACCCGATGAATGGCTTCCAGGGTGTCGATGAACAGCAGGTTGGACAACGACGGCACCAACACCACCACCGAATGGCTCTGGGCCGAGGCCAGGGCGCGGGCAGCGGGGTTGACCACATAATTCAGTTCAAGCGCCGCTTGCTGGACTTTTTCCACCAGTTCGGCGGCCACGGTGCTGACGCCGCGCAGGGCGCGCGAAGCGGTAATCGGACTGACGCCCGCCAGGCGAGCAACTTCGTTGAGGGTAGGGCGGCCAGTGGTTCGTGTGTTTTTATCGTTTTTGGTTGAGGTCATCGATGGCTTGCCAAACAAAATTCAAGGCACTAAGGTAGCGCTGTCTCGATGCAGCTGCAAATGCGTGAGCGAGGGTTTGCCTGATCCTCGCTTTTTGGTGTTGGGAACGAACATGCTGCAACCCACAAAAATGACAAGAAGGCGTCGGCAACTTCTACTTTTGGTCTAGTGTCATAACTGGCAAAGGTAGCGCTGTCTGCGCGCTGAGGTGTTACATGAATCATCCCATCACCGCCCTGGTCATCATGGGCGTTGCCGGTTGCGGCAAGACCTGCGTCAGCGAAGCCCTGTGCCAGCTCAGCGGCGCCACTGCCATTGAAGGCGACTCTTTTCACCCTGCCGCCAATATCGAAAAGATGAGCGCGGGCATCCCCCTGAATGATGAAGACCGTGCCGGCTGGCTCGACAGTCTGTGCGATGAGTTGCGTCGCGTCGACGCCCTGGGCCAGCGCCCGGTGCTGACATGCTCGGCGCTCAAGCACATTTACCGCGAACGCCTGCGCAATGCCTTGCCGGGCCTGGGTTTTGTATTCCTTGAACTGACCCCGGAAGTCGCTGCCGACCGTGTCTCCCACCGGCCGGGCCACTTCATGCCGTCGACCTTGATCGACAGCCAGTTCGCCACCCTCGAGTCCCCCGTCGGCGAGCCCTTGACCCTGGCCCTCGATGCGTCGACCCACAGTGTCGATGAGTTGGCCGTGCAGGCGCACCGCTGGTGGCTCGGGCACGGCCTGAAGCGTGCCGGCTAATTTTGCTTTTAGAGATAGCGCTGTCCTTATGGCTTTCGAATTACCCGCTTCAATAACAACAACAACCAGGAGACACCCCTAATGTTTGGCATGTCCCACGAGACGTTCCTGCTGCTCGATGCAGTGGTCACGGTGATCGGGCTTATCGTTCTGATCACCCAGTTCAAGCTGCATCCCTTTCTTGCCCTGATCATCGCCGCAGCCTTCCTCGGGCTGACCTCCGGCATGCCGATCGGCACCATCATCAAGGCGTTCCAGGACGGCTTCGGTGGCGTGCTCGGTTTCGTCGGGATCATCCTCGCGCTGGGCACCATGCTCGGCAAAATGATGGCCGAGTCGGGCGGGGCGGACCAGATCGCCCAGACCCTGATCCGCGCCTTCGGCAAGGACAAAGTGCAGTGGGCAATGATGTTCGCCGCGTTCCTCGTGGGCATCCCGCTGTTCTTCGAAATCGGCTTCGTGTTGCTGATTCCGCTGGTGTTCATCGTGGCCCGGCGTACCGGCGTGTCGATCATCAAGATCGGCATCCCGCTGCTGGCCGGTCTGTCCGCCGTCCACGGGCTGGTGCCACCGCACCCGGGTCCGCTGCTGGCGATTGGCGTGTTCGGCGCCGACATCGGTAAAACCATTCTGTATGGCCTGATCGTGGCGCTGCCTACCGCGATCATTGCCGGCCCGATCTACGGTACGTTCATTGCCAAGCACATCCCTGGCCATCCGAACCAGGAGCTGGTGGATCAACTGGCACGCGAAACCGATTCGGCTGAACTGCCGAGCTTCGGCATCACATTGGTAACCGTGCTGCTGCCGGTGTACCTGATGCTGCTCAAGACCTTTGCCGACGTGGTGCTGCCCGATGGCAACTTCTTCCGCACCTTCATGGACCTGATCGGTCACCCGATCTCGGCCTTGCTGCTGGCCTTGCTGCTGTCGCTTTACACCTTCGGCTACAAGCAGGGCATCGGTTCCAGCCAAATGATGAAATGGCTGGACGCGAGCCTCGCGCCGACCGCCGCGATCATTCTGATCATCGGTGCCGGCGGTGGCTTCAAGCAGATGCTGGTGACCAGCGGTGTGGGTGACGTGATCGGCCACATGGCGGTGAACGCACAGATCTCGCCGATCCTGCTGGCGTGGCTGGTGGCAGCGGTGATCCGCATCGCGACTGGTTCGGCGACCGTGGCGACCATCACTGGCGCGGGCATCGTGGTGCCGGTGGTGGGGATGATTCCGGGCGTGAACCGTGAGCTGTTGGTGTTGGCCACCGGTGCCGGTTCGTTGATCCTGTCCCACGTCAACGACGCCGGTTTCTGGCTGGTGAAGCAGTACTTCAACATGACCGTGGCAGAAACCTTCAAGACCTGGACCGCAATGGAAACCATCCTGTCGGTGGTGGGCCTGGGCTTCATTCTGCTGTTGTCGTTGTTCGTTTAACCTAAACGCCAGACACAAAAAAACCGCAGCGATGCGGTTTTTTTTTGGGTGATTTATTTGTGGGAGCGAGCTCTCGAAGGTGTGTCAGCTGCATACACGTTAACTGACCCGCCATCGCGAGCAGGCTCGCTCCTACAGGGCTTTCTGTCAGGTGCTGGATTTGGCGATCAACCCATCGGCCCGGAACATCCCGCGAATCCCGCGCACGGCCTGACGGATCCGGTCCTGGTTTTCGATCAGCGCGAAGCGCACGTGATCATCCCCGTACTCACCAAAACCCACGCCTGGCGAGACACAGACCTTGGCTTCGGCCAGCAGTTTCTTGGCGAACTCCAGTGAACCCAGGTGGGCATAAGCCTCGGGAATCTTGGCCCAGACGTACATCGACGCCTTTGGATTCTCGACCATCCAGCCCAGCTCATGCAGGCCTTTGACCAACACGTTACGGCGCTGGCGGTATTGCTCGGCGATGTCGAGCACGCATTGCTGGTCGCCTTCGAGCGCCGCAATCGCTGCGACTTGCAGTGGGGTGAAGGTGCCGTAGTCGTGATAACTCTTGATCCGCGCCAGGGCGTTGACCAGTTCCGGGTTGCCGACCATGAAACCGATGCGCCAGCCCGCCATGTTGTAGCTCTTGGACAGGGTGAAAAACTCCACCGCAATGTCCTTGGCGCCCGGCACCTGCATGATCGAGGGGGCTTTCCAGCCGTCGTAGACGATGTCGGCGTAGGCCAGGTCATGCACCACCAGCACGTCGTACTGCTTGGCGAGTGCGATCACCCGTTCGAAGAAATCCAGTTCCACACATTGTGCGGTGGGGTTGGACGGGAAGCCGAGGATCATCATTTTCGGCTTCGGAATCGAACCCCGGATAGCCCGTTCCAGTTCGGCGAAGAAATCCACGCCCGGCACCAGCGGCACTGAGCGCACCTGGGCGCCGGCAATCACGGCACCGTAGATGTGAATCGGGTAGCTGGGGTTCGGCACCAGCACGGTGTCGCCCTGGTCGAGGGTCGCCAGCATCAAATGCGCCAGGCCTTCTTTGGAGCCGATGGTGACAATGGCTTCGGTTTCCGGGTCGATGTCGACCTCGTAGCGATCCTTGTACCAGTTGGAAATCGCCCGGCGCAGGCGAGGAATACCCTTGGACGTCGAGTAGCCATGGGTGTCTTCGCGCTGGGCGACGGTCACCAGTTTCTCGACGATGTGCGGCGGCGTGGCGCCGTCGGGGTTGCCCATGCTCAAGTCGATGATGTCTTCGCCACGGCGACGGGCGGCCATCTTCAGCTCGGCGGTGATGTTGAACACGTAAGGAGGGAGTCGATCTATGCGCGCAAAGCGGCGCGGCGAACCTTGTTCGGCCATTGTTGCCTCGGATAACGTAAGCGCCCGGAACCGTCCGAGCGACGCTGGTCACTGCGGTGACCTGGTGCGGAATTTACGGTCTGCTGTGGCAGAATGTCCAGCCTCCATGTAAACAAATTTTTCCGAAGGAACTGGAACGATGGAATTCACCAGTGGCTTTTTGCTGAGCCTTTCGCTGTGCCTGGACATTGGCGTGGCCAATATCGCCATGATCACCCTGGCGATGCAGCGCGGCTATTTTCAAGGCTTTGCACTGGGCCTGGGGACCTGCGTCGGCGACCTGATCTACGCGGTGCTGGCGCTGGCGGGCATGACGGTGTTGCTGCAGTACGAAACCGTGCGTTGGGTGCTGTGGATCGGTGGTTCGGCGTTGCTGGTGTATTTCGCGGCGAAGATGATTTATTCGGCGATCCACCATGAAGCGTTGATGGCCGAAACGGTCGAGGTGGGGCAGAACTCCCATCGCAAAGAGTTTTTTCGCGGGATCTTCCTCGCCATGTCCTCGCCCAGCGCGATTCTCTGGTTCGCTGCAGTGGGCGGTACGCTGATCGCCCGTTCCGGTGGCGGTGGGCCGCTCAGTTCGGCGCTGTTCCTCGGCGGTTTTCTCTGTGCCGGTTTGCTCTGGTCCGCCGGCCTGTGTTTTGCCGCGAGCCATGGTGGCAAGTTGCTCGGCGACAAGCTGCTACGGTACTCCTACATGGCATCTGCGGCGATCTTCTGCTATTTCGCGGTGTACGTGATCCTTTCCGGCTATAACGAGTTTGTCGGTGCGGCCGCCGTCGAGCAGTTGCACGCGTTGTAAGTGGGCGAAACGGGTTTGGCTTCTATACTCCCAGCCGAACCCCTTTTTCCTTCCAGGAGTCGAGTCATGGATGAGCAAAAAAGCGTCGAATTGTTGGAACCCCGCTTCGAACACGGACACTTCCTGCTGATTGCAGGGCTTGGCGCTCCCTTCACCCAGCAAACCATCGCAGGTATTCCCGCGCTCTGGGAAAAATTCAGTCCCCACATCGGCAATGTACCGGGTCAAAAGGGTGAAGTGACCTACGGCGTCTGCTGCAATTTCGATGGCAAGGGTGGCTTTGACTACATCGCCGGTGTCGAGATCAGCAAGCTCGACGATTTGCCCGAGCAATACCGCTGGGTTGAAATTCAGCCGCAGTATTACGCGGTGTTCGAACATAAAGGGCCGCTGGAATCCCTGTCGCAGACCTTTCGCTACATCTGCGATACCTGGCTGCCGCAGTCCGGGCATCAGGCGGCGGACGCCCCGGAATTCGAACGCTACAGCGAAGACTTCAACCCCAGGCTTAAAACCGGAACACTGGAAATCTGGCTGCCGATCAAGGTTTGATCAGCCGCATCGAGAGACGTATCGACGATTCGTCTCTCGATGTCATGGGGAGGCTGATTTATGATCCCCGGCTTTCCCATTGCTGATTCCGAGTTGCCATGAACACCGTCATCCGTCACGTCCTGCCCGCCGACCTGGACCGTTGCTACGCCATCGAAACCCTAGCCTACGAGGGCGACGAAGCCGCGACCCGCGAAAAAATCGCCACCCGCATCGCCACCTGGCCCGAAGGTTTCATCGTTGCCGAAGTGGACGGCGTGGTCGCCGGTTTCATCAATTCCGGTGCGGCATTTGAAGTGGAAATGTCGGACGAAGCGTTCAAGGAGCTGATCGGCCACGACCCGGCCGGGTCCCATGTGGTGATCATGTCGGTGGTGGTGCATCCGGATTATCAGGGGCAGGGACTGGCCAAGCGTTTGATGGGCGAGTTCATCGAGCGCATGCGCGCAATGGGCAAGGCCAGCATCAACCTGATGTGCAAGGAGCGGCATATCCCGCTGTACGCCGGGTTCGGCTTTGCCTACGTCAAGCCATCTGCGTCGGACCATGGCGGCATGGCGTGGCATGAGATGGTGCTCAGTCTCTAAACCCGACGCAGATCCCCTGTAGGAGCGAGCTTGCTCCTACAGGTGCGTGACGGACCTAGAAAACCAGTCCCATCCGCCGTTCATAGCCGATCCGCCCCTTGTACGCCTCGCCGCTGTCGACAAAACCATATTTGGCATACAGGGCAATGGCCGCGGCGTTGTCTGCATCCACCGACAACTCCAGCCCGCGAATTTCCGGCCAGGCCTGGCGGGCCGCTTCGGGCAGGTCTTGCAGGCACGCCTTGCCATACCCCTTGCCCTGGGCGCGCTGATCGACTTGCAAGGCATGCAGGGTGGCGCTGTGTTCGTCGGCCCAGGCGGGCAAGGCCGGCGGCCGTTTGAGCAGCAGGAAGGCCACGGGTATTGCTCCGTCCACCAGCGCAAATCCTTTGACGCCGGGGCCGGGTTTGGATAGCAGGGTGTGCAATGCACCATGGATGTCACCGGAAAACCTGATTTGTTCCGGGTGTACTTCGATGGCCTCGACCTGCTGGCGTTGCAACGCATTCAGGCTTTCGTAAGGCACGAGTCGGGCTGTCACTGGAGTGTCCTTTTTCCATTGGAAATGAGCCTCGGATTCTAGCGAGTTTGCGTTCTTGGATTATTTTTATTTCGGCTGTCGATTGGATGGATCGCCAGACGACTAGGGGTGTCTTCAAAACAAAAACCACGGAGAACCACCATGAACGCCACACACGAAATCCAGACCCTGATCGACACCTACCGTCAGGCGGTCATCGCCAAGGATGTCGAGAAAATCATGGCCCTGTATGCCGAGGACATCGTCTCCTATGACGCGGTCAAGGCGCTGCAGTTTCGCGGCAAGGCCGCCTACCGCGCGCATTGGCTGGAATGCATGGAAATGTGCCAGGGCCCGCATACCTTTGACTTCGACCAGATGAACATCGTGGCTGATGAACACATCGCCTTTGCCCATTGGTTGGCCCACTGCGGGGGCACCAATGACAAGGGTGAAACCCAGGCGTGCTGGATGCGCGTGACGGCCTGCTACCGGCGCGAGGCCGGACAATGGCGCATTGTCCACGAGCACTGGTCGGCCCCGTTCGACATGATGAGCGGCGCGGCCCTGTTCAACCTGCAGCCCTGAACGTCGGGCTGTTGATCGGGAGGCCGCGCGAAACGGCCAATCTACGGCCATAGTTGATCCTCGATCCTGGAGAAGCTCATGAAATATTTATGCCTGGTCTACAGCGACGAGCACCTGCTGCATTCGTTGCCGGAAAGCCCGAAGGACGCCGAGTGCATGGCGTACGCCGAGTCGATCCAGGGCAGTGGCCGAATGGTCGCCGCCGAGGCGCTGGAGTCGGTGCAGACCGCCACGACCGTGCGCATGCGCAACGGCAAGCTGTCGATCACCGACGGCCCGTTCGCCGAAACCAAGGAGCAATTGGCCGGCTTCTACCTGATCGACGCCAAGGACCTCAATGAAGCCATTCAGGTTGCCGGCGACATTCCGGCGGCCCGGGTCGGTTGTGTCGAAGTGCGCCCCGTTCGTCAGTTGAACCCTTGAAATGACGGTGTCGGTCAAGGAGCGCGTCGAGCAGGTCTATCGTGAAGAGTCGCGACGGATTCTGGCGACACTGATCCGCTTGCTCGGCGATTTCGACCTCGCCGAAGAGGCCCTGCATGAGGCGTTTTTCATTGCGGTCGAGCGCTGGCAGCGGGACGGTGTGCCGGACAATCCGCGGGCCTGGCTGGTGTCCACCGGACGCTTCAAAGCCATTGATGTGTTGCGCCGGCGCGCCCGCTTCGCCGCGTCTCGTCCGCTGTTGATTGCTCAACTGGAAGCACTGGAGCAGGCCGACTGGAGTGACGAGGACGTGGAAGACGACCGCCTGCGGCTGATTTTTACCTGCTGTCACCCGGCACTGGCGGCGGACGCCCAGGTGCCGCTGACCCTGCGGGAAGTCTGCGACCTGACCACGGAAGAAATCGCCCGGGCCTTCCTCTCGGCACCGGCCACCATCGCCCAGCGCATCGTGCGCGCCAAGGCGAAAATCCGTGACGCGAAAATCCCTTATCAGGTGCCAACCCTGGCGGAACTGCCCGAACGCCTCGACAGCGTGTTACGGGTGATTTACCTGGTGTTCAACGAAGGTTATTCGGCGTCCATCGGCGCGCAGGTGACCCGCGAAGACTTGACCCGTGAAGCCATTCGACTCGGTCGTTTGCTCATGGAGCTGTTGCCGGAGCCCGAGGTGATGGGGTTGCTGGCGCTGATGCTGTTGCACGAATCGCGGCGTCCGGCGCGCACGTCTTCGAGTGGCGAACTGATCCTGCTGGATGATCAGGATCGAACGTTGTGGGACCGCCAGATGATCGCCGAAGGCTGTGCGCTGGTGGAGCGGGCGCTGGGCACTCGGCGATTCGGCCCCTATTGCCTGCAAGCGGCGATTGCGGCGGTGCATGCCGAAGCACCGTCGGTGGAGCAAACCGATTGGGCGCAGATTGTCGGGCTGTATGACGTGTTGCTGCGCGCCGTACCTTCGCCGGTGATCGAGTTGAACCGCGCCGCGGCCCTGTCGAAGCGGGATGGGCCGCTGGCGGGACTGGCGCTGGTCGAGGCGATTCTGGATCGCGGTGAGCTGCAGGATTACCACTTGGCCCATTCGGCGCGGGCGGAGTTTTGTCGGCAGTTGGGGCGGGTGGAGCAGGCGCGGCAGGCGTATGAACGGGCGCTGGCGTTGACCCGGCAGGAGCCGGAGCGGCGGTTTATCGAGGGGCGGCTCAGGTGGTTGAGGTGATATGGGGTGTATCGGCGGCCTTTGGGCCGACCGGGCTCCTGGTTGATTGTGTACATATCCGTTGCTGCGGTAACGGCCGCCGATGGTTTCGCCCTTACGGCGACTTACTTTTTTTTCAGACGCCAAAAAAAAGATAAGCAAAAAAAGGCTCGCCCCGAGCGTCCGGCCCCTCGCTAGGGCTCGGGGATCCTTCGCTGCGGTGTCCATCCGGGGACACTGCCCTCCGGTTGGCTTCGCTTCAACCTACATGCAGCGTGTTCGACTGCGTCGAACGGCGCTGCGCGCCACTCCCCGGATGCACACCTCCACTCAGCCTCCCGAAGGGGCGGGTAGATCAAAAGCTGCAGGCGAGCTAACGCTCGGCCTGATGAGTGGTGAGGAGCAGGTGGGTGTGCGCCGCTTTGCTTTTCTGTGGGAGCTGGCTTGTCGGGGCGCCGCATCGCAGCGATGGCGGCCTGACAGCCGACCAATCACCCACAGATGTACGCCATCTCTGCACAATCAAACCCGCACGACCGTCAACTTTGCTGCCGTGTCGCCGCCATCACGATCTCGCGAATGCACACGTTCTGCGGTTGCTGGTACGCAAACGCGATGGCTGATGCGACATCTTCGGCGCTCAATACGGTACCGCCCATGTCCTGTTTCCAGGCTTGGTAACCGGTCTTGATCGCTTCATCGGTGGTGTGGCCGAGCAGTTCGGTTTCTACCGCGCCCGGTGCGATGGTGATGACTCGCACGTTATGCGGTGACAGTTCTTCCCGCAGGTTTTCCGACAGGCCATGTACCGCGAATTTGGTCCCGACGTAGGCCACGTGGTTGGGGAATGTCTTGCGCCCGGCCACCGAGCTGACGTTGATGATCGTGCCGTGTTTGCGCTCGATCATCCCGGCCACCACCGCGTGCACGCCATTTAGCAGGCCTTTCACATTGACGTCGAGCATCTGGTCCCACTGTGCCGGGTCCTGTTTGCTCATCTCGCCCAGCAGCATCACCCCGGCGTTGTTGATCAGCGCATCGGCCGGGCCGAACTGTGCTTCGGCTTCGGCCACGGCGGCGAGCAGGGTCGGGCGGTCGGTGATGTCGACGCGACGGCTGAGGGTGTTCGGCAAATCGAGCGCTTGCAGGCGTTCGACCCGCCGGGCCAGCAGTAAGAGCGGATGGCCGGCTGCGCTCAGCAAGCGAGCGGCGGCTTCGCCAATGCCTGAACTGGCCCCGGTGATGATGATCAATGGCTTACCCATGGCTGGACTCCTGAAATCAGAAAAACAAATAACTCAGCGTGACGCGCAGTATATTTATCGCTGCTGTGGCTGAAAAATGCCTTATTTCTCTGTCTGTCATCGGAACTGCCTATGGATATCCGCCACCTCACAGCCTTTCTCGCGGTGTTCGAGGAGCGCAACATCACCCTCGCGGCCCAGCGGTTGTTCGTCAGCCAGCCGACCCTGTCGGTAACCATCAAACAGCTCGAAGAGGAGTTGGGCGCCCGGCTGTTCGTGCGTCAGCCCCGTGGCGTTGATGTCAGTGATGAGGCGCGGGTCCTGTATCCGCAGGCCCTGCGGATGGTGGCGGATGCGCAAGCCTTGAGCCGGTTGTTCCTCGGCCAGGAAAACCGCACGCCGCTGACCTTGGGCATCGAAGGCGATATTGCCGAAAGTCACATCGAAGCGTTCGTGCGCATGGCCCGACAGGCACTGCCCAACCTGTTGCTGACGCTCGAAGAAGGCTGCCGCGGCGACGGGCGCCTGGCGGTGGAGGAGATGTGCTGCGAGGACGAGTTGTTCCTGCCACTGTGGGAGGAATCCTATGTGATGGCGCTGCCGGTGGGACACCCGATGGCCATCGCGCAAAGCGGACAAGCCTGGACGCCGATCAGTGACTGGATCACCTGCCCACAGCACCCGTCCCATCAACGCTTGATGGCGCTGTACGGACGTTCGCCAGACGCGGTGGCGGGGCATGCCGGCTCGTTGAAACAGGCGTTGCACATGGTGGCTGCGGGCATTGGCGTGGCGCTGTTGCCGCAGTCATTGGTGAGCGGGCAGGCACGGGTGACGACTCGTGCGATGCACTTGCCGACCCCGACGCGTCGGGTGGGTTTGTGCTACGCCGCCCAGGCGCTGGAGTTACCTGCGATGCGCGGGTTGCATGAGTTTTTTCAAATGAATCAGCCGATGCGGGTCGAGGTGGCGTGATCAGGTTCAGGTGATGGAGTGTCTGAATTGACGTCATCGCGGGCAAGTCACGCTCCTACAGCTTCCGCGCAGCGCCGAAGGACTCTCACTCCAGCATCTTGCCCAGCAGCCAACTACCCGCCGGCCCCGGTGGGTGCAGCCGCGACCACAGGGCATCGACCGACACCGTCTTCGGCCAGCCACGCACCGGCAGCTCCTGCAAGGTGCCCGGACCGAAGCGCTCCACCAGCCAGCGCGGCAACGGCGCCCAGCCGAATCCGCCCTGGGCCATCTCCAGCAGCATCAAATAACTTGGCGCCGACCAGACGCGCCCTTTGGCCCGGCTTTCATAGGGATTGACGATGGTTGCCAGGCGCAATTCACGGTGCTGCTGTAGCACGTCCTGATCAATGTATGGCAGCGCTGCCAGCGGATGTTCAGGGGACGCGAACAGCGCGATGTCCGTGCGTTCATCCACCGTCGAGCTGACCAGGTCCGGTGGGTAGCTGTCCTGCATTTCGGCGAAGGCGACCTGCGCCCGACCGCTCTGTACCAGGGCCACCAGGTCATCGCATTCGGCGATCAGGCATTCGAGTTCCAGGTCGGGATAACGCTGCTCGAAGGCGCTGAGTGCCGCTTCGAAACGGTCGGACTGGTACGTGTCGGACAGCGCCACGGTCAATTTCGCCTCGACCCCTTGGGACAGTTGGCTGGCCGCCATTTCCAGGCGACTGGTGGCGGCCAGAATGTCCTCGGCGCGCTGCAACATCACGTACCCGGCCGGGGTGAGCGTGGGTTTGCGGGTGGAGCGGTCGAACAGCGTCAGGTTGAGGTCGATTTCCAGACTGGCCACCGCCGCGCTGACGGTCGACTGGCTGCGCCCCAATTTTCGCGCCGCAGCGGAAAACGAGCCCTGAGTCGCGGCCTGGACGAAGGCCTGCAACACTTCTTGGGAGGCCATGAACTATCGCCTTGATCGATGGTTATTGGTTATGAAGTATCGGTGTGAGAAAGGATCATGGCAACCACCATCACTCAAGGAGTCTGGCCATGAGCGCCAACAAATCCATCACTGAGCGTATTTTCCAGGCCATCGGTTTCGAATTGCTGGCGATCCTGATCTGCACCCCATTGCTGGCGTGGATCATGGACAAGCCGATGCTCGACATGGGCGTCGTGACCCTGGTCATGGCCGCACTGGCCCTGGCGTGGAACGTGGTCTTCAACGGTTTCTTCGATCGGATGCTCAAGCGCCTGGCCATTGCACACAACGCCTGGGTCCGGGTGGTGCATGCGCTGTTGTTCGAAGGCGGCCTGGTGGCCCTCGGCGTACCGCTGATTGCCTGGTGGCTGAACATCAGCCTGTGGCAGGCATTTTTGCTGGATATCGGGGTGCTGCTGTTTTTCCTGCCGTACACCTACCTGTACCACTGGGTGTATGACGTGGTGCGTGAGCGGCTGGTGATGCGTGAACACATCGTCAGCATTTGACCCGAACAAGCACGAGCGGCAGGCGTTGACGTGTCAGCGATGGACGGACAAAAAAAATCCCGGCTCAGGATCGGGCCGGGACAGTTGAAACAGCGATCGAATCAGAACAGTTGGGTGAACAACCAGTACAGGCTGCCCGACAGCACAATGGCCGCCGGCAAGGTCAGTACCCAGGCCATCAGCAGATTGCGGATGGTCCTCATCTGCAGGCCGCCACCATTGGCGACCATGGTCCCGGCCACACCGGAAGACAGCACATGCGTGGTCGACACCGGCAAACCGAACATGTCGGCGGCGCCGATGGTCAGCATGGCCACGGTTTCCGCCGAGGCGCCCTGGGCGTAGGTCAGGTGGGTCTTGCCGATCTTCTCGCCAACCGTCACCACGATCCGTTTCCAGCCGACCATGGTGCCCAGGCCGAGGGCGATGGCCACCGCGATCTTCACCCATAGCGGGATGAAGCGCGTCGAGTTATCGATCTGCTGCTTGAACAGTTGCAGCTTGCCGCTGGTGTCGGCGTCGAAGTTGCCGAGCTTGTTCTTGTCCATCAGGCGAATGGTTTCGCTGGTCAGGTACATGTCGTTGCGCACGTTGCCCACGGCTTCGGCGGGGACTTTCGACAGCGAACCATACCCCTTGACCTCGGCGCCAATGCTACCGGTCAGCGCGGCGAGCGCCGGCACCAGCTGCGGTGTGGCGTCCTTGCTGCGCACGTAGTCGGACAGCACCGCCCGCGGGTCGGCCGGCGCGGGTTGCGGGGCACTTTTCACCAGGGCTTGCTGGGTGACTTCGGCCACCGCGGCAAATTGCAAGGCCTGGTCGGCGGGCATGGTGCGGTTCAGGGCGTAGGCCATCGGCAGCGTACCGACCAGAATCAACATGATCAGGCCCATGCCCTTCTGGCCGTCGTTGGAGCCGTGGGCGAAGGACACGCCAGTGCAGGTCACGATCAGCAGGCCGCGAATCCACCAAGGTGGCGGCGTGTCGCCTTTCGGTTCTTTGTACAGCGCACGGTTTTTCACAAAGGCGCGCAGGGCCAGCAGCAGCAATGCGGCGCAGCCGAAGCCGACCAGCGGCGACAGCAGCAGTGCGTAACCGATCTTGGTCGCTTGCGCCCAGTCCACGCCGCTGGTGCCATCACGGCCATGCATCAGTGCGTTGGCCACGCCAACGCCGATGATCGAGCCGATCAGGGTGTGCGATGAAGACGCCGGCAGGCCCAGCCACCAGGTGCCGAGGTTCCACAGGATCGCCGCGATCAGCAGGGCGAAGATCATCGCAAAACCAGCGGACGACCCGACCTGCAGAATCAGCTCGACCGGCAGCAGGGCGATGATGCCGAAAGCCACGGCGCCGCTGGACAGCAACACACCGAGGAAGTTGAAGAAACCGGACCAGACCACCGCGACGTTCGGCGGCAATGAGTTGGTGTAAATCACGGTGGCCACCGCGTTGGCGGTGTCGTGGAAGCCGTTGACGAATTCAAAGCCCAGAGCGATCAGCAGCGCGACGCCCAGCAGCAGAAACGGCGTCCAGGTGGTTACCACCGTGCCGAGTTCGTGCATGTCGTGCATCAGGCTGTAGGCGGTGAACAGCAAGCCGATGGCCAGTACGGCAAAAAACACCACGATGGTGAACAGTCCAGGTTTTTTATCCAATTGCGGTTTTGCGCTACTGACGGGCGCCTGGGCGGCGGAGAAGGTGGGTGTAGCCATCGCTGACATTCCTGAGGAGGGAGGTGTATCAGTGATAATCGTTGCTAATTGTTACAGGAAGACTGCTTTGGATCAGGGTTTAGGTGATTCGTGGGCCGTTTATCGGGAACCCGGATAATCCTGAGGGCTGTACAAAAAACCTGTGTCGGTGATGAGGGCGTGTCAATAATCCCGCTGCTTGCGAAACGCCCAACGCCCGGCAATCACTGTGAAGGTCGCGACCAGCGCCACCAGGATCCAGAACCCTTCCGGATCACCGGCCAGCGGAATGCCACCAACGTTCATGCCGAAGAAGCCGGCAATGATATTGATGGGCAGTGCCAGCACCGTCACCACCGTCAGGGTGAACAGCGTGCGGTTGGTCTGTTCGTTGATGTTGGCGGCGATCTCTTCCTGCAGCAGCTTGATCCGTTCGCCCAGCGCCGTGAGGTCGTTGATGATCAACGCGAACTCCTCGGTGGATTTGCGCAGCTCCTTCACGTCTTCCTTTTGCAGCCACGTCGGCGGGCGATTGAGCAGGCGCAGCAACGACCCCGGTTCCAGCGCCAGCAACCGCTGCAAGCGCACCAGCACCCGACGGTTGGCGCCCAGCTCGGCGCGGTTGGTCGACAGGCGCGAGGAGAGTAATTCGTCTTCGACCTGATCGACACTCTGGCTGGTCTTGCGCACGATCTGGGTCAGCACTTCACCCTGATCGCGCAGCAGGTGCACCAGCAGTTCCAGCGGCGAGCGAAAGCGTTCGCCGGCCTTCACCGAAGAGCGCAGCTTGTCCACCGAGTGCAGCGGTTGCAGGCGTGCGCTGATGATCAGTCGACTGCGCACGCAGACCCACAGCGTCGAAACATCCGACGAGACCATGCTGCTGAGGTTGAACACCACGTCGTTGACCACCGCCAGCAATGCCGAGTCGACATGCTCGATACGCGTCGAACGCGAGCCTTCGTGCAAGGCCTCAAAAAACTCGTCGGGCAATTCCAGATGACTTTTCATCCAGCGCTCGCACGCGGCATGGGCAAGATTCAAATGCAGCCAGAGGAATTCACCGCTGTCGTCCGGTTGCTGAAGGCACTGCAGCGCCCTGGCCGAATCGATCTCGCGACCGCGCTCGCCAGGACGAAAACTGAAGCCGTAGAGCAAGCCGAACAGGTCCGGATCGCGATGGCTTTGATCGATGCTGTGGTTCATGAGTGCTCGCAAGGTGAGGCGCCTGCTGCGGGTTTTACAGGTTCACTTGAGCCGCATCATCGCAAGCATTGATGACGTTTTTGTGACGACAAAGTGAACGCAAACGATTGCTCGGCCGATGGTCGGATTTCCCTAAAGAACCGCTCTGGCACGCCGATCTTGCTTGGGGTAAGTTGCGCGCCTTCGGCCAAAAGCCGACGCCGCAGACAAGGATGTCCGGAGACCTTTCACGCCTGAACCGGGCGTGCTTCATACCTGTCATGAGTACCGTCCGATGTTTTTGCAAAAGTCCCTGAGAGCGCAAATTCTCGCCCTGCTGAGCGGCAGTCTGATTGCGATGTTGCTGATCGCGCTGGCCTGCTTTCACTTTTTGTCCAGCGGTGTCCAGAGCTACGCCAACCTGATCGAGGGGCCGTTGCACACGTCGCAACTGATCGATGAAGCCAACCTGCAATTCAAGGTGCAGGTACAGGAGTGGAAAAACGTCCTGCTGCGCGGCAAGCAACCGGCTGACCTGGACAAATACTGGAAGCAGTTCCAGGAGCGTCAGCGCGATGTGCAGGACATCCTCGGCGAACTGGCCGGGCAGCAGGGCATCGAGCCGCAACTGAAATCGCGCATCGAACGGCTGCGCGACGAGCATCGCCAACTGGGCGCCGCGTATCAGAAGGGCCGCGATGCCTATCTTGCGGCGGGTGCCGATCCCACGGCCGGTGACACTGCAGTCAAGGGGGTGGACCGCGCGACCAGCGATCAGATGAGCGCCTTGGTCAGCGAGTTGCGCCAGCAGGGTGTGGACCAATCGAAACAGCTCAGCGCCAGTGCCCGTCGCACGGTGTTGCTGGGGATCATCGTGATGCTGGTGTCAGGGGCGCTGATCGGTCTGTTGAGCCTGTGGCTGATCAACCGCAACCTGGTCGAGCCGATTCGCCAACTGATCGAATACGTGGCGCAACTCAGCCACGGCAAATTCGCCGAGCGCGTGGCCAGCGGCCGTCAGGATGAACTGGGCAAACTGGCGATGGCGGCCAATACCTTGCGCGACTTCCTCGCTGAAACCTTCAGCCGCTTGCAACGCAGTGCCTCGGATCTGGAAAGCGCCAGCGGCGAGCTGAATTCGATCGCGACCGTGATGGCCGGCGGCACCCATGAGCAGTTCAATCGCACCGATCAGGTGGCCACGGCGATGAACGAAATGTCCGCCACCGCACAGGAAGTCGCCCGCCATGCCGCCGATGCCGCACGCGCCGCCGACGATGCGGACCATTCCGCGCAGCAGGGCGAGAAAGTCATGCAGGGCACCATTGACACCATCACCCGGATGCGCGGCGAAATCGACAACACCGCCACGGTCATTCGTCAGCTGGAAACCGACAGCGGGCGCATCGGCAAGGTACTGGAAGTGATTCGCGGCATCGCCGAACAGACCAACCTGCTGGCGCTTAACGCCGCGATTGAAGCCGCTCGCGCTGGAGAGGCCGGGCGCGGTTTTGCCGTGGTGGCTGATGAAGTGCGCAGCCTGGCCCAGCGCACGGCGGCGTCGATCATCGAAATCAAACAGATCATCCACACCGTGCAGAGCGGTGCGGTGGATGCGGCCCAGGCGATTGAAAGCGGTCAGTCGCGCAGTGAGGAAAGCGTCCGGCAAGTCACCGAGGCCGGTGCCATGCTCGAGCGCATCACTCTGGCCGTGGAAGCGATTCGCGACATGAACCGCCAGATCGCTACCGCCGCCGAAGAGCAGACGTCCGTCGCCGAAGACATCTCGCGCAATCTGACGGAGATCACCAGCATCGCCAGTGCCAACCTGGACAACGTGCAACGCACCGAAGCGGCGAGCAACAACCTGCACGGGTTGTCGGGGGAGTTGAACGAGGTGACGGCGCGTCTGAGCGCGTAATGAAAAACGGCTGTGTATCGGTTTGCTTACTGAATCGCTACACAGTCGATCTCAAGTGCTGGCTCGGTGTGTCGATCAGGGAGGGGACTTCGAACTACTTTGGATAACGCCCATGGTCAGCATCACCTCCGTTTCAATCGCCCAGCCACTGCCGAGCACGGCGACCGCTTCGACCAGCGCCACGAGCACTGAAGACACGTCCACCACCGCAGCGACCTCGACATCAGCTTCAAGCAATGACACCAAGGCTTCCGCTGGCGGTGCATCGGCATCGGGTAGCAGCAGCTCCAGCAGCAGCGAAGAATCCGACTCGGTCAAAGCACTGCGCAAGCAGATCGCCCAGTTGCAAAAGCAATTGCAGGAACAACAGCAGCAACTGCAAGCGGCCCAGGCCAGGCAGGAAAGCGCCGATGCCAAGGCGGCTGATGTGGCGGCGGCTCAGGCGCAGATAGCGACGACCTCTGCCTCATTGCAAACCGCCACCGCCTCGCTGCTGCAAGCGTTGCAGGAAGAGGGCGGCAGCACATCCGGTTCGCTGGTCAGCACATCGGCGTGAACTGAAAACGCACAAAAGCCGCACGATGGTTAGGTCGTGCGGCTTTTGTGCGTGTCGCGGTTACTTGTCTTGCTTGTTCTTCAGGACCTTGCCGGTGGCGGCATCGATGTCCACATCCCACTCGACGTTCTGCTTGTCGCGCAGTTCGATCTCATACTCGAAACCGTTGAAATGGTTATCCAGCTCGGTTTTGGTGATCGTTGCACCCGGGTGCAGGTCCAGAGCGATTTTGTTCAGCTCTTCCAACGGCTTGATCTTGCCGTCCTTGACCAGTTGCGGGATCTCGTCCACTCGAACATCGGCCTGCGCGAAACCGGCGGTCAGGGTCAAGGCAGCGGCGGTGAACAGGGCGGTCAGGGTTTTCATGGGCTTCTTTCCTTGGGTGAGCGGTTTGAGTGGGATCAGGTTAATTGTGGCAACTTAATTCAGCCTTAATTCCCGAGCATCGCTGGTTTGCCAGCGATGCGGACGCGTCGATCCCGGCTCAGAAACCGTTGTTGCGCAACACCTGTTCCACACTCGCCGCCGCCGGGCGCTTGTAGAATTTGAGCAACTCGCTCGCACGGTTGGTGAAGATGCCGTCGACGCCGGCGTCCATGACTTTCTGGAAATCCACCGCATCGTCGAGGGTGTAGACATGCACCAATAGCCCTTGGTCGTGGGTGTATTGGTTCATCCAGGGCTTCACCAAATCTGCGTAACTCTGTTCACCACCCTGGGTCAGTGCGGCAGAAGGGCCGGTGCCGATCGCGCCCTGGGCCTTGGCGTAGTCGATCCAGCGCTGGAATTCGGCTTTGTCCTTGGGTTGCTGTCGGGCGTAGTAAGCCGCTTTGTCTTTCTCGCCGGATGCGGCAAACGGCACGTTGGAGGCCGGCTCGATGTTGCCTTCGCCGACCCATAGCAGAAGGATTTTCGGCACCTGCGGCATTTCCTTTTGCAGCAACTCGAGGCTGTTCTTCTCGAAGGTTTGCAGGATCACCTTGCCAGTGCCCTGGCCGACGGCCACTTCGTTTTTTGTCGGTGTCGACCCCGGCGGGATCAGCCAGCCACGGGCCTGGAGTTTTTCTTTCAGCTCGCGTTCGATGCCGGGAAACTGCCTGGGCTCCTTGGTTTCGATGTACAGGCCGGGTTTGTGCAGCGGATTGCCTTCGGCGATGTCGATGATTTCATCGAGGGTGAGGATTTTCAGCCCGGCAAAGGCAGGCCGCGCGCGATCCGGGTAGGCGCTGTTGAACCAGCTGCCGGCATCCAGGGTTTTCAGTTCGGCGAGGGTGAATGCCGTGGCCGGGCTGTCCTTGCGCTCGGGGAACCGGGTGGCGACGTCGGTGGTGCGTTGCAGATGGTTGTCGTGCAGGGCGAACAGCACGCCATCCTTACTGCGTTGCAGGTCCAGTTCCAGGTAATCGGCGCCGAGATCGCGGGCGGTCTTGTAGGCGGCGGCAGTGGATTCCGGGGCATCAAAGGACGCGCCGCGATGGGCAATCACCGCCGGGTGCGGGATGCCCAAATGCGTCGCCAGAGCGGCGGGACCGGGTTCGCTGGCGGCATGCGCCTGGCCGAGGCCGAGCAGCAGACTCAGCAGCAAGGTGCTTTTGCTGAAGGTGACGGGCATGGTCGAAATCCTTTCGCAATGGTTGTCGAAGCCCTCTCTTGTAGCAACTGAGCGTGACAAGCGCCATCGCCGGACCGACATCCATCTGTTCAAAACGGTTTTTTGCAGTACCCTAGCCCCGGCCATTTCCCCGGCAGAGGGAAATCCACTTGCCATCCTTGCGTGTCAACCATCCATCACCTTTTGTGAGGTTTTCATGCGCATCACTTCCCAGCTCATCTGCCAGGCCGCCGACCAACTCAAAGGTTTCGTCGGGCTCAATCGCAAGACCGGCCGTTACATCGTGCGCTTCAGTGAAGACGCTTTCGGCATGGACGTGGCCGATGACGGGATCATTCCCGCCAGCGAGTTCGTCTGGGCGCCCGGCCACGAGCAGACCATGACCCTCAAGCGCGAGCTGATTCAATTGCTGCTGGATCAGAACATCGATGACCGGATCAACGTCACCGAGCCGTTGCGGGTGTACATGCAGCGCCAGGAAGTGCCGGAGATTCTGGCGGTGAGGCAATCGGTGCAAGGTTGAGTTTGTGCGGTGATTCGACTGGCCCCATCGCGAGCAGGCTCGCTCCCACCGATCCAGTGTTGGAGCGAGCTAACGCCGCATCAATTACCGTTCGAACTCATAGGCCCGCTCAACCCGGCACACCCGCGTATGGCAATGTGCATACCAGGTCGTGCGCCCCCGTTCCCGAATCGCGCTGTGCTCAGGATGCTGTTTCCACGCCAGGATCGCCGCCTCACTGGTCCAGTACGACACGGTAATCCCCAACCCGTCATCGCCCCGTGCCGACTCCACCCCGAGGAACCCTGGCTGTTGGCGGGCCAGCTCGACCATTCGCTCGGCCGCTTCGGCGTAACCCTGGTCTCCCTCGGTGCGCAGCGAGGTGAAGATCACGGCGAAGTAAGGGGCTGGCAGGGTGTTGGCGATCATGAGGGCTGCCCCGTGGAGGCCTGGATGAATGCCCGTACCAGGGGCGGCAAGGTGCCCTTGAGCGCGGCGCGTTCGGGCTGGAACAGGGTGGCGACAAAGAACGGATGACTTCGCAGTTCCAGCGCTCGCAAGCCGTGGGCCGAGTCCTGCCCGACGCTGTGAAGGTCATGCCTGAGCAGTGCTCGTTCGAACTCAGGATTCACACCGTAGTTACAGCGGTAGCCTTCACGTATTTCAGCGGTTTCGTACGCCTTGGCGATCAACGAGCCCTCATGCAAATGAATGCTGTCGATGGCTTCCACTAGCGAGCAGGCCAGCGGCGTGAGCAGCACCCGCGCAGCATTGGGTGATGTCTCGCCATGTTCGGCATCCGTCCAGCCCAGCACGTTGCGCGCATATTCCAGCACGGCGTGTTGAAAGCCGCCGCAGGTGCCGAGGAAAGGCCGCTGTTGTTCGCGGGCAAAACGAATCGCCCGCAATGCGCCGTCCATGTTGCGGTAGGGGCTCGCGGGCACGCACCAGAAACCGTCGTAGTCATCGAGCGGGGTGTCGGCGTGGATACTGTCAGTCGCCAGCCAATGCCCATGCACGTTGTGGCCACCGTGTTCGGCTGCCATCTCCAGGGCCACGGGAATGGCCTGGTGAGCGGTGACGTGCGGGTCATAGTCGCCGATCAGGGCGATGCGGATAACGCGGTTTTCCATGAGCAACCTCGGCGCTTGTTGATTCCTGGCGCTCACTATAGATTGGCGCTCACGCACTCAATATGGGCGTTTTCCCAAGTGATCAATGCAGCGGCGCACTATCGACTGGACTACCCGGACCTGGCCCTGATTCTGGCGTTGATGCGTGGCGGCTCTCTGGCCCGGGCCTCGCAGCTGTTGCGGGTGGATGTCTCGACGGTGTTTCGTGCGGTGCGTCGACTGGAAGCCGCTTTGGGTCAGCAATTGTTCGAAAAGAGCCGCGCCGGCTACTTGCCGACCAGCCTGGCGCAGGCCTTGGCCGAGCAGGCCGAGCGCGCCGAACAGGCACTTGAGGCCGCGCGCATTGGCGTGGAGCAGGGCGGTGAAGTGATCAGCGGCACGGTGCGCCTGACCTGCACCGACTCGGTTCTGCAAGGCTTATTGCTGCCGGCGCTGGCGCGGTTCATGCCCAATTACCCGGCACTGACCATCGAGCTCAGTACTTCCAACGACTTCGCCAACCTCAGCCGTCGCGATGCCGACATCGCCCTGCGCCTGACCCGCACCCCGCCCGAGCATTTGGTCGGGCGGCGACTGGCGGCTGTCTCTTACCGGGTGTGCGCCAGCGCGAGTTATCTGCAATCGGTCGATCCCCATGACCTCGCTGCATTGACCTGGATTGCCCCGGACGAATTCCTGCCCGATCACCCGACCATTGCCTGGCGTCGCCAGGCGTTACCCGGCGTGACGCCCGCTTATCGCTGCAACAGCATGCTGTCGGTGACCGAACTGGTCCGGGCAGGGTTGGGGGTGGCGGCATTGCCGGACTTCCTGATCGGCGACGGATTGCAGGCGCTGGGTGAGCCACTGCAAGGTTACGACACCGCGCTGTGGCTGCTGACCCGCCCGGATTGCCGCGCCCTGCGCTCGGTGGTCACGTTGTTTGATGAGCTGGGGCGGGCATTGAAGCTGCCTTAGAAAGCTCAGCTTTTTGATGGCGTCGAATTCAACACGTGCTGATGCATTTCCGAGGTCAGGTTTTCGATGCGTTCGCTGAGCTCCTTGGTCAGTTGAGTCAGGCGGGTGTTTTGTTCGAGCAGTTCCAACAGTTGCGCGGTGTTCTTCGCCGACTCTGCCTGTCGCTCACTGTTGGCGGTCGCCAGCGCTTCACGATGCTGGGCATCGGCATCGGACTGCGCCTTATCCCGCGCCGCCTGACGGGTCTGTGCCAGCAGAATCAGAGGTGCGGCATACGCCGCCTGCAGGCTGAACGCCAGGTTGAGCAGGATGAAGGGATAGACATCGAAGTGGGTCACACCGGAGATGTTGAGGGCGATCCACACCGCGACGATCAGTGTCTGTGCACCGAGAAAAGTCGGCGTGCCAAAGAACCGCGCAAAGGCCTCGGCACGCAGAGCGAACTTGTCATTGCCAAAGGTCGGCGCCAAGTGGGCGTGAGGGCGATGGAAGCGCAGGTGATCGACGGGGGAGGCAGTCTTGGTTTTGCTGTTCATGTTGATCTCTGGTGGAGGCTGGGACTTGGGCTCACTATAAACTCAGTATCAGTTTCATTCTGAAACACATTGCGCCGGTTTATCCGCAGCTGCCCAACGTAAGGCGGCGCCGGCACATTGTCATTTATGGCAACTGGTAGCAGGCCAGGAACATATCCAGTGCCGACTCCACGACAGAGCCCTGCATGTCTGCCGACAAGCCCGGCAACCCCATGGAAACCTGTGGCCAGAACGCGAAGGATTTGAGCAGGCCCTGAACCTGTTGCGCAGCAAACGCAGGATCGACTGCTTTCAACCGACCATCGGCCTGGGCCGCGCGAATCCACACCGTCAGGCTTTCTTCGCGCTCACCCAGGCGAGCCACCATATCCTGTGCGCGCTCAGGGGAATGGATGGTCGCCGCGATAGCCACTCGCGCCAGGTCGAGGAAATTGTCATCGCCCAGCATCTGCATTTTCGCCATCAGTTGCAGGCGCAGTTGCGCTCGGAGCGGTTGATCAGCGCGATAGGGCGTTTCTTGCTCTGCCGTTACCCGTGTCCACAATTGATTGAGGATTTCGGCGAACAACTCTTCCTTGCTGGGGAAATGGTTGTACACCGTGCGCTTCGACACGCCGGCAGTGGCGGCGATCTTGTCCATGCTGGTGATGTCGAAACCGTTGGCACGGAATTCGGCAATCGCCGCTTGGATGATGGCTTCGCGTTTTCGGTCGGTGAGGCGCTGTGGAGCTGTCATAAGTACGCTTCGGCAGAGGTGGGTGAAAAATTACACTTGGCAGTTTACTTGTGATCGGCTTTGATGCAACCTAGAAACTACACCGTGCAGTGTAATGTTTTGTTAATCCTGCCCGGTGAACAATTGAACCATCCGGCTGATGCGTGCATGCCTTGGCCATTTATCGTCCAACCTTGAGAAACCGGTTACTTGCGGTTTTTCCGGAGTCATTCAGTCATGGCCAAAACCACTTCCCCCGCGGACATCGTTGCCGCATCTGAAGCGTCCCGTCAGACCGAAGGGCAATACCTCAATCATTCACCGTTCAAACGTGAAGGCTTTCGCAAGACCCTGCGCATCCTGTGGAACATGGTCTTTCACAAGCAGCGAGACACCCGTCCGAGCGCGCCGGTCCCGGTGCAAACCCTGACCCGGGCGGCGTTGATTGCCGCGCCGAACCACAGCGTCTATCGACTTGGCCATTCCACGGTGCTGCTCAAGTTGCGGGATAAATTCTGGATCACCGACCCGGTCTTCGCCGAACGGGCTTCGCCTGTGCAATGGGCCGGTCCCAAGCGCTTTCACCAGCCGCCGATCAGCCTCGACCAGTTGCCACCGATTGAAGCGGTGATCCTGTCCCACGACCACTACGATCACCTGGACTATCAGGCAGTGCTGCAACTCGCCGACAAGGCCAGGTACTTCCTCACGCCGCTGGGTGTGGGCGACACCCTGATCAAATGGGGCATCGACGCCAGCAAGATCCGCCAGCTGGACTGGTGGCAGGACACCGAAGTCGATGGCATCCGCTTCGTCGCCACCCCGTCACAACACTTCTCCGGTCGCGGCCTGTTCGATGGCAACAGCACCCTCTGGGCTTCGTGGGTGATGATCGAAGGCAGCACACGGATCTTCTTCAGTGGCGACAGCGGCTACTTCGACGGCTTCAAACACATCGGCGAACAATTTGGCCCGTTCGACCTGACCCTCATGGAAACCGGCGCCTACAACGTCGAGTGGCCCCACGTGCACATGCAACCGGAACAAACCCTGCAAGCCCACATCGACCTCAAGGGTCGCTGGCTCTTGCCGATTCACAACGGCACCTTCGACCTGTCGATGCACGCCTGGTACGAACCCTTCGACCGCATCCTGGCCCTGGCCTGGGAGCGCAGCGTTTCGATTACCACACCGCAGATGGGCGAGGCGTTCAACCTCATGTACCCGCAGCGCGGTGACGCCTGGTGGCTGGCGCTGGAAGGGGAGAGGGATCAGGTGACTGTGCAGAACGCGTAGTGTTTTGGAATCGGGCCGCTAGCCCTGAAAGCGGCCCGTCCAAGGATCTTTACTCCACCATCGCAAAATCCGCCCGCTCCATTGGATTTGGGGTACAACCTCTCAGGTTCATTCCGCGCCCCGGTGCAAACCCCGGGAAGAACACCAGTCCCTCGGCTTCAAACCGATACGCCAGCGTCAGCCGGGTGACATCCAGCACATCCTGCTCTGATTCGAAGCGCTGAATGGCCTCCACCGAAACCCCGGATTCGCGAGACAGTTCCTCCACACTCCAACCCAGCATCGCTCGGGCCTGGGCGCAGTGGGCCGGGGTGAATTGGAAGAGGGCGATACGTTCCAGGGTGATTTTCATCGCTTGAGAGGCCATGGGGTTCTCCGGGTTCGAGAGTGTTGATCAAAAATATACTGTGTTTTTGTACAGCTGTTTTCGGCCCGGATCAATTTGATTTTTCGATTTCTGCTATTTCGCCCCCTCCAACCAGATGGATGGCGCCTGGCCCAACAGGCGTCGGAACATGGTCGAGAATGCCGCCGGGCTGTCGTAACCGAAATCCAGGGCAATGCGCGTCACCGGTTCACCGGCGACCAGCCGCGCAAGTGCCAGCACCACACAGGCGCGTTGCCGCCATTGGCTGAAACTCAAGCCGGTCTGTTGCCGAAACAGGCGATTGAACGTGCGCAAACTGACATGCAATTGATCGGCCCATTGTTGCGGCGACTGATGGGCGTCGGGCCGCTGCACAAAGGCCTGGCACAGCGCGAGCAGGCGCGCATCGAGCGGCAGCGGGATATGCAGCGGCAGGTGAGTGCTGAGCGCCAGTTCGTGCAGCAGCAAAGCGATCAGAGCGGCGTCGCGACTGTTTTCGGCGTACTCCAGCGGAATCTCCACCGCTTCCATCAACAGGTGCCGCATCAACGGCGACACGCTGATGACCTGACAGCGCTGGCCCAAATCCACCGCGCTCGGCTCGATGTACACACTGCGAGTACTCACCCCCAGCATCAAGACTTCATGCGCCACCCCCGCCGGAATCCACACCGCCCGTTGCGGCGGCACCACCCAATTGCCGTCGTGCGTGGTCACCTGCATCACCCCCGTGGCGCCGTACAACAATTGCGCGCGACGGTGTGTATGACGGGGCAACCATTGGCCGTAGGCATAATCCGTACCGATGGCAACCACTGGACGTGGCGTGGCGTCCAGCCGATCAATCGAAATATTGCGCATCTAGGCAGTCCCACAGTTGGCGTAAACGCAAACATTATTGGCCGACTTGCTGAAGCAGGCCAAGGCGCAGCGCTTTATCGTCGACTGCTCTCATCCAACGGACGACGTGCAATGTTCTATCTATGGCTGACTCTCTTCGGCTGCATGAGCGGCGTTACCGCCGTGTTGTTTGGTTTTGGCGGTGGCTTTGTGGTGGTGCCGTTGCTGTACCACATGCTCATGGCCAGGTACGGCGTGGACGATCCCATCGGCCAGGCGGCGATGCACATTGCCGTCGCCACCTCGACCTGCGTGATGATCGTCAATGCCCTGATCGCCACCGGAAAACACCACCGCGCCGGTCATCTGATTCGCCATTACCTGTGGCCGTTGGGCGGCTTCATTGGTGTGGGGGCGGCACTCGGCGCCGTGGCCGCGATGCAGGCCAGTGGCCAACTCATTCGTTTGGCCTTCATTGCCTACCTGGGGCTGACCATTTTGGATTGCCTCTTCAGAGACGGCTTTCTCACACATTCCCAGCTGCGAAATCCACGGCGATTGAGTCGGTCAGAACAATCTGGCGGCGGTGTGGGAATCGGCGTCATTGCCACCTTTCTCGGCGTGGGCGGCAGCGTCATGACCGTGCCGTTATTGCGCCGATGCGGACTGAGCATGTCCCAGGCGACGTCCATGGCCAATCCGCTGAGCTTGCCCGTGGCGCTGGCCGGAACCCTGACCTACATGGCCATGGCCGGCTTCAGTGCGTTTGATCTGGGACCGTGGTTTGTCGGTTATGTGGATCTGCTGGCGTTTGCGGTGTTGACGGTTGGATCGGTGGTGGGGATTCGCCTGGCCACGCCCTGGATCGGGCGCATACCGGATCAGATTCACGCGCGGGTGTATGTCGGGTTGCTGGTGCTGGTGATGATCAGCATGGGCCTGGGTTGAGCGCGGTCATTTTCCCTCCAGCCCCGGCGCCTCCCGCACAATAAAGTGATCCAGATTCTCAATGTTGGCACTGAACACCCCGAACGTCTGCTCGGGTTTTTTCTTGCTGGGCACCTGCTTCAGCTCCGGCGTCACGCCATAAAAGAAGCAATACAACTCGCGCCCGCTCTCGATGGCGTGCTTGATCTCTTCCAGGAACGCCTTGCGCTTGCGGTAGGTGTCGATCAGCTTCTTGCTCAGGTAAACATTGACCGAGTACGGCTTCTTCTCGAACCAGACCTTCTTCTCGAAATCGATGCGAAAACTCTGGGTGTAATCCTTGATCTGTTTGACCTTGCCCCAGTAAATCAGCCCCTTGTTGTCCTGCAGGTACTCGATCTTCTTGAAAAACGCCGCGTATGTTGCCGTGTGCTCGCCGATCTTCAACGGCATGCGCTTGAGCAAGTCCTTTTCGTCGAAGTTCGACACGAAACACTCCACCGGGTGGGCGAAGACGCTGGTCTTGTCCGGCGTCGAA
Source organism: Pseudomonas fluorescens group sp. PF-1 (assembly GCF_054481335.1). Taxonomy (NCBI): domain Bacteria; kingdom Pseudomonadati; phylum Pseudomonadota; class Gammaproteobacteria; order Pseudomonadales; family Pseudomonadaceae; genus Pseudomonas; species Pseudomonas fluorescens group sp. PF-1. Next base: position 1,223,054 of record NZ_JBTMNG010000001.1, read on the forward strand.
TCGTGGCTCGGTGGCTCGACGCCATGGGCGCCCGAAGGTGTGGCGGGCTCATCCCGTTGAGTGTCGGGCGCCACCGTCGGGCTGGACGGCTGACGCACATACGCACGCCGAGTCAGTAACAATTCCGACGGGAAATGCTCCTCGCGACTGTCATCCGTTTCCGCCTCATCCGCCTCCAGACCCGATGCGGGCGTCTTCAGGCTGACATAAGGACAACCCTCGACATGCCGCGTACTCGGCAAATTCTTGAAGTGCGGCGTACGCACGTAATTCACATTCTTGGCGTTGAACGTCCCCAACGCGTTCGCCACATCGAACGCCAAACGACAGGTATCGTTGGGGCACTGGAAGTGCTCCTTGGCGGAATCGAAGGCCATGGTCTCGTCGAAATTCAAATCGCGCACGTCATAGATCGACAGCTTGGCGTCGAGACTGAGGCAGTAGGCGAGGTTGAATTTCATGGGGGGCTCGGGTCCGTGAGGGGGCAGGGGTATTAATAGCGGGCGGCGGGGCGGGTTGCACTTACTGTTTTCAACATGCTGCAAAACCTTTGGGAGTGAGCCTGCTTGTGAATATCGGCATCCACTCATTCTCCGATCCCACATCGCCCCCGCAGCAACACATCCCTCGCCACAGATATCTATTACTCGGGAATTAGCCGGGCAACCTTCTTATAAAGCGAAGCTGTGAACTGTTCACTGTCGCTCGAATGATGACAGCGACGATGACAGTTCGGGCAAAGAGCAACCGCATTGGTGATTTGATCCGAGCCTTTGTCGGCAAGAGGTTTAACGTGGTGAACTTCCAGATAAGGCAAACCAAGCTTCTGAAACGGAGCGGGTTCGCCACAGCCATCGCAATGACCTTTGGCTTCGTTGCGCACCCAGGCCCTAACCTCGGGATCACGCACATAGACCGTGCCAGAGTTTGCTGCTCGCTTCGGTCTCTTAATGCCTTTTGGCGGTTCCTTTATCTGTTGTTTCTGAAGCAAAGCAGCGCGACGTTCTAGCGTTTCCTCATCAGCAGTCGGAGCAGTGGGATCGTCAGGTTGGATGCCTCGCTCAGTGAGCGCTTCTCGAATTAATTGCTCAACGTTCGAACCGACGTTTTTGGCCGGCTTGTACCCCTTGATGAACTCCCGATCCATCTTCATCAGAACAGTAGAAATGTTCTGCATACGGAATTCGACAGAGCCTTTAGTACGGGTGGGTAAAGCCGTTTCGCGCAGAGAAAGATTCACTTCAGTCTTAACGAACTTCTGGCCGCTCAGCTCTAACGCGAGCATCTTCAGATAGGCATCGACCGCAGCCCTAATCTCAGAAACGCTCCAGTCGCTGTCCTTTTTCTTTTCGCTCATAAGATCGCCGAGAGTTGAAACCCTCCGACGATACTGAGTGGCCACTACGGCTGTCTACGAAAATTCCTACAGAAAATAGCGACAGATCTCGCGATCTCTCCTACAAATACGCCCCTAACCCATCAAACGGCCGATATCGCGGGAGCAGAACCATGGTGGGTTTTCAAGGAGAAGGGCGTGGAGGTGGAGGTTGTGGCGGGTGAAGATCGTCGGTTTATAAGAATTGCGCATGACCGATCGGTGTGGAGTTTCTCTAGGCGAATCCTTTACCTCTACGTATGAAGTTGGACTTTTCCCTGTTTGGGATTTCACCAATGCTGAACTGGACTTTCTGGAAATCTGAATTTTTCGATTCGGCTTCATTTTCAGCGGCAACACACTAACGCAGCCGAGTAGCTCGTGACTCAGCTGACATGGGAAAAACCAGCAATCGATCATGGATTATTTTTCCAAACGGCAGGGGAGGCCTACATTAGCGCTGGCAAAAAGGAATCAATTATTTTAATGGAATGTCTTTCCATTATTGCTATGATGGGTTCGTAACGTCGACCCTGGCACTGCGTCAAGCGCCGACTCTGTGCGCAACACGTGATGCTCATACGCCAATTAGCCGGGCCCGCATCGCTTTCATCCCGGGCGGGTAGTACGCCGGACAAAGCCATGGAATACCCTAGGAGAACGTGATGTCTGAGTTGTTGATACCCAGTCCTACAGGCAATACCCGAATTTTTGCGGTTGTAGGTGATCCGGTAAAACAGGTGAAGGCTCCACAGTTACTGAACAAGGTGTTCACCGAGGAAGGCGTGGATGCGGTGATGATTGCGGTTCATGCGCGCCCTGAACAGCTCGCTACCGTGATACGCGGCCTACAAGCGATGGAAAATTTTTCGGGAATGCTGATCACCATCCCGTACAAGTTTGCCGCTCGTGAATTCGCGGATAAGGTGAGCCTCGCCGTTCAGGTCTCCGGCAGCACCAACGCATTGCGGCGCAACGAACAAGGAGTGTGGGAGGCTGATAACTTCGATGGTACAGGCTTTGTCCTGGGCATGCGGCGCAAGGGGTACGAACTGGCGGGGAAGCGTGTCGTAATAGCCGGAGGTGGTGGTGCGGGAAGTTCGATAGCTGCAGCATTACTGCAAGCAGGAATAGACCGGTTGTATCTGCAAGAACCGGATACGGTCAAAGCCCAAGAACTGCTCGCCAGGCTGGATCAACATTGGCCGGGGCGATGCGAGGTTGCTCAGCCGCAACACCTTAGGTTGGTTGACGTTGTCATCAACGCTACGCCGTTAGGGCTCTCGGATGAAGATCCACTTCCTATTGATCTCGCCGACCTGTCTCCCGGAACACTGGTGGCAGATATCATCATGCAACCCGTCGAGACTCGCCTGCTACGTGTAGCGCAAGCTGCGGGCCACCCTGTGCATCCAGGAAGCTACATGCTCAGTGAGCAATTAGGTTGCTACAAGACGTTTTTCGGGATCTGAGTCCTTCACTGCCGGGACACCAGGATTAGCGTGATTATCCTTTTTTGCGCGGCCAGGTGAGCTGACACCAACACAGCCAGGCCTTCTCTTTGGCAATGAGTCATGAGCACCCGCGACGAATGGTGGGCTGTAAAACTGAACGGTCCCTTCGTTTGCAGCCTCACAAAGATTGGAATAGTATTCCAATACATTTTTCGTCGGGAGCTCATCTCTCACAAGCTAAGGAACAACTATGAGTAATGCGTTGGAACGCGGCCTGCATGCTATTGAGCTGTTGGCCGGAAAAAGCACTGGGCTAGCCCTTCAGCAAGTAGCTGAAGCCTTGGACATTCCGCCGAGCGCTACTCACCGCATGCTTAATTGCCTGGTCGAACAGGGTTTTGTGCGCCAAGACCATCAGCACGGCAATTATGTTCTCGCCCTCAAGGTGGTCTCGCTTGCACTAAAGCACCTGTCCCAGAGCGACATGGTCGACCTCGCCAAACCGGTACTTGATCGCCTCGCCCGCCTGTCCGGCGAACTCGTGCGCTTGAGCATTGTAGATGGCGATAATTTGGTATGGATCTCCAAGGCACAAGGCACGCGCTCCGGGCTGCGCTACGATCCTGATGCTGGTGCCGAAGCCAAACTCTGTTGCACGGCGTCGGGACTTGCCTGGCTGAGCTGCCTGAGTAATGAACGCGCACTGGAGTTGGTTTACCGCCAAGGCCTGTCCAAACCCGGTGAATATGGCCCCAACGCGGCGACCACGATTGAACAGCTGCTTAATCATCTGCAGCTCGCACGTGATCAAAGCTATGCCTCAGTCGACGAAAGTTTTGAAATTGGCGCGGCGGCGATGGCTGCTGCAATCCGCGATTCGCAGCAACAAGTTATCGGCGTTATCAGTATTGCCGGTCCAAGCGTTCGCCTAACCCCTGAGCGTATGCAGTCCCTCAAAGCGGCGTTGCTGGAGGCTGCTGAAGAAATCACCGCAATCAGTCTGGACAGTCTTCCCAAGCTGTCGATGATGACCTCCCGAGTCAGCGAGCAGACCGACTGATCGGGTCCCCCGACCAAACGCGGCCTGTCGTCCTGACCTGGCCGCTTCCTCAGATGAAACCTTGATATCGAGCGCTTTTGAATAGCGCAGGATCCCTGCCGAACAAAAATCGTATGGAATGCATTTTATTTTTGGAATGATATTCCAACAATGTTATTGTCATCACCGCAGTCCTCGAATTGCTTTGGCACCCTCAGAAAAAATGCCATGGCAAGGGAAGGCGCTTTGATAAAAACAAAAAGCAGGAGTCATCTATGTCGAACTCTTTAAACCTTGATGTCAGCACCTTCATGGACTCTAGAAAGATGAGCGCCAGGCAATGGGTGGTGCTGTTCTTGGGCTTCATGGTGCTGGTCTTTGATGGCTTCGATACGACGGCGATCGGTTTCATCGCCCCCGCGCTGATCGATGACTGGGGGGTGCTGCGACATGACCTTGGACCCGTGATGATGAGCGGCCTGCTCGGACTAGCTTTTGGTTCATTGACTGCGGGTCCATTGGCTGATCGTTTTGGCCGCAGGCCAGTGATCATCGGATCAGTGCTGCTCTTCGGTTTCTGGAGCCTGGCTTCAGCCTGGTCTACCGGGATTCTCAGCCTGACAGTCCTGCGGTTTCTGACCGGGGTCGGTCTGGGTGCATCAATGCCTAATACCGCGACCCTGGTCTCCGAATTTGCACCCAAGCGTTACCGCTCTCATATGGTCTCGTTCATCTACTGCGGTTTCGCCTTTGGCGCGGCCATGGGTGGCCTGGGGAGTGAGTGGCTGATTGAACAGTTTGGCTGGCGATCGGTGTTGGTGGTCGGCGGTGTGCTACCCATTGCCTTTGCCCTCCTGCTGCTGCTCAGCCTTCCGGAGTCCATCCGCTTTCTGGCCCAGAACAGCGCTTTGAAGGAGCGTCTGATCAAGGCAATCAACAAAGTTGTCCCTGGTCTGGCCGACTCCCAGACCCGATTCCATAGCAGCGAAGCGTCGATCAAGGAGACAGGCAAGGTCAGCGCACTGTTCGCGTCCGGCTATAGCCTTGGCACCTGCATGATCTGGATCACCCTGTTCATGGGTCTGCTGACCATGTACCTGCTATCAAGCTGGCTACCTCTGCTCAGCCGCGATGCCGGGCTGAGCATGGGAGAGGCGGCACTGCTGGGCTCATTGCTGCAGATCGGCGGGATGCTGGGCAACTTCACTGTTGGCATGAAGATGGACCGCTGGGACCACCATAAGGTGGTCGGGCTGACGGTCTTTTGCGGTGGCGCCTGCGCTGTGCTCATCGCACTGCAGCAGCCGACGATGCAGGTCCTCTGCCCGTTGATCCTGCTACTGGGCTACTTCCTCAATGGCGTCAACGTCGGTGGCTACGCGCTGGCCGCCGCATTCTATCCAACCCAGATCCGTGCCACCGGGGTGTGCTGGGCAACCGGCATCGGTCGCCTGGGCGCTATCAGCGGGGCCGGCATCGGCGCGCTCATGCTCGCCGCCCAGTGGAATTTCAGCCAGGTCTTCCTGTTCCTCGCCATCCCCTCCTTGATTGGCGTCATGGCGCTGTGGATCAAAGGCCGTAAGCGCAGAACGTCGGCGATTCCCACTGCAGTCAACTAAACCCCAGTGCGCTTTTAACCCCTCTATGGAGACATGCCATGCACGCCAGCTATTCCATTGCCCAACTGACCGCTCTCGATTTCAGCCCTCCCGAAATGATCGAGCTGGCTGCCCGCACCGGCTATGACCAGGCTGGCGTGCGCCTGTTGCCGGTGGCTCCAGGGGCTGTGGCCTATTCATTGATGGATAACAAACCCATGCTGCGTGAAACGCTCGCGCGGATGAACGACACCGGGGTGAAGGTATTTGACCTGGAGTTGATTCGCCTCGATGCGCAATTCGATGTGCAACGTTACCTGCCATTTTTCGAGGTCGGTGCGCAGCTCGGGGCCAAGGCCGTACTGGTGGCCGGCGACGATCCGGAACGAGGCCGGCTGATCGAGCACTACGCTCAGCTATGCGACGCCATGCAGCCCTTCGGCCTTTCAGCAGACCTGGAATTCATGCCCTGGACGGCCGTCAACGACCTGGCCAGTGCACTCCATATTGTTGAACAGGCCGACCGAGCCAACGCAGGCATTCTGGTCGATGCCTTGCACTTTGATCGTTCCGACAGCCGCTTCGAGGATCTGCAACGAATCCCCGCGCAGTGGCTGCACTACGCCCAAATATGCGATGGCCCGGCGCTGCGGCCGGACACCCGTGAGGGGCTGATTCATGCGGCTCGCTGCGAGCGCTTGTTGCCTGGCGAAGGTGACATCGATCTGGCGAGGATCTGGCGCAGCCTCCCGGCTGAGGTTCCGGTCAGTGTCGAAATCCCGCATGACAGCAGGGTTGCGCAAGTGGGGGTGGAGGCGTGGGCCCGACAGGCATTGGCCGCCGCCAAGGCAATCATCGAGCCGCTGTAAATCATCGACGTATGTTTAAACACGCCACACTAGGAGACTGCTGAATGCATGCCGACACTTCCCTGTACGCCACGGTGGACTGCGATGTCCTGGTCATTGGCTCCGGCGCGGCCGGGCTCAGCGCAGCCGTGACCGCCGCCTGGCATGGCCTGCGGGTGATCGTGGTCGAGAAGGACGAGGTGTTCGGCGGTGCCACCGCCTGGTCCGGTGGCTGGATGTGGGTGCCCTGCAATCCGCTGGCGCAGCGTGCCGGGATCATTGAAGACCGCCGGCTACCGCGCACCTACCTCGAACATGAATTGGGCGAACACTTCGATCCGGCGATGATCGATGCCTTTCTCGAAGCTGCGCCCAACATGGTCTCATTTTTCGAGCGCCATACCGCTTTGCAATTCGCCGACGGCAACGCCATTGCCGACATTCACGGTGACACACCTGGCGCCGGCACCGGCGGCCGATCGGTGATCGCCGCGCCCTACAATGCCTACGAGGCAGGCAAACTGCTCAAGCGGCTGCGCAAGACCATGCGCGAAACTTCATTCATGGGCATGCCGATCATGGCCGGCCGTGACCTGACGGCTTTCCTCACCCTTACGCGCTCCTGGCGCTCGCTGATGCACGTGACCAAACGCTTCGGCAAACACTTGATCGACCTGGCGCTCAAGGGGCGCGCCATGTATCTGGTCAACGGCGTCGCTCTGATCGCCCGCCTGGCCAAGTCGGCCGAAGACCTTGGCGTCCAGCTATGGGAGTCGGCGCCGGCCACCGGGCTGATCCATGAGCACGACCGCGTTGCCGGGGCCGTGGTCGAAACCGCAAAGGGCCGTATCGCCATTCGTGCACGCAAGGGCGTGGTGCTGGCTGCGGGTGGCTTTGCCAATGACATCGAGCGACGAAAGGCACTATTCCCGCGCACGCCAACCGGCCATGAGCATCTGGCGTTGCCGCCGCTGAGCGTCAGTGGTGATGGTTTGCGCCTGGGCGAGAGCGTCGGCGGTCAGGTCGCCGATGACCTGGCCTGTCCTGCCGCCTGGGCTCCCGTGTCTCGAGTGCCCTACAAGGACGGTAGCTTCGGCCACTTCCCGCACATCATCGAACGCGGCAAGCCAGGAATCATCGGCGTCCTCGCCAACGGCCAGCGTTTCGTCAATGAGGCCAATGGTTACTACGACTATGTTGCAGCGATGGTCGCGGCCGCGCCCGGCACCGAGGTCGCCTCCTGGTTGATCTGCACGCACGCGTTTCAGCGGCGTTACGGGCTGGGTGTTTCCAGGCCATTCCCATTGCCAGTTGAGCCGTTCATTCGCACCGGCTACCTGAAGACCGGCCACTCCATCGAGGCGTTGGCGACGGCGTGCGGTATTGACCCCATAGGCCTCAGCCAGACCTTGGCCGAGTACAACCGCCACGCCCGCAACGGTGCAGACCCGCAGTTCGGTCGCGGTACTACTCCTTACAATCGCAAACAGGGTGATGCACAGCACAAGCCCAACCCTTGCGTCGCGCCGATCGAGCAGGGCCCATTCTATGCGGTGAAGGTCGAAGTGGGCTGCTTCGGCACCTTCGCGGGCCTCAAGACCAATGCCCATGCGCAAGTCCTCAACCGTGAAGGACAGCCGATCGCGGGTCTTTATTCAGCTGGATCCGACATGGCCAGCATCATGGGCGGCCACTACCCAGCCGGCGGTATCAACCTGGGGCCAGCCACCACGTTCGGCTATATCGCCGGCCGACACCTGGCTGGCGCCACAGCCTACGAATAACCACACGCCCAGACTACTGGCCTTAACCTTCGAGCGATTCACCATGCCGTTTGCTGCCAAGACCTTCGCCCTGACCATTGAGGAGAAATCATGATGAACACCATTAACCACATCCCCCCGCACTGGGACCAGGAAGTCGACCTGTTGGTGTTCGGCGCAGGCACCGCAGGCATGACTACCGCATTGATGGCTAACCACCACGGGCTGGACGTGTTGCTGTGTGAAAAGACAGCGGTCGTGGGCGGCATCAGTGCGACCTCGGGCGGTACCACATGGGTGCCCGGCACCACCCAAAGCCGGCGCGCCGGGGTGCCGGACACCGTGGCGGATGCCGCCACCTTCCTCAAGGCGGTGGTCGCTGAGCGCGGTGGTGAAGCCTTGCGCGAAGCCTTTCTGGCCAGCGGGCCGCAGGCAATTGATGAGTTGGAGCGTATCAGCGAAGTGAAATTCGTGGCCGCCGCCGCCCACCCCGACTACGTCAGCGGCCCAGGCGCAGCGTTCGGGGGCCGGGCCCTGGCACCGCTCGCGTTCGACGGCAGGTTACTGGGCAAAGACTTCGCCCGCGTGCGGCCACCACGCCCGGAGTTCATGGGGCTGGGCGGCATGATGGTGCCGCGCGCCGACCTGGATGCGCTGCTGTCGCCATTTGCCTCGTTGAAAAACCTGACCCGCACCCTGAGCGTGGTCGGCCGCTATTGCATCGACCGCCTGAGCCACCCCCGAGGCACAAACTTGGTCATGGGCAACGCCCTGGTCGCCCGGTTGTTTCATAGCCTGCGCCAGCGCAACGTGGCAATTCGTTTTGAAACCCCCTTGCACGAATTGATCCTGGAAAACGGCCAAGTGGTGGGCGCCGTGGTGCTGAACAACGGCCAGCCCCAGCGCATCCGCGCCCGCCGTGGCGTGGTATTGGCCACCGGCGGAGTGACCCGCCACCCGACCTTGCGTAAGCAATTGTTCCCGGCCGCGGCCCAATCCCTTTCACTGGCGCCCATGACCCATACCGGCGACGGCATCAACCGCGCGCTGAAGGTCAACGCCCAGCTCGACAACGGCCACGACAGCCCCGGTCTGTGGATGCCCTGCTCGATCCGCACAGCCAAGGATGGCTACCAGGCCGTCTGGCCACACATCCTGCTAGATCGCGCCAAACCAGGGCTGATCGCTGTGAATGGCCGGGGCCTGCGCTTCGTCAATGAGTCCGACTCCTACCACGACTTCGTCATGGGCATGCTCGCCGATGGCAGCCCCACTGCCCACCTGATCTGCGACGAAGTCTTCTTGCGCCGCTACGGCCTGGGCCTGGTGATGCCGCTACGCAGCGCCATCAATATCGCCAGCTTCGTCAAGGCCGGCTACCTGGTTAAGGGCCGCACCCTTGCCGAGCTTGCCAGCAAGCTCAAGGTCGATGCCGAGGGACTTGCGAACACGGTCGGCACCTACAACGTCGCCGCCGCACGCGGCGACGATCCGGTGTTCAAGCGTGGCAGCAGCCCCATGAACCGCCACAACGGCGACCCGCAGCAAACGCCCAACCCCTGCGTGCGCCCGCTGGGCGAAGGCCCCTACTACGCAGTCACTGTGCAACCGGCCGACCTTGCCTGCAGCGCCGGCTTGAACGGCAACGCCGACGGCCAGGTGCTCGACATCCGGGGTCAGGTGATAGAAGGGCTTTATGCCTGCGGGAATGACTTGACCTCGATTTTCCGCGGCACTTACCCAGGCCCAGGCACGACCCTGGGGCCGGCGATTGTGTTTGGCTGGCGAGTGGCCCGGCATGCGGCGGGGGTGGATGATGCCAAGGTGGACGTGGCAGAAACTGTCAAGATGGCGGCACGTTGACTACAGATTGTGGTCCACGTCTCCTCGTTGGTTTGATAGGCACATCCGAATGACGGCTTCTGGCCGATTCTGTTGAAAAAGTAGCTCACCTGTCTGGCCTGCGGCAAAACCTCTGCATGGGCCAGCAGGGAAGCACGCAGCATGATGGGACAGTTATCGAGTGGGCAGGAGCGGCTGTTTTACCACTCAATGTAACTCGAGCCGAAGCGCGCAGCGGCAGCTGACTGAAAATAACCTGATCGGCTCGACGCCCGGCAGAGTGCAGCAGCTTTTCAGTCTGCGCAGTATTTGGGCCACGCGGTAATAGTATTTAGCAGTCACTGGATTGCTGAAAAGTGGTTAGGGCGACCATGTAAACATTTGGCTGCTCAACTCCCGCTGGAATGGATCGGCAACTGGTGGGGTTCCAGGTTTTTAATGATTATCTGCAGTGTATCGAGTTCGGGTTTTATCGCTGTTAGTCTGTTTCGAGCATTCTCCGATTCTGGAGTTTCCTTTTGCTCACCTTGCTTAAGCTTTTATCAATGCAGAAAAAAGCCACCTCAGCTTGCGGCTGCGGTGGCTTTGTATTCAACGCGATGGTTTCAGCTGATCTTGAAAAAAGTTCAGTTGGTCATGAAAACCTACGCTGAGGGGGTTAATCCCAGCTCAGCGCACCACCGGTTTGGTATTCAATAACCCGCGTCTCAAAGAAATTCTTCTCTTTCTTCAAGTCCATGATCTCGCTCATCCAAGGGAACGGGTTAGTCGTCCCTGGGTACTCTTCCTTCAGACCAATCTGCGACAGGCGACGGTTGGCGATGAATTTGAGGTAGTCCTCCATCATCGCCGCGTTCATGCCCAGTACGCCGCGAGGCATGGTGTCGCGGGCGTATTCGATTTCCAGTTGAGTGCCTTGCAGGATCATCTGGGTTGCTTCTTCCTTCATTTCGGCATCCCACAGGTGTGGGTTTTCGATTTTGATCTGGTTGATCACGTCGATGCCGAAGTTCAGGTGCATGGATTCGTCGCGCAGGATGTATTGGAACTGCTCGGCGACGCCGGTCATTTTGTTGCGACGGCCCATGGACAGGATCTGGGTGAAGCCGCAGTAGAAGAAGATGCCTTCCAGAACGCAGTAGTAGGCGATCAGGTTGCGCAGCAGCTCTTTGTCGGTTTCGACGGTGCCGGTTTCGAACTTCGGATCGGAGATCGAGCGGGTGTATTTCAGGCCCCAGGTGGCTTTTTTCGCGACCGACGGGATCTCGTGGTACATGTTGAAGATTTCGCCTTCATCCATGGCCAGCGATTCGATGCAGTACTGGTAGGCGTGGGTGTGGATCGCCTCTTCGAACGCCTGGCGCAGGATGTACTGGCGGCATTCCGGGTTGGTGATCAGGCGGTACACGGCCAGGACCAGGTTGTTGGCAACCAGGGAGTCGGCGGTGGAGAAGAAGCCGAGGTTGCGCATCACGATGCGGCGCTCGTCGTCGGTCAGGCCTTCCGGGTCTTTCCAGAGGGCGATGTCGGCGGTCATGTTGACTTCTTGCGGCATCCAGTGGTTTGCGCAGCCGTCCAGGTACTTCTGCCAGGCCCAGTCGTACTTGAAGGGCACGAGTTGGTTGAGGTCGGCGCGGCAGTTGATCATGCGTTTTTCGTCAACGGCGACACGGGCGGAGGCGCCTTCGAGTTCGGCCAGACCTTCGGCGACGTCGAGAGCGTCCAGGGCAGCCTTGGCGCGCGCGACGGCGGCGGAGTCAGTGGCGGTGACGGCACGGGCTTCCAGGGCGGCGGCACCGCCTGCACTGTCGAGACGGTCCATATTGGCTTCGGTGGCGTGGCCAGCGTTGGCGCTCTTGACCGCCACTTCCGTGTCTTCTTTGTCGAATTCGTCCCAGCTCAGCATGACGTGTCGTCTCCTGCGTGAGGGCCAGATTGCCCGTGTGAAATTGATAGGTTGGTCTTTCACACGGCCGTACTGGCCGCGATGGATCTTAAGGAATCGTTTTTTGCAGCAGCTAAGGCAGGCAATAAAACAGAATTTTGTACGGGGTTCCGAGAGCCACTGACGGGCGCAGGAAGCATCGAACGCTTCTGCGGGGCTTCAGACTGGCTTTTCATCCCTGTAAGGGAATATTGCAGGCCCGTTTAAGGCCGCATTATAGGGAAGTTTTCGGTGCCGTGGGGCGGCGAAATAGCTCGCGGATCGGTCGACAGGGACCGTTTTTCGGTCGGAGCGAGGGTTTACAGGGCTTTGGCCGGTGCAGATTTTTTTTAGTAAATTTTTGCCCTGGGTTATTTTTGCTCAAGAAATAACCAGAAAAGGCTTTTTTCACTACATCTTGTGTTTCGAAGGGGGTTTCTCAGGCTCCAGACACAACTAAGCCCGACTGAAGTCGGGCTGTGAGCGACCTTCAGTGATCACCTGAAAGTAGCCGACTCGGTGCGCTCATAACCGTCTGCTGCGACAGTCGCCGAACCGGTGCGATCGTAGCCGTCAGCAGCAACGGCGGCAGAACCGGTGCGATCGTAACCGTCAGCGGCAACGGTGGCCGAACCGGTGCGATCGTAGCCGTCAGCGGCAAAGGTGGCCGAACCGGTGCGGTCATAGCCGTCGGCGGCGAAGGTGTTAGCAGCCAGTACCGAGAGGGTCAGGGCGAGGATCAGTTTGCTTTTCATGGGGGTGACTCCAAATGGGGTGGCGTTATGTGCCTTGGGTATGGGACACATGCTGCATCTGATAAATTGATTAAAATTCGCTATAAATTGCTTAAATAAATCGTATTTATAGATGTATCAGGTTCGACGCTTTATCTGCCTGCAACGTCGGGCGGCTGGGTCGAACCTTGGGGAGACGAGGGGGCGGATGAATCAGCCGCTGGAGCAGCCGTTACCCATCACGCTGTAGCGCAGGATATGACGTTGACCCTTGGAGTCGTCATATTCCATTTTCACCGGGACAACTTCGCAAACATTGGGAACTTCGCTCATGGATATAACTTTGGCGATGTCCAGGTGCATTGAGTAAGTGTAATCCTCTACTGCGGGTTGTTGCTGCGCGACATCAGCCGGGACCTCGTCTGCCATGGCGGTAGCGCACAGACTGCTGAGGGCCAGAACCAATAAAGCTTTCATTTAAATTTTACCTTTCATAGGTCGAGTGGGGTCACGCAACCTTTTTGGGGTTGCGTGTGGAGCCGAACAACTTGGTTTTTGGGTTAACTGCCTTCGTGGGGGCTGTAACGTGGTTAACTCAGTTTGCCGGGTTGGCGATGCAGATTTTAGAGGGGAGGGGTTTATTCATATAGCCATGCTTTTGATAAACACCTTTGACAGATTTCGTAACAATCCCATGTATGGGCGAACTTGCTCGCGGTGAATCGTGGGGCGCTGCGGGGTGTCAGGTTTGGCGCGTTATTGTTCAGGAGCATCGCGAGCAAGCTCGCTCCTACAAGGGGCGGCGTGATACTGGAACATTCGTTCCAGCCTTGTTTTGCGCTTACCGGGGCATTTTGTATGGGCTTGTTACTACCATCGTCGAATGGTTCTATAGGGCCGGCCCGGCTACAACGGGGTCATACAAAAACAACTATATTCCCCGAGGTAAGAAAGATGAGTGCGGCTTCCCTGTATCCCGTTCGTCCCGAGGTTCTGGCCAACACGCTGACCGACGAGGCGACCTACAAGGCCATGTACCAGCAGTCAGTCGTCAACCCGGACGGCTTCTGGCGCGAGCAAGCCAAGCGTCTCGACTGGATCAAGCCTTTCACCACGGTCAAACAGACGTCCTTCGACGATCACCATGTCGACATCAAGTGGTTCGCCGACGGCACCCTGAACGTCTCCTACAACTGCCTCGACCGTCATCTGGCCGAGCGCGGCGATCAAGTCGCAATCATTTGGGAGGGCGATGACCCTTCCGAAAGCCGCAACATCACCTACCGCGAACTGCACGAGCAAGTCTGCAAGTTCGCCAACGCCCTGCGCGGCCAGGATGTGCACCGCGGCGACGTGGTGACGATCTATATGCCGATGATCCCCAAAGCCGTGGTCGCCATGCTGGCCTGTGCCCGGATCGGCGCGATTCACTCGGTGGTGTTCGGTGGTTTCTCGCCGGAAGCCCTGGCGGGCCGCATCATCGACTGCAAGTCGAAGGTGGTGATCACTGCCGACGAAGGCATTCGTGCCGGCAAGAAGATCCCGCTCAAGGCCAACGTCGACGACGCGTTGACCAACCCGGAAACCAGCAGCATCCAGAAAGTCATCGTGTGCCAGCGCACCGGCGGTGACATCAAGTGGAACCAGCATCGCGACATCTGGTACGAAGATTTGATGAAAGTGGCGGGCACCGTGTGCGCGCCGAAAGAAATGGGCGCCGAAGAAGCGCTGTTCATCCTCTACACCTCCGGCTCCACCGGCAAGCCGAAGGGCGTGCAGCACACCACCGGCGGCTACCTGTTGTACGCGGCCATGACCCACGAGCGCGTATTCGACTACCGCCCGGGTGAGGTCTACTGGTGCACCGCCGACGTCGGTTGGGTCACTGGTCACTCCTATATTGTCTACGGCCCGCTGGCCAACGGCGCGACCACGCTGCTGTTCGAAGGCGTGCCGAACTACCCGGACATCACCCGGGTGGCGAAGATCGTCGACAAGCACAAGGTCAACATCCTCTACACCGCCCCAACCGCCATTCGCGCCATGATGGCTTCGGGCACCGCAGCCGTCGAAGGTGCTGACGGCAGCAGCCTGCGCCTGCTCGGTTCGGTGGGCGAGCCGATCAACCCGGAAGCCTGGGAGTGGTACTACAAGAATGTCGGCAAGTCCCGTTGCCCGATCGTCGACACCTGGTGGCAGACCGAAACCGGCGGCAACATGATGAGCCCGCTGCCGGGCGCGCATGCCCTCAAGCCGGGTTCGGCGGCACGTCCGTTCTTCGGCGTGGTACCAGCGCTGGTGGACAACCTGGGCAACATCATCGAAGGCGAGGCCGAGGGCAACCTGGTGATTCTCGATTCGTGGCCAGGCCAGGCACGCACGCTGTACGGCGACCACGACCGTTTCGTCGACACCTACTTCAAGACCTTCCGTGGCATGTACTTCACCGGTGACGGCGCCCGCCGTGACGCTGACGGTTACTACTGGATCACCGGTCGCGTCGACGACGTGCTCAACGTGTCCGGCCACCGCATGGGCACCGCCGAGATCGAAAGCGCGATGGTCGCTCACCCGAAAGTCGCCGAAGCGGCGGTGGTCGGTGTGCCGCATGACATCAAGGGGCAGGGCATTTATGTCTACGTCACCCTGAAAAACGGCGAAGAGCCGAACGAGCAACTGCGCCTGGAACTGAAAAACTGGGTGCGCAAGGAGATCGGCCCGATCGCTTCGCCGGATGTCATCCAGTGGGCGCCAGGCCTGCCGAAAACCCGTTCGGGCAAGATCATGCGCCGGATTCTGCGCAAGATCGCGACCGGCGAATACGATGGCTTGGGGGATATCTCCACACTGGCCGATCCGAGCGTGGTGCAGCATTTGATTGATACGCACAAGACCATGAATGTTGCGTAAGTAGCGTTCGGCGTCATCCAAAGCCCCGCCAGGTGTTGAGCCTGGCGGGGTTTTTTAATGTCGGGTGATTGTGTGGTGGCTGTGCGGGTCTCTTCGCGGGCAAGCCCGCTCCAACAGGTTTCGGTCGTGTGGCGTAAATCGCAGTCACTCCATTGATCCTTGTGGTAGCGGGCCTGCTCGCGAAGGCGGCCTGTCGGTCGCCGTCTATGCAACAGCCAATAATTATCGGTTTCCCCTGTAGGCTGTTTCCCGCTGTTACCCCTGATCCTTCAAGTTACTAAATGTGTAACCGCCCGCGCCGATACGGGGCATAGGGAAACGCCAGCCCCCGGATGAGGGCACTCAGAACGCCCCTCAAAAATAAGAACCCACGCTGCGCTTGCCGGATTTGAAGGGTTTGCTAATAATAGGCCCGCAATTTGCAATGTATATCGGTTCACTGTCTTTTGCTCTTGCATGATTTTGCAGAGCTGTCAACGTGCCAAACCGGCATTCTCAGTGCTTCTGTAACTAGTTGTCGCATTGAAGAAATATCGGCTTCGGGCCTGTCGTTAGAATGCCGATCACTCGCTCGTCGTTGCTCGTGTTGAAATTTCGCACGTGCACTGTAGGACGCAGCAAAACTATCCGGTTCCACTCATTCGCATATTGGGCTGTCGCTCACTCTGCCGTTTTAGCCCTTTACCGATGGAGTCCCAAGATGAAGAAACTCGTGCTGCTTGGCGCCCTGGCACTGTCCGTGCTGTCCCTGCCAACCTTCGCCGATGAAAAGCCTCTGAAAATTGGTATCGAAGCGGCTTACCCTCCGTTCGCTTCCAAGGCCCCGGACGGCAGCATCGTTGGTTTCGACTACGACATCGGCAACGCCCTGTGCGAAGAGATGAAGGTCAAGTGCGTGTGGGTCGAGCAAGAGTTCGACGGTCTGATCCCGGCACTCAAAGTGCGCAAGATCGACGCGATTCTGTCGTCCATGTCGATCACTGAAGATCGCAAGAAGTCCGTGGACTTCACCAACAAGTACTACAACACCCCGGCCCGCCTGGTCATGAAGGAAGGCACTCAGGTCAGCGAAGGCCTGACCGAGCTCAAGGGCAAGAACATCGGCGTGCAACGTGGTTCGATCCACGAGCGTTTCGCCCGCGAAGTCCTGGCCCCGCTGGGTGCCGAGATCAAGCCTTACGGTTCGCAGAACGAAATTTACCTCGACGTGGCCGCCGGCCGCCTCGACGGCACCGTGGCAGACGCTACCCTGTTGAATGACGGTTTCCTTAAGACCGACGCCGGTAAAGGTTTCGCGTTCGTCGGCCCTGCGTTCACTGACGTCAAATACTTCGGCGACGGCGTTGGCATCGCGGTTCGCAAGGGCGACAAGGCTGAGCTGGACAAGCTCAACGCCGCTATCGCCGCCATTCGTGAGAACGGCAAGTACAAGCAAATCCAGGACAAGTACTTCGATTTCGACATTTACGGCAAGTAAGTACGTCGCAACGAAAAGTCCGAAATGGCGCAAGCAACAGGATCTCTGAGGTTTGCGCCATTTTTTCATCCCAACTTTCGAGGACCTGAATCATGTTGAAAGGCTACGGGGCTGTCATCCTCGATGGCGCTTGGCTGACGCTTCAGCTCGCCTTGTCGTCCATGGCGCTGGCCATCGTTCTGGGCCTGATCGGCGTGGCTTTGCGCCTTTCGCCGGTGCGCTGGCTGGCCTGGCTGGGCGACCTGTATTCCACCGTGATCCGCGGCATTCCTGATCTGGTGTTGATCCTGCTGATTTTCTACGGGGGGCAGGACCTGCTGAACCGCGTCGCACCGCTGCTCGGCTTTGACGAGTACATCGACCTGAACCCGTTGGCCGCCGGTATCGGCACCCTGGGCTTCATCTTCGGTGCATACCTGTCGGAGACCTTCCGTGGCGCGTTCATGGCGATTCCCAAAGGTCAGGCCGAAGCCGGCATGGCGTATGGCATGAGCAGTTTCCAGGTGTTCTTCCGCGTGCTGGTGCCGCAGATGATTCGCCTGGCGATTCCGGGTTTCACCAACAACTGGCTGGTACTGACCAAGGCGACCGCACTGATTTCGGTGGTGGGCCTGCAAGACATGATGTTCAAGGCCAAGCAGGCGGCAGACGCCACCCGTGAGCCTTTCACCTTCTTCCTCGCAGTGGCGGCGATGTACCTGGTGATCACCAGTGTCTCGTTGCTGGCACTGCGTCACCTTGAGAAGCGCTACTCGGTAGGCGTAAGGGCGGCTGATCTATGATCTTCGACTACAACGTCATTTGGGAGGCCTTGCCGCTGTACTTCGGCGGCCTGGTGACCACCCTCAAACTGCTCGCGCTGTCACTGTTCTTCGGCCTGCTGTGTGCATTGCCGCTGGGCTTGATGCGCGTCTCGAAAAACGCTGTCGTCAACATGACGGCCTGGCTCTACACCTACGTGATCCGCGGCACACCGATGCTGGTGCAGCTGTTCCTGATCTACTACGGTCTGGCGCAGTTTGAAACCGTACGGGAAAGCTTCCTCTGGCCTTGGCTGTCGAGCGCGACCTTCTGTGCGTGCCTGGCGTTCGCCATCAACACCAGTGCGTACACCGCCGAAATCATCGCCGGCAGCCTGCGCGCCACGCCGAACGGTGAGATCGAGGCGGCCAAGGCCATGGGCATGTCGCGCTTCAAGATGTACAAGCGCATCCTGTTGCCATCGGCCCTGCGCCGGGCCCTGCCGCAGTACAGTAACGAAGTGATCATGATGCTGCAGACCACCAGTCTGGCATCCATCGTGACCCTGATCGACATCACCGGTGCGGCGCGCACGGTCAACGCCCAGTTCTACTTGCCGTTCGAGGCATACATCACCGCTGGCGTGTTCTACCTGTGCCTGACCTTCATTCTGGTGAAGCTGTTCAAACTGGCCGAGCGCCGTTGGCTGGGCTATCTGGCCCCGCGGAAGCACTGATATGGAACGCATTGATCATTCATTGCCGTGGAGCCATCTGGGCAGCGAACGCCGGATTTCGGTGTTCCGCTTCGGCACCGGCGAGCGCAAGGCTTACATTCAGGCCAGCCTGCACGCCGATGAGCTGCCGGGTATGCGCACGGCCTGGGCACTGAAAAAGCGCCTGGCCGAACTGGAAGCCCAAGGTTTGTTGAACGGCGTGATCGAACTGGTGCCGGTGGCCAATCCTTTGGGCCTCGGTCAACTGCTGCAAGGCAATCACCAAGGACGTTTCGAGGCGGGCAGCGGCAAGAACTTCAACCGCGACTTCGTCGAGCTCAGCGCGCGGGTGGCCGCGGGACTCGCCGGGCACCTGGGCGATGACCCGCACGCCAATATCCGTTTGATTCGCCAGGCCATGAGCGATGCGCTCGCCGCATTGCCTCCGGCCAGCAGCCAGTTGCAGGGCATGCAGCGCATTTTGCTCAGCCATGCCTGCACCGCCGATGTGGTACTGGATCTGCATTGCGACGCCGAAGCAGCGCTACACATGTATGCCTTGCCGCAGCATTGGCCGCAGTGGCGTTCACTGGCCGCGCACCTGAATGTGAAAGTCGGTCTGCTGGCGGAAGATTCCGGCGGCAGTTCCTTTGACGAGGCCTGTTCGCTGCCGTGGTTGCGCTTGTCGCGCCTGTTCCCGGATGCGCAGATTCCGTTGGCCTGCCTGGCGACTACCGTTGAACTGGGTGGTCAGGCCGATACCGGTCGCGCCGAGTCCGAGGCTCATGCCGAAGGCATTCTGGCGTTCCTCGCCGAGCAGGGATTGATCGGCGGTGAGTGGCCGAAACCTGCGCAGGACGCGTGCGAAGGCATGCCCTTCGAAGGCACTGAATTGCTGTTTGCGCCGCACCCCGGTGTGGTGAGTTTCCTGCGCAAGCCCGGTGAATGGGTGGACGCTGGAGACGAGATTTTTGAAGTGATCGATCCGCTGGCGGATCGGGTCAGCACGGTGTGTGCTGGTACGTCCGGGGTGCTGTTTGCCATTGAGCGGCTGCGTTACGCCCAACCCGGTTTCTGGCTGGCCAAGGTGGCGGGGCGCGAAGCGCTGCGTCACGGGCGCTTGCTCAACGACTGACTGACTGTTTTTGTGAGAACCGACCGCATGTACAAACTTGAAGTCCAAGACCTGCATAAACGCTATGGCAGTCACGAAGTGCTCAAGGGCGTGTCCCTGAAAGCGGCAGCGGGTGATGTGATCAGCATCATCGGCTCCAGTGGCTCCGGCAAAAGTACTTTCCTGCGTTGCATCAACCTGCTGGAGCAGCCGCACGCGGGCAAGATCTTGCTCAACAACGAAGAACTGAAACTGGTGGCGAACAAGGACGGCGCGCTCAAGGCTGCCGATCCGAAACAGCTGCAACGCATGCGTTCGCGCCTGTCGATGGTGTTCCAGCATTTCAACCTGTGGTCGCACATGACTGCGCTGGAAAACATCATGGAAGCGCCGGTGCATGTACTGGGCGTGTCCAAGGCCGAAGCGCGGGAAAAAGCCGAGCACTATTTGAACAAAGTGGGTGTGGCTCACCGTAAGGATGCTTACCCGGGTCATATGTCCGGCGGCGAACAGCAGCGCGTGGCGATTGCCCGTGCGTTGGCGATGGAACCGGAAGTGATGCTGTTCGACGAACCGACCTCGGCCCTCGACCCGGAGTTGGTCGGCGACGTGCTGAAGGTGATGCAGGCCCTGGCCCAGGAAGGCCGGACCATGGTGGTGGTGACTCATGAAATGGGCTTTGCCCGTGAAGTGTCGAACCAGTTGGTGTTCCTGCACAAAGGTGTCGTCGAAGAAAGCGGCAACCCGCGCGAAGTGCTGGTGAATCCGCAGTCCGAACGTCTGCAGCAATTCTTGTCCGGTAGCCTGAAGTAATCAGGGCTGCCGTTGTGCACCGGGATAGTGCATGCTTCGCAACCTAGAGATCGATCCCCGATCCCTGTGGGAGCTGGCTTGCCAGCGATAGCGGTGGGCCAGTTTGCATCTCTGGCACAGACACACCGCCATCGCTGGCAAGCCAGCTCCCACAGGGGACGATGCTGGTTTCGAGATTTGCGTTCATTTACGGGCTAGCATTGGCCCATGCCTTCATCATTGTTCTTCGTTCCGGATTGCCCGCCATGACTGCCCATCGAATTGGTTTCCTTGTTTGGCCCAGCACTAAAGCACTGACGCTTGCGCTGGCTGAGGAGGCCTTGCGTGTTGCCCAGCGTGTGCATCCGGAGGTGGTTTACGAATTGTCGTTCCTGCAGGCCGAGCCACCGGCCGAAGGTGCCTGGCAATTGCCCGGCGAAGCGTGGACCGGCAAGCTCGAGAACTTTCAGAAACTGTTCCTGCTGGCAGATGAGCCACCCACCAGCCTTGCCCCGGCGCTCAGCAGTGCGCTGAAGCAACTGGTGCGTGCCGGTTGCGTGATCGGCGGTCTGTCGGCCGGTGTCTACCCGTTGGCGCAACTCGGTTTGCTCGATGGCTATCGCGCGGCCGTGCATTGGCGCTGGCAGGACGATTTCGCTGAACGCTTCCCGAAAGTCATCGCGACCAGCCATCTGTTCGACTGGGATCGTGATCGCCTGACGGCGTGCGGTGGCCTGTCGGTACTCGACTTGCTGCTGGCGGTGCTGGCCCGAGATCACGGCGCCGAGCTGGCCGGTGCGGTCTCTGAAGAACTGGTGGTCGAACGTATCCGTGAGGGGGGGGAGCGCCAGCGCATTCCTTTGCAGAACCGTCTCGGCTCCAGCCATCCAAAGCTCACCCAGGCGGTGTTGCTGATGGAAGCCAACATCGAAGAGCCGCTGACCACCGACGAAATCGCCCAGCACGTGTGCGTGTCCCGTCGGCAGTTGGAGCGGATTTTCAAGCAATACCTCAACCGTGTGCCGAGCCAGTATTACCTGGAATTGCGCCTGAACAAGGCCCGGCAGATGTTGATGCAAACCAGCAAGTCGATCATTCAGATCGGTCTGTCCTGCGGCTTTTCCTCGGGGCCGCATTTCTCCAGCGCGTACCGCAACTTCTTCGGCGCCACGCCGCGGGAAGATCGCAACCAGCGGCGCAGCAGCAGCCCATTCGAGTTGTCCTCGGTGCCGTCGGAGCGCGGTTGATCCGCGCCTGACGGGGCTACTCGTCCGGGTCTGATTCTCCAGAAGACGACACCTCCAGCTCAGCTCGCTGGATCACTTCCTCGACCCCGAAGTCGACGTTGGTCAACTTGAAATACTCAATCAGGATTTTCAAACTGGCTTCGTTGAACGGATTGTCGCGCAGGTTGATGGGTTCGGCATCCTCCATTGGCAGCTCGAGAATATCGGTGGGTATCCGAGTGATCTGGTTACCGCTCAGATCGGCTGCGTCCAGACGCTTGAGTTGCAGCAGACCGGCAGGCAGTTCGGTGAGCTGGCAGTTGTCCAGTTGCAGGGTGGCCAGCTCGGTCAGCTGAGTGACATCCGGTGCGAGCTCCAACGGGTTGTTACTCAAATCCAGAAAGTCCAGTTGGGTCATCTCGGAAAGGTTCAGGACGCTCTGTGCCGTCAGGGTGATGTGGCAGTCCGGGAGGTTCAACGACGTCAGTTCGCCCATGCGGAAAATCGCCTCCGGGATATCGCCCAGGTGAAAGTCGCGGATGCTGAGGGTCTTGAGTTTCGGGAAGCCTTCCAGGAACCGGCTGACGTCCATGGGCAGGCCGCTTTCACTATTGAGATAAACCATCGTGACATGGCTGAAGTCTGCACTCAGTGCCGGCAAGTCACCGGTGATGTGAGTGTCCAGGCTCAAGTCGTAGCTGGGTTGCAGCAAATCGCTCATGTCTTCGGCCACGGTCTCCCGACGCCAGCATCGCAGCACGAACTGTTTGAATTCGTCTCGGGCCCAATGCTCGTTCAGCAGTTGCTGAGCGTTGAAAGGTTGTTGGGTGACGGGATGGAGAGCGGGAATGTCGGCGGTCCAGGCAGCCAGCTCGGTTTCCAGGGTGGCAAGTTCGGCTTCCAGGCGACTCAGTTCGGCTCGCCCCTCGTCCAGTGTTCCAGGCAGCGAATTCACGAACTTGCTCGCTTCTTCCTGGTCCATCATCGGATAAAGCGCTTGCGCACGTCGCAGGTCCGACGCCTCGGCATAGATACCGAAGTCCTGGCGTGTGGCCAGGTAGTGTTGCTTGAGGCGTTCGCGGGTGGCGGACGACAGTGGGTTGTTGCCCAGGTCGAATCCTTCCTGACTGTCGGGTGGCATTGAGAAAAGGGCTGTTGGCAATTCTTCGATCCGGTTGTCGTTGAGCAGTGCGGTGCTCAGGCGCGGGCGGGTCAGTAAGTCCTTGGGCAGCTCGGAAATGCCGGTGTGTGAGAGGTCGATGTAATTCAGTTTGGGCATGCCGCCGACGTCCGGTACCAGGCCCAGCGGATTGTTATACATGTCCAGTATGGTCATTTGATCCTGTGCGGCGAGCGTGGCGTGGGCCTCGGGGCTGAGGCTGATCGCGCAATCGCTGAGAATCAGTTCATCAAGTTGTAGCTGCGCGACAACATCCGGAAGGTGACCCAGGTTGAAATAACGCAGTTTCAGGGTGCGCAATCCGGTAAAACTGCGCAGAAACGCCTGCGTACCCCGCGCGGCGCTACAACCATCCATTGTCAGCGTTTGGACACGGCTGAAGTCGGCGCTCAGGGCTGGCAGCTCGCCAATTATCGGCTGGAAGAAGTTGAAATCGGTCGTGGCGAAGCCAGTCTGCGTGGGTACCCATTGACGCCGCCAGCACTCCATCAGATCGATCATGAATTGCCGTCGAGCCTGCATCTGGGTGGTCAGCTGTTCAGGCGTGAGCCTGGTCTGGGTATCAGGCAGGTACTGCGGGATGTCGTTGCACCAGGGAGACAGGGTGTCGTAGAGCCCCGAATGTTCAACCATGAGTCGATTCAGTTCTGCCCGTGGCCCTGCCGGGTGTTGTTGCAGGCGCTCGACAAACGCATCGAGTTCCTCGGCCGACAGTTGCGGGAACAACGACTGGACGCGGGCTTGCAGGGTGGGCGTACGGGTGGGAAGGAGCCGATAACCATCGCCGCCGCCCAACAGTCGCATGACCTTCGGGTCGTAGGCAGGCTTGAGATTAACCTGCCGGCCCAGCAGTGTGCGCAAGGCCTCGCGGCTCAGTGGGTGTTGGCGAATCAACTGTTTGAGCCGGGCCTCGTCGCCAATCTGGACGTTCAGCGCCATGCGCTCGCTGTCGGGCAACGCCTGCAGCAGGCTGTTAAAAAACGTGGTCGAACCGCTGAGTTCTTCTCCATCCTGATCAAACGGCTGATAGGCGCCGTCCTCGCCGAGCACCAGTATTTTGCGCAGGCTGGCGTCAGCGCTGCCGAGGCTGTCGATCAGGCGCCCGTCGGGGCTGTAGTGGCGCATTTCCAGGCGCAGTTGTCCGCTCCAGCCTGGCAGGTTTTCCAGTGAATGCAGAGCCAGGCAATCGGTGTCGATGTTGTCCTCGGTCGACGGCAACTCAAGGCCTTCGTAGGCGCGAGTCACCCGTACCTGCAACCTGGCCTCCTGGCTCAGTTCCGCCAGCCTGGGGGAAATCTTGCCGCTCTTGAGTTGTGCCAGCTCCAGGTCGTTGGCCGTTGCTGCAATCGCGTCTGCGATGGTGGTCGGTAATCCGGGTTCGGCATCGATGAGGATTTGAGTCGTGGACTGAGCGCCCTGTTCGAGTGTGCGGTAACGCTGTTCGAACAGGCTCTGTCGCTTGCGTTGGGCGAGTTGGGCCAATTTCTGGCGCAGGCTGCGCGTACGACTTTCGAGGCGAGGGGAGGGCAGGCCGAATTCTTCGCCCATCAAGGTTCTCGCTTCTTCGTCCGACAGGGCTAGCAGGAAAGTTTTGAGCAGATCGCCGTCCTTGAGTTGCGTGGCATCGATTGGCACACGCGGCACATCCGGTGCGGGACTTTGCCAAAGTATGTTCGCCTCGCCATCCGTCAGTTGCAGCCCTTTGGTTTTCGGCCAGTAACCGTTGGCGTTGAGCAATTCGAGCTGGGTGACGGGGTCTGCCCTCAGGTACAGCTCCGGCCGGTCGCTGCCGATTTGCTCGATGAAGGTTTGTATGTCCTGGTCGATCGTGAAGCGCTTGAGCGTGTCGGCCAGAACCGGCGGCAGCGGTCCTGCATGGGTGTGCATCTTGCGCAGGACGTTTTCGTGGGTGCCGCTGATGGTTAGCATGCCTTCGCGTTCGCGCTCGGAAAAGCGCTGCATGTCCGGCCCGATACGTCGAAGCAAGGTGGTCTGGTCCCAGCTCAGAGGTTGGTCGACCTCGGTTTGCCAGGTGCCGGCCCTGTTGTGTTTGAGCCTGGGTTTGTAGGCCTCGGGTCGGGTCGGATGGTCGATGCGATGTTCACCCGTCAGCGGATTTTCGCTGACGGCGTAGCGTTTGTTCTCCAGGGGTAACAGGGTTTTGTCCTGGTGACGGTGCAGCCCGAGCGTGTCCGGTTTTGATTCGTCGGGAAGCACCGCGGGATGCTCGTAGGCGGTGAGGTCGGGTTGCCAGTAGCGGGTTTCACCGTTTGGACGTTTCACTGAGTTGAAACGGTCGAAGAACTGCACGATTTCCTTGGGCAGAGCCGCGCGAAATTCTCCCGCCGCGATCACGCCACCGGCGGCAAAAGTGCCCAGCTGGACAGCGGACTCAACGACGCCCATCAAATGCCCAAAAGCCTCGCGACCTTGGCCCTCGGCCCAGTCGACGACGCTTTCGAAGGTTTCGTCGAGCAACTGGTAAGCCATATAAGCGAGCATCAGTTCGCCAAGAAACGGTACGAACGGCAAGGCAATGAAGGCGGCGACATTCAACAGTGCTGAAGCGATTTCGGTGAAGGAGTCCCATAGTGCCCAGCGAGCTCTCTGGTCGACCGTTGCCGTGGATACCGCGATGACCCGGGCATCGTTGAGAATCTTGTTGAGCTTCGACTGGTACTGGTGAGTCCACAGGTCGCCCTTGATCGGCGTTGAGGCAATGCGCAAATCGACTCGCTGGTTGGGTTGCTCGCGCCAGGTCGGGC
This sequence comes from Pseudomonas fluorescens group sp. PF-1, assembly GCF_054481335.1. NCBI lineage: Bacteria > Pseudomonadati > Pseudomonadota > Gammaproteobacteria > Pseudomonadales > Pseudomonadaceae > Pseudomonas > Pseudomonas fluorescens group sp. PF-1. The sequence goes on from NZ_JBTMNG010000001.1 coordinate 1,248,551, forward strand.
GCGGATCACCCGGCTGAACCGGTTGCCAGATAATGGGGGCCAGTTGGCTGTTCAATTGGGCGAAGAAGTGGCCGCGATCCTCGTGGTCGATGAAGCGGCTGAAGAATTGTTGATAGGCGGGCGCGCGCAGGCGTTTGCTCAGTTCTTCGGCAAAGGCGGCGGACGATGAGTATTCCTTGATCGGATGTTCGGGGTCATCAGGGATATAGGCCACGACCCTGGCCACTTCGCGTGCGCTTTCAAGGTCCGGGGCAAATAACAGAACACCGGTCAGGCGCGCGTTCATGATGGTCAACTCATGACAGCCCCATGGCTGGCCGCGCAAACGCAGATAAGGCAGGTCGTCCAGCAGGCCAAGAATCAGTTGGTGGACATCACTGCCCAGCCGTTTTTGCATCTGCGCCATATGCAGTGCGGCGATCAGCGCGGTTTTCTGGCTGTCATGGATTTTCGGTTGCAGCAGTGCCGCCGCCACCGGGTTGCTGATGCCCAGGTTGTCCTCCAGATACTCTTTATAGCGCTGGCCGATATCCAGCTCCCGGCACAGGCGGGTAAACGCCTTGATGGGCATTTTTTCCGCCATCTGCGGCAAGGTCTCGAATCGCCCATCGGCCGAGGGCGTCGTGATGTAAGTCGAGGTGGGTTCGAAGGCGTCAGTTTCGGTTTCGGCACTTTCGAAGTTGTGCAGCGCCGCGTCCAGCAGCGACACCGTCCAGATGCGTGCAGCCCCGGATTTCAATCGTAGCCAGGGTAGGTGGGTGGGGATGTAAAGGCGCAGGAAGGTTTTGCGGACGTTCGGTTCCAGACCGAACTGGCTCTTGAGCGCCGTTTCCAGCAGTGGTCGGGCGAAGTCGGCGGGGCTTTGCAGATTGGCCATCATCTGATCGACCCGATTCTGGCTGGTCACATGACGGGCGATGAGTTTGCCCAGTTCTGCGTGCCGATGTGGCGGGGCGTCCTTGAGACTGGCCGGCAATCCCGGGGTGATATTGCTCAGTGCTTCACGCCGTTGGGGCGTTGCCTGGCGCAGCCAGGACGGGATGACGTTAGTCAGGTGCTGAAAGTGAGCGTCCGGCTTTAAGGCATCGGTCGCCAGGAGGGTAACTTGGGTAGTCATGGGGTCTAGAGCGCCATCGAAGTTTGATAAGGCCCTTAGGAAACCGCGCGAAGGCGGACGACGTGCGGTACATATTTACCTCACTCACCCAATCGCTATCGGTTACAACGGAGCAAGCCTGCCGCAAACGCTCGCCGCCAGTTAAACTGCGCCTTTGCGACCCTATATGTCGCATTGCCGTAAACCCGGGAAAATCCGGGGTTTGCGCTATAAGAAGTTGTCGCTTGGCGGCAAGGCCGGGCTGAAAACTGTCCTTACAATCCCCCCCATCGCTCGCCAGTTTCAGGCGAGTGTTCGTCTTCAGGAGACTCCGATGTCCGTTGAGCACGCTGCGGTACAACGCGCCGATTTCGACCAGGTAATGGTTCCCAACTACGCGCCTGCCGCTTTCATTCCAGTGCGTGGCGCCGGTTCCCGCGTATGGGACCAGTCCGGCCGCGAGTTGATCGACTTCGCCGGCGGGATTGCGGTAAACGTATTGGGCCATGCGCATCCGGCGCTGGTCGGTGCGTTGACCGAGCAAGCCAACAAGCTGTGGCATGTGTCCAACGTGTTCACCAATGAGCCGGCCTTGCGCCTGGCCCATAAGCTGATCGATGCCACTTTTGCTGAGCGCGTGTTCTTCTGCAACTCCGGTGCTGAAGCCAACGAGGCTGCCTTCAAGCTGGCCCGTCGCGTCGCGTTCGATCGCTTTGGCAGCGAAAAATACGAAATCATTGCCGCGCTGAACAGCTTCCACGGTCGTACCCTGTTCACCGTGAACGTGGGTGGCCAGTCGAAATACTCCGACGGCTTCGGTCCAAAAATCACCGGTATCACTCACGTCCCTTACAACGATCTGGCTGCTTTGAAAGCCGCCGTTTCCGACAAGACCTGTGCCGTGGTGCTGGAGCCGATCCAGGGTGAAGGCGGCGTACTGCCGGCCGAACTGGCCTACCTGCAAGGCGCCCGCGAGCTGTGCACCGAGCACAACGCGCTGCTGGTGTTCGACGAAGTGCAAACCGGCATGGGCCGCAGCGGCAAGCTGTTCGCCTACCAACATTACGGCGTGACCCCGGACATCCTGACCAGCGCCAAGAGCCTGGGCGGCGGTTTCCCGATCGCGGCGATGTTGACCACCGAAGACCTGGCCAAACACCTGGTCGTCGGCACCCACGGCACCACCTACGGCGGCAACCCGCTGGCGTGCGCAGTCGCGGAAGCCGTGATCGACGTGATCAACACCCCTGAAGTGCTGAACGGCGTCAACGCCAAGCACGACAAGTTCAAGGCCCGCCTGGAGCAAATCGGCGAGAAGTACGGCCTGTTTACCCAGGTGCGTGGCCTGGGGCTGTTGATCGGTTGTGTACTGAGCGATGCCTGGAAAGGCAAGGCCAAGGACATCTTCAACGCTGCTGAAAAAGAAGGCCTGATGATTCTGCAAGCCGGTCCGGACGTGATTCGCTTCGCCCCGAGCCTGGTGGTTGAAGACGCTGATATCGATGCCGGCCTGGACCGCTTCGAACGCGCCGCAGCCAAGCTGACACAAGCCTGATAGACCTTTCGACGCCTGACATTTCAGGCGTCGATCCAAATTTTTGTTTCGGGCTGGATCAAAAGTGTGGGAGCTAGCCTGCTAGCGATGAGGGCCTGATAGCCAGCATCATTGTTGCCTGACAGGACGATATCGCTAGCAGGCTAGCTCCCACAGTTGACTCTGAGTTGTTTCAGGGATGGCCCGGGATTTTTTCTTTTGTAAGTTCTGAGATTAAGGAGTGACACCATGCTGGTGATGCGCCCCGCGCAAATGGCTGATCTGGGCGAGGTACAGCGTCTGGCTGCGGACAGCCCGATTGGTGTCACTTCCCTGCCGGATGACGTTGAACGCCTGAGCGACAAGATCGCGGCAAGCGAAGCCTCATTCGCTGCCGAAGTCAGCTTCAACGGTGAAGAAAGCTATTTCTTCGTCCTCGAAGACACCGCGACCGGCAAACTGGTCGGTTGCTCGGCGATCGTCGCGTCGGCCGGCTATTCAGAGCCGTTCTACAGTTTCCGTAATGAAACCTTCGTGCACGCTTCCCGCGAGCTGAAGATTCATAACAAGATTCACGTGCTTTCTCAGTGCCACGACCTGACCGGCAACAGCTTGCTGACCAGTTTCTACGTACAGCGCGAGCTGGTGGGTTCGCCTTGGGCCGAACTCAATTCCCGTGGTCGCCTGCTGTTCGTGGCCAGCCATCCGGAGCGCTTTGCCGATTCGGTGGTGACCGAGATCGTCGGTTACAGCGATGAAAATGGCGATTCGCCGTTCTGGGACGCCATCGGTCGCAACTTCTTCGACCTCAACTACGCCGAAGCAGAGCGTCTGTGTGGCCTCAAGAGCCGGACGTTCCTCGCCGAGCTGATGCCGCATTACCCGATCTATGTGCCGTTGCTGCCGGATTCGGCGCAAGAAGCGATGGGGCAGGTGCACCCGCGGGCGCAGATCACGTTCGACATCCTGATGCGCGAAGGCTTCGAGACCGATCACTACATCGACATTTTCGACGGCGGCCCGACCTTGCATGCCCGTGTCTCGGGGATCCGTTCGATTGCCCAGAGCCGTGTGGTGCCGGTGAAAATCGGTGAGCCGGTCAAAGGCGCCGGTCGTCAGTACCTGGTGGCCAACGCCCAGTTGCAGGATTACCGCGCGGTATTGCTCGAGCTTGATTACGCGCCGGGCAAACCCGTCACCCTGGATCTGGAAGCAGCCGAAGCCCTGGGCGTCGGTGAAGGTGCCAGCGTGCGCCTGGTGGCGGTTTAACGCCTGCTTCAATGAATGCTTAGAAAGCAGCGAGTTTCGCGGGTGGCGCAAGCGACCCGATTGAGGAGATAGCATGATCGTTCGTCCCGTACGCAGCAGCGATTTACCCGCTCTGATCGACCTGGCCCGCAGCACCGGCACCGGCCTGACTACCTTGCCAGCCAACGAAGAGCGCCTGGCCCATCGGGTCGGCTGGGCCGAGAAGACTTTCCGTGGCGAAGCCGGGCGGGGCGATGCGGACTACCTGTTCGTACTCGAAGACGACGACGGTCGCGTGGTGGGCATTTCCGCCATCGCCGGTGCCGTAGGCCTGCGTGAGCCTTGGTACAACTTCCGCGTGGGGCTGACGGTCAGTGCCTCGCAGGAGCTGAAAATCTATCGCGAAATCCCGACGCTGTTCCTGGCCAACGACCTGACCGGTAACTCGGAACTGTGCTCGTTGTTCCTGCACGCCGACTACCGCAGTGGCCTCAATGGCCGCATGCTGTCCAAGGCGCGGATGCTGTTCATCGCCGAATTCCCGCACCTGTTTGGCAACAAGATCATCGCCGAGATGCGCGGCGTGTCCGACGAAGCCGGGCGTTCGCCATTCTGGGAAAGCCTGGGCCGGCACTTCTTCAAAATGGAATTCAGCCAGGCCGACTACCTGACCGGCGTTGGTAACAAGGCGTTCATCGCCGAGCTGATGCCAAAATTCCCGTTGTACACCTGCTTCCTCTCTCCAGAGGCGCGCAACGTGATCGGTCAGGTTCATCCGGACACCGAGCCGGCGCTGTCGATGCTCAAGAGCGAAGGTTTCAGCTATCAAGGCTACGTCGACATCTTCGACGCCGGCCCGGCCATCGAGTGCGAAACCGGCAAGATCCGTGCGGTGCGCGACAGCCAGGCCCTGGTGCTGGCCATCGGCACGCCGGGTGACGACGCCACGCCATTCATTATTCACAACCGCAAGCGCGAAGACTGCCGGATCACTGCCGCACCCGCACGCTTCGCCGCCGGTACGCTGGTGGTCGATCCGCTGACTGCCAAACGTCTTCAACTCAACGCCGGCGATCAAGTGCGCGCCGTTCCGTTGTCCGCTGCTCGGGAGTCGAAATAATGAAGTCGCTTTACATCGCAGGTGAATGGCTGGCCGGTCAGGGCGAAGCCTTTGAGTCGCTGAACCCGGTGACCCAACAGGTGGTTTGGTCCGGCGAAGGCGCCACCGCTGCTCAAGTTGAATCGGCCGTACAAGCGGCGCGCCAGGCGTTCCCGGGCTGGGCCCGTCGCACGCTGGAAGAACGTATCTCGGTGCTGGAGGCTTTTGCCGCCGCATTGAAGAACAACGCTGACGAACTGGCCCGCACCATCGGTGAAGAAACCGGCAAACCCCTGTGGGAAGCGGCGACCGAAGTCACCAGCATGGTCAACAAGATTGCGATCTCGGTGCAGAGTTACCGTGAACGTACCGGCGAGAAGAGCGGCCCGCTGGGCGACGCCACCGCCGTTCTGCGACACAAGCCACATGGCGTGGTGGCCGTGTTCGGTCCCTACAACTTCCCTGGCCACTTGCCAAACGGTCACATCGTGCCGGCGCTGCTGGCCGGTAACACGGTGCTGTTCAAGCCGAGCGAGCTGACGCCGAAAGTGGCCGAGTTGACGGTCAAGTGCTGGATCGAAGCCGGTTTGCCAGCCGGCGTGTTGAACCTGCTGCAAGGCGCGCGCGAAACCGGTATTGCCCTGGCGGCGAACCCAGGCATCGACGGTCTGTTCTTCACCGGTTCCAGCCGTACCGGCAACCATCTGCACCAGCAGTTCGCCGGTCGTCCGGACAAGATCCTGGCGCTGGAAATGGGTGGCAACAACCCGCTGGTGGTCGATCAGGTCGCCGACCTCGATGCCGCCGTTTACACCATCATCCAGTCGGCTTTCATATCTGCCGGTCAGCGTTGCACCTGCGCGCGCCGCCTGCTGGTGCCGCAAGGCGCCTGGGGCGACACCCTGCTGGCGCGGCTGGTGGCGGTCAGCTCGACGCTTTCAGTCGGCGCGTTCGATCAGCAGCCGGCGCCGTTCATGGGCTCGGTGATTTCCCTGGGCGCCGCTAAAGCGCTGATGGACGCACAGGCGCATTTGCTGGCCAACGGCGCCGTGTCGTTGCTGGCGATGACTCAGCCTCAGGCGCAATCCGCATTGCTGACCCCTGGCATTCTGGATGTGACCGCCGTGGCGGATCGTCCGGACGAAGAGTTGTTCGGCCCGCTGCTGCAAGTGATCCGCTACGCTGATTTTGAATCGGCGATTGCTGAGGCCAACGACACGGCCTACGGCCTGGCTGCGGGTCTGTTGTCGGATTCCGAAGCGCGTTACCAGCAATTCTGGCTGGAGAGCCGTGCCGGTATCGTCAACTGGAACAAGCAGTTGACCGGTGCTGCCAGCAGCGCGCCATTCGGCGGCGTCGGCGCCTCGGGCAACCACCGCGCCAGCGCCTACTACGCGGCGGATTACTGCGCGTATCCGGTGGCCTCGCTGGAAACCCCGAGCCTGGCCTTGCCGTCGGCCCTGACCCCCGGCGTGAAAATGGCCTGACGCCCATTCGCGAACAAGCTCGCTCCCACAGGGAAATGCACTCCAATGTGTGAGCGAGCTTGCTCGCGAAGGCCGCGCCCCGGTCTTACTGAATTGTTATCTGATGCCTATAAAAACAGATTCGTGGAGCCTCGCTGATGAAATCCTATGAAGTCAATTTTGACGGTCTAGTGGGGCCTACCCATAACTACGGTGGCCTGTCCTACGGCAACGTGGCGTCCCAGAGCAACAGTCAGCAGTCTTCGAACCCGAAGGAAGCCGCGCTGCAAGGCCTGGCAAAAATGAAAGCGCTGATGGAAATGGGCTTTCAGCAAGGCGTGCTGGCGCCACAAGAGCGTCCGGACGTGGCGGCACTGCGTCGCCTGGGCTTCAGTGGCACCGACGCTCAAGTCATCGAGCGCGCCGCCAAAGACGCCATGCCCCTGCTGGTCGCCAGTTGCTCGGCTTCGAGCATGTGGGTGGCCAACGCCGCTACCGTCAGCCCAAGTGCCGACACTGCGGATGGCCGCGTGCATTTCACCGCCGCCAACCTGAATTGCAAATATCACCGCAGCATCGAACACCCGACCACCAGCCGCGTGCTGGGGGCGATGTTCGCCGACCAGAAGCACTTCGCGCACCACGCGGCCCTGCCGGCCGTGGCGCAGTTCGGTGACGAAGGCGCTGCCAACCACACCCGTTTCTGCCGTGAGTACGGTGAGGCAGGCGTTGAATTCTTCGTCTTCGGTCGCAGCGCGTTCGATACCCGCTACCCGGCACCGCAGAAGTACCCGGCGCGCCAGACCCTCGAAGCGTCACAGGCCGTTGCCCGGTTGCACGGCCTGAGCGATGACGGCGTGGTCTACGGCCAGCAGAACCCGTCGGTGATCGATCAGGGTGTATTCCACAATGACGTGATCGCCGTGGGTAATGGCGAAGTGCTGTTCTATCACGAGGACGCATTCCTCGAGACCGAGCAAATGCTGGCCGAGTTGCAGAGCAAGCTCGCCAAGGTCGGTGGCAAATTCCAGTCGATCTGCGTTCCGCGTTCCGCCGTAACCGTTGAAGACGCGGTTCGTTCCTACCTGTTCAACAGCCAGCTGCTGTCCCGTCCCGACGGTTCCATGCTGTTGATCGTGCCCGAAGAGTGCCGTGGCAATGAGCGTGTCTGGCAATACCTGCAGGGTTTGACCAGCTCCGGCGGCCTGATCCGCGAAGTCAAAGTCTTCGATCTCAAGCAGAGCATGCAGAACGGCGGTGGCCCGGCTTGCCTGCGTTTGCGCGTCGCTCTCAACGAAACCGAGCTGGCGGCGGTCAATCCAGGGGTTATCATGACGGCACCGTTGTATGGCACGTTGACCGAATGGGTCGACAAGCACTACCGCGACCGCATGACCGAAAACGATCTGGCGGACCCGCAATTGTTGCTTGAGTGCCGGACGGCACTGGATGAACTGACACAAATCCTTAAACTGGGCTCGGTTTATCCATTCCAGATCAATTGATCGACGGCGCGCGCTCGGGCACGACCGCGCGCCGCTTCATCTCCAATGAGAGCGTAATTACATGAGCGACAAACTGCAGCTGATCCTTGAAGACACTGACGGCACGCAACTGGAAACCTCCTGCACCCGCGTCGCGGTCATGTGGCAAGGCAAGGAGCTGTGGATCCAGCACGATGGCCGTGGTCAGTTGCTGATTGGCGTGGACGTCGAAGAAGGTGACGCCGAATACGCCAACCTGCTGCTGCGCCCATTGGCGACTAATCTGGTAAGTCTGCAACTGGAAATGGAACCGGCTGAAGTCGGCGACGAAGACCACGTTCACGGCCCGGATTGCAATCACGATCACTAAGGAAACCGCTCTATGCTCGCCCTCGGCAAACTGCTTGAACTGACCCTCGCCGGCCGTGAACCGGCGGAGAAGACTCAACTGACTGTCGAAGGCGTGCGCATGCGCTGGTTGAGCGAAGGTGCGCTGGAAGTCCGGCCACCTGAAGCTCGCGACAATGGCCTGGACCTGCTGCTGTCGGCGGGTATCCACGGTAACGAAACAGCGCCGATCGAACTGCTCGATCGCCTGTTGCATGACATCGCCCGCGGTGATCTGAAACCGCGTGCACGTATTCTGTTCCTGTTCGGCAACCCCGAGGCGATTCGCAAAGGCGAGCGTTTCGTCGAGCAGGACGTCAATCGGCTGTTCAACGGCCGTCACGAACAAAGCAGCGGCTCCGAAGCGTTGCGCGCTTGTGAGCTGGAGCGTCTGGCGGCGAGTTTCTTCAGCCTGCCGGACCGCGATCGCCTGCACTATGACCTGCACACCGCCATTCGCGGCTCGAAAATCGAGCAGTTCGCGTTGTATCCGTGGAAGGAAGGTCGTCAGCATTCACGCCAGGAGCTGGCCCGCCTGCGCGCCGCCGGCATGGAGGCGGTGCTGCTGCAGAACAAGCCGTCCATCGTTTTCAGCTCCTACACCTACGACAAGCTCGGTGCTGAGTCCTTCACGCTGGAGTTGGGCAAGGCGCGGCCATTCGGGCAGAACGACGGGGTGAACGTGTCCAGGCTGGAAACACGCCTCAAACAGATTATCGAAGGCTCCGAGCCGGCGCTGAATGAAGTGGCGCTGGATGGCTTGAAGCTGTTCAGCGTTGCGCGGGAAATCATCAAGCACAGCGACAACTTCCGCCTGAACTTGCCAGCGGATATCGAAAACTTTTCGGAGCTGGAAGTGGGTTATCTGCTGGCCGAAGACATCGCCCAGACCCGTTGGATCATCGAGGAGGAGGGCGCCCGGATTATCTTCCCGAACCCCAAGGTGAAGAATGGCCTGCGTGCCGGCATCCTGATCGTGCCGACCACCGACGAAAATCTGGCCTGACCGGATAACCCCTGTGCGAGCTTGCTCACGATGGACTTGAGAACGCAGCGGGGTATCAGATACGCAGCGTTTTCGTTGAAGACCATCGCGAGCAGGCTCGCTCCTACAGGTCCTGTGTTAAACAGCGACTGCGCGCGGTTCAGTGCGACGTAGCGCACGGATCTTGTGCAGCGTATCCGCGCACGTCTTCGCCGCTTCCTGGCCTTTATGCACGAAATGCTCGAAGAAGAACTTCTGGTGTTCTTCGCCGGCATGGAAGTGGTGCGGGGTCAGGGACACCGAGAACACCGGCACTTCGGTTTCCAGCTGAACCTGCATCAGACCACTGACCACTGACTGGGCGACGAACTCGTGACGGTAGATGCCGCCGTCCACCACGAGGGCGGCCGCTACGATGCCGGCATACCGGCCGGTCTTGGCCAGCAGCTTGGCGTGCAGGGGCATTTCAAAGGCGCCGCCGACTTCGAAGAAGTCGATGTCGGATTCCTGATAACCCTGGGCAATCATTTCGCTGACGAAGCCTTTACGGCTCTGGTCAACAATATCCTTGTGCCAGCAGGCCTGGATGAACGCAACGCGTTCGCCGTGATGGTTTTTGCTTTTGCTGTCGATTGCGGTGGGTTGCATGTTCTGACTCCTGTTTGTGTGAAAAACAGGGCGTTATGAATCGAATGGGATTTAAGGGTACGCAGGCACAAGTGCCTGCGGACGGCGCTTTGGTATTGAGCCTAGGCGGCGCCAATCCCGTTCTCTCTTCATCCGGACTATGACCGTCGGCCCCGGGATCACACCGGGTCTGCTGACCTTGCCGCCAGTCACCGCCGAAGCCGTACTGTCGCCAAGCGCTCGCGGGCTATGCGCGTTGCGCGCAATTACCGCCGGTGGGGAGTTGCACCCCGCCCTGAGAACGTTTTGCCGCCAGATTTTCTGGCGGCGCAGCGTTTTTAACACATATTTCCTACGTACGCATCGATGCTTTCAGATCAATTCCATCGATTTTTTCACTGGATTACCCCGACTTTTCCTTCATCAAGGGTTGAATATTCATCGGCATGACCGTAGTAATTCTTTTCTGAAAGGGATTTCCCCTGTTTACCGAGGCCAGATTCATGAGTGTTATCGATCTTCGCAGCGACACCGTCACCCAACCCACGGCCGGCATGCTCGATGCGATGACCAGCGCCGCCACCGGCGACGACGTTTTTGGAGAGGATCCGACGGTCAATCGACTGGAAGCCGAATTGGCCCGGCGCCTGGGTTTTGCGGCGGCGCTGTTTGTACCGACCGGCACGATGAGTAATTTGCTGGGGCTGATGGCTCACTGCGAACGCGGTGACGAGTACATCGTCGGTCAGCAAGCGCACACCTATAAATACGAAGGTGGCGGCGCGGCAGTGCTCGGTTCAATCCAGCCGCAGCCACTGGAAGTGCAAGCAGATGGTTCGTTGGACCTGGCGCAGGTCGCCGCCGCGATCAAGCCGGATGACTTCCACTTCGCCCGGACCCGATTGCTGGCGCTGGAAAACACCATGCAGGGCAAGGTCTTGCCGCTGGAGTATCTGGCAAAGGCGCGCCGTTTTACCCGTGAGCATGGTCTGCAACTGCACCTGGACGGCGCGCGGCTGTTCAACGCAGCGGTCAAGCTCGGGGTCGACGCCCGGGAAATCACCCAGCATTTCGACTCTGTCTCGGTTTGTCTGTCCAAAGGCCTGGGCGCGCCGGTGGGTTCGGTGTTGTGCGGCTCGGTCGAGTTGATCGGCAAGGCTCGGCGCCTGCGCAAGATGGTCGGCGGCGGCATGCGGCAGGCCGGGATTCTGGCGGCGGCAGGCCTGTATGCGCTGGACAACAACGTTCAGCGGCTGGCTGATGACCACGCCAACGCACAATTGCTGGCCGAGGGCCTGCGCGCGGCAGGTTTTGAGGTCGAGCCGGTGCAGACCAATATGGTCTACGTGCAGATGGGCGACCAGGCCGACGCGCTCAAGGCGTTCGCCGACGCGCGCGGGATCAAGTTGAGCGCGGCCGCACGCCTGCGAATGGTCACGCACATGGACGTCAGTGCGGCGCAAATCGAGCAGGTCGTCGCGACATTCGTCGACTTTTCGCGCAAGTGATAGCGTTAGCGCTCCAATTGACTGTTTCTATCGTATAAACACGCTGTACCCCGCGCGTAGGGCCGATATAATGCGGCCCTTTGCCGTCGCTTCGTCTGTTGACGTTTCGAACAGGCCTTTGGCCGCAGCCTCCGTGGAAGAACCTAATGAAAAGCGCAGAAATCCGTGAAGCCTTCCTTCGCTTCTTCGAAGAGCAAGGCCACACCCGTGTAGCCTCCAGCTCTTTGATTCCGGGCAACGATCCAACCCTGCTGTTCACCAACGCGGGGATGAACCAGTTCAAGGACTGTTTCCTGGGCCAGGAAAAGCGCGCGTACACACGTGCCGTCAGCAGCCAGAAATGCGTGCGCGCTGGTGGCAAGCACAACGACCTGGAAAACGTCGGTTACACCGCCCGTCACCATACTTTCTTCGAAATGCTGGGTAACTTCAGCTTCGGTGACTATTTCAAGCGTGATGCCATCACCTACGCCTGGACCTTCCTGACTTCCGACAAATGGCTGAACCTGCCGAAGGAAAAGCTCTGGGTCACGGTCTATGCCAGTGATGACGAGGCGTACGACATCTGGACCAAGGAAATCGGCGTTCCCGCCGAACGCATGGTTCGTATCGGCGACAACAAAGGCGCTCCTTACGCTTCCGACAACTTCTGGACCATGGGCGATACCGGCCCGTGCGGTCCTTGCACCGAGATTTTCTACGATCACGGCGCCGACATCTGGGGTGGCCCACCGGGCTCGCCGGAAGAAGACGGCGACCGCTACATCGAAATCTGGAACAACGTGTTCATGCAGTTCAACCGCACCGCCGATGGCGTGTTGCACCCGCTGCCAGCGCCGTCGGTAGACACCGGCATGGGCCTGGAGCGGATCAGTGCCGTGCTGCAGCACGTGCATTCGAACTATGAAATCGACCTGTTCCAGAGCCTGCTGAGCGCATCGGCCAAGGCCATCGGTTGCACCAACGACGCACAGGCGTCCCTGAAAGTCGTGGCTGACCACATCCGTTCTTGCGGTTTCCTGATCGCTGACGGCGTGCTGCCATCCAACGAAGGCCGTGGCTATGTGCTGCGCCGGATCATTCGTCGCGCCTGCCGTCACGGCAACAAGCTCGGGGCCAAGGGCAGCTTCTTCTACCAGATCGTTGCGGCACTGGTTGCCGAGATGGGCGAAGCCTTCCCTGAACTGAAATCCCAACAGGCGCACATCGAACGCGTTCTGAAGGCCGAAGAAGAGCAATTTGCCAAGACCCTGGAGCAGGGCCTGAAAATCCTCGAGCAGGATCTCGCCGAACTCAAGGGCGACGTGGTGCCCGGCGATGTCGTGTTCAAGCTCTACGACACCTACGGTTTCCCGATGGACCTGACCGGCGACATCGCTCGCGAACGCAACCTGACCATCGACGAAGAAGGTTTCGAACGTGAAATGGAAGCCCAGCGCGTCCGTGCCCGTTCGGCCAGCTCTTTCGGCATGGACTACAACAGCCTGGTCAAGGTGGATGTCGATACCGAGTTCACCGGTTACCACGCCACCAGCGGTTCGGCGAAAGTCGTTGCCCTCTATAAGGACGGGCAATCGGTCGATGTATTGAGCGAAGGCGAAGAAGGCGTGGTCGTTCTGAACCAGACCCCGTTCTACGCGGAGTCCGGTGGCCAGATCGGCGATTGCGGCTACCTGCAGGCCGGTGCTTCGCGCTTCGATGTGCGCGACACCACCAAGACCGGTGGCGCGTTCCTGCATCACGGTGTGCTGGCGTCGGGTAGCCTGTTGATCGGTGCGCCGGTGGAAACCCATGTCGAGGCTGACGTGCGTCACGCCACCTCGCTGAACCACTCGGCCACTCACTTGTTGCACGCCGCCTTGCGCCAGGTGCTGGGCGATCACGTTCAGCAGAAAGGCTCGTTGGTCGACAGTCAGCGCCTGCGTTTCGACTTCAGTCACTTCGAAGCGATCAAGCCGGAACAGCTCAAAGCGCTGGAAGAGATCGTCAACGCCGAAATTCGCAAGAACTCCGCGGTTGAAACCGAAGAGACCGATATCGAAACCGCCAAGAAGAAAGGCGCCATGGCGCTGTTCGGCGAGAAGTATGGCGACAATGTTCGCGTGCTGAGCATGGGCGGTGATTTCTCCGTTGAGCTGTGCGGCGGTATTCACGCCAACCGTACCGGCGACATCGGCCTGCTGAAAATCATCAGTGAGGGTGGTGTGGCGTCTGGTGTGCGTCGTATCGAAGCGGTCACCGGTGCTGCGGCCCTGGCCTACTTGAATGCGGCCGAAGAACAACTCAAGGAAGCGGCCAGCCTGGTCAAGGGCAGCCGCGACAACCTGATCGACAAGTTGTCGGCTGTGCTGGAGCGCAACCGTCTGCTGGAGAAACAACTCGAGCAATTGCAAGCCAAGGCTGCCAGCGCCGCGGGCGACGATCTGTCGGCTTCGGCATTGGACGTCAAGGGTGTGAAAGTGCTGGCTGTTCGTCTGGACGGTCAGGATGGCAAGGCGCTGCTGGCGCTGGTCGATCAGCTGAAAAACAAACTCGGCCGCGCAGTGATCCTGCTCGGCAGTGTCCATGAGGAAAAGGTCGTACTGGTTGCAGGCGTAACCAAAGACCTGACTGGCCAACTCAAAGCCGGTGATTTGATGAAGCAAGCCGCTGCGGCAGTGGGCGGGAAGGGCGGTGGTCGTCCAGACATGGCGCAAGGCGGCGGTACCGACGCTGGCGCACTGGATGCAGCACTGGCGCTGACCGTTCCATTTGTAGAGCAGGGTTTATAAGGCAGTGCTCTCGGCCCGCAGTCTAGTGGCGGGCCGGAACGCTGTTTGAGTGATTATTTGGGCGCCCTTCATGGGCAGAGGCGGCTTTGAAATGGCTTTGATCGTACAGAAATTTGGAGGCACCTCGGTCGGCACTGTCGAGAGAATCGAGCAAGTCGCCGACAAGGTTAAGAAATTCCGCGATGCCGGCGATGACCTGGTGGTTGTGCTGTCTGCAATGAGCGGCGAAACCAACCGTCTGATCGATCTGGCCAAGCAAATCAGTGGCGACGGGCAACCGGTTCCGCGTGAACTGGACGTGATCGTTTCCACCGGCGAGCAGGTGACGATTGCCCTGTTGGCCATGGCGCTGATCAAGCGCGGTGTGCCGGCGGTTTCGTATACCGGTAATCAGGTCCGGATTCTGACGGATAGCGCGCACAATAAAGCGCGTATCTTGCAGATTGATGACCAGAAGATTCGCGGCGACCTGAAGGCTGGTCGTGTGGTCGTTGTCGCTGGTTTCCAGGGTGTCGACGAGCACGGCAATATCACGACCCTCGGTCGTGGCGGTTCTGACACCACGGGTGTGGCCCTGGCAGCAGCCTTGAAGGCTGATGAATGCCAGATCTACACCGATGTCGATGGCGTCTACACCACGGACCCGCGCGTCGTGTCCGTGGCCCAGCGCCTGGACAAGATCACCTTCGAAGAGATGCTGGAAATGGCCAGCCTCGGTTCCAAGGTGTTGCAGATCCGTGCGGTCGAGTTCGCCGGCAAGTACAACGTTCCGCTGCGCGTACTGCACAGCTTCAAGGAGGGTCCGGGCACCCTCATTACTATTGATGAAGAGGAAACCATGGAACAGCCGATCATTTCCGGCATCGCTTTCAACCGCGATGAAGCCAAGCTGACCATCCGTGGCGTGCCAGACACCCCGGGCGTGGCGTTCAAGATTCTCGGTCCTATCAGTGCCGCGAACATCGAAGTCGACATGATCGTGCAGAACGTTGCGCACGATAACACCACCGACTTCACCTTTACCGTGCACCGCAACGACTATCAGGCGGCACAATCTGTGCTGGAAAACACCGCTCGCGAGATCGGTGCCCGTGAAGTCGTGGGTGACACCAAGATCGCCAAGGTTTCGATCGTCGGCGTTGGCATGCGCTCCCACGCAGGCGTAGCCAGCCGCATGTTCGAATCCCTGGCCAAGGAAAGCATCAACATCCAGATGATCTCGACATCGGAAATCAAAGTCTCCGTAGTGATCGAAGAGAAGTACCTGGAACTGGCTGTGCGCGCCCTGCACACGGCTTTCGAACTGGACGCACCGGCCCGCCAGGGCGAGTGATGCGTTTGCCAAGGAGCGCGGTCTGACCGCGCTCTTTGTTTTTCGAACGGCGCGACCCGAAGCTGTTCTTTTGCTCGTGCTGGTCAATACTCAGGCATGCAGGCCGCGACCGTTTTGGTTGTAGGTCGAGTGCCTCTTTTTTTGCAGACTGTTGTCCCTGAAATGTAATGCGTGAGGAGAAAGGTATGCTGATTCTGACTCGTCGGTGCGCAGAAAGCCTGATTATTGGTGATGGCGAAATCACCGTGACCGTGCTCGGCGTCAAAGGAAATCAAGTGCGTATTGGTGTGAACGCCCCTAAAGAGGTGGCTGTCCATCGTGAGGAAATCTACCTGCGTATCAAGAAAGAGAAGGACGAAGAACCAAGCCATTAATTTTTATCGTTTTTATGTTTGCAAACGGGGAAGAAGCTGGTTAATATACGCCCCGTGTTGCGGAGAGCTGGCCGAGTGGCCGAAGGCGCTCCCCTGCTAAGGGAGTACACCTCAAAAGGGTGTCGGGGGTTCGAATCCCCCGTTCTCCGCCATTATTTTCGTAGTTCGTTGTAATCTGGCTTATTCGGTAAGTTGTTGAAATTACTAGAAAAAAGCGCTTTACAAACAGATTGAACGGCCTATAATGCGCGGCAACAAATGCACTCGTAGCTCAGCTGGATAGAGTACTCGGCTACGAACCGAGCGGTCACAGGTTCGAATCCTGTCGAGTGCACCATTTAAGAGTTGTTTGCAGTGATGTGGATGACTCGGCTTCAACCAGTTGTGATCTGGTATAAAAACACAAAATGCACTCGTAGCTCAGCTGGATAGAGTACTCGGCTACGAACCGAGCGGTCACAGGTTCGAATCCTGTCGAGTGCACCATACAACAGAAAGCCCGCATTTAATGCGGGCTTTTTGCCGTCTGGGATTTGGCTTTTCCTTTCGTACAGCCTCTCGCATCGAACTCTACGTTTGCGCTTCGACCTCGCTTGGTGTCGTAGCGATAACTCGTGGTCGAATTCCGAATGTTGATCTTGTCTGGTTTACCCAAGGCGCTTTCGACGTCTTGTTGGCTCATGCCGGCAACAATTCGCTGATTGATGATTGCTTCTCGGCGCTCCCTGGCGCTGATCAGGTTTCCACATTTGTCCTCTGGCTGGCCGACGACAGTCATATCGCGGTTTGTGAATGTCCTTCCCGGTGTTGCTCGAGGGTTGGCGTCCGGCATGAGCGCGACAGCCGTGCCGGGCGAGTCGGCTTGTACTTCGTGGGCCGAAAGGTGCTCGCCGGCTGCGCAGCCCATTGTCGTGAAGGTGATGCGTCCGTCAGGCGCTTCGCAGCGATGGACGGTTGTGGCGCGTACGATGAGTGGCAGGCAAAGAAGGGGGATCAGTAGAAGGCAGGATGATTTTGGTGGCATTCGACGTCCTCCGTGACGGTGCTTGTTCAAAGGTAGCTGCTACATTTTCATTTGTTGGTGTGTTTTCTTTTCGGGATGAGTCGTCGCAGTTTGAGGGATCAGGATGGCGCTCAAGATTGTTTCGCAAGCGCTTGTTTCAGCCACGATTTTTTAACGTTTAAAACCGTCGGGCGGTGTTATCATTGCGCCCGTCAGCCCCGCCGGGGCTTGTGGAATACCTCCATGGACTTACCCAGTAGTTACTTAATTTCCCGTTTTTCCAATCATGAATTGACTGATTGATACTTCCGGCGTGCCCCGCTGCTGGGAGTGGAGTTCGCCTATGTCTGAAGTTGAAGTAAAGAAAACGCAAGAAAGCTTGCAGGACCGCCTCGCTCAAGTTGTTGAGCTGTTGCAGCGCCAGCGAGTAGTTGAAGACCTGACTCATCGCCAGGAAGGCCCGCATCACGATCGGGTTGAGAACCTGGTCCACCGGCAGAATCTCGTCGAGTTGCAGCGCAAGCTCGATGATCTGCACTCCGCCGACGTCGCCTATATCCTTGAAGCCTTGCCACTGGACGATCGTCTAGCGCTTTGGCAATTGGTCAAGGCTGATCGCGACGGCGACATCCTTCTCGAAGTATCCGACTCGGTTCGTGAAACCCTGATCGCCGACATGGACGATCATGAGCTCCTGGCTGCAGCCAAGGACATGGATGCCGACGAACTTGCTGACCTGGCCTCAGAGCTGCCGCGAGATGTCGTCCATGAGCTGATGGAGACTCTCGATGGTCAGCAGCGTGAGCGTGTTCGCTCCGCATTGTCCTATGACGAGGATCAGGTCGGTGCATTGATGGACTTCGAGATGGTGACCATCCGTGAGGATGTCAGTCTCGAAGTGGTTTTGCGCTACCTGCGGCGCCTCAAGGAGCTGCCCGGCCATACCGACAAATTGTTTGTGGTTGATTACGACGGCGTCCTCAAGGGGGTGTTGCCGATCAAGCGTTTGCTGGTTAACGATCCGGACAAGCAGGTTTCTGAAGTGATGGCCAGCGATCCGGTGAGCTTTCATCCGGATGAAGAGGCCTACGACGCAGCTCAGGCGTTTGAGCGATACGATCTTATTTCGGCACCTGTCGTAGACAAAAACGGCAAGTTGATCGGTCGACTGACCATTGATGAAATGGTCGACCTGATTCGTGAAGAGAGCGAGAACGAAGTTCTCAATATGGCGGGTCTGCGCGAAGAAGAAGATATTTTCGCGTCCGTCTGGAAGTCCCTGCGTAACCGTTGGGCCTGGCTGGCGGTGAATCTGATCACTGCATTCGTTGCATCGCGGGTGATTGGTCTTTTCGAGGGCTCAATCGAGAAGCTGGTAGCGCTTGCGGCGCTTATGCCGATCGTGGCGGGTATCGGGGGCAACTCCGGTAATCAGACCATCACTATGATTGTTCGGGCGATGGCGTTGGATCAAGTGAGCACTGGCAATACTTCGCGACTGATGCGCAAAGAGTTGGCAGTTGCACTGATCAATGGCGTGATCTGGGGTGGTGTGATCGGCGTTGTTGCCTATCTTCTATACGGCAGTTGGTCGTTGGGTGTGGTGATGACCGCTGCCATGACACTCAATTTGTTGCTTGCAGCACTGATGGGAGTGCTGATTCCGATGACGCTGGCTCGGCTTGGGCGCGATCCTGCCATGGGGGCCAGTGTCATGATTACGGCCATGACTGATAGCGGAGGGTTCTTTATCTTCCTTGGTCTGGCAACGATCTTCCTGCTCTGAGATGTTTGTCCTAAAGCCCCGCCTTCCGGCGTAATGCTGTTCACTTAAGTGGAGCAGCCTTACGGTCTACTGGAAATCGGGTTTTTGAGATCTTCACCGTCCTTGGCCTCGAAGGCCTTGGACGGTGATCCAGAAACAATCCTCCAATACCTGCCCTTAACTCTGCCAAGCGTCTCCCTGTGGCTGAAATCGGGTTGGCCGCTGCCATCACAATCAATTGCACCGCGATGTACTGACAAGCCGGTTTGAAACGGATGTCCGAGGGCGCTCGGCCAAACGCCACCGCTGCCTGACTGGCTTCCCGACGAATTACGTTGTAAGCCAGCAAAAGTCCCCACACCTCCTGATAAATCAGCTCGACTTTTTTGCTGCGCAAGGTCATGGCGTTCTGTTGCATCGAACTCTTGATGTCTCTGAAGCCCAGCTCGATCTCCCAGCGTTCCTGATAAAGCTTGGCCACGGCTTTGGCGTTGTAGGTGTCAACCGGCAAGGACGTCATGACGGTCTTCACCTTGCCTTGAATTTCATAGCTGACTTCACGTACCTCCCAGTGCGATGGAAGGGCCGGATTTCGCTTTCTGGCCTGCGGCGAGACTTTCATGCGCACCAAACGATCATGCTGGCTGTAGCGGGTCACTTCTTCGCAGACCAGTCCTTTTTTTGCCGGGATCAACCAGTGACGGTTGCTACCCGCGCTGCTCAGACTCGACAGCAGCTCGGCGCCCCAGAACCCTTTGTCGAACAGCGTCACCGAGTGGTCGGGAATCTGCTGCAAAAACTCGTCGGCCAAGCGCATTTCACTGCGTCGGTAAGGGCTCAATTGCGCATCCAGGATCACATGCGAACGCACATTCATCAGCGCCACCAGACGCAGCATGGGAAACGGTGTCTGGCGCTCACTCGGAGTATTTCCCGACCCGAAGTGGTCCCGAAGCTCGGGCGTATCCGGGGTGCGTAAAAGTGCACCGTCCACCGCGAATACCTGCAGGTCGTGCCAGGCATCATCGTCGTAGCGCTCTGCCCCCCATTGAGTACCGGTCTTGCGAAACAGCCACTCAACAGGATCGGCACCGAGCCGCTTTCGCGCCTCGGTCACACCGCTGCGGGCCAACAAGTGGTCAGAAGCCAGACCTTGGGCGCAGATATTCAGGCGTCTGGCCACTTCGTGAACGGGCTCATCTCGAAATAGCGCCATCCCCAAGACCAACCAAAGCACTTGATCAGCGGGCAGACGACGCCGGCGAATGGTCGCCTGACTCGACAAATCCAGTGCAGACGCTACCCATTCAAGGGGAATGTTTTGAGTAAAAGTGCTCAGGTCGCAGAAGTTGAAAAGGTCGCCGAGGTCGAGCAGGTCCTGTTGAACAGACATAAAAAATCCGATGCCAGAGGTCTGGCATCGGATTTTCGATGAAGCCCGGTTTGGACTCAAATGCTTAAGTGAACAGCATTACGCCTTCCGGCGGGCTTTTTTATGCGTAGCATCAGTCATGATGTGTTACGCGCTGGTGTAACCAGCTCGGGGCGGCTTGGCGGGTGTCTGGGAGGCGCTGACCGGTCCTCAAGGCTCGTTTGCTGGCCAGTGAGTAACGTCCGCAAGGTGTGCGCGCCAAAAAGAACCAAAGGCGGAGCGTAGCGACTGGACATACCTAGTGGTCAGCAGTCGAGGCTGAGAGTGGCAACGATGAATGGGGCGCTTGCGCGGGGTCACAAAGGCCCATGGTCGAGCTCTCGAGCGCCAGTTTTGAATCAGGCGTTGCCGAAAAACAGGCGAAAAAAAGCCAGCGATTAGGCTGGCTTGAGATTTTCTGTGTGAATCAGGAGGCGTCCGCAGCCATTTCCGCATCATGGGCAATCAACGAAACGAGAGCGTTTTGCTGGCGGTGGGATAGCTGTCGGAAGCGCTGCAGCAATTCACGTTCGTGCAATGAGAGCTCTGGACTGTCCAGGCGCATGCTTAGTTCTTCGCCCAGTGCGCCTTCCTGAATAAGGCTCTGTTCAAGGCGCGCGATGATTTCGGAGTTCATGCTGCGATGATGATTGCGAGCCACTTCGGCAATGCGTTCACGCATTCCGTCTGGCAGACGTACGACGAACTTGTCAGCCGTACGGCTGGAATAAATTGCCTGTTTCAATGGGCGCATATATTTAACCGGTTAGTTCAGGGGAGCGGTTTTCGGGATTGACCGCAGGATGTCTGATAGGACAAGCGCTCTGGTCAAATGTTCAACCTGAATTGATAGAGGCTCGCATCATGCCTCACTGAGCCAGATCATTGGCGTCAATTCTGTGACAAATATTGAACTGGATAAAGGCATTATGCCAGCACCAATTATCAGAAATACGGACTGGTCTGGAAAGTGGTCTGGTTCCGTATTGCTGGCCGCGTCCTTTGCCCGACTGAGAGTGTCGATAATATCTGAAGGGCCTTTCGTGCGAATTCAATCGCTGTTCCTTGCTCCTACAGGATAGTGGCAAATGGCCGATTTACTAGGGCCAAGTGCATACTCAGAGCGATTTAGGATGGATGGCGACCAGATTTGTCTGATGTAGCATCCTGGAGCTGTCTGGGTGAAAGGAGCGTCAAGGGATCTTTTTTGGCTTCCTCAGCAAATTTCGCGATCCTGCGTGGCGTATGCCTACACTTAAAATGCCTAAGGACGACATGACAAAGCCATGCTTGCCCGTTAACATGCACGCCGTCCATTGCTCCGCAAATTCTTGCGGGCAGTTTGTGTCTCAGTAGCTCAATTGGATAGAGCATCCCCCTCCTAAGGGGAAGGTTGGCAGTTCGAACCTGCCCTGGGACACCATATATCCAGCCACCCTCTCATTTTTCAGCTATTGCAGTTGACCGCTCTCGGTGTCTGCTTCGGTCACTACGCCCATCGCAATGCTTATCCCTCCTTATAGCTACCAGTCCTGGATTGACGGGTATTTGCATTAATGCGCGTCGACCAGCGCCCCGGTGGTGTGCCTGGACGCCTGAATCGATGCCGGATTACCCCATATCAGGACCTGTTGCGGGCGCCGAGGCTGGTTCCGCCAAATCGGCGCCGGTAAAGCGTGACGTTCAGCGCAGGTCGTTCAACGTTGCATCCAGTCGTTCGAGCAGCAGGTCCGCATGCTCGCGGGCAAATACCAACGGTGGGCGAATCTTGAGGATGTTGGCCATGGGGCCGGTCGAGCTGATCAGCACCTGACGGCGGCGCATGCCGTTGACGACCGTCGCCGCGGCAACTGTTGCCGGGGCTTGCGTCTCGCGGTCTGCAACCAGTTCGACACCAATGAACAGCCCCTCGCCGCGTACATCGCCAATGACTTCATGGCGCTCGGCCAATTTGCGCAACCCCTCCTTGAGATAGCTGCCGACATTGCGGGCATTGGCTTGCAGGTTTTCTTCGCGCAGTACCCGCAGTACCGCGTGCGCAGCCTTGCAGGACACCGGGTTACCCCCGTACGTATTGAAATAACGTTGTTGGTGACCAAATTGGTCGAACAGCGCCGAGCGCCCGACCACCGCGGCAACTGGATGGCCGTTACCCATGGGTTTGCCCAGCGTAACCAGATCCGGAACCACTGATTCACGGGCAAACCCCCAGCGCTGCCCACCGGTGCGGCCGAACCCTGGCTGCACCTCATCGGCGATATACAGTCCGCCGGCGTCTCGCATGCATTGCGCGGCAGCGGCCAGTTCGCCGTTCGCGGGGCTGAACACACCATCGCTGGAGAAAATGCTGTCGACCAGCAGCGCCGCGGGTTTGATGCCTTGCGCCTGCATGTCTTGCACGGCCGCTTTGACGTTGGCGACGAAATCGGCGGTTCGGCGGTAGGAATCCGGGGCCTCCACCAGGCGCACATGGCTGGCGGTGGGGAGGCCCGTGGCCAGCGATGGCGATACCTCGGCCAATGCGCTGGTCACGCCGTGGTAGGCCCAGCGGGTGACAATGATGCCCGTTCCGCCGCTGTGGCATCGTGCGATGCGCAACGCCAGATCGTTGGCCTCGCTGCCGGTGCAGGTCATGGTCATGTTATCGAGCTGCGGGGGAAACTCGCTGAGCAGGTCTTCTGCGTATTCCACGATCGATGGGTGTAGATAGCGCGTGTGGGTATTGAGCAGGGCGCTTTGCTCGGCAATGGCTGCGACCACGGCGGGGTGGCAATGACCGATGGACGCTACGTTGTTATAGGCATCCAGGTAGGCGGCATTGTGTTTGTCGTACAGCCACACGCCTTCACCCCGCACCGGCGCGAAGGGTTCCTCGTAAAACAATCGATAGCTGGCGCCCAGTGCGCGTTGGCGACGGGCGAGCAATTCAGCGGCGGTGGATGAACTCATGAAGCCTCCGGTGTGCAGGCGTTGATCAGGCTTTGGGTCAGCAACCCCTCGGGCAAGGCGGTGAGGCATTGCAGATTGCGCCAGGTGGTGCGCAGGTTACGCAGGACGTAGGTGCGGTTTTCCGGATACAGGCTGGCGCGCCACTGGGCGATGGTGATGGCCATGGCCATGCGCATGGCGATCAGGTCGCCGAGTACAGCCAGCTCCTCGCGCTGCAACGGGATCTTTGCGTGGTAGGCGGCGACAAAGGCCTTGATCTGCCAGAGTGGGTCGGTGGCGTCGGCGTCGAACTGATATGAGAGAGCCGTTCCCAATTCGTTGATTAGCGGGGCGTGGAGGGCATCGCCGAAGTCGATGATGGCCGCAACGCGGCTGGCGGTTTCGCAGTCGAGCATGACGTTGTGCGGGTTTAGATCGTTATGAATCACCTGCGCACGCAGTTTGGCCAGGCGCGGTTTTACCGACGTTTCGTAGCTGTCCAGCAGGGCGCAAACCAATGGCAGTTGATCGACGTCCAGGTTATCCAGATACGGCCTGATTCGTTCCGCGTGGCCGACATCCCAGAGCAGATCGCGATGAGCGGCAGGGTGCTGGAAGTCATTGAGGGCCAGGTTGATTTCGGCCAGGGAGGTACCGAGTTCGCGCATCAGCGCAACGCTGGGCTTGCCCAGATTCTGCGAAATACCGTCCAGGTAGCTGACGGTGCGCAGTGTCAGTGTTTGCTCGCTCACCAGCACTTTCGGTTCAACCTCCCCACTGAGCGCAGGCAGCACACGCGGAACCGGCAGGTGCGCACCGTGCCGCCCGATGTGCAGCAACGCCTGGGTCTGGAAGCTGATGACGCCGGGATCTTCGGCTGGGTTGATGAATTTCAGGACGAAGGCGCCGCAGCTGGACCGGATGAGAAAGTTGGCATCGCGTTCGCCATTGAGCAGCTTCAACGTGCCTTTGAGGCCGTATACCCGATCAGCGAGTTCCAGTGCTTCGGCAGGTGACACGATTGGCGCCTGGGTGGTCATCAATTCGGTGTAGCACCCCTTGACCATGATGGCATCAGACATGCTGTCCACCATTAACGTGAATTTCCGCTCCGTTCACGTAAGAAGCGCCGCTGGTGCAGAGGAAGTAAATCAGCGAGGCGACTTCCTCCGGTTTGCCCAAGCGATTCATGGGTACCAGTCGTTCGACGATGTCGGTGGTGCCCGGAGACAGGATGGCGGTGTCGATTTCGCCGGGGGCAATGGCGTTGACCCGCACCCCGTGCGGGCCGAAATCATAGGCCATTTCCCGAGTCAGAGCCGAGAGCGCCGCCTTGGAAGTGGCGTAGGCAACGCCAGCAAAAGGGTGCACCTTGGAACCCGCAATGGACGTGACATTGATGATGCTGCCCTGGGCGGCTTTCAGTTCATCGAACAGGCCGCGAGCGAGGAGGGCGGTAGAGAACAGGTTGACGTTGAACACCTTCAACCACGTGGCGTAATCGGTTTCCAGCACGCCAAGTCGACCACCTTCCGGACTTTTTGGTGACACGCCAGCGTTGTCTACCAGCGCATCAAGCCGTCCCCCGAGTTTTTCCTTAATGGTCGCGAGGCTGGCGCTGACACTGTCGATGTCCTCAAGATCCAGATGGATATGGTTGAGCAAGCCTTCCGCCCAAGGGCATTCAGCGACCCAGCTTTGCCGGGAGGCGGTGAATACTTCCCAGCCAGCCGCATTGAAATGCTTGACCGTCGCATGGCCAATGCCGCGGCTGGCGCCGGTTAACAGTAGCTTTTTTTTCTCGCTCATGAGCACGGCTCTTCGTAATTGAAGTTTGATGCATCATGTTTTTAGGCGTGCAAGTAGTCAATAGGGGCATCAGGGATCGTTTCGTCAGCAAGCCGCTTCCTGACTGACGGCTATGAACTCCAGCATTTTTTGATTGCCGTCGAGAATGTCCGCCTGGATTGCGTGTTTGGCGGCTGCCGCATCCTGCTGACGCAGGGCATTGAGTACTTCGATATGGTGTTCAATGGCCATGGTCAGGGAGAAATGCGCATACGCCTGTGCGATCAGCGGTCCTGCGCGCATCCACAGACTGTCCAGATAGCTGCGCAGCAAAGGCATGCGTGCAGCTTCCGCGATCAAAAAGTGAAACTCGCTATTCAGGCGTAACGCTTCAGGAAGGTCGCTATTGTTGATGGCTTCGAGGTTGAGCTGAATGTTGGCGTCGATGCGTTTAAGGTCGTTTGAGGTTGCAAGCCGCGCGGCGGTTTCGGCACCAAGGCCTTCAAGATTCAACCTTAGCGTGCGGATTTCCAGATAGGCCGCACTGTCGAGCACTGGTACTCGAATGTCCTTGGGGGTCTTGAGCACCAGCGCTTTCTCTTTCGCCAGTTGCAAAATGGCGTCTCGCACGGGGGTGACGCTTGTTCCCAGCTGGCTGGCCAGCTCCCGGATGCGCAGTCGATCATCAGGCTTGAGGCTGCCCGTGATCAAGGCGTTGCGCAGTTGGGAGTAAACGTTGCTGCCCAGATAGGTGTGAGTGATCGCGTCGAAGGGGTAAGGCATGAATCACCGGATGCATGGGGCTGTTTGGCCAAAGACTATACAACATGATGCATTAAGTCTTTTGCGGAAACCGGCGTAGCAATATGGATAAAAGGCTGGGCCGGGGGGGAGGGCGGTGCTTGGTGGCGGGGACAGCGATTGATTCAGGCCAGCAGAGCTCACTGAACCGTCCGAAAAGAGACTGAGGGCTATTTCTTTTGGCGCGCCACGTCTCGGTAGTTCTTGGGTAGCTCGCCGGTCCATTGCCGAAACGCTCGGGTGAACGCGGACGGCTCGGAAAAACCCAGCATTTGGGAAATGAGGCTGATCGACATCGACGTCTGGCTCAGGTAGTGGATCGCCATGTCGCGACGCACTCCGTCCTTGAGGCGTTGAAATTGGCTGCCTTCGGCCGCGAGTTTTCGCCTGAGCGTTCTCTCGGTGAGGTGCAATTCAAGGGCGGCACTTTGAATGGTTGTTTCAGCCAGGTCCTCGGAACGCTCCAGATGATCCAGTACCCGCCGTGTATAAACCGGGTAATAGGCAGGGCGAGTGAACCAGTCGAATGGTGCCCGCTTCAAGTGATGGCCGAGGGTCTCGGGCGTTTGCACCAACGGTGCCGTGAGTATCGCGGCATCGAACACCAGGCAGGTCACGGCCTGGTCGAACTTCGCCGGGCAAGGAAACATCAAGCGGTATTCGGTCAGGTGTTTGGGTGCAGGATGGTCAAACGCGACATGTTTCAGGGAGATCCGCTGGCCAATCAACCAGCTGGGAAATCGATGCCACAGCAGCAACAGGAAACCTCTCAACAAGTAATCCTGGTCTTTGGCCGGGTCCTTGAGCGCCATCGAAAAAAACGCCTCATCGCCAACGATGTCGAGTGACAGATGCAGGGAGTCATTGATCACGTTGTAGAAGTGGCTGAGCTTGTAATACACCGAATGCAGGTTGTGCGAATGAATGACCTGCTTGGCCATGATGGCAAAGACACCCTGTGGACAGCGTTGCGAGCCCATGCCAAGAAACTCGTCGTCAGCCAGGCGCCAGACGGCCCGCATCAGGCGGCTGAATTGGTCAGGCGTGATCCGCAGATGGGCATTATCCAGCATGCGCTGGTTAAGGCCTGCTTCCTTGAGCAGCTCCGCTTCGTCGAGCTGAAGACGGTGGCCGGCATTCATCAGCATTCGGGCGAAATGGATAGAGATTGAATAGCGTTCGATGCCCATCGGAGGCAGTCCTGCAGTGTGTACGTTCAGTTTATCGCCTAAGCGCTGTCCGATTATGTCTATTTTTAGACTGGTTTCGTTATTGTCGCCGAGGGGCCTCCCGATAGAAGCTAGCCGCCACCTGTAGACGCCTGTCTGACCCGGTCAGAGCGCTGTTATTGCCTCCAAGGAAGCCCGTCCGTGCACGTGCAAGTAGTCGATGCGGTTACCGTCCGCCAGAACGTGACGGCATCCGAAACAGAGGCATCCCGCCTGAAAAACCGCACGCTAGACAAGTCGGTGCGCCACCGTTGCAGTGTGTACGTACGCCGCTGCGACGCACAGCCTTCCCGATACGCGCCAATTGCCGCGCCGGTTCCCGGGGCGGGCACGGCACCAATGAACGCCTTTGCATCTGCGACGCCGTGGTCATTACCGGCGCCACCTGGTGCGTAACGTTTGAAGCAAGAGTTCCGTGAACATGGCCAATTTAGTCGATTACCGAGTGCTATCAGCCAAGGCCTGATGTGACTCAGGTCGACACTGAAGCACGCCCGTTATTACCCAGTCGTTTGCCCCGCTGTGGCTGACACAGGCGGTCTGCCTAACGCATCGTTTTAGTGAGGAAACAAAAATGAGTGATTACACCCACCCCTACCGCGACACCACGTTCGTGCTCAAAGAACTGGTCGAGTTTGAAGCCTTGTGCGCGTCGGCCCATCTGGACGACGTCAACGATGAGCTGGTTTCCGCGATTCTGGCCGAAGCCGGTCGACTGGGCTCCGGGGTATTGGCACCACTCAATCGGATTGGCGACACCCAAGGCTCGCGCCTGAATGAGCAAGGCGTGCAGGAAGCTCCCGGGTTCGCCGACGCCTACCACCAATTCCAGGCTGGCGGCTGGCCTTCATTGACCGCCGCTGAAGCCTGGGGCGGCCAAAACCTCCCCAACGTGATTGGCACCGCTGTCAGTGAGATCTGGCACTCGGCAAATATGGCCTTCGCCCTCTGTCCGATGCTGACCCAAGGCTCGATTGAAGCGATCGCGCACCATGGCTCGCCCGCCCTGCGCGAGGCTTACCTGTCCAAATTGGTCAGCGGCGAATGGACTGGCACCATGAACCTCACCGAACCCGATGCCGGTTCGGATTTGGCCGCCATCAAGAGCCGAGCCATTCCTCAGGGTGACCACTACCTCATCAGCGGGCAAAAAATCTTTATCACCTGGGGCGACCACCAGATGACGGACAACGTTGTCCATCTGGTACTGGCCCGGCTGCCGGATGCACCGGCCGGCGTCAAAGGGATTTCCCTGTTCCTGGTGCCTAAATTCTTGCTGGATGCCAAAGGCGAGCCTGGCGCACGTAACGATGCCTGCTGCATCTCCCTGGAACATAAACTGGGCATCCACGGCAGCCCGACCTGCGTCATGAGCTTTGGCGACAACGGCGGAGCCATCGGTTATCTGGTGGGCGAACCGCACCAAGGGTTGGCTTGCATGTTCACCATGATGAACCACGCCCGGCAAAGCGTAGGCCTGCAAGGGCTGGCCATCTCGGAGCGGGCTTATCAGCAGGCGCGTCAGTACGCAAAAGATCGTCTGCAAGGCACTCGCAAGGATGGCAGCCGTTTCTCTATCATCCATTTCCCCGATGTCCGTCGCATGCTGCTTCAGATGAAGTCGTCCATCGAAGCGATGCGGGCCCTGGCGTTGGTGGCCGCTGCCGAAGTGGACCGCACTGCTCACGCGCCTGACGCCGACACGGCGAAGGTCCATCAAGGTCGCGTCGACCTGCTCACACCAATCGTTAAAGGGTGGCTGACAGAAATGGCGCAAGAGGTGACCTCGCTCGGTGTGCAGATTCACGGCGGCATGGGGTTTATCGAAGAAACCGGCGCAGCCCAGCACTACCGTGATGCCCGTATCCTGACCATTTATGAAGGCACCACCGGCATCCAGGCACTGGACTTGGTCGGGCGCAAGACCCTGCTCAACCAAGGCGAACTGCTCACCCGTTTGCTGGACGAAATCGGTGAAACCGTCGCCCTGCTACAAGGTTCGGCCACACTGGCCCATCAGGCCAAGGCACTGGACGATGCCTTGTGCGCAGGTCGCGCCGCTCTGCGCGTGCTCCTCGACAATGCCCAAAACGATGCCCACCTGGCGGGCAGCATCAGCGTCAATTTCATGATGCTGTTCGGCTACCTGAGTGGCGGCTGGTTGATGGCCCGCTCGGCACTCAGTGCTCAAGCCCTGCTGGACTCGGGCAATGGTGATCCGCAATTCCTGGGTGCCAAGCTGATTACTGCCAATTTCTATGCCGAGCAACTGCTGCCTCGCGTACACGCGCTGCTGGCGGCGATTGGCGGTGGCAGTAAAAGCATCATGGCGCTGGACGATGAGCAGTTCTGACCCTGCGCGGACCTGAGCGATCCAGGTGATGGCCCTCGCCACACGCCTTGGCGACGCCTGCCTTAATCGTCTCGGCCTTCGCTTGTGCCCAGACTAACGAACAATCCGACGAGCAGTGCCTTTCAGAGGCACTGCCCGGAATGGGCGTGATTACCGGTCGAGTGGCAGATGTCCGGTGACCCGCCTGCTATTCCCTACCTTCGAGGTTTTTTCCATGCACGCTGCGCGTATCCGGCTGGCTTCCCTGCACGACAAAATCATGAGTGCACCACAGGCCGCCCTGCTCATTAAAGACGGCATGACCATCGGCATCAGTGGTTTTGGCGGTGCCGGAGACGCCACGGCAGTCTCCCTGGCCTTGATCGAACAGGCCAAGCGCGACCCGCTGAAAATCAACCTGATCACCGGCGCCAGCCTTGGCCATGGTCTGGACGGGATGATGGCCGAAGCGGGACTGTTGGCCCGGCGCATGCCTTTTCAGGGCGACCCTGTGTTGCGCAAGGCAATCAACGAAGGGAAGGTGATGTTTATCGACCAGCACCTCTCGGAAGTGGTCGAGCAGTTGCGCGGTGGCTACCTGCCGACTCCGGATATCGCGGTTATCGAGGCAGTGTGCATCACTGAGTTGGGGCATATCGTGCCCACCTCGTCGGTGGGCAACTCGGCCAGCCTGGCACTGGCCGCCAAGCAGGTCATCGTTGAACTCAACCTGGCGAGCAGCCCTCATTTTGAAGGGCTGCATGACATCTACCAACCCCAGAACCGTCCACACCGTGGCGCGATTCCTGTTCTCCAGTCAAACAGCCGCATTGGCAGCCATGCCATCGAGATCGACCCGTCACGCATCGCCGCCATCGTTATCAGCAACACAGCTGAGGCGGCCGTTCCCATGTTGCCGCCTGACAACGACACTCAGGCCATTGCCAATCATTTGGTTCGTTTTTTCGAGAATGAGGTGGAAATGGGGCGCCTGCCGAGAAACCTGGCGCCGCTGCAAGTGGGGGTGGGCTCCATCGCCAACGCAGTGATGTGCGGCTTGATCGACGCCCCGTTTAACGACCTGGTTCAGTATTCCGAGGTATTGCAGGATTCCACCTTTGACCTGCTGGATGCCGGCAAGCTGAAATTTGCCTCGGGCTGCTCCATTACCCTTTCCAGTGCCTGTGGCGAGCGGGTCTTCAAGAACCTGGGGCAATACGCCGAGCGCCTGGTCTTGCGCCCACAGGAAATCTCCAACCACCCGGAGGTCATCCGGCGTCTAGGGATTATTGCCATCAACACCGCGCTGGAGTTTGACCTGTACGGCAACGTCAACTCCACCCATGTCGGCGGTACACACATGATGAACGGCATTGGCGGCTCGGGGGATTTTGCCCGCAACGCCCACTTGTCGATATTCGTGACTAAATCAATTGCCAAGGACGGGAAAATCTCTCGCGTAGTGCCTATGGTCAGCCACGTCGACCACACAGAGCATGACATCGATATTCTGGTAACCGAACAAGGACTGGCTGACTTGCGGGGGCTTGCGCCTCGGGAGCGAGCCCGAATCATCATTGATCACTGTGTGCACCCGGACTACCAGGAGGCACTCAACGATTACTTCACCGCCGCTTGCCGCTTGGGCGGGCATACTCCTCACGATCTCAACCAGGCGTTGAGCTGGCATATCCGCTTGAACGAAACCGGCAGCATGCAAGCGGTCCGATAGTGAGCCCGAGCCTGCGCCTCGAACCACCACCTGCTCTAGGTTCTCGTGGGCCCTGAGCGAGTGGTTTTCGAGCGTGGTCTGAATCATTTGGCCGGCTCCCAAGTGCGCATCGCCAGGGTGCGCACTTCGTCGGTCGCTACGGAAAATCCATGCCGCTGCTCGCCGCGGGTGTCATCGGGTGGACAGGCACTGGCGCCTTCCACGCAACACGAACCTACCGTGGCCACAGACTTCTTCAGGCACTGGTGATCTCTTCTATATAGAAGAGAAGGTGATCTTGCCCTGTCTTTTGCAAGTAATTGATAGAAAACCCAAATCAGTGGTTGACGGCAGATTCTGGAAGCCTATAATTCGCCCCACTTCCGGCGCAGTCGAAACGGAAAACTCCTTGGTAAACAATGAGTTATGCAGTTTTCGACAGCAGGTTGCTTCAGGTCATCGAAGTCGAAAGGAAGTTGAAAAAGAGGTGTTGACAGCAGCGAGTAACGCTGTAGAATTCGCCTCCCGCTGACGAGAGATCGAAAGCGCAAGTGGTTGAAGTTGTTAAGGAATCCTTGAAAACTTCTAAAAATAATCACTTGACAGCAAATGAGGCTGCTGTAGAATGCGCGCCTCGGTTGAGACGAAAGATCTTAACCAACCGCTCTTTAACAACTGAATCAAGCAATTCGTGTGGGTGCTTGTGGAGTCAGACTGCTAGTCAACAGATTATCAGCATCACAAGTTACTCCGCGAGAAATCAAAGATGTAACCAACGATTGCTGAGCCAAGTTTAGGGTTTTCTCAAAACCCAAAGATGTTTGAACTGAAGAGTTTGATCATGGCTCAGATTGAACGCTGGCGGCAGGCCTAACACATGCAAGTCGAGCGGATGAAGAGAGCTTGCTCTCTGATTCAGCGGCGGACGGGTGAGTAATGCCTAGGAATCTGCCTGGTAGTGGGGGACAACGTCTCGAAAGGGACGCTAATACCGCATACGTCCTACGGGAGAAAGCAGGGGACCTTCGGGCCTTGCGCTATCAGATGAGCCTAGGTCGGATTAGCTAGTTGGTGAGGTAATGGCTCACCAAGGCGACGATCCGTAACTGGTCTGAGAGGATGATCAGTCACACTGGAACTGAGACACGGTCCAGACTCCTACGGGAGGCAGCAGTGGGGAATATTGGACAATGGGCGAAAGCCTGATCCAGCCATGCCGCGTGTGTGAAGAAGGTCTTCGGATTGTAAAGCACTTTAAGTTGGGAGGAAGGGTTGTAGATTAATACTCTGCAATTTTGACGTTACCGACAGAATAAGCACCGGCTAACTCTGTGCCAGCAGCCGCGGTAATACAGAGGGTGCAAGCGTTAATCGGAATTACTGGGCGTAAAGCGCGCGTAGGTGGTTTGTTAAGTTGGATGTGAAAGCCCCGGGCTCAACCTGGGAACTGCATTCAAAACTGACAAGCTAGAGTATGGTAGAGGGTGGTGGAATTTCCTGTGTAGCGGTGAAATGCGTAGATATAGGAAGGAACACCAGTGGCGAAGGCGACCACCTGGACTGATACTGACACTGAGGTGCGAAAGCGTGGGGAGCAAACAGGATTAGATACCCTGGTAGTCCACGCCGTAAACGATGTCAACTAGCCGTTGGGAGCCTTGAGCTCTTAGTGGCGCAGCTAACGCATTAAGTTGACCGCCTGGGGAGTACGGCCGCAAGGTTAAAACTCAAATGAATTGACGGGGGCCCGCACAAGCGGTGGAGCATGTGGTTTAATTCGAAGCAACGCGAAGAACCTTACCAGGCCTTGACATCCAATGAACTTTCCAGAGATGGATTGGTGCCTTCGGGAACATTGAGACAGGTGCTGCATGGCTGTCGTCAGCTCGTGTCGTGAGATGTTGGGTTAAGTCCCGTAACGAGCGCAACCCTTGTCCTTAGTTACCAGCACGTAATGGTGGGCACTCTAAGGAGACTGCCGGTGACAAACCGGAGGAAGGTGGGGATGACGTCAAGTCATCATGGCCCTTACGGCCTGGGCTACACACGTGCTACAATGGTCGGTACAGAGGGTTGCCAAGCCGCGAGGTGGAGCTAATCCCACAAAACCGATCGTAGTCCGGATCGCAGTCTGCAACTCGACTGCGTGAAGTCGGAATCGCTAGTAATCGCGAATCAGAATGTCGCGGTGAATACGTTCCCGGGCCTTGTACACACCGCCCGTCACACCATGGGAGTGGGTTGCACCAGAAGTAGCTAGTCTAACCTTCGGGAGGACGGTTACCACGGTGTGATTCATGACTGGGGTGAAGTCGTAACAAGGTAGCCGTAGGGGAACCTGCGGCTGGATCACCTCCTTAATCGACGACTCAGCTACTCCATAAGTTCCCACACGAATTGCTTGATTCATTGAAGAAGACGATAGAAGCAGCCCGAAATTGGGTCTGTAGCTCAGTTGGTTAGAGCGCACCCCTGATAAGGGTGAGGTCGGCAGTTCGAATCTGCCCAGACCCACCAATTTTGTGTGGGAAACCTGTAGAGATACGGGGCCATAGCTCAGCTGGGAGAGCGCCTGCCTTGCACGCAGGAGGTCAACGGTTCGATCCCGTTTGGCTCCACCACTACTGCTTCTGAAGTTTGAAAGCTTAGAAATGAGCATTCCATCGAAGGATGGTGAATGTTGATTTCTAGTCTTTGGCTAGATCGTTCTTTAAAAATTTGGGTATGTGATAGAAAGATAGACTGAACGTTACTTTCACTGGTAACGGATCAGGCTAAGGTAAAATTTGTGAGTTGCTCTTAATTGAGTAGCGCGAATTTTCGGCGAATGTCGTCTTCACAGTATAACCAGATTGCTTGGGGTTATATGGTCAAGTGAAGAAGCGCATACGGTGGATGCCTTGGCAGTCAGAGGCGATGAAAGACGTGGTAGCCTGCGAAAAGCTTCGGGGAGTCGGCAAACAGACTTTGATCCGGAGATGTCTGAATGGGGGAACCCAGCCATCATAAGATGGTTATCTTAAGCTGAATACATAGGCTTAAGAGGCGAACCAGGGGAACTGAAACATCTAAGTACCCTGAGGAAAAGAAATCAACCGAGATTCCCTTAGTAGTGGCGAGCGAACGGGGACTAGCCCTTAAGTGGCTTTGAGATTAGCGGAACGCTCTGGAAAGTGCGGCCATAGTGGGTGATAGCCCTGTACGCGAAAATCTCTTGGTCATGAAATCGAGTAGGACGGAGCACGAGAAACTTTGTCTGAATATGGGGGGACCATCCTCCAAGGCTAAATACTACTGACTGACCGATAGTGAACTAGTACCGTGAGGGAAAGGCGAAAAGAACCCCGGAGAGGGGAGTGAAATAGATCCTGAAACCGTATGCGTACAAGCAGTGGGAGCAGACTTTGTTCTGTGACTGCGTACCTTTTGTATAATGGGTCAGCGACTTATTTTCAGTGGCGAGCTTAACCGAATAGGGGAGGCGTAGCGAAAGCGAGTCTTAATAGGGCGTCTAGTCGCTGGGAATAGACCCGAAACCGGGCGATCTATCCATGGGCAGGTTGAAGGTTAGGTAACACTGACTGGAGGACCGAACCGACTACCGTTGAAAAGTTAGCGGATGACCTGTGGATCGGAGTGAAAGGCTAATCAAGCTCGGAGATAGCTGGTTCTCCTCGAAAGCTATTTAGGTAGCGCCTCATGTATCACTGTAGGGGGTAGAGCACTGTTTCGGCTAGGGGGTCATCCCGACTTACCAAACCGATGCAAACTCCGAATACCTACAAGTGCCGAGCATGGGAGACACACGGCGGGTGCTAACGTCCGTCGTGAAAAGGGAAACAACCCAGACCGTCAGCTAAGGTCCCAAAGTTATGGTTAAGTGGGAAACGATGTGGGAAGGCTTAGACAGCTAGGAGGTTGGCTTAGAAGCAGCCACCCTTTAAAGAAAGCGTAATAGCTCACTAGTCGAGTCGGCCTGCGCGGAAGATGTAACGGGGCTCAAACCATACACCGAAGCTACGGGTATCACTTAGGTGATGCGGTAGAGGAGCGTTCTGTAAGCCTGTGAAGGTGAGTTGAGAAGCTTGCTGGAGGTATCAGAAGTGCGAATGCTGACATGAGTAACGACAATGGGTGTGAAAAACACCCACGCCGAAAGACCAAGGTTTCCTGCGCAACGTTAATCGACGCAGGGTTAGTCGGTCCCTAAGGCGAGGCTGAAAAGCGTAGTCGATGGAAAACAGGTTAATATTCCTGTACTTCTGGTTATTGCGATGGAGGGACGGAGAAGGCTAGGCCAGCTTGGCGTTGGTTGTCCAAGTTTAAGGTGGTAGGCTGGAATCTTAGGTAAATCCGGGATTCTAAGGCCGAGAGCTGATGACGAGTGTTCTTTTAGAACACGAAGTGGTTGATGCCATGCTTCCAAGAAAAGCTTCTAAGCTTCAGGTAACCAGGAACCGTACCCCAAACCGACACAGGTGGTTGGGTAGAGAATACCAAGGCGCTTGAGAGAACTCGGGTGAAGGAACTAGGCAAAATGGCACCGTAACTTCGGGAGAAGGTGCGCCGGTGAGGGTGAAGTACTTGCTACGTAAGCCCACGCCGGTCGAAGATACCAGGCCGCTGCGACTGTTTATTAAAAACACAGCACTCTGCAAACACGAAAGTGGACGTATAGGGTGTGACGCCTGCCCGGTGCCGGAAGGTTAATTGATGGGGTTAGCTAACGCGAAGCTCTTGATCGAAGCCCCGGTAAACGGCGGCCGTAACTATAACGGTCCTAAGGTAGCGAAATTCCTTGTCGGGTAAGTTCCGACCTGCACGAATGGCGTAACGATGGCGGCGCTGTCTCCACCCGAGACTCAGTGAAATTGAAATCGCTGTGAAGATGCAGTGTATCCGCGGCTAGACGGAAAGACCCCGTGAACCTTTACTATAGCTTTGCACTGGACTTTGAATTTGCTTGTGTAGGATAGGTGGGAGGCTTTGAAGCGTGGACGCCAGTTCGCGTGGAGCCATCCTTGAAATACCACCCTGGCAACTTTGAGGTTCTAACTCAGGTCCGTTATCCGGATCGAGGACAGTGTATGGTGGGTAGTTTGACTGGGGCGGTCTCCTCCTAAAGAGTAACGGAGGAGTACGAAGGTGCGCTCAGACCGGTCGGAAATCGGTCGTAGAGTATAAAGGCAAAAGCGCGCTTGACTGCGAGACAGACACGTCGAGCAGGTACGAAAGTAGGTCTTAGTGATCCGGTGGTTCTGTATGGAAGGGCCATCGCTCAACGGATAAAAGGTACTCCGGGGATAACAGGCTGATACCGCCCAAGAGTTCATATCGACGGCGGTGTTTGGCACCTCGATGTCGGCTCATCACATCCTGGGGCTGAAGCCGGTCCCAAGGGTATGGCTGTTCGCCATTTAAAGTGGTACGCGAGCTGGGTTTAGAACGTCGTGAGACAGTTCGGTCCCTATCTGCCGTGGACGTTTGAGATTTGAGAGGGGCTGCTCCTAGTACGAGAGGACCGGAGTGGACGAACCTCTGGTGTTCCGGTTGTCACGCCAGTGGCATTGCCGGGTAGCTATGTTCGGAATAGATAACCGCTGAAAGCATCTAAGCGGGAAACTAGCCTCAAGATGAGATCTCACTGGGACCTTGAGTCCCCTGAAGGGCCGTCGAAGACTACGACGTTGATAGGTTGGGTGTGTAAGCGCTGTGAGGCGTTGAGCTAACCAATACTAATTGCCCGTGAGGCTTGACCATATAACACCCAAGCAATTTGAGCTTAAGAGCCAGATTGCGGTGTGTGAAGACGCAATGAACCGAAAGTTCGCAACCATTCACAAAAGCCGCACAAACTATCGCATACCCAATTTGCTGAAGCGTCGAAAGACGGTTCAGTACCCGAATTTCTTGACGACCATAGAGCATTGGAACCACCTGATCCCATCCCGAACTCAGCAGTGAAACGATGCATCGCCGATGGTAGTGTGGGGTTTCCCCATGTGAGAGTAGGTCATCGTCAAGATTAAATTCCGAAACCCCTATCTGCGTATGCAGGTAGGGGTTTTGTTTTTGTCCGCAGGAAAGTACTGCGCCGGAAATGGCCGCGGCAGCGATGGTTTCTGGCTCCTGGGGGGGGAATACCTATGAGGCCTTTTTCTCAACGAAAAGGCGCGATAGACCTTTTGCCGCTTCAAGAGAA
Organism: Pseudomonas fluorescens group sp. PF-1; assembly: GCF_054481335.1. NCBI lineage: Bacteria > Pseudomonadati > Pseudomonadota > Gammaproteobacteria > Pseudomonadales > Pseudomonadaceae > Pseudomonas > Pseudomonas fluorescens group sp. PF-1. Next base: position 1,285,633 of record NZ_JBTMNG010000001.1, read on the forward strand.
CGCCACCTCTGGCCGATAACCGTATGGCAACAGTGAACTTTATTTCTCGTATCTTCCGAACCGTCGTTTGGTTTGAGAGAAATCACTTGCTAGCTAATGGCTACTAGCTATCATCTGCGCGCCAAAAGAGGCAATGAAGCTGATCTTTTTCGCGTATTGGCCTTTTGATTCTTCTTCTTAAATTGCCTGGAAATCTTCGATGCTGTCGTATCACCAAAAGAGTTTTCTGATCGTCGATGATTTTTCGGATTTCCGCAGTTCGGTCAGGTCCATGCTGCGGGAACTGGGTGTGAAGGATGTAGATACTGCCGATTCCGGTGAGCAAGCACTGCGTATGTGCGCGCAGAAGTCCTATCATTTCATCCTGCAGGATTTTCATCTCGGCGATGGCAAGAAGAACGGTCAACAAGTCCTCGAAGACCTGATGATCGAAAAGCTGATCAGCCATGAAAGTGTATTCGTCATGGTCACCGCCGAAACCAGCCAGGCCATGGTACTCAGCGCCCTGGAACACGAGCCCGACGCGTACCTGACCAAACCCTTCAACCGCTCCGGCCTGGCCCAGCGCCTGGAGCGCCTGGAACAGCGCAAAACCTTGCTTAAGCCGATCCTGCAAGCTCTCGATCGGGACAAGCCTCTTGAAGTGCTAAACGCCTGCATCGCCCTGTGCAAGCAAGATATCCGCTACTCGCCATTGTGCCTGCGCTATCGTGCCGACGCCCTGCGTGACCTCAACCAGAATGAGGCGCTTGAGCGTCTTTACGACAGCATCATTGCAGATCGTCCTTTGCCCTGGGCCTTTGCCGGGCTTGGGCAATTACTGTTCAAGCGGGGTCAGGTTGCACAAGCTAAAGGTGTCTACGAAAAAGCACTGAAAGTGTTCCCGATGATGCCGGCGCTGTACGACGGTATGGCGGATGTGCTGGTCGCCGAAGGTGACACCAAGGCGGCGCAGGCGGTATTGGAAGAAGCAATTCGCTTATCGCCATTGGCTGTGCGCCGACAAGCGCAGTTAGGCAAATTGGCGATGACCAATGAAGATTTTGACACAGCCTCCAGAGCCTACCGTCAGGCTGTTAGCCAAGGCGCCCAGTCACGTTTCAAGGATGCGGAAAGTAACCTCGGGCTGGCCCATGCCTTGATCAGCAAAGGGAGTGAAAAGGGCCTGGATACCCGAACGCGGCTGGAGATCAATACGACGCTGAGCGCTGTGGCCAAAGAGAATCCGTCCGACCCCGGTCTGCAAATTCGTGCCCGGTTGATGAAGGCGACCAGTCTTTTGCTCAACGACAGTGAAACCGCCGAAAAGCTTACCGAGCAAGCGATGATGCGCCTCGATGGCATGGAGCAATTCATGAGCGCGGAAGCGGCACTCTTGGTGGCCAAGCAACTACAAATGCTCGGACAACCCAGTGCGGGCGCGTCGATGTTGAAAAACTGTGCGGAAATCTACGGTGATGACCCCGCTGTCATGAAGGGCATCGCCAAGTTGACCGATGATCCGACCATCCTCAACTCCGGCAACGCCGCCGCTGACCTCAACCGGCAAGGCGTACGCGTGTACAAGACCGGTAATCTGGTAGAGGCCCGGGACGTTTTCCGCAAGGCCCTGGCGCTACAGCCGAAAAACATCAGTATCGCGTTGAACATGGCGCAGGCATTGCTGCATGGCACTGATACCAATGTGCCGTCGGCCGAGCTCGAAGAATGTCGAACCTGTCTGAAAATGGTTGGTTTGATGCCTGACACCGATGCTCGTTATCCGCGTTATCAGAAGCTTAAAAGCAAGGCGTTTGGCGAATGAACGACAACCAGCAAGCATTGGATTTCTCTACGGTGATTGCTTCAACCGTACACGACATGAAGAACTCATTGGCGATGCTGATGCGGGCCCACAGCCAATGGTTGGCAAACCTGCCCGGCCCGTCCCGTCAATCTGCGGAGCAGGGCGTGATCGAGTTCGAGTTCGCTCACCTCAACGGCATGCTCGTGCAGTTGCTGGGGCTGTACAAGTTGGGCGTCAATCAAATGCCCCTGCAGCCGGCCTACCATGAGCTGGATGACTTCATTGAAGCGCAATTGGCGTGTCACCAGGACGTGTTCGCCAGCCGTGGTATTGCCGCTTCTTTCGAGGTGGATCCGCTGAGCCCTTTGGGTTTCTTCGATCGGGAGCTGATTGCTTCGGTATTGGCCAACAGCATCAACAACGCCATTCGTTATGCCCGGCATGCGCTATTGATCACCGTCAGCGATGAGGCTGGGCAACTGGTGCTGACCATCAACGATGATGGTGAAGGGTATCCGTGCGAGATGATCGAGCGACAGGCTGATTATGTGCAGGGTATCAATCAAAGTAGCGGTAGTACCGGGCTGGGTTTGTACTTTGCAGGGCGGATCGCGGCCTTGCATCAGCGAAACGGCGTCGGGGGGCACACCAGAATCAGCAACGGCGGCCCATTGGGTGGAGGCGTATTCAGTCTTTACCTGCCTTGAGCCTTTCTCTGGCCGCAGACCTTTTTGATTAACACTGCTTGATATTCTGAACACGCGGAGTCTATTTTGTACGCGTCGCCGTTCACGGCTCGCACAACAACAAGGATTGCGTCATGAAAGCGGATGACCTCAGTTCACTCGCGCAGCGATTGACGGGTATTGATGAGATTGAATGCGTCACACCGGACTTGAATGGCGTGCCACGGGGCAAAGTGATGACCGCCGAGGGCTTTCTCGACGGACGCCGTTTGCAGATGGCGCGCGGTGTGCTGCTGCAATGCATCATGGGTGGGTATCCGCCAGCACGCTTTTATGGAAGCGATGATGGAGACCTCGCGCTGGTGGCAGATCCCGCGCAGATCCATCGCTTGCCCTGGACCCAGCAGCCACGGGCATTCGCCATTTGCGACGCGGATGAGCTGACCGGCGCCAGCTCCAATCTTTCGACTCGTGGTCAACTCAAGGCGGTTATCGCACGTTACGCGGCGCTTGGCCTCGCGCCGGTGGTGGCAACCGAGCTGGAGTTCTTTGTCTTTGCACCTAATACCGATCCTTCTCAACCCTTCCAGCCTCCAACAGGACTGGACGGACGTCGCGAGGATGGTCATTCGGCGTTCAGTGTCAGCTCCAACAACGGTCTGCGCCCGTTCTTCAGTGAGGTCTACGCCTGCATGGCGGCGTTGGGTTTGCCGCGCGATACGTTCATGCACGAAATGGGCGTCAGTCAGTTTGAGATCAACCTGCTGCACGGCGATCCGCTGCTATTGGCCGACCAGACATTCCTGTTCAAACATTTGCTCAAAGAGGTGGCGCTCAAGCATGGCCTGATCGTTGTCTGCATGGCCAAGCCATTGGCGCATACGCCGGGCAGTTCGATGCATATCCACCAGAGCATCGTCGATATCGATAATGGGCATAACGTATTCAGTGCTGGAGACGGCCAACCGACGGCGACCTTCCATCATTTCATTGCCGGACAGCAGGCCTGCATGGCCGACTTCACCGCGCTGTTTGCGCCGAACGTGAACTCGTATCAGCGCTTGTGCCATCCCTTCGCATCACCGAATAATGCTTGTTGGTCCCATGACAACCGGGCAGCAGGCTTGAGAATTCCGGCCAGTTCGCCGGTCGCTCGTCGGGTCGAGAATCGCTTGCCGGGGGCTGATGCCAACCCTTATCTGGCAATTGCCGCTAGCCTGGCGGCGGGACTCTATGGCATTGAACGACGACTGGAACCGAGCGATCCGATCCAGGGCGAATTTGAGGTGCCGGACAATCTTTCGCTACCCTGTACCTTGCATGCTGCTCTCGAGCGTCTGAAACGTAGCCAACTGGCAAAGGAACTGTTCAGTAAAGAGTTCATCGAAGGCTACATCGCTTCGAAGACCATGGAGTTGACCAGTTTTTATGATGAAATTACTCCCTGGGAGCGGCGTGTTCTAGCAGCCCAGGCCTGACGAAATGTCGACACCGGGCTATCGTTTGGATAGTCCGTTTCTCACTGCAAGGAGCCGCTCGGAACGCCGATGCGCCAAATCTGGAAATCCTTTCGAGCGCTTTATTTCGCCTCGCTGATGATGTTGATCGGCTCAGGCCTTTTGAGTACTTACCTGGCATTGCGTCTGGCTGCCGACCATGTCGACAGTCTGTGGGTCGGTGCGTTGATGGCTGCCAACTATTTTGGCCTGGTACTGGGTGGCAAGATCGGCCACCGGTTGATTGCCCGGGTCGGCCACATTCGAGCTTATTCGGCCTGTGCCGGGATCGTCGGCGCGGCGGTGCTAGGCCATGGTCTGGTGAACTGGTTGCCTGCCTGGCTATTCCTGCGGGTAATCGTCGGTCTCGGCATGATGTGTCAATACATGGTCATCGAGAGTTGGCTCAACGAACAGGCTGACACCAAGCAACGCGGGGTGGTGTTTAGCGGCTACATGATTGCGTCGTATCTGGGGTTGGTGCTGGGTCAGTTGATTCTGGTCATGCACCCGGGGCTGGGGCTCGAGTTACTGATGTTGGTCGCCCTGTGCTTTGCTTTGTGCCTGGTGCCGGTGGCCCTGACCCGACGCATTCACCCGGCGCCGTTGCATCCGGCACCGATGGAGCCGAGGTTCTTTATCAAGCGTGTGCCGCAGTCGTTGAGTACGGTGTTGGGGGCTGGGCTGATCGTCGGTTCGTTTTATGGCTTGGCACCGCTGTATGCCTCTCAGCAAGGGTTGTCCACCGAGCAGGTCGGTTTGTTCATGGGCAGCTGCATTTTTGCCGGGCTGCTGGTGCAGTGGCCTCTGGGGTGGTTGTCCGATCGCTATGACCGGGCGCTGTTGATCCGCAGCTTTGCTTTCAGCCTGGCTCTGGCCGCTTTGCCGTTGGCGATCATGGAGCGGGTTCCGCTAGAGGTATTGTTCATCGCCGGTTTTCTCTGCTCATTGGTCCAGTTCTGTCTGTATCCGCTGGCAGTGGCATTTTCCAACGATCACATCGAGGGGGATCGTCGTGTATCGCTGACCGCCATGTTGTTGGTGACCTACGGGGTCGGCGCCAGTATCGGACCGCTGGTGGCCGGGGTGCTGATGAAGTTGTTCGGCAGCCAGATGCTTTATGCATTCTTCAGTTTTTTCGCGTTGATCCTGGTGTGGCGAATCCGTCCGAAAGCGGTAACCAACCTGCATCAGGTGGACGATGCGCCTCTGCAGCACGTCGCCATGCCGGATAGTATGTCGAGCTCGCCACTGGTGGCGGCACTCGATCCGCGGGTCAATGAGCAGGTGGTGCAGGACCAGATGCAGAACCCGATACCTTCCGAACCAGGGGCCGAATCGGAGCCTGAAGACGATACACCTCGTGAGCAGCCGGACGCGGGGAGTGAAAAAAGTTTTACCGAAGCCAGGCCATAACACTGAGGCAAAAAAACGGGCAGTCACCGCAAGGGGCTGCCCGTTTTTATTGAAGGACTGTCTCAGAAGTCGTCTTTGTCGAAGCGACGCGCTTCGCGTTGCAACTGATAGACGAACCGCTCGACCTGCCGTTGCACCAGTCCGCTCATGTTATGGAAGCGCACACCGGCGAAGGTGGTGGAGATCTTTTCTTCAAAGTGCAGGTAACGCAACTCGACCGGGGCTGTCATCTTGCCAAAGGGCAGGGCGGCCACGAAGCGGTCATAGACTTGACCCAATTGCAGTCGGTCAGTGATGTCGCCAGAAAAGCGTAACTTGCAACCGGTAGCCGAGATGTCCAGCAGCTTGCCGCTGATCGGTGCCTTGATTTTCTCGCCATCAAGGTCGACGTCGACCAGTTGTGCCAGCTTCAACGCCGCGCGAAACGCATTGCGGCGCTGGTGGTAGACCACTTCATCGGGCAGCGTGCCGCGATAGCAACGACTATCGCCGGATTCGTCGATAGTCAGCGGACCGTTGCTTTCCCAGGCAATGCGCACGCCTTCGTGGAAGCCTTCGACTTTGAAGGGTTCGCCGGCCAACAGGAAACGCTCGCCGTCGCGGGGAATCATTTCGTCCAGGGCAATCATGTTGGTTTCACGATCAATGTCCACCAGATAGCTCTGGAAACGCTGGCTGCGCTCGTGGAACGTAATGATCAGTGGGTCATGACTTTCTTGCAGCTGGCGCAGGTTGCTGGAGATTTCCAGAGGCGTGCTAAGCACCTTGGGTGGCTGCGGAGCATCATCCGCATTTAAGGCATTGGACACGGTTAATCAATCTCCAGACAAATTTTGACTACGGCTAGCGGGCATTTTGCCAGCATGTTTCGCGTCTTGATAGAGCGTGCTCATCGACAAGCTTAAGCCTGACTGAGCGGGCGCGGTTTCACAAGCTTGGAGAATGATCCGCTGGCATCGTAGAGCGCGGGAGGTTCGCCGCCGGTAAGAATTTTCAGCTGGGTAGCCGTAGCGGCCTGCTGTATCAGGATCGACTGTCCGTTGCTGGCATTGGTCGTGTGGCACTGGGCCAGGAGGTTGGTCAGCACATCGCTTTGCGCCAGCAATGCTTCGCCAACGCTTGACTGGCTGGCCAATTGTTCCAGGCCGCTGCGGTTGGCAGGCAGGTTGAGGCTGGCGAGGATCTCGCTGCGCTTGCGGCCATGCTGTTCGAGCAAGATGATCAATGCCTGTTTCTGCGCCAGAACGTTTTCGAGCAGAGGCATGTCGCGACCATGCAAGGCGAGGGACTCGGTCTGCAGTAACTCCAGCAATTGTTGCGCTGGAGCAAAATCGTCGATGATCAGTTGCAGTAAATTAGTGTCTTGCATGGCTGGCCTTGGGTTTTAAGCGTCCAAAAGCCTGGCGCAGGCCTTGGGCCTAGCGCTGGGCTTCGAAGTTGAGCAGTTTGCTGGCTATACGGTTGCTGTCGACTTTGTAGCTGCCATCGGCAATCGCTGCTTTCAACGCAGCCACGCGGGCGTTGTCGACGACAGGTTGATCGCGCAGCGTATCAGTGACCTTTTGCAACTGTTGAGCCTCATTGCTGAGATGTACCGATTCCCCGCTTTTGACGGTACTGGCCTGTTCGGCCGGGGTATTCAGCGACGCGGATTTATCGGCCTCGGCCGCTGCCTTGCTTGCGCTGGTACGTGTACTGCCCGTAAGTGACGAGGAACTGTTCAAACGGCTGAAATCGATGACCATGATAAAAAACCTCTGGGAATTTGGACGCTTGCCATGGTTTCGGCCATTCCCTGAAAAACTTTAGGCCCGTTTATCAATGAGCTTGCGCGCGTCAGTGCCCGCCCTGAATGGGGAACAGTTTAGGGAACAGCCTTGGTTAGCGCCATCCTCTTGAGCCGCGAGCGCCAGGAATAGAGAACCCTACATGGACACTTCCACCTGACCTGGCGCGGTGACCTGCGCCTTGATGACTCGCTGGGAGTTGAGGTTCTTGACCCGGATCTGTTCGTTCAGGCCACCGCTGGCCAGTGCCTCGCCAGGCATTCTCACACTGAGCGTACCGCTGCGCGCGGTAATCACCACCTGATCGCCCTTGCGAATGACTTCGGCCTGCTCGATGTGCACCAGGGTAATGACCTGGTCAGTGACCGTTGGTCGGGTCAGTCTTTGTCCGATCGCCTGATCCACCGATGTCAGATAGCCCTGGCTGATCAGGCTGATGTCACGCTCTCGCAAGGTGACGTCGCCAGGCTCGACAATGCCGGCACGGCGCAGCGGTCGAGTGGTGGTCACGACGTCGCGAAACAGGCGTACTTGAGCGGGTACGAACACCGTCCAGGGCGAAGCGCCTTCGCAGCGAACCTTGACCGTTACCCGCCCCAACGGCTTGGCCGGACTCTCCAGCGAGGCTGTCAATTCCTTGTCGCACATTGGCATGCGCAATCGGGGATCAAGCTGATTGACCTGGATTTCGTAGCGACCTTCCGTTTGACTGGTGGCCAGATAGTCTTCTACGGTGAACTCAAGAAAGCCCTGAGTGACGCCGATAAGCATGTCAGGCAAGGTAACCGCGTCAGCAAGGGCAGGGCTGCCAGCGTTGAACAGGCATACGGCCGCCAACACGCCGAGCAATTTGCGGTAGGGTGTGGTCAGGCGTCGAAAAAATGTCGGTTCTGTGTTCATAGAGAGATAAAAAGCAAGCGCCGTGCCGTTTAGAGATGAATGTGCGTCGCAACAACACTTAGCGTTGGTGTAGGAGTCTGGGCATGGCTGGTGTAATGGATTCGGTAAACCAGCGCACGCAACTGGTGGGGCAGAATCGCCTTGAGCTGTTGTTGTTCCGTCTTGACGGCCAGCAGCTGTATGGGATCAACGTATTCAAGGTTCGGGAGGTGCTGCAATGCCCCCAATTGACGCTGATGCCCAAGTCCAGTCCTGTCGTGTGCGGCGTGGCGAATATTCGGGGGGCGACCATTCCGATCCTTGATCTGGCGATGGCGACCGGCTCGGGTGGTTTGAAAGACAAGAACAATCCCTTCGTGATCATCACGGAGTACAACACCAAGACTCAGGGGTTCCTGGTGCGCTCGGTGGAGCGGATCGTGAACATGAACTGGGAGGAGATTCATCCGCCACCCAAGGGCACTGGCCGCGATCACTACCTGACGGCGGTGACTCGGGTCGACAATCAGCTCGTCGAAATCATCGATGTCGAAAAGGTGCTGGCGGAAGTGGCGCCGACACCGGAAGCGATCTCCGCAGGCGTGGTGGACGTCGAAACCCAGCACAAGGCGCTCTCTTTGCGTGTGCTGACGGTCGATGACTCGTCGGTGGCGCGCAAGCAGGTTACGCGTTGCCTGCAAACGGTGGGTGTCGAAGTGGTGGCGCTCAACGACGGTCGGCAAGCGCTGGATTACCTGCGCAAACTGGTCGACGAGGGCAAGAAGCCGGAAGAAGAGTTCCTGATGATGATCTCCGACATCGAGATGCCGGAGATGGACGGGTACACCCTCACGGCGGAGATCCGCAGCGACCCTCGCATGCAAAAGCTTCATATCATCCTGCATACTTCGTTGTCGGGTGTGTTCAATCAGGCGATGGTCAAGAAAGTCGGTGCCGATGACTTCCTCGCCAAATTCCGTCCTGATGACCTGGCATCCCGGGTAGTCGACCGGATCAAAGCAGCAGACATTAGCTAGGGGCGTTCGGCCCCCGGCAGTCAACACGATTTAAGAGGCGGCAGCATTGTCAACGGGTAATTTGGATTTCGAACAGTTCCGGGTATTCCTGGAAAAAGCCTGTGGCATTTTGCTCGGTGAAAACAAGCAGTATCTGGTCTCGAGCCGTCTCAACAAACTGATGGAGCAGCAGGGTATCAAGTCGTTGGGTGAGCTTGTCCAGCGCATGCAGACCCAACCGCGCAGCGGTTTGCGCGAGCAGGTGGTGGACGCCATGACCACCAACGAAACCCTGTGGTTTCGTGATACCTACCCCTTTGAAGTCTTAAAGAACAAGGTACTGCCCGAAGCGATCAAGGCCAGTCCCGGCCAGCGTCTGCGCATCTGGTCGGCGGCATGCTCGTCGGGTCAGGAACCGTATTCGCTGTCGATGTCCATTGACGAGTTCGAGCGGGTCAACATGGGCCAGTTGAGGATGGGCGTGCAGATCGTTGCCACCGATCTTTCCAGCACCATGCTCACCAACTGCAAGACCGGCGAGTACGACAGCCTGGCCATTGGTCGCGGCCTGTCACCTGAGCGACTGCAGCGATATTTTGACCCGAAAGGGCCGGGGCGCTGGGTCATCAAGGCTCCGATCAAGAGTCGGGTGGAGTTCCGCTCGTTCAATCTGCTGGACAGTTACGCCAGCCTGGGCAAGTTCGACATCGTGTTCTGTCGCAACGTCCTGATTTACTTCTCTGCCGAAGTGAAGAAGGACATCCTGTTGCGGATTCACAGTACATTGAAGCCCGGTGGTTATCTGTTCCTTGGTGCTTCGGAAGCGCTCAATGGATTGCCGGATCATTACCAGATGGTCCAGTGCAGTCCGGGGATCATTTACCAGGCGAAGTGATTCGTTGCTGGACTGAAAACGGGAGACCTCAGAGGGCTCCCGTTTTTTTATGCCCGGCGTATTCCTGCCGACACCTCGAGCCCGCTCCCAAGAACGCGTGTGTTTGCCAATGGGCAAGCGGCAGAAAAGCGGCAGGCGGCGGAAAACGGTTGCCGCTTTTCTGGCATTGCCGCGTTGCCACTGCTCGCAAAGCCCCGGTTTACGGGGCTTCATGAGTTGGCATGACGCTTGCTAAGTTCATCGTACGAAAAATCAGGTCACCCGAAGGTTTCCCGACATGAGCATCAGCTTCGATAAAGCGCTCGGTATTCACGAAAAGGCTCTGGGCTTTCGCGCTCAGCGCGCCGAAGTTCTGGCCAACAACATTGCCAACGCCGACACCCCGAACTACAAGGCTCGGGATCTGGAGTTCTCGAAAGTGCTTGAGGCGCAGAGCGATAAAGCCAAGAACGGCACGTTCGCCTTGAACATGACCAACAGTCGTCATATCGAAGCCGAAGGCCTGGGTAATGGTGACGAGTCGCTGATGTATCGCACGCCGATGCAACCGTCGATCGACCAGAACACCGTTGACGCTCAACTGGAACAGTCGAACTACGCGGAAAACGCAGTCGGCTTCCAGGCCAGCTTCACGCTGCTCAACAGCAAATTCAAAGGGCTGGTGTCAGCCTTGCGCGGAGAGTAAGTCATGTCCCTGTCCAGTGTTTTCAACATTGCCGGTAGCGGCATGAGTGCGCAAACCACTCGTTTGAACACCGTTGCTTCGAACATCGCCAACGCCGAAACCGTCTCGTCGAGCATCGACCAGACCTATCGCGCGCGTCATCCGGTATTCGCCACCATGTTCCAGGGCGGCCAGAGCGGCGGCAGCGATTCGCTGTTCCAGAACCAGGACGCCGCCGGTCAAGGCGTGCAGGTCATGGGCGTGGTCGAAGATCAGAGCAACCTCGAGGCGCGTTACGAGCCGAACCATCCGGCTGCCGATGCCAAGGGCTACGTCTACTACCCGAACGTCAACGTAGTGGAAGAAATGGCTGACATGATTTCCGCGAGTCGTTCGTTCCAGACCAACGCTGAAATGATGAACACCGCCAAAACCATGATGCAGAAAGTCCTGACCCTCGGTCAGTGATAAGGGGCGACTCAGATGAGTGTTAGCGATTCCACCAGCGGTTTGAGCCTCAAGGATGTCTTGGCCAATTCTTCGGTCAAGACCAGCACCACGAAGGGCAGTCTGGGATCGGCGGTCAGCGGCTCCACAGGCAACCAGTCCCTGGGCAAGGACGCGTTCCTGCAGTTGCTGGTGACGCAACTGAAAAACCAGAACCCGCTGGACCCGCAGGACAACAGCGCGTTCGTGGCTCAATTGGCACAGTTCAGTAGCCTGGAAGGAATTACCACGCTCAACGATACGGTCAGCGGCATTGCCGGCAACTACAACTCGTCTCAAGCGTTGCAGGCTTCTTCGCTGGTAGGTCGTTCTGTTGTTGCCCAGACCGACACCGCAGTGGTCGACACCTCCAAGAGTTTCAACGGTACGGCGGTCGTACCTGCCTCGACGAATCCGGTGACGATCAAGATCACTGATACCGATGGCAAAGTTGTTCGCACCATCGACCTGGGCAGCCAGCAAGCCGGTAACGCCAGTTTCATCTGGGACGGCAAAAACGATGCGGGCGAGGTGGCCAAGGCCGGCACGTACAAGTTTTCGGCTACCGCGACTTACGACAGCCAGGCGACCTCGCTGGTGACTTACCTGCCGGCCACCGTCAACAGCGTGACCATCAGCCAGACCGGCGGTGAGTTGATGCTGAACCTGGCAGGCCTGGGCAGTGTTGCCCTGTCCAAAGTACAGACCATTGGTATATAGAGCCGACTAACACGGCACAAAGGAGTGGAATATGTCTTTCAATATCGGCCTTAGCGGTCTCTATGCAGCCAACAAACAGCTGGACGTAACCGGCAACAACATCGCCAACGTCGCGACCGCCGGTTTCAAATCGTCCCGTGCAGAATTCGAAGATGTGTACTCGGCCACGCGCCTGGGTACCGGTAGCAAGACTGTCGGCAACGGCGTGCGTCTGGCCAACGTTTCCCAGCAGTTTGGCCAGGGCGACGTGAACAACACCGGCAACGTGTTGGACATGGGTATCCAGGGCAACGGTTTCTTCATCCTCAGCGACAACGGCTCCTTGAGCTACACCCGTGCCGGCGCGTTCAAGACAGACGCCCAGAACTACGTGGTCGACAACAACGGCAACCGTCTGCAGGGTTATGGCGTCGACTCCAATGGCAAGATCATCAACGGTGTGTTGACTGACTTGAAGATTGATACGTCGAGCCTGAAGCCGAATCCGACTACCAAGGTTGATCAGACGATGAACCTGAACTCGGCGGAAACAAATCCTACCGTGGCCACGTTCAGCCCGACAGATACTAATAGCTATAACAAGACTATCTCCACCAAGGTCTACGACAGCCAGGGTAACGAGCACACCATGGACCAGTACTACGTGAAAACGGGTACCAATGCCTGGCGTGTCTATACCTACATGGACGGCCGTACCCCTTCGGATCCGGCCAACAATACCCTGACTCCTTTGACCGCTGACATCACTTTCAACTCCGATGGCAGCATTAACACGCTGACGGCGGGTGCCGGCTGGACCAAGACCGGTAACACGTTGACCATGACTGGTTGGGTGCCTGGTGCCATTACAAACGCCGCAACGATTCCTGTGACCTGGGGCCCGAACGGTTCCGTCGCTGCCACTGGCGGTATTGCGTTCAACATGGCGCTGACCACTTCTTACAACTCGCCAACCGCCCGTACCGCCCAATACCAGGACGGCTACGCCACCGGCCAGATCTCCAGCCTGACCATCGACGAAAGCGGTGTCATGACCGCCAACTTCAGCAACCAGCAAACCAAGGCCATCGGACAGGTAGCGGTTGCCAGCTTCGCCAACGAGCAAGGCTTGCAGCCAATCGGCGGTACCCGCTGGAAAGAAACCTACGCCTCGGGCGTGGCCGGCGTTGATGCACCGAAAACCGGTACCCTCGGCGCGGTGGTTTCCAACTCCCTGGAAGAGTCCAACGTTAACCTGACCAACGAACTGGTCGACCTGATCAAGGCGCAGAGCAACTACCAGGCGAACGCCAAGACCATCTCCACCCAGAGCACCATCATGCAGACCATTATTCAGATGACCTGATGCCGGTTGGCTGAAAGCGCTGCACAAAAAGCCCCTCGCAGAGGGGCTTTTTAGTTTGGGTCGGTCCGGTAGGAGCGAGCTTGCTCGCGACGGGCGTTAACGATCACGTGTTCTGGCTGAATAACCGTGTGGTTTTCACCTGCATCGCGAGCACGCTTTCGCCTGCAAGAGCCAAAAGAAAACCCCCGATCAGCCAGTGGCTCATCGGGGGTTTCAGGAAAGCGTCTTGCGACGCTGACCAGCTCAGCTTATTGGCAAGCTTCGCAATCCGGCTCGTCGATGGCGCAGGCCTTCGGCACTGGCGCCGGACCTGCTGGCGCAGCCAGGACCGAGTCGTCGCCATGGTTGCCGCCGCTGGAAACAGCGTTCAGCTTGCCGGTGTTGATGGTCGACTTCTCGGTGCTGGTCGCGGCCAGGGCACGGAGGTAGTAAGTGGTTTTCAGACCACGGTACCAGGCCATGCGGTAGGTCACGTCCAGCTTCTTGCCCGAAGCGCCGGCGATGTACAGGTTCAGGGACTGGGCCTGGTCGATCCACTTCTGACGACGGCTTGCCGCGTCAACGATCCACTTGGTGTCCACTTCGAAGGCGGTCGCGTAGAGCTCTTTGAGCTCTTGCGGGATGCGCTCGATTTGCTGCACGGAACCGTCGTAGTACTTCAGATCGTTGATCATGACCGAATCCCACAGACCGCGAGCTTTCAGATCGCGAACCAGGTACGGGTTGATCACGGTGAATTCGCCCGACAGGTTCGATTTCACATAGAGGTTTCTGGTAGGTCGGTTCGATCGACTGCGAAACGCCAGTGATGTTGGCGATGGTCGCGGTCGGTGCGATGGCCATGATGTTGGAGTTACGAATGCCTTTCTGTACACGGGCGCGCACAGGGGCCCAGTCCAGGGTTTCGTTCAGGTCAACGTCGATGTACTTCTGGCCACGTTGTTCGATCAGGATCTGTTGCGAATCCAGCGGCAGGATGCCCTTGGACCACAGAGAGCCCTGGAACGTCTCGTAGGCACCGCGCTCGTCAGCCAGGTCGCAGGAGGCCTGGATCGCGTAGTAGCTGACCGCTTCCATCGACTTGTCGGCAAACTCGACTGCTGCGTCGGAACCGTAAGGGATGTGTTGCAGGTACAACGCGTCCTGGAAGCCCATGATGCCCAGGCCGACCGGACGGTGCTTGAAGTTGGAGTTCTTCGCTTGCGGCACCGAGTAGTAGTTGATGTCGATCACGTTATCGAGCATGCGTACTGCCGTGTTCACGGTGCGTTGCAGCTTGGTGGTGTCCAGCTTGCCGTTGACGATGTGGTTTGGCAGGTTGATCGAGCCCAGGTTGCAAACGGCGATTTCGTCCTTGTTGGTGTTCAAGGTGATCTCGGTGCACAGGTTCGAGCTGTGGACCACGCCGACGTGCTGCTGCGGGCTGCGCAGGTTGCACGGGTCTTTGAAGGTCAGCCATGGGTGGCCGGTTTCAAACAGCATGGACAGCATTTTGCGCCACAGGTCTTTGGCCTGGATGGTCTTGAACAGCTTGACCTTGCCTGGGTACTCGGTCAGGGCTTCGTAGTACTCGTAGCGCTCTTCGAAGGCCTTGCCAGTCAGGTCGTGCAGGTCTGGAACTTCGGACGGCGAGAACAGGGTCCACTTGCCATCATCGAAGACACGCTTCATGAACAGGTCAGGAATCCAGTTGGCGGTGTTCATGTCGTGGGTACGACGACGGTCATCACCGGTGTTCTTGCGCAGTTCGATGAACTCCTCGATGTCCATGTGCCAGGTTTCCAGGTAGGCACAGACAGCGCCCTTGCGCTTGCCACCCTGGTTAACGGCGACGGCAGTGTCGTTCACCACTTTCAGGAACGGTACGACGCCCTGGGATTTGCCGTTGGTGCCCTTGATGTACGAACCCAGTGCACGAACAGGCGTCCAGTCGTTGCCCAGGCCGCCGGCGAATTTCGACAGCATGGCGTTGTCGTGGATCGCGTGGTAGATGCCCGACAGGTCATCCGGCACGGTGGTCAGGTAGCAGCTCGACAGCTGCGGACGCAGGGTGCCGGCGTTGAACAGCGTCGGGGTCGAGGACATGTAGTCGAAGGACGACAACAGGTTGTAGAACTCGATCGCACGGTCTTCCTTTTGCTTCTCTTCGATCGCCAGGCCCATGGCTACG
Organism: Pseudomonas fluorescens group sp. PF-1; assembly: GCF_054481335.1. Classification (NCBI taxonomy): domain Bacteria; kingdom Pseudomonadati; phylum Pseudomonadota; class Gammaproteobacteria; order Pseudomonadales; family Pseudomonadaceae; genus Pseudomonas; species Pseudomonas fluorescens group sp. PF-1. The sequence continues at coordinate 1,300,979 of NZ_JBTMNG010000001.1, forward strand.
CGCATGAAGAAAATCTGCGGCAGTTCGAACCGCACGCCATCCTTGTGGATGAAGTAACGGTCGTACAGGGTTTGCAGGCCCAGGTAGGTGAACTGCTGGTCGCGCTCGTGGTTGATCGCCTTGCCCAGTTTTTCCAGGTCGAAGTCGGCCAGAACCGGGTTCAGCAATTCGAATTCGATACCCTTGGCGATGTAGGCAGGCAGGGCCTTGGCGTACAGGTCGACCATTTCGTGGTGGGTGGCGCTTTCGGCGACGCCGAGGAAGCCCAGGCCTTCGGCACGCAGGGTGTCCATCAGCAGGCGCGCGGTGACGAACGAGTAGTTTGGCTCACGCTCGACCAGCGTACGGGCAGTCATCACCAGGGCGGTGTTGACGTCGGTCAGGGCCACGCCGTCGTACAGGTTTTTCAGGGTTTCGCGCTGGATCAGGTCGCCGTCGACTTCCTCCAGGCCTTCGCAGGCTTCGGTGACGATGGTGTTCAGGCGGCCCATGTCCAGCGGCGCCAGGCTGCCGTCGGCACGGGTAATGCGGATCGAAGGATGAGCGTTGACCGCATCTTCGGCCGGGGCGCGTACGGCGCGTTCCTTGGAACGGGCATCACGATAGATCACGTAGTCGCGAGCAACTTTCTGCTCGCCGGCGCGCATCAGGGCCAGTTCGACCTGGTCCTGGATTTCTTCGATGTGGATGGTGCCGCCCGATGGCATGCGACGCTTGAAGGTCGCGGTGACCTGTTCGGTCAGGCGTGCAACGGTGTCGTGGATTCGCGACGAAGCGGCAGCGGTGCCGCCCTCAACTGCGAGAAACGCTTTGGTGATGGCGACGGTGATTTTGTCATCGGTGTAAGGAACGACAGTGCCGTTACGCTTGATCACGCGAAGCTGGCCCGGCGCGGTGGCGGACAGATCCGAATTCGAATCAGCGGCCTGAGGCAAGGTGCCCTGCGGGTTCTCGCGAGTTGTGTCGGTTTGCATGGGTGTCTCCACGTTCTCTATGTTTGTTTGGGCACCATCACGGTGCCCACCGTTCTGTCCTGAAGCACTACAACCGGCGAATGCCGGGAATAACAACTTCGGGACAGTAGGAAGGGGGCTATTGGGGCGCCGCTTCCATGCCGAAGTCTTTGGTCTCACGCCTTGGGCGGGAGGCCGGGGTCCTTTGAGGTGACAGTTGGGGACTGCAACACCCGTACCGTTTTCACCCTTATGGGCCGAAATACAGTAACCATCCGCACGCGCGGTTTTGGCTGTCGAAAATACGTTTGGTTCAACCGGAGGGTGGCAAGAAAAGCGCTTGAAATTGGTGTCCGGTTTGTGTTTGGTCTTTTGCGCAAAACCCTACATCTAGGGTTTTTTTGGCGCCGAGGTACAAGATAATGCGTTTTGGGGGGGGATTGCAACGTACTACCTGTGGATAAGCCTGTGCGTAAATTGTGTGTGAAAGAGCGAATCGGCGTGTAGGCCGCAATGCTGCTGGACCGGACCTTTTTTCATCAATTTTCAATGATCGAAAACGGCCGGGTGGATTTTTAAGGGCGCGAACCCTATCACAAAAAACCGTCTTGTCCGAACGCATTTAGCGGCTTGTGTTCTGCGCGAGCGACGTTTATACAATCGGCCAGCCTGTAGGCAATTTATCCTCCCCAATCGTTACAAAAAGACGGGCGGATCCTTCCTTATTAGAGTTACTGGCAAGAAGAGGTCACCCGTGGAGCAAGAAGCCTGGCAGGTATTGATTGTCGAGGACGACCAGCGTCTGGCCGAGCTGACCCGCGATTACCTGGAAGCCAACGGCCTGCGAGTGTCGATCGAAGGCAATGGTGCCCTCGCCGCTGGCCGCATCATCAAGGAAAAACCGGACCTGGTAATCCTCGACCTGATGCTGCCCGGCGAGGACGGCTTGAGCATTTGCCGCAAAGTCCGCGACCGCTATGACGGGCCGATCCTGATGCTCACCGCGCGGACCGACGATACCGACCAGATCCTCGGCCTCGACCTGGGCGCCGACGACTACGTATGCAAACCCGTGCGTCCGCGTTTGTTGCTGGCGCGCATTCAGGCGCTGTTGCGGCGCAGTGAAACACCAGAAGCCGCGCCGGAGAAACAACGGCGGCTGCAGTTCGGTCCGTTGGTCGTGGACAACGCTTTGCGCGAAGCCTGGCTTAACGACCATGGCATCGAACTGACCAGCGCCGAATTCGATCTGCTCTGGCTGTTGGTAGCCAATGCCGGACGCATTCTGTCCCGGGAAGAAATCTTCACGGCGCTGCGTGGCATCGGCTATGACGGCCAGGATCGCTCCATCGACGTGCGCATTTCACGCATCCGTCCGAAAATCGGCGATGACCCGGATCACCCTCGTCTGATCAAGACCGTGCGCAGCAAAGGCTACCTGTTCGTTCCTGAGGCCTGCGTAGACTCGCCGCTGTGAACTCGATCTTCCTGCGTATCTACGGCGGCATGTGCGCCGCGCTGGTTCTGGTGGCGGTGCTCGGTGTGCTGGCGTTACACATGCTCAACCAGGTACGCAGCGAGCAGTACCGCGAGCGCCTGGCCCATGGCACGTTCTCGTTGATGGCCGACAACCTGCAACCGATGAACGAGACCGAGCGCCATCGTGCCTTGTTAGTGTGGGAACGCCTGCTGGGGATTCCGCTGGCGCTGAAAACCTTCAACCAGACGGACCTTGACCTGACCCAGCGCACCCGTGTGCTGCACGGGCAAGCGCTGGTGGAGCAGACCGGTCCGCATGCGGCGAAGGTTTACCGGCTGGTCAGCGAAAAGGAACAACTGGTACTCACGGGGGAAGTCCAGCAGATCAGTGAGCAACTGGCGCGGGCGACGATTTACCTGTTGACCGATGAACTGGTGCGCGTGCCGGTGGCCGAGCAACCCCAGCGCTTGGCGCAACTGAAGCAGGACAAGGGTTTTGGCTTCGACTTGCGTCTGGTCACGGTCGATGAGGCGGACATGGACGAGGACCAGAGTCGTCGAGTGTCCGAAGGTGACACGGTGATGGCGCTGGGCAAGGAGGGCGATTCGATCCGCGTGTTCGCTGGCATGGTCGGGACGCCATGGGTCCTGGAAATCGGCCCTTTGTATCAGATGAATCCTTATCCGCCGGAATGGCTCGTGCTGATTGCCGCACTGGGCCTCACGCTGATCGGGTTGATCGTTTACTTGCTGGTTCGCCAACTGGAGCGCCGCTTGCGCGGTCTTGAGGCAGCGGCCACGCGCATCGCCAGGGGTAGCCTGGAAACCCGTGTGCCGGCGCGCGGTGCGGACTCGGTGGGGCGTTTGGCGTCGGCGTTCAACGGCATGGCCGAACACTTGCAACAATTGCTGGCAATCCAGCGCGAACTGGTGCGCGCCGTTTCCCACGAGCTGCGTACGCCGGTGGCGCGCCTGCGTTTCGGTCTGGAGATGATTGGTTCGGCCACCACGCCGCAAGCCCTGGAAAAGTACTGTGAAGGCATGGACCACGACATTGAGGATCTCGACCGACTGGTCGACGAAATGCTCACTTACGCAAGGCTCGAGCAGGGCTCGCCGGCGCTGAACTTCCAGCGCATCGACCTGGATGCGCTGGTCAATCAGGTGATCGAGGAGCTGGCGCCTTTGCGTGCCGACGTCACGGTGCAGCGCGGGTTGTGCCTGTCGGCGGCCGATTGCGACGACGCCTGGGTCGAGGCTGAGCCGCGCTACCTGCATCGGGCGCTGCAGAACCTGGTGAGTAATGCCATGCGTCACGCGCAATCACGGGTGACCATCAGCTATCAGGTTGGGCAGCAACGCTGTCGGGTCGATGTCGAGGATGACGGGCCGGGTGTGCCGGAAATCGCCTGGGAGAAAATCTTTACCCCGTTCCTGCGGCTGGATGACAGCCGCACCCGTGCGTCGGGTGGACATGGCTTGGGGCTGTCCATCGTGCGGCGCATTATCCATTGGCACGACGGCCGGGCGTTGATCGGCAAGAGCAAGAGCCTTGGGGGGGCCTGTTTCAGTTTGAGCTGGCCGCGCAATCAGGAGAAGCGCTGAGAGCTTGGTTGTCTGGGCAATCGCCTCTGCGAGCACTACACATACAGGCACTGGAGTTTTCAGGCCTGGAGACTGACGAGGCTCAACAACTGCCCGTCCTTGACCCCGAACTGCGCATCCAGCTCGGTGCCATTGCGCCACTCGGCGGACAGGTCTGTCAGTAATCGCAGCCGCACCTCTCCACTCTCAGTCCACTCCAGCACTTCGGCGTGTTCAAAATAGAAACGCTGCCGGACGATCGGATAGAGCGCCTTGAACAGGCTCTCTTTCACGGAAAATATCAGGGTTACCCATAGCGCCAGTTGATCGTGATGGCCGGCGGCCATGCGCTGCAGTTCCGGCGGGGTGAGGATCTCTGCGGCCAGGCGCTCGGCCCGTTCGGCGTTGAGCAGGTTTTCCAGGTCCATTCCCAGTCCGCGCCAATGGCTTTTTTTTGCGACGATAGCGGCGGCACGGCCCGTGCTGTGGGTGATCGAGCCGGTAATGTGTGCCGGCCAGACGGGGGCCCGGTCTTCGCCGATGGCCGGGCTGACGTTCAGACCTTCCAATTGTTGCAGCGCGGCACGGGCGCAGACACGGCCGGCGAGAAACTCTGCCTGACGCTTGGCGACCGAGCGCTGGATGGTCGCTGGCGCTTCAATGGCGCTGCGCTGAAAATCATCACTGACCAGTTGCGAGGTATTGAAGTGCGTGCTCAACAGTATGGTATCGGGCAGCACATGGGGCAGCGGCCAATGGGCATCAAGTGGGGTGCAAAAAGCGGGCAGGACGGGGAGTGGTTTCATGTCTGGCATTTTGCCGGGTTGGATTGGCGCTGGGTAGTAGTCGAGGGTTTTGTGGCGAGGGAGCAAGCTCCCTTGCCACAGGGATGCTCGGCTCCCGATGTTGGGCGTGTCAGCTGAAAATCTTTTTGAAAAACGCCTGCATGTCCGCCCACGACTTTTCATCCGCCGGCTTGTTGTAACCGATGTCCGGCCCACCATGATCGCCGTGGCTCAAGCGATCGGCATCAGGGTTGCTGAAGCCATGCTTGGCACCGTCGAGGCTGACGAATGTGTAGTCGGCGCCGGCCTTGTCCATTTCGGCTTTGAACGCAGCGACATTTTCGGGAGTGATCATGCTGTCACGGGCGCCGTGTTCGACGAGGATTTTCGCTTTCACGCTGCCTGGCGTAGCGGGGGTATTGGTTGCCAGTGCGCCGTGGAAACTGACGACACCTGCCAAGGGCACACCCTGACGTGCCGCATTGAGCACCACGCCACCACCGAAGCAGTAGCCGATGGCGGCCATTTTATTGGGGTCGGTTTGCGGCTGTTTCTTCAGCAGATCGAGCCCGGCCTGGAACCGTGCGCTGGCCACCGCGCTGTCTTTCAAAACGGCTTGCATGAAAGCCATGGCGTCCTTCGGATGTTCGGTGTTCTTGCCGTCACCATACATATCGATGGCCAGTGCGCTGTAGCCCAGACCGGCCAGATCCCGGGCACGTCGTTTGGCGTAGTCGTTGAGCCCCCAGAACTCATGCACGACCACAACACCGGGTCGCGGTCCCTTGATCGCGTCGTCGTAGGCGTAATAGCCGATCATTTTCGTGCCGTCGGCAGTTTGGTAGGGGATTTCCTGGGTCTTTATGGCGGCCTGGCTGAGCCCGCTCAAGGCCAGCAAGAGGACAGCGAGGAACATGCGCATGGTCGAATCTCCTGTTGAAACTCTTGGAAACACTCGGGAGGAGTTGGTTCAGCTTAGGTTAAGGGCGCGTTCAGGGGGAGTTCAGGGCGACGTAAGTAGTCTTGCCCCGTAGCCAATAAACAAGCAACTCACTAGGAGTTTCACTATGACTGGATTCAAAAAACTGCTTCTGGCATTCACCGTTTTGGGCGCAAGTACGACAGCGTTCGCGTCCGACGACACTTTCGGTAGCCTGACTTTAGGGCAGACCAGCGACAAGATCAAAAAGTCCCACGCCCTGAACGACAACCTTAATCGTCCGAACGCTGACGGCGTGATTGGCAAGGACACAACCTGGGGTGTGCGTCTGGGCCAGCAAAACAGCCAAGGGCGCTACTACGCCACTTACGACAACGTGTCGGGCTCGCACAATGGCATTAAACTGCGTCAGGAGAACCTCTTGGGCAGCTACGATCTGTTCTACCCGGTAGGCGGCACTACCAAACTCTTCGGCGGCGCCTCGGCGGGATTGACCAAAATGACTCAGGAATCGCCAGGTTTCAGTCGCGACAGCAATATCGGTTACGCGCTGGGTGGTCAGGCGGGAGTTCTACAGCAGATTTCGCGAAATACGTCAGTTGAACTGGGGTACCGTTACCTGCGAAGCAATGCCAGCACCGAGATGAGCGAGCACGGTGGCAGCAAACAGGGTTCGCTGAGACTGACCAGCAGCGCCCAGACTTACGTTTCCGCCAACTACGCTTTCTGAAATAAAACGTTCGCGACGGGCCGGCACCGGATCAGCCATGAGGTTGAACCGGTGCCGGCCTGTACACTATCGAGGTGCGCTGTTCGTACCTCTGGAGACATTGATTTGCCTGGGAGCGTGTTATGAAACTGCTGGTCGTCGAAGATGAGGCGCTACTGCGCCATCACCTGCAAACCCGCCTGACGGATAGCGGACACGTAGTCGAGTCCGTGGCCAATGCCGAAGAGGCTTTGTACCAGACCGAACAGTTCAATCATGACCTGGCGGTGATCGACCTCGGTCTGCCGGGTATGGGCGGGCTCGACCTGATTCGTCAACTGCGCTCGCGGGGCAAGACCTTTCCGATCCTCATCCTCACGGCGCGTGGCAACTGGCAGGACAAGGTCGAAGGCCTCGCTGCCGGTGCTGATGACTATGTGGTCAAGCCGTTCCAGTTCGAAGAGCTCGACGCCCGGCTCAATGCCTTGCTGCGTCGGTCCAGCGGTTTCACCCAGTCGACCATTGTCGCCGGGCCGTTGCTGCTTGATCTGAATCGCAAGCAGGCATCGCTCGACGAGCAGCCACTGGCACTGACGGCATACGAGTACCGCATCCTTGAATACCTGATGCTCCATCACCAGCAAGTGGTGGCCAAGGATCGCCTGATGGAACAGTTGTACCCGGATGACGACGAGCGTGATCCGAACGTGATCGAAGTGCTTGTCGGCCGCCTGCGGCGCAAGCTGGAAGGGCCGGTCGGGTTCAAACCGATCGATACCGTAAGGGGCCTCGGCTACCTGTTCAATGAGCGCTGCAGTTGATTCGTTCTCTACGCGTTCGCTTGATGCTCGCCGCCACCATCCTGGCGGTGTTGTTCATGCTCGCGTTGCTGCCGGCCATGCAGGGGGCGTTCAGCCTGGCTCTGCAGGACTCCATCGAACAGCGTCTGGCATCGGATGTGACGACGCTGATCTCCGCCGCCCGGGTGGAGAACAATCATCTGCAGATGCCGGCGCAATTGCCCGACGAGCGCTTCAACCTCACCGACAGCCGTTTGCTCGGTTATATCTATGACCGTGAAGGTCATCTGGTCTGGCGGTCGAAGGGCACTCAGGAGGAAAACATCAATTACAAGCCGCGCTACGATGGGCGCGGTAACGAGTTCGCAAGAATCAACGAAGCCAATGGCCAGGAGTTCTTCGTCTATGACGTCGAGGTCAAGCTGCTGGGTGGTAAAAGCGCGGCTTTCAGCATTGTCGCGCTGCAGCCGGTGCGCGAATACGAACACACCCTTGAAGGCCTGCGGGAAAACCTCTACCTGGGCTTCGGTGCGGCATTGCTGGTATTGCTGGCCTTGCTGTGGATCGGTCTGACCTGGGGCTTGCAGGCGTTGCGCCGGCTCAGTCAGGAGCTGGATGAGATCGAAGGCGGTACCCGCGAAAGTCTCAGCGAGCAACACCCGCGCGAACTGCTGCGCTTGACTGGTTCCCTGAACCGCTTGCTACACAGCGAGCGTGAGCAGCGCAGCCGTTATCGCGACTCCCTTGATGACCTGGCGCACAGCCTTAAAACCCCTTTGACGGTGTTGCAAGGCGTCAGCGAAGACATGGCGCAACGCCCGGAAAATCGTGAGCAAGCCCGGGTCCTGCAAACCCAGATCGAGCGCATGAGTCAGCAGATCAGCTATCAATTGCAACGCGCCAGCCTGCGCAAAAGCGGTCTTGTGCGCCATCAGGTGCAACTGCAGCCCGTGTTGCAAAGTCTGTGTGACACTTTGGATAAGGTTTATCGCGACAAGCGCGTGCGAGTCGCCATGGACTTGCCGCCGCAGTGTTATGTGCCCATCGAGCAGGGCGCCTTGCTGGAGATGATGGGGAACCTGCTGGAGAACGCTTATCGCTTGTGCCTTGGTGAAGTACGAATCAGTGTTCGCCAGACTTTGAGCGGTATCGAGTTGTGTGTCGAAGACGACGGCCCCGGAGTCCCCACCGACCAGCGCGCGCGAATCCTGCAGCGCGGTGAGCGTCTTGACCGCCAGCACCCGGGGCAGGGCATCGGCCTGGCAGTGGTCAAGGACATCATCGAAAGCTACAGCGCCAAACTGACCCTGGGCGACTCACCCTTGGGCGGAGCGGCGTTCCGGATTCATTTCCCGGCGGTTTGATCCTGGTTTCCTACAGGTTATTCCTTCAATTCTCCTGCGCGCGGTACGCCCCCGGCGTCAGCCCCGTCCACTTCTTGAACGCCCGATGAAACGCCGAGGGCTCGGAAAATCCCAGCTGCTCGGCAATCTGTTGCAACGACAGGTTGGCGCGGCTCAAATGATAAATCGCAATGTCACGTCGCAACTGGTCCTTCAACTCCTGAAAACTGCTGCCTTCTTCGCGCAAATGGCGGCGCAAGGTTTGCGGGCTGATGTGCAGGTGCGCGGCCACGGCTTCCAGATCCGGCCAGCGCGTACTGTCGCGACTGAGCAGCCGCCGCAGCTGACTGCTTAAACTGTCGCCATCGTCAGGGCGCGATAGCAGATCGGCAGGAGAGCGCTCAAGAAAAAGCTTGAGCGTCCGCTCGTCCTGCAACAGCGGCATGTTCAAGTAGCGGCTGTGAAACAGCAGGCTGCTGTGCAGGGTGGAAAACTCAAGCGGACAGGAAAATAGCAAATCGTATTCGGCCCCATGCTCCGGTCGCGGATAGCTGAACGTGGCTTGTTCCAATCGAATGCGCTGGCCGATCAGCCAGCTACCGAAGCGGTGCCAGATCACCAGCAGGCTTTCGGTGAGGAAATGGTCCGGATCCCACAGATGCGCATCGTCCAGGCTCAGGCGGATCATTTCATCTTCACGCGTCAGGGTCAGGCGCGGGGCATCGGGGAATAGGCTATAAAACAATAAGCCACGGTTGAGTGCCTTATCCAGATTTCGGCAGTGGATCACGGCATGACACATCATTGCGAAGCTGCCCGGCTTGCTCTGGCCTTTTCCGAAACCCAGGTACTCGTCGTCCAGTGCCAGCCAAAGTGCCTGGATCAGTCGAGCGAACTGTTCCGGAGCGATACGCGCCCGCGGCTCGTCGAGCAATTCGGGGCTGATCCCCAATTGCTGCAACAGAGCCGAATAGTCATAACCACGCCGTTGCGCGCCACCGAGGGCGGCACGGGCGAAATGACTGGCGATGGTGCGTTCGCGCATGACAGGCAAATCCATTTATTGAGCGACGGATGGTAGCGGCGGCACTTCCCAATGAACAGGGCGGATATCCGCCAAATTGCAGGATGAGATCCGGTCGATGGGCGGAAATCCGCCACTGCAATCTATCCGCCGGATAAACAGAAAATGCTTGCAACCCTTGCTGTCAAAAGGCTTGCAGGGTTTTCGCGGAAGGTGGCATGGGCCTTGCGATACAACGAGCAGATGCCTGCCGTCGCGGGGCTCGAAAAAACAAATCCCTCCAGTGCAGGAGGGTTCGCAATTCAGGTGCCGTGGATAACAGATGGATGTTGTCACCGTGCACTCTTGAGGAACTTTGCAATGACGACTCGTCAGCCACTGTACAAATCCCTGTATTTCCAGGTGATCGTTGCAATTGTCATCGGTATTTTGCTCGGTCACTACTACCCACAGCTCGGTGTGGCCGTTAAGCCGCTGGGTGACGGGTTCATCAAGCTGATCAAAATGATCATCGCCCCTATCATTTTCTGCACCGTCGTCAGCGGTATCGCCGGCATGCAGGACATGAAGTCGGTCGGCAAGACCGGTGGTTACGCACTGCTCTACTTCGAAATCGTTTCGACCATCGCCCTGCTGGTGGGTCTGGTTGTGGTCAACATCGTGCAGCCAGGCGCTGGCATGCACATCGACGTCAGCACGCTGGACGCCTCCAAAGTCGCCACCTATGTTGCGGCCGGTGCCGATCAAAGTGTCGTCGGCTTCCTGCTCAACGTGATCCCGACCACCATCGTCGGCGCGTTCGCCACAGGCGACATCCTGCAAGTGTTGATGTTCTCGGTGATCTTCGGTTTCGCCCTGCATCGCCTGGGTGCCTACGGCAAGCCGATCCTCGACTTCATCGATCGCTTCGCCCACGTGATGTTCAACATCATCAACATGATCATGAAGCTCGCGCCAATTGGGGCCTTTGGTGCCATGGCGTTCACCATCGGTGCCTACGGTGTCGGGTCGCTGGTGCAACTGGGTCAGTTGATGGCCTGCTTCTACATCACTTGCCTGCTGTTCATTCTGATCGTGCTGGGCGCTATCGCTCGCGCTCACGGTTTCAGCGTGCTGAAAGTGATCCGCTACATCCGTGAAGAACTGCTGATCGTGCTGGGTACTTCGTCCTCGGAATCGGTACTGCCGCGCATGCTGATCAAGATGGAGCGTCTGGGGGCGCAGAAATCCGTGGTGGGTCTGGTAATCCCGACCGGTTACTCGTTCAACCTCGACGGCACTGCGATCTACCTGACCATGGCGGCCGTGTTCATTGCCCAGGCCACCGATACTCACATGGATATCACGCACCAGATCACCTTGCTGGTGGTACTGCTGCTGTCCTCCAAGGGCGCTGCGGGCGTGACCGGCAGTGGTTTCATCGTACTGGCCGCCACCCTGTCCGCCGTGGGTCACCTGCCGGTTGCCGGTCTGGCGCTGATCCTCGGTATCGACCGTTTCATGTCCGAAGCCCGTGCGCTGACCAACCTGGTGGGCAACGCCGTTGCCACATTGGTGGTGGCCAAGTGGGTCAAGGAACTGGACACCGACGTGATGCACGCCGAGCTGGCCTCGGGCGGTCGCGGCATTGCCGATGAACCTAAGGACGATGTTCTGGGCCACGTCGAAGGGGCAACCCCGACTAACGCCAAGTAAACCTTGTCATGATGAAAAAACCCGCTTCGGCGGGTTTTTTTTGCCCGCGACCTGAGCACAAGGGTCACCGTCACTGGCACATTAGGTGATTGCCCCTGAGCGTCTGGCTGCCTAGTCTGGGGCATCGTCTAGGGAGAACATTCATGGTTGGTCCACTGGCATCACTCAAGGTTCTGGATTTTTCGACACTACTGCCCGGGCCGTTCGCCTCGTTGCTGCTGGCGGACATGGGCGCCGAGGTCCTGCGCATCGAGTCGCCGACTCGCATGGACCTGCTGCGCGTGTTGCCGCCCCATGACCGGGGCGTTTCCGCCAGTCATGCCTACCTCAATCGCAACAAGCGCAGCCTGGCGATGGACCTCAAGCAACCCGAGGCGCTGGACGTGATCAAACAGCTGTTGCAGGACTACGACATCGTCCTGGAGCAATTTCGCCCAGGCGTCATGGAACGATTGGGCCTGGGCTATGAAGCCTTGAAAGCGATCAATCCGAAGCTGATTTACGTGTCGATCACCGGTTACGGGCAGACCGGCCCCTACAAGGATCGCGCCGGACATGACATCAACTACCTGGCCCTGGCTGGGCTATCAAGCTACACCGGCCGCGCCGACAGTGGGCCGCTGCCCTTGGGCGCCCAGGTGGCGGATGTCGCCGGTGGCTCGCTGCACGGGGTGATCGGCCTGCTGGCGGCGGTGATCGCTCGGCAGCAAACCGGTCTGGGGCAATACCTGGATGTGAGCATGACCGATTGTGCGTTCAGCCTGAACGCCATGGCCGGAGCCGGGTATCTGGCCTGTGGCGTTGAGCCGGGTCGGGAAGACCAGATGCTCAATGGCGGCAGTTTCTACGACTATTACCGCTCGCGGGATGGGCGCTGGTTGTCGGTGGGCAGCCTGGAACCGGACTTCATGAAACGGCTGTGCACGGCCTTGGGGCTGGAGGCACTGGCCAACCTCGGCTTATCGCCGCAACCGGCCCAGCAAAAGCGCCTCAAGGACGCGCTGAAGGTCGAGTTCGAAAAGCATGATTTTGCCGAGTTGTGCGCAATGTTTGCCGGGCTGGATGCCTGTGTCGAACCGGTGTTGAGTCTGAGCGAGGCGGTGCAGCATCCACAAATGCAGGCGCGGGAACTGGTGACCGAGGTGCCACGGGGGGATGGTACGAGCCAGCTGCAGATGGCGTGTCCATTGAAGTTTTCGCAAGGTTTGCCGCAGCCCGGACATGTTGGCGCGACACTGGGGCAGCATACGGATCAGGTGTTGGATGAGTTGGGGTATAGCGTTGAGCGGATTGCTGAATTGCGGCGTGCCAAAGTGGTTCTCTAGCGTCCACTACTCGACCCGCATTTCCCCGCTGAACACCAACGTGCTTCGACACCGCCGACACAAATACCGTCGGCCCTGTCGTACCAGGCTATGGCGCTGCGCCGAAAACGGAAAGTCACTCTCTGCGCACGGGCATTTATAGATGTAACGGGTCACGCTGCGGCGTTTGACGTCATAGGTGTGGCAGCGGTTGGGCGGCAGTTCGTATACGCCACGCATGATCAATTGCCATTCTTCGCCATGGGGCTGGATGCGGTCGCCGAACAGTTGATGGGCAATCAGGTGCGCGACTTCGTGGGCTACCGTCTGCTTGAGGAAATCTTCGGTGTTTTCCCGATACAGTTGCGGGTTGAAGCGCAGCAGATTCTCGTGCAAATGCGCGACACCGGCTTTTTGCCCGCGCAGCTTGAGGCTTACCACGGGGCGTTTGAAAGTTCGTTTGAAAAAGAATTCGGCTTGTTGGAAACAGTCTTCGACGCGGATATTGAGTTGCTCGGGCATGCTTGATGGATCTCCAGAGGTGTCGAGTATGCCGCAACCCTCGAGCCTTGCGAATCGCCGAAGCGCCGAATGGTTGTTGCCGTTGTCTGTACTGGAGGCATTAAAAGGCCGCCTTGCGGCGGCCGGTGTGTCGGCAGATCTAGTTTTTGGAGGGGGTGTTGCTAATTGGTATAGATCGGCCCCACGCCGAGTCCCCAGACGATCACGGTGAACGCCATGATGGCCACCAGCACCACCAGGCCTACGGCAAGTACTGAACTGGAAAACAGAAAGCCTTCGTCGGATGGAATGTTCATGAACGTCGGCAAGCCGACATACAACAGGTAAACGGTGTAGCAGATCGCCGCAGTGCCGACGATCATTCCCAGCCACATGTGCGGGTACAGCGCCGCAAGGCCGCCAATGAACAGCGGGGTTGCGGTGTAGGTGGCAAATGCAACGCAACGTGCCAGGCTTGGATTGGCATCATAGGTGCGGGCCATCCAGTGGATGAACGCGCCCATGACTGCCACGCCGCCCAGCATGGCCAGGTACGACATGATGGTCATCCATAGCGCGCTCTCTTGGGTCAGCATCACCGGCGCTCGATTGCCGATGACCCAGCCGACCTGTGTGGTGCCGATAAACGCCGACACCGCGGGAATCGCCGCCAGAATCAGTGTGTGGGTCAGGTACATGTGGCTGATGCTTTCCTCCTGGTCGCCACGGATTTCTTTCCATTCCTGATCAGGGTGGGTGAAAAGCCCCACTACGTGATGGATCATGCCAGTCACTCCTCTTGTTTTTACCGTCGCCCCCCAGTGGAGCGCTTACGGGCCAAATTGGCCAAGTAAGTTACAGGTCTGGATATGAATGCGACCTTATGTCGCAGTATAGGAAGGAGTTTCCCTTGAGGGAGTAAGGGTATTAGAGCAAATCGCGCTGTAAACGCGCGTCTTAATCGCCGTAGAGTCTGTGCAGGACCGATTTTACGGGGAGGGAGCTGGCTCCCTGGCCACATGAGCCCCGAGGGCCTTCGCCAGCGGAGTGTTTTTGCGTAAAATGCCGGCCTTTCGTCACACCTCACGGATTTCGCGTCATGGGCACTCTTACGGTCAACCAGAACAAACTGCAAAAGCGCCTTCGCCGTCAGGCCGGTGAGGCTGTTGCCGACTTCAACATGATTGAAGACGGTGACAAAGTCATGGTCTGCCTGTCCGGTGGCAAGGACAGCTACACCATGCTCGATGTGCTGATGCACTTGCAGAAGGTGGCGCCGATCAAGTTCGAGATCGTGGCGGTGAACATGGATCAGAAGCAACCGGGCTTCCCTGAGCACGTGCTGCCGGCCTACCTCAAAGAGCTGGGCATCGAGTACCACATTGTCGAGAAAGACACTTACTCGGTGGTCAAGGAGCTGATTCCGGAGGGCAAGACCACCTGCTCGCTGTGCTCGCGCCTGCGTCGCGGCACGCTCTATACCTTCGCCGACGAAATCGGCGCGACCAAAATGGCGCTCGGCCACCATCGTGACGACATTGTCGAGACGTTTTTCCTGAACATGTTCTTCAACGGGTCGCTCAAGGCCATGCCGCCAAAACTGCGCGCCGACGATGGCCGCAACGTGGTGATCCGCCCGCTGGCCTACTGCAACGAAAAAGACATCCAGGCCTATTCGGACCTCAAGCAATTTCCGATCATCCCGTGCAACCTCTGTGGCTCCCAGGAAAACCTGCAGCGTCAGGTGGTCAAGGAAATGCTGCAGGACTGGGAGCGCAAGACCCCGGGTCGTACCGAGAGCATTTTCCGCAGTCTGCAGAACGTGATCCCGTCGCAATTGGCGGACCGCAACCTGTTCGACTTCACTAGCCTGCGTATCGACGAAAGCGCTGCATCCCGCTTCGTCAATGTGGTCAACCTGTAACCACAATTACGGTGGGAGCGAGCTTGCTCGCGATTGCGTCCAGTCAGTCGACAGCATTGCCGGCTGACACATCGCCATCGCGAGCAAGCTCGCTCCCACTTTTGGTTTTTGTTTCATTCCTCAGGAGAGGGCATGCGCGACTACAAGTGGCTGAACGAATACTGCTTGAACCGTTTCGGTTCGGCGGCTGAACTGGAAGCCCATCTGCCCGTTCCCAAGACCCCGGCGCAATTGCGCAAAATCAGCGACGATCGCTACCTCTCGACCATGGCATTGCGTGTATTCCGCGCCGGGCTCAAGCACAGCCTGGTCGACGCCAAGTGGCCGGCCTTCGAAGAGGTCTTCTTCAAGTTCGACCCGGAAAAAGTCGTGCTGATGAGCGCCGAACACCTTGAGCGCTTGATGCAGGACGCGCGGATCATCCGCCACCTGGGCAAGCTCAAGAGCGTGCCGCGCAATGCGCAGTTCGTGCTGGATGTGGCTCATGAAAAGGGCAGTTTCGGCGCGATGATCGCCGATTGGCCGGTGACCGATATCGTCGGGCTCTGGACCTTCCTGAAAAAGCGTGGCCATCAGTTGGGCGGTCTGTCGGCGCCGCGTTTTCTTCGCATGGTTGGCAAAGACACTTTTGTGCCGAGCTATGACGTGGTGGCGGCATTGAATGCGCAGAACATCATTGACAAGGTGCCCAGCAGCCAGCGGGATCTGGCGTTGGTGCAGGGTGTGTTCAACCAGTGGCATGAGGAAAGTGGCGGACGGCCGATGAGTCAGATTTCGATGATGCTGGCCTACACCGTGAATCATTGAGACCGAGTCGACCTATCGCGGGCAAGCCCGCGATGGCTTCATATCAGGCGGCAGAGATTTCGCCTTCGCCCGCCAGCTTGCGGTTCAACTGATACCGCCAGCGCACATACAACAGTGCCGAGCAGAACACGGCCAGGCTCGCGCCCATCTCCAGCAAGCCGAAAATCTGCCGGTTCGGGTCATAGGCAGCCAACGCGCCCTTGATGAAATACAGGTTCACCACAAAGCACATCCATGAATGTCCACGGGCGCTGCCGACGATCATTCCCGGCGCCAGCAACAGCAGCGGCACCAGTTCGATCAGCAGGATCACCCAAGGCCGCGCACCGTGCAGATCGGCGACCGCCAGGTAGTAGACGCAAAGCAGCCCCACCAGCCCGAAAAAGCACAGCAGGCTGATGACGCGCATGGCCCGGACCCGGGGGGCGAGCCACTCGATGGAAGGCAGGATCTTCGGTTTCTTGGCCACTTCAGCGCTCCAGCTTCTGGGCAGTCTTGGCCAGGCGTGAGCCCAACGCGCGGCACAGCGCCACTTCATGGGCATCCAGAGCGCTTTTGCCGTCGGCACCCGCATGGTGGCTCGCGCCATACGGCGTGCCGCCACCCTGGGTTTCCAGCAGCGCCGATTCGCTATACGGCAGGCCGGTAATCAGCATGCCGTGGTGCAGTAGCGGCAGCATCATTGAGAGCAGGGTGGTTTCCTGGCCGCCGTGCAGGCTCGCTGTGGAAGTGAAGACACCAGCCGGTTTGCCGACGAGGGCGCCGGTCAACCACAGGTTGCTGGTGCCGTCGAGAAAGTACTTGAGCGGCGCCGCCATGTTGCCGAAGCGGGTGGGGCTGCCCAGCGCCAGGCCAGCGCAGTTCTTCAAGTCATCGAGGCTGGCGTAGAGCGCGCCTTCGTCCGGAATCTCTGGCGATACGGCTTCGCATTCGGTGGAGATCGCCGGCACGGTGCGCAACCGCGCCTCAAGGCCGGCCTGCTCGACGCCCCGGGCAATCTGCCGGGCCATTTCGTTGGTCGAGCCACTGCGGCTGTAGTACAGCACCAGAATGTAGGGCGCAGTCACGGCAGCAGCTCCAGAATCTGCTCCGGCGGACGGCCGATGACGGCTTTGTCGCCGACTTCGAGAATCGGTCGCTCCATCAGTTTAGGGTGAGCGGCGATGGCGGCGATCAATTGCGCCTCGCTCAGGCTGCTGTCGGCCAGGTTGAGGCTCTTGTACTCGTCCTCGCCAGTGCGCAACAGTTGTCGGGCGCTGATCCCGAGTTTGCCCAGCAGGCTCTGGATTTGTGCGGCGTCCAGTGGCGTTTCGAGGTAGCGCACCACCGACGGCGTCAGGCCACGGGATTCAAGCAGTTCGAGCGCACCGCGGGATTTCGAGCAGCGCGGGTTGTGATAAAGCGTCAGATCGGTCATGAGCGGGTCGCATCTTGCGTAAGGTGGCGGCTATTCTAACTGTGCAGCGCGCATTCCTGAACCGCGAGAGGCGATGGGTCGCAGGCGCATTCAATTTTTGACAAGGAACACGACATGACAAGGCGACTGGCAGCGGCATTGACGATCATCGGGGCGTTGATGCTGGGGGGTTGCGGTAATGACTACGGCATTGACCAGAACGGACAGAAAGTCGCCGCCGATCGTCTGGACGGTAAATGGCTGGTACTCAACTATTGGGCGGAATGGTGCGGCCCGTGCCGCACCGAGATTCCGGAATTGAACCACTTGGCCGACCAACTCAAGGACAAGAAGATCGGTGTGTTCGGGGTCAATTTCGACAATGTACAGGGCGAAGATCTGAAAGGTGCCAGCGAGAAACTCGGGATCAAGTTCACCGTGTTGGCGCAGGATCCAGCCGATTTGTTCGAACTACCACGCAGCGAGGCGTTGCCGGTGACTTACATCATCGATAACAAGGGCAAGGTGCGCGAACAATTGATGGGCGAGCAAACGGCGGCGGGGGTGATGGCGAAGCTGGAGGCGTTGCAGGCTAAAAACTGACTTCAACGATGTGAACGCTTGTGGCGAGGGGCTGTCGGATCGCCGCACCCTCGCCACAGTCATTCACATGAGCGGGACAGGGTGTTGATCAACCTTCTTCAAGCCACCAGCGCAGCGGCTTGCCTTCAGCCGGCCAGAAGCGCATCTGGTCAATCGGCGAAACGTCCCAACGCTGTACATTCTCCAGCGCCTGGAGGAAACGTTTTTCTTGCTCCATCAACGCCGGCGCGCAGAGTTTGCGGGTGCTGCCGACTTTGCCAAAACTGAGCTTGTCGCCTTCGAGCGTGTACGGCGCGAACCAGTGGTTGCAGCCGCCGCTACCGTAGGCCCGACCGTCGTCAGCGAGGGTGATGGTCAGGTGGCTGTAATCCATCAGGGGACGTTCGCCGATCCACTCCAGGATGTAGCTACGATTTTGTTGCAATTGCACCGGCTCGGCGGCGCAGCCAAACAGGCTGGCACCGACCATCGCGGTCAGAGCGAGGCGTTTCATCAAGCGGGCTCCTGGCATTTCGGGCACAGGTGTTTCTCGCCAACGGACTTCCAGCCCAGCTCGGCAATCCGCGCAGTGGCCGCAGGTTTTTCCGCTTTATTGCCCAGTTTGGCGTCGACCGCGAACTCGAAACTCAATTCTTTGGCGCAGCTGTCACAGTTCACTTGCCAGGTGTGGATCGCCAATTCACCGAACACCGGACCACTGGCCACCGCGACCCATTGGCCGGGCGGGTTGATCAGGTGGCGAACCGTTTCGACGGTCAGGCGCATGGACAAGTCCTTGGCGCCTTTGAGGGTCACGATCAGCACGTCGTTGTTACGAATCGAGCCGCCGTTGCCGGTGACTTGATAACGCCCCGGCACCAGGGCGCGGCATTCGGTGAGGGTGTGTTGCGGGTTCATCAGGTTGTAGCGGAAATCGTGTTCGACCATGGGTCCTCCAAATATGCGCGATATGCTAGCACGGGCATACACGCAGCATGGCGCGGGCATATGACCTTCGATCAGGTTCAGTCGCCCTCGACCCGATTTTCGGGGTTGCCTGCCATCCATGCCGCGATGTTCTGCAGGGTGGTCGCGGCAATCGCGCCCAGGG
Organism: Pseudomonas fluorescens group sp. PF-1; assembly: GCF_054481335.1. NCBI lineage: Bacteria > Pseudomonadati > Pseudomonadota > Gammaproteobacteria > Pseudomonadales > Pseudomonadaceae > Pseudomonas > Pseudomonas fluorescens group sp. PF-1. The sequence goes on from NZ_JBTMNG010000001.1 coordinate 1,319,916, forward strand.
CTTCGCGGGTCAGGAACGCCTGGTGCGCGGTCACGATCACGTTGGGGAACGTCAGCAGTCGCGCCAGCACATCGTCCTGCAATGGCAAGTCGGAACGGTCTTCGAAGAACAGCTGCGCTTCCTCCTCATAGACATCCAGCCCCAGATAACCCAATTGACCATCCTTCAAGGCATCGATCAACGCAGGTGTATCCACCAGGCCACCGCGTCCGGTGTTGATCAGCATCGCGCCCGGCTGCATGTGCGCCAGTGATTCGCGGTTGATCAAATGTTTGCTCTCTTTGTTGAGCGGGCAATGCAAGCTGATGATCTGCGACTCGGCCAGCAGTTGCGGCAAGCTCAGATAACGAGCGCCCAGTGCTTCGACTTCGGGGTTGGGAAAAGGGTCGTAGGCCAACAGCTTGCAACCGAAGCCGTTCATGATTCTGGCGAAGGTCGCGCCGATTTGCCCGGTGCCGACCACGCCGACAGTCTTGCCCACGAGGTCGAAGCCGGTCAGCCCGTGCAGGCTGAAATCGCCTTCGCGGGTGCGGTTGTAGGCGCGGTGCAAGCGGCGGTTGAGCGCCAATATCAGTGCCACCGCATGTTCGGCCACCGCGTGCGGCGAATAGGCCGGGACGCGCACAATCGCCAGCCCCAGGCGTTTCGCCGCCGCCAGGTCGACATGGTTGTAACCGGCCGAGCGCAGGGCGATCAGCCGGGTGCCGCCCGCAGCAAGGCGTTCGAGCACCGGGGCGCCGAGGTCATCATTGATGAAGGCGCAGACCACCTCGTGCTGCTCGGCCAATGCCACCGTATCGAGGCTCAGGCGTGCCGATTGAAAGTGCAGCTCGATATCGGCGGGCAGGTCTGCGGCGAGAAAACTGTCGCGGTCGTAGGTCTGGCTGCTGAAAAGAATCGTGCGCATGTTGTCCTCCTGGAAAGTGCATCAGGCGTTGATACGCGCCTGGACGGCCAGGCGATTGATTGCCCGGTCGAGTTCTTCGAGAGCGCCAAAGGCCCTCGGGTCCTGTTGCTTGAGCAGGGTTTCGCTGCGCTGGCAGGCGGCGCGCAGTTGTGGAACGCCGCAATAGCGGGTGGCGCCATGCAGACGATGGACCCGTTCGATCAGGGCATTGTGGTCGTGGCTTTCCTGAGCCTGACGGATCGCTTCACGGTCAGCTTCCAGCGAGGCCAACAGCATCGCCAGCATGTCCGCCGCCAGGTCGGCCTTGCCCGCCGCCAGGCGCAAACCCTCATCGTGATCGAGCACCTGCAACTCAAAGGCACTGCCGTGGCTGTCGCCCAAGCGCTCCGGATGCTGGTTGCGCAGCGCCAGGCCACTCCATTTCAGCACCACTTGCGCCAGTTGCCGCTCGCTGATCGGTTTGGTCAGGTAGTCGTCCATGCCGCTTTGCAGCAACGCCCGTTTTTCGTTGGCCATGGCATGGGCGGTGAGGGCGATGATGGGCAATGGCGTGCAATGACGATCGCTCTCCCACTGACGGATCGCTTCGGTGCTCTGGCGCCCATCCATGCCGGGCATCTGCACGTCCATCAGCACCAGATCGAACGTCTCGCTCTGCACCGCCTTGATCGCGGCATAACCACTTTCCACCGCGAGCACCTTGGCGCCCATGTCTTCGAGCAGGGTTTGCACCAGCAGCAGATTGGCCGGGTTGTCGTCGACGCACAGCACCTTTGGCGCGCGGCTGGAAACCGGTTCTTCGGGTTCGCTGCGCAGTTGGCGCGGGTTGATCAGATCGGATAGCGCACGACGCAGTTTACGGGTGCAGGCCGGTTTGGCCTGCAGTTGACTGTGAGGGTTGGGTACCGAGAGATGGAACAGCGTCTGCTCAGTGGTCGGGCACAGCACCAGCACTTTGCAGCCCAGGTGCTCGAGGTCCCAGATGTACTGGTTCAGGCGTTCCGGCGGCATGTCATTGCTGGTGACACCCAATACCGCCAGATCGATCGCCTGTTCGGTCTGGTGGGCGCCGGTCACGCCGTTGGTCAGGCTTTCCAGGGTGTTGAACGGTGTGACGTCGAGTCCACAGTCTTCCAATTGGTGCTGCAACGCCTGGCGGGCCAGTTCGTGGTTTTCCAGTACCGCCACGCGTCGTCCCATCAGTGGTGGGCCGGGCAGGTCTTCGGCATCGTCGCGGGTCTTGGGCAAGCTGAGGCTGATCCAGAATTCCGACCCCTCTCCCGGCGTGCTGTCGACGCCGATCTCTCCGCCCATCTGTTCGATCAGGCGCTTGGAAATCACCAGCCCCAGACCGGTGCCACCCGGTTGCCGCGCCAGCGAATTGTCGGCCTGACTGAAGGCCTGGAACAGCGCGCGCACGTCCTGGTTAGACAGACCGATGCCGGTGTCCTGAATACTGATGCGCAGTTGCACACTGTCTTCGTGTTCGTCTTCGAGCATGGCCCGGGCGACGATGGTGCCTTCGCGGGTGAACTTGATCGCGTTGCTCACGAGGTTGGTGAGGATCTGCTTGAGCCGCAGCGGATCGCCCACCAGCGACAGCGGTGTGTCGCGGTAGACCAGGCTCACCAGTTCCAACTGCTTGGCGTGGGCGGCGGGGGCGAGGATGGTCAGGGTGTCCTGCAGCAGGTCGCGCAGGTTGAACGGAATATGGTCGAGCACCAGTTTGCCGGCCTCGATTTTCGAGAAGTCGAGAATCTCGTTGATGATCCCCAGCAGGTTGTCGGCTGATTTTTCGATGGTACCCAGGTAGTCGAGCTGGCGCGGGGTCAGTTCGCTTTTTTGCAGCAGATGAGTGAAACCGAGAATGCCGTTGAGCGGCGTACGAATTTCATGGCTCATGTTGGCCAGGAACTCGGATTTGATCCGGCTCGCCTCTAGCGCTTCCTTGCGCGCCAGATCGAGTTCGATGTTCTGGATTTCGATGGTTTCGAGGTTCTGACGCACGTCTTCAGTGGCCTGATCGATGCTGTGCTGCAATTCTTCCTGGGCATTTTGCAGGGTGCCAGCCATGCGGTTGATCCCTGACGCCAGCTCGTCCAGCTCCTGGCTGCCGAGGGGGGGCAGACGGGTTTCCAGATGCCCATCCTTGAGCTGAGCCACGGCTTGCTTGATCTGAGTCAGCGGTCGATTGATGGTGCGGCCCATGCGCAATGCCAGCAGCGCCGCGCCACTCAGGCCGGCCGCAATCATCAACAGGCTGGCAAACAAGCTGCGATAACCGCGCAGCAACATACCGTTGTGGGACAGTTCGAGTTCGACCCAGCCCAGCAGGCGGTCGGCTTCATCGGGAATCAGGTCGCCGGCCAGGTTACGGTGCTTGCCGAATACCGGAAGCAGGTAACGCGTTGCGTCGCTGCCACTGCGGCGCAGCATTTGCGAGCCATCACCCAGCGGTGCCGGGTTGAGCATGGTCGGGCCCGCGTGGGCCAATGGCGTGCGGTCCGGCGCGAGGAAGGTCACCGCACGCACATCCGGTTGTTCCAGGGACTGCGTGGCGATGCGCTCAAGCAACTCACTGTTCTTGTGCCCCATGGCCGGAGCCACCAGCGGTGCCAGTTGCTCGGCGATCATTTCGCCGCGCTGCATGAGTTGGGTTTGCAGGTCGGATTGCTGCATCCAGGTAAAATAACCGCCCAGAACCAAGGCCATCAGGCTGGTCGGCAACAGGGTCAGCAACAGCACGCGGCCTTTAATTCCCAGTTTCTTGAGCACGCATCTCTCCTGCATCCCGCTATTTATAGAGCTGCACGTGCATCCGGCACGTACCACTTGCGCAGTGTAGCGATTTGCAGGCGGGCAATCTTTGTAAAATTGATGTCGTCATTCGTCGGTCAGCCCGACACTTTTGCGTTGAGGACATGGCCTCGGGTTGCCGTCGTCGGCGCAATCTTGAATAATTGCCAACTGAGAATTATTTGCAGATACTCATGACGCCCATTGCAGCTGGCTCCCCCCGCATCCTTTCCATTGAAGACGACCTCGTCCTTGGTGCTTATGTTCATGAGCATCTGGGCCGTAGCGGCTTTCAGGTGACCTGGTGCCAGAACGGCCAGGAAGGCCTGAACGCGGCCCGCGAGCAAGCGTTCGATGTGGTGCTGATGGATATTTTGCTGCCGGGGCTGGATGGATTGTCGGTGCTGACGCAACTGCGCCGGAGCCATTCCACTCCAGTGTTGTTGATGTCCGCGCTCGGCGCCGAGGCGGATCGGATCAGCGGCTTTCGTTTGGGTGCCGATGATTACTTGCCCAAACCCTTCAGCATGGTCGAGTTGCGGGTGCGAATCGAGGCGATCCTGCGCCGGGTCGCACTCGACCGGCGGCCGATGCCGGAAGCGATTGCTCCTGCGGTGGACAGTCTGCGTTTCGATGATGAGCGCTTCGACGTCATTTATGGCGGGCAGGCTGCCGGCCTGACCCGTAGCGAATATCGGCTGCTGGAAACCCTGAATCGCAATGGCGACGAAGTGTTGAGCAAGGCCTTCCTTTATCAGCATGTGCTGCAACGCGGCTACGCAGCCCATGATCGTAGTCTGGACATGCACATCAGCCAGATTCGCCGCAAGCTCAAGGCCATCGATTACAGCGAGCGGGAAGTGCGCACGGTCTGGGGCAAGGGTTACACCTTGAGTCTCAGTGATGACCTATAACTTGCCGGGCCGGCATTCGCTGTTCTGGAAACTGGCTTGCCTGTTAGTGGCGTTCTGTTTGCTGATGATCTGGTTGAGTTGGTCCTGGGGGCGCTATATGGAAGAGCAAAACCAGTATCTGTCAGATGAGGCACGCAGCACCTTGAACCGCTATGCCTCCGAAGCCGAGCAGGCGTGGCAGCAGGGGCGGCAGGCGGGCGTCGATGGCTGGTTGAAAAATATGCAACTGCAGGAGTCGGGCTGGGTTGGCGTCATCGATGGAGATTTGCAGTCGCTGAGCAGCCAGCCTCTGACCGACGAGGAAGTCCAGCACCTGACCTTTCTGCGTCGTGTCGATTGGCCCATTCACCGCAAGGGCCTGCCGTGGCTGCGTCTGCCGTTTCCCGGCGATCCGTACGCCGGCAGCCTGGTCATCGAGTTGCCCCAGCGGTTCATGCCGGGGCGCTACAAAGTCTTCTGGCGTGTGATCACCAATGGGGTGATTCCGGGGCTGTTCACATTACTGCTGTGTGTCGGCCTTTACCGCCTGCTGGTGGTGCCGCTCAATCACCTGCGTGAACAGGCCAATGCCTGGCGTGCGGACCAATTAAATGTGCGGCTGTCGAGCAGCACCACCAATCGTGCGGATGAATTGGGCGAGCTGGGCAGGGCGTTCGATCACATGTCCGAGCGCCTGCAAAGCACGGTGGCCTTGCAACAGCAATTGCTGCGCGATCTGTCCCATGAATTGCGCACGCCGCTGAGCCGCCTGCGCGTGGCCAGTGAAAGCGAACACAGTCTGACGCAACTGCGCGAACGCATAGGACGCGAAGTCGACGGTATGCAGCGCCTGGTCGAAGACACATTGCAATTGGCCTGGTTCGACACCGAACGCACCCGACTGCCCGATGAAGCGATCCAGGTTCAGGCGCTGTGGGAAATGCTCGCGGAAAACGCCTGCTATGAAAGTGGCTGGCCGGCGCATCAACTGCAGTGCACGGTGGATGCGTCCTGTTGGGTTCGCGGACATCTCAATACTTTGGCTCAAGCGCTGGAAAATACGCTGCGTAATTCGATTCGCCATTCACCTTCCAGTGGCATTGTCCGGCTTGCCGGGCAGCGTGACGGTGATTATTGGCATCTGTGGCTGGAGGATCAGGGTAGCGGCGTGGCGGAAGCCGATCTGGAGCGGATCTTCCTGCCATTTACCCGCCTCGACGGCTCGCGGCCAGGGGATGGAGGTTTTGGGTTGGGATTGAGTATTGCGAGGAATGCGGTGCAACGTCAGGGAGGGAAACTTTGGGCGCAGAACACCAAGCACGGGTTGCGAATTAATATGCGGTTATTGGCTGATAAAACGCCAGTTTAATATGGCAAAAGCCGGATTTGGGTTGTGCTCATACAACTGACTCGGAGATATCCTACATCGAGAGAAGTACTTGGTGTATGAAAGTTCTGAAATGAGAAAAGCAACCTCAAGGCTTTAATGTGATGGGCGATACCTACCTTGCAGATCAATATCAAGGAGGACCGCTAATGGATGTCATAATAAGAACACCCGCCCTATCAATGCAGGCTGATGCCTATGTCATCAAGAATCCTTACGAAACAAAAAATGCTCATGCAATAACCAAAGCCGCTGATGCTGCTGATGTATTGAATTTGACAAGCGAGTCTGAAATAGAGGCGTTGAAAGAATTGATAAAGGGATGCGATTTTACGTCGATAAGTACCAACCAGCTCGCAAGGATTGGATCAAGGCTCAGTGAGCTTGATTTGATAGATGAACACGTGGTTTGCGCTTTTATATCGGGGAATAGGGCATTTGATAAAAATGGTCATCAAACTGAGAAGGACGTCAAGTATAATGCGATTGCCATGTTTAATCAGATGCTGGGTGATAACAAGGCGTACGCCCGCGAATGGCCTATGTATGCTCATCAGGAGTCATTCAAGATCGTGACGAGAAAGCTGCTGGGTGCCAATCAGGTGATCAACGCGCTCTCCTATTTTGCGAACTCATCTGGAAATGATCTGTTCATCAGCGTTCAGGCTTGAGTAAATCGGTACCCGGCAGTATTGACGGGTACCGGCAAGCTATTGCTCATCGAGCATAACGTGTGGTTCCAGAATATTGTCTATCCACGTTAAGTTTGTTTGAGTGACGAATTCTGTAGGTTCCCAGCGGACCCAGTACCGAAGCGGTATTGCCACTACCGCCGGCGACTTCGGTCCAGGTTGTTCCCGTTAGTCTGTCAATGTATAGCTTAGGGGGAGAACCGGCGCCTACAGCAGTAATTGTGGAGGAAATGTTTGCTTGTTGACATCCATTTGTAGCGTTAATAGTAAAGGGACCCTGAGCAATAACATCTGTGTTGGCGGGTACGGAACCGTTGTAGGTATTAAGAATGCTAATACATGCTGCTGAGGCTTGAGTGCTCGCCAGAATCAGGCTGGCGAGGGAAAGCGAAAAAAGTGTTTTCATCTAAGTGCTCATTTGAAGTAGTTGCCAATGTGATGGGTGTCGCGAAACCGTATGAAGTGCATATTTCGCGTTACAAAAGACTATCCATGAAAAGCATTGCCAACTAGTTCATGCATGTCGTCATGAGTTGCAGGAAATTTCTGATGGAGTGAGTTTTTCGGTGATAGGGGTCGAGGGCGAATAATGGCTATTTAATGACATCCGCCCTGTGCCTGTTCCCGTCAAAACGCGGGAGTCAAAACCATCCTTATACCCATAAGCCATAAGCACCACACTTTGCGTGATATGGCCTGACCCGGTTTGCCGGTATGATAGGCGCCCCCGCAGTCTGGATTGCGAATACGCCATGACCTTGCAGTACCCAACCATCGCCGATTGCGTCGGCAACACTCCGCTGGTCCGTTTGCAGCGCTTGCCCGGCACTACCAGCAACACCCTTTTGCTCAAGCTCGAAGGGAACAACCCGGCGGGTTCGGTCAAGGACCGTCCGGCGCTGTCGATGATCACTCGCGCCGAGCTGCGCGGGCAGATCCACGCCGGCGATACGCTGATCGAGGCGACCTCGGGTAATACCGGAATCGCGCTGGCCATGGCCGCCGCGATCAAGGGTTACAAGATGATCCTGATCATGCCGGACAACTCCAGCGCCGAACGCAAGGCGGCCATGACCGCCTACGGTGCCGAACTGATTCTGGTCAGTCAGGAAGAAGGCATGGAAGGCGCCCGCGACCTTGCTCAGCGCATGGAGGCCGAAGGCCGTGGCAAGGTGCTGGATCAGTTCGCCAACGGCGACAACCCCGAGGCGCACTACACCACCACTGGCCCGGAAATCTGGCGTCAGACCCAGGGCACCATCACCCATTTCGTCAGCTCCATGGGCACCACTGGTACGATCATGGGCGTCTCGCGCTATTTGAAAGAGCAGAGCGAGAGCGTGCAGATCATCGGCTTGCAGCCAATGGAAGGCTCGGCGATCCCGGGCATCCGTCGCTGGCCCCAGGAGTATCTGCCGAAGATCTACCAGGCCGATCGTGTGGACCGTATCGTCGACATGGCCCAAAGCGAAGCCGAAGACGTGACCCGTCGCCTGGCCCGCGAAGAAGGCATTTTCTGCGGCGTATCCTCGGGCGGTGCCGTGGCGGCAATGCTGCGTCTGTCCAAAGAAGTTGAAAACGCGGTGATCGTCGCGATCATCTGCGACCGTGGCGACCGTTACCTGTCGACCGGCATATTCGACGCGCCCAACTGATGGCCAAGCACGAGAGAGGCCTGCGCTTCCAGCCCACCGGCGGCAGCAAGGCCCCGCAAGTCCCGACCGGCAAAAAGCAGCGCCTGACCATCGAGCGCCTGGCCAATGACGGTCGCGGTATCGCGTTTTTCGAAGGCCGCACCTGGTTCGTCATCGGCGCGTTGGCCGGTGAAGAAATCGAGGCGCGCGTGCTCGGTGCCCACGGCAAAGTGGTCGAGGCACGCACCGAACGGGTGTTCAAGGCCAGCGAGCTGCGCCGCCCGATGCCGTGCGCCCATGCAGGGCGTTGCGGTGGCTGCAGCGTGCAGCATTTGCCACACAACGAACAACTTGCCCTGAAACAGCGCATGCTCGCCGAGCAATTGTCTAAGGTCGCTGGCGTCGAACCCGAAGAATGGGCGCCTCCTTTGAGCGGTCCGGAATTCGCTTATCGTCGCCGTGCCCGAGTGGCTGTGCGCTGGGACATGAAGGCGAAAAAACTCGAAGTGGGTTTCCGCGCCGCCGGCAGCCAGGACATCGTCGCCATCGATCAATGCCCGGTGCTGGTACAACCCTTGCAGCCCATCATGACCGGCTTGCCGGAAATGCTGCGGCGTTTGAGCAAACCCCAGGCGCTTGGCCATGTGGAGTTGTTCAGCGGTTCATCGCTGGCCGTATTGCTGCGGCACATGGCGCCGTTGTCCGAAAGTGACATGACCATCCTCAAGGATTTCTGCGCGCTGCATGAAGCCCAGTTGTGGCTGCACGGTGACGGCGAGCCGCAACCGGTCGAGGCCGGCCAGTCGTTGGGCTATCGCCTGGAATCGTGGAATCTGGAGCTGGCCTATAGGCCCGGGGATTTCATTCAGGTCAACGCCGGAGTCAACGAAGCGATGGTTGCCCAGGCGCTGGAATGGTTGAAGCCGACAGCGGATGAACGGGTTCTCGACCTGTTCTGTGGCCTGGGCAACTTTGCCTTGCCGCTGGCGCAGTCCGTACGTGAAGTGGTGGCAGTGGAAGGTGTGCAGGTGATGGTCGAGCGGGCAGCCGCGAACGCCGTTAGCAACAATCTGCATAACGCGAAGTTTTTTCAGGCCGATTTATCCCAGCCTTTGACCGACGCCGAATGGGCCGCCGAAGGCTTTTGTGCGGTACTCTTGGACCCACCGCGTGACGGTGCTTTCGAGGTTGTGCGCAAGATCAAATCTCTGGGCGCCGAACGGTTGGTGTATGTGTCTTGCAACCCGGCAACTCTGGCGCGCGACACGGTCGAATTGATCAAGCAGGGCTACCGGTTAAAACGTGCCGGGATTCTCGATATGTTTCCTCAGACGGCGCATGTCGAGGCCATGGCGTTATTTGAAGCGAGCTAGGATGCTCGTCTGGTCCGACTGGCCCGCCTGTGCAGCCGCGCACCAGCCCCGCGTGGGCTCACGGGCAACGAAGGTCAGCGATTTTGACGCATTGAATCTGCGTCGTAGGGAAGGTAAGCAAGATGGTACAGGTGAGAGCACACCAGCCGATCAACACCGACGGCAGTATCAATCTCGAGGCTTGGCTCGATCATGCGGTCAGTGTCGATCTGGCACTGGATCGCGAAGCCTTGAAAGAAGCCTGCGAGTACGCTCGCGAGGCCGAACAACAAGCCAATGCGGCGAAGAACCTGTGGTCGGAAGGAAACTCGAGTTTCCGCACCGGCCTTGAGATCGCCGAGATTCTCGCCGACCTCAAACTCGATCAGGATTCGCTGGTCGCCGCGGTCTTGTACCGTGGCGTACGCGAAGGCCAGATCCAATTGCCAGCGGTCAGCCAGCGCTTCGGTCCGGTGGTGGCCAAACTTATTGACGGCGTGCAACGCATGGCGGCGATCAGCGACAGCCTGAGCCCACGTAAATCCATGGTGATGGGCGCTCAGGGCCAGGTGGAAAACCTGCGCAAAATGCTCGTGGCCATGGTCGATGACGTTCGCGTCGCGCTGATCAAACTGGCGGAACGTACCTGTGCGATTCGTGCGGTAAAAACCGCCGATGACGAGAAGCGCAACCGCGTGGCACGTGAAGTCTTCGACATCTACGCGCCGCTCGCCCACCGTCTGGGTATCGGTCATATCAAATGGGAACTGGAGGACTTGTCCTTCCGTTACCTCGAGCCCGATCAGTACAAGCAGATCGCCAAGCTGCTCCATGAGCGGCGCCTGGATCGCGAGCGCTTCATCAGCGATGTGATGAGCCAGTTGAAAAACGAATTGCAGGCCACCGGTGTCGAGGCCGACATCAGCGGTCGGGCCAAACACATCTATTCGATCTGGCGCAAAATGCAGCGCAAGGGTCTGGAATTCAGCCAGATCTACGATGTGCGCGCCGTTCGTGTGTTGGTCCCGGAAATGCGCGACTGTTACACCGCGCTGGGTATCGTCCACACCCTGTGGCGGCACATTCCGAAAGAGTTCGACGACTACATCGCCAACCCCAAGGAGAACGGGTACCGCTCGCTGCACACGGCGGTGATCGGCCCGGAAGGCAAGGTGCTGGAAGTACAGATCCGCACCCACGCCATGCACGAAGAAGCCGAACTGGGTGTTTGCGCGCACTGGCGTTACAAAGGCACCGACGTCAAATCCGGTTCCAACCACTACGAAGAGAAGATTTCCTGGCTGCGTCAGGTGCTCGAGTGGCATGAAGAACTGGGCGACATCGGCGGCCTGGCGGAGCAGTTGCGGGTCGATATCGAACCCGATCGGGTCTACATCTTCACCCCTGACGGTCACGCCATCGACTTGCCGAAGGGCGCGACGCCGCTGGACTTCGCCTACCGCGTGCACACCGAGATCGGTCACAACTGCCGTGGCGCCAAGATCAACGGGCGCATCGTGCCGCTCAACTACAGCCTGCAAACCGGTGAGCAGGTCGAGATCATCACGAGCAAGCACGGAACTCCGAGCCGGGACTGGCTGAACCCGAACCTGGGTTACGTCACCACGTCACGGGCGCGGGCGAAGATCGTTCACTGGTTCAAACTGCAGGCGCGCGACCAGAACGTCGCCGCCGGCAAGACCCTGCTGGAGCGTGAACTCAATCGCCTCGGCCTGCCGCAGGTGGACTTCGACAAGCTGGCCGACAAGGCCAACATGAAGACGGCCGAGGACATGTTCGCCGCGCTTGGCGCCGGCGATCTGCGCCTGGCGCAACTGGTCAACCTGGCGCAGCAACTGGTCGAGCCGGAGCGTGGCAACGAGCAGCTGGAACTGATTCCGCGCAAGGCCACCGGTTACAAGCCGGGCAAGCGCGGCGATATCCAGATCCAGGGCGTCGGCAACCTGATGACCCAGATGGCGGGTTGCTGCCAGCCGTTGCCGGGCGATGCGATTGTCGGTTACATCACCCAGGGCCGTGGCGTGAGCATTCACCGCCAGGACTGCGCCTCAGTGCTGCAACTGGCCGGGCGCGAGCCAGAGCGAATCATCCAGGTCAGCTGGGGGCCGGTGCCGGTGCTCACTTACCCGGTGGACATCGTCATTCGCGCTTACGACCGCTCCGGTCTGCTGCGTGACGTTTCGCAGGTGCTGCTCAACGAGCGCATCAACGTGCTGGCGGTCAACACACGCTCGAACAAAGAGGACAACACTGCACTGATGTCCCTGACCATCGAGATTCCGGGCCTGGATGCGCTGGGGCGGTTGCTGGGGCGGATTTCCCAGTTGCCGAACATTATTGAGACCCGGCGTAACCGTACGCCATAAAACGGGAGCGCTTTACTGTAGGAGCGAGCCTGCTCGCGATGGACATTAACGATGACGCGTGCTGTCTGGATGAACGCACCGTCCTCTGATCCATCGCGAGCAGGCTCGCTCCAACAGGGAGCGGACAGAGATTGAACGATGTATTCACTCGAAGACCTGCTGCACCTCATGAACCGCCTGCGCGACCCGCAGTACGGTTGCCCGTGGGACATCAAGCAAACCTACGCCACCATCGTTCCACATACCCTTGAGGAAGCCTACGAAGTCGCCGACGCCATCGAACGTGGTGACTTCGATCACTTGCAGGGTGAGTTGGGCGATCTGCTGTTCCAGGTGGTTTATTACAGCCAGCTGGCCCGGGAAGAAGGGCGCTTCGAATTCGCCGGTGTGGTCGACAGCATTACCCGCAAGCTGATTCGCCGGCATCCACACGTGTTCCCCACCGGTGATCTGTATGCGCCCCTGGATGTCCCGCGCCTGAATGAAGAGCAGGTCAAACAGCGCTGGGAGGCCATCAAGGCTGAAGAGCGTGCGGAAAAATCTTTGGCGCCCGAACAACTGTCCTTGCTCGACGATGTCCCGGCTGCACTGCCGGCATTGTCCCGCTCCGCCAAATTGCAGAAGCGAGCAGGGCAGGTCGGTTTCGACTGGCCGGATGCCTTGCCGGTGCTGGACAAAGTCCGTGAAGAGCTCGATGAAATCCTGGAGGCGATGGCTGACAATGACCCCGCAGCGATTGCCGATGAAGTCGGCGATCTGTTGTTTTCAGTGGTGAATCTGGCGCGCCATCTCAAGGTCGATCCGGAAACCGCACTGCGGAGCGCCAACGGCAAGTTCGAAAGACGTTTCCGTTTTATCGAACAGGCATTGCGCGACACCCATCGTCCCATGGAAGATTGCACCCTCGAAGAGTTGGACGCCCTGTGGGGTGAAGCCAAACGCCAGGAAAAGAATTTGCCCAACTGCGGTTGAGCCGTTGCCTAAGTGAGTAATAAGCACCATGAGCATTTCCCTTCGCGACCAGTTGCTCAAAGCAGGGCTGGTCAACCAGAAGCAAGCCAAGCAGGTCAGCAAGGACAAGCAGAAGCAGCAGCGCCTTGCCCACAAGGGCCAGATTGAGCTCGACGACTCCCAGCAACGCGCGGCACAGGAAGCCATGGCCGAGAAAGTCAAGCGCGACCAGGAGCTCAACCGTCAGCAGCAGGAAAAGGCTGAGGCCAAGGCCCGTGCCGCACAGGTCAAGCAATTGATCGAAGTCTCGCGCCTGCCGAAACTGACGACCGAGGATTACTACAACTTCGTCGACGACAAGAAGGTCAAGCGCATCTCCGTCAACACCCTGATGCGTAACAAACTCAGCAGCGGTTCGTTGGCCATCGTTCATCATGCCGGTGGATATGAAGTGATTCCGCGCGAAGCAGCGCTGAAGATCCAGGAGCGCGACCCACAACGCATCGTGCAGTTGAACGTGCAAACCGAAGAGGTCAGCGTTGAAGATGATCCGTACGCAGCGTACAAGATTCCTGATGATTTGATGTGGTAATCGATTCGTAGTTCTATTGGCTTTAAATGTTTGCTGGTAATTTGCGTCATTAATACATTGAGCCCGAAAGATTGTATCGATACGATCTTTCGGGTTTTCTTTTGCCCAAAAGTAACCTTCGTTAAATGGCGTTCGTCGACGGCTCTCGCTTTGAGAACGCGACGGCAGTTATAGGTGTGGGCGTGCTGTGTGGAAGGGAACAAATGGAATGAACTAAAATAAACAAGGATTTATCAATGCAAGTCAGTATTGCTTCATTACGCCAGCCAACTTTTAAGTCGCAGTTCTCCAAGGCGCGAAAGCCTGGGCAGGTCATAGACGATTATCTGACCAGTGAACTGGATGCCCGGATTGAATATCTACGACGCAAGATACGGATCGCCGCCAAGGCAGCCCGTGCAGATCATGCCGGCACCGACTGGCTTTTCTTTACGTTACCGGAGTTTTTCTGGAACGTGCCATGGCGCGAGGTTCGCAGCGAAGCAGAACTCCATCAGTTGAACTCGGCCTATCTGGACAAGATCCCTGAGTATGTCGTGTCTTTAATGAAAGATCTGCCGGCTGAGCAATACGGCAAGATGGTTTTTCTGGGGGGGAGTTGTGCGACCCTCATCAAGGTCGGTGAGGGGGAGTCTGGTTACTACGAGGTCATTAATTATTTGCTGGCGATGAGTAATAAAGAATATGAAGTTGACGTTCCTTTAATTTCGATGTGGCCAAAGCGTTATGTGTCAGGTATCGATTTCGGCAAAAATGTCGGATCCAGGGACGGTTACTGGCTCTTTAAACTCTTCGATGAAGTCGTCGTCAGGGTAAAAAATGTCAGTAGCGTGCGAGCCGAGCATAGTTATTTCGGCGGGTATGAAGGCAAGTTCATTAACAGTCTGGTACCGGGGTGCCCGTTCGGTATTAACCTGTGCCTGGATTACGCCGCGTTGAAAGGCGGGGAGCGCGAGAAAGAGATTGAACTGACAGGGGTGAAAATCGACTTTTTGATTGCCTGTGGCATGGATTTCGACTTCAACAAGCGTCACCCGTCCTCGGTCCAGTACTCGATCCGCAATGACGGCATGGGGGGCGGAGAGTGCGAAGTGGTGAAGCTTGAGGGTGGTCGGATCGTCAGTATTGTCCCTTCGGTAGTCATTGACGACTCCCTTCATCTGTCGGTGCTTCACATTGAATGAGTCGTGTCAGCTGGTTACAGCCTGCCCGGAAAGGGCAGGCTGCACGACGTTGGCGTCTGACTTCAACCGATTGCGAGCTCGCGTTTGCGCTCCAGCGATTCCAGTTCGGCTCTGTAGTTTTGTGCGTCGGTCTCGGAGTGGAACATCCCGACCAGCATGTCTTGTTGGTGTACATCCCACATCCGGATTCCGGCGGCTACGCCTTCGTGGGATTTATGTGAATCGTCGCGTTCAGTTACTTTGACAGTCATCTGCTAGCTCCAATCTCGGTTATCTGCAGCAAGGCGTGTGCAGGGCTTTGTTATATGTTTTGTTAGCTTGCTAAGTAAATGACAAAATTCGGTAACAGTCTTTTGCAAAATCAGACAAAGTCTCGCAGGCCTTGCAGTCTGCGACATTCAGCCGCAGCCCCTTGAGTTTCATGACAAAAGCTTCATGTTCGCCTTGAAGAAAAGCGCTGTTTAACGCTGACCAAAATCCTCTGGGGGACCGAGCTCGCGGGTGTTGAGGGCGTGTCAGTCGACATCATTGTTGCGTGGCTAAACCGCATCGCCAGCAAGCTCGCTCCTGCAGGTGTTTACGTTTTCCAGGCAAAAAAAACGCCCCGAACCAGTCGGGGCGTTTTCGTGTGCGTCGAAGCGACGGGGTATTACTTACCCTGCCAGCGCTTCAGTACCAGCGTGGCGTTGGTGCCACCGAAACCGAAGCTGTTGCTCATGACGGTGTTGACCGCGACATCTTCGCGAGTTTTGGTCAGGACTGGCAGGTCAGCCACTTCTGGGTCCAGCTCGTCGATGTTGGCGGAACCCGCCATGAAGTTGCCTTCCATCATCAGCATGCAGTAGATCGCTTCGTGAACGCCGGCGGCGCCCAGGGAGTGACCTGACAGGCTCTTGGTAGAGCTGATGGCCGGCGCCTTGTCACCAAAGACTGCGCGCACACCTTTCATTTCCGCGACGTCGCCGACCGGAGTCGAGGTGCCGTGGGTGTTCAGGTAGTCGATCGGAGCATCAACGGTGGACATCGCCATCTGCATGCAGCGGATGGCGCCTTCGCCGCTTGGGGCGACCATGTCGTAGCCGTCGGAGGTCGCGCCGTAGCCAACGATTTCCGCGTAGATCTTCGCGCCACGGGCCAGAGCGTGTTCCAGTTCCTCCACCACGACCATGCCGCCACCACCGGCGATCACGAAACCGTCACGGTCGGCGTCGTAGGCACGGGAGGCTTTTTCCGGGGTGTCGTTGCGCTTGCTGGACAGTGCGCCCATGGCGTCGAACAGGAACGACTGGCTCCAGTGTTCTTCTTCACCGCCGCCGGCGAACACGATGTCCTGCTTGCCCATCTGGATCTGTTCCATGGCGGTACCGATGCAGTGAGCACTGGTGGCGCAGGCGGAAGCGATGGAGTAGTTCAGGCCCTTGATCTTGAATGGCGTGGCCAGGCAAGCGGAAACGGTGCTGCTCATGGTCCGCGTTACGCGGTACGGGCCGACACGCTTGACGCCTTTCTCGCGCAGGATGTCCAGCGCTTCCATCTGGTTCAGCGTGGAGGCGCCACCGGAACCGGCGATCAGGCCGGTACGCGGGTTGGACACTTGCTCTTCGGTCAGGCCGGAGTCAGCGATGGCATCTTTCATGGCCAGGTAGGCGTAAGCCGCCGCGTGGCCGACGAAGCGATAGATCTTGCGATCGATCAGCTCTTCGAGGGGAAGGTCGATGGAGCCGGAAACCTGGCTACGCAGACCCATTTCAGCATATTCCGGGTTGAACCGGATGCCAGGGCGGCTTGCACGCAGGTTAGCGGAGACGGTCTCTTTGTCATTGCCCAGGCACGAAACAATGCCCAGACCAGTGATAACGACGCGGCGCATGCGGATAACCCTTAGAAGTTGTCAGTGGAGGTGAAAACGCCGACCCGGAGGCCTTCGGCGGTGTAGATCTCGCGACCGTCGACAGTGACCGAACCATCAGCGATGGCCAGGTTCAGCTTGCCCTTGAGCACGCGTTTGATATGGATGTTGTAGGTCACTTTCTTGGCGGTCGGCAGGACCTGACCGAAGAATTTCACTTCGCCCGAACCCAGGGCGCGACCGCGGCCCGGCAGGCCTTGCCAGCCGAGGAAAAAGCCGACCAGTTGCCACATGGCGTCAAGGCCCAGGCAGCCTGGCATCACCGGATCACCTTCGAAGTGGCAGGCGAAAAACCACAGGTCCGGAGTGATATCCAGCTCGGCGACCAATTCACCTTTGCCGTACTTGCCACCCTCTTCGCTGATCAGGGTGATGCGATCAACCATCAGCATGTTGGGGGCGGGCAGTTGCGCGTTACCTGGGCCGAACAGCTCACCGCGACTGCAGCGCAGCAGGTCTTCCCGGGTAAAGGCTTTTTGTTTGGTCATGCGAGCTCCTCAATAGTCCCATGCGGCAGGTGGGGCAAATCTTCCCGGCCGATCGAAGCGTTCATGCCTCGAGCCGGCAGCCTACTCATAGACTATTGCGTTGTGGTGAAAGTCACAGCACCAAGGACATGAATGTACACTTGTGCACTGAAATTTTTATTCAAGCCCCTTTTCGGGCTTGTTCGGGTGCCTAAGACTGCCGCACTTTCGCGTTTCACGCCAGTCGCAGATGCTTCAAAGGCCTGTACTACTGCACCCAGCGCTGCAGAATTTGCTGAAGATCAACACGTTTGAAGGGCTTGGCCAGGTAATCGTTCATCCCTGCCGATAAACAGGCTTCCCGGTCGCCCTGCAAGGCATTGGCGGTCAGGGCGATGATCGGCAGGTCGGAACAGCCGGGCAGTTGGCGGATCTGTCGGGTGGCTTCGTAGCCGTCGATGATCGGCAGTCGGCAGTCCATCAGGATCGCTTCGAAGATCAGGCTCTCGGCACTGCGAACAGCTTGCGCGCCATCGACGGCGACGCTGACGGTAAAGCCCAGGCTGCGCAACATGGCTTCGATGACGGTCTGATTGACCGGGTTGTCCTCGACCAGCAACACATTGCGTCCTTCACCATCGCCATTGCCACTCGGCGCGCGCGAAGACAGTACGGGCAGCGGCTGTTGATAGAGCGCCAGCGGGATTTCCAGGGTGAACACCGAGCCTCTACCTTCTTCGCTCTGGGCACGCAAGGTGCCGCCCATGCGTTCGGCGAGGGTGCGGGCTATTGGCAAGCCCAGGCCGGTGCCGCCGTAACGCCTTGATATAGAACTGTCTGCCTGCTGGAACGCATTGAACATCAATTCCAGGCTTTCGGGCGAAATGCCGATCCCGCTGTCGCGAACGGTGCAGGTGAACCACAACAATTGGTGATCCAGTGATTGCCACTGGGATTCGATGGTCACCCGGCCCTGCTCGGTGAACTTCAACGCGTTGCCGACCAGGTTGACCAGAATCTGCCGGATGCGCGTCGGGTCGCCCTGTACCTGCAACCCCCGCATGTCTTCGGGGATCTGCAGCTGCAGATCGAGCCCGCGCTGCGCGGCGCTGTGCTGGAACGACTGGGCGCACGCAGCGATCAGGTCCGCGAGGTTGAACGGAATATGTTCCAGCTCCAGTTCCGAGCGTTCTATACGTGAGAAATCCAGAATGTCGTTGATGACTTTCAACAGGTGTTCGGTGGATTCCGAGGCCAGTGCCGCGTATTCGACCTGCTCTTCAGTCATGTCAGTGGTTTCCAGCAACTGCAGCATGCCCAGCACGCCATTCATGGGCGTGCGCAGTTCGTGGCTCATCATCGCGAGGAAATCCGACTTGGCATTGTTGGCCTTTTCCGCTTCTTCGCGGGTCTGGATCAGTTGCGCCATTGCCTGTTGCTGTTTGCGGCTGGCCTGTTCGAGGCCGCTGGCGAGGTTGTTGATGTGTTGTGACAGGGCGCCCAGCTCGGTGTCATCGACGATGGGCAGGGGTGTTTTGAAGTCGCCGTTCTGAATCGCCTTGACCGCATCGCCGATGTCGCGGATCGGTTGCGACAGGCTCCCTGCCAGACGCCGGGCGATCAGGAAGGTAAACAACAGTGCGAACAGCGCCAGGATGCCGGCCTTGAGCAAGATTTCCTGCTGGCGTTGACTGAATGCATCACTGGACAGACCGACGATGACCCGGCCCAGATAGTCTTCGGAGGGAGCCGTAGCCGTGCTCTTGCCACTCTGGAAAAAATCATTGTGCAGCGGCACCTGTTGCAGCCGCACCGGTGCCTGGAACACATCGACCTGATGCGGGCGATTGTGGCTTTCCGACGGTTGTTCGACGTACGCCAGAATCCGGTTGGCGCTGTCCTGAATTTCCAGGAAGCGCACATGGGGCGTGGCCAGCGAGGCCTTGAGCAGGCTTTCGAGCACCTCGTTGTTGCCGGAAATCACTCCGTATTCGGTCGCCGGGGCCAGTTGGTTGGCGATCAACTGGCCGGTGTGGTTGAGCTCCTGGCGCAGGTCCTGGATCCGCACGAACGTGAAGAAGGTGATTAACAGCAATGTCAGCAGCAGGGCAGGGCCGAGGCTGATGAGCTGGGTTCGGGTATTGATGTCCCAGCGACGGCGGAAGCTCATGGGTGGCGTTCTCCTTCAGCCAACAGGGCTGCGACAGACGCTTCATTGATCTGTTCAATACCTAGCGAGCGAGCCACCTGTGCGTTGCTTGAAACTTTGAAGCGCGACGGGTAGTGCGAGCGTGGCCAACTGGCGGGTGGCTGGTCGAGCAGGTTGTCGAGGGTCGCCAGCCAATCGCTCTGATCACTGTAGGTGCTGGCCAGGCTCCCGGCCTTGACGAACCCGGCATTGGGGCCGATCAGCGCCAGTTGCCGGGCATAGCTGCTGAGTAACAGGTTTTTCGCGGTTTTCGGGTTGTACAGGTCGGGATCGTCGAGGCCCAGCAACACATCGCTGTTTTTCAGCAACGCTTGCAGCGGATGGCTGTCGTGGGTGTTGTCCCAGCGCTCGGTGACTACCTCGAGGCCCAGTGGCAGAGCCGCCTGGCGCAACTCTTTAAGCAGGAATTCACTGTGGTTGTCGTACAGCACGCCAATCCGTTTGACCTGAGGCAGGAGGATTCGGGCCAGGCGCAATTGGCGACCCGGCGGGGGGTCGCTCCAGAGCAGGCTGAGGCGGGGCGCCGGGGTGTCACCCAGTCGTTGCTGTGCTTGCAGTCGGCTGATGCGCAGCACCAGCGTCGGTGGGCCTTGGGTATCTTGCAGGCGCCAGTCGAGGCTCGGCAGGTCGAGCAGAATCAAGCGGATATCGCCGTGAAGCTCGCCCGGTGGCGGAAGCTCGGCCACTGGTTGAAAGCGTACGTTGTCGCCCGGTCGCACTTCGCGCAGGGCCTGGGTGAAGGATTGCACGCCGGGGCTGCCTTCAATACCGGTCAGCAGAATGTCTGCGGCCTGGACCATCGGGCTGTTCAGCCAGCCACTGACCACCAGGCACAGCAGGGCCAGCAGGTGGCCGAAGGTGGGCGGCTTGCGGGTCCGGGCAGGCAGCATTTAAAACGCCAGCTCCGCACTGAAGTACATCGCTCGACGCTCGTCGTCGTAGAACAGCTTCATATCCATGGCCAGGCTCCATTCGGCGAAAAAACCGTTATAGCCCAGTTCGCGGGAGCGCATGTGTTCTTGATCGAGGTTGCCGGCGCCGCGCGTCTGGACGAAATAGCGGGCGCTGGACCGGCCATAGGCTGCAGGTGGGTGACCCGGTAGCGCCGGTTGACGTGGTTTTTGAACAGGTCCGGCGAGCTGAAGGCCAGCGCCAATACCCGCGGTGAGCGAGGTGAAGGGGAACCCAGGGGCACAACACTTCCTTGTTAGCGAGTGATGGCGCGCATGTTAACCGAGCCGTACGACTTTTCTACTCACGATGTCAGCGTCTTCCACGGTTTTATCGGACTTTTTTGTACGTGCGCCGCTAAATGACGCGGGGGCTGGCCGCCACCGGGCCGCTCCGTATAATGCCGACATCGCCACTGGTATGGATTAACGGATTGCATATGACTGAACAGCGCCCGATTGCGGTCCTGGGAGGCGGAAGTTTTGGTACCGCCGTGGCTAATCTGCTGGCCGAAAACGGTCATCAGGTCTTGCAGTGGATGCGTGACCCCGAGCAGGCCGAGGCCATCCGGGTCAATCGTGAGAACCCGCGTTACCTCAAAGGCATCAAGATTCTGCCCGGCGTGACACCGGTCACCGATCTGCAAGCCACCCTGGACGCCTGCGACCTGTGTTTCGTCGCGCTGCCGTCCAGCGCGTTGCGCTCGGTGCTGGCCCCGCATGCCGAGCGTTTGTGCGGCAAGTTTCTGGTCAGCCTGACCAAAGGTATCGAAGCCCACACCTTCAAACTGATGAGTGAGATCCTCGAGGAAATCGCTCCGCAAGCACGCATCGGCGTGTTGTCCGGGCCGAACCTGGCCCGCGAAGTCGCCGAGCACGCACTGACCGCCACCGTGGTCGCCAGTGAAGACGAAGAGCTCTGCCAGCGGGTTCAGGCGGCGTTGCACGGGCGCACCTTTCGCGTATATGCCAGTGCCGATCGTTTCGGTGTGGAGCTGGGCGGAGCGTTGAAAAACGTCTACGCGATCATCGCCGGCATGGCGGTGGCGCTGGGCATGGGCGAAAACACCAAGAGCATGCTGATCACCCGGGCATTGGCGGAAATGACCCGCTTCGCGGTGAATCAGGGTGCCAACCCAATGACGTTCCTGGGCCTGGCGGGGGTCGGCGATTTGATCGTCACCTGTTCATCGCCGAAAAGCCGCAACTATCAGGTCGGTTTCGCCCTCGGCCAGGGTTTGAGCCTGGACGAGGCGGTCAATCGCCTGGGCGAGGTCGCTGAAGGCGTCAACACCCTGAAAGTGCTCAAGGCCAAGGCTCAGGAGGTTGGCGTGTATATGCCGCTGGTCGCCGGGCTGCATGCGATCCTGTTCGAAGGGCGCACGCTGGAGCAGGTGATTGAGCTGCTGATGCGCGCCGAGCCGAAGACGGACGTCGATTTCATTTCCACCAGTGGCTTCAACTAAGCCCTCTATGTAACAGGAACGGAGCGAGACATGAGCGATCAAAAAGTACAAGCCAAATACGAGTCCATCCTGTTGCGGGTGCTGTGGATGGTCGTCTTCGTACTGGTCTGGCAAGTGGCGCAGTTCATCCTTGGCGCGGTGGTGCTGGTGCAGTTGATCTATCGTTTGATTTACGGCGCCCCGAACGCAACCTTGATGAATTTCGGCGACAGTCTGAGCCAGTTCCTGGCGCAGATCGGTCGTTTCGGCAGTTTTCACAGCGATCAGAAACCCTGGCCGTTCGCCGACTGGCCAACACCGCGTACGCCGGAAGGTGAAGCGCCGCACGCCGTGCCGCCAGCCCCGCATCCGGCTCGAGATGAGGAACCCAAGCTATGAAACTCTGGGTATTGCGTCATGGTGAGGCTGAACCTCACGGTTCCAAATCCCATGATTCGGAGCGGGCACTGACCGCTCACGGCCGTGAAGAAGTCCTGCGCAGCGCTGCGTTGTTGATCGGCCAGCCGCTTACCGCTATCTATGCCAGCCCTTATCTGCGAGCGCAGGAAACCGCGCAGCTTGTACGCGACGCACTGGGTTTCGAGCCGGAGATCCGTACCGTCGAGTGGCTGACGCCGGAAACCGATCCGGACAAGGTCGCCGAACAACTGGTGTCGGTGAGCAATGTCCTGCTGGTCAGCCACAACCCGCTGGTGGGTCACTTGCTGAGCTACCTGCAACATGGCGCCGGGTATCCGCCGGAGAAGGTCGGCACTGCCGGACTGGCGGAAATCAGCGGCGATGAGCTGCTGATCGGGTCGATGAAGCTCGCGGGCATTAAGCATCCGTAATGGCGTTGCTTTGCTTTATAGGCGCAGGGCTTCGAAGCAGCATGAAAAATTTTGTATGAAATAGCTAACCAAGCACTTGCTTGGTTAGCTACGCTTGCTCCAGAACAAAAATAAGGAGCGAGTCTCATGTCTGCTGCTTTTCGTTTGCCGCTGGATGTCTTCTACGAACGTGAGGCCCGTCATCCCCGACAGCGCTTTTTGGTTCAACCCATCGGCGGCGGACAGGTCGAGACACTGACATGGGCCGACGTCGGCCATCAAGCCCGCTGCGCCGCCCATTGGTTGCGTGCGCGGGAATTGCCCCAGGGCAGTCACATCGCGCTTATTTCGAAAAACTGCGCCCACTGGATCATTGCCGACCTGGCCATCTGGATGGCCGGCCATGTTTCCGTGCCGCTGTACCCCAACCTCACCGCCGAGTCTGTGGCCCAGGTGCTCGATCATTCGGAAGCGGCACTGGCCTTTATCGGCAAGCTTGACGACTGGCCGGGCATGTCCCGTGGGGTCCGCGAAGATTTGCCGACGATCAGTCTGCCGTTGCATCCACCGGGCACCTTCGATTTCAGCTGGGCCGATCTGCAGCGCAGTTCGCCGATCCAGGACGACCCCAAACCTGCCGCCGATCAACTCGCGACCATCATTTACACCTCCGGCACCACCGGCATGCCCAAAGGCGTGATGCACAGTTTCGCCAACCTGGGATTTGCCACTACCCGAGGCACCCAATTATTCGGCCTCAATGAGTCGGACCGCTTGTTGTCCTACCTGCCGTTGTGCCATGTCGCTGAACGGATGTTCGTCGAACTGGCATCGATTTACACCGGCCAGACAGTGTTCTTTGCTGAAAGCCTCGACACCTTTCTCGACGACCTGCGTCGCGCACGGCCGACCGCGTTGTTCGGTGTGCCGCGAATCTGGACCAAATTCCAGATGGGCGTCTACAGCAAGATTCCGGCAAGACGCCTGGATTTTCTGCTCGGCCTGCCGATCGTCGGCAAACGAGTCGGGCACAAAGTCCTCGCCGGCCTGGGGCTGGATGCCTTGCGCGTGGCGCTCTCCGGCGCGGCGCCAGTGCCGCAGGCCTTGCTGTCGTGGTACCGCAAGCTCGGGCTGGATGTGCTCGAGGTCTATGGCATGACCGAGAGCTGCGGTTATTCGCACATTGGCCTGCCGGGTCAGGACAAGCCGGGCTGGATCGGCAAGCCCTGTCCGGAGGTCGAAGTGCGCATCGAAGATTCGGGCGAGGTCCTGGTCCGCAGCGGCGCGACCATGCTCGGCTATTTCAAGGAGCCGCAGAAAACCGCCGACACCATCACCGAGGATGGCTTCCTGCGCACCGGCGACAAGGGCGAGCAAGACGCCGAAGGCAACCTGCGCCTGACCGGGCGCCTGAAGGAAATCTTCAAGACCAGCAAAGGCAAATACGTGGCCCCGGCTCCCATCGAAAATCGTCTGGCGGTGCATTCGCGCATTGAGCAGGTGTGTGTAGTCGGCGATGGCCTGATTGCGCCACTGGGGTTGTGCGTACTGTCGGCGGTCGGGCAGCAGGATGCGGGCGGCGCGGCGCGCGCCGGCCTGCACTCAAGCCTGGAAAAACTTCTGGATGAGGTCAATGGCGCCCTCGACAAGCACGAACGCTTGCGGCGCCTGGTGGTGGTCAAGGATAGCTGGGCGGTGGAAAACGGCTTCCTTACGCCAACCTTGAAAATCAAGCGCAACGTGATCGAAGCAGCTTATGGCGCCCGTTTCGAGGAATGGAGCGAGCGTAGCGAGGCAGTGCTGTGGCAGGATTGAGTCACGAACAAAACCAACAAAGGAAGTCAGCGATGAGTTTGTGGCGCACCACTCCCAACATCGAGCAATTGAATGCCATCCAGAAAAACACCATTGGCGAAGTGCTGGATATCCGCTTTGAAGCCTTTGATGACGAGTCCCTGACGGCGAGCATGGTCATCGATCATCGCACCCATCAGCCTTACGGTCTTTTGCACGGCGGCGCTTCTGTGGTGCTGGCCGAGACGGTCGGCTCCATGGCCAGTTACCTGTGTATCGATACCAGCAAGTTTTACTGCGTGGGCCTGGAAATCAATGCCAACCATCTGCGTGGCCTGCGCAGCGGGCGGGTGACAGCGGTGGCCAAGGCGATTCACATCGGCCGCACGACCCATGTCTGGGACATTCGGCTGACCAGCGATGAGGGCAAGGCCAGTTGCGTGTCGCGGTTGACCATGGCAGTGGTGCCGCTGGGGCAAAATCCGCCGGCGCGTTGATCCAGGCATTGTGGCGAGGGAGCTTGCTCCCGTTGGGTCGCGAAGCGGCCCCAGTCACCTTCACTCGTGACATCTGCCCATGACGGCTGTTATGCAGCCGAACGCGAGCAAGCCAGGGCTTCATGGGTTTGACCGGACTGTCATCATTCCTGTCAGTTACGGTCATTGCTGCATGGCGCGGACTTACGGACAATCGAGCTCTGTTTTCGTTGATGGATCGTCGGTATGTCGCAGCAGATATTTTTCGCCCACGCCAACGGCTTTCCTTCGGGAACGTATGGCAAGTTGTTCGCGGCGCTGGCGCCCGAGTATCAGGTGACGCATCTGGAGCAGCACGCCCATGACCCGCGGTTCCCGGCGGATGACAATTGGTACAACCTGGTGGACGAATTGATCCATCATCTGGAGCAGCAGCCCGAACCGGTGTGGGGCGTCGGCCACTCCTTTGGCGGCGTACTGCATCAGCACGCGGCGTTGCGCTGCCCTCATCTCTATCGTGGCGTGGTGATGCTCGATTCGCCGGTGCTGACCCGTACCGACCAGTGGGTTATCCGGGCCGCCAAGCGCTTCGGTTTCATCGATCGCCTGACCCCGGCCGGTCGCACCCTGGGACGGCGTGAAGAGTTTGCCGATCTGGAAAGCGCCCGGCGCTATTTCGCCGGCAAGACCCTTTTTCGCGGCTTCGATCCGGACTGCTTCGACGCCTATCTGCAACATGGTTTGCACAAGGTGGGCGACAAGCTGCGCCTGCGCTTCGACCCGGCCACGGAAATCAGTATCTACCGTGGCGTTCCCCACACCAGCCCTGGCCGAACACGGCAATTGAAAGTGCCGCTGGCGGTGGTTCGCGGGCGCAGCAGTCGGGTTGTGATGCGTCATCACGCCAGCTCGGTCGGGCGCATGCCATTGGGCGAATCCTTGACCGTGCCCGGTGGCCACATGTTTCCTCTGGAACGTCCGCAAGACACCGCGATGCTGCTGAAAAACCTGTTCAGCCGCTGGGACCGGCGCCGCCAACAGGATTGCGCATGAACCATGTCGTCGAAGAAGTACGCCTGACCCTGCCGCACATCGAACTGGCGGCGCACCTGTTCGGCCCCGAGGACGGCTTGCCGGTCATCGCCCTGCACGGTTGGCTGGACAACGCCAACAGCTTCGCGCGCCTGGCGCCCAGGCTCAAAGGTTTGCGCATCATCGCGCTGGACATGGCCGGGCACGGTCATTCCGGGCATCGACCGGCGGGGGCCGGTTATGCAATGTGGGACTACGCCCACGATGTGCTGCAAGTCGCCGAACAGCTTGGACTTAACCGGTTTGCGCTGTTGGGGCATTCCATGGGCGCGATCGCTTCCTTGATCATCGCCGGAGCGCTGCCGGAGCGCGTGACTCATCTGGCGTTGATCGACGGTGTCATTCCCCCTACAGACAAAGGCGAAAATGCCGCCGAGCGCATGGGCATGGCCCTGCAAGCGCAACTGGATCTGCGAGACAAACGCAAACCGGTTTACGCCACCCTCGATCGGGCCATCGAGGCGCGAATGAAGGGATTGGTAGCGGTCAGTCGCGAAGCCGCCGAACTGCTGGCGCAACGAGGGCTCATGCCCGTGCCGGGAGGTTACACCTGGCGCACGGACAACCGCCTCACGCTGCCATCGCCGCTTCGTCTCACTACCGAGCAGGCCATGGCGTTCGTTCAGCGGGTCAGTTGTCCCGCCAAGCTGGTGGTTGCCGCCGATGGCATGCTCGCCAAACATCCTGAGCTGCTGGAGCGTCTACCCTTTAGCCGTGAACAGCTGCCAGGCGGCCACCATTTGCACCTGAATGACGCGTCCGGTGCCGATCTTGTCGCAGACTGTTTCAATCGGTTCTTCGCCGTTCCTTGACTTGCACCGGGCAACTGTCGAGGCTGGGCGGGTTGAAATGGGAGACAACCATGATAGATCTCTACACCGCTGCGACCCCGAATGGCCACAAGGTCTCTATCGTGCTCGAGAAACCCGACCTGCCCCGCACAGTGCAAGCGTCGAGTTTCAGCAAGGACAAGAAGGAACATAAGTCTGCACACTTTCTCAAGATCAACCCCGATGACGCCAGTGTCGTCAAGGGCGCCCAGGCCATGCTGATCCGATGAGCCTATCGATGCGTTCCCTCAACCTGCTGGCGCTTTGCTGTTTCAGTCCCCTGTTGTTTGCCGCCGATGTTCCAGGCAGTCAGGACCTGCCGATTCTGTCGCGCATGACCGATGCGCAGATCGTCGACTATCGCCCCGCAGCCGAACTCGAGCGGGTCTATCCGCTGGGTTCGATACGCAAGATCAGCGGTCAGTTGCGTTTTGACGGTCAGGTCAGCGCCCGTGGTAACGCCACGTCGGTGACCTACGAGTTGCCACCGGAACACTCGGCGACACAAGCCTTTACCGACGCCCGCGAAGCTTTGCAGAAGCAGGGCGCCCAGTTGCTGTTCTGGTGCCAGGCCCGTGATTGCGGCGAGAGCAGTCTGTGGGCCAACGAAGTGTTCGGCAACGCCAAACTCTATGGCTCCGATAACGAACAGGCGTATTTGCTGCTGCGACTGGCGGCTCCGAAGGACAATACCCTGGTGGCGCTTTACAGCATCACGCGGGGCAATCGCAAAGCCTATCTGCATGTCGAACAGTTTGACGCCACGGGTCCGCTGGGCGATTTGCTGCCGACATCCGCAACCTTGCTGCGCGAACTCAAAAGCACCGGCGAACTTGATTTCCCCAAACTGACAGACGTGCCTGACGAGGCCTGGCTGCGCTTGATCTCTCGTGGCCTGAATCTGGACACGACCCAGCGGATCAGTCTTTCCGGGCCAAAAGCCGAAGCCTGGCGTCA
Source organism: Pseudomonas fluorescens group sp. PF-1 (assembly GCF_054481335.1). Lineage (NCBI taxonomy): Bacteria > Pseudomonadati > Pseudomonadota > Gammaproteobacteria > Pseudomonadales > Pseudomonadaceae > Pseudomonas > Pseudomonas fluorescens group sp. PF-1. The sequence continues at coordinate 1,347,650 of NZ_JBTMNG010000001.1, forward strand.
GGCATTGATCGAGCAGGGTGTACGGGCGGCGCGGATGGAAACCGGCAGCATCGAAGGCTCTGGCCTGCATATTGAGCTGCTGCGTTAAGCTTGATCGGGTGAACGCGTTCTGCGCGTTCGCCTACTCTTTTGCGAACTGACTTTTCTTGAGATTTCGATGATCAATAACGACCGGCTGTTGGTGCAGATCCTGCTCCTGGTGCTGTTTGGCGCAAGTTTCTGGGTAATGGCGCCGTTTTGGTCGGCGTTGTTCTGGGGCGCGGTGCTGGCATTTGCCAGTTGGCCACTGATGCGTTTGCTGACGCGCTGGCTTAACGGTCGCGAGTCCCTGGCGGCAGCCATGTTGACCGTCGGCTGGATGTTGCTGGTGGCGGTGCCGTTGGTGTGGCTGGGGTTCAACCTGGCGGACCACGTGCGTGATGCCGTGTCATTCTTCAAGGACGTGCAGGTCGATGGCTTGCCTGAAGCCCCCGCCTGGCTCGGCAGTGTGCCCTTGGTGGGCACGCGACTGGTCGGAATCTGGAACAGTATCGATCAACAGGGCGCGGCGATGATGGTGTCGCTCAAACCTTATTTCGGGCAGGTCGGAAACTGGCTGTTGGCGCGTAGCGCGCAGATCGGCAGCGGCATCCTCGAGCTGACCTTGAGCATTGTCTTCGTGTTCTTTTTCTATCGGGACGGGCCACGATTGGCGGCGTTTGTTCATGGCTTGCTGGAGCGCCTGATCGGCAAGCGGGCGGGGTATTACATCGAACTGGTGGCGGGCACGGTGCAACGGGTGGTGAACGGGGTGATCGGGACGGCTGCGGCCCAGGCGGTTCTGGCGCTGATCGGGTTCCTGATTGCCGGCGTACCCGGGGCCCTGGTACTCGGTATCGTGACCTTCCTGCTCAGCCTGATTCCCATGGGCCCGCCGCTGGTGTGGATTCCGGCCACGGCCTGGCTGGCCTGGAAAGGCGAGTACGGGATGGCGGTGTTCCTGGGCATCTGGGGTACATTCATCATCAGCGGCGTGGACAACGTGCTCAAGCCGTACCTGATCAGCCGAGGCGGCAATCTGCCGTTGGTGATTGTATTGCTGGGGGTGTTTGGCGGGTTGATTGCCTTCGGCTTCATCGGCCTGTTCATTGGCCCTACGCTGCTCGCGGTGGCGTACAGCTTGCTGACCGACTGGAGCAAAAGCCACTCCCGGGTCGAGGATCGTCGCTGATTCGAAAGGGATGGCGGGGGAGGAGAACACAGACTCGCGTTGGTCCATCGCACGGATGATGGGGGACAGACAAACCAACGCCAGGCTGTAAAGGCGGCTCGGGCTTCCTTGCCCGAGTCGTATGGCGGGGAATCAGAACTTGGCTTCGGCATCCAGTTGCAGAGTGTTGATGTCCGAATCTTTCTTGTTGATGCTGGCGTTGGTGTAGTCGGAGTTCGCCATGTAGTAAGTAGCGCCGACGTTGAAGTTCTTGTCCAACTCGTAGCTCACTTTCAACTTGCTGCCACGCGAACCGGTGAAACCGTTGGCGAAGTCGGAGTCGGTGAAGGCACCGACCACGGCGTTTTGCTGTACATCGCGGTAGTTGTAGTCGATAGCGAAGCCGTAGACCTTGGTCTTGACGCCGGCCAACCAGCCAGTGTCCTGGCTGTTGCTGGCTTCGGTGTTGTTCACGTATTGACCGTAAAACGACAGCGGCACTGGCAGACCGCTGACATCCAACTGACCAAAGCCTTCGTACAGTTTGAATTCTTCACGCGGGCTGTTGCCGTTGACGGCCAACGCGCACGGCGCAGTGACGGTGCCAGTGCCAGGGCAGGCGCTGCTGTCAGCGTTGTCATAGGCGTAGATACTGCCGCCCAAGGTCATTTTCAGGTTATCGGTCAAAGCGAAGCGACCGCCCAACTGACCGGCGTACAGACGCAGGTCGTGTTTGAACTGCACGCCCTCGCCGTCGACGTTGTCCTTGAGGGTGTAGTGACCGGCGCTACCGAACAACTCGGTGCTGCCGCTCAGCGGGTATTTGTAAGACACCGACAGACCTTCGGGACTGATATCGCTATCCCAGATGATGTCGCCCATGCTTACCCATTGCTGTGGCATCTTGCCGCCCACCAGGTGCAGGTTCTTGATCGCATCCGGGTGGTAGTCGACGTAGCCCTGATCCAGCCAGATCTGCTTCTTGTCGAAGTAGTTGTTCAGGTCCTGGTTGGTGGAACGCGCGTCATCGTTGCTGCCGGTGGCAACGCGAATACCGGTGTCAACTTGCGGGTTGATTTCGCTGTAGGCACCCAGGCGGGCACGAATGCGCTGACGGTTCTGGTCCTTGTTGTTCGATACGCCGTCGTTTTGAACGGTTTCCTGACGGAAGCGCACGTCACCCTTGAACTGGGTCTTGGCAGCCCAGGCCAGTTTCTGATCGAAAGTGCTCAGTTCGTTGGTTTTCTTGGCGGTCACCGCGATTTGTTCGTTGGTTTCCTGTTGAGCCTGGCGGGCGATTTGTTGTTCCTTCTGATCCCTGGCCAACTCTGCTTGCAGTTCGCTGTACTGCGTGTTGGTAATCGAACCGTTAGCCTTGAGCATGTCGAGCAGTTTGGCGTCGACTGCGGCACTGGCCGGAACACTCATGGCCAGCAGCAAACCACCACACAGGGCCGCCGCAGTTTTCGTGGAAGCAACACGCATATCAATCTCCGAAGATGAGAGTGGATGGCTGAGCCATCCAGGGCACAACCGACCATTGATGGACGGAAAACAGGGCCGGGCTATTCCCCGGCGTTCTAAAAACAGGCGCCAGTATCGCGATGGTTTATGACAGTGAGGTGGCAATGCGGTGGCAAGTCGATGACGATACAAAATCGTCCTGAACTATTGAGATAGAGCGCTGTCGGCGATTTGATCGTGTGCAAAGGATGGCGATCGGCGATACTCGACAGGCTTTTTAAGCCATGAACGAGTGAGGATGGTGATGCCGTTGCAACGCCTGCAAAGTCTGTCCGAAATCGCCGCGCAAACGTGGGACGCCCTGGTGCCCGAGACGCAGCCGTTTTTGCGCCATGCATTTTTGAGCGCACTGGAAGACAGTGGCAGCGTCGGCCCCCATTCCGGCTGGCAACCCGAACATTTGCTGCACGTCGAAGGTGATCGTTTGATCGCCGCCTTGCCGAGCTACCGCAAATGGCATTCCTATGGTGAGTATGTGTTCGATCACGCCTGGGCCGATGCCTGTGAACGCGCCGGTATCGATTACTACCCCAAGCTGTTGACCGCTGTGCCGTTCAGTCCAGTCAGTGGTCCGCGCTTGCTGGCGGCCAGGGTGGAGGACGGCTTCGAATTGCTCAAAAGCCTGCCGGGTTATCTGGAGATCGAACAGCTTTCCAGCGCTCATATCAATTTCACCGATCCGTTCACCGACGCGGCACTGGCCGAACAGCCAGGCTGGTTGCAACGCATCGGCTGTCAGTACCACTGGCAGAACCGCGGTTATCGGGATTTCCAGGACTTCCTCGAAGCCCTCAGCTCACGTAAACGCAAACAGATGCGCAAGGAGCGCGAGCAAGTGGCGGGGCAGGGCTTTGATTTCGAATGGCTGGAAGGTTGGCAACTGACAGAAGCACAGTGGGATTTTGTTTACGCGTGCTACGCCAATACTTACGCGGTGCGTAGACAAAGGCCGTATCTGACGCGGGAGTTTTTCAGTCTGCTGGCTGAGCGCATGCCGCAATCGATTCGCGTGGTGTTTGCCAGGCAAGGCTCCCGGCCGGTCGCCATGGCGTTCAGCCTGGTGGGGGGCGACAGTTTCTATGGTCGTTACTGGGGGTGCCTGGCCGAATTCGATCGACTGCATTTCGAGACCTGCTTTTATCAGGGCATGGATTATGCGATTGCCAACGGTTTTCAACGCTTCGACGCGGGTGCCCAGGGCGAGCACAAGTTGATTCGTGGGTTCGAACCGGTGATCACCCACTCCTGGCATTATCTGCGCCATCCGGGCTTGAAAGCAGCAGTCAAAGACTTCCTGCAGCAGGAGAGGCAGGGTGTGCTGGCGTATGCCGAGGAGGCGCGGACGGCTTTGCCTTATCGGCAGGCCTGATGTTCACCACAAAACGGTGGGCACAAGCTCCCACCGTTTTGTGGTGCCGCCGAGAGTCAATCGATTCCGACGAACCCACCGGTCTGATGCTGCCACAGCCGCGCATACAAACCGCCCTGGGCCAGCAGTTCAGCATGGCTACCGGTTTCGGCAATCTTGCCATTCTCCAGTACCACCAACCGGTCCATGCGGGCGATGGTCGAGAGCCGGTGCGCGATGGCGATCACGGTTTTGCCCTGCATCAGGGTTTCCAGGCTTTCCTGGATCGCGGCTTCGACCTCCGAATCCAGGGCTGAAGTGGCCTCGTCCATGATCAGGATCGGCGCGTCCTTGAGCAGCACACGAGCGATGGCGATACGCTGGCGCTGACCGCCCGAGAGTTTGACCCCGCGTTCACCGACATGGGCATCGAAACCGGTGCGGCCTTCGGCGTCCGAGAGCGTGGGAATGAAACCGTCGGCGCGCGCCTTGTGCACCGCCTCCCATAGCTCGGCGTCGGTCGCGTCGGGTTTGCCGTAAAGCAGATTGTCGCGGATCGAGCGATGCAGCAAGGACGTGTCCTGGGTGATCATGCCGATGCGCTCGCGCAGGCTTTCCTGGCTGACCTCGGCGATGTTCTGCCCATCGATCAGAATCCTTCCGCCTTCCACGTCGTAGAGGCGCAGCAGCAAGTTGACCAAGGTCGACTTTCCCGCACCGGATGGCCCGATCAGGCCGATTTTTTCGCCGGGCTTGATGTTCAGGTTGAGACCGCCAATGATCCCGCTCCGTTTGCCGTAGTGAAAGTCCACGTTCTCGAAACGCACTTCGCCACGGGCCACGGTCAAGGGTTTGGCCTGGTCGCGGTCGGTCACCGAGACGGGTTGCGAAATACTCTGCAAACCGTCCTGAACCATGCCGATGTTTTCGAAGATCCCGGTGACCACCCACATGATCCAGCCGGACATGTTGACGATGCGGATCACCAGGCCCGTGGCCAGGGCAATGGCGCCCACAGTGATCAGCGATTGCGTCCACAGCCACAGCGCCAGGCCGGTGGTGCTGACGATCAGCAAGCCGTTCATGCTGGTGATGACCACGTCCATGCTGGTCACCACGCGGCCGGCCAGTTGGGCTTTTTCAGTCTGTTCCTTGATTGCCTCGCGGGCGTATTGCTGCTCGAAGTGGGTGTGGGCGAACAGCTTCAGGGTGGTGATGTTGGTGTAGCCGTCGACGATGCGCCCCATGAGTTTGGAGCGCGCATCGGAGGACACGACCGAACGTTCCTTGACCCGTGGCACGAAGTAGTAGAGCGCGCTGATGAAGGCGACGATCCAGGTCAGCAGCGGGATCATCAGGCGCCAGTCGGCCTCGGCGAACAGCACCAGGGAACTGATGGCGTAGATCAGCACGTGCCACAACGCATCCACCGCCTGCACGGCTGAATCGCGCAGGGAGTTGCCGGTCTGCATGATGCGTTGGGCGATGCGTCCGGCGAAGTCGTTCTGGAAGAAGTTAAGGCTCTGTTTGAGCACATAACTGTGGTTTTGCCAGCGGATCAGGCTGGTCATGCTGGGGCTCAGGGTCTGGTGCACCAGCAAGTCATGCAGGCCGACGAATACAGGGCGCAGGACCAGCGCCACCACGACCATCCAGGTCAGCTCAAGGCTGTGTTCCTTGAAGAAATTGACGTTCGGCGTGCCTTGGGCCAGGTCGATGATGCGGCTCAGGTAGCTGAACAACGCGACTTCGATCAGCGCGCCAACCAGGCCGACGATCAACAGGGCCGCGAAGCTCGGCCAGACCTGCTTGAGGTAATAGGTATAAAACGGCAGTACCCGATCCGGCGGAGCGGGCGTCGGGGCGTCGCGGAAGACGTCGATCAGTTTTTCAAAACGGCGATAAAGCATGGGGTTTTCACCCGCGAACGGGCTCTCCTTTAAACGGTTTGAGCGTTGCCGGCATGACCGGCAACGGCTCGGACATCCTTGTCCAGCTTAGTCTCAGTCGATGCGCTTGGCCGACTTGATGAACACCGGATCGGCCGGCACGTCTTTCATGCCACTTTTGGTTGTTGTTTGCGAGTTGACGATGATGTCGACCACGTCCATGCCTTTGACCACTTTGCCGAACACGGCGTAGCCGTCACCGCTGTCGAGGAAATCGTTGTCCTTGACGTTGATGAAAAACTGGCTGGTGGCCGAATCCGGCACCGAGGTGCGGGCCATGGACAGGGTGCCACGAACATTATGCAGGCCGTTCTTCGACTCGTTCTTGATCGGCGCCTTGGTTTCTTTCTGCTGCATTTGCGAAGTGAAACCGCCGCCCTGGACCATGAAGCCCGGAATCACGCGGTGGAAAATCGTGTTGTTGTAGAAGCCGCTGTCGACGTAATCGAGGAAGTTCTTGGTACTGATCGGGGCCTTGATCGGGTCCAGTTCGATCTCGATCTGGCCGTTGGTGGTGTCCAGCAGTACATGGGGCGCCTTGGCAGGCGTTGCCGCCATCAGGTTGGCGGCAAACAGAACGGAGCCAGCGACGAGGGCGATTTTTTTCAGCATGGGTCAGTGATCCTGAGGGTGGTGGTATCGACGGCGGCAAGAAACTCGAGCAGCGTCTGGTTGAAGTGTTCGGGCTGGTCCAGCGGGGTGGCGTGACGCGAATCGGCAATCACCACCAGCCGCGCATCGGGCAGCAGTTTTACGTAGTTTTCCTTCAGCGAGACCGGCGTGTAGTCATGGTCGGCGCTGACGATGAGGGTTGGACAGGATACCTTCGACAGTCGTTCCTGAACGCCCCATCCCACAATGGCATCGAAGCTGGCGAGATAAGCATGTTTGTCGTTTTTTGCCCAGCGTTCGGCCATTTTTTGTCGCAGGTCCGCCTGCTCGGGCTTGGGGAACAATTTGCCGCCCAGGGCTTTGCCGATGGTGCCAAGACTGAGGACGCGCATCAGGCTCCAGCGCTTGAACCATTGCCAGTAATCGTCGCGGCTGCGCAGTTTGACTTCGGGCGCACTGTTGACGATGCACAGGCTTTTGAGCAATTTGGGCTGATCCACAGCCAGTTGAAAGCCGATCATGCCACCCATCGAAAGCCCCACATAGTGAGTCGGGCCTAGATTCAGATGCTCGATCAACGCGATCAGGTCGGCGCTGAACCCGGCGATGCTGTAGCGTTCGCGGGGTTTGTCCGAGCGACCATGGCCGCGCACGTCCGGGACGATCACCCGGTAACGGGCAGCCAGCGCGGGGATCTGTTTCTCCCAGTCCAGGGTGCTCGAACCCAGGCCGTGGACCAGCAGCAACGGCGTACCGTGGCCATATTCCTCATAGTGAAGGTTGCAACCATCGTGTTCGAAATAGGCCATGCGTGCACTCCGTGTCAGGCTTGTTCAGGGGCGGCGAAGGGTGCGTCCAGTGGTGCGGTATCGAAGGTGCGCAGCAGTTCGATGAGAATCTGCGTGGCGGGTCCGAGTGGTTTGTCTTTGTTCGAATACAGGTAAAAATTCGGATTACGGCTGCCACCCTGATCCAAAGGTAGCAGCTTGAGCGTGCCTTCCTTGAGTTCCCGTTCGATCGTGTGCCTTGGCAACCAGGCGAAACCCAGGCCACTGCTGACAAACGTAGCGGCGGTGGCCAGGCTACCGACAGTCCAGCGCTGTTCGGCGCCGAGCCAGCCGACGTCCCGGGGCTGTTGCCGGCCGGAGTCGCGAATCACCACTTGCATCTGGCTTTCCAGATCCTGGAAATTCAGCTCGCGATTCAGGCGATGCAACGGGTGTTCGGGGTGGGCGACCGCGACGAATTCGACGTCGCTCAATTCCGTCCCCAAATAACCGGGAATGCTGAACCCGGTAATGGCCAGGTCGGCCACGCCTTCGAGCAACACCTCTTCGACCCCTGACAACACTTCCTCGCGCAAGCGCACCCGGCAGCCACGGCTTTGCGGCATGAACGCGGTCAAGGCGCGGACCAGGCGGGCGCTTGGGTACGCCGCGTCGACCACCAGCCGCACCTCGGCTTCCCAGCCTTGCTCCATGTGGTGGGCCAGGTCTTCCAGCTGGCTGGCTTGTTTCACCAGTTGCCGGGAGCGACGCAGCAGCACGCCGCCGGCCTCGGTCAACACCGCTTTGCGGCCGTCGATGCGCAGCAGTGGCACGCCGAGCTGGTCCTGCATGCGCGCCACGGTATAGCTGACCGACGACTGCGAGCGGTGCAGCGCCTCGGCGGCCTGGGCGAAACCACCGTGATCGACCACGGCCTGCAACGTTCGCCATTGATCAAGGGTCACGCGGGGCGCTTTCATGATGAGCTCCTCTTGTCCTAAGCTGGCAGCCCTTATTGGAGACTGCTGAATGAAAAAATTCTGTTGTGTGGTGCTGGCGATGCTGCCGCTGACCGCGTTTGCTTATCAGATTGATGTCGAAAAGCAGCTGAACGGCTTGAGCATTGACTACAACGCGTATGACACCGATAGCGATATCGCCACCCTTCAGGTGAACAATTACGGCAGCACCGATGCGATCTGTAAGGTGGTGTTCAACAACGGCCCGGAAGCGCCGCGCACTCGCAATATCGAAGTGGCTGCTGGCAAACACAAAAATGCGACGGCCAAATTCAACCGTTCCATCATCAAAATGCGTATCCAGCTCACCTGCACCCCGAAATGACTGTAGGAGCCAGCTTGCTCGCGACAGTGTCGGGGCAGTCGACAGCCTTTTTCACCCGTCGCTGTCGCGAGCAAGCTGGCGCCTGCAACGCATGATTCGCTTATAAACGAATTTATCGATAGTTTATAGCAGTTATTTGCGCTTTTTCATCGATATGGCAATGTTTAACCTTCACTCCATCGACTTACAGCATTCTCAGATGGAGGTTACATCCCATGTCCCGCGTTCTGATCATCGAAAGCAGCGCACGTCAGCAAGACTCGGTTTCCCGTCAACTGACCCAGACCTTCATCAAACAGTGGCAAGCGGCTCACCCGAAGGACGAAATCACCGTTCGTGACCTGGCCGTCAACCCGGTGCCGCATCTGGACATCAACCTGCTGGGTGGCTGGATGAAGCCTGCCGATCAGCGCAGCGACATCGAACAGGTTTCCCTGGAACGTTCCAACCAATTGACCGACGAACTGCTGGCCGCCGATGTGCTGGTGATGGCCGCACCGATGTACAACTTCGCCATCCCGAGTACCCTCAAGGCCTGGCTTGACCATGTGCTGCGTGCCGGCGTGACGTTCAAGTACACCGAAACCGGTCCCCAAGGTTTGCTCACCGGAAAGCGCGCTTACGTATTGACCGCTCGTGGCGGGATCTACGCTGGCAGCGCCGCGGATCACCAGGAACCCTACCTGCGTCAGGTCATGGGCTTCATCGGCATCCACGACGTCACGTTCATCCACGCCGAAGGCATGAACCTGGGGGGGGACTTCCAGGAAAAAGGCTTGAACCAGGCGAACGCCAGGCTTGCTCAAGTGGCCTGACCCTTTAATCGCCAGATAATCGCTGGATGGTCTAGTGACCTGGCGCTACCCCTTCAAGCCTGTACGCGCATCGACCTCCCTTTGCACTTGTTGCTCCTGAGTGCTGCCGCCCGATTGAACGCTTTAGCGAGATCGGGCTTTTTTTTGCCCGGAATTTTGTATCGTTTGAGTGTTCGCGATCACCGGCAAAAACCGCTATCTTCGCCGCCATTCGAAACGAGGCGAGCATGGGCTATCTACTTTTTGTCACGCTGATCCAGGCGTTTTCCTTCAGTTTGATCGGCGAATACCTGGCCGGTCATGTCGACAGTTACTTCGCGGTACTGGTGCGTGTGCTCCTGGCGGGGCTGGTGTTCATTCCGCTGACGCGCTGGCGCTCGGTAGAGCCTGCGTTCATGCGCGGCATGTTACTGATTGGTGCGCTGCAGTTTGGCGTGACCTACGTTTGCCTGTATCTGAGCTTCCGTGTGCTGACGGTGCCTGAAGTGCTGCTGTTCACGGTCCTCACGCCACTGCACGTGACCCTGATCGAAGATGCGCTGAACCGACGGTTCAATCCATGGGCATTGGTGGCGGCATTGGTGGCGGTGGCCGGGGCTGCGGTGATTCGCTATGACCGGATCAGCCCGGACTTCTTCATGGGGTTCCTGCTGCTGCAACTGGCCAACTTCACCTTTGCCGCCGGGCAGGTGCTTTACAGGCGCCTGGTGGCACGCCATCCGAGCGATCTGCCGCATTACCGGCGCTTCGGTTATTTCTACCTGGGTGCACTGGCAGTGGTGTTGCCGGCGTTTCTGCTGTTCGGCAAACAGAACTTCTGGCCGCAAGCGCCGCTGCAATGGGGCGTCTTGGTGTTCCTCGGCCTGGTTTCGACCGCGCTGGGTCTGTACTGGTGGAACAAGGGCGCCTGCCTGGTGAATGGCGGGACGCTGGCGGTGATGAATAACCTGCATGTGCCCGTGGGGCTGCTGCTCAATCTGCTGATCTGGAATCAGCATGAGGATCTGGGGCGGTTGCTGCTGGGTGGGGCGGTGATTCTGATGGCGGTGTGGATCAGTCGGTTGGGTATTCAAAAACCGGTGGCCGTGCGCTAAGCCTCTGGAAATGGCTGCCCCATTGCCCCCGGTGATTGCCCCCTGGGCTTTCACCGGGGGCTTGACTGATCGGCATAAGCCCGGGCGGTCGGAAGGGAGCTTATTGCTCCCATTGTTCAAGCAGAATTGAAACAAATTTTTCCGCTGCTGGAGATAACGATGCTCCCCGTCGATAAACGAGTCCCAATGATCGGTTCACAATGGGTTCTATCAAAGGGATGCTGACCAGGGTTGGATGATCCACGGCAGGCATTGCCAGGCTTGGCATTGCTGACACCCCCAATCCAGCTTCGACCAGGCCCAGCGAAGTCGAAAGATGTTGCACCTCATAGAACCACTGTGGACGCCAGCTCAAGCCCGACAAGGCATGGTCAAGCAACATCCTGTTGCCACTCAGGCGACCGACCCCGATAAGACGGTAATTGCTGAGTTCGGACCAGGTGACCGAATTGCGCTCCGCTAACTCATGATCGCGACGGCAAGCCAATACAAAAGGCTCGTTGACCAAGGGGACGAACTCTATGTCGGGGTGCTGGCCGCTCATCATGTTGATGCCGAAGTCGGCTTCTCCCCGCAGCACGGCCTCCAGCCCTTCGTTCGCACTGAGATCCAGCAGGCGGATGCGGATTTGCGGATAGCGCTCGTTGTAGAGACGGATTACCGACGGGAGGAAGTAGAAGGCGGCGGTCGGGATGCAGGCAAGGGTTACACGTCCGCTCTGTCGTTCCGCCAACTCTCGGATGTTAAGTATCGAGTCGTCGAAGTCATCCAGCAAGCGTCGTGCCTTGGGTAGAAAGTCCCGCCCTACGCTAGTGAGACTCACTCTTCTTGTCGTGCGATCAAGGAGTGCTGTTCCCAATCCCTCTTCCAGCTTTTTCATCCTCCGGCTTAACGCTGGCTGGGACAGGTGCAATGCATCGGCAGCCTCGTGGAAGCTACCAAGTTCGGCGATTTTCACGAAAGATCGTATGTCATTGAGCTCATAATGCATGTGTATGTCTCAGCAGAAGAGGGCGATTAAGCGTAAATCATCCTAGGTAAATCATTCGTCAAACGCAATAATCAGGCTGATATTTGCATTGGAAACATTTTTTAAAGCCTGCGACTCTTGCTCCCAAGACATCAATTACCCCGATTGATCAACAAGAGTCAGTTTTCATGCAACGAATTCCCTGTGTGCTTATGCGCGGTGGTACTTCCAAGGGCCCAGTATTTCTCGCTTGGGATCTACCCGTTGCGATCGAAGAGCGTGACGAGCTGCTCCTCAATCTAATGGGCTCTGGCCATGAGCTAGAAATTGACGGTATCGGTGGCGGTAGCCCACAAACCAGCAAGGTCGCCATTGTGAGCCCGTCGTTGCACCCCGATGCGGATGTCGACTATTTGTTTGTCCAGGTCATGGTTTCCCAGCGTCGCGTCGATACAGCGCCCAATTGCGGCAACATGCTGTGCGCCGTCGGCCCGTTTGCCATCGAGCAAGGGTTGGTTAAAGCCTCCAAAGATTTGACTTGTGTGCGTATTCGCAACCTCAACACCGGGACGTTTGTGAACGCAGAGGTACACACTCCCCGCGGGACAGTCAGCTATGAAGGCGACACCTCCATCGATGGTGTGCCGGGCACTGCCGCTCCCGTGCAACTGACCTTCCTTGATGCCGCAGGCAGCAAGACCGGCAAACTTTTCCCCACTGGACAGACCCAGGACTTGATAGACGGTATCCCGGTGACTTGCATCGACATGGCGATGCCGATGATGATCGTCGAGGCCGGTCATATGGGTAAACGCGGTGATGAAAGTCCTGCTGAATTGGACGCCGACAAAGAGTTCCTGCGCCGTCTTGAGTCCCTGCGACTGCAAGCCGGCCTGGCAATGGGCCTGGGTGATGTCAGTGACAAAGTGATCCCTAAGCCAGTACTGGTGTCACCGGCCAAAGCTGGCGGCACCATTCAGGTGCGCTATTTCATGCCACACAACTGCCATCGTGCATTGGCTATTACGGGCTCGATTGGCTTGGCCACCGCATGCGTCACCGAAGGCAGTGTGGTTGCTCAATTGCTTGGTGGGGTGAGTGAGCCTCGCCTGAAGCAAGTACGGATTGAACATCCGAGTGGCGCAATAGACGTCGTATTGTCCTACACCGGTGCCCAGGGTGAGACAATTCGTGCCTCGGTAGTGCGTACATCGCGCAGGTTGTTTTCCGGTTATGTCTACGCCGCAGCTTCCCAACGACTCGCCGGGTAATTTCCCCTGGTCATTGCCGTTTCTGCATCAGCACAATTCTAAAAATGGGTGATGCCATGAAGTTTGTAAAATCGCTCTACTTCCAGATTCTCTTCGCCGTATTGTTGGGTGTGCTGGTCGGTCATTTTTGGTCACAACAGGCCATTGCCTTGAAGCCGCTGGGTGATGCCTTCATCAAACTGATCAAGATGATGATCGCTCCGGTGGTGTTCTGCACGATCGTCACCGGTATCGCCGGCATGAGCGACAAACGCTCACTCGGGCGTCTGTTGAGCAAGACCATGCTGCTGTTCCTGGCGCTGACGGTGATCAGTCTGATTATCGGACTGGTGTCGGTCTATCTCTTCAAGCCTGGGGTGGGGATGAACATTGATCCCTCCCAGTTGAGCACCAAGGGGCTGTCGCAATACACCGATTCTGCCGCGAAGCTGGGAGTGGTCGAGTTTTTCATGCACATCATCCCGGACACCTTCATCGGTGCTTTCAATAAAGGTGAAGTGCTACCGGTGTTGTTCATTGCCGTACTGTGCGGTTTTGCCCTCTCGGCTATCGGCGAGCGCGGCAAGCCGGTACTGGATGTACTGGAAGCCGCCTCGCACATGGTGTTCAAGATCTTCTCCTACCTGATGCGCTTCGCTCCGATCGGTGCGTTTGGCGCCCTGGCGTTCACTGTAGGACAGTACGGCATTACCTCGCTGGGCTCGTTGGCCAAACTGATCATGACGTTGTACATCGCCTGCGCTTTCTTCGTCTTTGTGGTGCTGGGGAGCATTTGCCGAGCGCATGGTTTCAGTCTTTGGAAGTTGCTGCGCTACTTTCGCGAAGAGTTCCTTGTGGTGCTGGGGACTTCTTCGACCGAGCCGGTGATGCCGCGGATGCTGGAAAAGCTACAGGCCCTGGGCTGCAAAAAAGGTGTCGTGGGGCTGGTGCTGCCAACGGGTTACTCGTTCAACCTCGATGGTACGGCGATCTACCTGTCGCTGGCTGCGGTGTTCATTGCACAGGCCTGCAACATCGATCTGAGCCTGACCCAGACCGTGACCATGCTGGCAATCATGCTGTTGTCCTCCAAGGGGGCAGCAGGGGTCACCGGCTCAGGTTTTGTCGCGCTGGCCTCGACGCTGACTGTGATCCATGACATTCCCTTGGCCGGTCTTGCCCTGCTGATCGGTATCGATCGCTTCATGTCGGAAGCCCGGGCTTTGACCAGTCTGGCAAGCAACGCCGTGGCCACCGTGGTGATCTCCATCTCGGAGAACGCCTGCGATCGCGAAACGCTGGTGCAGACTCTGAACGGTAATCCTTCGCCCGCTGCGACCCCAACCCAAGTCCAGAACCCGGACTGGGAAGGCTCGAAGGTCACCGAACACGTCTAACGGGTCGCGGCTGGATCGAGACTCCCTAAACACTTCAATGACACCCCCCGCCAGGCACCTTTGATCGTGCCAACTGGCGGGGACGGGGTCGTGCGCCTGTGCGTCGGCCACGCTAACTATAAGAACAAGAGAACTAACCTATGCTCGCATTGCTTGGCTTGGCCATGGTGGTGGTCTTCACCTTCCTGATAATGACCAAACGGTTGTCGCCGATTGTCGCCCTGACGGTGGTACCGATTGTCTTTGCCGTCATTGGTGGTTTCGGCGGCACTACCGGCAAGATGATGCTCGATGGCCTGAAAATGGTCGCGCCTTCGGCTGCGCTACTGCTGTTCGCGATCTTGTTTTTCGGCTTGATGATCGATGCCGGCCTGTTCGACCCGCTGATTCGCAAGATCCTCAAGCGCGTCAACGGCGACCCGATGAAAATCGCTGTCGGCACAGCGTTGCTGTCGCTGGTGGTGGCCTTGGATGGTGATGGCACCACCACCTACATGATTACCTGTGCAGCAATGCTTCCCCTTTACAAGCGTATCGGCATGAATCCGATGATTCTGGCAACCATTGCCATGCTTTCTCTGAGCATCATGAGTGGCATGACCCCTTGGGGAGGGCCTGCGACTCGTGCGATCGCAGCGCTGGGCCTGGATGCCGGCGCCTACTTCGTCCCGTTGTTGCCGACCATGATTGGCGGTGCGATGTGGGTGGTGTTCACCGCGTTTCTGCTGGGCCGTGCCGAGCGCAAGCGTATCGGTAACGTTCAGTTGGAGAGCGGCGGCGGTAACTGCTACATCAACGCAATACTCGAGGACACTCCACACAAGCGGCCGAAACTGGCCTACGTCAACCTGCTGTTGGTAATCGCGGTGATGGTCGCGCTGGTGATGGGGATCATGCATTCGGCCATCCTCTTCCTGATCGGCTTCGTGCTGGCGCTGATGATCAACTATCCACAACTGGACATTCAGAAAGAACGCATCCTGGCCCATTCGGGCAACGCCATGACCGTGGTGCTTTTGGTGTTTGCCGCAGGCATCTTTGCCGGGATTTTCTCCGGAACGAAAATGGTCGATTCTCTGGCGCAAACCCTGGTTGACTGGATTCCGCCTTCTTGGGGACATCTGTTTCCTCTGGTTGTAGCGATTACCAGCATGCCGCTGACGTTCGTCCTGTCCAATGATGCTTACTACTTCGGTGTGGTGCCCATCCTGGCTAACGCCGCTGCGGCCTATGGCATCGATCCGGTGGAGATCGCTCGCGCCTCGATTCTGGGGCAACCGGTACACCTGATGAGTCCGTTGGTTGCCTCAACCCTGTTGTTGGTCGGTATGGTCGATCGCGATATCGGCGATTTCCAGAAAGCCACCGTCAAATGGGCCGTCCTCACCTCATTGGTCATTACTGCGATAGCCCTGTTGACCGGGGCGATCAGTCTCTTCACCTGATTCAACCCAGGCACCTGTTTTTTCCAGACGCGCCTCATGGGCGAGGTGCGCGATGTCCTGCACTCCAAATAACAACAAAGAGTCGTTTGCTATGAACACTTCGTACACCCAATGGGCGCTGTTTTCAGTTCTTGGTTTGTTGCCGCTGGCCAGTGCCAGTGCGGAAGGATTTCTCGATGACAGTCAGCTCAAGCTGCAATTACGCAACGTCTATTTCAATGAAAACTTCCGCGACGAGCATGGCTTGAGTGCGAAAGCGGCCAGGACGGCCAAAAGCGAACGAACCGAGTGGGCCCAGGGGTTCCTGCTGGATTATCAGTCGGGGTTTACCCCCGGCACGATCGGGTTTGGTGTTGATGCCCTTGGCCTGGTCGGAGTCAAGCTTGACTCTGGCCGGGGGCGCAGCGGTACTGGCTTGTTGCCCGTCCATGGTGACGGTCGTGCGGCTGACGAATTCGCAAGCCTGGGGATGACTGCCAAAGCGCGACTGGCCAAGACCACGGTCAAATACGGCACCTTGCTCCCCAAGACTCCGGTGCTGATCTACAACGATGCGCGCCTATTGCCGCAAACCTACCAAGGCACACAGATCAGTAGCGTCGATATCCAGAACCTCACCCTCACCGGGGGCTATCTGGATCGATTCAAACTGCGTGATTCCAGCGACAGCATGCCGATTGTCCCTGACGGCTACAGCGGTGATAAATCCGGAGATTTCAGCTATGCCGGCGCCGAATACAAGCTCGGGAAAAACATCCGTTTGAGTTACTTCTACGGTGAGTTGGAAAACTTTTACCGTCAGAATTTTGCAGGTATCCAGCACGATCTACCCTTGGGCGGTGGTGTGCTGACCAGTGATTTACGCTACTTCAACAGTGTCGACACCGGCTCCGCCTATGGCGGCAAGATCGATAACAACATGCTGAGCGGGCAACTGTCCTACGCCATCTCCGGCCACACCTTTGGTGGCGGATACCAGGCCCTCAGCGGCGATGCGGGTTTGCCCTTCATCAGTGGCGCGACTGTCTACTCGTTCAGCAACGCCGGGATAGGTAAATTCATCGAGGAAGACGAGAAGACCTGGATGCTTAACTACGGTTACAACTTCGCCGCCGCAGGTGTGCCCGGTCTGACATTTTCCACCCGCTACTTGAGCGGTAACGACGGTAAATCCAACACCACGGTCAAGGAGTGGGAGCGTGACGCCGAACTCGCTTACGTAGTGCAACAGGGGACCTTCAAAGGCCTGGGGGTGCGGTTGCGTAACTACGTTTACCGCTCTGATTATTCCCGTGGCCGGGATAGTAACCGGATCTACTTCACCTACGACATCGCACTCTGGTGATCCTCTGATCGCGGTCACGCGATGTTCGCGGGCCGCCTTTTCAGCGGCGGCTTTAAGGGAATGGGTCAAGGAATTCAATGATGTCGTTCAAAACCAAAATACTGCTGCTGACCTTATTGCCGGTGATGCTGTTTGCTCTGGTTTTAGGCTTGAGCACCCGCGGCACTTTGCAGTCTCAGGCCGAGCAGGAAATCGCTCAGACCCGCGAGCGATTGCTTGAGGAGAGCCGCACCCGGCTCAAGGATTACGCGAGCATCGCTCGCACTTCCATCGCTGAACTTTATGATCGAGCGGCCCCTGGAGAGACCTCCGGCCGAGTCTTGGCGATCAGCCGTTTATCCAAAGTGAAGTATGGTGATGACGGTTATTTCATCGGTTATGACAGCCAGGTTGTACGCCTGTTTCGCGGTGACAGCAGCGAAGGCGTCGGCACCAATATGAGTGACCGCAAAGACGTCAACGGGAAGTACTTGAACCGCGAAATGGTCGAAGCGGCAAAAAATGAAACTCACTTCGTCACCTATTCAGGCGGCGTGGTCAACACCGATAAGGTGGTGCCGAAGCTGGCTTACAGTTTCTATTTGCCCAAGTGGGACATGGTGGTGGTCACCGCGATCAATCTGGACAGCATTGAACTTCAAGTCGCCAAGGTGCGGGCAGATGTTGATCGTCGGGTTCGCAACTTGATGTACAGCATTGCCCTCATCGCTACCGCGCTGATTGGCATTATCGGGGCACTGGCGCTTGTGCTGGTCAAACGCAGTTTACGTCCCTTGACCTTAATTCGAGCTCATCTTGACGAAATTGCTGCGGGCGAGGGTGATCTGACGCGGCGGCTGCCGCTGGTGAGTCGAGACGAACTGGGACAACTGGCCGGTTCGTTCAATGCGTTTATCGAAAAGATTCACAGCCTTGTCAGCCAGATTGTTGCCATGAGCGAGCAGTTGAACGGATCCGTTAGTCGTGTGGCCGATCAGAGTCGACAAATTGATCGTGCCATGGACAAGCAGCGTCAGGAAACAGACCAGGTGGCGGCGGCGATCAACCAGATGTCGGCGGCGGCGCAAGAAGTGTCGGTCAGTGCACAAAATGCTGCAGAGGCAGCCGTCGAGACCGACAAACAGTCCCGAAAAGCCAGGCAAATTGTCGATGGCAGCATCTCTCGAATTCAGGCATTGACCGTTGAGCTTGATGAGAGCGGTATCTCCATGAATCATCTTCAAAGCGATGTAACGTCTATTGTCGCCGTGCTGGATGTCATTCGCTCCATTGCTGAACAGACCAATCTTCTGGCTCTCAATGCGGCAATTGAAGCCGCCCGTGCCGGCGCTGCCGGGCGCGGGTTTGCGGTGGTTGCTGATGAAGTGCGAGCGTTGGCCAGTCGTACCCAGCGGAGCACCCAGGAAATCCAAGCGATGGTTGAGCGCCTCAAGAGCGCTACCGGGGGGGTGGTCAATGCAATGCACCAATCCACCGAAGCCGCTCAAGGCGCTAACGCTCAGGCCGACCAGGCGGGTGAGTTCCTGGGCAACACTGTCGAGCTGATCGCGACGATCAATGCGATGAACGCACAGATCGCCAGTGCTGCCGAGGAACAGACCTCGGTGGCGGAAGAGATCAATCGCGGGGTGCATCAGATTGCGCGCGCAATTGACGCCGTTGCCAACCAGACTCAGCTCGGGGTCAAGACTGTCGACGAGATGTATATGATCGGCAATCGCCTGCAAAGCTTGCTGGGGCAATTCAAAATTTGATGCCGTCTTGCCCGGCGCTTATCAGGACGCTGGGGGCAGGGTGTTGGACAGGACGGGGGCGTGGCAGGCCTGCATTGATACGAAAGACGTGTCAATGCAGGCAAGGGCGGGCGATTTATTCAGCGAAAAAACCTGAACGCCAACGAAACCTCTCGTTGATCAGGCGTTGACTGTCACTGCTTTTTGCCGGCGATACAAGATCGTCGTCGCTGTGAATCCACAAAAAGCGGCAAACATCAGCCAGTAGGCAGGCGACGCCTTGTCACCGGTTGCCTGCACCAGGATGGTGGAGATGGCGGGTGTGAAGCCGCCAAAAACAGCGGTCGCCAAACTGAATGCCAGGGAAAATCCCACGACTCGTACGTTCTGAGGCATCACTTCAGTCAAGGCCGCAACCATCGCGCCGTTGTAAATGCCAAAGAAGAAAGAGAAGTACAACAGCACGGCGAGCAGGCGTTCAAAACTTGCCGCTGCGGCCAGCCAGTGCATGGCGGGATAAGCGGTGAACAGGCACAGCAAGGAAATCGCCAGCAACAAGGGGCGACGGCCGATGCGGTCGGAGAGTGTGCCGCCGATGGGCAGCCAAATGAAGTTGCTCAGGCCGACGAAGAGCGTGACCACCAGACTGTCGGTGGTGCTCAGGTTCAGTACAGTCCTTCCGAAGGTGGGGGTGTAGACGGTAATCAGATAGAACGTGGTGGTGGTCATTGAGGCCAGCAAGCCACCCGCCAGCACTGTGCGCCAGTTGTCTCGCATCGAACGGAACACTTCATTGGCACTTGGGTGGTGCGTGCGTGCTTTGAACGCATCGGTTTCCTGTAGCGAACGGCGAATGATGAAGATGAACGGAATAATCACGCAACCTATAAAGAAGGGGATCCGCCAGCCCCAGGCGGCCACTTCGGCAGCTTCCATGGACGCGTTGATCGTGTAGCCCAAGGCGGCTGCAAGAACGATCGCCACCTGCTGGCTGGCCGACTGCCAGCTGGTGTAGAAACCGCGGCGGCCCGGCGTGGCGATTTCAGCCAGATACACTGAAACGCCACCCATCTCCGCGCCTGCGGAGAAACCCTGCAACAGTCGTCCGATCAATACCAGTACGGGTGCCGCGATGCCAATGCTGGCATAGCCTGGCACGAGGGCAATCAAGACCGTTCCCGCGGCCATGATCGACAGCGTCACAATCAACCCCTTGCGCCGTCCCACCTTGTCGATGTAAGCCCCCAGCACGATAGCGCCCAGTGGGCGCATCAGGAATCCCGAGCCGAATACGGCGAAGGTCATCATCAGCGAGGCGAACTCGCTGGTGGCAGGAAAGAACGTCTGGGAGATGTAGGTCGCGTAAAAACCGAACAGAAAGAAGTCAAACTGTTCGAGAAAGTTGCCGCTGGTGACCCGTAGAATGGCGCCCAGCTTCGACCCCTTGGATCGGCTGTCTTGAGTGGTTGTTTTCATTATGGTTACCCGGTTGATCAATATTGTTATTGGAATGAGTGGTTCTACGATCAGTCGCTTCCGGCGTTAATCGGATTGGGTTGGCGTTTTTCGATGGAGTACTTGAGCAGCGCGGCGCTGCGGAAGATGCCATGGGCGAATTTGCTGTAGGGCATGGTCAGGAAAAACGCCATGACCAGGCCGAGATGGATCGCCAGCAACAGGCCCAGGGCTGCGGTTTCACGGAACGCCAGGAGTGCCAGGCCGCTGGCGCTGACCA
This sequence comes from Pseudomonas fluorescens group sp. PF-1, assembly GCF_054481335.1. Classification (NCBI taxonomy): domain Bacteria; kingdom Pseudomonadati; phylum Pseudomonadota; class Gammaproteobacteria; order Pseudomonadales; family Pseudomonadaceae; genus Pseudomonas; species Pseudomonas fluorescens group sp. PF-1. Next base: position 1,368,167 of record NZ_JBTMNG010000001.1, read on the forward strand.
GCAACAGCAGCGCGATAAAGCCGCGATCCATGGGTTTCTGTTTTTCGTCGCCGTGTTCGGGGTTGCGACGCAGGTTCAACCACAACAGGCCCGCGGGGCCGACCAGCAAGCCGAGCCCACCGCTGATGCCCAGCATCACCGGCAAACTCAAGACGGGGTAGGGCGCCGACCAGTCCAGCAGGAAATGGTAGAGCGTGGCGACCCCAGTGGCTGCGAAGCACAGCATGAAGCCGTAGAAGGTGAAGTGGTGGAAGCGCCGCCGCCACAAGGTGAATCGATCATCAGCGTTATTGCAGCCTTCGCCATGACCACCGTCCAGGAATTTGAGCCGGGCGACGTTGGCCGTGGCTTCCAGTGCGGCCGCTGTTTTTACCTGCGCGGGCGCGTCGGCCGGTGAAACATTGCGCCAGAAGCGCCGCACGCCAAGGGTCAACGCGAGTACCGCGAATCCGAAAACCGCACCAAACATTACGGCCAGGGTGTTGTGCGGGAAGATCCCGTAGAAATTTCCCCCGGGCATCGCGGTGAACAAGTTGCCCATCACCATCAACGTAAGACACAGGAACAGTGCCAGCCCGGTACCGGCCGACAGCGCCAGAGTCAGTCCGTTGCGCCGGTACAGCGTGCCCATCACCTGTGGCCAGGCGTACTCGGCGTAAGTGTCGAGGCGGACTTTGGCCATGGCCTTGGGCACATTGATTTCGAATTCGTGAGGTGCGGCGTACTGGCAGGCATGCAGGCATGCGCCGCAGTTATGGCAAAGGTTCGCCAGGTAATGGATATCGGCCTGGGAAAACTCCAGGCGTCGTGTCATGGCCGGAAATACAGCGCAGAAGCCCTCGCAATAACGGCAGGCATTGCAAACGGTCATTTGTCGCTGAACTTCGCTTTCATCAAGGTTGAGCACCGGAATCAAATCGCTCGGTGCCTTGGGATCAAACAGCTGCATGTCTAAATTCCGTTTGTGAAAGAGAAACAAAGCCTGCCGAAGCGGCTGCCTGTACACCGGCAATCCGACCGAAGGCAGTACCAATGGCCATGCCGATGCCGGCGGTGTAGCCCTTGCCCAATACATTGCCCGCCATCATTTCTCCTGCGACAAACAGGTTGGGGCTAGGCTTGCCGTTGAAGTGAACGGCGGCGGTGTCGTCGGTAGCGAGGCCTAAATAGGTGAAGGTCACGCCGGGCTTAAGCGGGTAGGCGCAGAAGGGGGGCTTTACCAGTGGGCGGGCCCAATGGGTTTTGGCGGGCGTCAAACCCTCGGTGTGGCAATCGTCCAGCGCGGTGTGGTCGAACGTGCCGACGCGGCAGGCCGCGTTGTATTGCTCGATGGTGTTGACGAATTGCGTAACGGGAAGCTTCAACTGGCGGGCCAGATCTTCCAGCGAGTTGGCTTTAGTGCCCGGAAATACCGGCGGCATGAACCGGCCGAGGGCTTGTTGGTCGATGATCGAGTAGGCCTGTTGACCGGGTTGTCCCGCGACCAGGCGACCCCAGATCGCATAGCGCTTGGGCCAGAAGTCTTCACCCTCGTCATAGAAGCGTTCGCCGTCGCGATTAACCACCACGCCCAGCGATACGCAATCGATACGGGTACAGATACCTCCGTCATACAGGGGGGCGCGGGCGTCGATGGCCACCATGTGTGCTTGCGTCGGGTCACCAATGAAATCGGCGCCCAGGTTCTGCATGCGCCGAAGCAGTACGCCGGTATTGAAACGCGTCCCGCGAATCAAAAAATTGTCTGAAGGCCATTCTCCGCGCTCGTTTTGACCCCAGGCCTCACGGAGCCATTCGCGGTTGGATTCGAATCCGCCGGCAGCCAAGACACAGGCCTTGGCCTGAATACGCTCGGCGGGAAAACGTTGTCCATCGACATCGCGCTCACTGATGTGGGCGGCGATGAATTTTCCATCCTTCAATTCGATATCAGTCACTTGAGCGTCATAGCGAATTTCGACGCCCAGCTTCTCGGCGCTGCGGAAGTAAGCGTTAACCAGTGCTTTGCCGCCACCCATGAAAAATGCATTGGTGCGCGCAACATGGAGGGCACCGGACAGCGACGGCTGGAAATGCACGCCATGGGAGCGCATCCAGTCACGGCAGTTCGATGAGGCGCGGATGACAAGACGTGCAAGCTTCTCGTCGGTAATCCCACCGGTGACCTTCAGCAGATCCTGCCAATATTCTTCTTCGGGATACGCATCGACCAGGACATCTTGCGGCGCGTCGTGCATGCAGCGCAGGTTTCGGGTGTGTTGCGAGTTGCCGCCGCGCCAGGCTTTTGGTGCACCCTCCAGCAACATGACGCTAGCGCCGGCCTCCCGAGCCATCAAGGCTGCACACAAGGCCGCATTGCCGCCGCCAATTACTAATACGTCGATCATCATCACTCCTCAATCGCAAGGAGGCATGAACGAAAAACTCCTCGCGAGTAGGGAGACCTTAGGGCAGACAGTTTTGTGTCGAAAGGCGCATTACCGCTTGGGGTGTTTAGTTTTTATAAAGGCTTTGCCGATTGGCGCTCATCGTAACGCCGGGGTAGGGGGGCATCGAGATCATGGCGCGACGTCGTCGATCCACGAGGCACCTGGCCACTGATGACCAATCACCAACTGTCGCGCGACATCGGTGATGACCAGTCGCGCCGCCAGGGCTGCGGGAGCCAGTTCATCATCAGGCAGCGTCGCCAACAGGTTTCGTCTGCCTGCGTGAGTGTCGGAAATTTCCACCACTGAAAGTCCCGACTCGCCTTTGAGCGCCGCCGCTGCACCGGGCTGGATGGTGGCGGCATGACCTGCGCGTACGGCATTCATCAATACGGCAAGACCATCCACTTCCATGATGATGTTGGGAGCCAATCCCACGCGTTCAAATGCAGTCATCAGCGTTGAACGCAACCCGTGTTGCGCACTCGGCATCACCAGCGGAAGTTGACCGAGATCCGCCAGCTGCACGCAGGTACCTCGTGGAGCGTGGGGCAGGAGAGGTGAGCTGATGACAAATAGTTTCTCGTCGAGCAGCGGTGTAACGCTCCAGCGCTTTCCACCTTCAAGTTGAAACAAAATAGCCAAGTCTATCTGGCGTGCATTGAGTTGCGTGGCCAAGTGCCCGGACAGCATCTCAACCAGATGCAATTGAATATCCGGATAGCGCTCTCGCATCGCGTTGATCAATGGCAGGGCAAGCACAGTGGCAGTCGTAGGCGGCAAGCCGACGGTGACATACCCACTCATACGCCCACGGTGAGCCGCCATGATCGCATTCTCGGATTGCCGCAAGCACAGCTGGGCATGGTGCAGGAACGCCATCCCGGCGCTGGTCGGTGTGACGCCGGTAGTGGTGCGATTCAGAAGTCGGGTTGCCAGTTCGTTTTCAAGTTTCGCGATCTGTTGGCTGAGAGCCGACACGCCGACGTCCAGCTCAAGCGCTGCGCGTCCCAGGCTCCCTTGCTCGACGATTTTTACGAAATAGCGCAGTTGTCTTAATTCCAAACGTTACTGCTCCACTTCAATTGACACTGGAAGGCCTGATGGACGGGACGGAAAAATGTTGGCCGCCACGCGTTGCACGGGCGGCACAACAGTTATCCAGCCTGAGAGGTTATGCCTCGGCAGTCAACTTTCCACTCAGGGTGCGGGGACACTTGTATCGTTACACCCAACCAGAAAGGCACTGGAAGGGCCGTCAAGCCCTAACCCCATCTTCCGGATCGACTACAGGGTGTACGAAATACCGACTTGAACGGTTCTCGGTTCACCCGGGTAAGCGTAGACATTGCCGAAGGCGCCTTCTTCATAGTCGCGGTCGAACACGTTCTTCACATCGAGATTAAGCCTGACCTTGTCGTTGATCTTATAAAAGCCGAGCAAATCGACGACGGTGTAACTGCCCATCGAAAACGCTGTGTTAGCAGTCTGGCCTGCACGTTCGTCGACGTACTTGCTACCCACACCCAAGCCCAGCCCTTTGAGGTTGCCATCCTGGAATTCATACACGTTGAGCAGGCTGAAGCTGTTCTTCGGGATGTTCAACAGCCGAGTGCCCGACTGGATCACATTGTCCTGGGTGACTTCGGCGTCGACATAGGCATAGCCGCCAATCACTCTCCATTCCGGGGTTACATTGCCTGCCACGTTCAAATCAAAGCCCCGGCTGCGGACTTCGCCAGCCGCCACGCTGAACGTCGAGTCCACGGGGTCGGTGGTGAGGACGTTTCGTTTTTCAATCTGGTAGATCGCCGCGTCAACATTCAACTGACGATCCAGCGCCTCCCATTTGATCCCCATCTCATAGGACTGACCCTTTTCCGGCTCAAAGCCACCCCCCTGTCGACTCGCGCCCGTGTTGGGTTTGAACGAGCGCGCGGTATCGGCATACACCGCGACAGTATCGGTAAGGTCATAAAGGACTCCGAGACGCGGGGTCACCGCGTTGTCGCTCGCCTCCCAGCTCCTGGCCCCCGGCACAAAGGTTTCATAGTCATGCTCGAAACGCTCAAAACGGGCGCCAGCCAAAACTTTCAAGCGCTCGGTCAATGCCACCTGGTCCTGGACGAAGGCGGCGTATGTCTTGAGATTTTCCTTATCGTGGGTCGGCGTGCGGGTCAGGGCCGGACGAGGCTGGCCGTACACCGGGTTGAAGAGATCAATCGGGTAGGCACTCACTGCACCACTGGAACGCTGGATGATGGACTTGTAGTCGTAATCTTCGTATTCGACACCGGTCAACAAGGTGTGATCGAAGCCGCCGGTGGAGAAATGCCCGGTAAGGTTCAGCTGAGTGTCCTTGTCTGTCCACTCCAGCTTGCGATAGTTGAAGTTGCGCCCCAGCGTGCGCCCGTCGGCCGCGACGCCGTTGGCTTCAATGGCATTGCCCTGCAAGGTGCCATCGAGCCATTGGAAACCGCCACCCAATGTCCAGTTGTCACTCAGGAAGTGCTCGAAACGCAATTGGGCCATGTTGTTGTCGTTGTGCAACTTGCCGACGTCTTTTTCACCGAAGAACGTATCACGCGACGCGGTGCCGATCTGGTTGGGATAGCGGGTCACACCGCGATCCAGCGGGTGATTGTTGCGCATGAAGTCACCCTCGAAAATCACCTTGGTGTCATCGGTGGCCTGCCAGGAAAGCACCGGCGTCACGCCGTAACGTTCGCTCTCGACATGATCGCGGAACGTATCGCCGCCCTCACCTACCACGTTCAAGCGATAGGCCAGGCGGCCTTCTTCATCCAGCGGGCCGGAGGCGTCCAGTGTGCCGCGCTTCATCCCCTGGTCATCGAGTTGGCTGCCCAGCGTGACGGTTGGCACGGCCAGAGGCTGTTTGGAGACCACGTTGAACGTGCCCCCCGGGTCGCCTCGACCGTAGAGCATGGTCGCCGGCCCTCGTAGCACTTCGAGCCGCTCGATGGTATTGGCATCGGGCATGTTCGGATAACCGCGGTTGATCGGAAAGCCGTTTCGATAGAACTCGCCAGTGGTAAATCCACGCACGGTGAAAGTGGTCAGCCCTTGGCCGCCGAAGTTGTTGGCGCGTCCCACCCCGCCGGCATAGTCGAGTGCTTCTTGAAGGCGTGTAGCCCCAATGTCCTCTACCACCTCTTTGGTCACCACGCTGATGGATTGCGGAGTTTCATGAATCGGCGTGTCGGTTCGCGTCGCGCTGGCGGATCGCGTTGCGCGGTAACCCTGCACTGGCCCTTGAGCCGTTTCGTACTCGGCCGTACCGACGATTTCGGTCGCTTGCAACTCTAGACTGGGGGTATCGGTTGTGGGTTGCGCCCAAGAGGGAGCGGAAAACACATTAAGGACACAGATAGAGACCAGCGTACGACGCATCGGGAAAGCCTTGAGAAAATAGCCAAAGGGGACGGCATACGTGCCAATAGTTCGCGGCGCATGGTATATCAAATTATTTGCCGTTGATACGTATTCGCATTTGTAGGTCGTGAACGCCACTTCCGCTTGTACTCATTTGCTGACCAAATGATTTCAGATCACACCGCTTGAGGTCGGGCGGCCAACGAATCCCGGACACCCATTTAGGTGAGAATGCCAGCCAGTTAGAGGCTTTGAATTAGACTCGGGGACAAATCAGGCAACAAAAAAGCCACTGTTTGCTGTCGTTTGCATAAAGAAACTCGGCCTGAGCGCTCGAAACCGTTACCCTATGCAGCTGTTTTTTTGCATTTCTTCGAGGTAGCACCCGTGTTTTCCCAATTCGCCCTGCACGAACGCCTGCTCAAAGCCGTGGCCGAGCTGAAATTTGTCGAGCCAACGCCTGTGCAAGCAGCGGCCATTCCGCTGGCGCTCCAAGGGCGTGACCTGCGGGTGACAGCGCAAACCGGTAGCGGCAAGACCGCTGCATTCGTCTTGCCGATCCTCAACCGCCTGATCGGTCCGGCCAAGATCCGCGTCAGCATCAAGACCCTGATCCTGCTGCCGACCCGCGAGCTGGCCCAGCAGACCCTGAAAGAAGTCGAACGCTTCTCGCAGTTCACCTTCATCAAGTCGGGCCTGATCACTGGTGGTGAAGACTTCAAAGTCCAGGCCGCCATGCTGCGCAAGGTGCCGGACATCCTGATCGGTACGCCGGGCCGGATGATCGAGCAACTGAACGCTGGCAACCTCGACCTGAAAGAAGTCGAAGTGCTGGTGCTCGACGAAGCTGACCGCATGCTCGACATGGGCTTTGCCGACGACGTCCAGCGCCTGGTGGACGAATGTACCAACCGTCAGCAAACCATGCTGTTCTCCGCCACTACCGGCGGTTCTGGCCTGCGCGAGATGGTCGCCAAGGTGCTGAACAACCCTGAGCACTTGCAGCTCAATGCGGTCAGCCAGCTGAACGAGACCACCCGTCAGCAAATCATCACCGCCGACCACAACCAGCACAAAGAGCAAATCGTCAACTGGCTGCTGGCCAACGAGACCTACCAGAAGGCCATCGTGTTCACCAACACCCGGGCCATGGCTGACCGTATCTACGGCCGCCTGGTGGCGCAGGAATACAAGGCGTTCGTGTTGCACGGCGAGAAAGACCAGAAGGATCGCAAACTGGCGATCGACCGCCTGAAGCAGGGCGGGGTGAAAATCCTCGTGGCGACCGACGTCGCCGCTCGCGGCCTGGACGTGGACGGTCTGGACCTGGTGATCAACTTCGACATGCCACGCAGCGGTGACGAATACGTGCACCGTATTGGTCGTACCGGTCGCGCGGGCAACGATGGCCTGGCCATCTCGCTGATCTGCCACGGCGACTGGAACCTGATGTCGAGCATCGAGCGCTACCTCAAGCAGAGCTTCGAGCGCCGCACCATCAAGGAAGTCAAAGGCACCTATGGCGGACCGAAAAAGGTCAAGGCTTCGGGCAAGGCTGTTGGCGTGAAGAAGAAAAAGACCGACGCCAAGGGCGACAAGAAAAAAGCCGCCGCCAAGACCCCGACCAAGCGCAAGAGCGCCAACCGGCCGAAGAGCGATTCCCTGGTCAGCAAGGATGGCATGGCCCCGCTCAAGCGTCGCAAGCCGGAAGCGCCGGCTGCTGAATAAAGCAGCCGTAGCGATCCCCATGAAAAAACCGGACCCAGGTCCGGTTTTTTTATGTCCGCCAATAGTCGCCACCACACAGCTCCCACAGGCGTTGGCTTGTCGCAAGGCCGCGCCCCGGCCCTTGTGTTTCATCCCCCATGGCAGCAGCTCGCTGGGGCTTTTTCCTCATACCGATCGTGATGCCGCACCCATTCCATGATTTCCTCTTCATTCCTGCCCTTGGGCGTCAGATCAAGGTAGTTGTAGGCGCCGACCAGCATGTCCAGGCCTCGGGCATAGGTGGAGTAAGTGTGGAAAATTTCTCCGGCTTCATTTCGATAAAAAACACTGAGTCCGGGGAGTTCTTCCTCGGAACCGTCGGTTTTTTCGTAGTTGTACGTAGCCGTTCCGGCGGCGACCTCTTCGGCTCGAGCGCTGACGCCAAAGTCATAATTGAAATCGCTGCCGGCTGACGATACCCAGTCGAATTTCCAGCCCATGCGGCGTTTGAATGCCTGGAACTCGGCGAAGGGTGCATGGGAGACTGCCACCAGCGCGATGTCATGGTGGGCCAGGTGCTGGTTGGCGCCGTCGATGTGATCGCTGAGAAATGAGCAACCGGGGCACCCTTCATCCCAGCCTTCGGCGAACATGAAGTGGTAAATGACCAGCTGACTGCGCCCGCCGAACAGATCAGCCAGTTTCAGTTCGCCGCCTGGCCCCTGGAAGCGGTAGTCCTTGTCGATTTTCACCCAAGGCAGAGCGCGGCGTTCGGCGCTGAGTTTATCCCGTTCCCTGGTGAAGGCTTTTTCGTGGGCCAGATGGTGTTGGCGGGCGACCAGCCATTCTTCCCGCGACACGACGGGATGATTCTGAATGTTCATGGGTTTTTCTCCTGCGCGATGCTTGGAGGTGACTGACACAGCTTAGTCGTTTGGTCCCTGCCCAATTCGACATACCGCCGGTCGGTGCTGTCGGAAACCCCGGCTGAACGGCTGCCGGCCGTGCCGGTCACAACCTATGAAGGCCCCTCACTCACGGGCACCGGAGGTTGAATCAGGATGACGACTTATAACTGGGATTTAATTGAGCGTTTGCTGCACGAGGTGCAAAACGGAGCGAGCAGTTTCACGCCTCGACCCTATGCCGAGCAGTACGCGGCGCAGAAGGCTGCGGAAGGTGAGCAGACCGAAAACCTGGATCACCTGAAAGCGGTGGCCGGCGAATACGAAAAGTTGCTGCTGGCGCGGGGTTACATCGAGCCTCGGCCCGATGAGCAAGGCGGTAGCGGTTCCAATTATATTTTGACACCTCGTGGCTCAAGCCTGTTGAGCCTGATCGACAGCAGCATTCCGGGCAACGAGCATCCACGTCAGGTCTTGGATGAACAGGAGGATGCGCTGGCTGAGGAGACGTTTGATGCGCTGGCGGCGAAGGCGCAGATTGCCTGAAACAAAAGATCGCAGCCGTTTGTCGGCTCTGCCCAAGGCTGCGATCCGTCTACCCCTGTTTTGCCGCCTTCAAGCATTTCAAATCGCTGAAATCCTTGCGCACACCCTCAATTTTCTTCAGCAAACGCTGACGTTGTTCCCGTGTGCTCTCTGCCATCAAATCCACAAATAGCGAGCGCGCCTGGGCTTCGGTGTTGGCGAAGGCCAGGCGGTATTGCGGTGTCCACAAACGTTCTCGATCGACCAGTAGCGTCTCGATTTGTTGTGGGAACTGTGGGCTCTGACGTTGCGCCACAGCCTCACTGAACTGTTTCTGCCAGTGCGCGCGGTTGGCGATCCATTGGGTGTTTTGGTCGCCCAGCGCGGTCGACCAGGCCATCACTCGTTGTTCCTGGCTGACGCTCAACGGGCCGAGCCAATCGGTCAGGCGCTTGTCCATGCGCGCACCGCGTTCGGCAATTTGCTGAGCCAGCGGCGGTTTGACGTATTCCTTTTCACGTTTGCGCAGATCCTTGGCGAAGGCGTCGTTCATCTCGGCGACTTGCTTGTCATCCAGTCCCTGTAGCAACTCGATGGCCGAAGGCGTGATCTGGCGAGCGGTATCAGCGATAGCCTTTTTGGCTTCCGAGGTTCGCGCTTGTAGCGCCGCGTCGGTCACCTGATTGGTTTCGACCATGCTCTGCAAGCGATCCAGCCATTCGAGGTAACCCGGCAATTGTGTGGTGCAGTGCCAGTTCAGGTGTTTCTTGAGGCGCTCGTTGAGCCAGTCCTTTTGCTCGCCGTTCATGTCCAGGTAGTCGCTGAGCGTCCACGGAATGATTACGTCGAGGTTGCGATAGGCCAGGCCAACGCGGCTGCAGGCGCCGAGGGCGAGGGTGAAGACCAGCAGGGTGGCGATGTGCTTGAACCAGCGAGACATGGGCGAATCCTTGCGAGGCCGGGCGTCTGATTCTCATGTGAACGCAGGATGAGCCGGGCAGTTCAGCCAATCAATAGAATGCGCGCTCGGCCTTGAGCGTCACCAGGCCATCACACTGGCTGTTGTGCCCGGAATACGCCGAGCACTCGCTGCCGCTGAGGTTGGAGTTGCTGTAGATCAAGTCAAGGTCGATGCCCATGAGCGGGCGTGAAAACTTCACCGACCAATCGGTGAAACTGCTGACGTAACCACCGCCCACCGAAACCGGCGAGTTCAACTGATGGGTGGTGTATTTCATGCTGATCCCGATGCCGAACGGTTGATTGCCGCCAAGGTCGGCGAATAGCGTGTTGTTCTGTTTGTCCGGATCGTTGCTGAAAGCCACGCCGAAGCGGCTACTGAGCAGGGTCAGGCCGCCGAACAGTTCCTGGCTGTCGAGGGTGTCCACCTTGGGATAGCTGTAGTGGATCATCCCGACTTCGTAGCCGAGAGTTTGGTCGAAGGGTTGTTTAAAACCGATGTAGGAATCGATTTCTAGGTTCTTGCCCGACGAGATGCCCATGCTCGGTGCGTATTGGCCGAAATACAGGCCACTGTCGTGGCTGAGGTCGAGGCCACCGTGAAAGGAGCCGACCGCCGAGGGCTTGACCAGCCCCTGGGCCATGCTGCGGCTGGGGGTGGTTCCGAGTTTGAGGTCGAAGTCGCCGAGCTCGCGCTGGAAAATTTGCGCGTGCGCCGATGAGCCGGCCAGCAGGCCTGCAAGCAATAAGCAGGTGGATTTGAGCATGCGTCACTCCATGAACAGCGAGCGCAGGGCTTCGGGCCCGCTGAAACGCTTGATCTAGACGCGTGCAAGGATACCGGCGATTCATCGGGGTCGATGGCCGTTCGTCGATTTTTGCGGATTAATTAAACAGAAGAGGTGTGGCGCGGGTGCCAGTCCAGGCGCTTCGAAGCTCAAAGCGCCTCAGGACGGGTGTATTACCGGTATTACTTCTTGCCCAGGGTGATCTGCTTGGACGGGCCGAACGTCTGGCCGCTGACGCCTTTGGCAATTTGCTGGATTTCACCACCGGATTTGAGGAACGCAGCAATCTGGTTGTTGATCGATTCGCTGGTTTCGACGGCTGGAGCTGGCTTTGCTTTGCTGTTGGATGCTTTTACGCGCATGGCGGCCATTAACCTGTAGAAAATTAACTTGGCCAGGCATCGTACAGGAAAGGCCGGCTATTTGCTTGGTAAATATCCCTTGAAGGGCAGCGTGCGAGGGCGAGGTCAAGCGCAAGTTATTATCTTGATTAATCTCCTAACCTGCTGTTTTAACTAAGAACAAGGGCGAAAAAATGACTGCTTTGCCTGGCGCAGACAACGGTTGAAATCGCGGGAATGGACTGACGAGCGGCCTCGCCATGCCTTGGGACCCATGGAAATCTGGGCTTTCAGCGAGATTTTCCCGTGCCAGCGGGCGGGGCACCGAACGCGCCCGGTAAAACCGGGTAGAATGCGCCCACGCAATGAGGGTATTGAACATGGCTTTAGTCGGGCGTTACAACAGTTTGCAAGTGGTTAAACACACTAACTTCGGTTTATATCTGGACGGTGGTGCGGATGGCGAAATCCTTCTGCCGAATCGTTATATTCCAAAAGATATTCCCAGCGAAGATGAAGACTGGCTCAATGTTTTTGTTTATCTGGACAGCGATGACAAACTCATCGCAACTACAGAAAAGCCGAAAGTTCAGGTGGGTGAATTCGCCAGTTTGAAAGTTGTTGAAGTCAACAGTATTGGCGTATTCCTCGATTGGGGGCTGCCGAAGGATCTGTTGCTGCCGTATTCCGAAGAAAAGCGGCAGATGACTGCGGGCGAATACGTCGTGGTGCATGTCTACCTGGATAAGCACACCCGCCGCATCACCGCGACGGCGCGCCTGGACCGTTACCTGGACAAGACGCCGGCCAACTACACCGCAGGCCAGGAAGTGGACTTGCTGGTTGCCGAAGCCACCGACATGGGCTTCAAGGCGATCATCAACAACAAGCACTGGGGCCTGATCCACAAGAACGAAATCTTCAAGTTCATGCGCGCCGGTAAAGAAGAGAAGGGGTTCATCAAGGAAGTTCGCGCCGACGGCAAGATCAGCCTGAGCCTGCAACCGGTTGGCCAGGAAGCAGCCAGCAGTCTGAACTCGAAGATCCTCGCCAAGTTGCGCGAGAACAATGGCACCCTGGCGGTCAGTGACAAGAGCGATCCCACGCTGATCACCAGCCTGTTCGGTGTCAGCAAAGGCAACTTCAAGAAAGCCATTGGTGCCTTGTACAAGAATGGCCAGATCGTCATTCATGCCGATCGCATTGAACTAAGCTAAGCGCTTGCCAGCCCCATGCAGGAGCGGCCCGAACCGGCGGCGGCTCCTGTAAGGGCGGGATGATGAAAAAAACACTCATAGCCTATGTCGCCACCCTGGCGGCGTTTCTCGTACTCGATGGCCTCTGGCTGGGCGTCCTTATGGCGTCGACTTATCGGGAGCTGCTCGGTTCGTTGATGCTCGAGCAACCGCGGTGGGCCCCGGCCGCTGTGTTTTACCTCCTCTATGTCATCGGTTGTGTGGTGTTTGTGGTGTTGCCGGCGCGGAGCTGGACACACGCAGCACGTCTGGGGGCATTGTTGGGCGCGGTGGCGTACGGCACCTATGACTTGTCCAACTGGGCAACCCTGCAAGGGTGGTCGGCGCGGTTGGCATTGATGGACATGGCGTGGGGCGCGGTGGCAAGTGCCGTTGCCTGCATTGTGGGGTTTCGTGTGGCGAATGCGCTGGCTGCAAGCAAGTCATGAACGGTGTTGGCCGGGCGAATGTCATCGCGAGCAGGCTCGCTCACCCCTTTGGGCCTGCGCAACGGTTCAAGAATCAGATTTGGCCCAATAACGATTGACTGAGCAGCAGTCCGCTATTTCTCTCTGTATACATGACATGTGCACCGTTTGCAGGCGACAGTGCCCTTTTCATGGGCATCTCTGAGCAAAAATCGCCGTTTATCTGCCTGCATAAAACGCCCGTAGAACCGCGATTTGTCACACATTTATCGTCTATGGCACGCATTCTGCGTAGCAACTCGTATACAAACAATGACAGCTCCCGTACGCAGTGTGATGTTGGCATCACGTCGGGAGTGTTTTCGAGGAGCTACGCAATGACCGAGCAAATGCCCGACGGCTACAGCCCGCGCCTGTACAACCAGGACTTGGGACCGCTGCCGCAGAAATGGAATTGGTACAACATTTTCGCCTTCTGGATGAGTGATGTGCACAGCGTCGGCGGTTATGTATTCGCCGCCAGCCTGTTCGCGCTGGGGCTGGCCAGTTGGCAGGTGTTGATTGCCTTGCTGGGCGGGATTTGCATTGTGCAGTTGATCGCCAACCTGGTGGCCAGGCCGAGTCAGCAAGCGGCCGTGCCGTATCCGGTGATCTGCCGGTTGGCGTTCGGGGTGTTCGGGGCGAACATTCCGGCGGTCATTCGCGGGTTGATCGCGGTGGCTTGGTACGGGATTCAGACGTACCTCGCGTCCAGCGCGTTGATCATTGTGGTGTTGCGCTTCTTTCCTTCGATGGCGACCTACGCAGAACCACATTTTGCCGGTTTGTCCTACCTCGGCTGGTTCGGTTTCCTCAGCCTGTGGTTCGTTCAGGCGTTGGTGTTCTGGGCAGGCATGGAGTCGATCCGCCGTTTTATCGATTGGGCTGGCCCGGTGGTGTACGGCGTGATGTTCATGCTCGCCGGGTGGATTGTCTGGCAGGCCGGTTGGAGCAATATCAGTTTCACCCTCGCGGAAAAGTCCCTGTCGGGTTGGGAAGCATTCGGACAAGTGATCGTGGCCATGGCCCTGGTGGTGTCGTACTTTTCCGGGCCGACCTTGAATTTCGGCGATTTCAGTCGCTACTGCCGGAGTATGAAGGACGTGCGTCGCGGAAATTTCTGGGGACTGCCAGTGAATTTTCTGGCGTTTTCCCTGGTGACCGTGGTGATTGTCTCCGGCACCTTGCCTGTCTTCGGTGAAATGCTTCACGACCCGATTGCCACCGTGGCGCGGATCGACAACAGCGTGGCCGTGCTGCTCGGCGCGTTTGCCTTCGTCACCGCCACCGTCGGGATTAACATCGTCGCCAACTTCGTGTCCCCGGCATTCGATTTCGCCAACGTCTCCCCGAGTAAAATCAGTTGGCGTGCCGGAGGCATGATCGCGGCCGTGGCGTCGATCTTCATCACCCCGTGGAACCTGTTCAACAACCCCGAAGTGATTCACTACACCCTTGATGTGCTGGCGGCGTTCATTGGCCCGTTGTTCGGGATTCTGCTGGTGGATTTCTACCTGATCAAAAAACAGCAGATCGACGTTGATGCGCTGTTCAACGATGGCCCGACCGGGCGCTATTACTACAGCGGTGGAGTCAACTGGACGGCGGTCAAGGCACTGATTCCGGCGACGTTGATGGGCGTGGCGATTACGTTCACCCCGGTCCTGCAACCGATGGCCAACTTTGCCTGGTTCACCGGTTGTTTCCTCGGGGGCGCACTGTTCTTCGTGCTGGCCAAGCGTGAGCAGGTGCAGCGATCTCTCCCGCTGGTCACGGCGGGATGACGCAAGCGGGAATTTAAAGGTCTCTATCAGGCGGAAATTTCTGGCCGTCTGGTTAATAATCGACAGCATAATTTTTCGCCCCGACGCCGCTTGTTCGACAAGCCGCTCGGGGCTTTGCTTTTACTGTCGAGTCACTGCCATGTTGTGTGTTGTTTTTGAGGTCGTGCGGTGAGCGTCGCCCGGCGTAGCGCCGATGGATTTGCCCTGCAAGTGATGCTGGGGTTGTGCCTGATCTGGGGCATTCAGCAGGTGATGATCAAGTGGGCGGCACCTGACATCGCACCGGTCATGCAGGCTGCGGGGCGTTCGGGCATGTCCGCGTTGCTCGTCGGGTTGTTGATCTGCTGGAAGGGCGGCTGGGATCAAGTCGGCACCACCTGGCGCGGCGGCTTGTTGGCCGGGGCTCTGTTTGGCCTGGAGTTTTTCTTCATCTCCGAAGGCCTGCAACTGACCACGGCGGCCCATATGTCGGTGTTCCTCTACACCGCGCCGATTTTTACCGCGTTAGGTGTGCATTGGCTGTTGCCGAGCGAGCGCTTGAGGCCGGTGCAATGGTTGGGAATCTTCCTCGCCTTCGTCGGCATTGCCGTTGCGTTTGCCGGTGGCGTGTCCTGGGCCAACCTTGATCACCGTATGCTGATGGGCGATGCGCTGGGGGTATTGGCGGGTGCCGCCTGGGGGGCCACCACGGTGGTGGTGCGTGCTTCGCGATTGTCGGAAGCGCCGGTGACCCTGACCTTGTTTTATCAGTTGATCGTCGGCTTCGTCGGGCTGCTGTTGATCGCGCTCCTCAGCGGTCAGATCACCCACGTCAGCCTGACCACCGTGGCGGTGGCCAGCGTGTTGTTTCAAGGCCTGGTGGTGTCGTTCTTCAGCTATCTGACCTGGTTCTGGCTGTTGCGCCGGTATCTGGCGGCGAACCTGGCGGTTTTTTCGTTCATGACGCCGTTGTTCGGCGTCACGTTCGGCGTGGTGCTGCTGGGCGAAAAGCTCAGCCTCAACTTTGTCATCGGGGCAGTGCTGGTGCTGCTGGGCATCACGTTTGTCAGCGCTGAGCAGTGGGTGCGTCGCCGTTTGCGCAAAGCGCTTGGCCAGCCCTGACCGGGCTCAGGAGCAACCCGCCGGCCAGCAGCAAACCGCTGCCGGCGATCACCAGCGCAGGTTGCAAGCCACCGCTGAAATGGCTGCTCAATGCTGCCAGCAACGGCCCGCTGAGCTGGCCCACGGCAAAGCAGGCGGTCAGCAGCCCGGCGTTGCGTTGGCTGGCGTGGGGCGCCAGCTCCCGTGAACGTTGCATCACCAACTGCATGCAGGCCAGGAATGGTGTGCCACACAAGATCACTCCCAGCACGAGCCCCGGACCATTGCCCAGCAGGCAAGCGAAGACCCCGGCGGCTTGCATCCATAAGGTCAGCGTCAGCCATTGACGCGTGGTATTGGCCGCTTGTCGACGCAGACTCACCAACACCACGCCAATCGCCGCTGCCAGGCCGAAGCACGGCCAGAACAGATCGGCCTGCCAATGCCCGTGGAACTGCGCGTTGGCCATTTGCGACAGAAAAGTGGCCGGGATGATGTAGCCCAAACCGTACAACCCATAGACCACGCCTAAACGGCCGATGCCTCGATGGGATGAGCTTGCGACGCTGGCAGCGGCAGGTGCGGTCGAGGTGGGCCGGGGCAGAAATCGCAGAACCCCCAACAACATCAACAGGGCGACGGCGGCATACACCAGCCACAACGTGGCGGACGTCTGGCCCAAGAGGTTCGCGACCAAGGCCAGCACCCCGGTCAGAAAAATTCCCAGACCCGGTCCGGCAAATACCACGGCGCCGAGCCGCGGGCGCCCGGTGGCAGCCGCCAGTGGCTGACTCAGCGCAGTAATCATCACCAATACCCAGGCGCTGGCTACGCCGGTGCCAAAGCGCAGCAACAGATGCGACCAGAACCCGTTGGCCCAGAACGACGCCAGGGTCAGCAGCACACACAGCCACAGACCGCCCAGCAGGCGGCGGCGCACTTGCTCGGGACGACGAGAGAACATCGCGTCCACGGCACCGACGAAATAGCCCAGATAATTGGCAGCGGCAATCAGTCCGGCGTCGGTCAGGTCGATCTGGCCTTCGCTGAGCAGATGCGGCAGTTGCGGCGTCAGGGCAAAACGGCCGATGCCCATGGCCATCATTAATGCGACAAAACAGGCAAGCAAGCGGATCAAGGGAGACATGGTCGGAGTTCCACCAGAAGATCAATGACCGTCAGGCTAGGACCGATTGACTTTCTTTAAAAATGAATAATAGTGAGTAACTTGTTCTTGTTTGGAGAATGCCGTGGAATTCAGTCAATTGCGAATTTTCCAGGCTGTGGCGGAGGAAGAGTCCATCACCCGTGCTGCTGAACGCCTGCACCGAGTGCCGTCCAATTTGTCGACCCGGCTTAAACAGCTGGAAGAGCAACTGGGTGTCGAACTGTTCCTGCGCGAGCGTCAGCGTTTGCAGCTATCGCCTGCGGGAAAAGTCCTGCTGGACTACACCACCAAGTTGTTTGCCTTGCACGATGAAGCTCACGCTGCCGTACAGGGGGGGCAACCGGCCGGCGACTTCGTGCTCGGCACCATGTACAGCACGGCTGCGATTCACCTTCCGGCGCTCTTGGCGCGTTATCACCGAACCTACCCGGCGGTGAACCTTCAGGTGCAATCCGGGCCCAGTGGCGAATTGCTTGAGGGCTTGCTGACCGGCCGGCTCGATGCGGCGCTGGTGGACGGGCCACCGGAGCTGGCGGGATTGGACGGTGTGCTGTTGTGCGAAGAGAAACTGGTACTGGTCAGCGAAGCCGACCACCCACCGGTGCTCAGCGCGCGGGATGTGGAAGGGCGTTCGGTGTTCACCTTTCGTCAGGGCTGCTCTTACCGGATGCGCCTGGAGTCGTGGTTTTCCCATGATCACGCAGCGATGGGGCGGGCCATGGAGATCGAGTCCTATCCGGGGATGCTTGCGTGCGTGATTGCCGGTTCCGGGGTGGCGCTGATGTCGGAGTCGATGCTCGCCAGTCTGCCGGGCCGTGAAAGCGTGGCGGTACACCCGCTGGCCGAACCTTTTGCCACGGCGACCACGTGGCTGATGTGGCGCAAGGGCATGGTCGGGGCCAACCTGAATGCGTGGATCGAGCAGCAACAGGCGGTCTATCCGTCGGCGCAGATTCAGGCGCGTGCGATTGCCTGAGTTGACATTGGTCAATTGTGATCGATTCAGTAACAGATCATTGCCAATTTGATTGAGCATTGCACAGCACTTCAGACTATTATCAGTGCGAAGGGGCTACAGAATTCCGGCCGCTCGGCACTACCCTGAAGGGGGCATCATGAAAGAGAAAATTCAGAACTGGCTGCATGACCTGGGTGTCGCACTCGGTTTGATCGAACCGCCTCTACAACCTGTGCCAATTCGCACGGACGACGAACAACGCCGACGCCAACCGCGTCGCCGGTAATCCTGTAGGAGCGAGCCCGCTCGCGATGGACGTTAACGATCACGCTGATTGTCTTGAAGTACGCGTCGCCTGGAAGTTTTTGCGAGCAACCTTGCTCCTGCAGGGGCGCGTACGGATTGTTTCAACCGGCAATCATGATTGTTAATGCCTGCCAATTTCCAGCAAAAACCGACTCAAGTCTCTGGCCGTCCTGGCCGTCTTGAGCAGTTGGTCCTCCTCGGCGGTAAACGCCGTCAAGCCGAACTCGTCTTCCAGATGGAAGATCAACTCTTCGATATCCGTTTTATCCAATCCCAACTGCGCCAGGCTGGCGTTGTCGTCGAAGTCGTCCTGACTCTCCAGCAGTCGGCTGATGAAGTGATGCACGGCGGCACGAACGGCAGCTTTTTTCATGATGGTTCTTCGAGGGCGATCTTGTTGTTGTCCCTGCGTTGAATGTCCTGAGGATGAGTACAGCAGGCTTCAGCCGTGGCAGCGTTGCCACTCGTCAATCATGTGGCGCAAATGCTCTCCGGAAAAACTGCCGAAATGACCGCCATGTACCGTGCGGATCGGCAGGCGGCGCAAGCGTTGCAGGCTGCGCGCGTAGTCGTCGAGGTTGGAATGGTAGGCGTCTTCGATCAACGGTCCGTCGTAAATGATGTCGCCGCTGAACAGGGTCTCGGTCGCCGCTTCGTACAGGCAGATGCCGCCCGGTGAGTGTCCTGGCGTGTGCACGACCTGCAATACTCGATTGCCCAGATCCAGCACATCTCCGTCTTCGACAAAACCCGTGGCTGGCGCGGCCTTGACGCTGTACTCGGCGTAACAAAGCGGGCAGTCCGGATGCGCCTCGAACATATCGTCACCGACAAAAGCCCTGCTCAAGTCGTTTTCGCCGTCCGGTGCGGCGAGGATGTCCGCCTCGGCGGGATGCACCAGGCGCTCGGGAAATTCGTGATGCCCGGCAATGTGATCGAAATGGCAATGACTGGCCACCGCCACCAGCGGCCGCTCGGTGATCCACGGCAACTGTTCGCGCAGGCTGACCAGCCCTGAGCCGCTGTCCAGCAGCAGGTCCTTGTCACGGCCCTGGATGTGCCAGAGGTTGCAGCGGTAGAAGGGCCGGATGTACGGCTCGTGAATCAGGCGAATGCCATCACTGAGCTGTTTGACTTCGAACCACTGATCGCGGCTGACGATTTTCATAAGCAGTTTCCTTCAGACGAAAAAAACGGGTGTGGCAACCGACGCCACACCCGCCGAAGAAAGCATCAAGTCGTTATATTCAGCTTAGGCGGCGCTTGCCAGTGTCACCGGGCGACGGGACATCAGGCTGACAATCACGAAGCTCACCAGGCCTACGCCCAGGCTGTAGTAGATCGGGGTGTTGGCGTCCAGACCATCCTTGATCATGAACAGCAGGGCAGTGGCGAAGCCCAGGCCCATGCTGGCGATGGCGCCGGCGGTGGTTGCGCGTTTCCAGAAAATCGCGCCGATCAACGGGATGAGCATGCCGCCTACCAGCAGGTTGTATGCCAGGGTCAGCGCACTGATCACGTCGTTGACCACCAGGGCGATACCCAGCACCACGATGCCGGTCAACAGGGTGACCAAGCGGTTCAGGTCCAGGCTCGACTGCTTGCCGCCGCGCAGTTTTGGCAGCAGGTCTTCGGTCAGGGTGGTGGCAGCGGCGAGCAGGCCGGCGCTGGCGGTGGACATCATGGCGGCCAGTGCAGCAGCGATCACCAGGCCACGGATACCGTCCGGCAGGGACAGTTTGACGATGGCGGCGAAGGCGTTGTTGACGTTGTCCAGATCCGGGATCAGTACGTGAGCCGCCATGCCGATCAGGGCGCAGGCCAGGCCGTAGATGATGCAGTAGATGCCGGCAGCCGTACCGGCGACCTGAGCGACTTTCGCGGTCTTGACGGTGAACACCCGTTGCCAGATGTCCTGACCGATCAGGATGCCGAAGAAGTAGATCATGAAGTAGGTGATGATGGTGTCCCAGCCGATGGTGGTGAAGCTGAAGCTTGCCGCCGGCAGTTTCAACACCAACTCATCCCAGCCGCCCACGCGGTACAGGCAGATTGGCAACAGGATGAACATCAGGCCGATGGTCTTGATCACGAACTGGACAATGTCGGTCAGGGTCAGGGACCACATGCCGCCAATGGCCGAGTAGATCACGACCACGCCACCGCCCAGAAGTACCGACACCCAGAACGGCAGGCCGAACAACACTTGCAATACGGTGCCGATGGCCAGGATCGACGTCACGCCGATCATCAGCGCGTACGCCAGCATGATCGCCGCGCTCGCGGAGCGGGCCATCGGGTTGTAGCGCTTCTCCAGCACCTGGGTAACGGTGTAGATCTTCAGTTTCAGCAGCGGTTTGGCCAGGAACAGGTTCAGTGCGACGATCCCGCAACCCAGTGCGGCGCACAGCCAGAAGCCGGAAATGCCATGTACGTAACCCAGACGCACGGTGCCCACGGTGGACGCGCCGCCGAGAACGGTAGCCGCCATGGTGCCCATGTACAGGCTCGGGCCGAGGTTACGACCGGCGACCAAAAAGTCTTCGTTGGTCTTGGCTTTGCGCATGCCGTAGTAGCCAAGAAGCAGCATCGCGGCGGCGTAGATGAGTACGACGAATAAATCCAATGCCATGATGGCGTGTCTCCGATTGTCTTTTTTATGGTGAAGCGAAAATCAATTCCTGCGGGAACATCAATCCTTGTGGGAGCGTGGCTTGCCCGCTCCCACAGGTCGTGCGTTGGCCGAAGGTAATGCGTTTGATCAGGCGACTTGTCGAGCCGCCGATTTACCGAGTGAATTCGAACCCTTGCTGCGTGCATCCTGCGGGCCGAACACTTCCCGTGATTCCGGGAACAGGCTGAGCAACGTCAGGTACACCACCGACGCCAGGCCGAGGGTGACCGGCAGGCTGATGTCGATTCCGCCGGCCATTTCGCCCAGCGGCCCGACAAATTGCCCCGGCAGGTTCACGAAGCACAGGCCGACGGCCGCACTCGGGATCCAGGCACCCAGGCCACGCCAGTTCCAGCCGTGGGTGAACCAGTAGCGGCCACCTTTTTCGCCGCGGGTAAACACTTGCAGGTCATCCGGGCAGTAGAAACCGCGGCGTACCAGCAGGCCGATGATCATGATCACCATCCACGGGGTGGTGCAGGTGATGATCAGCACGGCGAAGGTCGACACGCTCTGTACCAGGTTCGCCGCGAAGCGCCCGATGAAGATGAAGGCAATCGACATCACACCGATCAGCAGCGTGGCCTTGACCCGTGACAGCACTCGCGGGAACACGCTGGACATGTCCAGCCCGGTGCCGTAGAGCGACGTGGTGCCGGTGGACATGCCGCCGATCACTGCGATCAGGCACACCGGCAGGAAGAACCAGTTCGGCGAGACTGCCAGCAGACCGCCGACGTAGTTGTTGGCCGCGATGTAGTCCGGGGCCTTGATCGCTACGATGGTGGCGGTGGCCAGGCCGAACAGGAACGGGATGAAGGTTGCGATCTGCGAGATCACCACTGCGGCCATGATCCGGCGCTTGGAGGTTTCACGCGGGATGTAGCGCGACCAGTCGCCGAGGAATGCGCCGAAGGAAATCGGGTTGCTCATGGCCACCAGTGCCGCACCGATGAACGCGGCCCAGAAACCTGGCTGGCCCATGTTGACGGTGCCGGCGTAGTTCACATCGAAAGGGCCGGCGAAGGCGAAGAGGCCCAACAGGAACAACAGGCTGGCACTCCATACCGCGATCTTGTTGACCCACAGCAGGAAGCGGAAGCCATAGATGCATACCGTGAGCACCAGGATCGCGAACAGACCGTAGGCCAGGCCCAGGGTCAGGTCGGTTTCCGGAAGGCCGATCAGGCGTTTGGCGCCACCGATCAGCGCATCGCCCGAACTCCACACCGAAAGCGAGAAGAAGGCGATGGCGGTCAACAGCGACAGGAACGAACCGACGATCCGCCCGTGCACGCCGAAGTGCGCACCGGAAGACACGGCGTTGTTGGTGCCGTTGATCGGGCCGAACAGGCCCATGGGCGCGAGGATCAGCGAACCCAGCAACACGCCCAGCACAATCGCCCAGACGCCTGCCTGGAAAGACAGGCCGAACAGCACCGGGAAGCTGCCGAGTACGGCGGTAGCAAAGGTATTCGAACCACCGAAGATCATCCGGAACAGGTCCGTCGGGCCTGCGGTGCGTTCGTTATCCGGGATCTGTTCGACCCCGTGGGTTTCTATTTGCGTAAGGCTTTGGTCGTTGTTTTTGTTATTCATGATCTGCTCCGATCATAAAGGCGCGCTCATCGTGCGTGAGGCGTCGCCTGTTTGGCTAAGGGGGTGGCAGCCCTTCCGGCATGGCGGACAAATGTTCGTGGCAGGCCAGCCATAGGCCTTGTTGTTCTTGGCCAGACGCTTGTTTTTTGAAAACAATCGTCTCGCGCTCCTGGCTGAAATGTTGCTCCCCTTGCATGCGCAGCTCGGTGGCTACGTCATGGATGAAAATCGCCACATCACCTTGCAGGCTGACGAAGGCGTTGCTCGAGGTGCACGACAGCACCTCGAAACCATCCTCGGCACGCCAGCTGTCCCACAATGCCTGATAGGCATCGCGCGACAGCAGGGGCTGTTCGAGGGTGTAGAAGACGAAGCTGGCGTCAGAGCTAAAGGCACCGAAGTAGGCTTCGCGATCGTTACGAGCGAAGGCAGACACCAGATCGGCGGCGGCTTGCAATACCTGATCACGTTCGTTCATCACCAATCCTCAGCGATGGACCACGCCAGGCAGTACGCAGAGCATCTCGTACAGCAGGTTGGCGGCCAGCAGCGAGGTGTTGCCGGTGGTGTCGTAAGCGGGCGAGACTTCTACCAGATCGCAACCGACCAGGTCGAGGCCTTGGCAGCCACGCACGATCTCGATGGCCTGAATGGTCGTCAGACCGCCGATTTCCGGGGTGCCGGTCCCTGGTGCCCAGGCCGGGTCGATGCCGTCGATGTCGAAACTCAGGTACACCGGGCCACCGCCGACTTTCTCGCGAACTTCGGCCATCAGCGGTGCCAGGGATTTGTGCCAGCACTCTTCGGCTTGAACCACGCGGAAGCCCTGGTTGCGGCTCCAGTTGAAGTCGTCAGCGGTGTAGCCCTGGGCGCGCAGACCGATCTGCACAACACGGTCCGGATCCAGCAGGCCTTCTTCAACGGCGCGACGGAAGGTGGTGCCGTGGGCGATTTTCTCGCCGAACATGTGATCGTTCACATCGGCGTGGGCGTCGATGTGCACCAGGCCGACCTTGCCGTGCTTTTTATGGATGGCGCGCAGGATCGGCAGGGTGATGGTGTGGTCACCGCCCAGGGTCAGCGGGATCACGTCGTGTTCAAGGATGTTGTCGTAGGATTCTTCGATGATCCGTACGGCATCCAGCAGGTTGAAGGTGTTGATCGCGATGTCGCCGATGTCGGCAACCGACAGCGAATCGAACGGTGCCGCGCCAGTGGCCATGTTGTACGGGCGAATCATGACCGATTCAGCGCGGATTTCGCGAGGCCCGAAACGGGTGCCTGGGCGCAGGGAGGTGCCAATGTCCAATGGCACGCCTACGAAGGCAGCATCCAGACCGGCAGCGGTATTCAAGTGGGGGAGTCGCATCATGGTGGCGATGCCGCCGAAGCGCGGCATTTCGTTGCCGCCCAGTGGTTGGTGAAGAATCTTGTCCACGGGTAAGGCCTCATCGTCGTTGTTTTATTTATGTCGGATACACCGTTCTCATCAGGCACGGGCACCGCTGGGAGCCGATTCTGCGAAATGTCGTGACGGGGAAGAATCGCTCCGCGCAAATACTTAGTTCAGATTTTTCTAAACTAATGGCGGTGGCAGCGATAGACTTCACGCCAACGCAAACGATGCCAGGTTCTCTATTGATTCGAGCATTGCGCGCCCCCGGTTTTCGGAGTCTTCCATGGCCAACGCTTTACCCGACTTGAAACTATTGCGCATTTTCGTCAGCGTGGTGCGTCATCAGGGCTTCGCCAACGCCCAGCAAGAGCTCAATCTCTCGACGTCGGCCATCAGCACTTACATGAGCCAGCTCGAAGCGGCGCTGGGCCTGGTGCTGTGCCATCGCGGCCGTGGCGGTTTCAGCCTCACCAGCAAGGGGGAGCTGTTTCATCAGGAAACCTTGCGGTTACTGGGCGAGCTGGAGGGCTTCGAACAATACGCCGCCGCGCTCAAGGGCGAGTTGCGCGGCACGCTGAACCTGGGGGTGATCGACTCCACCGTCAGCGACAAGGCCTTGCCGTTCGCCGAAGCCATTGGCGCCTACAGTCAGGAACACCCGGCGGTGCATTTGCACTTGTCGGTCATGAGCCCCTACGAATTGCAACTGGGTGTGCAGGACAATCGACTCGATCTGGCCATCGGTGCGTTCTCCACGCGCATGAGCGGCCTGGTCTACATGCCGCTCTACCGCGAACAACATTGGTTGTATTGCAGTGCCCGGCATCCGCTGTTCAATGAGCGGCGTATTCCCGAGCAGGTCATCACCCAGCAACGCATGGTCGGTCGCGGTTACTGGAGCCAGGCCGAACTGGCGCGGCACGGCTTCAAGCACAGCGCCGCCACCGTGGAGAGCATGGAGGCGCAGCTGATCCTGGTGCTGTCCGGCGCCTACATCGGTTACTTGCCCGAGCATTACGCCCAGGCCTGGGCGGACAAGGGCGACTTGCGGGTGTTGCTGCCGGCGACCTTCGGTTATCAGGCACCGTTCTCGATGATCGTGCGCCGTGGACGCAGTCGCGAGCCGCTGATCCAGACCTTCCGCGATCTGCTCAAAGCGCAGCTCAACCAGGCCGCTTAAGGAAACGTTGCGATGTCCCGAATTCAATGTCCCCGCTGCCTGCGTCCGCAAAGCCATTGCTTGTGTCCGTTGGTCCCGAGCCTCGACAGCCGCACCCGTGTGTTGTTGCTGCAACATCCGAGTGAAGTGAATCATGCGCTGAACACCGCGCGCCTGGCTGCGTTGGGCTTGAACAATGCCGAACTGATGGTCGGCGAGGTGTTTGAGGATTTACCGGTGCTGTTGAATCAACCGGGGTATCAGGCGCGGTTGCTGTTTCCCGGCGAAGACGCGCAGCCGATTCAAACCTGTGCCGTCACCGATGAGCCGTTATTGCTGGTGGTCCCGGATGGCACTTGGCGCAAGGCTCGCAAGCTATTGCACCTCAACCCGCTGCTGGCGGCGTTGCCGAGGGTGACCCTGGCCGAGGGGGGCGTGTCCCGCTACCGGCTGCGCAAGGCTCCCGGGCCGGGGGCGTTGTCGACGATCGAGGCCATTGTCCAGGCACTGGAAACCCTTGAGGCACCAACGTCGTTCGAGCCGTTGCTCAGGCCGTTCGAAGCGCTGATCGAGGGGCAGATTGCGGCGATGGGGGAGGAGACGTACCAGAACAATCACGGGCCGAAATAAGCGTCGTTCGTGCCGGCCTCTTCGCGGGCAAGCCCGCTCCCACAGGGAACCGTGTCGAACACAAGGAGTGTGAACGCTACACAACATTGTGGGAGCGGGCTTGCCCGCGAAGACGGCGGATCAATCACCGCAGCTCTCAAGACATGACTACCTTTCGCGCATCGCCTCGGTCCGCGCTTTCAGCACCGGTTTGAGCAGGTAATCCAGCACACTTTTCTCCCCGGTGATGATATCCACCGTCGCCACCATCCCCGGAATGATCAACAGCGGTTTCGCATCCCCGCCCAGGTGGTTTTTATCGGTACGCACCTGGATCAGATAGAAGCTGTTGCCCTTGTCGTCGGTGATGGTGTCGGCGCTGATCAATTCCAGCTTCGCGCTCAGGCCGCCGTAGATGGTGTAGTCGTAGGCGCTGAACTTGACCATGGCTTTCTGGCCTGGATGCAGGAACGCCACGTCTTGCGGCCGCACTCTGGCCTCGATCAGCAGGTTGTCTTCCAGCGGCACGATTTCCACCATGTCGCTGCCCGGCTGGACCACGCCGCCGATGGTGTTGACCTTCAGCGTTTTGATAATCCCGTGAACCGGCGAGACGACCGTGGTGCGCGTCACGCGGTCGTCGATGGCGATGCTCGATGCGGTGATTTTAGACAGGTCGGTGCGTTTCTCATTCAACTCTTTGGCGGCCTCCGAACGGAAGGTTTGTTCGGACTCGTCAATCTTGCTCTTGATCTCGTTGATCGCCGATTCGGCGCGGGGAATGGCCAGGGTGGTGGCGTTCAGCGAGCCGCGAATTTCCACCGCGCTGCGTTTGAGGCGCAGGATCTCCACCGGTGACACCGCCCCCGTGCCCACCAGTGGCGTGGACATGTTCATCTCCTGCTGCAGCAGTGCCAGGCTTGAGCTGTATTGCCCCTGTTTTGAGCGAAACTCCGCCAGTTCCTGAGTTTTTTGCCGAAGTTGTTCGCTCAGGGTGCGTTGTTCGCTGGCCAGTCGCCGTTGCCGTTGTTCATACAACGAACGTTCGTCTTCGGCCACCTGGGGCGCTTTGGCGATCACTTCGTCCGACAGCTTGAACGGCCGGCCTTCGGCCTCCGCCGACAGGCGTTCGACCTGTGCGGTCAGTGCATAGCGATCAGCCTCGCTTTCACCCTTGTTCGACAGATAGCGCGTGTCATCCAGGCGCAGCAAGGTATCGCCCTTGTTCACCATTTGCCCTTCACGCACGAAGATTTCGGTGACGATGCCGCCTTCAAGGTTCTGGATCACCTGAACCTTGCTCGACGGAATCGCCTTGCC
This sequence comes from Pseudomonas fluorescens group sp. PF-1, assembly GCF_054481335.1. Classification (NCBI taxonomy): domain Bacteria; kingdom Pseudomonadati; phylum Pseudomonadota; class Gammaproteobacteria; order Pseudomonadales; family Pseudomonadaceae; genus Pseudomonas; species Pseudomonas fluorescens group sp. PF-1. The sequence continues at coordinate 1,394,970 of NZ_JBTMNG010000001.1, forward strand.
TTCGCCCATGGTGACTTCTTGCAGCACCGCGAATTTGGCCCAGACCAGCGCGCTGATCAACAAGCCTGCCGCCAGCCATACGGTGATCCGCGACCAGCGCGGTGAGTCCTGCAGTGAAGCGCCGGCGGTTTCCGGCATGAATTCGCTTTCGGCGCTTTTGGCGAAGCTGCCGAAGTAACCCCGCCCCTTCGAATGGGCAGGCGACTTGTCGGATGATGAACGAGCCATGAGTCGCTCCTAGACGGCCGAAGAGCCGACACGGCCCTTGCGCAGTGCATCGATGACCGCTTCTTTGGGCCCGTCGGCGACGATCCGCCCGTTGTCCAGTACCACCAGCCGATCCACCAGGCTGAGCATCGAGGTTCGGTGGGTGACCAGCAGCACGGTTTTGCCCTTGACACAGTCATGGAGTTTTTGCCGCAAAACGTCTTCGCTGCTGTTGTCCATGGCGCTGGTGGGTTCGTCGAGCAGCAGGATCGGCGGGTCGAGCAACAACGCCCTCGCCAGCAACACGGCCTGACGCTGGCCACCGGACAGCAATTGACCCCGCTCGCCCACGGGGCGGTCGAAGCCTTGCGGGTGTTGCCGGGCCAGTTCGGTGACACCGGTGAGTTCGGCCACTTCGAGCATGCGTGAGTCGCTGATGTAGCGCGCGCCGAGGGTAAGGTTATCGCGCAGGCTACCGGCCAATAGTGGCAGGTCGTGGGCGACGTAACCGATTTGATGACGCAGGTCGGCGACGTCCAGTTGTCGCAAGTCCAGGCCATCGAGCAACAGCTGGCCTTCTTCCGGTTCGTAAAAACCCATCACCAGTCGCGCCAGGGTGCTTTTGCCCGAGCCGCTGCGGCCGATGACGCCGATCCGCTCGCCGGGCTTGACGCTAAAGCTGACATTGGCCAGCGCTGCATTGTTCTGGCCGTTGTAGTGGAAGGTCACGCCGACGATATCCAGCGCGCCCTGCAGTTGCGTGCGCTCCAGCGGCCGTTGTTTGGCATCGCGTTCCTGTGGCAGCGACATCAGCGCGTCGGTGCTTTTCATGGTCAGTTGCGCTTGCTGGTAGCGGGTGATCAAACCGGCGATCTGGCCCAGTGGTGCCAACACGCGGCTGCCGAGCATGTAGCTGGCCACCAGTGCGCCGACGCTGAGGTTGCCGGCGATGATGCTATAGACACCGGCAACGATGGTCGCCATGCCGGAAAATTGCTGGATGAACAGCGTACCGTTGGTGGCCAGCGCCGAGAGGTTACGCGCATGGCTGTCGAGGCGGGTGAGGGCGCCATGGGTACTTTCCCACTTGTGCTGGCGCTCGCTTTCGGCGCTGCAGGCCTTGAGGGTTTCCAGGCCGCCGAGGGTTTCGATCAGCAGGGCCTGGCGTTCGGCACCGAGGCTGAGGCTCTTCTGCACGGTGTCGCGCAGCCGCACCTGTATCACCATGGCGAAAATGATCGTGATCGGAAACGCCAGCACCGGAATCACCACCAGCCAGCCACCGAGCAGGCCGATCACCACCAGCATGAGCACTACGAAGGGCAGGTCGATGAGGCTGGTGAGGGTGACGGCGGTGAGGAATTCCCGCAGGCCCTGGAAGTCATGAATGCTCTGGGCAAAACCACCGATGGTCGCCGGCCGCGCTTTCATCGACATGCCGGTGATGCGTTCGAACAGGGTCGCCGACAGGATCACATCGGTTTTCTTCCCGGCGGTGTCCAGCAGATGGGCGCGCACCACCCGCAACACCAGTTCGAAACCGGTGCCGATCAGCAAGCCGATGGACAGCACCCACAGGGTCGAGGTGGCTTGGTTGGGCACCACGCGGTCGTAGGTCTGCATCACGAACAACGGCACCATCAGGCCCAGCAGGTTGATCAGGAAGCTCGCCAGGATGGCATCGCTGTACAGCCATTTCGACAGCTTCAGGGTGTCGCGGAACCAGGCCTGCACACGAGGCACGAGGGGGGAGCGCAAGTCTTCCAGTTCATGCCGTGGTCGGGCGAACAAGGCCTGGCCGGAATAATGCGCTTCAAGTTCCTCCGGGCTGATCCATTGTTCACCGCCGTCGGCTTCGCTGGGCAGAATCAGCACCCGACCGTCATCGCCAATACGTCGCAAAACCGCGGTACGACCGCTATCGAGCAACAGCAGGACGGGCAAGTTGAGCGCGGAGATGTCTTTAAGCTCGCGACGCAGCAAGCGCGCCTGCAAACCGGCCCGGGCCGCTGCACGAGGCAGCAGGTCCAGGCTCAGGCGTTGGTGTGCCATTGGCAGCCCGGCACTCAGGCTGGCGCGACTGACCGTCGCGCCATGAAGTTTGCAGAGGATCAATAGACCGTCCAGAAGCGGGTCATCAAAGCTCAGACGCGGATCGACACCGATGTTGCCGGGTTCCATGCTGGTCAAATTGGTCGCTCCAGGTACTACTTCAGTTCAGGCAGACGAGCTTGGTTTTTCACCTCGTTCCGGGCGACTGCATCGGCGGGCAGCACTACCCGCTGTTTGCTCAGTAACTGGCCCATGTTCGCCAGTACACGGTACATCGAAAACTCCTCGGTGTAGCGTACTTCGGTGTAGCGGCGGTTGGCGTTGTAAAGCTCGTTTTCACTGTCGAGCAGGTCGAGCAAGGTGCGTTGGCCAAGGCCGAACTGATCCTGATAGGCCACGCGCACGCGTTTACTGGTCTCGGCATACTCACGGGCGGTCGGGGTCTGTTTCTTGGCGTTGACCATGGCGTTCCAGGCCAGGTGGATGTTTTCGTTGAGCTGGCGCAGGGCATTGTTCCGAATGTCCATCGCCTGATTGATCTTGTGCGCATCGGAGGCCATGCGAGCCTTGTCGCTGCCGCCGCGGAACAGGTTGTAGTTCATCACTACGCCCACGCGCCATTCGTTGTCATGGCCTTCTTCGCCGGCAATGTTGTTGTTCGCTCCGACGGCGGCTTCAGCGTCGAAGCGCGGGTAGAACGGCGACTTGGCCACTTCGTATTGGCTTTCGGCGGATTGCACGTCAGCCTGGGCGGATTTCAGGTAAGGGTTGTTCTCCACCATGCTCTGCTGCGCTTCCTGCAGCGATGCAGGCACTTCGCCTCGGGTCGACGGCGGTGTTTCAAGCTCATCGGGCATGCGCCCCACGACGCTGTAGAAGTTCGACTCGGCGTCGGCCAGATCGACTTCGGCGGTGTCGAGGTTGTTCTCTGCCAATGCCCGGCGAGCATTGGACTGGTCGGCGTCGGCGTTGCTGCCGACACCGCGCTGGGTGCGCAGGCCGATCTGGTCGTTGACCCGCAAGTGCGCCTGCAGGTTGTTCTTGGCCAGTGTCACCAGTTCGCGGCGCTTGAGCACATCGAGGTAGACCTCGATGGTGCGCAGGGCCAGATCCTGGGCGGTGCCCTGAGCGTAATAGGCCCGGGAGTTGACCACGCCCTTGGTGCGTTCGACTTCGTTGGCGGTGTTGAACCCGTCGAAGAGCATCTGCCGCAGGCGCAGTTCCGATTGGGTGTAGTTCAGGATTGCCGTGTGGTGGTTGCCGAGGGCCCGGGTGTTGGTGTTATCGCTGTACCCGCGCCCGTACGCGGCATTCAGGTCGACCGATGGATAAAAGCCCCCCTTGGCGACGTTGACGTCTTCATCAGCCGACAGACGGCTGTCTACCCGCGACGCCAACTCAGGATGGGTCGCGATGGTGCTCTGGATCGCCTCGGTCAATGACATGGCCTGCACTTGAGAAGTGCAGGTCATGGCCAGCAGAACCGCGCTGCAGAGGGGGGTTAAGAGGCGCATGGGTACATCTCCCTGATTCCTGATGGTGCTTTATCAGTCGCCAATTATTTGACGACTTTTTATAGTAAACCGTTTCATTGTTTTAACATCAGAGCTAAGAACATTCTGGGAAATAGCTAAGAACTATTTCTCATAATGGTTATTCCAAAAAAAACTTATGCACTCCGCAAAATCCAGCACATTGTTCAATGCGAAAGCCCTTGATTTATGAGCTTTAGGGCGATCTTCGGGCTTTGAGGAAAGTTCCAATCCACTTATCGACAATGGACGGAGAAGTGCTGGAGGGGAGGGACGCGTAGCAGACTGGTGTGACGGTTTTTTGTCACTTGTGTGGTTCAGGATCGTTACGCTGTGCTCGCTGGACAGGTTGGGCTGGATTTGGATCCCGATGCCATTGATTGCAAACGGGTTTGTCCAGATACGCGAACAATGTCCGTGAGTTTCACGCTGGGCGAGAATGTCGCCAGAGGACGGTGGTCTACTCAGGTAAATCCGCTGACCCGCAGGCAATCCGCCAGGCAACCCGCCTGAGCCATCGAGCATGTTCTCCGTGATAAATCAGGGTGCCGACAGCGGTTGGCAGCGGAGGAAATGCACATGGCTACGCTCATCGGTATCGTCAGTAAAGTCATCGGTCAGGTATTCGCGGTGGCGGGCGACGGCACACGTCGTGTCCTGGTCGAGGGGGACCGGTTGTTCGCCGGCGATCAACTGAATACCGGGGCCGAAGGCGCAGTAGCGGTGCATTTGCAAAATGGCCATGAGCTGACCCTTGGGCGCGGCAGCAGCCTGCAAATGACCCCTCAATTGCTGGCTGATCAGTCGCCCCATGTGGTGGACACGACTGAGTCGGTGACCCCGAGCCAGGCGCAGCTTACCGACGTCGAGCAACTGCAAAAGGCCATCGCTGCCGGTGACGACCCGACGCAAACCGCTGAAGCGACCGCGGCCGGCCCGGGGTCGACCGGACCTGCCGGTGGCGCGCTGGGCGGCGGTCACAGTTTTGTCATGCTCGAAGAAGTGGCGGGACGGGTCGATCCAACCATTGGCTTCCCCACCGCCGGCTTCAATGGCATTCCCGAGTTTCCCGAGGTGCGGCACAACGCCGATACCAATAATGGGTTAGACGGCGCGGGTACTTCGGCGCCAGTCGTCACGCCACCGGACATCACACCCCCAATCAATAACCCGGTCACCCTCAACGGCCTGTCTATCGAGGGCGGTGAACTGACCGTCAACGAAGCCAGCCTCGTCGATGGCTCGGCCAGCAATCCTGGTGCGCTGACCCAGAGCGGCACGTTTACCGTCACGGCGCTCGACGGGCTCACCAGTCTGAGCGTCGGCGGAATCAATGTGGTCAGCGGCGGTGTGGCTGCAGGTTTTCCCCAGTCGATCACCACACCGCTGGGCAGCACCCTGACCATCACCGGATATAACCCGGCCACCGGTGTGGTGAGTTACAGCTACACCCTCAATGGCAGCGAAAACCACGCGTCTGGGGACGGCACCCAACTCAGCGAACACTTCACAGTGGTCGCCGGCGACAGCAACGGCGACAGCGCCACGGGTTCGCTGGACGTCAACATCAGCGATGACGTCCCTAAAGCCGTCGATGACAGTAACGCGGCCACGGCGTCAGAAACCCATCTGACCCTGAATGGCAGCGTACTGACCAACGATGTGCAAGGCGCCGACCGCATCCCCACCGGACCGGAAAGCGGCCCCGTGGTGGGTGGCACTTTCATCGGGACTTACGGCACGTTGGTGCTCAATGCCAACGGCACGTACACCTACACCCTTGATACCAGTGATGCGGATTTCAAGGCCCTGCAGGGCGGTGGCAACGGGACCGAAACGTTTACCTACACGCTTAAGGATGCTGACGGCGATACCAGCACGGCGAATCTGGTTCTGCAGATCCACAACAACGACGACCCGGTGACAATTGGCGGACTGAACGTCGAAGGTGGCGAGCTGACGGTTTACGAAAAAAACCTCACTTACGGCAGCAATCCGAATGCGGCGGAGCTGACCCAAAGCGGCACCTTCACGGTCAATGCGCCGGACGGTTTGCAAAGCCTGACCGTGAGTGGCGTCTCGATAATCAGCGGTGGCGTTCCGGTGGGCTTCCCGCAATCGGGTAGCACTGACACGGGCGCGACCTTCACCATCACCGGTTATAACCCGACGACCGGGGTAGTGAGTTACAGCTACACCCTGAACTACACCGACACTCATCCGAATGCCAGTGGCGCCAACAGCATCACCGAGCATTTCGAAGTCGTCGCCACCGATACCGATGGCAGCACGGCGCACGCGCAAATCGACGTCAACATCGTCGATGACGTGCCCAAGGCCAATGCCGATACCGCCTCGGTCGCCGAGGGCGGTGTGGTCACCGGCAACGTGCTGGCGAACGACGTCGGCGGTGCCGACGGCCCGGCGGCTGGTGGTGGCGTGGTCGGCGTGCGTGCTGGCTCGGACACTTCGACCCCGGTCGTGGGCGGGTTGAACAGCCAGATCAACGGCACCTACGGTTACCTGACCCTGGACGCCCACGGCAATGCCGAATACCACAGCTACCCCAACAGCGTGAACGGCCCGGGTGCGACCGACACCTTCACCTACACCCTGCGTGACGGCGACGGCGATCAAAGCACCACGACCATTACCATCGACGTGAACAACAGCTGCATCAAAGCGGTCAGCGACAACGACGTGACCGTCTACGAAAAAGCCCTCGACGACACCAAGGACGGCCAGGACCTGGCGGCCGGCTACGCCACCGGCAGCGATCCCCATAACGCGGGCGAGACCGCCAGCGGCACATTGGTCGGCGCGGTCACCGGCGCCACCGGTGCGATCAGCTACAGCCTGGTCGGCAGCGCCCAGGGCCATTTCGGGCTGATCCAGCTCAACTCCGATGGCACCTACACCTATACCCTGACGACACCGGCGAACACCACGCCGCATGCGAACGACGGCGCCAACACCGTCACCGAAACCTTCACCTACCAGGCCACCGATTCCCTGGGCAACGTGGTCACCAGCACCATCGTGGTCAACATCGTCGATGACGTGCCCAAGGCCAATGCCGATACCGCCTCGGTCGCCGAGGGCGGCGTGGTCACCGGCAACGTGCTGGCGAACGATGTCGGCGGTGCCGACGGCCCGGCGGTTGGTGGTGGCGTGGTCGGCGTGCGCGCCGGCTCGGACACCTCGACCCCGGTCGTGGGTGGCCTCAACAGCCAGATCAACGGCACCTACGGCTACCTGACCCTGGACGCCCACGGCAACGCCGAATACCACAGCTACCCCAACAGCGTGAACGGCCCGGGCGCGACCGACACCTTCACCTACACCCTGCGTGACGGCGACGGCGATCAAAGCACCACGACCATCACCATCGACGTGAACAACAGCTGCATCAAGGCGGTCAGCGACAACGACGTGACCGTCTACGAAAAAGCCCTCGACGACACCAAGGACGGCCAGGACCTGGCGGCCGGCTACGCCACCGGCAGCGATCCCCATAACGCGGGCGAGACCGCCAGCGGCACATTGGTCGGCGCGGTCACCGGCGCCACTGGTGCGATCAGCTACAGCCTGGTCGGCAGCGCCCAGGGCCATTTCGGGCTGATCCAGCTCAACTCCGATGGCACCTACACCTATACCCTGACGACACCGGCGAACACCACGCCGCATGCGAACGACGGCGCCAACACCGTCACCGAAACCTTCACCTACCAGGCCACCGATTCCCTGGGCAACGTGGTCACCAGCACCATCGTGGTCAACATCGTCGATGACGTGCCCAAGGCCAATGCCGATACCGCCTCGGTCGCCGAGGGCGGTGTGGTCACCGGCAACGTGCTGGCGAACGACGTCGGCGGTGCCGACGGCCCGGCGGCTGGTGGTGGCGTGGTCGGCGTGCGTGCTGGCTCGGACACTTCGACCCCGGTCGTGGGCGGGTTGAACAGCCAGATCAACGGCACCTACGGTTACCTGACCCTGGACGCCCACGGCAACGCCGAATACCACAGCTACCCCAACAGCGTGAACGGCCCGGGCGCGACCGACACCTTCACCTACACCCTGCGTGACGGCGACGGCGATCAAAGCACCACGACCATTACCATCGACGTGAACAACAGCTGCATCAAAGCGGTCAGCGACAACGACGTGACCGTCTACGAAAAAGCCCTCGACGACACCAAGGACGGCCAGGACCTGGCGGCCGGCTACGCCACCGGCAGCGATCCCCATAACGCGGGCGAGACGGCCAGCGGCACGTTGGTCGGCGCGGTCACCGGCGCCACCGGTGCGATCAGCTACAGCCTGGTCGGCAGCGCCCAGGGCCATTTCGGGCTGATCCAGCTCAACTCCGATGGCACCTACACCTATACCCTGACGACACCGGCGAACACCACGCCGCATGCGAACGACGGCGCCAACACCGTCACCGAAACCTTCACCTACCAGGCCACCGATTCCCTGGGCAACGTGGTCACCAGCACCATCGTGGTCAACATCGTCGATGACGTGCCCAAGGCCAATGCCGATACCGCCTCGGTCGCCGAGGGCGGTGTGGTCACCGGCAACGTGCTGGCGAACGACGTCGGCGGTGCCGACGGCCCGGCGGCTGGTGGTGGCGTGGTCGGCGTGCGTGCTGGCTCGGACACTTCGACCCCGGTCGTGGGCGGGTTGAACAGCCAGATCAACGGCACCTACGGTTACCTGACCCTGGACGCCCACGGCAATGCCGAATACCACAGCTACCCCAACAGCGTGAACGGCCCGGGTGCGACCGACACCTTCACCTACACCCTGCGTGACGGCGACGGCGATCAAAGCACCACGACCATTACCATCGACGTGAACAACAGCTGCATCAAAGCGGTCAGTGACAACGACGTGACCGTCTACGAAAAAGCCCTCGACGACACCAAGGACGGCCAGGACCTGGCGGCCGGCTACGCCACCGGCAGCGATCCCCATAACGCGGGCGAGACCGCCAGCGGCACGTTGGTCGGCGCGGTCACCGGCGCCACCGGTGCGATCAGCTACAGCCTGGTCGGCAGCGCCCAGGGCCATTTCGGGCTGATCCAGCTCAACTCCGATGGCACCTACACCTACACCCTGACCTCGGCACCGAAAACCACCCCAGGTGCCAACGATGGCACCAATACCCTGAGTGAAAGCTTTACCTACAAAGCCACCGACGCGGCGGGCAACACCACCACCAGCACTATCGTGGTCAACATCGTCGACGACGTGCCCAAGGCCGTGGGTTCGGAGCGCTCAGTGACAGCTGTTGAGATCGACTCCAACCTGCTGCTGGTGGTCGACGTGTCTGGCAGTATGGCCGACCCCTCTGGCGTACAAGGTCTGTCGCGGCTGGATCTGGCCAAGCAGGCGATCAGCGCCTTGCTCGATAAGTACGACGACCTCGGCGACGTCAAAGTGCAGATCGTCACCTTCAGCGGCGGTGCTACCGACAAGACCCCGATCTGGGTGGATGTCGCAACGGCCAAATCGATCATCTCCGGCCTGGCGGCGGGCGGTAACACCAACTACGACGCCGCCGTGGCTGCGGCGAAAACGGCATTCGACACCAGTGGCAAACTGACAGGGGCGCAAAACGTCGGCTATTTCTTCTCTGATGGCAAACCCAACGAAGGTGCTATCGGGTCGCAGGACGAGGCCGCCTGGAAGGCATTCCTTGAATCCAGGGACATCAAGAACTATGCGATTGGCCTGGGTGACGGTGTGGGCAATGCCAACCTCGATCCGCTGGCGTATGACGGCACCACCACGCCTGGCAACAACACCAACGCGGTAGTGGTCAGCGACCTCAATCAACTGAGTTCGGTACTGTCGGGCACGGTGATTGGCGCACCGGTTACCGGTTCGCTGTTGGGCGAAGGCGGAACGTTCGGTGCCGACGGTGGCTTCATCAAATCGATTACCGTTGATGGCACCACCTACACCTATGACCCGAAAGGCAACCTCAACCAGGGTTCCCTGAGCTTCAGTGGTGGCGCCAACCACGGCACTTTCAACACGGTCGACAACACCCTGAGCATCGCCACCGACAACAAGGGCACCCTGGTGGTGAACCTCGACACCGGTGAATACAACTACGTGTCGCAGAAGGCCACGTCGGTGGTGATCACGGAAAACATCGGCTTCACCGTCAGCGACAACGACGGCGATCTCGCCAGTTCGAACCTGGTGGTCAAAGTCGTTCCGAACGCGCCACCCGTGGCGGTCGATGATCACATCATCACCAACGTACTGTCGGGCAGTGTGACGGTGCCGGGTGAATTGCTGCTGGCTAACGATACTGACGCCAATGGTGATCCGCTCACGGTGTCGCCGACGACCTACAACACCGGCTGGATCTCCAAGGCAGTGGACTTCACCGGTACCGGCGCGATCAACTTCAAGGGAACCAACGCCAACAACAGCGCTAACCAGAACCTGGCCGATGTGCGCAGTTCGTTCTCGGCCAATGCCGCCACCATGACAGCGGTGCTGGTGGTCAGCGGTTACCTCGGTGCGGTGAGCAATGCCCACGCCAATGATGAGGATCGCATTACCGTCAATCTGAAACAGGGCGAAACCCTCAACCTGGATCACAATCTGGCAGCCGGCCATGTGGCCATGGAATATTCGGTCGACGGCGGAGCCTGGATTGCCCTTGCGGACGGGCAAACCCTGACGGCAACGTCGGATGCGACCTACCAGATCCACATTATCAACATCACCAACACCAGTGGCAGCAACTCCAACGGGGCGGAAAACTACCAACTGACCATGACCGTCAACTACGCCGGTGCCCATGACATTGCCCCGGACTACCACGGCACCTATACCGTCAACGACAACCATGGCGGCAGTGACAGCGCCAACGTAACCATCAGCTATCAGGACAGTCATATCCTCACCGGTACCACGGGCAACGACACACTGGTGGCGGGCAATGGCGACAACATCCTCAATGGCGGTGACGGCAATGACATCCTCACCGCAGGCCCCGGCAATAACGAGCTGCACGGCGGCGCCGGCAACGACTTGCTCTACAGCGGTCCGGGCAATGATCTGCTCGACGGTGGCATCGGCAACGACACCGCCAGCTACGCCCATGCCACGGCCGGCGTCACGGTCGACCTGAGCCTGCTCGGCGCTCAGAACACCATTGGCGCCGGCACCGATACCCTGACCGGCATCGAAAACCTGACGGGCTCCAACTACAACGACACCCTCACCGGCGACAACAACAGCAACATCATCAATGGCGGATTGGGTAACGATGTGCTCAATGGCGGGGGCGGCGATGATTTCCTGATTGGCGGCCTGGGCAACAACACCCTCACCGGCGGAGCCGGGGCCGACACTTTCGAGTGGCTCAAGGGCAACAGCGGTCACGACGTAGTGACCGACTTCGCACCAGGCACCGACAAACTGGACCTGTCGCAACTGCTGCAAGGTGAAACCAACACGGCGGCATCGCTGGATGACTACCTGCACTTCACCGTCAGTGGCAGCGGTGCGTCAGTGGTGACCAGCATCGACGTCAGTGCATTGGCCGGCGCAGCGCCGAACCAGACCATCGATCTGGCCGGCGTCAACCTGGCCAGCCATTACGGGGTGACACCGGGGGCGGGCGGGGTGATTGCCGGGGCAGATACGGCGACCATTATCAACGGGATGCTCAATGATCATTCGTTGAAGGTGGATACCGTTTGATCTGAAAAAGGTCGCAGCCTCCGGTAGCTCCTGCCTGGGATCGTCTGGATCCTGTAGGAGCCGCCGAAGGCTGCGATCTGTTGATCTGCTGGCTTCACTTCGGTTCAGGCGCGCCGATCAATCTTCCCATTACCCCAAACACCCCCAGTTCCTTGATCGTTTCCAGCTCACCCTGAGTCTCGACCATTTCTGCAATCAACGGCAGGTCAATGCTGTTGGTGGCCCTGAAGATCGCCTCGATGAACAGCCGTTTATCTCGTTGCTCATCGATGTGCCTGATGTAGGCTCCATCGATTTTCAAGTAAGCCAGACCCAGTTGCGTCAGATTGCCGATCTGGCTGAAGCTGCCGCCAAAATGCTGCAAGCCGATGCGATAACCGGTGTTGAGCACACTGTGACTCAGCCGTTGCAACTCGTCCGCGGGCGGCAGTTGGCATTCGTCGATTTCCAGGGTCAGCAGCGGTGCCAGATCCGGCAGCGATTCAAGCATGTCGAGGATCAGTCGCAGCTGCGCCCGGTCGCGCAGGGTGCTGCCGGACAAGCTCAGCGCCAGTGGCCAGCGGTTGGCGGCGAGGTATTCGAGGGTGGCGTCGAGCATCGCCAGATCGAAGCGTGCCGACCAGCCCAGACGCTCGATCCACGGCAGGAAATGTCCGGCGACAATCGCTTCGCCCTGGGGGGCGATCAGGCGCGCGAGGACTTTGTGGTGCAGCACCTGACGGGTGTCAGCGCATTGCACCACCGGCTGAAAATACAGCTGCAATTTGCCTTGGGTCAGGGCGTCGTCGAGCCAGGCACGCCAGTCATGTTGAGGCTGATTCGGTAGGGTCTCGTGGTGCCCCAGCAGCATCCAGGGGCGGTCGGAGCGTTGCCGGGCTTGAGTCAGTGCATGGTCCAGGCGCAGTAGCACGTCGCTGGCCGGCTCACCGGGGTGATAGGCGACAATGCCCAAATGGGCGACGGGCGTGCAATCGCTGGCGCCGGTCAGACGCAGGTTTTCCAAGGGGGCGCTAATCTCGGCGGCCAGTCGCTCGGCGCCCTCGGTGTTCAGTCCCGGCATCAGCAGACTGAATTCGCCGCCACGGTTGCGTGCCGCCAGCCAGGCCCGCCGTTCGGGCAGTTGAGTCAAGCGCTTGAGCAATTCGCCCGTCGCGCTGATCAACGCATCGGTGCGTTGCCCGCCAAAACGTTGATTGAGTCCCACCAGATCGTTGATCTGCAGCATCAGCAAATGGCCGTCGCTGTTTTGTTCATCGACCAGTAAGTAATCGGCCAGTTGCTCATCCAGCAAGCGACGGTTGGCCAACCCGGTCAGGCTGTCCTGATAAGACTCGCTGCGTAGTTTTTCACTGCGTTCGGCTTCTTCGGCGAATAACGCTTTGAGTTTCTCGACCATCTGGTTCATTGCCAGCACGACCCGTTTCAATTCCGGTGTGCGTGGCACTTTCGGCAGGGTCAGGAACTCATGCTTGCTGATGGCTTCGGCCTGTTTGACCAAGGCGTCCAGCGGGCGAAATTGCCGACGCAGCAACCAGCCACCGAAGACGGCACTGAGCAATCCGCATATCAGCAGCCAGATCAGGCTGCCAAGGGTGCTGTCCCAGAGTTTGGCCAGGGCGAATTGCGGGTTGCTCAGCACTTCCACGCGCGCCGCTTGCTCCCAGCCGCGCATGATCAGCGCGTCGCCCCCCTCTATACGCAGGTTCACCAGGCTGACGAACCACCCCGGTACGCCCTCGATACGCCCGGCAACGTTACGCTCTACCAGTACCTGCTGATTCTCGACATCGATAATGCGAATGCTGTTGAAGTAGCCACTGTCGAAAATTGAACTGACCATCAGCTCCATCATGGCCGGATCATCGATCTGTGCCGTCAGCGACAAGCCCAATGCAGTGGCGGCGTCCTGGGCATGGGAGCGCAGTTGACCGAGCATCTGTTCGCGGGAGCTTTCCAGGCTGACAAAGAAACTGCCACTGAACGCCACCAGCAGGAACAGGCAGATAGCGAGAAACAATTGGTTGCGCAGTTTCATCGAACGCTCCTTGCTGTGGCCGTTAACCGTTGCCCACGGAGAACCCCTCGGCCTGCATCTTTTTCAGGACGTCTTGCCAGCGCGACAGTTTTTTCGAGTCGCTGCTGCGATTGCCGCCCTTGGCACCGGGTAGGTAGAGGCCTTCGGCATTGAAGGCATACACCGGCAACAAGTCTTTGCGTTGGGAGGCGGGGCGGATGTCACCGATCAGGTTATCCAGCACCAGCGGGTCGGCGGCAGGGCTGCTGTAGAAGGTCAGCACCATATGCGCCTGGTTCCGGGTCAGCGCCTTGACGTAAGTGATGCGCAGTTTTTCGCTGGGAATGCCGAGTTGGCGCAGGCTGAAATATTTCGCCAGTGCGTAGTCTTCGCAGTCCGCGGCACCCTTGATCAGGGATTCGGCGGGCGTGGCCCAGTAGTCGGCCTGATGCCAGACGCGGCTATCGTCCTGAAAATTCAGTTGTTGATTGAAGAAGCGATTGACCGCATTGAGTTGTTCGCCCTCAGGCGCGTTGCGTTCGCCCTGGAGCATTTGACTCCAGGCCACGATACGTCTCTCTTCAAGGCCGAGGGGGCCGTAACGCTGTCCGACGCTTTCAAGAATCTGTGCAAAATCCCAATAGGCCGAGGCGCTGGTCAGGCCGATCAGCAGAAAAGCGGCCAATAGCAGTCGCCCGCCGATCCGAAGTCGGAACGTTGGCCATCCTGGACTTCGCTGGCTGCGGGACATGTCCGGCTGCTCGTGTGTTGAGTGTTGAAGTCTAGGTGGTGTTTGCCGCGAAGAGGGGCAGGTCGTCGGATGAAGGTGCTACGCAGAACGGCCTGCGTGGCGAAGGCGCCACAGACGTTCAGGATTTGTGCAGGGTTTTCTGGCGAAGGATATAGATCGTCACCAGCACCGCGCTGGTCAGCATGAAGCCGCGAGCCCAAGGCAGGGGCACGAGATAGCAGGAGAACAGGATGCTCGCCCACATCAGGCCGATGGCGTAGACCTTGCCCTTGAGCGGAATGCCGTTGCCGTCGAGGTAGTCGCGAATCCAGGGCCCAAGGTGCCGATGCTCCACCAGCCATCGATAAAAGCGCGGCGAACTGCGGGCGAAACAGGCGGCCGCCAGCAGCAGGAAGGGCGTGGTGGGCAATACCGGCAGGAAAATCCCGATCACCCCCAGCGCTACGCTGAGCCAGCCGATGGCCAGCAACACGTAACGCAACATCAGGGGGCGGTTGCCTATGGGGGCGTCCATAGGCAGGACCTTAATGGTGACGTGGCTTGAGGATCGCCGGTTTTTCGTCTGGCGCGTTGCACAGCAGGTACAGCGCGGTCAGGGCTTCCGGGATCTGTACGATCATGTCGTCCATCAGGTTGGCGTCGGCGGCGATGTCGGAGAACTCCGGTTGCTCGTCGAACAGGCCCGAACCGACCATGATCGGCAGCAACATTTCGCTGACTTCATCTTCGGCGGTTTCGAACCAGGCTTCTTCGCGCAGGAACACGCCTTCCATGAAACCGATGCACCAGCCGCGCAGTTCTGAATCGTCCGGGTCATCGCCCAGGTCCAGGTCGCAGGGCAACTCGAACTCTTCATCAGAGGCCAGTTGACGGGCGATGTGCGCCTTGAGGGCCAGCAACGTGGATTCGATCGCTTCGCGCTCGGTGTCGTCGGCGTAATGCGGCTCTTCGGCGAAGAGCGCGTCGATCCACTCACGATCCGGTACGACTTCGGAACAGATCGACAGCGCGGTGAGGTAGCCGTGGGCGGCCACGTAGTCCAGCGCCTCGTCATGCAGTTCATCGGCGTCGAGGAAGACTTGCAGGCGGGTTAGTTGCTCAGCGAAGGACATTAAAGGACTACCTTGGGGAATTAACAGATGCGGGAATTCTAGGCCTTCTTGAGCGCTCAGGCCAGCCGCGCGGCATATTTGCACCGCATTCCCTGTGGGAGCGAGCCTGCTCGCGATGAGGTCGTCGCATCCAGCATCGTCGCTGCCTGATCCGCCGCCATCGCGAGTAAGCTCACTCCCACAGGATTTGTACGGTGTTGTTGGAGTGTCTTATCAGCGGCGCCCTGTGCCGGACAGTGCTCGGGTATACTCGCGCGTTTTGTGATGCCCTGCTGGCGTCCCGGCTGAAATGTGAAGCGACATGCAACGCGCACTTACGATTTGTCGGTGTGGTGCTGGCGCTTCTGAACCAGCCTTGCAGGGATGTTTCGGTGATTTTTGGAGTTTTTATGCTCGAACAGGCTCAACGCGTCCTCAAGGACATCTTCGGCTACGACAGTTTCCGTGGCCGTCAGGGTGCAATCATTGAGCGCGTGGCCAGCGGCGGCGATGCCCTGGTTCTGATGCCTACCGGTGGCGGCAAATCCTTGTGCTTCCAGGTACCGGCGCTGTTGCGCGATGGCCTGGCCGTCGTGGTGTCGCCGCTGATTGCCTTGATGGACGATCAGGTCGCGACGCTCGAAGAGCTGGGCGTGGCCGCCGCCGCATTGAACTCTACCCTCAGTGCCGAGCAACAGCGCGACCTGGCGGCCCGCATCAAGCGCGGCGAAGTGAAAATGCTCTATCTCGCGCCGGAACGGCTGGTCCAGCCACGCATGCTGGCGTTCCTGCAAGGGTTGAACATCGCTCTGTTCGCCATAGACGAAGCACACTGCGTGTCGCAATGGGGCCATGATTTCCGTCCGGAGTACCTGCAACTGGGCCAGTTGGCGGAAATGTTCCCCGATGTGCCACGCATCGCCCTGACCGCCACCGCCGACAAACGCACCCGGGAAGAGATTGTCACTCGCCTGCACTTGCAGAACGCCGAGCGCTTCCTGTCGAGCTTCGATCGACCGAACATCTTTTATCGCATCGTGCCCAAGGAGCAGCCGCGCAAGCAGTTGCTGGCGTTTCTCGCCGAACGGCGCAGCGATGCCGGCATTGTGTATTGCCTGTCGCGCAAAAAGGTCGAGGAGGTGGCGGCATTCCTCAGCGAGCAAGGCTTCCCGGCGCTGCCCTACCACGCCGGGCTGCCCAACGATTTGCGCGCCTACCACCAGAAGCGCTTCCTCAACGAGGAAGGCTTGATCATGGTCGCCACCGTGGCGTTCGGCATGGGCATCGACAAACCCAACGTACGTTTTGTCGCACACCTCGATCTGCCGAAATCCCTTGAGGCCTACTATCAGGAAACCGGTCGCGGCGGGCGTGACGGCCTGCCGGCAGACGCCTGGATGGCCTACGGCCTGCAAGACGTGGTGATGCTCAAGCAGATGCTGCAGAACTCTGAAGGCGACGAACGCCACAAGCGCCTGGAGCAGCACAAGCTCGACGCCATGCTCTCGTTGTGCGAAGAAACCCGCTGCCGCCGCCAGACCCTGCTGGCCTATTTCGACGAGGACATGCCCGAGCCCTGTGGTCACTGCGACAACTGTGTCGACGGCGTGCAGACCTGGGACGCCACCGAGCCCGCCCGTCAGGCGCTTTCGGCGATCTACCGCACCGGCCAGCGCTACGGTGTCGGGCATTTGGTGGATGTATTGCTGGGCAAGGACAACGAAAAAGTCCGCAGTTTCGGTCATCAGCATCTGTCGGTTTACGGTGTCGGCAAAGCGATGGCCGAAGGCGAATGGCGCTCGTTGTTCCGACAACTGGTTGCCCGGGGGCTGGCGGATATCGACCTGGAAGGTTACGGCGGCTTGCGCCTGAGTGACAGCTGTCGGCCGCTGCTCAAGGGTGAAGTGACCCTGGAGCTGCGCCGCGACCTCAAGGCGCAAACCACGACCAAAAGCAGCAAGAGCCAGGCGAGCCAACTGGTGCGCGGCGAAGAACGCGAACAGTGGGAAGCCTTGCGTGCCCTGCGACGCAAACTCGCCGAAGAACACGGTGTGCCGCCTTACGTCATCTTCCCGGATTCCACCTTGCTGGAAATGCTCCGCAGCCAGCCCACTTCCCTGGCGGAAATGGCCACGGTCAGTGGCGTCGGCGCGCGCAAGCTGGAACGTTATGGCGAGGCCTTCCTCGAAGTTCTCGGCGGCCAGGTCGAAGCACCGAAGGTGGTGGCCGATGTGCGCCACGAATTGATCACCCTGGCGCGCGCCGGCATGACGCCGCTGCAGATTGCCGGTCAGCTGCAATGCTCGGAAAAGAACGTCTACACCATGCTGGCCGAGGCCATTGGCAAGCAGCAGCTGTCGCTGGAACAGGCACTGGATTTGCCCGAGGACTTGATGGGCGAAGTTCAGGATGCGTTCCTCGACGGCGAAGGCGAGTTACCGCCAGTGTCGGAGATTTCCGCGCTGTTTGCAGGCCGGGTGCCGGAAGGTGTTTTGTACTGTGTACGGGCTGCATTGCAGTCCGAATTCGAGATTTGAGTGATCTGTCGTGCAGATGTAACGATTCAGTACAGATCAAGCCTTGCCTCAGGGCAAGGCTCATGCTTAGCTGACTAATTATTAGGTTTTCTCTATTTCAGTCTAATCATGAGTGTTTTATGCCGTTAACCGATCAACACCGCTTTGGCATGCAATTGGCCCAGATGTCACGCGGCTGGCGTGCCGAACTCGACCGCCGACTGGCCGGGCTCGGACTGTCCCAGGCGCGTTGGCTGGTGCTGCTGCACCTGGCGCGTTTCGACGATGCCCCGACACAACGTGAACTGGCGCAAAGCGTCGGCGTGGAAGGACCCACCCTGGCCCGCCTGCTCGATAGCCTGGAAAGCCAGGGCCTGGTGCAGCGTCAAGCGGTGCTGGAAGACCGTCGAGCAAAGAAGATCGTCCTCTGCGCCCCGGCGCTCCCCCTCATTGAACAAATTGAAACCATTGCCACGCAACTGCGCCACGAGCTGTTCGAAGGCGTGGATGAGGCGGATTTGGCGGTGTGCATGCGGGTTCATGGGCACATACTTGGCAACCTTGAAAAATCTTGAGGCATAACCCCGCGCCAGACTGGTGAGAGGCCGCATTGAGCAGACTATAAGAACTACTGCGCGATATCGTGTTCGTACCGGATGTGCGAACACGTGCAGGTTGGTTCTGGTTACTAAGGGATGCTCATGCTTGAGAGTCGGCTTTTCGTTGTACGCTGTTGCACCCGATTGTTGCTGGTCGGTGCCGTTGTCACTTACTCGGCATTGGCGTCAGCGCTGGGGCTCGGTGAAATGACCGTTCACTCGGCATTGAATCAGCCGCTGCGAGCCGACATTGCGCTGATGGATGCCGCAGGCCTGGAGGAGGGCGAACTGTCGGCCAGCCTCGCGACAGCGAACGAATTCAGCCGGGCCGGTGTCGAGCGGGTGCTCTTCCTTGATAACCTGAAGTTCACCGCTGTCCTGCGGGGCAACCGTCGCCTGATCCAGGTGACATCTAACAAACCGGTCAATGAACCCTTCCTGAATTTCCTCGTACAGCTCAATCAGCCCAACGGCCGGTTGCTGCGTGAGTACACGGTGCTGATCGACCCTCCAGGATCACCCAATATTGTGCCGGCAACGGATGAACCGCTGATCGGCCGACCCTCTTCCGAATTTCCGAGTGTCCAGCCTGCCACCGCGCCACTTCCTGCGCGCAAGGAGCCGCCCAAGCCTGCCGCCGCTCCAGTGATTGATCCGTTTGATGAACAATTGGCCGCCAGCGTGCTGCAAAACCAGCAGTTGCAGGCAAGCGTTGACGGGCTCAAGGCGAAGCTCCTGGCACAGGGCGAACAGATCGCCGCTGGGAAAAAGCAGGTAGCCGAGTTGCAAACCCGGTTGGCAGAAGTTCAGCTGTCGGCAGCAGAGCCGGATGAGCCTGCGGTGGTGACGCCGACGCCTGTCGTTGCGGCAGAGCCCGGGAGGGATTTATCGCTGATGTTCGGGCTGCCGGCGCTGGTGGTGTTGGGGCTGCTGGGATGGTTCGTTCGGCGTCGCCGCCAGCCATTACAGACCGCCCCCGAACCTGCGGCCAAGCAAGAGCCGGTACTGAACCGATCGCTGGAACCATGGCAGGACGCTCTGGGCAAGCAAGGTGAAATCGCGGCCCATGACGCGCAACAGGCCAGCCTGCGCAGTTCCGGGTTTGCCCCACAGGAATTTCTGGAAATCCGTGCACGTCATCCCGGGTTGAGCCCTGTCGCATCAGCCGCAGTGCCCGTGGCGGCAGCGTCTGGCAACGAGTTCCAGTTGAACCTGGATGACCTGTCGATGGGGGCGAGTGGGGGCTTGATCGACGCCACCGCATCGCCATCGAGTGCCTCTACGTTGCCGCAGCCCGACATTGAATGGGAACTCGAACCCGTTTCCCGATCAATGGACGGCAGCTTTCTCGTCGAGTTCGCAGAGCCGGTTCCATCGCCGGACCTTGAACCACCGAAACAGGCGGCCCGCAGTTAATTTGCCGTCACCCGATAACCTTGGGTGTAGGGAACTATTGTGGCGAGGGAGCAAGCTCCCTCGCCACAGATGTGATGTGTTGTAAGCTGGAGCGCATTCAAGCGTCAGTCTTTATGCCTCAGGGAACCTGTCTTTCATGGCCGCGAGCAAACCGGAAATCGTCATCACTTATTGCACCCAATGCCAGTGGTTGTTGCGCGCTGCGTGGCTGGCCCAGGAGCTGCTCAGCACGTTCGGAGACGATCTGGGTAAAGTGTCCCTGGTACCCGGCACGGGTGGCGTCTTTCACATTTCCTGCGACGAGGTGCAAATCTGGGAGCGCAAGGTTGACGGTGGGTTTCCCGAGGCCAAGATTCTGAAACAGCGGGTCCGCGATCAAATCGATCCGGACCGGGATCTCGGACACAACGATCGCACTCAGTGAGAGGCGGCCTCGGCGGCGACGGCTTTCTTGCTCGAACCGTTCGCAAGCCTGCTGGACACCACAATCGCGACGATGATCAACGCACCGCCCAGCAACATGCGCAGGGTCGGGTTTTCATCGAATAACAGCCAGGCCACGGTGATGCCGTAGACCGGCTCCAGGGCGAAGACCACGGCGGCGGTCCGGGCCTTGATCACGGCGAGGCTGGCGACGAACAGGCTATGGGCAACGCCGGTGCAGAACACCCCGAGCAGGCTGATCCACAGCCAGTCGATAGCACGCACCTCGCTCAATTGCGGCGCCGCCATCGGCAACAGGCACAGGGCGACCACAACGTTCTGATACAGCGCTGCCTGCACCGGCGGAATGCGGCCGGAACTGACGCGGTTGGTCAGCGACAGCAGGGCGAACAACAAACCGGATGCCACGGCCCAGAGCAGGCCCGTGGTAGCGCCGCTGGCCAGATCGAACGCTGGCGTCACCAGCACCAACCCGACGCTGACCAGTACGACCAACAGGATCTCATTGGCGCGAATGCGTTCGCGGAAAATCAGGCCTTCGAGGATGACGGTAAAGGCCGGGAAACTGGCAAAGCCGAGCGTTGCGATCGCCACGCCAGCCACTTTCACCGCAATGAAGAAACTTACCCAGTGCCCGGCCAGCAACAGGCCGCTGAGCAACAGTCGACGCCAGTCCACGGCTTCAAGTGTTTGCCAGCGGCTCTGGCGGGCGAATCGTGCAAAAAATGCCAGCGCCAGCACTGCGAATGCCGCGCGGCCGAAAACGATGATGGCCGGTGAGGCTGCGGCGAGTTTTCCGAATACGCCGGTCAGGCCGAACATCAGTGCGCCGATATGCAGGGCGCCAAGGGCGGTACGGGGAGTCATTGCAGTCCTTGATAAACATCGTGAGCCGGACCATTTAACCGCACCCGCTACCGTCGTGTCTGTCGTCAGACTCTCACTGTTTGTCGCCAGCCTCGCGTCGCAGTTTGCCCGGTGATGTGCCGAACTCGCGCAGCACCGCGGCGGCGAATGCACTCTGGGAGCTGTAACCGACGCGACAGGCAATCTCGCCTATGGGCAGCATCGATTCGCGCAACAAGGTAACGGCCTTATGCAGGCGGCGACTGCGGATGTAATCCATCGGCGTCTGCCCGCATTCGGCAACGAACCGGGCATGCAGACGAGCACTGGAGAGGCCGGCCACGCGTGCCAGATCGGCGACTTGCAGCGGGTAGGCGGCGTATTGGTCAATGTGCGCATTCAATGCAGCGTAGGGCAGGCGCCGAGTACCGACGCTGTCAGGTCTTGCGTTGTTCAGACTGGCCAGCAACAGCACCGCACCCTGTTGCGCAATCAGCGGATCCTCGACCGGGCTGTTGGCCAGCCAGGCGACCAGTTGGCTTTGCCCGGCATCCAGCGACAGCCGTCCAGCGTTGTCGAGCAAGCGTCGGCTGGATTCGGCATGATCGCCCAGGGACTGAGAGACCCATTGATCACCGGGCACGTCCAGTACCAGGCAATGGCTGCCATTGGCGCTGCCGCACGCATGGTGCGCGCCGGATGGCACCACGGCGAAACTCTGCTGAACCACCTGGCTGCCACGCCCGTCGATCTCGAAATCCAGCGCGCCCGACAGCCCGAACACCAATTGTGCGTGCTCATGGCTGTGGATGATCAGGTCGTGGCTGTACTGACGAAGGGTGAGAATCGGTCTCATCGCAGGGCTCCGGGGACTGGGCGGCAGTTTACACCGAGGCGGCTCGTTCGCGTTGTCACAAGACTGACTTGCCGCTGTCATGGGCTATTAATCCACCCGGCGCAAGCTGGCGAAAACCAGTCCTGAGGGTTGTCCATGACCAGCGCCGAGCTCGCCAAACCCAGCCGTAAGCAACGTGTGCGGACCCTATGGATTTCCGACGTGCATTTGGGCACGCGCGATTGCCAGGCCGAGCATCTGTCGCAGTTTCTCAAGGGTTACCACGCAGACAAGATCTATCTGGTGGGCGACATCATCGACGGCTGGAAACTGCGCGGCGGCATGTACTGGCCGCAGGCGCACACCAACGTGATCCGGCGCTTGCTGACCATGGCCAAGCGCGGTACCGAGGTGATCTACGTCACCGGCAACCATGACGAATTCCTGCGCCGCTATTCGAAGCTGATTCTGGGCAATATCCAATTGGTGGATGAAGCGGTGCACGTGACCGCTGACGGCAGGCATTTGTTGGTGATCCACGGTGACCAGTTTGACGTGATCACTCGCTATCACCGCTGGCTGGCCTTTCTCGGCGACTCGGCCTACGAATTCACCCTGACCCTCAATCGTTGGCTCAACCATTGGCGCGCCCGTTATGGCTATGGCTACTGGTCGCTGTCGGCGTACCTCAAGCACAAGGTGAAAACCGCCGTCAGCTTCATCAGCGATTTTGAAGAAGCCATCGCCCACGAGTGTGTCAAACGCGAGCTGCATGGCGTGGTGTGCGGGCACATTCACCATGCCGAGATTCGAAAGGTCGGCGAGGTGGATTACCTCAATTGCGGGGACTGGGTGGAGTCTTGCACGGCGCTGATCGAGCATTGGGATGGCACGATCGAGTTGTATCGCCTGGCTGATGCCCAGGCGCGGGAGGCGCAGTTGAAGGCTTTGAAAGTCGCCGAGCCGGCTTGAACATTGCGCTGATTGCAGTGGCCTCATCGCGAGCAGGCTCGCTCCCACCATTTGATCGTTTTTCCTGAAAGAACGCGGTCCCCTGTGGCCTGTCAGGCGGGTGAGTATTCTTCCATCGCCGCCTTGTAGATCGAGTGCTTCGGCTGCGCAAACAGCCGCGCCATCATCGGTTCAAAGAAGCTCAGCGGCAGGGTGTCATATGCCGGATCAAACGCCGCCGCGTCGTACCTGGCGCAGAATTCGATGGTTGCCAGGTACTGCGGGTGATCGCTGAATTGCTCGCGCAGGTGTCGGTCCATGCCCAGGTGATGGAAAAAGTAGTAGCCCTGGAAAATCCCGTGTTTTTCCACCATCCACAAATGCTCGGCGCTGACGAACGGCTTGAGGATGGCGGCCGCGATGTCCGGGTGGTTGTAGGAGCCAAGGGTGTCGCCGATGTCGTGGAGCAGGGCGCAGACCACATACTCTTCATCGCGGCCGTCGCGCCAGGCGCGGGTGGCGGTTTGCAGGGAGTGGGTCAGGCGGTCCACTGGAAAGCCACCAAAATCACCCTCCAACAACTTCAGGTGCGCCGCGATTCGTACCGGCAGTTGACGGGCGTAGGCACTGAAGTCCGCAGCAATGATCGCCCAGTCTTCCTGGGTGCCGTCCTTCATGTGGGTGAAACGGGCGTTTGCATTCATCGGCAATCCTCCTGTGTTCTAGAACGGCACGCGGCCCAGAATCATGTCGCGATACATGACGAAATCGCCGAGCAGGCTATAGAAGGGATGTTGGAAAGTTGCAGGGCGATTCCTTTCGAAGAAGAAATGTCCGACCCAGGCGAAGCTGTAACCGGCCACCGGCAAAGCCCACAACAGCATCCAGGTGCCCCGACCAATGGTCAGCGCCAGAATGAAAATGACCAGCGTCGTGCCGATGAAGTGCATTCGTCGGCAAGTGCTGTCGCTGTGCTCGCTGAGGTAATACGGGTAAAACTCAGCGAAGCTGTTGAATCGTTTGACGTTTTCCACGACCGCGATCTCTGTGGTTATTGTTCTGACTGCAAGTTGTTCTGCGGGTAGCTTATTTGAGTCTAGAGTGATCAATGGCATCGGCCAGTGACAATAGGCGCCACTTTAGTATCCTTCGGAAATTGGCCGTGACATTGCGGCTCATCATGTAAGAACCCGACATGAGCGAACGAACGACTTCTGCAAGCTGGGCGATGGGGATTGTCAAAGCACTGGAAATGGACGGCCTGGATTGCCGGGTTCTGTTCAAACAGCTGGGGCTCGACTATGCGGCACTGGATGATCCGGATGCGCGCTTCCCGCAAGACTCCATGACACGGCTCTGGCAACGCGCGGTTGAGCTGTCCGGCAACCCGGCGATTGGCCTGAACATGGGCAAGGTGGTACGACCCGCGCAGTTCCATGTGACCGGCTACGCCTTGATGTCCAGTCAGACCCTGGCCGAAGGCTTCAAGCGACTGGTGCGTTACCAGCGGATCATTGCTGAAAGCGCGGACCTGAGTTTCCGCCTGCTGGATGAGGGGTATGCGCTGATTCTGACGGTTCACGGCGATCATTTGCCGCCCACTCGTCAAAGCGCCGAAGCCTCACTGGCCTGCGCCCTGGCGCTGTGCGGCTGGCTGACCGGTCGCACGCTGCACCCGCGCAAGGTGCTGGTCCAGGGCGATCAACCGGCCAATCTCGAACCTTATAAACAGGCTTTCCATGCGCCGCTGGTGTTCAACGCACCTTACGATGCGCTGATTTTCGAGCGTTCGGACATGGAAGCGCCATTGCCGACGGCCAACGAGGCCATGGCGTTGCTGCATGACCGCTTTGCCGGTGAATACCTGGCACGGTTTTCCGAGGGGCGCGTGACCCACAAGGCGCGGCAGGTGCTATGCCGTTTGCTGCCACAGGGCGAACCCAAGCGCGACACCGTGGCGCAAACGCTGCACCTGTCGCAACGTACGTTGCAGCGACGCTTGCAGGAAGAGGGCACGAGTTTTCAAACATTGCTCGACGACACCCGGCGCGAATTGGCCGAGCAGTATCTGGCGCAACCGACCATGACCCTGCTGGAAATTGCCTACCTGCTGGGGTTCGCCGATCCGAGCAACTTCTTCCGCGCCTTCCGGCGCTGGTTCGATGCCACGCCCGGCGAATACCGGGCGCGATTGATGGAAGCGCCACCGACGGTCAGTGACGCCAGAACGCTGGAATGCACAGAACAAATACCGTAATGATCTCCAGTCGGCCCAAGAGCATGCCGAACGAGAGAATCCACTTGGCGGCGTCGGGCAGCGAGGCGAAGTTGCCGGCCGGGCCGATGGTTTCACCCAGGCCGGGGCCGACACCGGACACGGTGCTGGCGGCGCCGGTGAGCGCGGTCATCCAGTCCACCCCGAGCAGCGAAAGCAACAGCGCGATCACGCAGATGGTGATGGCGAAGAAAAACGAAAAGGTCAGAATCGAACGCACGATCTCTTCATCGAGCCGGTGACCGTTGTACTTCTGCTTGATCACCGCGCGCGGATGAATCAATTGATTAAGGTTGGCCTTGAGCAGAATGTAGGCCACCTGGAAGCGGAAAATCTTGATCCCGCCAGCCGTCGAGCCGGAACAGCCGCCGACAAAGCCCAGATAGAAGAACAGCATCAGCGAGAAATTGCCCCAGAGGCTGTAGTCCCCCAGTGCGAAACCGGTGGTCGTCACCACCGACGTCACGTTCAGCGCCACATGCCGCAGCGCTTCCAGCCAATGCAGTTTGGTGGTCCACCAGTACCAGGTGCCAAGCACCAGCCAGGTCACCAGCAACATGCCGAGCAAACCTTGGACCTGTTGATCCTTGATCAGCGCCCGGCGGTTGCCGCGCAGGGTCGCCACGTACAGGGTGAACGGCAGGCTGCCGAGAATCATGATGACGATCGCCACCCAGTGCACCGCCGGTTGTGTCCATTTGGCCAGGGACTGGTCGGAGGTGGAGAAACCACCGGTGGAAATCGCCGACATCGCATGGTTGATCGCATCGAACAGGCTCATCCCGGCCCACCAGAACGCCAGGCTGCCGACAATGGTAATGCCGACGTAGGCCGCTACGATCAACCGCGCCACCATGTGCGAGCGGGGCATGACTTTTTCGGAACGGTCCGACGACTCGGTCTGAAACAGCCGCATGCCACCGATGCGCAGCAGTGGCAGAATCGCCACCGCCATGCCGATAAAGCCGATGCCGCCGATCCAGTGCAACAGCGAGCGCCACATCAGAATGCCGGGGGACATGGTGTCCAGGCCACTGAGTACCGTTGAGCCAGTGGCGGTGATGCCGGACATGCTTTCAAAAAACGAGTCGGTGTAGCTGATGCGCTGGGTCAACAGAAACGGCAGTGCGGCAAAGATGCACACCACCAGCCAGCTGCTGACGGTCAGCAGGTACATGTCCCGTGGGCGCAGGTGAATGTGCTCGGGTCGTCCCGGAATGACCAGCGCCAGGCCGGCGACAAAGGTGATCATGCTGGCCCAGAGGAACGACGGCAGGTCATGGGTGCGGTCGAAGATCACCAGCGTGGCCATGGGCACGACCATGGCGATGGCCAGGGTTATCAGGAAGATGCCGATGATGAAACCAATGATCCGTAAGGTCGGCAACGCCATGAGGTCCGCTCGGCTGAATGTGGGAAGGGCGCCATTCTACCTGCGGTGCAGGGCATGTAAACCGGCACTCCGGCGGTAGATACCGCTAGAATAGCCGCACCAATTTTTCAGGAGGTGGCCGATGCAGGCTCTCGACGTATTGCTCAACCGTGTTTCCGTCCCACGCCTGGTCGAGCCGGCTCCCACGCCAGAGCAGCGCGAGGCGCTGTTTGCCGCCGCCATGCGTGCACCCGATCACGGTCACTTGCAGCCGTGGCGTTTCTTGACTGTCGAAGGTGCTGCGCGCGAGCAAATGGGCGAGTTGCTGGCCGAAGCCGCGAAGCTGCAGGATGGCGAAGCCAGCGAGGCGGCCATCGACAAGGCGCGCAACGGTCCGCTGCGGGCACCGCTGGTGGTGGTGGTGATTGCGCGCTTGCAGGATCACGTCAAATATCCCAAGTCCGAGCAACGGCTCGCGGCTGGCTGCGCGGCCCACGGGATTTTGCTGGCGGCCTATGCGCAGGGCATTGGCGCGGTGTGGCGTACGGGTGATCTGGCCTATTCGCCGCAGGTGGCCAAGGGGTTGGGATTGGCCGAAGGCGAGGAGGTGATTGCGTTTCTGTACCTTGGCACGCCGCAGAAAGAACCGCGCGTTGCGGAGAAAGTTGATCTGGCCGAGTTCGTCAGCGCCTGGCCCGGTAAAGCCTGACGACCTCGATCAAAAGTGGGTTCAGGGTTGGACCACTGCGCCTGGGACGAGTGGCAGTTCCAGACTGGCAACAAACCCGCCTTCCGGGTGATTGGCCAGCACCAGGCTGCCGCCATGTCTCTCCGCTGCCCGCCGTGCAATGGCCAATCCCAAACCGTGGCCTGCCGCAGTCTGCCCCGGCGCGCGGTAGAAGGGTTCACCGAGTTGATTCAAGTGTTCGGCGTCAACGCCCGGCCCATGATCGCGCACGCTCACCACGATCCGATCTCCCTGACGCAATGCCAGCATTTCGATCGGTTGCCCGCTCACCGGATTGAAGCGCTGGGCATTGCGCAGCAGGTTGTCCACGGCGCGTTCGATCATGGTCGGCCAGCCTTTGAGGTTCAATTGCGCCTCAGCCTCCAGCCTTACGCTTTGTTCCGGTGAAGCCATTTGCGCATCTCGTTGCAGCGTTGCGAGCAACGCGTTGAGATCCACCTCCTCAGCGCTGGCGTTATCGGCATCGACCCGCGCCAGCACCAGAATTTCGCTGATCAGCGCTTCGAGTCGGTCGCATTCGCGCGTCAGGCGCGGCCAGAGCTTTTGCCGTTCTTCCGGTGACGCCCGTTCGGCCAAGGCCAGGGCAATGCGCAGCCGGGCGAGGGGAGAGCGCAGTTCGTGGGACACATCGCGCAGCAACTGCCGCTGGCTGCCGATCAGGCTTTGCAGGCGTGCACCCATGCGGTTGAAATCAGTGGCCAGTACGCCAAACTCATCGCGGCGGTTGGCCAGTTTGACCAGGCTGTTTTGTTGGTAAGTGGTTTGCCCCAGATCATGCACCGCGCCGCGCAAACGGCTGAGCGGACGGGTAATGGAAAGGGTCACGAACAAGCTGAACAGGGTCAGCACCACCAGGGCGATCCCCAGTGCACTCAGCGGCCAGAGCAGGCTTTCGCGGTGCCAGGCATCCAGTTCCGGGTGTGGAATGCGATAGATCAGCAGGTAGGTGTCGCCGGTTTTTTCGCTGGTGTATTCCGCGGTCAGACGACGCCATGGCAGGCGCCGGTCATCATTGTTCTGGCGTGCTTCGAAGGCCGCCGCGCGACGTGGGAAGGTGCCGCGCACCACCGGGTCGCCGCTTTCGTTGAGCACCTGAACATCGATGTGATATTGGCGTTTGCGTTGTTCGAGAATGTCCTGAGCGGCGTCCTCGCCCTGGGTCTCATAGGTTTGAGTCCACTCCTCGGCCAGGGTGTTGAGGCCGGGATGACGACTGAGAATCCACGCGTCCTGATTGAGCATGTGCCCCAGCAGAATGGAGAGCCCGGCAACCAAAGCGATCGCCAGCCAGAAGCTGGCCAGAATACGCCAGAACAATGAGCGCACAGAAAATCCTCAAACAATCACGGAATCACCTGTAGGTGCGAGCCTGCTCGCGAAGAACGAATAGACAACACGTGCTACCTGTTGCCGCGCGTTATCGTTGACGTCCATCGCGAGCAGGCTCGCTCCTACAGTAAAAGCAGCAGACCCAATGGGGTGAGCCATTGGGTCCGGGGTTAACGCATTATTGCGCTTTTTGCGGTTGTTGCGCTTTCCAGGCCTTGAATTCGGCCCATTCGGCGCGGCGCTCAGCCTGTTGCTTCTGGATCTCGTCGAATTTCTTCTGTTGATCCGGTTTCAGCAGCGCGCGGACGTCGGCTTCGGCTTTCTTGTGGTTGGCGGCCATTTCGTCCTTCATGGCTTTCTGGTCGGCTGGCGAGAGTTTTTCCAGGTACTTGTCTACCAGTTGCTGACGCTCGTGCATTTGCTCGCCCATGATCTTGCGGATCTGATCGCGCTGTTCGCGGCTCAGGTCCAGTTGGCTGTACGGGCCTTTGCCGTGCATGCCGTGCATCTGACCGCCGTGGCGCGAACCGTCCATTGGCCCACCCATCGGGCCTGTGCCTTCAGGCATGGCCATGGCAACGGTCGGCAGGGCGGCGGCGAACATCAGAGCGATAAGAGTCTTGCGCATGGTGAATCTCCTTGTCTCATTCCCGGTACGTTCCGGATGAGTACAGATTACGGAGATCAAGGTCAGCGGCGGTCAGTGGAGCGTAAAGCTTGGGTAAAGATGGTTTTGCGCCGAGCTGACATAACGTCATTTGGGGCGCCGGGCTGCGAAGCGGCCCCAACAGCGGGACTGCTGCGCAGTCAACGGGCGCAAGCTCCCTCGCCACAGGTTGCAGTCGGCCAGCTCTTTCTCGGTTTACAGGCTGTAGTAGTAACCACGACTGCGCAGCGCGACGATGCGCGGACGGCCATCGGGGTGCGGGCCGATCTTCTTGCGAAGGTTGCTGACGTGCATGTCCAGGCTGCGGTCGTACAGCGTCAGTTTGCGACCGAGGGCGATTTGCGCCAGTTCCTGTTTGTCCAGTGGCTCGCCGGGCTGCTTGAGCAAGGCTTCCAGCAAGCGGCTTTCGGAGACGGTGAGGGTGAATTCCTGTTCGTCGATGCTGACTACGCCGCGCACCGGGCTGAAGCAAAGATCACCCAGTTCCAGCTGGCTGGAAACGGCCGCCGGGTGGCTGCGGCGTAGCACCGCTCGCAGGCGGGCGGTCAGTTCCCGCGGGTCGCAGGGTTTGGCCAGGTAATCGTCGGCACCCAGTTCCAGGCCGAGGATGCGGTCCAAAGGTTCACCGCGGGCCGAAAGCATCAGTACCGGCAAGTCCGGGTGATCGCTGCGCAGTTGCTTGAGCAGTTCCAGGCCGCTGCCATCCGGCAACATCACATCCAGCACGACGGCTGCCGGAGACGTTTCGGCCAGTGCACGACGGGCGCTCTGGCCATCGTGACAGGCACGGACTTGAAAGCCTTCCTGGCTCAGCCAACTGCTCAGGAGCTCGCACAACTCCTGGTCATCATCAATAAGTAACAGCTCGCTCATGACTCACTCAATTTAGCCATTGTCGACGTTTTCGACTTGCACCACTGGCGAAGATACCGCAGAGCAGGGCCAATAGCGCAACTCCGGCGCCGATGACGAACCATTGTTGCTGATCGGTCAGCAAACGCGGCAGCGGGCTACTGGCCTGGGCCTCCTTGAGCTGCAGCTTCAAGCGCTGGTTCTCCTGGCGCAATCGGGCCAGCACGGGGCTTTCGCGCTCGCCATCGGCATTTTGCAGTTGTTTGCTCAGTTCTTCCCGTTGCCGCTCGCTTTCCTTAAGACGCTGTTGCAACTCGGTGATCTGGCTGCCAGCGCTCAGTGACAGCGGCGTCGAACTACCGCCACTGGCGCTTTCTTCACCGTGGGCGGGGGCCACGATCGACAACGTGACCAACATCAGACACAACGGACCCTTGCGCATCACGACTCCTGATTCCAATACGAGTATTGGGAAGTTGTCGGCAGGCAAACGAGAATAATGAGCGATTGAGAGCGCGATGAACCGAGAAGGTTCATCGCGAGGGGGACGAATTACGGCAGGACTTGCTTGAACGGCTTGACCGAAACGTTGGCGTAGACGCCTGCGGCGATATACGGATCGGCGTCGGCCCAGGCCTGGGCAGCGCTCAGGGAGTCGAATTCGGCGACGATCAGACTGCCGGTGAAACCCGCCGCGCCCGGATCATTGCTGTCGACCGCCGGATGCGGGCCGGCCAATACGATGCGACCTTCGCCCTTGAGCGCTTGCAGACGCTCAAGGTGCGCTGGCCGGGCGGCCAGGCGAGCTTCCAGGGAGTTGGCGACGTCTGTGGCAATGATTGCGTAAAGCATGTCAGTCCTCGGTTTTTGGCGTGGTGGTATCGGCATCGTGCAAGTGGCGGGACAGGTAGATACCTTGACCGACCAGGAACAGTAAAGTCATGCCCAGGCTGCCGAAGACCTTGAAGTCGACCCAGTAGCTCTGGAAGGTGAACGCGACAAAGAGATTGGCGGCACCGCAAAACAGGAAGAACACGATCCAGGCGATGTTCAGGCGGGTCCAGATGGCGTCAGGCAGGGTCAGCGCGTGGCCCATGATGCGTTTGATCAGCAACTGCTCACCGACGAAATGGCTGCCAATGAACGCGAGGGCGAACAGCCAGTTGACCACCGGGGCCTTCCATTTCAGGAAGGTCTCGCTGTGGAACGCCAGGGTCAGGCTGCCGAAGACCAGGCAGGCGATCAGGGTCAGCCACTGGCTCTTCTCCAGCTTGCGCTGTTTGATGAACAGCGTGCCGTAGACCACCAGGGAGCTGATGATGAGCATCGCGGTGGCGCTGTAGATGCCGCCTACAGTGACCTCGTGGCCGGCAATGTCGACGACCCTTGGATCAATCTTGAAGACGATGAAAAACAGCAGGAGGGGGATGAAATCGATGAATTGTTTCACAGTGGCAGCCAGAAGCAGGATGTGGCGGCATAATAACAAACATATGGGCGCGCGATAGCGCCAGCTGATTTGAGGTTACAAAGCCCCGTGAATGTTGATTTGCACTGCCATAGCACGGCCTCCGATGGCGCCCTGGCGCCTGCGGTTCTGGTTGCGCGTGCGTTCGAGAAAGGCGTGCGAGTCCTGGCCTTGACCGATCACGATACC
Organism: Pseudomonas fluorescens group sp. PF-1; assembly: GCF_054481335.1. Lineage (NCBI taxonomy): Bacteria > Pseudomonadati > Pseudomonadota > Gammaproteobacteria > Pseudomonadales > Pseudomonadaceae > Pseudomonas > Pseudomonas fluorescens group sp. PF-1. The sequence goes on from NZ_JBTMNG010000001.1 coordinate 1,426,858, forward strand.
CTCGAGGGCCTCGACGAGGCCCGCAACGCAGCGAACGCGCTGGGGATGCAACTGGTCAACGGTGTCGAATTGTCCTGTACCTGGGGCGGTGCGACCATTCATGTCTTGGGCTACGGTTTCGACGTCAATGCCGCGCCGTTGGTCGAGGCAATCGCCAAATTGCATGACGGTCGCTGGTTGCGATCCGAAGAAATCAGCCGAAAACTGGCGCTCAAAGGCATGCCGGGCGCGCTGGAAGGCGCACGGGAGATCCAGCAGGAATTGGGTGACAGCGGCAACGCGCCGGCCCGCCCGCACTTTGCCGATTGGATGGTGCGCGAAGGTTTCGTCAAGGATCGCGCCGAAGCGTTCCGCAAATGGCTGGGTGCCGGCAAGCTGGGCGACGTCAAGCTACATTGGCCGACCCTGGAAGATACCGTTGAAACGCTGCGCGCAGCCAACGCCTGGGTCAGTCTGGCGCACCCCTGGCATTACGATTTCACTCGCAGTAAACGTCGCCGCCTGATTGCCGACTATATTCAAGCAGGGGGCCACGCAATTGAAGTGGTCAATGGCCATCAGCCCGCCGAGCAAGTGGGCAGCCTGGCCATTCTCGCCCGGGAGTTTGGTCTGCTGGTCAGCGCCGGCAGTGATTTTCATGGCCCTGGAGGCTGGTCCGAGATCGGTGAGTACCGCCCGGTCCCGGAGGATCTGCCACCACTGTGGTGTCGATTCAAACATGACCCAATTATTGCCGCCGTCTGAACAGGTAGAGAATGTGAGTCAATTTTTCCAGATTCATCCGGAAAACCCGCAAGCGCGCCTGATCAAGCAGGCGGTCGAAATCATCCGCAACGGCGGGGTGGTGATTTATCCCACAGACTCGTCCTACGCCATTGGTTGCCAGATCGGCGACAAGAATGCCGTGGAGCGCGTGCGCCGGTTGCGCGGGCTGGATGACAAGCACAATTTCGCGCTGATTTGCAGCGACCTTTCGCAATTGGGACTGTTTGCCAAGATCGACACGGGCCTTTTTCGCTTGCTCAAGGCCCATCTACCGGGCCCGTACACCTTCATTCTCAACGCCACCCGTGAAGTGCCGCGCCTGCTGTTGCACCCGAAAAAACGCACCATCGGCCTGCGGGTGCCGAGCCATCCGATTGCCTTGGCGCTGCTTGAAGAACTCGGCGAGCCGCTGATGAGCGTGACTCTGATCCTGCCCGGCGAAACCGACCCGATGACCGATCCCTATGAAATGCGCCAGGTGCTTGAGCATCAGGTTGACCTGATCATCGACGGCGGTTTCGGCGGGGTCAAGGCGTCCACCGTGATCAACCTCGCCGACGGCGAGCCGGAAGTGATCCGCGTCGGTTGCGGCGATCCCACGCCGTTCATGGCCGAGGCCTAGATGTCTGCAGTAGAACCCGTCGACAGTCAGGCCGGAGCCCAGCAAGAGCTGCCCTTCGCCATGGTCTATGGCCAGGCGGTCATGGAAATGCCGCTGGACCTTTACATTCCGCCGGATGCGCTCGAAGTCTTTCTCGAAGCCTTCGAAGGCCCCCTCGATCTGCTGCTGTACCTGATCCGTAAACAGAACATCAATATCCTCGACATCCCGGTGGCGGAAATCACCCGTCAGTACATGGGGTATGTCGAGTTGATGCAGTCGGTGCGCCTGGAGCTGGCCGCCGAGTACCTGGTGATGGCCGCGATGCTGGCCGAGATCAAGTCGCGGATGCTGCTGCCACGGGCCGAAACCGTCGAAGACGAGGAAGAAGACCCGCGCGCCGAGCTGATCCGCCGCTTGCAAGAGTACGAGCGCTTCAAGGCCGCTGCCGAAGGCATCGATGGTCTGAGTCGCGTCGGTCGCGATGTGCTGGTGCCCAAGCTCGACGCCCCGGAAGCCCGGGCGCGCAAGCTGCTGCCGGACGTGCGGCTGTCGGAACTGCTGCTGTCCATGGCCGAAGTGCTGCGTCGCGGCGACATGTTCGAAAGCCACCAGGTCAGCCGCGAGGCGCTGTCCACCCGCGAACGCATGAGCGATGTGCTGGAACGGCTCAAGGGCGGCGGGTTTGTGCCGTTCGTCGAGCTGTTCACCGCCGAAGAAGGACGTCTGGGGGTGGTGGTGACCTTTATGGCGATCCTCGAGCTGGTCAAGGAATCCTTGGTCGAGTTGGTGCAGAATGAGCCGTTCGCAGCGATCCACGTGCGAGCCCGAGCCGAATAACGAGTTGAATCATGAACTTGAGTGAACCCCGCGAGCTTGCACCCTTGCTCGAAGCCTTCCTGTTGGCCTCGGGAAAACCGCAATCCCTGGAGCGCCTGTTCGAACTCTTCGAAGAGGGCGAGCGGCCGGAGCCACCGGTTTTCAAGAAAGCGTTGACGATACTTGCCAAGTCCTGCGATGGCCGCGCCTTTGAACTGAAGGAGGTCGCGTCCGGGTATCGCCTGCAAATCCGCGAAAAGTTTTCGCCGTGGGTCGGCCGCTTGTGGGAGGAGCGCCCGCAGCGCTATTCCCGCGCCATGCTCGAGACCATCGCCCTGATCGCCTACCGCCAGCCGATCACCCGTGGCGAGATCGAGGACGTGCGGGGTGTGGCGGTCAACAGTCAGATCGTCAAAACGCTGATGGAGCGCGAGTGGATTCGCATCGTCGGATACCGCGACGTGCCGGGCAAGCCGGCGATGTTTGCCACCACCAAGGCGTTTCTCGATCACTTCAACCTGAAAAACCTCGACGACCTGCCGCCGCTGGCCGAATTGCGCGAACTGGAGCCCGATCCGGTGCTCGATTTCGACGATGCGCCCGTACCGCCGGGCCTGCAGGAACTGGCGGATGCCAGTGCCGAGCCGGAAGAGCCCAAGGAAGAAACCAGTTTCCATACGCTGTTGCTGGAATTGGACAGCATGGAGGAGGGGATCAAGACCGATTTCGATGATTTGTTGCGTGATAGCGAGGTATCCGTGACTGATCCGGAGTTCGCTGACGTTCAGCCGGACACCGAAGCCGTGCAGATCGAGCCGGCGCCTGACCTTGAAGCGGAGCCCGAACCAGGCATCGAGTCGGAACAGGAAGACGACATTCTCGGTGTCGCCGAAGCCCGGGAAAAACTGCTGGCGGCGGTTGCTGCCCTGGAACAGCCAAAACCCGAGCTGAGTGATGAAGAGGCCGAAGCCTTGGCTTTAGCCGAAGCCATCGAAGCCGAACGCCGCGAATTCGAAGACTGATCTTGACCCTGTAACTGGCCAATACCCCTGTGGGAGCGGGCTCTGGTCAATCATCACAAAATCACCGGCTGGCGGAAAAGCCAATAAGCTTGGGCGGATCAACTAGTCTCTGATGCGCAAACGCCCTGATGAGCGTATGATTCGCGACCCTTCGGCGATCCCTTCGCCCAAGTACACAGATTTGCAACGTTCCAGGCCACGCCTGGACAGATCACACCGGGAGGTGCCCAGATGAGTATCAACGACCAGCAAGACGACCAGCCAATCGGCCCAGCAGGCGAAAAACTGCAGAAAGTCCTCGCCCGTATCGGCGTCGGCTCGCGCCGTGACGTGGAAGCCTGGATCAGCCACGGCCGCATCAAGGTCAACGGCAAAGACGCCACCCTTGGCCAGCGCGTCGACATGCACGACGCCATCACCATCGATGGCAAGGTGATCAAGCGCGAAGAAGCCGCCGAGTCGGTACGCCGCGTGATCATGTACAACAAACCCGACGGCGAAATCTGCACCCGTGTCGATCCGGAAGGGCGTCCGACCGTGTTCGACAAGCTGCCGCGTCCGAAAGAAGGGCGCTGGATCAACATCGGTCGCCTGGACATCAACACCACGGGGTTGCTGATGTTCACCACCGACGGTGAGCTGGCCAACCGCCTGATGCACCCGTCCTACGAGATGGACCGCGAATACGCCGTGCGTGTACGTGGCGAAGTCGATGACGAGATGATCGAGCGCCTGAAAGCGGGTGTCGTGCTCGAAGACGGCCCGGCGCGTTTCACCGATATCCAGCAGGCTCCAGGTGGAGAAGGTTTCAACCACTGGTACCACTGCGTGGTGATGGAAGGTCGCAATCGCGAAGTCCGTCGTCTGTGGGAATCCCAAGGGCTGGTGGTCAGCCGTCTGAAGCGCGTGCGTTTTGGTCCGGTGTTCCTCAACTCCGACCTGCCGATGGGCCGCTGGCGCGAAATGAGCCAGTACGAAGTCGACATTCTTAGTGCCGAAGTTGGTTTGACCCCGGTGGCCATGCCGCAACTGAACGCCAAAAGCAAAGACAAGCTTGAGCGTATGCAGCGCAAGTCGTCGCGTCCGATGGCCAAGACCGAGCGCGTACGTACCCTGCGTCCGGCTGCTGGCGCGCCTGCCGCACCGCGTGAAAGCCGCGAGCCGCAGATCGAAGGTGAGCGTCCGGGGCGCAAGCCTGTTGCACGCCAGGATGGCGAGCGCGGTCCACGCACTCCGCGTCCGGCCAATGGCCGCACCGAGCGTGGTGAAGGTCGCGGTGCTCCAGCCGGTCGCGGTACGCCGGTCGCCGATCGCCCAGTCGACACCAAGCGTCCGGCCAAGCCGGCACCAAAGCGTCCGGGGATCAAGCTGGTCGAGGGTGACAAGCCTTCCGGCAAGCGTCGTGGCGCGCCGGCCGGTTCAGGTCAGCGTCCGGGCTTTGGTCGTCGTAAGCCGGAGTGATCGGTAAGCGCTTCATAAAAAGCGCCAACCCTCGGGTTGGCGTTTTTTTTTGCGCCTGGTTTCAGTGTTGTGCTGATTTTGGGTGCCTCTTCGCTGGCAAGCCAGCTCCCACAGGGTTATCGAGTGTACATAAAATGGGCGGCGCCAAGATCAAGGTGGGAGCGCGCTTGCCCGCGAAGGCGTCAGGCGCAACACCGTCATGCCGGAAATGGAAATCCGACGTTACGCCCTGTAACGATTTTTTGACGAATTCCGCCGATTACCCCCGTGCAATCCTCACTTCCCTGATGCTGTAAGAAAATTCTTCCACTTCGCGACCCTTTCAGTCTCGGCCGAGGGCTCTAACCCGCTTGTCTCAACGCCTCATGCAGGGTGTCATGCGCGCCATGCCTGTCGTGCAGGTGCATAACAAAAAGGAGGCGCAATGAACGCCGCAATCCGTTTTCACCTCTCTGCGTGGGGCAATTTTTCTGCTGCCCCCGTCAATGACCCGCAAAGGTCTGAGCTCTTTTTTACAGCCGCCCGAGCCATTCGGAGTGGACACAGGCAATCCCGGCAACCGACACGCTGACTCAGCGGTGTCTGGCGGCAGGGGGTTAGCGGTGTACAATGCGCCGCGTTTTACCTGTGACCTCCTGCGCATCTGCGCAAACCTCGAGGCTATCCGCCTTGTTCACTCCGCCGCGTCACGAGCGTGTCGGGTTCGATTTCGTCACAGATAAAAACAAACAGGTGACGCATGACCGTTGTAAATACGCTGAACTCCTGGTGCCTGCGCTGGGGTTTGATCGGTGCCGCTTAACGCCTTTGCTGAGCAGCAACGTCTACTGAACATCATCAAACCTTGCGTGAGACCCTTTTCATGAGTGGACAAAACTCGCATTCAGGCGAGCTGAAACGCGGCCTGAAAAATCGCCACATTCAACTGATTGCCCTCGGTGGCGCGATTGGTACCGGTTTGTTCCTCGGCTCGGCCGGGGTACTGAAATCCGCCGGCCCGTCGATGATCCTCGGCTATGCCATTTGCGGCTTCATTGCCTTCATGATCATGCGCCAACTGGGCGAAATGATCGTTGAAGAGCCGGTGGCCGGTTCCTTCAGTCACTTCGCACACAAGTACTGGGGCGGTTTCGCCGGCTTCCTGTCGGGCTGGAACTGCTGGATCCTGTACATTCTGGTGGGCATGTCGGAGCTGACCGCCGTCGGCAAATACATTCACTACTGGGCGCCGCACATCCCGAGCTGGGTCACGGCTGCTGGCTTCTTCGTGCTGATCAACCTGATCAACCTGGCCAACGTCAAAGTCTTTGGCGAGGCCGAGTTCTGGTTCGCGATCATCAAGGTCGTGGCGATCGTCGGCATGATTGGCCTGGGCAGCTACCTGCTGGTCAGCGGTCACGGCGGCCCGCAAGCCTCGGTGAGCAACCTGTGGTCCCACGGCGGCTTCTTCCCGAACGGCGTCAGCGGTCTGGTGATGGCCATGGCGATCATCATGTTCTCCTTCGGTGGCCTGGAAATGCTCGGCTTCACCGCAGCCGAAGCCGACAAGCCGAAAACCGTGATCCCCAAAGCCATCAACCAGGTGATCTACCGCATCCTGATTTTCTACATCGGTGCGCTGGTTATCCTGCTGTCGCTGACCCCGTGGGACAGCCTGCTGCAGACCCTGAACGCATCCGGCGACTCCTACAGCGGCAGTCCTTTCGTCCAGGTGTTCTCGATGCTGGGTAGCAACACCGCCGCGCACATCCTCAACTTCGTGGTTCTGACGGCGGCGTTGTCGGTGTACAACAGCGGCACCTACTGCAACAGCCGCATGTTGCTGGGCATGGCTGAGCAGGGCGACGCGCCGAAAGCGCTGGCGAAGATCGACAAGCGCGGTGTGCCGGTGCGTTCGATCCTGGCCTCGGCTGCCGTGACGCTGATCGCGGTGCTGCTGAACTACCTGATCCCGCAAAACGCGCTGGAACTGCTGATGTCACTGGTGGTGGCTACCCTGGTGATCAACTGGGCGATGATCAGCTTCTCGCACTTCAAGTTCCGCCAGCACATGAACAAGACCCGCCAGACGCCGCTGTTCAAGGCCCTGTGGTACCCGTACGGGAACTACATCTGCCTGGCGTTCGTGGTGTTCATTCTCGGCGTGATGCTGTTGATTCCGGGGATCCAGATCTCGGTGTATGCGATTCCGGTCTGGATCGTGTTCATGTGGGTCTGCTACGGCATCAAGAACAAGCGCAGTGCGCGACAGGCGCTGCAGGCTGCCAGCGCGAAGTAAGCGTGGAACGCAGAAACAACAAACCCGGCCATGTGCCGGGTTTTTGTTCTTGATGTTCTGATTTCACGATTGCGATGAAGTCTGGTTCCTACAAAGTCGAGTATCGTTTACTACAGTCATTTCGGAACTTTTAATAAAACGGATTAATTCGGAACGGGCCTACAGCCTGCCTGCTCCTGTTTGCCCTAGACTCGGGCGCTCCAATTAAACAAGGAGTGCTGATTGTGGCGAGTCAAAGTTACATGAGTATCACCGGTAAACGACAAGGCTTGATTTCAGCGGGTTGTTCAGGCCAAAGCTCTATCGGCAACAAATGCCAACTCGGCCATCAGGATGAAATCACGGTGTTGGCTTACTCGCACGATATGCTCACGGGTAATGATGGCAGTGTCACAAGCGGTCGCGGCAAGCACATGCCGATCATGATTACCAAAGCCATCGACAAGTCATCGCCTCTGCTGGCGAGCGCGCTGCATACTGGTGAAGAACTGGACTGCATCATCAATTTATACCGAACCTCCTCGACCGGAGGTCAAGAGCGATATTATTCGATACACCTCACCGATGCGCGTATTGCGCATATCAGCCAGCAGGTTCCCCATGCCATTCGCATGAATGATGCCGAGCCGCAAGAGTTGGTGTCTATCCGATACAGGAATATTGCCTGGGCGCATGTTCCAGCGGCGACCAGTGCTTATAGCACCTGGATGAAAGAGGATGAATGAATCTTCCTGCGATATTCATGATGTAACCAGATCTGCTTCTGATCTGGTTGCAGCGGGGTGCGCCATTGGCATGGCGCATATTCCTGACGGTTTTGCACGGCTTCGATTTGGTTCGATGGTCGCCGCCTATGTTGATGAAGTGATTCAGGCGGTAGATGAGGGGGTTATTAGTGCGTGGCAGGGCGTGCAGGAAATAAGGGCCGAATATGAAGACTTGGCGTCAAAGGCGCGCTTTTATCTTCAAAATGGTGTTGGAGTTGTTGCGGGGGTGATGCAGGTTCGAACGGGGTTTACGATTATCGGAACTCCGGGAGGTCTCGGTGTGATTCCGGGCACCCTCATGGTTGGGCATGGAGCAAATAATATCTATGAAAGCTTCGGAAATATTTATCGTGGGCCGGGTGCTCCGAGCACGGTTGGGCCTGTTAGATCCGCCTATAGAGCTATGTCCAATGATGGCGATGGAGATATGGTGTATTACTCTGTGGATTTGTGGCTCTCGGCGTATGGTCTGTTTAGATATGTACAGAAACCAGGTACGGTGGAATTATTTAGGCGTGATCCGATTAACTATGAAGTGGCTTTTCGACAGGCCGGGAAATTGGCGTTGTCTCTTGAGGTGTTGGTTGATTTGTTAACGATAGATGCAATGTTTTCAAGAGATGTTGTCGAACATTAAATGGGGTGGGTGGTTTTTATATTATTCCGCGCATTCTAGGGATGTGGAATCGTAAACCCCAGAAAACGATAATTGTGTATGTTGCAATAGAAGCGATGTGTCGATGTTTTTCATTAAGGTCAAAGAGTTTTGTTATTCCTAATGCGATGAGGCCGGCAGGCAGAACGGAACAGGCAAAAACTAATAAAATTACTGATGTGTAATATCGAATATCTTCTAGATTCATTTCTGTGTTTTCTGTGTTTTCTGTGTTTTCTGTGTTTTCTGTGTTTTTGAGTTGGGGGTGTTAAGGGGTGCTGATTGTTTGGTGTGGGGTTATGTATGTCCTCGCATTCTAGGTATGTAAAAGCGCAGTCCAATTAAAACAAGTGCTGTATATGTTATAAAGTATGCGATTTTAAGATGTTCTTCATTGATGTGAATTGCTTTATTTATGCAGAATACAATGGCGAGTGTGGGTAATCCCGATGACCCTAAAACCAACAGAGTAACTGCAATATGGTATCGAATATTCTCAAGATTCATTATCTAAGTATTCAGCTTGGTGTGAAGCCTTAGATTAGTGTGGTCACTGGAAACAATGCAACGTCCCTTTTGTAAATCCGACAACGCTGTAGGAAAAGTCTGGCAGGGCTTTTTCGATCTCACTTGGACCTGTGATTGTCCCCTATTCAAAACGCTATCGCGGTATCCTGAACGCTCCCGACCCCGGACCCCTTTTCCATGCTGGTGATTTCCAACAACGTGCATATACCGGATGCCGAGATCGAGTTGACCGCCATCCGCGCCCAGGGCGCCGGTGGGCAGAACGTCAACAAGGTCTCCAGCGCGGTGCACCTGCGCTTCGACATTGCGGCCTCGTCCTTGCCCGAGTTCTACAAGGAGCGGCTGCTGGCGTTGCGCGACAGTCGTATCACCGGTGAAGGTGTGTTGATCATCAAGGCCCAGCAATACCGGACCCAGGAACAGAACCGGGCCGATGCGCTGGCGCGTTTGACCGAGCTGATCCTCAGCGCCACCAAGGTCGAAAAGAAACGCCGCCCGACCAAGCCGACCCTCGGTTCGAAGACTCGTCGGCTCGAATCCAAGAGCAAGCGCGGCAACATCAAGGCCGGGCGCGGCAAGGTTGACTTTTAGCTGGATTCTCGCGCTTCGCGCTGTTTCGGCGCCTGCCGGTACAAGTAGATGCTGAGCATCAAACCGGTTAAAGCGGCCAGGGCGGCGAACAGGAAGATAGAGGCAAAACCGAAGCCGGCCGCAATCGCGCCGGCCAGTGGTCCGGTGATCCCCAGCGACAAGTCGATGAACAGCGAATAAGCCCCGACCGCCGCGCCACGGCTGGACGCGGGCACGAGGTTGACCGCTTCGACCCCCAGCGCCGGAAACACCAGTGAGAAGCCAAAGCCACTGAGCGCCGCGCCCGCGAGCGCCCAGTGCGCGTCAGGTGCCAGCCACAGCAGCAACAGCCCCAGGACCTCCACCGACAGGCAGGCAATCGCCACGCGGAAGCCGCCGAGGCGGTTGATCAGGTTGCCGAACAACAGTCGTGCACCAATGAAGCTGGCACCAAACAGGCTCAGGCACAGCACCGCGTTGTCCCAGTGCCGGGTGGCGTAATACAGGGTGATAAACGTGGCGATGGTACCGAAACCGATGGAGCCCAAGGCCAGTCCGCAACCGTGGGGCAGCACCCGACCGAGTACATGCATGAACGGCAAGCGCTCACCGGTCACGATCGGCGCAGCGGTTTTCGGCCATGCCAGCAACAGGCCCAGGGCGGCCAGCAACACGATACTCACGCCCATGCTCCACAAGCCCATTTGATTGACAAGCAGCACCCCCAGCGGCGCGCCGACCGCCAGTGCGCCATAACTGGCGATGCCGTTCCAGGAGATGACCTTGGCGGTGTTCGCCGCGCCAACCCGGCCGATGCCCCAGCCAATCGAACCGGAGCCCACCAGGCTTTCCGCACTGCCGAGCACCAGGCGACCGACCAACAGGCTGATCAGACTCAATATCGGCAGGCTTTGGGTCCAGGCTGAAAGCAGCATGAATACGCCACTGAGCCCGCAACCGGCCAAGCCGTACATCACGGCCAATTTGCTGCCCTTGTTATCGATGATTTTCCCGGCGTACGGACGGCTGAGCAGGGTGGCAAGGTATTGCACGCTGATCACCAAACCGGCGATCACCGCGCCGAAGCCGAGGTCGCTGTGGACGTAGCCGGGCAATACGGCCAGGGGAATACCAATGTTCAGGTAGCCGATAAAGGTAAACAGGACGATGGAGACAACTTGCAGCGTGACCGCCAGGGGGCGCTGGTTTTCAGACATGGGTCAAAGGTCCACGGGATAGCAGATAGATAGGCTGCTTATGATAACGGCGTAGGCGGTCGTGGGTTGAGAAAAAGTAAAACTAATTGCCGAACGGGATTAATCAGGGCTTGGCGGGCGCCAACAGTTGCGTGGTGACCAGGGCGGCCAGCGCATTTTCTTCGCTGCCGAAGCGGGCCAGCAATGCGGCTTGTTTTTCAGAAGACAGACGAGTCCAGATCTCGATCATTTTCTCGGCGGTGCCGATCAGAACGCTGGCCTGCAGTGCTTCATCAAAAGGAGGAGTGACGTTGTCGGTCATGGTGCGGGACTCACGGTTCAGGCGGTGTGGAAAGCGCATGTTAGCGCTTTCCACACGGTCTGTACGGCGGGTGTTTCAGTCTTCGCTGTCAACCTTGCGGCTGCCAGTGGCTTCTTTCGGCTCGGGCTGTTGGGCGCCGGCTTGTTGCGTGGTCGTCTGCTCAGGTTCGTGCAGGCTTGGGAAGGGGAGATTAGGAATCTCGTGCATAGTCGCGCTCCTCGCTAAGTCTGTTGATAGATCTGGTAGATCCGCGCTTTTAAAAAAGCCTGGGCAGGATACAGCAGGGGAAATGACAAACAGACTTTTATATCCATTTGTTTCGACGAATGGGATTGTCTAGACAGGTCTGTTGTATTGACGCAGGCCCTTTGTAGGAGCGAGCCTGCTCGCTCCTACGGGGGGGACAGTGTTTGGGGGTTACTTGCAGACGTCAGCAATCGCCTGTGCCAGCAGATCCAGACGCGTCGCATCAATCCCCGCCACGTTGGCCCGACCGGAACTGACCATGTACACGCTGTGATGGTCGCGCAGGTTTTTCACCTGTTCAGGGGTCAAGCCGGTGTAGGAAAACATTCCGCGCTGCACACCAATGTGCGCAAAACGCTCGCGTAAACCGTGGGGTTCAAGGGCTTCCACCAGTCCGCTTCGCAGTTGGGCAATACGCAAGCGCATGGTTTCCACTTCGTCGGCCCACAAGCGCTTCAACTCTGGATCGCCGAGGATGGTTGCCACCACCGCAGCACCGTGATCCGGTGGCGTCGACCACAGGTTGCGGGCGATGTTGGCCAGTTGGCTGCGGATATCCACCAGCTTGTCGGCGGTTTTCGCGCAGACAATCAAAGCGCCGGTGCGGTCGCGATACAGGCCGAAGTTCTTCGAGCAGGAGCTGGTGATCAGCACTTCCGGCAACTCGGCGGCGAACAAACGGGTCGACCATGCGTCCTGTTCCAGCCCATCGCCGAAGCCCTGGTAGGCGAAATCGATCAGCGGCAGCAGTTCACGCCGACGCACCACTTCCAACACACGGCGCCAGTCGTCATGGGACAGATCGAAACCGGTCGGGTTGTGGCAGCAGGCGTGCAGCAGCACCACGTCACCCTTTGGCGCGTCATTGAGCACGGCGAGCATGGCATCGACGTCGAGACGATTGTCGCTGCCCACGTAGGGGTAATGACTGACCTTGACCTTGGCCGCCGCGAAAATGGTTTCGTGGATCGGCCAGGTCGGATTGCTCAACCAGATGCCACGGCCCGGCAGGCACTGGGCGATGAAGTCCGCACTCAGGCGCAACGCTCCGGTACCGCCCGGTGTCTGGGTGGCGCCGGCGCGATGTTCGCTGATCAGTTTTGAATCGGCGCCGAGCACCAGCTCACTGATGAGTTTGCCGAAGGCCGGTTCGCCATGACCGCCGATGTAGGTCTTGGTGGTCTGGCGATCGACCAGGCGCGCCTCGGCGAGTTTCACGGCCTGGGGAATCGAGGTCAGGCCCTGGGCGTCTTTGTAGACACCCACGCCGAGGTCGAATTTGCGCGGGTTGGGATCCTGCGCATAGGCCTCCATCAGGCCGAGGATCGGATCGCCGGGCACCCGGCCGATGGCGTCGAAATGCATTATTTTCGGCCCTCGGCGTCCTTGGCCACTTCGTCCGTGCGCGCGGCCATGATGAAGTCGTTACGGTGCAGGCCTTTGATCGAGTGGCTCCACCAGGTGACGGTGACTTTGCCCCACTCGGTCAGCAGGCCTGGGTGGTGACCTTCGGCCTCGGAGATTTCACCGACGGCGTTGGTGAACGCCAGGGCGTGCTTGAAGTTTTTGAACAGGAAGACTTTTTCCAGCTGCATGATGCTGTCGCGTACTTCGATGTTCCAGTCCGGGATCTGCTTGATCAGTACCGGCAGTTCTTCGTCGCTGACTTGCGGAGCATCGGCGCGGCAGGCTTCGCAGTGGGCTTGGTTCAATGTGGACATGGTGTGTTCCTGAAATCGAATGTTTGGAATTCGGCCGTCATGTCACCACGCTAAAGCAAAGCGTCGGTTCCGGACAGGCTCACTTGGTTCTAAAAGCTGCGGATCACGCGGCTTTTGGTTTTGGCGGAAATTTCGGTGCATGCAGGCCCATCTGCATCGCTTGCTTGACCATGCCCATGATGTCTTCGTGGGCGAGGTCGAACAGGCGCTTGAGATCTGGCAAGACGAAATACAGTGGCTGCAGGATGTCGATGCGGTAAGGCGTGCGCATGCACTCCAGCGGATCGAACGCCTGATGTTCAGGTTCGCCCGACAGGCAGTACACGGTCTCTTTCGGCGAAGACAGGATGCCGCCGCCGTAGATGCGCCGGCCTTGCGGAGTTTCCAGCAGGCCGAACTCGATGGTCATCCAGTACAGGCGCGCCAGGTACACGCGTTCTTCCTTGGAGGCCTGCAGGCCGAGTTTGCCGTAGATATGGGTAAATTCCGCGAACCAAGGGTTGGTCAGCAACGGACAGTGGCCGAAGATCTCGTGGAAAATGTCCGGCTCTTGCAGGTAATCCAGTTCTTCGCGGGTGCGAATAAAAGTGGCAACCGGAAACTGCTTGTTGGCGAGCAATTCAAAAAAGGTCTGGAAGGGGATCAGCGCCGGAACCCGGGCGACCTGCCAACCGGTGGTATCACCGAGCACCTTGTTGATTTCGCCCAGTTGCGGAATGCGGTCGTGGGGCAGACCGAGCTTTTCGATACCGTCCAGGTATTCCTGGCACGCACGCCCTTCGATCACTTTCAACTGGCGAGTGATCAGCGTGTTCCACACCGCGTGTTCTTCAGCCGTGTAGTCGATAAAACCTTGCGCATCGGGCTCGCGAGCCACGTATTGCGTCTGCTTCATGCTGCTCTCCTGCGAGGGGACTTCGTTCTTGTTATGTCCAGCTATGGACCTAGAAATAACCCATGAATTGCAGTGGTGCAGCAGGCGTTCAGCGGCGAATGTAGGAAAAATCCGCAATTATCGTAAAGTTTTCGTTACGTATTGGCCGGCGTCGCGCAGTTATTGAGATTTGCCGGTTTGAAAAGCGCTCTGGGTGTCACATAATCTTGACGACTATCTAGGCGCCTAATCAGAAAAATCGGGCGCTATCCCTGTGGGAGCCAGCCTGCTGGCGATAGCGGTGCGTCATTTGACATCAAAATCGCCTGTTGCGACGCCATCGCCAGCAGGCTGGCTCCCACAGGTCAATCATCGTTTATCAGGCCTTTTATATGCGTATCAAAGTCCACTGCCAGAACCGCATTGGCATCCTGCGCGACATTCTCAACTTGCTGGTGGGGTACGGGATTAACGTCGCTCGTGGGGAAGTGGGCGGTGAGCATGGCAACGCCATCTACCTGCATTGCCCGAACCTGATCAACATTCAGTTCCAGGCGTTGCGTCCGAAATTCGAGGCCATCGCCGGGGTTTTTGGCGTCAAGCGCGTAGGGCTGATGCCCAGCGAGCGTCGGCACATGGAGCTCAATGCCTTGCTCGGCGCCCTGGAGTTTCCGGTGCTCTCGATCGACATGGGCGGCTCCATCGTGGCGGCCAACCGCGCAGCTGCGCAATTGCTCGGGGTGCGCGTCGATGAGGTGCCGGGGATACCGCTGTCGCGTTACGCCGAAGATTTCGACTTGCCAGAGCTGGTGCGCGCCAACAAATCGCGGATCAATGGGCTGCGGGTCAAGGTCAAGGGCGACGTGTTTCTGGCTGACATCGCGCCGCTGCAATCGGAGCATGACGACAGCGAAGCCATGGCCGGTGCGGTATTGACGCTGCATCGCGCCGACCGGGTGGGTGAGCGTATTTATAACGTGCGCAAGCAGGAGCTGCGCGGCTTCGACAGCATCTTTCAAAGCTCGAAAGTGATGGCGGCGGTGGTGCGTGAGGCGCGGCGCATGGCGCCACTGGACGCACCGCTATTGATAGAGGGCGAAACCGGTACCGGTAAAGAATTGCTGGCACGCGCCTGCCATCTGGCCAGTCCTCGTGGTCAGTCACCGTTGATGGCACTCAACTGCGCCGGTCTGCCGGAGTCCATGGCCGAGACTGAATTGTTCGGCTACGGCCCCGGCGCTTTCGAAGGTGCGCGGGCTGAAGGCAAGCTCGGCCTGCTGGAGCTGACGGCGGGCGGTACGCTGTTTCTCGATGGCGTTGGGGAAATGAGCCCGCGTTTGCAGGTGAAACTTCTGCGCTTCCTGCAGGACGGTTGCTTCCGTCGTGTAGGCAGTGATGAAGAGGTTTATCTCGATGTGCGAGTGATTTGTGCGACCCAGGTCGATTTGTCCGAGTTGTGCGCCCGCGGAGAGTTTCGTCAGGACCTGTATCACCGCTTGAACGTGTTGTCGCTGCACATCCCGCCGCTGCGCGAATGCCTCGACGGTTTGGCGCCGCTGGTGGAACACTTCCTCGATCAAGCCAGTCGACAGATCGGTTGCCCGTTGCCAAAACTCGCGCCGGCGGCCATGGAACGACTCAGTCATTACCATTGGCCGGGCAACGTTCGGCAGTTGGAAAACGTGCTGTTTCAGGCGGTGTCGCTGTGTGAAGGCGGCACGGTCAAGGTCGAGCATATTCGCTTGCCTGATTACGGTGTGCGTCAGCCCCTTGGCGATTTTTCCCTCGAAGGTGGGCTGGATGAGATTGTCGGGCGTTTCGAAAAGGCAGTGCTGGAGCGGCTGTATTCCGAGCATCCGAGCAGTCGGCAATTGGGCAAGCGGTTGGGGGTTTCCCACACCACCATTGCCAATAAGTTGCGTGATTATCAGGTTGGCAAAGACAACGCCTGATCCTGTGGCGAGGGAGCTGGTGGTGGTCCTTGCAGGCCGGCCATTGCCACCCACCGGCATAACACCGCCGGTTTTTCGTCTCTGATACAAACCCTCCGCGCCTGCTCAATCCCCCAAGCCCTTTGTTTGCCGGGTCTTGCCGTGCCAGGGACAAGTTGGTCTGCAAATTGCTTGTGGCTCATCAGTACAGCAGTGGGCGGCAAACGTCCGGCAGGCAGAGGAAAGATTGTGGACAAGTACCTTTATGTGGCAATGACCGGCGCCAGCCAGAATGCCCTGGCGCAAAAGGCTCATGCCAACAACCTGGCGAACATCTCCACCAACGGCTTCCAGAAAGACCTGGAGCAGGCGCGTTCGATGCCGGTGTTCGGTGACAGCTTTCCGGCGCGTGCGTTTGCGATGTCCGAACGCCCGGCCACGGACTTTTCACCGGGTGCCCTGGTGGAAACCGGTCGCGACCTCGATGTCGCCGTGCAAGGCAACGGCTGGCTGGCCGTGCAGAACCCTGATGGCGGTGAAAGCTATGTGCGCACCGGCAGTCTGGTGGTTGACGCCCTGGGCGTATTGCGGGCCGGCAACGGCATGCCGGTGATCGGCAATGGCGGGCCGATTGCCGTGCCGCCAGAGCAGCAGATCGAAGTGGGCGAAGACGGCACCATCAGCATTCGCGCGATGGGTGAAGGCCCTCGCGTGATGGCCGAAGTCGACCGCATCAAGCTGGTCAATCCGGACATCAAGAACATGACCAAAGGCCTGGACGGTTCGATCCACACCAAGGACGGTCAGCCGGCGCAAGCCGATGCCAACGTCAAGCTGGTGTCCGGGTTCCTCGAGTCGAGCAACGTCAACGCCGTGGAAGAGATGACCTCGGTGCTGGCCTTGTCCAAGCAATTCGAGCTGCACATCAAGATGATGAATACCGCCAAAGACGACGACCAGGCCATGGCTCGGGTCTTGCAGATCAGCTAACTATCAGAACGTCGCGCCGTAAAACAGGCGCACGAGGAGAATCGAATGCTTCCGGCTCTATGGGTTGCCAAAACCGGTCTGTCCGCCCAGGACACCAACCTGACCACCATCTCCAACAACCTGGCCAACGTGTCGACCACGGGTTTCAAACGTGACCGCGCCGAGTTCCAGGATCTGCTCTATCAGATCAAGCGTCAGCCAGGCGCCCAGTCGACCCAGGACAGCGAACTGCCGTCGGGCCTGCAACTGGGTACCGGTGTGCGCATTGTCGGCACCCAGAAGAACTTCACCGCCGGCAGCCTGCAAACCACCGAGCAGCCGCTGGACATGGCCATCGATGGTCGCGGTTTCTTCCAGATTCTGCAGCCTGACGGCACAACGTCCTACACCCGTGACGGTACCTTCCACCTGGACTCCAATGGCCAGATCGTCAACGCCAGCGGGTTTGCCCTGGAGCCGGCCATCGTCATTCCGAACGATGCCCAGACCTTCACGGTCGGTCGCGATGGCACCGTGTCCATCACCGTTGCCGGCAACCCGGCTGCCCAGGTGATCGGCAACCTGCAAACCGCCGACTTCATCAACCCGGCCGGCCTGCAGGCCGTGGGTAACAACCTGTTCCTGGAAACCGCCGCCAGTGGTGCGCCGCAAGTCGGTACGCCAGGCCTGGCCGGTTTCGGCACCACGCTGCAGAACACGCTGGAAACGTCTAACGTCAGCACCGTTGAAGAGATGGTCAACATGATCACCACTCAGCGCGCCTACGAGATGAACTCCAAGGTGATCTCCACCGCCGACCAGATGCTCTCGTTCGTAACGCAGAATCTGTAATCAAGTCTATGAGGCGGCCATGAGGCCGCCTGCAACACCGTGAGGTAGGGTCATGAATCGCTTCGTTTCCGTTCTGGCATTGACTGGAGTCACCGTGCTCGCGGGCTGTGTGCCGTCGACACCCAAGCCCAATGATCCCTACTACGCCCCGGTGTTGCCGCGTACGCCGCTGCCGGCTGCCGCGAACAACGGCTCGATCTACCAGGCCGGTTTCGAACAGAACCTCTACAGCGACCGTAAGGCGTTTCGGGTTGGTGACATCATCACCATCACCCTGAACGAGAAGACCCAGGCCAGCAAGAACGCCAACTCGCAGGTGGCCAAGAACAGCAAGACCGGCATCGGCCTGACGTCGCTGTTCGGTTCTACGCCCAACACCAACAACCCGTTTGGTAGCGGCGACCTGAGCCTGAGCGCCAGTTACGAAGGCGACCGCGCGACCAAGGGCGACAGCAAGGCAGCCCAGGGCAATACCCTGACCGGCTCGATCACCGTGACCGTCGCCGACGTGTTGCCCAATGGCATCATTGCCGTGCGAGGCGAGAAGTGGATGACCCTCAACACCGGGGATGAGCTGGTGCGGATCGCAGGGCTCGTGCGTGCCGATGACATCGCGACCGACAACACTGTTTCGTCGACTCGCGTCGCCGATGCGCGCATCACCTATTCGGGCACCGGTTCGTTTGCCGATGCGAGTCAGCCAGGCTGGTTCGACCGTTTCTTCCTCAGCCCGCTGTTCCCTTTCTAGGTGGCTTTTTTGGTGAGCAAGTTGAACTTCAAGCACCTGATCGCAGCTGCGCTGTTGATGTCCTTGTCGCTGGGTGCTCAAGCCGAGCGGCTGAAGGATATCGCCAGTATTTCCGGCGTGCGTTCCAACCAATTGATCGGTTACGGCCTGGTGGTCGGGCTTAACGGCACCGGTGACCAGACGACGCAAACCCCGTTCACCCTGCAGACCTTCAACAACATGCTCTCGCAGTTCGGTATCAAGGTACCGCCGGGATCGGGCAACGTGCAGTTGAAGAACGTCGCGGCCGTGTCGATCAGTGCTGATTTGCCAGCGTTCGCCAAGCCGGGACAGCAGGTCGACATCACCGTTTCGTCCATCGGTAACTCCAAGAGCCTGCGTGGCGGTACCTTGCTGCTGACGCCGCTCAAGGGTATCGACGGTAACGTCTACGCCATTGCCCAGGGCAACCTGGTGGTGGGCGGTTTCGATGCTGAAGGCCGCGACGGTTCGAAAATCACCGTCAACGTTCCGTCGGCCGGTCGCATCCCCGGCGGAGCCTCGGTCGAGCGAGCGGTGCCGAGCGGTTTCAACCAGGGCAACAGCCTGACGCTGAACCTCAACCGTTCCGACTTCACCACCGCCAAGCGCATCGTCGACAAGATCAACGACATGCTCGGCCCTGGCGTGGCCCAGGCCATCGACGGCGGTTCGATTCGCGTCAGTGCGCCGCTGGATCCGAGTCAGCGGGTCGACTACCTGTCGATCATCGAAAACCTCGAAATCGATCCGGGCCAGGCGGTGGCGAAAGTCATCATCAACTCCCGTACCGGCACCATCGTGATCGGTCAGAACGTCAAGGTTTCACCGGCCGCCGTGACCCACGGCAGCCTGACCGTGACCATCACCGAAGACCCGATCGTCAGCCAGCCGGGGCCTCTGTCCAATGGTCAGACAGCGGTCGTGCAACGTTCCAAAGTCAATGCCCAGCAGGAAGCCAAGCCGATGTTCAAATTCGGCCCCGGCACCACCCTCGACGAAATCGTGCGGGCGGTGAATCAGGTCGGCGCGGCCCCGGGTGACTTGATGGCGATCCTCGAAGCCCTGAAGCAGGCCGGCGCGTTGCAAGCCGATCTGATCGTGATCTGAGGACGGCATCGTGGATATGCGCAAGAGCGGTCTGGTCAGCAGCAGCGATTCGGGTTCCTACTCGGACCTCAATCGTCTGAACCAGCTCAAGGTCGGCGACAAGAACAGCGACGGCAATATGCGCAAGGTTGCGCAGGAATTCGAGTCGTTGTTCCTCGGTGAAATGCTCAAGTCCATGCGCTCGGCCACCGAGGCGCTCGGTCAGGACAATCCGCTCAACACGCCAGCGGCCAAGCAATACCAGGAAATGTACGACCAGCAGTTGGCCGTCTCCATGTCCCGCGAGGGCGGTGGTATCGGTTTGGCCGACGTGCTGATGCGGCAGATGTCGAAGAACAAGCCGATGGCTCCCGGTGAGGCGGCCGCCGCGTCGGCGGCCAAGCAGGAAGCGGCAAAGGCCGCAGCGCAGACACCGGTGGCCGCCGGTACGGTCGCAACCGGTGGGCCGCTTTCGCGGGTCAACGGCCAGCGTCCATTGTGGGCTTCGCGGTCGGTCCATGCGCCGACGGGCGAAGGCGAGCATCGCAACGACATGGCGATGATCAATCAGCGGCGCCTGGCCTTGCCGCCGAAACTGGCTGACCGCTTGCTGGCGGGTCTGGTGCCTTCGGCCACGACGACCGCTGCGACCGCCACCACGGTGCAGAACAAAATCCAGTTGCCGCAGAGCACTCGCAGCGGTGCCGGCCCTTTGTACAACGGCGACTGGCTCGCTTCGCAAACGGACACGGCTTCCGGTGGAGGTATGCAGATTTACGGTCGTGCCATGGCGCAGATTCCGCTCGCGCCGGCGAAAAAAGCCTTCAGCTCCGCCGACGAATTCGTCAACACCATGCTGCCGATGGCCAAGGAAGCCGCCGCGCGCATCGGCGTCGACCCGCGTTACCTGGTGGCCCAGGCCGCCCTGGAAACCGGTTGGGGCAAATCGGTCATGCGCGCCCAGGATGGCAGCAGTAGTCACAACCTGTTCGGCATCAAGGCCGGCAGCAGTTGGAAGGGGGATTCGGCGCGGGCGATCACCAGCGAATTCAGGAATGGCGAGATGGTCAGGGAGACGGCCCAGTTCCGTTCCTACGATTCCTACAAGGACAGCTTCCACGACCTTGTGACTTTGCTGCAGACCAACAATCGCTATCAAGATGTCGTGAAGTCGGCCGATAACCCAGAACAGTTTGTACGCGAGTTGCAAAAGGCCGGTTACGCAACCGACCCAGACTACGCAAGCAAGATTTCGCAGATAGCCAGGCAGATGTCGAGTTACCAGAACTACGCTGCGGCGGGCGTTTCAACGAATTTATAAGGTCTGAACCATGAGTTTGCTCAATATCGGGATGTCGGGTTTGTCCGCTAGCCAGTCTGCATTGATGACTACCGGCAATAACATTTCCAATGTCGACACCGCCGGTTATTCGCGCCAGCAAACCGTGCAGGGCTCCAAGGCGTCGATTCAGTACGGCAACGTCTACATCGGCACCGGCACGACACTGGCCGATGTGCGCCGGGTGTACAACAGCTACCTCGACGCACAGTTGCAGACCACGACGTCGCTCAACAGTGATTCGGCTGCCTACCTGGGCCAGGTCACGCCGCTCGACAAGTTGCTTTCCGACAGCGGCACCGGCCTCAACGGCGCACTGACCAAGTTCTTTGCTTCGGTGCAGAACGTCAATGCCAAGCCCGGCGACGACGCTTCCCGTCAGTTGCTGCTCAGCGATGCTCAGGCCCTGAGCAACCGCTTCAACTCGATCTCCAGCCAGTTGAACTCGCAAAACGCCGACATCAACGGCAACCTGACCAGCATGGCTGATCAGGTCAACAAGCTGGCTACTACCATGGCGCAGTTGAACAAGAAAATCAGCGAAGTCTCCGCTTCCGGCGGTGCGCCAAATGACCTGCTGGATGCTCGCAACGAAACCATGCGTCAGCTTTCAACCTTTACCGGTGCACAGTTTGTTGAGCGTGAAGGAAACGTAGACATCTATTTGGGCAGCGGTCAGCCGTTGGTGATTGGCAATACCGTCAACAAACTGGAGGCGGTGCCAAGCAAGGATGACCCGGGACGTATCTCGCTGCAGGTCAATCGTGGCTCGAGCACCATCGACATCACATCGATCATGACCGGTGGTGAAATCGGCGGGCTGCTGCGTTATCGCAGCGAAGTACTCGATCCGGCCATGAACGAGTTGGGTCGTGTGGCGCTCACCGTCGCCGATCAGATGAACACCATCCAGGCCCAAGGCATCGACAAGAACGGAAATTTCGGCGGCAATCTGTTCAACTCCATCAACACTGCCACGAACATGGCTCAGCGCAGCATTGCGACGATCGGCAACAGCGCCGGCTCGGGCAACTTCGATGTCAGCATTCAAGACAGCGGCAAGCTGACCACCAACGATTACAAGGTGACGTTCACCAGCGCCACAGACTACACCGTGCAACGTCTGCCGGATGGCTCCGCCGTGGGCGCCTACAGCACCACCACCAACCCGCCACCGGTGATCGAGGGCTTTGCGCTGACGCTCAACGGCGGGGCAGCCGCGGGCGACAGCTTCAAGATCACCCCGACCCGTAATGCCGCGGCGAACATCCAGACCGAGATGACCGACTCCAAGCGTCTGGCCATCGCGGCACCGCTGGGCGCGGCCATCGCCCCGGGTGGTAGCGGGACGCTGACCATTCCTGCCAGCGGTCAGCCGACCCTGACCACGAAATTCGATATCTACGATTCGGCTACTGCCACTGCCATGCAGAACGGCCTGAAAAACTCGACGCCGACCAAGGTCGTATTTGGCGATGTTTCCGCCGACGGCACCAGTCAGACCTACCAGTTCCTGGATGCCAAAGGTGGTGTCATCAGCAGCGGCACCATCAAGCCCGGTGAAAACAACACCCTGAGCCTGACGGTGCCACTCAAGGATGCCACGGGTGCGCCGATCCCTCCTGCACCCGCTACTCAGTACACCGCAAGTTTTGATATGACCGTAGCCGGCTCTCCGGGTAAAGGCACCGGGATCAACGTAACGCTCAGCCAGCCAGGTACGCTGGACAATCGTAACGGCACGGCGCTGGCGGGCTTGCAGACCCAGCAAACCGTGGACACCGGTTCGGCAAGCAAAGGCATTTCCCTGACTGATGCTTACGGAAAATTGGTCGAGGGTGTCGGCGCCAAGGCGGCTCAAGGCAAGCTCGACAGTGCCGCGACCTCGGCCATTCTGGCGAACGCCAAGAGCGCACGTGACTCGCTTTCGGGGGTCGACCTCGATGAGGAGGCCGGCAATCTGGTCAAGTATCAGCAGTACTACACGGCCTCTTCGCAGATCATCAAGGCTGCGCAAGAAATCTTCAGCACACTGATTAACAGTCTTTAAGGAGTCGTAGCCCATGCGCATTTCCACCGGCCAGTTTTACGAGTCCTCAGCGGCAAACTACCAGCGTAACTTCGCCAACGTGGTCAAGAGCAGCGAAGAGGCCAGTAGCCTCGTTCGCGTCAACACTGCGGCAGATGATCCGGTCGGCGCCTCGCGCTTGCTGCAACTGGGTCAGCAGGCTTCGATGCTCGATCAGTACGATGCCAACAGCAACACCATCAAAGGTACCCTTGGCACTGCCGAGGCGGTCATGACCAGCATCAACAACGTCCTACAGCGTGCCAAAGAGCTGTCGGTGAGTGCCGGGAACGCCGGTTACACGGACGCTGACCGTCAGGCCACGGCTTCCGAGCTGGGCCAGATCGAAGAGCAACTGCTGAGCTTGATGAACAGCAAGGACGAGAACGGCAAATACATCTTCTCCGGTTCCAAGGGCGACACCGCGCCATTCAGCCGCAATAACGACGGAACCTACAGCTACAACGGCGATCAGGTGACGCTTGATCTGGCTGTTGGCGACACCATGAAAATGGCCACCAACACCACTGGCTGGGAAGCCTTTCAGCAAGCGACCAACACCAGTCGAAGCCAGGTCACCATGACAGCGCCAGCGGTCGATGACGGTCGCATCAATCTGTCCAACGGCCAGGTGTCGTCGAGCGTCAGCTACAACAGCAAATTCCGCAGCGGCGAACCCTACACTGTGGATTTCGTGAGCGGCACTCAACTGAAGATTACCGACGCGGCGGGTAATGATGTGACGGCTGAAGCCAGCCAGGGTGGCGCGTTCGATCCGACCAGCAAAACGGCGCAGACGGTCAGTTTCCGTGGCGTGGATCTGAACCTGAACATCAACCTGCAATCGGGCGATGTCCCGGGCACCGTATTGCCGGGCCATAGTTTCACCCTGGCGGCCAAGCCAGACACGTTCACCAGCTCTCGTAGCCCGGGTAACCCGTCTTCGGCCCAGATCACCGGCAGCAACATCACCAACTCGACAGACTACAAAGCCAGTTTCCCCTCCGGATCGGCTGTCATAAAATTCACCAGCGCCACCGATTTCGATCTGTACGCCGCGCCGCTGACCGCTGACAGCAAGCCGGTTTCTAGCGGCACCATGGTCGGCAATGTGGCCACCGCGTCGGGTGTGAGCTTCACCATGACCGGCACGCCGGGCGCCAACGATCAGTTCAGCGTCGCCGTCAACACCCACGAAACCCAGAACATTCTGGACACCGTGAACCAGCTTAAGAACGTGCTGAATACACCCACCAACGGCGATCCGGTAGCGATTCAGAAATTGCAGGCTGGCCTGGCATCCGGTCAGGGCAACCTGTCCAGCGGTATCGATCAGTTGTCCAGCGCGATCAGCTCGGTCGGTGGTCGCGGTGCTGCGCTGGATACTCAGAACGACACCAACCAGGCGCTGAAATTGGCCAACACCCAAACGCAATCATCGATCCGCGATTCCGATTCGGCCGAAGTGATGACACGTCTGACCCTGCAGCAAACCATGTTGCAAGCTTCGCAACTGGCCTTCAGCAAGATCGCTCAGCTGGGCTTGTTCAACAAGATCTAAGCTGTGCCTGTCGAGCTGCCAACCGTCTTTTCCTAAGCGGTTACAGGGGCTCTGCCTGAAAAGGGCAGAGACCCACCGCTCGAGAGTTTCCCGCCGTGAATCAACACCCCCTCGTCAGTATCGTCATCCCTGCGTTCAATCCGCGTTTTTTCGACCAAGCATTGATGAGTGCGCTCGCGCAGACTTACGAAAACGTCGAAATCGTCATTTGCGATGACTCGGCCGATGAGCAGATTCGTGAAGTCGTCGAGTCGTTCGCCCAGCCTGCACACCCCATTCGTTATCTGCGTAATCCGCAGCGCCTGGGTTTGCAGAAAAACGTCTTGCGGTGTGTCGAAGAGGCCCGGGGCGAATTCATCAAAGTGTTGTGCGATGACGATCGTCTGTTTGCCCCGAGCATCGCACTGCAGGCGCGGGTGCTGATCGAGCATGCCGATGTCAATCTGGTGGTGGCTTTGCGCATGCTCAGCGATGCCGGTAATTTCCTGTTGCCGCCGCGTGTCGGCAACTGCCGTTTTTGCCCCGCTGATGCGTTGCTCAAGGGTGACGACATGCTGGCGATCTTCGAGTCTACGCCGATGAACTTTATCGGTAACTTCAGCGCTGCCCTGATGCGTCGCGCGGATGTGCTGGAGTTGCTGCCAGCGCTGATCCAGGAGGGTACGGGCTTCATTGCCATGCTCGACTTTGCCTTGTTCGTCTGTCTGATGCGCCGGGGCAATCTGGGTGCGCTCAGTACGGTGCTCAGTACCGAGCGGCTTCACCCGGAGCGTCTTGGCAAAACGCCGGAGATGCTCAGAGCCGCAAAGGTCGAATGGGACTGGCTCGCGCAAATGCTGGCGGCACGCAGTGGTGAAGCCGCACCGGCAGCGGGTTGGGTTCGCTACATCAACCTGGACAAGGTCAATGGGTTGCCGCACGCCTGGCAGGAGCTGTGCGTCACACGCATCCTGGGCAATCGCAACACCGTGGTCAGCGGTCGGGTCGGTGCCGACAGCGACAGTTATGCCGATTTCTACCGCGAGTGGTTGGCGATCCGCTGCTTTTCCGAGGTCGAGCAGCGACTCATGCCGCAGCGGATCGCCAGTTGGCCGATGCGTCCGCAAATCGTTCCTGTCGTGATCGACAGTGCCGCTGATCGTGCTGCGCTGGACGTTACGTTGCAGAGCCTTGAGGCCCAGCTCTATGCGCCGCAGGCCGTTTTTGTGTTGTCGGATGCACAATGCGCGGTCCAGGAGCGAGTGTTGCAGTTGCCGTTTCAGGCTGATTGGGTAGATCAACTCAATGCGCTGATTCCGCAACTGGAGGGCGCCCACTGGTTTTACCTGCTGCGAGCCGGCGACACCCTGCGCGAGTCGGCGCTGTTGATTCTGGCGGAGCGCATCGCCGGAACGCCGGGCCTGCTGTGTGCCTACAGTGACGAAGGCGCGCTGATCGAGGGCGAGTCTTGCGAGCCGGTGTTCAAACCGGATTTCAATCTCGATCTGATGCGCGCCTACCCTTATACCGGGCGAGCGTTGGCTTTCGATCGTCAACGTTTCATCGAACTGGGTGGTTTTGATCCTGAGCATGGCGAACTTGCTCCGCACGATCTGCTATGGCGTCTGGTGGAGCAGAATGGCCCGCAGACCATCGGGCACATTGCCGAGATTCAGCTTGAATCAAGCCTGACCTACGCGCAGTGGCTGTCGTTGCCCGAGGTTATCGAAAGCAACCCGGGCACGGTCAGGGCGCACTTGGGGCGAATCGGCGTGGATTGCACCATCCGCCATGAAGAAATGCCGCTGATCAACCGTGTTGACTATCGACATGCCGGCCGGCCGCTGGTGTCGATCATCATTCAGGCCGGTGATTCATTGCGCGCCTTGCAACGCTGTACCGAAAGCCTGATCGAGTGCACCGCTTATACCAGGTACGAAATCCTGATCGTCGACAGCGGCGTCAGTGACCCGGTGATGCGCGACTGGCTGGCCGCCATGGAGCAGATGGGGGCCGAGATGCTGCGGGTATTGCGTTTCGCGGGTGACAACAATATCGGCGCGATCCGTAATTTCGCCGCCGGGCAGGCTCGAGGGGACTATCTCCTGCTGCTCGATGCGCAGGCGGTCATTGGCGAAAGCGACTGGCTCGACGAACTGCTCAATCATGCCCTGCGCCCTGAAGTCGCGATGGTGGGCGCGCGATTGCTCGATCCAGCCGGGGTGATCGTCAGTGCCGGTTTGATCCTGGGGCTGGCCGGACCGGTCGGCTCGCCATTTGCCGGTGAGCCCGCCAGCAGCCGTGGTTACATGCAACGTCTGCATGTGACCCAGAACTGGAGCGCGGTCAGCAGTCAGTGCCTGATGGTGCGCAAGCAGGTCTTTGAAGAGCTCGGGCAGTTCGATGCGGTGACGTTCACTCAAGGCCTGAGTGATGTCGATCTGTGTTTGCGGGTCGGCCAGGAAGGCTATCTGGTGGTCTGGACACCTTATGCCAGTGTGGTGATTGCGCCCGTGGCCGGGGTCGATCCCGTCGTCGTCCCCGAGCCGGAGCAAGAGGTGTTCCATCGCAAGTGGATGTCGAAGATCATCAAAGATCCGGCCTACAGCCCGTCGCTCAGTCTTGGCGTGTCGAGCTTCAGTCTGGAGCCGTCTCTGCGCAATAACTGGAACCCGTTCTGTACCCGTGCCTTGCCACTGATTCTCGGCTTGCCCGTCAACAGTTCGGCGGTCGGTCATTATCGTGTGACCGGTCCATTGGCAGAGCTTGAAGCGGGTGGCCGGGCCATTGGCCGTTGGGCTTACGAATCGCCTTCGACCGTGGAAATCGAGCGTCTGGCCCCGGACACCATCATCCTGCAATGTCGGTACAGCGAAGGTGCGGTCAGCGACATTTTGCGGATAAAGACGTATTCAAGTGCCCTGCGGGTCTTCGAGCTCGATGACTATGTGATCAGCGCGCCGAAGAAAAATACCCACGCACGCAACAAGCCAGCCAATACCGAGCAAATGCTGCGAGAGGGCATCGCGCTGTGTGATCGCCTGGTGGTGACCACTCAGCCGCTGGCGGACGCGTTGTCGAGCATGCACAGTGAAATCCGCGTTGTGCCTAACATGCTGACACCGGACCCCTGGGCGACACTCACCAGTCACCGTCGTACTTCCAGCAAGCCACGGGTGGGCTGGGGGGGCGGTACCAGTCATACCGGTGATCTGGAGATTATTGCCGATGTGGTGCGTGAGCTGGCGAACGAAGTGGAGTGGGTGTTTTTTGGCATGTGCCCGGACGAATTACGCCCTTACGTCCACGAGTTCCACTCGACGACCAGCTTGCAACAGTACCCGTTCAAGCTCGCGAGCCTGAATCTGGATCTGGCGTTGGCACCGCTGGAATTCCATATCTTCAATGACTGCAAGAGCAACTTGCGCCTGCTGGAGTACGGCGCCTGTGGGTATCCGGTCATCTGCACGGACACCGAGGCCTATCGTGGTCATCTGCCGTGCACCAAGGTCTACAGCAACAGTACCGCAGAATGGTTGCAAGCCATTCGCATGCACTTGGCTGATCCAGATGCCAGCTACCGCATGGGCGATGAGTTGAGAGAGGCGGTGCACCGAGATTTCATGCTGCGTGGTGACAACCTCAACCACTGGTTGTGGGGTTGGTTGCCGGACTGAACCGTTTTGGTGATGGCGATGAAAAACGCAGGCAACTTCAGGGTTGCCTGCGTTTTTTTTGGGGTTCTTCACGCCGCTGTCGACGTAGCGTTCATGGAGCTGGCGCGTTTCCTGCAAGTCCCCCTCAAATCGCCATAAAACGAGCGCTCGCGATCATCGCAGCGGCGCCCGAAGCGGCAAAGATTCAGCCGGAAGGCACGCGAAGCTCAAGAAAGCCATGCGCAGCCCGGTGACGAACGAAAGGGGAGACGATGAAGGCAGTTATTTTGGCGGGTGGCCTGGGCACGCGCATCAGTGAAGAGTCGCACCTCAAGCCCAAGCCGATGATTGAGATCGGTGGCAAGCCAATACTCTGGCACATCATGAAGCAGTATTCCGCCCACGGGATTCACGACTTCGTGATTTGCCTCGGCTACAAGGGGTATGCGATCAAGGATTTCTTCGCCAACTACTTCCTGCACACCTCCGACGTGACCTTCAACATGCGGGAAAACCGCATGGACGTGCACCAGAACTACAGCGAGCCGTGGAGCGTCACCCTCGTCGAAACCGGTGAAGAAACCATGACGGGTGGTCGTCTCTTGCGTACCGCCCCTTATCTGAAAGACGAAAAAGCTTTTTGCTTCACCTACGGCGACGGCGTCTCCGATGTCGATATCAGCAACCTGATCAGGTTTCATGAAGCTCACGGCAAAATGGCGACGGTCACCGCCGTGCAGCCGCCGGGACGCTATGGCGCACTGCAGCTGATGGGTGATCAGGTGCTGGGATTCACCGAAAAACCCCGTGGCGATGGCGGCTGGATCAATGGCGGCTTCTTTGTGCTTTCGCCAAAGGTATTGCCTTTCATTGCCGGTGACGCGACCAGTTGGGAGGCGGAGCCGCTGATGCGCCTGGCCGAGCTTGAGCAATTGCATGCTTACGAGCATTCCGGTTTTTGGCAGCCAATGGACACCCTGCGCGACAAGAACCACCTCGAAGCGCTGTGGCAGAGCGGGGAGGCCCCATGGAAGCAGTGGGCCTGAGTGCGGATTTCTGGCGCGGCAAGCGGGTTCTGGTCACCGGGCATACCGGTTTCAAGGGCAGTTGGTTGACGCTGTGGTTGCAGAGCCTTGGCGCCGAGGTCAGCGGCTTTGCCCTTGATCCGGCCACCGAACCGAACCTGTATGACCTGGCGCGAGTGCATGAAGGCATCAACGATGTGCGCGGAGACTTGCGTGATCTGGGGGGCTTGCTTGAAATCATCGCCGAGACCGAGCCTGAGATCGTTCTGCACCTGGCCGCTCAGCCGCTGGTGCGAGAAGGCTATCGCGATCCGCTCGGCACCTATTCCAGCAACGTCATGGGCACCCTCAACCTGCTCGAAGCGATTCGTCAGGTCGGCTGCGTGCGCGCCTGCGTCCTGGTGACCACCGACAAGGTCTACGCCAACAAGGAATGGCTGTGGCCCTACCGCGAAGACGAAGCCCTCGGCGGCCACGATCCCTACAGCAGCAGCAAGGCATGTTGTGAGCTATTGGCGCAGTCTTACGCGGCTTCGTTCTTCCCGGCCGACAAGTACGACGAGCACGGCCTGGCCCTGGCCACCGCGCGCGCCGGCAACGTGTTGGGCGGCGGTGATTTCGCCCCCGAGCGACTGATTCCCGACGTGCTCAAAGCCTGGTCAGCGGATGAGCCGGTGACCCTGCGCTACCCGCAAGCCGTGCGCCCGTGGCAACACGCGCTGGAGCCGCTGGCCGGTTACCTCCAACTGGCCGCCGGTCTCTATGAACAAGGCCCGGAGTATGCCGGTGCCTGGAACTTCGGCCCGGGTGAGGCGGACATGCGCAGCGTCGGCGAAGTGGTCGAACTGCTCGCCCATCGCTGGCCACAGGCTCGCGGTCTGCGCGTCGAAAAAAGCGAACTGCACGAGGCCGGTCTGCTGCGCCTGGACAGCAGTCGCGCCCGCCAGGTGCTGGGCTGGCAGCCGCGCTGGTCGTTGCAGCAGTGCCTGACCCAGACCCTCGACTGGCATCTGGCGTGGCAGAACGGCGATGACATGCGCGCCGTCACCCTCGGCCAACTGAGCCTGTACCGAGGCGGGCTGTGAGGGAGTTTTCATTGAAGGCGTTGCCGCTGGCCGGACTGTTCAGCGTCCAGCACAAGCGTTTTGAAGATCAGCGCGGGCACTTCGCCCGGTTGTTTTGCGAAGGCAGTCTGACGGCGTTTGGCGCCGAGTTTCATATCCGCCAGATCAACCATTCCTGCACCCGCGAGAAGGGCAGTGTGCGAGGTCTGCATTACCAGAACGCCAACGCGCCGGAAGCCAAGCTGATTACTTGCCTGCGTGGTGAGGTGTGGGACGTGGCGGTGGATCTGCGCCCCGATTCCGAGACCTTTCTGCACTGGCACGCCGAGCACCTGAAGGCTGGCGACGGTCGCAGTTTGTTGATTCCAGCCGGTTTCGCCCACGGTTTTCAAACCCTGACCGACGACGCCGAACTGCTTTACCTGCACAGCGCCGATTATGCGCCGGAGCACGAGGGCGGTCTGTCGGTCAGCGATCCACGGCTGGCGATTGCCTGGCCGTTGCCTGTCAATAATTTGTCAGCGCGTGATTCCAGCCATCCTGCGCTCGATCAACACTTTGCCGGAGTGCGTGTATGAACTGCCGTGGGTGCGCAGCACCTTTGAGCCTGCCGCTGATCGACCTCGGCACTTCGCCGCCGTCCAATGCCTATGTGCACGCCGACCGCCTGGAACAGGCCGAGCAATGGGTGCCGCTGAAGGTCGCCGTGTGCCAGCAATGCTGGCTGGTGCAGACCGAGGATTACACCAGCGCCGACAGCCTGTTCGACGCCGAGTACGCTTATTTCAGTTCGTTCTCCAGCACCTGGCTGGCCCACGCCGAACGTTACGTGGCCGAGATGGTCGAGCGCTTCGACCTGACGGCTGACAGTCGTGTGGTGGAAGTGGCCGCCAACGATGGCTACCTGCTGCAATACGTCGCCGGTCGCGGTATCGCATGCCTGGGCGTCGAACCCACTCGCAGTACCGCGCAGGCAGCCCGGGAAAAAGGCCTGGAGATTCGGGAACTGTTCTTCGGTCGTGATACCGCCGCGCAGTTGAAAAACGAAGGCTGGGGCGCCGACCTGATGGCCGCCAACAACGTGCTCGCGCACGTGCCGGACATCAATGATTTCCTCGGTGGTTTCGCCACCTTGCTCAAGCCAACCGGCGTGGCCACGTTCGAGTTTCCGCAACTGTTGACGCTGATGGCGGGTGCGCAGTTCGACACGCTCTATCACGAACACTATTCCTACCTGTCGCTGACCGCCGTACAGACCCTGTGCGAGCGCAACGGACTTGAGGTGTTCGACGTCAGCCAGTTGAGCACGCATGGCGGATCGTTGCGGGTGTTCGTTCAACGCAAGGACGGCGAACGCCGTGCGGTGCAAGCGGCGGTGCAACAGCAGTTGCAGGCCGAACTCGACGCCGGGGTGAAAACTGCCGAGTACTACGCGACCCTCGCGCCTGCTGCCGAACGCATCAAACATGACCTGCTGCGTTTCCTGTTGCAGGCCAAGGCCGATGGCAAGCGTGTGGTCGGTTACGGCGCGGCGGCCAAGGGCAACACCTTGCTCAACTACGCCGGAGTGAAACCGGACTTGCTCGCGTGGGTGGCCGATGCCAACCCGCACAAGCAGGGCAAGTTTTTGCCGGGCAGCCGCATTCCGATTGTGGCGCCAGCACAGATCGATATCGAGAAACCGGATTACGTGCTGGTGTTGCCGTGGAACCTGCTGCACGAAGTCAGCCAGCAACTGGCACAAGTGCGTCAGTGGGACGGTCGCTTCGTGATCGCCGTGCCTGAGTTGAGCGTGCTGTGAAGGTTCTGGTGACCGGAGCCACGGGCTTCGTCGGTCGGCATCTGGTCGCGGCGCTGTTGGCGCGCGGTGGCGAGGTGCGTGCGGTGGCGCGCAACGCAAACACTGCGCAGGGCATGCCGTGGATCAAGGACGTCGAGTTTATCGCGGCGGATATTCACGCCGCCGATGTCGATGTCGTCGCATTGACCGAGGGCGTCGATGTGCTGGCGCATCTGGCATGGCCGGGGCTGCCGAACTATCAGGGGCTGTTCCATTTCGAGCACAACCTGATGGCCGACTACCGCTTTATCAAAAGCGTGGTCGAGGCGGGTGTGAAACACGTATTGGTGACCGGCACCTGTTTCGAATATGGCCTGCAGAGCGGGCCGCTCAGCGAGCAGGTCGAGCCGCAACCATCCAATCCGTATGGGCTGGCCAAGCACACACTGCGCCTGTTTTTGCAGAACCTTGCGCAGGAACATCCGTTCACTTTGCAGTGGGCGCGGTTGTTCTATCTGCACGGCGAAGGGCAGAACCCCAACAGCCTGCTGGCGGCGCTGGACCGGGCGATCGATGCCGGCGATGCGCAGTTCAATATGTCGATGGGTGACCAGCTACGCGACTATCTGGAGATCACCGAGGCCGCGGCGCAGTTGGCAACGCTCATTGCCCGACCCGATGTCGGCGGTGTGATCAACTGTTGCAGTGGCCGACCTGTATCCGTGCGGGCGCTGGTCGAGGCGCGCGTGAGGCAGCGCCAATCCTCCATAACGCTGAACCTGGGGCATTACGGTTACTCCGCCCATGAGCCCATGGCTTTTTGGGGTATTGCCCAGCGAATTTCCCAATTGAGGGGTGAAGAACATGCAGCATGAACTCTATCGAGCGAGCGGGCTCCCGGTGCTGCAAAACCGTACGTTCGCCACTGCCGAACAGGCGAAGGCGTCGGGCAGTGCCGACATCGTGCTGGTGCAGGACAGCCAGAGCGGGCTGATCTTCAATCAGGCTTTCGACGCCAGCCAACTCAGTTATGACGTCGACTACCAAAATGAACAGGCCCACTCGGTGCAGTTCCAGCATCACTTGAATGACGTAGAGGCGATTCTGGCCCGGCATTTCAAAGGCCGCGAGCTGATCGAGGTTGGCTGCGGCAAGGGCTATTTCCTCGAAATGCTGCGTGAGCGTGGCTATGCCATCACCGGTATCGACCCCTCCTATGAGGGCGACAACGTCGATGTGATCAAGGCGCCGTTCACCCGTGAACTGGGTCTTGCCGCCGATGCGATCGTGCTGCGCCATGTGCTGGAGCACATTCAGGACCCGGTCAGCTTTCTGGCTGACATTGCCTCGGCCAACCGTGGCGGACAAATCTACATCGAGGTGCCGTGCTTCGACTGGATCGTCGAGCACAACGCCTGGTTCGACGTGTTCTACGAACATGTGAACTACTTCCGTCTTGCCGATCTGCGAGGCCTGTTCGATACGGTGCATGAAGCCGGGCACCTCTTTGGCGGGCAGTACCTGTACATCGTCGCCGACCTTTCCACATTGCGCCGCGTGCCATCTGCCGCACCGCAATTGCTGGCGCTATCGGACAATTTTACCGCCAGCCTTGAACGTACCGTGCAAATCATTCAAGCCGCGCCGCAACAAGGGTCGGCCATTTGGGGCGCATCGTCCAAGGGCGTGATCTATTCGTTGTTCCTGCAGCGCGCGGGCGTGGCGGTGGATCATGTGGTGGACATCAACCCCGCCAAACAGGGGCGTCATCTGCCTCTGAGCGGTGTTCAGGTGTCGTCGCCGCAAGAGGCTATGGATGCGTTGCCCGAAGGCGCCAACCTGTTTGTGATGAACTCCAATTACCTCGAAGAGATCAAGCGGATGACCGGTGGACGCTACGTCTATCACGCCGTCGACAGTGCTTCGTTCCAGTGAACCCAGAGAAATTTCAGATGACCGACAACAACATCCACGCAGCTTTCGAGGCCGAGTGCCAGGCAGAGATCGCCCGTCAGGGTGACGACCAGAAAGTCGTGGGCCTGGCCCGTGACTTCTTCAACGAATCAGCCCGCCACAAGTACAGCTACCACTTTTCGTGGATGGGCCGTCCGATCATCCAGCTGCCACAAGACATGATGGCAATGCAGGAGATCATCTGGCAGGTCAAGCCGGACCTGGTCATCGAGTGCGGCATCGCCCACGGCGGTTCGATCATCTACTACGCCTCGCTGCTGGAGCTGCAAGGCCACGGCGAAGTGTTGGGCATTGACCTCGATATTCGCCCGCACAACCGTGAAGCCATCGAAAGCCATCCGATGGCCAAGCGCATCAAGATGATCGAAGGTTCGAGCATCGACCCGGCCATTGCCGCTCAGGTACAGGCCGCGGCCAAAGGCAAGAAAGTCATTCTGGTTCTCGACTCCAACCACACCCACGATCATGTGCTGGAAGAGCTGCGTCTCTATGCACCACTGGTGTCGGTAGGCAGCTACTGCGTGGTCATGGACACCGTGGTCGAAGACATGCCGGCCGACTTTTTCCCGGATCGTCCATGGGGACCGGGCGATAACCCGAAAACCGCTGTATGGAAATATCTGGAAGAGAACAAGGATTTCGAAATCGACCGGCAGTTGCAAAACAAGCTGTTGATCACCGTGGCGCCTGACGGTTATCTGCGTCGCGTTCGTTAATCAAAGAACAGTTTCAGGCATCAGGTAACTGGCCGGTTGTGGGGATAGGAAAATGCAGGTTCAAAGCAACAATCAGATCAACGGGAGACCGCTGAACGAAATGTTCACTGTAGTGGTCATCACCCACAACCGTACCGCATTTCTGCGTCGTACCTTGCAGTACTACAGCAATTACGACGCCAAGGTCCTGGTGCTGGATTCGTCCGCGCAGGGCGATGAAGGCGTTGCGATTGACTATCCATCGGTCGACTACCGGCATTTGCCGCAGTACACCTACAAGGGGTTGCAGGAAAAACTGACCTGGGGCGTCAGTCAGGTAACCACGCCCTATATGGTGTTTGCCGCGGACGATGACTTTCTGATCCACGACGCGCTGACGGCCTCGGTTGAGTTTCTTCAGGCCAATCCTGACTATGGACTGTGCCATGGCTACGGGATGATGTACCTCGCCCGCGCCACAGAAGTGACCTACTACCGCCGCGATAAGCGTGTGCAGGAAGACTACAACTCGCCGCAGGCTGAAACTCGGATCATGGACTTCATGGGGCGGTTTCTGCCGCCGTTCTACGCCGTGACTCGCACCGATCTGCTGCAACAGTGGTATCGCCAGTTACCGCCGGGTACCAGTTTCGAATGGCAGGAAATCGGTCACACGTTCTATCTGCTGGCTTGCGCCAAGGCGCGCATCCTGCCGATTCCGTTTGCCGTGCGTGAGGTGAATTATGGTGGTTCGGACCACAACACCAACGTGTTGACCGTCCTTGCGTATCAAGACCCGAAAACCATTGCCGAGCGTGAACGGTTTGCCGAGTTCCTGGCCTCGATTCCGACACAACTCAGTGATCAGGAACCGGCGGCCATCAAACAGATTGCGCTGAACAGCTTTGCCCACATGGCCAATTGTTTGCTCAAAGGTGTTTCGCTGGCAGGTGCGCCGATCTTCCGCTCTGCCTGGATCGAATGTGACAAGGACCCGGTTCGATCGTTTTCGCCCGAGCAATTCGTGGAGATGCCGTTCTATAACAAGCCGATGTTCGACTTGTTGACCGAGTTCGAATTCCTGCTGCATGCAATGCCCGCCGGTCGTGTGCAGTTGCAGGAACTGGAAGGTGTCCTGCTGCGTCAGCATGAATTGTTGCGAGTTCACCCCAACGACAATGAGCGCACAATTCGTGCGCGGTTGTGGGAGGCACTGACGCTGAACATGTTCAACCGCGAAGTCGTCAGGCGCCTGGTCGAGTCATTGCTGGGCACTGAAGAACACGACGAGGGGCTGAAACTGCAAGCCTGGCTCGAGCGTTTGAATTCGGTACCGGGGCAGACGGATCGCAAGCTGTTCGAAAACATGCCAACGGGACGTCTGCTTGCCTGGCTGGAGGCGCGTAGCCCTTCTGCCGCGCAACTCCCAGCGATCACCAAACATCTGGCGAACCACGACGCAGCACCGCAGTTCGGCGTCCTTTTGCTGGATCTGGACGCCGATATGGCCAAGCTCCAGGCTACGTTTGACAGTTTGGTCGGTGGCCACTGCAAGGCATTCAAACTCGTGGTGTTCACCACGGGTGACTTGCCTGCCACCACCACA
Organism: Pseudomonas fluorescens group sp. PF-1; assembly: GCF_054481335.1. Taxonomy (NCBI): domain Bacteria; kingdom Pseudomonadati; phylum Pseudomonadota; class Gammaproteobacteria; order Pseudomonadales; family Pseudomonadaceae; genus Pseudomonas; species Pseudomonas fluorescens group sp. PF-1. The sequence continues at coordinate 1,463,037 of NZ_JBTMNG010000001.1, forward strand.
GTGCGCGATACCGTGCATTTCGTGAAGGTCACCACGGCCAACTATGTGGAACGAATCAATCAGCTCATGCCGCAAATGAGTGTCGACTGGTTGGTGATGGCCGAGGCCGGTGACGAGTTCACCGCCAGTGGTCTGTTGCGCGCCAGCCTTGAGCTGATGGGCGTCGAAGGCGTGCGTGCGGTCGCGATGGATGAGATCCAGCGTCAACCCAGTGGTGCGCTGACGGATGTGTTCCGTCCCGGCGTCAGTCTGGATCTGCTGCAAACGGTGCCGGGTTTGATGGCGCGGCATTGGCTGATCCAGCGCGAAGTACTGGTTCAGGCCGGGGGCTATGCGAGTGACTGTAGCGAGGCTCTGGAATTCGATCTGCTGTTGCGTCTTATCGAAAACGGCGGTCTGGCGGGTCTGGCGCATCTGGCCGAACCGCTGCTGATCTGCAACGCAGCGAAATCTGAAGAGAACGCCCATGAGCGTCAGGTGCTGACCCGTCATCTGGTCCGTCGAGGCTATCGCGCTCAGGTCAATTCGACGTTGCCGCAAACCTGGCAGATTGACTACCAGCATGCGGAACGGCCGCTGGTATCGATCATCCTGCTCAGTCAGGACAACCTGGAACGACTGCAAGCGACACTGGTCAGCCTGCTGCAACGTACACGCTATCAGCGTCACGAAATTCTGCTTGTCGACAATCACAGCCAATCGCCGGAACTGGCTCAGTGGCTGGCCAGCCTGGAGGGCAAGGGCGAGCGGGTCCGCGTGCTGCGCAGCGCCCAGCACTTAAGTGAGTCGGCGCTGTATAACCTTGCGAGTGCCGAAGCCAAGGGCGAGTACCTGGTGCTCTTTTCTGCCGAGGCCGAAGTGGTCAATGCCAACTGGCTCGACGCCTTGCTTAACCAGGCGCAACGTCCGGAAGTCGGAATCGTTGGGGCAAAACTGGTGGACGCCCGTGGCGTTACCACTCAGGGCGGTTTGATTCTGGGGCTCAATGGCTCGATTGGCGCGGCGTTCTCGGGTGAAAGCAAAGAGGCCTGGGGCTACTTGTTCGGCAATCAGGTCGAGCAAAACTATTCAGCCGTGTCTGGTGCCTGCCTGATGATCCGCAAGGCGTTGTTCCAGGCGCTTGGCGGTCTGGACGAAGAGCATTTCGATGCGGCATTCGCCGACGTTGATCTGTGTCTGAAAGCCGCTGATGCCGGGTATCTGACGGTCTGGTGCCCGCAGGCACAGATTCAGCATCCGGGCCTGCTGCCGGACGCAGCACAAACGGTCGCCGCCCTGCGCGACAAGTGGCAGGCGCGCTTCGCCTATGACGTCGCCTACAACCAGAACCTTTCCCTGACCGGCAAGGGCTTTACCCTCGGCGAAGCCTCCAGTGTCGACTGGGCACAGTTGCTCGCCTGAGCCGACGTACGGGAAACAGGACTCAAGACATGTTCAACGGTAAATCGATTTTCATCTCGGGCGGCACCGGCTCCTTTGGTCGCAACTTCATCCGTCGTCTATTGGAGCAATACCAGCCCAAGCGCGTGGTGGTGTTCTCCCGGGATGAGCTCAAACAATACGAAATGCAGCAAACGTTCAATGCGCCCTGCATGCGTTACTTCCTCGGTGACGTACGCGACGCCGATCGTTTGCGTCAGGCGATGCGCGGCATCGACTACGTGGTGCACGCGGCGGCGCTCAAGCAGGTGCCGGCGGCGGAGTACAACCCGACCGAATGCATTCGCACCAACGTCAATGGCGCGGAGAACATCATCGCCGCGGCCATCGACAACGGCGTGAAGAAAGTCGTGGCGCTGTCGACCGACAAGGCGGCGAGCCCGATCAACCTGTACGGCGCAACCAAGTTGCTGTCGGACAAACTGTTTGTCGCCGCCAACAACATCGCCGGTGAGCAACAGACGCGTTTTTCCGTGGTTCGCTACGGTAATGTGGCCGGCTCGCGTGGGTCGGTGGTGCCGTTCTTCAGCAAGCTGATCAACGAGGGCGCCAAAGAGCTGCCAATCACTGACGAGCGCATGACCCGGTTCTGGATCACGCTTGATCACGGCGTGCAGTTCGTCCTCGACAGCTTTGCGCGGATGCATGGCGGCGAAGTGTTCGTGCCGAAGATCCCGTCGATCCGCATCGTCGATCTGGCCTTGGGCATGGCTGAGCACCTGCCGCACAAAAACGTCGGGATTCGTCCGGGGGAAAAACTCCATGAGTTGATGGTGCCGCTGGACGATGCGCGGATGACGCTGGAGTTCAAGGACCACTACACCATCCAGCCATCGATTCGCTTCACCAGCGTCGATGTCGACTTCGCCGTCGACAAAATCGGCGAGCGCGGCTACCCGGTGAGCGAAGACTTCGAATACCGTTCCGACACCAACCCGCATTACCTGTCGGTCGGGCAGATCGCCGACCTGCACGCGAAGCTGTCGGCATGATTCCGTATGGTCGGCAAAGCCTTGATCAGGCGGACATCGACGCGGTGGTCGAGGTGTTGCAGTCCGACTGGCTGACCCAGGGCCCGACCATCGAGCGTTTCGAGCGGGCGATGGCCGAACGTTGCCAGGCCGATTTCGCGGTGGCGGTGTGCAACGCCACGGCGGCGTTGCACATTGCCTGTCTGGCGGCCGGGCTCGGGCCGGGGGATCGCTTGTGGACGACGCCCAACACCTTTCTGGCCTCGGCCAACTGCGGCCGTTACTGCGGCGCCGACGTCGACTTCGTGGACATCGATCCGCTGACCTGGAACCTCGATGCCTTCGCCCTCGAAGCGAAACTCGATCAGGCCGAGCACGACGGTACGCTGCCCAAAGTGCTGGTGGCCGTGGCGTTCTCCGGGCAGAGCTGCGACATGCGCCGCATCGCCGAACTGGCCGAGCGTTATGGCTTTACGGTCATCGAAGATGCATCCCACGCGGTCGGAGCGTCCTATGCCGGTCGTCCGGTAGGTTGCGGTGAGTTTGCGGCGATGACGGTGTTCAGTTTCCATCCGGTGAAGATCATCACCAGCGCCGAAGGCGGGATGGTGCTGACCAACCGCCCGGACCTCGCCGAGCGCCTGCAACGCTTGCGTAGCCACGGTATGACCCGGGATCCTGCGCAGATGACCGAGCCCAGCCACGGCCCCTGGTACTACCAACAGGTCGAGCTGGGTTTCAACTATCGCATCACCGATCTGCAAGCTGCCCTGGGGTTGTCGCAGTTGGGCAAGCTTAATGCGTTCGTCGCGCGTCGGCGTGAGCTGGCGGTGCGTTATGACCGGTTGCTGGCGGACCTGCCGCTGACATTGCCCGGTGCACAGGCAGACGCTGAATCGGCGTGGCATCTGTACGTGGTGCGTCTGCAACTCGACCGAATCAAGCTCAGCCATCGACAGGTGTTCGAAGGGTTGCGGGCCGCCGGGGTGGGGGTGAATCTGCATTACATCCCGGTGCATTTGCAGCCGTACTATCGGGACCTGGGTTTCCTTGAAGGTGACTTCCCGCAGGCCGAACGTTACTACGCAGAAGCGATCAGCCTGCCGTTGTTTCCGTTGCTGACTGATGAACAACAGGACGCTGTGGTCGCGCAACTGCGACAGCTGACCGAGTAACTGCCGCACAGCGGCTAATGGAAATGTGTAATGCGTGAACTGAGCGAACAGGAAAAATTCTGGCAAGGCGACTTTGGCAATCAGTACGTCGGGCGTAACGTTGGGCAACCGCTCGTCGCGGCCAACCTGGCGTTGTTTGCCAAGGCGTTGATGCGGGCAGGTCGTATTGAAAGTCTGTTGGAACTTGGGACCAATGCCGGGAACAATTTACAGGCATTGCACCAGTTGTTGCCGCAATGTGAATTGTTCGGTGTCGAGATCAACGCCAGCGCCTGCGCTGAGGCCCAGGCGCTGGGCATAGGGCAGATCTGGCACGGCTCGCTGTTCGATTTTCCCCGCGAGCGCAGCTTCGACCTGACCCTGAGCAAGGGCGTGCTGATTCACCTGGCTCCGCATCTGTTGCCGGTGGCTTATGAGCAGCTCTATGAATTGAGCCAGCGCTACATACTGATCGCCGAGTATTACAATCCCTCGGCGGTTGAAGTCTTGTATCGAGGCAACAGCGGCAAGTTGTTCAAGCGTGATTTTGCTGGCGAAATGCTCGACCGTTATGACGACCTGCAACTGCTCGATTACGGTTTCGGCTACCACCGCGATCGACAATTTCCGTTGGACGATATCACCTGGTTTCTTCTGGAAAAACGCTCTTGAACAGCGTCGCGATCATCCCGGCTCGCGGTGGCAGCAAACGCATACCGCGCAAGAACCTCAAGCCGTTCGACGGCGTGCCTATGATTGCCCGCTCAATTCAGACTGCCATTGATTCGGGATTGTTCTGCGAGGTGGTGGTCAGTACCGACGACGAAGAAATCGCCGAACTGGCGCGCACGCAGGGTGCTCGGGTGCCGTTCATCCGCCCGGCCGCCCTGGCCGACGATTTCACCGGCACCGCTGCGGTGATTGCCCATGCGCTGCGAACCCTAAGTGAGCAAGGCGACCTGTTTGATTATGCCTGCTGCATTTATGCCACGGCGCCACTGTTGCAGGCGCGCTTTCTCCAGCAAGGTCTGCAGTTGCTGGAGGAGCATCCGGACAAATCCTTCGCGTTTTCCGTGTGCGACTTCGGCTTTCCCGTGCAGCGAGCCCTTACGGTTGACGAGCAGGGCGCCCTGGCCGCGCTTTATCCGGAGTTTCGGGACACCCGCTCACAGGATTTGCCCGTGGCGTATCAAGACGCCGGGCAGTTCTATTGGGGACACAGCAAGGCCTGGTTGAACGGTGAGGTGCTTTATTCACCGGCAAGCCTGCCAGTCATCCTGCCGCGTTATCTGGTTCAGGACATCGACACGCCTGAGGACTGGAAGCGCGCCGAATACCTCTACGCCGCGCTCAAGGCTGGCGGAGAACTGCAGTGAGAGTGCTGATCCGTGCCGATGCCTCGCCGACCATTGGCAGTGGCCATGTCGCCCGTTGTCTGACGCTGGCGCGAGTGTTGCGCGCGCAGGGCAGTCACGTTGCGTTTGCCTGTCGGCGTCTACCGGGGCACCGCCTCGACGCGCTGAATGCCGAAGGTTTCGAGACCTTTGCGCTGCCAGATCACTACCCCGCTGAAGACCCGCAGCAAGCCATCGAATCGATGCTGCCGTGGCAGGCAGATATCGATGCACTGGCATTGCGGCTGGAGGGGCACGCCGGCTTCGACTGGATCATCGCCGACCATTATGGCCTTGACCATCACTGGCAGACCGCCGCCCGACGCTGGGCGCCACGTATCGCGGCGGTGGATGACCTCGCCACGCGGTGCTACAGCGTCGATTTGTTACTCAATCAGAACCTGTCCGGCCTTACCGCAGACTATGCGCCGCTGCTACCCGAAGGTTGCCGCCTGCTGCTCGGGCCGCGCTACGCCATGCTGCGTGAAGAGTTCAATTGCCCGGCCATTGAGATCAAGCCCAGAGCGCGACGGGTGCTGGTGAACTTCGGTGGTTTCGATGCAGCCATGCAAACCCATCATGCGATGCTGGCGCTGGCTGATTTCACGGAACTGGAGGTGGATTTCGTCGCCGGTGCCGAAAACCCGGCGTGGGCGCAAATGCAGGCATTGGCCGAAACACGACCGAATTGGCGCTTGCACAGTTTTGTCAGTGATTTTCACCGCCGCATGACCGAGGCCGATCTGTTTATCGGCGCTGGCGGTGGCACCAGTTGGGAGCGTGCGGCCCTGGGCCTGCCGACCCTTTGCATCGCAGTCTCGAACAACCAGCAGGCCAACGGTGAAGTGATGGCAGCGGCAGGGGCGCATGTGTTTATGGGGGCCTGTGAGCAGGTTGGTGTCGAGCAGTTGCGCAATGCCATCGGCTTTGTCGTCGACAATTTTTATCTGCGTCAAAGCCTGGCCGAGCGTTCGCGGCAGCTGGTTGATGGGCGCGGTGCGTTGCGGGTAGCGGCGGCGCTGGCCGGTGCGGTGCTCAAACTGCGGATGGCGACTCAGGACGATGCGCAGTTGTTGTTCGATGGACGCAATGCCGAGGCGGTACGCTGCTGGTCGTTGGACCGCGGCGTGATCGAATGGCCGCAGCATCTGAACTGGCTGAAGGCAAGTCTGCGCAATCCGCAGCGACTGTTGTTGATCGCCGAGGCTGACGATGGCCCGGTGGGGGTCTTGCGCTATGACGTGCGCGGCTTTGAGGCCGAAGTGTCGATTTATCTGCTTGAAGGGCGTTTCGGTCTCGGCTGGGGCAGGGCGCTGCTGGCGGGTGGTGACGCGTTCGTCAGCGCACACTGGCCGCAATTACGCGCAATCACGGCTCAGGTCCTGCCGAACAATCGTCCCTCTTTGAATGTGTTTCGTGACGCCGGATTCACCCAGAGTGACTGTGTGTTCACCAAAATTTTGAAGGATCATCGCGATGAGTAGTTTCAAGATTGGCGACCGCCTGATTGGTGCCGAGGCGCCGCCCTTCATCATTGCCGAGATGAGCGGCAACCATAATCAGTCGCTGGACACCGCCCTGCAAATCGTCGAAGCCGCCGCCCGGGCCGGTGCCCATGCATTGAAACTGCAAACCTACACCGCCGAGACCATGACTCTGGACCTGGCCGAGGGCGAGTTTTTCATCAAGGACCCGAACAGTCTGTGGGCCGGCACTTCGCTGTACGATTTGTACGAGAAGGCCCACACCCCGTGGGAATGGCATGCGCCGATTTTCGCCCGGGCCAGGGAGCTGGGGATGCTCGCGTTCTCGACGCCGTTCGATGACACGGCCGTGGACTTTCTCGAAAGCCTCGACGTACCGGCCTACAAGATCGCCAGTTTCGAAAACACCGACCTGCCGTTGATCCGCCGCGTGGCCGCGACTGGAAAACCGCTGATCATTTCCACCGGCATGGCCAGCATCGCCGAGCTCGATCAAACCGTACGCGCAGCCCGCGAAGCCGGCTGCAAGGATCTGGTGTTGCTCAAGTGCACCAGCACCTATCCGGCGACGCCGCTCAACAGCAATGTGCGGACGATCCCGCATCTGCGTGAGCTGTTTGGTTGTGAAGTAGGGTTGTCCGACCACTCGATGGGTGTCGGCGTATCCGTAGCCGCTGTGGCGCTCGGGGCAACAGTGGTGGAAAAACACTTCACTCTGGACCGCGGCGCGGGTGGGGTGGACGCCAGTTTTTCCCTGGAACCGTTGGAGCTGGCCAGTCTGGTGGTGGAAACCGAGCGCGCCTGGCAGGCCATGGGGCAGGTGCATTACGGCGTCACCGAGGCCGAGCGCAAGTCGCTGGTTTACCGCCGTTCGCTGTACGTCACTGCCGACATGGCCGCTGGCGAGCCCTTCACCCCGGCCAATCTGCGCGCCATTCGCCCCGGTCTCGGTTTGCCGCCCAAGCACACCGATTCCATTCTCGGTCGCCATGCTGGTCGGGCGATCAAGCGCGGTACACCGCTGGACTGGTCGTTGGTCGAATAACCCGATCTGCAACCGATTCGGCAAAATAGCGTGACCTGCGAGTCATAACGCGCATCTTCACTGTATTGTATTGACCGGGGAGATGGCGCCTGGCCCGTTATCGGTTCCAGTGATAGCTCTTTGCGATCCCCGTGGCTGCCTGTCGGGGCGGCCATTTTTGGTATGTCGGCGCCCCTCGAATCCTTGCGAGCGGTGGTATTGGGCTGTTTTTTATTGGGAAGCCGTAATGATTGGCATAAAAAGCATTGCGAGCTACGTTCCTGTAGCCGGCGTGGACAATTACGCACAAGGTGCAAAATTCGGGAAGGATGAAGAATTCATCCTCGGAAAGATCGGGTCGGCGTTCCTGCCGCGCAAAGATGCTGATCAGGAAACCTCCGATCTGTGTGTGGAAGCGGCCAACGCGCTGTTTGCCAGCAACCCTGAACTGAAACGCGAGTCCATCGACGTGCTGATCGTCGTTACCCAGAACGGTGACGAAGAAGGCCTGCCGCATACCGCAGCGATCGTCCAGGACAAACTCGGCCTGTCGACCAATGTTGCGGCGTTCGACATCTCCCTGGGTTGTTCCGGTTACGTCTACGGCATTTACGCGATCAAGGGCTTCATGGAAGCTGCGGGCCTGAAGAATGGCCTGCTGATCACTGCTGACCCGTATTCGAAAATCGTCGACCCGGAAGATCGCAATACCACCATGCTCTTTGGCGATGCCGCGACGGCCACCTGGATGGGTGAAGACCCGGTCTGGGCACTGGGCAAGGCCAAGTTCGGCACCGACGGTTCCGGCGCGCCGCACCTGAAGGTCACTGATGGCGTGTTCTTCATGAACGGTCGTCAGGTGTTCAACTTTGCGCTGCTCAAAGTTCCGGCACATTTGCATGAGCTGCTCGACGACTCCGGTCTCAAGGCCGATGACATCGATGCGTTCTGCATTCACCAGGGCAGTGCGGCGATCGTCGATGCCGTGGCGCGGCGCTTCGAAGGCGAGCCAGAGAAGTTCATCAAGGACATGGTCGAGACCGGCAACACCGTTTCGTCGAGCATTCCCTTGCTGCTGGAGAAACACGCCCTCAGCGCTGAATGGCAGCGCGTGGCGATCAGCGGTTTTGGTGTTGGCCTGTCGTGGGGGTCGGCGATTATCTATCGTCCTTGACCCCGCGCTTTATCGGTAAATCGCGGCACAAAATAGCGCCCAGGGTGTAACCTTGAGCGCTATTTTTTTGCCCGAATCACAGCGAGACGCCATGAGCGAGCTTTTTCAATTGAATGTCGAAGTCATCCAGCGTCGCTGGCCGGCGGTGGCTGCACGTTTGTTGGCGGAAGATCCTTCTTCGTTGCAGGCCGATCTGGTGGAAGGACTGGGCTCGACGTTGAGCATCAACGGCATTCAGTTGACCAGCCGTCATGACCGGACTCGCGAGGCTCAAGTCCAGGCCGCGAGTCTGGCTGATGACAGTCCTGTATTGCATGTCTATGGCACGGGGCTGGGTGATTTGCAGTTGGAGTTGTTGAATCGTCCGCAGCTCCAGCAGTTGCATGTGCATCTGCTCAACGGCGCAGTGTTTGCGTGGGTGCTGCAATTGCTCGATCAGCAACCGTGGCTCTGTGATTCGCGAGTCCAGTTGCATTACAGCGGAGACTTCGCGGAAATCTGCCTGCCGTTTTTCGCCTTGCCATCGGAATTAGTATTGGCTGATGACTACAACGCCAAGATTCGCGACCGCTTGATCAGCGAAACGCACTTGACGTTCAACAACCGTGAATTCGATCCGCAATCGCCGGAGATCGTCGAGCGTCTGCTGGCCAGTCAGGCGCTGGTAAAGGGCGACGCCGATGTGGCCGAACTCTTCGGTTCAAGTGTGGGGCGCGAGGCGTTTGTGATCGCCACCGGCCCAAGCCTGGAGCAGCATTTCGAGCGCCTGCGGGCGATTCGTGAGCAGCCTGAACGACCGCTGTTCATTTGTGTCGACACGGCGTTCCGGCCATTGCTGGGGCACGGTATCCGGCCTGACATTGTTGTCACCATTGACCAGCGTATTTCGTCGAGGCACTTGCCGCCTGCCGATACGGAGGCGATCAAACTGGTGTATATGCCGATGGTCGATCCGTCCGTGCTCGAAGCCTGGCAGGGGGCGCGTCATGTCGCGTACTCGGCAAGTCCCATCTACCAATCCATGCGCCAGAAATTTCCCAAGGCTCAGCTTTACAGTGGAGGCAGTGTGATTCATCCCGCAGTGGATCTGGCAGTGAAGGCAGGGGCGGTGCAAATTACTCTGTTCGGCGCCGATTTCGCATTTCCCGGCGACAAGACTCATGCAGGCTGGGGAGACGGAGATCTGGGGCCGCAACTCGGCGCGGCGAAGCACTGGGTGCTTGATGGGCATGGCCGGAGAATCAAGACTCAACTCAATTTCCGTAGCTATCTGTGCGAACTGGAGCGTTACATCGCCGGGCATTCGCATCTGCGTTTCTACAACAGCAGTCGGGCGGGCGCGATGATCGCTGGAACGGCTTTTCATCCGGAGTTGACGGTATGACGGAGTTGTTTGTCGCTCGGGCGCAACAATGTGCTACGAAATTTCGGCTGGGCCATGATGTGGAAGCGGGGCTGATCATGATTGATCTGGCCGGGGAGTTGCAGCCTTGCTTTGATCGGGCATCGTTGGAAGCCAGGCAACAGTGGCTGCATGTTCTCGGTTTGATGCTTCAGTGTCAGGAAGTGCAAAACTGGTTGGCGCTCGCGGACTATCTCGAGTACGAACTGGTTCAGTTGATCTCCGACAGTCTGTCGTTTTAAGCCATTCTCCCTTGCGCCGGTCGCGACGAGTTCTCGTTGTTAAGTTGCTGGCGTATTCCTGACGTCATTTTTTTCGCTGTTCTGGTGCTGCCAAGTCCTTGGTTTACGGGGGGGTGGCAACCTGATGGCAAAATTTTTCGAAAATCCCCTAAAGCAAGTTGCAATCCCGACGATAACTATTACGAAGGTTCTCTAGGCCATACCCGGCGGTTGCCAGGGCCGGAAGCCGCAGTACCCAACCAACGAGGAATTCGTCATGGCTTTAACAGTAAACACTAACGTTACATCGTTGAACGTTCAGAAAAACCTGAACCGCGCTTCCGACGCTCTGTCGACTTCGATGACTCGCCTGTCTTCCGGCCTGAAAATCAACAGCGCTAAAGACGACGCCGCCGGCCTGCAAATCGCTACCCGTATGACTTCGCAGATCCGTGGTCAGACCATGGCGATCAAAAACGCCAACGACGGTATCTCGATCGCTCAGACCGCTGAAGGCGCGATGCAAGAATCGACCAACATTCTGCAGCGTATGCGTGAACTGGCTGTTCAAGCACGAAACGACTCCAACGGTACTGATGACCGTGCCGCTCTGAACAAAGAATTCGCGACCATGTCGGACGAGCTGACTCGTATCGCCAAGTCGACCAACCTGAACGGTAAAAACCTGATCGACGGTACCGCTGGCACCATGACCTTCCAGGTCGGTTCCAACACCGGTTCTACCAACCAGATCACCATCACCCTGGCAAGCGGCTTCGACGCTGCTACCTTGAGCGTAGGTTCCGCAACTATCGCTGTTACTGGTACTGACAGCACTACCGCTGAAGCCAGCACCAAAGCCGCCATCGACGCAATCGACAAGGCTCTGAAAACCATCAACTCCAGCCGTGCGGACCTCGGTGCTGCCCAGAACCGTCTGACCAGCACCATCTCCAACCTGCAGAACATCAACGAAAACGCCAGTGCTGCACTGGGTCGCGTACAAGATACCGACTTCGCTGCTGAGACTGCACAGCTGACCAAGCAACAAACTCTGCAACAAGCTTCCACCGCAGTTCTGGCTCAGGCCAACCAACTGCCATCCGCTGTACTGAAGCTGCTTCAGTAATCGCCGATGATTTTTGGCGGGGGGGTGCGCTTGTCGCGCTCTCTCGCTTTTTACTTTTTTAAGAGGTGACGGACATGGATATGAGCGCCAAGCTGAACTTGTCTTATCCTGCGGCCAGGCAGGCGACGACGGTTGCCGAAAAGCCTGCGGAAACGCCTCGCCCGGTGGTTGCCCAGGTAACCGCTGACAAGGAAGAAAGTAAAAGCGTTCCGACCGATCAGGAAAAACTGAAGATGGCCGTACAGGAAATCGAAAAGTTTGTGCAGTCGGTCAAGCGCAATCTGGAGTTCTCGATCGATGAGCCTTCAGGCAAGGTAGTTGTCAAAGTCATTGCCAGTGATTCGGGTGAGGTGATCCGTCAGATCCCCAACGAAGAAGTCTTGAAGCTGGCAAACAGTTTGAATGATGCAAGCAGCCTGTTGTTCAGCACGAAGGTCTGACAGCTGGCACGAATTTTGTTGCTATGTTCTTTTGGGCGTTGTAGTGGTCAAAAGGCCGGCGACACACTGAAGGGAGTTCCACATGGCAAGTCCAATTCTACCGGGAACGGGTCTGGGTTCCGGTCTTAATATCGGTTCGATCGTCACAGCCTTGGTAGACGCTGACAAAGCGGCCAAGCAAGGTCAAATTGACCGTGGGACTAAGACCAACACCGCGAGCATTTCCGGTATTGGTACCCTGAAGTCCTTGATGGCGGCTTTCACTAAAACCCTGACTGATCTGGGCAGCACAACGAACCCTCAGTTTCCAGGGTACGCAGCGACCACGTCTGACGCGAAAATTCTAGGCGCTACCGCCAGCAACAGTGCGGTAAGCGGTAACTACGTTGTCAACGTGAAGAACCTTGCGACCGCCTCCAAGGTCACCAGCGCTGCGTTCTCCGGTGGCAGCACCAGCGCGATCACAGCGGGCACGTTGAGCATTAAGCAGGGCACCGGCAGCACTTATAATGTCGACATCAAGCCCGGCGCGACTTTGCAGTCGGTGCGCGACTCGATCAACGCCGATACCTCGCTGAAATTGGCTGGCATCAGCGCCAACATCGTCACCGACTCCTTCGGTTCTCGTCTGGTGTTGGGCTCCACCACCACTGGCGCAGGTTCGGATATTTCTGTCACTGGCATTCCCGAGCTGGCGATTAATGGCGGCACAGTCGTGGGGACTGACAGTTCTCCGATGACGGCTGCTTCGGCAGGTTCCATCGGCGCACTGGCGATCGACGCCAGCTTCACGATCGATGGCATGGCGCTGACCAGCAACAGCAATACAGTCGACAAGGCTGTTTCCGGACTCACTTTGAGCCTGGTGGCCACTGGCACTTCGACGGTCACTGTCGCCAGTAACAACGATGGATTGAAGACCTCGATCCAGAAGTTCGTTGATGCCTACAACGCGCTCGCCAACGGCATCACATCGCTGACCAAGCCTTCGCTCGATGCTGACGGCAAGTTGACGGTTTCGGCGGCACTGACAGGCGATGCATTGCCGCGTTCGATTCTGTCGGCAATTCGTAACCCTCTGTCGGAAACAGGTGCCGGCGACAAGCTGACCGTTCTGGCGCAATTGGGTATCACCACTGATCAGAAAACCGGTGCACTCAACTTTGACAGCACCAAGTTCAGCGCCGCGATGAACGACAAAAAACTGGGCGGTGAAGTCCAGAAGATGTTTGTCGGCGATTCAGGCAGCGACAATGGCCTCCTCAAGCGCATGCAGAAAGCGCTTTCACCTTTTTCTGATACCGGTGGTGTCCTTGATCAGCGCACCACCAGCCTGAATAAGACCAAGACCAAGCTGACCAACGATCAAGCCGCCCTTGATCGTCGCGTCGAGACCTTGACCGCTGTACTGACCAAAAAGTACAACGACATGGATACTTTGGTCGGCAAGCTGAAGGCCACCGCCAGCAATATCACTTCGATGTTCGACGCGTTGACTGCTCAGCAGAAGGGCTAAGGCCTAAAAGCGCCAAAAGCCCGGCAGCGTTTTTCCACGCTCCGGGCTTTTGGCATTTTAATCTAAAGTTTTTTGACGCGTCGTCGATACACTCGATATGCGAATCACAGAAATCTGATGAGGTAGAACATGAATCCGATGTTAGCCCTTCGCCAATACCAGAAGATCGGCGCCCAGGCCCAGACTTCCGAAGCCAGTCCGCACCGCCTGGTGCAGATGCTGATGGAGGGCGGGCTGGATCGTATCGCCCAGGCCAAAGGCGCGATGGAGCGCAAGGACATCCCGAACAAGGGCATCCTGATCGGCAAGGCCATTGGCATTATTGGCGGTTTGCTCGAAGGACTCGATCTGGACAATCAGTCCGATACCGTGGGGGAACTGGCCAATCTGTACGAATACATGATGAAGCGCCTGACCGAAGCTAACGCCAAGACCGATCCGAAGATCCTCGACGAAGTCGCGGACCTGCTGCGTACGGTCAAAGAAGGTTGGGATGCCATCGGCACGCCGGCTCCACAGTTCTGAAGGAGATCGCCATGAGTCTTGTACTGCAGCGAATTGAAGAAACCCGCGACGCTCTGGTCGATGCTCTGGCCGAGCGCAACTGGGAGGCTATAGGCGAGTTGGATCTGGCTTGCCGTTCCTGCATGGAAGACGTCATGAGTGAGGCCGCGGTGGACGAGGTCGCGTTGCGCGACAACCTTGAGGAACTGCTCGGGGTTTACAAGCAATTGCTCGATGCGGCCACCGGGGAACGTCAGGCGATAGTCGATGAGATGTCGCAGATCACCCAAGCGCAAAACGCGGCAAAGGTTTACCATCTGTTTGGATAATTAATCCCCGGTTAATCCAGACATGTGCGCCATAAATTTGACTGTGCACGGTTTTTTGACTTAACTAGTGGCTGTTTTCAGATTTCAGGCGTCTACAGGCACATGGTGTCCTGCAAGCGTCTCGCTTGCCCCTTATTTCGGGCATTGAGTTGACTAGGGAAGTTGCTATTGCATGTGGCGTGAAACCAAAATTCTGCTGATTGATGACGATAGCGTCCGCCGCCGCGACTTGGCGGTGATTCTAAATTTTCTCGGTGAAGAAAATTTACCCTGCGGTAGCCATGACTGGCAGCAGGCTGTCGGTTCGTTGGCATCCAGTCGTGAAGTAATCTGCGTCCTCATCGGGACGGTCAATGCTCCAGGCGCGCTTCTGAGTCTGTTAAAGACACTCTCCACCTGGGATGAGTTCCTTCCGGTTTTGTTGATGGGCGATAATTCTTCCGTTGACCTGCCGGAAGACCAGCGTCGCCGAGTGCTTTCGACCCTGGAAATGCCTCCCAGCTACAGCAAGTTGCTCGATTCCCTGCACCGTGCCCAGGTCTATCGTGAGATGTACGACCAGGCCCGTGAGCGCGGTCGTCACCGCGAGCCCAATCTTTTCCGTAGCCTCGTCGGCACCAGCCGGGCGATTCAACATGTCCGTCAGATGATGCAGCAAGTCGCCGATACCGATGCCAGCGTGCTGATCCTCGGTGAGTCGGGGACTGGCAAGGAAGTGGTTGCGCGTAACCTGCATTACCACTCCAAACGCCGTGATGCGCCGTTCGTACCGGTCAACTGCGGGGCAATCCCCGCGGAGCTGCTGGAAAGCGAATTGTTCGGCCATGAGAAGGGCGCCTTTACCGGTGCGATCACCAGCCGTGCCGGGCGTTTCGAACTGGCCAATGGCGGCACCCTGTTCCTCGACGAAATCGGCGACATGCCGTTGCCGATGCAGGTCAAATTGTTGCGTGTGTTGCAGGAGCGCACTTTCGAGCGCGTGGGCAGCAACAAGACCCAGAGCGTCGATGTGCGCATCATCGCGGCCACTCACAAGAATCTCGAAAGCATGATCGAGATCGGCACCTTCCGCGAAGACCTGTACTACCGCCTGAATGTGTTCCCGATCGAGATGGCGCCGTTGCGCGAGCGCGTCGAGGACATTCCGCTGCTGATGAACGAGTTGATCTCGCGCATGGAGCACGAAAAGCGGGGTTCGATCCGTTTCAACTCGGCGGCAATCATGTCGCTGTGCCGTCACGGCTGGCCGGGTAACGTCCGCGAGCTGGCGAACCTGGTGGAGCGCATGGCGATCATGCATCCGTACGGCGTGATCGGCGTGGTCGAATTGCCGAAAAAATTCCGCTACGTTGACGACGAAGACGAGCAGTTGGTCGACAGCCTGCGCACTGACCTGGAAGAGCGCGTGGCCATCAACGGCCATACGCCCGACTTCAGTGCCAATGCCATGCTGCCGCCGGAAGGCCTGGACCTGAAGGATTACCTCGGTGGTCTGGAGCAAGGCTTGATTCAGCAGGCCCTGGACGATGCCAACGGCATTGTCGCGCGAGCTGCCGAACGCCTGAGAATCCGTCGGACCACCCTGGTGGAGAAGATGCGCAAGTACGGTATGAGTCGTCGTGACGGTGATGAACAGGCGGATGATTGACGCCTGTTTTTCAACTCCTTCATTTATAGGCGGTTTTTTTTCGGCACGGGTATTGCTACATCCCTCGCAACGTTCCGTTTCACTGACGGTCAGCCAAGCGAGAGAGCACGATGCCCCAAGCCGCCCAGATGTCTCCTGTCTCAGATGCTTTTGGGAATACCCTGGGGCAACCGTCGTCGGTAGAGCAGGCAAGCCGGCAGGGTCTTGAGCAGGCTTTTGCCCTGTTCAACCAAATGTCGAGCCAGTTGACCGACTCCTACAGCATGCTCGAGGCCCGGGTCACTGAACTCAAGGGTGAGCTGGCAGTGGTCAGTGCCCAGCGCATGCAGGAGTTGGCGGAAAAAGAACGCCTGGCCAACCGTCTGCAAAACCTCCTCGATCTGTTACCCGGCGGTGTCATTGTCATTGATGGCCTGGGCATCGTGCGCGAGGCCAATCCGGCGGCTTGCGAATTGCTTGGGCTGCCTCTTGAGGGTGAGCTGTGGCGGCATGTCATTGCCCGTTGCTTTGCCCCCCGTGAAGACGACGGCCATGAAGTGTCCCTCAAGGACGGTCGGCGTTTGTCGATTGCCACGCGCTCGCTGGATGCAGAACCCGGTCAGTTGGTGTTGCTCAACGACCTGACTGAAACCCGTCATTTGCAAGATCAACTGGCCCGCCACGAACGCCTGTCGTCCCTGGGGCGAATGGTCGCGTCGCTGGCTCATCAGATTCGTACGCCATTGTCTGCCGCGTTGCTGTATGCAAGCCATTTGACCGAGCAGGCGTTGCCGGTCGAGACCCAGCAGCGTTTCGCCGGGCGACTCAAGGAGCGCCTGCATGAGCTGGAGCACCAGGTGCGCGATATGCTGGTGTTTGCCCGCGGCGAGCTGCCCTTGACCGATCGTGTAACCCCCAGGCAACTGATGCAGTCGCTGCAAGCGGCCGCGTTGACCCATGTGCAAGACCTGCCGATCCGCTGGCAGTGTGACAGCCATGTCGGCGAGTTGCTGTGCAGTCGCGACACCCTGGTCGGGGCCATTCTCAATCTCATCGAAAACGCCATTCAGGCCAGCGGCGGTCATGTCCGTCTGAAGGTTCATCTGTACACCCGCGAAAACACTCTGCGCCTGTGTGTCAGCGATAGCGGCAGCGGTATCGACGACGCCGTGCTGGCGCGTTTGGGTGAGCCGTTTTTTACCACGAAATCCACCGGGACCGGCCTGGGCCTGACGGTGGTCAAGGCGGTTGCGCGTGCCCATCAGGGCGAGTTGCAGTTGCGCTCGCGGCTGGGGCGCGGCACTTGCGCGCAGGTGAGCCTGCCGCTGTTTTTCGGTGAAAAAACCAGCGCTCAGAGAGCCGAGTAAAGGTCATGGGTATCAAGGTTCTACTGGTCGAGGATGACCGCGCACTACGCGAAGCACTGGCTGACACGCTGTTGCTCGCCGGACACGATTACAAAGCCGTCGGTTCGGCGGAAGAAGCATTGGCCGCCGTGGGGGGCGAGGCGTTCAGCCTGGTGATCAGCGACGTCAATATGCCGGGCATGGATGGCCATCAATTGCTCGGCTTGCTGCGCGTGCGTCAGCCGCAATTGCCGGTGTTGCTGATGACCGCGCACGGTGCCGTGGAGCGGGCAGTCGATGCGATGCGCCAGGGTGCTGCGGATTATCTGGTCAAGCCGTTCGAGCCCAAGGCCTTGCTCGATCTGGTGGCCCGGCATGCCTTGGGCAGTCTGGGCGCGCCGGAGAACGAAGGGCCTGTCGCGTTCGAACCGGCCAGTGCGCAGTTGCTCGAACTGGCTGCGCGGGTCGCGCGCAGCGACTCCACGGTGCTGATTTCCGGTGAATCGGGGACGGGGAAAGAAGTGCTGGCACGCTATATTCATCAGCATTCTCATCGCGCCAGCCAGCCGTTCATTGCGATCAACTGTGCGGCGATCCCCGACAACATGCTGGAGGCCACGCTGTTCGGTCACGAAAAAGGTTCGTTTACCGGTGCCATAGCGGCGCAAGCCGGCAAGTTCGAGCAGGCCGATGGCGGGACTATCCTGCTCGACGAAATTTCCGAGATGCCCCTGGGGCTTCAGGCGAAATTGCTGCGTGTGCTGCAAGAGCGCGAGGTTGAGCGAGTCGGCGCACGCAAGCCGATCACCCTGGACATTCGTGTCGTCGCCACCACTAACCGTGATCTGGCCGGGGAAGTGGCGGCGGGGCGTTTCCGTGAAGACCTTTATTATCGCCTGTCGGTGTTTCCGCTGGCCTGGCGTCCGTTGCGTGAGCGCCCCGCCGACATCCTGCCGCTGGCCGAGCGTCTTCTGGCCAAGCACGTCAATAAAATGAAGCATGCCGTGGCGCGACTGTCCCCCGAGGCGCAGGCTTGCCTGGTCGGTTATCCGTGGCCGGGTAATGTGCGTGAGCTGGATAACGCGATCCAGCGTGCTCTGATCCTGCAGCAAGGTGGCTTGATTCAGCCTCAGGATTTCTGTCTGAGCGGCCCGGTCGCCTGCGCGCCCCTGCCGGCCTTGGCGTCGGTGCCCGTGAGGGCAGTGGAGGTCGAAGCCGAAACGGGCGGAGCGCTGGGGGATGACCTGCGCCGCCGTGAGTTCCAGATGATTATCGACACGCTGCGTACCGAGCGTGGCAGGCGCAAGGAGGCGGCTGAGCGGCTGGGCATCAGTCCGCGTACCTTGCGCTACAAATTGGCGCAAATGCGCGATGCGGGAATGGACGTGGAAGCCTGTTTGTTCGCCACCTGACGCAGTTCCTGTAGGAGCGAGCCTGCTCGCGATGGTCGTTAACGATTACTCGGGGTTTCAGGATAAACGCGGTGCTCTTGAGATCATCGCGAGCAGGCTCGCTCCTACAGGACGAAGTTCGGATTAGGGTCGGGGATGGCTTTTGTTGGGCGCAGCCACGGAGCTGGCACCCTTGTTGCTAACACCTCATTACCCGCCGAGTGAGTGTCAAAAAAATTGCGGGACGCCAACGACGTAGTTCGTCAAAGAGAGAAGTCATGAGCCAAGGTATTGAATTCAACCGATTGATGCTGGATATGCGCGCCATGCAAATGGATGCCATGTCTGCGCCGAAGTCGTCTGCCGCAGTCCCTGAACTGAGTGGCACCAGCTTTTCCGACATGCTCGGTCAGGCTGTCAATAAAGTGAACGACACCCAGCAGGCTTCCACTCAATTGGCCAACGCCTTCGAGATTGGCAAGAGCGGCGTCGACCTTACCGACGTGATGATTTCCTCGCAAAAGGCCAGCGTGTCTTTTCAAGCGTTGACCCAAGTGCGTAACAAGCTGGTTCAGGCTTACCAAGACATCATGCAGATGCCGGTTTAAGGACGAGATTGAGTCATGGCAGAAGCAGTCGCCGATAATGTTCCGGCCAAGGCCACACCGATAGACGGCAAGCCGCCGCTGTTCGGCCTGTCCTTCCTGGAAAATCTTTCCGAGATGACCATGCTGCGTCAGGTAGGCCTGTTGGTCGGCCTGGCCGCGAGCGTGGCGATTGGTTTTGCCGTGGTGTTGTGGTCCCAGCAACCGGACTATCGGCCGCTGTACGGCAGCCTTGCCGGTATGGACGCCAAGCAGGTCATGGATACCCTGGCCTCCGCCGATATTCCCTACACCGTTGAACCCAATTCCGGTGCCTTGCTGGTCAAGGCCGATGACCTGTCCCGCGCGCGGCTCAAACTCGCGGCTGCTGGTGTCACTCCCAGCGACGGCAACATCGGGTTTGAAATTCTCGACAAAGAGCAGGGGCTGGGCACCAGCCAGTTCATGGAGGCGACCCGCTACCGTCGCGGTCTTGAAGGTGAACTGGCGCGCACCATCTCCAGCCTGAACAACGTCAAGGGTGCCCGTGTGCACCTGGCGATTCCGAAGAGCTCCGTGTTCGTGCGCGACGAGCGCAAGCCAAGCGCTTCGGTCCTGGTTGAACTCTATTCCGGCCGCTCTTTGGAGCCTGGCCAGGTCGTGGCCATCATCAACCTGGTGGCGACCAGCGTTCCCGAGCTGAGCAAGTCGCAGATCACCGTCGTCGACCAAAAGGGCAACCTGCTCTCCGATCAGGCGGAAAACTCCGAACTGACCATGGCCGGCAAGCAGTTCGATTACAGCCGTCGCATGGAAAGCATGCTCACCCAGCGCGTGCATAACATCCTGCAGCCGGTGTTGGGCAATGACCGCTACAAAGCCGAAGTCTCGGCCGATGTGGATTTCAGTGCCGTCGAATCGACTTCCGAGCAGTTCAATCCCGACCAGCCGGCGTTGCGCAGTGAGCAGTCGGTCAACGAACAGCGTACCGCCAGCAATGGCCCGCAAGGCGTACCGGGTGCCCTGAGCAACCAGCCGCCGTCGCCGGCCTCGGCACCGCAAACCACCGGTGGCGCCACGGCGTCGGCCGGCATGGTGCAGCCAGGCCAGCCATTGCTCGATGCCAACGGCCAGCAAATCATGGACCCGGCCACCGGTCAGCCGATGCTGGCTCCGTACCCGGCGGACAAGCGTCAACAATCCACCAAGAACTTCGAACTCGACCGTTCCATCAGCCACACCAAGCAGCAGCAGGGTCGTTTGAATCGCCTGTCGGTGTCGGTGGTGGTGGATGATCAGGTCAAGATCAACCCGGCCAACGGTGAGACCACCCGTGCGCCATGGAGCGCCGATGAATTGGCGCGCTTCACTCGTCTGGTGCAGGACGCTGTCGGTTTCGATGCCAGCCGTGGCGACAGCGTCAGCGTGATCAACATGCCGTTCTCTGCCGAGCGCGGTGAAGTGATTGCCGATATTCCGTTCTACTCCCAGCCGTGGTTCTGGGACATCGTCAAACAAGTGCTGGGTGTCTTGTTCATCCTGGTGCTGGTGTTCGGTGTACTGCGTCCGGTGCTCAACAACATCACCGGTGGCGGCAAAGGCAAACAGCTGGCCGGCATCGGCAGCGACGTCGAGTTGGGCGGCATGGGCGGCCTGGACGGCGAACTGGCCAACGACCGCGTCAGCCTCGGTGGCCCGACCAGCATCCTGTTGCCGAGCCCGAGCGAAGGCTATGACGCACAGTTGAACGCAATCAAGAGTCTGGTGGCAGAAGATCCGGGTCGTGTGGCCCAGGTCGTGAAAGAGTGGATTAACGCAGATGAGTGATAACCGAGCCGTTGCCGCCAAACTGTCCAAAGTCGACAAAGCCGCGATCCTGCTGCTGTCCCTGGGCTCGACCGATGCCGCTCAGGTACTGCGCCACATGGGGCCCAAGGAGGTCCAGCGTGTCGGTGTGGCCATGGCGCAGATGGGTAACGTGCACCGCGAGCAGGTCGAGCAGGTGATGAGCGAGTTCGTCGACATCGTCGGCGACCAGACCAGCCTGGGTGTTGGCTCCGACGATTACGTGCGCAAAATGCTCACCCAGGCCCTGGGCGAGGACAAGGCCAACGGCCTGATCGACCGGATTCTGCTGGGCGGCAACACCAGTGGCCTCGACAGCCTGAAGTGGATGGAGCCGCGCGCCGTCGCCGACGTGATCCGCTACGAGCACCCGCAGATCCAGGCGATCGTGGTGGCCTATCTCGATCCGGACCAGGCCGGTGAAGTGCTCGGTAACTTCGACCACAAGGTGCGACTGGACATCATTCTGCGGGTTTCCTCGCTCAACACCGTGCAGCCGGCAGCCCTGAAAGAACTCAACCAGATTCTCGAGAAGCAGTTCTCCGGCAACTCGAATGCTTCGCGTACCACCCTGGGCGGTGTCAAGCGCGCCGCCGACATCATGAACTTCCTCGACAGTTCGATCGAAGGTCAGCTCATGGACTCGATCCGCGAAGTCGACGAAGACCTGTCCGGTCAGATCGAAGACCTCATGTTCGTGTTCAACAACCTGGCCGATGTCGACGACCGTGGTATCCAGGCGTTGCTGCGCGAAGTGTCCTCCGACGTGCTGGTGCTGGCCCTCAAGGGCTCGGACGAAGGGGTCAAGGAAAAGATCTTCAAGAACATGTCCAAGCGTGCGGCCGAACTGTTGCGCGACGACCTCGAGGCCAAGGGCCCGGTGCGCGTCAGCGACGTGGAAACCGCGCAGAAAGAAATCCTCACCATCGCCCGCCGTATGGCCGAAGCCGGGGAAATCGTTCTCGGCGGCAAGGGCGGCGAGGAAATGATCTAACACCATGGCCAAGCATGATGAGTCGCCCACTGACCTGATCCGGGCCAGGGATGTCGGTGGTTTTGATACCTGGGCGCTGCCCAGCTTCGATCCGCCTGCACCCGAGCCTGAGCCTGAGCCGGAGCCCGAACCACCGGAAATGGAAGAAGTGCCGCTGGAAGAAGTCCAGCCACTGACCCTCGAAGAGCTCGAAAGCATTCGCCAGGAAGCCTACAACGAAGGCTTCGCCACCGGTGAGCGAGAGGGATTCCACAGCACCACGCTGCGGGTTCGTCAGGAAGCCGAAGTGGCGCTGGCGGCGAAGATTGCCGGTCTGGAACAACTGATGGCGCATCTGTTCGAGCCTATTGCCGAGCAGGACACACAGATCGAAAAGTCTTTGGTCGACCTTGTCCAGCACATCACCAAACAAGTGATTCAGCGCGAACTGGCCATCGATTCCACGCAGATCGAACACGTGATGCGCGAGGCCCTCAAACTCCTGCCGCTGGGTGTCGGCAATGTGCGGTTGTACATCAATCCGCAGGATTTCGAGCAGGTCAAAGCCCTGCGTGAGCGTCATGAGGAAACCTGGCGCATCGTTGAAGACGAAGCGTTGCTGCCGGGCGGTTGCCGGGTCGAGACGGAGCACAGCCGCATCGATGCCACGATCGAAACCCGCGTTACACGGGTGATGGACAAGCTGTTCGATCAACTGCACGAACAGGCCCTGCACCCGGCCGCCCCCGACCTGAGCCTGGAACTGCCGGTCGAAGCCAAGCCGGCCATTGCGCCAGCGCCGGACGTTCCCGATGCGCCTTGAACGCACCAGTTTCGCCAAGCGCCTGGGCAGTTATGCCGAGGCCACGGAACTGGCCGGCGCGCCGATCCTCGAAGGGCGCTTGCTGCGCATGGTCGGGTTGACCCTTGAAGCCGAAGGCTTGCGCGCCGCCATGGGCAGCCGTTGCATGGTCATCAACGACGACAGCTATCACCCGGTACAGGTCGAAGCCGAAGTCATGGGCTTCTCCGGCAGCAAAGTCTTTCTGATGCCGGTCGGCAGCGTCGCCGGCATTGCGCCCGGCGCCCGGGTCGTTCCCCTGGCGGATGCCGGTCGCCTGCCGATGGGCATGAGCATGCTCGGGCGAGTACTCGATGGTGCCGGGCGTGCGCTGGACGGCAAGGGCGGGATGAAAGCCGAAGACTGGGTGCCGATGGACGGCCCGACCATCAACCCGCTCAAGCGCGAACCGATCAGCGAGCCGCTGGATGTCGGCATTCGCTGCATCAACGGTATGTTGACGGTCGGTCGCGGTCAGCGGCTCGGGCTGTTCGCCGGTACCGGCGTCGGTAAATCCGTTTTGCTGGGCATGATGACCCGCTTCACCGAGGCCGACATTATCGTCGTCGGGCTGATCGGTGAGCGGGGTCGTGAAGTCAAGGAGTTCATCGAGCACATCCTCGGTGAGGAAGGGCTCAAGCGTTCGGTGGTGGTGGCGTCGCCAGCGGACGATGCGCCACTGATGCGTCTGCGCGCAGCCATGTATTGCACGCGAATTGCCGAATATTTCCGTGACAAGGGCAAGAACGTCCTGTTGCTGATGGATTCGCTGACCCGTTTCGCCCAGGCCCAGCGGGAAATTGCCCTGGCCATCGGCGAACCGCCGGCGACCAAGGGTTATCCGCCCTCGGTGTTCGCCAAGTTGCCGAAACTGGTGGAACGGGCCGGTAACGCCGAGAAGGGCGGTGGTTCGATCACCGCGTTCTACACCGTACTGTCCGAAGGCGACGATCAGCAGGACCCGATTGCCGACTCGGCGCGCGGCGTGCTCGATGGCCACATTGTGCTTTCCCGGCGCTTGGCCGAAGAGGGGCATTACCCGGCGATCGACATCGAGGCGTCCATCAGCCGGGTCATGCCGGCGGTGGTGTCGCCGGAGCACATGGCCCGTGCGCAGTATTTCAAACAGTTGTGGTCGCGCTATCAACAGAGTCGCGATTTGATCAGCGTCGGTGCCTATGTTGCCGGTGGTGATCGCGAGACCGATCTGGCGATTTCCCTGCAGCCACGGTTGGTCACATACCTGCGCCAGGGCCTCAACGACAACGTCAGCCTGGGCGAAAGCGAGGCCTATCTAGCCTCGATCTTCGCGCCTGCGGCGGGCGGTTAACCGGTCATGGCCCAGACCCGTGCAGGGCGCCTGGCCCCCGTGGTGGGCATGGCCGAAAAGGCCGAGAAAACCGCAGCCCAGCGTCTGGGGCACTTTCAGGGGCAGGTGCGTCTGGCGGAAAGCAAACTCGCCGACCTCGAAGCCTTTCGTCTCGATTATCAAGAACAATGGATCGTGCGCGGCAGTGGCGGCGTGTCGGGCCAATGGCTGCTGGGCTATCAAGGCTTTCTGGCGCAACTGGGCACGGCCATCGATCAGCAGCGCCAAAGCCTGGCCTGGCACCAGAACAACCTGAACAAGGCCCGGGAAACCTGGCAGCAGGCATTTGCCCGGGTCGAAGGTTTGCGCAAACTGGTGCAACGCTACGCGGATGAAGCGCGGGTGCTCGAAGACAAGCGCGAACAAAAGCTGCTGGATGAGTTGTCCCAGCGCTTGCCGCGCCAGGATGCGTATTGAAAAGATGAGCCGCGATGGCGATCTGATGGACGGCAACTTTTTCCGGCCTTGCCCCAACCCTTACCAAATGCTAAACCTTGTACAAGCAGGTTCCCCAATGACAAGGAAGCCATGACATGTCAGTTGTTACAGAAATCTCTGCGGATGGACAAAAGCTGACGATATCGGTCAAGGGACGATTCGATTTCGCCAAGCATCAGGAATTTCGTGAATCCTATGACCTCGCCGATCGCGCCATGCCGAGTTCCGTTGTCGTCGACCTCAAAGAAGCGACTTATCTCGACAGTTCGGCACTGGGGATGTTGTTGCTGCTTAGGGATCATGCCGGTGGCGAAAACTCCGATATTCGCGTCGTCAACAGCAGTTCCGATGTGAAGAAAATCCTCGCGATTTCCAATTTCGACAAACTGTTCGACATCAGTTGAACGCCGTGCAGCCTGCACTCGAATCGCTGACGATTCTGATTGCCGAAGACAGCGCGGCAGATCGCATGCTGTTGTCGAGCATCGTTCGTCGCCAGGGGCATCAGGTGCTGACCGCGGCCAACGGTGCCGAAGCGGTCGAAGTCTTTCGCCTGCAATGTCCGCAACTGGTGTTGATGGACGCGATGATGCCTGTGATGGATGGCTTCGAAGCCGCCCGGCAGATCAAGGCGCTGGCCGGTGAAACCCTGGTGCCCATCATCTTCCTGACGTCATTGTCCGAAAGCGAAGCCCTGGCCCGTTGCCTGGAAGTGGGCGGCGACGACTTTCTGGCAAAGCCTTACAACCAGGTGATTCTCTCGGCCAAGATCAAGGCGATGGACCGATTGCGACGATTGCAGGCCACCGTGCTGCAACAGCGCGATCAGATCGCCCGGCACCACGAGTATTTGCTCAACGAGCAGCGGGTGGCGAAGGCCGTGTTCGACAAGGTGGCCCATTCTGGCTGCCTCAACGCCCCTAATATCCGTTACCTGCAATCGCCCTATGCGCTGTTCAACGGCGATCTGTTATTGGCCGCGTTCACCCCGGCGGGTGACATGCATGTGCTGCTCGGCGATTTCACCGGCCATGGTTTGCCGGCTGCCGTCGGTGCGATGCCCCTGGCTGAAGTCTTTTACGGCATGACCGCCAAGGGCTATGGCCTGGCGGAAACCTTGCGCGAGATGAATGCCAAGCTCAAACGCATCCTGCCGGTGGACATGTTCTGCTGCGCAACGCTGCTGTGCCTGAGTGTTCAGCGACGTTCGGTGGAGGTCTGGAATGGCGGCATGCCGGACGGCTACCTGCACAGCATGGCCACTGGCGAACGAACGCCCCTGACTGCCCGCCATTTGCCCCTCGGCGTGCTGAGTCCGCAAGCGTTTGATGATCGCACTGAAGTGTTTCCGATGGCGCTCGGGGATCGGGTATTCCTGCTCTCCGACGGTGTGATCGACACCTGCGATGCCAACGAACAGCTGTTTGGCGTGCAGCGACTGCAAGAGGTGTTTGCGCTCAATCGTCAGCCGGATGCACTGTTCGAAGAGATCGAGCGGGCGCTGCGGGACTTTGGCGGCGAAGCGCGCGACGACGTGAGCATGGTCGAAATCAGCATGTTGGAGCCCGCACGGCTGAATCCGCCCGCCGTGGTCTACTCCGACAGCGGTCAATCCTGCCCGCTGGACTGGTCGGTGAGTTTCGAATTTCGTGCCGCCACCCTCAAGCGCTTCAACCCGTTGCCCTATTTGCTGCAATTGCTGCTGGAGGTTCACGGTCTGCGGGCACAAAGCGGGGCGCTCTACAGCGTGCTGGCCGAGTTGTATTCCAATGCGCTGGAGCATGGTGTGCTTGGCCTGGATTCTGGCCTCAAGCGCGATGCTTCGGGTTTTACCCGCTACTACCAACAGCGCAATGTGCGCCTGGATGAGTTGAAGGACGGTTTTGTCCGGGTGCATTTGCAGGTCACGCCAGAGGGCGAGGGCGGTTGCCTGGCGATTTGCGTCGAAGACAGCGGCAAGGGATTCGATGTCGAGCGGGTGCTGGAACGTCCCCTGGATCCTGTCCGTCTGTCGGGACGCGGAATCAGTCTGATCCGCCAGCTGGGGCGCAATGCCAGCTGGTCCGACGATGGTCGTAGTGCCCGCGTGGAGTTTTACTGGGAGGCTCTGGCATAATCCGCGCATTCTTGATCAAGGAGTGAGCAAGTGGCAGATAAACATCTCGACCCGGACGTGCTTAGCGCGTTGCAAGAGGTCATGGAGGGCGAGTATCCGATCCTGGTGGATACCTTTCTCGCAGATTCCGAACAGCGCTTGCAGCTGCTGAAACAGGCCGCCAACGCTACGCAGTTCCTTGAGACGGCCCACAGCTTCAAGGGCAGCAGCAGCAACATGGGCGCGATTCGCCTGGCTGACCTGTGTCATGAGCTGGAGCTGAAGGCTCAAGGGAAAAATCTTTCAGGCGCTGAGGCGCTTGTCGCGGAAATCGATCGCGAATTCGCGTTCGTTCGACCGCTCTATGAGGAGGAGCGACGGCGTTCGCTCTCCGCCAGTTTGATCATTCGGCGCCAGTAACGGCGCCGTTTGAACAAAACTGGCGCGACCCTTGCAGTAATCTCCCCCAACTGTACCTACGATCCCAGTGCAGCGGAGACCGTTTCATGCCCGTTACCCCCAATTCACTTCTTCAGGCCGCCGCGCAGGCCAAGACTCAAGCTGCCGCCAATTCCACGGCGCCAACCGCTGAGCCCGGGGACAAGGCCTCCAGCTTCGCGCAGCTCTACGCCAGGCAAGCCGAGAACAAACCCGTTGCAGCGGCAGACGGACCGGCCAAGCCGGCACGCGAAACAACGCCCGACAAAGCCGGAAAAAAAGACATCGCCGGCGATAAATCTGCCGCCCCGGAACCGACGGTTGCCGATAGCGGCAAAACCTTGCCCGCCGATAAACCGGCGCAGGGCGGTGACAAGGCCGCCAGCGATAATGCTTCGGATGCCGCGCAGACCCTGGCTGCCGATACAGCGCCAGTTGACCCGGCGCTCGATCCGGCCATGATGCAGGCCGTGCAGCCGGTGGTGACCGCCCCTGTGTTGACAACGCCGCCAGTGGCTGAAACTGTACAGCCATCGGTTGAAGCGCCAGTCGCCGCAGCGGTCACAGCGCCAGCGACAACGACAACTGCGGCCGCCGCGACCACGCCCCCCGATTTCGATCCCGAAGCCGATCCCCTTGACGCGTTACCGGCTGTTCGCATGGCGATGGAGCAGAGCGGCCACGTTTCCGCATCCAGTCAGGCGCAGCCGAAAGCGGCATCGACCTCCGCTCAGGCGCAGGCTGATGGAGAGCCGACCTCGGCACAGAGTTTTGCCGCCGGCATGGCGAGCATGCTTGAAGTGCAAGCCGACAAGGACAGCACCAGCCAGGGTGGGGACAAGGCGTTCAGTGGCCTGATCGATGACGGTCTGAAGGATCTCAAATCCGCCAGCAGCGACACTCGGGTTGATGATTTCGCCAACCGTTTGGCGGCGTTGACTCAGGCCGCCACGCCGAAAACCGCCAACGCATTGCCCGTGAACCAGCCGATCGCGATGCATCAGAGTGGCTGGACCGACGAAGTGGTCAATCGTGTCATGTACCTGTCGAGTGCCAATCTGAAGGCGGCTGACATTCAGTTGCAGCCGGCGGAACTGGGGCGCCTCGACATTCGGGTCAACATGGTGCCGGATCAACAGACCCAGGTGACGTTCATGAGCGCTCATCCGGCTGTTCGCGAAGCGCTCGACGGGCAGATGCATCGGTTACGCGACATGTTCGCGCAGCAGGGCATGGGGCAGGTCGATGTCAACGTGTCCGATCAGTCCCGTGGATCGCAGCAAGGACAGGATCAGGCCCATCAAGGGCAGAGTGGGCGTACCAGTGTCAGTGGTGGCCGCCTCGACTCCGTGGATGACGATATCGCCTCGAGCGTGGCTGAAGTGGCTGCGACAACGACCAGCGTGATCGGCTCCAGTGCCGTTGACTACTACGCCTGATTAACCGCAAAACCCTTGCAGGAGCGAGCTCGCTCCGGGTGGCGTTCCGACGATGGGCGTCAACGATAACGCGCCAGACCCCGCGTCCGGCGACGTTCCCGGTTTTTTCGCGAGCAGGCTCGCTCCTACATGGCATAACACTTGCTCTTGCCTTGCCGTGCGACTGTGAAAACCCGAATAGTGACGGATTATTGGCATGGCGAAGAGCGACGCAGCAGTAAAAGACCCCGCAACCAAAGGCAAACTCAAGCTGATTATCTTGATCGTGGTGGCCCTGCTGCTGGCGATCGGCTTGTCCGTGGGGGCGACCTGGTACTTCATGCACAGTAACCAGAGCAAGCCTGTTGCCGTGGCTGAAACCGCCCCGGTCGGCAAGCAGCCCGCGATTTTCGAATCCATGGCGCCGGCGTTCGTGGCCAACTTCAACCAGAACGGCCGTCAACGCTACATGCAGGTGAGCATCACCATGCTGGCCCGCAACCAGGCTGATCTGGATGCGCTCAAGGTTCACATGCCAGTGATCCGCAATAACCTGGTCATGCTGTTCTCCGGGCAAGACTTCGCCACGCTCGCGTCGCCGGTCGGCCAGGAAATGTTGCGCCAGAAGGCCACGGCCAGCGTCCAGGAAGTGGCGCAGAAAGAACTTGGCAAAGTGGTCGTCGAACAGTTGCTTTTCACTAATTTCGTACTGCAGTAGGAACACGACATGGCCGTGCAAGACCTGCTGTCCCAGGATGAGATCGACGCGCTGTTGCATGGCGTCGACGATGGTCTGGTACAGACCGATACCGTTGCCGAACCCGGCAGCGTCAAAAGCTATGACCTGACCAGCCAGGATCGCATCGTCCGTGGACGCATGCCGACCCTGGAAATGATCAACGAGCGTTTCGCCCGCTACACACGCATCAGCATGTTCAACATGCTGCGCCGCTCGGCAGACGTGGCGGTCGGTGGTGTGCAGGTGATGAAATTCGGCGAATACGTGCACTCGCTGTACGTGCCGACCAGTCTCAACCTGGTCAAGATCAAGCCGCTGCGCGGTACCGCGCTGTTCATCCTCGACGCCAAACTGGTGTTCAAGCTGGTGGACAACTTCTTTGGTGGGGACGGCCGTCACGCGAAGATCGAAGGTCGTGAATTCACCCCGACCGAGCTGCGTGTCGTGCGCATGGTGCTGGAACAGGCCTTCGTCGATCTGAAGGAGGCCTGGCAGGCGATCATGGAAGTGAACTTCGAGTACATCAACTCGGAAGTGAACCCGGCCATGGCCAACATCGTCGGTCCGAGCGAAGCCATTGTGGTCTCGACCTTCCATATCGAACTCGATGGCGGTGGCGGTGACCTGCACGTGACCATGCCGTACTCGATGATCGAGCCGGTGCGCGAAATGCTCGACGCCGGTTTCCAGTCGGACCTCGACGATCAGGACGAGCGTTGGGTCAATGCATTGCGCCAGGACGTCATGGATGTCGACGTGCCAATCGGCGCCACGGTCGCCCGTCGCCAGCTGCGCCTGCGCGACATCCTGCACATGCAGCCGGGGGACGTGATCCCGGTGGAAATGCCGGAAGAGATGATCATGCGCGCCAACGGTGTGCCGGCCTTCAAGGTCAAGATGGGTTCGCACAAAGGCAACCTCGCGTTGCAGGTGATCGAGCCGATCGAACGCCGCTGACAGGCGCCCTAAACATTCGCTTTTAACTGACGGCTTCCAATCGAATGGTTGCCTGCCGAGGAACACGAGATGGCAAACGACATGAATACCCAGGACGACCAGGCGCTGGCGGACGAATGGGCTGCGGCCCTGGAAGAAACCGGTGATGCCGGGCAGGACGACATCGATGCCTTGCTGGCCGCCGATGCGGCCAGTTCGTCATCCAATCGCTTGCCCATGGAAGAGTTCGGCAGCTCGCCGAAAAGCAACGAGCCGGTCAGCCTCGAGGGTCCGAACCTGGACGTGATTCTCGACATTCCGGTGTCGATCTCCATGGAAGTCGGCAGCACCGACATCAACATCCGCAACCTGCTGCAGCTCAACCAGGGTTCGGTGATCGAGCTCGATCGTCTGGCTGGTGAGCCTCTGGACGTGTTGGTCAACGGCACGCTGATTGCCCACGGCGAAGTGGTGGTGGTCAACGAGAAGTTCGGCATCCGCCTGACCGACGTGATCAGCCCAAGCGAACGCATCAAGAAGCTGCGCTGAGTGAAAAGGCTTCTGGGGTTTGTGCTGGCGTTGCCGCTCAGCGTGCTGGCGGCCGAACCGGTGGCGACGGTTGCGAACGCCGCTGCCGTACCAGCGGTCGGCAGCGGTGTGGCCGGGCAATTGACGCAACTGGTATTCGGCTTGCTGCTGGTGCTGGGGCTGATTTTTTTCCTCGCCTGGCTGTTGCGTCGGGTCCAGCAGGCTGGGCCGGCCGGCAAGGGGCAGGTGATCGAACTGATCGGTTCCCGTGCCCTGGGCCCGCGTGACCGTTTGATGCTGGTGCAAGTCGGCAACGAGCAGATTCTTCTGGGTCTGAGCCCTGGCACCATCACGGCGTTGCATGTGCTCAAGGAGCCGGTGCAGGTGCCCAATACCGAGTCGACGACCCCCGAGTTTGCCCAGCGCCTGATGGAGCTGTTGGGCAAGGATCAGAAGGATAAGAAGTAATGGGTGCGTTACGCATCGTCTTGACGCTGGCGCTGATGCTGGCCGCGCCGCTGGCGTTCGCCGCCGATCCGCTATCGATCCCGGCGATTACCCTGGGCACCAATGCCCAGGGCGCGCAGGAGTACTCGGTCAGCCTGCAGATCCTGCTGATCATGACCGCGCTGAGTTTCATCCCGGCGTTCGTCATGCTGATGACCAGTTTCACCCGGATCATCATCGTCTTTTCGATCCTGCGTCAGGCCCTGGGCCTGCAGCAGACACCGTCGAACCAGATTCTCACGGGCATGGCGCTGTTCCTGACCCTGTTCATCATGGCGCCGGTGTTCGATCGCGTTAACCAGGATGCCTTGCAGCCGTACCTGGCAGAGAAACTCACCGCCCAGGATGCCGTGGCCAAGGCCCAGGTGCCGATCAAGGACTTCATGCTCGCCCAGACCCGTACCAGCGATCTGGAGCTGTTCATGCGCCTGTCCAAGCGCACCGACATTGCCACGCCTGATCAGGCGCCACTGACCATCCTGGTGCCGGCATTCGTGACGTCGGAGCTCAAGACCGCGTTTCAGATCGGCTTCATGATCTTCATTCCGTTCCTGATCATCGACCTGGTCGTGGCCAGTGTGCTGATGGCCATGGGTATGATGATGCTGTCGCCGCTGATCATTTCCCTGCCGTTCAAAATCATGCTGTTTGTACTGGTGGATGGCTGGGCGTTGATCATCGGCACCCTGGCCAGCAGTTTTGGCGGTGTGTCGCCATGACGCCTGAAGTCGCCGTCGATATCTTCCGCGAAGCGCTGTGGTTGACCACCATGATGGTGGCCGTGCTGGTCATCCCCAGTTTGCTGGTGGGTCTGTTGGTGGCGATGTTCCAGGCCGCCACCCAGATCAACGAACAGACCCTGAGCTTTTTGCCGCGTCTGTTGGTAATGCTGGTGACGCTGATCGTTGCTGGTCCGTGGTTGGTGCAGACCTTCATGGAGTACATCCAGCAGTTGTACGGCAGCATTCCGCAGGTCATCGGTTAAACCATGTCGCTGCTCGCATTGACCGACACCCAGATCAGTACCTGGGTGGCGGCATTCATGTTGCCGCTGTTTCGCGTGGGGTCGCTGCTGATGGTCATGCCGGTTTTCGGCACGACCCTGGTGCCCCGGCGGGTACGCCTGTATTTCGCCGTGGCGATCACCGTGGTCATCGCGCCGGGCTTGCCCCCCATGCCGCCGGTGCATGCGCTGGACCTGAGCGGGTTGCTGCTGATCGCCGAGCAGATCCTCATCGGTGCGGTAATGGGCTTCTCGTTGCAGTTGTTCTTTCAGGCCTTCGTCGTGGCGGGGCAAATCGTCGCCATTCAGATGGGCATGGGTTTCGCGTCCATGGTCGACCCCACCAACGGTGTGTCGGTGGCGGTGATCGGGCAATTCTTCACCATGCTGGTGACGCTGTTGTTCCTCTCGATGAACGGCCATCTGGTGGTGTTCGAGGTGCTCACTGAAAGCTTCACCACGCTGCCTGTCGGTAGTGGCTTGACGGTCAATCATTACTGGGAGTTGGCCGGCAAGCTCGGCTGGGTGCTCGGCGCGGCATTGCTGCTGGTGTTGCCGGCGATCACGGCGTTGCTGGTGATCAACATTGCCTTTGGCGTGATGACCCGGGCGGCGCCGCAATTGAACATTTTCTCCATTGGTTTTCCACTGACGCTGGTGCTCGGGCTGTTTATCGTCTGGGTCGGGCTGGCGGACATTCTCAACCAGTATCAACCGATGGCCTCCGAGGCCTTGCAGTTTTTACGCGAACTGGCACAGGCGCGCTGAGTCATGGCAGAGAGCGAAAGCGGTCAGGACAAAACAGAAGACCCCACGGAGAAAAAGAAAAGGGACGCCAGGGAGAAGGGCGAGATTGCCCGCTCCAAGGAGCTCAACACCCTGGCCATCATGCTTGTCGGTGCCAGTGCGCTGCTGATTTTCGGCGGGGTCATGGCGCAAGACATGATGGAGCTGATGCGCCTGAATTTCTCGCTGCCGCGGGAGGTGATTCTGGATCAGCGATCCATGGCCACCTACCTCATGCATTCAGGGAAAATCGCGCTATGGTCGATTCAACCCTTCATGATTGCGATGGTGCTGGCGGCGATTATCGGACCGATTTCACTCGGTGGCTGGTTGTTCGCCGCGGGGTCCATGGCGCCCAAATTCAGTCGCATGAACCCCGGTCCGGGTCTCAAGCGCATGTTTTCCGCCAAGGCGCTGGTGGAGCTGCTCAAGGCCCTGGCCAAGTTCATCATCGTCCTGTTCGTGGCCCTGGCGGTGTTGACCTCCGACATCGACGACTTGTTGCGCATCGCGCATGAACCGCTGGAAATGGCGATCATCCACAGTCTGCAAGTGGTGGGCTGGAGCACCTTGTGGATGGCTTGCGGGCTGATCATCATCGCCGCCGTGGATGTCCCGGTACAGCTTTGGGAAAGCCACAAGAAGCTGCTGATGACCAAGCAGGAAATCCGCGACGAACACAAGGATCAGGAAGGGCGCCCAGAGGTCAAACAGCGGATTCGCCAGCTGCAGCGCGATATGTCCCAGCGGCGGATGATGGCGGCAATTCCCCAGGCGGACGTGGTCATCACCAACCCGACCCACTACGCCGTGGCGCTCAAATA
Organism: Pseudomonas fluorescens group sp. PF-1; assembly: GCF_054481335.1. Classification (NCBI taxonomy): domain Bacteria; kingdom Pseudomonadati; phylum Pseudomonadota; class Gammaproteobacteria; order Pseudomonadales; family Pseudomonadaceae; genus Pseudomonas; species Pseudomonas fluorescens group sp. PF-1. The sequence continues at coordinate 1,496,907 of NZ_JBTMNG010000001.1, forward strand.
CGATCCGGACAAGGGCGGGGCGCCGATGCTGATCGCCAAGGGCAGCGACTTCCTGGCTCTGAAAATCCGGGAAATCGCGGCGGCCAACGAGATCCTTTTGCTGGAATCGCCGGCATTGGCGCGGTCGATTTATTACTCCACCGAGCTTGAGCAGGAAATTCCAGGTGGGCTCTATCTGGCCGTCGCGCAGGTGCTGGCGTATGTCTATCAGATTCGCCAGTACCGGGCCGGCAAAGGCAAGCGGCCGGAGCCGCTCAAGGATGATCTGCCGATTCCGCCGGATTTGCGGCGCGACGCCTGATTTTCAACGTTGCGTTTTGGTTTTTGGCAGCATTGCAGCGAGGATGTTGTCCTTGTCGATAAATTGGTGCTTCAACGCAATCAAGATATGCCCGCCGACCAGTGCGCCACAGAACCACGAGGTCCAGGTATGAGTGTATTTGGCCAGGTCGTAGAGATCGGGATCGGGATTCACCAGTGAAGGCAGAGTAAACAGGCCCGCCACCAGGATGGGTTTGCCTGCAACCGAGCTCCAGTACCAGCCTGAAAGGGGCAAGGCAATCAGGGCTATTGCGTAGAGCAACGCATGGCCGATCATTGCGCCGCGTTTCATCAGTGCAGACATGCTGTGCGGCAAGGCAGGCGGTTGGTGCATCAGTCGCCACGCAACGCGCATGACAATCGCAAAGAGCAATGTACTGGCCAGCGCCTTGTGCAAAAAGGTGAGCCCGTGTTGAGGGTTCAGCTCATCACGCCAGTGCGTGGCCAAAATACCTATCGCCCAACTGATCATCCAGACCAGCGCCATGCCCCAGTGCAACCCCTTGGCGGTGCGGGTGTATTCAGTTTTCTTGATGTCCTGCATTGCCGTTTCCTTCCTGTTTCAAGGCCTTATCGATATTCGTTGCCTGGCCGCAGTTTGCAGGGGCTGCATTAACCGGGGGTTAGTCGTCGCACCGATGGTTGCGCAAGAAGTGTTGCCAAAGCGCAAACCCGTGAGCACGTCCGTCCAGGCCATCCATATCCCCCTGAAAAAAAACATCTGTTTCTCCCTTCGCAAAAGTTGGAAGGCTTCTTGCAGTAGCCGCTCTGCGCCCGCTTCAGGCGTCAAAAGTTTGCTTTAAAGGAACGGGGAAAACCGGTGGATCGCTCTCAGTTAATCAACAGTGCCCGCAGCAATATCGCTGACCTCAGTCGAGGCAATCTGGGTGTGCCGCTGTTGCTGCTGGTCATGCTGGCGATGATGATGTTGCCGGTGCCGCCGTTCCTGCTCGACGTGTTCTTCACTTTCAACATTGCCCTGTCGATCGTCGTGCTGCTGGTGTGCGTGTACGCCTTGCGGCCGCTGGATTTCGCGGTGTTCCCGACCATTCTGCTGGTGGCGACGTTGTTGCGGCTGGCGTTGAACGTGGCCTCCACGCGGGTGGTGATGCTCCATGGTCAGGACGGCCACGCCGCTGCCGGTAAGGTGATCCAGGCTTTCGGTGAGGTGGTGATCGGCGGTAACTACGTGGTCGGTATCGTGGTGTTTGCGATTCTGATGATCATCAACTTCGTCGTGGTGACCAAGGGTGCCGGACGCATCTCCGAGGTCAGCGCGCGTTTCACCCTGGACGCGATGCCCGGTAAACAGATGGCCATCGACGCCGATCTCAACGCCGGCCTGATCGATCAGAATCAAGCCAAGCTGCGCCGGATGGAAGTGGCCCAGGAAGCCGAGTTCTACGGTTCCATGGACGGTGCCAGCAAGTTTGTTCGCGGTGACGCCATTGCCGGCCTGCTGATTCTGTTCATCAACCTGATCGGCGGCATGGCGGTCGGGATCTTCCAGCACAACATGAACTTTGCCGATGCCGGCAAGGTGTACGCGCTGTTGACCATCGGTGACGGTTTGGTGGCGCAATTGCCATCACTGTTGTTGTCGACCGCTGCCGCGATCATGGTGACCCGTGCTTCCGGTTCGGAAGACATGGGCAAGCAGATCAATCGCCAGATGTTCGCCTCGCCCAAGGCGCTGGCGGTGGCCGCTGGCTTGATGGCGGTCATGGGCCTGGTGCCCGGCATGCCGCATTTCTCGTTCCTGAGCATGGCGGCCCTGGCGGCAGGCGGCGCCTACCTGTTCTGGAAGAAGCAGAACGTGGCCAAGGTCCAGGCGCTGCAAGAGGCCAAGCGTCAGCAAGAACTGTTGCCTTCGCCGGCTCGCGCCCAGGAAACCAAGGAGCTGGGTTGGGACGATGTGACGCCTATCGACATGATCGGCCTGGAAGTGGGTTATCGCCTGATTCCGCTGGTGGACCGAAACCAGGGTGGTCAGTTGCTCGCGCGAATCAAGGGCGTGCGCAAGAAGCTCTCTCAGGACCTCGGGTTCCTGATGCCCACCGTGCATATACGTGACAACCTCGACCTGGCACCCAGTGCCTATCGCTTGACCCTCATGGGGGTGATCCTGGCCGAGGCGGAGATTTACCCGGAGCGCGAGTTGGCGATTAACCCGGGGCAGGTCTACGGGACGCTCAATGGCATCACCGCCAAAGATCCGGCTTTTGGCCTGGAGGCGGTCTGGATCGAAATCAGCCAGCGTGCACAGGCGCAATCGCTCGGCTATACCGTGGTCGATGCCAGTACAGTAGTGGCAACCCACTTGAACCAGATTTTGTACAAGCATTCGAGTGAGCTGATCGGCCACGAAGAAGTGCAGCAACTCATGCAGTTGCTGGCCAAAAGCTCGCCAAAACTGGCAGAAGAGCTGGTGCCGGGCGTGGTTTCGCTGTCGCAGTTGCTCAAGGTGCTGCAGGCGCTGTTGGCCGAGCAGGTGCCGGTGCGGGACATTCGCAGCATCGCCGAAGCCATCGCGAACAATGCCGCCAAGAGTCAAGATACTGCCGCCTTGGTGGCCGCCGTGCGCGTCGGCGTATCCCGCGCCATCGTCCAAAGCATTGTAGGCACTGAGTCGGAGCTACCGGTTATCACTCTGGAGCCAAGGTTGGAACAAATATTGCTCAATAGTCTGCAGAAGGCAGGACAAGGCTCTGAAGAGGGCGTTCTGCTGGAGCCAAGCATGGCTGAGAAGCTGCAGCGCTCGTTGATCGATGCGGCACAGCGTCAAGAGATGCAAGGTCAACCGGTGATTCTGCTGGTCGCTGGTCCGGTTCGCGCGATGCTTTCGCGATTTGGCCGGCTGGCAGTCCCGGGTTTGCACGTGTTGGCTTACCAGGAAATTCCTGACAACAAGCAAGTGACCATCGTTGCGACAGTAGGGCCCAACGGCTGAGGTAGTGGTTTATGCAAGTTAAGCGTTTTTTCGCCGCCGATATGCGTCAGGCCATGAAGCTGGTTCGTGATGAGCTGGGCGCCGACGCCGCCATCATTGGCAACCGCCGTATCGCCGGTGGTGTCGAACTCACGGCTGCCCTGGATTACAAGCTGTCGGCGCTGGCCCCGCGTGTGCCGAACATGGAGCTTGAGGACGAGCTGCGCAAGACGCAATCGCGGATCGTCACCGCCCAGGCTGAATTGAGCCTGCGAGGCGATGGCGAGAGCGACATTGGCACCAATCGTCAATTGTTCGCCGGCTTGCCGTTGACCGCTGCCGAGCCGTTGATCGAACCGACGTATGCCGAACCCCGTCGTCCTGCACCCGCTGCTGCGCCAGCGTCCAGTGGTGTGGACCCGCGGGCGTTGGACTCCATGCGTTTCGAACTCAACAGCTTGCGTGAGCTGATGGAAGTACAGCTCGGCTCCCTGGCCTGGAACCAGCTGCAAGGCAGCCGTCCGGATCAGGCGAACCTGTGGCGCCGTTTGCAGCGCATCGGCCTGTCCGGCCCGTTGTCACGGGATCTGCTGGCGCTGATCACCGATATCGACGAACCCCGTCAGGCCTGGCGCATGCTGCTGGCGCACCTGGCGCGGATGATCGCTACGCCGGAAATGGAGCCGCTGGAAGAGGGCGGCGTGATTGCCATGGTCGGCCCCGCCGGCATGGGCAAGACCACCACCCTGGCCAAGCTGGCCGCCCGTTACGTGCTCAAGTACGGCCCGCAGAACATCGCGCTGGTGAGCATGGACAGCTTCCGCATCGGTGCCCAGGAGCAGCTCAAGACCCTTGGTCGGATTCTCAATGTGTCGGTGACCCATGTCGATCCGGGGCAATCGCTGGTGCAGGCGCTGGATCCATTGCTGCGCAAGCGCGTGGTGCTGATCGATACCGCCGGCCTGCAGGCCAGTGATCCGGCCCTGCGCATGCAGCTCGAAAGCCTGGCCGGTCGGGGCATCAAATCGAAAAATTATCTGGTTCTGGCAACCACCAGCCAGAAACAGGTTCTAACCGCCGCTTATCACAGTTACAAGCGCTGCGGGCTCGCCGGCTGCATCCTGACTAAACTGGATGAAACGGCCAGTCTGGGCGAGGTGTTGAGCCTGGCCATCAGTCATGAACTGCCGGTGGCCTACCTGACCGATGGCCCGCGGATTCCGGATGATTTGCATCTGCCGCGTCGTCATCAGTTGGTCAGTCGCGCCGTTAGCGTGCAAATGCAGGAAGAACCCAGCGAAGAAGCCATGGCTGACATGTTCGCTGACATCTACCACAGTCCGACCAAACAGGTTGGCTGAGGTAAAAATGAATAGTTTTTGTACCTACATCGATGGTCTGCCATGCATTGTTCCGGTTGAGAACGCGCAGCCAGTAATGTGGCCTCCGTCTATGCAAGACAAGGTAAAGAAATAACATGGGCAGCATGCATCCCGTACAGGTGATCGCGGTGACCGGCGGCAAAGGTGGCGTCGGGAAGACTAACGTGTCAGTGAACTTGTCCCTGGCTTTAGCTGAGCTTGGCCGTCGCGTCATGCTGCTGGACGCCGACCTGGGGCTGGCGAACGTCGACGCTCTCCTGGGCCTGACACCCAAACGTACCCTGGCCGACGTAATCGAAGGCCGCTGCGAGCTGCGTGACGTCTTGTTGCAGGGGCCGGGCGGCATCCGCATCGTGCCGGCCGCGTCCGGCACCCAGAGCATGGTTCATCTGAGTCCGGCACAACACGCCGGCCTGATCCAGGCCTTCAGCGACATCGGCGACAACCTCGACGTACTGGTGATCGACACCGCTGCGGGCATTGGTGACTCGGTAGTCAGTTTTGTCCGCGCGGCGCAGGAAGTCTTGCTGGTGGTCTGCGATGAGCCGACTTCGATCACCGACGCCTATGCCTTGATCAAATTGCTCAACCGCGATTACGGCATGAACCGTTTCCGGGTCCTGGCCAACATGGCGCAGAGCCCGCAGGAAGGCCGCAATCTGTTCGCCAAACTGACCAAGGTCACGGATCGCTTTCTTGACGTCGCCCTGCAATATGTCGGTGCCGTGCCTTACGACGAAAGCGTACGCAAGGCGGTACAGAAGCAACGTGCCGTCTACGAAGCGTTCCCGCGCTCCAAGTGCTCGCTGGCGTTCAAGGCTATCGCCCAGAAAGTCGACACCTGGCCGCTGCCTGCCAACCCGCGTGGACACCTGGAGTTTTTCGTTGAGCGCCTCGTGCAACAAACGGCAGGACCCGTGCTATGACCGCCAGCGGTTACAACCTTTACAAGAAGTCGGCACGTGACGCGCAGTACGAGTTGATCGAGCGTTACGCGCCACTGGTTAAACGCATTGCCTACCATTTGCTGGCGCGTCTGCCGGCCAGTGTCCAGGTCGAAGACCTGATCCAGGCCGGGATGATCGGCCTGCTGGAAGTGTCGGCCAAATACGACGCCAGCAAAGGCGCGAGTTTCGAAACGTACGCGGGCATACGAATCCGCGGCGCCATGCTCGATGAAGTGCGCAAGGGGGACTGGGCGCCTCGTTCGGTTCACCGCAACACGCGCATGGTCAGCGACGCAATTCGCTCGATTGAAGCTAAAACCGGCCGTGACGCTAAAGATCACGAAGTTGCGGCCGAACTCCAATTGAGTCTCGATGATTATTACGGGATTTTGAACGACACCCTGGGCAGCCGGTTGTTCAGCTTCGACGATCTGTTGCAGGACGGCGAACACGAAGGGCTGCACGAGGATGGCGCGAGTGCTCATCTCGAGCCGTCACGCGATCTGGAAGATGAACGCTTCCAGGCGGCGCTGGCGGATGCGATTGCCAATTTGCCGGAGCGCGAGCGACTGGTGTTGGCGCTGTACTACGACGAAGAGTTGAATCTCAAGGAAATCGGTGAGGTCCTGGGGGTTAGCGAATCTCGGGTCAGCCAGTTACACAGCCAGTGCGCGGCCCGCTTGCGGGGGCGTTTGGGAGAGTGGCGAGCGCGCTGAAGGCAGTGTGGGGGCACTGCGACGTGACTGGTGGGGTATTAACCGCGCCGGTCTCGATCCGTTGTACTCCAGACTGTCATTGAGTGCTTTGCCAGATTGATTGAAATGGCGCGTCCAGGTGCTGGGCGCGTTTTAGTCTGCTTGGAGGTCGAATTGGACAAGAACATGAAAATCCTCATCGTTGATGACTTCTCAACGATGCGGCGGATCATAAAAAACCTGTTGCGTGACCTTGGGTTCACCAACACGGTCGAGGCCGACGATGGCACTACTGCCATTCCGGTTCTCAACAGCGGGAGCATCGACTTTCTGGTGACGGACTGGAACATGCCTGGCATGACCGGTATTGATCTGCTGCGCCACGTGCGTGCCGATGAAAAACTCAAGCATCTGCCCGTGTTGATGGTGACCGCTGAAGCCAAGCGCGAGCAGATCATCGAAGCGGCCCAGGCGGGCGTTAACGGCTATGTGGTCAAACCCTTCACGGCCCAGGCGTTGAAAGAAAAAATCGAGAAGATTTTCGAACGCATTGGTTGAACTGCGCCACGGGGGAGCTATGGGACATAACGAATCATCGCAGGGCGATTTCGAATCGACCCTGAAAAAACACGCCGTCGAACTGGTCGCGAGCCTTGAAAAAGGCAGGTTTGGCGATGCTGTGCAATTGATCCATGAGCTCAACCAGACCCGTGACCGCGGCCTGTACCAGGAAGTGGGCAAGCTCACCCGCGAGCTGCATAGTGCGATCGTCAATTTCCAGATTGACCCGCACATGCCGCAAGCCGAGGAGGTGTCACAGATCACCGACGCCACCGAGCGTCTGGGGTATGTGGTCAAGCTGACCGAGGCCGCAGCCAACCGCACCATGGACCTGGTGGAAACCGCCACACCGCTGGTCAACAGCCTGGCTGATGAAGCCCAGGCCTTGAGCACGGACTGGGGGCGGTTCATGCGTCGCGAAGTCGGGGCTGAAGAGTTCCGCGAGCTGGCCCGGCGAGTCGACGGGTTCCTGTCGCGCAGCAGCGCAGACAACCGCGCGGTGTCGAGCAACCTGAACGACATCCTGCTTGCCCAGGATTACCAGGACCTCACAGGTCAGGTGATCAAGCGTGTGACCCTTCTGGTCACCGAAGTCGAAAGCAACCTGCTCAAGCTCGTGCTCATGGCCAGTCAGGTGGACCGCTTCGCGGGCATCGAACATGACCGTGAAGCGATGCTTGCAGAAAAAGATCCACAAAAACATCTCTCTCAGGGTGAAGGTCCGCAGATTCATGCCGATAAAAGAGAAGACGTTGTGTCCGGTCAGGACGATGTGGACGATTTGTTATCCAGCCTGGGATTTTAGCGTTTTAGAATTTTAGGTTTTTTGGGTTTTTAGACCTGTAGGAGCACCCCCTTAATGAGCTTCGGCGCCGATGAAGAGATCCTTCAGGATTTCCTGGTTGAGGCCGGCGAGATTCTAGAGCAACTGTCCGAGCAACTGGTCGAGCTGGAAAGCCGGCCGGATGATGCGGACTTGCTCAATGCAATTTTTCGCGGTTTTCACACTGTAAAAGGGGGCGCCGGCTTCCTTCAGCTCAATGAGCTGGTGGAGTGCTGTCACATCGCCGAGAACGTGTTCGACATCCTGCGCAAGGGCGAGCGTCGCGTTGACTCGGAATTGATGGACGTGGTTCTCGAAGCACTGGACGCGGTGAACGGCATGTTCGGCGAAGTCCGTGAGCGCAGTCCGATCACGGCGGCCACACCCGAATTGCTGGCGGCGCTGGCCCGTCTGGCCGAGCCGCAATCGGCTGACGAGGCGGCTCCCGCGCCTGTCGCCGAAGTGATGGAAGAGCCCGTTGCCGAAAGCGACTCGGGCGACATCACCGACAACGAATTCGAACAACTGCTGGACTCGCTGAATGCCGTCAAGGCCCAGGCTGAAGCGCCAGCTGCTGCTCCAGTACCGGACGACGCTGCCGCCGCCAGTGACGAAATCACCGATGCCGAGTTCGAGTCGTTGCTCGATCAACTGCACGGTAAAGGTCAGTTCGCCGTCGATGCGGTGGCGACGCCTGCTGCGTCCACGGAACCGCAAGCCCCGAAAGAGGCGGGCGACAGCTCCGATATCACCGACGACGAATTCGAAGCCTTGCTCGATCAGTTGCACGGCAAGGGCAACTTTGCTGTCGATGCGCTGGAGTCGGCCATCGCTTCGGTACCGACGCCAGCAGCGCCAAACGCCGCGGCGGCGGGCAGTGATCTGATCAGCGATCACGAGTTCGAATCGCTGCTCGACGAATTGCACGGCAAAGGCAAGTTCACTGAAGTCGGTACTGCTACCGGCGCCAGTGCTTCGGTGGCGACGCCCGTGGCCAAGGCCGCGGCCCCGAAACCGGTGGCGAAGGCTAGCGAGCCCAAAGCCGAAGCACCGGCGCCAGCCGCAGCACCCGCGCCAGCCGCTGCCCCGGCTCCGGCCCGTGCCCCGGCCTCGGCCCCGGCGCACGAAAAGCCGGCCAGTGAAGCAGAGACAACCGTGCGGGTCGACACCGCACGTCTCGACGAAATCATGAACATGGTCGGCGAATTGGTGTTGGTGCGTAACCGCCTGGTTCGCCTGGGTGCCAACAGCGCCGATGAGGCCATGTCCAAGGCTGTGTCGAACCTCGATGTGGTCACCGCCGATCTACAGACCGCGGTCATGAAGACCCGGATGCAACCGATCAAGAAAGTCTTCGGGCGCTTCCCGCGTCTGGTTCGCGACCTGGCTCGCCAGCTCAAGAAAGAAATCAACCTGGAGCTGGTCGGCGAAGAAACCGACCTCGACAAGAACCTCGTCGAGGCCCTGGCCGACCCGTTGGTCCACTTGGTACGCAACGCAGTCGACCACGGTATCGAGTCGCCGGAAGAACGCGAAGCCTCGGGCAAGGCCCGCGGTGGCAAGGTGATCCTGGCCGCGGAACAGGAAGGCGACCACATCCTGCTGTCGATCTCCGATGACGGCAAGGGCATGGACCCGAACGTCTTGCGTTCCATCGCGGTAAAACGCGGTGTGATGGACAAGGACGCGGCCGATCGCCTGAGCGACACCGAGTGCTACAACCTGATCTTCGCCCCGGGCTTCTCGACCAAGACCGAGATCTCCGACGTGTCGGGTCGTGGCGTGGGCATGGACGTGGTGAAAACCAAGATTTCCCAGCTCAACGGCTCGATCAACATCTACTCGGCCAAGGGCCAGGGTTCGAAGATCGTCATCAAGGTGCCATTGACCCTGGCGATCATGCCGACGCTGATGGTCATGCTCGGCAACCAGGCGTTCGCGTTCCCGCTGGTGAACGTCAACGAAATTTTCCACCTCGACCTGTCGACCACCAACGTCGTGGACGGCCAGGAAGTGGTGATCGTGCGGGACAAGGCGCTGCCGTTGTTCTACCTCAAACGCTGGCTGGTCAGCTCCGCCGCTCACGAAGAGCAGCGCGAGGGCCATGTGGTGATCCTTTCGGTGGGCACTCAGCGGATCGGCTTCGTCGTCGATCAACTGGTGGGCCAGGAAGAAGTGGTCATCAAGCCATTGGGCAAAATGCTCCAGGGAACCCCAGGCATGTCGGGCGCCACCATTACCGGTGACGGTCGCATCGCGCTGATTCTCGATGTTCCGAGCATGCTCAAGCGTTACGCCACGCGGCGTATTTGATTCTGATGGAGCGGGGCAACTGAGCCTCGCTCTGTCTAATGGAGTGTTTATGGCAGTCAAAGTCCTGGTGGTGGATGATTCGGGGTTTTTCCGCCGCCGCGTCTCGGAAATTCTTTCAGCGGATTCGAATATCCAGGTCGTCGGTACGGCGACCAACGGAAAAGAGGCGATCGATCAAGCGCTGGCCCTAAAGCCGGACGTGATCACCATGGACTACGAGATGCCGATGATGGACGGCATCACGGCCGTGCGGCACATCATGCAGCGCTGCCCGACCCCGGTCTTGATGTTTTCCTCGCTGACCCACGAAGGCGCCCGGGTCACCCTGGATGCCCTGGACGCCGGTGCGGTGGATTTCCTGCCGAAGAATTTCGAAGACATTTCGCGCAATCCCGAGAAGGTCAAGCAACTGCTGTGCGAGAAGATTCTTAGCATCTCGCGCAGCAATCGTCGTGTCAGCACCTACAGTGCTCCGGCGCCCGTCGCTGCCCCGGCCCCGACACCCGCGCCATCAAGCGCCAGCAGCTACGGCAGCAACGTGCCTGCGCGTCCGGCACCGGCTCCGATTCCGGCTCGTGCTGCGCACGCGCCTTCGTCGCCGGCGCCAAAACGCAAGGCCTACAAACTGGTCGCCATCGGCACCTCCACCGGCGGTCCGGTTGCGCTGCAACGGGTATTGACCCAGTTGCCGGCCAATTTCCCTGCACCGATCGTGCTGATCCAGCACATGCCCGCAGCCTTCACCAAGGCATTCGCCGAGCGTCTGGACAAGCTCTGCCGCATCAGCGTCAAGGAAGCCGAGGACGGCGATATCTTGCGTCCGGGCCTGGCGCTGCTGGCGCCGGGTGGCAAGCAAATGATGATCGATGGTCGTGGCGCGGTGAAAATCCTGCCGGGCGACGAGCGACTGAACTACAAGCCTTGCGTGGATATCACCTTCGGTTCCGCCGCCAAGTCCTACGGTGACAAAGTTCTGGCGGTCGTATTGACCGGCATGGGCGCCGACGGTCGTGAAGGCGCGCGCCTGCTCAAGCAGGGCGGCAGTTCGATCTGGGCCCAGGATGAAGCCAGTTGCGTGATCTATGGCATGCCGATGGCCATCGTCAAAGCCGAACTCGCCGACGCGGTGTATAGCCTCGACGACATTGGCCGGCACTTGGTCGAGGCGTGTGTCTGATGGACGTTCTCAGCCTGATCGGGATCATTCTGGCGTTCGTTGCCATCATTGGTGGCAACTTCCTCGAAGGCGGTCACCTCGGTGCATTGGCCAACGGCCCGGCGGCGTTGATCGTACTCGGCGGGACCTTCGGCGCGGCGTTGCTGCAATCCCCGATGAGCGCCTTCAAGCGCGCCATACAGATTCTGGCGTGGATTCTATTTCCGCCGCGCATCGATCTGGCCGGTGGCGTCGACCGTGTCGTCAACTGGAGCCTGACCGCGCGCAAGGAAGGCTTGCTCGGGCTGGAAGGCATGGCCGACACCGAACCCGACAACTACTCGCGCAAAGGCCTGCAACTGCTGGTCGATGGTGCCGAACCCGAGGCGATCCGCAGCATTCTGGAAGTCGATTTCTATACCCAGGAAAGCCGTGACATCGAAGCCGCCAAGGTCTTCGAAAGCATGGGCGGTTACGCCCCCACCATCGGCATCATCGGTGCGGTGATGGGCCTGATTCATGTCATGGGCAATCTGGGTGATCCGTCGCAACTGGGCAGCGGAATCGCCGTGGCCTTCGTCGCCACCATCTATGGCGTGGCCAGTGCCAACCTGGTGCTGTTGCCGATTGCCGCGAAACTCAAATCCATCGCGCTGCGCCAATCGCGTTATCGCGAAATGCTGCTGGAAGGCATCCTGTCGATCGCCGAAGGTGAAAACCCTCGCTCCATTGAGTTGAAGCTTCAGGGCTTCATGGATTGATGGGGGTAATGAACTATGGCACGTCGTCGCCAGCATGAAGAGCATGTAAACCATGAACGTTGGCTGGTTTCCTACGCCGACTTCATCACCTTGCTCTTTGCTTTCTTCGTGGTGATGTACTCGATCTCTTCGATCAACGAAGGCAAGTACAAGGTTATTTCCCAAGCGCTGATCGGTGTCTTCACCGACGCCGATCGCTCCTTGAAACCCATTCCGATCGGCGAGGAACGGCCCAAGACCGTGACCCCGGCCAAGCCACTGGTCCAGGACAGCGATCAGGTCGATGCCGGTGTCGCTGGCACCAGCGATCCACTCAAAAGCATCGCCGACGACATCAGTGCGGCGTTCGGCGACTTGATCAGCTCCAATCAAATGACTGTGCGCGGCAACGAGTTGTGGGTCGAGATCGAACTCAATTCCAGCCTGTTGTTTGGCAGCGGCGACGCCATGCCCAGTGACATCGCGTTCAACATCATCGACAAGGTCGCGGCGATTCTGAAGCCGTTCGACAACCCGATTCATGTCGAGGGTTTCACCGACGATCAACCGATTCGCACATCGCAGTACCCGACCAACTGGGAACTGTCTTCGGCCCGTTCGGCCAGTATCGTGCGCATGCTCGCGATGCAGGGGGTCAACCCGAGTCGTCTGGCGTCGGTGGGGTATGGCGAATTTCAGCCAGTGGCTAATAACGCCACGGCGGAAGGCCGGGCGCGCAATCGTCGGGTGGTGCTGGTGGTGTCGCGCAATCTCGATGTGCGACGCAGCCTGACCGGCACGGGGACCGCTCATGCACAACCGGATGCGGCGTTGAAGCGTGCTGGCACACAAACTGCACCGACCCCGGTCAAGTCGCCGGGACGAGAGGGTGCCGTCAATTCTCCGTCACCCGCATTAACACGTTGAGCTATTTCTCGGTCGATCCAATCGACCGGGAGGAACAATCCGAATGAGAGTCTGGGCAGTCGCCAATCAAAAGGGTGGTGTCGGTAAAACCACTTCCTCTATCGCTTTAGCCGGATTGCTGGCTGAGGCGGGCAAGCGCGTGGTCGTGGTCGATCTCGACCCACACGGCTCCATGACCAGCTATTTCGGTTACGACCCCGACACCCTGGAACACAGCAACTACGACCTGTTCCTGCACAAGGGCAGCGTGCCTGAGGGCTTGCCCGGCCAGTTGTTGCTGTCCACCAGCGACGAACGCATTTCCCTGCTGCCATCGAGTACGGCGCTGGCGACCCTTGAGCGTCAGTCACCGGGCCAGAGTGGCCTGGGCCTGGTGATTGCCAAGAGCCTGGCGCAATTGTGGCAAGACTTCGACTACGCGGTGATCGACAGCCCGCCGTTGCTGGGCGTGCTGATGGTCAATGCCTTGGCGGCGAGCCAGCAGCTGGTGATCCCGGTGCAGACCGAACACCTGGCGGTCAAAGGCCTGGAGCGTATGGTCAACACCCTGGCGATGATCAACCGGTCACGCAAACAGGCATTGCCGTTCACCATCGTGCCGACTTTGTTCGATCGTCGAACGCAAGCGTCTATGGGCACGCTGCGTGTCCTGCGTGACAAATTCCCTGATGACATCTGGCAAGGCTACATTCCGGTGGACACGCGATTGCGCGATGCCAGCCGGGCAGGGCTGACGCCTTCGCAATTCGACGGGAAAAGCCGGGGCGTTCTTGCCTACCGTGCGTTGCTCAAGCATTTGCTGGCGGCGCAACTTGTTCCGCAGGTGGCGTGAGATGAATCCAGTCCCTGTAGGAGCGAGCTTGCTCGCGATGGATGACAACGATAACGCGGGCTTCCTGGAGATGCGCGGCGCTCATACCTTCATCGCCAGCAAGCTCGCTCCGGAAAGGGGGCAGCCATGAACCGGCCGGTGAAGACCACCTCGCGTCCGCAACTGGCGCTCCAGTCTTATCTGGACAGCTTGCTGATGGAGGCGACCGAAGAACTGCCGGTTGAAGTTCAAGCGCTTGCTGAAATCGTCGAAGTTGTCGAAGCGATTGAAGTCGAAGCTGCATTGGATGAGTTCCAGGCCGCTGTGCTCGAAGAACAGGCCCGTGATGCACAGAAAGCCGCCGTCGCTGCCGCCCCGGAACTAACACCTTCAGTACCGAAGCCGGCAGTCGCCGTGCTCGAAGCACCGGCCCCCGTTCTGGCGCCGGTATCGACCATCGCGCCGTTGCTGCAGGCACTGGTTCCGCCGCCCGTTGAAATGCACCAAGCCTTGGTGCCGCCGGTCGTCGAAGTGCATCTGCCGCCGGTCACACCGCCACCGGAGGAAACCGATGGCCGTCCGTCCTGGGCCGCCGAACCGTTCGAATGCCTGCTATTCGATGTCGCTGGGTTGACCCTGGCGGTGCCGCTGGTGTGCCTGGGGTCGATCTACCCGCTGGCGGGGCACGAACTGACGCCGTTGTTCGGCCAGCCGGAGTGGTTCCTTGGCATCCTGCCGAGCCAGGCGGGCAATCTGAAGGTGTTGGACACTGCGCGTTGGGTCATGCCCGACCGTTATCGCGATGACTTCCGCCAGGGCCTGCAATACGTCATTTCGGTCCAGGGCTACGAGTGGGGGTTGGCGGTGCATCAAGTCAGTCACTCGTTGCGCCTGGACCCGAACGAAATCAAATGGCGCAGCCATCGTGGCCAACGGCCATGGCTGGCGGGCACCGTGATTGAACACATGTGTGCATTGCTCGACGTTTCCGCGCTGGCCGAGTTGATCGCCAGCGGTGGGGCCAAGCACATGGGCGGCAGCAAGCCGGCTCACAAACCTACATAACAGAACAATACCGCTAGGGCGGTTTCTTGAGGGGTCAGGGTATGAATGATAAGGCGACGGCGGCAAAGGGTTCCGAAGATCCGATCCTGCAATGGGTAACCTTCAAACTGGACAACGAAACCTACGGCATCAACGTGATGCGCGTTCAGGAAGTCCTGCGCTACACCGAAATCGCTCCGGTTCCGGGTGCACCGAGCTACGTGCTGGGCATCATCAACCTGCGCGGTAACGTGGTCACCGTGATCGACACCCGTCAGCGCTTCGGCCTGATGAACGCCGAAATCAGCGACAACACCCGTATCGTGATCATCGAAGCCGACAAGCAAGTGGTCGGGATCATGGTCGACAGCGTGGCCGAAGTGGTTTACCTGCGTCAGTCGGAAATCGAAACCGCGCCGAACGTGGGTAACGAAGAATCCGCCAAGTTCATTCAAGGCGTGTGCAACAAGAACAACGAACTGCTGATCCTGGTCGAACTCGACAAGATGATGAGCGAAGAAGAATGGTCGGAACTGGAGAGTATCTGATTGATTCTTGAGGTGGCGGTCATTGTCCTGTTCCTGTTTTGGGCAGGCACGCTGGCAATGTTTCTGGCGTACATTCGCGGTCAGCGGTTGATTGCTGCGCAACAGGCCCAGAGTGATGCGCTGCGTGATCAGCGCATCAAGGAGCTGGCCAAGCGCGTCGACAATTACCAGAACGGTAGCGTGCGCATGGGTGAAGACCTGCACGAACTGCGCGCGATCGTCGCGCCTTTGCCGGACAAACTGGCCCAGCTGGAACAGCGCGACCCTTCCAGCCTGTCGTTCGCCCAGGCGGCGCGACTGGTCGGCATGGGCGCAAGCGTCGACGAACTGACCCAGTCCTGCGGCTTGACCCAGGCCGAGGCAGAGTTGATGAGCAAGTTGCACAAGAGCAGTTAAAAGCCAGTAGGAGCGAGCCTGCTCGCGATGGGCGTTAACGATGACGGGTGCTTTCTGAGTCAGCGCGTCGCGCTTGAGTCCATCGCCGTTATTCAACGACGCTTGGTTGAGTGAATTTCAATGCCAGGGAGGCATATGTACGACATTTTGCGTGGTACACCGCTGTGGGTTTATGCGGTCTTTTTTATCCTGACTTACTGCGGTGTGCGCGGCTGTTTCAAGAGTCATGAATCGAAAAGGTCGCTGCAGTTCACTCCGGCGGTATTTGTCGCCATTTCCCTGGTTTCGTTGAATTTCACCCAAGGCGCTGCAATCCCGCTCTTGGTATATGCGTTGGGAATGCTGGCAGGCTGGGTTCTGGCACTGCGCTTTTATTCGTATCAAGGCGTAGTACGCGATGGAGAACGTCTAGTGCTGAATGGCACCGCCAAGGTGCTACTTGTGTATTGGGGGTTCTTTGCCTGGCGTTATTACTGCGGATATCAAGAGGCCATGTACCCGGAACTCGCTGATGGCGTGTCGGCGGTCGCAACGTCCGCACTGGCGTCAGGCATCATCAACGGTCTGATCGTTGGTCGCAGCCTCAGGCTTTTGCGTTTTTTCAAGGCCGATACCGGTGCGAGGGTGCCGTTGTAGGAGCGAGCCTGCTCGCGATGGGCGTTAACGATGACGCGGGCTCTCTGAATCAACGCGGCGAGCTTGAGTCCATCGCGAGCAGGCTCGCTCCTACAGTGGTTTAGGTCGTGCCCGCTGCCTCTGTGGTCGTGACTTGCTCGCGATGGCGTCAGTAATCATCCCCGCGTTCAGTGACATCCTTCTCGACCATGGGCGCGTCCGGAATGTGTCCGGCCGGGAACTTGCCCTTCAGATTCCACGCAAACGCAATGATCTCGGCAATCGTCAGATAGAGCTCCTGCGGAATGCTGTCCCCCAATTCCATGCGCGCCAACAATTTCACCAGCTCGGCGTTTTCGTAGATTGGCACTTCATGATCGCGAGCGATCCGTAGGATTTCTTCCGCGAGTTCTTCATCGCCCTTGGCCGTGAGGGAAGGGGCGTGGGTGCCGTCGTATTTGAGGGCGATGGCCTGGCGTGGGGCGTTGGGGTTTTTCATGCGTTTTCGTCGACCCAGCGTTGTTCGAGGCGGGTTTGGGGGCCTTGGGGCGGTGTGCCGAGGTGGCAATCGAGATCACCGACGTTCAGTCCGGATGCCAGCAAACGTTCGCGCAATGCCGACAGGTTGCTTTCGATCAGGCTGGCGGTGTAGGGCCGCTCGGCCCACAGTTGGCTCGACAGGCTGCCTTTGATCAGCTGTGCCTGAACCAGCAGCGGCCCCAAGGGTTCCATGTCGAATGCAAGGTCGACGCGCCACAGTTGCTGTTTGGGCTCGCGTTCCTCGCGGCGTTCCTGTTGCGATTCTTTTTCGGGGGCTTCTTCTCGTTGGAACTTGACCTGCAACGGCACGATGTCCTGCAGGTTGCGCATCGGGATTTCCAGTTGCCAGGTGCTCACCAGGCGCCCGTCGGCGGTCACGCCGGTCTGTTCCAGACTCGACAATTGATGGCTCTGCAGGCGTGAAACCGCAGCGGCGGCCAGGCGCAGCAGATGTTCGAGGTCATCTTCCCCCTCGGCATTTTGCAGCAGGCGTTCGGGTAACGGGAAACTGGTCGGCGGCGGTTTGGCGCTGACCTGGCCGAGCATGCCCAGGGCGTTGCGCACGAAATTCGGCATGGCCTGGACCAGCGTATTCGCCGCGATGATCGCGCTGAGGTTGGTGTTGGCTTGAGGCCCTGGCGTCAATTGCGCGATCAGCTTCAGCAGGTCGGCCTTCAGGTCAGGCGCCAGTGTCGGGTTCTGCCCGGCCAGCAGCTTGGTCTCGAGAAACGTACCGCTGTTGAGTAACGCCTGGGCCAGGCCTTTGGCCGTACTCAGTTGCTGAACATCGGGCAGGCCGGCAAGCAGCCGGGAAGCGGCGGAGCGCAACTCGACGGAGGTCTGGTCGGAATCCGGCAGGTCTTGCAGGAGTTTGAGCAAACCGTCCAGCGAGCCTTGGCGACTTTGCTGGTCGAGCAGTTGATGAGTCACCGCCAGTTGTTCCTGACGAGTGCTCAAGGGCACGAATTTCAGTGTCTGAGTGTCTTGCACCTGTGCGCTCAGCAGGGTGCCGATGCCCAATGGCTGCGGGCTTTCGATGCTCAGGGTAGTGCCACTCAGGACGGTATTGAGCAGGCTCACCATCGAGCGAAACACCGCTGGTTGGCCAGGCACCTGCGGCAACGCCTGGGAGGTCAGCACTTTGCCTTGCAGCAGCGTGCCGACCGGCAGTTGCGCCGTGTCGATACGGGTGAGGGTGGCGACGCTGGAGGCAATGGCTTGTTGCACGGTGACCGCCAGGTTGCTCGCCGACGGCTGAGTAACCACCATGCGGGTGCCTTGGGCCACCGGTTGGTTGCTGGTGGCCTGGACGGTGGTCTGACGGCCGCTGTCGAGGGTGACCTTGAGCAGCAATTGAAAAGTCTGATCCGCCTGCTTGAGCGACAGCACTTCGGCCGTGGCGGTCTGACCGGCGGTGATCAGGCCCTCCATCGGCGTCAGCAGCTTGATCAGCTCGCCGCTGACCGTCAGCGGACGTGCGGTCGCCGGTAGGGTCTGCGGTAGAGGTGGAGTGTTCATTTCGACTGTCATACGCGGTCACAACCTTGGGAAAATGCGCTCTTTAGAGTAGGAAATGGCATGTATAATGCGGCCCCGTTGTCTACAGGGCGGCCGAAACAATGAAATATTTGACCCAGCTCTCTGGTTCGGGCTGCCAATACCTTTATTCTGCCTCTCTTTAACGGCCGTGCCAGAGCCGACTTGAACCGTATAAGGCCCTTGAACCCTTGATCAGTCCTGTCCTGCAAACCGTTGCCCTTGCCTGTGAGCGAGACCTTCGGCTGCTCTTCGAAAATCTCGATTTGAGACTGGCCAGTGGCGAAATGGTACAGATCAGTGGCCCTAATGGCAGTGGTAAGACCAGCCTGCTACGCCTGCTTTCAGGCCTGATGCAGCCGACCGACGGTCAAGTTCTGCTCAATGGTCAGCCGCTCAACGAACAGCGCACGGAGCTGGCGCGTAACCTGCTGTGGATCGGCCATGCCGCCGGGATCAAGGACCTGCTGACCCCGGAAGAGAATTTGAGCTGGCTCTGCGCTCTGCATCAGCCGGCCTCCCACGACGCCATCTGGCAGGCCCTGGCAACCGTCGGATTGCGCGGTTTCGAAGATGTTCCCTGTCACACCCTGTCCGCTGGCCAGCAACGCCGTGTGGCGCTGGCCCGGTTGCACCTGGACTGTCCACCGCTGTGGATCCTCGATGAGCCGTTCACCGCCCTCGACAAGCAGGGCGTGGCCCAACTCGAAGAGCACCTGGCTGCGCATTGCGAGCGCGGCGGCGTGGTCGTATTGACCACACACCACACCCTGAGCCGGATGCCGGCCGGTTATCGCGACATTGATCTGGGGAAATGGGCCGTATGAGTGTTTTCGGCCTGTTGGTCGCCCGTGAGGCCCGTCTGCTGTTCCGCCGTCCGGCGGAGTTGGCCAATCCGCTGGTATTCTTCGCCATCGTCGTTTCGTTGTTCCCCTTGGCGGTGGGTCCCGAGTCTCAATTGTTGCAAACCTTGTCTCCGGGACTGGTCTGGGTCGCAGCCCTTTTATCGGTTTTGCTCTCGCTGGACGGGCTTTTCCGCAGTGATTTCGAAGATGGCTCACTGGAGCAGTGGGTCCTTTCGCCGCACCCCCTGGCTCTTCTGGTTTTGGCCAAGGTGCTGGCACACTGGGCGTTTTCCGGCCTGGCACTGGTTTTGCTCGCACCCTTGCTGGCGTTGATGCTCGGTTTGCCTGCCGCCTGTCTGCCGGTGTTGCTGCTTTCTTTATTGCTGGGTACACCGGTGCTGAGCCTGCTCGGTGCGGTGGGCGCGGCCCTGACGGTGGGTTTGAAGCGCGGCGGCCTGTTGCTGGCGTTGCTGATACTGCCGTTGTACATCCCGGTGTTGATTCTTGGCAGTGGCGCCTTGCAGGCGGCCTTGCAAGGCATGCCGGCGACCGGTTATCTCCTGTGGCTTGGTAGCCTGACCGCCCTGGCGATAACCCTGACACCTTTTGCAATAGCTGCTGGCCTGAAGATCAGCGTCGGCGAATAATGAGGTCTGGTTAAAAAATAACCAGTAAAGACCCTTTGGCTGACTCGTGATAACGAGCGGCAACCGTGATGGAAACAGTATGAACTGGACGTGGTTTCACAAGCTCGGCTCGCCCAAGTGGTTCTACGGCATCAGCGGCAAAATGCTGCCATGGCTGAGTGTCGCGGCGTTGCTGCTGATCGGTGTTGGCGTGGTCTGGGGCCTGGCCTTCGCACCGCCCGACTACCAGCAGGGCAACAGTTTTCGCATCATCTATATCCACGTTCCAGCCGCCATGCTGGCGCAGTCCATCTATGTGATGCTGGCCGTGTGCGGCATCGTCGGGCTGGTCTGGAAGATGAAACTGGCCGACGTCGCCCTGCAATGCGCGGCGCCCGTCGGCGCCTGGATGACCGCCGTGGCACTGGTCACCGGCGCGATCTGGGGCAAACCGACCTGGGGCTCGTGGTGGGTCTGGGATGCCCGACTAACGTCCATGCTGATTCTGCTTTTCCTGTACTTCGGTCTCATTGCGCTGGGCAACGCCATCAGCAATCGTGACAGCGCGGCCAAGGCGTGCGCGGTGCTGGCCATTGTCGGCGTGATCAACATCCCGATCATCAAGTACTCGGTGGAGTGGTGGAACACCCTGCACCAGGGCGCGACCTTCACCCTCACCGAAAAACCGGCCATGCCCGCCGAAATGTGGCTGCCATTGTTGCTGACGGCGCTGGGTTTCTATTGTTTCTTCGGTGCGGTGTTGCTGTTGCGCATGCGCCTCGAAGTGCTCAAGCGCGAGGCGCGGGCCACTTGGGTGAAGGCCGAAGTGGAAAACAGCCTGGAGGTCGTTCGATGAGTTTTGCTTCATTCGGCGACTTCATCGCCATGGGCCATCATGGCCTGTATGTCTGGTCAGCCTATGGCATCTGCCTGGCGGTTCTGGCCCTCAACGTGGCGGCGCCGATCCTGGCCCGCAAGCGCTATCTGCAACAAGAGGCGCGTCGTCTGCGCCGGGAGAACGGCAAGTGAATCCCCTGCGTAAAAAGCGTCTCATCATCATTCTCGGGATCCTGGTCGGTGTCGGCGCTGCCGTCGGCCTGGCCCTGAGCGCCCTGCAGCAGAACATCAATCTGTTTTACACCCCGACCCAGATCGCCAACGGCGAAGCCCCCCATGACACGCGCATCCGCGCCGGCGGCATGGTCGAGAAGGGGTCGCTGCAACGTTCCAGCGACTCCCTGGACGTGAAGTTCATCGTCACCGATTTCAACAAGTCCGTCACCATCACCTATCGCGGCATCCTCCCGGACCTGTTCCGCGAAGGGCAGGGCATCGTCGCCCTGGGCAAACTCAACGCCGACGGCGTGGTGGTGGCCGATGAAGTGCTGGCCAAGCACGATGAGAAATACATGCCACCGGAAGTGACCAAGGCCCTCAAGGACAGTGGTCAAACCGCTCCAACACCTGCGAAGGAGGGTTGACCCATGACGTCCGCAATCTTCATCCCGGAACTGGGCCACCTGGCCATGATCCTGGCACTGTGCCTGGCGCTGGTTCAGGCCGTGGTGCCGCTGCTCGGCGCCTGGCGCGGCGACCGCTTGTGGATGAGCCTGGCCCAGCCTGCCGCCTGGGGGCAGTTCGCCTTTCTGGTATTTGCCTTCGGTTGCCTGACCTACGCCTTCATGACGGACGACTTCTCCGTCGCCTACGTGGCCAGCAACTCCAACAGCGCGTTGCCCTGGTACTACAAATTCAGCGCCGTGTGGGGCGCGCACGAAGGTTCGTTGCTGCTCTGGGCGCTGATCCTCGGCGGCTGGACCTTCGCGGTGTCGGTGTTCTCCCGGCAGTTGCCGCAAGTGATGCTGGCGCGGGTGCTGGCGGTCATGGGCATGATCAGCACCGGTTTCCTGCTGTTCCTGATCCTCACGTCCAACCCGTTCTCGCGGATCCTGCCGCAGATTCCGGCGGACGGTCGTGACCTCAATCCATTGTTGCAAGACATCGGCCTGATCGTGCACCCGCCGATGCTGTACATGGGCTATGTCGGCTTTTCCGTGGCCTTCGCCTTCGCCATTGCCGCATTGCTGGGCGGTCGTCTCGATGCTGCGTGGGCTCGTTGGTCGCGCCCCTGGACCATCGTGGCCTGGGCGTTCCTGGGTATCGGCATCACCCTGGGCTCGTGGTGGGCCTACTACGAACTGGGTTGGGGTGGCTGGTGGTTCTGGGACCCGGTGGAAAACGCTTCCTTCATGCCGTGGCTGGTGGGCACTGCGCTGATTCACTCCTTGGCGGTCACGGAAAAGCGTGGCGTGTTCAAGAGCTGGACCGTGTTGCTGGCCATCGCCGCTTTCTCGCTGAGCCTGCTGGGGACCTTCCTGGTGCGTTCCGGAGTGCTGACCTCGGTGCACGCCTTTGCGTCCGATCCCGAGCGCGGCGTGTTCATCCTGATTTTCCTGTTGTTTGTGGTCGGTGGCTCGCTGACGCTGTTCGCCCTGCGCGCACCGGTGGTCAAGAGCCAGGTTGGCTTCAACCTCTGGTTGCGGGAAACCCTGCTGTTGGGCAACAACCTGGTGCTGGTGGTCGCGGCTTCGATGATCCTGTTGGGCACCTTGTATCCCTTGGTTCTGGATGCGATGACCGGCGCCAAGCTGTCGGTCGGCCCACCGTATTTCAACGCACTGTTCATTCCGTTGATGGCGTTGCTGATGCTGGTGATGGCGGTCGGCGTGATCGTGCGCTGGAAAGACACCCCGGTGAAATGGCTGGCAGGCATGCTGACCCCGGTGTTGCTCGGCAGCACCGCGCTGGCTGTGGTGGCCGGTGTCGCGTATGGCGATTTCAACTGGGCGGTGCTGGCGACCTTCCTGCTCGCCGCCTGGGTATTGCTGGCCGGTGTGCGTGACATCTTCGACAAGACTCGCCACAAAGGCCTGATCAAAGGCCTGCCGACCCTGACCCGCAGTTACTGGGGCATGCAGGTGGCGCACCTGGGCATCGCGGTCTGCGCCCTCGGCGTGGTGCTGTCGAGTCAGAACAGTGCCGAGCGCGACCTGCGCCTGGCACCCGGCGAGTCGATGGACCTGGCCGGTTATCACTTCATCTTCGAAGGCGCCAAGCACTTCGAAGGCCCGAACTTCACGTCTGACAAGGGCACCATCCGGGTCATCCGCGACGGTCGCGAAGTCAGCGTGCTGCACCCGGAAAAACGCCTTTACACCGTGCAGAACTCGGTCATGACCGAAGCCGGGATCGACGCCGGCTTCACCCGCGACCTCTATGTCGCACTGGGTGAGCCGCTGGGCGATGGCGCCTGGGCCGTGCGCGTGCACGTCAAACCGTTCGTGCGCTGGATCTGGTTCGGCGGCTTGCTCACCGGCCTGGGTGGTGTGCTGGCGGCGCTGGATCGACGGTATCGGGTCAAGGTGAAAAGCCGAGTGCGTGAAGCACTGGGCCTGTCGGGAGCCACTGCATGAGACGCTGGTTGATGCTGTTGCCACTGGTGATTTTTCTGGTGGTCGCTGTTTTCCTGTATCGCGGTCTGTACCTGGACCCGGCCGAGTTGCCCTCGGCCATGATCGACAAACCATTCCCGGAGTTTTCCCTGCCCGCGGTGCAGGGCGACAAGACCCTGACCCGCGCCGACATTCTGGGTAAACCGGCGCTGGTCAACGTGTGGGGCACCTGGTGCATTTCCTGCCGGGTCGAGCACCCGGTGCTCAACAAACTCGCCGAGAAGGGCGTGGTGATCTACGGCATCAACTACAAGGACGTCAATGCCGACGCCCTGAAGTGGCTGAGCGAGTACCACAACCCTTACCAGCTCGACATCCGCGATGACGAAGGCACCCTGGGCTTGAACCTCGGCGTCTACGGCGCGCCGGAAACCTTCTTCATCGACGCCAAGGGCATCATCCGCGACAAGTTCGTCGGCGTGATCGACGAGCAGGTCTGGCGCGAAAAACTGGCGGCCAAATATCAGGCGCTGGTCGACGAGGCCAAGCCATGAAGCGCTGGATCGCTGCCGTCATTTTGGGTTTGAGCCTGGTCGGTGTGGCGCAGGCGGCCATCGACACCTATGAGTTCGCCAAGGAAGGCGATCGCGAGCGTTTTCGCGAGCTGACCAAGGAGTTGCGTTGCCCCAAATGTCAGAATCAGGACATCGCCGACTCTAACGCCCCCATCGCCGCCGACCTGCGCAAAGAGATTTTCCGCATGCTCGGCGAGGGCAAGGACAACCAGCAGATCATCGATTTCATGGTTGATCGCTACGGTGACTTCGTCCGCTACAAACCCGCTCTCAACGCCAAGACTGCACTGCTCTGGTTCGGCCCGGCCGGCCTGCTGCTGGGCGGTGTCGTGATCATCGCGGTGATCGTCCGCCGTCGTCGCGTGCAACGCGCCGCCACCCCGGGCTCGCTTTCTGCCGAGGAGCGCGAGCGCCTCGACCACCTGTTGGATAAAAACCAAGAATGATTGATTTCTGGCTCGCTGCAGGTCTGCTGCTTCTGGTGGCCCTGAGTTTTCTGCTGATCCCCGTTCTGCGCAGTCGTCGCGCCCAGCTCGAAGAGGATCGTACCGCCCTGAACGTGGCGCTGTATCAAGAGCGCGTGGCTGAGTTGCAGACTCAGCAGGAAGAGGGCGTGCTCGATGCGGCGCAAATGGACGCCGGTCGCGCCGAAGCGGCCCGTGAATTGCTCGCCGACACCGAAGGCGTCGCCGCGCCACGGGTGTCGCGCCTGGGCAAGCCGGCACCGTTGCTGGCAGCCGTGCTGGTGCCGGTGCTGGGTCTGGGTTTGTACCTGCATTTCGGTGCCAGCGACAAAGTCGAGCTGACCCGGGAATTCTCCCAGCCACCGCAGTCGATGGAAGAGATGACCCGGCGTCTGGAGCGTGCGGTCGCGGCGCAGCCCGATTCCGCTGAAGCCTTGTATTTCCTCGGTCGTACTTACATGACCCAGGATCGTCCAGCCGATGCCGCGAAGATTTTCGAGCGCACGGTGAACCTGGCCGGTCGTCAGCCGGAACTGCTCGGGCAATGGGCTCAAGCCCAGTATTTCGCCGATGGCAAGCAGTGGTCGGAGAAAATTCAGGCACTGACTGACGAAGCGCTCAAAGCTGATCCGAAAGAAGTCACCAGCCTCGGGCTGCTGGGTATCGCGGCTTTCGAAGGTCAGCGTTATCAGCAAGCCATCGATTACTGGAATCGCCTGTTGGAGCAATTGCCGCCGGACGACCAATCCCGCGTGGCGCTGCAGGGCGGCATTACCCGCGCCACCGAGAAACTGGTGGCCAGCGGCGGCAAGGTGGCCGAGGCGCCCGTAGCCAAACCGGCTGCGCGGCTCAAGGTTCATGTGGACCTGGCGGCCGAGCTGAAGGGCAAGGTCCAGCCGGGCGACAGCGTCTTCATCTTTGCTCGCGCCACTTCAGGCCCACCTGCGCCGTTGGCGGCCAAGCGCCTGACCGTGGCCGACTTGCCGGTAACCGTCGAACTCAGCGATGCCGATGCAATGATGCCGCAGTTGAAACTGTCGAACTTCCCTGAAGTCCAACTGGTTGCGCGCATCTCCCGTGCCGGTCAACCGACGGCAGGTGAGTGGGTCGGTCGCAGCCAGCCTTTGGCCAGCAGCACCACCGCGCCGCAGACACTGACCATCGACAGCCCGGACAAATAACAGGAAACGCCACCATGACCGTCACCGCTCGTATCACCTTGCTCAGCGTTATTTTGGGGCTGAGCGCTTGTGCGGTCCAACGGCCACCCGAACATCAGGCCCCGCCACCGATCCCGTCGTCGCAGCCGGGCACCAAGCCGGCGCCTTCGACCGCGCCGGGTAAATCGACCACCCCGGCCAAACCCGCGAAACCGCTGCCACGTACCTCGGCCAGCTTCGCGCCACCGCCGGGTGGCAACAGTCATTGGGACCCGAAACTGGGTGTCTATGTGCTCGATGATCAACCGAACACGTTCTATCGCCAGCGCACCTACTACCGCTGGGATAACGGCTGGAGCCGCTCGATCAGCCCGAAAGGGCCGTGGGAAGAGACGGATATCCACGGTGTGCCGGGCGGTTTGGGGCGGCAATTCGGGCAGTGACGCAAAGGCGACCTCAGGGGTCGCCTTTTTTGTGCGCCCTGCTGGCGACGACAGAGCGTCAGACGACTTCAACGCCGGATGGACGGAGCCCCGAACCCCGTGCGCGGCGGATTGCACTGGAGTAATGTGGCGGCCTTCGACGTGGCGGCCGGGGTTGAACCGCCGTGGCGAGCATGCACGGGTTTCGCGTGCAGCCCTTTGTCCGGACGGGCTGCCGTGGGTACAACGAATCAGGCGACATGCAAGAAGGTATTTTGATGGCGGGCAGGTTGATCTATCTCATCGGACCTTCCGGCTCAGGCAAGGACAGCCTGCTGGAGGCCGCACGAGCACGGCTTGCCGAACGTGGCTGCCGAATCGTGCAGCGGGTCATCACTCGCTCGGCGGAATCGGTGGGGGAATCGGCGCTGGGTGTCAGCATGCAACAGTTCGCCGAAATGGAGGCCAAGGGCGCCTTTGCCCTGAGCTGGCGCGCTAATGGTCTGGCCTATGGCATTGCGCGCGACATCGACGACTGGCTGGCGGCAGGGGAGGACGTACTGGTCAATGGCTCTCGCGGGCACCTGCAGAACACTCGCGAGCGTTACCCCGACCTGATCGTGCTCTTGCTGACCGTGGATCTGGCCGTGTTGCGCCAGCGCCTGCTGGCGCGCGGGCGTGAATCGGTGGTCGAGATCGATCGCCGACTGGCCCGCAATGCCCGTTTCAATGAGCGCTTGCTGGCCGATAGCGAGCCCGCCGTGCATCTGCTCGACAACTCCGGCCCGCTGGATTACACGGTTGAACGCCTGCTGGTCTGCATCGACAAATCAGGCGCGTGAGCCCGTTGACCTTGGCGCAGGTCGGGTCAATTCAGAGCGCCTTTGTCAGCAAGCCCTGACGGTGCCATTGGCCAACTCCGTGGCCATTCAGGCCATGGCCAGGGAGGGTTGATTTGGCACCGTCAAAAACCGCAGCAACGCCAGCAGCGGAAACGCACTGCCCACCACCACGATCCACAACCAGCCACCTTGTTCGTACACCAGGCTCGCCACCGACGAACCGAACGCACCGCCGATGAAGATGCTGGTCATGTACAGCGCATTGAGTCGGCTGCGGCTTTTGGCGTCGAGAGCGTAGACCGCGCGTTGGCCGAGGACCATGTTCATCTGCACGCAAAAATCGAGTACTACACCGGTCACCGCCAGACCGATCACGCTGTAGGCCGGATGGATGAAGGCCGGCAGGAAGCTCAGGCTGGCAAACAACAGGGCCAGCAAGGACGCGACGCGGGTGTGGCCGGCATCGGCCAGGCGACCGGCGATGGGCGCGGCGATGGCGCCGATGGCACCGACCAGCGCAAAGATCGCAATCTGGCTTTGCGACAGGCCATGGTTACGCGCCAGCTCCAGTGGCACCGCGGTCCAGAACAGGCTGAACGTGGCGAACATGCATCCCTGGTAAAACGCGCGCTGACGCAACACCGGTTGTTTACGTAACAGCGTCCACAGCGAGCCCAGCAACTGGCCGTAAGAAGCATTGTGGTCAGGCTGACGCTTGGGGATGGTCAATGCGAGCACAACGCTGATGGCGACCATCAACAGCGCCGCGATGACAAACATCGCCCGCCAGCCGAAATGGTCCGCCACCACGCTGGACACCGGCCGCGCCAGCAGAATCCCCAGCAGCAAACCGCCCATGATCCCGCCGACCACACGACCGCGAGACTCTTCCGGCGCCAAATGCGCGGCCAGTGGAATCAGGATCTGCACCGACACCGAACTGAAGCCCACCAGCAGCGAAATCAGCAAAAACACGTTCGGCTGATCGGTGAACGCCGCGCTCAGCAGGCTGGCAATCGCCACCACCGTAGTGATGATCATCAGCCGACGGTTCTCCAGCAAATCACCCAGTGGTACCAAAAAGAACAGGCCCAGCGCATAACCGATCTGGGTCAACGAAACGATCAGGCTGGCCATGGTGTTGGTCAGGCCGATGTCCGGGGCGATCAGGCCGATGATGGGTTGCGCGTAGTAAATGTTGGCCACGATGGCGCCACAACAGAAAGCGAACAGCAGCACCATGCCTCGGGTCATTGTCGCGGTGCCGTGGGGCACTTGAGTTGCCTGGTTCATAACGTGTCTCGCTGAACAAAAGGGGATGCGCGCAGGCTAATGGCCTGATGGGTACGGCGGAAGAGTGATTGGAGTGATAGCACTCATTTCATTGCGGAATGAGTGACGGGATCCTGTGCCGTCGGCCCGTGAACCCTGCGTCGAAATCTTGAGGGCTGATGATACATTCACTTACATCTTGTTCGATAGCATGCTTATGTTCGCCGCTTAACTTCCTGACTTTAGCGAAAGTCAGATCCATGATTTTCTGCGGCAATTTGAGCTGAAATGGCAAGCCCAACAGGAGCGAGTTTTTTCGCGAAAATCCGGATGACCAGTGGCGCACTTGGGTTTTTCGCGAGCAGGCTCGCTCCTACAGGGGGTTGGCGGTGTATAACGAAAAAGGCGACCTGCTGAGGTCGCCTTTTTCATTACTGCCAGGGTTTACTGCGCGTAAATCTGATCGAAGACCCCGCCATCATTGAAGTGGGTTTTCTGCACGGTGCGCCAGTCGCCGAAGGTCTTCTCCACCGACAGGAAGTCGACTTTCGGGAAGCGGTCGGTGTACTTGGCCAGCACGGCCGGGTCACGCGGGCGCAGGTAGTTGGCGGCGGCGATTTCCTGTCCTTCCGGCGACCACAGGTACTTCAGGTACTCCTCGGCGGCGGCGCGGGTGCCTTTCTTGTCGACGGTTTTGTCGACCACCGACACCGGCGGCTCGGCTTCGGCGGAGACGCTCGGGTAGATGACTTCAAACTGGTCGCGGCCGAACTCGCGGGCGATCATTTCCGCTTCGTTTTCGAAGGTCACCAGCACATCGCCGATCTGGTTGGTCATGAAGGTGGTGGTCGCGGCACGACCACCGGTATCGAGCACGGGTGCCTGTTTGAACAGTTTGCCGACGAAGGCTTTGGCCTTGTTCTCGTCGCCGCCGTTCTTCAGCACGTAGCCCCACGCCGACAGGTAGGTGTAGCGACCGTTACCCGAGGTTTTCGGATTAGGGACGATGACTTGCACGCCATCCTTGAGCAGGTCCGGCCAATCCTTGAGGGCTTTCGGGTTGCCCTTGCGGACGATGAACACGGTGGCCGAGGTAAACGGCGCGCTGTTATTCGGCAGGCGCGTCACCCAGTTGTCCGGGACCAGTTTGCCGTTGTCCGCCAGGGCGTTGATGTCGGTGGCCATGTTCATGGTGATGACGTCAGCCGGCAGGCCGTCGATGACCGAGCGCGCCTGCTTGCTGGAGCCGCCGAAGGACATCTGCAGGGTGATGTTTTCGTTGTGCTCGGCTTGCCAGTGTTTCTGGAACGCAGTGTTGTAGTCCTTGTAGAAATCGCGCATCACGTCGTAGGAAACGTTGAGCAGGGTCGGTGCGGCCTGAGCCACACTGGTCAGTGCCAGGCCAGCGGCCAGAAGTGAGGCGCCAAAGAGTTTTTTCACTGCGCAATCCTTGTTCTGAAAGTTTGTTTTTAAAAAGTGAGGCCATTTGCCAGCGACTATAGCCGGGCGCGCATAGACCTTTAAAGATTAAAAAGTGCTTTGCTTATTCCAGTTTTTTGAACAATGCATTGCCGCAACGAGAGCAGAACGCGGCGTCGGGTTCGTGGCTGTTTTTCCGACACACCGGGCAAGGGTGCTGCAGGGTGTCGCCACGCATGGCATTGGCCAGTTCGGCAGTAAAAATACCGGTCGGCACGGCGATGATCGAGTAACCGGTGATCATCACCAGCGAGGAAACCACCTGTCCCAGCGGCGTCTTCGGCACGATATCGCCGAAGCCAACGGTGGTCAGGGTCACGATAGCCCAATAGATGCCTTTGGGAATGCTGGTGAAGCCATGTTCCGGGCCTTCGATCACGTACATCAAGGTACCGAAGACCGTCACCAGCGTGCAGACGCTGACCAGGAACACCACGATTTTCTGCTTGCTGCCGCGCAGGGCGGACATCAGGTAGTTGGCTTGTTTCAGGTAAGGGCTGAGCTTGAGTACGCGGAAAATCCGCAGCATCCGGATGATCCGGATAATCAGCAGGTACTGCGCATCGCTGTAATACAGCGCGAGGATGCCGGGTACGATGGCCAGCAAATCCACCAGCCCATAAAAGCTGAAGGCGTAGCGCAGCGGCTTGGGTGAGCAGTACAGGCGCAGGCCATATTCGATGGCGAAGATGACCGTGAAACCCCATTCGATATACGCCAGTAGATCGGCGTAGTTCTGGTGCACCGCATCGATGCTGTCGAGCATCACGACCACCAGGCTGGCGAGGATGATCAACAGCAAAATGCCGTCGAAACGCCGACCGGCCTTGGTGTCGGTCTGGAAAACCATGACGTAGAGTTGTTCACGCCAATTTTTAGTGCTGCTGTCCATGGATAACGCCTGACTCGAGAATCAGCGCAGCCTAGGTCGATTCTCCCCGGGAACGCAAGGCACCGAGGCATCCATGGTGTTGCCGAACACTTGAGCCACCGAACGGACCAGCCAGCCGGCGAGGATGAACGGCGCGGTCAGCGTGGGCAGACCGATCGCGGCGAACACCGGCGTCAGCAGCAGTGCCAATACAATGCCGGCCAGTGGCAGCCACGGCTGCTGGCGCTGGGCACTGAAGGCGAGGGCGACGAGCACGGCGTTATAGCCACCGAGGCCGAGCAGTGCGGTATAGAAGTCATGGTGCAGCAGGCTCCAGCCCATGCCCGCGACAGATGCCAACAACGCCCAGCAGAAGGCGCGACGGTCAGCCATCAGCAAGCCGGCGGCGATGATCGCACCGGCCAGCGGCTGACCGAGGAACATCACCTGACCGAAGCCTTTGAGTGGTGCAGCGAGCATGTTCAGCGTGTTTATTTCGATCAAATGCGCCTGGGTCGAGGGCGTAGCAAAGCACAGCAACACCCAGCTCAAGACCACGAAGGGTGCGGTGTAGGCGGGCAGGCATTGGCTGAACCGGGCACGCTTGAGCCACTGTTGAGTGAGCATCGCGCTCAGCCCGCCGCAGGCGATGATCACCAGCGGCAGCATGGCCGACCAGGGGAAATAGAGGCTCAGCATCAACCCGAGCAAAACGCCGTTGTAACTGAACAGCCCGGCCTGGCGATCGGCCTTGGCGTAGCCACGACGTTGCGCGGTGAGTAACCCGGCGACGCCGCCGAGCAGCGCGCCGCCGAGCAGGGCGGGTGCGGTAAACAGAATGGCGAGCAGGCACAGCAGACCGAACAGCGGATGACGCTGAAGGAATATCTGACTGAGGCCGTTGAGCAAGGCTGTCGCCCAATCGGGGCAATGGGTGTTGAAGTGGTTGGCAGGCATGGCAGTTCTGAAAGTCAAAGGGAGCGAGTCGGTCGAGCGCGACCCCGGCCGATCGCCAGCAGGCTGGCTCCCACACTGAATCTCTGTTCAGTATTGATTTCGTGATCGACACAAAACCCATGTGTGAGCCAGCCTGCTGGCGATGAGGCCGGTCTGGGCGCTCTAGATCAACGTCTCGATGCGCAAAGAGTTAGTCGATCCCGGCTGCCCAAACGGCACACCCGCCGTGATCAACAACGTGTCGCCACGCTGGGCCATGCCCTGGGCCTGGGCGATCTCCAACGCCGTCGAGCAGACTTCATCGACCTGGCGCAGCCGATCGTTGACCACCGAGTGCACGCCCCATGCCACGCTCAGGCGACGGGCGGTTTGCAGGTTCGGCGTCAGGTTGAGGATCGGCACCGTCGGCCGCTCCCGTGCCGCTCGCAGGGTCGACGCGCCGGACTCGCTGTAATTGACCAGCACCGCCACCGGCAGCACATTGCTGATTCGACGGATCGCGCAGCTGATCGCATCGGAAACGGTCGCTTCGGCTTTCGGTCGGCTGACGTCCAGCTGGGTCTGGTAGTCCGGCCCGTTTTCCACCTGGCGGATGATCTTGCTCATCATCTGCACGGCTTCCAGCGGGTATTCGCCAGAGGCGGTTTCCGCCGACAGCATCACCGCGTCCGCACCTTCGGCCACGGCGTTGGCCACGTCTGTGACTTCGGCGCGGGTCGGGGCCGGCGAGAAACGCATCGACTCGAGCATCTGCGTTGCTACCACCACCGGTTTACCGAGCTGGCGACACGTGCTGATGATGTTTTTCTGGATCTGCGGCACGCTTTCGGCCGGCACCTCCACGCCGAGGTCGCCGCGGGCAACCATGATCGCGTCGCTTAACTCGGCGATTTCCCGCAGTTGGGTGACCGCCGACGGTTTCTCGATCTTGGCCATCAAGAACGCTCTGTCGCCGATCAGCGCGCGGGCTTCACGGATGTCTTCCGGCCGTTGCACGAACGACAGTGCCACCCAGTCCACACCGAGTTCGAGACCGAAGCTCAAGTCGCGGCGATCCTTGGCGGTCAACGGGCTGAGATCGAGTACCGCTTGCGGCACGTTCACCCCTTTGCGATCCGACAGTTCGCCGCCATTGAGCACGGTGGTGTCGATGGCGTCGGCGTATTTGGTGACCACGCGCAGGCGCAGCTTGCCGTCGTCCAGCAGCAGGTCCATGCCCGGCTCCAGCGCGGCGATGATCTCCGGATGCGGCAGGTTGACCCGGCGCTCATCGCCCGGCGTGGTGTCGAGGTCCAGGCGCAGGGCCTGACCGCGTACCAGTTGCACCTTGCCCTGGGCGAACTTGCCGACCCGCAGTTTCGGGCCTTGCAGGTCCATCAGGATGCCCAGCGGATAATTCAGCTGGCGCTCGACTTCACGGATCCACTGATAGCGCTGGGCGTGGTCGGCGTGATCGCCGTGGCTGAAGTTCAGGCGGAAGATATTGACCCCGGCCTGCACCAGCTCGCGGATGTCGTCGATTCCGTCGGTGGCAGGGCCGAGGGTGGCGAGGATTTTGACCTTTTTGTCAGGCGTCATGGTTTTGGGCTCTCGAGAATCAGAATGGCGCGGAAGTCGTTGACGTTGGTGCGGGTCGGCTCGGTGACGATCAGTGCGTCCAGCGCCTCGAAGTAGCCGTAACCATTGTTGTTGTCCAACTCGTCGCTGGCGCTCAAGCCCAGGGCAGCGGCACGCTCGTAACTGTCCGGGGTCATGATCGCGCCGGCGTTGTCTTCGGAACCGTCGATGCCATCGGTGTCACCGGCCAGGGCGTAGACACCGGGCAGGCCCTTGAGGCTGTCGGTCAGGCTGAGCAGGAATTCGGCGTTGCGTCCGCCCCGGCCATTGCCGCGCACGGTCACGGTGGTTTCGCCACCCGAGAGAATCACGCACGGCGCCGGCAATGGCTGCCCGTGCAGGACCACTTGGCGGGCGATGCCGGCGTGGACTTTGGCCACTTCGCGGGATTCGCCTTCCAGGTCGCCCAGAATCAACGGGCTGAAGCCGGCCTGTCGGCATTTCACGGCCGCTGCCTCCAGCGATTGTTGTGGGCGGGCGATCAACTGGAAATGACTGCGGGCCAGGCTGGGATCGCCGGGCTTGACCGTCTCCGATTCCGGGCTTTGCAGCCAGGTGCGCACGGACGCCGGCACTTCAATGGCGTAGCGCTTGAGAATCGCCAGGGCCTCGGCCGAAGTACTCGGGTCGGCCACGGTGGGGCCGGAAGCGATGACCGTGGCGAGGTCGCCCGGTACATCGGAAATCGCGTAGGTATAGACCGTGGCGGGCCAACAGGCCTTGCCCAGGCGACCGCCCTTGATCGCCGAAAGGTGCTTGCGCACGCAGTTCATCTCGCCGATGGTCGCGCCGGATTTGAGCAGGGCTTTGTTGATCGACTGCTTGTCGGCCAGGGTGATGCCGGCGGCGGGCAGCGCGAGCAACGCCGACCCCCCGCCCGAGAGCAGGAAAATCACGCGGTCGGCTTCGGTCAGGTTGCTGACCAGTTCGAATACCCGTTTGGCTACGGCCTGACCGGCTGCATCCGGTACCGGGTGCGCGGCTTCGACCACTTCGATTTTTTCACAGGGCGCGCCATGGCCGTAACGCGTCACGACCAGGCCGGACACTTCACCCTGCCAGCAGCGTTCGACCACCTGGGCCATGGCCGCCGCGGCTTTGCCAGCGCCGATGACGATCACCCGACCGCTGCGATCTTTGGGCAAATGGGCTTCGAGGACTTGCTGCGGATGGGCGGCGTCGATGGCTGTGGCGAACAGCTCGCGCAGGAATTGTTGCGGATCGACCGACATGGCGGGCTCCCGGAATTCTTGTTATTGGAGTAGGGCGAAAGCAGGTGTTTCGACTCGGTCCCTGTGGGAGCTGGCTTGCCAGCGATGCAGGCGCCGCGGTCTTACAGGCAGACCGAGGCGATGTCATCGCGGGCGAGCCCGCTCCCACAGGTATTGCGGCGAATGTTACTTATCTCGAATCGAGAAGTTCGCCATGTGCTCCAGGCCTTTGATCAGTGCCGAGTGATCCCAGTTGCTGCCACCGATGGCTGCGCAGGTGCTGAACACTTGCTGGGTGTTGGCGGTGTTCGGCAGGTTGATGTTCAGCTCCTTGGCGCCTTGCAGGGCCAGGTTCAGGTCCTTCTGGTGCAGGCTGATGCGAAAGCCCGGATCGAAGGTACCCTTGATCATGCGCTCGCCGTGCACTTCGAGGATTTTCGACGAGGCAAAACCGCCCATCAGCGCTTCACGCACCTTGGCTGGATCGGCACCGTTTTTCGAGGCGAACAGCAGGGCTTCGGCCACGGCCTGGATGTTCAGCGCCACGATGATCTGGTTGGCCACTTTCGCGGTTTGACCGTCACCATTGCCACCGACCAGGGTGATGTTCTTGCCCATGGCCTGGAACAGCGGCAAGGCGCGTTCGAAGGCATCGGCGTCGCCACCGACCATGATGCTCAGGGTCGCCGCCTTGGCGCCGACTTCACCGCCGGACACCGGCGCGTCGAGGTACTGGGCGCCTTTCTCGTTGACCTTGGCAGCGAAAGCCTTGGTGGCGGTCGGCGAGATCGAGCTCATGTCGATCACGATTTTGCCTTTGCCAACGCCGGCGGCAACGCCATCGGCGCGGAACAGTACGTCATCGACCTGTGGGGTATCCGGCACCATGACGATGATGAATTCGGCTTCCTGGGCCACTTCTTTCGGGTTCGCCAGGGCAACGGCGCCAGCGGCGACCAGGTCGGCAGGCGCGGCGTCGTGGTGCGCCGACAGGAACAGGCTGTGACCGGCTTTCTGCAGGTTCGCCGCCATTGGGTGGCCCATGATGCCGGTGCCGATAAATCCGATTTTAGCCATGAGAAAATCCTCTTGTTTTTGTCTTGCTCAAGCAAATAGGGAACTGCTTTTTGTGGGAGTGAGCCTGCTCGCGACAGCGGTGTGCCAGGCAACATAGATGTTGAATGTGCCGGCCTCTTCGCGAGCAGGCTCGCTCCTACAGGTAATAGGTCAAATTGCGTTATGGGTTTTCAACCAGCCCAGGCCCGCTTCAGTGGTGGTCAGCGGTTTGTATTCGCAGCCAACCCAGCCCTGATAGCCGATACGGTCCAGGTGTTCGAACAGGAAGCGGTAGTTGATTTCACCGGTGCCTGGTTCGTTGCGCCCCGGGTTGTCCGCGAGCTGCACGTGGTTGATCTCGGCCAGGTGCGATTGCAGGGTGCGGGCCAGATCGCCTTCCATGATTTGCATGTGATAGATGTCGTATTGCAGGAAGAGGTTGGCGCTGCCGACCTGCTCGCGAATCGACAGGGCTTGCGCCGTGTTGTTCAGGTAGAAGCCCGGGATGTCGCGGGTGTTGATCGCTTCCATCACCAGTTTGATGCCCGCCGCCTGCAGTTTGTCGGCCGCGTACTTGAGGTTGGCGACGAAGGTTTTTTCCACGGTGGCATCGTCGATGCCTTGTGGGCGAATCCCGGCCAGGCAGTTGACCTGGGTGTTGCCCAGTACTTGTGCGTACGCGATCGCCAGGTCGACGCCGGCGCGGAACTCTTCGACCCGGTCCGGCAGGCAGGCAATGCCGCGTTCACCCTTGGCCCAGTCACCGGCCGGCAGGTTGAACAGCACTTGGGTCAGCCCGTTTGCGTCGAGCTTGGCCTTGATTTCGGCGGAGCTGAAGTCGTACGGAAACAGGTATTCCACGCCAGTGAAACCGGCCTTGGCGGCGGCTTCGAAGCGGGCGAGGAAATCCTGTTCAGTGAACAGCATGGACAGGTTGGCTGCGAAACGCGGCATGGTGGTCTCCGTAAATCTGTGAGTGCCCCCTGTAGGAGCCGGCTTGCTGGCTCCTACAATGGAACGATCAATAGTCAATCAAGCAACGAAATCGCCGTCGGTGCGTCGTTGCCGACCAGCGCCAGGTCTTCGAATTCGTTGACGGCGTTGATCTCTGTACCCATGGAAATGTTGGTCACGCGCTCCAGGATAATCTCAACGATCACCGGCACCTTGAACTCTTCGATCAGCTCCTGGGCCTTGCGCAGGGCAGGCTGGATCTGAGCCGGTTCGAATACGCGCAGCGCCTTGCAGCCAAGGCCTTCGGCAACCGCGACGTGATCGACACCGTAGCCGTTGAGTTCCGGCGCGTTCAGGTTATCGAAGGACAGCTGCACGCAGTAGTCCATGTCGAAACCGCGCTGCGCCTGACGGATCAGCCCCAGGTACGAGTTGTTAACCACGACGTGGATGTAGGGCAGCTTGAACTGCGCGCCCACCGCCAGTTCTTCGATCATGAACTGGAAATCATAGTCGCCCGACAGTGCGACAACCTTGCGGTCCGGGTCGGCCTTGACCACGCCCAGCGCCGCCGGAATGGTCCAGCCCAACGGGCCGGCCTGACCGCAGTTGATCCAGTGACGCGGCTTGTAGACGTGCAGGAACTGCGCGCCGGCAATCTGCGACAGACCGATGGTGCTGACATAGCAAGTGTCCTTGCCGAACACCTGGTTCATCTCTTCATACACGCGCTGCGGTTTGACCGGCACGTTGTCGAAGTGAGTCTTGCGCTGCAGGCTGGCCTTGCGCTGCTGGCAATCCTGCAACCAGGCGCTGCGGTTTTTCAGCTTGCCGGCGGCTTGCCATTCGCGAGCGACTTCGATGAATACGGTCAGCGCGGCAGCGGCGTCGGAAACGATGCCCAGGTCCGGGGTGAACACGCGGCCGATCTGCGTGCCTTCGATATCGACGTGAATGAACTTGCGGCCTTCGGTGTAGACATCCACCGAACCGGTGTGACGGTTGGCCCAGCGGTTACCGATACCCAGCACCACGTCGGATTTCAACATCGTGGCGTTGCCGTAGCGGTGCGAAGTCTGCAAGCCAACCATGCCGACCATCAGCGGGTGATCGTCCGGGATGGTGCCCCAGCCCATCAGGGTCGGGATGACCGGGATGCCGGTCAGTTCAGCGAACTCAACCAACAGATCGCTGGCATCGGCGTTGATGATGCCGCCACCGGCCACCAGCAATGGACGCTCGGCCTGATCGAGCAGGGCCAACGCTTTCTCGACCTGAACACGGGTCGCCGTCGGCTTGGCCAGCGGCAGTGGCTGGTAGGCGTCGATATCGAATTCGATTTCGGCCATCTGTACGTCGAACGGCAGGTCGATCAGCACCGGGCCAGGACGGCCGGAACGCATTTCATAGAACGCTTTCTGGAACGCGTAAGGCACTTGGCCCGGCTCCAGGACCGTGGTTGCCCACTTGGTGACTGGCTTGACGATGCTGGTGATGTCGACAGCCTGGAAGTCTTCCTTGTGCATACGGGCGCGGGGTGCTTGCCCTGTGATGCACAGAATTGGAATCGAGTCGGCCGAGGCGCTGTAGAGCCCGGTGACCATGTCGGTGCCGGCAGGGCCGGAAGTGCCGATGCACACGCCGATGTTGCCGGCCTTGGTGCGGGTGTAGCCCTCGGCCATGTGCGACGCGCCTTCAACGTGGCGGGCGAGGACGTGATCGATGCCGCCGACCTTTTGCAGGGCGGAGTACAGCGGGTTGATGGCGGCACCGGGGATGCCAAAAGCGGTATCAACCCCTTCGCGGCGCATCACCAGAACGGCGGCTTCGATTGCTCTCATTTTGCTCATGGTTTTGTGCCTCTTTACGTTTTGTAATTGTATACAAGTGGCTTTGCGCAGAGTGTATTCACGGCGGACGGCGCAGGTCAATCCATTTTCTCAAGCGGTTGTTTCATTCGTCGGAAGCCCTGTTTAGTGTGGCTTTTCGTCGCATGTGGCGCTTTTCTATAATTATTGTATACAAAAATATAATTCATTGTGTTCTATTTGTTGCATCGGGCTGCAGTACATCGAAGCAGTCCAACGGCTTTCCGAAAAACAAAATGAGGACGGCACCATGAGCGCTTTAACCTTGAAAGTCGCAGTCAACCTGGTCAACGAGGCCATCACCGCGGGGCGTGCAATCAGCGCGGCACCGTTGACCATTGCGGTACTGGATGCCGGTGGGCATCTGATCACCCTGCAACGCGAAGACGGCGCCAGCCTGCTGCGCCCACACGTTGCCATCGGTAAAGCCTGGGGCGCCATTGCGCTGGGCAAAGGCTCGCGCCTGCTGGCGCTGGACGCGCAACAACGCCCGGCGTTTATCGCTGCGTTGAACAGCCTGGGGCAAGGCAGCGTCGTGCCGGCACCGGGGGGTGTGCTGGTTCGGGATCAGGAAGGGAAAGTGCTGGGGGCGGTAGGGATCAGCGGCGATCTGTCGGATGTCGATGAGCAGTGTGCGATCACTGCGATTGAGGCGTCGGGGTTGAGAGCGGATGCGGGGGTAGTGGCTTGATCTTCAGCGTTTGATCGAAAGTCATCGCTGGCAAGCCAGCTCCCACAGTTTTTATGTAAATTTTGTGAATGACATAAACCCTTGTGGGAGCTGGCTTGCCAGCGATGGCGGCCTGCCTGACACAGCAAGAAAAAAGACTAGCCCAGCCAAATAGATCACTGAGGTCTAGCCTTCTGATGAACTCATCATCAAGGGGCAATGGATTGTCTGGTCTTCCCGCTTCAAGTCGTCTGCGAACTGGCCGTTATGCGGAGCCAAATCGAATCTATCTACTGACAACCAACACACTTCGTCGTGAACCGATCTTTTCCGACTTTGCTCTGGGCAGATTGGTGGTTCATCAATTTCGCCGAGCACAAAATATTGGGTTGGCGAACTCTCTGGCATGGGTCGTCATGCCCGACCATTTCCATTGGCTGGTCGCATTGGAAAACTGCTCCCTGCGCAGACTGATGCGTGAGACGAAGTCTCTGATTACTAGAGAGTTGAACTTATACAGTGGCAGGAGCGGGGCGCTTTGGCAGCAAGGGTTTCATGACCGAGCGCTGCGGCGGGATGAAGATTTGGTGAAAATGGCACGGTATGTGGTGGCTAACCCGTTGCGAGCAGGATTGGTCGAGAAGCTTGGCGACTATCCACTATGGGATGCCATTTGGGTTTGAGGCAGCACCGAGTCGCCTTCATCGCTGGCAAGCCAGCTCCCACAAGTATTTGTGTCGTTTACAGAGTTTGAATTCAACACAGAATCCCGTCGGAGCAGGCTTGCCTGCGGTGGCAGCACCACCATCCCTCAGTCCGGCTCACACCCTTTGAGCACCAAGCGGATGATCGTCTGCGCCGCCGCTTCATAATCTTCTTCATCCAGCTTGGCCTTGCCGGTGATGGCGGTGATTTGCCAGTCGAAGTCGGCGTAGGTCTGGGTCGCGGCCCAGATGCTGAACATCAGGTGGTTGGGGTCGATCGGGGCGATCTGGCCGCGGTCGATCCAGGTCTGGATGCAGTCGATGTTGTGTTTGGCCTGGCTGTTGAGTTGTTCGACCAAATCAGCGCTCAGGTGCGGGGCGCCGTGCATGATTTCGCTGGCGAACACTTTGGAAGCAAACGGCAGGTCGCGGGAGATGCGGATTTTCGAGCGGATGTAGTTGCTCAGCACTTCGCTGGGCACGCCTTCGGGGTTGAAGGGGGTCGAAGCCTGCAGGATTGGCTCGATGATGCTTTCCAGCACTTCGCGGTAGAGGTTTTCCTTGGATTTGAAATAGTAGTAGACGTTGGGCTTGGGCAATCCCGCCTTGGCTGCGATGTCGCTGGTTTTGGTCGCAGCGAAGCCTTTGTCGGCAAACTCTTCACTGGCGGCACGCAGGATCAGTTGTTTGTTGCGCTCGCGGATAGTGCTCATAAACCAGGTGGTTCCTTGCCTGTTCTGGCGGTTGCGCATGGTAGCACCGGCCTTTGGCGACGCTCAAGAATGCGCCGTGTGGCACTGGGCCGCGCTATGCTGCACGCCATTCATTCAAGAAGGAAATCCGATTCATGGCAGGAAGCAGTTTGCTGGTGCTGATCGACGACATCGCCGCCGTACTCGATGACGTGGCGTTGATGACCAAGATGGCCGCCAAGAAGACCGCCGGCGTGCTCGGGGACGATCTGGCGCTCAATGCCCAGCAGGTCAGCGGTGTGCGTGCCGAGCGGGAAATTCCGGTGGTATGGGCGGTTGCCAAGGGCTCGTTCATCAACAAGCTGATCCTGGTGCCATCGGCGTTGGCCATCAGCGCGTTCATTCCCTGGCTGGTCACGCCATTGTTGATGGTGGGCGGTGCTTACCTGTGTTTCGAAGGTTTCGAGAAACTCGCCCATAAGTTCCTCCACAGCACTTCTGAAGACCAGGCCGAGCACGCCGAACTGGTTGAGGCGGTGGCAGACCCTGCGGTCGACCTGGTGGCGTTCGAAAAGGACAAGATCAAGGGCGCCGTTCGTACCGACTTCATTCTGTCGGCGGAAATCATTGCCATCACCCTCGGCACCGTGGCCGGTGCGCCGCTGACCCAGCAAGTGATCGTGCTCTCGGGTATTGCCATCGTCATGACCATTGGCGTCTACGGGCTCGTGGCGGGCATCGTCAAGCTCGATGATCTGGGCCTGTGGCTGACGCAAAAGCCCGGGCAGATGGCCAGACGCATCGGTGGCGGTATTCTGCGCGCGGCGCCGTACATGATGAAAAGTCTGTCGGTGATCGGCACGGCGGCGATGTTTCTCGTCGGTGGCGGCATCCTGACCCATGGTGTGCCGGT
Source organism: Pseudomonas fluorescens group sp. PF-1 (assembly GCF_054481335.1). Classification (NCBI taxonomy): domain Bacteria; kingdom Pseudomonadati; phylum Pseudomonadota; class Gammaproteobacteria; order Pseudomonadales; family Pseudomonadaceae; genus Pseudomonas; species Pseudomonas fluorescens group sp. PF-1. The sequence goes on from NZ_JBTMNG010000001.1 coordinate 1,537,841, forward strand.
GGTGCATCACTGGATCGAGGAGGTCGGCGCGGGGGCGGGCGGTGCCGGTTTTATCGTGCCAGCGTTGCTCAATGCGGCGGCAGGGATTGTGGCAGGGGCGGTGGTGTTGGCGGGTGTGATGGCTGTCAGCAAAATCTGGAAATGGCTGAAGGGCTGAAGCCAGGATTCCTTTCACCAGAAACATCTACGACTGAGGGAGCGAGCTCGCTCCCTCAGTCGTTTGTAGCGCCTGGATTACTCGGCAATCTGCAACTTGCGCGACTCGGTGTACACGTAGCGTACCTTCTCGTATTCGAACGGCGAGTTCAGTTGGCCATAGCGGAAACTGGTCTGATAGCGCTTGTCGATGGCGCGCAGCACCCAGATTTCCGGATGGTTGGAGCTGACTTCTGAGACGTTCAGGTAGTTGATCGCCGACTCCGCACTGAAGTCCACCACCAGTCCGCCGGTATCACGCAGGTTCGACGGGCCAAGGATCGGCAATACGAAATACGCACCGCCTGGCACGCCATAGAAGCCCAGGGTCTGACCAAAGTCTTCGTTCTTGCGAGGTAGCCCCATGGCGGTGGCTGGATCCCACAGGCCGGCGATGCCGATGGTAGTGTTGAGCAGCAGTCGCCCGGTGATTTCCATCGAACGTTGGCCCTTGAACTGCAACAGGCTGTTCAGCAGGTTCGGTACATCACCGAGGTTGTTGAAAAAGTTGCTGACACCCGTGCGCAAGAAACCTGGTGTGACGTAGCGATAGCCGTTGACCACTGGCAGGAACACCCACTGATCGAACCGATAGTTGAAGTGGTAGACGCGGCGGTTCCACTCTTCCAGCGGGTCATACACGCTCAATGCGCTGAGCGTGGATCGTTCGAACTCGCGCTGATCCAGGCCTGGGTTGATCTTGAGTTTGCTCAGGGGCTCTTTGAAGCCGTCACTGTCGACCACCACCGGGGCGTTGGCTTTGCTGTTGTCGGCGTTGGCCACGCCTGCACAGAGTAACGCAGCGATAAGCAGGAGGTATTTAGCCACGGAAGAACTCCAGCATGGCGTCGCTGTTGACGCGGTAGTTAAGGTTGCCGCAGTGGCCGCCCAGCGGATAGAGCGTCAGGCGATCGCCAAAGGTCTTGCGCAGGAAGCCGAGGTCGCCAGGGCCGAGGATCACGTCGTCGGCGTTATGCATGACGGCGATTTTCGGGCTGTTGTGCAGGTAGTCCTTCAGCGCGTACAGACTGACCTGATCGATCAGTTGCAGCAGGCTGCCGCCATCGGTGCGGGCGCGCCACATCGGAATCACCTGCTCGGTGATGTAGCAGTCGAAGTCGCACTGCAGTGCGCGCTTAAGGAACGGCGTAAGGCTGGTGCCCTCGGTGATCGGGTACTTGGGTGGGGTAATCAGGCCGCGGCGGTTGATCAGGTCAGAGGTAAAGGCGATGTCGGCCGCCGAGAAGCGGAACGAAGTGCCGATCAACATGGCCATCTGTTCGTTGCTCAGGTGCTGCTTGGACTGCTGGAAGTCGTAGAGCAGTGCATCGTTGAGATCGATGTAGCCTTTCTGCTGGAAGTAGCGGGTCAGTTTGTTCAGCACCAGCTCGTAGAACGTGGTGGTGTTGTTGATGCCCTTGACCTCGGTCTGCACCAGCTTGTCGAGGTTGGTGATCGAGGTGTAGAGATTCACCGGCGGATTGAGCAGAAGGACTTTCTTGAAGTTGAAGCTTCGGCGGGTCTCGTCCAGGTGCGCGACGAAGGCCGCATCCAGGGCGCCCAGGCTGTAGCCGCTCAGGTAGTAATCGGTGACGGGGACGCCGGGGTTTTGTGCACGAACGGCTTGCATCACCCGGTACATATCTTCGGCATCTTCCTTGGTGATGCCCGGCGTCGCGAAGCGTGAGGCGGCACTGATGAAGTCGAAGCTGGTGGGCGACGACAGTTGCACCACGTGATAGCCGGCCTTGTAGTAGAGCTTTTTCAGGTACTCGTTAATGCTGCTGTCATAGCGTGCGCCGGTGCCGGCGATCAGGAAGATCAGCGGTGCGGCTTTATCCTGGGTGGCAATGCGGTAAGTGAGTTTCTTTACCGCCCAGAAGTTGTCCGGCAAATTGAATGCCCGCTCCGGGCGCAAGGTCATGCTGCGATCCGACTGATGGATGTCGTCGTCCAGCGGCAGCTCGGGACGCAAGTCCGGAGGCGTCGTGGCGATGGTCGCCTCGAACGGGTTGGTCAAGGGGTAGCCATAACTGGCGGCGTCGATATCGACCGCCATTGCGGACGCACTTAATATCAGGCCGCCAAACAGGGCAGCGAAGCGCAAGGAACGGAGCATGACTGGATCCCTTAAAAAAGGTGTCGAATGAAGTTCGCAGGCTATGACCATTGAATTTGCGCCAAAGTGCCACGCATCGGCACCAAACAGGCCTGATTTCGAAGTAATAGTAGTCGGACGATACACTTTGCAGCGATTGAATGGCCAGTTAACTGTTGTTAGCGCTTGCGTAAGGCTGTCGGGCGATTAAGCTGGCCGCCGTTTTTCGCTTATTGGAGTGCTTCATGTCCCGTCGTCTGCCCGTGATTTTGCTGCTTGTTTTGCTGCCTGTATGGCTGGCCGCCAGTTATGGCGCGCGTTACGGCTTCATGGAGGATGCGCAATGGGTAGGCATCTGCGTGGATGAGGCGAGTCGTTGGGAATGCCAGGTCCGTTCGAATCTGGGTCTGATGATTCACTTCAACGTATTGGGCTGGAGTGCGCTGGCGGCTGCGGTGATCGGCTTCTTGCTGCCGGGCCGGGCAGGGTGGTGGTTGGCGGTGCTGGCGCTGGTGTTCGGGTTTCCGGCGCTGGCGCTGTACAACACGACCCTGGCGGTTTTTGCGGTAGTGATTGCCGGGTTGCGGTTGGTGCGTGCATCGCGCACTGCCTGATAAATCGTCAGCGCGGGCAAGCCCGCTTCCACAGTGGGTTTCAGTGAATACAGAGTCTACGTAAGACAAAGATTCCTGTGGGAGCGTGGCTTGCCCGCGATGAGGCCAATAAAGGCGCTAAAGATCAGCGTTTGCGTACGCGCAAGCAGCGCCACAACGCGGCTACCATCAACACGCTCACCAGCGCCCAGCCCCAGGCCTGCTGGTTCTGCAAACCCTCGCGATACAGTTGTGGCGCAATACCGGCACCGATGATGAAGGTCAGCAGGGCGATTTCGCGGCGCGGCACATTGACTGGACGGCACAGATAAACCAATGCTGGCACGATGAATGCGACGCTCGGGAAGCTGCGATAGCGTGGGTCGAACACCATTTCCAGCATCATTACTGCAGCAGCAAACCCTGTGGTCGCCACCCACCAACCCGCTCGTCGTTCCAGCGCATTGAACGCCCATCCACGCCAACCGGTGCGCGGGCTCAGCGTCAGCGCCGCATGGGCCAGCGCCAACAGATTCAACGCTGTCAGCAAGGCAACCCAAAGCCATTCACTGCCAAAACGCGTGGTAACCCGCGCCAGGTCGCCCCAGGCACCTATCGCGCAAGCGGCCAGGGCCCCCAGCAGCGGCAATACCAGCGCAGCGCGAGTGCTGCGCACGCGACCGCCAAGGATCAGCGTACCGAGGAAGATCAAGCCACCCACCACCAGCCACTGCGACCAGTACGGTACGTTCGTCACCGGCCCGGCCAGCACGCCCTTGTCCTGGCGATCGGCATCGAACAGTCCCCAGTAGCCGCCGACCGCTCCTTCGCTGGCGCGCTTCCACGGTTGGTCGAAGGCTTCGATCAGGTTGTAGTGCCAGCCCTGTTGTTCGGCCATGGCGACGAAACCGCGAATGAACTTGGCTTCATTGACCCGGCTCGGTAAGGCGGTTTCACGCTGGCGGCCTTCGCTTGGCCAGCCCGTCTCGCCAATCATCACGTCCTTGGGCGCGAATTTGTTGCCGAACACCTGGCGCACTTCGGCCACATGTTGCAGGGCGGCGTCGATGTTCGAAGGATCGTCCTCCCAATAGGGCAGCAAATGGATGGTGAGGAAATCCACGGCTGGCGCGATTTCCGGGTGCTTGAGCCAGAACTCCCAAACGTCGGCATAAGTGACAGGCTGTTTGACCTGGCTTTTGACTTTATTAATAAGCTTCGCCAGCTGCGCGCCGGTGACTTCCTTGCGCAGCAGGGTTTCGTTGCCGACGATCACCGCCGTGACCACGTCCGCGTTGGCGTTGGCCGAGGCGATCAACAGGTCGACTTCTTTTTCGGTGTCCACCGGATTGCTGTTGACCCAGGCGCCGATCATCAGCTTCAACCCGTGCTTGCGCGCCAGGTCCGGCAGCGCCTCAAGACCGGTCATCGAGTAGGTGCGAATGCACTCGAAACGGGTCGCCAGCAGGGCGAGGTCGGCGTCCATGCGCTCGGGGCGCAGTTTGAACGGCTGATCGAACGGCGACTGGTCCTTGTCGAAGGGGGTGTAGGAAGCGCATTGCAGCTTGTGCGTCGCGCTGGCGACGTCCGGCAGAATCACCGGTTTGCCGAGGCCGTACCAGAAACCACAGAGGGCAAAGATGCCCAGCAGGCAGGCGAATAGATAAGCGAAAAAAGGGAAGCGGGATGTCGCAGGCATGATCAGGCCGTCTGGGAGCAAAGCGGCGCATGTTACCTGCATTTGCCGTGTGCTTGGTGGCCCGCATGATTTTGACATGCAAAGTTCGGGCGGATTGATCGGCGAGTGTGCGGTGCCACGGATTAATGGCTTTCTGATGTCGTTTCTCGATGTCTTGAGGTCGCTGGCAGAGCAGGTCGCCCTTGTCGTCAGGTTGATTATCGGAGGCGTCAGTACCCTCGTTGATAAACGCGCTGATGATCGAACGGGTTTGCGGTGGGCGTGATGGGGGCGCTGTGCACCATAACAATACGTTGACGCGACTCGGCACCCGTCGAGCGCAGCACTTTCGGGGAAGTAACGATGAAGATGCGACGACTTTTAGGTGCAAGTGCCGCTCTGGTACTTGCGATTGGCTCCACATTCGCCAATGCCGAGAGCAAGACCCTGAGCATCGGTTACGTTGACGGTTGGTCCGACAGCGTCGCGACCACTCACGTAGCGGCAGAAGTGATCAAGCAGAAACTCGGTTATGACGTGAAGCTGCAAGCCGTTGCGACCGGGATCATGTGGCAGGGCGTGGCAACTGGCAAACTCGACGCCATGCTGTCGGCCTGGCTGCCGGTGACCCATGGCGATTACTGGGCCAAGAACAAAGATCAAGTGGTCGACTACGGTCCGAACTTCAAGGACGCGAAAATCGGTCTGATCGTGCCGGAGTACGTCAAGGCCAAGTCGCTGGCTGATTTGAAAACCGATGAAAGCTTCAAGAATCGCATCGTCGGCATCGATGCAGGATCGGGTGTCATGCTCAAGACCGAGCAGGCGATCAAGGACTACGACCTGACGGGCTATCAACTCAAGGCCAGTTCCGGCGCCGGCATGATTGCCGAACTGACCCGTGCCGAGAAGAAAAACGAATCCATCGCCGTCACCGGTTGGGTGCCGCACTGGATGTTCGCCAAATGGAAACTGCGCTTCCTGGAAGACCCGAAGGGTGTTTATGGCGCGGCTGAAACCGTGAACAGCATCGGCAGCAAGGAACTGGCAACTAAAGCACCTGAAGTGGCCAAGTTCCTGAAGAACTTCCAATGGGCCTCGAAAGACGAAATCGGTGAAGTGATGTTGGCGATCCAGGATGGTGCCAAGCCAGAAGTCGCCGCAAAAGAATGGGTGGCGAAACACCCGGAGCGTGTTGCCGACTGGACCAAGTAATAGCCAAGCAAGCGTCTAATCCGCGCATTGCAGGGTCGCCCGATATCCATGTCGGGCGGCCCTTTTTATTTCTGAGGGACTAACGTTGTGTGACGGCTGTTTTTTATCGGCCGGAAATTGGCGAAAACGTCATGTCGTTCTAAGACTAAGGTCGTCTGGAACCTGGCTCGCAGCCGCTTACAGTGGATATCGTTCCAACTAAATCTGTGCTGCGAGGATAAAAACAATGAACGACAGCATTTACCTCTCGATTCAAAACAGCCCGCGATTCAAGGAGCTGGTTAGCAAGAGAGAACGATTCGCCTGGATTCTTTCGGCGATCATGCTAGGGCTTTACTCCGGATTCATCCTTTTGATTGCCTATGGGCCGCATATTCTGGGTGCGAAAATGAGCCCGGAATCTTCGATTACCTGGGGCATACCGATTGGCGTCGGGCTGATTGTTTCGGCCTTTGTCCTGACCGGCATTTACGTACGACGCGCCAATGGCGAATTCGACGACCTGAACAATGCGATTCTCAAGGAGGCTCAGCAATGATCCGGCGTCTAATGGCTCTATTGAGCATCGCAGCGTTTGCACCTGGCGCCTGGGCAGCCGAAGCCCTGACCGGCGAAGTGCATAAACAACCGCTGAACGTTCCCGCGATTCTGATGTTCGTGGTGTTCGTTGGCGCGACCCTGTGCATCACCTACTGGGCTTCCAAGCGCAACAAGTCGGCGGCTGACTACTATGCGGCGGGTGGCAATATCACCGGTTTGCAGAATGGTCTGGCGATTGCCGGTGACTACATGTCCGCAGCGTCCTTCCTGGGTATTTCCGCCCTGGTGTTCGCCTCCGGCTACGATGGCCTGATCTACTCGATCGGCTTTCTGGTGGGCTGGCCGATCATTCTGTTCCTGATCGCCGAGCGCCTGCGTAACCTGGGTAAGTACACCTTTGCCGACGTGGCGTCCTACCGCCTCGGGCAAACCCAGATCCGCACGCTGTCTGCTTGTGGTTCGCTGGTGGTGGTGGCGTTTTACTTAATCGCGCAAATGGTCGGTGCCGGCAAGCTGATTCAGTTGCTGTTCGGTCTCGACTACTACGTTGCAGTGATCCTGGTGGGCATCCTGATGTGCATGTACGTGCTGTTTGGCGGCATGCTGGCGACCACCTGGGTACAAATCATCAAGGCAGTGTTGCTGCTGTCCGGCGCCTCATTCATGGCACTGATGGTGATGAAGCACGTCAACTTCGACTTCAACATTCTGTTCTCCGAGGCGATCAAGGTTCACCCTAAAGGTGAAGCGATCATGAGCCCGGGCGGACTGGTGAAGGATCCGATCTCGGCGTTCTCCCTCGGCCTGGCACTGATGTTCGGTACCGCTGGCCTGCCGCACATCCTGATGCGCTTCTTCACCGTGAGTGACGCGAAAGAAGCTCGCAAGAGCGTGCTGTACGCAACGGGCTTCATTGGCTACTTCTACATCCTGACCTTCATCATTGGCTTCGGCGCGATCCTGTTGGTCAGCACCAATCCTGCGTTTAAAGATGCGGCTGGTGCGCTGTTGGGCGGCAACAACATGGCGGCGGTGCACCTGGCCAACGCGGTCGGTGGCAGTATTTTCCTGGGCTTCATCTCGGCGGTAGCCTTCGCGACCATTTTGGCAGTGGTGGCCGGTTTGACACTGGCCGGTGCTTCGGCGGTGTCTCATGACCTGTACGCCAGTGTGATCAAGAAGGGCAAGGCCAACGACAAGGACGAAATCCGGGTCTCGAAAATCACCACCGTCATTTTGGGCGTGCTGGCGATCGGTCTGGGTATTCTGTTCGAAAGCCAGAACATCGCATTCATGGTCGGCCTGGCGTTCTCCATTGCGGCGAGCTGTAACTTCCCTGTACTGCTGCTTTCGATGTACTGGAAGAAGTTGACCACTCGGGGTGCGATGGTCGGTGGCTGGTTGGGGCTGATCAGTGCAGTTGGTTTGATGGTGCTCGGTCCAACCATCTGGGTGCAGATCCTGCACCACGAGAAGGCCATCTTCCCTTACGAGTACCCGGCGTTGTTCTCGATGATCATTGCCTTCATCGGCATCTGGTTCTTCTCGATTACCGACAAGTCGGCAGCGGCGGACAACGAACGGGCGCTGTTCTTCCCGCAATTCGTTCGCTCGCAGACCGGTCTGGGTGCGAGTGGGGCGGTTTCGCACTAAGGCTTGATGCTTTTATATAAGTAACGCAGTTGTAAAAGATGCCCCGGTCGAAAGATCGGGGCATTTTTATTGGGCGGTGATCGCACGATTCCGTGAATATTCTCCCAATAGGAATGTAGGTGCGAGCTTGCTCGCGAAAACGTACGGATAGTTCGGGCAGCCAGACAGGGCGAGTTATCGTTGGTGTCCATCGCGAGCAGGTTCGCTCTTGCAGGGGGCGGTTAATTTCCCGGGCTGTCCCACCATTGCTGGCGAGTCAGCTCCCACGGAGGTGACGTTACGGCAAGGGCGGGAGCAAGAGTGCCTGGTGACTGGGGCGCCTGTTGTAAGGGGGGAACCCGGGGTGGCCGTCGCCGAAGAAATGGATATGTACACAACAAGCGCACAAACAAAAACGGCCTCTATTTTCATAGAGGCCGTTTGCGGGACGGTCAAGACGCTACAGCAAGACAGGTCTTACTTGCGGTCTTCCAGCTTGGTGATGTCACGCGACTCGTAGCCGGTGTACAGCTGGCGCGGGCGGCCGATCTTGTACGGGCTGGAGAGCATTTCTTTCCAGTGGGAGATCCAGCCGACAGTCCGCGCCAGGGCGAAGATCACGGTGAACATGCTGGTTGGAATGCCGATTGCCTTGAGGATGATCCCCGAGTAGAAGTCGACGTTCGGGTACAGCGAGCGCTCGATGAAGTACGGGTCGGTCAGGGCGATCTCTTCCAGGCGCATGGCCAGTTCGAGTTGCGGATCGTTCTGGATACCCAGTTCCTTCAACACTTCGTCGCAGGTTTTCTTCATGACGGTAGCGCGTGGGTCGCGGTTTTTGTAAACGCGGTGACCGAAGCCCATCAACTTGAACGGATCGTTCTTGTCCTTGGCCTTGGCAATGAACTTGTCGATGTTGGAAACATCGCCAATTTCATCGAGCATGGTCAGAACGGCCTCGTTGGCGCCGCCGTGGGCAGGGCCCCACAGTGCAGCGATACCGGCGGCGATACAGGCGAACGGGTTGGCACCCGAAGAACCGGCAAGACGTACGGTAGAGGTCGATGCGTTCTGCTCGTGGTCGGCGTGGAGGATGAAGATCCGGTCCATGGCCTTGGCGAGTACCGGGCTGATCGGTTTGATCTCGCACGGAGTGTTGAACATCATGTGCAGGAAGTTTTCCGCGTACGTCAGGTCGTTGCGCGGGTACATCATGGGTTGACCCATGGAGTACTTGTAAACCATCGCTGCCAGGGTTGGCATCTTGGCAACCAGGCGGATCGCGGAAATTTCGCGATGCTGCGGGTTATTGATGTCCAGGGAGTCGTGGTAGAAGGCCGAGAGGGCGCCGACTACACCGCACATGACGGCCATCGGGTGAGCGTCGCGACGGAAACCGTTGAAGAAGGTCTTCAGCTGTTCGTGAACCATGGTGTGGTTCTTGACGGTGCTGACGAACTGGGCCTTTTGTTCTGCGGTCGGCAATTCGCCGTTGAGCAGCAGATAGCAGGTTTCCAGATAGTCCGACTTTTCAGCCAACTGCTCGATCGGATAGCCGCGGTGCAGCAGAATGCCGTTGTCGCCGTCGATATAGGTGATCTTCGACTCGCAGGAGGCGGTCGACATGAAACCAGGGTCAAAGGTGAAACGGCCCGTGGCCGTCAGGCCCCGAACATCGATAACATCGGGACCAACGGTGCCGGTTAAAATGGGCAGCTCGACGGGGGCTGCGCCCTCGATGATCAACTGCGCTTTTTTGTCAGCCATGTGGCCTCCTATTTATGCTTGAAATCATCAGACAGACCCCCCACGCAGGGCCCGCACCACTATAGTGAGATAAATTCGAATGTCAATTTGCCTAAAGTCTTGCTCCAGAAGGCTTTAACCGGACTTTTTTCTCGAAATTGCCTGCCATTTACGCCTTTTATGTCAGATGCGCAATCCGCTGTTTGGGTGAGGCGATTGCGTTGTCATTAGTAGCCTAACTGTCTATACTCGGCCACCGACCGCCAAGGGCTTTTGGGCTTGCTTTATTGGGGGTCGCCTCCCTGGGTGGTGGTTACCTGACCAGTGCACTCCCCAACAACTTTGCCCTGATTGTTAGGGGCTCTTCAGTGTGAAAAAAAAGCCGTGAAAAGCCAACGACCTGTAAACCTAGACCTAAGGACCATCAAACTCCCAGTCACTGCTTACACGTCCATTCTTCACCGTATATCCGGCGTCATCCTCTTCGTGTGCCTTGCCATCATGCTTTACGCATTGGACAAGTCGCTGAGCTCCGAGGAAGGCTTCGGTCAGGTGAAAGCGTGTCTGACCAGTCCGCTAGCGAAGCTAGTGATTTGGGGCATTCTGTCCGCTCTGCTGTATCACTTGGTTGCCGGTGTGCGCCACTTGATCATGGACATGGGCATCGGTGAGACGCTGGAAGGCGGCAAGCTGGGCTCGAAAATCGTTATCGCCATTTCCGTGGTGGTAATCGTTCTGGCAGGAGTTTGGATATGGTAACTAACGTCACGAACCTGTCGCGTTCGGGCCTCTATGACTGGATGGCGCAACGTGTGTCTGCGGTCGTTCTCGCGGCTTACTTCATCTTTCTGATCGGATACGTCGTTGCCCACCCGGGCCTCGGCTATGCCCAGTGGCATGAACTGTTCGCCAACAACTGGATGCGTATCTTCAGTCTCCTGGCCCTCGTTGCCCTTGGCGCTCACGCCTGGGTCGGCATGTGGACCATCGCGACCGACTACCTGACGCCAATGGCGTTCGGCAAGTCCGCGACTGCTATACGTTTCCTTTTCCAGGCAGTATGCGGCGTTGCGATGTTCGCTTACTTCGTCTGGGGTGTGCAGATTCTCTGGGGTATCTGAGTCATGGCTAACATTCCAACGATTTCTTTCGACGCCATCATCATTGGTGGTGGCGGTGCTGGCATGCGCGCTGCGCTGCAACTGGCACAAGGCGGTCACAAGACTGCCGTAATCACCAAGGTTTTCCCGACGCGTTCGCACACCGTATCGGCACAGGGTGGCATCACCTGCGCCATCGCGTCTGCGGATCCGAACGATGACTGGCGCTGGCACATGTACGATACCGTCAAGGGTTCCGACTATATCGGTGACCAGGACGCTATCGAATACATGTGTCAGGAAGGCCCGGCTGCGGTTTTCGAACTGGACCACATGGGTCTGCCGTTCTCCCGTACCGAAACCGGCCGCATCTACCAGCGTCCGTTCGGCGGTCAGTCCAAGGACTACGGTAAGGGCGGCCAGGCTGCACGTACCTGCGCGGCATCCGACCGTACCGGTCACGCCCTGCTGCACACCCTTTATCAGGGTAACCTGAAAGCCGGTACCACGTTCCTGAACGAGTACTACGCTGTCGATCTGGTCAGAAACCAGAAAGGCGAGTTCGTCGGCGTTATCGCCATCTGCATCGAAACCGGTGAAACCACCTACATCCGTGCCAAGGCTACCGTTCTTGCCACTGGCGGTGCAGGTCGTATCTACGCGTCCACCACCAACGCCCTGATCAACACCGGTGACGGCGTTGGCATGGCTCTGCGTGCTGGCGTTCCGGTGCAAGACATCGAAATGTGGCAGTTCCACCCGACCGGCATTGCCGGCGCCGGTGTACTGGTGACCGAAGGTTGCCGTGGTGAAGGTGGTTACCTGATCAACAAGCACGGCGAGCGTTTCATGGAGCGTTATGCTCCGAACGCCAAAGACCTGGCGGGTCGTGACGTTGTTGCCCGTTCGATGGTTAAAGAGATCATTGCCGGCAACGGCTGTGGCCCGAACGGCGACCACGTGATGCTCAAACTCGACCACCTGGGCGAGGAAGTGCTGCACAGCCGTCTGCCAGGCATCTGCGAACTGTCGAAAACGTTTGCTCACGTTGACCCGGTGGTTGCTCCGGTTCCGGTTGTTCCGACCTGCCACTACATGATGGGCGGCGTTGCCACCAACATTCACGGTCAGGCGATGACTCAGGACGCCAACGGCGTAGATACCATCATCCCTGGTCTGTTCGCTGTAGGCGAAGTGGCTTGCGTATCGGTTCACGGTGCCAACCGCCTGGGCGGTAACTCGTTGCTCGACCTGGTGGTTTTCGGCCGTGCGGCCGGTCTGCACCTGGAAAAAGCGCTGACCGACGGTATCGACTACGACGACGCCACCGACGCCGACATCAATGCGGCCTTGGCTCGTCTGTCCGCTCTGAACGCGCGTACCGATGGCGAAGACGTGGCAACCCTGCGTCGCGAGCTGCAAAGCTGCATGCAGAACTACTTCGGTGTATTCCGTACTGGCGAATACATGCAGAAGGGTATTGCCCAGCTGGCTGATCTGCGCAAGCGCATCGCCAACGTCAAGATCAACGACAAGTCGCAGGCGTTCAACACTGCGCGTATCGAAGCTCTGGAACTGCAAAACCTTCTGGAAGTGGCTGAAGCTACCGCCATCGCTGCCGAAGTGCGTAAAGAGTCCCGCGGTGCTCACGCCCGTGAAGACTTCGAAGACCGTGACGACGAAAACTGGCTGTGCCACACCCTGTACTTCCCGGGTGAGAAACGCGTCGCCAAGCGTGCCGTAAACTTCTCGCCGAAAACTGTTCCGACTTTTGAACCTAAGATTCGGACTTATTAAGGGTGGCCGCCATGTTGCAAGTCAGTGTTTATCGTTACAACCCTGATCAGGACGCTGCGCCGTTCATGCAGGATTTCCAGGTTGATACCGGTGGTAAAGACCTGATGGTGCTGGACGTACTGGCCCTGATCAAAGAGCAGGACGAAGGTTTCTCCTATCGTCGCTCTTGCCGTGAAGGTGTTTGCGGTTCCGACGGCATGAACATCAACGGCAAAAACGGTCTGGCGTGCATCACGCCGCTGTCTGCCGTTGTAAAAGGTAACAAGTTGATCATTCGTCCTCTGCCAGGTTTGCCGGTTATCCGTGACCTGGTCGTCGATATGAGCATCTTCTACAAGCAATACGAGAAGGTTAAGCCTTACCTGCAGAACGACACGCCGGCTCCGGCCATCGAACGTCTGCAGTCCCCTGAAGAGCGTGAAAAGCTCGACGGTCTGTACGAGTGCATCCTGTGCGCTTGCTGCTCGACCTCTTGCCCGTCCTTCTGGTGGAACCCGGACAAGTTCCTGGGTCCAGCTGCACTGCTGCAAGCGTATCGCTTCCTGGCAGACAGCCGTGACACCAAGACGTCCGAGCGTCTGGCTTCGCTGGATGACCCGTTCAGCGTATTCCGCTGCCGCGGGATCATGAACTGCGTCAACGTTTGTCCGAAGGGCCTGAACCCGACTAAGGCCATCGGTCACATTCGTAACATGCTGCTTTCCAGCGGCGTGTGATTCAGCTGCTGTACCCGTAGGACCGCTGTACCCGTGGATGCTACGGTGCAGGCTTCAACCGGCACCGTAGTTTTAACCTGAGCAGCAGCTCATAAAGCTGCCGCTCTTATTTTGAAGAAATGAGACAAGCAGGGGCATCCGGGCTGGTACCCGGACTATCAGTGTGATCCTAGTGGCTTGTTTTGGTCGCTGCATTCGGACTTCTGCAAGTTTGCTCGGCGTCGACACCGATGGTGTTCCCCTAACCGAGGGTGACCAAGCATGCAAGAAAGCGTGATGCAGCGCATGTGGAACAGTGCCTACCTATCCGGTAGTAACGCTGCCTATGTGGAAGAGCTCTACGAGCTTTACCTGCACGACCCTAACGCTGTGCCAGAAGAGTGGCGCACCTACTTCCAGAAGTTGCCTGCTGACGGCAACTCTTCCACCGATGTTTCGCACTCCACAATTCGCGATCATTTCGTCTTGCTGGCAAAGAACCAGCGCCGCGCTCAACCGGTTTCCGCCGGCAGCGTGAGCAGTGAGCACGAGAAGAAGCAAGTTGAAGTGCTGCGATTGATCCAGGCCTACCGTATGCGTGGCCACCAGGCAGCCCAGCTTGACCCGCTGGGGCTGTGGCAGCGTCCTGCACCTGCAGACCTGTCGATCAATCATTACGGCTTGACCAATGCCGATCTTGATACGACCTTCCGTGCCGGCGACCTGTTCATCGGCAAAGAGGAGGCGAGCCTACGCGAAATTCACGAAGCGTTGCAGCAGACATATTGCCGCACCATCGGCGCTGAATTTACGCATATCACCGATTCCGAGCAGCGCCAGTGGTTCCAGCAGCGTCTGGAAAGCGTACGCGGCCGTCCAACGTACTCCGCTGACATCAAGAGCCACTTGCTTGAGCGCGTGACTGCCGGTGAAGGCCTGGAAAAATACCTGGGCACCAAATACCCGGGCACCAAGCGTTTCGGTCTGGAAGGCGGCGAGAGCCTGATTCCGATGCTTGACGAGCTGATCCAGCGTTCCGGTTCCTACGGCACCAAGGAAATCGTCATCGGCATGGCCCACCGTGGCCGTCTGAACGTGCTGGTCAATACCTTCGGCAAGAACCCGCGCGAGCTGTTCGACGAGTTCGAAGGCAAGAAGAAGGTCGAGCTGGGTTCCGGTGACGTTAAATACCACCAGGGCTTCTCGTCCAACGTGATGACCACCGGTGGTGAAGTTCACCTGGCCATGGCCTTCAACCCGTCCCACCTGGAAATTGTTTCTCCAGTGGTCGAAGGTTCGGTCCGTGCCCGTCAGGATCGTCGCAACGACCCTACCGGCGAGAAGGTTCTGCCGATCTCCATCCACGGTGACGCTGCAATTGCAGGTCAGGGCGTGGTCATGGAAACCTTCCAGATGTCGCAGACCCGCGGTTTCAAGACCGGCGGTACCGTGCACATCGTGATCAACAACCAGGTTGGTTTCACCATCAGCAACCCGCTGGACTCGCGCTCCACCGAGTACGCCACCGACGTTGCGAAAATGATTCAGGCGCCGATCCTCCATGTGAATGGTGATGATCCGGAAGCCGTATTGTTCGTGACCCAGCTGGCCATCGATTACCGCATGCAGTTCAAGCGCGACGTGGTGATCGACATGTTCTGCTACCGTCGTCGCGGCCACAACGAGGCGGACGAGCCAAGCGGCACCCAGCCGATGATGTATCAGCAGATCACCAAGCAGCGCACCACCCGTGAGCTGTACGCTGATCGTCTGACCCAGAGCGGTGTGCTGGACGCAGAGCGTGTTCAGGCGAAGGTCGACGAATACCGCAACGCGCTGGACAACGGTCTGCACGTAGTGAAGAGCCTGGTCAAAGAGCCGAACAAAGAGTTGTTCGTGGACTGGCGCCCGTACCTGGGTCACGCCTGGACTGCGCGTCACGACACTCGCTTCGACCTGAAAACCCTGCAGGAACTGTCCGCCAAGCTGCTGGAAATTCCGGAAGGCTTCGTGGTTCAGCGCCAGGTTGCGAAGATCTACGAAGACCGTCAGAAGATGCAAGCCGGCGGCCTGCCGATCAACTGGGGTTACGCTGAAACCATGGCGTACGCGACCCTGGCGTTCGAAGGTCACCCGATTCGCATGACCGGTCAGGACATCGGCCGCGGTACGTTCTCGCACCGTCACGCTGTTCTGCACAACCAGAAAGACGCCGGCACCTACATTCCGCTGAAAAACCTGTACGAAGGTCAGCCACGCTTCGACCTGTACGACTCGTTCCTGTCGGAAGAAGCGGTACTGGCATTCGAATACGGCTACTCGACCACCACGCCGAACGCGCTGGTGATCTGGGAAGCCCAGTTCGGTGACTTCGCCAACGGTGCGCAGGTTGTTATCGACCAGTTCATCACCAGCGGCGAGCACAAGTGGGGCCGTCTCTGTGGTCTGACCATGCTGTTGCCACACGGCTATGAAGGTCAGGGGCCGGAGCACTCCTCTGCGCGTCTTGAGCGTTACCTGCAGCTGTGCGCCGAGCACAACATTCAGGTGTGCATGCCGACCACCCCGGCTCAGATCTACCACTTGCTGCGCCGTCAGGTGATTCGCCCGCTGCGCAAGCCACTGGTCGTCCTGACGCCGAAGTCGCTGCTGCGTCACAAGCTGGCCATCTCGACTCTGGAAGATCTGGCCGAAGGTTCGTTCCAGACCGTGATCCCGGAAATCGATGCCCTGGACCCGAAAAAGGTCGAGCGCATTGTTCTGTGTAGCGGCAAGGTCTACTACGACCTGCTGGAAAAACGTCGTGCCGAAGGCCGTGACGATATCGCCATCGTGCGTATCGAGCAGCTGTACCCATTCCCTGAGGACGACTTGAAAGAAGTCCTGGCTCCTTACACCAACGCCAAGCATGCCGTCTGGTGTCAGGAAGAGCCGATGAACCAGGGCGCCTGGTACTGCAGCCAGCACCACTTGCGTCGCAGCATCAGCAACCTCAACAAGTCTCTCGTACTCGAGTACGCGGGCCGCGAGGCTTCTGCTGCCCCAGCATGTGGTTACGCTTCGATGCACGCCGAGCAGCAGGAAAAACTGCTGCAAGACGCGTTTACCGTTTAACGCCTTCGCGCACCTGAAACCGAATTTAAGGAACCACAGATAATGGCTATCGAGATCAAAGCCCCCACTTTCCCGGAATCGGTTGCCGATGGCACCGTTGCCACCTGGCACAAAAAACCGGGCGACGCCGTCAAACGTGACGAACTGATCGTCGACATCGAAACCGACAAAGTCGTACTGGAAGTGCTGGCCACTGCCGACGGCGTGCTGGGCGCTATCGTCAAGAACGAAGGCGACACCGTTCTGTCCGACGAAGTCCTGGGCTCCATCGTTGAAGGCGGCGCTGCTGCCGCTGCTCCAGCCGCTGCCGCTCCGGCCGCTGCCCAGGCTGCTGCTCCAGCTGCCGAAGGCGAAGACGATCCGGTCGCTGCTCCAGCCGCTCGCAAGCTGGCTGAAGAGAACGGCATCAACATCGCGTCCGTTGCCGGTACTGGCAAAGGCGGTCGTGTGACCAAGGAAGACGTGGTTGCAGCCGTTGCTGCCAAGAAAGCCGCTCCAGCCGCCGCGCCTGCCAAGGCTGCCGCACCTGCCGCTGCTGCTCCGGTGTTCGCTGCCGGTGACCGCGTTGAAAAACGCGTTCCGATGACCCGTCTGCGTGCCAAGGTTGCCGAGCGTCTGGTTGAAGCTCAATCGAACATGGCGATGCTGACCACTTTCAACGAAGTCGACATGACCGAAGTCATGGCGCTGCGTTCGAAGTACAAGGATCTGTTCGAGAAGTCCCACAACGGCGTGCGCCTGGGCTTCATGTCGTTCTTCGTGAAAGCGGCCACCGAAGCGCTGAAGCGCTTCCCGGCAGTCAACGCGTCGATCGACGGCTCCGACATCGTTTATCACGGCTATGCTGACGTCGGTGTGGCTGTTTCGAGCGACCGCGGTCTGGTTGTGCCGGTTCTGCGTAACGCCGAACTGATGAGCCTGGCTGAAATCGAAGGCGGCATCGCCACTTTCGGCAAGAAAGCCCGTGACGGCAAACTGTCGATGGAAGAGATGACCGGTGGTACGTTCACCATCACCAACGGTGGTACCTTCGGTTCGATGATGTCGACTCCGATCGTCAACCCGCCGCAAGCAGCTATTCTGGGCATGCACAACATTCTGCAGCGTCCAATGGCGATCAACGGTCAGGTCGTTATCCGTCCGATGATGTACCTGGCTCTGTCCTACGATCACCGTCTGATCGATGGCAAAGAAGCTGTGACCTTCCTGGTGACCATCAAGAACCTGCTGGAAGACCCGGCTCGTTTGCTGCTGGATATCTGATAGAAGCAGTCGCGAGCTGCAAGTTTCAAGCTGCTGGTAAAGGCAGTTTGGCTTGCAGCTTGCGGCTTCAAGCTTTTCGCTAAAGAGGATTTTTTGAATGTCGCAGAAATTTGACGTAGTAGTGATCGGTGCGGGCCCTGGCGGCTACGTGGCTGCCATCAAGGCCGCTCAACTGGGCCTCAGCACTGCCTGCATCGAGAAGTACACCGACAAGGAAGGCAAACTGGCCCTCGGCGGTACTTGCCTGAACGTCGGCTGCATTCCATCCAAGGCGCTGCTGGACAGCTCCTGGAAGTTCCACGAAGCGCAAGATGGTTTCGCGATCCACGGCATCAATCACGCCGGCGTGACCATGGACGTGCCAGCGATGGTCGGCCGCAAGGCCAACATCGTCAAAGGCCTGACCTCCGGCGTTGCGACCCTGTTCAAAGCCAACGGTGTGACCTCTATCCAGGGTCACGGCAAGCTGCTGGCCGGCAAGAAAGTCGAAGTCACCAAGCCTGACGGTTCGGTTGAAGTCATCGAAGCCGAAAACGTGATCCTGGCTCCTGGCTCGCGTCCGATCGACATTCCGCCGGCTCCGGTCGACCAGAATGTAATCGTCGATTCCACCGGTGCCCTGGAATTCCAATCCGTACCCAAGCGTCTGGGCGTGATCGGCGCTGGCGTGATCGGTCTGGAACTGGGTTCGGTCTGGTCGCGTCTGGGCGCGCAAGTGACTGTCCTTGAAGCACTGGACACATTCCTGATGGCAGCGGACACCGCTGTTTCCAAGGAAGCGCTGAAAACCCTGACCAAACAAGGTCTGGACATCAAGCTGGGCGCGCGCGTTACCGGTTCCAAAGTGAACGGCGACGAAGTCGTTGTGAACTACACCGATGCCAACGGCGAACAGAACATCACGTTCGACAAGCTGATCGTAGCCGTTGGTCGCCGTCCAGTGACCACTGATCTGCTGGCCGCCGATTGCGGCGTGACCCTCGACGAGCGCGGTTTCGTGCACGTTGATGATCACTGCGCTACCACCGTACCGGGCGTCTACGCCATCGGCGACGTGGTTCGTGGCATGATGCTGGCTCACAAGGCCTCGGAAGAGGGCATCATGGTTGTCGAGCGCATCAAGGGCCACAAAGCCCAGATGAACTATGACCTGATCCCTTCGGTTATTTATACTCACCCGGAAATTGCATGGGTGGGTAAAACCGAGCAGGCCTTGAAAGCTGAAGGCGTTGAAGTTAACGTCGGCACCTTCCCGTTCGCAGCCTCTGGCCGTGCCATGGCTGCCAACGATACCGGTGGTTTCGTCAAGGTCGTCGCAGATGCCAAGACTGACCGCGTGTTGGGCGTCCACGTGATTGGCCCGAGTGCTGCAGAACTGGTTCAACAGGGCGCAATCGGTATGGAATTCGGCACCAGCGCTGAAGACCTGGGCATGATGGTTTTCTCCCATCCGACCCTGTCTGAAGCCTTGCACGAAGCAGCTCTGGCAGTGAATGGCGGCGCCATCCACATCGCCAACCGCAAGAAGCGTTGAAGGCAATTTGAAAACGTAGCGAGCGAAGGAAAGACAAGGCAAAAACAGGTGAGGAAGCGGAGTTGACGTCAGTCAATGAGCATTCCGAGCCTGTTTTTAACGCAGTATTTCCTAGCGCAGCAGTTTTCAAATGCCTGAAAAGACAATAAGAAACCACGGCGGTTGCGGCCCGTCGTGAGCCTTGCATGCAAGACTCACCGCGGAATGTCCGCCGGACGCAGTCTTGCGTAGCTCAGCTACGCAAGCAGCAGTCACAGGTGGTGCGGCACTTCAACAAGTGCAGCACCGAATGCGCAGTACCTAACGAAGACGGTAAAAAGCATGAATCTTCACGAGTATCAGGGTAAGCAGCTGTTCGCTGAGTACGGCCTGCCGGTATCCACCGGTTACGCGGTAGACACCCCGGAAGCAGCAGCAGAAGCTTGCGATAAAATCGGCGGCAGCGAGTGGGTTGTAAAAGCCCAGGTTCACGCCGGTGGTCGCGGTAAAGCGGGCGGCGTCAAGCTGGTTCGCAACAAAGAAGACGCCAAAGCCTTCGCACAGCAGTGGCTGGGCAAGCGTCTGGTGACCTACCAGACTGACGCCAATGGTCAGCCAGTCACCAAGATCCTGGTTGAATCGTGCACTGATATCGCTAAAGAGCTGTACCTGGGCGCTGTCGTTGACCGTTCGAGCCGTCGCATCGTGTTCATGGCTTCCACCGAAGGTGGCGTGGACATCGAGAAAATCGCTCACGACACTCCAGAAAAAATTCTGAAAGCCACTATCGATCCACTGGTTGGCGCTCAGCCATTCCAGGGTCGCGAGCTGGCATTCCAGTTGGGTCTGGAAGGCAAGCAAGTTGCCCAGTTCGCCAAGATCTTCGTAGGTCTGGCCAAACTGTTCCAGGATCACGATCTGGCCCTGCTGGAAGTGAACCCGCTGGTGATCAAGGCTGACGGCGATCTGCACTGCCTGGACGCCAAGATCAACATCGACGCCAACGCGATGTACCGTCAGCCTAAGCTGAAGACTTTCCACGATCCGTCGCAAGACGATCCGCGCGAAGCGCACGCTGCCAAGTTCGAACTGAACTACGTAGCACTGGAAGGCAACATCGGTTGCATGGTCAACGGTGCCGGCCTGGCCATGGGTACCATGGACATCGTCAACCTGCACGGCGGCAAGCCAGCCAACTTCCTCGACGTAGGTGGTGGTGCTACCAAAGAGCGCGTGACCGAAGCATTCAAGATCATCCTGTCCGACACCAACGTCGCTGCAGTACTGGTCAACATCTTCGGCGGCATCGTTCGTTGCGACATGATTGCCGAAGGCATCATCGGCGCCGTGAAAGAAGTCGGCGTGAAAATCCCGGTTGTTGTTCGCCTTGAAGGCAACAACGCTGAGCTGGGCGCTAAAGTACTGGCAGAAAGCGGTTTGAACATCATCGCTGCTACCAGCCTGACCGACGCTGCTCAACAAGTTGTCAAAGCTGCGGAGGGCAAATAATGAGCGTCCTGATCAATAAAGACACCAAAGTTATCTGCCAGGGTATTACCGGTTCGCAAGGTAGTTTCCACACCCAGCAAGCCATCGAGTACGGCACCAAGATGGTTGGTGGTGTAACGCCTGGTAAAGGCGGCACCGAGCACCTGGGTCTGCCAGTGTTCAACACCGTGAAAGACGCTGTAGCTGCCACTGGCGCCACCGCCAGCGTGATCTACGTTCCGGCTCCTTTCTGCAAGGACTCGATCCTGGAAGCTGCTTTCGGCGGTATCAAGCTGATCGTGTGCATCACCGAAGGCATTCCTACCCTGGACATGCTGGACGCTAAAGTTAAGTGCGACGAGCTGGGTGTTACCCTGATCGGCCCTAACTGCCCAGGCGTGATCACTCCAGGCGAATGCAAGATCGGCATCATGCCTGGTCACATTCACTTGCCAGGCAAGGTCGGTATCGTTTCCCGTTCCGGCACCCTGACCTACGAAGCTGTGAAGCAAACGACTGACGCCGGTTTCGGCCAGTCGACTTGCGTCGGCATCGGTGGTGACCCGATCCCGGGTTCGAACTTCATCGACATCCTGAAGCTGTTCCAGGAAGACCCGAAGACCGAAGCGATCGTGATGATCGGTGAGATCGGCGGTTCGGCTGAAGAAGAAGCGGCTGCCTACATCAAGGCACACGTGACCAAGCCGGTTGTTTCCTACATCGCTGGTGTGACTGCTCCTCCGGGCAAGCGCATGGGCCATGCTGGCGCAATCATCTCTGGCGGCAAAGGCACTGCAGACGAGAAATTCGCTGCGCTGCAAGACGCAGGCGTTAAAACCGTGCGTTCGCTGGCAGACATCGGCAAGGCCCTGGCCGAGCTGACTGGTTGGGCAGTCAAGTAAGCTTCGCGCTTAGCTGACGTTTTACCAAACAAAGGCCACCTTCGGGTGGCCTTTGTCGTTTCTGGTTCTTTGGAAACGCTTGAGGCTTTTTTGTGGCGAGGGGGCTCATGAAATTTAGATACGTGAACACGACACGGGAGTGTCGTGTATCGGATAGTTCGCCCCTTAACAGTGCGCTTGACGCTCAAATTCGTTAGGATACGCGCCATTTTTGCGTCTGCGGCCCACAAGGCAGCGACGCGCTAAACGGGTCAGTCTCATACGGACCGACAGCATTTCCCTCACCCATAGGGAAATCCCTCTCTAAATTCCGATTCAGTAGTGTGGTATTTCCTTAATGAAAGTGTTGAAAGGCCAGGACATCCTGGCACTTGGTTTTATGACGTTCGCCCTGTTTGTCGGGGCTGGCAACATCATCTTCCCGCCTATCGTCGGTTTGCAGTCCGGGCCTAATGTCTGGATGGCGGCGCTGGGTTTCCTGATCACCGCCGTTGGTCTGCCGGTGATCACCGTTGTCGCACTGGCCAAGGTTGGTGGCGCGATGGATACATTGAGCAGTCCGATCGGTAAAGTCGCCGGTGGACTGTTGGCGGCTGCGTGCTATCTGGCCGTTGGTCCGCTGTTCGCGACGCCACGTACCGCGACCGTATCGTTCGAAGTGGGCCTGGCGCCCTTGACCGGCGAAAGCCCGCTGGCGCTTTTCCTGTATAGCTCGGTCTACTTCCTGCTGGTGTTCTTCATTTCCCTGTACCCGGGCCGCTTGCTGGACACGGTTGGACGCTTCCTCGCACCGTTGAAGATCATTGCCCTGGCTGTGCTGGGCATCGCGGCATTCACCTTGCCGGCCGGTGATATCGGGCATGCAACACCTGAATACGTTGCGGCGCCGTTTTCCCAAGGCTTCATCAATGGTTACCTGACCATGGATACCCTGGGCGCCCTGGTGTTCGGCATCGTTATCGTCAACGCTATCCGCTCCCGCGGTGTCGAATCGCCGGTCCTGATCACCCGTTACGCAATCATCGCCGGATTGATTGCCGGTGTGGGTCTGGCGCTGGTTTATGTCAGCTTGTTCCGCCTGGGTTCGGGCAGCCATGAAGTGGCGGCTGGTGCGACTAACGGTGCGGCGGTACTGCATGCCTACGTACAACACACCTTTGGCTCGCTCGGCAGCGGTTTCCTCGCGGTACTGATTTCTCTGGCGTGCCTGGTGACCGCGGTTGGCCTGACCTGCGCCTGCGCCGAGTATTTCAGTCGTGTATTGCCACTGTCCTACAAAACGCTGGTCATCATCCTGGCTGCGTTTTCCCTGTTGGTGTCCAACCTGGGCCTCACCAAGCTGATCGCGTTTTCGATCCCAGTGCTGACAGCGATCTACCCGCCGTGCATCGCCCTGGTGGCACTGAGCTTCTGCAAGGACTTCTGGCACGAGCAAGGTCGCATCGTCGGCCCGGTGATGCTGGTGTCGTTCATCTTCGGCCTGATCGACGCCCTTAAGGGCGCGGGTCTTGCGGACTGGATGCCCTCCCAATTGGCCCACTTGCCGCTGAGCGAGCAAGGGCTGGCCTGGCTGGTGCCATCGGTGATGACCCTGGTGGTCGCCGTGGTCTGTGACCGTATGTTGGGCAAGCGCGAGGAAGCCTTGGCCTAAGCTTATCCGGCCTGTCACGAGCAGGCCGATCGAGCATGAAACCGAAATGCCCCGTATCAATCGATACGGGGCATTTTTATGGGTTTGAGGCAGTGTCTTTTTCCCCGACACAACGTCGAAGCATTGCAGAACCCCACAGGGTTTCGGTATTCCTCCTGCACATCACAAGGACCTGCATGTCGTTCATCCACGCCAACCTGATCCACATTCTCGCCGCCCTCTGGTTCGTTATCTGCTGGGGTGGCTACACCCGTTACGCAACATGGAAGGGCCGCGACACCGCGTGCCTGGCCAGCGTGTTGCACCTGTACCGTGAAGACTGGATGCGCCGCATGTTGCTGCGTGACAACCGCATTGCCGATGCCAGCGTGATTGGAAATCTGGAGCGCAATGCATCGTTCTTCGCCTCCAGCACGCTGATTATCCTGGCCGGTATCCTCACGGTACTTGGCGCGTCGGAAAGAGCGGTGTCGCTGCTGGCGGATATCCCGATGGTGCAACAGGCTTCCCAGGGGATGTCGGAAATCAAGTTGCTGTGCCTGGCGCTGGTGTTCGTCTACGCGTTCTTCACGTTCAGCTGGTGCATGCGCCAATACAACTTCGCGGCCGTTCTGGTGGGTTCCGCACCCATGGTCGGTGAACGCCATGTGTCCGAGCAGGAGCGCAAAGCCTTCGCGTCCCGGGCTGCCCGGGTTATCTCCATGGCGGCCAACCAGTTCAACTTTGGTCTGCGTTCCTATTACTTCGGCATGACCATGCTGGCGTGGTTCGTCAGTCCCTGGTTGTTCATGTTGATGAGTGCCGGTGTCGTGTTTGTGTTGTATCGCCGGGAATTTCACTCCGACGTTCTCGACGTGATGGTCTATACCCCTACAGAGGCACCATTGCCTGACGTGAACAAAGAGGCGGCTTGATGAGTATTCCGTTCTGGTGTGTGTTTATCAGTGCGTTGCTGATTTACGTGGCGCGTATGCCCGTGACCAAGGCCATGAAAGAGCAGGGCGGTTACAACAATCACCTGCCGCGCCAACAGCAGGCGCAACTTACGGGCCTGGGGGCCCGCGCAGTGGCCGCGCACCAGAACAGTTTCGAAGCGTTCATATTGTTTGCCGTGGGTGTGTTGATGGCGCATACCACGCAGACAGCGGGCTGGCTCATTGACTTGTTGGCGATCATCTTTGTGATCGCGCGAATTATCTATTTGCTGTGCTACTGGAAAGACCTGACATGGCAGCGCAGTCTGGTTTGGCTGGTGGGTTTAATCTGTTCATTGTTGTTGATGATTAGTCCGACTTTTCGAACGATTTTGCTCTAACGAGGTTACGGCTAATCAAATTGCAGGCAAAAGAAAACCCGCATTTGGCGGGTTTTCCTTTTCACACTAAAAACCGTTTCAGTTTTTAGGCGCGGCTTCTTTTGCCGCTGCTTCGTTCGATTCAGCCTGAGCTTTGGCAGCTTCAGCGTTTTCTTTCGCAGCGTCGTTCACTTTATCCTGAGCTTTGTTCATGTCTTGCTGAGCTTGCTCAGCATGTTTGTTGGCATCTTGAGCTTTGTCCTCGGATTTTTTATCGCAGGCAGCGAGACCGAGGGAAGCGGTCAACATCAAGGCAATAGCTAAAGTCTTACGCATGGGGTGTTTCTCCTTATGGAAAATATCTACTGGCCTTTCGAGCACAGCCATCAGGGTTAAGTTCCTCAAATCGTTCAGATATATAAGTTTGTTCTAACGCGGAACTTTTGCCGGGGCCGTTACTTCACGGCACGAATTTTTAAATATGAGTTTCTATCAAATGGCCGAAAACCCCGTTTTTGAGCGCGCTATACGATTTCTGTCGGCACTGCGCCATTGCCAGGTCCTTGGGCTGCGTGTTCACAGCGCCAGCAGCGAAGGGCTCACGGTGGTGCTGCCCTATAGCCCGCAAATCGTCGGAAATCCGCAAACCGGCGTCATTCATGGCGGTGCGCTGACCACGCTGATGGACACCGCCTGCGGCATGTCCACCCTCTGTGTGCTGCCGGAGTTCGAGGTCTGCCCGACCCTCGACCTGCGCATCGACTACATGCACGCCGCCGAGCCGAATAAAGACGTCTTCGGTTTCGCCCAGTGCTACCGCGTGACCACCGATGTGATCTTTGCCCGCGGCTTCGCCTATCAGGACGATCCCGAGCAACCCATTGCCCACGTGGTGGGCACCTTCATGCGGATGGGCAAAGGCATCAAGGGCGCAAAAGGCTTTGGTGGCGCGATCGCCGGAGATGCGAAATGACTGACTCATTCAAGCAGCAGCTGCAACAGGCTCATGAGCGGGGCGACTATGGCGTATTGCTGCAGCGGATTCCCTACGCCGCGCTGATCGGCGTCGAATGCTCACGGGTGGGGGATGAACTGCTGTTTCGTCTGCCGGCCAACAAGGACAACATTGGTAACCCTTTATTGCCGGCTATTCATGGCGGTGTCATCGCCGGTTTTATGGAGCTGGCCGCCGCGTTGCACCTGCTGGTGTCCACCGGCTCGCCAGGTGTGCCGAAGATTATCGATTTCTCCCTCGACTACCTGCGCGCCGGGCAGTTTCGCGATACCTGGGCCCGATGCCAGGTGTGTCGCCAGGGACGTCGCGTCGCCAACGTGGCGATTACAGCCTGGCAAAGCACGGAAGCGGAACCCATCGCCACGGCCCGGGCGCATTTCAAACTCGAGGAGCCCTTGAAATCCTGAACACAGCCCCCAACTCTGATGACATCCCGCCGCCGGCCTTCAAGGTCGCGGCTTAGCCATCTGATTGGAGTTTGATGACCATGAGTGTGGAAACTCAAAAGGAAACCCTGGGCTTCCAGACCGAGGTGAAGCAACTGCTGCACCTCATGATCCATTCGCTGTATTCCAACAAGGAAATTTTCCTTCGCGAACTGATCTCGAACGCCTCTGACGCTGTAGACAAATTACGTTTCGAAGCGCTGTCCAAGCCGGAGCTGCTGGAAGGTGGCGCCGAGCTGAAGATCCGTGTGAGCTTCGACAAGGACGCCAAGACCGTCACCCTCGAAGACAACGGCATTGGCATGAGCCGTGAGGATGCGATCACGCACCTGGGCACCATCGCCAAATCCGGCACCGCCGATTTCATGAAGCACCTGACCGGTGACCAGAAGAAAGATTCGCACCTGATCGGTCAGTTCGGTGTCGGTTTTTACTCTGCATTCATCGTCGCCGACAAAGTTGACGTGTTCAGCCGTCGTGCCGGCAGCGCCGCCAGCGAAGGCGTGCACTGGTCGTCCAAGGGCGAAGGTGACTTCGAAGTTGCAACCATCGAGAAAGCCGAGCGCGGTACCCGTATCGTCCTGCACCTGAAATCCGGTGAAGACGAGTTCGCCGATGGCTGGCGCCTGCGCAACATCATCAAGAAGTATTCCGACCACATCGCCTTGCCGATCGAGTTGCCGAAAGAAGTGGCGGCCGTCGAAGGCGAAGAGAAGCCGGCCGCCGAATGGGAAACCGTCAACCGCGCCAGCGCCCTGTGGACCCGTCCGCGTACCGAGGTCAAGGACGAGGAATACCAGGAGTTCTACAAGCACATCGCTCACGACTTCGAAAACCCGCTGAGCTGGAGCCACAACAAGGTTGAAGGCAAGCTGGAATACAGCTCGCTGCTGTACGTGCCGGCCCGTGCGCCGTTCGACCTGTACCAGCGTGAAGCGCCGAAAGGCTTGAAGCTTTACGTGCAGCGCGTGTTCGTCATGGATCAGGCGGAGTCGTTCCTGCCGCTGTACCTGCGTTTCATCAAGGGCGTGGTTGACTCCAACGATCTGTCGCTGAACGTGTCGCGGGAAATCCTGCAGAAAGACCCGATCATCGACTCCATGAAGTCGGCGCTGACCAAGCGCGTTCTGGACATGCTGGAAAAACTGGCGAAAAACGAGCCTGAGCAATACAAGGGCTTCTGGAAAAACTTCGGTCAGGTCATGAAAGAAGGCCCGGCGGAAGACTTCGCCAACAAAGAGAAAATCGCTGGCCTGCTGCGTTTCGCGTCGACCAACGGTGACGACGGCGAACAAGTGGTCGGTCTGGCCGATTACCTGGCGCGCGCCAAGGAAGGTCAGGACAAGATCTACTACCTGACTGGCGAAACCTACGCGCAAGTCAAAAACAGCCCGCACCTGGAAGTCTTCCGCAAGAAAGGCATCGAAGTGCTGCTGCTGACCGACCGTATCGACGAGTGGCTGATGAGCTACCTCAACGATTTCGACGGCAAGAGCTTTGTTGACGTGGCACGCGGTGACCTGGACCTGGGCAACCTGGACTCGGAAGAGGACAAGAAGGCCGCGGAAGAAGTCGCCAAGTCCAAAGAAGGTCTGGTTGAGCGTCTGAAAACCGCGCTGGGCGAATCCGTCGCCGAAGTTCGGGTTTCCCATCGCCTGACCGATTCCCCGGCGATTCTGGCCATCGGCGAGCAGGACCTGGGCCTGCAAATGCGTCAGATCCTGGAAGCCAGTGGGCAGAAGGTCCCGGATTCGAAGCCGATCTTCGAATTCAACCCGGCTCACCCGCTGATCGAGAAGCTCGATAAAGAGCAAAGTGACGAACGCTTCGGCGACCTGTCGCACATCCTCTTCGATCAGGCGGCCCTGGCGGCCGGCGACAGCTTGAAGGATCCGGCGGCCTATGTGCGTCGTCTGAACAAGCTATTGGTTGAGCTGTCGGCTTAACGGCGTTGTAGAAAAACCCGCTTCGGCGGGTTTTTTCATTCTGGTGTTTAAAAAATCAGGAGTTAGAAATGAGCCAAATCACTGTACGTTCCGTTGCCTATCAGATTGACGGTCAGCCCTACGAAAGCCGTGTGGCCTTTGATGCCGACCATAAGGGCCCGCGTCCGGGCCTGTTGATGGCGCCGAACTGGATGGGCGTCAGCGCTGGCGCCGAGGAAATCGCCAAGTCGGTGGCGGCCAAGGGATACGTGGTCCTGATCGCTGATCTCTATGGCCAATCGGTTCGTCCACAAAATAACGATGAAGCGGGCGCGGCGATGATGCCGTTGAAGAATGACCGCCCATTGCTGCGTAAGCGCATGAAAGTGGCGTTCGAGCAGCTGCAAAGCCAGGGCGAAGTGGCCGTCGATACCTCGAAGCTGGCCACGTTCGGTTTCTGCTTTGGGGGTTGCTGTGCGCTGGAGTTGGCCCGGACCGGTGCGCCGGTGAAGGCTGCGGTCTCATTCCACGGCACGCTGGATACACCGGACGTCAACGATGCGAAAAACATCAAGGGTAAGGTGTTGGTCCTGCACGGCGCTTCCGATCCATTGGTGCCGAAAGAGCAACTGCCGGCGTTTGAAGAGGAAATGAATGCCGCTGGCGTGGATTGGCAACTGCTGAGCTACGGCGGCGCGTTCCATTCGTTCACCGATCCGCATGCGAATGTGCCTGGCATGATGATGTACGACGCCAAGGTCGCTGCTCGGGCATTTACCTCGATGCATAACTTGCTGGATGAAGTGTTCAAGGGCTGATGTTGTCCGGCACTGGCTAATGCAGTGCCCGGGCCGGCCTCTTCGCGGGCAAGCCCGCTCCCACAGGGACAGATTGCGTTCGCATCATTTGTGACTCACCTCGAACCCTGTGGGAGCTGGCTTGCCAGCGAAGGCGACCCGCCAAGCGACACAAAACTAAGGCAATTCGATCCGCTCGCTTTCCCCCGGTACGGTTGGCCAATCCCCGGCCGCCCAGCGTCGGCGCGCTTCATCGATAGCCGCCGGATCGCTCGCCACAAAATTCCAGTTGATTCGTCGCGGACCATCCAGCGGTGCGCCACCGAATACAACGGCATGACTGTCGCTGTCAGCGAACAAAGTCATCTCCTCTCCGCCCGGTAGCACCACTAAGGTGTGTGGCTCTACAGGTTCGCCGTCCAGTTGCACCTCGCCGCTCAAGACATATAGCGCACGTTCTTCATGTTCGGTTGGAATCAGCAGTGTCGTCGCCGTTTGCAGGGTCAACTCCGCATAGAGCGTCGGAGACAGTACGGGGACCGGCGATTCCAGGCAGAAGCCCGTCCCGGCAATCATGCGGATTTTCACCCCCAGGTTCTCGCTGACCGGCAGTGTGGCGGCGGGGTGATGGCTGTAATGTCCCGGGCCTTGCTCATGATCCTTGGGCGAGGCCAGCCAGATTTGCAGGCCGTGCATCGTAAAGCCGTTTTCCTTGAGCGCCTCTGGCGTGCGCTCGACGTGGGCAATGGCGCTGCCGGCGGTCATCCAGCTGACATCACCGGTATCCACGACCTGATCGGAACCGAGGCTGTCCTTGTGCTGGATCTGCCCCTGGAACAGGTAGGTGAGGGTGGAGAGGCCGATGTGTGGATGCTGGCGGATGTTCATGCCTTTGCCCGGCGGGTAGCGGGTTTCCAGCATGTGGTCGAAAAATACGAAGGGTCCGACGCTGCGGCATTTGGCGGTCGGCAGTGGGCGAAGAATCGGCTGGCCCTCGACATCTTCGGCGCGGGGGCGGATCACGAGCGGAGTGTTCATTGTGCATTCCAGACTGAGCGGGTGATGCATTCGAGCATAACCCGCTTGCGCAGCCCTTGCCGCTATTGGCTGAAAGCGCCTTCGGACAAATGGGTTTCGATGCTGACTTCGCTGGTGGTCATCAATTTGTGGATCGGGCAACGATCCGCCACGCGATGCAGTTCTTCGCGCTGGGCATCGGTCAGCACGCCCTTGAGGGTCAGTTTGACGTGCAGCGCGTACTTGCCTTTCTGCTCCTGGCTGTTGTCGCGCTTGACCTCGACGCCGACACCGGTGAGCGGGATGTCTTTTTTCTTCGCGTACATTTTCAGTGTCAGGGCCTTGCAGGCACCGAGGGCGGCGTCGAAGTAGTCGTGTGGCTCCGGCGCCGAACCCTCGCCACCGGCTGTGGTGGGCGCATCGGCAAAGAGTTCATGGTCGTCGATCTGGACGCTGTGACGCAAACCTTCGGCGGAAACGGTGTTGACGGTGACAGTCATGGGAAACCTCGCAAGCGACAGGAAAAGTCATTCGATCAAAAAAGACCTTGAAGGTATAGAGCATGCGCGCGGCGACGCGTTCCGGTTTTTTGTTCCTGCATGAAAAAGCCCCGCGATTGCGGGGCTCTTTGTCTTGATCAGGCTCAGCTGCCTTTGACGGTCTTGCCGTTGACCTTGCCGTCCAGGAGCATGATGTTGTACTCCTTGCCGTCGGTTTCGACCTGTTGCAGACGGACCAGCAGGTAATCCCAGTCCTTGGCGAACCACAGCACGGTGGTGCGCTTGCTTTGAGTCGGGTCACGCACGCGCTCGACCTTGATCGCATCGATCTGGCCAGCCTTGGTGTCGACTTTTTCCGAGCCCAGCACGCGGAAGTCATAGGTATCGACTTCGCCATCATCGACAACCTGATAGCTCATGCTCTTTTTGCCGGCGGCCACGTCGTGCTGCAGCGCCAGTTGATAGGTGGATTTGTCGACCATGCCGCGATTGAGCGGAATATTGACCGCGTCGCCCCGATCGGTGCCGGTGACCTTCTTGGCCGTCCAGTCGAAGTCCAGATCAGCTTTCTTGGCCTTGCCCAGACCGCCGCGTGCGAAGTGGTAGGACTGCGGCAGCAGAGTGTCTTTGTCGACGGTCAGCGTGCTTTCTTCGGACAGGCTGGCGATCATCATCGAGGCCTTGAAGCTGAGTTTCCAGACGCCATTGGCTTCCTTGGTCAGGCTGCGTTCGGCGGTGCCGCTCATGGGCAACTGCTTCCAGTCGGCGGTGTAGCTGGCGGAGAAAGGTTGAAGGTCTGCAGCCTGCGCGAAGGGCAAGGCGAGCAGAGCGCAAGCGAAGAGCAGGGCACGACGCATAAAATCTCCTAGGTTCGAATCAAGTGGCCGCTGGCCGCGAGTAACTGTCCATCCAGTAAAGCACCATGCTCGCCGAGCGATAACCGGCCTTCTGCAAACCAGCGGACGGCCATCGGGTAAATCAGGTGTTCCTGAACATGGACCCGCTGCGCCAGACTCTGCGGCGAGTCGTGCAACTCTACCGGTATTACAGCCTGTACGACCAGTGGTCCGCCATCGAGTTCCTCGGTGACGAAGTGCACGGAGCAGCCGTGTTCGGTGTCCCCGGCTTCCAGCGCTCGCTGATGAGTGTGTAACCCTTTGTATTTGGGCAGCAGCGAAGGATGGATATTGAGCAGGCGGCCCTGATAGTGGCGAACGAAGTCAGCGCTGAGGATGCGCATGAAACCGGCCAGGACCACGAGTTTGGGATTGAAGGCGTCGATCAGTTCAATCAGAGCGGCATCGAAGGCCTCGCGGCCGTCGAAAGCCTTGTGATCCAGGAAGCGGGTGTCGATGCCCGCATCCCTGGCGCGTTGCAGGCCGTAGGCGTCGGCGCGGTTGGAGATCACCGCAGCGATGCGGACCGGGCTGTCGCCGGTCCGCGTGCTGTCGATCAAGGCCTGCAAGTTACTGCCGGTGCCGGACAGCAGCACCACCACATCACAGGTCTTAGGCATCAGTGAGCCTTGAGGTTCTTCAGTTCAACCTGGGCCGCGCCTTCGGCAGCGGTGGAGATCTGACCGATGACCCAAGGTTGCTCGCCAGCTTCGCGCAGGACCTTCAGGGCAGTGTCCACGTGCTCTTGCGCCACGCAGATGACCATGCCTACGCCGCAGTTCAGGACGCGGTGCATTTCGTTCTCGTCGACGTTGCCTTTCTCTTGCAGCCAGTCGAACACCGCCGGGCGGGTCCAGCTTGCCACGTCAACCACTGCTTGGGCGCCTTTTGGCAGCACGCGCGGAATGTTGTCCAGCAGGCCGCCACCGGTGATGTGGGCCATGGCTTTGACGGCGCCGGTTTCCTTGATCAGCTTGAGCAGCGGCTTGACGTAGATGCGGGTCGGGGCCATCAGCAGGTCGGTCAGCGGCTTGCCGTCGAGCTGGGTGTTTTCGATGTCGGCACCGGACACTTCGATGATCTTGCGGATCAGCGAGTAACCGTTGGAGTGCGGGCCGGACGACGGCAGGGCGAGCAGGGCATCGCCGGCTGCGACTTTGGAGCCGTCGATGATTTCGGATTTCTCCACGACGCCGACGCAGAAACCGGCCAGGTCATAGTCTTCGCCTTCGTACATGCCAGGCATTTCAGCGGTTTCGCCGCCCACCAGGGAGCAGCCGGACAGCTCGCAGCCAGCACCGATGCCGGTCACGACCTGGGCCGCGGTGTCGACGTTCAGTTTGCCGGTGGCGTAGTAGTCGAGGAAGAACAGCGGCTCGGCGCCGCAGACCACCAGGTCGTTGACGCACATGGCAACCAGGTCGATGCCGATGCTGTCGTGTTTGTTCAGGTTCAGCGCCAGGCGCAGTTTGGTGCCGACGCCGTCGGTACCGGAAACCAGCACAGGCTGTCTGTAGCCGGCCGGGATTTCGCAGAGGGCGCCAAAACCGCCCAGGCCGCCCATGACTTCCGGGCGCGCAGTGCGCTTGGCGACGCTCTTGATGCGTTCGACCAATGCTTCACCGGCGTCGATGTCTACACCGGCGTCCTTGTAGCTCAGGGAGGGTTGCTTGCTCATGATCCAGGCCTTTAGGGGGGATTCAGGGGTAACGACCGGGTCCAGCGGGGCCGCCGAAATCGACGAGGGCGATTGCCTCACGCGATATTCGAAGGTGCCCGGCTGTTGCCGGTCTGCGAAGGCGCGCGATTTTATCAGGCTTGAAGGGCAGCGGCCATCCTCAGGCCGACGGCAGGGGCATATCCGCCTAAAAAAACCGTATTTGTTCCGTTTGGTGGCATCCTTCACGCCTGCTCAAGGTGCCGCCATTAAGCGTCTATCGTTATGACAGTGCGAAAACTTACTCGGGACGTGTGAATGTTTTGCGCCGGGCGATGGTCACAGCCTTGCTCGATTGTCTTCATGCGGTCTGTTCCAGCCGCTCTTGTCGCCAGGAATCTTCCATGCGTTTTTCTAAATTCTTGTTTGTGGGCTGTTTATCCCTGACCAGTCTGGTCACTCATGCCGAAACCGTCAAAGGCCTCTATCAAGTACGCGAGCCCGTCAGCAGCCAGACGCAGGAGGAGCGTGATCAAGCGACTCAGCGCGCGCTGGACACCCTGGTATTGCGCCTGACCGGTGACCCCAAGGCAGCGCAGAGTCCGGGGTTGGCGGCGATTCGCAAAGATCCGCAGCAAATCATCAGTCAGTACGGCTTTGACGCAGGGCCGCCGGAAGTGTTGAAGGTCGATTTCGATCCGACAACCACCGAGCAGGCGTTACGTCGCGCCGGGTTGGCCATGTGGGGCGCCAATCGGCCGTCGATCCTCGGCTGGTGGTTGAACGACTCCACGGAGGGGTCAAGCCTGGTGGGCGATGGCCAGGCCAGTGCGATGCCGTTGCGCCGGGCAGCGCAGCACCGTGGTTTGCCGTTGCGCCTGCCGCTTGCGGACCTGAATGAGCAAGTCGTCGCCACGGCGCCGAATCTGGAAAGTACCGATCCGGCTGTGTTGCGCGCCGCCTCGGAACGTTACAACGCCGACGCCGTGCTGGCGGTGCATGCCCGCGAAGAGGGCGGTCAATGGCAGGCCAAATGGCATTTATGGCTGGGTGACCAGAAAGAAGCCGGCAGTGTGCAGGGAGCCGATCAGGCTGCCGTGGCGGATGCAGTGATGCTCGCGGTCAATGAGCGTCTGGCGCCGCGATTCGTCGCCAGGCCGGGGGCTTCGACGCAGCAGTTGCTGGAAGTGCAAGGCATGAACCTTGAGCGCTACGCGACGCTCGGACGTTTACTGGAACCCTTCGGCGGGCGTCCGCAAAGTGTCGACGGTGACCGGATTCTGTATCGGGTCAATGGCAGTACCGATCAATTGCGGGCGCAGTTGTCACTGGCGAAGTTGCAGGAGGTGGCGGCGGCGCCAACCCCGGCACCGGCACTCCCTGTCCAGCCCGTAGCGGACGGTTCGACCCCGGCTGTAGCGCCAGCTCCGGTTGCGACTCCGCAATTGCATTTCCGCTGGTAGATTATCTTTCTTTATATAGAAGCAATGGAGTGGTTCATGGTCGATACGCGGCGTTGGTTCTGGTTGGGTGGAGTAGTCCTGCTCTGCGCGTTTGTCTGGCTGTTGCATCCGATCCTTACGCCGTTCCTGGTGGCGTTGCTGCTGGCCTATCTGTTTGATCCATTGGTGGATCGGCTGGAAAAGGCCGGGTTGTCTCGGACCTTGGGTGTGGTCGCGGTGTTCGCGCTCTTCACCTTGATCTTCACCGCGCTGCTGCTGGTGCTGGTGCCGATGCTCGCCAAGCAGTTGTTCCGGTTGTATGAGCTGGCGCCACAGATGCTCGATTGGCTGCAGCACACCGCATTGCCGTGGGCGCAATCGAAGTTCGGGTTGTCAGAGGGTTTCTGGAAATTCGACAAACTCAAGGCTGCGATCAGCGAGCACATGGGCCAGACCTCCGATATCGTCGGCGTGGTACTGAGTCAGGCGACGGCTTCCGGCCTGGCGGTGATTGGCTGGCTGGCCAACCTGGTGTTGATTCCGGTCGTGAGTTTTTACCTGCTGCGGGACTGGGACCTGATGATGGCCAAGATCCGCAGCCTGCTGCCGCGCGACCGTGAAGAGCGCGTGGTGTCGCTGGCCGGTGAGTGTCATGAGGTGCTGGGAGCGTTTGTCCGTGGCCAATTGCTGGTGATGGTGGCGTTGGGTGTGATCTATGCCGCGGGCCTGATGCTGGTGGGGCTGGAGTTGGGGCTGTTGATCGGCCTGATTGCCGGTCTGGCCGCCATCGTGCCTTACATGGGCTTCGTCATTGGTATCGGCGCCGCCTTGATCGCGGGCCTGTTTCAGTTTGGTGGCGATCTGTATCCCATGGTCGGCATCGTCGCGGTGTTCATGGTGGGGCAAGCGCTCGAAGGCATGGTGCTGACGCCTTTGCTGGTGGGTGACCGGATTGGCCTGCACCCGGTGGCGGTGATTTTCGCCATTCTGGCCGGTGGTGAGTTGTTCGGGTTTACTGGCGTTTTGCTGGCGCTGCCGGTCGCGGCGGTGATTATGGTGCTGGTGCGCCATGTGCATGATTTGTATAAGGATTCTGATATGTACTCGGGTGTTGATGAACCTGAGCTCTAGGCCTTGTCATGGGTAGCCCGGCTCGGCGCCGGGTTATCGCCGGCTCCGCCAAAGAAACTGTCATAAAATCAGGGCGCCAACGCAAACCTTTGATTTTGCTTGTGGTCTGTCGCATTGTGCGGTCGGCGTCACGGGTATAAACTTCGCAAACTTTACACAGAGGCCACTAACGGTTCCTTTGGAACTGTTCAGTCAGCATGAAACCGATTCAGCTGCCCCTAGGTGTGCGTCTGCGTGATGACGCCACCTTTATCAACTACTACCCAGGCGCCAATGCCGCTGCACTCGGCTATGTCGAGCGTCTATGCGAAGCCGACGCCGGCTGGACCGAAAGCCTGATTTACCTATGGGGCAAGGACGGGGTAGGGCGTACGCATCTGTTGCAGGCGGCCTGCCTGCGCTTCGAGCAGTTGGGCGAGCCGGCGGTGTATTTGCCGTTGGCCGAATTCCTGGACCGCGGTATCGAAATTCTCGACAACCTTGAACAGTACGAACTGGTCTGCCTGGATGATCTTCAAGCGGTGGCCGGCAAGGCCGACTGGGAAGAAGCGCTGTTCCATCTGTTCAATCGCCTGCGCGACAGTGGCCGACGGCTGTTGATTGCCGCATCGACTTCCCCGCGTGAGCTGCCGGTGAAGCTGGCAGACCTCAAATCCCGCCTGACCCTGGCGCTGATCTTCCAGATGCGTCCGCTTTCGGACGAAGACAAATTGCGTGCCCTGCAACTTCGCGCATCGCGGCGGGGACTGCATCTGACCGACGAGGTCGGGCATTTTATTTTGACCCGTGGAACACGCAGCATGAGTGCGCTTTTCGAATTGCTCGAGCGGCTCGATCAGGCCTCCCTTCAAGCACAGCGCAAGCTGACTATTCCCTTCCTGAAAGAGACGCTCGGCTGGTAGAAAAAAAGCCGGGAATGCCAAGGCCGGCGGGGCTTTCGGCATATTTCAGGCGCCAGGAAATACGCTTTCCTGCAGGGCTGCAGGCTGCGCAAGTGTTTAATATGGGCTTAAGCGCTTAGATGTTGGCAAGAAACCGATAAGTCACAAAAAGTTCGATTGAATTTGCAAATGAGGATGATAGCGGGCATAGTCTCGACTTCTTTACAACTATCAGCCACGGTCGTGCCCATGCTAAAGCGCTTCGCACCCCTCGTGCCTCTCGCACTCGTCACCCTGTTGTTCGGTTGCGCTGCTCACTCTCCAGTGTCCCAGCAACAGCAACAGCAGCAGCAACAGGTTAAAAATTCTGTTACCGCACAGTCGTCCGCTCTTTACCAGGACGCTTTTTACCAGGAAGAGAAGGCCACTGAAAAAGAGCTGGCTGACTTCGCCGATGGCAAGTCGTATCAACTTCCGGCGCTGGCTGACAGCATCCTCGAACGCGGCATGTCCCTGATCGGTACCCGTTACCGTTTTGGCGGTACTTCTGAAGCCGGTTTCGATTGCAGTGGGTTTATTGGCTATCTGTTCCGTGAACAAGCCGGCATGAACCTGCCACGCTCCACTCGCGAAATGATCAACGTGGATGCGCCACTGGTGTCTCGCAGCAAGCTCAAGCCTGGCGATCTGCTGTTCTTCGCCACCAACGGTCGTCGTGGTCGTGTCAGTCACGCCGGGATCTACCTGGGTGACAACCAGTTCATCCACTCCAGCAGCCGCAAAAGCGGTGGTGTCCGGATTGATAGCCTGGGCGACAGCTACTGGAGCAAGACCTTCATCGAAGCCAAGCGAGCTCTCGCGATGGCGCCAAACGCGGCTCCGATTGTGACCGCACGCAATTAAGCGGACATTTTGTAGGGCGAACTTAAAGTCTTACTTGAAGTTTGCCGCATAAGCGCTAGAATCTGGTCTATGAATGATGGCAAACCGCCTGCGTAACGCGCAGGCGGTTTTCTTTTCTGCACCCCCAGCAGAAAAACGCCGCAGCCAGATCAGGATGCTCTGCTTATGTCGACGTCGGCCCGCCTCGCAATCATGCTTTTCGCAGCGCTGCTCAGCGCTTGCGCCAGCCGCACACCGCCGCCTGCGCCGGTGGCTCGCACTCCTCTCGTTTTCGGTTCCTCCCAAGCCTTTTCGCCTGAAGCGGAAGACGTACTGTTTCGTGCGTTGGGCCTGGTGGGTACGCCGTATCGCTGGGGTGGCAATACACCGGATTCCGGGTTCGATTGCAGCGGGCTGATCGGCTACGTGTACCGTGATGTCACCGGTATCTCGCTGCCGCGCACCACTCGCGAAATGATCTCCATGCAAGCGGCCAATGTGGGCAAGGAAGGCCTGCAGACAGGTGACCTGATCTTCTTCGCCACCAATGGCGGTTCGCAGGTCAGTCATGCAGGCATCTACGTCGGCGAAGGTCGCTTCGTCCACGCGCCTGCCACCGGCGGCACGGTGAAGCTCGACAGCTTGTCCAAGGCGTATTGGCAGAAAGCCTACCTGAGCGCCAAGCGCGTCCTGCAACCGGAACACCTGGCGCGCAACCCGTAACAGCCAGAGGGTGCTGTCATGACCGCTCGCACGCTCAATCTTGACGATTCGCTCTATCACTACCTGCTTGATGTGTCCCTGCGCGAAACCCCGCTGCTCAAACGCTTGCGCGACGAAACCCAGGCGTTGCCCATGGCGCGCTGGCAGGTGGCGCCGGAGCAGGGGCAGTTTCTTGCATTGCTGGTGAAGCTGACTGGCGCGCGACGTCTGCTGGAAATCGGAACGTTTACGGGGTACAGCGCGCTGTGCATGGCTGCGGCACTGCCCGATGACGGCTCGATGATCTGCTGCGATATTCCCGGCGACTACAATGCCACCGCACGTCGTTACTGGCGGGAAGCCGGCCTAGCCGAGCGTATTGATCTGCGTTTGGCACCCGCGCTGGAGACCCTCGCCGAACTGGAGAGGCAAGGGCAGGGCGGGCAATTCGATCTGGTCTTCATCGACGCCGACAAGGCCAATTATCCCACCTACCTTGAACACGCGCTGCGGCTGCTGCGGGTGGGTGGATTGGCGGTGTTCGATAACACGCTGTGGAGCGGGCGGGTACTGGAAGAGCGTCCGCTGAGCGCAGACACCCGAGCCATCCAGGCGCTCAACCGTGCCTTGAAGGATGATTCGCGCTTGGACCTGTCGATGTTGCCGTTGGGCGATGGGCTCACGCTCTGCCGCAAACGGTGATTCTTGCGGGGGCGGTCTTGCCCGCCATAGCGGCAGTTCAGGCAGCATCGATATTGCAAGGGCCGGCCCTATCGCGGGCAAGCCCGCTCCCACAGGTTTGATGTGTACTTATTTGACTGCTGAAACCCGCCAAACCTTGTTCCCTACATCGTCCGCCACCAACAAGGCGCCTTGCTGATCTATCACCACGCCCACTGGCCGGCCCATGGCTTTTTCTTGGTCATTGAGAAAACCCGTGAGCACATCCACCGGCTGCCCGCTTGGTTTGCCGGCGTCGAACGGCACGAATATCACTTTGTAGCCACTGTGCGGCTTGCGGTTCCATGAGCCGTGCTGGCCAACGAAGGCGCCCTGGGTGAATGGCGCCGGCAACCGGCTGCCTTCGGCGAACGTCAGTCCCAGGGAAGCGGTGTGCGGGCCGACCGCATAGTCTGGCGCGATAGCCTTGGCCACCATGTCCGGGTTTTGCGGCTCGACGCGAACGTCGACATGCTGGCCGTAATAGCTGAATGGCCAGCCATAGAACGCGCCGTCCTTGACCGAGGTGATGTAGTCCGGCACCAGATCGCTGCCGATTTCATCGCGCTCATTGACCGACGTCCACAGTGCCCCGCTTTGCGGCTCCCAGGACAGGCCATTGGGGTTGCGCAAGCCCGAGGCAAAGATCCGGTGGTTGCCGGTGGCGCGGTCCACTTCCCAGATCGCCGCACGGCCTTCTTCCTTGTCCAGGCCGTTTTCGGCAACGTTGCTGTTCGAACCCACCGTGACATACAGCTTGCTGCCGTCCTTGCTGGCGATGACGTTTTTGGTCCAGTGGTGATTCAGCGTGCCGCCGGGCAGGTCGAGTACTTTGATCGGTTGCGACTTGATCGCTGTATCGCCGTTTTCGTAGTGAAAACGCAGCAATCGATCGGTGTCGGCGATGTACAGGTCATTGCCGACCAGCGCCATGCCGAAGGGGGAGTTCAGGTTTTCCAGAAACACCGTGCGGGTTTCCGCGATGCCGTCGTGGTCCTGGTCGCGCAGCAGGGTGATGCGATTGGCGCTCGGCACGCCCGCGCCGGCGCGCCCCATGACTTTCTTCATGACCCAGCCGCGTATGCCTGTCCCGTCATCGGGTTTGGGCGGTGCATTGGTTTCGGCCACCAGCACGTCGCCATTGGGCAGCACATAGAGCCAGCGCGGGTGGTTGAGGTTCTCGGCGAACACGGCTACTTGGGTACCGGCAGCGGCGACGGGTTTGGCGCCCTCCGGCCAGCCGATC
The DNA here is from genome assembly GCF_054481335.1 of Pseudomonas fluorescens group sp. PF-1. Classification (NCBI taxonomy): domain Bacteria; kingdom Pseudomonadati; phylum Pseudomonadota; class Gammaproteobacteria; order Pseudomonadales; family Pseudomonadaceae; genus Pseudomonas; species Pseudomonas fluorescens group sp. PF-1. Next base: position 1,577,612 of record NZ_JBTMNG010000001.1, read on the forward strand.
GCCGGGGCGATGTTGACCGTCGGAATCAACGTCTTGTTGGGTTCTGGGAGCCTGGGTGACGGGCCGGTGCCGTCGGAGACTTGCAGGCTGGAGGTTTCACCGCAAGCGGCGAGTCCTCCGGCGAGCGCGATAGCGAGTACGAGTTGGGGCTTGCGCATACTGATCTTCCCTATGAATGCAGTGACCTGATCAGTAGAGAAGTTACGTCGCGCGATGGTTCAACCGTTAGCCGCGAGCTTCCTTGAACAGCACGGCAATGCCGGGATGATAGTGACCTCCTTCGTTGTGCAACTTGCGGTAGGCGTAGGGGAAATACCAGGCGACGGCGCAGGTGTGCTCCTTTTGCAGGTCGTCCACCATGTCCTGCAATTCTTCCGGGGTGGCGCCATGTTGGGTTTTCTGCGGTGCCACAAACAGGCAGCCGAGTCTCAGGTCGCTGGCGTAGCTGACGCGTTTGGCCTCGCTGGTGATATCGAGCAGGGCCTGGGTCAGGTTCAGGCTGTTCACCCGTGGCCAGCGTTGTGTGGCTTGAATCCAGGCGCGAGCTTCGGGTGTGGCGATAAACAAGTCGGCACGACCGTTGCGTTCGCCTTCATCGATTTGTTTGCGGGTGGGCGATTGTTGCAGGGTGACCATTTCGGCCATCCAGGCAGCGGCGGAAAGCAGGCCGAGATTGGCTTTTTCGTCGAGCCAGTAAGGCGTTTCGTTATCGCCGCGTACGGCGTTGTAGCGGTCGATACAGTCAAACCAGCGCTCCAGCACCGGGCGCAGGAATTCCAGTTGCGGATTGCTGATGATCATGCCTTGCATGGGGCTCACCCTTGTTATTGTGATGTGGGGTTGTGGCTCTTTGATATCATTGCTTGAAGTGTGGCACAAGATTGGCGTCAGTTTATTGATCAATGGCAGTTATTCGCCCGCGTACCCCGTCTTCAATTGACGCTCCACCCCCAACCCTCTAACCTTCGCGGCTTGTTTCAGGTGCTCTGTGACTTGGGTCGACAGAGTGAAACAGGGAAGCCGGTGAGCAGGTCCTTCAATGCGTGAAGGCCTTCGATCCCGGCGCTGCCCCCGCAACGGTAAATGAGTGAAAGCTGCGCCTTGAGCCACTGCGTCGTCATCGATGCGGGAAGGCGCGCAGCCAGGCCAACGCCGCTCATGAGCCCGGAGACCGGCCTGATCCATTCAAGCGGCATCACGGTGGGCGATGCCAGGCTTCTTGCCGTCTGTTCTTGTGCCTGCCCGCCGTTATCCTGCCTCAACGGAGAGCTCTCCCATGACTGATACCCCTGATCGTGACGAACGTCATCTGGCGCGCATGTTGCGCAAAAAAGCCGTAATCGATGAACGCATCGCCAACTCCCCGAATGAATGCGGCCTGCTGCTGGTGCTGACCGGCAACGGCAAAGGCAAGAGCAGCTCGGCGTTCGGCATGCTGGCCCGCTCGATGGGCCATGGCATGCAGTGCGGTGTGGTGCAGTTCATCAAGGGGCGCAACAGCACGGGTGAAGAGCTGTTCTTCCGGCGCTTCCCGGAACAGGTGCGTTTTCATGTGATGGGCGAAGGCTTTACCTGGGAAACCCAGGATCGTCAGCGCGACATCGCCGCCGCCGAAGCCGCGTGGGAAGTGTCCCGTGAACTGCTGCGCGATCCATCCATCGGCCTGGTGGTGCTGGATGAGTTGAACATCGCCCTCAAGCACGGTTACCTCGATCTGGATCGGGTGCTCAGTGACTTGCAGGCTCGCCCGCCAATGCAGCACGTGGTGGTCACCGGTCGTGGCGCCAAGCCTGAGATGATCGAGCTGGCCGACACCGTCACTGAAATGGGCATGATCAAGCACGCCTTCCAGGCCGGTATCAAGGCGCAGAAAGGCGTCGAGTTGTGAGTCGCACGGTATGAATAGCCCTCGTCAATGCCCGGCCGTACTGATTGCCGCGCCGGCCTCCGGTCAGGGCAAGACCACCGTCACCGCCGCGCTGGCCCGTTTGCATCGCAATCAGGGACGCAAGGTTCGTGTGTTCAAATGTGGCCCGGACTTTCTCGATCCGATGATTCTGGAGCGCGCCAGCGGTGCGCCGGTGTATCAGCTGGACATGTGGATGGTCGGCGAGCAGGAGAGTCGGCGTCTGTTGTGGGAGGCCGCAGGCGAAGCGGACCTGATCCTCATCGAAGGTGTCATGGGGCTGTTCGATGGCACGCCGTCCAGTGCTGACCTGGCGCGGCACTTCGGCGTGCCGGTGCTGGGCGTGATCGACGGCACCGCCATGGCGCAGACCTTTGGTGCCCTGGCCCTGGGGCTGGCGCGCTATCAACCTGACTTGCCGTTTGCCGGTGTCCTGGCCAACCGCGTGGGCACCCTGCGTCACGCGCAGTTGCTTGAAGGCAGCCTGACCGAAGGCCTGCGTTGGTATGGCGCGTTGTCCCGCGAAACCGCCATCGAATTGCCGAGTCGTCACCTTGGCCTGGTGCAGGCCAGTGAGTTGAACGATCTCGATCTTCGCCTCGATGCGGCGGCCGAAGCCCTAGCCAGCAGTTGCGAGGTGGCGCTTCTGCCGGCCGTGGAATTCGCAGCCCCGGATGTGATCGCTGCCGAACCCTTGCTGGCGGGTGTGCGCATTGCCGTGGCCCGTGATGAAGCGTTTGCCTTTACCTATGGCGCCAGCCTGGATTTGTTGCGGGCCATGGGCGCCGAGTTGTCGTTCTTTTCACCGATGCGTGACAGTCGGCTACCCGAGGCAGACAGCCTCTATCTGCCGGGCGGCTACCCGGAATTGCATCATGTGGCGTTGTCGCAAAACACCTCGATGCTGAGCGCGATTCGCGCGCACCACGAGGCGGGCAAACCCTTGCTCGCCGAATGTGGCGGCATGTTGTATTTGCTCGATTCGCTCACCGATGTCGAAGGTACGCGTGCAGAATTGGTCGGCCTGCTGGCCGGGGATGCGGTGATGCAAAAGCGTCTGGCGGCACTGGCGCTGCAGGCTGTCGAATTGCCGGAAGGTTCCCTGCGTGGGCATACCTATCATCATTCGCTGACCACCACCGGGCTCGTGCCGATTGCCCGTGGCTTGAGCCCCAATGGCGGGCGCGGGGCGGAGGCGGTTTATCGTGAGGGGCGGATGACGGCCTCTTATGTGCATTTCTATTTTCCGTCCAATCCGACCGCTGTAGCCGCATTGTTTGCACCCGATCTTGAGGACGCGTTCGCCGGCAAGCCGGCTCCTGCAGTTGATCACCTGAACCCTGTAGGCGCTGGCTTGCCAGCGAAGAGGCCATGACCGACAACGCCTTTTCCGAAGCCGAACGCGCAGCGGTCTACCGGGCCATCGGTGAACGCCGCGACATGCGTCACTTCAGCGGTGGCACGGTCGAGCCTGAATTGCTGCGGCGGTTGCTCGAAGCCGCGCACCAGGCGCCAAGTGTCGGCTTGATGCAGCCCTGGCGGTTTATCCGCATCAGCGACCGAGCCCTGCGCGGCCAGATCCGGGAACTGGTGGAGCAAGAGCGCATTCGCACCGCCGAAGCCCTCGGCGAACGCACCGACGAATTCATGCAGCTCAAGGTCGAAGGCATTAATGACTGCGCCGAGGTGTTGGTGGCGGCGCTGATGGACGATCGCGAGCGGCATATTTTCGGTCGTCGCACCTTGCCGGAAATGGACATGGCTTCGTTGTCCTGCGCGATCCAGAACCTGTGGCTGGCCTCCCGGGCCGAAGGCTTGGGCATGGGCTGGGTCTCGCTGTTCGAACCGCAAGCCCTGGCCGATTTGCTCGGCTTGCCGCCCGGTGCCAAACCACTGGCCATTTTGTGCCTGGGACCGGTCAAGGAATTCTACCCGGCGCCGATGCTGGTCCTTGAAGGCTGGGCGCAGGCGCGTCCGCTCAGTGAATTGTTGTATGAAAATTATTGGGGAGTGCGCCAATGAGTGTGGCGTTGTTGAGTGTCGCCGCCGTGGCGCTGGATGCGCTGCTGGGTGAACCCAAGCGCTGGCATCCGCTGGTGGCGTTCGGTCGGTTTGCCGAGCGTATCGAGCAACGTTTCAACGCGGGTGGTCGCGGCTGGCGCAGTCACGGGGTCACCGCGTGGGTGATTGCGGTGTTGCCGCTGACCTTGTTGGCCACGGCACTTTCCTGGGCGCCTTATGTGGGCTGGATGGTCGAGATTCTTGCGTTGTACTGCGCCCTCGGCATGCGCAGCCTGGGCGAACACGTCGAGCCCGTGGCCAGGGCCTTGCGCAGCGATGATTTGGAAGAGGCGCGTACGCGCGTCAGTTACCTGGTCAGCCGCAAGACCAGCGAACTGGATAAAACCGAAGTGGCCCGTGCCGCCACCGAATCGGTGCTGGAAAACGGCAGTGACGCCGTGTTTGCCGCACTGTTCTGGTTTGCCGTGGCCGGTGCGCCAGGCGTTGTGCTCTACCGTTTGAGCAACACGCTGGACGCCATGTGGGGCTATCGCAATGAACGCTTCGAGCGTTTCGGCTGGGCGGCAGCGAAAATCGATGATGTGCTCAATTACATTCCCGCGCGTTTGGTAGCGCTGACCTACGCCTTGCTGGGCCAAACCCGACTGGCCCTGAAATGCTGGCGGACCCAGGGCCCGACCTGGGACAGCCCGAACGCCGGCCCGGTGATGGCTGCGGGGGCCGGTGCGCTGGGCGTCGAATTGGGTGGGGCGGCGATCTATCACGGTGAACTGCATCAACGTCCGCAACTGGGCGAAGGCGTGCCGGCGGATGCCGACTCCATCGATCGTGGCTGGCAACTGGTCCAGCGCGGGGTATGGTTATGGCTGCTGATTCTCTGCCTGGGGGCTGAATTTTATGCTTGAGCACGGTGGACGGTTGCGCAAGGCGGCGCTCGAATACGGCATCGAGGAAGCCGATTGGCTTGACCTGTCCAGCGGCCTCGCGCCCTGGCCGTTTCCCGTTCCGGATATCCCGCTGCGGGCCTGGGCGCGGTTGCCGGAAAACGATGACGGGCTGGAACAGGCCGCCTGCGATTACTACGGCACCCTGCAGGTATTGCCGGTGGCGGGGTCGCAGATGGCCATCCAGTTACTGCCGCGTCTGCGTCGGGCGGGGAAGGTGGGCGTGCTGTCGCCGTGTTATGCCGAACATGCCGAAGCGTGGCGCCGCAATGGCTACATCGTGCGCGAGGTGCTGGAGCAGGAAGTCGATTTCTTTGTCGACAGCCTGGATGTGTTGGTGGTGGTTAACCCGAATAATCCCACCGGCTTGAGCCTGCCCCCCGCTCGCCTGCTCGACTGGCATTCACGACTGGCCCAGCGCGGTGGCTGGCTGGTGGTGGACGAAGCGTTCATGGACAACACACCGCAGCAGAGCCTGGCGCCGTTCTCCCATCTGGTCGGCCTGATCGTGCTGCGTTCGTTCGGCAAGTTCTTTGGTCTGGCCGGGGTGCGGCTGGGATTTGTCCTGGCCGAGCGCAAGTTACTCAAGTTGCTCGCCGAACAAGTGGGGCCATGGGTCGTCAGCGGTCCGACCCGGGTGGTGGGCCAGGCCTGCCTGCGTGATGTCGAAGGGCACGCATTGCAACGCGTGCGCGCGGAAGTGGCCAGTGAACGTCTGGCGGTGCTCCTGGAGCAGCACGGTTTCAAGCCTGATGGCGGCTGCGCATTGTTCCAGTGGTTGATCACCGATCGCGCCGAAGAACTGCATGAATTCATGGCCCGGCGCGGCATTTTGCTGCGGTTGTTCACGCACAACAGCAGTCTGCGTTTCGGGTTGCCTGCCGATGAAGCCGACTGGGTGCGTCTTGCCGCCGCATTCGCAGCCTTTGCCAAGGAAGGCCAATGACAACGTTGATGGTGCAGGGCACCACATCCGATGCCGGTAAAAGCACACTGGTGACGGCGTTGTGTCGCTGGGTTACGCGTCAGGGCGTCAGCGTGGTGCCGTTCAAGCCGCAGAACATGGCGCTCAACAGCGCCGTGACGGCCGACGGTGGCGAAATCGGTCGCGCACAAGCCGTGCAGGCGCAGGCCGCTTACCTCGAACCGCACACCGATATGAACCCGGTGCTGCTCAAACCCAACAGCGATACCGGCGCTCAGGTGATCATCCATGGTCGCGCCGTCACAACCATGAACGCCGTCGCCTATCACGACTACAAAGCCATCGCCATGCAAGCGGTGCTGGCTTCCCATGCGCGGTTGAGTGCGGCGTATCCGGTGGTGATGGTCGAAGGTGCGGGCTCCCCAGCGGAGATCAACCTGCGTGCCGGGGACATCGCCAACATGGGCTTCGCCGAGGCGGTGGATTGTCCGGTGCTGCTGATCGCCGACATCAATCGTGGCGGGGTGTTCGCGCATCTGGTGGGGACGCTGGAGCTGCTGTCGCCCAGCGAGCAGGCGCGAGTCAAGGGCTTCATCATCAATCGTTTTCGCGGCGATATCGCCTTGCTGCAACCCGGCCTCGATTGGCTGGAACAGCGCACCGGCAAGCCCGTGATCGGCGTGCTGCCGTACGTGCTGGATCTGCACCTGGAGGCCGAGGATGGCATCGATCAGCGCCAGACCGACAAGGCCGATCAGGTTTTGAAAGTGGTGGTGCCGGTGCTGCCGCGCATCAGCAACCACACCGATTTCGACCCGTTGCGCCTGCACCCTCAGGTGGACCTGCAATTCATCGGTCCCGGCCAGGCGATTGCGCCAGCTGATCTGATCATTCTTCCGGGCTCGAAAAGCGTGCGCAACGACCTGGCGTATCTGCGCGCCAACGGTTGGGAAACCGCGATCTCGCGACACCTGCGCTACGGCGGCAAAGTGCTGGGCATCTGCGGCGGTCTGCAAATGCTCGGCGAGCAGGTGCACGATCCGCTGGGCCTGGAAGGCGTTCCGGGGTCCAGCGCCGGGCTGGGGTTGTTGGCGTTTGAAACCCGACTCGAAGAACACAAGCAACTGCGCAATGTGCGCGGGCGTCTGGCGCTGGAGAACGCTGAAGTCAGCGGTTATGAAATCCATGCCGGCGTCACCACCGGGCCGGCGCTGGAAAACGCCGCCGTACTGCTCGATGACGGACGCTGTGACGGTGCGCAAAGTGTCGATGGGCAGATTTTCGGCACCTATCTGCACGGTCTGTTCGAATCCCCGGCAGCGTGCAGCGCCCTGTTGCGTTGGGCGGGGTTGCAGGCTGTGCAGGACGTGGATTACCACGGATTGCGCGAGCGGGATATCGAGCGGCTGGCGGATCTGGTGGAGACGCATCTGGATACCGGGCTGCTGCGGGGGCTCTGTGGGATTTGAAGTGACTGTGCAGGCCCCATCGCGGGCAAGCCCGCGATGAGGCCTGTCGCGACACCGCCAAATAAAAGGTTATGAACATGCTCCAACTGATCCTCGGCGGCGCCCGCTCCGGCAAAAGTCGTCTGGCCGAAAAACTCGCCTCAGACAGCCAGCTCCAAGTGACCTACATCGCCACCAGCCAACCGCTGGACGGTGAAATGAGCCAGCGGGTCGCCCATCACCGTGCCCGTCGTCCGGCCGAATGGGCGTTGATCGAAGAGCCGCTGGAATTGGCCCGCGTCCTGCGCGAAACCGCCAGTGCCGAACGCTGCCTGTTGGTGGATTGCCTGACCCTGTGGCTGACCAATCTGCTGATGCTCGACGATGAGCAACGCCTGAGCGCCGAGCGCGATGCCCTGCTGGAGTGCCTGGCGTCGCTGCCAGGTGAAATCATTTTTGTCAGCAACGAGACCGGAATGGGTGTCGTGCCGCTGGGCGAATTGACTCGCCGCTATGTCGATGAGGCCGGTTGGCTGCATCAAGCTCTGGCCGAGCGTTGTCAGCGAGTCATCCTGACCGTCGCCGGCCTGCCCCTGACTTTGAAAGGAACTGCGTTATGACCCAATCCTGGTGGCTGAACCCGTGCAAACCGATCGACCTCGATGTGCTCGAGCAGGCGCAAGCCCGGCAACAGCAACTGACCAAACCGGCCGGTTCGCTCGGCCAGCTCGAAGCGGTGGCGGTGCAATTGGCGGGCTTGCAAGGGCAGATCAAGCCAAGCCTGGATCAGCTGTGGATCGCGATTTTTGCCGGTGACCATGGCGTGGTGGCCGAAGGCGTGTCGGCATTTCCCCAGGAAGTCACCGGGCAGATGCTGCACAACTTCGTCACCGGTGGTGCAGCAATCAGCGTGCTGGCGCGGCAGTTGGGGGCTTGCCTCGAAGTGGTGGACCTGGGCACGGTGACGCCGGCATTGAACCTGTCGGGTGTGCGTCATCTGAACATCGGTCCGGGGACGGCGAATTTTGTGCAAGGTCCGGCGATGACGCAGGCGCAAGGTGAGCGTGCTCTGCAGGCGGGTCGCGACAGCGTGCAGCGCGCGCTCGCCTCGGGCGCTCAGCTATTCATTGGTGGCGAAATGGGCATTGGCAACACCACGGCGGCCAGCGCCCTGGCGTGCGCATTGCTGGAGTGTCCGGTCGTACATCTGGCCGGGCCGGGCACCGGTTTGAATGCCGCAGGCGTCAGCCATAAAGCACAAGTGATCGAGCGCGCGCTGGCGCTGCACGGGGCTCAGCGTGGCGATGCGTTGCAGACCCTGTTCAACCTCGGCGGTTTTGAAATTGCGGCACTGGTGGGTGCTTACCTGGCCTGCGCCCAGGAAGGCATTGCGGTGCTGGTGGACGGTTTCATTTGCAGCGTCGCGGCGCTGGTCGCGGTGCGCTTGAATCCCGAGTGTCGACAGTGGCTGTTGTTCGGCCATCGCGGTGCCGAGCCGGGGCACCGCCATGTGCTGGAAACCCTGAGTGCCGAACCCTTGCTCGACCTCGGCTTGCGACTGGGCGAGGGCAGCGGCGCGGCGCTGGCCGTGCCATTGCTGCGTCTGGCCTGCGACCTGCACGGGCAGATGGCGACGTTCGCCGAGGCAGCGGTGGCGGATCGTCCGGCATGACGTTGCGTCTGGATATGCTGCGTCACGGCGAAACCGAGCTCGGTGGCGGCTTGCGTGGCAGCCTCGATGATGCATTGACCGAAAAAGGCTGGCAGCAAATGCGCGAGGCGGTGCTGGCGCAAGGGCCTTGGGATCGTCTGGTCAGTTCGCCCCTGCAGCGGTGTGCGCGGTTCGCTGAAGAACTGGCAGGGCGATTGGGCTTGCCGATCGAGTGGCAGGCCGACTTGCAAGAACTGCATTTCGGCGCCTGGGAGGGGCAGAGCGCTGCGGCGCTGATGGAAACCGATGCCGATTCCCTCGGGTTGTTCTGGGCCGATCCTTATTCGTTCACGCCGCCTCAGGGCGAGCCTGTCGCGGCGTTCGCAGCGCGGGTGTTGGCGGCGGTGGCGCGTTTGCATGCTGCCTACGCGGGCGAGCGGGTATTGCTCGTCAGTCATGGCGGGGTCATGCGCTTGTTGCTGGCGCAGGCGCGCGGCTTGCCGCGGGAGCAATTACTCAACGTTGAAGTCGGCCATGGCGCACTGTTTTCGCTGTCGGTCGAGTCCGACGGATTGTTAAGGGAAGCGGTCTGACCATGCTGCCGTTCTGGATCGCCTTACAGTTTCTCAGCAGCCTGCCGGTCCGTCTGCCGGGCATGCCGGCACCGCAGGAGCTGGGGCGGTCGCTGCTGTTCTATCCGCTGGTGGGCTTGTTGTTCGGCGGTATTTTATGGGGCCTCAACTGGCTGATGCTCGGCGCGCCGCTGTTGCTGCACGCGGCACTCCTGCTCACCGTTTGGGTGTTGCTCAGCGGCGCATTGCACCTGGACGGCCTGGCCGACAGCGCCGATGCGTGGCTCGGTGGCTTCGGCGACCGTGAACGCACATTGACCATCATGAAAGACCCGCGCAGCGGTCCGATGGCGGTGGTCACGCTGGTGTTGGTGCTGCTGTTGAAATTCGCCGCGCTGCTGGCCTTGATCGAACAGCAACACGCCCTTGCGCTGATCATCGTGCCGCTGCTTGGTCGCAGTGCGTTGCTGGGGTTGTTCCTGACCACGCCCTATGTACGTGCCGGTGGCCTGGGTCAGGCGCTGGCCGATCATCTGCCACGCTCGGCAGGCAAGCAGGTGTTGGCGGTCAGTGGCTTGGCCTGCGTGCTGATTGCTGGCTTGAGTGGTTTTTTTGCCGTGGTGCTGGCAGTCGTGTTGTTCGCGTGGTTGCGACGGGTCATGCTGCGACGATTAGGCGGGACGACGGGCGATACGGCGGGGGCGTTGCTGGAATTGCTGGAAGTTGCGATGCTGGTCGGGCTGGCCTTGATATAAGGCTGCGCGAGCAGGGTTGCTCTTACGGGTCGCATGTAACAAAAAATTTGCTTTCACTTAACCACGGGTATATACACGCACCATGCTCGAATCCCAATGTTTATGCATCAACCTGCGTCGCGCCGCCCGTGGCGTCAGCAGGCATTACGACGGCGCTCTCGACGGTTTCGGGATCAACGTTGCGCAGTATTCTTTGCTGTGCAATCTGCAGCGTCTGGATCAACCGAGTATTTCCACCCTGGCCGAGGCCATGGGACTGGATCGCAGCACCCTGGGGCGCAATTTGCGCGTCCTGGAAGGCGAGGGCCTGGTGATGCTGGTCGAGGGCGAGGACATGCGTAACCGTATCGTCCGCCTGACCGAAGCCGGTGCCGAGCGCTTGAAAGCAGCCCTGCCGGCCTGGGAAGCGGCACAGCAGCGATTGGTTGATCGCTTGGGCGCCGAGAAGCGGGAAACGTTGTTGAAATTGCTGGATGAACTGGCTTGATGCCGGTTTTTCAGAACTTAAGCGGGTATATACCCGCGATTGGAGAATAATAATGACATCGATGTGGCGTACCTGTGGTTGGGTTTTATTGGGGAGTGCGCTGATTCTTGCGTTGTCGCTTGGCGTGCGACACGGCTTCGGGCTGTTTCTGGCGCCGATGAGTGCCGAGTTTGGCTGGGGGCGTGAAGTCTTTGCCTTCGCCATCGCCCTGCAAAACCTGATCTGGGGCTTGGCGCAGCCATTCACCGGCGCGCTGGCGGATCGCTTCGGTGCGGCGAAGGTGGTGTTGATCGGCGGCGTTCTGTACGCCCTGGGCCTGTTGTTCATGGGCCTGTCGGATTCGGCCGTCACGCTGTCCTTGAGTGCCGGGCTGTTGATCGGTATCGGTCTGTCCGGCACTTCGTTTTCGGTGATTCTCGGCGTGGTCGGGCGTGCTGTCCCGCCGGAGAAACGCAGCCTGGGCATGGGGATCGCCAGCGCTGCCGGTTCCTTTGGTCAGTTCGCCATGGTGCCCGGCACGCTCGGGTTGATCGGCTGGCTCGGCTGGTCTGCGGCGCTGCTGGCTTTGGGCTGCCTGGTGGCCTTGATCGTGCCGTTGGTCAGCATGCTCAAGGACAAGCCTTTGCCCGTGCTTGGCCATGAGCAAACCTTGTCCGAGGCATTGCGTGAGGCCTGTTCCCATTCGGGGTTCTGGCTGCTGGCGTTTGGCTTTTTTGTCTGCGGTTTTCAGGTGGTCTTCATTGGCGTGCACTTGCCGGCGTATCTGGTGGATCAGCACCTTCCGGCGACAGTCGGCACCACGGTGCTGGCGCTGATTGGTTTGTTCAATATCTTCGGCACCTACACCGCAGGCTGGCTCGGTGGACGCATGTCCAAGCCGCGTTTGCTCACCGGTCTTTACCTGTTGCGGGCGGTGGTGATTGCGTTGTTCCTGTGGGCGCCGGTGACCACGACTACCGCTTATCTGTTCGGTATGGCCATGGGTTTCCTGTGGCTGTCGACGGTGCCGTTGACCAATGGCACGGTAGCGACCTTGTTCGGCGTTCGAAACCTCTCCATGCTCGGTGGGATTGTCTTCCTGTTCCACCAGCTCGGTTCGTTCCTCGGTGGCTGGTTGGGCGGGGTGGTCTACGACCGTACCGGGAGTTATGACTTGATCTGGCAGGTAGCGATTCTGTTGAGCCTGATGGCCGCCGCCCTCAACTGGCCGGTGCGCGAAACGCCGGTGGCACGCCTGCAAACGCAAATGAGCGCGACATGAACAACTTCTGGCCCCGCATTACCCTTCTTGGCGTTTGTGCCTTGCTGCTGGCTCTGGCGTGGTGGGGCTGGCATCGGGGCGGGTTGGCCTTGATGCAGTTGGGCATGGGTGCTTGCTAGCAGGATAAGAGGGCGAGTAACTTCGATAACTGACGACTTATAAGGAAGCCCTGACATGTTGATGCGCTGGCTGGCGGTACCTGCATTACTGGTCGCGTTTACCGGGTTGGCTCAGGCCGCACAATGCCCGACGCTGTTGGAAGGTTCGCTGCCCAAACTACGTGCCAAGGAATCCATCGACTTGTGCCAGCGCTTCGCGGGCAAGCCATTGGTGGTGGTCAATACCGCCAGTTTTTGTGGCTTCGCCCCGCAGTTCAAAAGCCTTGAAGCACTGAATCAGCGTTACAAGGATCAGGGGCTGGAGGTGATCGGTGTGCCGTCCAATGACTTCAAACAGGAGTCAAAGGACGGTGCCGAGACGGCCAAGGTCTGTTATGTGAATTACGGCGTGACCTTCACCATGACCGAGCCGCAGAAAGTCCGCGGTGACGATGCGACGCACCTGTTCCGGGTGCTCGCCGAGCAGTCCAGCGCGCCGAAGTGGAATTTCTACAAGTACGTGGTCGATCGTCAGGGCAAGGTGATCGCCAATTTCTCCAGCCTGACCAAACCCGATGATCCCGATTTCATCGCGGCAGTAGAGAAGGCTCTGGCTTCACCGCCTCCCGCTTCCGCTCCCTGATCGATGCCCACTAAAAAGCCCCGCCTCTGTGCAAGAGAGCGGGGCTTTTTTGATTCAGGTGGCAAGCGGTTCAGGCCCGCCGTGAATCATCAGAAGCGGTAGGTTGCACCGACACCGAAACCGTTTGCACTGTTTTCGTACTTGGCGTTGTAGGACTGACCCAAAGCGTTAGCGCGTTTGACAGTGACAGATTCTTCCTTGAGGTAGGAGTAAGCCACATCAATGGTCCAGTCGTCGGTTGGGTTGAAGCCTGCACCGATGCTGAAAATCGTCCGGTCACCGGTAGGAATGCGTGGCGAACGATCAGTGTTGTTGGTGGGCGACTGGTCAAAGGAGAGACCGGTACGCAGTACCCACTGCTTGTTCAACTGGTAGGAAGTACCCACGGCGTACGCCCAGGTGTCATGCCAGTTCTGCTCTTCCTTGATGGTGCCAAGGATTTGTGGGGCGAGGGCACCACCGCTTTGTGCGGTTACGCCGTCGTTGTTGACCGTGATGTCTTTCAGGCGGCTCCAGCGAGTCCAGGTCGCACCGGCATAGAGCTTCCAGGCATCATTCATGTCTTGAGTCACGGAAAGGTCATAGGACTCAGGTGTTTCGAGCTTCAGCGAGGCATCGTAACGGTTGGATCGGAGTACCTGAGGTGGCACGCCAGCACTGGCAGTCACATCGGTGTGGCCGTCAAGCTTGTAGTTCACTTTCGAGTGATAGGTCAGGCCCACGCGAGTGGTGTCGGTAGCTTGCACCAGAACGCCGACGTTGAAGCCCAAGGCCGTATCGTCGCCCTTGATCTCCACATTGTTGTCGCCAGTCGTCCGGGGGATAGTAATGTCCGATTCCAGGGTGCCGGTAATCCGGTTGATGGTAGGGCCAAAACCGATCGACACCTTGTCGTTGAACGCGTAACTGACGGTTGGTTGCAGAGTGACGACTTTGACTTCGCTCTTGCTGCCGAAAGCGCGGCCCTGAAAGCCGTTTTCGTAGTTGGTAATCAGCCCGAACGGAGCGTAGACACCAAAACCGACAGCCCATTCATCGTTGAGTTTATTTGTATAGAAACCCATCGGTACTGAAGTGAACGGAACCATATCGCCTTTGTTGGTTCCGCTTGAACGGCCGCTGGTATCGCTGATATCGGTCGAGGCGTCGATCGCGGCGATACCGCCGGTGATTTGCTGGCCTTTGAGGCGGGCCATACCGGCAGGGTTGCCAAAAACTGTACTTGCATCTTCGGCAGAAGAAGAGCGCCCGGCATAACCAGTACCCATTCCGCTGATGCTTTGTTCGTTGAGGGCAAAGCCGCTTGCGAAGATTTGGGTGGATGCCAAGGCAACGGCGAGGCTAATGGTGGTTTTGAGCATTACTTTTTTCATTATTAGAACTCCTGGAGATCACCGGGGCGGAAATTACCAACATTTTCGTCCGGGCGCCATAGGCTGTATCGCTTGATTTAGAGCGGTTTTGTAGGACAATCCGACCAGATTCGCGACCAGATGGGCGATTTTTGGATCCAGGGTGATCAGCAGGCCACTTGATTCAGCGGTGAAACACAGGTCTGCCACGCGTAGGTGAAGTCTCTCAGGCGCCCTTGGGGGTGGAAGGTCTGGCGCCAGATTCGCGCCATTCCCAGCAGGTCGTCGGCTTCAGGGAGGGGAGTGTTTTGTTCTTCGACCAGCAGCCAGGCGATGGCTGTGGCGTAACGCAGGTTGACGGTCAATTCGAGGTGCGGGCCGCTGAGGAAAGCATGTTGGCTGGCCAGGCCCCGGACCAGGCTGGCGCGTTCGGGATCGAGTGCCAGATAGTGGTCCCAGAGTGCCTGATGACGGGGTTCGGCGATTCGGTAGAGGCCGTGTCCACGGCGGTCATGCAGGGCGGAACCCAGGGCCGACTGGCTGGCGGCAATGCCCACCAACAGAGATTCGGCAATTGCGCTATGGCGTCCAAGGTAGATCAATGTCGGGCGGATCACATAGCGGCACAGTTCGCTGGCAGCGATACCCATAAAACCCTCGAAACTCGAAATGGGCGGCGATACCTGAAAGGCCTTGGCAGCGGTGGATCGACTCAGGCTCGCCGGAAGCGGAACAAGCCGCTTGAGTTGAAGTGTAGTGTCATATTCGCGACGTAAAGGCCTGTTTTTAAAATATTTACGGCTGCGAGTTATAACCGTTATATCGGTTAGTGCTTAATCGGTATTCACGTCAGGTGAAATGTCGAGCAACAAAAAGCCCCGCGTTTTGTGTGCGGGGCTTTTGGTGTTTCAGCCTTGCTGGCGTCTCAGGCAACCAGTGCCTGACGGGTACGATCGATCACAGCCTGCAGCGGTTCGGCGCTGGAGTACTGATCCGGATACAGGCGTTCGCTATGACGGGCGATGCCGTGTTCGTTGACCAGCGTGAAGCTGAAACAGCCTTTGCGAGCGGCCATGATCAGGCAGTTCATTGGTGCAAAAGCGTTGGTTAGGGTGCGAATGGCATCCTGGGTATGGATTTGAGTAGACATAGTCATTGGTGTTCCTACAAGCGACACGGATAAGAACCGTGCAAAATTAAAACGTTCCAGTGACGACAACCACCATTGGTCGAACGAAGAACCCGACTGGAACAAAGCAGCCAGTTTGAAGCGCTGATAAATTGGCGCGCTTGGGCTGGCAGGTAGGTACTTAGGAGGGCAGGCAACACATCAAGGGCAAAGGTTCTGGGCCCGGGGTGAAGATCCTGATCAATTTGCAGGTTGGTTCGGTCAGAGTAAATGAGCCTGGCAACACCCTTTGCTTACGATTCAAAGGCTGTGTTGGCGCAAGAGTTACCTGGAAACCATCGAGGTGGTCGATCCCGCTTGTTCGGTGGAGGCTTCGTTTGGGAAGGCTGTCCGGGGGGATTTGTTCGACCAGAATTGACTTTCAGCTTGGTACTAACGCCGCGGATACTAACTGATTGAATGGGCGAAGGGAAGTGTGATAGCAAAAAAGATTGAGGGCGACGTTCAATACCGTTCCCGCAGGACGTTGGATCGGTGCTGATACCCTCCAGGTACGCCCTGAAACAGCCTGCAATCCGACCGGCGGCGGTGGAAATCCAACCAGTCAGAACCCGCCCTGGTCATGGAATTGTCACAGTTTATCCCCAACTTCGCTGACAAAACGTGCCGAAAGAGCGCGCTGATATAACCGTCAATAAGGTACTTGTGCACATAAGTTGCGCAGTCTGTCACTTCACTGTCATCCAGCCTTCAATCGCAGTGGGTGCCTGTAACCAAAATTTAAGTCAATGAAAAACATCGCTTTTTTTTACTGGTGAAAAAATCGTCAGTTTGACTGCGAGCCCCATTCCATAGGGCTTTGCGAGAGTTCAGGGGCGGTTGTCCACTGAGTTATCCACAGCTTCTGTGGATTGTCCCTAGCGCTTGCTCTAGGACGGGCGTGCTGCGTTTTTTCGACTTTACCTGTAAGAAAAAAAGAGTAGAGTGGCGCGCCTTCCGATCTGCCCCACAGTGCTTTATGAAGTTTCGTTCACATTCCATTTCCTCTCCCGCCAAACCTTCCATTGTTGTCCCACCCAAGCGCTTTTCGATGCGTGTGGCCGAGTGGTTATTGGATAGCCCACGCCTGGGCGAAAACCCCAACGTCAAACACATTGCCGGGCGTTTGCTCAAGCAGCCGGCGCGTGAGGGTGTCGTGGCCGCGCAAAGCCGCCTCGGTCAACTGATGTGTCGGGAGTGTGGTAATGCCCGGGATCGACGGATTGGCCAGGACCTGTTGCGCCAAGCCGCGCGTGCCGGTGATTTGCGCGCGCAAAGGGAACTGGGGCTGATTGAAGACTGAGCTGTCCAAGACCTGACGCCTTGGTTAACCTTCAAGCTTTATTTCAATGGCAGGAATGGCTATGGCTATGGACTTGACCAGCGCATTGCTCGGTCTGGCGGGCGCTGCACTGCCGCTGCTGGTGTTGGCCTGGCAACTGCAACGACGAGCGGGCACCGCACAGGCAGAAGTGGCGCTATTGGAAGAGCGCCTGTCCACGGCGAATCTGGCTCAGGATGGCTTGAACGCCCAACTTGAAGCCTGTCGCGATGAAATCGCGGATCTTGGCCAGGCCAACTCCGCCAAGCAGGCCGACCTTGCCGCCGTGCGCCGTGAAGTCGAACTGCTGCAGATCGAACGTGACGATGCCCGCGATGCCGCTCACGCCTGGAATATCGAACGCGCCGGAAAAGACGCCGAACTGCGTCGTCTGGATGCCTTGGCCGCCTCGCTCAACGCAGAGCTGCGCGAACAGCAGGAGAGCCATCAGCAGCGCCTCAATGACTTGCAAGGCTCGCGAGACGAGCTTCGGGCGCAGTTCGCCGAGTTGGCGGGGAAAATCTTCGATGAGCGTGAACAGCGTTTTGCCGAAACCAGTCAACAGCGCCTGGGGCAATTGCTCGACCCACTGAAGGAACGCATCCAGTCCTTTGAAAAACGCGTCGAAGAGAGCTACCAGGCTGAAGCCCGGGAGCGCTTCTCGCTGGCCAAAGAGCTGGAGCGTCTGCAACAACTCAATCTGCGACTGAGTGACGAAGCCACCAACCTGACCCGCGCATTGAAAGGGCAGAAAACCCAGGGTAACTGGGGCGAACTGATCCTCGAGCGAGTGCTCGAACATGCCGGGCTGGAAAAAGGGCGCGAGTATCAGACCCAGGTCAATCTCAAGGGCCCGGACGGCGAGCGCTTCCAGCCGGACGTCATCATTTACCTGCCGGGCGACAAGCAAGTGGTGGTCGACTCCAAGGTCAGCCTCACGGCGTATCAGCAGTACGTTGCCGCAGAAGACGAGGCCATCGGCCAGATCGCCATCAAGCAACACGTCCTGTCCCTGCGCAATCACGTTAAAGGTTTGGCCGGGAAGGACTACAAACGTCTCGACGGCCTGCACAGCCTGGATTTCGTATTGTTGTTCGTGCCGATCGAAGCGGCCTTTTCCGCGGCGCTGCAGGCTGAGCCGACGCTGTTTCAAGAAGCGTTCGACCGCAATATCGTGATCGTCAGCCCGACCACTTTGCTGGCGACGCTGCGCGTCATCGACAGCCTGTGGAAACAGGAGCGTCAAAGCCAGAATGCGCGGGAAATCGCCGAGCGAGCCGGGTGGCTGTACGACAAGTTCGTGTTGTTTATCCAGGATCTGGATGAGGTCGGCAATCGCCTGCAGCAACTGGACAAGGCTTACAGCTCGGCGCGCAACAAGCTGACAGAGGGACGCGGCAATCTGGTCAGCCGCAGTGAACAACTGAAGTTGCTGGGGGCGAGGGCGAGCAAGAGCCTGCCAGCCGATTTGCTCGAGCGGGCGATGACCGATGTGGACGGGTTGGTCGAATTGCCAGAGTAGCCAGACAGCATCGCGAGAAGGCTCGCTCCCACAGGGAATGCGTTCGAATGGGGGAGCGAGCCTGCTCGCGATAGCGATGGGCGCGCACCATCGCGCCCGCCAAACACTACAACGGCAAATACCGGCTCAACAACGCCCGCAATGCCGCCGGCTTCACTGGTTTGGCCAGGTAATCCAGTCCCGCCGCATGCACCTGGGCCATCGTTTCCTGTCGCCCATCGGCACTGATCACCACGCCCGGCACAGGCTCGCCCAATCGGGTGCGCAGCCAGGCCATCAACTCCGTGCCGGTTTCGCCGTGGTCGAGGTGGTAGTCCACCAACGCCAGTTGCGGACGTACCCCTTCATCGAGCAATGCCACGCACTCATCGCGATTGCGTGCAGTCCAGACCTGACAACCCCAACGGGTCAGCAGGCTGTTCATGCCGATCAGGATGCTGTCCTCGTTATCGATGCACAGCACCTGCGCGCCACTGAGCAATTTGCCGTTGAGTTCCGCAGGCTTGGCCGGCTGCGCGGTTTGCGCCCTGGCCAGCGGGACGCTGACGCTGAAAACGCTGCCGTGCCCCGGCCAGGAGCGAACGCGCAGGGTGTGTCCTAGTACGCGGCACAAGCCGTCGGCAATGGCGAGGCCTAACCCCAGGCCTTTCTCGGCGCTGGTCTGATGACTGTCGAGGCGTTTGAACTCCTCGAAAATCACCTGCTGTTTATCTTCAGGAATGCCGGGCCCACGGTCCCACACCTCCAGACACAACTCGCCCTTGTGCCGGCGGACCCCCAGGAGCACCGGGCCCTTGGCATAGCGGAAAGCGTTGGTCAGGAAGTTCTGCAGGATTCGGCGCAATAGTTTGATATCGCTGTCGATGCGCAGCTTGCTGCTCCGGACGCGAAACTCGAGCCCTTGTTCCCGCGCCAGCGCCTTGAATTCGGCGCCGAGTGTGTCAAACAACTCGTTGAGCGCGAACGGCTTGGGGTTTGGATTGATCTTGCCGTTTTCGAGGCGGGAAATATCCAGCAAATCGCTGATCAGCTCTTCGGCCGAACGCAGTGAGCTATCGAGGTGCTGGACCAGTTTCTGCGCCTCGTCGGACAGGCCGTCTTCCTGATGGGACAGGGCGGCGGAGAACAGCCGCGCCGCGTTCAACGGTTGCATCAAGTCATGGCTGACGGCGGCCAGGAAACGGGTTTTCGACTGGTTGGCCGCCTCGGCGTTGCCCTTGGCTTCGGTCAGGGCCACGTTGAGCTGCGACAGTTCGTGGGTGCGTTCGGTGACCCGTCGCTCCAGACCTTCGTTGGCTTCGGTCAGCGCCTGTTCGGCTTCGCGGAACGCGGTGATGTCGGTGAAACTCATGACGAAACCACCGCCAGGCATCGGGTTGCCGATCAGCTCGATCACCCGGCCATTGGGAAACAATCGCTCGGAAGTGTGCGCGCGGCCCTGACGCATCCAGTGCAGGCGGCGGGCGACGTGCACTTCGGCTTCGCCGGGGCCGCACAGGCCGCGCTCGGCGTTGTAGCGAATGATGTCGGCAATCGGTCGACCGACGCTGATCAGGCCATCCGGGTAGTTGAACAACTCGAGGTAGCGCCGGTTCCAGGCCACCAGTTTCAGCGACTGGTTGACCACACTGATGCCCTGGGTGATGTTTTCGATCGCCCCTTGCAGCAGCGCGCGATTGAACTGCAGCACCTCGGAGGCTTCGTCGGCGATGCGCACGACGTCTTCGAGTTGCATTTCCCGACCTTCGATGGCGGCTTTTACCACGGCGCGCGTCGACGAGGCCCCCAGCACACCTGCCAGCAAGCGTTCAGTGTGGGCGATCCAATCACTGTCGGCGTTCTGGTTCGGATTGAAGCCTTTGCCCTGGCGGTAGGCAAACCGGATGAAGCTCTGGCGGGCGCGTTCTTCACCGACGAAACGTGCCGCCAGTTGCAGCAAATCGTCGATCTGCACGGCCAGCATCGAGCGTGCGCTGGGGCGGGCGCTGATTTCCTGGCCAATGAAGCGACCGGCCTGCCAGTGTTCCGAGACCCGTGTGCGTGACAGTACCGAGACCCAGGCGAATAGGGTGAAATTACCGGCAAGGGACAGCACCACACCCTGGGTCAGTGGCGTGATAGGCAAGTGCAGCGGGTTGCTGTGCAACCACGCCAGCCCCGGAAAACTGCTCAACGACCAGCCCAGGCTAAGGGCGGCAATCGGCAGGATCAGGGTGTAGAACCACAGGAAGGTCCCGGCAGCGAGGCCGGCGAACACGCCGCGGCGGTTGGCCTGTTTCCAGTACAACGCGCCCAGCATGGCCGGCGCCAGTTGGGTCACTGCGGCGAACGCGATCTGGCCGATGGTCGCCAGGCTCGCGGTCGAGCCGAGCAAGCGATAGCTGACGTACGCCAGCAGCAAAATGGCGACGATGCTCACCCGGCGTACCGAGAGCATCCACTGGCGGAACACTTCGAACGGGCGCTCGGCGTTGTTGCGGCGTAGCAGCCACGGCAACAGCATGTCGTTGGAGACCATGGTCGACAGTGCCACGCTGGCCACGATCACCATGCCGGTCGCCGCCGATGCCCCCCCGATGAACGCCAGCAGGGCCAAGGCGGGATGCGCTTGGGCCAGTGGCAGGCTAATGACGAAGGAGTCCGGCAGTACCGAGCTCGGCAACAGCATCTGACCCGCCAGCGCAATGGGCACGACGAACAGCGCCGCCAATGCCAGGTAGGCCGGGAATACCCATTTGGCCAGGCGCAAGTCCTGAGGGTCGATGTTTTCCACGACGGTCACATGGAACTGCCTTGGCAGGCAGATAATCGCCATCATCGCCACGCCAGTCTGGACCACCATCGATGGCCAGTTGACGGTTTCCTTCCAGTATTCCTCGAGGCGCGGGGCGAGCATGGCCTGGTCGAACAGGTCATCGAAACCGTCATACAGGCCGTAGGTCACATACGCGCCGACCGCCAGAAAAGCGAACAGCTTCACCAGCGATTCGAATGCGATGGCCAGCACCATGCCGCGATGGTGTTCCGTGGCATCCAGGTTGCGGGTACCGAAGACGATGGTGAACAGGGCCAGCACCAGCGACACGATCAACGCGGTGTCCTGTGCTCGAACGCCCATGGCATCGGCACCGGCACCGATCAGCAGGTTCACCCCGAGCACGATGCCCTTGAGTTGCAGGGCGATGTAGGGCAACACGCCGACCAGGCAGATCAACGCCACCACCACCGCCAGCGATTGGGATTTGCCATAGCGGGCGGCGATGAAGTCGGCAATCGAAGTGATGTTCTCCTGCTTGCTGATCATCACCATTTTTTGCAGCACCCACGGTGCGCCGACCAGCAGCAGGATCGGCCCGAGGTAGATCGGCAGGAATGACCAAAGCTGTTCAGCGGCCTGGCCCACTGCGCCAAAGAAGGTCCAGCTGGTGCAATAGACAGCGAGGGACAGGCTGTACACCCAGGCACGCACGCGCGGCGGCAGCGGCGCGCTGCGACGGTCACCGTAAAAGGCGATGGCGAACATGATGGCCATATAGGCCAGGGCAACGGCGGCAATCAGCCCGCTGGACAACGACATGGGAACTCCCGACAACCAAAGACACTCGGGCCGTCCCGCCCGGACAGACAGTCTCGCACGATGGCCGGGGTTAGTCAGTGTCGACCAAGGTCGTGGCGCGGCGGGGTGCCGCAGGGTGAGGGAGGGGTAGCCAGTTTTTTGTGGTGCGTGCCGGCCCCATCGCGAGCTTGCTCGCGATGGCGACCTTACTGGCTCAACGCAATGTCGATCAGTTGATGCAATTCCTCGACCTGCAGCGGTGCCTCGGAGAACAGAATGCGAAACACGATGGGCGCAGCCACCATGTTGATCAGCCGGTCGACGCTGGGGCGGGGCTGATCCGGGTAGCGATCCAGAATTGTCTGTAGCTGCCCGCCAATGATCGTCGCGCAATAGCTCGGCTTGAGGCTCGACTGCACGTCGCGCAGCATGTTGCGGCCGGGGGCGGAGCTCATCTCGTCCAGGTACTGTTCTGCCCAGGCACGCACGTCGCCGGACAAGCTGCCGGTATTGGCCGACTCGGTTTCCGGTTGCAGGCGGGCGAGGGCGACGTCCGCCAGCAGCGCCGACAGATCTCCCCAACGCCGATAAATGGTCGAGGGCGTAACGCCCGCGCGCGCGGCGATCTGCGGCACGGTCACGCTGGCTCGATCCTGTTCTTCGAGCAGTTCGCGCACGGCCTTGTGAATGGATTCCTGCACCCGGGCGCTACGGCCGCCGGGACGTAAAGTCGGAGCTGTCATCACCTTTTTCCTGTCTCGCGTCGAAGCCTGCCAACCCGCAGTCGCCTCGATCCTGAAAAACCTGTTTCGGACCTTAACACAAAGAATTTGCTTTAAGAGCGAGGCGGTAGCACACTCCATAAAAGCAAAAAATTAGCTTTTGCGGAGCGTGCCCATGTCCAGTTCTCATTCAAACCGTGCAAGCCTGTGGTTCCTGGCAATCACTTTGCTCAGTTTTCTCGCCGCCTCCACGGCACCCACGCCGTTGTACCACCTGTACCAGGAGCAACTGCAGTTTTCGGCCGCCATCCTGACGCTTGTTTTTGCGGTGTACGCCCTCAGTCTGCTGGTCGCGTTGCTGACGGTGGGGTCGCTGTCGGACCACCTTGGACGCAAACCGGTCATTTTCACTGCGGTACTGCTGAACATTGTCGCGATGCTGCTGTTTATCCAGGCCGACAGCGTCGGTTGGCTGATCAGTGCACGTGTCCTGCAGGGCTTCGCCACCGGGATGGCGACGGCTGTGTTGAGTGCCACGCTGCTGGACACTGATCGCCAGCAGGGGCCGCTGATCAACAGCGTGGCACCCTTGATCGGCATGGCGCTGGGTGGCATGGGTTGCGGTTTGCTCGCCGAATTTGCCCCGGCTCCGTTGCACCTGACGTATTGGCTGCTGCTCGTGTTGTTTGTGATGCAGGCGTTGTATGTCTGGCGTTTGCCGGAAACTGTCTCGCGTCAGCCAGGGGCATGGGCGTCATTGCGGCCAACCCTGCACGTGCCGGTTCAGGCGCGCTCGACCTTGTGGCGGGTGCTGCCGCTCAATACCGCAACCTGGGCGCTCGGTGGTTTTTACGCCTCCCTGGCGCCTTCGTTGGTGCGCACCGCCACGGGCTCGACCTCGAACCTGATTGGCGGCGCGACCGTTGCCGTACTGACATTGACCGGTGCTTTGATGATTTTCATCCTGCGCAATTGGCCTGCCGGCAGGGCATTACAGTTGGGGGCCGGTTCGTTGGCAACGGGGGTTGCCCTGATTCTCCTGGGGGCGCACGGTGCCAGTCTGCCGCTGTTCTTCCTTGGCACGCTGGTCGCCGGTTGTGGCTTTGGAGCCGGTTTCCTGGGGGCTTTGCGTAGCGTCGTGCCGTTGGCTTTGCCCCATGAGCGCGCCGGTCTGATGTCGGCGTACTACGTGCTCAGTTACCTGGCCTTCTGCCTGCCGGCATTGCTGGCCGGTAACCTGGCCCGCACCTTTGGCCTGGTGGCGACCACCGAGGGTTATGGGGTCGTGCTGATCCTCCTGGCCTTGGGTGCATGGCTGGCGCACTGGCTTCGGCGCTCTTCCGGCGCTTGCAGCGATACTGGCCAGCCATAGGAAAACGGCATTTAATGCTGCCCATTCATTCGAAGGATCTGACCATGAAGATCATCCGCAGCAAATCGTTTACCGGCGAGCGTGCCTGGGCCGCGCTGGACATTGCCAACATGAACGGCATTACCACGCGCCTGCACTGGACTGATCAGCCCTATAAATGGCACATCAACGACGGCCAGGAAGTGTTTGTGGTGCTCGATGGGCAAGTGCAGATGCGCTACCGCGAAGAGGGGGTCGAGCGCGAGGCACTGCTGGAGGTCGGAGACATTTTTTATGCGTCGGTGGGCACTGAA
Organism: Pseudomonas fluorescens group sp. PF-1; assembly: GCF_054481335.1. NCBI lineage: Bacteria > Pseudomonadati > Pseudomonadota > Gammaproteobacteria > Pseudomonadales > Pseudomonadaceae > Pseudomonas > Pseudomonas fluorescens group sp. PF-1. The sequence continues at coordinate 1,601,630 of NZ_JBTMNG010000001.1, forward strand.
CACGTGGCACATCCCGTGGGGCCGGCGCGAATTCTGGTGATAGAAACAGAAGGCAGTGTCTGACGGATTATCTGTGAAATAGATAACTCATAGAGAAATTACCCGTTATATCGATATTCGATCTGGATCTATGATGAGTTCCACCTCGCCCGAGGACAGGATTTCACCATGACATGCCCCAACACCATCAAGCCCGGTATCAAGCCGTTCAGCCACCTGCAGCACCCGCGCGAAGTCATTCGCCAGTTCACTCCGAACTGGTTCGCCGCCACCATGGGCACCGGCGTGCTGGCGTTGGCGTTGGCACAATTGCCCGTCGCCAGTCCCGGTTTGCGCGCTCTCGCCGAAGCGCTCTGGCTGTTCAACATCGTTCTGTTCGCCTTGTTCACAGCCTTGTACGCGGCGCGCTGGGTGTTGTTTTTCGATGAGGCCCGGCGGATTTTTGGCCACTCCACGGTTTCGATGTTTTTCGGCACGATTCCCATGGGCCTGGCGACCATCATCAACGGTTTTCTGGTATTTGGCCTGCCGCGTTTTGGCGAAGGCGTGATCCAGGTGGCCGAAGCGTTGTGGTGGCTGGATGTGGCGATGTCTTTAGCGTGCGGCGTATTGATTCCCTACATGATGTTCACCCGCCAGGAACACAGCATCGACCAAATGACCGCGGTTTGGCTGTTGCCGGTGGTGGCGGCGGAAGTGGCGGCCGCCAGTGGTGGCCTGCTGGCGCCGCATCTGGTCGATGCCCACTCGCAACTGGTGGTGCTGGTGACCAGCTACGTGCTCTGGGCATTTTCCCTGCCCGTGGCGTTCAGCATTCTGACGATTCTGTTGCTGCGCATGGCGCTGCATAAACTGCCTCACGAAAACATGGCCGCTTCGAGTTGGCTGGCACTCGGGCCGATTGGTACGGGGGCGCTGGGCATGTTGCTATTGGGGGCCGATGCGCCGGTCATTTTTGCCGCCAACGGTTTGCCGGGTATCGGTGAGATCGCTGCCGGGCTGGGGCTGGTTGCCGGGATCACACTGTGGGGCTTTGGCCTGTGGTGGATGCTGATGGCTGTGCTGATCACTCTGCGCTATCTGCGCGCAGGCATCCCTTTCAACCTCGGCTGGTGGGGGTTCACCTTTCCGTTGGGCGTCTATTCCCTGGCAACGCTGAAACTGGCCAGCACCTTGCACCTGTCATTTTTCAGTGTCTTCGGTTGTGTGCTGGTGAGTTTGCTGGCCGTGATGTGGCTGATCGTCGCCAAACGCACCGTGCAGGGCGCCTGGCGCGGTGAGCTGTTTGTCTCGCCGTGCATAGCAGGATTGAAGAAATAACCGGCAAAGATTAGGTAATGTGTGGCCTGGATCGACGTGCGACATTCCAATAAATGTATCCACGCCACTCACACCTGAATCAGGGACACGGAAGATGAGTCATCCCTCACAGTTCACCTTGCTGCGCACACGGCGTTTCCTGCCGTTTTTCGTGACACAGTCCCTCGGGGCATTCAACGACAACATCTTCAAGCAGTCACTGATCCTCGCCATCCTCTACAAGTTGACCATCGAAGGTGATCGTTCGATCTGGGTCAATTTGTGTGCGCTGCTGTTCATTCTGCCGTTCTTTCTGTTTTCGGCACTGGCCGGGCAGTTCGGCGAGAAGTTCGCCAAGGATGCGCTCATCCGCCTGATCAAGCTCGGCGAAATCGTCATCATGGCGGTCGGCGCGGTGGGTTTCCTGTTCGATCATTTGTCGCTGATGCTGATAGCGCTGTTCGCCATGGGCACGCATTCGGCGCTGTTCGGGCCGGTGAAATACTCGATCCTGCCCCAGGCCTTGCGCGAAGAAGAGCTGGTGGGTGGCAACGGGCTGGTGGAAATGGGCACCTTCCTGGCGATCCTGGCCGGGACCATCGGCGCCGGGATCATGATGTCGTCCAGTCACTATGCGTCCATCGTTTCGATGGCCATCGTCGGTATTGCCGTCCTGGGTTACCTGGCCAGCCGCGGCATTCCACGGGCTGCCGCGACGTCGCCGCAGATGCACCTGAACTGGAACATTTTCAGCCAGTCCTGGGCCACCTTGAAGCTGGGCCTGGGGCAGACCCCGGCGGTGTCGCGCTCGATTGTCGGCAACTCATGGTTCTGGTTTGTCGGAGCGATCTATCTGACGCAAATCCCCGCCTATGCCAAGGAGTGGATGCACGGCGACGAGACTGTAGTGACGTTGATTCTGACAGTGTTCTCGGTGGGTATCGCACTGGGCTCGATGCTGTGTGAGAAATTGTCCGGACGCAAAGTCGAAATTGGCCTGGTGCCATTCGGCTCTTTCGGGTTGACCGTATTCGGCTTGTTGCTGTGGTGGCATTCCGGCGGGATTCCGGACAGCGTCGAGGGCCATGGCTGGCTCGAGATTCTCGGCTTTGGCCACACCTGGCTGGTATTGATCGACATCCTCGGCCTGGGGATTTTCGGCGGTTTCTACATCGTGCCGCTGTACGCGCTGATTCAGTCGCGCACCCCCGAGAACGAGCGGGCGCGGGTCATTGCCGCCAACAACATTCTCAATGCGCTGTTCATGGTGGTGTCGGCGATTGTCTCGATCGTCTTGTTGAGCCTGGTCAAATTGTCGATTCCACAGCTGTTCCTGGTGGTGTCGCTGCTGAACATCGGCGTCAATGCCTACATTTTCAAAATCGTTCCCGAATTCACCATGCGCTTCATGATCTGGCTGCTCAGCCATTCCATGTACCGCGTGGAGCATCGCAACCTGGATCTGATTCCCGATGAAGGCGCGGCCCTGCTGGTGTGCAACCACGTGTCGTTCGTCGATGCCTTGCTGATTGGTGGGGCGGTGCGTCGGCCGATTCGCTTCGTGATGTATTACAAAATCTACAACCTGCCGGTGTTGAATTTCATCTTTCGCACGGCCGGGACAATTCCGATCGCGGGGCGCCAGGAAGACATCCAGATCTATGAAAAGGCCTTCACGCGCATTGCGCAGTATCTGAAGGACGGCGAACTGGTGTGCATCTTCCCCGAGGGCAAACTGACCGCCGATGGCGAGCTCAACGAATTCAAGGGCGGATTGAAGCGGATTCTCGAAGAGACACCGGTGCCGGTGATTCCGTTGGCGTTGCAGGGTTTGTGGGGAAGTTTCTTCAGTCGCGATCCGAATAAAGGATTGTTTCGCCGATTGTGGTCGCGGGTGACGTTGGTGGCCGGGCCGGCGGTGGCAGTGGAGGTGGCGGAGCCGGCCAGATTGCAGCAGTTGGTGGGGGAGTTGCGCGGGGCCGTTAGATAAAAGTTGTTCGTGCGGGCCTCATCGCGGGCAAGCCCGCTCCCACAAGGATTGGTGATGTGCCTTCTGTGTTTGGCACAACACAAACCCTGTGGGAGCGGGCTTGCCCGCGATGGCGTCAGAGGCTTACGCGCTGACCTTGAGCCCAACCAGTCCGGTAATGATCAGCGCTACACTCGCCAGCCTCACCAGCGCCATGGACTCGCCAAACAGGATGATCCCGGCGATCACCGTGCCGACGGCACCCACACCGGTCCAGATCGCATAGGCCGTGCCCAGCGGCAGTTCCTTCATGGCAAGGCCCAACAAGCCAAGGCTGACGCCCATGGCTGCAACGGTCAGTGCGGTGGGGAGAGGGCGGCTGAAACCGTCGGTGTATTTCAGGCCGACTGCCCAGCCGACTTCGAACAGGCCGGCGAAAAACAGAATGATCCAGGACATCAAAGACCTCCATCGATTGACGGGGTCGTCCCCAGATTAATGACTCGATTGAGCCGCGAGGTCGTCCTCGCGTTGCGCAATATAGTGCCCAGCATTAACCGGGTGATCAAGTTCAGGCATCAGTCGATGGCTTGTTGAGCAGCGATTCTCCGGTCTTCTTTCTCACTCATGCGACGGAAATACGTCGAGAGCAACGCCCCGGAAATGTTGTGCCACACGCTGAACAATGCACTCGGCACCGCCGCCAGCGGCGAGAAGTGCGCACTGGCCAGGGCTGCCCCCAAACCTGAGTTCTGCATGCCGACTTCCAGCGCCAGTGACTTGCGCTGAGCCAATGGCAACTTGAACAGGCGCCCGGTGAAGTAGCCCAGCAGATAGCCGAAGCTGTTGTGCAGCATGACCACCGCCATGATCAGCAAGCCGGACTCGGCAATCTTCGCCTGGCTGGCGGCAACCACGGCTGTGACGATGATCACGATGCTGACCACCGACACCAGCGGCAACACGTCCACCGCGTGGCGAACCCGATCACCCAGCAGGCGCTGGGCAACGACGCCGAGCACGATCGGCAGCAGCACCACTTGCAGGATCGACCAGAACAGCTCCATGAACGACACCGGCAACCAGGCCGAGGCCAACAGCCAGATCAATGCCGGCGTCAGCAACGGGGCGAGGAGGGTGGTGACGGCGGCGATGGCCACCGACAGGGCCAGATCGCCGCGTGCCAGCCAGGTCATCACGTTCGACGAGGTGCCGCTTGGGCAGCAGCCGACCAGGATCACGCCGACGGCGATTTCGGGCGGCAGATGGAACGCCTGGCAGAGCAACCACGCCACGCCGGGCATGATCACGAAATGTGCGACCACGCCCAGGGCCACGCGCCAGGGATGGCGAGCGACTTCGGCGAAGTCTTCGAGCTTGAGGGTCAGGCCCATGCCAAACATCACCAGCCCCAGCAGCGGCACGATGGCGCCCTTGAGGCCGATGAACCATGCCGGTTGCAGAAACGCCACCACGGCGAAAACCAGTACCCAGTAAGCGAAGGTGTTGCCGACAAAACGACTCAACGCAGCCAGTGCGCGCATGGCCTGATCCTTATTATTAAGTAGCAGCACAAGACCCCTGTAGGAGCGAGCAAGCTCGCTCCCACAGTAAAACCACCAGGCTTTAGATCCCTTGCGGAGTCTCTTCGCCACCCAATGCCTCAACCAGCGCCGGCAGGAAGTCGCCGAAGGTGAGCATCATCAGGGTGAAGCTGGCATCCAGTTGGCCCAGGGCTTCGTCGCCACCGTCCTGTTCCGCCTGGTCTTGCAGCAGGTCTTCGAACTTCAGGCGCTTGACCACCATCTTGTCGTCGAGGACGAAGGACAGCTTGTCCTGCCAGGCCAGCGACAGCTGAGTGACGACTTTGCCAGTGCTCAAGTGCAGCTGGATTTCTTCGCTGGTCAGGTCCTGACGCTTGCAACGCACGATACCGCCGTCTTCGTGGGTGTCGCGCAGTTCGCACTCGTCCAGCACAAAGAAATCGTCCGCGGCTTTCTGAGTGGTGACCCACTCGGTCATGGTCGCGGTCGGAGACATTTTTACCGTCAGCGGGCGCACCGGCAGGGTACCGATCACTTCACGCAGGGTGGACAGCAGGTCTTCGGCACGTTTCGGGCTGGCCGAGTTCACCAGGATCAGGCCCTGTTTCGGCGCGATGGCGGCGAAGGTCGAGGAGCGGCGGATAAAGGCGCGCGGCAGGAAGGCCTGGATGATTTCATCCTTGATCTGGTCGCGTTCCTTTTTATAGACCTTGCGCATTTGCTCGGCTTCGATCTCTTCGACCTTTTCCTTGACCGCGTCACGCACGACGCTGCCTGGCAGAATACGTTCTTCCTTGCGGGCGCTGATCAGCAGGAAGTCGCCACTGACGTGCACCAGCGGTGCATCTTCGCCCTTGCCGAATGGCGCGACGAAACCGTAGGTGGTCAACTCCTGGCTTGCACATGGACGCGCCAGTTTGGTGGCCAGTGCAGCTTCCAACGCCTCGGCATCAACAGGCAGATCTTGGGTCAGGCGATAGATAAGCAGGTTCTTGAACCACATGGGGTGAGTCTCTCCTTTATACAAAGGGAGGCATTATTGTCCTCGCGGTGCCATAGGCCAACCCTTCTCTAAGCCTTTGGAAGGCATGAAAAAATTAATTAAAAAAGTGCTTGCCAGAGGTAGGGTCGCTCCGTAGAATGCGCGCCACACCGAACGTGAAGGGTGATTAGCTCAGCTGGGAGAGCGTCTGCCTTACAAGCAGAATGTCGGCGGTTCGATCCCGTCATCACCCACCATTCGCATTCAGTGTTACGCGCAGCGGTAGTTCAGTCGGTTAGAATACCGGCCTGTCACGCCGGGGGTCGCGGGTTCGAGTCCCGTCCGCTGCGCCATATTCGGTAACCTGGAATACTGAACGCCAGGTCACCACGGAAAAGCCCGCTGATGCGGGCTTTTTTCTGCCCCTAGTTTGTATGTTGTTCCTGTGGGTTGCATCGTTTCACCGGTTTTTAGATTTTTTTGAAAAAAACATCAATTAAATCAACACTTTATAAAAACCTGTGGCATAATGTGTCCCGCAACGAAGGTAAAGGGTGATTAGCTCAGCTGGGAGAGCGTCTGCCTTACAAGCAGAATGTCGGCGGTTCGATCCCGTCATCACCCACCACTTTCAACGCTACGCGCAGCGGTAGTTCAGTCGGTTAGAATACCGGCCTGTCACGCCGGGGGTCGCGGGTTCGAGTCCCGTCCGCTGCGCCATATTCGGTAACCTGGAACACTGAACGCCAGGTCACCACAGAAAGCCCGCTCGATGCGGGCTTTTTGCTGTCTGGCATTTGGCTTTTCCTGCGGCGAATCTGCCCTTCGATGGTAAGAGCGAACTTGCTCGGGGCGGCGTTCCGACGATGGTCGTCAAGGATAACGCTGCAAATTTGCCCCCCCCTCCTTGGTGTTCTCGGGTTTTTCGCGAGCAGGCTCGCTCCTACTGTTCGGCGTTGCGGGCGTGTCGGTAATCGCTGACGGCTTCGTAAACGGCTTTGCGCAACCGATTGATGCCGCCGATAGGACGATGAGCCTCAAGCCCAAACCATGGGTTGAACGACTGATTGTCGCATTGCAGGTTCAGCGCAGGCGTGTCGAAGTCCTGTGCAGGCACGTTGATTCGTGCCACGGTCTGGAAGGGCGCATCGTTCTCGCTCCACTCAATGCTGGTGTCTTCGATCGGCATGTACTTGTTTGCGTCCTGGCGCTGAATCTGCAAGACGAAACACGCAGGTACCCGATCTGTCGACAGCTGTTGGTTCAGCGCATTGCGCAGGAAGTTCGGCAATTTCTGGTTTTGCGCAGGCAAGCTGTAGGGCGGGCAGCTTTGCGGGTCGGGCATTACACGAAACTTGGCGTTGGCTTCACCGAATTTGTAAGGCGAAACTGAAAAGTAGGTGGCCTGGGTCGGGCTCGGCGGCGCGGGTGACAGGGTCTTCAGTGCAATAAACAGGTGACGAATCTCCCAGGTGCGCGGGTCCCAACCCGGAAAAAAGGCCATGATTTTTTTGCCGTCTGCCTGTGCGGCGACGTTTTGACGATACTCGGCGACATCGCTGACGAAAAAGTTCGGGTGGTTGAACATCACGAAGTCCTGTTCGCTTCGATGTGTTTGATCGCTCAGCAGCTGTTTGCCCGGCACATCGAGCAGCTTGATCGCCATGCCCCGGGCATCGCGGATGCTGTCGAACTGCGGATAGGCATTGCCGTTGGACAGGCGCATCGTCGCTTGCCAGGTTTTGCCCGGTTCGCTGAACACACCCTGACGTAAATCGTTCGCCAGGTCCGGCAGCACTTTGACCTCGGCTTGCACGCAGCCGTGGGCCTTGGCATGAGCATCGCGCAGATAGCGGGTGTTATCGCGGTGCTGGTCGACGATGCGCACGGCGGTCTGGATGATGTCCTGAGTCATTGCCGCTTCGCCGTCCGGAATCAGCTCTTGCGCCGATACGGGGCCGCGGTGTTGCCAGGCAAACCACGCGGTGATCAGCGCCCAGCCAAGCAGCCCAAGACCCAGCAGCCAAAGCAGCGTCTTGCCGAGAAATGCGCCCAGGCGCAGCCAGAGGGTCATGAGCATGCAGAAATCCTTTTGCAAAGGGCGAGGGTCATGGCAATTGCGACTCAAGAGGGCCGCCCAGCACCTTGAGATACTCCAGCAGCGCCCAGCGCTCCTGTGGTTGCAACAGACGGCCGATCACGCCATTGCCAAGCTTGCCGGCGCGGAATTCGTGACCGCTGTTGTGGTTGCCGGTAATGCGCGTGTCAAACACAAAGCCATTGGTAAAGGCTTCGGTGCGATAGCCCAGGTGCTTCGGGTCGTACTCGAACGTGCCTTTGTAAAAGGTGGTTGAGCGTTCATCCTGAGGCGAGAGCAATTGATAAAGGCTTGGCACCGAGCCGTTGTGCAGGAACGGCGCTGTCGCCCAGACCCCCGCCAATGGCCGGGCCTTGTAGGCGCGTAACTCGCGAACACCGATCGGCAAGCCGAATCCATCCATTTCAGGTCGCTCGGCGGGTGTGATGCCGGCCTCGCGATAGGCCCGGTTTTCCACAAACGCTGTGACATAGGCCAGCCCTTTGGCCACCGACATCTGGCTCAGATCAAGGGGGGCTTCAGGTTTGGGTTCGACATCCAGTTGATCAAGCTCGGTTTGACTCCACTGCAGCGCCGTCAGGTCGAAGCGATGATTGGCAATGTTGTTGGCAGCACCGGGGTCGGTGCCGATGTATTCCACCGGGAGCATTTTCAAGTGTTGCACATATCGCCCTTGGCCTTGAGTCACCCGCGGTACGTGGCAGCCGGCGCAGTTTTCGCTGAACAGTGCGCGACCTTTTGCGGCCAAGGGTTTGTCGATGGGCCCCAACAGTTCTTCGGGCCAGGCGGGCGGTGCGAGCCGTTGCAGGGTTTCTTCGATCAGATGCAAATCACGCACCCGGACGCTGGAAGGGTAACGATCATCGCCCTTGAGCGGTTGCCGATTACGGTCGAAAAAATTCAGCGTGGCGCCTACACCCAAGGCTTCGCCGATATTGCGAGCCATGGGCTGCTGCGCCGAGCCGTTCCATTGCACCCAGTCGAATGTCCACATATCCCATAGCTGTGGATAGTCCACCGGGGCGTCGGCTACGCGATAATTTTCGGGGGTAATGGCATCGCCGAAACTGGCATTGGCGATGCGCCCGAAAGCATCCGTACGCCCCGGCCCTTCTTCAGTCGGGTAGAGCCCGCGATGGGTGTCGTTCCAGGCCACTTTCAGGAAAGTATCGAGCGAACCCTTGAATTCTTGGCGCAGTTGTTGGCGCCGGGCGTCGTAATCCTGCCCCAGCACCTGACGCGCGAAACGTTCGAATTTCCAGGGGTTGTAATAAGTCGCTGCCAGGCTCGCTACCAAGGCTTGTCCGAAACTGCCACCTTGTAGTGTAGGCACGCTGGAGGGCAGTACATGCTGCGCCGAACCGCCATCGATGCGCACGGCTTGGCCTTTTAAACGCAGTTCCCCGGTATGACAGGCGGCACAGGTAATATCCAGAAACGTATCCGCGCTTCCGGGATTTTGGTGCCGGGCAAAGCCCACCGGAAGATTTCCGGGGTTGTTCGGCGTGGGTTTCTGATTGGGATCGATCAAAAAGCCGAAGCGTGCGAGGTATTCAGGAGAGGCGAATCGTTGTTGCGAGAAGGGCAGCTCAAGCGCCGTGAACCAGTCGTAGTGCAGGCCTTTGACCTGCGTGCCCTGAGGTGTGAAATAGTAGGTCTGACGGTCGGTATCGCTCCATTGGTCGAGATAATGCACCTGTTGCGCAGGTGACCAGGCCGGCAGTTTCGGGTTGGCGACGTAGTACAGGACCACGGCCAGACACAGCCCGACCAGGATTAAGATCAGCATCAGCAAACGGAAGAAGAGGCGCAAGATAAACGTCCTTGTCGATTATTGTTCTTTTATGCCTCAGTGCCAGATCAGCGGCAAGTGGCCATTACGCCAGACATTGTGAGGTAGCAGAACGGCGTCTATGTGAGTCTGATGACGGAAGTTTCATCATCTACACTCCGAAAAGCGTTTAAACACCTGAACTTATCCAAAATTTCCGGCTCTCATGCCGGTAGCCATTGGTCGTGGCCGCCTGATAAGCTCGCGGCTTTACTCGATTGCCCTTTAGGCGCATGAACAAGGAAATAGCATGAAACAGCATCGGTTGGCGGCGGCGGTGGCCCTGGTTAGCCTGGTACTTGCGGGTTGCGACTCGCAGACCAGCGTAGAGCTGAAAACCCCGGCGCAAAAGGCTTCCTACGGCATTGGCCTGAACATGGGCAAGAGCCTGGCTCAGGAAGGCATGGATGACCTGGATTCCAAGGCCGTAGCCCAGGGCATCGAAGATGCCGTCGGCAAGAAAGAACAGAAACTGAAAGATGAAGAGCTGGTTGAAGCCTTCGCAGCGCTGCAAAAGCGTGCCGAAGAGCGTATGGCCAAGATGAGCGAAGAGTCGGCAGCCGCCGGCAAGAAATTCCTCGAAGAAAACGCCAAGAAAGCCGGCGTCGTGACAACCGCTTCGGGCTTGCAGTACGAAGTGGTCAAGAAAGCCGATGGCGCTCAGCCAAAGCCGACTGATGTAGTGACTGTCCACTACACCGGCAAGCTGACCAACGGCACCGTTTTCGACAGCTCCGTCGAGCGCGGCAGCCCGATCGATCTGCCGGTTAGTGGCGTGATTCCGGGTTGGGTTGAAGGCCTGCAACTGATGCACGTCGGTGAGAAGTACAAGCTGTACATTCCTAGCGAACTGGCTTACGGCGCACAAAGCCCAAGCCCGGCGATTCCGGCCAACTCGGTGCTGGTGTTCGACCTGGAACTGCTGGGGATCAAGGATCCGGCAAAAGAAGACGCTGCCAAGTAATCAGCGTCCGCTCTAACAACAACGCCTCGCTAATGCGGGGCGTTGTTGCATCTGGTGTGTGGCGCGGGTAAACAAAGCGAACAGATGCAGCAGGCTGCAGTCATAGACATTGTCGGAGCGGCGTTAACCTCGCCAGATCGCCAAGTCAATGAAATATTGGGTTTTTTTAGATGGGTAAAAAACGCCCGATCTGAGTTGGGCCCTTATGCAACGGGGCTTTCAGCCACGAAAAGCTGCTCTGTTCACAAGGTTATCCACAATTTGTGTGGATAACTACATGGGAGGCGTGATGAAAGCACCCTGGAATTTTGCTCGTTTCCTGCCATTGGCCGGACGACTGCTTGCTCGTGGACGTTTGCCGACCTTGCTGTTCGCGGTGGCTAGCAAAGGTGCCAGTCAAGGCAATCGGCTGGGCAAACTCAAGGATGATCTGGGCCTGTTGCAGGCACTCTGCCTGGCTTATTGGCGCGGTGAATATCGGGCTATCAGCCCTAAAGCGCTGGTGTCGGTCGTGGCGGGCCTGATGTATTTCCTCAGCCCGGTGGACGCGATTCCGGATTTCATTCCGGTATTCGGCATGCTGGATGACATCGCTGTACTGGCCTGGTTGATGAAAGTCCTCGATGACGAACTCAATGCTTTCCGCGAATGGCGTAAACGTCAAATGCCAGAGAAGCTTGCCGTGGTCGAACGCCTGCCCGATACCCCTGAACAACTTCAGCTTCAGGGGCCGAAAAAGAACTGAACTGATTCAATCTCAGCCGCAGATAGATACCCCCCGCGACCTTGGCCGCTGTTAGGATTACACTTCTAGGGAAAAGTGCCGACTCGCTAAGTGTTGTTGTCCTACGGGGTAGTCATGGATATTCAGATAATTACACGCGAAGGCGAGCCCGAATATGCGGTTCTGCCGTGGGCTCAGTATCAGGCTTTACTGAAAGCAGCAGGCATTAACGAAGCACCGTCGCGTCCGGCCGCAGCGCCGCTTGCGACAACCCAGGACCCGATTCTTCCAGGTCTTGATCAACTACGCAGTTTGCGCGAAGGGAAGGGCATCGCCATCGAGGCGCTGGCCCGCACGGTAGGCATCAGCCCGTCTTATCTGGCCATGATCGAAAGTGGCGAGCGTCTGCCCGACGCGGCCATCCGCCGAAGCCTGGCCTGGGAATTGACGGTGCCAGGGTGGAGGGATGAATCGTGAGCGTACGCATCAGTCGTCAACATTGGGACGGATTGCTGGGCGAGCTGGATCAGGCGCGCCGTCAGCGTCATCTATTGACCTATCGGGCATTGCTGGAGCGTTTGCAGCTTCCTACGCCCGCCATGCAAACCCTGACTGCCGCGCTCGAGCATCTGGCGGCACTGGATGCCAAAGCCGAACAACCGCTGCGCAGTTCGCTGGTGATCAGCCAGGGCGCCAGCCGCCTGCCACGCACCGGTTTCTTTGAATGCGTCGAGCGCCTCGGGCGATTTTCCGGGCCGTCCGATGGCGTGGCTGCCGCGTCTTGGCATGCCTCGGAAGTGGTGCGGGTGTTCGAGTACGAGTACCCCGAGTCGGCGGAGGCCTGAGTGTTTTTCCGACTCAAGGCGCAGGTCAGTTACTGGCTGGCACGCCGGCTTTTTCACTGGCAATGGTTCGTGCGACAGCCGCGTGGCTGGAGCTGGCTCGAAGGCCAGTTCGCCCGTATGGCTAACCTGGGCGATGTCGACGCTCAGAGCTTCTATGGCCACATCCTGACCTTTCGCGGCGTCGGTCTGGGCGCTCGCGAAGAGGGCATTCGCTTGCTGCGCCTGGCGGCATTGGCGGGTGATGGCAAAGCGGCGTATCAGGTCGGGGTGATCAGCCTCGCCGGGACGCCGAGCAAGGCGCCGGACCCGGCTGAAGCGGCGCGTTTCTGGAGCATTGCAGCGAAGGCCGGGCATCCATTGGCCGAGCTCAAGCTTAAAGAGCTGGCGGCTCGAGATGACGGGCTATAGCCCAAAATCGTGTTGTTCCGGCGGGCGGCATCGCGAGCAAGCTCGGTCCCGCAGTGGATCTGTTGAGGGCCCGCCTTTCATGTGGGAGCGAGCCTGCTCGCGATGGCGTCAGACCCTTCATCGATGCCCGGCAAGCAGCACATCCTCTTTCTCCGGCGCCGCCAGGCTATCGATCACATGCACGCTGTACCCCTGCACATTCTTCGCGTGGTGTTTGGCCTGTGACGCCATCTCGGCCAATTGGCTGGCATCGAGTTGATCGCAGGCCTGTGGATGCAAATGCACCACGCCGATGGACAGGGACAACAAGGGGAACTCCTGGCGCAGGCCTTGGCGATTGGGCGCGATAAAGCAGCCGGCTTCCAGGTGTTCGCTGCGATAGAAGCGTCGGCACTGACCCTGGAAGTCCTCCAGTAACTGGTTCAAGCGCTTGCGCCAGTCTTCCGGGCCGAGCACCAGCAGGAAGTCGTCGCCGCCGATATGGCCGACGAAGTCGCGGGACGGGTCGACGCGGTCGTTCAGGCATTGCGCCAGGCATAACAGGACTTCGTCACCACGGCCGTAACCATAGATATCGTTGAAGGGCTTGAAGCTGTCGATGTCGACGTAGCAGATCACCGATTCCCGTTGCTGTTGCAGCAGCCGCGTCAGGCATTGCTGGATCGGCACATTGCCTGGCAGCAGGGTCAGGGGATTGGCGTAGCGCGCTTGCTGGATTTTCAGTTCGGTAATCAGCTTGAGCACATCAATGACCCTACCCAGGCCCAGGTAGCCGCCGTTGAGGGTGATGATGAAATCTTCTTCGATGCGTTGGCGGGCGCGGCTGGTGATCAGGCGGCTGACCTGTTGCAGTGACTGGCTCACCTCGACGGCGAGGAAGTCATCGTTCATCAGGCGGCTGATGGGTTTGCGGGCGAACAGATCGGTGGCAAACGGCTTGAGCAGGGCGTCGGAGAGTGAATGGCGGTGGACGATGCCACACGGTTGGTCGTGCTCATCCAGCACCGCCAGCGAATTCAGATTGGCCTGGCGGCGGAAGGCTTCCAGTACCGTGGCCGTCGGCGTGTCGCGCGTCATCGCCGGTTGGTCGTTGAGCAGGGCGCTGAGGTCGCTGCCATCGTCGTTCAACACCACGGCGGTGTTGTCCTGCCGCGGCATCATGGGGCGGGCATCCCGGGGCGGATGCTCTTGCGGTCGACAGAGCAAATAGCCCTGGACCAGGTCGACCCCCATTTCCGTCAGTACCGCGAGCTCTTCCGGCAACTCGATGCCTTCGGCGATCACCTGTGCGCGTGAGGCCTTGGCAATTTGCAGGATCGAGCCGACGAATTCGCGCTTGAGGGCGTCCTGATGTATGCCATCGATGAAGTGCCGGTCGATCTTCACGTAGTCCGGCCGTAACTCGGACCACAGACGCAAACTCGAATAGCCGGCACCCAAGTCATCCAGGGCAATGGAAAAACCCATCGCCCGATAGTGATGCAGGGCGGTTTGCAGCAACTCGAAATCGTCGGTGGGAGTCTGTTCGGTGAGTTCGATCACGACCTGGCTCGGCGGGATGCCGAAATCGTCCAGCAGTTGCAGGGTGCGGCCGGGTTGGTGCGCGGCTTCGAGCAGGGATTCCGGGGACACGTTGAGGAACAGCTTGCCGGGCAGTTGCTGTTCATTGAAGCGTCGACAGGCGCTTTCACGGCAGGCGATTTCCAGTTCGCTCAAGCGTCCGGCCTGGCGGGCGACGGCAAACAATGCAATAGGGGAGTGCAGCGGGCTGTTGGACGGGCCCCGACTGAGGGCTTCATAGCCCAGAATCCGTCGTTCAGAAAGGCAAATGATTGGCTGGAACAGACTGTGCAAACCGCTTTGAGTCAGGATTGAACTCAACGCACTCAGCTGTTCTGTTGTGGTCATGGCGATCTCTGGCGATAAAAAAAGGACCGGGCGGGCTCTTGGTAAGAGAGCACGCCCGGTCCTTATTTCACGACAGAATGATGACTGTTTGATGACGCTCAGCAGAGCATCAGCATTAAATCGCCATCATCTTAGTGCTTGGCTACCGCGGTGTTGAGCTTGAGGTAGTCCAGCAGAATGCGCCCGGTCTCGCTCAGGTAGGCGTCGTCTTCTGGCTTGGTCTTGTCCGGCTCGGCCGCGATGGCGTCTTCGTCTTCTTTCTTCAGCTCTTTGAGCGGCTCTTCGCCCTTGGCCTTGCGACGGATATTCTCCATGGCCAGTTGCTTGGCTTCGATGTCGGTGTGCTGGGCACGACGGTCGGCTTCATTGAGGCTGACGGTTTTTTCTGCCATCAGTTTCTGCGCCAGGGCCAGCTTGTCGCGAATGAACACGAACTCTGCGTCCTTGGCCGTGCGCACGTCATGCTCGGATTTGAGCTGGCTGATATACGGTTTGAACGGGTCGACCGAAGGCCTGATCGCCGCTTTGATGGTGTCCCACGGCATGGCTTCCGGCAGGGCGCTCTCGCCGATTTCCTTGGTGTCGATGATCGACGGGTAATCGATGTCCGGCAGTACACCCTGATGCTGGGTGCTCTGGCCGGAAACCCGGTAGAACTTGGCCAGGGTCAGCTTCAGTTCGCCATGGTTCAGCGGCTGGATGGTCTGTACGGTGCCTTTGCCGAAGGTCTGGCCGCCGATGATCAGGGCGCGGTGGTAGTCCTGCATGGCTCCGGCGAAAATCTCCGAGGCCGAAGCGGACAGGCGGTTGACCAGCAACGCCATCGGACCTTTGTAGAACGCCCCCGGGTTTTCATCTTCCAGGACGTCGACGCGGCCATCGGCGTTGCGCACCAGCACGGTCGGACCTTTGTCGATGAACAGGCTGGTCAGCTCGGTGGCTTCCTGCAGGGAGCCGCCGCCGTTGTTGCGCAGGTCGATGACCACACCGTCGACCTTGTCTTTCTGCAACTCGGTCAGCAGTTTCTTGACGTCCCGGGTGGTGCTCTTGTAATCCGGATCACCGGCACGGAATGCCTTGAAGTCCAGGTAGAACGCCGGAATCTCGATAACGCCGAGCTTGTAGTCCTTGCCATCCTGTTTCAGGTTGAGGACCGATTTTTTCACCGCCTGATCTTCCAGCTTCACCGCCTCGCGAGTGATCGGCACGATCTTGCTGGTCTGGTCGTTCGGCGCATTGTTGGCCGGAATCACTTCCAGGCGCACCACGGTGCCTTTCGGGCCGCGGATCAGTTTGACCACTTCGTCCAGGCGCCAGCCGACCACGTCGACCATCTCTTTGTTGCCCTGTGCAACGCCGATGATCTTGTCCGCCGGCGCAACCTGTTTGGTCTTGTCCGCCGGCCCTGCCGGCACCAGGCGCACGATCTTCACTTGATCGTTATCGCTCTGCAACACAGCGCCGATGCCCTCCAGGGACAGGCTCATGTTGATGTCGAAGTTTTCCGCGTTATCCGGCGACAGATAGTTGGTGTGCGGGTCGTAGGACATGGCAAAGGTGTTGATGTACGCCTGGAAGATGTCTTCCGCACGGGTCTGGTCCAGACGCGCCAACTGGTTCTTGTAGCGCTTGGTCAGGGTTTCCTGGATCTGTTTGGGATCCTTGCCGGCGATCTTCTGCCGCAACACTTCGTCCTTGACGCGCTTGCGCCACAGGTCGTCGAGCTCTGCGGTGGACTTGAGCCAAGGAGCGTCCTTGCGATCGATCAGCAAGGTTTCCTTGGTGGTGAAGTCGATCTTGTCGACGCCCTTGTCCAGCTCTGCCAGGGCAAAATCCAGACGCGATTTGACGCGGTCCAGATAACGCTTGTAGATGGTGAACCCGGCGTTGAGGTCGCCGCTTTTGAGGAAGTCGTCGAACTGGTTCTTCCACTTGTCGAATTCAGCGATGTCGCTGGCCATGAAGTAGCTGCGCGACGGATCCAGCAGTTTGAGGTAGCTGTCGTAGATGATCGCCGAGCGCGCGTCGTCGAGCGGCGGTTTGCTGTAATGGTGACGCTTGAGCAACTCCACGACGTTCAGACTGGCGATGACTTCGTCGCGATCAGGTTGAAGCTTGTCCCAGCTGTTGGCTGCGAAAGAACTGCTCGACATCGGCAACAGGCCGATACCGATGAATAGGGCGAGGGCGGTGCTGGGGAACAAACGCTTCATGTTGATTCGACGCGGGGACAATTGATAACGCATATTAGGCCGTCTTTGAAGTCGCCGGTTCCACAAGGGCCGGTCGCATAATGCAAAAAGCCCGGTGCTACAGCTACGGGCTCAGTCCAGACTCACTATGGAGGCACTGTGAAAGCATTGCAAGGCGTTGAAGGTCAAGTGGAGTGGGTAGAAGAGCCGAGTCCGGCATGTGATGTGGGACAAGTTCGCATTCGAGTCGCTGCGGCAGGTCTCAATCGCGCCGATTTGTTGCAGAAAGCGGGCTTGTATCCGCCGCCGCCGGGGGCCAGCCAGGTGCTCGGTCTAGAGTGTTCGGGGGTGATCAGCGAGGTCGGGCCGGGTTCGTCCTGGCAACTGGGGGATAGGGTCTGCGCCTTGCTGGCCGGGGGCGGCATGGCCGAAGAGGTGGTTGTCGACGGACGGCATGTGTTGCCGGTTCCCGACGGAATGTCGTTGGCTGAAGCCGCCGCGTTGCCGGAAGTGTATGCGACCGTTTGGTTGAACCTGTTTCAACTCGCCGGGCTCAAGCCGGGTGAAAAAGTGCTGCTGCACGCTGGAGCAAGTGGAATTGGTTCAGCTGCCATTCAGTTGTGCAAAGCCTTTGGTAACCCGTGCTGGGTCAGCGTGGGCTCCGCCGAACGCCTGGCCTATTGCGAGGCGCTCGGTGCCCAGGGTGGCGTGGTGCGCAACACCGACCTGGAGAGCTTGCGCGACCTGGGGCCGTTCGATGTCATCCTCGACCCGGTGGGCGGCAACTATTCGGCGTTGAACCTCAAACTGTTGGCGCAGGATGGGCGCTGGGTGCTGATTGGCCTGATGGGCGGTCGCGAGGCGAAGCTGGATCTGGCTCAGGTGCTGTCCAAACGCGTGCAGTTGCTGGGATCGACCCTGCGCAGTCGAGACGATCAGTTCAAGGCCGATCTGTTCAGCGATCTGAGCCAGCATGTGTGGCCGCTGTTTGCTGAAGGACGCTTGAGTCCACAGTTGGCCAGGACTTTTGCGATCAAGGATGCGGAAGCGGCGTTTGCGGAACTGGCGAGCAACAAAGTGGAAGGGAAGGTGGTGTTGGTGATTGACGAAAGCTTGAGCTGAATCCTGTGGGGGCGTGGCTTGCCCGCGATGAACGATGACGCGGTTTGACAGAGACACCGCGTCGCCTGAATCGCGGGCAAGCCTCGCTCCCATAGGGGAGTCGTTGTCATTTCCAGAGATGGATCGGCCAGCCTGCTTTTTCGGCGTGCTCAAGGAGCACCGGATCGGGATTGACCGCATGCGGAAAATCCACCTTCAGCAGCAACGGCAAATCGTTGCGTGAGTCGGAATAGAAACTCGCGCCTTCGAGGTTTTCCTCTTCAGCATCCAGCCATTCCAGCAGTCGGGTGATCTTGCCTTCGCGGTAGGTCAGGGTGCCCACGGTTTTGCCGGAGTAAACCCCGTGCGCCACATCCAGTTCGATGGCGAGTATTTCGTCGATGCCCAGGCGTTCGGCAATCGGTCGCACAAGGTGGGTGCCCGAGGCGGAAATCACCAGGATGCGATCGCCGAGCTTGCGGTGCTCGGCGATGACCCGGGTGGCGCCGCTGAAGATGATCGGTTCGATGACGTCTTCGACCCATGGACCGACCAGGTGCTCGATCTCCTCCGGCGTGCGGCCGATCAACGGTTCCAGGCTGAAGGCCATGTAGTCTTCCATCGCCAGGTGGCCGCGGCCGTAAGCGTCCATCAATTCCTTGTCTCGACGCAGGAAGGATTCACCGTCGACCCAGCCGAGGCGGACCATTTGTTCACTCCACAGCGTCGCGCAGTCACCGTGGATCAGGGTTTCGTCCAGATCAAAAATTGCCAGGGCCATCGGGTTCTCTCTGGGAACAGCTCAAGCTTAAAGCTACAAGCTGCAAGAAGTGGATTTGGGGGGCTTCAGTCTACAACTTGAAACTAGCAGCTTGAAGCTTGGCGCTGCCTTCAAGCTACCTCACACAGCGCCGTCGGATCGATGGAAAGCGCCAGGCGCTGACCATCGGGATGCAAATCGGACGCCGAACGGTTGAGCACATCCACCACCAACTCCACACCCCGGGCTTCGATCCTGTAGCGGATCACGTTGCCCAGCAGGCTGTGGCTGCGTACCTGTGCGTCCAGCTCGCCATTGAGGCTAAGCTCGATGGCCTCCGGGCGAATCGCGATGCGATGGCTGATTGGCCGCTGCAGCAGCTTCGAGGCCGCATCGGCGTCCAGCAGGTTGTAGTTGCCGATGAACCCGGCCGCGAATACATCCACCGGTGCGGTGTACAGGGTTTCGGCGTCGCCACTCTGTACGATCTTTCCCTGATTCATCAGGAAAATCCGGTCGGACATGGTCAGGGCTTCTTCCTGATCGTGTGTGACGAATATTGTGGTCAGGCCCAATTCACGCTGGATCTGACGGATCTGTTCGCGCAAGTGCTTGCGAATTCGCGCATCGAGGGCCGACAGCGGTTCATCCAGCAGCAACAGGCGTGGTCGCGTGACCAGCGAGCGGGCGAGGGCCACGCGCTGACATTGGCCACCCGACAGTTGATGCGGATAGCGCGAGGCAAAGTCGTTCAGCTCGACCAGTTTCAGCACTTCGGCGACGCGTTTCTGGCTATCGTCGGCGTTGACCTTTTGCATGCGCAGACCGAAGGCAACGTTCTGCTCGACGGTCATGTTGGGGAACAGGGCGTAGCTTTGGAACACCATGCCGATTCCACGCTTTTGCGGGCTCAATGGCACGATATCGACACCATCGAGCAGGATCTTGCCACCATCTACCGACGTCAGGCCGGCGATGCAGCGTAACAGGGTCGACTTGCCGCAACCGGAGGGGCCGAGCAGGGTGACGAACTCGCCTTTCTGGATTTCGCAGTTGATGTCGCTGAACACCGTGGTGCCCGCGTAGTTTTTCTGAAGGTGTTGGACGCTGACATAGCTCATTCGCTTTTGTCCTTGTTCAAGATATTGGCCGCCCAGGTCAGAACCAGTACGAAGAAGAAGTAGGAGATCACCAGCGCACTGGTGAAGTGGCCGCTGCTGTTACGCATGTTGTTGAGGTACACCTGCAGGGTTTCGTAGCGGGTACCGACGAGGATGTTGGCGAACACGAACTCACCGAACAGGAACGAGAACGACAGCAGCAACGCCACCATCAAGCCCTTGCGCAGGTTTGGCAGCACCACCAGGAACGCTGCTTGAAAGGTGCTGGCGCCGAGCAGTTGGGCGGCGTCCATCAGGTCGCGCAGGTTGATCGCTTGCAGGTTATTGGTAATCGCCCGGTACATGAACGGCAACGCCACGGTGAAGTAGCAACCGATCAGAATCCAGGGCGTGCCGACCATCGCAAACGGCCCGGACCCGTAGAGCTGCAGCAGTCCGACCGATGACACCACCGGCGGCACCGCGAAGGGCAGCAGGATCAGGATGTTCATCAGCGCGTCGAGTTTCGGGAAGTGGTAATGCACCACGAACAGCAGCGGCAGAATCAGCACCACCGACAGGATCAGTGCGCCGACGCAGACCAGCAGCGACTGACCGAAGGCGTGCAGGAAACGTGGATCGCTCCACAACTGCACATACCATTTAAGGGTGAAACCGCTGGGCAAGATGGTCGCCGACCAACTGCTGGCGATCGAATAGACAAGCGTGCCGAGCAGCGGCAGCAGCAGGATGGCAAACAACAGGTAAACCACCACCCGATGGTAAATGCCGACGGGGCCCAATTCAGCGCGAGACATGGTAGCTCCTCTTCAACAGCAGCTGATGCACGATGGTCACCAGGGTCATCAAGGCCACCAACACCACGGCCAGGGCACTGGCCAGGTTCGGATCGAGGGAAATGTCCCCCGAGACCATCGCCGCGATACGGATCGGCAACACGTTGAAGTTGCCGGTGGTCAGGGCATACACCGTGGCATAGGCGCCCAGGGCGTTGGCCAGCAGGATAACGAAGGTGCCGAGCAGTGCCGGGGTCAGCACTGGCAAGCCGATGTGGCGCCAGAACTGCCAGCCGTTCGCCCCGAGCAGCTCAGCGGACTCACGCCAGTCTTCGCGCAGGGCATCGAAGGCGGGGTAGAGCAGCAGCACGCCAAGGGGAATCTGGAAGTAGGTGTAGAGGATGATCAGCCCGGTTTTGGAATACAGGTTGAAATCCTGAATGATTCCCGCCTGCTTGAGCATGATGGTGAAGCTGCCGTTGAAGCCCAGCAGGATGATGAACGCGAAGGCCAATGGCACGCCGGCGAAGTTGCTGGTCATGTTGGCGAAGGCGTTGACGAAGTTGCGCAGTTTCGAATCGACCCTGCGCAGCGAATAAGCGCCGAGGACCGCGATGATGATGCCGAATACGCTGGACCAGAAACTGATCTCGAGGCTGTACTGAATCGCCTGCAGGTAAAACTTCGAGCTGAAGATCCGGGTGAAGTTGGCCAGGCCCCATCCGGACTCTTCCGATTCCAGGCTGTTGATCATCACCCACGCCAGCGGGGCGATTTCGAACACGATAAAGAACAGTGCGAAGGGCACCAGGCACAAGGCTGCCAGCCATTTGCCGCGAGTCATGGCGTTCACTTGAGCAACTCCCGGCACACAGGTTTGTCATGGGGCACGCCCAGCAGCTCGCAGACCGTGCCGCAAATGTCCGTCTGTTTCGGCGCCGCGTCGGCATTGAAGCTGAAGGCATCGCCAAGCACGAACAGCGGCACTTCGCGTTCTTCTGGCAACAGGCCGTTATGGGAACGGTCGTTGTTCATGCCGTGGTCCGCCGTCACCAGTACCTGATAACCGGCGTCGAGCCAGCCTTGCAGGTAGTCGGCGATGATGATGTCGGCCGAACGGGCGCTGTTGCGGTATTGCGGGGTGTCGAGACCGTGCTTGTGCCCGGCATCGTCGATGTTCATGGGGTGGATCAACAGAAAATTCGGTGCGTGGCGCAGGCGCAGGTTTTCCGCGTCGGCGAACAGGTGCGAGTCGGGGTAGTGATCGCTCCAGTAGAAGTGGCCGTGCTGGATCGGCAGGTCCGGATCATCGGTATGACGATCCCGGGCAGGTACGAACGGGGTACGGTTATAGAGTTCGCTGACCCAGTGATAGGCCGCCGCAGCGGTTTTCAGGCCGGCATCCCTGGCGTAGTGGTAGATGCTGCGCTGGCTGGACAGGCGCGAGACGTTGTTGTGAACGATGCCGCTGTCGATCGGCGTGACACCGGTCAGGATGCATTCGTAGAGCGGTCGGGACAGTGCCGGCAGCTCGCACTCCAGTTTGTAGAGCGCTGCGCGTCCTGCGCCGACATAGGCCTGCAGGTGCCCCATGGCATGCCGGGCAACCTCGTAGCTCAGGCCGTCGAGCACGACAAGGATGACGTTGTGCTTCATAGGGGCGATGACTCCGTGAAACGGGATATCGGAACTCACTCGGTCCACTGTGGGAGCAGGCTCGCTCCCACAGGGATTTCCATTGGCCCGTCGGTTGGCGGGCTACAGCATCACTTCATTTCGACAATGACTTCTTCGTTCCACTTCTGCGGCAGTGCCTTGGATGCCTTCTCCCACGCATCCGCGTCCTTGATCGGCGTGACGTTTTTGTACTGCTCGTTAGGCAGCAGCTTGGCCTGCACGTCTTCCGGCAGTTTCACGTGTTCGGCACGGATCGGACGGGCGTTGCCGCGCGCCAGGTTGGTTTGGCCGGCGTCGCTGAAGATGTATTCGCGGGTCAGCTTGGCGGCGTTCGGGTTCTTGGCGTATTTGTTGATGATGGTGGTGTAGCCGGAAATCACCGAGCCATCGGACGGGATCAGCACCACGTAGTCATCCGGATTGGCCATCTTCGCTTTGTAGCTCAGGCCGTTGAAGTCCCAGACCACGCCGACTTCGATTTCGCCT
The DNA here is from genome assembly GCF_054481335.1 of Pseudomonas fluorescens group sp. PF-1. Taxonomy (NCBI): domain Bacteria; kingdom Pseudomonadati; phylum Pseudomonadota; class Gammaproteobacteria; order Pseudomonadales; family Pseudomonadaceae; genus Pseudomonas; species Pseudomonas fluorescens group sp. PF-1. The sequence continues at coordinate 1,624,315 of NZ_JBTMNG010000001.1, forward strand.
TTTTCCATGGTCGCGATGGTCGGGTTAGCCATCGACAGGCGACCCTGTTTGGCGATATCGGCAAACATCAGCAGGGCAGGTTGCAGGTTTTTCTCGTCACCACCATTGGCCAGTGCCGCAGACAGTACGCCGTTGGCGGCCTGGGCAGCGGTGCTCACGTCACCAATGGAAACCTTGTATTTGCCATCCTTGAGGTCGGACCACTTGGTCGGTACATCGGAACCGTGCAGCAGCTTCTTGTTGACGATAAAGGCGATGGAACCGGTGTAGGCCAGTGCCCAGTTGCCGTCCTTGTCCTTGGCCCAGGCCGGAACCTGATCCCAGGTCGTCGGTTTGTAAGGTTGTACCACGCCTTGCTTGACCGCGATCGGGCCGAAGGCGGCACCGACGTCGCCGATGTCGGCGCTGGCGTTGTCTTTTTCAGCGGCGAACTTGGCGATTTCCTGCGCCGAGCTCATGTCGGTATCGATGTGCTTGAGGCCATAAGTCTTGGCCAGGTCGTCCCAGGTGCCTTTCCAGTTGGCCCAGTCATCGGGCATGCCGACGCTATTCACTGCGCCTTCTGCTTTCGCAGCGGCTTCAAGGGTTTTCAAATCATCAGCCGCCATGGCGGCGGTGCACATGGCAATGGTCGAGCCTAACAGTGATGCCAGGAAAAGCTGTTTCATTCCGAAGCTCCTATGGGCGTTTTCAACGCTGCGATTGCGATTGTTTTGGTCTAGGTCAGCAATACCTGAGCCAATTTAAGCGGGCTCGATGACACTTTGATGTCGTTCGTCGCCCTGCAAGTCTTTTATTCGCACGGTATTGGAGGGTGCCCGGTAAGCGTAGACCATGGGCAAAGGCCCGCTACACAGGGGACTTGGCCGGTGAATTGCAGGTTTCCAATCGATCGTTGGTTCACGTTTGAGATGACCGTTCGGTAGGTTGTCATCTCTCAGTCATCTGCACTGCCTACGCTTGCAGGGCGTTGATTGAACCGATTTGTCGTGCGGTTCCGCCCCGAAACAGTGCTGGTCTAGTCCAGATAGGTAACATTGATGCGCGACGAGGCAACAAAAGCGGTGACAGCCATTGGCCAGGTGCTTCAGGAGCAGCTCGACCACGGGCTATTGGCTCCCGGCAGCAAATTGCCGGCCGAGCGAAAACTCAGTGAGTTGTTCGGCACCACGCGGATCACCGTGCGTGAGGCCTTGTTGCAACTGGAAGCCCAGGGGCAGATCTACCGCGAAGAGCGACGGGGCTGGTTCGTCTCGCCGCCCCGTCTGGCCTACAACCTGATGCAGCGCAGTCACTTTCACGCGATGGTCAGCGCCCAGGGACGGGTGCCGTCTACCGAGGTGATTTCGGCGCGATTGCAGCCGGCATCAGCGGCGGTCTGCGCCTGGTTGCAACTGCCGGCATTGTCGAGCGTGATTCAGATTTGTCGCTCGCGGCGTATCGATGGGCGGCTGGTGTTGTACGTGGAGCACTACCTCAACCCGCAGTATTTTCCGGGGATTCTGGCGTTCGATCTAAATCAGTCGATCACCGAGCTGTACGCGCGGCACTACGATTTGCACTATGGCCGGGTGCGCTTCGAGATTGTGCCGACCGCGTTGTCGGCCGATGCGGCGGCGGCTTTGCGCGTTTCGGTGGGCAGCCCGGGCTTGCGCATCGCCCGGGTCAATTATGATCAGCATGAACGCTTGATCGACTGCGACCTGGAGTTCTGGCGACATGATGCGATTCATGTCGGGGTGGATGTGGTCTGAGGGTGGCCTAGAGCTGCAAGGTTAAAGTGACAAGTCCTCGACCGGCCGCGTTCATTCCTTTTGCGGTCCACCGCCGGCCGTGATGACCTGCACGCTCATCCGCGGGGTGGCCAGATCCATTCCGGCTTCATCCAGATGCCGTTTCAGCAACAGGTTGAACGCCCGGGACACTTCCCATTGTTTGATCGGCGCGGTCTTGAAGCGGGCGCGCAGAATCGCGTTGCCGGACTCGAAGCTTTCCACACCCTGAATCTCCAGCGGCGACCAGATGTCGCGCCGTTGCAGCGGATCGGTGCGCATTTTCTGGCCGACCTCGCGCATCAGTTTGATCGCGTTGTCGATATCCATGCTCGCAGGCACCGCGACCCGGAAGATCGCGTAGCCGAATTCCCGTGAATAGTTTTTGATGCTTTTGATTTCGCTGAACGGAATGGTGTGGACGATGCCGTCGATATCCCGCAGGCGCACGGTACGAATGGTCAGGCCTTCGACGGTCCCCATGTGGCCGCCGACGTCGACGTAGTCATCGATGGCCAGGGAGTCTTCAATGATGATGAACAGCCCGGTGATCAGGTCGGCCACCAGCGACTGGGCACCGAAACCGATCGCCAGGCCGATCACGCCGGCACCGGCCAGCAGCGGCGTGACATTCATGCCCATGTTCGCCAGGGCGACGATCAGCGCGATGATGAAGATTGCCACGAACAGCACGTTGCGAATCAGCGGCATCATCGTCTGCGCACGGGCATTGGCCAGGCCTTTGCGCGAGCGGGTGAGGGCGTGATGCACGGCGGTATCGCTGAGAATCCAGATCAGCCAGGCAAAGATCAGCGTGCCACCGAGGCTGAACAGTTTGACGCTGACCTCATGGCCTTCGCCTTCGGTGAAGCGGATCAGCGACATGCCCCAGACCCGCAGGCCGAGTTCTATGAACGCCAGCCACACCAGCAGGTGGGCGAGGGTATAGAAAAAGCTGTTCAGGCGTTCCGAGTACAGTGCGTGGCGCTTCACGCCGCGTTGCGGCTTGAGGGCATGGCGACGCACCAGACCGTTGATCACCATGCACAGCACCAGCAGCACGGTGCAGATCAGCGACTGACGCAGTGCGGTGCTGGTGTCTCCGGCCGAGACAAAGGTGGCGAACAGGGAAATCCCTACCAGCACCAGTGCCGGCACGTACCAGAAGGTGCCAAGAATTTCGATGGTATCGCTAAGGGCGCGGCGGGTCAGGCGCCGGGACAGCGGCTGATTGCGGATCAAGTGGGCAATCGGCCGACGGAATCGCAAGATGAACAAACCGGTGGACAGCGCAGCCAATACATTGGCCGCCGTCGCGGCGGTGTGCGCCAAATGTCTGCCAAGGCTGTCGATCAGGCGTGGGTCGTTCAGCGCTTCACCGAACGCGGCGAAGCTGCCGATCAGCCACAACGGCCGGAAGGCCTGATGCCGAAGGATGTACAAGGCGCGGTGGCGGTGCGGACCTTCGAGCAAGGAAAAGGCGATCACGCAGATCGCGGAAAAACAGGTGCCGACTACCAGCGCATAGGCCAGCACCATGGCCAGGCTTTTGCCCAACGACGAGGGTAGCGCGTAGCTCATGTACACCGTGATGACCAAGGCAATCAGCCAGGGGCCGAGTTTTCGCAACGCGAAACGCAGCATGTCCAGGGCCTTGGGGTGTTGCGGCAGTTCTTCGGTGAGGCCGAAGCGCATGCGCACCCGATGGCTGATCCAGATCAGCGCTGCCGCCAGCAGGCTCCAGACCATCAGGATCATGGCGAAGGCGAAGGCGATGGGTAGCCATTCACTGGCCGGCAGCGCCAGTGCCATCAGTTCGTTGGTGGCCAGGTCGAACTCGTTGGACCAACGGGTGATCGGGCTGTCGGCTTCGGAAAACTGTTTTCCGAGACTGGCCAGGGTCCCGCCAATCAGGCCCAGCACGCCCTCTTCGGTGATGGGTTGGGCCTTTTTCGTGGCGTCGCGCAGCTTCTTCAGATCCGCCAGTAGCTGGGCTCGCTGCTGATCGTTCTCCAGTGATTTGATCACTTCGTCCAGGGATTGCCCCAAGGGTTCCTGTGCCTCGGGCTGGGTTTTTGCCGGGCTGAGCAGGCTTGGCAGACCGACCGCCTGGGCAGGCGCCATCGGCAGCAGCGTCATGAGGCAGAGCAGGAACAGGCACGGTAGGGCGAGCAGGCGAGCGAACACTAGGCGGTCAACCTCGGGGTGAGCGGGTCGATCGAGTGTACGAGCCTGCGAAAACCAATGCGAGTCGAGGGGAGGATTTATTCGTTGAGTTTGGCGAGGATCTTGAACACCACGGTGGCGAGGATGGTGAGCATGCCGATCCACATGGCGAACACGCCGAGATTCTTGTCGCGAAAATTGAAGCCGACGGCCAGCAGAATCATCCCGGTCAGAATCGGGATCAGCATGGCGTGGAACGAAGAGAGTGAGATCATGGCGACTGCCTTGTCGAAAGCGATGGTTAAAGTTTAGGTGGCTTTTGGTGGGGCGGGATGATGTGTATCAGAAATGAACCACTGCAATCATGAACTTTGCATTGAGTGAGCTGGCGTCATCGCGGGCAAGCCCGCTCCCACAGGTGAATGCGAATCCTGTGGGAGCGGGCTTGCCCGCGACGTTTTCCAGGGGTTACGGCAGTTCGCGGCTGGCGTAGAACGCGCTCAACACTTTGACCAGGTGTGCCAGGTCATGGCTGCCGCACAGTTCGCGAATCGAGTGCATGGCGAAGGTCGGCAGGCCGATGTCCACGGTGCGTACCCCCAGGTGGCTGGCGGTGATCGGGCCGATGGTCGAGCCACAGCCCATGTCGCTGCGCACCACGAAGCTTTGCACCGGCACTTCTTCGGCCATGCACAGGTGGCGGAAGAACCCGGCGGTTTCGCTGTTGGTGGCGTAGCGCTGGTTGCTGTTGACCTTGATCACCGGGCCGGCGTTGAGTTTCGGGCCGTGGTTGGCGTCATGCTTGTCGGCGTAGTTCGGGTGCACGCCGTGAGCGTTGTCCGCCGAGACCAGCAGGGATTTCTGGATGGTCCGTACGAATTCATCACCTTCGGGCAGCAGGCGGCGCAGCGTCTGCTCCAGCATCGGGCCATCGGCGCCGCACGCCGAGCAGGAACCGACTTCTTCGTGGTCGTTGCAGACCAATACGCAGGTTTCTTCAGTGTCGGCGTTGAGCAGCGCTTGCAGGCCGGCGTAGCACGACAGCAGGTTGTCCAGGCGCGCGCCGGCGATGAAGTCGCCATGCAGGCCGATGACGGCGGCGCTTTGGGTGTCGTAGAAACTCAACTCGTAATCAAGCACGACGTCGGCGTTCAGACCGTGTTCGCGGGCGAGCTGGTCGGTGAGCACGGCGCGGAAGTCCACGCGTTCGTCACCGGCAAACTGCGCAAGCACAGGCGGCAGCTCGGTCTGGGCGTTGATCGCCCAGCCCATGTTGGCTTCGCGATTGAGGTGAATGGCCAGGTTCGGGATGATCGCAATCGGTGCCTTGAAGTCGATCAACTGGCTCTCGACCTTGCCGTCGCGACGGAAGGTCACGCGGCCAGCCAGGGACAGGTCACGGTCGAACCAGGGGGCCAGCAGTGCGCCGCCATAGACTTCGACACCCAGCTGCCAGAAACCCTGGCGCTGCAGTTCCGGCTGCGGCTTGACCCGCAGGCACGGGCTGTCCGTGTGGGCGCCCACCAGGCGAATACCGCCGTGCAGAGGCGAGTGGCGGCCCATCTTGATCGCGACGATCGAAGAGTCGTTACGGGTGACGTAGTAGCGGCCATTGGTCTCGGTATTCCATGGCTCGCGCTCGTCGAGGCGCTGATAGCCCGCCGCTTCCAGACGCTGAACTAGGCTGGCGGTGGCGTGGAACGGGGTGGGGGAGGCCTTGAGGAAGTCGATCAGGCCTTGGTTCAACTCTTCGCGCATGTACTAACTCCAGACAGCAATGGCGCCAGTTTAACGTATTGGCCTGGTAAATGGCGTCGCACTGATGGTGCGGCTGGTCACTGAAATTGAATCTGGACGAGATCCCTGTGGGAGCGAGCGTGCTCCCACAGGTTTTGTGCCCGTGGTTCAGAACGGTGCCGGGCACTCGAAACGCAGGCGTTCACCGGTTTGGGGATGGGTGAAACTGAGCATGCTCGCATGCAGGCACAGTCGCGGCCAGGCGGCCAGTGCCTGCTCGTGGGCGTAGAGCCCGTCGCCCAGCAACGGATGGCCGATGGACAGCATGTGCACGCGCAGTTGGTGAGAGCGACCGGTGATGGGTGTCAGCTCGACGCGGCACCAGTCGCCGCAACGCTCCAGCACACGCCAGAACGTCAGGGCGTGTTTGCCGAATTCATGGTCAACCACGTGGCGTGGCTTGGTCGGTGGGTCGTAGCGCAGCGGCAAATCGATGCTGCCGCTGTCCAGTTCCGGCTGACCCCAGCACAGAGCGGTGTAGGCTTTTTCGGTTTCGCGGTCGTGAAACTGCCGGGACAGCTCGCGATGCGTGTCCGGGTCACGGGCCAGCAGAATGATGCCGGACGTTTCCCAATCCAGTCGGTGGACGATTCGCGCTTCCGGGTAGCCATTTTCTTGCAGACGGGTGATCAGACAGTCCTTGTTGTCATCGGCCCGGCCGGGGACGGAAAGCAACAGGGTCGGCTTGTTCACCACCAGCACGGCGGCGTCCTGGTGAAGGATGTGGATATTGGACAACGGCATTAAAACAGCCTCGTTACAAACGCCAACGGCGGCTCGATCATTCATACGCTCCTCTCTGTGGGAGCTGGCTTGCTGGCGATGCAGGCAACGCGGTCTGACTGTCACAACGCGTTGATGCTATCGCTGGCAAGCCAGCTCCCACAGGGAAGACGTTTCGAATGATCGAGCCGCCGTGGCTCCTGCCGGATCGACTCAGCGATCTGGCAGGGTGATGTTGAGTTCCAGAATCGAGCAGCTGCCCTGGCTTTCCAGTGCGACGTGCACGTCATCGGACCCGATATTGACGTACTTGCGGATAACCTCGACCAGTTCCTTCTGCAAGGCCGGCAGGTAGTCCGGGGTGCTGCGTTGGCCGCGTTCGTGCGCCACGATGATCTGTAGACGCTCTTTCGCTACCGACGCGGTGCTTTGCTTTTTGTTGGCACGAAAGAAGTCAAAAAGGTTCATTGCTTAGTTGCCTCCAAACAGGCGCTCGAAGAATCCCTTCTTCTGTACATCGAGGAATCGATGATTCACGGACTTGCCCAGCAGGCGATCAACGGTATCGCTGTAGGCCTGGCCGGCATCGCTCTGGTCGTCGAGAATCACCGGCACGCCCTGGTTGGATGCCTTGAGCACCGCCTGGGATTCCGGGATCACGCCGAGCAGGGTCACCGAGAGGATTTCCTTGACGTCTTCCACGCCGAGCATTTCGCCTTTGCTCACACGCTCCGGGTTGTAACGGGTAATCAGCAGGTGTTCCTTGATCGGATCCTGACCTTGTTCGGCACGACGGGACTTGCTGGCCAGCAGGCCGAGCATGCGGTCGGAGTCACGAACCGAGGACACTTCCGGGTTGGTCACGACAATCGCTTCGTCAGCGAAGTACATGGCCAGGTGGGCGCCTTTTTCGATGCCGGCCGGGGAGTCGCAGACGACGAACTCAAACTGTTCCTTGAGCTCCATCAGGACTTTTTCCACGCCTTCAACGGTCAGCGCGTCTTTATCGCGGGTCTGGCTGGCGGCCAGGACGTAGAGGTTTTCCAGGCGCTTGTCTTTGATCAGGGCCTGTTGCAGGTTGGCTTCGCCGTTGACGACGTTGACGAAGTCATACACCACGCGGCGCTCGCAACCCATGATCAAGTCGAGGTTACGCAGGCCGACGTCGAAGTCGACGATAACTGTTTTGTGACCGCGCAAAGCGAGGCCTGTACCGATAGCGGCGCTGGTGGTGGTCTTACCCACACCACCCTTGCCGGATGTAACCACGAGAATCTTGGCCAAGGTGTTTCACCCCTAAGGAAAAAGGACTTTTAGCCCCTGAAAAACATCTCTTGAAAACTACTGCAGTCGGACAGCCTTGGCTGGAACCCGGTCCCTGGCGGCGTTTACCCCCGGTAAACACTGCTTTCGACCTTTTTCCTACTTCGTTTGAGCCGTTTTCGCTACGTTTTAGAGATGCTTGGAAAATGCGGCAGTATCCGTTAAAGCCGAATGATGTTCAACACGTCGCCCGACAGGCTGACCTGTACGCCCGAACCCCATAGAGGGTCGCGACGCAAGTCCTCGGAAACCTTGTAATGACCGGCGATGGAGACCAGTTCAGCGCTCATTTGCTGACAGAAAATCCTGGCTTTCGTGTCGCCTTTGACCCCGGCCAACACACGGCCACGCATGGGGCCGTATACATGGATGTTGCCATCGGCGAGAAGTTCCGCGCCGGGGCTGACCGACGAGATCACCACCAGGTCGCTGCCCTGAGCATAGATCTGCTGACCACCGCGCACTGGCGAGGTGATGATTTTCGTCGGCTTGATGGTCGGCTCCGGTGGTTTTTCCGGTTTTTTCACCACCACGCCTTCGTTCAGGTCCAACGGTCGCTCACGGGCGCCGGAGGGCGGCAACACGGGCAGATCGACGGCAATGGCGGCCGCAATGTCTTCGATGCGGTTGGCGCGGATCGCCAGGGTGCGCAGACCATGCTGGCGGCAGACGCGCATCAGCCCCGGCAAGTCGACGGAGCCTTCGTTGGCCGGCAGTTTGTCAAGGGCCAGTACCAGCGGCGCGTTGCTGAAGAAGTTCGGCGCCTGGGCGACCTTGGCGGCCAGTTGCCGGTCAAGGCTTTTGAGGTCGTTACGGGCCAGTTCCAGCACCGTAATGGCGAGCATGCTGCCCTTCAGCTGGAACACGGGATCTTGGTCTAGCGGTTCGGTTTGGCTCATGATCGGCATACAACGACTTGTCACTAAAAGTGCCGAGACTTATAACGAGAACGCCCGCAGGCCGCAAGCCGGGTCGAACGATGTAGAATGCGCGGCCATCGTCTTTTCGGAAGCTTTAATGGATCGCCCGCGTTTTCGAACAACCTTTCTTTCTCCGCGCTTCTGGCCGCTGTGGTGCGGCCTGGGGCTGTTGTGGCTGATTGTGCAGTTGCCGTATCCGGCATTGTTGTGGATCGGTCGTGTGTTGGGCGCGCTCATGTATCGGGTGGCCGGCGACCGACGGCGCATCGCCAAGCGCAATCTTGAGCTGTGTTTCCCTGAAAAGAGCGCTGCCGAGCGCAAACGCCTGCTCAAGGAAAATTTTGCCTCCACCGGCATCGCCTTTTTCGAAATGGCCATGAGCTGGTGGTGGTCACGCAAGCGTCTGGCGAAGCTGGCCCATGTCGAAGGGCTGGAGCATTTGAAGCAGGCCCAGCGCGACGGCAAGGGCGTGATCCTGATGGCGCTGCATTTCACCACGCTGGAAATCGGCGCCGCTTTGCTGGGCCAGCAACACACCATCGACGGCATGTACCGCGAACACAAAAACCCGTTGTTCGACTTCATCCAGCGCCGTGGCCGTGAACGGCATAACCTTGATTCGCTGGCGGTTGAGCGTGAGGACGTGCGCGGCATGCTCAAGTTGCTGCGGGCAGGCCGGGCCATCTGGTATGCGCCGGATCAAGACTACGGCGCCAAGCAAAGTATCTTCGTGCCATTGTTTGGTATCCAGGCGGCCACTGTCACCGCCACCAGCAAGTTCGCACGGCTGGGCAAGGCATTGGTGGTGCCGTTCACCCAGGAGCGCCTGGCGGACGGCAGCGGATATCGCCTGGTGATTCACGCGCCGCTCGAAGGCTTCCCCGGTGAAACCGAAGAGGCCGATTGCCTGCGAATCAACCAGTGGATCGAAGGTGTCTTGCGCGAACGCCCGGAGCAATACCTCTGGGCCCATCGCCGCTTCAAGAGCCGTCCACCCGGCGAGCCCAAGCTGTACGCCAAACGCGGTTGAAGCACGATCTCCTGTAGGAGCGAGCCTGCTCGCGAAAAGCCTGAGAGCGCCGTGGGGTGTCAGGCCCCCCCGGCGTTATCGTTGATGAACTCGGCGAGCAGGCTCGCTTCTGCAGTGACATCCCATAAAGCACCATGGAGCGTTGTGCATGAGTCCAAGGGAACCGGTTACAGGGTTGATTCTTTCCGGCGGTGGGGCGCGGGCGGCCTATCAGGTCGGCGTCCTGGCGGCGATTGCCGAGTTGTTGCCGTTGGGCGCGGACAATCCGTTTCCGGTGATCGTCGGCACTTCCGCCGGGGCGATCAACGCGGTCAGCCTGGCCAGCGGCGCGACGGATTTTCGCGCGGCCATCGAACGCCTGACGGCGTTCTGGCAAGGCTTTCGCAGTCATCTGGTGCTGCGCAGTGACTGGCCGGGGGTGATCCACCAGGCCAGCCGCTTCGTCAGTCACAGCTTGCTGGGGCTTGGCGCCCGGGTCCCGGTGGCCCTGGTTAATAGCTCGCCGTTGCGCAGGCTGCTCCACGACAGATTGCAGATGGACGGCATTGCCGAAGCCATCGCGCAAAAGCAGTTGCATGCGGTGGCCGTCACCGCCTTCGGATATGAGTCAGGCCAGGCTGTGACCTTCTATCAAGGGGGCGGCACCATCGACTCCTGGCTGCGCCATCGGCGGATCGGCATTCCCACCCGGTTGTCCGTTGATCATTTGTTGGCCAGTTCGGCCATTCCTCTTCTGTTCGCCCCGGTGAAAATCGGCGAGGAGTATTTCGGCGATGGTGCGGTGCGCCAATCGGCCCCCATCAGTCCGGCGCTGCACCTGGGCGCCAGTCGAGTACTGGTGGTGGGCGTCAGCGGCAACCCGCGCGGGGTCGACCCCGAGCAGCCGCTGCAACGTGCCTACACCGGTCAACAGCCAACCCTGGCGCAGATCGGCGGGCACATGCTCAACAGTACGTTCATTGACAGCCTGGAAAGCGACATCGAACTGCTGCAGCGATTGAATCAGTTCAGTCATTTGTTGCCCGACGGTGCGCCAACCCGGGCGCTGGGCGTGGCGCCGGTGGAGGTGCTGGTGATTTCTCCCAGCCAGCCCATCGACGAGATTGCCGCGCGCCATCGCCAGGAATTGCCTGCGGCGTTGCGCCTGTTCCTGCGCGGGCCGGGTGCGACAAAGACCAGTGGGGCGGGGGTCCTGAGTTATCTGCTGTTCGAGGCGGGGTATTGCAGCGAGCTGATTGATTTGGGGCGGCGGGACGCATTGGCCAAGAAGGAAGAGCTGCGCCGGTTTCTCGGGTTGTAGGAGCGAGCCTGCTCGCGATGGACGTTAACGATGACGCTGGGAGCCTGACACCCCGTGGCGCTCTCTGATCCATCGCGAGCAGGCTCGCTTCTATAGGATCAGAAGTGGAACTTCACCAGGAAGCTGGTCACGCTCTGGTCGGTCTTGAAGTACTGGCTGTCTTCAATGCCGTACTTGTCTTTCCAATAATCGTACTCAACCCCCACATACAACTGCTTCGCGCCGAAATTCAGCGCTTTGCCCAGGTCGTATTTGATCTGCGGATTGAAGTGCAGGTTGGCGTGGTAGGTGCCTTTGGCGTTCTTGTCGTTATCGACCACCCAGTCCATGTAGCCGTCGATCAGTACGTCCGAGTCGCCCACCCCAATGGTGTAGGACCAGACGGGCGTGATCTGCCAGACGTTGTCGCCCGCACGGCTGCCTTCGGTGTGGCGGTTGTAGAAGTTCAACTGGAAGTAGTCGAAACCGGGGATGGCCAGGTCGAAACCGGGACCGATCAGGTAGGACTCGGTATCGTTTTCACCGAACTCGTAAGTCATGGCGAGCAACACGTCTTTGATCGGACCCAACTCGAGTTTCTGATCGAAGATTTTGCCGAACGACAGCCGCGGGCTGATTTCACCGTAGTAGGTGTTCGAGCCGGCGTAACTGTCGTCCTTGCCGTTGTAGAAAATCTTGTCGACGAACATGAAGTTGTCGCCGTATTTCCAGCCATCGGCGTGTTCGAAGGTCACTGTCTGCTGAATGCGCGGGTTGACCTGGAAGTCCTTGCCATACAGATAGGTCAGGCTGTTGTTCTGCCATTGCAGCAAATCGCCGGCCATGGCCTGGCCCCCTGCCAGCATCGATCCGGCCAGCATCAGGCTAGTGCACGTACGTTTCATTCGGTTGCTCCCAAAAATGTCAGTGGTTCCACGTTATTTTTTTTAAGGTCGACGCTCTGGTGTGGCGCCTTTTTCTGTAGCGATAAAAATCATCCAATCGGTCAGCTTTAGTGCTGTTAGCAAAAGCTGCGCCAAGGCATTCGAAAAGCAAAAAAACTCCCGCTCGGCTGCTCAGGAACAGTCGATTGAGAGGGGATTGGGGATGCCTTGGTACCGTCCAGAGCCGGGATAAGTTGGCTTTCTGGTCAGGAATTAAATCCGGGCTTTTTTTTAAAGCGGATTCAGGCGGCCGCGGAGAATACTGACTCCTCGGCCAGGTCTCAAGTGCCCCGCAACAGCGCACCGACGGCAGGTCTGGGGCACGATTGCGGGCCATCTTAGAAATGCACCTTCACCAGCAGGCTGGTGGTGTTTTCATGGGTGTCGAGTCTGGAGCTGTTCTCGATGCCGTATTTGTCTTTCCAGTAACTGTACTCGGCGCCGACATACACCTGTTTTTCGCGCCAACCCAAGGCTTTGCCCAGGTCGTATTTGATCTGCGGGTTGAAGTGCAGGTTGGCGTGGTAGGTGCCATGTGAGTTCTGGTCGTTGTCCACGACCCAGTCGATGTAGCCGTCGATCAACAGGCTCGAATTGCCCAATGGAAGGGTATAGGACCAGCCTGGTGTGATTTGCCAGACCCCATCGCCGGGCCGTGAACCTTCGGTGTGGCGGCGGTAGAAGTTCAGGGTCACATAGTTGAAGCCGGGCACCTTGAGATCGAAACCGGGGCCGATCAAATAAGCTTCGGTATCGTCTTCGCCATTCTCGTAGGTCATGGCGAGCAATACGTCCTTGATCGGGCCGAGTTCAAAGCGGCGGTCGAGGATTTTGCCGAACGAGAGGCGCGGGCTGAACTCGCCGTAGTAGGCGTGAACGCCCTTGTTTCGGTCTTTTTCGCCGTTGTAGTAGGTGCTGTCGATGAACAGGAAGTTGTCGCCGTACTTCCAGCGATCGGCATGCTCGAAGGTCACCGTCTGCTGAATCGGCGGGTTGACCGCGAAATCCTTGCCGTACAGATAGCTCAGGCTGTTGGTTTGCCACAGCAGTAAATCGCCGGCCATGGCCTGGCTGGCGGCCAGAAGGCCACCGCCCAACATCATGGTTTTCTGGGTACGAATCATCTGTTGCTCCTTCTTGTTTTTATTTTTCAGGCGCAGGCAACCCCTGCCCTGTAGGAGCGAGCCTGCTCGCGAAAACCTCAAGGACACCGCGCTCATCCTGGATGCACGCGTTATCGTTGATGACCATCGCGAGCGGGCTCGCTCCTACAGGGGGGGGTGGTTACCTGTCAGTGGGCGTGGCAGTCGTTGATGGCCGCGCGTTCGGCGCCGCCGAGGATGTTGAACAGCAGGTTCAAGGTCAGCGCGCTGAGCGTGGCCATGGCGATACCGCTGTGGGTGATCGGGCTCATCCACACCGGCAGGTGGGCAAAGAACTCAGGACGTACCACCGGGATCAGGCCCATACCGATGCTGACCGCTACCAGCAGCTGGTTGCGACGGTCAGCGATATCGGCTTCCTGAAGAATCTTGATCCCGGTGGCGGCGACCATGCCGAACATCGCAATGGCGGCACCGCCGAGCACCGCTGGCGGAATCGACGCCACCAGGAACGCGGCTTTGGGCAACAGGCTGAGGACGATCAGCAGGCCGCCGGCCACGATGGTCACCGAGCGGCAACGCACGCCGGTCATCTGCACCAGGCCGATGTTCTGGGCGAAGGAGGAGTGGGTGAAGGTGTTGAAGAAACCGGCGACAAACGAAGCACCGGCATCGCACAGCAAGCCGCGACGCAGCATGCGTGGGCAGACTTCCTGGCCGGTGATCTTGCCCAGGGCCAGGAACATCCCGGTGGACTCGACGAAGATGATCACCACCACCAGGCACATCGACAGGATCGGCGCGAGTTCGAATTTCGGCATGCCGAAATGCAGCGGGGTGACGAATTGCAGCCACGGGGCCTGGGTCATGCCACTGAGGTCGACCATGCCGAGCAGGCCGCAGAGTATGTAGCCCAGGCACATGCCGATCAGCACGGAAATGTTGACCCAGAAACCGCGCATGAAGCGATGCACCAGCAAAATGGTGCCCAGCACCAGCGCGGCGATGGTCAGGTAAATCGGCGAGCCGAACTGGCTGGCCGCAGCACCGCCGCCGGCCCAATTCACGGCCACGGGGAACAGCGACAAACCGATCGAGGTGATGACCGTGCCGGTCACCAGCGGCGGGAAAAAGCGTACAACCTTGGACATGAACGGGGCGATGATCATGCCGAAGAACCCGGCGGCGATGGTCGCGCCGAAGATCCCTTGCAAGCCGATACCGGGCATGCCGGCCATGGCGACCATGCTGCCGACGGCGGCGAAACTGGCGCCCATCATCACGGGCATGCGAATGCCCACGGGACCGATGCCGAGCGACTGAACGATGGTAGCAATGCCGGCCACCAGCAGGTCGGCGTTAATCAGAAAGGCGATTTCTTCACGACTCAGGCCAGCGGCCTGTCCGATGATCAGCGGCACCGCGATGGCACCGCCGTACATCAGCAGAACATGTTGCAGACCGACCAGGATCAGTTGCAAAAGGGGCAAACGCTGAATGGCGGGTGCGTCGGGGATGCGCGCTTTGGAGAGCTCGGACATGCAACACCTCGGATCTTTTTTATTCTTGTGATTGAACGGCTGCCGGGTTGCTCACAGCTGTTTCTTTGCATCAGGTAAACCGCGTTGCGGCCAATCGCTGGCAAGCCAGCTCCCACACAGGCAGTGCAAAACCCTGTGGGAGCTGGCTTGCCAGCGATGCTTTTAACGATTAGTTGGTCTGTGCTCCCTGAACGATCCAGGCGCCGATCAGGTCACGTTCCTGCTGGGTCATCTTGGTGATGTTGCCCAGGGGCATGATCTGGCTGGCGACGGCTTGAGCCTGGATACGCGCAGCGTTCTGGCGGATCTGCTCAGGGGTGTCGAACATCACACCGGCCGGGGCCGCGCTGAACAGCGGGCTGGTCGGTTTGGCCGAGTGGCAAACCGCGCAACGTTCCTGAATCACGCTGTGCACCTTGTTGAAGCCAGGACCCGCATTCGACGCTTGCGCCGGTGCGGCGGCCGGTGCTTCTGCAGGTTTGGCTTCAGCGGGTTTCAAACCACCACCCAATGCTGTTTCCGGCAGCGGCTGGTATTCGATCTTCGCAGGCGCCTTGGCCACGTCCGGGCTGGTCATCGGCGCAGGGCCGGTGACGTAGGCCAGGCTGATCATGCCGACCGCTGCCACAGGCAAGGTCCAGGCAAACTTGTGGCTGTCGTGACGGGTGTTGAAGTAATGACGCACCAACACCGCCAGCACCGCGATCCCGGCCAGGATCAGCCAGTTGTATTGGCTGCCGTAGGTGCTCGGGAAGTGGTTGCTGATCATGATGAACAGCACCGGCAAGGTGAAGTAGTTGTTGTGACGCGAACGCAGCAAGCCTTTGGCGGGCAGCGCCGGATCAGGCGTGCGGTTCTCGGCAATCGCCGCCACCAGTGCCCGCTGCGCCGGCATGATGATGCGGAACACGTTACCGACCATGATGGTGCCGATGATCGCGCCGACGTGCAGGTACGCACCACGACCGCTGAACACCTTGCTGAAGCCGTAAGCGGCGCCAATGATCAACACGAACAGGATGAAGCCGAGCAGGGCAGGGCGTTTGCCCAGGGCCGAGTCGCACAGGAAGGAGTAGACGAACCAGCCGATGAACAGCGAGCCGATACCGATGGCCACGCCTTCAGGGCCGCTCAGGGTGCTGCCGGGAGCCAGCAGGTAGAGCGTCGGGTTGGAGTAGAACACCACGCACAGCAGCGCGATCCCCGACATCCAGGTGAAGTAGGCTTCCCATTTGAACCAGTGCAGGTTGTCCGGCATGGTCGGTGGGGCCAGTTTGTATTTTTCCAGGTGGTAGATACCGCCGCCGTGGATCGCCCACAAATCACCGGCCAGACCACTTTTCGGGTTGACCCGATTGAGGTTGTTTTCCAGCCAGACGAAGTAGAACGATGCGCCGATCCAGGCCACACCAGTAATCATATGAACCCAGCGCACGCTCAGGTTCAGCCATTCCAACAGATGTGCTTCCACAGTCTTTACCTCTCGCCTGTCACTCTGTTGTCGAGTGATCAGACCTTCTCTTATTGGTGGGGGGCGAGGATCAAACGCTCATCCTCTTTGAAAAAATGCTCATCGCAGTTATTGCCTGTGCCACTGCGATCAACCACCAGGAAGTCATCCCGCTTTTCGATCGTCAGCACCGGGTGGTGCCAGACGCCGCGATGGTAATTAATGCCCTGCCTGCCGTTGGTGACGAAGGCGCGGACCAAGCCTGATACAGGTTCATCGCCAAGTGGCGCGACCACGATCAGAAAGGGGTTGCCGAGCAGCGGAATGAACGCCTGGCTGCCCAGCGGATGACGCTCCAGCATGCTGACGGTCAGCGGCATGTCCTGCGCGTCGGCGCGGAAAATGCTGATGATCGCCTTGTCCTCTGGCGTGGCGGTTTCCACCGTCGCCAGTTTGTGGAAGCGCATGGTCGAACCGTTGTTGATCATGAAGTGATCGCTGCCGTCGGTTTCGATCACGTCACCGAAAGGGGCGAAGGCTTCTTTGGTCAGCGGTTCAATCGTCAGTGTGCGCATGCTGTTCTTATCCGAATTCTGTGTTGTTGGTTCTGTCGTCATCGCTGGCAAGCCAGCTCCCCTATTTGGAATGCATTTCCGTGTGGGAGCCAGCCTGCTGGCGATTGGGTTCAATGCTTATTTAGCGACCTTGCCCAAGACACGCAGGCGGCTCACACCACCGTCCGGGAACACGTTCAGGCGGATGTGGGTGATCGGGCCCAGTGCCTTGATCTGCTCGGCGAAGGTGTGTTCGGCGTGCATTTCCAGCTTCTGGCTTGGCAGCAGTTCGCGCCAGAACAGCGACTGGGTTTCGATCTGGCTGTCGGTACCGCCCTTGACGAAGGCGCCCTGGATCGAGCAGCTGTCCGGGTAGTTGCCCTTGAAGTGCAGGGTATCGACGATGATTTTCTCGATTTCGCCCGGGTGGCCCAGTGCGACGATCACCCAGTCATTGCCCGGTGTACGGCGACGCGCGGTTTCCCAGCCGTCGCCCATGTTGATGCCACGGCCCGGGTTGAGGATGTTGCTCATGCGACCGAAGTGTTCGTCGGAGCAGGCGAGGGCGCGGCCACCGTTGAGGGCTGCAGCCAGGTCGACTTGCTCGTTGTCGCCAACAGCGGACCAGTCACGGAACGGAATGCCGTACACGCGCAGACGGGCTACACCGCCGTCCGGGTAGATGTTGAAACGCAGGTGGCTGAAGGCCTGGTCGTTGTTGATTTCGTGGTAGTGGTGGCTGTTGCCTTGCAGTTCGACGGCGGACAGCACTTCAGTCCACTGTGTGTTTTCGTCTGGCTCGCCTTCGGCCAGGAAGCAGGCTTCCAGGGAGGCCGACGGCGGGAAGTTGCCGGTGAAGAATGAAGTGTCGATGTCGACGCCTTTGATCGAGCCCGGCACGCCCAGGCGGATCACTGCGCTGTCATAGCCTTCGAAGCGCTTGCGGCGCGATTCCCAGCCGTCCATCCACTTGCCGTTGTCATCGAACACGCCCTCCTTCCAGACGGCCGGGGTCGGTTGGAACAGACGATTGGCGTCTGCGAACCAGTCATCGGTGACCGAGATGATTTTGGTGCCCAGGCGGGCGTCGGCCAGGTTGACGAACTTCTCGAAAGGTACGGCGTAAGCTTTCATTCTTCTTGTCTGCCTTTAATAAGTTGGCTTGGGATGCTCTCGGGGCCCTGGGAAACGCAAGCGTTCATGAGGTTTCTCGGGCCAGGATCGCTATAGGGTCAGTAATCGGAACAGGGCGATCTTGTTGATCTCCGCCAGCGCGCACTTGAATTCGGTGTCGACCGGGTTGTGAATGCGCGTTTCGAACGCCGCGAGGATCTGATGCCGGTTGCTGCCTTTTACCGCCATGATGAAGGGAAACTTGAACTTGGCTTTGTAGGCGTCGTTCAGCTCGGTGAAGCGCTGGAACTCTTCGGCCGTGCATTGGTGAATACCGGCGCCAGCCTGTTCATGGGTGCTGGCTTCGGTCAATTGGCCCTGGACGGCGGCTTTGCCGGCCAGGTCCGGGTGAGCGTTGATCAGGGCCAGCTGGCTTTGCTGATCAGCACTCAACAGGATGTCGCTCATGCGCTGGTGCAGGGTTTCGATCTCGTCGATCGAAGCGTCCTGGCCGAGCTCGAAGGCTTTTTCGGCCACCCATGGCGAATGTTCGTAGATATCGGCGAACACGCTGACGAACGCGTCGCGGCTCAGGGTCGATGGCTTGATGGATTGAAAGGTGCTCATTTGGCAGCCCCTTGGTATGGATGGGTTGCTTGCCAGTGGCGTGCAATGTCGACGCGACGGCTGAACCACACCTGTTCATGACTTTTAGCGTATTCGATAAAGCGCTTGAGCGAGGCCAGACGCGCCGGACGGCCAATCAGGCGGCAGTGCAGGCCGATCGACAGCATCTTCGGAGCGTCGGCGCCTTCGGCGTACAGCACGTCGAACGCATCTTTGAGGTATTCGAAGAAATCGTCGCCCTTGTTGAAGCCCTGGACCTGGGTGAAGCGCATGTCGTTGGTGTCCAGGGTGTACGGGATCACCAGGTGCGGCTTGCCGGTCGGGTTGTTCGGTTCCCAGTAGGGCAGGTCGTCGTCGTAGGTGTCGCAGTCGTAGAGGAAACCGCCTTCTTCCATCACCAGGCGACGGGTGTTCGGGCCGGTTCGGCCGGTGTACCAGCCCAGCGGGCGTTCGCCGGTGATTTCGGTGAGGATGCGGATCGCTTCGAGCATGTGCTCGCGTTCCTGGGTTTCATCCATGTACTGGTAGTCGATCCAGCGGTAGCCGTGGCTGCAGATCTCGTGGCCGGCTTCGACCATGGCGCGGATCACGTCCGGGTGGCGCTGGGCGGCCATGGCCACGGCGAAGATGGTCAGCGGAATGTCGAATTCCTTGAACAGTTTCAGAATCCGCCAGACACCGGCACGGCTGCCATACTCGTACAGTGATTCCATGCTCATGTTGCGCGCGCCTTGCAGTGGCTGCGCCGAGACCATTTCAGACAGGAAGGCTTCGGATTCTTTGTCGCCGTGCAGGATGTTGCGCTCGCCGCCTTCTTCGTAATTGAGCACGAAGGACAAGGCGATGCGGGCATTGCCCGGCCAGTGTGGATGAGGAGGGTTACTGCCGTAACCGATCAGGTCGCGTGGGTAGTCAGCGCTCACTGCAGTCTTCCTTCTTATTCGTGGCTGTCAGGGTGGTGTGGCGTGCCTGAAGTGGAAAGACAGGCTGGCGTCACAGCGATGGGCTGATTGTATACAACTTTATATTCACTTTGTAAGCCTGATTTTTTGCATTTTTCATTAACGGTCATCTTTCCGCGCGCTTGATCCCATCCTGCAAGAAACCTGCCTGATTGGTCAGCTAATGGCTGGAGAGATCAACCAGCCTGCGGTTTGCCAGTTAACCGCCGGGAAATCCATGGAGGGCGCTGCTTGCCGTAAAAATGTCGTTTTTATTGTGTACAATTTTTTTGAAAAGTGTCTTAATCAATCGCTCGCCGCAGCTTTTCGTGCTCCGAAACGGTGCGGTCTCCTTTTCAACTGACTTCGGGAGGCGCGAGGTCTGACTGCTCCACGCAGCCAGGCGCGCAGAATCAATGGGACGTTTGACTACACATGTTTTGGACGCTGCACATGGCTGCCCGGGCAGCTCGATCAAGGTCGAGTTGTACCGTGTTGAAGGTTCGCAGCTGGAATGGGTCGCCAACGCGATAACCAACAGCGATGGCCGTGTCGATGCACCGTTGTTGCAAGGTGATGACTACCGCACCGGGGTCTACCAGATTCAGTTCCATGCGGGCGATTACTACCGCGCCCGTGGCGTTCAACTGCCGGAACCGGCGTTCCTGGATGTGGTGGTGCTGCGTTTTGGCATTTCTGCGGAGCAGGACCACTATCACGTGCCCTTGCTGATTTCGCCCTACAGCTATTCCACCTATCGCGGCAGCTGATCCCCCAAGCAGCTGCCTCAACCTGGAAGCGACTGCGCATATAGCTTCTTTGGTCTTTCGCCCGCTCACACTGCGGGCTTTTTTTCGCCTGGAGGAAAGTGGTGCCTGTGCTGGCGCTTTCGCCGGCGAGCCAGCTCCTACAAGTCATTCGCACGACCTGTGGGAGTTGGCTTGCCCGCGAAGCTCTTAACGGCTGAGTAGGGAAGCAGCCCCCGCGCCACTGAACAACCCGGCACTGATCCGGTTAAACCAGCTCTGTCCCTTGCCACTGCGCAGATACCGCGCCGCGCCATGGGCACCCAGCCCGTAAGCCAACTTGCACAGCAGGTCCAGCACGGTCCACGTGGCAATCATCACCAGCAACTGCGGGAGGAACGGCTGTTCGGCGCTCAAGAACTGCGGCAGGAAAGCGGCGAAGAACAGAATGTCTTTCGGATTGCTCGCACCCAGCATGAAGGCACGCCCGAACAGGGCACGAAAGCGTGGCACCGGGGCCGCTTGGGGCACTTCGGCACCATGGGACGGTTGACGCGATTGCTGCCAGCTCTGCCAGGCGAGATAGAACAGGTACAGCGCTCCGACGATCTTCAGCGCGCTGAACAATTGCTCCGACGCCAGCAGCAGCGCGCCCAGACCCAGCGCCGAAGCGCTCAGCAGGCCAATCGAGGCCATCACGCCACCGAGAAAGGCCGGGTAGGAACGCACCAGGCCGTAATTCAAACTGTTGCTGATCATCAGCAAAGACAGTGGCCCCGGTATCAGGATCACCACCAGCGCAGCGCCGCTGAACAGCAGCCAGGTTTCCAGACTCATCACTTTCCTCCATTTGCACAAAAGCCTCACCCGACGGGGTGAGGCTGGTTTGAAGCGCGTACCGCGTAAGGTCTACAAGAAGATGAACTTGGCGATGAAGATCGCGCAGAGCACCCACAGACTCGCGGAAATTTCCTTGTACTTGCCAGTGCCGGCCTTCAGGACCACGTAGGTGATGAAGCCCAGCGCGATACCGTCAGCGACCGAAAAGGTCAGGGGCATCATGATGGCGGTGACGATCGCCGGAATGCTGTCGGTCGCTTCGTCCCACTCAATGTGCTTCA
The DNA here is from genome assembly GCF_054481335.1 of Pseudomonas fluorescens group sp. PF-1. Taxonomy (NCBI): domain Bacteria; kingdom Pseudomonadati; phylum Pseudomonadota; class Gammaproteobacteria; order Pseudomonadales; family Pseudomonadaceae; genus Pseudomonas; species Pseudomonas fluorescens group sp. PF-1. Next base: position 1,645,465 of record NZ_JBTMNG010000001.1, read on the forward strand.
TGCCACCCATCATCAGCATGGCCACGTAAATCAGTGCGCCTGCGGTGGCGTAGGCGGGAATCATGCCGGCCAGCGGGGCGAAGAACATGGCTGCAATAAATAGCACACCTACGGTCACTGCGGTAAGACCAGTCCGACCACCAGCCGCTACACCCGCGGCACTTTCCACGTAGCTGGTGACAGGAGGAACACCGACGATCGCGCCGAATACGCTGGAGGCGCTGTCGGCTTTCATGGCGCGGGAGAGGTTTTCGATGCGGCCATCGGCATTGACCAGGTTGGCGCGCTGCGCCACGCCCATCAAGGTGCCGGCGGTGTCAAACATGTGCACGAAGAGGAAGGCCAGCACCACACTGATCATGCTGACGTTGAACACGCCGGCGAGGTTCATTGCCATCCAGGTCGGGGCCAGGCTCGGCGGTGCCGACATGATCCCTTCGTAATGCACCAGTCCCAGGCCCCAACCGGCCAGGGTCACGGTGATGATGCTGATGAGGATCGCGCCGAACACTTTGTGGTAGCTGAGCACGGCGATCATCAGAAAGCAGATGGCGGCCAGCAGCGGGCCAGGCTCGCGCAGGGAACCGAGCTTGATCAGCGTGGCTGGACTGTCGACGATGATGCCGGCGGTTTTCAAGCCGATCAGCCCCAGGAACAGGCCCACACCCGCACCCATGGCGAAGCGCAGGCTCACCGGAATGCTGTTGAGCAGCCATTCGCGCACGCGCGAGAAGGTCAGGATCATGAACAGCACACCGGACACGAACACCGCACCGAGGGCGGTTTCCCAGTTGTAGCCCATGGTGCCGACCACGGTGTAGGTGAAGAAGGCGTTCAGGCCCATGCCCGGCGCCAGGCCGACGGGCCAGTTGGCGTACAGGCCCATCAGCAGGCAACCCAGTGCGGCGGCGATGCAGGTGGCGACGAACGCCGCGCCGTGATCGATCCCGGCGTCGGCCATGATGTTGGGGTTGACGAAGATGATGTAAGCCATCGTGATGAAGGTAGTCAGACCGGCAATCAACTCGGTCTTCACCGTGGTGCCATGCAAGCTGAGTTTAAAGATGCGCTCCAGCCAGCCATTGCGTAAAGGCGGCGAGAGATCCAGCGTCGATGCTTCGGATTTGCGGCTTTCCACAGCGAATACTCCTCAAGAGTTTTATTGTTATTTCCAGGGCCGGACCCGAGAGGGTGGCTGCGGCCCTTTGAGGCACTTGCGAATTTGTTGACTGCTTGGTCAGGAACTCGCACGAGGTGGATTATGCTTTTGTGTACAAATAAAGCAAATATTGTTTTTTATTTTGTGGACGAAAAGTTTGGCAATAGGGATATATGGCCTTCGCGGGCCTCATTGCCAGCAGGCTGGCTCCCACAGGTTTTGTGCTCACCACAAATCACGGTGGGAGCCAGCCTGCTGGCGATAAGGGCAGAACAGTCAATCAACAACAGCCTGACTTTTCCCAAGAGCCATATTCACCGCCAACCACCCATTCACCGCCGCTTCCCCGGCGTCGGCAAACACCCGTTCCAGCAATTTCACCTGCTCGCGGCGCAGTGATTGTTCGAAACGCGCCCCATCGTCGGTCAATTCCAGCAGGCGTTTACGCTTGTCGGTCTCGGACGCGACGCTGTTCACCAGATGCATTTCCAGCAGTTGGCGCAATGGCATGTTCAGCGCCTGCTTGCTCACGCCCAGCAAGGCCAGCAACTGCGTCACACTCAAGTTCGGGTAGCGTGCGATGAAAAACACGATGCGTTGGTGCACACGGCTCAAGCCTCGACGCGCAAGCATTTCGTCGGCCTTGGCGGTGAAGGCCTGATAACCGAAGAAAAACGCTTCCATGGCTTGTTGCTGGGATGTCGGGTTTTTAAGGTCAAGCATATTGACGTATCCGCTCGGGCTGACGTAATTTTGGTCAACAAGTTTGACTCATTTCCCTCTGGCCTCGCTACCGGTGATCCCCATGGCTTTTTCCGAACGTGTTTCGCGCCTTAAAAGTTCTCTGATCCGTGAAATCCTCGCCGCCGCCCAGCGCCCGCAAGTGATGTCGTTCGCCGGCGGGTTACCGGCCGAAGCCATGTTGCCCAAGGTCGAATGGGATCAGATGCCGCTGAGCATGGGCCAATACGGCATGAGCGAAGGCGAACCGGCGCTGCGCGAGATGTTGGCCGCCGAGGCCCGGGCGCTGGGCGTGCCCTGCGAGGCGAGCCAAGTGTTGGTGGTCAGTGGCTCGCAGCAGACCCTCGACCTGGCGGCCAAGCTCTACATCGACAAGGGCACCGAGATCCTGCTCGAAGCGCCGACCTATCTCGCAGCGCTGCAAATCTTCCAACTGTTCGGTGCCGAGTGCCTGACCGTGCCGCTGCAAGCCGATGGTCCGGACCTGGCGCAATTGCGCACCCGTCTGGAAAAACACCGTCCGGCGTTCATCTACCTGATCCCGACGTTCCAGAATCCATCGGCTGTGCGCTATAGCGAAGCCAAGCGCGATGCCGTGGCGGCGTTGCTTGACGAGTTCGGCGTGACCCTGATCGAAGACGAGCCTTACCGCGAACTGACCTTCGACGGAGGCAGTGCCACGCCGATCGTCAGTCGCTTGAAGAAATCCAGTTGGATCTACACCGGCACCGTGTCGAAAACCTTGCTGCCCGGTTTGCGCGTCGGTTACCTGATTGCCAGTGCGGATCTGTTTCCGCATTTGTTGAAACTCAAGCAATCGGCTGATCTGCACACCAACCGCGTCGGCCAGTGGCAAGCCCAACAGTGGATTGGCAGCGAAAAATTCCGTGAGCATTTGAGTGAATTGCGCGACTTTTACCGGGAGCGTCGCGATGCGTTTCAGGCGGCCCTGGAAACCCATTTTGCCGACCTGGCGGACTGGAATGTGCCCCAGGGCGGGCTGTTTTTCTGGCTCACTCTCAAGCAGCCATTGGACACCCGAACCTTGCTCCATACGGCGCTGGCCAATGATGTGGCGTTCATGCCGGGCGAGCCGTTCTTCCCGGATCCTGACAACAACCCCGGGCATCTTCGGTTGAATTTCAGCCACATCGACCCGGCGCGGCTGAATGAAGGCCTCAAGCGGTTGGCGGCAGTGGTGCGTCAGGCGCAGGCGGCGCAAGCCGCCTGAAAACCAATAAACCGGCGCAAGGGCCGGTTTATGTTTGCCTGAAGATGTGTGGGGCCGTCAGCCCCGGTGAGATTTTTCAGGCCGCAGCGAAGCGCTTGTCCAGATAGTCAATGATCACCTTGGATTCATACATCCAGGTGGTCTGGCCATTCTCTTCGATGCGCAGGCACGGCACCTTGATCTTGCCGCCTTGCTCCAGCAGGGTCTGGCGATCCTGTTCGTTGTTCTTCGCATCGCGCAACGCCACCGGCACATTCAGGCGGCGCAGGGTGCGACGGGTTTTCACACAGAACGGGCAGGCGTGGAATTGATACAGGGTCAGGTCCTTGGCGGCGCTGTTGACCAGGGCCTGAGCCTCGACCGGGCGCTGCTTCTTGCCGGGGCGAGTGAGAAAGTCGATGAAGATGATCAGTTGGCCAAGGCCGACACGAAGCGCTTTTACGAACACGTTGAAAGCCTCACGGAGCGAAAAATGAAAGGCGCGCAGCTTACCTGATTTTCGCGGACGAAAAAAAACCGGCGATGAATGCCGGTTTTTTTCGTGCTGCGAATTACTTGATGAGGCTGAGGAATTCGCTGCGAGTTGCGGCGTTCTCGCGGAACTCACCGAGCATCACCGAGGTGATCATCGACGAATTTTGCTTTTCCACACCGCGCATCATCATGCACATGTGCTTGGCCTCAATCACCACCGCAACGCCCAGGGCGCCGGTGACTTGCTGGACCGCGTCGGCGATCTGGCGGCTGAGGTTTTCCTGGATCTGCAGGCGGCGGGCGTACATATCGACGATCCGCGCGACTTTCGACAACCCCAGGACCTTGCCGCTCGGGATGTAGGCGACATGGGCCTTGCCGATGAACGGCAGCAGGTGGTGCTCGCACAACGAGTACAGCTCGATGTCCTTGACCAGCACCATTTCGCTGTTGTCGGAGCTGAACAAGGCACCGTTGGTGACTTCTTCGAGCGTCTGTTCATAACCGCGGCAAAGGTACTGCATGGCTTTGGCGGCACGTTTCGGCGTGTCGAGCAGGCCTTCGCGGGAGACGTCCTCGCCCAGTTGGCCAAGGATCTCGGTGTAATTCTGTTCCAGGGACATGAAACTACCTGTGGGATTTTACGCAAAGGGCAAGGGTACGGTGGCGGACACGACGCTGCAAGCATGACGCATCAGCTTTACTCGTCTCGACCTTCCATCATGGTTCGTTTGAGCATCACATACACGGCACCGGCGCCGCCATGTCTGGGTTGGCACGAGGTGAAGCCAAGTACCTGCGTATGCTGGCGCAACCACGTGTTGACGTGGCTTTTGATCATTGGCCGCTTACCGTCCAGGCGCACGGCCTTGCCGTGGGTAACGCGCACGCAGCGGATTTCGAATTTGGTCGCTTCGGCCAGAAAGGCCCAGAGGGTTTCCCGGGCCTTTTCCACGCTCATGCCGTGCAGGTCGAGGCTGCCTTCGAACGGAATCTGGCCGATCTTGAGCTTGCGCATCTGGCTTTCCTGCACACCGTCGCGCGCCCACATCAACTCGTCTTCCGGGCCGACATCGATGACGAACTGATCGGAGAGTCCGTCGACGGTGGTGGCGTCGGTGCGCACGGTGGCGGCCTGACGCAGCTTGGCGATCTGCGCGCGGTCAGCCTTGGGTTTGCCGGTTTCGGCGCGATCGTGCTTGATCGGCTTGACGCCTTGGATCGCACTTTTGAACAGGGAAAAATCGTCGTCTTGCATGTCAGCCTCCGCGAAGGGCGGCCAGTTTACCCAACTCCAGGCGAATGGGCGCGCGACAAAACACGCGCGTTCGATGTGAGCGCGGGTTCAGTCGTGTTTTTTCATCAAATGCGGGGACATGGCCAGCTCTCGCGACTGGCGCGAGCGACGACGGCTACGACGCCAGAGCCACACGCCGAGGTACAGCACGAACAGGCCAATCGCCAGAATCACCGCCGCACCGGCGCGGTTGGTGTTCATCTCGCCCAGGGCGGGTGCGTGGCCGAGCAGGCTGGCGATACCGGCCATGGCGAGTAACACACCGGACATTGCCAGCAGCGCGGCAAACGCCGCGCCGATTCGAAAACGCCAGTTGCTTTGGCCTTTGGGCCGCAAGCGGCGAGCGTCAAAACCATCGGATAACTTCATTCCGACCTTCCTCAATGGGTATCGGCCCTTCGACCGGGAGTTGACCGGGTTGTTCCTGAGGCTAAGACAATTACGGCTAACGAGAGGCTTTTGCGGATGAGCGGCGGTATAGACCGCTCATTGAGCGTCGATCAGATCAGTTCGCGGGTCAGGGCGAGGGTGGCGAAGTTGTCTGCCATGATCGCCATTTCGGTCTGCTGGACGTGCTCGGCGCTCAGGACGCCGCCCTTGTAGGGCAAGTCGCGGGTGGCGCAGGCGTCTTCCACAAGGGTGCAACGGAAGCCAAGGTTCTTCGCGGCGCGTACGGTGGTGCTGACGCTGGAGTGGCTCATGAAACCGCAGACAATCAGGTCGAGGGCGCCCAGATCCTGCAGGCGTTTTTCAAGTGGGGTGCCGTGGAACGCGCTCGGCAGCAATTTGCCGATGATGGTTTCGTCGCCCTGTGGCTCCAGCCCCGGGATGAACTCGCCGCGTTCGCCTTGCGGGTCGAACAGGCCACCCACGGTGCCGAGGTGGCGCACATGCACGATCGGGCGGCCGGCGGCGCGGGCAGCGCCCAACAATTGCTTGATGTTCGCGACGGCAGCGTCCATGCCACTCAGGGCCAATGGACCGTTGAGGTATTCTTTCTGGGCATCGATGATCACAAGCGTCGCATGGCTCAGATTGGCTGCTGCATAACCGCGGCCGCTGAGTTGAAACATCGTTTTTGGAACAGACATTCTGGGGCTCCTTGGAGTGGGGCTTTTGCGACATTGTCCTCTGGCTGAGCGCTTCTGTGAATGGCTACCATTACAAGCGCCGTCGTTACTGGCGTGCAGCGTTGTCAAGTGGTCCGTTTTGTTCAAGACCGAGCGTAAAAAAGAGATTAGTCCTACAACAGCCCCAGTGTTTTTCCTGCGTCGTCGCGGCATCGTTTGACTGATAGAATCGCCCGTCGATTTTTCTGGAGTTTGCCGTCGTGATCACTTCCCGCCTTCGTACCCTGCGTGACCATATTCGTTGGGCCGTCAGCCGCTTCCATGGGGAGGATCTGTTTTTCGGCCATGGCACCGACAACGCCTGGGACGAAGCCCGTCAACTGGTGTTGGGTGCACTGCACTTGCCGTGGGAAATTGCCGACAGCTATCTCGATTGCAATCTGGAAGAAGACGAACTTGTCCACCTGCAACACTTGCTCAAGCGCCGTATCGAAAAGCGCGTCCCGACCGCGTACCTGCTGGGCGAAGCCTGGTTCTGCGGCCTGTCGTTCATCGTCGATGAGCGCGTGCTGATCCCGCGTTCGCCAATTGGCGAGCTGATCGAAAGTCGCTTTACGCCATGGCTGGCCGACGAGCCTGCGCGAATTCTCGACCTGTGCACCGGCTCCGGCTGCATCGGCATCGCCTGCGCTTACGAGTTCCAGAATGCCGAAGTGGTGCTGGCCGATCTGTCGTTCGAAGCGCTGGAAGTGGCCAACCAGAACATCGAGCGTCACGGCGTCGATGAGCGGGTCTACACCGTGCAAGGTGATGGTTTCGATGGTTTGCCGGGGCAGCGTTTCGACCTGATCGTGTCAAACCCGCCTTACGTCGATGCCGAGGATTTCGCCGACATGCCGGACGAATACCAGCACGAACCGGAGCTGGGCCTGGCCTGCGGTGAGGATGGTTTGAACCTGGTACGGCGCATGCTCGCCGAAGCGGCCGATCACCTGACCGAGAAGGGGTTGTTGATCGTCGAGGTGGGCAACAGCCAGGTACACGTCGAGGCGTTGTACCCCGAAGTCGATTTCGCCTGGCTGGAATTCGAGCGCGGCGGGCATGGCGTGTTCATGCTGTCGGCTGAACAGTGCCGGGATCATCAGGCGCTATTCGCCTCCCGCATCTGATTCTTGTGTAGGAGCGAGCTTGCTCGTGATGGACGTCAACGATAACGCGTGTTTTCAGGTTAAACACATCGCTCTCAAGTTCATCGCGAGCAAGCTCGCTCCTACAAGGGGCGTTGCGGTCTCAGACCATCAACGGTGCGTCGCAATCCAGATCAACAACCCCGCCTGAAACACCGCAAACGCCACGAGGCAGGTGATGGTGAATCGCAAGCCGGCGTCTTCACGCTTGTACTTGCTGACCTTTTCTTCGTGTTTCTTGAGTTTGACTTCCTGCTCGGCCAGGTTCTGCTCGGCTTGCTGCAGCATCTGCGCCGCCTCGAGAATTTCCACGATCTGCAGTTTTTCCGTGTTCCAGTCACCCGACAGGTCGCCGACCTGGACTTCCTTGACGCTGCCCTTCAAATGCTGGGCGTCGGCGTAAACCACATCGAAACCGTGCACCCGCAAAAAGTGGTCGCGACGCAGGCGGGTGTCTTCGTTCAGCGCATCCTTGTTGTTCAGGTCGGTGCCGTCGACGGTGTAGCCGGGCCATCGCTTCTTCGCCCAGGTGATGCCCTGGGCCGCCATGAAGCGACCGATACCACGGTTCATCGGTTCGATTTGCAGGCCGCTGTCCGGCCCGAAATGCACGCGCTTTTCGCTGTGGTCGACCCACACGTCCAGATGATTCTGTTCCTTGCGCACGCGTTGGCCGGGCAGGGTGATGCTCATGCGCATCAGGCTGCGCTGCTTGTCGTTGCGCTCGGCATAACCGAACTCGACAAAGCGCAGGGGGCGCCCGCCGGTGTTGCGGTCGGTCTGCAGCGGCGCCAGACGGAGCATCTTGTGGTGCTCGACGTGAACGTCCGCCCAAGGCAGCTCGACCGCTGGCGGTGCGTCTTTTTCAGCGGTGGTGTCGGGTGAAGTCTGGGTATCGGTCATAACGGCGAGATCCTGTCCAAGCTCTGCTTGCCGCCAGCCAGTGCGCTGGCGACAAAGGCTTATCGGCCGTTTTTTTCAAGACTGGAGGGCGACGAAGCGTTCTCGAGCGGTTTTCACGCCACAATGTCGTTTAAAGCGCTTAACGGGTGCGAATTGCGTCAATAAACCCGAGGATTCGAGTGCCCAGTTCGGCCGCCAGGGGCAATTGCGGATCTCTATAGGAAGCCAATTGCCGTTTTACGTCGTTGGGCACGATGCGCATGACGTGGTTCATGCCTTCGATGAGTGCCAGTTCGGCGTCCGGTTTGGCAGCCTTGAGCATTTTGGCGTCATTGACGCCGACCTGAATATCGTTGCTGCCCTGGATGATCAACGCCGGCATTTTCAACTTCGCGAACGCCGCCGCAGGGTCCTGGCGGAACAGCGAAATCAGGTACGGCTGCACGCTCGGGCGGAATATCGCCTGCAAGGGCGGTGGCACGTTATCGTCGGTTTTCCCGGCCTTGAGGCTGTCGAGCAGTTCGTTACTGCGCAGCATCAATGGCGGCGGCAGGTGATTGCTCAGTTGTTGGCGCACCACTTGATCGATCGGCCGGGCGCTGCCGGACAAGGAAATCACTGCGGCCGCATCGACACTCGGCGCCGCGAGACTGGCGATCAAGGCGCCTTCGCTGTGCCCCAGCAAAATCAGCTTGCCGAAACGCGGATCGTCCTTGAGCTTGCGGCCCCAGGCTTGGGCGTCGGAAACATAGGCGTCCAGCGTCAGGTTGCGCTCGTCAGGGGTCGCCGCCAGGCTCGCCGCAACGCCGCGTTTGTCGTAACGCACGCTGGCGATGTTGTGTTTGGCCAGCACCCAGGCCAGCCGTTTCAGGCTGTCATTGCGCCCGCCGTCTGGGTTATTGCCATCTCGATCGGTTGGGCCGGAGCCGGAAATGATCAGGACAACTGGCACAGGCGTGTCGGACTTGGGCAGCAGCAGCGAGCCGAAAAGCTCTCCGCTCCCGGTATCCAACGTGATCGGCCGTTGCAGGACGGTGGCCTGGACGAAACCGGTAAACAGGGTAAGGCTCAAGGCTAGAACTCGCAGCATCATCACGCCATCATGAACGAAGATGCCGGTTGGACTCGCCGACACCCATAAGGTTCGAGGATGAACTACTTGGGTAGCCTGCGTATACTGGCGCGCATTACGTATTCAGGTTCATTTCACGGAGCGTCCTGCATGTCCGGCAATACCTACGGCAAGCTGTTCACTGTCACCACCGCTGGCGAAAGCCATGGTCCGGCGTTGGTCGCCATTGTCGATGGCTGCCCGCCGGGCCTGGAGATCTCCCTGGAAGATCTGCAGCGCGATCTCGACCGGCGCAAGCCTGGCACCAGCCGCCACACTACCCAGCGCCAGGAAGCCGACGAAGTCGAAATCCTTTCCGGCGTATTCGAAGGTCGCACCACCGGGTGCGCCATCGGCCTGTTGATCCGCAATACCGACCAGAAATCCAAGGACTACTCGGCGATCAAGGACCTGTTCCGCCCGGCCCACGCCGACTACACCTACCACCACAAGTACGGCGAGCGCGATTATCGCGGCGGTGGCCGCAGCTCGGCCCGTGAAACCGCCATGCGCGTTGCCGCTGGCGCGATAGCGAAAAAATACCTGGCGACCCAGGGCATCGTCATTCGCGGCTACATGAGCCAGCTCGGCCCCATCGAAATTCCGTTCAAGACCTGGGACTCTGTAGAAGAAAACGCCTTCTTCAGCCCGGACCCGGACAAAGTGCCGGAACTGGAAGCCTATATGGACCAGTTGCGCCGCGACCAGGATTCAGTCGGCGCCAAGATCACGGTGGTCGCCGAAGGTGTGATGCCGGGCCTCGGCGAGCCGATTTTCGATCGCCTCGACGCGGAACTGGCCCATGCGCTCATGAGCATCAATGCGGTCAAGGGCGTGGAAATCGGTGCCGGTTTCGCCAGCGTCGCCCAGCGTGGCACCGAGCATCGCGATGAAATGACTCCGCAAGGTTTCCTCAGCAACAACGCTGGCGGCATTCTCGGTGGCATCTCTTCCGGTCAGCCGATCGTCGCGCACCTGGCCCTGAAGCCAACGTCCAGCATCACCACGCCCGGCCGTTCAATCGACATTCATGGCAACCCGGTGGACGTCATCACCAAGGGTCGTCACGACCCGTGCGTCGGCATTCGCGCCACGCCGATCGCCGAAGCGATGATGGCCATCGTGTTGATGGACCACCTGCTGCGCCACCGTGGGCAAAACGCCGATGTGCGCGTGAGCACCCCGGTGCTGGGTCAGCTTTAATGGCTGACCTGATAGCCGCTGCAGTCTGATGGCTGTGGCGGCGCTGCCGTACTGGCGGCTTTCCAGTTTCTATCTGTTCTATTTCGCCTTGCTCGGTTCGACGGCGCCGTTTCTGGCGCTGTACTTCGATCACCTGGGATTTTCCGCCGCGCGCATCGGTGAGCTGGTGGCGATCCCGATGTTGATGCGATGCGTGGCGCCGAACATCTGGGGCTGGCTGGGTGACTACACCGGCCGGCGGCTGGCCATCGTGCGTTTCGGCGCGGTCTGCACGCTGCTGACCTTTTCACTGATTTTTGTCAGCAAGACCTACGCCTGGCTGGCGATGGTCATGGCCTTGCATGCGTTCTTCTGGCACGCCGTGTTGCCGCAATTCGAAGTCATCACCCTCGCACACCTGCAGGGCCAGACCTCTCGCTACAGTCAGATTCGCCTGTGGGGCTCCATCGGTTTCATCATCACCGTGGTCGCGCTGGGCCGGTTGTTCGAATGGCTGAGTCTCGACATCTACCCGGCGGCGCTGGTGCTGATCATGGCCGGGATCGTGCTCAGCAGCCTTTGGGTGCCGAACGCGCAACCGGCGCCGGGCCACCGGGTGGCGGGGGAGGGATTTCTCAAGCAACTGCGCAGCCCCGGCGTGCTGGCTTTTTACGCGTGCGTGGCGCTGATGCAGATGAGCCATGGCCCGTACTACACGTTTCTGACCTTGCACCTTGAGCGATTGGGCTACAGCCGAGGGGTCATCGGCATGCTCTGGGCCGTCGGCGTGGTGGCTGAGGTGCTGATGTTCATAGCCATGAGCAAAATCCTCGCGCGATTTTCGTTGCGCCGGGTGCTGCTGGCGAGTTTTCTGCTGGCGGCGTTGCGATGGTTGTTGCTGGGTTCGTTGGCTGAGTTCCTCTGGGTATTGTTGTTTGCCCAGGTGTTGCACGCGGCGACATTCGGCAGCTTTCACGCCGCTGCCATTTCATTCGTGCAACGTAGCTTCGGCGCGCGTCAGCAAGGCCAGGGCCAGGCGTTGTACGCGGCACTGGCGGGGACCGGCGGCGCACTGGGCGCGTTGTACGCCGGTTACAGCTGGAACGCCCTGGGCGCCGCATTGACCTTTAGTATTGCCAGCCTCGCAGCCCTCGCGGCTGCCGTTATCATTGCCACATGTATGCAAGAGGACAGGCCATGAGCCTTACCCGTGAACACCTCGCCCAGGAAATCATCGACGCCGGGCGTTTCCTGTATGGCCGCGGCTGGTCGCCGGCCACCAGCAGCAATTATTCGACCCGACTGTCGCCGACCGAAGCGCTGCTGACGGTGTCGGGCAAGCACAAGGGTCAATTGGGCCTGGACGATGTGCTGGCCACGGATCTGTCGGGCAACAGCCTGGAACCGGGCAAGAAACCGTCCGCCGAAACCCTGCTGCACACTCAGCTCTACAGCTGGCGTCCGGAGATCGGCGCGGTGTTGCACACCCACTCGGTGAACGCCACGGTGCTGTCGCGCCTGACGCCGGAAGACTTCATCGATTTCGAAGATTACGAACTGCAAAAAGCCTTCACCGGCGTATCGACCCACGAGTCGCGGGTGCGGGTGCCGATTTTTGACAACGATCAGGACATTGCGCGCCTCGCCGCCAAGGTACAGCCTTGGCTCGACGCCCATCCCGATTGCGTTGGCTACCTGATTCGCGGCCATGGCCTCTACACCTGGGGCGCGCGCATGAGCGACGCCCTGCGGCAGATCGAGGCCTTTGAATTCTTGTTCGAGTGCGAGTTGAAAACCCGCTCGCTCTCTCACCGTAAAGCCTGAACCGTCAAGGAGTTGCCCGATGAGCAGCCTGTCCGTCTACCACGTCTCAAGCCCTGACATTCCGAACAAGGTGCTGACCCATTTCGAAGACATCGCCTCGACCCTGGCCGAGCAGGGCGTACGGTTTGATCGCTGGCAAGCGGCGACGAAAATCCAGCCGGGCTCCAGTCAGGAAGAAGTGATCGCCGCCTATCAAGAGCAGATCGACAAGCTGATGACCGAGCGCGGCTACATCACTGTCGATGTGATCAGCCTGAACAGCGATCACCCGCAAAAAGCCGAATTGCGCGCCAAGTTCCTTGATGAGCACCAGCATGGCGAAGACGAAGTGCGTTTCTTCGTCGCCGGCCGTGGCTTGTTCACCCTGCACATCGACGATTACGTCTACGCCGTGCTCTGCGAGAAAAACGACCTGATCTCGGTGCCTGCCGGTACCAGGCACTGGTTTGACATGGGGGAGCATCCGCACTTCGTCGCGATTCGTCTGTTCAACAACCCGGAAGGCTGGGTGGCCAATTTCACCGGCGAAGACATCGCTGGCCGCTTCCCGCGTCTTGAGGACTGAAACGATGCCGATCAAAGCGATTCTCACCGACATCGAAGGCACCACCAGCGCGGTGAGTTTTGTGTTCGACGTGCTGTTTCCCTACGCCGCGAAACACCTGCCGGACTTTGTCCGTCAGAACGCCGGGCGCAATGATGTCGCTGAACAACTGGCCAGCGTGCGCCGCGACAGCAACGCGCCGGATGCCGACGTCGAGCGGGTGATCGAGATTCTGTTGGGCTGGATTGCCGAAGACCGCAAGGCCACGCCGCTCAAGGCGTTGCAAGGGATGGTCTGGGAGCAGGGTTACCAGGCCGGGCAACTCAAAGGCCACGTCTACCCCGACGCCGTCGAAGCGCTGAAGCACTGGCATCAGCAGGGGTATCAACTGTTTGTCTATTCCTCGGGCTCGATCCAGGCCCAGCGCCTGATTTTCGGCTGCTCGGAAGCGGGGGATTTGACGCCACTGTTCAGCGGCTATTTCGACACCACGTCAGGACCCAAGCGCGAAGCACAGTCCTATACCAACATCACACAGGCCATTGGCCTGGAAGCCTCGCAGATTCTGTTTCTGTCGGACATCGTCGAAGAGCTGGACGCGGCGCGCATGGCGGGGATGGCCACGTGCGGGCTGGCCCGTGAGGGCGGGGAATTGGCGGGGCATGTCACGGTGGACAGTTTTGCGCGGATCGATCCCTCGACGTTCTAAGCCACACATAACCAAGGAGCCAGCCTGCTGCCGATGGACCCGAGTGCGCCGGGTTTAACCAGGACACGCGCGTTATCGTTGACGACTATCGCGAGCAGGCTCGCTCCTACAGTTGTTTCAGGCGTTACAGCGAATGATAGGTCGGCAGGGCAAACCGCTGCTGGCTTTGGAGCATGGAGATTTGTGGCAGTTCGCTGGCTTGTTCGGCGAGGTCGCGACGGATCGCGCTGATGACCCACGACAGTTGATCGCCGTTGTGCAATTGCTGGTAGGAAATCGAGCGCTTGAACACTTTGTCTTCGCCACCGCGCAGGGTCAGCAGAATCCCGCCGTCAGGTCGTGGCTGGGTGGTGACTTCGAAGTTGGAAAACAAGGACGAAAATTTTTCTTGGATCAGGCTCATGTCTTTCGGCTCCGTTAGCGCTGGAATGGCAAGCATGAGGGGGTAGTTGCAGCGATTGTGCCAGCACGCGAATTTAATTAAGTTCTATATAAATCAATAAGTTACGTTTTTGGCTGATTTATTTTTCCGTGCAATTTGCATGAAGGGCCATCGTGCATCCTGCATTTTGCGTGGTCGTCGGCGATTCGATGGAACCATTGCGCGCGCAGATGCTCATGATTTCCAACATCGCTGTGGCGGATACAAAACATTTCAAAAACCGCGTGTACAGCTCAAGAACCGTTGACGTATTTTCGGGCTCAATCAACGCCGCCCGACAATAAAAAGATCGAACGGGAGCAACCATGAGCCGCACACCACGCGACACCATCACCTGGGGCATGATGCTCCGCAAGCTGCCGTCCATTGCCAAAGCCATTCCGCGGGTGGTGAAGGGAATGAAAGTGGCTAACGTCAAGGACCCGACCCAAGCGTGTGGCCTGGGCTGGAGTTTCGAACAAGCGACCTTGCGCAATCCCCAAGGGCCGGCCTTGCTGTACGGCGAGGTCACGCTGACTTATGCACAGGTCAACCAGTGGGCCAATCGCATCGCCCATCACTTGATTGCCCAAGGCATCGGCAAGGGCGATGTGGTGGCGGTGTTCATCGAAAATCGTCCGGAGCTGCTGGTGACGATATTGGCGGTGGCCAAGGTCGGAGCGATCAGTGCGCTGCTCAATACCTCACAAACCCGCGATACCCTGGTGCATAGCCTGAATCTGGTGGCGCCGGTGGCCATCGTCGTCGGCGAAGAGCTGGTGGCGGCGTTTCTGGCGGTACGCGAACGGGTATCGATGGCGCAGGCCCGCACCTGGTTTGTCGCTGATCGGGACACCTACAGCCATCCGGGCGTTTCCCCCGAGGGTTTCGTCAACTTGATGACCGCCAGCCTCGACAACGCCTGTGACAACCCCGTCAGCAGCCAGCAGGTGTTTTTCGACGACCCCTGTTTCTATATCTACACCTCGGGCACTACCGGGTTGCCCAAGGCCGGGGTGTTCAAGCACGGGCGCTGGATGCGCAGCTCGGCGAGCTTCGGCATGATCGCGCTGGATATGCGCCCGGACGATGTCGTCTATTGCACCTTGCCGCTCTATCACGCCACCGGACTTTGCGTGTGCTGGGGTTCGGCCATCAGCGGTGCCTCGGGATTTGCCATCCGGCGCAAGTTCAGCGCCAGTCAGTTCTGGAACGATGTGCGCAAATACCGCGCGACCACCCTCGGTTACGTCGGCGAATTGTGCCGTTATCTGGTCGATCAACCGCCTACTGCCGACGACCGCCAGCACGGCGTCACCAAAATGATCGGCAACGGCCTGCGCCCCGGCGCATGGGGTGAATTCAAGACACGTTTCGGCGTGTGCCACATCTGCGAGCTGTACGCCGCCAGTGACGGCAATATCGGTTTCACCAACATTCTGAATTTCGACAACACTGTCGGTTTTTCCCTGATGTCCTGGGAGTTGGCGGTTTACGACCACGACAGCGGCGCGCCGATTCGCGAAGCCAACGGCTTCATGCGCAAGGTGGGCAAGGGCGAGCAGGGGTTGTTGCTGGCGAAAATCGACGACAAGGCGCCACTGGACGGTTACACCGATCCGCAAAAGACCGAAAAAGTCGTGCTCCACGACGTGTTCGTCAAGGGTGACCGCTACTTCAACACCGGCGATCTGTTGCGCAACATCGGTTTTGGCCATGCGCAGTTCGTTGATCGGCTGGGTGACACCTATCGCTGGAAGGGCGAAAACGTTTCGACCACCGAGGTCGAGAACATCCTCCTGCGACACCCGCATATTTCCGAAGCCGTGGCCTATGGTGTGGAAGTGCGCAACACCAACGGCCGCGCCGGCATGGCCGCCATCACGCCGGCCGAATCCCTGGCGACCCTGGATTTCAGCGAGCTGCTGGCCTTCGCCCGGCAACAGATGCCGGCCTACGCCGTGCCATTGTTCCTGCGGGTGAAAGTGAAAATGGAGACCACCGGGACCTTCAAATATCAGAAAACCCGGCTCAAGGATGAAGCGTTCGACCCGGCCCGGAGCGGCGCTGACCCGATCTACGCCTGGCTGCCGGGAACCGAAACGTACGTGCAGGTGACGGAGCAAATGCTGAAGGATATCCACGGCGGTCGATATCGATATTGAATGTGCCTATGGCCCCGCTTCAGAAAAAAGAAGTGACAGTACCGGGGCTGCTCGGGAAACTGTCGGCTTTGCGAATAACTGAAAGTGGAGCGTTCAATGTCAGACAAAAGCCGCCAGATGACCCCCGAAGAAGCTGCCGAATTTGCCGAACAGGTATTCAACAAGGCACGGGAGGGCGATGCGGCCATGATGGCTGCGCTGCTGACCAAGGGCTTGCCGCCGAACCTGCGCAATCACAAGGGCGACACCTTGCTGATGCTGGCCGCTTACCATGGTCATGTGGACACGGTAAAAGTCTTGCTCGAACACAAGGCCGATCCGGAGATCCGCAACGACAACGGCCAGAGCCCGATTGCCGGTGCCGCCTTCAAGGGCGACCTGGCGGTGGTCACGGCGCTGGTTGAAGGCGGGGCGCAAGTCGAAGGCTCGTCGTTCGATGGTCGTACGGCGCTGATGATGGCGGCGATGTTCAACCGCGTCGCCATTGTCGACTACCTGATCAGCAAAGGTGCCGATCCGAAAGCCAGGGACGCCAATGGCATCACCGCGCTGGAAGCCGCCAGGACCATGGGGGCTGTGGACACCGTTGCGCAGTTGGAAAAACTGCTGGGCTGACGCTGTTCTTCTGTGGCGAGGGAGCAACCTGCGCAGCACTCACTGAATGCGTTATCCTTCGCGCCCTCAAAATTCCCTCGCTACAGGATCCGCCCCATGAAAGCCGCACTCGTCGAACTCATCAGCAAAATCAGCTCCGGGTGCATGGGCGATGACGAAATCCTCAAGGTCGCTGACGAGGCGGCCCAGGCTTACGCGGACCCCGAGGGTTTCCTGGCGGCCAATCCGGACATCAACTACGACGACACCTTCCCGATCCCGCTGGGCGAGTGGGTGGTCGTCGGCAGTCTGCCGGAGACCGTGATGTTCCAGGCCGACACCTACATGGACCTGTTCGCGCAGATCGTTGCTTCGTTCGGGCCGGGCGTCGACTTCAATATCAAGCCCAAGCAACTGGCCAAGACCGAAGCCCTGACCGCGCTCAATCGCATTCAGGTGCAAATGAGCAGCCTGAACAAGGAAAACGGTGGCTATGTGCTGATGAACTTCAGCCAGTTGCTCGACGATGAACTGCAAGTCGTTCTGGTCTACGGCAACGACGTGCCGCGGGTGCTGGAGCTGTGCGCCGAAGTCGGCATTGCCGCTGCGCCGTCCCTGGAAGCCTTGAAAGTGGCCGTTCACGTTTAAAACCGCAAGCTGTCAATAAAAACGGAACCCTGGCCTCGGGCAGCTATCCTAAGAGGGCCAATCACTCTTCAGGAGCGTCACCATGGGTTCCACGTTCAACAGCCTGGTAGGCCTGATCATCCTTGCCCTGGACATCTGGGCAATCATCAACGTACTCAAAAGTGGCGCCGAAACCGGGATGAAAGTCCTCTGGGTGCTGTTGATCCTGTTGCTGCCGGTTTTGGGCCTGATCATTTGGGCGATCGCGGGGCCACGGGGTAACGTCAGAATCTGAAGTCATTCTCCCAAGCGACATAAAATCTGTGGGAGCGAGCCAGCTCGCGATGACGGCGGCACATTCGGAATTGATGTGGCGGACAAATCGCTATCGCGAGCAGGCTCGCTCCCACAGGGCATTGTGGCGAGACATCAAGTGAGGTTCGACCTGTCATCTTCCTCGACGTAGAATGCGCGCCTTTCCCGGTCAATCGAGCCGATCGATTGGCCATCATGGGCGGGTAACCGTCCGTTGCCACCCGCATTCATCGGAGCACTTCCCATGAGCATCACCCCGACCAACGACTACCTGGAAACCCTCTACGAAGGCTATGGCCAGCGTTTTCGCATGGAAAAACTGCTGCACGAAGTGCGCACCGAACACCAGCACCTGGTGATTTTCGAAAACCCGCGCATGGGCCGGGTCATGGCGCTGGACGGCGTGATCCAGACCACCGAAGCCGACGAATTCATCTACCACGAAATGCTGACCCACGTGCCGATCCTCGCCCATGGCACCGCCAAGCGCGTATTGATCATCGGTGGCGGCGACGGCGGCATGTTGCGTGAGGTGGCCAAGCACCGCAGCGTCGAGCACATCACCATGGTCGAGATCGACGGTACCGTGGTCGAAATGTGCAAGGAATTCCTGCCGAATCACTCCAAGGGCGCGTTCGACGATCCACGCCTGAACCTGGTGATCGACGACGGCATGCGCTTCGTCGCCACCACCACTGAAAAGTTCGACGTGATCATTTCCGACTCCACTGACCCGATCGGGCCAGGCGAAGTGCTGTTCTCGGAGAACTTCTATCAGGCTTGCCACCGCTGCCTGAACGAAGGCGGCATCCTGGTCACGCAGAACGGCACGCCGTTCATGCAGATCGAAGAAGTCAAAACCACCGCCGGTCGTCTGCGCAGCCTGTTCCCTGACTGGCACTTCTATCAGGCCGCCGTGCCGACTTATATCGGCGGCGCGATGACCTTCGCCTGGGGCGCGACCAATACCGCTTATCGCAAATTGTCCCGCGAAACCCTGCAACAACGGTTCGCCGGCAGCGGCATCATCACCCGCTACTACAATCCGGAGATCCACATCGGTGCCTTTGCCTTGCCGCAGTACGTTTTGCAGGCTGTGAACAAGCCAAGCAACGACTGATAGCGCGTCAATCAAAAAGGGCTGTCCGCGGTGGTGTTCAATCACGCCGCTGACGGCCCTTTTTTCATGAGGTGCCGGAGGAAAATCAGCGGAACGATTAGCCAGCTAATCAGGTCGAGATAGAAGTAAGCCCATCCATGGGTTTTATCGAGGAGGCACTGATGCAAAAGTGGAAAATCACTTTCGTGGATGATCACGGTGAAACTGTCGACGAAGTCTTTGAGTGCGACGAGTGCCCGGATAACGAACACGCCGCCAAACTCATCAAGGCCCGGTTGCTTCCCGTCGCCGCCGAACTGGATCTGAACGATCTGGAAGGGCGAACCGCCGATGCGACTGTCAAAAGTCTCAAGGCCCAGAACAGCATTCAAATCCTCGGCATCACGCCAATCTGAACATCTCCTGTCACATTCTCAACCAGGCCTTGGCAGCGGCTCTATCTTGGGGCTAATCTGCAGGCGAGATCAGCGAATGGATCGCTAAGGTCTGGTCTTGTCAGCTACATGCTTGTTTCCCGTCGGCACATCGGATGCCGTCGTTCGCACCGTTCGGTGGCGGGCGCTGGGAGTACGGAAAGTCTATCCATCAGTTTGAGGAGGACGTTTCATGAGCACAGCCTATCAAGAAGATATCAGCAGCAGCGTTCTGCGCCGCATGAAAGAGGGCGGTTTCGACTTTTCACGGTTCCATCCCATCGAGTTCTACGCCATTTTCCCGGACGAGGAGCGGGCACGCAGGGCGGCAGGTCATTACCGTGGTGAATCCCTGAATGCGCAAATCAGTGTGCGCGATGACGGCGCATGGGCCCTTGAACTGAGCAAAGTCATGTACGCCACTTACGATGACATCGGCGACTTCGAGCAGGGTTTCGAAGCCGTGGTCGAGCCATTGGGCGGCATCATTGAAGGCTGGGGTGTCAAGCAGGAGGTACGAGGGCGACTCGCATAAACTTATGAACAGTAGCAAGCATCAGTAACGGCTGACCTTTGGGTTGGCCGTTTTCGTTTTTGTCGCCGGCAAACCGAACACGACCTCGAAGAGCCCTCCATGACGGAATGACCCTCCTTCGCCGGCAAGCCGCCTCCCACAGACTATGCTGGTGACAGGCGACTGCAACGCCTTGCAATGAAGCGGGGGCGATCAGGTTGGGGCATTTACCGCACAGGATTGGTGCGGTGTCTGCGTAACGATTATCCAACCGATTGATATCAAAGCGTTTCTGCCGATGGCACGGGCCTTGCGAAGGCCTGTATGTCCGGGTGACAAGGAGTACGGCATGATCCGCACCTATTTTGATGAGATGTACGATGCCGGCGGCCAGGTCCGCCCGCATTATCGGGAGTTTGCCCGTTGGCTGTCCGAAACGCCTGACGAGCTTTTGGCACAACGGCGACGCGAGGCCGATCTGTTGTTTCATCGCGCCGGGATTACTTTCACGCTCTACGGTGATGAGCAGGGGACAGAGCGCCTGATTCCCTTCGACACCATTCCGCGCAGCATTCCCGCCAGTGAATGGCGCATTGTCGAGCGTGGCTGCATCCAGCGGGTCAAGGCGTTGAACATGTTCCTCGCCGACCTCTATCACGAGCAACGCATCATCAAGGCCGGCATCATTCCGGCCGAGCAGGTGCTGGCCAACGAGCAATACCAGTTGGCAATGCAGGGGCTGGATCTGCACCGCGATATCTATTCGCACATCTCCGGTGTCGATCTGGTGCGCGACGGCGACGGCACGTACTACGTGCTCGAAGACAATCTGCGTACGCCGAGCGGTGTCAGCTACATGCTCGAAGACCGCAAGATGATGATGCGACTGTTCCCCGAATTGTTCGCGGCGCAACGCATCGCCCCCATCGACCACTACCCGAACCTGTTGCTTGATACCCTGAAAAGCTCCAGCCCGATCGACAACCCGAGCGTCGTGGTGTTGACGCCGGGGCGCTTCAACAGTGCATTTTTCGAGCATGCGTTCCTGGCGCGGGAAATGGGTGTGGAGCTGGTGGAAGGCGCGGACCTGTTCGTGCGTGACGACAAGGTGTTCATGCGCACCACCGACGGGCCAAAAGCCGTCGATGTGATCTACCGGCGCCTCGACGACGCCTTCCTCGACCCGCTGGCGTTCAATCCGGACTCGATGCTCGGCGTGCCAGGGCTGCTGTCGTCTTACCGATCCGGCAATGTCGTGTTGGCCAATGCCATCGGCACCGGGGTGGCGGACGACAAGTCGGTGTACCCGTTCGTGACCGACATGATCCGTTTCTACCTGGATGAAGAACCGATCCTGAAGAACGTACCGACGTGGCAGTGCCGTAACCCCTCGGAACTTTCCCACGTCCTGGCCCATCTGCCGGAACTGGTGGTCAAGGAAACCCAGGGCTCCGGCGGTTACGGAATGCTGGTGGGGCCGGCGGCGACGGCGGCGGAAATCGAAGCCTTCCGTGCGCGGATCATTGCCAAGCCCCATGCCTATATCGCGCAACCGACGCTGTCGTTGTCGACCTGCCCGACCTTTGTCGAAAGCGGCATCGCGCCACGCCACATCGACCTGCGCCCGTTTGTATTGTCTGGTCGCGAAACCCGGGTCGTGCCCGGCGGTTTGACCCGTGTCGCCCTGCGCGAAGGCTCCCTGGTGGTGAACTCCTCCCAGGGCGGCGGAACCAAGGACACCTGGGTGGTCGAGGATTGAAGGAAGCCTGTCATGTTAAGTAGAACTGCCTCGGATCTGTATTGGATGTCGCGTTACCTGGAGCGGGCGGAAAACCTCGCACGGATGCTCGACATCAGTTATTCGCTGTCGCTGATGCCACAGGATGGACGCGGTGACGGCCTGCACGAACTGGCCATGCCGCTGCTGATCACCGGCACCCTGGACGATTACCTCGAACGCCACGGCGAGTTGCATGCCGAACGCTTGCTGCATTTTTTCGCCCTGGATGCGGCCAACCCGGCGAGCATCTACAGCTGTCTCGGTGCCGCGCGGGCCAGTGCCCACGCGGTGCGTGGCCGAATCACCGCGGACATGTGGGAGAACATCAACGCGACCTGGCTGGAAATTCGCGGCATTGCAGAGCAGGGCCTCAGTCGCTACGGCATGAGCCGTTTTTGCGAGTGGATCAAGGAACGTTCCCACCTGTTCCGGGGCGCGTCCTACGGCACCATCATGCGTAACGATGCGTTCCGTTTCATTCGCCTGGGGACCTTCATCGAGCGCGCCGACAACACGTTGCGCCTGCTCGATGCCCGCTACGAAATGGCGGGTGATCAGGCTGAAGCGGTCAGCGATGGCACGGCCCACGCGTACTACCAGTGGAGTGCCTTGCTGCGGGCCTTGTCGTCCTTCGAGGCCTACACCGAAATTTATCGCGACGCACCCGGCGCCCGGCATGTGGCCGAGTTGCTGTTGCTGCGGGCGGATGTGCCGCGCTCCCTGCGGGCGTGCACCGAAGAAATCGACCAGATCCTTGCCCAGTTGCCGGGAGCCAACGGCCGTCCCGCGCAACGCCTGGCGGCGGAAATGGACGCGCGACTGCGCTACACCGGCATCAACGAAATCCTCGACGAAGGCCTGCACGCCTGGCTCACCGAGTTCATCCCGCTGGTGCGCCAGTTGGGTAACGCGATTCACAGTTCTTATCTGGAGGCGGCATGAGACTTTCGATTAGCCACGAGACCACCTATCACTACGAAGATCAGGTGCGCGCGAGCATCCAGTACCTGCGACTGACCCCCCATGACAGCGAGCGCCAGCACGTGCTCAGTTGGCAGCTCGACCTGCCGCGGCCGGTGCGCGCGCAACTCGATCCGTTCGGCAACATCCTGCACGTGCTGACCATGGACGAACCGCACGAAGCGATCATCATCGGCGCCCGTGGTCAGGTCGACATCGACGAATTGCGCGAAGCCGAGCACGAGAGCCAATCGGCGCTGCCGTTCCTGCGCTTCACCCGCCTGACCGAAGCCGACGCAGCCCTGCGCGCGTTTGCCGAAAAGGAATGCAAGCAACGCCGCGATCGCACGGCGCTGATCGACTTGATGCACGGCCTGAATCAGCACATGACCTACACGCCGGGCGCCACCGAAGTGGACACCAGTGCGGCCCAGGCCTTCGCAGGTCGTTCGGGCGTGTGCCAGGACCACACCCACGCGTTCCTCGCCTGTGCCCGCAGCCTGGGGATTCCGGCGCGGTATGTCTCGGGTTATCTGTACAGCGAAAACAGCGAACACCTGGCCAGCCATGCCTGGGCCGAAGCCTGGCTGGATGACGCCTGGTACAGTTTCGACGTGACCAATGAACTGGCCCGGCCCGAACGTCATTTGAAACTGGCCGTGGGCCTCGATTATCTGGATGCCTGCCCGGTGCGCGGGATGCGCCGCGGCGGCGGGTGTGAACAGATGCATGCCAAGGTGCTTGTTTCACCGACGCCCGCGCCGGTGATCTCCGTCCAGCAGCAGTAATCGGGGCGGCCGGACCCCTGTGTGAGCGAGCAAGCTTGCTCACACAGGCATGTTCATGTCAGGGCTTCACCTTGCGCCCCGCCATATGCTTCAAATACCCCACCAGCATTCCCAGATCCTCATCCGGCAACACCTCGGTCGAGAATCCGGGCATCTTCGCCTGCGGCCACTGACGCAAACTCTGCGGATCACGGATATAGCGCTTGAGGAAGTCCGCGCCGAAGTACTCGGTCGGGTTGTAGGGAATATTCAGATCCGGCCCGAATTGCGCATCCCCGGCACCATTGAGGCGGTGACAGGCCAGGCAGTTTTTCTGGAACAGCGCAAAGCCCTTGTTGACCGGATCGTCCGCCTTTAACGCAGGATCGGGCAGCAGGGCAGGGAAGCGTTCGGCCACCGGTGCCATGCGCTTGATGCTCGCGACTTCGAACGGCCACTGCTCCGGGCTGATATTGCCCGCTTGCGGGTTGGTCCAGACCAGATAGAACGGCCCGGCGCCGGGCTTGCCTTCGGACAGTGGCGGCCAAGGTTTGGCCGGATCCTCGATCGCCAGCCAGGCACGCGCGCCTTGGGTATTGAGCAGCGGCGCAGCGGCCATCTCGGCAGCAAAACCGTCCAGGGCCACGGCTTGCAAGTGGTCGTCCGGTTTGATGCCGGTCAACAGCACTGACAGAGGCACGGCGCGATAGCTCATATCACGCTTGTAGGAAACGTCATTGGTAACGGTGATGGTCTGGGCTTGAGGATGATTGAGCAACTCCTCGGTCTGCCAGGTGCGGTTGTTCGCGCCCAGCTGCAGGTTCAGCTGTGCGGCATACAGAGGCGTGCTGAGCAGCAAGGCCCCGAATAAAGTGAGCGCTTTCAAAGGATCGCCGTCCATGTCGTGGAAGTGCTGCAAAGGTTGGCACAGCCACGCTGGCCCGGGTAGCGAGCCAGTCACATTTTTAATGTGGCGATCTAAAACACGGGTACCGTATTTTTATGAACGACTAGCCGATCACCTTGGTCAGGTTCGGCAAAATCAACAAAAGTGTGGTCGCGAAGAGAATGAGCCCGGCTTGACGAACTTTCGATTGTTTGAACATGGCTTGACCGCCTTTTTTGTTATTTCCTGATGCCTGCCTGCATATCTCCATGACGGCAGAGCAATTCACGTCCTGTAGTACGAGCGCCTCGGCAAAACCCGACGACAACTTCGTATAACCTCACCTTAGAGCCCGCGTCACGCTTGATTTAGATCCATTTCGTATGGAGCGCTCACCAAATACGATTAAAAAAGCATGAGGCCTATTGCCAGCTTCTTGGGCGGCCTTTTGCTAGACACCTGCGTGTCCGCAAGCCGCGGATTCTGTAGCGGACTACCGTCCGTCTGAGCGCGTCCGTCAACGCCGGTGAGCGCTGCGGTCATTGAATCCCCGGTGGCTCGGAATAAGGTGGAAGCCTCTTCAAAGATCACCACCCGGTTCGAGGACGTCATGACCCAAGCATTGATTTTCGACGCGATACGCACGCCCCGTGGCAAAGGCAAGGCCGATGGCGCCTTGCACAGTGTCAAACCGGTGAACCTGGTGGCCGGGTTGTTCACGGCGCTGCAACAGCGGACCGCGCTCGATACCAGTCAGGTCGATGACGTGGTGCTTGGCTGCGTGACACCCGTCGGTGATCAAGGCGCCGATATCGCCAAGACCGCTGCTCAGGTGGCTGATTGGGACGTCAGCGTGGCGGGGGTGCAGATCAATCGTTTTTGCGCGTCGGGGCTGGAGGCGGTGAACCTCGGGGCCATGAAAATACGTTCCGGTTTTGAAGACCTGGTGGTGGTCGGTGGCGTCGAGTCCATGTCACGCGTGCCCATGGGCAGTGACGGTGGAGCCTGGGCGCTCGACCCGCAGACCAATCTGCACAGCCACTTCACCCCGCAAGGCGTGGGCGCCGATCTGATCGCGACACTGGAAGGCTTCAGCCGTCAGGACGTCGATGCCTATGCACTGCATTCCCAGCAAAAAGCCGCACGGGCGCGGGCCGATGGTTCGTTCAACAAATCGCTGGTGCCGGTGCAGGACCAGAACGGCATCATCCTGCTCGATCACGATGAGTTCATTCGCGCCGACTCGACGCTGGAGGGCCTGGGCAAGCTCAAGCCAAGTTTCGAGATGATGGGGCAGATGGGTTTCGACGCCACCGCGCTGCGGGTCTACAGCCATGTGGAGCGGATCAATCACGTACATACCCCCGGCAACAGTTCCGGGATCGTCGATGGCGCGGCGTTGATGCTGATCGGCTCGGAGGCCAAGGGCCGGGCGCTGGGCTTGCAGCCACGGGCGCGAATCGTCGCCACGGCGGTCACCAGCACCGACCCGACCATCATGCTCACCGGCCCGGCGCCGGCCACCCGCAAGGCACTGGCCAAGGCGGGGCTGCGGGTGGAGGACATCGATCTGTTCGAGGTCAACGAAGCGTTTGCCTCAGTGGTGTTGAAGTTCATCAAGGACATGGCCGTCGACCCGGACAAGGTCAACGTCAACGGCGGTTCCATCGCCATGGGCCATCCGTTGGGCGCCACCGGTTGCGCGATTCTCGGCACCTTGCTCGATGAGCTGGAAAGCCGGCGCCTGCGCTTTGGCCTCGCGACGCTGTGTGTCGGCGGCGGCATGGGCATTGCCACCATCATCGAACGCCTCTGAACCCCGAATTCAAGGACAAGTGACATGACCCAAGCCATACGTTACGAAAAAGGCCAGGACCAGATCGTCGTCCTGACCATCGACATGCCGGGCCAGAGCGCCAACACCATGAACGCGATGTACCGTGAAGCCATGGCTGACTGCGTCGCCCGGCTGGTGGCCGACAAGGACGCCATCGCCGGAGTGATCATTACCTCGGCCAAGAAAACCTTCTTTGCCGGCGGCGACCTCAATGAACTGATCAAGGTCGGCAAACCTGAGGCCAAAGCTTTTTATGAGAGGGTGCTGACCCTCAAGGGCCAACTGCGCACCCTGGAAACCTTCGGCAAACCGGTGGTTGCCGCGATCAACGGCGCTGCCTTGGGCGGCGGCTGGGAAATCTGCCTGGCCTGCCATCATCGCGTGGCGCTGGATCATCCGTCGGTACAACTCGGCCTGCCGGAAGTGACCCTGGGCCTGCTGCCGGGCGGGGGCGGTGTGGTACGAATGGTGCGCATGCTCGGCCTGGAAAAAGCCCTGCCGTATCTGCTCGAAGGCAAGAAAATACGGCCGCAGCAGGCATTGCAGGCCGGTTTGATCGACGAATTGGCAACGGATCACGAAGAGATGATGGCCAAGGCGCGGGCCTGGATTGTCGCCAACCCGACGGCGGTACAACGCTGGGATGTGAAGGGTTATCAGATTCCCGGTGGCACGCCGTCGAATCCGAAAGTCGCGCAGATGCTGGCCATCGCGCCGTCGATCCTGCGCAGTAAAACCCAGGGCTGCCTGCCGGCGCCGGAGAAAATTCTCTGTGCCGCCGTGGAAGGCGCCCAAGTGGATTTCGATACTGCGCACCTGATCGAAACCCGTTACTTCACCGAGCTGACCACCGGCCAGGTCTCGAAGAACCTGATCGGCACCTTCTGGTTCCAGCTCAATGAAATCAACGCCGGTGGCTCGCGGCCCCAGGGCTTCGCCCCCTACGTCACGCAGAAAGTCGGCGTGCTCGGTGCCGGGATGATGGGCGCGGGCATTGCCTTCGTCAGCGCCTCTGCCGGCATCAACGTGGTGCTCAAGGACATCAGCCTCGCGGCAGCAGAGAAGGGCAAGGCGCATTCGGCGGCGCTGCTGGACAAGAAAGTCGCACGCGGGCAAATGAGCGCCGAGCAGCGCGAAAGCATTCTGGCGCGCATTCAGACCACTGAAGACGATGCCGATCTGGCCGGTTGCGACCTGATCATTGAAGCGGTGTTTGAAGACCGCGAACTGAAGGCCAAAGTCTCCCTGGCGGCGCAAAAGGTCGTCGGCCCGGACGCGGTGATCGCTTCCAACACGTCGACCCTGCCGATCAGCGGCCTGGCCACGGCGGTGCCGGACCAGAGCAAGTTCATCGGCCTGCATTTCTTCAGTCCCGTGGACAAAATGGCCCTGGTGGAAATCATCAAGGGGGCCAATACCAGCGATGAAACCCTGGCTCGCGGGTTTGACTTCGTCCTGCAAATCAAGAAAACGCCGATTGTGGTCAACGACAGTCGTGGCTTCTTCACGTCGCGGGTGTTCGGCACGTTCACCAATGAAGGCATTGCCATGCTCGGTGAAGGGGTCAGCGCGCCGCTGATCGAGACCGAAGCGCGCAAGGCCGGTATGCCCATCGGACCTCTGGCAATTTCTGACGAGGTTTCCCTCAGCCTCATGAGCCATATCCGCCAGCAAACCGCCAAAGACTTGCAAGCCGAAGGAAAACCGCTGGTCGAGCACCCGGCCTTCGCCGTGATTGACCTGCTGCTCAACGAGTACAAGCGCCCGGGCAAGGCGGCCGGGGGTGGCTTCTACGAGTATCCCGTCGGTGGCCAGAAGTACCTGTGGCCAGAGCTGAAAACCCGTTTTGAAAAGGCCGACGGGCAGATTTCACCGAAGGATGTGCGCGATCGGCTGCTGTTCGTGCAGGCCATCGAAACCGTGCGCTGTATGGAGGAGGGGGTGCTGACGTCGACGGCGGATGCCAACGTCGGCTCGATCTTCGGCATCGGTTTTGCGGCATGGACCGGCGGTGCGCTGCAGTTCATCAACCAATACGGAGTCAAGGACTTCGTCGCCCGCGCCCAGTACCTGGCCGGACAATATGGTGAACGCTTCGCTCCACCGGCACTGCTGCTGGAGAAAGCCGCCAAGGGGGAGGCATTTTAAGGGGGGATTGACGCGTTCCGGGGCTTGCCTTGCCACTGTGTTTCAAGGCAGGCTCTGGGGGTGTGCATTATTCCCATCACGTGTCAGGTATTTTTTATGTCGTTACGCATCTGCATTCTGGAAACCGACATCCTGCGTCCGGAATTGGTTGACCAATATCAGGGCTACGGGCAGATGTTCAAGCACCTGTTTTCGCAGCAACCCATCGCCGCCGAGTTCACCGTTTATAACGTGATGCAGGGCGAGTACCCCAGTGATGACCTGACGTTCGATGCTTACCTGGTCACCGGCAGCAAGGCCGACTCCTTCGGCACCGACCCGTGGATCCAGACCCTCAAGACTTACCTGCTGACCCGCTACGAACGTGGCGACAAGCTGCTGGGCGTATGTTTCGGTCATCAGTTGCTGGCCCTGTTGCTGGGCGGCAAGAGCGAGCGCGCAACCCAGGGCTGGGGCGTCGGCACCCATCAATACAAGCTCGCGGCCAAGGCGCCGTGGATGAGCCCGCTCAAAGAAGAGCTGACGTTGTTGATCAGCCACCAGGATCAGGTCACGGCATTGCCGGAAAACGCCACGGTGATCGCCTCCAGCGATTTCTGCCCGTTTGCCGCGTACCACATCAACGATCAAGTGCTGTGCTTCCAGGGCCACCCGGAGTTCATCCACGACTATTCGCGAGCGCTGCTGGAAATTCGTCAGCAAGCGCTGGGCGAGGAGATTTTCTTGAAAGGTATCCAGAGCCTGGAGCATGAACACCATGGCACCACAGTGGCCGAGTGGATGATGCGATTTGTGGCGCACAAGCCAGAAAACCAGGCTGTGTAAGACGGCGGCAGCACACCTGTGGCAAGGGAGCGCGCTCCCTTGCCACACTGTTTGTCAGAGCCAGCCCGACCTCTTGAAACTCGCCCACAAACCCACGCACCCCACCGAAATAAACCCCAGCACCGCGAAATACCCGTAGTGCCAGCTCAACTCCGGCATGTTCTGGAAGTTCATCCCGTAAATCCCTGCCACCGCCGTTGGAAACGCCAGAATCGCCGCCCATGCAGCGAACTTGCGCTGTACCACGCTCTGGCGCGATGCCTCCAGCAGCACCCCGACCTCAATGGTCTGGCTGGCAATATCGGCCAGGGTCGTCAGGTCTTCCATCTGTCGGGTGACATGAATCTGCACATCGCGGAAGTACGGGCGCATGTTCTTGTCGATGAACGGAAAATTCAGCTTTTGCAGTTCCTCGCCTATCTCCACCATCGGCGCCGCGTAACGGCGCAGCCGCACGACGTCCCGGCGCAGACTGTGCAGGTTCTGGATGTCGCGCTCATTCAGTGAGCCGCACATGACGTTGCGTTCCAGTTCATCGATTTGCGCATGAATGGCTTCGCCCATCGGCTGGTAGTTTTCAATCACGAAGTCGAGGATGGCATAGAGCACGAAATCTTCGCCGTGCTCCAGCAACAGTGGACGCGCCTCACACCGTTGCCGGACATGGGCGTAGGACGCCGAGTGCCCGTTGCGCGCAGTGATGATGTAGCCCCTGCCGGCAAAGATATGGGTCTCGATGAACTTGAGTTTGCCGTCCTCCATGATGGGGGAATAAATGACGATGAACAGGGCATCGCCGAAAGTTTCCAGTTTCGGCCGGCTGTGTTTCTCCAGGGCATCTTCAATCGCCAGTTCATGCAGGTTGAACTGGCGTTGCAGATTGTACAGTTCCTCTTCGTTCGGCTCTTCAAGGCCGATCCAGACGAAGTGACCCGGCTTGGCAGCCCAGGCCGCACCCTCGTCGAGGGTGATATTGGTGACTTTCTTACCGGCGCTGTAAACCGCAGCAGCAACAACTCTACCCATGATGTTGGTTCACTTCTAATTGGCAGCAATCTATTGGCAAATGGCCATGGCAGACAGTGTTCAGCTTAACCCTGACTACTGCTTGAGAGTCAGTGAAATCTATTGAGTTCGCAGGCAAAAATTCGCAGGCAAAAGAAAACCCGCACGCGGCGGGTTTCTTTCAAGCGGCTTGCAGTTGCCGGTCCATCGAGTCGATGCATTCGCGCATCTGCTCACGGCACTGGGCAATTAGCATCGGCATGTCATCCAGGCTCAAGCCTGCCGTAGGAATCGCCGGTAGCGAGCGAATCAGAATTTTCCCACTGCGCCAGCGGTTCAATCGCATGTGCTTGACGTAACTGCTGACACACACCGGCACGATCGGCACCCCGGCAGCGATCGCCATTTGGAAGGCGCCTTTCTTGAACGGCAACAGCTCCTCGCCCAGATTGCGTGTGCCTTCCGGGAAGACCCAAATCGAGGTGTCTTCGTTTTGCAGGGTGTGGGTGGTGGTCAGCATCGACTGGCGTGCCTTATGCGCATTGCCGCGATCGATCAACACATTGCCGGCCAGCCAGAACAATTGGCCAAACAAAGGCACCCATTTCAGGCTCTTTTTGCCGATGCACACGGTACGGCGGGGCACCACGTTGCCAAACACAAACAGATCATAGTTGGACTGGTGGTTGGCGATGATCACGCAACTGTCGGGTTTGTCCATCAAGGGTCCGACATCGGCTTTTACCCGCAGGCGCAAAATACGCATCGCCGGCCACGCATAAAGGCGCGCGCACAAACGGCTGTTGTCAGGGTTGAACGGGCGACTCAGGCCCAGCAGGACGCCCAGCACGCCTGCCAGAATAAAGTGCAGGCCCATCAATGACATACGTAAAGCAAACAGCATTTGCAGGCCCATCGGGACAAAAGGTGGCGCAGTGTACGGATGTGCACTGTTTTCGGCAATTGCCGTTATATAGGTAGGAGATAGCGGATGTTTAAGTGCATGTTTCCGACTGAGGGGTCAGACCCGTGCTAGAGCAGTTGTGGACTTTCAACAGACTGCCTAGCAAAAAGCCCGACACGACGGTCGGGCTTTTCGTTATTGCCGGCCCGGATTAGCCCAGATGTTCCTGATCCAGGATGATCGCGTTATCCAGGGCTTCCAAAAACTCTTTGCGCACTTTCAGTTTGGTGTTCTTGTGCGCGGTCATGTTGATCTTCTTCAACTGACGAGCCGCAGCCAGCGCCGCGCCTTGCAGTTCCTCGGCCGACACCACGACGTCAAGGAAGCCGGCATCCACGGCGCTCTTCGGGTTGAACATCTCACCGTTGATGACCGAACGCGGGAATGCCGATTTGCTCAAGCGATCACGAGCGATCTCGATACCCGCGTGATGCATGGTCATGCCGATCTGCACTTCGTTGAGGCCGATGCTGAACGGGCCGTCTGTACCAATGCGGTAGTCCGCCGACAACAGCAGGAAGGCACCCTTGGCCACCGCATGGCCGGGGCACGCCACGATCACCGGGAAGGGGTGGGACAACAGACGACGGGCCAGTGTCGAGCCGGCAGTCACCAGCGCGACCGCTTCCTTGGGGCCGGACGTCATCACCTTCAGATCGTAGCCGCCCGAGAGAATCCCGGGCGTACCGGTAATGATCACCACCGCACGATCAGACACTGCCTGATCCAGCGCAGCGTTAAACGCAGCAATCACGTCCGGAGAGATGGCATTCACCTTGCCATTGCTCAAGGTCAGGGTCGCGATACCGTCTTCGAGATGGTAGGAAATCAACTCACTCATGACGCTATTCCTTTTATTAAAGTTGGGCAGACGTTACCCACCGTCACAGGCCAGGTAAAGCGCCGTGACTGACCCGCCAGTCACGCTTCGCGCGCCCGGCAAGCGTGCTCCGCTACGCCAGCCAAGCGTTGCCCTCTATATAGAAGGGCGGTCGGAGCCGGAGAATGGCCGGTTTGCCATTGCCTTCATCGGTTCAAAACCCTTGATCGAGTTAAGCGCATGAAAATTCTCAAAAAAATGTTTGCCAACAGAAAAGCTTTCGACTACATTAGCGCGCCTCGACAGACAGAACATGTTTGAAGAGATACGGTGAAGTGTCCGAGTGGCTTAAGGAGCACGCCTGGAAAGTGTGTATACAGGAAACTGTATCGAGAGTTCGAATCTCTCCTTCACCGCCACATTCAGTAAACACAAACCCCTGATTTTCCTGGAGAAAGTCGGGGGTTTGTGGTTTTTGGCGTCTGAAAAAAGGCTCATACGGGAACACGGGCTGTTGTCAAAGCCGCTGACAGGGGGCGAGCCGCTCCTGGTGTTCAGGAAAACGAAGTGCAACTTGTACTTGTGAATCGTCTTGTTGTCCCGTTCGACGATGCCGCAGAAGCCTTATCCCAAGTCATTTAAAGGCCTCAGGCAGGGGCGTCGATGTTCTGGTTCTTGCCAGGTACCACTCCTGCATCAGGGTCAGCACGACGGTCAGGCTCATGAATGTCACGCTGGCCCAGAAGATGGCCGTTGGGTGCCCTTGGTCCAGCATCCAGCCGAAGCCGATGGGCCCGATTGCGCCACCGATGTTGAAACCGGTGGAGACGATGCCGAAGGTTTTGCCTTCTGCGCCCTTGGGCGATGCCGCCCGCACGAGCATATCGCGCGAGGGTGCGATCAACCCCGTCAGAAACCCCACGGCGCCAAGAGCGATGATCAATGCCAGTTCGCTCAATCGGGTCGTGGCGACGATGGCCGTCAACACGGCGGCCAGTGCAAAGGCAGTCGCGGCAACCACCCCATGACGTTGGGTACGATCGGCCAGCGCACCGCCGGCGAGCACGCCAAAGGCGCTGGCAAACAGGAACGCCGTCAGCGCCGAGTTGGCCCAGGGCAACGTTGCGCCCTGTCCTTGCATGAGGGCGGCGACAGAAAACTTTTCAATCGCACTGGTGCTCAAGTTCAACAATACGAACAGCAAGGTCAGGCTCAGGATCATTGGCGAGAGCAGTGACAGCCTTCGGGTGCTGGCGATTTTGAGTGCAGGTTCGTGTGCGTGGTGAGTCCGAGTCACCCGTGCCAGCCCCGAGCCGGGTATCAACAACAGCCCCAGCGCGATAAAACCCACCAGCGCAGCGCCAACGAATGCGAGCCCCGGGCTGCTCGCAGTGGCAATCCCCAACAAAAACACCGGTGCAATGGCCGCGCCCAGAAACCCGGCAAAGGTATGGACAGAGAACGCTTTGCCGATGTGGGCGGGATTGATTTCTTGAGAGAGCAACGCGTAGTTGGCCGGGTGGTAGACGGCGTTGGCAATCCCGGCCAATGCCATGGCAATCAGCAAACAGCCGTAGCTGGGGAACAGTGCGATCAGCAGGAAGCTGATGCTGCCCAGGGCAACCCCGGCGATCAGCAAACGCCTAGCCCCGTAATGATCAACGACAAAGCCCATAGGGGCCTGCACCAGTGCCGTGACGATATTGAAGATGCTCAGGGCCAGGCCCAGCTCGACATAACCCACGCCAAAAAAAACCGGCAGCAGGGGGAACAGGGCCGCCAACACCATGATGTGCAAATGACTGACAAAGTGCGCCGTTGCAACCTGAGGAAGCAATCCGACATGAACGATCGACATGGCTAAACCTGTTCTATGAGCATTAACGCTCTGGCAAGAAGTGGTCTGCCAAACCGGTTGGTTCTGCGCCTGCTGGCGGTCGAAACACTACGGGACCGGGTTGGCTCGGCGCTGATATTAAGCACGTCATGGTCTTGCGTAATAGTCCATTGTCGGCGAGGTAACCAGACCACTTCAAACATCGCCAGAGCGCGTGGCGCCGCTACTGCGCCGGTTGCCGCGATGTCGATGCGCGGTATTCCAATGCCAGACGTTGCCCTAGCGGGTTTTCAGTGCATGGGCCAGGCGCTGCATGGCCGCTTCGATTTCATAAGCGGTCAAGGACGAGTAACCCAATAGCCAGCCTTGTTTCTTCTTCTCGCCGGCGTACAAACGGCTCAGGCCGGAAAGCTGTATGCCCGCGCTGGCCGCTTGGCGGATGGTTTTTTCCTCAGACCAGCCATCGCGCAGCAGGCAGGGGATTTGCAGTCCGCCGGGAGGGCGCAAGGCGGTAACGATGCCGTCCAAATGCTTGCCGATCGCGTCGAGCATGCTGGTGCGGCGCCCGGCATACAGCTTGCGCATGGCCCGGATATGGGCGTTGTAATGGCCGTCTTCCATAAAGCGCGCCAGGGTCAGTTGCAGGATTTGCGGTGTGTGACCGTCCATCATGCTGCGCGCATAGGTGAAGGCTTTGATCAACTCATGGGGCAGTACCATGTAGCCCATTCGCAACCCAGGGTAGAGGGTCTTGCTGAAGGTGCCGATGTAGAGCGTACGCTGGTACTTGTCCAGGCCTTGTACGCAGGCGGTCGGCTGCCCGTCGTAGTGAAACTCGCTGTCGTAGTCATCTTCGATGACCCATTTGCCCTGCTGCGCCGCCCAGTTGATCAACTCAAGACGACGCTCCAGCGGCAGGGTCGCGCCGGTGGGGTATTGATGAGACGGCGTGACATAGACGCAATTGGCGCCGCTTCGGTCGGCGTTCAGCAGGTCGGTGCGTATGCCCAGTTCATCGACATCAATGGGCAGAACCCTGGTCTCGGCGGTTTCAAAGGCCTTCCTGGCGCCGTAGTAACCCGGGTTTTCCAGCAGGATCGGTTTGCCGGCATCCACCAACAACTGCGCACACAGAAAAAGGGCCTGGCGAGTGCTGCTCAGCACCATGATCTGGTCGGGGGTGCATTTGGCTCCGCGCTCAAGGTTCAAGTAGGTGGCAATCGCCTTGCGCAGCGGCTCGGCGCCTTGCGGGTCGCCATGCAACAGCACATTGGCGCGATACTCCTTCATGACCCGGCGTTGCAGGCGCTCCCAGACATCGGTGGGGAAGGTGCGGGTTTCCGGCAGGCCGGTCGCAAATGCCTTGATCACCTGCTGATCATTCACACCGCCACTGTCGAGGATCATCCGCCCGCGCTGGCTCAAGCCCGCCCCCGGTGCCGCCTGGCTGCTTTTGACTTCCTGGGCCTTGATGCGGCGACGTGTCACGCCTCGCAATTCAGTGCCCACCGTTTCGCTGACATAACTGCCGGCCCCCTCGCGCCGCACGATAAAACCGTCCCGGTGCAGTTGCACGTAGGCGTTCTCCACGGTGTCGCGGGCAATCCCGAGTGACTTGGCCAACACCCGCGTCGCGGGCAGCTTCAAACCAGGGTCAAGGGCGCCGTCGAGGATCAGCTCACGCAGCGCGCGCTGAATCCGCTGGTGCAGATCCAGTAACTGAAACTCAGCGTCGTTGAGGCGTATTTTCAGCGTTTCCAGTTCGAACGTTTTCGCCATGCGGTCTGCCTTACTTCAATAAATTGGCCTGCAAAGGCAGGCCAGTCTATCCGTAGAATTCACCCCTCGCCACGGCCTTTGTGCGAGGCAAGCACGCACGTTGCGGGCGATTTTGAACGGCGGTGACTCAGCCGGTCACACGACTACGACGCAGGGCCGACGGCGTTGCCGTACATCATCCTCACTCGAGGCCGAATACTTCGTTTCGCAAGGAGCAAAGCCATCATGTCTTCTTCACCATCCTCGTCCACCCTGCGTCTACGCGACCTTGTGCATCCGATTGTCGCCGGCCTGATTTCAGTCATCGTCAATTATGGCGGCACGTTCATCCTGGTCTTTCAGGCCGCCAAGGTCGCCGGGCTCAGCCCCGAGCTGACGGCGTCGTGGGTGTGGTCGGTGTCGATTGGCGTGGGTATTACCGGGCTGTTTCTCAGTTGGGCAAGCCGTGAGCCGATCATTACCGCCTGGTCGACACCCGCCGCGGCCTTTCTGGTCGTCGCACTGTCCACCACACCCTACGCCGAGGCTGTGGGTGCATACATCATTTCGGCCGCCGCCTTCGTTCTGCTGGGTTTGTCCGGCTGTTTCGAAAAAATCATCCGCCTGATTCCGCCGGGCGTGGCTGCGGGGCTGCTGGCCGGTATCCTGCTGCAGTTCGGTATCGGCGCGTTTGGTGGCATGAGTATTGACCCCGCGTTGGTCGCGTTACTGATTGCCGCTTACGTTGTGCTCAAGCGATTTACCGCACGCTACGCAGTGGTGGGCATTCTGCTGCTGGGGCTGGCGTTTCTCCTGACGCAGGGGCGTGTGGATCTTTCTGGGCTGGAACTGCAATTCGCGGCACCGGTATTCACCCGGCCTGAGTTCTCGCTCAATGCGTTGCTCAGCGTGGCGCTGCCGCTGTTTCTGATCACACTCACCGGCCAGTACATGCCGGGCATGCTGGTGCTGCGCAACGATGGCTTCAGCACCAGCGCCAATCCTATCCTGACGGTCACAGGGTTGGGCTCATTGCTGATGGCGCCCTTCGGTTCTCACGCGTTCAACGTTGCGGCCATCACTGCGGCCATTTGCACCGGCAAGGAGGCCTCGGAGGATCCGTCCAGGCGCTGGATCGCCGGGGTTGCCGCGGGTGTGTTCTACATTCTCGTCGGGATTTTCGGGGTGACCCTCGCCGCCGTGTTCATGGCACTCCCGGCCACCTTCATTACGACGCTGGCCGGGCTGGCCCTGCTTGGCACTATCGGCGCCAGCCTGGCCAGCGCCATGGCGGAGGTCAAATCCCGGGAAGCCTCGCTGATCACTTTTCTGGCATCCGCGGCGAACATCACCTTGCTGGGGATCGGTGGGGCGTTCTGGGGGTTGCTGATCGGTCTGGCGGCCTACGTCTTACTCAATGGCCGTTTGCCGCGTCGCGAGGCGCGGGTCATTCCGGTGGCCGACACCGTAGTAACCACCAAAGGCGCCAATCACTGATGTTCGCTTAACTGGATCTTCTCCGGAATGCGCGACTTCTTCGGTGGTCGCTCCCAGACATTGGCGCGTGCGCTGCAGGAAGCACGAATCCAGGCCACTGACGAAATCAAGGAGCGCGCCCTTGCGCTTCAAGCTGATGCGGTGGTGGGGCTCAATGATGAGATCGCCATGCCGGCCGGGAAGGGAGCAATGGTCGTGGTGTTTGTCACCGGTACGGCGGTGAAGCTCAGGTGATGCGTGGGCCATTCGTCGGGCACTCGGCAAGCTGAATAACAAGTCCAGTAATGACCGGCTAGTCTCAAAGGCTTCGTGATCGGTATTTTTCAGGCAAAGGGCTTGCCGGTATTGATCACGCATTTGATAGGGGGTGAAGAGATGGCTGATCCGTACATTGAAGACGACGGGGCAGAGTTTCCGATCAACAATTGCGTGCAGTGTGGACAGACGGTCTATGTTGCGAGTTTCGGTGAAGATCAGACCGAGGTCGACAAGATCAAATCCAGGGCGCGCCGACTGTTGAAAGCCAAATTTTTACCCAGGGTAGCGGCACCGGTCAGGAAGTAATGAACCGCCAGCAGACCCCGTCATCGAGCGTAATGCTGTTCACTTAAGTGGAGCAGCCTTACGGTCTACTGGAAATCGGGTTTTTGAGATCTTCACCGTCCTTGGCCTCGAAGGCCTTGGACGGTGATCCAGAAACAATCCTCCAATACCTGCCCTTAACTCTGCCAAGCGTCTCCCTGTGGCTGAAATCGGGTTGGCCGCTGCCATCACAATCAATTGCACCGCGATGTACTGACAAGCCGGTTTGAAACGGATGTCCGAGGGCGCTCGGCCAAACGCCACCGCTGCCTGACTGGCTTCCCGACGAATTACGTTGTAAGCCAGCAAAAGTCCCCACACCTCCTGATAAATCAGCTCGACTTTTTTGCTGCGCAAGGTCATGGCGTTCTGTTGCATCGAACTCTTGATGTCTCTGAAGCCCAGCTCGATCTCCCAGCGTTCCTGATAAAGCTTGGCCACGGCTTTGGCGTTGTAGGTGTCAACCGGCAAGGACGTCATGACGGTCTTCACCTTGCCTTGAATTTCATAGCTGACTTCACGTACCTCCCAGTGCGATGGAAGGGCCGGATTTCGCTTTCTGGCCTGCGGCGAGACTTTCATGCGCACCAAACGATCATGCTGGCTGTAGCGGGTCACTTCTTCGCAGACCAGTCCTTTTTTTGCCGGGATCAACCAGTGACGGTTGCTACCCGCGCTGCTCAGACTCGACAGCAGCTCGGCGCCCCAGAACCCTTTGTCGAACAGCGTCACCGAGTGGTCGGGAATCTGCTGCAAAAACTCGTCGGCCAAGCGCATTTCACTGCGTCGGTAAGGGCTCAATTGCGCATCCAGGATCACATGCGAACGCACATTCATCAGCGCCACCAGACGCAGCATGGGAAACGGTGTCTGGCGCTCACTCGGAGTATTTCCCGACCCGAAGTGGTCCCGAAGCTCGGGCGTATCCGGGGTGCGTAAAAGTGCACCGTCCACCGCGAATACCTGCAGGTCGTGCCAGGCATCATCGTCGTAGCGCTCTGCCCCCCATTGAGTACCGGTCTTGCGAAACAGCCACTCAACAGGATCGGCACCGAGCCGCTTTCGCGCCTCGGTCACACCGCTGCGGGCCAACAAGTGGTCAGAAGCCAGACCTTGGGCGCAGATATTCAGGCGTCTGGCCACTTCGTGAACGGGCTCATCTCGAAATAGCGCCATCCCCAAGACCAACCAAAGCACTTGATCAGCGGGCAGACGACGCCGGCGAATGGTCGCCTGACTCGACAAATCCAGTGCAGACGCTACCCATTCAAGGGGAATGTTTTGAGTAAAAGTGCTCAGGTCGCAGAAGTTGAAAAGGTCGCCGAGGTCGAGCAGGTCCTGTTGAACAGACATAAAAAATCCGATGCCAGAGGTCTGGCATCGGATTTTCGATGAAGCCCGGTTTGGACTCAAATGCTTAAGTGAACAGCATTACGTCATCGAGCGGGGTTTTTTATGTCTGGCGGATTGTTTAACTGTTTGTTTCTGCGAATTATCTTTCACAAAGTTTTCACATCGCCTTACGTAGGCTCAACTCATCCGTTAGAAAGCAACACCCTGCCCGTTCCCCAGCGGGCTTTTTTTTGCCTGGCATAAAACCTTTTCGATAAATGCTGTCCAACCGTCGCCAATAACGAGGTTGAGCGCACGCCTGTCTGGACTTTTTCGTCGCTAAAGCATTCAATCTCGCCCCTTTCGATTTACACCCTTTTTTGAGGTTTTTGTCATGCGTTTCACTCTGCCTGCTTTGGTTCTGGGTCTTCTGGTTGCTCAAGGTGCAATGGCTGGCGACGGCACGGCTGCCGTTGGTGGTGGTTTGGGCGGTGCGTTGGGTAACGTCGTGGGCCAGAGCATGGGTGGCAGCACCGGCGCAGCGATCGGTGCTGGCGTAGCGGGCGCGGCGGGCAGTGCCGTTGCGGCCAAGAAAGGCCATCGCACCAGCGCCGCCATTGGCGGTGGTGTTGGCGCGGCCGGTGGTTCGGTGATCGGCAACAGCCTGGGCGGCAAGACCGGTTCGACTATCGGTGCAGGCCTGGGTGGTGCATTGGGCGGCGGCGTCGGCAGCAACCTGGCCAAGGGTCACAAGCGTCACTGATCCTGATCGGCTGACTGAAAAAGCCCGGCTCGATGCCGGGCTTTTTCGTTTATGAACGATTTTCTCTACGTTGCCTCCAAGTGTTAAGCCCATTGAATGCGAGTTTCACCATGACAGCTATGACTGAAGGCAAGGAAGTGAAGATGTCCGGCCGTTTGAGGTTGCCAGCGCTGGTTTTAGGCCTGTTGCTCACACCACTGGCGATGGCGGCCGGTGACGGTACGGCGGCGGTCGGCGGCGGGTTGGGTGGTGCGCTGGGGAACGTGGTCGGTGGGCAAATGGGTGGCAGCACGGGTGCCGCGATCGGTGCCGGTGTAGGTGGTGCGGCAGGCAGCGCGGTCGGCGCGCCCAAGGGCAGTCGCACAGAAGCCGCGATTGGCGGTGGGCTGGGCTCAGCGGGTGGCTCGGTGATCGGTAACAGCCTCGGCGGCTCCACCGGATCGACCATCGGCGCAGGCCTGGGCGGGGCAGCGGGTGGTGCGGTCGGCAACAATCTGGGGAGCGACAACGGCAGTTCCCATTCCGGTGGGGGTCATAAACACAAGAATAAACACAGAAACAAACATCACTGATGGGACATCGCACTCCCTCCGGAACCCGGCCAGGCGCCGGGTTTTTCGTTCCTGTCAGCAGGGTGCAGGAATGTTTGACTGAAGGTCGTCTCGAACGTCATACATCTCCAAGAGCTTGCGGCGAGCCGAGTTGAGTGGCGGTCGATCCTCCCGCCGACGATCTCCACGGCACGGGTGCGAACGCGAACGACAGCCGCCCTTCGAGTTTTGCCCGTTGCCCTGAGCCAGCTGCGCTCGCTATGCTGCTGAAACCTTTAATCAGTCACCGAGGCGGTCGCAACCGGC
This sequence comes from Pseudomonas fluorescens group sp. PF-1, assembly GCF_054481335.1. NCBI lineage: Bacteria > Pseudomonadati > Pseudomonadota > Gammaproteobacteria > Pseudomonadales > Pseudomonadaceae > Pseudomonas > Pseudomonas fluorescens group sp. PF-1. The sequence goes on from NZ_JBTMNG010000001.1 coordinate 1,685,684, forward strand.
CGCCTGGGATGTCGTTGAAAACGGATCAGATGCGATGAGTGCAGCGCTGGATGAGTTCGGCCCGATCAAGGCTGTGATATTCGATATGGACGGCTTGTTGCTGGACACCGAGGGCATCTACACCGAGGTCACGTCGATCATTGCCGGGCGCTATGGGCGGACGTTCGACTGGCGCATCAAGCAAAACATCATCGGTCGTGGCGCGGGTGATCTGGCGCGCTATGTGGTCGAGGCGCTGGATCTGCCCATCAGTGCCGAAGAGTTTCTGGTGATCCGCGAACCCCTCATGCGCGAGCGTTTTCCTACTGCTCAAGCCATGCCTGGCGCACAGGAACTGGTGCGGCATCTGAAAGCCAACAACATCCCCATTGCGGTGGGCACCAGCTCTTCGAGCCAGTCGTTTGGCCAGAAAACCACCTTGCACCGCGACTGGTTCGCGCTGTTCGACATTATCGTCACGGCCGATGACCCGGAAGTCGGCGCAGCCAAACCGGCGCCGGATATCTTTCTCACCGCAGCCCGACGCCTGGGTGTCGCCCCGCAAGACTGCCTGGTGTTCGAAGATTCACCCTTCGGTGTCACGGCGGCGAAAGCGGCGGGGATGACGGCGATTGCCATTCCCGACGCGGCAATGGCTGACGAAAAATACGCACACGCCGATGGCATTCTTCGTACGTTGAAAGCGTTCAAGCCAAGTGCTTGTGGGTTGCCGGCGCTCGAGTGGGCCTGACAACGGACAATGTGGGAGCAAGCTCCCACATTTGATTAAGGTCTAACGCATCAGGCGCCGAAGCCACCATCGATGGTCAGGCTCGCACCGGTGATGTAGCCCGCCTCGGGGCCGGCGAGGTAGGCGACGAAACTGGCAATCTCTTCGGCTTTGCCATAACGGCCGACGGCCATCAATGGAATCAGGCTGTCGGCGAAGTCACTGTCGGCCGGGTTCATGTCCGTGTCGACCGGCCCCGGTTGCACGTTGTTGATGGTGATGCCTTTCGGGCCAAGATCGCGGGCCAGGCCCTTGGTCAGGCCGACCAGTGCCGACTTGCTCATGGCGTATGGGCCCCCACCGGCAAAGGGCATGCGATCGGCATTGGTACTGCCGATGTTGATGATCCGACCGCCAGCGGTCATGTGTCGGGCGGCGGCCTGGGTGGCGATGAACACGCTGCGCACGTTGATGGCCAGGGTCTGGTCGAAGTCTTCGAGTTTGAAATCCTCCAATGGCGCAACAGCCAGCACGCCAGCGTTGTTGACCAGGATATCCAACTGTCCGAAGGCGTCTATAGTGGCGGTCACGGCGCCACGAATGGCATCGGCGTCGGCGCTGTCAGCCTTGATGGCCAGGGCTTTGCCGCCGTCAGCGATGATGCTGTTCTGCAACGCTTCGGCCTTGGCCGTGGAGCTGACATAGGTAAAGGCGACGGTCGCGCCTTCAGCGGCCAGTCGTTTGAGGATGGCTGCGCCAATGCCACGGGAACCGCCTTGAATCAATGCCACTTTGCCGCTGAGGTTTTGAGTAGCCATATCGATCTCCAAAGTCCCGAGGCGAGATTGCCTTGGTTGATGGAGCCTAGTATCGATTCGGGATTACAGGCTGTCTTCGGTGCTCAATAAAAAATAACATCAAGGAATGCACCGGTCTTCAGAAGATGTAACGGTACTGCATTAATTATTGAAATTAATAAGACGAAACCCTATTAAGATGAAATATAAGACGTCTGTGGTGTCGCCTGAAATGATTGAAAAAACTACGGGTTAGTAATGTTTGGTTTGTTAGGGGTTGTATTAATCAGTTCAAGGAGAGGCGACTTTTTATAGTCGATTGCAGGTCCGCGGTCAGTGGAGGAGTATCAATCACCCTTCCTCGGCGATGCCAGAAGCGCAGATGAAAAACGCCAGGTAATGAAGTCTTGTTACCCTCCAACTCCACGCCCCCAGTGGCGTGGAGTTTTCTGACATGCATCAAGGCACCCAGTTCTCCAGGGTGAGTCCATCATCCTTTTTGTATGGGCAAATCCAAGCCGACATCCCTGCAGCATGCAGGCTACTTGCCCTTAGAGATGAGTTGAATCCAGCGCTTGCTGCAAATCGTCTATCAGGTCTTCAATCGCCTCAATGCCTACCGAAAGACGAATCATTTCTGGCTTAACCCCGGCCTTCGCTTGTTCCTGTTCGTTCATCTGCCGATGGGTAGTAGAGGCCGGGTGGCAGGCCAGAGACTTCGCGTCACCGATGTTCACCAGGCGTTTGAAAATGTGCAGAGCGTCGTAGAAACGGACACCGGCTTCATAGCCGCCCTTCAAGCCAAACGACAGGATCGCCGATGGTTTTCCCTGCATGTATTTCTGCGCCAGTGCGTGGTGTGGATGGTCCGGCAGGCCGGCGTAACTGACCCATTCAACCTCAGCGTGACCTTGCAGGAATTGCGCAACCTTCATGGCGTTTTCGGTGTGTCGTTCCATGCGCAGTGCCAGGGTTTCCAGGCCTTGCAGTAGCAGGAACGCGTTCATCGGTGCCAGCGCCGCTCCAGTGTTGCGCAGTGGCACAGTGCGGGCGCGCGCGATGAAGGCGGCGGGGCCGAATTTCTCGGTGTACACCACGCCGTGATACGCCGGTTCGGGTTGGTTGAGACCGGGAAATTTCTCCGGGTATTGGCTCCAGGGGAAGGTGCCGCTGTCGACGATCACACCCCCCAGGGAATTGCCGTGGCCGCCGACATATTTGGTCACCGAGTGCACGACAATGTCGGCACCGAACTGGATCGGCTTGCACAGAATCGGCGTAGCCACGGTGTTGTCAACCATCAGTGGCACACCACGGGCGTGAGCGACATCGGCGAGTGCTTCCAGGTCGATGATATTGCCCGCCGGGTTGCCGATGCTTTCGCAGTACACCAACTTGGTGTTGTCATCGATCAGTTCTGCGATGGCCTCGGCGGAATCGTTTCGGGCAAAACGAACATCCACGCCGAAGCTCGGCAGAAGGTGAGCGAACAGGGTATACGTACCACCATAGAGTTGCGGGGTGGTGACGATATTGTCACCGGCGCGGGTCAGGGTCTGGATCGCATAGTGAATTGCGGCACTGCCAGCCGAGACGGCCAGGGCCGCGATACCACCTTCGAGGGCGGCAATGCGTTGCTCCAGCACATCGTTGGTGGGGTTCATGATCCGCGTGTAGATATTGCCGGGCACGTCCAGGTTGAACAGGTCGGCGCCGTGCTGGGCGTTATCGAATTCGAAGGCGACGTTCTGATAGATCGGCACGGCGACGGCCTTGGTGGTCGGGTCCGACTTGAAGCCGTGGTGCAGCGCGATGGTTGCGTCTTTCATGATTGTTATCGATCTCCTTTAAGTGTCCCGGATTTTCTGTCAACAGCCCTTCGATTAAACCGATACCCGGCTCCGAGTGGGTATTGTCCATTTTTTGCTGATGTTTCCCAGCATTTCCATGCTGATTGCCCTGTGTTCTCCTGCTCGAAAAGTGAGCAGAACCCGTTGAGCACCTGGCTCAGTTTTTCAGTCGACAAAACCGCCTTTACCGGGGCAGTTTTCGGTCAGTGGCCACACTTACAGTTCCAAGCCATTTGCAGGCTCACTCTAACGAAACCTGGGATTGTTGCTCCACCACGTTCGTACATCCGGTATACAGGGCAGCACAAGGCCTGGGTGCAGGCTTTGTGCCAGGTGCCAACTTACTGTTTTTAAAAGAAATTAAATCCACATGCTTAAGCTGAAGTGTCTGTCGAGTGACAGTGTTGATGAAGTTCTGTTGCTGGACCGACAGTCGGTTTACTGTGGTGCGCAATAGACGAAGGCCAGCGCGAGTGCTGGCCTTCTTAAAGGGGATATCAGATTTTCAGGCGGTCTGCTTGCTGCCACCTCCAATCTGCCAGGCATAGGGTGGTTCGGTACCGTTGATCTCCCGGTCGCCGATGATCCGCTCTTTGTGAATCAATGGGGTATGCGAGGCCTTGCCGACCTGGGTGCCGCTGGCGACCCTGTTGGTGAGCACGTATTGCATCGTGCACTTATTTGATTCACGAATGTTTCATTCGGATAGCCAGCAACGACCTTCTACTCCTCTGACCTGCTACCCCGCGCGGACATCCTTCAACGTGGAGGATTTCGCGTAATCCAGCATTGATTCATGAGCTCTTGAGCGTCAGCGATGGATAGCAAGCTAGAACCTTGGCCACACGAACATCCCGCGCCGCTGACGACATCCGGCAGATGGTCGAAGGCCTGCAAAATGAAACGCAAAAAGCCGTGGGTTTTATGGAGAACGGAGTCAAGGATGTTGACAACAGCTTGCGCCTGGCCGAAGAGGCATCCTCGGAAAATATGCAACTGCATCAGGCAGTGGAAAGCATGTTCAGCATCATTCAGCAGCTTAATGAGCGCAGCCTTGATTATGGAAAAACAATCAAACAGGTCGATCAGTCATCCGCAGAGATGCGCCAGACGGTGATCGTGCTGCAGACCAATGCGGAAACGGTAAGGCTTGACGCCAACAAGTTGCAACAACTGGTGGGGCTGTTCGAGGTGAGCAACAACTCCCGGCGAAGTGCTGCTTGAAGCTTTGCCGCGTACTTCCCATTGCCGCAAACAGACCCCAAGGCCTTTTATTTTTCGATGCCATTGAGCATTTATCCTCCCTGACCCAGGCGCATGGTTACCTTCATTGAGCAGGTAACCCTGTGTAAACCAAAAGTTGATAGTGGTCGCTATGGAAACCTTCAGCAGTGTTTCCGGCTCCCACAGTTTTTGTGTCGTTCCACAATGATGCACACGACACCTGACTATGGGAGCGAGGGTTGCCTCAGGCGGTGTTCCGATGATTAACGATAACGCGGTCTACCTGCCAAACCGCCCCGGCCAGCCAATGATTTTTTTCGGCCGTGGCGTTGCATAAGTCCGTACCTTCGACGTCGACAACCCCAGGCGCACCAGGGATTCGGCAATGGTCACCGCCGCCGTCACGCCGTCCACCACCGGCACTCCAGTGCGTTGGCGAATCTGTTCACCCAGCCCGGCCATGCCGCCACAGCCCAGGCAAATCACTTCGGCCTTGTCCTGGGTCACCGCCAGTTCGGCCTGATGCACGATAGCCTCCAGTGCGCGTTGCGGTTCGTGCTCCAGTTCCAGTACCGCCAGACCACTGGCCCGCACCGACGCGCAACGATCCCAGAGCCCGGACAGTTTGAGGCGATCCTCGATCAGCGGCACCGTGCGGTCTAGGGTGGTGACCACCGAATAGGCATGGCCGAGGAACATCGCGGTGCTCGCCGCCGCATCGGTGATGTCCACCACCGGCACGTTAAGCAGTTCCTGCAGGCCTTCGCGGCCGTGCTCGCCGTAGCCGGCCTGAATCACGGCGTCGAAGGGTTGGTCGTAAGACATCACCCGATCCATCACGGCAATGGCCGCCAGATAACTTTCGAAGTTGCCTTCGATGGAGTCGGCACCGAAGTGCGGGGTCAGGCCGACGATTTCCGTGCCGGGGGCTGCAACAGCCTGGGCCGAGCGGGCGATGGCCTGGGTGATGGATTCGGTGGTGTTGACGTTGACCACGAGTATTCGCATGGGAAGTCCTTATAGCGCGTTGGTTCTGCGGCCCGGACTCGCCGGGCCGCCAAGTGATTAATGACTGACGTTGTCGACCGCGATCGCTTCGCCGCTGACATCGGCGTAGTGCGGTTGGCGTTTGGCGATGATCAGGTAGAGCATTCCGGCAATCCCGGCGCCGGGAATGAACGCCGCCACGGCGCGCAAGTTGACCCCGCGGCTGTAGTAATAGGCGCCAGTCGGGTCTTCGCTGTACAACTGCGGCACGTTGACCTGACCTTTTCGCACCAGCCAGTAGTCGACCATGATCACGCCATACAACGGCCCGAGCAGGGCACCGAGGCCCGACAGGAAGTACACGATCACCAGCGGGCTGTTGTAGAGGTTCCACGGCAGGTTCCTGATGCTCGACGCCGCGATGACTGTGCATGAGCGCAAGGGCTCGACAAATCTTCGTCGCGGGGGCGAATACCATTGGTTACGGGGCATCTGCAGCCTGTACGGGATAGGGCGCTTCAGGCTTGCGGATCTGGTGTGTGTATGTTCTGAATTGATTGTATACAAAACATGTATGCACCTTTGCCAGATCTATGCCAGCCAGGAATCTATAAATTCGGCTGCTCATTTCGTTTTGTTATGAGATGGCGCTAAGTGACTGAAAATATGGCGATATAAATTGACCGTTCGAACAGGTATTTATTTTTCGACAGGCTTTGTGGGAAAGGTCGACGCAGGAGGTCGGAAAGGCAGGATGTAACTTTTTCGGGCGCGGAAACTAAAAGTGCACACATAAATGGCACTGATGGTGACATTTATGTGTACACATTTTTGGTTGGTCACGCCCCCTGTAGGAGCGAGCCTGCTCGCGATGAACCCGAGAACGCCGCGGGGTGTCAGGTTCCCAGCGTAATCGTTAACGACCATCGCGAGCAGGCTCGCTCCTACGATGGGTTTACGCTTTGGACTTGCTGATGATATTGCCCGCGTGCAGCCCGCATTCCTTCTGCGTGGCCTCTTCCCACCACCAGCGGCCTTCGCGCTCGTGCTGGTTCGGCAGCACCGGGCGGGTGCAGGGTTCGCAGCCGATGCTGATGAACCCGCGCTCATGCAGGCTGTTATACGGCAGTTCCAACATGCGGATGTAACCCCAGATCTCTTCGCTGGTCATTTGTGCCAGCGGGTTGAATTTGTACAGGGTGCGTTCCGGGGTGGAAAACGCGCCGTCGATTTCCATCACGGCGACTGCGCTGCGAGTGCCGGGGCTCTGATCGCGGCGTTGGCCGGTGGCCCAGGCTTTCACGCCTGACAGCTTGCGGCGCAGCGGCTCGATCTTGCGGATGCCGCAGCATTCGCCATGGCCGTCCTTGTAGAAACTGAACAGGCCCTTTTCCTTCACGAACGGTTCAAGTTTGGTGTAGTCCGGCGACACCAGTTCGATGTCGATCTTGTAGTGCTCGCGCACTTGATCGATGAAGCGGTAGGTCTCGGGGTGCAAGCGACCGGTGTCGAGGCTGAACACCTTGACGTTCTTGTTCAGCTTCCAGGCCATGTCCACCAGCACCACATCCTCGGCACCGCTGAAAGATATCCACAGGTCATCGCCAAACTCGGCGAAGGCGAGTTTCAGGATGTCCTGGGCGGATTTACTGGCATAGGTCGTGGCGAGTTCCACGACGTCGAACGTTGGGCTCATCAGGGCGGCTTCCTACTGGTCATTGGCGCTGGGCGCTCTATATGGGCCGATGGTAACAAAAAGCTGCGCCGGTCGGGGTGTCCTCTGCGTTGCGCGGTGGGGGAGTAATCGCTAGAGTTCGGGCTCGCTCGACTCAATAAACAATACAAATGGGAGTGTCTTGTGGAAATTGCCTGTCTGGACCTTGAAGGTGTGCTGGTCCCGGAAATCTGGATCGCCTTCGCCGAAAAAACCGGGATCGAATCCCTCAGGGCCACCACCCGGGACATTCCCGACTACGACGTGTTGATGAAGCAGCGCCTGCGGATTCTCGACGAACACGGCCTGAAGCTTGCGGATATCCAGGAAGTGATCGCCACGCTCAAGCCGCTGGACGGCGCCATCGAGTTCGTCAACTGGCTGCGCGAGCGCTTCCAGGTGGTGATTCTGTCGGACACCTTCTACGAATTTTCCCAGCCGTTGATGCGTCAACTGGGCTTCCCGACTTTGCTGTGCCATCGTTTGATCACCGATGATGCCGGCCGGGTGACCAGCTATCAGTTGCGTCAGAAAGATCCGAAGCGCCAGTCGGTGTTGTCCTTCAAGAGCCTGTACTACCGGGTCATTGCCGCCGGTGATTCCTACAACGACACCACGATGCTGGGCGAGGCCGATGCTGGCATTCTGTTCCATGCACCGGACAACGTGATCCGCGAGTTCCCGCAGTTCCCGGCGGTACACACCTTTGAAGACCTGAAACAGGAATTCATCAAGGCTTCCAACCGCGCCCTGAGCCTGTAACACGCCCCCTGCAGGAGCGAGCCTGCTCGCGATGGACGTCAACGATTACGCGTTTAGTCTGAAAGCGAGCCGGGTCTCAGCAGGCTCGCTCCCACAGGGAACGGTGTTAATCAGAGGCTTTGCAGGGTATCGAGCAACACCTTCACCTTGGTGATCGATTCCTGATATTCGGCTTGCCACTCGGAATCGGCGACAATCCCGCCGCCGCCCCAGCAACACACCTGCCCATCTTTCATCAGCAAGCTGCGAATGGCGATGGAGCTGTCCATCTCGCCGCGCACGTCCAGATACAGCAGCGAGCCGCAATACAGTCCGCGCCGGGTCGGTTCGAGCTCGTCGATGATCTGCATCGCGCGAATTTTCGGTGCCCCGGTAATCGAGCCGCCGGGGAAACTGCCGGCGATCAAATCCAGTGCATCACGATCCTCCGCCAACATGCCGGTGACACTGCTCACCAGATGATGGACGTTCGGGTAGCTTTCAAGGCTGAACAATTCCGGCACCGAGACCGAACCGGTCCGGCAGGTGCGGCCGAGATCGTTGCGCAGCAGGTCGACGATCATCAGGTTTTCCGCGCGATCCTTGGCGCTGGCCAGTAGTTCGGCGGCATTCGCCGCATCTTCGGCGGGCGTGATGCCGCGAGGGCGAGTGCCTTTGATTGGCCGGGTTTCAACCCGTCGCTCACTGATTTTGACGAAGCGTTCCGGCGACAGGCTCAGCACGGCGGCACCGTCGGGCAAGCTCTGGAAACCGGAAAACGGTGTCGGGCACGCCGCCCGCAACGCGCAGTACGCGGCCCATGGATCGCCCTGGCAAGGGGCGCGGAAGCGCTGGGCGAAGTTGACCTGATAGCAGTCACCTGCCTGGATGTATTGCTGAATCCGCTCAATGGCGTGGCGATATTGATCGGCGCTCAGGTCGGCACTCATCGGCCCTTGCAGTTTGAAAGCCTCGACCGGTTCAATCGCAGGCTGCTCGAACAGCTGTATCAAACGCTCGCGCTCGCCGTCAGCCAGCGCAGGATGAAACACCAGTTGGCTGGTCATCCGTTGGTGATCGCTGATCAACGCCCAGTCGTACACACCGAAGCGCGCATCCGGCAGTTGCAGGTCGTCCAGGGCCTGGCAAGGCAGGTGTTCCAGATGGCGGCCGAAGTCGTAGCTCAAGTAGCCGATCAAGCCGCCGGCGAACGGCAGTTCACAGGCCGAAGGCAGGGACGCTTCGCCGAGCCGCGTCAGGTTTTCCCGCAGGCGTTGCAGGAAATCTGCGCCGCTTTCGTCAGGCAATACCGTCAGTTGTTCCAGCGGCCAGGCGCTGAGCAGGTCATAGCGCCCGCGTTCGGCACTTGGCCGGCCGCTGTCGAGCAGCACGGCACCGGGGGCATGGCGGATGGCCGCGAAATAATCGGCGGGGTTGGCGCGATAGGGAAGCGGGTGTACGGAACAGGTCAACATGAGTGAGGGCGATCGGCCGTTGAGGCGGGGTGGCGATTGTAGTCCCCTCGGCGAATTGCTCCTAGAGGGGAAGTCGGGGATTGGCGGGCTGAGGGCGATTGGCGGGGTTCAGCCCTCGACGGTCGGGATATGCCCGAACATCTCCTGCACAAAGGCTACGCGCTCTTCTGCGGTTTCGGTCACGCCGCGAGCCTTCAGGTCTTCGAGTCGCGCTTCGACCGCATGGGTGCGCAGGGTCAGGCCGCAGTCGTTGGCAATCTGGATGTTCAAGCCTGGCCGCGCATTGAGTTCGAGAATCAGCGGACCTTTTTCCTGGTCCAGCACCATGTCGACACCGATGTAGCCCAGGCCACACAGCTCGTAGCACCCGGCGGCGAGTTTCATGAAGCCGTCCCAGTAGGGCAGTTGCACGCCGTCAACGGCGTTGGTGGTGTCCGGGTGTTTGTTGATGATGTTGTTCAGCCAGGTGCCGCGCAAGGTCAGGCCGGTGGCCAGGTCGACACCGACGCCGATGGCGCCCTGGTGCAGGTTGGCCTTGCCGCTGGACTGGCGGGTCGGCAGGCGCAGCATGGCCATGACCGGGTAACCCATCAGCACGATGATGCGGATGTCCGGCACGCCTTCATAACTGATGCTCTTGAAGATCTGGTCCGGGATCACCCGGTATTCGATCAATGCCCGGTCGCGATGCCCGCCGAGGGAGTACAGGCCGGTCAGGATGCTGGAGATATGGTGCTCGATCTCCTCATGACTGATGATCTTGCCCGATACCGTGCGAAAGCGGCCCTCGAAGCGGTCGGCAACCACAATGATGCCGTCACCGCCGGCGCCCTGGGCCGGTTTGATCACGAAGTCGCTGCGTTCGCCGATGATATCACCGAGCTTGTCGATTTCCTTCTCGGTGGAAATCACGCCATACAGTTCCGGCACATGAATACCGGCGGCGATGGCTCGCTCCTTGGTGAGGATCTTGTCGTCGACGATCGGGTACAGGCTGCGCTTGTTGTACTTGAGCACATAGTCCGCGTTGCGTCGGTTGATCCCCATGATGCCCCGCGCTTCCAGGGCCTTCCAGGTCTTCCAGAAGCCGAACATCAGCTGTCAGCCTTCTTCAGAAAAGCCTTGAACCGCACCAGTTCGGTCAGGCGATAGCCGCGATAACGACCCATCGCCAGCATGAAGCCCACCATGATCAGCAGGACCGCCGGGAAGGTGAAGACGAAGTACACCAGCTCCGGCACGGTCATGATCAAGTGGGCCAGGGAGGCTGCGAACAGCGTGCCGATCGCCACTTTCATGGCGTGGCTGGCGCCGCGTTCTTCCCAGGTGATCGACAGGCGTTCAATGGTCATGGTCAGGATCACCATCGGGAACAGCGCCACGGACAACCCGCGCTCCAGGCCAAGCTTGTGGCTGAACAGGCTGATGGCCGCAATCAGTACCACCACGAACGTCAGCACCACGGACAGCCTCGGCAGCATCTGCAGCTTCAGGTGTTCGAGGTAGGAACGCAGCGACAGCCCCAGTGCCGTGATGATGGTAAACAGCACGATGCCGAAACCGAGCTGGGTCTCGCGGAAGGCCAGGGCGATCAACACCGGGGTAAAGGTGCCCAGTGTCTGCAGGCCGACCAGGTTGCGCAGGATCAGGATCACCAGCACGCCGATCGGGATCATCACCATGATCATGAAGGTCTGCTGGGTTTGCAGCGGCAGGCCGTACAACGAGTATTCGAGGAAGTTGGCGTCAGTGTTTTCGTCGGTCAGCTTCGCCAGGCGAATGGCGTTCATTTCACTGTTGTTCAGGCTGAAGGTCACGTTGGCCTTTTTGCCGCCATCGACGGTGATCAGGTTTTCGTCGCCCGTCCACCACAGCAGGCGGTCGGTTGGCAGCCCCTGTTCACCGGTTTCCGGGTTGAAGTACAACCAGTCGGTGCCGTTGAAGCTGCGCAGCCAGAGTTCCGGGGTTTGCGGCTGGTCGGCCACCAGGCGAATGGTGTGGACTTTCTCGATGGGCACGTGGGCGATGGACAGCAGCAGTTCGACGATTCGGGCCTTGTGCACGGTGGACGGATCACCGGCCAGCAGCAGCTTCACGTTGTCGTCGTTGAGGTTGTTGACCCGCTTGATGGCTTCGCCGATGAACGTCTCGACGTCGGCCGAGTGTTGGCGAATCGGTGCGAGCAGGGCTTCGGCAGCGATTTTTTCCGGACCCTCCACGGCGATGCTGTCGCGGAAAGTCGGGCCCTTGACCTTGGACTTTTCACCGGAGTAACGCTTGGTCAGCACCAGGCGGTAATACAGCGTCTGGTTGCCCTTGGCCCGGCGTGCCGACCAGGTGACCTTGCGATTGCCGTCGACCCGGTTCACGGCGACACCATAGTTATTGGAGATGAAGCTCTCGTTGAGGCTGACGAAGTCGCGGCTCAGTGGCGGCACGAACATCTGGATCTTGACCGGGTCCTTGGCACTGGCGACGAACTCGACCTTGGCGTCGATGTTCCACAAGTCGTCGGTGGCGTCTTCGGTGACCGGGATCCCGAGCACGAAGATCTGATAGGCCGTGACTGAAATGCCCAGGATCACCAGGATGGCGATCAGCAGTTTCAGATGGAGGGTAAGAGAGCGCATTTAAATTACTCTGCGGTATGAGCGTCGGTGGTGCAGGCGGGTTTGCCGGCAGCATATTTAAGGCTGGGGTCGACCAGCGCGTCGAAGCGTTTGAGCGCTTCGGAGCCAATCAGGAGCGGGTATTGGAAAGCGCTGCGGTCGGTCAGGTTCACTTCGATGCTGCGCAGGGCCGAGCCCATGCAGATATCCAGCTCGATCACCGGGCGGGCCGTGTACTTCTTGCCTTCTTCCGGGTCGTAGTCGCCGGCCCGACGCTTGATCTTGCTGACCCGGGCCAGCGGTCGTTCGATCGGGTGCGAATGGGCGGCGTCGATGGCCAGATAGAAACGCACCCACGATTCGCCGTTGCGTTTGAAGCGCTTGATGTCGCGGGCGCTCAGGGAAGCGGTTTTCGCTCCGGTATCAAGCTTGGCGGCCACTTCGAGGTCGATACCGCCCAGGGACGCGTATTCATTGAGGCCGTATACGGTCTTTTCCCCTGCCGCCGCGAAGCCGGGCAGGCAAAGAAAATAAAGGAATGTGGGGAAGGGCTTGAGTCTCATAAATCCTGGTGCGCAGCGGTCCGTACTTCGATTCAAGGCCCTGGCATCGCTGCACAAGTTCCCTCGTATGCCTATCAGGGTTTTATGACAGACAGTGCAGATGCGGCAAACAAATGCGGGCGGCATTCTAGCACGGTGGTTTTGTGGCGCCAGCGCTGACCGGCGGCTATAAACAGCAGTTCATGTGTGGTGATGGTGCAGACGGTTATTAGACGATTGTCGACAATATCTAATTATCCTTTGACTAGGACGCCTTGATTCGCTAGTTTTTGCGGCATTAGCTTTCAAGGTGTCGACAATATGCTGGATCAACTCGATCCCCCGCTGGTAACCCAGGATGATTCGGAAACACTTTCCGAAAACGTCTTCCGGCGCATTCAGGCGGCCATCGTCAAGGGTGAGATCGCCCCGGGCAGCAAAATCTCCGAGCCAGAGCTGGCGCGCACCTATGGCATCAGCCGGGGGCCGCTGCGTGAGGCCATCCACCGCCTCGAAGGCCAGCGCCTGCTGGTGCGCGTACCCCACGTCGGTGCGCGGGTGGTGTCGCTGAACCATGCCGAATTGCTGGAGCTTTACGAAATCCGTGAGTCCCTCGAAGGCATGGCCTGTCGCCTCGCCGCCGAGCGTATGACCCTCGAAGAAATCGACGAACTGCGCCAGGTTCTCGAAACCCATGAACGCGATGAAGCGTTTCAGGCGGGTCGGGGCTACTACCAGCAGGAAGGCGATTTCGACTTCCATTACCGAATCATCCAGGGCAGCGGCAACCGTACCCTGACGCAAATGCTCTGCGGCGAGCTGTATCAATTGGTGCGCATGTACCGCATCCAGTTTTCCACTACGCCCAATCGCCCGCGCCAGGCCTTCGCCGAGCACCACCGAATTCTCGATGCCATCGCCGACCGTGACGGTGAACTGGCCGAGTTGTTGATGCGCCGCCACATCGGCGCTTCCAAACGCAATATCGCCCGTCATTATCAGGACGGCGCCAACCCGACAGCCAAACGAGGTGAGTCATGAGTTTGAACAAGAGCACTCCAGGCCAGCGTTTCCGCGATGCGGTCGCCAGCGAGCATCCATTGCAAGTGGTCGGCGCGATCAACGCCAACCACGCGCTGCTGGCCAAGCGCGCCGGTTTCAAGGCGATCTACCTGTCGGGTGGCGGGGTGGCTGCCGGTTCCCTTGGCGTACCTGACCTGGGCATCACCGGCCTTGATGACGTGCTGACCGACGTGCGTCGCATCACCGACGTCTGCGACCTGCCGCTGCTGGTGGACGTGGACACCGGTTTCGGCTCCTCGGCGTTCAACGTCGCCCGTACCGTCAAGTCGATGATCAAGTTCGGCGCGGCGGCGATTCACATCGAAGACCAGGTCGGCGCCAAGCGTTGCGGTCACCGTCCTAACAAGGAAATCGTGTCGCAGCAGGAAATGGTCGACCGCATCAAGGCCGCCGTCGATGCCCGTACCGATGACAGCTTCGTGATCATGGCCCGTACCGACGCCCTGGCAGTGGAAGGTCTGGAATCTGCCCTGGATCGCGCCGCCGCGTGCATCGAGGCCGGCGCCGACATGGTGTTCCCGGAAGCCATCACCGAACTGGAGATGTACAAGCTGTTCGCCAGCCGCGTGAAAGCGCCGATCCTGGCCAACATCACCGAATTCGGCGCGACACCGCTGTACACCACCGAGCAACTGGCCGGTGCCGACGTATCGCTGGTGCTGTACCCGCTGTCGGCTTTCCGCGCCATGAACAAGGCTGCCGAGAACGTCTACACCGCGATTCGCCGCGACGGCACGCAACAGAACGTCATCGACACCATGCAGACTCGCATGGAGCTTTACGATCGCATCGACTACCACACCTTCGAACAGAAGCTCGACGCGTTGTTTGCGCAAAAGAAAGGCTGAATCAAACCCTGTAGGAGCGAGCCTGCTCGCGATGGACGCCAACGATAACGCGGTGTCCCTGATGCACCGAGGTGATCCGTCCACCTTCGCGAGCAGGCTCGCTCCTACAAGTTTCCCTAACAAATTCAAGAAGACTGGAGACAGTAATGGCCGAAGCAAAAGTACTCAGTGGCGCCGGACTCCGTGGCCAGGTTGCCGGGCAAACCGCACTGTCCACCGTGGGCCAGTCGGGCGCAGGCCTGACCTATCGCGGCTACGATGTTCGCGAACTGGCGGCTGACGCACAATTCGAAGAAGTCGCCTACCTGCTGCTGTACGGCGAATTGCCGAGCAAGGCACAACTGGCGGCCTACATCAGCAAGCTGAGCAAGCTGCGCGACCTGCCGCAAGCGCTGAAAGAAGTGCTGGAACGCATCCCCGCCGACGCCCACCCGATGGACGTGATGCGCACCGGTTGCTCGTTCCTGGGCAACTTGGAACCGGAGCTGGACTTCTCCGAGCAACACGACAAGACCGACCGCCTGCTGGCCGCGTTCCCGGCGATCATGACCTACTGGTATCGCTTCAGCCACGATGGCAAGCGCATCGACTGTGTGACCGACGAGCCGTCCATCGGTGGCCATTTCCTGCACCTGCTGCATGGCAAAAAGCCGAGCGAGTTGCATGTCAAAGTGATGAACGTGTCGCTGATCCTCTATGCAGAGCACGAGTTCAACGCTTCGACCTTCACCGCACGGGTTTGCGCATCGACCCTGTCCGACCTGTATTCCTGCATCACTGCGGCTATCGGTTCGCTGCGCGGTCCGCTGCACGGCGGCGCCAACGAAGCGGCGATGGAAATGATCGAGCGTTTCTCGTCGCCTGAAGAGGCGGTCGAGGGCACCCTCGGCATGCTGGCGCGCAAGGACAAGATCATGGGCTTCGGCCACGCGATCTATAAGGACAACGATCCGCGTAACGAAGTGATCAAGGGCTGGTCGAAAAAACTCGCCGACGAAGTGGGCGACAAGGTGTTGTTCCCGGTTTCCGAAGCCATCGACGCCACCATGTGGGAGCAGAAGAAGCTGTTCCCGAACGCCGACTTCTACCATGCCTCGGCGTACCACTTCATGGGCATCCCGACCAAGTTGTTCACGCCGATCTTCGTTTGCTCGCGCCTGACCGGCTGGGCCGCCCACGTGTACGAACAACGCGCCAACAACCGCATCATCCGCCCGAGCGCCGAGTACATCGGCGTCGAGCAGCGCAAGTTCGTGCCAATCGAACAACGCTGAATGGTCGGGGCCTGCACCGGGATCTGAGTTCACGCAGATCCCTGTAGGAGCGAGCCTGCTCGCGATGGAATGTCATACACATTGGTGTCGACTGACACACCATCGCGAGCAGGCTCACTCCCACAGTGGAAAGTGTTGACTTCATGCCCGGTGCCATCCCCACCCTTTGTAATTACCGTGACCGAGTCCTGACGATGAACACAAAATTTCGCAAATCGCTGCCTGGCAGTCAGCTGGATTACTTCGATGTCCGTGCGGCTGTCGAAGCCATTCAGCCAGGCGCCTACGACACCCTGCCGTACACCTCTCGCGTGCTGGCGGAAAACCTTGTGCGTCGCTGCGACCCGGCCACGCTTAACGAATCCCTGAAGCAGTTCATCGAGCGCAAGCGCGACCTCGACTTCCCGTGGTTCCCGGCCCGCGTGGTGTGCCACGACATTCTCGGCCAGACCGCGCTGGTCGACCTCGCCGGCCTGCGTGACGCCATCGCCCTGCAAGGCGGCGACCCGGCGCAAGTGAACCCGGTGGTGCCGACCCAATTGATCGTCGACCACTCCCTGGCCGTCGAGCGCGGTGGCTTCGATCCGCAAGCGTTCGAAAAGAACCGCGCCATCGAAGACCGTCGTAACGAAGACCGTTTCCACTTCATCAACTGGACCAAGAAGGCGTTCAAGAACGTCGACGTGATCCCGCCGGGCAACGGCATCATGCACCAGATCAACCTGGAGAAAATGTCTCCGGTGATCCAGGTCCGTGATGGCGTGGCGTTCCCCGACACCTGCGTCGGCACCGACAGCCACACCCCTCATGTCGATGCGCTGGGTGTAATCGCCATCGGCGTTGGTGGCCTGGAAGCGGAAAGCGTGATGCTCGGTCGTGCATCGTGGATGCGTCTGCCGGAAAGCGTGGGCGTTGAATTGACTGGCAAGCTGCAGCCGGGCATCACCGCCACCGACATGGTGCTGGCGCTGACCGAGTTCCTGCGCAAGCAAAAAGTCGTCGGCGCATGGCTGGAGTTCTTCGGCGAAGGCGCTGCCGCGCTGACCCTCGGCGACCGCGCGACCATCTCCAACATGGCCCCGGAATACGGCGCCACGGCGGCGATGTTCTACATCGATCAGCAGACCATCGACTACCTCAAGCTCACCGGTCGTGAAGACGATCAGGTGCAGTTGGTGGAGAACTACGCCAAGACCACAGGCCTCTGGGCTGACAGCCTGAAGGACGCGCAATACGAGCGCGGCCTGACGTTCGACCTGTCCACGGTAGTGCGCAACATGGCCGGCCCGAGCAACCCGCACGCCCGTGTCGCGGTGTCGGATCTGGCGGCCAAAGGCATCTCCGGCAAGTGGGAAGATGTGCCGGGGCAAATGCCCGACGGCGCGGTGATCATCGCCGCCATCACCAGTTGCACCAATACCAGCAACCCGCGCAACGTGATCGCCGCCGGCCTGCTGGCGCGCAACGCCAACAAGCTGGGCCTGACCCGCAAGCCATGGGTGAAGTCGTCCCTGGCGCCTGGCTCGAAAACCGTGGCGCTGTACCTGGATGAAGCCGGCCTGACCACCGAGCTGGAACAACTCGGTTTTGGCGTCGTCGCCTTTGCCTGCACCACCTGTAATGGCATGTCCGGCGCGCTGGATCCGGTGATCCAGCAAGAGATCATCGACCGCGACCTGTACGCCACCGCCGTGCTGTCCGGTAACCGCAACTTCGACGGACGGATCCACCCATACGCCAAGCAAGCGTTCCTCGCGTCGCCGCCATTGGTGGTCGCGTACGCCATTGCCGGCACCATCCGCTTCGACATCGAGAAGGATGTGTTGGGTGTGGTTGACGGCAAGGAAATTCGCCTCAAGGACATCTGGCCAAGCGACGAAGAAATCAACGCGGTAGTCAAAGCCTCGGTGAAGCCGGAGCAGTTCCGTCAGGTGTACATCCCGATGTTCGCCATCCACGAAGACACTGGTCCGAAAGTCGCGCCGCTGTATGAGTGGCGCGAGATGAGCACCTACATCCGCCGTCCGCCGTACTGGGAAGGCGCGCTGGCCGGTGCCCGTCCGCTCAAGGGCATGCGCCCGCTGGCCGTGCTGCCGGACAACATCACCACGGACCACCTGTCGCCGTCGAACGCGATCATGCTCGACAGCGCCGCCGGTGAATACCTGGCGAAAATGGGCTTGCCGGAAGAGGACTTCAACTCTTACGCGACTCACCGTGGTGACCACCTCACCGCGCAGCGCGCCACCTTCGCCAACCCGAAACTGTTCAACGAAATGGTTCAGGAAAACGGCAAGGTCAAGCAGGGCTCGCTGGCTCGTGTGGAGCCGGAAGGCAAAGTCATGCGCATGTGGGAAGCCATCGAAACCTACATGGACCGCAAGCAGCCGCTGATCATCATCGCCGGCGCCGACTACGGTCAGGGCTCGTCCCGCGACTGGGCGGCCAAGGGCGTGCGCCTGGCTGGCGTGGAGGCGATTGCCGCTGAAGGTTTCGAGCGCATTCACCGCACCAACCTGGTGGGCATGGGCGTGTTGCCGCTGGAATTCAAGCCGGGCACCAATCGTCACACCCTGGCCATCGACGGCAGTGAAACCTATGACGTGGTGGGCGAGCGCACCCCGCGCGCCGAGCTGACGCTGGTGATCCATCGCAAGAACGGCGAGCGCGTCGAAGTGCCGGTGACCTGCCGTCTCGACACCGCCGAAGAAGTGTCGATCTACGAGGCCGGCGGCGTGTTGCAACGCTTCGCCCAGGACTTCCTCGAAGAATCGGCGGTTGCCGTTTAACACACGCTGCACAGACACGGGACTTTGAGTCCCGTGTCTTTTTCCAGATCAGGAGTAACGAGCACCATGGCTCATGCACCGCAAATCAAGATTCCCGCCACCTACATGCGCGGCGGCACCAGCAAAGGCGTGTTCTTCAGCCTGCGAGACTTGCCTGAAGCGGCCCAGGTTCCAGGCCCGGCCCGCGACGCCTTGCTGCTGCGCGTAATCGGCAGCCCCGACCCGTACGAAAAACAAATCGACGGCATGGGCGGCGCGACGTCGAGCACCAGCAAAACCGTGATCCTGTCGAAAAGCATCAAGGCCGATCACGACGTCGATTACCTGTTCGGTCAGGTCTCCATCGACAAGCCTTTCGTGGACTGGAGCGGCAACTGCGGCAACTTGTCCGCGGCGGTCGGTTCGTTCGCCATCAGCAACGGTCTGGTGGACGCCAGCCGCATTCCGCACAACGGCGTGGCCGTGGTGCGCGTATGGCAGGCCAACATCGGCAAGACCATCATCGCCCATGTGCCGATCACCAACGGCGAAGTGCAGGAAACCGGCGATTTCGAACTCGACGGCGTGACCTTCCCGGCCGCTGAAGTGCAGGTCGAATTCATGGACCCGGCAGCGGAAGAAGAGGGCGGTGGCGGGTCGATGTTCCCGACCGGCAACCTGATCGATGATCTGGAAGTGCCGGGCGTCGGCACCCTCAAGGCGACCATGATCAACGCCGGCATCCCGACGATTTTCGTCAATGCCGAAGACATCGGCTACAAGGGCACCGAGTTGCAGGGCGCGATCAACGGCGACCCCAAAGCACTGCTGATGTTCGAAACCATCCGTGCCTACGGCGCGCTGCGCATGGGCCTGATTGCCAACATCGACGAAGCCGCCAAGCGCCAGCACACGCCGAAAGTGG
The DNA here is from genome assembly GCF_054481335.1 of Pseudomonas fluorescens group sp. PF-1. Lineage (NCBI taxonomy): Bacteria > Pseudomonadati > Pseudomonadota > Gammaproteobacteria > Pseudomonadales > Pseudomonadaceae > Pseudomonas > Pseudomonas fluorescens group sp. PF-1. The sequence goes on from NZ_JBTMNG010000001.1 coordinate 1,705,230, forward strand.
CGTTCGTGGCCAAGCCGGCTGACTACGTGTCCTCGAGTGGCAAAACCGTTGCGGCGGGTGATGTCGACCTGTTGGTGCGTGCGTTGTCGATGGGCAAGTTGCACCACGCGATGATGGGCACGGCGGCTGTCGCCATCGGCACCGCGGCGGCGATTACTGGCACCCTGGTCAACCTGGCAGCGGGCGGAGTCGAGCGCAACGCGGTGCGCTTCGGTCACCCGTCCGGCACCTTGCGCGTCGGCGCCGAAGCCAGTCAGGTGAACGGCGAATGGACCGTGAACAAAGCCATCATGAGCCGCAGTGCGCGGGTGTTGATGGAAGGTTACGTTCGCGTGCCCGGTGATTCGTTCTGACCCATGCCCTATCGTAGGAGCGAGCCTGCTCGCGATGAACCTGAGAGCACCACGGGGTGTCAGGTACCCAGCGTTATCGTCGATGACCATCGTCGGAACGCCGCCCGGAGCAAGCTCGCTCCTGCAAGAGGGAATCGAACATGAGCGCCAACGTTGACCTCAACAATCGCCCGGACTACGACCAGGTGCTGCAGGACATCGCCGATTACGTACTCGATTACACCATCGAGTCCCGGGAAGCCCTCGACACCGCTCGCAACTGCCTGATGGACACCCTTGGCTGCGGCTTGCTGGCCCTGCGTTTCCCTGAGTGCACCAAACACCTGGGGCCCATCGTCGAAGGCACTGTCGTGCCGTTCGGCGCTCGCGTGCCCGGCACCAACTACCGCCTCGATCCGGTCAAGGCGGCCTGGGACATTGGCTGCATCGTGCGCTGGCTTGACTACAACGACACCTGGCTCGCGGCCGAGTGGGGCCATCCGTCGGATAACCTCGGCGGCATTCTCGCGGTGGCCGATCACTTGTCGCAAAAGCGTCTGGCCAATGGTGAGGCGCCGTTGACGGTTCGCACGGTGCTGGAAGCGATGGTCATGGCCCATGAGATTCAAGGTGTGATCGCGCTGGAAAATTCGTTCAATCGTGTAGGCCTTGATCACGTCATTCTGGTGAAGGTCGCCTCGACGGCGGTCTGCGCCAAGCTGATGGGGGCCAATCGCGAGCAGTTACTCTCAGCGCTGTCTCACGCCTTCGCCGACGGCCAGGCGCTGCGCACCTATCGCCATGCACCGAATGCCGGCTCGAGAAAATCCTGGGCGGCGGGCGACGCGTCCAGTCGTGGTGTTCGTCTGGCGGACATCGCCATGCGCGGCGAGATGGGCATTCCCGGTGTGTTGAGTGCCGGGCAGTGGGGCTTTTATGACGTGCTGTTCAGCCACACCAATAAGGACCTGGCGCTAAAGCCCGAAGACAAACGGGCGTTCAGTTTTTCCCGGCCGTACAGCAGTTATGTGATGGAAAACGTGCTGTTCAAGATCAGTTTTCCCGCCGAGTTCCACGCACAAACAGCCTGTGAAGCCGCAGTGACCCTGCACCCGCAGGTGCGAAATCGTCTTCACGACATCGACCGGATCGTCATCACCACCCACGAATCGGCGATACGCATCATTTCCAAGGTCGGCCCTTTGGCCAATGCCGCCGACCGCGATCACTGCCTCCAGTACATGACCGCGGTGCCACTGGCATTCGGCAATCTGGTGGCCGAATACTACGAAGATGACTTCCACAAGGCACATCCGATCATCGATGTGTTGCGCGAGAAAATGGTCATCGTCGAAAACCCGGTTTACACCCGCGAGTACCTGGAGGCCGACAAGCGTTCCATCGCCAATGCCGTTCAGGTGTTTTTCAAGGACGGTACCAGCACCGAGAACGTGGTGGTGGAGTACCCGATCGGGCATCGGCGGCGCCGTGCCGAGGGTATTGCGCTGCTGGAGGATAAATTCAAGGCGAACTTGCTGACACGATTCACCGGCCAGCGTAGCGCCGAGATTTTTGCGTTGTGCAAGGATCAGGCAGCGCTTGAAGCGACGCCTGTTAATAGATTTGTGGATTTGTTTGTGATCTAGAAGACCGCGTTATCGCTCAATCGCCAGCAGGCTGGCGATAAGGCCGGAACCGGCGATAGAAACTTACTTGAAGCGCCGCTCGACGCCTTTTTCCACGAGGATCTTCGCCGAGATCTCTTCAACGGAAAAATGCGTGGAGTTGATGTGCGGGATGTTCTCGCGGCGGAACAGGTTTTCCACTTCGCGCACTTCGAACTCGCACTGGGCGTAGCTCGAATAGCGGCTGTTGGGCTTGCGCTCGTTGCGGATCGCGGTGAGGCGGTCCGGGTCGATGGTCAGGCCAAACAGTTTGTGCTGGTGGGCGCGCAGGGCGCTTGGCAGTTGCAGGCGCTCCATGTCGTCTTCGGTCAGCGGGTAGTTGGCGGCGCGGATACCGAACTGCATGGCCATGTACAGGCAGGTGGGGGTCTTGCCGCAACGCGACACGCCCACCAGGATCAGGTCGGCTTTGTCGTAGTAGTGCGTGCGGGCGCCGTCGTCGTTGTCGAGGGCGAAGTTCACCGCCTCGATCCGCTCCATGTAATTGGTGTTGGCGCCGATGGAGTGGGATTTGCCGACGGTGTAGGAAGAATGCTCGGTCAGTTCCTGTTCGAGAGGCGCCAGGAAGGTCGAGAAAATGTCGATCATGAAACCATTGGAAGTCGCAAGGATCTCACGAATGTCCTGATTGACGATGGTGTCGAAGATAATCGGACGGAAGCCGTCGGTTTCGGCGGCTCTGTTGATTTGTTGTACCATGGCCCGCGCTTTATCCGCGTTGTCGATGTACGGCCGGGTGAATTTGCTGAAGGTAATGTTCTCGAACTGCGCCAGGAGGCTTTGACCCAGGGTTTCGGCGGTAATGCCGGTGCCATCGGAGATAAAGAAAGCAGATCGTTTCATTTGCACCTTGGGCCTTAAGCTAGTAACGAATCTTGGATATGATAGGCGCGATTTGTCGGCCGCCAATGGCCCGCATTCTCACTTATTTTCCAGGTCCAGGCCATACAGCTGGCAAACGCTCTTCCGAGCAAGCCGGCTTCTGAGCTTTTCCAACACAGTTAGTGGAGAGATCACCTTGGTAGAGTACGTAGTTTCCCTCGATAAGCTCGGCGTCCATGATGTGGAGCATGTGGGGGGCAAGAACGCATCCCTGGGCGAGATGATCAGCAACCTTGCAGGTGCCGGTGTATCGGTGCCTGGTGGCTTCGCCACGACCGCTCAGGCATATCGTGATTTCCTGGAACTGAGCGGCCTGAACCAGCAGATTCACGACGCCCTTGATGCCCTGGACGTCGACGACGTGAACGCCCTGGCCAAGACCGGCGCCCAGATCCGTCAATGGATCATGGAAGCCGAGTTCCCTGAAAAACTGAACACCGAAATCCGCACGGCGTTCGCCACGCTGTCCGCCGGCAACCCTGACATGGCCGTGGCCGTGCGTTCTTCCGCTACCGCCGAAGACCTGCCGGACGCTTCCTTCGCCGGTCAGCAGGAAACGTTCCTGAACATCCGTGGTGTCGAAAACGTCATTCGCGCCGCCAAAGAGGTGTTCGCCTCGTTGTTCAACGACCGCGCCATTTCCTACCGTGTCCACCAGGGTTTCGACCACAAACTGGTTGCCCTGTCGGCCGGCGTGCAGCGCATGGTCCGCTCCGAAACCGGCACGGCCGGCGTGATGTTCACCCTCGATACCGAATCGGGTTTCCGTGACGTGGTGTTCATCACCGGCGCCTACGGCCTGGGTGAAACCGTCGTGCAAGGCGCGGTGAACCCGGATGAGTTCTACGTCCACAAGGGCACGCTGGCTGCCGGTCGTCCGGCGATCCTGCGCCGCAACCTGGGCAGCAAGGCCATCAAGATGATCTACGGCGACGAGGCCAAGGCCGGTCGTTCGGTCAAGACCGTCGATGTCGACAAGGCCGATCGCGCGCGTTTCTGCCTGACCGACGCCGAAGTCAGCGAACTGGCCAAGCAGGCGATGATCATCGAGAAGCACTACAAGTGCCCGATGGACATCGAATGGGCCAAGGACGGTGACGACGGCAAGCTGTATATCGTGCAGGCCCGTCCGGAAACCGTGAAGAGCCGCACCCAGGCCAACGTCATGGAACGTTACCTGTTGAAAGAAACCGGCACCGTGCTGGTGGAAGGCCGTGCCATCGGCCAGCGCATCGGCGCCGGCAAGGTCCGCATCATCAAGGACGTGTCCGAGATGGACAAGGTCCAGCCAGGCGACGTACTGGTTTCCGACATGACCGACCCGGACTGGGAACCGGTCATGAAGCGTGCCAGCGCCATCGTCACCAACCGTGGCGGCCGTACCTGCCACGCGGCGATCATCGCCCGTGAACTGGGGATCCCGGCCGTGGTCGGTTGCGGTAACGCCACCCAGCTGTTGAAAGACGGCCAGGGCGTGACCGTTTCCTGCGCTGAAGGCGACACCGGTTTCATCTTCGAAGGCGAACTGGGCTTCGACATCAAGAAGAACTCCGTGGATGCCATGCCGGAGCTGCCGTTCAAGATCATGATGAACGTCGGTAACCCGGACCGTGCCTTCGACTTCGCGCAGCTGCCGAACGCCGGTGTGGGTCTGGCCCGTCTGGAGTTCATCATCAACCGCATGATCGGCGTGCACCCGAAGGCGCTGCTGAACTACGACGGTCTGCCGTCGGACATCAAGGAAAGCGTCAACAAGCGAATCGCCGGTTACGACGATCCGGTCGGTTTCTATGTCGAGAAGCTGGTTGAAGGCATCAGCACCCTGGCGGCAGCGTTCTGGCCGAAAAAGGTCATCGTGCGTCTGTCGGACTTCAAGTCCAACGAATACGCCAACCTGATCGGCGGCAAGCTCTACGAGCCGGAAGAAGAAAACCCGATGCTGGGTTTCCGTGGCGCCTCGCGTTACATCAGCGAATCGTTCCGTGACTGCTTCGAACTCGAATGCCGTGCCCTCAAGCGCGTGCGCAACGAGATGGGACTGACCAACGTCGAAATCATGGTGCCGTTCGTCCGCACCCTGGGCGAAGCGAGCCAGGTGGTTGACCTGCTGGCGGAGAACGGTCTGGCCCGTGGCGACAACGGTCTGCGCGTTATCATGATGTGCGAACTGCCGTCCAACGCCATCCTGGCTGATGAGTTCCTTGAGTTCTTCGACGGCTTCTCCATCGGTTCCAACGACCTGACCCAGCTGACTCTGGGCCTGGACCGTGACTCCGGGATCATCGCGCACCTGTTCGACGAGCGTAACCCAGCGGTCAAGAAGCTGCTGGCCAACGCCATTGCCGCGTGCAACAAGGCCGGCAAGTACATCGGCATTTGCGGTCAGGGCCCTTCGGATCACCCGGACCTGGCCAAATGGCTGATGGAACAAGGCATCGAAAGCGTGTCGTTGAACCCCGATTCCGTACTGGAAACCTGGTTCTTCCTGGCTGAGGGTCAGGCGCAGGCTTGATCCAGTGTGAACGGGCCGCTCTCTTGTAGGAGCGAGCCTGCTCGCGATGGTCGTGAACGATCCTGAATAAACGCGTTGTTCTGGAGTCCATCGTGAGCAGGCTCGCTCCCACAGGGGCGGTGCCTTTAAGATTCAAGTAGGGCGGGCTCCTCCGGATGCCGCCCTTTTTTGTGCAAGAACTTATGCAAAGCAGCAGCAACCTATTTCCTGTCGCCCTGATCAGCGCCGAGCGGCGCGGCGATCTGAGCGAAGATGTTTATCGTTTAAAACCCGGCAACAGCCCCGATGGCACCGTCGAAATTGCGGTGACTCGCCTAGGCATGGCCGATGAGCCAGCGGTGCGTGGCGTGCCGGTCATCCTGTTGCACGGCAGTTTTTCCAATCGACGTTTCTGGTTTTCCCCGAAAGGGGTGGGGCTCGGCGCCTATCTGACGCGCCTGGGCTTCGACGTATGGATTCCGGAAATGCGCGGTCACGGCCTCTCACAGCGCAATCAGAACTACCGCAAGAACCGTGTCGCCGACTACGCTCGTTACGATTTGCCGGCCATTGGCGCGTTCGTGCGTGAGCAAAGCGGCCAGGTCCCACACTGGATCGGCCACTCGCTGGGCGGCATTACCCTGGCAGCCGCATTGGGCGGTCAATACATCGGTGAGCCCGTGGTGGCGTCCGCGGCGTTCTTTGGTGCGCAGATCAGTCGCACGTACTGGCCGTTGAAAATCCCGCCGGTGGAGTGGAGCGGTCGTTTCATTCTCAAGCGTTTTGCCCAGCTGTCGGGTTCACGGCTCAAACGCGGCCCGGAGGACGAGCCGATTGGCCTGGCCCTGGAAAGCATGCGTTGGCACGGCCTGTTCGGGCGCTTTGGTGATGCAGACAAGGACTGGTGGGCGGGTTTGGCCGAGGTCAGTTTGCCGGTGCTGGCGGTGAGTGCCGCCGGTGACCATCAGGATCCGGCCTGGGCTTGTCGCAAGCTGTTCGATCAGGTGGGGTCCGAGCACAAGCAATTTATCAACCTGGGTCGCGAGCAGGGCTTTGCCGATAATTTCGGTCACGTTGAAATGTTGGTCAGCAAAGCCGCACAGGCTGAAGTCTGGCCATTGGTGGCCCGTTGGCTGGCGGATCAGCAAACCCCTCTGCTGGGTGAAACAGCGGATTTGGCCGCGGCGATTTGAACCCGACGCTCTATCAAGGGCATTTCGCTCTGATCGGCTAGCGGCTAAGATATGACGCATTGAGCTGTTCTGGTCATTTTCGATGACTGAGTCATCACTGATGTTCGTGCTTTCTTCCTCTTCACAGGAGTTTCTCGATGAACCATTACCTAACGCCTGACCTGTGCGACGCCTATCCGGAGCTGGTGCAGGTGCTGGAACCGATGTTCAGCAATTTTGGCGGCCGTGATTCCTTTGGCGGCGAAATCGTGACCATCAAATGCTTCGAAGACAACTCGCTGGTCAAGGAGCAAGCCGAGCTCAAGGGAGATGGCAAGGTACTGGTGGTCGATGGTGGCGGCTCCCTGCGTCGTGCGCTGCTGGGCGACATGATCGCCGAGAAGGCCGCGAAAAACGGCTGGGAAGGGCTGGTGATCTACGGTTGCATCCGTGACGTTGACGTCATCGCGCAAACCGATCTGGGCGTTCAGGCCCTGGCCAGCCACCCGATGAAAACCGACAAGCGCGGTATCGGTGATCTGAACGTGGCCGTAACCTTTGCGGGCGTGACCTTCCATCCGGGCCATTACATCTATGCGGACAATAACGGCGTGATCGTCTCGCCAAGCCCGCTTGCAATGCCCGAGTAAGTTTTGGTCGATTTTTTTTGAAGAATGGAATGCGGATGTTCGAGGAAGAAAACGCGCAATGGGGGCTGGTACATGCCCTGGTGTTGGATGGTAAAGGCGGCGCGCGTTCGATAGCCCGGACTGAACTCGATGAACTGCAGCTCCAGGCCCATGAAAGCCTGTGGCTGCACTGGGATCGCAGTCATCCGCAAACCCAGACCTGGCTGCGCAAATCCAGTGGCCTGAGCGAATTCAGCTGTGATCTTTTGCTGGAAGAAAACACCCGACCGCGTCTTTTACAGCTTTCGGACAGCGAACTGCTGCTATTTTTGCGCGGGGTCAATCTGAATCCGGGGGCCGAGCCTGAAGACATGGTCTCGGTGCGAATCTTCGGTTCTGCCCAGCGTGTCATCTCCCTGCGTTTGCGCCCGTTGCGCGCCACGGAGGAACTGCTGGAGCAACTGGCGGAGGGCAAGGGACCGAAAACAGCCTCCGAACTCATCCTGTGCATGGCGCAGTACCTGACCAACAAGTTGCAGGATCTGGTCAGCGACCTCTCGGAAGTGGTCGATGAAGAAGAAGAAAAGCTGGATACCGACGAACGGTATACACCGGAACACGGAGCTGTTTTGCAGATCCGTCGCCGGGCGGCGGCGTTGAAGCGGTTTCTCGCTCCGCAGCGGGATATTTTTGGTCAGCTGACGCGGATCAAACTGCCCTGGTTCGTCGACGACGATGGTGATTACTGGAACGAATTGAACAACAGTCTGACCCGCTATCTTGAAGAGCTGGAGTTGACCCGGGAGCGGGTAGGGCTGGTCCTTGAGACCGAAGACCGACGATTGAGTGTGCGCATGAACCGCACGATGTACCGCTTCGGGATCATCACCGGGATTTTTTTGCCAATGAGTTTTTTGACCGGTCTGTTGGGGATCAACGTCGGTGGAATTCCATTCTCTGCGAGCCCTTATGGCTTCCTGATTGCCTGCCTGATGATGATCTCGGTGGCATTGGGGCAGTGGTGGTTATTCCGACGTTTGCGCTGGGTTTGAAAGTGGCCCATGTGACCCGGGTAAATTTGATCGCGTCTTTCACAGACATCACGAGAGGTGCGTATGCACGATCCGTTTGAACAGTCTTTGCGTGACATGCTCAAGGCATCACCGTCCACCCGGGACGACGATGCGTGCCTTGGTCGTGTACTGAAAACCGCCAACCGCCAGGTCGGTGCCGGTGATTTGTTCAGCCTGCTGGGCCGTTGGTTGCCCGCCCTGATGATCGCCGTTAATAATGGATCGGCCCATGTCGCGCCGGTGTCCCGTCTTCGTAAACCTGCTGCCCGCACTGCTGATAAGGCTGATTGAATATGGAACTTGATCTCTGGACTCAGAGCCTCGTCACTGCCATGACCGCGTTGTGGACCAAGGTTGCCAACTTCATTCCGAACCTGTTCGGCGCACTGGTTGTGCTGCTGTTGGGTTTTGTCGTGGCCAAATTGCTGGACACGCTGCTCTCCAAGTTGCTGGCCAAACTGGGCCTCGATCGCCTGATGGGCGGCACCGGTCTGACCAAGTTGCTATCTCGTGCCGGGCTACAGGTACCGATTTCTACCCTGATCGGCAAGATCGTCTATTGGTTCGTTCTGCTGATTTTTCTGGTTTCTGCGGCAGAATCCCTTGGACTTGAACGAGTTTCGGCTACGCTGGACATGCTCGCGTTGTATCTGCCGAAGGTCTTTGGCGCAGCGCTGGTGTTGCTGGTGGGGGTCTTGCTCGCGCAACTGGCCAACGGGCTGGTGCGCGGCGCGGCAGAAGGCGTGGGCCTGGACTACGCTTCTGGCCTTGGGCGAATTGCCCAGGGATTGGTCATCATCATCAGTATTTCGGTCGCGATCAGCCAGTTGGAGGTCAAGACTGACCTGCTCAACCATGTGATTGTGATTGTATTGATTACCGTTGGTCTGGCGGTTGCGCTGGCCATGGGATTGGGAAGCCGGGAAATTGCCGGCCAGATTCTTGCGGGAATCTATGTGCGTGAGTTGTACCAGGTTGGGCAACAAGTGCGTGTTGGCGAGGTCGAAGGCCAGATCGAAGAGATCGGCACGGTTAAAACCACATTGCTGACCGATGAGGGTGAGCTAGTCTCTCTTTCCAATCGGATCCTTCTCGAACAGCATGTGAGTAGCCGCTAACCCGGCAAACCCTGCTAATGTATGCCGCCGCAAAATGCCCGCTGATGCTGGCTGCGGCGGACATTGACCTGACTGTCGGCCCGACTTGTTTTGAATAAAGCCCAATCGCTATCCATGCGCTACGACCCCCGCGAGCTCTCTGATGAGGAGTTGGTCGCGCGCTCGCACACCGAGCTGTTTCACGTAACGCGCGCCTATGAAGAACTGATGCGGCGTTACCAACGAACATTATTTAACGTCTGCGCACGATATCTCGGGAACGATCGCGACGCAGACGATGTCTGTCAGGAAGTGATGTTGAAGGTGCTGTATGGCTTGAAGAATTTCGAGGGCAAATCGAAGTTCAAGACATGGCTATACAGCATCACTTACAACGAATGCATCACTCAGTATCGGAAAGAACGGCGAAAGCGTCGCTTGATGGACGCCTTGAGTCTCGACCCCCTCGAGGAAGCGTCTGAAGAAAAGGCGCCGAAACCGGAGGAAAAGGGTGGACTCGATCGCTGGCTGGTGTATGTGAACCCGATTGACCGCGAAATTCTGGTGCTACGATTTGTCGCAGAGCTGGAGTTTCAGGAGATCGCAGACATCATGCACATGGGTTTGAGTGCAACAAAAATGCGGTACAAACGCGCTCTAGACAAATTACGTGAGAAATTTGCAGGTATTGCTGAAACTTAGTTCGGCGCAAATATCTCTTACGTGTAGGCAAGTTCTGATAGACTTGCCGCCGAGTTGTCCCCCGGTTTGCGGGACTGCTTCACAATCACCAGATGGGGATTTAACGGATGAAACTGAAAAACACCTTGGGCTTGGCCATTGGTACTCTTATTGCCGCCACTTCGTTCGGCGCTCTGGCACAAGGCCAAGGCGCAGTTGAAGGCGAGCTCAACTACGGGAAAAAGTACAACGACAGCGTTAACAACGTTGAAGATGGCTACACTCCTGGCGCTTCCATCGGTTACTTCTTGACCGACGACGTGTCGTTGAACGCGACCTACAACGCAGATGACTACACCCGTTCGAACAACGGCACTGGCGGTCAGAAAATCAAAGGCGACCAGTTCGGTCTGAACGCTCAGTACCACTTCAACAACGCTGGCGACGCACTGCGTCCTTACGTTCAAGGTGGTGTTAAGCACGGCAGCATGACCAACGTAGCCGCTGACGGCCACACCGGTCGTGACCAGTCGACTTTCCTGACTGCAGGCGCCGGCGTTAAGTACTACTTCCTCGAGAACTTCTTCGCCCGTGCTGGCGTAGAAGCTGACTACAAGCTGGACAACGGCAAGTGGGACTACATCCCGTCCGTAGGTCTGGGTGTGAACTTCGGTGGCGGCTCCAAGCCTGCTGCTGCTCCAGTTCCAGCACCAGCTGAAGTCTGCTCCGACAGCGACAACGATGGCGTATGCGACAACGTTGACAAGTGCCCTGACACCCCAGCCAACGTAACCGTTGACGCTGATGGTTGCCCAGCAGTTGCTGAAGTGGTTCGTGTTGAGCTGGACGTGAAATTCGACTTCGACAAGTCGGTAGTCAAGCCTAACAGCTACGGCGACATCAAAAACCTGGCTGACTTCATGAAGCAGTACCCATCCACCACCACTACTGTTGAAGGTCACACTGACAACGTCGGTCCTGACGCTTACAACCAGAAACTGTCCGAGCGTCGTGCAAACGCCGTTAAGCAAGTTCTGACCAACCAGTACGGTGTTCAGCCGTCCCGCGTTCAGTCTGTTGGCTACGGCGAATCCCGCCCAGTTGCTGACAACAAAACTGAAGCTGGCCGTGCAGTTAACCGTCGCGTAGAAGCGCAGGTTGAAGCTCAAGCTAAGTAATTAGCCCGCAGCTCTGAGAAAAGCCCGGCTCAGGCCGGGCTTTTCTTTGTCTGCGATTTGATGAAACAAGTGGCAATCCGGCAGATCAGGCGTTTTGATCGGCCACCATCGCGGGCAAGCCACGCTCCCACTGAGAAGACATTGCACAGGCCGCCACGGTGCCGATGACCAGAATGGCCGGGCTCTTGAGCTGGAAGGCGCCGGCATCTTCCTCCATCGCCGACAGGTCACTCCGACATTCCCGTTGGTGGGGCAGGGATGCGTTTTCAATCATCGCCACTGGCGTATCCGTCGCCATTCCACCGGCCAGCAACTGTTCGCGGATTTCGCCGAGCTTGGCCACCCCCATGTAGATCACCAGGGTTGTTCCGCTTTGGGCCAGCGCCTGCCAGTTCAGACGACTGCCGTCCTGGGTATGGGCAGTGACCAGTGTCACGCCGCGCGCGACACCGCGCAGGGTTAGCGGAATAGCGCATTGTGTCGCGCCCGCGAGTCCGGCCGTGATGCCATTGACCAATTCGACCTCCACCCCACGTTCACGCAACCACGTCGCCTCTTCGCCGCCGCGCCCGAAAATGCAGGGATCGCCGCCCTTGAGCCGCACCACGCATTTGCCTTGGCGCGCGTAACGCAGCATCAGTCGATGAATGAACGCCTGCGGGGTAGAGCGACATCCGCCGCGTTTGCCCACGGGGATGATGCGCGCGCCGACGCAATGCTCCAATACTGCGTCATTCACCAGGTCATCGATCAGCACGACATCGGCCTCTCTCAATGCCCGAACGGCCTTGAGGGTCAGCAATTCCGGATCGCCAGGTCCTGCGCCTACCAGCCAGACTTTTGCGTTCATAGTGTTTTCCTCACGAGGTGACCGCGACCGGTCGCGCCTTGGCGACCAGCAAACGCTTGATTTCCGGGACGCACGAGCCGCATTGCGTACCGCAGCCCAATTCTTGTTTCAGACCCTGCAAGTCCAATCCCCGGGCGATACCGGCGCAAACCGCGCTTTGGCTGACGTTCTTGCAATTGCACAGGGTTTTGTCACCGGCCGCCGACGCGCCTGCCTGACCTGGTGGCGCGCTGAGCGGCGCCAGCAACCAGCGCCGAAGTTGTTCGTCGGCCCGACCTTCCCGCCAAAGATTCAGCAGCCAGTGTTGGGCGAGGGTTTCCCCAGCCAGGCGAATGGCGGTAATTCGGCCGTGGTCGATACGGACCCGCTTGCCGATGGAGCGCTGCGGGTCGTCGTAGGCCAACACCGGACCTTCATGCAGTCCCAGGTGTTGATCGATATCCCGGAGCCATTGCGGGTCCGGTGCTGTGGCGCTGGCAGCGCGTATAAGCAACGCTGGGCGTTCACGGCCTGTTAGGCTGAGGCTTGCGTAGGAAAACGTCTCACAGAGGGGGCGTAGCGTCTCAAAATGCTGTTGTACATCGCCCTCGATCAGAGCGAACAGTCTCCAGGGCAACTGAACCGGCTCCAGGCGCACGCCACTGTGCTTGAGTTCGGGTTGCTTCGACAGCGGATCAAAGGCGGGGAGGGTGAGACTGTTCACGCCGCCCTTGAGAAAGCGATCGCCCCAATGCATGGGCAAAAACGCCTGACCGGGACGCACGTTGTCGTCGCTGCTGACCGGCACAATCACCTCGCCGCGCCGGCTTTTCAGGCTGACAAGGTCGCCTGGTTCCAGGTCATGTTGGCGCAGCTCTTGCGGATGCAGGCTCAAGACCGCTTCGCCCACGTGGCCGAACAGTTGCGCAGCGGTGCCGGTGCGACTCATGCCATGCCATTGATCACGCAAGCGGCCGGTGATCAGGGTCAGCGGGAAGTGTGCATCGCGTTGCTCCTGGGCGGCGCGGAAAGGCTCGGCGATGAATTGTGCGCGACCGTTGGCGGTCGGGAAGACGCCGTCGCCGTACAGGCGAGCGGTGCCTTCGCTGGCATTCGCGGGGAAGGGCCATTGCTGCGGGCCGATCCGATCGATCAGGCCATGGCTGATGCCGGACAAGTCGAGGTCTCGCCCGCGAGTCAGTTGTTTGAATTCATCGAAGAGCTGCGCCGGGGCTTCAAAGGCAAACAGGCTGGGTTGTCCGGGGCGTAGATATTTTTCCAGGCGCTGTGCGAAATCTACGGTGATCGCCCAATCGGGCCGCGCTTCACCGGGTGCGACGATGGCCTGGCGGACGTGGGAAATGCGTCGTTCGGAGTTGGTCACCAGGCCATCTTTTTCGCCCCAACTGGCGGCAGGTAGCAACAGGTCGGCGAATGCGGCGGTTTCGGTGGTGCGAAACGCTTCCTGCAACACCACGAACGGACAGGTTTGCAATGCAGCGCGCACGGCGTTCTGGTCCGGCATCGATTGCGCCGGGTTGGTGCAGGCGATCCACAGCGCCTTGATCTTGCCGCTGCGCACCTGCTCGAACAGTTCGATGGCAGTCAGCCCGGTATTGGCCGGAAGCTGTTCGACGCCCCAGTAAGCGGCCACTTCAGCGCGGTGTTCGGCATTGGCGGCTTCACGATGCCCGGGCAACAGGTTCGACAGACTGCCGGTTTCCCGACCGCCCATGGCATTGGGCTGACCGGTCAGGGAGAAAGGTCCTGCGCCGGGGCGGCCAATTTGTCCGGTGGCCAGATGCAGATTGATCAGCGCGCTGTTTTTGGCGCTGCCAGCGGTCGACTGATTCAACCCCATGCACCACAGGGACAGAAAACGCTCAGAGGTGCCGACCCATTCGGCGCACTGGCGCAGCTGTTCGACGCTGATCCCACACAGCTGCGCAACCATCGAAGGCGTGTAGTCGTGTACCAGATACTTGAGTTCCGTCAGACCTTGGGTGTGCGCTTTGATGAAGTCGTGGTCGACCCGGTTTTCCCACAGCAGCAAGTGCAAAATCCCATGGAACAAAGCGACATCGGTTCCCGGCAGAATCGCCAGATGCAGGTCAGCCAAATCACAGGTATCGGTGCGGCGCGGGTCGATGACGATGACTTTCATCTGCGGGCGGCGGGATTTGGCCTCCTCCAGGCGACGAAACAGCACCGGATGGGCGTAGGCCATATTGCTGCCGACGATCATCACGCAATCGCTGGATTCCAGGTCTTCGTAGCTGCAGGGCGGTGCGTCGGCGCCGAGGCTGCGTTTGTAGCCCACCACCGCTGAAGACATGCACAGCCGTGAATTGCTGTCGATGTTGTTGGTGCCCACCAGCGCTCGCGCCAGTTTGTTGAAGGCGTAGTAATCCTCCGTGAGCAACTGTCCGGAAATGTAGAACGCAACACTGTCCGGGCCATGTTCGGCGATGGTGCGGGCAAACACGCTGGCGGCGTGATCGAGGGCGGTGTCCCAGTCGGTGCGACTGCGGGCCAGGCCTTTGCCCAGGCGCAGTTCGGGATACAACGCTCGCGCGCTCAGGTCGCCGGTCAAATGCAGGGTCGAGCCCTTGCTGCACAGTTTGCCGAAGTTGGCCGGATGGGCTGGATCGCCGCTGACGCCGAGGATGCGCTCGCCGTCGTGCTCGATCAGCACGCCGCAGCCGACCCCGCAGTAACAACAGGTGGACGCAGTGATCTGGCGGTTCATCAGGCGACTTCCCGTGTCGTTCCGGCGTCACCCAAGGCCTGTTCCAGGGTGAAGGAATGGCCAAACATCAACTGGTCGCGGATTTCGCCGATGACCTGGTGCTCGAGGATTTGCCGAAAGTACCAGCCGCCGTCGGCCGTATCGCCGTACAGGCAGGCCCCGACCAGTACGTCGTCCTTGATTACCAGCTTTTTGTAGACGCCACTGATGGGGTCGGTGAGGGTGATGGTTTCGGTGCCTTCACCGCCCATGTAGTCACCGGCGGAAAACAGGTCGATGCCGGTGACTTTCAATTTGGTCGAGGTCACCGAGCCCTTGTAGGTGGCGAATCCCAGTTGTGCGAGGTGATTGGCGCAGACCTTGGCCTGGTCGAACAGCGGTGCAACCAGGCCATAGGCGATGCCGCGATGGCTGGCGCATTCGCCAATGGCGTAGACCCGTGGGTCGTAGGTTTGCAGGGTATCGTTGACCAGAATCCCGCGGCCGCAAGGGAGGCCGGATTGTTCCGCGAGTTCGATGTTGGGGCGGATTCCGGCGGCCATCACCACCAGATCGGCGGGAATGATGTCGCCGTTCTTGAACTCGACTGAGCCGACCCGGCCATTGCCGGCATCGTGCAACGCCTGGGTTTGCTCGCAGAGACGAAAGTGCAGGCCGCGGGCCTCCAGGGCATTTTGCAGTAACTGGCCGCTGGTCTTGTCCAGTTGCCGATCCAGCAACCATTTGCCGAGGTGCACGACGGTGACGTGCATGCCGCGCAGCATCAGCCCGTTGGCAGCTTCCAGCCCCAGCAGCCCGCCACCGATGACCACCGCGTGTTTATGGGTTTTGGCGGTGTCGATCATGACCTGGGTGTCGGCAATGTCGCGGTAGCCGATTACGCCCTGCAGCGTGTTGCCGGGAATCGGCAGGATGAACGGGCTGGAGCCGGTGGCGATCAACAGGCGATCGTATTCGGCCACGGTGCCGTCTTCGGCAATGACCCGGCGTCTGACCCGGTCGATTTCCACGACTCTGCGGTTGAGCAGCAACTTGATGTCGTTTTCCAGGTACCAGTCCAGGTCGTTGAGTACGATCTCTTCGAAGGTCTGCTCGCCAGCCAGCACCGGCGACAGCAGGATGCGGTTGTAGTTGGTATGGGGTTCGGCACCGAAGACCGTGATGTCGTACAGCTCGTTGCTCAGTTTCAGCAGTTCTTCGAGGGTACGAACGCCGGCCATGCCATTGCCGATCATCACCAGTTTGAGCTTTTTCATCAGGTTCTCCGGGGAACAACGACCCGCCTCATCAGGCTTTCCAGGTCGTGCTCGACAATTTCGCGCAAACAAAAAAAGGCGTCCCGCCAGTTGCCTGACGGGGACGCCTTTGTCCGGTCCCGTTCTCTCGGGAAGCGCAGTCTTCGTCGTTGAAGCCTGCACGTTATGTGTGATGGGAAGGCTAATGCAGTGGTTGTGCCAAGTCGGTCAAGTCCGTGGTTCGCGGTGTCTGCGCGCGCCCGCCCTGGGCAAACGGCGTTTTGTTGCACCGAATCAACGCGCGGCGCCCACTAATGGAGCGCCAACACCAGCAGCACCAGATTCGCCACCAGCGACATCAGCGCCAGGGTCCGCCACACCTTCAACGGCTCGCGCTCCAGTAACGGTTTGGGGCGCACGCTCAAACTGCGGCGCTCGCCCTGTTCCATCAGCAATAACCACTCTTCCGACGTTTCAAAGCGTTGATCCGGATCCGCCGCTACCGCGCGTTCCAGGGTTTGCATCAGCCATTCCGGGAGGTCGGGGCGATAGCGGCTGGCATTCACCGGAACGCCGAACCGTGGGCGTTGGAACGCTTCGATTTCGCCGTAGGGAAAATGCCCGGTGAGCAGGACATACAGGGTCACGCCGACCGAGTACAAATCCTGTTGCGCGCTCGGCGGGTCGCCGCGAAACGCTTCCGGCGCAATGTAGCTGGGGGTTCCGGGCAGCGCAGAGGGCTCGTCGAGGGACAAGCCGGGGCAATAGGCGAGCCCGAAATCGAGCAGCCGTAACTCGCCGTCGTCCCCCAGCAGCAGGTTCTCCGGTTTGATATCGCGGTGCAGTATTTGCCGCCGATGCAGCATGCCCACCGCTCGCAACAGGCGTTCGGCCAGGTCTTGCCATTGGGCCAGCGGCAGCGGCCCGACTTGCTCATGCAGCTGGGCCAGGGTCGATCCTGAATATTCGCGCATCACGTAGTACAAATGCTGACGCTGACTGGCGGCATGCACTTCGGGGAAATGACGCCCGGCTACACGCTTGAGAAACCATTCTTCCGACAACAACGCTTGCCCGGCCGGATGATCGTCGCGCAGGTGAGCGGGCAGGGTTTTCAGCAGCCAGGCCTGTCGCTGACTGTCACGCACGCGATAAAGCAGGGATTGCTGGCTCTGGCCGACGATCCCTTCGACTTGCCAGCCCTCGAATTCCTGGTCCGGTTTCAGTGCGGGCGGCAGCGGCCATTGCTGCAGTTGAATCAACGCATCGCCGATGCTGGTTTCACCCAGGGCATCGACCCGCACCAGCAAGGCGCTGGCATTGTCCTGGCTGCCGGCCAGGTGCGCGGCATTGACCAGGGTGTGTGCGGCGCTGTGCAGGTCCGGTTGGTCCCGCAGAATCGCGGCAATGGCCGTGTCGCCCAGGACCGCCCAGACCCCGTCGCTGAGCAGCACAAAGCTTTCATCAAGGCGCAATTCGCCGTCGAGGAAGTCCAGCACCAGGTGCTGATCGAGCCCCATCGCTCGTTTGAGCACATGCTGCATGCCTGGTTGGTCCCAGACATGATCCTCGCTGATGCGCTGCAACTGATCGGCATGCCAGCGATACACTCGACAATCGCCCACATGGGCCAGGGTGAAGCGCCGACCGCGCATGACCAATGCGCTGACCGTGGTCAGCAGCGGTTGTCCACCGCCGTTGGCCTGCAGCCAGCGGTTCTGCGCCAGCAGCAGGCGATCCAGCGCCTGGGCGACGCCCCAGGTTTCCGGGGTGGCGTAATAATCCAGTGCCAGTGCCTGCAGGGTGGAACGAGCGGCCAGCCCACCGTCGGCGCACTGGCTGACACCGTCGGCGATGGCGAACAGGTAACCCTTGCTCGCCGCCAGTGCCGGGGCCGGTGTGACCAGCCGCAACGCGTCCTGGTTTTCTTCGCGCGGGCCGATGGCGCTGGCTTCGGCGAAACTCAGTTGCAGGCTCATCGCCGGCTCAGACCCGTGCAGCGGTCACGGCAGCCGAACCCCAGGTGGTTCTCCAGCGACGTTTCACCCCGTGCAGGCCGAACCAGGCGAGGACGCCGAGGCTGGCGAACAACCACAGCGCCAATTGGTAGCTGCCGGTGCTTTGCTTGATCGCACCCATGCCCGCCGCCAGGGCAAAACCGCCGATGCCGCCGGCCATGCCGATCAGGCCGGTCATCACGCCGATCTCCCGACGAAAGCGCTGCGGCACCAACTGGAACACGGCGCCATTGCCCGCACCAAGGCCGAGCATGGTGCAGACGAAAAGTGCCAGCGCAGCGTAGGAACTCGGCAGGTTGAATCCGACGGCAGCAATGCAGATCGCGGCCACGGTGTACATCGCCAGCAGGGTGCGGATGCCGCCGAAACGGTCCGCCAGGGCACCGCCCAAGGGGCGCATCAGGCTGCCGCCGAACACGCAGGCGGCGGTGTAGTAGCCGGCCGTCACCGGGCTCAGGCCGTATTGATCGTTGAAATAGCCGGGCAGGGCACTGGCCAGGCCAATGAAGCCACCGAAGGTCACGCTGTAGAAAAACATGAACCACCAGCTGTCGCGGTCGCCCAGGGCCTTGAAGTAGTCGGCCATCGACTTGGCTTTCGGCCGTTCAGGCGCGTTTTTGGCCAGCCAGGCGAAAACGATCAACGACAGGATCAGTGGAATGAGGGCAAAGCCGAACACGTTGCTCCAGCCATACGCAGCCGCCAGAACCGGCGCAATCAACGCGGCAAACACCGTGCCCGAGTTACCGGCGCCGGCGATCCCCATGGCCTTGCCCTGATGCTGCGGCGGATACCATTGCGACGCCAGCGGCAGGGCCACGGCGAACGACGCACCGGCCATACCGAGGAACAGCCCCAGAACCAGGGCCTGCTCGTAGCTGTGGATGCCCAGTTTCCAGGCACCGAACAGCGCACAGATAACGATCACCTGGCCAATCAGTCCAGCGGTTTTGGGCGACAGGCGATCGGCCAGCATGCCCATGATGAAGCGCAGTACCGCACCGGCCAGAATGGGCGTGGCCACCACCAGCCCGCGCTGTTGTGTGGTCAGGTGCAGGTCGGCGGCGATTTGCACGGCCAGTGGGCCAAGCAGGTACCACACCATGAAGCTCAGATCGAAATAGAGGAAGGCTGCGAACAGGGTCGGGGTATGGCCGGATTTCCAGAAGCTTGAATTCATCGCGCACCTCAGCTGATAGGAGTCTCGAACGGGAGTCATGCAGGTGGGGCGCCTTGAGGGCTGCACCACCCGCCCCGGGCAATGGGGCCAAAAACAAAAAAAACGCCGCCACCTGATTCGCCTTGGGGCAAATGAGGTGAGCGACGTCTTTGTCGTAGGTGGGGCAACCGCCGTTGGTTACCTGTGGAGATTACTTAGCGAGATCTATGCCAATACCGTGAAACCGAGTGAAGGCAGCAGGGTTTCAGCCCAGCAGTTCACTCATGGCGATGATCTGCTCCGCCACCTGAATCAGCTTCTGCTGGCGGCTCATGGCCTGGCGGCGCATCAAGGTGTAGGCCTCTTCTTCGTTGCAGTCCTTCATTTTCATCAGCAGCCCTTTGGCCAACTCGATGCGCTTGCGCTCGGCGAGCTGCTGGTCGCGGGCGTGCAGTTGCGCGCGCAGGGCCTGGTCGCTTTCGAAGCGCGCCATGGCCACGTCGAGAATCGGCTGCAGGCGTTGCGCGTGAATGCCTTCGACGATGTAGGCACTGACCCCGGACTTGATCGCCTGGCGCATCACATCCGGGTCGTGTTCGTCGGTGAACATCACGATCGGGCGTGGTTGGTCGCGACTGACCAGCACCACTTGCTCCATCACATCGCGGCCCGGTGACTCGGTATCGATCAGAATCACATCCGGACGCACCGTTTCGACGCGCCCGGGCAGGTCGATGGTCAATCCTGATTCGTCGATTACCTCGAAGCCGGCCTCGGTCAGTGCCGCCTTCAGGCGTCCGACTTTTTTTGCGGTGTCGTTGATCAGCAGAATACGCAACATGTTCGCAGTCTCCTGTCAGCGGTTGGCTAATCGATGCGAGCTATTGCTCATGGCGTGCAGCTTGAAACTGCGGGCATAACCGGCAGGGTCCGAGCCGTCCCAGACCTTGCCGTCGATCAACTGGCTGCTGCGCATCTCGTTACCCAGTGCGGCGACGCCGACGGCGCTGGCGGCCTCACGATACAGGTCCAGTTGTTGCACCTGGCGGGCCACCGCCAGGTAGTCCGGATCGTCGCGCAACAGGCCCCAGCGACGGAACTGGGTCATGAACCACATGCCATCGGACAGGTACGGCAGATTGACCTCGCCCCCACCGTGGAAGCGCAGGGCGTGCGGATCCTGCCAGCGATTGCCGAGACCGTCGTCGTAGTCGCCCAGCAAACGCGGCTCGATGCATTCGAGCGGCGCATCGAGGTATTGCGCGGCACTGAGCAATTGCGCGGTGCTGCGACGATTTTCAGTGCTTTCTTCGATAAAACGACTCGCCTGCAGAATCGCCATCACCAATGCGCGGGCGGTGTTCGGGTATTGCTCGACGAACGCGCGGGTGCAGCCCAGGACTTTTTCCGGGTGATCGGGCCAGATGGTCTGGGTGGTCGCCATGGTGAATCCAAGGTTCTGTTGCACCGCGCTGGCCGACCAGGGCTCGCCGACGCAGAAACCGTCGATCCGTCCCGCTTGCAGGTGCGCAACCATTTGCGGCGGCGGCACCACTACGCTCTCGACGTCCTGCAACGGGTGAATGCCCTGGCTGGCGAGCCAGTAATACAGCCACATGGCGTGGGTGCCGGTGGGGAAGGTCTGGGCGAAGGTGAGTTTTGGGCGACTTTGGTGCACGTGCCGGTCCAGTGCTTCAGGACTGGTCACACCCAGCGCTTGCAGGCCGTGGGAGAGGTTGATGCTCTGGCCGTTCTGGTTCAGCCCCATCAGTACGCCCATGTCTGTTGGCGCCACTCCGCCGATGCCCAGGTGCACGGCGTAGATCAGGCCGTAGAGGCTATGGGCGGCATCGAGTTCACCGCTGACCAGTTTGTCCCGCAGGTTGGCCCAGGATGACTGGCGCTTGAGGTTCAAGGTCAGGCCATAGGGCTGGGCGAAGCCCTGGGTGGCGGCGACGACGACTGACGCGCAGTCGCTCAGGGCCATGAAGCCGAGGTTGATTTCGGACTTTTCCGGGGCATCGCTGCCATTGACCCAGGCCAGCGGGCCGGCTGATGGTTCGTTCATCGCGTCTTCACCTTGCAAAAAAAAGCGTCGTCCCGCGTCCTTGCACGCGCAAGGGCGGATGACGACGCCATTGTCCTGGCACTCATCCCGCCGTTGGCATGGGTGCTGATGTCAGGATCGGTGCAAGGCATATGCCATCGTCCGTTGATTGAATCGCGCGCCTCGCCTGCGGGCCGCTTGCCCGGCTATAATCGCCGCCACTTTTCATAGCCCAGAGTCAAACCCGCCCATGTACACCCTGGCCCGTCAGCTGTTGTTCAAACTTTCCCCGGAAACCTCCCACGATCTGTCCCTGGACCTGATCGGCGCGGGCGGGCGTCTGGGGCTCAACGGCTTGTTGTGCAAGGCCCCGGCGAAGGTGCCGGTGACGGTCATGGGCCTGGACTTTCCGAACCCGGTGGGACTGGCGGCCGGTCTGGACAAGAACGGCGCGGCCATCGACGGTTTTGCTCAGCTGGGTTTTGGCTTTGTTGAAATCGGCACCGTCACCCCGCGTCCACAACCGGGTAACCCGAAGCCACGCCTGTTCCGCCTGCCGGAAGCCGAGGCG
This sequence comes from Pseudomonas fluorescens group sp. PF-1, assembly GCF_054481335.1. Lineage (NCBI taxonomy): Bacteria > Pseudomonadati > Pseudomonadota > Gammaproteobacteria > Pseudomonadales > Pseudomonadaceae > Pseudomonas > Pseudomonas fluorescens group sp. PF-1. The sequence continues at coordinate 1,727,058 of NZ_JBTMNG010000001.1, forward strand.
ATCATCAATCGCATGGGCTTCAACAACCTCGGCGTCGATCACCTGCTGGCCCGCGTTGCTGCGTCCAAGTACAAAGGTGTGCTGGGCATCAACATCGGCAAGAACTTCGATACTCCGGTCGAGCGCGCGGTCGACGATTACCTGATTTGCCTGGACAAGGTTTACGCCCATGCCAGCTATGTGACGGTCAACGTCAGCTCGCCGAACACGCCGGGGCTGCGCAGCCTGCAATTCGGTGACTCGCTCAAGCAACTGCTGGCCGACCTGGCCACGCGCCGCGCGGAACTGGCGCTGCGCCACGGCAAACACGTGCCCCTGGCGATCAAGATCGCGCCGGACATGAGCGACGAAGAAACCGCGCAGGTCGCGCAAGCGTTGATCGATACCGGGATGGACGCGGTCATCGCCACCAACACCACCTTGAGCCGCATAGGCGTCGAAGGCATGGAGCATGGTGACGAGGCGGGTGGTTTGTCCGGTGCACCGGTTCGCGACAAGAGCACCCACACCGTGAAAGTACTGGCGGCCGAATTGGGTGGTCGCTTGCCGATCATCGCGGCGGGCGGCATCACCGAAGGCAAGCACGCGGCGGAAAAAATCACCGCAGGGGCGAGCCTGGTGCAGATTTACTCGGGCTTCATCTATAAAGGGCCGGCACTGATTCGTGAGTCGGTAGACGCCATCGCAGCCCTGCGTTAATCCCTGTGGGTATGCCGATGAGTTTTGAACCGACATAAAAAAGGGCTCCTTTAAGGAGCCCCTGGGCCGGAGCCCGCCGTCCGGATGGGACGTGCGTGGTTAATGGGTTGCGTAATCAGATTTTCGTGTCGGAGTGTGTGCCCTGTATTAGCCGACGGCGTGAAGTTCGTTGAGTCTGTGGATTCCCGCAGTGCCGGTCATACCGTCCCAGTTGTCGCCGCGTCCTTCTCGCCAGCCGTTGATCCAGGCTTGGCGTACCGACGGTAGAGTAAATGGGCAAAGCTCACGGGATTTGCCACCAACGCCATATTGATATCCGCGCAAAAACGCTCTTTCCAACGGATCACGCTTAAGTCTTCTCATAGGGTGTAGCCCTCACTTGTTGACTGTTTTCATCGCGTCGACCTCAATCGAGGTCAGGCAGAAAAACTCTGCCGTTGGGGGCTCGCTGCCGGCGTGGCGAGCCAAGGTGTTGGCGTCGTTGCGGCGCCAACCTGAGTTGAGTTCTAACCAATGCGTCACATCGAGGGAATGATCGTTTTGTCATAAGGACGTAACGATAAAGATGCTATGGCCATAAGTAACACGATGTTCGTGGCGTATTTATTGACCAAAGCCCTGTATGATCGGCCCCCCGCAGGATGCCGGGGTTAGTCCTTTGGTGAGAATGTCTCGCGTTGCAGTGCGGGATTATTCGACGAAGGGTCGACTTGTGACATTTTGTTGCATCAACTTTTTTATCTGTCCTTGCATCTAAGCTCATTTAACCCGAGCAGCAGGGGTGGAATGGCACACCTTCGTGCCACGCGGGCGCTCTTCGAGAAAAGCGCCTGATTGAAAACCGGGCCGGCAATGCGTTGCCGGCTCACTCAGCTAAAGGCTCTGGAACTCCCATGTCCGATCGTTTCGAACTCTTCCTCACTTGCCCCAAAGGCCTTGAAGGCCTGCTCATCGAGGAAGCCGTCGGGCTTGGCCTTGAGGACGCTCGTGAGCACACCTCTGCCGTGCGCGGCATGGCCACCATGGAAACCGCTTATCGCCTGTGCCTGTGGTCGCGCCTGGCGAACCGCGTGCTGCTGGTGCTCAAGCGTTTCCCGATGAAGGACGCCGAAGACCTCTATCACGGCGTGCTCGATATCGAGTGGCAAGACCACATGCTCAACGACGGCACCCTGGCCGTCGAGTTCAGCGGTCACGGCTCGGGCATCGACAACACTCACTTCGGTGCCTTGAAGGTCAAGGACGCCATCGTCGACAAACTGCGCACTCCGCAGGGTGATCGCCCGTCCATCGACAAGCTCAACCCGGACCTGCGCATCCACCTGCGCCTGGACCGTGGCGAAGCGATCCTCTCCCTCGACCTGTCCGGCCACAGCCTGCACCAGCGCGGCTACCGCCTGCAGCAGGGCGCGGCGCCGCTGAAGGAAAACCTTGCGGCCGCCATCCTGATCCGTTCCGGCTGGCCACGCATCGCGGCCGAAGGCGGCGCGTTGGCGGACCCAATGTGCGGTGTCGGTACATTCCTTGTCGAAGCGGCAATGATCGCCGCCGACATGGCGCCGAACCTGCGCCGCGAGCAGTGGGGCTTCACCGCGTGGCTCGGCCACGTGCCGGCGTTGTGGAAAAAACTGCATGAAGAAGCCGTCGAGCGTGCGGCGGCCGGTCTGGCCAAGCCACCGCTGTGGATTCGCGGTTACGAAGCCGACCCGCGCCTGATTCAGCCGGGCCGCAACAACGTCGAGCGTGCCGGCCTGAGCGAGTGGATCAAGATCTACCAGGGCGAAGTCGCGACCTTCGAGCCGCGCCCGGACCAGAACCAGAAAGGCCTGGTGATCTGCAACCCACCGTACGGCGAGCGTCTGGGCGACGAGGCGAGCCTGCTCTACCTCTACCAGAACCTCGGCGAACGCCTGCGTCAGGCTTGCCTGAACTGGGAAGCGGCCGTGTTCACCGGCGCGCCGGACCTGGGCAAGCGCATGGGCATCCGCAGCCACAAGCAGTATTCGTTCTGGAACGGCGCCTTGCCATGCAAACTGCTGCTGATCAAGGTGCTGCCGGACCAGTTCGTCACCGGCGAGCGCCGCACTCCGGAACAGCGTCAGGCCGAGCGTGAGCAAGCGGTCTACGATCAGGCACCGACCGAGCCGCAAGAGCGCAAGTACAACAAAAACGGCAATCCGATCAAACCGGCGCCGGCACCGGCGCCGGTGATCGAGCAGCCACGCCTGAGCGAAGGCGGGCAGATGTTTGCCAACCGCCTGCAAAAAAACCTCAAGGCGCTGGGCAAGTGGGTCAAGCGTGAGGGCATCGATTGCTACCGCGTCTACGATGCCGACATGCCGGAATACTCCATGGCCATCGACCTGTATCACGATTGGGTCCACGTTCAGGAATACGCCGCGCCGAAATCCATCGACCCGGAAAAGGCGTCGGCGCGCATGTTCGATGCCCTGGCGGCGATTCCGCAGGCCTTGAACATCGACAAGAGTCGCGTGGTGGTCAAGCGTCGCGAGCGTCAGAGCGGCACCAAACAGTACGAACGTCAGGCTGCGCAGGGCAAGTTCGTCGAGGTCAATGAAGGCGGTGTGAAGCTGCTGGTGAACCTGACCGATTACCTCGACACCGGCCTGTTCCTCGATCACCGGCCGATGCGCATGCGCATTCAGAAAGAGGCCGCCGGCAAGCGCTTCCTCAACCTGTTCTGCTACACCGCGACGGCCAGTGTTCATGCGGCCAAGGGCGGCGCGCGCAGCACCACCAGCGTTGATCTGTCGAAAACCTATCTGGACTGGGCGCGCCGCAACCTGTCGCTGAACGGTTTTTCCGACAAGAACCGCCTGGAGCAGGGCGATGTGATGGCCTGGCTGGAAAATGCTCGCGAAGAGTACGACCTGATCTTCATCGACCCGCCGACCTTCTCCAACTCCAAGCGCATGGAAGGGATCTTCGACGTGCAACGTGACCAGGTGCAGTTGATTGACCTGGCCATGGCACGTCTGGCGGCAGGCGGGGTGCTGTACTTCTCCAACAACTTCCGCAAGTTCGAGCTGGAACCCAACCTCAGCGAGCGTTATGCGGTCGAGGAAATCACCGCCCAGACCATCGATCCGGATTTTGCCCGTAACGGCAAGATCCATCGTGCCTGGAAAATCACGGCCCGCTGACACCGGGAAGATTGGATCCACAGAGCCTTGATTTTTAAAGGCTCTTGGATTCCTTCCGCACTGGTCAAATTAGTGGCTAATAGCTATAACTCCTCTCACGGCCAAAGGGCTTTCCTGCACCTGGCGTTTTGAGTTGCGTTTATGTCGTTGCACGCCGTGCGCCCAAAGATCCTGGGTTTTATCAGCGAAGACGTGTCGGCCTGGCTGGTCGCGCTGCTGGTATTGCTCGTCGGCGGGGTCCTCACCGGGTTGCTCGCCTGGTCGACCCTGAACCTGTTTCACCATCAACTGCGGCAACGTTTCCAACTGCTGGCCAGTGAGCGTTACAGCCGTATCGAAGAACGTTTTGAAGACCAGGAGCAGCGCCTCGATGGCCTGCGCCGGTTCTTTGCCAATTCCGATGCAATCTCCCGTGAAGAATTCAACGGCTATACACAGCCTCTGTTACGCCGTACCCAAGCCTATTCGTTCGCCGAACGCATCAGTGGCGATCAGCGGGCGGCGTTCGAGCGTCGGGTGCGGGATGAGGGCCTGACGAATTTCACAGTGCGTGAGCTCACCGCCGACGGCCAACTGCAACTGGCCGGCGAGCGTGATGAGTACGTGCCGGTACTGTACAGCCAGACACAAAGCAAACTTGGGTCGCCGCTTGGCTACGACTTGCTGGCCCAGCCCTTGCGGCGCGCAACCCTGGAACGGGCCGACCAGCATCGGGGCATGGCTGTGTCGCAACCGATGCATCTGGTCAGTATCGAGCCGGCTTATGCGCGGGGCGTGCTGCTGGTCGCGCCTGTCATGTCGCGCGATGACCCCGATGCAGCGAAGAACAAACCCTTTGGTTATGTCATGGCGGTGATCAGCATGCGCCAGTTGCTGGCCGACGGGTTGCCAGAGGCCGGGCGTGACTATCTCTCGGTACGCATTCTCGACTTATCCACAGACGATCAGCACGAAGTGCTGTTTGAGTCACCCAATGCACCGGCCCTCAGTGAACTGTCGTCGACTCGCCTGGTGCGCCTGGCTGATCATGATTATCAGGTTGATATCCAGCCCAGCGAGGCCTTCCTGCAGGCCAACCATTCGTCGGTGACCTCGTTGGTGGTGCTCGGCGGTTTGCTCAGTGTGTTGCTCAGTGCCTTGCTTTATGTGCTGGTCAGTCAGCGTCAGCGCGCGTTGAAGCTGGTCGATCAGCGGACCGAGGAACTGCGCGCTCGCGAGCAGGAATTACGCGGCACCCACGGCCAGCTGCGCGGCGTGTTGAATGCCGCGACCCAGGTAGCGATCATCGCCACGGACTTGCGTGGGGTCATCAGCACCTTCAATGCCGGCGCCGAACAGATGCTCGGCTACCGCGCTGCCGAAGTGGTGGGGCACATGACCCTGGAAAACCTGCACCTGCCCCGCGAGCTCGCTGCACGTTCGGCAGAGTTGAGTGCGCGTTATGGCAAACCGGTGCCGACCTGCCAGGCGATGCTGGTCGAGGGCAGCGTGGAAGGCAGTGTGGAGGGCGGCCATGAAGGGCGGGAATGGACGCTGGTGCGTGGCGATGGCAGCTATTTGATGGTCAACATGCTGGCGACCCCGGTGCTCGACGAGCAGGGTTTGTGGGTCGGACACCTGGCCATTTGCATCGACATCACTGAACGCAAACGCGTGCATGAGGCGCTGGCCGCTCGCGACTTGCTGTTGAAGAAACTCAGCGCCCATGTCCCCGGCGGGATCTACCAGTTCAAGATGGAGTTCGACGGACGCTTCAGTGTGATTTACGCCAGCGACGGTATCCGCGAGATCTACGAGCTCGATCCGGACGTTCTGTTGCTCAACGCCGAAGCGATGTTCACGCGGATTCACCCCCAGGACACCACTCGGGTTCGTGCGTCGATACGCGCCTCTGCCGACACCCTCAGCCCCTGGCGTGAAGAGTACCGGGTGCAGCTTCCCCAGCGTGGCCTGCGCTGGGTGCGCGGCGAGGCGACCCCGGAGGAACTGCCCGGCGGTGGCGTACTCTGGCATGGCTATATCTCGGACATTTCCGATTTGAAACGGGTGGAGGAGGAGCTTCGGGCGCTGTCGGTCACCGACTCCCTGACCGGTATCCACAACCGCCGCTATTTCCAGGAACGCCTGACCAGCGAGATGGCCCGGGTCGAGCGCGGCAGTGGAGAACTTTCGGTGATCATGCTCGACATCGACCACTTCAAGCGCATCAATGACCAATATGGTCACGCGGTGGGCGACCGGGTATTGCAGGCCGTGTGCGAGCGCATCGGCCAGCGGCTGCGTCGCACGGATGTGTTCTGTCGACTGGGTGGCGAGGAGTTCATGGTGCTTTGCCCGGATATTGGCAGCGCACAGGCCTATTTGCTGGCGGTGGAGTTGTGGCAAAGCTTGCGCAGTGCACCGATCGATGGCGTGGGGGTCGTCACGGCGAGTTTCGGGATTGCCAGCTGGCGGGTGGGTGAGGGCGCGGATGCGCTGTTGCTGCGGGCGGACTCGGGGGTCTATGTGGCAAAGCTTGAAGGTCGGGATCGGGTGCAGGGCGAGGCGGACTGACCGACGCAATCCCTGTAGGAGCCAGCCTGCTGGCGATGGTGCATCAGCTACAGAGTTGTAGACTGACACACCATCGCCAGCAGGCTGGTTCCTACACGGGTTTTGCCGTGTCTTACAGAACCGAAGCGGTCTGCGCCACTTTCGGCTGGCGGTACAGGTCCAGCAGTACCTGATCGAGCACCGACGAGGCACCGAACGGAGCCTTGTCGTTGAGGATCGCCACCACCGCCCAGGTATTGCCATTGATATCGCGGCTGAAGCCGGCGATCGCGCGCACTGTGTTCAGGGTGCCGGTCTTGACGTGGGCTTCACCGCGCATCGCGGTGGTTTTCAGGCGTTTGCGCATGGTGCCGTCGGTGCCGGCAATCGGCATCGAACTGATGTACTCGGCGGCGTAAGGGCTGTGCCACGCGGCTTGCAGCATTGACGCCATTTCCCGGGCGCTGACCCGCTCGGCGCGTGACAGACCGGAGCCGTTCTCCATCACCAGGTGCGGCGCGGTGATGCCTTTCCTCGCCAGCCACTGACGTACCACGCGCTGGGCAGCCTTGGCATCGTCGGCATCGGCGTCGGTGCGGAATTTCTGGCCCAGGCTCAGGAACAGCTGCTGAGCCATGGTGTTGTTACTGTATTTATTGATGTCGCGGATGATCTCCGCCAGGTCCGGCGAGAATGCCCGTGCCAGCACCTTGGCATCCTTGGGCGTTGGTGCCAGGACATCCCTGCCCTGAATGCTGCCACCCAGTTCTTTCCAGATCGCGCGCACGGCGCCAGCGGTGTAGGTCGCGTGATCGAGCAGCGACAGATAAGTCTGCGAGCTGCAGCCTTCGCCCAGTTGGCCACCCACGGTCACGGTCACGCTGCCATCGGCCTGGGGCACCGGGTTGTAGCGCACGCCGCCAGTGCATTGCTTGGAATTGATGGCCTTGACCTGATTGTCGATGCGGATGCTGGCAATTGGCGGTTCCACCGAAACCAGCACTTTGCCGGAGTCGTTGCGCGCGACGAATCGCAGGGCCTTGAGGTTGACCAGCAGTGCATCAGGCTTGACCAGGAATGGCTTGTTTTCGTCATTACCGTCGTCGTTGAACTCTGGCAGTTGCGGTTGCACGAAAAAGTTCTTGTCCAGCACCAGGTCGCCGGTGACCTGGGTGACGCCATTGGCGCGCAGGTCGCGCATCAGCAGCCAGAGTTTTTCCATGTTCAGCTTCGGATCGCCGCCACCCTTGAGGTAGAGGTTGCCATTGAGGATGCCGCCGCTGAGGGTGCCGTCAGTGTAGAACTCGGTTTTCCACTGATGGTTCGGGCCGAGCATTTCCAGGGCCGCATAGGTGGTGACCAGCTTCATGGTCGAGGCCGGGTTGACCGACACATCGGCGTTGAAAACGGTCGGGGTGCCGGGGCCGGTCAGTGGAATCATCACCAGCGACAGGGCGTTGTCCTGCAATTTGCTGGCCTTTAGGGCCTTTTCAACGTTGGGCGATAACGCGGTATTGATGGGATCAGCGGAAACAGGGAGGGCCAGGGGAAGGAGAAGGCCGGCCAGCAGTAATGGACGCAACGATTTGATCATTTGAAATAAAACCCTACAGCCGAGGGGAAAAGACGAGGGCATGAAGATAAATTCCCTCAGTGGTCATGAAAGTGTCGGCATTATGCCCCAAGGTGTCGTGGCTTGTGCCGTGCCTGACCCTTCTAATCCGCTATTTTTTTACCGGGCGGTAGGGCTGGCGCCGTTCAGAGGCGAGTAATCGGCCGCTTAAACTGCTAAAGTGCCGCCCGTTATTACTTAAGAGGATTGTTCCAATGGCGACTAACCGTTCCCAGCGTCTGCGCAAAAAACTGTGCGTCGATGAATTTCAAGAGCTGGGTTTCGAACTGAACCTGGATTTCAAAGAAGATTTGGCTGATGAAGCCATTGATGCTTTCCTCGACGCGTTCCTCAAAGAAGCCATGGAAGCCAACGGTCTTGGCTATGTTGGCGGCGACGACTTCGGTCTGGTATGCCTGCAGAAGCGTGGCTCGGTGTCCGAAGAGCAGCGTGCTGCTGTTGAAGCCTGGCTGAAAGGCCGCAGTGAACTGACCGAAGCGACTGTCAGCCCGCTGATCGACGTCTGGTACCCGGAAAAGCCGATCAATCCGGTAGCTTGATGTTCAGAAAAACGGCGACCCATGGGTCGCCGTTTTTTTTGTAAGAGTCGCGATGACCTGAAAGCTTCGCGGGGCGTCATGTTTCCAGCGTTATCGTTGACGACCATCGCGAGCAAGCTCGCTCCTACAGGGCCTTGCGCCAGTTCAGAATCATCAGCGTCACCACCCCCGCGACAATCCCCCAAAATGCCGAGCCAATGGAAAACAGCGTCAGCCCCGATGCCGTGACCATGAAGGTGATCAGTGCCGCCTCCCGTTCCTTGACCTCACTCATGGCGATGCTCAGACCATTGATGATCGAGCCGAACAACGCCAGCGCGGCAATCGACAGCACCAGTTCCTTGGGCAATGCGGCAAACAGGGCGGCCAGCGTCGCACCGAACACCCCGGCGATCCCGTAGAAAACCCCGCACCAAACGGCTGCCGTGTAGCGCTTGTTGCGGTCCTCATGGGCGTGTGGCCCGGTGCAGATCGCTGCGCTGATGGCGGCGAGGTTGATCCCGTGGGAGCCGAAGGGTGCCAGCAGCAAGGAAGCGATGCCAGTGGTGGTGATCAGCGGTGAGGCCGGCACGGTGTAGCCGTCGGCGCGCAGTACGGCGATGCCGGGCATGTTCTGCGACGTCATTGCCACGACGAACAGCGGAATGCCGATGCTGATGGTCGCGGCCAGGGAGAAGTGCGGGGTGGTCCAGACCGGTGTCGCCACTTCCAGGTGGAATCCGCTGAAATCCAGCAACCCCATCAACCCCGACAACGCAGTACCGATCAGCAGCGCGGCCAACACGGCATAACGGGGCGACAGGCGCTTAACCACCAGATAGGTGAAGAACATGCCCAGCACCAGCGCCGTGCGATGCTGCGCGGCGACGAAAATCTCGCTGCCGATCTTGAACAGAATCCCGGCCAGCAACGCGGCGGCCAACGACGCCGGGATCTTTTTCACCAGGCGCTCGAAGCTGCCGGTCAGCCCGCAAATCGTCACCAGTACCGCGCAGGTTATGTAGGCACCAATGGCTTCGCCATAGCTCACGCCGCCAAGGCTGGTGATCAGCAACGCCGCCCCGGGGGTCGACCAGGCGATGGTAATCGGCGTGCGATAGCGCAGGGACAGACCGATGGAACACACCGCCATGCCGATGGAAATCGCCCAGATCCACGACGAAATCTGCCCGCTGGTCAGGCCGGCCGCTTGCCCGGCCTGGAACATCAGCACCAGGGAGCTGGTATAGCCGGTCATCATGGCGATGAAACCGGCGACGATGGCCGAAGGCGATGTATCGGCCCATGGGCGCAGTTGCGTGTGTGTGGCGTCGTTCATGACGGTGGTGTTCCCTGTTCTGATAAAGATGTCCGCCACACCACAATTCCCTTGTGGGAGCCAGCAGGCTCGCTCCCACAAGAATTCTATGCAAAAGGCGGATTCTGCGATTAAGCCTAAACTCAAACGTAACCAACCGTTGCAATACAGCGGAAGCAACAAACAGCCATACAGTCGTGTTGCCACTATCCATTGTGTACAATCACAGCGTTTTTTACGCGATACTTGCCAGCGACCCACTGTGCCGTATTACAGTCACGGTCAATTCGCCGCAGTTCTCCCGACTCGAGTGCCCATGAACGAACAGTTGCAGCCCCTCAAGAAACAACCGCGAGCAGGCAAAGCCGGCCGCAGCGGTACCCAGGACGATATTGTCTATGCGCATATCTTCGAGGCGATCCTCGAACAGCGTCTGGCGCCCGGCACCAAGTTGAGCGAAGAAGCGCTGGGGGAAATTTTCGGGGTCAGCCGCACCATCATTCGCCGTGCGCTGTCGCGCCTGGCTCATGAAGGTGTGGTGCTGCTGCGTCCGAATCGCGGCGCGGTGGTGGCCAGCCCGAGTGTCGAAGAGGCGCGCCAGGTGTTCATGGCCCGGCGTCTGGTAGAGCGCGCCATCACCGAGCTGGCGGTGCAGCACGCCACTGCCGAGCAGATCGCCGAATTGCGTCAGATGGTCAACGACGAGCGCGACAGCTTCTCCCGTGGCGATCGCGGTGCGGGCATCCGCCTGTCGGGCGAATTCCACCTGAAACTGGCCGAAGCGGCGAAAAACGCGCCGCTGATCAGCTTCCAGCGCAGCCTGGTGTCCCAGACTTCGCTGATCATCGCCCAATACGAAAGCGGCAACCGTTCCCACTGCTCCTACGACGAGCACACCCAGTTGATCGACGCCATCGAGGCGCGCAACGGTGAGCTGGCGGTGGACCTGATGATGCATCACATGGATCACATCGACAGCAAGCTCAACCTTGACGAAGAAAGTGCGTCGGATGACTTGCACGCCGTGTTTTCGCATTTGTTGCAGACCAAGAAACCGGGACGTTCACCAGCGAAAATCTGACGGACCGCGTCGCCTCTATCGCTGGCAAGCCAGCTCCCACAATGATCTTCGGTGTTTACAAAAACTTGCAATTCACCTCGGCCACTGTGGGAGCTGGCTTGCCAGCGATGACGGACTGACAGGCAATAAAAATCCCCCGGGCTGAAAAGCGGCGGGGGATTTTTTATGTCGGTGAAACCTAGCGCTGATGCACCAGATTCCCTGCCGCGTATGTCTGCAGCACGGTCCTGTCATCCCCGAGGGTCATCAGCACGAACAGTGTCTCGGCAATGTTGTTGGCCTGCTTCAGGCGATAGCCCAGCAATGGCGTGGCGTTGTAGTCCAACACCAGGAAATCTGCGTCCGTGCCCGGCTGCAGGTTGCCGATCTTGTCTTCCAGGCGCAAGGCGCGGGCACCGCCGAGGGTCGCCAGGTACAGCGACTTGAACGGGCTCAGGCGCGCACCTTGCAGTTGCATGACCTTGTACGCTTCGTTCAGGGTTTGCAGCAGCGAGAAACTGGTGCCGCCGCCCACATCGGTGCCCAGGCCGACGTTCAGCTTGTGTTTCTCGGCCATCGGCAGGTTGAACAGGCCACTGCCCAGGAAGAAGTTCGACGTCGGGCAGAACGCAATCGCCGACCCGGTTTCGGCCAGTCGCGCGCACTCGTCATCGCACAGGTGCACGCCGTGGGCGAATACCGAGCGCTCGCCCAGCAACTGGTAGTGATCGTAGACGTCCAGGTAGCCCTTGCGCTCCGGGAACAATTCCTTGACCCACTCGACTTCCTTGAGGTTTTCACTGATGTGGGTCTGCATGTACAGATCCGGGTACTCGCTGAGCAACTGGCCGGCGAGGGTCAGTTGTTCCGGGGTGCTGGTCGGGGCGAAGCGCGGGGTCACCGCGTAGTGCAGGCGGCCCTTGCCGTGCCAGCGCTCGATCAGCGCCTTGCTTTCGACGTAGCTGGACTCGGCGGTGTCGGTCAGGTAGTCCGGGGCGTTGCGGTCCATCATCACCTTGCCGGCGATCATCCGCAGGTCCAGCTGTTCGGCGGCTTCGAAGAACGAGTTCACCGACTGCGGATGCACGCTGCCGAACACCAGCGCCGTGGTGGTGCCGTTGCGCAGCAGTTCCTTGATGAAAATGTCGGCGACTTCGTCGGCGTGGGCCTTGTCGGCGAACTGGCTTTCGCACGGGAAGGTGTAAGTGTTCAGCCAGTCCAGCAGTTGCTCGCCGTAGGCTCCGACCATGCCGGTCTGCGGCAGGTGGATGTGGGTGTCGATGAAGCCCGGGGTGATCAGCGAATCCTGGTAGTGGGTGATTTCGATGTCCGCCGGCAGGGTCGGCAGCAGTTCACTGGCGTGACCCAGTGCGCTGATTTTGCCGTTATCGACCACCAGCAGGCCATCCTCGAAATACTCGTAGGAGGCTTCGATCCCCACTTCAGCGGGGTCGGCGATACTGTGCAGAATGGCGGCGCGGTAGGCTTTGCGAGTCAGAGGCATGGTCATTCTCTATTTATGAAGCTCATCAATTTGAGGCTTTCAGTTTTGTGGCCTGACTGCGGCGCGACACGGGCAGCAGTTTGGCAATCGGTTCGGCGCTGGCGGTCTGTTGGCCGAAGTTGGCGTTGTAGGTGGCGATGATTTCGCCGGCGATGGAGATGGCGATTTCCACAGGCAACTTGCCTTTGACTTCGCCGATGCCCATCGGGCAGCGCATGCGTTGCACTACGTTGCTGTCGAAACCGCGATCACGCAGGCGATGTTCGAATTTCACCCGTTTGGTCTTCGAGCCGATCAGGCCGAAGTAGGCGAAGTCATTGCGCTTGAGGATCGCGGCGGTGAGTTCGAGGTCGAGCTGATGGTTGTGGGTCATGACGATGCAATAACTGCCGGCGGGCAGGTCATCGATTTCATCCACCGGTTCTTCACTGACAATCTTGCGCACGCCGTGGGGGATCTGTTGCGGGAACTCATCCTCCCGCGAGTCGATCCAGCGCACCCGGCAGGGCAGGCTGGCCAGGAGCGGCACCAGTGCGCGGCCGACGTGGCCGGCGCCGAACACGGCGATTTGCGCCTGGACCTGGCCCATCGGTTCGAACAGCAATACGGTGGCACCACCGCAGCACTGGCCCAGGCTGGCGCCGAGGCTGAAGCGCTCCAGATGGGTGTCTTGCTTGCCGCTGGCGAGCATCTCGCGGGCGATCTGCATGGCCTTGTATTCCAGGTGCCCGCCGCCGATGGTGTCGAACGTCTGGCTGGCACTGATGACCATCTTCGAGCCGGCGTTGCGCGGCGTCGAGCCGAGCTCTTCGATGATGGTCACCAACACGCAGGGTTCACCGCGGTTTTGCAGGTCGGCGAGGGCGTCGATCCAGTTGTACATGTCTCACCTCAACATCTCTGTTGTCTGTTCCGGCCTCATCGCCAGCAGGCTGGCTCCCACATTGGAATGCATTCCCCTGTGGGAGCTGGCTTGCCAGCGATGGCAGCGCCTCGGGCTTAGAGCGGAGCCAACTCGGTTTCAGCCTCGACAGCCTTCGCCACCTTCAGCTGGCGCATCTGCTCACAGCCCCACAACACGCGCTCCGGGGTGGCCGGTGCGTCGATTTTCGGTTGGTGCTTGTAGTCGCCCAGGCTGGCCACGGCGTCCTTGATTGCACACCACGCGGCGATACCGAGCATGAAGGGCGGCTCGCCCACGGCCTTGGAGTGGAACACCGTGTCTTCCGGGTTCTTGCGGTTCTCCACCAGTTTCACCCGCAGGTCCAGCGGCATGTCCGCCACGGCCGGGATCTTGTAGCTGGCCGGGCCGTTGGTCATCAGCTTGCCTTTGTTGTTCCAGACCAGCTCTTCCATGGTTAGCCAGCCCATGCCCTGGATGAAGCCGCCCTCGACCTGACCGATGTCGATCGCCGGGTTCAGCGAGGCGCCGACGTCGTGCAGGATGTCGGTGCGCAACATCTTGTATTCGCCGGTCAGGGTGTCGACCAGCACTTCGCAGCACGCCGCGCCGAAGGCGAAGTAGTAGAACGGACGACCACGGGCCTGGCTGCGGTCGTAGTAGATTTTCGGGGTCTTGTAGAACCCGGTACTCGACAGCGACACCTGGGCGAAATACGCCTGCTGGATCAGTGCCTCGAAGGTCAGGATGTGATCGCGAACCCGCACGTGGCCGTTGTGGAATTCCACGTCTGCTTCGCTGACCTTGTAATGCCGCGCGGCGAATTCCACCAGGCGTTGCTTGATGGTTTCGGCGGCGTTCTGCGCAGCCTTGCCGTTCAGGTCGGCGCCACTGGAGGCGGCGGTTGGCGAGGTGTTCGGCACTTTGTCGGTGTTGGTCGCGGTGATCTGCACGCGGTCCATTTCCACCTGGAACACTTCGGCCACGACCTGCGCGACTTTGGTGTTCAGGCCCTGGCCCATCTCGGTGCCGCCGTGGTTCAGGTGAATGCTGCCGTCGGTGTAGACGTGCAACAGCGCGCCGGCCTGGTTGAGGAAGCTGGCGGTGAAGGAAATGCCGAATTTCACTGGGGTCAGCGCCAGGCCTTTTTTCAGGATCGGGCTGTTGGCGTTGTAGCGACGGATCGCTTCGCGGCGCTCGGCATACTGGCTGCTTTCTTCCAGTTCGGCGGTCATTTCCTCGAGCATGTTGTGCTCGACGGTCTGGTAGTAGTGGGTGACGTTGCGCTCGGTCTTGCCGTAGTAGTTGGCCTTGCGCACGGTCAGTGGATCGAGGGCCAGATGACGGGCGATGGCGTCCATCACTTCTTCAATGGCCACCATGCCTTGCGGGCCGCCGAAACCACGGTAGGCGGTGTTCGACGCGGTGTTGGTCTTGCAGCGGTGACCGTTGATGGTCGCGTCGCCCAGGTAATACGAGTTGTCGGAGTGGAACATCGCCCGGTCGACAATCGAGGCCGACAGGTCCGGCGAGCAACCGCAGTTGCCGGCCAGTTCCAGGGCGATGCCGTGCAGGCGGCCCGTGCTGTCGAAGCCGACGTCGTACTCGACGTAGAACGGGTGCCGCTTGCCGGTCATCAGCATGTCTTCGACACGTGGCAGGCGCATCTTGGTCGGCTGGCCGGTCAGGTGCGCGATCACCGCGCACAGGCACGCCGGGCTCGCGGCCTGGGTTTCCTTGCCGCCGAAACCTCCGCCCATGCGGCGCATGTCGACGACGATTTTGTTCATCGACACATCCAGCACTTCGGCCACCAGTTTCTGCACTTCAGTAGGGTTCTGGGTCGAGCAGTAGACGATCATGCCGCCGTCTTCGGTCGGCATCACCGAAGAAATCTGGGTTTCCAGGTAGAAGTGCTCCTGGCCGCCAATGTGCAGCGTGCCCTGGATGCGATGTTCGGCGGTGGCCAGCGCGGTGGCTGAATCGCCGCGTTGGTGGGTGTGGCTGTCGAGTACGAAGTGACGCTTGCGCAGGGCTTCGACCACATCCAGCACTGGCTCGAGATCTTCGTATTCAATGATCGCGGCCATCGCCGCCTTGCGCGCGGTTTCCAGGTCTTTCGCCGCAACCGCGACCACGGGTTGACCGACGAACTGCACCGTGTCGATCGCCAGCAGCGGGTCGCCCGGCAACAACGGGCCGATGTCTTTCAGGCCCGGCACGTCTTCATGGGTGATGGCGATGCGCACGCCTTCGAAGGCGTAGCAAGGCGCGGTGTCGATGCGGATGATTTTCGCGTGGGCGCGGTCCGACAGGCGGGCGTACACGTGCAGCTGGTTCGGAAATTCCAGGCGATCGTCGATGTACTGCGCTTCACCGGACACATGCTTGGCGGCGCTGTCATGCTTGACGCTGCGGCCGACACCGGTGGTCAGGTCCTTGGCGAACAGTTCAGCCAGTTCGGCTTGGGTCTTCTCTACGGCGTGATGATTAGACATAAGCGGTCACCCGAGTCTCGATGTGCGGTGTTTGCAGTTCGATGAAGTATTTGCGCAGCAGGTTCTGCGCACTGAGCAGGCGATATTCCTTGCTGGCGCGGAAGTCCGAGAGCGGTGTGAAGTCTTCGGCCAGGGCCGCGCAGGCGCGTTCGACCGTGGCGTTATTGAAAGGCGCACCCAGCAGCGCCGCTTCGCACGCGGCGGCACGTTTCGGGATGGCTGCCATGCCGCCGAAGGCCACGCGTGCCTCGGCGACCATGCCGTTTTCCAGGCGAATGTTGAAGGCGGCGCACACCGCCGAGATGTCATCGTCCAGGCGCTTGGAGACTTTGTAGGCGCGGAACAGTTTTTCGGCGCTGGCGCGCGGCACGATGATCTTCTCGATGAACTCGCTTTCCTGGCGGGCAGTGACGCGGTAATCGATGAAGTAATCCTCCAGCGCCAGGGTGCGGCGGGTTTCGCCCTTGCACAGGACGATTTGCGCGCCGAGGGCGATCAGCAGCGGAGGCGAGTCACCGATGGGCGAGGCGTTGCCGATGTTGCCGCCGAGGGTGCCCTGGTTGCGGATCTGCAAGGAGGCAAAACGCTGCAGCAATTCGCCGAAGTCCGGGTACTCGGCTTTCAAGGCGTCGTAGCAGTCGGAGAGGGCCGTGGCGGCGCCGATTTCCAGGCGATCCTCGAAGCGCTCGATGCGTTTCATTTCGGCGACGTTGCCAACGTAGATCATCACCGGCAGCGTGCGGTGGAACTGGGTGACTTCCAGCGCCAGGTCCGTGCCGCCGGCCAGCAGGCGAGCCTGTGGATAAGCATCGTAGAGGTCGGCCAGATCGGCCACCGTCAGCGGCACCAGGCAACGTTTGTCGCCACTGTTGAGTTCGCCGATATCGGTCGGGGCAATGGCTTTGAGGCGGGCAATGGTTTCGGCTTCACGGGCATCGAACTGGTCGGGCTGTTTACCGCAGCAGGACTGTTGGGCCGCTTCCAGAATCGGGCGATAGCCGGTGCAGCGGCAGAGGTTGCCGGCCAGGGCTTCGTGGGCTTTATGGGCGTCGGGTTCGTCGCTGTTTTTTTGCAGGGCGAACAGCGACATGACGAAGCCAGGCGTGCAAAAGCCGCACTGCGAGCCGTGGCACTCGACCATGGCTTTCTGCACGCTGTGCAGCTCGCCTTTGTGCTTGAGGTCTTCGACGCTGATCAATTGCTTGCCGTGCAGGGACGACACGAAGGTCAGGCATGAATTAAGGCTGCGATAGCGAATGTGTTCGCGGCCCTCGTCATCCGTTTGCAACTCGCCGACCACCACTGTGCAGGCGCCGCAGTCACCGCTGGCGCAGCCTTCTTTGGTGCCGGGTTTGCCCACATGGTCGCGCAGATAGTTGAGCACGGTCAGGTTCGGGTCCAGGGCGTGCTCGCTACGGAGTTCCTGGTTTAGTAAAAACTGGATCACGGAAGGCCTCGCAGACTCATTATTGTTGTTAACCGACTTGAACCGAATTTAGCAGGTCTGACTTTTCGGTCAATGATTTTCTGACTTAAAGGTCAGGAAAATGCACTTTGTCGATCGACAACCGGTTTCTTCATTATTGACCCTCGCGGGATAGCCTGCTTTTTGCTCGAATCGTGCCAAAAACCACCAGGCGGGCACTCTGCCCTGTCGTATCAATTGCGCTACACTGCGCCGCTTGTGCAGATCTACGAGTTTGAAGGGACCACCATGACGTTCAAGGCGCCGGACAGCCTCGCCGAGCAAATCGCTCACCACCTCGCCGAACGGATCATTCGCGGCGAAATGAAGCCCGGAGAGCGCATCCAGGAACAGAAGGTCACGCTTGCCCTGAACGTCAGTCGCGGTTCGGTTCGCGAGGCCCTGCTGATCCTTGAGCGCCGTCATCTGATCGCGATCCTGCCGCGACGTGGCGCCCATGTCACCGAACTCACCGCGCACAAGGTGCAGAGCCTGTGCACGCTGATGAGCGAGATGTACATCCTGCTGGGCAATGCGGTGGCCAATGGCTGGCAAGTCCAGGCGGACCTGGCGCCGTTCGTGCAGATCCAGCAGCGCCTGAACAGCGATTTCGAGCGCCAGGACATTCGCAGCTTCGTCGATGACAGTTTCAGCGTGATGCGCGCCGCGTATCCGTTTGCCGACAACCCGTACTTGCAGGAAACCGTCGAGAATCTGCAGCCGGCGATGAGCCGTGCCTATTTCCTCGCCCTGGATCAGCGCAAAGCGTCGATGAGCGAGTTTCTGGAACTGTTCGAACGCCTGCTTGCCGCCGTGATCGCCCGTGACTTTGCGCAGATTCGCCTGGTGCTGACGGCTTACGCCCAGCGCAGCTGCGATCTGGTGATCTCCGCCCTGACGGACGCCTGATTTTGCGGCTCAAGTGCATCAAGCTGGCGGGGTTCAAGTCCTTCGTCGATCCGACCACGGTGAACTTCCCCAGTAACATGGCGGCGGTCGTCGGGCCCAATGGCTGCGGCAAGTCGAACATTATCGACGCCGTACGCTGGGTGATGGGCGAGAGCTCGGCCAAGAACCTGCGCGGCGAGTCGATGACCGACGTCATCTTCAACGGATCGACCAGCCGCAAGCCAGTGAGCCAGGCCAGTATCGAGCTGGTGTTCGACAACTCCGACGGCACACTGCTCGGTGAATACGCCGCCTACGCGGAAATCTCCATTCGCCGCAAAGTCACCCGCGACAGCCAGACCACCTATTATCTCAACGGCACCAAATGCCGGCGTCGCGACATCACCGACATATTCCTTGGTACCGGCCTGGGCCCGCGCAGCTATTCGATCATCGAGCAGGGGATGATCTCCAAGCTGATCGAGTCCAAGCCCGAGGACTTGCGCAACTTCATCGAAGAAGCGGCGGGCATTTCCAAGTACAAGGAGCGCCGGCGCGAGACCGAAAACCGTATCCGTCGCACCCACGAAAACCTTGCGCGCCTGACCGACCTGCGCGAAGAACTTGAACGCCAGCTCGAACGCTTGCACCGTCAGGCCGAGGCCGCCAAGAAGTATCAGGAATTCAAAGGCGAAGAGCGGCAGCTCAAGGCTCAACTGTCAGCCTTGCGTTGGCAGGATCTGAACGACCAGGTCGGCCAGCGTGAAGCGATCATCGGCACCCAGGAAATTTCCTTTGAGGCCCTGGTCGCCGAGCAGCGCAATGCCGACGCGAGCATCGAGCGCCTGCGTGACGGGCATCACGACCTCTCTGAGCGCTTCAATCTGGTGCAGGGGCGCTTCTATTCGGTCGGCGGCGACATCGCCCGGGTCGAGCAGAGCATCCAGCACGGTCAGCAGCGTCTGCGCCAACTGCAGGACGATCTGAAAGAAGCCGAGCGCGCGCGCCTGGAGACCGAATCTCACCTGGGCCACGACCGCACCTTGCTGCTGACCCTCGGCGAAGAGCTGGACATGCTCACCCCCGAGCAGGAAGTCACCAGCGCCGCCGCCGAAGAGGCCGCCGCCGCGCTGGAAGAGTCCGAAACCACCATGCACGGCTGGCAGGAGCAGTGGGACACGTTCAACCTCACCGCCGCCGAACCGCGACGTCAGGCCGAAGTCCAGCAGTCGCGAATCCAGCAGCTGGAAACCAGCCTGGAGCGTCTGGCCGATCGGCAGAAGCGCCTTGGTGAAGAGCGCGCCTTGCTGTCGGCGGACCCGGAAGACGCGGCGATCATGGCGCTCAGCGAACAGCTCGCTGAATCCGAGGCGACCCTTGAGGATTTGCAGACCAGTGAAGAAGCTCAGGTCGAAAAGCTTGAGCAACTGCGTCAGCAATTGCAGCAAGCGCTGACGGCGCAGCAGCAGGCCCAGGGCGATTTGCAGCGCCTCAATGGTCGACTGGCCTCCCTGGAAGCCTTGCAGCAAGCCGCCCTCGATCCGGGCACCGGCACCGCTGAGTGGTTGCGTGATCAACATCTGGCGGATCGCCCGCGCCTGGCCGAAGGCTTGAAGGTTGAAGCAGGTTGGGAACTGGCGGTGGAAACCGTGCTCGGGGCCGACCTGCAAGCCGTGCTGGTGGATGATTTCAACGATTTCGATTTGTCCGGGTTTGTCCAGGGCGATCTGCGTTTGCTCAGCCCCGCGACCGATGGCGTGCGGGTGCCGGGCAGTTTGCTCGACAAGGTCGAGGCGCAGATCGATCTGTCGCCGTGGCTGGGGCAGGTCAAACCGGTCGACAGTCTGGAGCAGGCGCTGGCCTTGCGTGGCCAGTTAACGGTCGGCCAGAGCCTGATCAGCCGCGACGGTTATTGGGTCGGTCGGCACTTCCTGCGTGTGCGTCGTGCCAGCGAAGCGGAAAGCGGCATGCTGGCTCGAGGTCAGGAAATCCTGACACTGGGCCTGGAGCGCGAAGAGCGCGAAGCGGCGGTCGAGACCCTGGAAACCGAATTGCAAAACCTGCGGGCGCAACAGCGTCAGCAGGAGAACGGACGCGAACACTTGCGCCGATTGCTGCAAGACGAGGCCCGTCAACAAGGCGAATTGAAAGCCCAGTTGTCGGCCGGAAAAGCCAAGGCCGAGCAGTTGACCTTGCGCCGCACGCGTCTTGATGAAGAAATCGAGGAGTTGGGCGAACAGCGGGCCCTGGAGCACGAAAGCATCGGCGAAGCGCGCCTGCAATTGCAGGAAGCCCTCGACGCCATGGCGTTGGACACCGAGCAGCGCGAGTTGCTGCTGGCCCAGCGCGACAGCTTGCGTGAGCGTCTTGACCGGGTGCGCCAGGAAGCGCGCCAGCATAAGGATCACGCTCATCAATTGGCGGTGCGCCTTGGATCGCTCAAGGCCCAGCACGATTCGACGCGACAGGCGCTGGAGCGACTGGAAATGCAGTCCGAGCGCCTGACCGAAAAACGCGAGCAGTTGAGCCTCAATCTGGAGGAGGGCGAGGCGCCGCTGGAAGAGCTGCGCCTGAAACTTGAAGAGCTGCTCGACAAACGCATGACCGTCGACGAAGAACTCAAGACCGCGCAGATCGCTCTCGAGGATGCCGACCGCGAACTGCGCGAAGCCGAGAAGCGCCGGACCCAGGCCGAACAACAGTCCCAGCTGATTCGCAGTCAGCTCGAGACCCAGCGCATGGAATGGCAAGCCCTGACCGTGCGGCGCAAGGCATTGCAGGACCAGTTGCTGGAAGACGGCTACGACTTGCACGGTGTGCTCGCCACGCTGACACCCGAAGCCAGCGAGAAGGACGCCGAGGAAGAACTCGAACGCATCTCCGCGCGGATTCAACGCCTGGGTGCGATCAACCTCGCGGCCATCGACGAATACCAGCAACAATCGGAGCGTAAACGTTATCTGGATGCGCAGAACGATGATCTGGTCGAAGCGCTCGACACGCTGGAGAACGTGATTCGCAAGATCGACAAGGAAACCCGTAACCGCTTCAAAGATACCTTTGATCAGATCAATGGCGGTTTACAGGCACTTTTCCCGAAAGTTTTCGGTGGAGGCCGCGCGTATTTGGAACTGACGGGCGAAGATCTACTCGATACAGGTGTGACGATCATGGCGCAGCCTCCTGGCAAGAAGAACAGCACCATCCATTTGCTCTCTGGTGGCGAAAAAGCCCTGACCGCACTGGCCCTGGTTTTTGCGATCTTCAAGTTGAACCCGGCGCCGTTCTGCATGCTCGATGAAGTTGACGCACCACTGGATGACGCGAACGTTGGACGCTATGCACGGCTGGTCAAAGAGATGTCGCAGACCGTGCAGTTCATCTATATCACCCACAACAAGATCGCCATGGAAATGGCCGATCAACTGATGGGGGTGACGATGCACGAGCCTGGTTGCTCGCGTCTGGTGGCTGTCGATGTCGAGGAGGCGATGGCGATGGTCGAGGCCTGAGGCCAGCCGCAAGTTGCAGGTTTCAAGCTGCAAGCGAGGCGGATTGCAGCTTGAAGCTTGATGCTTGTGATTGCGCGGCCCTATAAAGTTGCCTTTGGTCGTGCTAGTTTAATGTCAATTTTTCGTGTACGTGGGCAAAACGCCTGTCAGAACATAGAGTTGGCGCCACGTTTTAAAGCGGTTTACAGGTTGTAAACCCCTTATTTTTCAGCATTTTTTATAGAGGCACGGGATTACATGGAAATCGGTCTGCGCGAGTGGCTGATCGTCATCGGCATTATTGTCATTGCCGGTATTCTTTTTGATGGCTGGCGCCGTATGCGCGGCGGCAAGGGAAAACTGAAATTCCGTCTTGATCGAAGTCTGTCCAATCTGCCGGATGAAGACACCAGTGCCGAACTGTTGGGCCCGCCTCGTGTATTGGACACTCACAAGGAGCCGCAACTGGACGAGCACGATCTGCCGTCGGTGAGCATGCCGGCCCGTGAACCGCGTGAGTCGGGTTCCAAGCGCGGCAAACGCGGTCATGGCGAACCTTCGCAAGGCGACATGAATCTCAGTCTGGATCTGGACGGTGGCCCGAGCTTCAGCACTCGCGACGACGATTTCGCCGAAGACATCAAGGCAGCCCCTGCGGTCAGCGACAAGGATCATCCGCAAGCCGAAGAAGTGCTGGTGATCAGCGTGATCTGCCGCGACGCCGCTGGCTTCAAGGGCCCGGCCCTGTTGCAGAACATTCTGGAAAGCGGCCTGCGTTTTGGCGAAATGGACATCTTCCACCGTCACGAAAGCATGGCGGGCAACGGCGAAGTCCTGTTCTCCATGGCCAATGCGGTGAAGCCGGGCGTCTTCGATCTGGACGACATCGACCACTTCAGCACCCCGGCGGTGAGCTTCTTCCTGGGCTTGCCTGGTCCACGTCATCCGAAGCAAGCCTTCGACGTGATGGTGGCGGCGGCGCGCAAACTGTCTCAGGAACTGAACGGTGAACTGAAGGATGACCAGCGCAGCGTGCTGACGGCCCAGACCATCGAGCACTACCGTCAGCGTATCGTTGAGTTTGAACGTCGCGCCCTGACCCAGAAGCGCTAATCCAATGGCCGGGCAGGTTTCTGTGGCACAGGGGCTTGCCGTGGCAAGGGAGCAAGCTTCCTTGCCGCACTGTCCATAGCCTTGAGCTACTGTATTCAGAAAATTGAGCAGCCTCGGCTGCTCTTTTGCTTTATGAGAGAACACCCATGACTGCCGCCCAAAACCGCATTCTAGAGCTGCGCGCCGAGCTGGATCAGCACAACTATCGCTATCACGTGCTGGACGAGCCGAGCATTCCGGACGCCGAATACGATCGGTTGTTCAACGAGCTCAAGGCGCTCGAAGCTGCCAACCCGGAACTGATCACCAGTGACTCGCCTACCCAGCGAGTCGGCAGCGCGGCCCTGTCGGCGTTCACTCAGGTGCGCCACGAAGTGCCGATGCTCAGCCTCGGCAACGCCTTCGAAGAAACCGACATGTATGAGTTCGACCGCCGGGTGACCGAAGGGCTGGATCTGCCGGCCGGTGATCTGTTCGGTGGCGGTGCGACGGTCGAGTACAGTTGCGAACCAAAGCTCGATGGCCTGGCGGTCAGTTTGCTGTATCAGGACGGCATGCTGGTGCGCGGTGCAACGCGCGGCGACGGCACCACCGGCGAAGACATCAGCGTCAACGTGCGCACTGTGCGCAACATTCCGCTCAAGTTGCACGGCACCGGTTGGCCGGCCACACTGGAAGTGCGCGGCGAAGTGTTCATGTCCAAGGCCGGTTTCGAGCGGCTCAACGCCACGCAACTGGAAGTCGGCGGCAAGACCTTCGCCAACCCGCGCAACGCCGCGGCGGGCAGCTTGCGTCAGCTGGATTCGAAGATCACGGCCAATCGGCCGCTGGAATTCTGCTGCTACGGCATCGGCCAGGTGTCCGCCGATATCGCCGATACGCATATCGGCAACCTGCAACAGCTCAAGGCCTGGGGCCTGCCGATCAGCCACGAGCTCAAGCTGGCGAACGGCATCGCCGAGTGCCTGGATTACTACCGCGACATCGGTGAGCGGCGCAACGCGCTGCCTTACGAAATCGATGGTGTGGTGTTCAAGGTCAACAGCATTGCCGCCCAGCGCGAACTGGGTTTCCGCGCTCGCGAACCGCGCTGGGCCATCGCCCACAAGTTTCCGGCCATGGAAGAGTTGACCGAGCTGCTCGACGTCGAATTCCAGGTCGGGCGCACCGGCGCCGTCACGCCCGTGGCCCGCCTGAGGCCGGTCAAGGTGGCGGGTGTCACCGTGGCCAACGCGACGTTGCACAACATGGATGAAGTGGCGCGCCTGGGATTGATGATTGGCGACACGGTGATCATCCGCCGTGCTGGCGACGTGATTCCGCAAGTGGTTCAGGTCGTGCTCGAGCGTCGTCCGGACGATGCGCGGCCGGTGCATATTCCCGAGCAATGCCCGGTCTGCGGCTCGCATGTCGAGCGCACGCAACTGATCAAGCGCAGCAAGGGCCGCGAGACTGTCAGCGAAGGCGCGGTGTATCGCTGTGTCGGTCGACTGGCCTGCGGCGCGCAACTCAAACAGGCGATCATTCACTTCGTTTCCCGTCGCGCGATGGATATCGAAGGTCTGGGCGAGAAGAGTGTCGAGCAACTGGTGGATGAAGGTCTGGTGAGTTCGCCCGCCGATCTGTACGCCCTGACGTTCGAGCAGATCGTGGATCTGGAAGGCTTTGCCGAGCTGTCGAGCAAAAACCTGCTTGCTGCAATTGAAGACAGCAAGAAGCCAGGCCTCGCACGCTTCATTTACGCCCTGGGGATTCCCGATGTCGGCGAGGAGACAGCCAAGGTCTTGGCGCGCTCCCTGGGTTCGCTGGAGCGGGTACAGCAGGCATTGCCGCAAGTGTTGACGTACTTGCCGGATGTCGGGCTGGAAGTCGCCCACGAGATCCACAGCTTCTTCGAAGATGCGCATAACCGGCAGGTGATCGCCAATCTGCTCAAGCATGGGCTGCAGATACAGGATCAGGGCGAACTGGGCGCCGAATTTGCCGCCAGCACCACGCTGGGCGGTTTCCTCGACAAGTTGAACATTCCTTCGGTCGGACCGGGCGGTGCGCAGAAACTCGCCGACAAGTTCGGTTCGCTGCAAGCGGTCATCGCCGCCGACTGGCTGGATATGCGACAGGCGTTGCCGGAGAAGCAGGCCAGTTCGGTCCGCGAGTTTTTTGCGATCGAGGAACATCGTCAATTGGCCGAGGCTGCCGAAAAACAGCTGGCTGAGTTCGGCATGCACTGGCACAGCGAGAAAAAAGTCGTCGAAGGCTTGCCGCTGGCCGGTCAGACGTGGGTGTTGACGGGGTCGCTGGAGCTGATGAGTCGCGACGTGGCCAAGGACAAACTCGAAAGCCTTGGTGCCAAGGTGGCGGGTTCGGTATCGGCCAAGACCCATTGCGTGGTCGCCGGGCCGGGTGCAGGGTCGAAATTGACCAAGGCCAATGAGCTTGGCTTGAAGGTGCTGGATGAAGAGGCGTTTGTCGGGTTCCTGAGTGGGCACGGCATTTCGGTCTGACGCCATTCGCTGGCCAGCCAGTTCCTGCAAGGACGACGCAGCCCCTGCAGGAGCCGGCCTGCCCGCGAATCGGTATCAGCCCCGTTGAAAGTCGCGGGAACGATCGACGGCCAATCATGATCTAGTCTTGGCAAGCCCCAGGGAGAGATCGCCATGTACCGCTACTTCGACCAGCTCAGCTCACGCATCACTGCGCCTGTCATCGGCGAAAGTTCACGCAATGGCAAGGTCTGGCCGTGCCGTTGCGGGCAATCATTGTTCTTTCGCAACAGCCAGTGCCTGGCCTGTTCGGCAGCGTTGGGTTATCACCCGTCGCTCAGCTGTGTCTCCTCGCTGCAACCGGGCTGGCAATCCGATACCTGGTTGCTCGATGTCGACCCTGCCATGGGCGTGTTTCGCCGGTGTGCCAATCTCGACTCCCCGGCAGCCTGTAACTGGCTGTTGCCCGCCAACGACCACGATGCCTTGTGCATCGCCTGCAGCCTGAATCGCACCATCCCCGATCTGTCGATGGCCGAGAACCACGAGCGCTGGCACAAGGTCGAAACCGCCAAGCGGCGCCTGATTGCACAATTGGTCAGCCTCGGGCTGCAGGTCATCCCGAAAACTGTCGACGAAGACACCGGCCTGGCCTTTGACTTTACCGGCATGGATCTCGAGGGCAAGCCGCCGACCACGGGTCACGCTAACGGCTTGATCACACTGGATATCAATGAGGCCGACGACGTCCATCGCGAACGGGTGCGCGTGCAAATGCACGAACCCTATCGCACCTTGCTCGGGCATTTTCGTCACGAAGTCGGGCATTACTACTGGGACCGGTTGATCGCCCGCAGTGATTGGCTCGAAGCCTTTCGCGATGTGTTCGGTGATGAGCGCGCCAGCTACGCCGAGGCCCTGGAGGGGCATTATCAACAAGGCGCACCGCTTGACTGGCAGCAGCATTGCGTCAGCGCCTACGCCACCATGCACCCCTGGGAGGACTGGGCGGAAACCTGGGCTCACTACTTGCACATGATGGACGCGGTGGACACGGCGCTGGGCTTTGGCATGAGTGCCCGGGAAATGGATTTCGACTACCAGCCGTTCCCTTCCAGCACCCTTTATGATCCTCAGCATCCCGGTGCCGAGGCGTTCCTGTCCTTCGTTAACGCATGGATCGAACTGGCCGGCATGCTCAATGAGCTGTCGCGCAGCATGGGTCAGCCAGATTTTTACCCTTTTGTATTGCCGTCGGCGGTGATTACCAAGCTGCACTTCATTCACCTGGTCATCCAGCGGGAGGGCGGCAGGGCAGATGATGTGCTGCAGGATCTGTAGGCGCGAGCCCGCTCGCGAAGAGCGTGAGGGCGACGCGTTAATCCAGGCAGCGCGTGTCATTGTCAGTGTCTCTTGCAAGCAAGCTCGCTTCTGCATGGACTGATTTTTATCGTTGTCGCATGTCCTTGACGCTGCTCATATTTTTTAATCCGCTCGAACGGTTGTAACTTCGCCGCAGATAGGTACAATGGCGCGGCTCGCCGTCAGGTGAGCGTCGTTATGGTGACCCCATCGGTCCCCCCGCAACGATTACCCGTGAACCTGGTCAGATCCGGAAGGAAGCAGCCACAGCGGGAACATTGTGTGCCGGGGTGTGGCTGGTGGGGTTGCCTCCATAACGCACCGCGAGCCCTCTCTCGCGTTATCTGTTCAAGCACACTCTTCATTGCGCTGCCATGGATCTTGTCCATTGCGGTTTTTTGTCGTCTGCGATTTGCGGTTCAGGTGCAAAAAAGGAGGCCAACCTGTCGAGTGCGACAGGTCGGCCTCTCTTTTTCATTTTCTGCCATTAGGCTTGGACAAGGCCTGGTCAACCGCTGCAATCAGCTTTCCCAGATCATTTGGGGTTGCTTTATGAATGACATCGAACAGATACGCCCGCTGTTCATCTTCATCGCCCAAATCTGCGAAAAAGGCTTTCAGCTTCACGCCCAGCACATCGGCTAGTTGGAACAGAACGTCCACGCTGGGGGTATAGGTGCCGGTTTCGAAGCGGCTGATGGTTTTGGGGTCAAAACCGGTTCTTTCGCCAAGTTCAGCCTGAGTAAGCCCCGCGACCTTGCGGTAGCGCCGGATGGCTGGACCCAAACTTGAAATTTGCATTACTCAATTCCCATTTAGAATCAAGAACTTAACGATAGATTTTTGCATTAGACAACTGCTTGATCCATCACCTTGCTTTGCAAAATGTGATGTGTTTCGTAGAATTGCCCGCCAGTCAGGGCTTCAGTGACCGGATTTCATAAATTTGAATAATGTGAATAAGCCAGCACGGCACGCGCTCGGGCAGTTGCGTTCCTGTTAAACCAGCTCTCTAAACCTGCCGAATTTACCCTTGTTGGTGTTGCGTCCTTGAATCAGGCGACCGCCAGCAACAGCGAGTCTGACTCATGGATGAGAAATACCGCAGGGCCGTCGATGCCGCCGCTATCTTTTCCGAGACCGACCTTTCCGGCCGGATCACCCACGTCAACGATCAGTTCTGCGCCATTTCCGGCTACAGCCGTGAGGAACTGCTCGGGCAGAACCACCGCATGCTTAATTCCGGCATCCACTCCACTGAGTTTTTTGCCGGAATGTGGCGCACCATCGCCTTGGGAGGCGTCTGGAAGGGCGTAATCTGCAATCGCGCCAAGGACGGCAGCCTGTATTGGGTCGAAAGCTCCATGGTGCCCTTGCTCGACAGCGTCACCGGACGGGTCGAGCGTTATGTCTCCATACGCTTTGACATCAGTGAGAAGCATCAGTTGCTGCATTCCCTCCAATGGCGGGTCGGGCACGATGTCCTGACCGGGCTGCCCAATCGCGTGTTTCTCTCGGAACTGCTGGATCAGGCGCTGGAATTCTCGTGCCAGGAGAGTATCCCGCTGGCGGTATGCATGCTCGATCTCGATGGCTTCAAGGCCGTCAACGATAGTTACGGGCATGCCAGTGGCGATCTGTTGCTGGTGGAAGTGGCCAGACGTCTGCGCGACATCGTGCGCGGCGAGGATGTGGTGGCGCGGCTGGCCGGTGACGAATTCGTGCTCATATTGCGTTATGTGCGCGATCTGGCGGAGCTGCGTGCGGCGCTGAACCGGGTGCTGGGGACGATCTCGGTGCCGTATTCGGTGCACGGCAAAGACATCAATGTGTATGCCAGCATTGGCGTCACGCTGTTCCCCCACGACAACGAAGACGCTGAAACCCTGCTACGCCACGCCGATCAAGCCATGTACGTAGCCAAGCAGAGCGGGCGCAAGCGTTTTCATGTGTTTGACGTGTCACGGGATCGCGAAGGCAAGGCTACGCACCAGACGGTCGAACGGGTGCGTCAGGCGCTGGCCGCCGATGAACTGCGCCTGCATTTTCAGCCCAAGGTCAATATGCGCCGTGGTGAGGTCGTGGGTTTCGAAGCCCTGCTGCGCTGGGAGCATCCGCAGGATGGCCTGGTGGCGGCGAAGGAGTTTCTGGCGCTGGTTGAAGAGACAGACCTTATTATCGATATCGGTGAATGGGTCATGGATCAGGTGTTGTCTCAGTTGGATCGTTGGCAGCAGGCCGGGCATGACTGGCCGGTAAGCGTCAATATCGCCGCGCGGCATTTTCAGCGAGCGGATTTTGTCGAGCGGCTCGGAAACCTGCTTTCGCGCTACGCACGGGTCGCACCGAAAAAACTCGACCTGGAAATCGTCGAGTCGGTCGCCATCGAGAACATTCAGCACGTCAGTGACTGTCTGCGAGCCTGCCAGGCAATGGGGGTGCAGTTTTCATTGGGCGATTTCGGTACCGGTTATTCATCCCTGAGCTACCTCAAGCGCCTGCGCACCCAAACCATCAAGATCGATAAATCTTTTGTGCGCGACATATTGCATGACCACGACGACCTGGCCCTCACGTCCGCAGTGATTGGCCTGGCGCGGGCGTTTGGTCGGCAGGTCATTGCCGAAGGGCTGGAAAGTGTCGAGCACGGTGAGTTGTTGCTGCAGTTGGGCTGCGAAGTGGCGCAGGGCTATTTCATTGCCCGGCCGATGCCGCCCGCAGACATACCGGACTGGGTCGCGGGTTTTGTCGCGCCTGCGCAATGGCGGCTCATGGATGAAACGGCCCGGGATCAGGGATTGGCTTCGGACTTGCTGCCAATGTAAAGCCCGATGATGTCGTCGATCTCGCCGGACATTTTCATCCGCAGCAAGGTGCGCAGGATCCGTTGCACCGGCACGTCGGGATCGTTGCGCACATAGCAGCCTACGTGCTGTACCTGCAGCACCGCGACACTCTGCAGTCGCTGCTCTGGCAACAGGCGCTGATTGAACCACTCCAGCGACCATTGATTGCTGACGGCGTACCGATTGCGCCCCGCCTGGAGCTTTTGCAGCACCTGTTCCTGATTGCGAGCGTCGTCGCGGTGCAACTGGCTGCTATCGAACAGCGGCTGCAGGGTCGGATAGCTATAGCCGAGCACCGTGCCGATGGACTGGTGCGATAAATGCTCCGGACTCACCGAGGCGGGGCCGGGAGGGCGACTGATCAGCATGTCGGGTTGGGTCCAGAGCGGGATACTCCAGATGTAGTCGCCGGACTGGTTCGGCAACCAGGACTGCGCGGCATAGCAGCGGATATCGACCTCGCCGTGCTCCATGGCGCTCTGCACCCGCGCCCGAGGCAATACGTGAAATTCCGCCGGGACGCCGACCTGGGTCGCGAGACTGAGCATCACGTCGTACAGAATGCCCTGGGTCGGTTGGCCATGTTCCAGTTGCACCATCGGCATCGCCCAACTGTCGGGCACCACAAAGCGCAACGGTGCACCGGCGGCCGCTCCGTTCTGGCTGATCAACAGCAGTGCCCCCAAGGCCAGCCGCATAAACGCTCCAATGGATCTTTGAAACAAATAGCCCCCAAAATCGAGCTTAGCCAGATTAGACGAGCGCACCGGATGCAATTTTGCCCTTGCTCCGCTAGCATTAGCCGCTTCAGCTTCCTTCGTTGCGACGGTTTTCGATGAGTTATCAGGTTCTTGCACGTAAATGGCGTCCGCGCTCGTTCCGCGAAATGGTCGGCCAGACCCATGTGCTCAAGGCTCTGATCAATGCCTTGGACAGCCAGCGGCTGCACCACGCCTACCTGTTCACCGGTACGCGCGGGGTCGGCAAGACCACCATCGCGCGAATTATCGCCAAATGCCTGAACTGTGAAACAGGTATCACTTCAACGCCTTGCGGCGAGTGCTCGGTGTGTCGCGAAATCGATGAAGGCCGTTTCGTCGACCTGATCGAGATCGACGCCGCGAGCCGCACCAAGGTCGAGGACACCCGCGAACTGCTCGACAACGTGCAGTACGCCCCAAGCCGCGGACGCTTCAAGGTTTACCTGATCGACGAAGTGCACATGCTCTCCAGCCATTCCTTCAATGCGCTGTTGAAAACCCTCGAAGAGCCGCCACCCTACGTCAAGTTCATCCTGGCCACCACTGATCCGCAGAAACTTCCTGCAACGATTCTCTCCCGGTGCCTGCAGTTTTCCCTGAAGAACATGACCCCGGAGCGCGTCGTCGAGCATTTGACCCACGTGCTGGGCGTCGAAAACGTGCCGTTCGAAGACGATGCACTGTGGTTGCTGGGGCGCGCCGCCGATGGTTCGATGCGCGACGCCATGAGCCTGACCGACCAGGCGATTGCCTTTGGTGAGGGCAAGGTCATGGCCGCCGATGTCCGGGCAATGCTCGGGACACTCGATCACGGGCAGGTCTATGACGTCCTGCATGCGCTGATCGAAGGCGATGCCAAGGCGTTGCTCGAAGCCGTTCGGCATTTGGCCGAACAAGGCCCGGACTGGAACGGCGTGCTCTCGGAAATTCTCAACGTGCTGCACCGTGTCGCCATCGCCCAGGCCTTGCCTGAAGGCGTCGATAACGGCCATGGCGATCGGGACCGCGTGCTGGCACTGGCCCAGGCGCTGCCGGCCGAAGACGTGCAATTCTATTACCAGATGGGCCTGATCGGCCGTCGCGACTTGCCACTGGCGCCGGACCCCCGCGGCGGCTTCGAAATGGTGTTGCTGCGAATGCTCGCCTTCCGGCCCGCCGACACCGCGGATGCCCCGAGGCAACCGCTAAAGCCAGTGGGGATCAGCCAGGCCACAGTTGATTCCGCCAAATCCGTGGCTGCCGCGCCCGTTGTTGCGCCGGTAGTCGCTGCGGCAGTTGCACCCGTGGCGCCCGCACCTGTCGTGGCTCCGGTAGCGTCGCCTGAGCCAGAACCGCTGGTCGAGGCGGTCGTGGTCGAAGAAGTGGTCGACCTGCCGTGGAATGATCCGATCGAACCGGAAGTCGTTCAGCAGCCAGCGGTCGAGCCGGTACTGGAAACCGCCAGCGAACAACCCGAATTGCCTCCGATGCCGTTGCCGACGCCTGACAGCGTAGTGCCGGACGCGCCGGAGTGGGCCGCCGCGCCTATTCCGGAACCTTCGGTGGCCGAGGTCGATGCCGCCACGCCGGGCATGGACCTGGACGACGAGCCGCCGCTGGATGAGGACTACATCGAGCCGGACATGGACTCCGCCTACAGCTACCTCGACGAACTGGCCAGCGAGCACGCCGCCGAGCCTGCCGCCGAACCGGAGCCCGAGCCTGCCGCCGCGCCGGCCACGGGACTGGCCCTGCAATGGCTGGAACTGTTCCCGAACCTGCCGATCTCCGGCATGACCGGCAGCATCGCCGCCAACTGCACGCTGATCGCCGTTGATGGCGACAATTGGCTGTTGCACCTGGACCCGGCCCACAGCGCCTTGTTCAACGCCACCCAGCAACGCCGCCTCAACGATGCGTTGAATCAGTACCACGGGCGTACGCTGACCCTGACCATGGAACTGATCAAGCCCGAGCAGGAAACCCCGGCCCAGGCTGCGTCGCGCCGTCGTGCCGACCGCCAGCGCGAGGCCGAGGAGTCGATCCATGGCGATCCGTTCATCCAGCAAATGATGCAGCAGTTCGGTGCGGTGATCCGTAACGATACTATTGAACCTGTCGAAGCTCTGGTCAGTCAGGGCTAATAACTGAGGGCGTTCGGCCAGCAGGGCCGGGCGCTGTTTTTATCCAAGTACTTTTGAGGTGATTCCCATGATGAAAGGTGGCATGGCCGGCCTGATGAAGCAGGCGCAGCAGATGCAGGAAAAAATGGCCAAGATGCAGGAAGAGCTGGCCAATGCCGAAGTCACCGGTAAGGCCGGTGGCGATATGGTCACCGTGGTCATGACCGGTCGTCACGACGTCAAGCGCGTGACCATCGACCCAAGCCTGGTCGAAGGCCTGAGCGAAGATGACAAGGAAATGCTCGAAGCGGTGTTCGCGGCAGCGGTCAACGACGCCGTGCGCAAGATCGAAGCCAACAGCCAGGACAAAATGTCCGGCATGACCGCAGGCATGCAACTGCCACCGGGCATGAAGCTGCCGTTCTGATTCGTCTTCGGGCGTCAGATGAGCGACAAGAAATGCCAGGCATCGCGCCTGGCATTTTTGTTTCCGGCTGCTCGCGATGGCGTCCACTCGGCAAAACGGAAGAATCATCGAACGCAGCACCGCCACAAAGGTCTTCTCCCTATACCACCGAACTCAACGATCAAGGAGACGCTGACATGTCCGACCCCATGACCCTCAACCAACGTATCGTCCTGGCCTCCCGCCCGGTGGGTGCGCCGACGCCCGAGAATTTCCGCCTGGAGCGGGTCGCGTTGCCCGAACTGGCTGAGGGTGAGGTATTGCTCAAGACCCTTTATCTGTCGCTGGACCCTTACATGCGCGGGCGCATGAGTGACGCGCCGTCGTACGCCGCGCCGGTGGAAATCGGTGGGGTGATGACGGGCGGCGCCGTCAGCCGGGTCGAGCGTTCGCTCAATCCCAGGTTCCAGGAAGGCGATCTGGTGGTCGGCGCCACGGGTTGGCAAAGCCATAGCATCAACGACGGTTGCAGTATTGTGCCGGTGCCGTCGGGTCTGCCAAGCCCGTCGATGGCCCTGGGGGTCCTTGGCATGCCGGGCATGACCGCTTACATGGGCTTGATGGACATTGGCCAGCCGAAGTCCGGCGAAACGCTGGTGGTCGCGGCCGCATCGGGCGCAGTCGGCTCGGTGGTCGGGCAGGTGGCGAAGATCAAGGGCTTGCGCGTGGTGGGCGTGGCCGGTGGCGCGGACAAGTGCCGCTACGTGGTTGAGGTGTTGGGCTTCGACGCCTGTATCGACCACAAGAGCCCAGACTTCGCCGATGAGCTGGCCCGGGCCTGCCCCAAAGGCATCGATATCTATTATGAAAACGTCGGCGGCAAGGTGTTCGACGCGGTCGTGCCACTGCTCAATCCCAAGGCGCGGATTCCGCTCTGTGGGTTGATCGCTTCGTACAACGCCAGCGAGGCGCCGAGCGGTCCGGATCGCTTGCCGCAATTGCAGCGCACGCTGCTGACCAAGCGCGTGCTAATTCAGGGCTTCATCGTGTTCGACGACTATGGCGACCGTCAGCCCGAATTCGTCAGTGCCATGGCGCCGTGGGTGCGCGACGGCAAGGTCAAGTTCCGCGAAGACGTGGTCGAGGGTCTGGAGCAGGCGCCCGAGGCGTTCATCGGTCTGCTGGAAGGGCGTAACTTCGGCAAACTGGTGGTGCGGGTCGCAAAAGACTGACGCTGCAATTTGACGCTAATCAGAGGCGCGGGTATAAACCGCGTCTCGTTGTTTTGTCGGATTTTTCCCCCATGAGCTTCAGCCCTTTGATTCGCCAACTGATCGATGCCCTGCGAATTTTGCCTGGTGTAGGTCAGAAAACCGCCCAGCGCATGGCGTTGCAGTTGCTCGAACGTGATCGCAGCGGCGGCTCGCGCCTGGCGTTGGCCTTGAGTCAGGCCATGGAAGGTGTCGGTCATTGCCGTTTGTGCCGCACCTTGACTGAAGATGACCTTTGCCCGCAATGCGCGGACACTCGCCGCGACGACACCCTGCTTTGTGTGGTGGAAGGGCCGATGGATGTCTACGCCGTAGAGCAGACCGGGTTTCGCGGTCGCTACTTCGTGCTCAAGGGCCACCTGTCGCCACTCGACGGGCTGGGGCCGGAAGCCATCGGCATTCCGCAATTGATGGCGCGAATCGAGGAGGCGGGCACGTTTGCCGAAGTCATTCTCGCCACCAACCCGACCGTGGAAGGTGAAGCGACTGCGCATTACATCGCCCAATTGCTCAGCAGCAAAGGCCTGATCGCCTCGCGCATCGCCCACGGCGTTCCACTGGGTGGCGAGTTGGAACTGGTGGATGGCGGAACGCTGGCGCATTCGTTTGCCGGGCGTAAGCCGATCAGCGTGTGATGTGTGTCGTTCGGGTTGAGGTCATCGCGAGCCTGATCGCGATGACGTCGCCTCGGTCCCCTTGATTCACACAATCCTGTTGAAAACCAAGCAAGCGCTCGGTTAACGTCGCTGAACCCTTCAGTGGAGTTCGCCGATGCCTGCCTTCCAGGAATACTTCGACCCCAGCCACCAATTGGTCCGCGACAGCGTCAGACGTTTCGTCGAGCGCGAGATTCTTCCGGACATCGACCAGTGGGAAGAAGCCGAAAGCTTCCCCCGCGAGCTTTACCTCAAGGCCGGTGCGGCGGGCATTCTCGGCATTGGTTACCCCGAGAGCCTGGGTGGCAGCCACCAAGGCGATCTGTTCGCCAAGGTCGCCGCCAGCGAAGAGTTGATGCGCTGTGGCTCGGGCGGCCTGGTGGCGGGGCTTGGCTCGCTGGACATCGGCCTGCCGCCGATTCTCAAGTGGGCCAGGCCTGAGGTGCGTGATCGGGTTGTGCCGCAGGTGTTGTCCGGCGAGAAAATCAGCGCTTTGGCCATCACCGAACCCGGCGGCGGTTCCGACGTTGCCAACCTGCAGACCCGCGCCGTGCGTGACGGTGACTTTTACCGGGTCAGTGGCAGCAAAACCTTTATCACCAGCGGCGTGCGCGCGGATTTCTATACCGTCGCCGTGCGAACCGGTGAGCCGGGTTTCGCCGGCATCAGCCTGTTATTGATAGAGAAGGGTACACCCGGTTTCACCGTGGGACGTCAGTTGAAGAAAATGGGTTGGTGGGCGTCGGACACCGCTGAACTGTTCTTCGACGATTGCCGGGTGCCTGTAGGCCATTTGATCGGCAGCGAGAACATGGGCTTCGCCTGCATCATGGGCAACTTCCAGAGCGAGCGCCTGGCCCTGGCCTTGATGGCCAACATGACCGCTCAGCTGGCGCTGGAGGAAAGCCTGAAATGGGCGCGGGAGCGTGAGGCCTTTGGCAAGCCCATCGGCAAGTTCCAAGTGATCAAACACCGCCTCGCCGAAATGGCCACGGCACTGGAGGTGTCGCGCGAATTCACCTACCGCCAGGCAGCGAAAATGGCCGCGGGGCAGAGCGTCATCAAGGAAATTTCCATGGCCAAGAATTTTGCGACGGACACGGCAGATCGCATCACCTCGGACGCGGTGCAGATTCTGGGTGGCATGGGTTACATGCGCGAAAGCCTTGTGGAGCGGTTGTACCGGGATAACCGGATTCTTTCGATCGGCGGCGGTACGCGGGAAGTGATGAACGAGATCATCAGTAAGCAGATGGGGTTGTGAGGCTTGCGGTGTAACGACTGACGCCATCGCTGGCAAGCCAGCTCCCACAGAGATCTGCGCGTACACACATCCTGTGCATGACGAAGAACCCTGTGGGAGCTGGCTTGCCAGCGATGGCGTCAGTGCAGGCGCCGCTTACCTGTCGGTCAGCGCAAACTGCGTCAGGCAGAACGTCGCAATTCCCATGTCTTGCAGGCGCTGCGACCCGTCCAGCTCCGGCAAATCAATAATCGCCGCCGCTTCATGCACCCGCGCGCCCATGCGGCGGATCAGGTTAGCCGCTGCAATCAGGGTGCCGCCGGTGGCGATCAGGTCATCGAACATCACCACTGAATCGCCTTCGCAGAGGCTGTCAGCGTGCACTTCCAGAAAGGCTTCACCGTATTCGGTCGCATAGCCTTCGGCCAACACATCGGCGGGCAGCTTGCCTTGCTTGCGGAACAGCACCAGCGGTTTGTTCAACTGATAGGCCAGCACCGAACCAATCAGGAAACCACGGGCATCCATGGCGCCGATGTGGGTGAAATCAGCCTCGACGTAGCGATGGGCAAAGCTGTCCATCACCAGGCGCAGGGCCGTGGGCGATTGGAACAGCGGGGTGATGTCACGAAAAATCACCCCCGGCTTGGGGAAGTCGATCACGGGGCGAATGAGGGATTTGATGTCGAAGGAGTCGAAGGCCATCGTCAAGGTGTCCTGGCAGGGCTGCAAACGGCGCAGTATACCCGCGGCTGAAACGGTTCGCTCAACCACGGATCGAGATCAGCCTTCGATCGAGCCGCCCGCGAGTGCACAGAGCTGGATCGGATCGAGAATCTGGATTTCCTTGCCTTCGGCGGCGATCAGTTCGTTCTGCTGGAAGCGCGTGAACACCCGCGAAACGGTTTCCACCGCCAGGCCCAGGTAGTTACCGATTTCGTTGCGGGACATGCTCAGGCGGAACTGATTGGCCGAGAATCCACGGGCGCGAAAACGTGCCGACAGGTTGACCAGGAATGTGGCGATTCGCTCGTCAGCGGTCTTTTTCGACAGCAGCAGCATCATCTGTTGATCGTCGCGAATCTCGCGGCTCATCACTCGCATCAGCTGACGGCGCAGCTGTGGCAGTTGCAGGGCCAGTTCGTCGAGACGTTCGAAGGGAATTTCACAGACCGACGTGGTTTCCAGCGCTTGTGCCGACACCGGATGTTTCTCGGTGTCCATGCCCGACAAGCCAACCAGTTCACTCGGCAAGTGAAAACCGGTGAGCTGTTCTTCGCCGACATCGCTCAGGTTGAACGTTTTCAACGCACCGGAGCGTACGGCATAAACGGAGTCGAAGGTGTCACCCTGGCGGAACAGAAACTCGCCTTTTTTCAGCGGGCGTCCACGTTTGACGATTTCATCCAGGGCATCCATGTCTTCCAGGTTGAGCGAAAGTGGCAAACACAGAGGGGCCAGGCTGCAATCCTTGCAATGGGCCTGATTATGAGCACGCAACTTTACTGGCTCAGACATTTCTTCAATCCTTGTGGGAAAACACGCGTAAGACGTAAGGGTAACCCACCGAAGGACATGGAGGCCAGTGTATGGCGGATTTGCCGGTCAGGCTTAGATCACGCGGGAAAACCGTTGGCGATTGTGATGTTCCAGGTACGCATCAAAAACCATGCACACCGAGCGTACCAGCAGGCGGCCGGCCGGCAGCACGGTGATTCGTTCATTGTCGAGTTCGATCAGGCCATCCTTGGCCATATTGTGCAGCTGTGGCCACAGCTCGCCGAAATAGCCCTGAAAGTCGATGTTGAAGGCTTGTTCGATCTGGGCGAACTCCAGGCTGAAATTGCAGATCAGTTGCTGAATGACTGCGCGCCGCAGCCGGTCATCGGCGTTGCACAACAGACCGCGGCTGGTGGCCAGCTGCGAAGAGTCCAAAGCGCTCTGGTACTGATTCAGGTCACTGCTGTTCTGGCAGTACAAGTCGCCGATCTGGCTGATCGCCGACACGCCCAGCCCGATCAAATCGCAATGTCCGTGGGTGGTGTAGCCCTGGAAGTTGCGTTGCAGAGTCGATTCTTCCTGGGCAATCGCCAGTTCGTCGTCCGGCAGGGCGAAGTGGTCCATGCCGATGTAGCGATAGCCGGCAGCCGTCAGTTGCTCGATGGTGCGCTGCAACATTTCCAGTTTCTGCGCGGGCGTCGGCAGCTCGTTGCTGTTGATCCGCCGTTGCGGCATGAAACGTTCCGGCAGGTGAGCGTAGTTGAACACCGAAAGACGATCGGGTTGCAGGTTGATGACTTCTTCGACGGTGCGGGCGAAGTTGTCCGGGGTCTGTCTTGGCAAGCCGTAGATCAGGTCGATGTTGATCGAGCGAAATTGCAAGGTGCGGGCGGCGTCGATCACGGCGCGGGTTTCTTCAAGACTTTGCAGCCGATTGACGGCACGCTGCACCGCGGGGTCGAGGTCTTGCAGGCCGATACTGACCCGGTTGAACCCCAGCTCCCGGAGCAACCCCATGGTCGACCAGTCGGCCTCGCGGGGGTCGATCTCGATACCGTAGTCGCCGGAATCGTCGTCCAGCAGATTGAAATGGTTGCGCAGGTGAGCCATCAGCTGACGCAGTTCGTCGTGACTGAGAAAGGTTGGCGTACCGCCACCAAAGTGCAGTTGCTCGACTTTTTGCGCGGGGTCGAGGTGGCAGGCGATCAACTGGATTTCCTGTTCCAGGCGCTGCAGGTAGGGCTGGGCGCGGCCGCGATCCTTGGTGATGACTTTGTTGCAGGCGCAGTAGTAACAGATGTTGGCGCAGAACGGCACATGCACATACAGCGACAACGGGCGCTGGGACTTGCGGCTGTCGCGCAGGGCGTGAAACAGGTCGAACGTGCCGACCTGGCTGTTGAATTGCACGGCGGTTGGGTAGGAGGTATAGCGCGGTCCCGCCAGGTCATAACGGCGGATCAAATCGGTATCCCAACGAATGGCGTCGAGCATCATGCGGGCGTTCCCCCGGATAGGCTGGCAGTGTCGGCCAGTCTAGGGGTTGCGTCGATTGGACATCTTGATTTGCGTCAAGGGTCGGAATTCGTGCTGTCAGTGCGGGCCTCATCGCGAGCAGGCTCG
This sequence comes from Pseudomonas fluorescens group sp. PF-1, assembly GCF_054481335.1. NCBI lineage: Bacteria > Pseudomonadati > Pseudomonadota > Gammaproteobacteria > Pseudomonadales > Pseudomonadaceae > Pseudomonas > Pseudomonas fluorescens group sp. PF-1. Next base: position 1,766,095 of record NZ_JBTMNG010000001.1, read on the forward strand.
CTCCCACTTTTGGAATGCATTCCCCTGTGGGAGCGAGGCTGCTCGCGAAGGGCGCGTCGCCGATCTAGTGCCCCATGAGCCAATGCTGATGCGGCCCCGGCAAGGTCCAGATGCCGAACAGCATCACCAGCAGCCCACCGGCCATGCGCACGCTGCGCTTGCGCAAAAGCGCCGTCACCCGTTCGGCCGCCAGCCCCGTGGCGAGCAGCACCGGCCAGGTGCCCAATCCAAAAGCCAGCATCAGCAACGCACTGTCCAGCGCATTGCCCTGACTGGCCGACCACAGCAACGTGCTGTAGACCAGGCCGCACGGCAACCAGCCCCAGAGCGCACCCAAGAGCAGCGCACGGGGCACGCTCGACACCGGTAGCAGCGTGTTGGCAACCGGCTGGATATGCCGCCACAGGCCGCGTCCGAGGCTTTCGATGCGGGTCAGGCCGCTCCACCAGCCAGCGAGGTACAAGCCCATCGCGATCAGCAGCAAACCGGCGAGCACCCGCATGAACATCGCCGCCGGACTGTTGGCCACCGCCCAGCCCGCCAGGCCGATCAACAGGCCGGCCGTGGCATAGCTGAGAATGCGCCCGAGGTTGTAGGCCAGCAGCAGGCGAAAGCGCCGGCTGCGTTGTTCCTTGGGGATCGCCAGGGTCAGCGCGCCCATCAGGCCACCGCACATGCCCAGGCAATGACCGCCCCCGAGCAGGCCGAGTATCAACGCCGAGACCAACAGTGGCGCCAATTCAAGCATGGGGCGGCGCCTTGTCGTCGGGTTTGGCCGGATGGCCGCTGGCCTCGTCGACTGCGGCGGTGTGGTTCGGGTCCTGGTCGTCGAACAGGATGCTGTGGGCCGGGCCGTCGAGGTCGTCGTACTGCCCGCTGTCGACCGCCCAGAAGAAGATGTAGACAGCGATGGCCACGATCAGCAGTGCAGCCGGGATCATCACGTAAAGAGCTGGCATCTGGACTCCATGCCCGCGCGGCTCAGGCCGGTAGCTGGCGGGTTTGTGGCGTGCTACTGGTGGCGGGCGCGCTCGGCAGGCGAGTCAGGCGCAGCGCGTTCAGCACCACGGTCAGCGAACTGATGGACATACCGACCGCGGCCCATACCGGAGTGATCCAGCCGAGGGCGGCGAACGGCAACATGAGGCCATTGTACAGCCCGGCCCACAGCAGGTTCTCGATGATGACCCGACGGGTGCGTCGCGCCAGGCTGAAGGCTTGCACCAGGGCATCGAGACGATTGGACAGCAGCACCGCGTCCGCACTGGTTTTCGCCAGATCGGTGGCCGAACCCATGGCCACGCTGATGTCGGCAGCCGCCAGCACCGGCACGTCGTTGACCCCGTCACCGAGCATTAAAACCTTGCGACCTTCCTTGTGCAGCTGTTGCAGGACTTGCAGCTTGTCGTCCGGGCGCAATCCGCCCCGGGCTTCGTCGATGCCTAGCTCGGCGGCGACACTGGCGACCATCGGCGAGCTGTCGCCGGACAGCAACAAGGTGTGCCAGCCACGCGCCTTGCAGGCATCCAGCAGGGCGCGGGCATCGGCACGCAGGCGGTCGTCGAGGACCAGCCACGCCAGCGGGCCCCCGGTATCGCCGAGCAACAACCATTGCCCGGCTTCATCCGGCATCGATGGCAGGGCGCTGCCACTGAGTTCGCAGACAAAACCGGGTTGGCCAATACGCAAACGTTGCTCGCCGACCCGTCCTTCGAGGCCGAGGCCGGGGGTGCTGTGCACGTCTTCGGCGGCCAGTGGCGCACGACCAAAGGCGCGGGCAATCGGGTGTTCGGAGCGGTTTTCCAGCGCGGCGGCGAGGCTCAGGCATTGATCGCTGTCCAGGGCGCCGAGAGGGCGGATCGAGCGTAACGCCAGGCGTCCTTCGGTGAGGGTGCCGGTCTTGTCGAAAATCACCGTATCGATCTGGTTCAGGCCTTCGAGCACATGGCCGCGTGTCAACAACAGCCCCAGCTTGTGCAACGTGCCGGTGGCGGCGGTGAGGGCCGTCGGCGTGGCCAGGGACAGGGCGCACGGGCAGGTCGCAACCAGCATCGCCAGGACAATCCAGAAGGCCCGCGAAGCATCCAGTTCCCACCACAGCAGGCCGATGGCGGCGGCGGCGATCAGTGACAGCAGGAGGAACCATTGCGCCGCGCGGTCGGCGATTTCCGCCAGTCGCGGCTTTTCAGCCTGGGCGCGATCGAGCAGGCGGACGATGGCGGACAGACGAGTGTCCTGACCCAGGGCCTGGACTTCCACGGTCAACGCGCCTTCGACGTTCAGGGTGCCCGCAGTGACCGCATCGCCCGTGGTCCTGGCCTGTGGCAGGTATTCGCCGGTGAGCAGCGATTCATCGATGCTCGACTGGCCCTCAAGGATCTTGCCGTCGGCTGGGAGAATCGCGCCGGGGTGCACCAGCACCTGGTCGCCGACGCGCAGTTCGCTGAGCAGGATGCGTTCACTCTGACCGTCGGCACTCAGGCGCAGGCACGAGGCCGGCAGCAGATTGACCAGTTGTGCGGTGGCGGCGGCCGTGCGTTCCCGGGCGCGGCGTTCCAGATAACGCCCCGCCAGCAGGAACAGCGCGAACATGCCGACGGCGTCGAAATACAGTTCACCCACGCCGGTGATCGAGGTCCAGATTCCGGCGATGTAGGCACTTCCAATGGCCAGCGACACAGAAACGTCCATCGTCAGGTGCCGGGTGCGCAGGTCGCGCATCGCGCCTTTGAAGAAAGGTGCGCAGCTGTAGAACACGATCGGGGTGGTGAGGAACAGCGCGACCCAGCGCAGGATCGTGTGTAGTTCGGGGCTGAGGTCGATGTTGAATTCCGGCCAGGTGGCCATGGTCGCCATCATCGCCTGGAACCACAGCAATCCGGCAACGCCCAATTGACGCAGGGCCCGGCGGTTTTCGCTGGCCAGTTGTTCGCTGGCGCGGTCGGCCTGGTAGGGGTGGGCGGCGTAACCGATGTGGCGCAACTCGCCGAGCACCTGACTCAGCGGCAATTGGGCATCGGCCCAACGCACATGCAGGCGATGGTTGGACAGGTTCAGGCGCGCTTCGGCCACGGCAGGCAGGGCACGCAGATGTTTCTCGATCAGCCAGCCACAGGCGGCGCAACTGATGCCTTCCATCAACAGCGTGGTTTCGGCGAGTTCGCCTTCGTGGCGGACAAAGGGCTGTTGCACATCCGCACGGTCGTACAGCGCCAGTTCGTCCACCAATTGCACCGGCAGCGCTTCAGGGTTGGCCGACGCTTCGCTGCGATGCTGGTAATAGTTTTCCAGCCCGCCGGCGACAATCGCCTCGGCCACCGCCTGGCAACCCGGGCAGCAGAACTCGCGGGTTTGCCCAAGAACCGCCGCGGTGAAACGGCTGCCGGCCGGGACGGGCAGGGCGCAGTGGTAGCAGGGGAGTGGGGTGGTCATCAGGTTTTCACTAGCGCCGCTGAATCTTTGTCTTCAGGAAGGGCCGCATCGCGAGCAAGCTCGCTCCCACAGGGACCATTGGTGATATCAAAATCTGCATACAACAGTGATTGACTGTGGGAGCGAGCTTGCTCGCAATGCGCGAAGCGTGGGTTTATTTTTTCAGGTCTTCCGCGCCTTGCAGCGGCTCGTCACCGAGCAGCAGGTCCTTGTCATGGCTGACCACTTCTTCTTCGAACAGACGCCATGTGTGGTCATCCTGGGTGCCGAGCAGTTCGACAAAGCGCCGGCCTTCGACCTTGTCGCTCAATTGACCGATGTAACGGCCCTGTTCGGTTTCACTGCGGGTCAGGACAATCTTGCGGTCCTTTTCCGGTTGGGTCGGCGAGATCAGGTTCAGCTCCACGGTCTTCGGCTGGCTATTGCCGTTCAAGCGCAGATCGACTTCGCCGGTCACGTCATCCAGGTGGACCGCAGCGCGCATCAGCAGGGTCTGGGCGAGCAGTTCACGGTCCAGGGAACGGTTGATGCCTTTGCCGGCCTCGTAGTAGTTGTCGTTGACCAGGTTGTCCGGGTGATTCACCGCAATGGTCACCATGGACAGGGTCAGGGTCACCGAGCAAGTCAGAATCCCGATGATGATCCACGGCCAAAGGTGCTTGTACCAAGGGCTTGCGGCGTTTGCTGCGGGCATGTTCACTTCTCTCAACGATTTTGTGGGCCGATGAATCGGCTCTTGGCTTCAACGTGGATGCTGTTGTCATCGGCATCCTTGAGGATGAATTTCACCTCGTTGGTGCTCGACGGCAGGTGTTCCGGTGCCACGGACAGTTCGGCCGGCTGGCTCACGATCTCGCCGGCCGCCACTTTGATTTCGCGCTGGCCTTGCAGTTTGAGGTCCGGCAGACCGGCGGCTTCCAGCACGTAGGTGTGGTCGCGCTGATCCTTGTTCATGATTTTCAGGCTGTAGACGTTTTCGATCCGCCCTTCGGCGTTTTCACGGTACAGCACGCGGTCCTTGCTGACGTCGAAACCTACCAGCGAACGCATGAAAAACGCAGTGACCAGCAAACTGATCATCGCCAGCAGCACCACGGCATAGCCGATCAGGCGCGGGCGCAGTTTATGGGTTTTCTGCCCGGACAGGTTGTGCTCGGTGGTGTAGCTGATCAGCCCGCGCGGGTACTCCATTTTGTCCATGATGCTGTCACAGGCATCGATGCAGGCGGCGCAACCGATACACTCAATCTGCAGGCCGTCGCGAATGTCGATGCCGGTGGGACAGACCTGAACGCACATGGTGCAGTCGATGCAGTCGCCCAGGCCCTGAGCTTTGTAGTCGGCGCCTTTTTTACGCGGGCCACGGCTTTCGCCACGACGCGGGTCGTAGGACACGATCAGCGTGTCCTTGTCGAACATCACGCTCTGGAAACGTGCGTACGGGCACATGTAGATGCACACCTGTTCGCGCAGCCAGCCGGCGTTGCCATAGGTGGCGAGGGTGAAGAATCCGACCCAGAAATACGACCATCCATCGGCTTCGCCGGTGAAAAAGTCGATAACCAACTCACGAATCGGCGAGAAATAGCCGACGAAGGTCATGCCGGTCACAAAGCCAATCAGCAGCCACAGGGTGTGCTTGCTGAGTTTACGCAGAAACTTGTTGGCGCTCATGGGCGCTTTGTCGAGCTTGATGCGCTGGTTGCGGTCGCCTTCGGTGACCTTTTCGCACCACATGAAAATCCAGGTCCAGACGCTCTGCGGACAGGTATAGCCGCACCAGATCCGCCCGGCGTACACCGTAATGAAGAACAGGCCGAAGGCGCTGATGATCAAAATGCCCGAGAGCAGGATGAAGTCCTGCGGCCAGAAGGTCGCGCCGAAAATAAAGAATTTTCGCTCCGGCAGATTCCACCAGACGGCCTGATGGCCCGCCCAGCTCAACCAGACCGTGCCGAAATACAACAGGAATAAAAAGGCGCCGCCCATCATCCGCAGGTTGCGGAACAGGCCGGTGAAGGCGCGGGTGTAGATTTTTTCTCGAGAGGCGTAGAGATCGACGCTGTTGTTCGCGTTTTTGCTGGGCGGTGTGACGTCGTGTACCGGAATCTGGTTGCTCATCATTGCATCCCACGGCAGTGGAAAAATGCCTCGGTCAGTACATGCTGGCCGCGGTCAAAAAGAGGTGTTGCAGTGGCGCAATGATACGCCTGTCGCTCTGGCCCAAGGGTGCGACCTTTGGTCGCGTTGGGTGAAATTCATAGATGGTGTAGCGAATGTAACAAAACATGATGCAGGTCAATTGACAGGTGAAGTATAGCTGCCCGGTCTTGAGGTATCGGTGACAACGTTAGCCCAGCGTTACGGCAAAGGGGCTGTGTGATCGGGATCATGTCTTGCGATTACAAAAAAAAGACCCCGTCGAATGACGGGGTCTTTTGCGTTGCGTCGAGCGTTTGCCTTACTGAGCGTCTGCCGCCGCAGCCTTCTCGCCGTGAGACAGGCTGTAGACGTAAGCGGCCAGCAGGTGAACCTTGTCGTTACCCTGCAGTTGCTCTTGCGCAGGCATCTGGCCCTGACGGCCGTAACGGATGGTCTGCTGCAGTTGAGCGAAGCTCGAACCGTAGATGAACGCGGCGGGGTGGGTCAGGTTCGGTGCGCCCATTGCCGGGGTGCCTTTGCCTTCCGGACCGTGGCAGGCCACGCAGTTGGCCGCGAACAGTTTCTGGCCGGCAACCGGGTCAGCCTTGGTGCCTTCCGGCAGCTTGCGGCCATCGAGGTTGGTCACCACGAATGCGGCAACGTCGGCAACGCCTTGTTCACCGATCACTTCAGCCCACGCCGGCATGACCGCGTGACGGCCGCCCATGATCGTGGTCTTGATGGTTTCCGGCTCGCCGCCCCAGCGCCAATCGGCGTCGGTCAGATTAGGGAAACCATAGGCGCCCTTGGCGTCGGAACCGTGGCAAACCGAGCAGTTGGAGGCGAACAGGCGTCCCCCCATCTTCAGGGCTTGTGGGTCCTTGGCGACTTCTTCGATTGGCATGGAAGCGAACTTGGCGAAAATCGGACCGAACCTGGCGTCCGACTTGGCCATTTCCTTTTCCCACTCGTGAACGCCGGTCCAGCCGCTCTGGCCGTTGGCGAACGCGGTCTGCTTCTCGTTATCCAGGTAGTTGTAACCTGGCAACAGGCCTTTCCAGTTGCCCAGGCCCGGATACAGTACCAGGTAGCCCAGGGCGAAAACGATGGTGCCCACGAACAGCATGAACCACCATTTCGGCAGTGGGTTGTCGTACTCCTCGATCCCGTCGAAGGAGTGGCCAACCGTCTCTTCCGTCACCTCGGTGCGCTGGCCCTTGCGGGTCGACAGCAGCAGCCAGGTCAGGGAAAAGATCGTACCGAGACTGAGGACTGTGACATACAGACTCCAGAATGTAGTCATTCTTTGTTACTCCTAGAAGCTTGCTCGACGTGCTTGATGGCTTCGGGATCATCCGCGAAAGGCAGCAAGGTCGCGTCTTCAAACTCCGACTTGCGCTTTGGGCTGAATACCCACAACGCCAGACCGATGAAGGCCACCATCACGACGACGGTGCCCAGGCCACGAATCATCCCGATATCCATCTAGATCACCGTTTGCTTTTGATGATGGTGCCCAGGCCTTGCAGATAGGCCACCAGCGCGTCCATTTCGGTTTTGCCCTTCACAGCATCCTTGGCACCGGCGATGTCTTCGTCGGTGTAAGGGACGCCGAGCGTGCGCAAGACTTCCATTTTCCTGGCGGTGTCTTTGCCGTCGAGCTTGTTTTCCACGAGGAACGGGTAGGCCGGCATTTTCGACTCGGGCACGACGTTGCGCGGGTTGTACAAGTGCGCACGTTGCCAGTCATCGGAGTAACGACCGCCGACACGGGCCAGGTCCGGACCGGTACGCTTGGAACCCCACAGGAACGGGTGGTCCCAGACGCTTTCACCGGCGACCGAGTAGTGGCCGTAACGCTCGGTTTCAGCGCGGAACGGGCGGATCATCTGCGAGTGGCAGCCGACACAACCGTTGGCGATGTAAATGTCGCGGCCTTCCAGTTCAAGGGCGGTGCGCGGCTTCATGCCTTCGACCGGCTTGTTGGTGACGTCCTGGAAAAACAGCGGAACGATCTGGGTCAGGCCGCCGATACTGACGGCGATAACCATGAAGAAGGCCAGCAGGCCAATATTCTTCTCGACTGCTTCATGCTTCATCAGTGAGCTCCAACTACAGCAATCTGTTCGGCGGCTTTGGCTTCAACCGGGTTCGAGGCGCGTACGGTACGGAATACGTTGTAGGCCATGAACAGCATGCCGGTCGCAAAGAATGCACCGCCCAGTGCGCGGACGATGTAACCAGGGTGACTGGCTTGCAGTGCTTCGACGAACGAGTAGGTGAGGGTGCCGTCATCGTTGATCGCACGCCACATCAGACCCTGGGTGATGCCGTTGACCCACATCGAAGCGATGTACAGAACGGTACCGATGGTCGCGAGCCAGAAGTGCGTGTTGATCAGGCCGGTGCTGTGCATCTGCGTGCGGCCGAACAGTTTCGGAATCATGTGGTAGATCGCGCCGATCGAGATCATCGCTACCCAGCCCAGGGCGCCGGCGTGTACGTGGCCGATGGTCCAGTCGGTGTAGTGCGACAGCGAGTTCACGGTCTTGATGGCCATCATCGGGCCTTCGAAGGTCGACATGCCGTAGAACGCCAGGGACACGACCAGGAAGCGCAGGATCGGGTCGGTGCGCAGCTTATGCCAGGCGCCCGACAGGGTCATCATGCCGTTGATCATGCCGCCCCAGCTCGGAGCCAGCAGGATGATCGACATCGCCATGCCCAGGGATTGGGCCCAGTCCGGCAGCGCGGTGTAGTGCAGGTGGTGCGGACCGGCCCAGATGTACAGGGTGATCAGTGCCCAGAAGTGCACGATGGACAGGCGATAGGAGTAGATCGGACGCTCGGCCTGTTTCGGCACGAAGTAGTACATCATCCCCAGGAAGCCGGTGGTGAGGAAGAAGCCCACGGCGTTGTGGCCGTACCACCACTGGATCATCGCGTCCGTCGCACCTGCGTAGGCGGAATAGGACTTGAAGAAACTGACTGGCAGGGAGGCGTGGTTGACGATGTGCAGCATCGCGGTCACGAGGATGAAGGCACCGTAGAACCAGTTACCCACATAAATGTGCTTGGTCTTGCGCTTGACGATGGTGCCGAAGAACACCAGAGCGTAGGTGACCCAGACGATGGCCAGCAGAATGGCCAGGGGCCATTCCAGCTCAGCGTATTCCTTGGTGGTGGTGTAACCCAGCGGCAAGGTAACGATGGCGCCGACGATCACCGCTTGCCATCCCCAGAAGGTGAAGGCCGCGAGGCTGTCGGAAATCAGTCGCGTTTGGCAGGTTCGCTGCACGACATAATAAGAAGTGGCAAACAGTGCACATCCACCGAAGGCGAAAATCACCAGGTTGGTGTGCAACGGGCGCAGGCGTCCAAAAGTCGTCCACGGCAGACCGAAATTCAATTCCGGCCATACGAGCTGTGAGGCGATGAAGACACCGAGCCCCATGCCAAGGATCCCCCAGACCACCGTCATGATGGCGAACTGGCGGACTACCTTATAGTTATAAGCAGTCGGACTGATTGCTGTGCTCATTCTAAGGTTCCACGGTTTGGGTGTTTTATTAGGATTAAAAATCGGCCGCAAGTATGTAGAAAGCGGGGGGTCATTGCAACGCGCCATGACCTGGGTCAATGCTTTCAAATGCTGATTCTGCGGCCTTTCCATGCGCCGCGTAAGGACAAATTTGCACGCCGGCAATTTGTCCCGCCGGACTAAATAGGCAAGGGGGTCAGGTCACATGTAACGAGGTGTGTTCAATCGCAACGATCAGGTGACCGATGGCAATTCGCGCGACAGCCGGTATCTACCAGCCTTTGCGGCCTGTCATCGAGCTGAATCGTCGAACACATCGGTTAGGGTCGACCTGGAACCGGTACTTGCCAGTCCGCATCGGAGCAAGCTTAGACCCGAATCTGGCGAACCGAAAGGAAGACTGAATGAGGGTGCGACAATGGGTCGCAAAGGGGCGGGAAACTGCCGCATTCCGGAGAATGCGGCAGTAGAGCGGTCATCGATTACTCGGTTTTGCCTTCAGCCTGCAAGCGCTCGGTACCGGCAGCGTGCGACAGGCTGTACACATACGCCGCCAGCAATTGAACCTTATCGTTGCCGAGCAGTTCGCTTTGCGCTGGCATATGGCCCTGGCGACCATGGCGGATGGTTTGTTGCAGCTGCGCCAGGCTTGTACCGTAGATAAAACCGGTCGGGTGCGTCAGATTCGGCGCGCCCATGGCTTCAGTGCCCTGGCCGTTTGCCCCGTGGCAGGCGACGCAGGTGGTGCTGAACAGTTGCTGTCCGGCTTGCAGATCCGCACCGCTGTCGGCGGCCAGCGGCAGGCCGGCCAATCCATGGCGCACATAGGCCGCGACGTTTTTCACGCCGGCTTCACCGAGGATTTCACCCCAGGCCGGCATCGCCGCCATGCGCCCACCCATGATGGTGGTCTTGATGGTGTCAGCGTTGCCGCCCCAGCGCCAATCAAGGTCCGTCAGGTTGGGGAAGCCGAATGCACCCTTGGCGTCCGAGCCGTGGCAGACCGAGCAGTTGGAGGCAAACAGGCGCCCGCCCATTTTCAACGCTTGCGGGTCCTTGGCCACTTCTTCCAGCGGCATGGCAGCGAATTTGGCGAAGATCGGCCCGAACTTCGCATCAGCCCTGGCCATTTCCTTTTCCCATTCGTGCGCGCCGGTCCAGCCGTTGTCGTAGCCGGGCAGGATGCCTTTCCAGTTGCCCAGGCCCGGATAGAGGATCAAGTAGCCAACGGCAAACACCAGGGTGCCGGCGAACAGCATGAACCACCACTGCGGCAACGGATTGTCGTACTCCTCGATGCCGTCGAAGCTATGGCCCATGGTCTGGTCGACGCTGCCCTTGGTTTCGCCCTTGCGGGTGCCGATCAGCAGCCAGGTCAGGCCGATCAGGCTGCCGATGGTCAGTACGCAGATCCACGTACTCCAGAAGGTGGTCATGTCCGGGTACTCCTTGTTGCGGATTCTTGGGGGGTGACACTGTCGGGTTGCGGCTCGTCGGCGAATGGCAACAGGCGCGCTTCGGCGAAGTCCGGATTGCGCTTGCCGTTGAACACCCAGAGCGCCAGGCCGACAAAGGCCACGAACACCACGACCGTGCCCAGGCCGCGAATCATTCCACTGCTTATTTCAAAGACCACGGCTCACCTCTTGCTCTTGATCGCAGTGCCGAGCACTTGCAGGTAGGCAACCAGGGCATCCATTTCCGATTTGCCCTTGAGCGACTCGGTCGCACCGGCGATGTCTTCGTCGGTGTACGGCACGCCGAGGGTGCGCATGGCGCGCAGCTTGGTCTCGGTGTGGCTGCTGTCGAGCGCGTTGGCCACCAACCACGGGTAGGCCGGCATTTTCGATTCCGGCACAACGTTGCGCGGGTTGTACAAATGCGCGCGGTGCCAGTCATCGGAGTAGCGCGCGCCGACCCGGGCCAGGTCAGGTCCGGTGCGTTTCGAGCCCCACAGGAACGGGTGGTCCCAGACACTTTCACCGGCCACCGAATAGTGCCCGTAGCGTTCGGTCTCGGCGCGGAACGGACGGATCATCTGCGAGTGGCAGCCGACGCAGCCTTCGCGGATGTAGAGGTCGCGGCCTTCGAGTTGCAGCGCGGTGTAGGGCTTCATGCCTTCCACCGGTTTATTGGTCACGTCCTGGAAGAACAGCGGGACGATCTGGGTCAGACCGCCGATGCTCACGGCAAAGATCATCAGCAACAGCAGCAGGCCGACGTTTTTTTCGATGGTTTCGTGTTTCATGGCGGACTCCTCAGGCCATCTGCGCGGCAGCGGCGGCGTCGGCAGGCTGCGAGGCCCGCACGGTGCGCCAGGTGTTGTAAGCCATCAGCAACATGCCGCTGAGGAAGATCGCACCACCTACCAGCCGCACGATGAAGCCCGGGTGGCTGGCCGCCAGGGTTTCAACGAAGGAGTAGGTCAGCGTCCCGTCTTCGTTGACTGCACGCCACATCAGGCCTTGGGCGATGCCGTTGACCCACATGGAGGCGATGTACAACACGGTGCCGATAGTCGCGAGCCAGAAGTGCGCATTGATCAGGCCGATGCTGTGCATCTGTGGGCGACCGAAGACTTTCGGGATCATGTGGTACAGCGCGCCGATGGAGATCATCGCCACCCAGCCGAGGGCGCCGGCGTGTACGTGGCCGATGGTCCAGTCGGTGTAGTGGGAGAGCGCGTTGACGGTCTTGATCGCCATCATCGGCCCCTCGAAGGTCGACATGCCGTAGAACGCCAGGGACACGACCAGGAAGCGCAGGATCGGGTCGCTGCGCAACTTATGCCAGGCACCCGAGAGCGTCATCATCCCGTTGATCATCCCGCCCCAGCTCGGCGCCAGCAGGATCAGCGACATCACCATGCCCAGCGACTGTGCCCAGTCCGGCAGCGCGGTGTAGTGCAGGTGGTGCGGACCGGCCCAGATGTACAGGGTGATCAGCGCCCAGAAGTGCACGATGGACAAGCGATAGGAATACACCGGGCGCTCGGCCTGTTTGGGCACGAAGTAATACATCATCCCCAGGAAACCGGCGGTGAGGAAAAAGCCCACGGCGTTGTGCCCGTACCACCACTGCACCATGGCATCGGTCGCACCGCCATACACCGAGTAGGACTTGGTCAAGCTCACCGGCAGCTCAAGGTTGTTGACGATGTGCAGAATCGCCACGGTGACGATGAACGCACCGAAGAACCAGTTACCGACGTAGATGTGCTTGGTCTTGCGCTTCATGATCGTGCCGAAGAACACCACGGCATAGGCGACCCAGACAATGGTGATCAGGATATCGATCGGCCATTCCAGCTCGGCGTATTCCTTGGAGCTGGTGTACCCCAGCGGCAGGCTGATGGCGGCCAGCAGGATCACCAGTTGCCAGCCCCAGAAGCAGAACGCGGCGATTTTTGGCGCGAACAGCTGGGTCTGGCAGGTGCGCTGCACCGAGTAGAACGAACTGGCGAACAGGGCGCAGCCGCCGAAGGCGAAGATCACCGCGTTGGTGTGCAGCGGGCGTAAACGGCCGAAACTGGTCCACGGCAAGTTGAAGTTGAGTTCGGGCCAGACCAACTGGGCTGCGAGAAAAACCCCGAGCCCCATGCCGACGATGCCCCACACCACCGTCATAATGGCGAATTGGCGGACCACCTTGTAGTTGTAGGCGGTACTGATAGAAGTGTTCATGGTTCCCCATCCACGGTTCAGCTGAAGTGAGCGCGCTTGCGCAAGGCAGTGCACTCTTCGGCCGGAGTTATAGGCAGACTAAAAGCGAGGCAAGCATGGACAAGAAGCACATGGCCGGTATTGACGGGGATCAATGGGCGCAGTGCGTGCGGGATCATGGATGGCGGTGGGATGCCGGCGTGGCGCCCGCGCACGCGACCTTGATCCTGGCCCATGGTGCCGGAGCGCCGATGGACAGCGACTGGATGAACGACATGGCCACACGCCTCGCGGCGCAAGGCGTCAACGTGCTGCGCTTTGAATTTCCATACATGGCGCAGAGGCGTGTCGACGGCGGCAAGCGCCCACCCAACCCGGCACCGAAGCTGCTGGAGTGCTGGCGCGAGGTGTACGCCGTGGTGCGACGTCATGTCGCTGGGCGCCTGGCCATCGGCGGCAAGTCCATGGGCGGGCGGATGGCCAGTTTGCTGGCGGATGAAATGGGCGCTGATGCGTTGGTGTGCCTGGGCTATCCGTTTTATGCGGTGGGCAAGCCGGAGAAACCGCGAGTGGAACATCTGGCGGGGTTGAAGGCGCGTACGCTGATCGTGCAAGGCGAGCGGGATGCGCTGGGCAATCGCGAGACGGTCGAGGGGTATGTGTTATCGCCGGGCATCGAGGTCATGTGGCTGGTTGCGGGGGATCACGACTTGAAGCCGTTGAAGGCTTCGGGGTTTAGTCATGAGCAGCACTTGGCGGCTGCAGCGCAGAAGGTGGCTTCATTCCTTCGGTGAGGGTTTGTTGAGGTTGTGATGGTCCCGTCGCGGGACGACCCGGCAGCATCCCGTCTACAGGCTCAAAAAAACCCGGAAGCTTTCGCGATCCGGGTTTTGTTTTTCTGGCAGCAATCAGCGGTTGAACCGCTCCACCAACGAATACTGGGTATTCGCGGTTTTGGTCAGCTCTTCACTCAGCAGCGCCGAGTTCTGAGCCTGTTCCGAGGTTTGGTCAGCGAGGATGGAAATGTTGCTGATGTTGCGGCTGATCTCCTCGGCGACCGAGCTTTGCTCTTCGGTCGCGGCAGCGATCTGGGTGGTCATGTCGGTGATGTTGGCCACCGCTTCGCTGATGCCGACCAAGGCCTGATCCGCTTCCAGTACCCGCGCCACGCCTTCTTCAGCCTGACGATGCCCGGCTTCCATGGTCTGCACCGCTGTGCTGGCCGTTTGCTGGAGCTTGGCGATCAGGGCGTGAATCTGCCCGGTGGATTCGCTGGTGCGTTGCGCCAATTGGCGTACTTCATCGGCCACCACTGCAAAACCGCGACCCATCTCACCGGCGCGGGCCGCTTCGATAGCAGCGTTGAGTGCCAGCAGGTTGGTCTGGTCGGCGATGCCTTTGATCACGTCGACCACGCCGCCGATTTCGTCGCTGTCCTTGGCCAGTTGGGTCACGGTCTGGCCGGTTTCCCCGACCACCACCGACAGGCGCTGAATGGCTTCGCGGGTTTCCCCGGCGATGTCACGGCCGCGACTGGTCAGGCGATTGGCTTCCTGGGTAGCGTCGGCGGTGCGTTGCACGTGGCTGGCGACTTCCTGGGTGGTGGCGGCCATCTCATTGACGGCGGTGGCCACCTGCTCGGTTTCGACGCGCTGGCGCTCCAGGCCCGAGGAACTGTTGTGGGCCAGGGTGTCCGATTGTTTCGCCTGATCGGTCAGGTGCTCGGCGGTGTCCTGCAGGCGGGTCAGGCAGGTTTTCAGGCGGGCTTCCTGGCTGAGGATCGACATCTCCAGACGTGCCTGGGCACCGCTGCTGTCGGTATACATCTGCGCGATCAGCGGGTCGGACGTGGTCTGCTCGGCCAGTCGCAACAAGCGCTTGATCCCGCGTTGTTGCCAGCCCAGGCCCATCAGGCCCAGGGGCACCGAGAGACCGGCGGCCAGGGCAAACCCCCAGTGGGAGTTCAGCGTGGCGCCAATCATGAAACTCAGTTGGCTGACCAGAATGAACGGCAACCAGTCCTGCAGAATCGGCAACCATTTATCGGAGGAAGGAATGGCCGACTTGCCCTGATTGATGCGCTGGTAAAGCGCTTCGGCACGGCGGATCTGCTCCGCGGTGGGCTTGACCCGCACCGACTCGTAACCGATCACCTGATTGCCTTCGAAGATCGGCGTCACATAGGCGTTGACCCAGTAGTGATCACCGCTCTTGCAGCGATTCTTGACGATACCCATCCATGGCAAGCCTTGTTTCAGTGTTGCCCACATGTGCGAGAACACCGCGGCCGGGACGTCGGGGTGACGCACCAGGTTGTGCGGGGCACGGATCAGTTCTTCCTGAGAAAACCCGCTGATGTCGACGAAGTCGTCGTTGCAGTAGGTGATCAGGCCTTTGGCATCAGTGGTGGAAATCAACCGTTGCTGAGCCGGAAAGGTCCGTTCGCGTTGTGTAATTGGTTGGTTGTTACGCATGGCTTTTTTTATCCGCAAGGCTTTCAAGTGCTGTATCGGCACCCATGGCTATTTGTTGAGACGAATTTTCGATTATCGGTGGTGCGTCGCAAAATGACCCATGCGTCAGCCGGTGAGCATTGGATAGGTGAACAGTCCGAAGTGCAGCAGGTTCAAACCGAAGTGGGTGGCGATGGCGGCAGACAGTCCGCCAAAACGGTAGGCCAGACCATAACCGACGCCGGCCAGGCTCGCCAGCAGTACCCATTGCCAGCCCGCACCGGCATGCGCCAGGCCGAACAGCAGTGAGGTGAGCAGCAGGGCGAGGTTTTCGCCATAAGCCAGGTTTTTCAGGCAACGGTTCAGGCCACCCTGTATATAGCCGCGAAAGAGAGCTTCTTCGACCAGTGTTACCAGTAGCAAGTTGTTGAGCAGCCAGATCCAGGCCTGGTCCGGCCATTTCGGCGCCCAAGCGATGACGCCCAGCAACAGCGCGCCACCCAGTGCCAGCACCGCACTCAAGGTCAACGCCAGCGCGGTGGCATACAGGGACACTCGCAACGACCGCTGGCCGACAATCCATGGGCACACCAACAATAGCCAGAAACCGATCAGGGGTTTGTCCAGATTCAGGTACATGGAAAACGGCAAGGCGTCGTCGGTGAAGCGCTGGGGGGCGATAACGCGACCATTGTAGAAACCGGGCAGCCAGTGCAGCGCCAGTGCCAGGGCCAGAAAGATGAACAGGCCGTGGCCGAGGCAGCGGCCGAACTGAATTGTTTGCTGGCGAGCGGCGAAAGCGGCCATCAGCAACAACGCTACGGAGATTCCGGCGAACCAGCCGAGGTGACCATAGGCCAGGGCCATGCCGTAGCCGAGGGAGAGCAGGGCCAGAAATGTCCATGGCAGGGCGAGCATTGCAAGTCCTTGTGTCTGACGTTCTGTGGGGTGACCCTATCTCCGGTGCAGGAGCGAGCTTGCTCGGGACAGCAGAGGGTCATTCATCATCGTCCATGAATGGTACACCGTCATCGCGAGCAGGCCCGCACATGGATTTTTGTGATCCCAAAAAAAACACCGCCCGAAGGCGGTGTCTTTGTCAGTACGCCGTCATGAGGCAATCAACTGCCGCAGCACGTAATGCAAGATCCCTCCCGACTTGAAGTATTCCACTTCGTTCAGCGTATCGATTCGGCACAGCACCTCGATTTTCTCGCTCTTGCCGTCTTCACGGGTGATGACCAGGTTCAGGTTCATCCGTGGCGTCAGCTCAACGCCGGTCAGGCCTTGGATGTCCAGGGTTTCCTTGCCGGTCAGGTTCAGGCTCTTGCGGTTCTGGTCGAGTTTGAATTGCAGCGGCAACACGCCCATTCCCACCAGGTTGGAGCGGTGAATACGCTCAAAGCTTTCGGCGATGACCGCTTTGACCCCCAGCAGATTAGTGCCCTTGGCCGCCCAGTCCCGGCTCGACCCGGTGCCGTATTCTTGCCCGGCGATCACCACCAGCGGCGTGCCCGAGGCTTGATAGCGCATGGCTGCGTCGTAGATCGCCAGTTTCTCGCCAGTCGGTATATAGAGGGTGTTGCCACCTTCTTCGCCGCCAAGCATTTCGTTGCGAATGCGGATGTTGGCGAAGGTGCCGCGCATCATCACTTCATGGTTGCCGCGCCGCGAACCGTAGGAGTTGAAGTCCCGTGGCTCCACGCCTTTCTCGCGCAGATAGCGCCCCGCCGGGCTGTCGGCCTTGATGTTGCCGGCCGGTGAGATGTGGTCGGTGGTCACCGAATCGCCCAGCAGCGCGAGGACGCGGGCGCCGGCAATGTCCTTGACCACGGGGGGCGGCCCGCCGATGTCATCGAAGAACGGTGGATGCTGGATGTAGGTCGAATCCGCCTGCCAGACGTAAGTCGCGGCCTGCGGCACTTCGATGGCTTGCCACTGCTCGTCGCCGGCAAACACTTCGGCGTACTCCTTGTGGAACATCGCGGTGTTGACTTGCTCCACGGCTTCGGCGATTTCCTTGCTGCTCGGCCAGATATCGCGCAGGTACACCAGGTTGCCGTTCTGGTCCTTACCCAGCGGCTCGGTGCTGAGGTCGATGCGCACCGTGCCCGCCAACGCATAAGCGACCACCAGCGGCGGGGAGGCCAGCCAGTTGGTTTTCACCAGCGGATGCACCCGGCCCTCAAAGTTGCGGTTGCCCGATAGCACCGAGGCCACGGTAAGGTCGGCCTGCTGGATGGCTTTTTCGATCGGTTCCGACAGCGGCCCGGAGTTGCCGATGCAGGTGGTGCAGCCGTAGCCGACCAGGGCGAAACCCAGTTGATCCAGATACTGCGTGAGCCCGGCTGCCTTGTAGTAGTCGGTGACCACTTTCGAGCCAGGAGCCAGCGAGCTTTTCACCCAGGGTTTGCGTTGCAGGCCTTTTTCCACGGCTTTTTTCGCCACCAGACCGGCGGCCATCATTACGCTCGGATTGGAGGTGTTGGTGCAGGAGGTGATCGCGGCAATCACCACCGCGCCGTTTTTCAGCCGATGGGTCTGGCCCTCGTATTCATAGTCCGCTTCGCCGGCCATGTCCGCATTGCCCACGGCCACACCGCCACCGCCCTCGCTTTCGAGGCGGCCTTCTTCCTTGCTGGTGGGTTTGAGCTGGACACCGAGGAAATCGCTGAACGCTTGCGCGACGTTCGGCAGCGACACGCGGTCTTGCGGGCGCTTCGGCCCGGCGAGGCTGGCTTCGACGCTGCCCATGTCCAGCGCGAGGCTGTCGGTGAATACGGGCTCTTTGCCCGGCAGGCGCCACAGGCCCTGGGCCTTGCTGTAGGCCTCGACCAATTTGACGGTCGAGAGGGGGCGGCCGGACAGGCGCAGGTACTCCAGCGTCACCTCGTCCACCGGGAAGAAACCGCAGGTGGCGCCGTATTCCGGGGCCATGTTGGCGATGGTCGCGCGGTCGGCCAACGGCAGGTCGTCCAGCCCGTCGCCATAGAATTCGACGAACTTGCCGACCACGCCTTTCTTGCGCAGCATCTGGGTGACCGTCAGCACCAGATCGGTGGCGGTGATGCCTTCCTTGAGTTTGCCGCTGAGCTTGAAGCCGATTACTTCGGGAATCAGCATCGACACCGGCTGGCCTAGCATCGCCGCTTCCGCTTCGATCCCGCCAACGCCCCAGCCGAGCACGCCCAGACCGTTGATCATGGTGGTGTGGGAGTCCGTGCCCACCAGTGTGTCCGGGAAGGCGTAGGTGCGTCCGTCCTCGTCCTTGGTCCAGACCGTGCGACCGAGGTACTCCAGGTTCACCTGGTGGCAGATCCCGGTGCCCGGCGGCACCACGCTGAAATTGTCGAAGGCGCTCTGGCCCCAGCGCAGGAAGGCATAACGTTCGCCGTTGCGCTGCATTTCGATGTCGACGTTCTGTTCGAAGGCGCTGCTGCTGGCGAATTTGTCGACCATCACTGAGTGGTCGATCACCAGGTCTACTGGCGACAGTGGATTGATTCGTTGCGGGTCACCGCCAGCCTTGGCCATCGCCGCGCGCATGGCCGCCAAGTCGACCACGGCGGGCACGCCAGTGAAGTCTTGCATCAGCACCCGCGCCGGGCGGTACTGGATTTCGCGGTCGGAGCGGCGTTCCTTGAGCCAGGCAGCAATCGCCTTGAGGTCGGCGCCGGTGACGGTTTTTTCGTCTTCCCAGCGCAGCAGGTTTTCCAGCAGCACTTTCAACGACATCGGCAGCTTGTCCAGATCGCCCAGGCTCCTGGCGGCATCCGGCAGGCTGAAATAGTGATAGGTCTTGTCGTCGACTTGCAGGGTTTTAAGGGTGTTCAAACTATTGAGGGAGGGCATTGCAATCACTCCTTTGAGTCCGCACGGCTACGGACGGAGGGGACGGGCAGAGCATTAAACCTAGCCCTGTTTTGAGTAGCTGGCTAATTACTGGACTCTATCGATAAGTCCGAGGTTCCGAAGTCAGTTATCATGCGCCGGTTTTCGTGACAGGCTTTGCTTCAACGCAAGTCTGGGCATCGCGCAGTGGTTGAATGTCTCGCCATCTGCCCAGGAGTAAGAATGAACACCCTCTTTATGCACTGCCGGCCGGGCTTCGAAGGCGAAGTCTGTTCCGAGATTTCCGACCTCGCCGCGCGGCTGAACGTGGCCGGTTATGCCAAGGCCAAGACCGCCAGCGCCTGCGCCGAATTCGTCTGCACCGAAGAAGACGGCGCCGAACGGCTGATGCGCGGTCAGCGTTTCGATCAATTGATTTTCCCGCGCCAGTGGGCCCGGGGGATCTTCATCGATTTGCCGGAAACCGATCGCATCAGCGTGATCCTTGCCCATATGGCCGACTTTCCGCTGTGCGGCAGCCTGTGGCTGGAGATGGTCGACACCAACGATGGCAAGGAATTGTCGAATTTCTGCAAGAAATTCGAAGTCCACCTGCGCAAGGCGCTGATGGCGGCCGGAAAACTGGTGGAAGACGCCCACAAGCCGCGTTTGTTGCTGACCTTCAAAAGCGGCCGCGAAGTGTTCATGGGCCTGGCAGAGGCGGACAACTCGGCGATGTGGCCGATGGGCATTCCACGTTTGAAGTTCCCCCGCGAGGCGCCAAGCCGCTCGACACTGAAGCTGGAAGAGGCGTGGCACCATTTCATCCCGCGCGACCAGTGGGACGAGCGCCTGCATGGCGACATGACCGGCGTCGATCTGG
The DNA here is from genome assembly GCF_054481335.1 of Pseudomonas fluorescens group sp. PF-1. Lineage (NCBI taxonomy): Bacteria > Pseudomonadati > Pseudomonadota > Gammaproteobacteria > Pseudomonadales > Pseudomonadaceae > Pseudomonas > Pseudomonas fluorescens group sp. PF-1. The sequence continues at coordinate 1,786,039 of NZ_JBTMNG010000001.1, forward strand.
GCGCTGCGCCCGGTGGCTGGACCTGGCAACTGGTCAATCGGGGCATGCTTGTGACCGCCATCGACAACGGCCCGATGGCCGAAAGCCTGATGGATACCGGGTTGGTGCAACATTTGATGGCCGACGGCTTCACCTTCAAGCCCAAGCAACCGGTGGACTGGATGGTGTGCGACATCGTCGAGAAGCCGGCGCGTAACGCCGCGATGCTTGAAGAATGGATTGGCGAGGGGCATTGCCGCGAAGCCGTGGTCAACCTCAAGTTGCCGATGAAACAGCGTTACGCCGAAGTGAAGCGCCTGCTGGAGCGGATCGCCGACGGCTTCAAGGCGCGGGGCATCAAGGTCGAGATTGGCTGCAAACAGCTGTATCACGACCGTGAGGAAGTGACCTGCCATTTGCGGCGGCTGGATGTGAAGAAACCGAAGTCCCGCTGAGCAGTTAAAAACTGTGGGAGCGGGCGTAATGCCACAGATGACCGAACACCCGGCATTGCGCGACAATGCCGGCCAGTTTCAGGAGCAAGCCATGAGTGAAATGATCGATACGCCGGTTGACGGCACCCTGGATGCCACCGGCCTCAACTGCCCGGAGCCGGTGATGATGTTGCACCAGCACATCCGTGACCTGGCGCCTGGCGGTCTGCTGAAGGTGATCGCCACCGATCCGTCGACCCGGCGCGACATCCCCAAATTCTGCGTGTTTCTCGATCACGAACTGGTCGGTCAGCAGGAAGAGGCAGGCACTTACCTCTACTGGATCCGCAAAAAATCCGAATAACCGACGCTCGCTCCTGCACCATTGGGTCAACCCAGCGAATGACTCATGCGAATCCGCTTGCGCGCACTGCGTGTCAGGCGGATCGACAGCATCAGCGCCGCACAGCTCAAGCCCACGATCAAGCCCTGCCATAGCCCGCTCGGGCCACTCGGTGCGCCGAACCAATCGGTCAGGCCAAGGACGTAACCCACCGGCAAACCAATGCCCCAATACGCGAACAGCGTCAGGATCATCGTTACCCGGGTGTCCTGATAACCGCGCAGCGCACCGGCCGCCGTGACCTGTATCGCATCGGAAAACTGGAACAGTGCCGAGTAGACAATCAGCATCGCCGCGACTTTGACTACCGTCGGGTCAGCGGTGTAGATCGTTGCGATGTGCTCGCGCAGCAACAGCATCATGCTCGCCGACAAGCAGGCGTAAGCCAGGGCCGTGCCCATGCCGACCCCGGCGGCGAAGCGTGCTTCGCGCGGCTCCTGACGGCCCAGCGCCTGGCCGACCCGTACCGTCACAGCCATGCCGAGGGAGTAGGGGATCATGAACACCAGCGAGCTGAAGTTCAGGGCGATCTGATGCCCGGCGACCACGGTGGCGCCGAGGCTGCCGATCAGCAGCGCGATCACGGCAAAGATACTCGACTCGGCGAACACCGCGATGCCGATAGGCAGGCCGATACCCAGCAAGCGCTTGATCACCGACCATTGCGGCCAGTCGAAACGGCTGAACAATTCACTCGACTGGTACGCCGGCGCCCAGCGCTCCCAACCGGCCATGCCCAACGCCATGACCCACATCACGATCGCCGTGGCCCAACCGCAGCCGACGCCGCCCATGGCGGGGACACCAAAGTGGCCATAAATGAAGATGTAGTTCAGAGGAATATTCAGCGCCAGCCCGCACAGACCCAGCACCATCGCCGGGCGGGTACGGCCCAGGCCATCGCTGAAACAGCGCAGCACATGGTAAATGGCAACGGCAGGCAAGCCGCTGGCGATGCCATGCAGATACTGCATGCACGGGCCAATCAGTTCGGGGTCGACCTTCATGACGCGCAAAACCGGTTCGGCACTGAACAGAATGCCGGTCGCCATCAACCCCACCACCAGCGCCAGCCACAGCGCCTGACGCACGATCGGGCCGATTTCGCTGTGGGTGCCGGCGCCGAAACGCTGGGCGACTTTCGGCGTGGTGGCCAGCAAAGTACCGGTCATCAGCAGGAACACCGGCACCCAGATCGAATTACCCAGGGCCACGGCGGCCAGGTCACGCGGACCGACCCGCCCGGCCATCACGGCATCGACGAACCCCATGGCCGTGGTCGCCAGTTGCGCGACCATGATCGGCAGCGCCAGGGCGAGCAGGTTTTTCAGCTCGAGGCGAACCCGGGCCGGGCGATTGAGGGGCGTGGCGGTGGAGCGGTCGGTCACAGAATTCAAGGGTAAAACGTCCAGAAGGTATTGATGCGCAGGCGCGCATTCTACGCGTTGACGTAACGGTCAGGAAAAGACCTGTGTTAGCGATTTGTAATCGACCGCTTGAATGAATCCTCATGCTCCCTCGCCACAGGAAATATGCAGTCCTTCATATCCAGGATGCACAATGCACGCTGGCTCACCACCCGCCTCTACGCCTACACTGCCGATCCGCCTAAGGAGCCTGCCATGCTGATTGTTGCCGACGAAAATATCCCCCTGCTCGATGCTTTCTTTGCAAGTTTCGGTGAAATCCGCCGGGTATCAGGGCGTTCCATCGACCGTGCCACCGTCGAACAGGCCGATGTGTTGCTGGTGCGCTCGGTGACCAACGTCAACCGCGCGTTGCTCGAAGGCAGCAAGGTGCGTTTTGTCGGTACCTGCACCATTGGCACCGATCACCTGGATCTGGATTATTTTCAACAAGCCGGGATCACCTGGTCCAGCGCGCCGGGTTGCAATGCCCGTGGCGTGGTCGACTACGTGCTCGGCAGTCTGTTGACCCTGGCTGAAATCGAAGGCGTCGATCTGACTCGGCGAACTTACGGTGTGGTCGGCGCCGGTGAAGTGGGCGGACGCTTGGTCAAGGTCCTGCAGGGGCTGGGCTGGAAGGTACTGGTCTGCGATCCGCCGCGCCACGCTGCCGAAGGGGGCGATTACGTCAGTCTGGAGCAGATCATCGAACAGTGCGATGTCATCAGCCTGCACACACCGCTGACCAAACAGGGCGCTCATTCCACCTGGCATTTGTTCGATCAAAAGCACCTGGACCGACTCAAGCCCGGCACCTGGCTGATCAATGCCAGTCGTGGTCCCGTGGTGGATAACAGCGCCCTGCGCCAGGTGCTGTTGCAACGTGAAGACCTGCAAGCGGTACTCGATGTCTGGGAGGGTGAGCCGGAGGTCGATGTGGCACTGGCCGAACTCTGTGTGCTGGCCACGCCGCACATTGCCGGCTACAGCCTGGATGGCAAACAGCGCGGAACGGCGCAGATCTACCAGGCGTATTGCGATTTTCTCGGACAATCGGCTGAGGTCAGCCTGAGCGATTTGCTGCCGGCGCCGTGGTTGTCCGAAGCGACCCTGAGTGCTGAAAGCGATCCGGCCTGGGCACTGGCGATGTTGTGCCGCGGCGTGTACGACCCGCGCCGTGACGACGCGGATTTCCGCCGCAGCCTTGTAGGCAGCGTGAGCGAGCAACGTGCGGCGTTCGATGCTTTGCGCAAAAATTATCCATCGCGGCGTGAGATTGATGGGTTGAAAGTGCGCATTGAAGGGGATTCGCCGGCGCTGCGGCAGATCGTAGCGGCGTTGGGCGCGTCGGCCCTCTGAAAACCGTGTAGGGCCGATCGAGGGCAAGCCACGTTCCCACAGGGCATGCGGCTGCATTGGCGTCGCATTGATTACGTGGGGAGCAGCACTGTCAAAAAAGCGCATAAAAAACCCGGCCAACAGGGGCCGGGTCAAAGAAGACGGTGGCTATATCACTTTTGTTCGGCAGGCTTGACCAATCGCTTTTCCAGCTCACGGCACGCGGCCTGGATCATGTCTTCAGTGATCGGTACTTCGCGGCCATCGGCATCGATTATCGAGCAACCCAGAGACTGGTTTGGCTGTGTGCGGATTACTTGAATCTTGTCATTTCTGCTGTTATGCAAGGACATGGCCTGTCTCCTCTTCAGGTGTGTGCTTACTGTAGAACCGCCAGGTGACCAGGCTGTGACAGCTCCCTGCGATCTTTACGCGGCGGCAAGCCCAGTCCACCAGAAATGGCGCGAGGTTGCCACCCGAACCTTAGACCAATAGCGTCTAGCGCCTAGTAGCGGCGGTCATAATTAACCTGACTCATTGTGATTTACCAGGTTCCATCCCATTTGGCCGGACTAGGCTGACCTTATTAACCGTTCTGGATGATGCCAATGCTTTCTGTTCGTCACCGTCGTGCGATTCGCCTGGCCAGTCGTTTCATCGCGCCTTATCGCTGGCACGCGTTCGGTGCCTTGCTCGCGTTGATCGTCACGGCGGGTATCACGTTGTCCATGGGACAGGGCATTCGCCTGCTGGTGGATCAGGGCTTCATGACCCAATCACCGCACTTGCTCAATAAGTCCATCGGCCTGTTCATGTTGCTGGTGTTCGGCCTGGCGGTCGGGACCTTTGCGCGTTTTTATCTGGTGTCGTGGATCGGCGAACGTTGTGTCGCCGACATCCGCCGTCAGGTATTCAACCACTTGATTTACCTGCATCCCGGGTTCTACGAAAACAACCGCAGCTCTGAAATCCAGTCGCGGTTGACCGCCGATACGACGTTGCTGCAATCGGTAATCGGCTCTTCCTTGTCCCTTTTTCTACGCAACCTGCTGATGGTCATCGGCGGGATCGTCCTGTTGTTTGTGACCAACCCCAAACTCACCAGTATCGTCGTCGTCGCTTTGCCTCTGGTGATCGCGCCGATCCTGATTTTCGGTCGCCGGGTGCGCAACCTGTCGCGTTTGAGTCAGGACCGGATTGCCGATATCGGCAGTTATGTCTCGGAAACCCTGGGTCAGATCAAAACCGTGCAGGCCTACAACCACCAGTCTCAGGACGAACGACGTTTTGCCTTGACCGTGGAAGAAGCGTTCGACACGGCACGCAAGCGTATTTTTCAGCGGGCCTGGTTGATCACATTGGTGATCGTGTTGGTGCTGGGCGCGGTAGGCGTCATGCTGTGGGTCGGAGGCATGGACGTCATTGCCGGGCGAATTTCTGCCGGCGAGCTGGCGGCGTTTGTCTTCTATAGCCTGATCGTCGGCAGTGCATTCGGCACCCTGAGCGAAGTGATTGGCGAGTTGCAGCGCGCGGCGGGCGCAGCCGAGCGGATTGCCGAGTTGCTGCGTTCGGAAAACATCATCCAGCCACCCGGCACCGATCGGGTGACCTTGCCGGAGCGGGTGAGGGGGGATCTGGTGCTGCGAGATGTGCGGTTTTCCTACCCCTCGCGTCCCGAAAGCTATGCCGTCGACGGTCTGAACCTGACCATCAACGCGGGTGAAACCCTGGCACTGGTCGGGCCATCCGGGGCTGGTAAATCGACGGTATATGACCTGCTGCTGCGCTTTTACGACCCCGCCGAAGGCTCCATCCTGCTCGATGGCGTGCCGCTGACCCGGCTCGATCCGCTGGACCTGCGTCGTTGCTTTGCCCTCGTCTCGCAAACGCCGGCGCTGTTTTTCGGCAGCATCGAAGAGAACATCCGCTATGGGAAGCCGACGGCAACGCTGAGCGAGGTTCAGGAGGCGGCGAAAGTCGCCTATGCCCACGACTTTATCGAAGCCATGCCCCAGGGTTACCAGACCCACCTGGGGGACGGTGGCCTTGGATTGTCCGGCGGCCAGCGCCAGCGCCTGGCGATTGCCCGCGCGCTGCTGGTCGACGCGCCAATCCTGCTGCTCGACGAAGCTACCAGCGCCCTCGATGCCCAAAGCGAACACCTGATCCAGCAAGCCCTGCCAACGCTGATGAAAAATCGCACCACCCTGGTCATCGCCCATCGTCTGGCCACGGTGAAAAACGCTGACCGGATTGCTGTGATGGATCAGGGGAAACTGGTCGCGGTGGGCACGCATCAGGAGTTGCTTGCCAGTAATGCGTTGTATGCGCGGCTGGCGGCGTTGCAGTTCAGTGATGGCAAGGCACTGGTCGAGCTCTAGGGGCTGGCTTGCCAGCGAAAGCGGTGCTTCACGTGCACCGCGTTTCGCCATTCGTCAGTACGTCGACGCCCACACGATCATTGATCGTCGAAGTACCGCTCGTGCCAATCCACCAACGGTTGCGGTGAGTTGAGTTTCTGCCCGTAGATCACCGAATAAGACAGCACGTTCTGTACATACTGACGGGTTTCGTCGAAGGGGATGCTTTCCACCCACACGTCGAAGCTCAGGTGGTCGGCGCCGCGCAGCCACTGGCGTACACGGCCGGGGCCGGCGTTGTAGGCGGCGGAGGCGAGGACGCGGTTGCCGTTGAATTGACTGTGGACCTGGCTCAGGTACGCGGCACCGAGCTGGATGTTCTTGTCCGGCTCCAGCAACTGCTGCGGCGAGGCAAAGGGAATGCTGAACTTGCGCGCGGTTTCCTTGGCGGTGCCGGGCATCAGTTGCATCAAGCCCGACGCACCGACACCGGAGCGCGCGTCGTCCATGAAGGCGCTTTCCTGGCGAGTGATGGCGAATACCCAGCTCGAATGCAGGCCACGATTTCTGGCTTCACGCACCAGGGATTCGCGGTGCGCCATCGGGAAGCGTATGTCCAGGTCGTCCCAATACTGAGCCTGACTGATTGTACGGATCGCCGGGAAATACCATTTCAGGTCATAGGCCAGTTTGGCCTGGGCAACCATTTCCTCGCGACTGAAGTGGCGGCTGACGTGGTACCACTCGCGACGACCGTCGACAATCTGCCCGCGGGCATGAAACTCCAGGGCTCGGCGAATACCGGGGGTGTTGCGCACTTTGTTGATCGTCGCCTGGCTCAGCACCAGCGGTTTGTTGACCAGTGAATAGGGCGACTGCGAACGATCGGCGGCGAGGAATCCATAAAAGTCGCGTTCGCGGGCGAGGGTTTTATAGAGCGTCTGCGCTTCAGGGTTCTGCGGTTGTGCCAGTTCCAGGCTGCGGGCCTGCCAGTAGCGCCAGCGGTTGGTGGTGGCCAGGTCTTGCGGCAGGCGACGGGTCAGTTGATAGGCGTCGTCCCAGCGGGCCAGGCGCAGCAGCAGGCGCAAGCGCCATTCGGAAACGGTGTTGTCCCGCAGTTCGGGGTCGTACTTGGTCATCACGTCCAGCGCGCGACTGTCGAAGCGGCGCGCGAGTGTCAGGCCGATTTCACGGGCAATCGCCACTTTTTCGTCACGGGAAAAGTGCATGCTGCTGGCATAGCCATCGAGCAGATCCATGGCCTTGTCCGGATCCTGGCGGGCGAGGCGGCGCAGGCCAAGGCTGACAATGTCCGACATCGGTTCGTCGGCCGGCGTGAAACGCGACGGCTGATTGAGCAGCTCGGGCTTTTGCGCCACATCGATCAACAAGCGACCGCGAGGGGCGAGGGTGGTCAGGCCGTTGGCCAGGCTGCTGGCCAGCGGGTAGTTGCGCGACTGGGCGGCAAGCTTGGCGCGCTCCCAGCGTTTTTGCTCGGTCAACTGACCTTCGGCGGCCCACATGCCGAACAGTGCGTCGCAGGCGGCCGGCAGGGATTTGCCTGTCAGCCAGAGTTTGTTGGTGTTGGCGTAACCTTCGGACTTGAGGTTATGGCTGATCTGATACTGCGCATTCAGGCAGTCCAGTTCGGTGAAGTTCATCTTGGGGTCGTAATATTTGACGAACGTCTGCCAATCGCCGCGATCGGCCATCCAGCGCAGCCAACGCAATTTCATCCAGTTGGCTTGTGGCAGGTCGCCATGTTCGGCGAGGAATTTTTCAATTTCGTCATTGCTCGCGGTTTTCAGGCGCGCGGTCAGTTCGTCATAGGCCAGGTAGGGTTCCAGCGGGTAATCGCTGAGGGCCTGGCTGTAGCGGAAATAAGGACCGCTATCGCCCTTGGCCAGGGCACGTTTGGCTTCGTCGTAATATTGGCGCTGGGTAGACAGGTCTACCGCCTGGGCGGAGTTAACGGCAGCGGCAGACAGTAAAAGACATGAAAAAAGCTTGAAAATGCGACTGCGCATGGGACATCCGGGCAGAGAAATCATGAACAAGTGCAGACAATGCCAACACTTAATTAACTGTAGCTTAGCCTTTTGCCAGCAGGGGACGAAAGCTTTGCCCACCTGTCTGTATAAGTTCGCAACATTTGTTGTGCAGAGTGCTTCGACAGTGAAATTGCCGGCCTTCTGAGGCCTCAAGTCAGGTAGAATGCGCGCCCGGTTTTTGGAGAAGCTCATGACCCTGCTCAAATTCAGCGATGTGTCCCTTGCTTTCGGCGCTATGCCGTTGTTGGACAAGGTGTCCTGGCAGATCGCCCGTGGAGAGCGGGTGTGCATCATCGGCCGCAACGGCACTGGCAAGTCCAGCATGATGAAGCTCGTCAAGGGCGACCAGAAGCCCGATGACGGCTCCGTTTGGCGCGCACCCGGGCTCAAGATCGGCGAATTGCCGCAAGAATTGCCGGTAGCCGACGAGCGGACCGTGTTCGACGTGGTGGCCGAAGGCCTGGACGGCGTGGGCGCATTGCTCGCCGAATATCACCACCTGAGCCAGAACATCGTCACTGACGCCGACCTGGACAAGCTGATGCACGTCCAGCACGATCTCGAGGCCCGCGACGGCTGGCGTCTGCAGACCCTGGTCGACAGCACCCTCAGCCGCCTGCAATTGCCCGCCGACAAGACCCTCGCCGAGTTGTCCGGCGGCTGGCGTCGTCGCGTGCTGCTGGCCCAGGCACTGGTTTCCGAACCTGACCTGCTGCTGCTCGACGAACCGACCAACCACCTGGACATCGGTGCGATCGCCTGGCTCGAAGAAGCGCTCAAGGACTTCCAGGGCGCCGTGCTCTTCATCACGCACGACCGTTCCTTCCTGCAAAACCTCGCGACCCGAATCCTCGAGCTGGATCGCGGTGGCTTGATCGACTGGAACGGCGACTACGCCAGTTTCCTCGTGCACAAAGAGGCTGAGCTGGCCGCCGAGGCGACCGCCAACGCGCTGTTCGACAAGCGTCTGGCTCAGGAAGAAGTGTGGATTCGCCAGGGCATCAAGGCTCGTCGCACCCGTAACGAAGGTCGCGTGCGCGCCCTGAAGGCGTTGCGTGTCGAGCGCAGCGAACGTCGTGAGCGTACCGGCAAGGCCAATATCCAGTTGGAAACGGCCGACAAGTCTGGCAAGCAGGTGATGGTCCTCGAAAATGTGAGCTTCGCTCACCCGGGCGGCCCGTTCCTGATCAAGGATTTCTCGATGGTGCTGCAACGCGGCGACCGCATCGGTCTGCTGGGTGCCAACGGTACCGGTAAGACCACGCTGCTGAAACTGATGCTCAGCGGCTTGCAGCCCACCAGCGGCAAGGTGGAAGAAGGCACGAAGATCGATGTCGCCTACTTCGACCAGTTGCGCCATCAACTGGACCTGGAAAAAACCGTGATCGATAACGTCGCGGAAGGTCGCGACTTCATCGACATCGACGGCCAGAGCCGCCATGTCCTGAGCTACCTCGGCGATTTCCTGTTCAGCCCGCAGCGTGCCCGTACGCCGGTCAAGGCGCTGTCCGGTGGTGAGCGTGCCCGTCTGCTGCTGGCCAAACTGTTCAGCAAGCCGGCGAACCTGCTGGTCCTCGACGAGCCGACCAACGACCTCGACGTCGAAACCCTCGAACTGCTGGAAGAGGTCTTGCTGACCTTCAACGGCACCGTGCTGATGGTCAGCCACGACCGGGCATTCCTCGATAACGTGGTGACCAGCACCCTGGTTTTCGAAGGTGAGGGCAAGGTTCGCGAATACGTCGGTGGTTATCAGGACTGGCTGCGTCAGGGCGGCTCGCCGCGCCTGTTGGGCGTGACCGAGAGCAAGTCCGGCAAGGCCGACCTGAACTCAGCCGTCGTCAAAGCCGAACCTGCGCCTGTCGCGGCGGCGGTCGAAGCGCCGGTGGCGAAGAAAAAGCTCAGCTACAAATTGCAGCGTGAGCTGGAAGCTTTGCCGGGGCAGATCGAAGCCATGGAGCAGCAGATCGCTACCGTCGAGGCGCAGATGGCTGATGCTGGTTTCTACCTGCGTCCGGCCGCTGAAACCGCTGCGGTGATCGCTCAATTGGCGCAGTTGCAGGCTGAACTCGACGTGATGGTCGAGCGTTGGGCCGAGCTGGATGCCTGATTGATCCTGCAATGAAAAAGCCCGGCTTCATTCGCATGAACGCCGGGCTTTTCATATGCCGTGCTGAATATCCTGTCGGAACGAGCTTGCTCCTACAGGGGGAGTTGTCAGCTTTTTTGCAGGCGCACCGCCAGCACATCGCAAGGCGCACCGTGCAGTACATCGTTGGCGGTTGAGCCCAGCAGCAGTGCCAGGCCGTGTCGCCCGTGACTGCCGACCACGATGATGTCGCACCCTTGCTCCTTGGCCAGGTGGTGAATTTCCTGGCGTGGCTGGCCGTAGGTCAGGTGGCTGTACTCCCTGGACAGTTCCGGGTATTTCACGATCAACCGGTCAAGACGCTCTTTGGCCTGATCGAACTGCTGTTGTTGCAGTTGTGACAGGTCCATCGGTACGTCACCGCCAAAGGCCATGGCCATCGGCTCGACAATGTGCACCAGGGACAATTTCGCACTATTGCTCACTGCCAGTTCGCGAGCACGGTGGATTACAGGGTCGCACTCTTCGGTTAGGTCTACAGCGACCAGAATGTGGTGGTAGGGCATGAGGTGCTCTCCTGAGGGTTGCAATATTGATAAGTATGGCTGGTTTCAAGCGTATTGGTTTCAAAGCGACTGAATACGCTCATCAAGAATCGGGAGTACAGATATGACGGTCTGGATAGTGGTGTCAATCCTGCTGGTGGTACTCAGTCCGCTGGCATGGTTGCGACCGTCTCGCCACCAGAGTGGCCGCATGGCCCTGCGCATGGATGCGCGACGCATCGGGTTGGCGATGCAACTGGCGCCGCAGGAATGGCCGCACTGGCTTGGCCAGGAGCCGCCCAACCCTTGTGCGCAGTACCACAGGCCGCGGCGTGGCAATAAACCGGCGTGCTGGAGTTACTGGCAGAAATCACCGGGTGTCTGGGTGAATCAGTGGCAGGAAGTCTGTGAGGATCGGTCACTGCTCAATCATTTCGAAAAATTGCCAGACAATGTCTACAAGGTCGAGGCGGATAAACAAATGATCGCCCTGTATTGGGGCGAGAAGGGCGAAGCCGAGGTATTGCAGCAAATCGATGCCACCCTCAAAGCTCTGGCCTGAAACACAATCTCTGCAGGAGCGAGCCTGCTCGCGATGAACCTGAGAGCGCCACGGGGTGTCAGGTTCATCGCTGGCAGCCCGGCTCCCACAGTTTTTTATGCAGGCAATAAAAAGCCCGACAACATCATCGGGCGGGTTGGCCAGGCAGGCCGGTAAATTCGGTGTGGGCTGATCTTACGCTGGGCGTTCGCCAAAAGCGTTCACATTTTTATCCTGAGTCTCGCCAGCGTAGCTCGTTAAACGCGGGCTGCCGCGAATTAGGGCGACTTTTCTAATGATTGATCCTATGAATGACTTCACATGCTTCGGCGTGTTGAAGGTCTTCGCAGTACGGAAATGACCGGAAAGTCGCGTTTCAACCCCCTGTTTCGGGCGATTGACAATTGTCGGAAATTCCGTGAAGGTGACGTACCCAAATCAAACGGGCGTATGAATTGAGCGTTTGTATTTCAGATCGCTCCTACAGAATCCCGACTATCGCGTTGGCGGGTGTGTCGGGTGGATAGGCGTAGCATCGACGTTTAACGTCCCTGCCGAGCCATTCGCCTGCGTCCGACGTGTACTGTTCAGCTTCCATATCGTGGAGATCAGTTGATGATTTACGAAGGTAAAGCCATCACGGTTAAGGCTCTTGAAAGTGGCATCGTCGAACTGAAATTCGACCTCAAGGGTGAGTCCGTCAACAAGTTCAACCGTCTAACCCTGAACGAACTGCGTCAGGCCGTAGACACCATCAAGGCAGATGCTTCGATCAAGGGTGTGATCGTCAGCAGTGGCAAGGACGTCTTCATCGTCGGCGCCGACATCACCGAATTTGTCGACAACTTCAAGCTGCCGGATGCAGAGCTTGTTGCTGGCAACCTCGAAGCCAACAAGATTTTCAGCGATTTCGAAGACCTCAACGTCCCGACCGTCGCCGCGATCAACGGCATCGCTCTGGGTGGCGGTCTGGAAATGTGCCTGGCAGCGGACTACCGTGTCATGTCCACCAAGGCCAAGATCGGTTTGCCTGAAGTCAAGCTGGGCATCTACCCGGGCTTCGGCGGTACCGTTCGCCTGCCGCGCCTGATCGGTGCCGACAACGCCATCGAGTGGATCGCCGCCGGCAAGGAAAACCGTCCGGAAGACGCGCTGAAAGTTGGCGCCGTCGATGCCGTGGTGGCGCCTGAAAAATTGCAGGAAGCTGCGCTGGAACTGATCAAGCGCGCCATTTCCGGCGAGTTCGATTACAAGGCCAAGCGCCAGCCGAAGCTGGAAAAACTGAAGCTGAACGCGATCGAGCAAATGATGGCTTTCGAAACCGCCAAAGGTTTCGTGGCCGGCCAGGCTGGCCCGAACTACCCGGCGCCGGTCGAAGCGATCAAGACCATCCAGAAAGCCGCGAACTTCGGTCGCGACAAGGCTCTGGAAGTCGAAGCGGCCGGTTTCGTGAAGCTGGCCAAGACCTCTGCTGCGCAGAGCTTGATCGGCCTGTTCCTGAACGATCAGGAGCTGAAGAAAAAGGCCAAGGCCTACGACGAAATCGCCAAGGACGTGAAGCAGGCTGCCGTACTCGGCGCCGGCATCATGGGTGGCGGTATCGCCTATCAGTCGGCGTCCAAAGGCACGCCTATCCTGATGAAGGACATCAACGAGCACGGTATCGAGCAGGGGCTGGCCGAAGCCGCCAAGCTGCTGGTTGGCCGCGTTGAGAAAGGCCGCATGACCGCCGCGAAAATGGCTGAAGTGCTCAACGGCATTCGTCCGACCCTGTCTTACGGTGACTTCGGTCACGTTGACCTGGTGGTTGAAGCGGTCGTCGAGAACCCGAAGGTCAAGCAAGCCGTTCTGGCTGAAGTCGAAGACCAGGTCAAAGAGGACACCATCCTCGCCTCGAACACCTCGACCATTTCCATCAGCCTGTTGGCCAAGGCCCTCAAGCGTCCGGAAAACTTCGTCGGCATGCACTTCTTCAACCCGGTGCACATGATGCCGCTGGTCGAAGTGATCCGTGGCGAGAAGTCCAGCGAGCTGGCCGTTGCCACCACCGTTGCCTACGCCAAGAAAATGGGCAAGAACCCGATCGTGGTCAACGACTGCCCAGGCTTCCTGGTCAACCGTGTCCTGTTCCCGTACTTTGGCGGTTTCGCCAAGTTGGTCAGCGCCGGTGTGGACTTCGTCCGTATCGACAAGGTCATGGAAAAGTTCGGCTGGCCTATGGGCCCGGCCTACCTGATGGACGTCGTCGGCATCGACACCGGCCACCACGGCCGTGATGTGATGGCTGAAGGTTTCCCGGACCGCATGAAAGACGACCGTCGTTCGGCCGTTGACGTGCTTTACGAAGCCAAGCGCCTGGGCCAGAAGAACGGCAAGGGCTTCTACGCCTACGAGACCGACAAGAAGGGCAAGCAGAAGAAGGTCGCCGATCCGTCGGTCCTGGAAGTGCTCAAGCCAATCGTGTTCGAACAGCGCGAAGTCACCGACGAAGACATCATCAACTGGATGATGATCCCGCTGTGCCTGGAAACTGTGCGTTGCCTGGAAGACGGCATCGTCGAAACCGCTGCCGAAGCCGACATGGGTCTGGTCTACGGTATTGGTTTCCCTCCATTCCGTGGCGGTGCGCTGCGCTATATCGATTCGATCGGTGTTGCAGCGTTCGTTGCCCTGGCTGACCAGTACGCTGATTTGGGCGCGCTGTACCACCCGACCGCGAAGCTGCGCGAAATGGCCAAAAACGGCCAGAGCTTTTTCGGTTAAGCGCCCCCAACTAGAGTGAGAGTGAACTTATGAGCTTGAATCCTAGAGACGTCGTGATTGTCGACTTCGGTCGTACTCCGATGGGCCGCTCCAAGGGCGGCATGCACCGTAACACCCGCGCCGAAGACATGTCGGCGCACCTGATCAGCAAACTGCTGGAACGCAACGTCAAGGTCGACCCGAACGAAGTCGAAGACGTGATCTGGGGCTGTGTGAACCAGACCCTGGAACAGGGCTGGAACATCGCCCGCATGGCGTCGCTGATGACCCAGATCCCGCACACCTCGGCTGGCCAGACCGTCAGCCGTCTGTGCGGCTCGTCGATGAGCGCGCTGCACACTGCCGCGCAAGCGATCATGACCGGTAATGGTGACGTGTTCGTCGTTGGCGGCGTCGAGCATATGGGTCACGTGAGCATGATGCACGGTGTCGATCCGAACCCGCACATGTCCCTGTACGCGGCGAAAGCCTCGGGCATGATGGGCCTGACCGCTGAAATGCTGGGCAAAATGCACGGCATCACTCGCGAGCAGCAGGATGCTTTCGGCATGCGTTCCCACCAACTCGCCCATAAGGCGACCGTGGAAGGCAAGTTCAAAGACGAAATCATCCCGATGCAGGGCTACGACGAGAACGGTTTCCTGAAACTGTTCGACTACGACGAAACCATTCGTCCGGAAACTACCCTGGAAAGCCTGGCGGCCCTCAAGCCGGCCTTCAATCCAAAGGGCGGTACCGTGACGGCGGGTACTTCGTCGCAGATCACTGATGGTGCTTCGTGCATGATCGTGATGTCGGCGCAGCGCGCACAGGATCTGGGTATCCAGCCTATGGCGGTGATTCGCTCGATGGCAGTGGCAGGTGTGGATCCGGCGATCATGGGCTATGGTCCAGTACCGGCCACACAGAAAGCACTGAAGCGCGCGGGCCTCGGCATCAACGATATCGACTTCTTCGAGCTCAACGAAGCTTTCGCCGCACAGGCCTTGCCCGTGTTGAAAGATCTGAAAGTGCTCGACAAGATGAACGAGAAGGTTAACCTGCACGGCGGCGCGATCGCCCTGGGTCACCCGTTCGGTTGTTCCGGTGCGCGTATCTCCGGCACTTTGCTCAATGTAATGAAGCAAAATGGCGGCACCTTCGGGGTAGCGACCATGTGCATTGGTCTCGGCCAAGGCATCTCCACCGTCTTTGAACGCGTTTAAGCGTCTCGCTGACGGAAGCCGGGGCCAAGTGCCCCGGTTTTTTGTTTTTTCGGGTTTATTTTTATTTTTATTTTGAAATGATTTGAGTGAGGGCCGAAGCATGCCGATACAACCTGGGCTCTACCAACATTACAAAGGTCCGCAGTACCGTGTATTCAGTGTTGCACGGCACTCGGAAACCGAAGAAGAAGTGGTCTTCTACCAAGCCCTGTATGGCGATTACGGCTTTTGGGTGCGTCCCTTGAGCATGTTCCTGGAGTCGGTCGAAGTTGACGGCGAGCAGGTGCCACGCTTTGCTTTGGTGCAAGCCGAACCGAGTGTTTTTTCCAAGCCATAAGCTGAGTGCGCGCAAAACCCTGCGCTTGACCTCACCTTGTAGCCACTATATATAGCGGTGCCGCGTCAGGCGCCAACGCCTTTCACTTCTAGAATTCAGGAATTTTCTGATCCATGGGCAAATCGCTGGTCATTGTGGAATCCCCGGCTAAGGCCAAGACCATCAACAAGTATCTGGGTAACCAATACGTGGTGAAGTCGAGTATCGGCCATATCCGAGACCTGCCCACCAGCGGTTCGGCTAGCGCCAGCAAAGAGCCAGCCGCCAAGCGCGGCAAGGCCGCTGCGGGTGAAGCGCCGGCACTGTCGCCGAAAGAAAAGGCGCGCAAGCAGCTGGTCGCTCGCATGGGGGTCGATCCCGATCATGGCTGGAAAGCCAAGTACGAGATCCTCCCAGGCAAGGAAAAGGTCATCGAAGAGCTGCGCCGGCTCGCCAAGGATGCTGACACCATCTATCTCGCAACCGACTTGGATCGCGAGGGGGAAGCCATTGCCTGGCACCTGCGCGAAGCCATCGGTGGTGACGACAGCCGCTACAAGCGCGTGGTGTTCAACGAAATTACCAAGAAGGCGATTCAGGAAGCTTTCTCCCAGCCGGGCGAACTGGACATCGATCGCGTGAATGCCCAGCAGGCGCGTCGTTTCCTCGACCGCGTCGTGGGCTACATGGTGTCGCCACTGCTGTGGGCCAAGATTGCCCGTGGCCTGTCCGCCGGTCGTGTGCAGTCGGTTGCCGTGAAACTGGTGGTCGAGCGTGAGCGTGAGATCCGCGCGTTCATCCCGGAAGAATATTGGGAAGTTCACGCTGACCTCGGCACCGCCAAGGGTGCAACCGTGCGTTTCGATGTCGCCCGCGAGAAGGGCGAAGCCTTCAAGCCGCTCAACGAAGCCCAGGCCATGGCCGCTCTGGAGAAGCTCAAGGCTTCCAGCTACAGCATCGTCAAGCGCGAAGACAAGCCGACCAGCAGCAAGCCGTCGGCTCCGTTCATCACCTCCACCCTGCAGCAGGCCGCGAGCAACCGCCTGGGCTTCGGTGTGAAGAAAACCATGATGATGGCCCAGCGTCTGTATGAAGCCGGCTACATCACTTATATGCGTACCGACTCCACCAACCTCTCGGCTGACGCCGTGGCGATGGCGCGTACTTATATTGAAGGCGAGTTCGGCAAGAAGTACCTGCCGGAAACGCCGAACGTCTATAGCAGCAAGGAAGGCGCACAAGAGGCTCACGAAGCGATTCGTCCGTCCGACGCCAACACCGAGCCAAGCAAGCTCTCGGGCATGGAACGTGACGCCGAGCGCCTCTACGAGCTGATCTGGCGCCAGTTCCTGGCTTGTCAGATGCTGCCGGCCCAATACCTGTCGACCACGGTCACCGTCGGTGCCGGTGACTTCGAGTTGCGCGCCAAGGGTCGTATCCTCAAGTTCGACGGTTACACCCGCGTCATGCCGCAAATCGCCAAGCCGGGCGATGATGACGTACTGCCGGACATGGGCCAGGGCGACGCGATGAAGCTGATCAAGCTTGATCCGACCCAGCACTTCACCAAACCGCCGGCGCGTTATTCGGAAGCCAGCCTGGTAAAGGAAATGGAAAAACGCGGCATCGGTCGTCCTTCGACCTATGCGGCGATCATTTCGACCATTCAGGACCGCGGGTACGTGGCGCTGCACAACCGTCGTTTCTATTCGGAAAAGATGGGTGACATCGTCACCGAACGTCTGGCCGAAAGCTTCTCCAACCTGATGGACTACGGTTTCACTGCCGGCATGGAAGAGAACCTCGATGACGTGGCCCAGGGCGAACGCGACTGGAAAAACGTGCTCGACGAGTTTTACGGCGACTTCAAGAAAAAACTCGAATTGGCCGAAAGCCCGGAAAACGGCATGCGGGCCAACCAGCCGGTGATGACCGATATTCCGTGCACGACCTGCGGTCGCCCGATGCAGATTCGTACTGCATCGACCGGTGTGTTCCTCGGTTGCTCGGGCTACAGCCTGCCACCGAAAGAGCGCTGCAAGGCCACCGTCAACCTGGTTCCCGGCGATGAAATCGCCGCGGACGACGAGGGTGAGTCGGAGTCCCTGGTGTTGCGCGGCAAGCATCGTTGCCCAATCTGCAGCACGGCGATGGACGCTTATCTGCTCGACGAGAAGCGCAAGCTGCACATCTGCGGTAACAACCCGGATTGCGCGGGCTACGAAATCGAAGAGGGCACCTACCGCATCAAGGGCTACGAAGGTCCGAGCCTGGAGTGCGACAAGTGCGGCAGCGAGATGCAGCTCAAGACCGGCCGTTTCGGCAAGTTCTTCGGTTGCACCAACTCGACGTGCAAGAACACTCGCAAACTGCTGAAAAGTGGTGATGCGGCGCCGCCGAAGATGGATCCGGTGAAGATGCCTGAGCTGAAATGCGAAAAGGTCAACGACACCTACATCCTGCGCGACGGTGCGTCCGGTCTGTTCCTGGCGGCCAGTCAGTTCCCGAAAAACCGTGAAACTCGTGCGCCACTGGTCATGGAAATCTTGCCGCACAAGGATGAGATCGATCCGAAGTATCACTTCCTCTGCGAAGCGCCGAAGAAGGATCCGGACGGCCTCCCGGCAGTGATTCGTTACAGCCGCAAGACCAAAGAGCAATATGTGCAGACAGAGGTCGACGGCAAGCCAACTGGCTGGAAAGCGTTCTACGACGGTGGCAAGTGGAAGGTCGAGGACAAGCGACCGGCTGCGAAGGCATAAAATCGCAAGACATTGCAGGAACGAACTCGCTCGCGATGAGCGTGAGAGCAGCGCGGGCATTCTGAAGGCCCGCGTCATCGTTGGCGTCCATCGCGAGCTCGCTCCTGCATGACCTGCCTGAAGCAATTATTTCGTTGTGGAGACTGCCGTCATGGCCAATGAGCTCTATACCCGTACCAATCAAAAGATTTATTTCGCCGGACTGTCTCTGGAGGCGCTCGCCAGGGCCGAAGAGGGGCGGGCGATGAACTCTCTCGCGCTGATTCAGGCCGGTCGTGAGTCGGCGCTGTTTCACCTGTACGGTGCGCTGCTGGGTTTGTGTCACGAGATCGCCGGTTTCTACCGTTTGCCTCAGGCCAATGCGTCTCGGGCCGAATCGTTGCTGACTCGCGAAGTCCTGGACACCATTGCTATTCCTGAGCTGGCCGAGATGATCGAGCTGGCGAACAACCCGCAAACCTGGCTGGCCAAGTTGCTGGCGGCCCATCAAGCACTGTTTCAGCCTCCGCGGGCGCCGCACAAGCCGAAAGGGGATGTGACGCAGCCGCTGATTCTCGCGGTGAACCTGGACGAGGAAGAGGCGCCGGACGAGTTGAACCGCGAAGAACTGGAAAGCTGGCGTCAGAACCTGAAAGGGTTGGCAATTCGGTTTCGTGACGGTTTGAATGAGTGCTGACAGAAACGCTTTTGCGATGGCATCTGGTCAAGATCCCGAGCGAAGCCTGACCGATGCCTATATAATCCCCGCCTTTCGTGGAGAACAGACCTTTATGCCAACGTCCTTTCTAGAAATTGTCGAGTTACCAGACGGCCGTATTGAGCTTCGCAGGGCTGAGGACGAGGGTTCTCTGGTTACTTTGGATTTCTCCGAGGACGCAAAAGCGTTCCTGCAAGGCCAGCACGTGGAAGTCGCCAAGGCGATGCTGAGCGTCGGTGTTCAGATGGCCGGGCGGCTGGTTGAAGGCGAACTCGACAAGGAAGAGGGGCCGCGGGTCCTTCATTGATCCCGCCCGTCGGTTTTTCAGGATGTACTTACAGATCGGCTTCTCTGTCCCTGGAGAAGCCTCGCGCCATTCAAGGCGCGTCATGTTTATCAGTTAACCCAGTCGAATGTTCAGGCTTTGAGCGTCCCCGGTCCGGGCAGCGCTGATCAACTGTTGTCGCGAGTTGGCGGTCAGCGTATTGAGCCAACTGACAACTGTATGGCTGCGACCCAGGCGTAGGGCTTCGCAGGCCAGTTGTTGAGCGCTCTGGGTGCCGCGCGGTTGCAGCAGCAGAATACGTTCGCGGTTAAGGCCGGCGTCCCGCAGCCAAGCCTGGGTCAGGCTGGCAGGCGGGGCGATCAGCGTCAGCCAGCGCGCATCCTGATCCTGGCTCAACTCCCTGAGGATTGGCGCCAGAAGGTTCAGGCAATTCCCGGCTGCACCACGCAGAGACAACTCACTGAAGACCTCGGGTTCGGCGCTCCATGGCGACTCGACCACTTCCTTCAGAATCGGCGCCAATGGCTGCGCCATGAACGCTTCGAACAACGGCAGTTGGGCTTGCTGTGATGTATGTGGGAACTGCATAAAGCCTCCTTTAGCGGCGAATGACGCCGACACTCAAGCCTTCGATCACCAGTTCCTGATCTTTAAGGTTCACTTCGATTGGGGCGAATTCAGGGTTTTCGGCGATCAGCCAGACTTTGCTGCCATCGCGCTTGAAACGCTTGACGGTCACTTCGTCGCCGATCCGTGCGACCACGATCTGGCCGTTACGGGCTTCACGGGTGGTGTGCACGGCCAGCAGGTCGCCGTCGAAAATACCCACGTCTTTCATGCTCATGCCATGAACTCGCAACAGGTAGTCGGCGCGGGGATGGAAGAACGAAGGATTGATGTTGCAGGATTCCTCGACGTGTTGCTGAGCGAGGATCGGTGCGCCAGCGGCCACGCGGCCGATGATCGGCAGGCTGGAGTCGTCGGCCTTGGCCTCGAACCCGGGAATGCGAATCCCGCGGGAAGCACCAGGCGTCATTTCGATTGCGCCTTTGCGGGCAAGCGCCTTGAGGTGCTCTTCTGCCGCGTTTGGCGATTTGAAACCCAGTTCCTGAGCGATTTCCGCACGGGTTGGCGGGTAGCCGTTGTCTTCTAGGCAGCGTTTGATGAAGGCCAGAATCTCTGCTTGGCGTGGCGTCAGCTTTAGCATAATGATCGCTCTGTCTTTTTATACAGTGACTGGGATTATATACAGTGAAACGGTCTTGGCAATGCCCCTTTTCTGGCACGGCGCCAGACGGTCGATCAGCCAGCTGATTGAAGCTGTCTGGTTGTATGGTTAAATGTATGACTGACCATTCCCGAAACGAACCGCCAGACTTGACAATACGTAGACTGAAACGTATGTTTCAAACAAGTGTTTGTCAGGCGGAGTAGTCATGGCCCAGTCGGAAACCGTAGAACGCATTCTTGATGCTGCCGAGCAGTTGTTCGCGGAAAAAGGTTTCGCCGAAACCTCGTTGCGTCTGATTACCAGCAAGGCCGGTGTCAATCTGGCTGCGGTGAATTATCACTTCGGGTCAAAAAAAGCGCTGATCCAGGCGGTCTTTTCCCGTTTTCTAGGGCCGTTCTGTATCAGTCTCGATAAAGAGCTGGAGCGGCGCCAGGCCAAGCCAGAGAGCAAGGCGACACTTGAGGAGTTGCTTGAAATCCTCGTCGAGCAGGCTCTCGTCGTACAGCCACGCAGTGGCAACGATCTCTCTATCTTCATGCGTTTGCTGGGGCTGGCCTTCAGTCAGAGCCAGGGGCATTTGCGTCGTTATCTGGAAGACATGTACGGCAAGGTGTTTCGCCGCTACATGATGCTGGTTAACGAAGCCGCACCGCGTATTCCGCCGATCGAACTGTTCTGGCGCGTGCACTTCATGCTGGGTGCCGCTGCGTTCAGCATGTCCGGCATCAAGGCCTTGCGCGCCATCGCCGAAACCGACTTCGGGGTGAACACCTCCATCGAGCAGGTCATGCGACTGATGGTGCCGTTCCTGGCGGCCGGCATGCGTGCCGAGTCCGGTGTCACCGATACGGCCATGGCCAGCGCGCAGTTGCGTCCGCGTAGCAAGTCGACACCGGTTGCCGCCAAGGTTTAACCCTGCACGGGTGGGCGCGGCAGCTGACATCCGCTAAGCTAGCCGCCCATGCCGACTCTCGTTCTGAATCCGTTCCCCACTGAAATCGCCGACCTGCCGGGCACTGGTCATGGCGGCGAATTCGTGCGAGCCGGATTTTTCGTTATCAAGGAATCTCTATGACTGCTGGCCTGCAAGGCTCGTTGATGGTGGACGTCGCCGGTACCTGGCTGACGGCTGAAGATCGCCAATTGCTGCGCCAACCCGAGGTGGGTGGCCTGATTATTTTCGCTCGCAACATTGAGCATCCGCGTCAGGTCCGCGAGTTGAGTGCCGCCATCCGTGCCATCCGCCCTGATCTGTTGTTGGCGGTGGATCAGGAAGGCGGGCGCGTTCAACGTCTGCGCCAGGGCTTCGTGCGCCTGCCGGCGATGCGCGCCATTGCCGATAATCCGAATGCTGAATACCTGGCCGAGCAGTGCGGCTGGATCATGGCGACCGAAGTGTTGGCTGTTGGTCTGGATCTGAGCTTCGCGCCGGTACTTGACCTCGACTACCAGCGCAGCGCCGTGGTCGGCACCCGTTCGTTCGAAGGCGATCCCCAACGTGCGGCGCTGCTGGCTGGTGCATTCATTCGTGGCATGAACAGTGCGGGCATGGCTGCCACCGGCAAGCATTTTCCCGGTCACGGTTGGGCCGAGGCCGATTCCCATGTCGCGATTCCAAACGACGAGCGCAGTCTCGACGAAATCCGCGCCAACGACCTGGTGCCGTTCGCCAGGCTGAGCAAGCAACTGGCAGCGGTCATGCCGGCACACGTCATCTATCCGCAAGTCGATTCTCAGCCTGCCGGTTTCTCCCGGCGCTGGTTGCAGGACATTTTGCGCGGTGAACTGCAATTCGACGGTGTGATCTTCAGTGATGATCTGTCCATGGCGGGCGCCCATGTCGTGGGGGATGCCGCCAGCCGTATCGAAGCGGCATTGAGCGCCGGGTGCGACATGGGCCTGGTGTGCAACGATCGCGCGGCCGCCGAGCTGGCCCTGAGCGCCGCGCAACGCCTGAAGGTCAAGCCGTCCGCGCGCATTGCGCGGATGCGCGGTCAGTCGTTCGCGAACATCGAATACCGTCAGGATCCGCGTTGGCTGATCGCCGTCGGCGCGCTGAAAGACGCTCAATTGATTGATTAAGGACGGTTCGTTATGACGGTTTACGCGATTATCGGTGGTACTGGCCTGACTCAACTCGAAGGCCTGAGCATTCGTCAGTCATTGGCGGTGGACACCCCTTATGGCGCGCCTTCTGCCGAGGTACAGATCGGTGAGTACGCGGGCAAGGAAGTATTGTTCCTTGCCCGTCATGGTCACCCGCACCGTTTTCCGCCGCATCAGGTGAACTACCGTGCCAACCTTTGGGCGCTGAAGCAGGCCGGAGCCGAGGCCATTCTCGCGGTCAACGCCGTCGGTGGCATTCATGCGGCGATGGGCGCCGGGCATTTTTGCGTGCCGCATCAGTTGATCGATTACACCAGCGGTCGCGAGCACACCTACTTTGCCGATGACCTGGAGCACGTTACGCACATCGACTTCAGCTATCCCTACAGCGAATCGCTGCGTCAGGAGTTGATCGCGGCGCTGGCTGCAGAAGGTGTCGGTTACAGCAGTCATGGCGTGTATGCCTGCACCCAGGGGCCGCGACTGGAAACCGTGGCCGAGATCGCGCGTCTGGAGCGTGACGGGTGTGACATCGTAGGCATGACGGGTATGCCGGAAGCCGCCCTGGCTCGTGAGCTGGAGCTGGATTACGCCTGTCTGGCGCTGGTGGTGAATCCGGCGGCGGGCAAGTCGACGGCGGTGATCACCATGGCGGAGATCGAGCAGGCATTGCATGACGGGATGGGCAAGGTGAAGTCGACGTTGGCGCGGGTGCTCAAGGGCTGAGTCAGGCTTGGCACCGAGTCGCTTCCATCGCGGGCAAGCCCGCTCCCACATGGTTATCACCGCGCCTGTGGGAGCGAGCCTGCTCGCGATAGCGATCTGTCAGGCGCCGCAGATCTCAGCGCTTTTCGAGTTTATCCGGTAAGGGCGCGAACAACGCCTCGATATCATCGCTCTGCAGTTTCCAGTCCCCGGCCTGACGCCCATCCAGTACGCCCGCCGCGAGATCGGATTTTTCCTTCTGCAGATGCTGAATCTTCTCTTCCACCGTGCCGCGCGCAATCAGCTTGTAGACGAACACCGGTTTCTCCTGGCCGATGCGATAGGCGCGGTCGGTGGCCTGGTTTTCTGTCGCTGGGTTCCACCACGGATCGTAATGAATCACCGTGTCTGCTTCCGTCAGGTTGAGACCCACGCCACCGGCCTTCAGGCTGATCAGAAAAATCTGACGCTTGCCGCTCTGAAATTCTTTTACTGGCGTGCGTCGATCGCGGGTCTGTCCGGTCAACAGGGCGTAGGTCACACCGCGTTTGTTCAGTTCATCTTCGATCAGCGACAGCATCGAAGTGAATTGCGAGAACAGCAGAATCCGCCGTCCTTCCTCAAACAGCTCTTCGAGCATTTCCATCAGGCTGTCGAGTTTGCCCGACGTACTGCCACGTGCCGGCAGGGTGGCGTCGTTGACCAGGCGTAAATCGCAGCACACCTGGCGCAGTTTCAGCAGCGCCTCGAGGATGATGATCTGGCTGCGCGCCACGCCTTTACGGGTGATCTCGTCGCGAACTTTCTTGTCCATGGCCAGGCGCATCGTTTCATAAACGTCGCGCTGGGCTTCGTTGAGCTCGACCCAGTGGATGATCTCGGTTTTCGGCGGCAACTCGGTCGCCACCTGTTCCTTGGTGCGACGTAGCAGGAAGGGTTTGATCCGAGCATTGAGGTGTTGAAGTCTGACTTCACTGGCACGTTTTTCAATCGGCACGCGGTAATCGCTGTTGAAGCTTTTGACGTCGCCCAGCCAGCCCGGCAGCAGGAAGTGAAACAGCGACCACAATTCACCCAGGTGGTTTTCCAGTGGTGTGCCGCTCAGGCACAGACGCTGACGCGCATTCAGCTCGCGCGCGGCCTGGGCGGCCTTGCTGTTCGGATTCTTGATGTATTGCGCTTCGTCCAGCACCAGTACATGTAATGGCTGAGCCGCCAGGCGTTCGACATCCTTGGGCAGC
The DNA here is from genome assembly GCF_054481335.1 of Pseudomonas fluorescens group sp. PF-1. Classification (NCBI taxonomy): domain Bacteria; kingdom Pseudomonadati; phylum Pseudomonadota; class Gammaproteobacteria; order Pseudomonadales; family Pseudomonadaceae; genus Pseudomonas; species Pseudomonas fluorescens group sp. PF-1. The sequence goes on from NZ_JBTMNG010000001.1 coordinate 1,810,497, forward strand.
AGGGCGTAGGTGGTCAGGATCAGGTCGTAATCGGCCAGGTTGTCGAAATGCTTTTTGCGGCTGGCGCCATACAGCGCCAGCACCTTGAGCTGCGGTGTGAAATGCGCCGCTTCGTCGAGCCAGTTGGGAATCAGGCTGGTAGGCATTACCACCATGCACGGCCGGTCGAGGCGTCCGGCGTTTTTTTCGGTCAGCACATGTGCCAGGGTTTGCAGGGTTTTACCCAGGCCCATGTCGTCCGCAAGGATTCCGCCGACTTCCAGTTGCCGCAGCGACTGCATCCAGCTCAAGCCTTCCAGTTGGTAGGGTCGCAGTGTCGCATTCAAGCCGTCCGGGGCCGTGGCGGTGTAGTCCTTGATGTCCCGCAGGCGCTGGGCAAAGGTGCGGATTTGCTCGCCGCCCTCCCATAGCAGTGGCAGGTCTTCCAGCGGATTCAGGCGCGTGGCGTCGGCCTTGCTCAGGCGTAGTGTGGTTTCGCCTGGCTCTTGCAGGTAGAACTCGCCGAGGGTTGCCAGCACCGGTTTCAGGCGCCCGAAAGGCAGAGCGACTTGCAGGGGGCCGTGCTCGGAGTTTGGCCGGTTGGGAATATTCACCAGAATCAACTCATCGTCACGCCGTCGGGCGAGGCGCTCCGGGTTGAGGATTTCGGTGTGGGAGCGCATCAGGTTCAACAGGATCGGCAACAGGCTCAGCCGCTCGCCATTGACGATGATGCCCAGTTCCAGGTCAAACCAGTCACGCTCCGGTGCCTGTTGGACCGTGGCGTACCAGTCGTCCACGGCGGTCAGGTCGAAACCGAAGTCTTCGTTGATCTGCAGCTCCCAGCCCTGGGTGCGCAGCTTCGGCAGTTCATTGAGGGTGAAGGTCAGCCAGGCGCTGTCATTGACCATCTCGAACAATTCGCCCGCACTTTCCGGCAGGGCTTTGCTCTGGCGGGTGGCGACTTTGAAGCCGAGGATCCGCAGTTGTTCCCGGTAGGACTGTTCCACGTCCGGATGGCGTTTTATCCGTAGGGTCTGTGTTTCCTGGCGAATCAGGATGTCGGTGTTTTTCTGCCCGGAGACGTACTCGTCCAGATAGCTGAAGGACAGCGCCGCGCGATGCTGGATATAGCGCTGCATCTTGCCATTGCGTGGCTCGAAGGCGCTGAACTCGATGCTCGCCAGCCACAGGCGCGGCACGGGTTGCACGTTATCCACCAGTACTTGGGGCGGTGCTTTCGGGTTGCGGTTGTCCAGTACGCTTTGCAGCTTCTCCAGAAGCTCGGCGTCTTTGGCGGCAGCGGGGTAATCGAGGGTTTCCTGCACCTGAAGCAAGACCGCCGCGCAATGTTTGCAATTGTTGTGGACCGGACAAGAGCAGGTGGCATCGACCATCAGCAAAGTGCCTTTGGCTGAATCGCGCAGGCGAATGGTCTGACGATAAACGTTACCGCCAGAACCTTCGCACGCAGCGATGATGGTCGCGTCGCCGGCCTCGACTATCCTGACGCGGTTCTCCAGGGCGTAGCGGCGGCCGCGTTCGAGGCTCTGTTCCTTGAAGCGGCTGACCCAGGAGGGTGCCAGGGGTTTGCTCAGGGTCGCGGACATAAGGACTCAATCAGTCCGGAATTTCATCGGGGGCTGGCCGAGGTGCTGGGGCGGTCAGCGAGGTGATCTTGATCAGCAGGCCAAGGTGGCCGGCGTCGAGAAAATTCAGCTGTCCATTTTTGGTGTGGCTCTGGGTTTTCAGGCGTTCACTGGCGGTGACCAGGCCATCGGCGTTGATCTGGTTGATCCAGAAGTCTGCGTCGACGTCGGTGAAGCGGCCCAGTTTCAGGCTCAGTGTGCCCTCGATCGGGAATTGGCCGAATTGATCCTTGCCCTCGCTGATCGCGACTTTGGTGGCCTGCTCGCCAAGGGTTTGTTGCCAGGCCTTGTGCAGTAACACCGTGTAGTCAGTGCTGGCGCTGAGTTTTGTCACTTCGCCATTGAGGCTCGGCGTGCGCAGGCTGTCGGGGCTGATGGACTGTGCGCCGGCGGCCCAGTCTTCCGGCGCGGCGCGACTGACGATGGCCGGCACAGCGTTTTGACGGACCAGAATCATTTCGACTTGATACAGATCGGCGGCAAACGCCGTGGGGGTGACCAGGGAAATCATCAAGGTCAGTAAGCGAAACAGGCGCATGCGGCGTCCTTCAAGCAGTTTTCGGGATGAGGCGCTCAAGCAGCGCCTCTACAGTATTAAAGCGCTCTTCTGCGCGTTCCATCGGGACCATGAATTTAAACACCGTGGCCCCTTCGAATTTGTAGCGTTTGGGCTGGCTCTGGATCAGTTTGATCAGGGTCAGCGGGTCGACCGGGGTTTGCGCCGCGAACTCGATGCGGCCACCTTGCGGACCGCCGTCGACTTTCTTGATGCCCAGCAACTCGGCCTGCAATTTCAGGGCGGTGATGCGCATCAGGTTCTTGGTCGGCTCCGGCAGCAGGCCGAAACGGTCGATCATTTCCACTTGCAGGTCCTTGAGGCCTTCTTCGTCGGTGGCCGAGGCGATGCGCTTGTAGAGAATCAGTCGTGCGTGGACGTCTGGCAGATAATCCTCGGGAATCAGTGCCGGCACCCGCAAGTTGACTTCCGGACCACCGCCCAGTGGTTGGTCGAGGTTCGGCTGTTCGCCCTTGCGGATCGACTTCACCGCGCGCTCGAGCATTTCCATGTACAGCGTGAAACCGACTGCCTGGATCTGTCCGCTCTGGCCATCGCCGAGCAATTCGCCGGCGCCGCGGATTTCCAGGTCATTGGTGGCGAGCACGAAACCCGCGCCGAGGTCCTGGGTGTTGGCGATCGCTTCCAGGCGCTTTTCCGCGTCCGGGGTGATTTGCTGGCGCGGCGGTGTCAGCAGGTAGGCATACGCCTGGTGGTGACTGCGTCCGACCCGGCCGCGCAACTGGTGCAACTGTGCCAGGCCGAACTTGTCGGCGCGCTCGATGATGATGGTGTTGGCGCTGGGCACGTCGATGCCGGTCTCGATGATGGTCGAGGCGATCAGCACGTTGAAGCGCTTGTGGTAGAAGTCGCTCATGACCTGTTCGAGTTCGCGTTCGCGCATCTGCCCGTGACCGATGCCGATCCGTGCCTCGGGCACCAGTTCGGCGAGATCGGCGGCGCATTTCTCGATGGTCTTCACGTCGTTGTGCAGGTAGTAGACCTGGCCGCCACGCAGCAACTCGCGGAGCAGGGCTTCCTTGACCGTGCTCTTGTTCTGCTCCATGACGAAGGTCCGCACGGACAGGCGACGCGCCGGCGGCGTGGCGATGATCGACAGGTCGCGCATACCCGACACCGCCATGTTCAGCGTGCGCGGAATCGGTGTGGCGGTCAGGGTGAGAATGTCGACTTCGCTGCGCAGTGCCTTGAGCTGTTCTTTCTGGCGCACACCGAAACGGTGTTCTTCGTCGATGATCACCAACCCGAGGTTTTTGATTTTGACGTCGTCCTGCAACAACTTGTGCGTGCCGATGACGATGTCGATCTTGCCTTCGGCCAGGTCCGCCACCGCCGCATTCACTTCCTTGGTCGACTTGAAGCGGCTCATCACTTCCACGGTCACCGGCCAATCGGCGAAACGGTCGCGGAAGCTGTTGTAGTGCTGCTGGGCGAGCAGGGTGGTCGGCACCAGAATCGCCACTTGCTTGCCGCCGTGCACGGCGATGAACGCGGCGCGCATGGCCACTTCGGTCTTGCCGAAACCGACGTCGCCACACACCAGGCGGTCCATCGGTTTTGGCGCGAGCATGTCTTCGCGCACCGCTTCGATGGTGGTTTGCTGATCGGGCGTTTCTTCGAACGGGAAACCGGCGCTGAAGGTGGCGTAATCGGCTTTCGGGTCGGCGAAGGCATAGCCTTCGCGGGCGGCGCGACGCGCATAGATGTCGAGCAATTCGGCCGCAACGTCGCGTACTTGTTCAGCGGCTTTGCGCTTGGCTTTCTGCCAGGTCTCGGAGCCGAGGCGGTGCAGCGGGGCCAAGGCATCGTCGCTGCCGGTGTAGCGGGCGATCAGATGCAGGTTGGCTACCGGTACGTAGAGCTTGGCGCCCTCGGCGTATTCCAGGGCGAGGAATTCGGCGGTCTGGCTGTCGATTTCCAGGGTGGCGAGGCCAAGGTAGCGACCGACCCCGTGATCGATATGCACCACCGGCGCGCCTTCGCGCAGTTCGGTGAGGTTCTTGATCACGGCATCGTTGTTGGCATCGGCGCGTTTTTCGCGACGACGGCGCTGCATGACGCGCTGACCGAACAGCGGGCTTTCGGCAACCAGGGCCAGGGCTGGATCGTCCAGCAGCAAGCCTTCATCGAGCGGCGCGATAGTGATCGCCAGGCGTTCCTTGCCGGCGACAAAGTCCGGCCAGCTGTCGACGGTTTTCGGTCGCAGTTTCAAACGTTCCAGCAGTTCCAGCAGCACTTCGCGGCGGCCTGCGGATTCGGCGGTAAACAGCACACGTCCGGGAAACTGGTCGAGAAAACCCGCCAGCGCCGCCAGCGGTTGGGTGGCTTTGGCTTCGATGGCCAGGTTCGGCAGTTCCCGGGCAGGGAAGCGTTCGCGACCGACGCCCGTTTCCACGTCCTGTTGACTGGCGACCACCCGTGGCCAGTTCTTCAGGCGCGCAAAGCAGTCTTCCACCGGCAGGAACAACTCGGCGGGCGGTAATAAAGGACGGGATGGGTCGACGCGCCGCTCTTCATAGCGATTGCGCACGTCGTTCCAGAAGTTTTCCGCCGCCTGTTCGATGCCTGGCAATGAGAACACTTGAGTGTCCTGGGGCAGGTAGTCGAACAACGTTGAGGTTTCTTCGAAGAACAACGGCAGGTAGTACTCGATGCCAGCCGGGGTAATCCCGCTGCTCAAGTCCTGAAAGATCGGGCAGCGGCGGAAGTCGACGTCGAAGCGCTCGCGGAAACGTGCCTTGAAACGGGTCACGGCTTCTTTCTGCAGCGGGAATTCCTTGGCCGGTAACAACTTGACCGAATCGACCTTGTCGATAGAACGCTGGTTCTCCGGATCGAAGGTGCGCAGGGTTTCGATTTCGTCGTCAAACAAGTCGATCCGGTAAGGCAGCTTGCTGCCCATCGGGAACAGGTCGATCAGCGAGCCGCGCACCGTGAATTCGCCATGCTCGTACACGGTATCGACGTAACGGTAGCCGGTGGCTTCAAGGCGAGTGCGCATTTGCTCGACGTCGAGCTTCTGTCCGACCTCCAGCACCAGGCTGCTGCCGAGCAGAAATTTGGTCGGTGCCAGGCGGTGCAGGGCGGTGGTGATCGGCACCACCAGCACACCGTGCGCCAGTTCGGGCAGTCGATACAGGCTGGCGATGCGCTGGGAAATGATGTCCTGGTGCGGCGAGAACAGATCGTAGGGCAGGGTTTCCCAGTCGGGGAAATGCAGCACAGGCAAATCCGGGGCGAAGAAACTCAGCTCCTGTTCCAGCCGTTCGGCGCTTTGGCTGTCGGCGGTCAGTAGCAGGGTAAAGCGCTTGGCCGCGCTGGCGGCCTCGGCGATGGCCAGGCTCAGGGCGGCACCGGGCAGGTTGCCCCAATGCTGTTTACCTGCCGCGGCAGGGAGATGCGGTAGACGCAGAACGGGCACGGAAGGTTGAGCTCCAAGCGTTGCGACAAAGTCGGTAATTGTAGCGGCCTCGGGTGCCGCCTGTCAGTTGCAGACTGTGTCTATTACGCCGGTTTGGCGAAATGTAGTGGTAAAGACAAAAAACGCCTGTTTTTTATCAAGAATTATTGAATATGTAGTGGTAAAACGAACGAGTGTTACGGAGGGTTACGCACAACGCGATGTAACCCACTGAAAAACTGAGTGGGCTGCGAGCCCCGGTTTTATTGGGTTTGCGCGAGGTGTGATTTTTTTGAGCGGAGAATTGTTACGGATCGCACGACAGGCGCGCATTGCTACGCGAGTCACTCGGCGGCATAATGTAGCCCCTTTTTTCTGCCCCTACATGTGGAAGGTTCCCGTGACTCAGAAGCCCGACCAGTGTCTTGGTGAATGGATCGACCGTGAAGCACTCGCAGAAGCGATGATTCCGCTTATCGGTCAGCTCTACCGCAATAACAACGTGGTGAGCTCGATCTATGGCCGCAGCCTGATCAATCGTTCAGTCATTGCGATTCTCAAAGCTCACCGCTTTGCTCGTCATCGTCAGTCCGACGACAGCGAGCTGTCCGTCCACGAAACATTCCCGCTGCTCAAGGCGATGAGCGAGCTCAAGCTCGGCGCCGCTTCGGTAGACCTGGGCAAGCTCGCGGTCAAATTCAAGACCCAGGGCAATGGTCGCACTGTCGAGCAGTTCGTCCGTGAAGAACTGGCTGACGTGGTTGGCCAGCAGAACGCTTCCGCTCGCAAAGGCACCGACGTGGTCCTGTACGGCTTCGGTCGTATCGGCCGTCTGCTGGCGCGCATCCTGATCGAGAAAACCGGTGGTGGCGACGGCCTGCGTCTGCGCGCCATCGTTGTCCGCAAGGGCGCCGAGAACGATCTGGTCAAGCGTGCGAGCCTGCTGCGTCGTGATTCGGTTCATGGTCCGTTCGATGGCACCATCACCATTGATGAAGCCAACAACACCATCACCGCCAACGGCAACCTGATCCAGGTTATCTACGCGAAAAACCCGACTGAAGTGGATTACACCCAGTACGGCATCAAAGACGCGCTGCTGGTGGATAACACTGGCGTATGGCGTGACGCCGATGGCCTGGGCCAGCACCTGGCCTGCCCGGGTATCGACCGCGTTGTCCTGACCGCGCCTGGCAAAGGCAAGCTGAAGAACATCGTTCACGGCATCAACCATGCCGAGATCACCGCTGACGACAAGATCATTTCGGCCGCTTCCTGCACCACCAACGCCATCGTGCCGGTGCTGAAGGCCGTGAATGACAAGTTCGGCATCGTCAACGGTCACGTTGAAACGGTTCACTCGTACACCAACGACCAGAACCTGATCGACAACTTCCACAAGGGCGATCGCCGTGGCCGTAGCGCCGCGCTGAACATGGTCATCACCGAGACCGGTGCTGCCACTGCCGCTGCCAAGGCCTTGCCTGAGCTGGCCGGCAAGCTGACCGGTAACGCGATCCGCGTTCCGACGCCAAACGTGTCGATGGCCATTCTCAACCTGAACCTTGAGAAAGCCACCACCCGCGACGAGATCAACGAGTACCTGCGCCAGATGGCCATGCACTCCGATCTGCACAAGCAAATCGACTACGTCAGCTCGCAGGAAGTGGTTTCCACCGACTTCGTTGGCTCGCGCCACGCAGGCGTTGTGGACGCTGAAGCGACCATCACCCAGGACAACCGCGTTGTACTGTACGTTTGGTACGACAACGAGTTCGGCTACAGCTGCCAGGTGGTTCGCGTGATGGAAGACATGGCCGGTGTAAACCCGCCAGCATTCCCGCGCTAAGCCTTAGCGGCACATGAAAACGCCCCGACATTGTCGGGGCGTTTTTGTTTGGGCGATTGTCGTGTCCAAATCATGCGCCAATCACAAAAACTTGCGGAAACTGGCAAGCCAGATATGCAAAGTGCCAGTACTTATATCTTTTTAATCTTTCAGCTAACAAGTTCAGAATTATCCAAAATTCGATCAAAAGTTCATTGGTGTATAAAAAATAAAAACTCTCAATGAAAATAAGTGGTTGTCGGTTCAGTGAAGTTAAATGAATTAAATGGATCCGATTTTTTCAATGGTACATATTTGACGCCATTTAATTGTCCGGCCCAAATGCTTGACACCCTTCGTGACTGAATCTAGTGTCGCCAATGTAAACGCCCGCTCTGCCACGGGCCTGTTGAGTCTCGCTACGCTTGCAGTACAACAACTCTCCAAAAAGACAGGAATCTCATTCCTGCTCACATCACCATAAAATCAAGTAAATCTGCGTCGGCTTAGTTGCTGGCCAACCGATCGGTTTCGTTTTGCTCACCCTGCCAAAAGTGTTTCGCAGTCACGGTTTGTTATTGCCTGGCTGATATGCGGTTGGTCTATCGGGAGAGTCAGATATGGCAGAAGAACGCTCAAGGCTATTGTCACTGTTGCCACGCCTGGTGGGGTTGGGTGTCCTTGGATTTATCGTCTGGTTACTGTTGTCGACCTTGCTGATGCCACTGGTGTCCGCCTCGGCGACACGGGCGATTTTGAATGCGCCGGTGATTCTGTTGACCACTCCGATTGATGGCGTGGTGAGTTCGTTGGAGGTCAAGCCCGGCATGACTTTCAGTCAGGGCCAGAAAATTGCGGTGGTGGAAAACCCGCGAGCCAACCAGGAAACCCTGCTGACCCTGCAAACCCGGCGCCTGACCCTGGAGCAACAGTTGTCCTCGTCAACCAGTCAGGCCGAGCACGATCAGCGGTACTACGAGGAACTGGAGAAAACCAGCGAGCAGTACCAGGCCGCGTTTCACACTCGCCAGCTCTTCACTCAAAAAGCCCTGAAAGCCGAAAACAGTGCGGCCAGTGCACGGTTGATAGACGCTCAGGAAACCGTCGAGCGCAACCTCGAGTTGTTCGTCCAGGGGGCCGTGAGCGGTGCGGTGGTCGCGCAGTCGAAAGCCCAGTTGGCTTCGTTGCAGGGTGCGGCCGAATCGGTGCGCTCGCAATTGCGGATCACCGACGGTGACGTCAGTGCGGCAAGCAAGCAGGTTTACCTCGATCCCGATCAACTGCGCATGTTCGATCTCAGCGCGCAGATGACCACGCTCAAACTCAGTCTGGAGAACCAGGCTCGCAACCGCCGGGCGTATCAACAGGAACTCGACAACCTCAATCAGTTGATCGAAACCGAGCAGAACCGGGTCAAGTTGATGGCCGGCTACGACGTGGTTGCCTACTCGCCCGGTACCGTCCAGGAGTTGCTGGCGCCTCAGGGCACGCTGGTGCAGGCCGGCTCGACCTTGTTGCGCGCCACCGATTGCGGACAAAGCTACGTGATTGCGGTGTTCCCCGAGCGCATGGCCAGCAAGATCGACCGCGACAGCGTGCTCACGGTGAAAATCCGTGGGTTGAACGAACCCCTCAAGGCCAGCGTGGTGCAGTTGCTGTCCAGCACGTCGGACATTCGCGCCAACACCTACAGCGTGCCGTTCCCCTATGCCGAGCAGAATTCGGTGTACGTCGTCGGCACGTTTGCCTCAGACCTGACGGACGCCCAGCGAGCCATGACCTGCAACCCAGGGTTGTGGGCCAGTGCCGAGGTGTCGCGACCATGAACATTGTTCTGCGCGGGGGATTGAGCTTGATGCTGCTCGTCAGCGGGGTGTCTGCCATGGCGGCTCAGCCGAGGCCGCAACTGGCGGCAATGACCTGTGCGGCGCTGGATCAAGCCGTCACAGCCCTGCCGGCGGGGCCGGTGCTGGTGGCCAGTTACCCGCCGCTGGATGGGCATCCTGCGCCGATCCTGGCGTTGCGCGGCGTGGCGTTCACTTACGATAACGCGCTGGCCAGCATTGCCTTGTTTGCGTGCGGCAAGGCGGAGTCGGCGCGGCGGATCGCCGATGCACTGGTCTTCGCGACACGGCACGATCCGGAATATCAGGACGGACGCCTGCGCAATGCCTACGCCGCCGGTGCCGTGGGTTCGCCGTCGATGAAATTGCCGGGTTACTGGAGCGTCGAGCGCAATGCCTGGAATCAGGACGCGTACCAAGTCAGCAGCGCCACCGGCAATCAGGCGTGGGCAGCCCTGGCGCTGTTGGAGGCCTACCGGCAGAGCGGCGAAGCGTCTTACCTGGAGGCCGCACGAAAAGTCCTGCACTGGTCGCAGAAAAACACCTACGACGGGCAATCGCCCGCCGGTTTCAGTGGTGGCTACTACGGGTACTTTTCCAAACAGGTCCAGCAGAACTGGAAATCCACTGAGCACAACGTTGACCTCGCCGCGGCGTGGTCGGCACTCGATGCAGTTGCACCCAATAGCGATTCGGCAGCGCAGGCGAAAATTGCCCGGCAGTTTGTCTCAAGCCAGTGGGATGCCGGGGAAGGGCGCTTCCTGATCGGCACCGGTGCCGATGGCCGGACGTCTGACCGCGAGCGATCAGGGCTCGATGCGCAGATCTGGCCCTTGATAGCCCTGCATGACCCACCCAGGGACTGGCGTCGGGTCTTTGCCTTCATCGATCACGCTCACCGTGCTGGCGAGGGGTATGGATTCAATCGCGACCCCGATGGCCTGTGGACCGAAGGCACCGCGCAAGCCGCTGCCGTGGCGCGCTTGAGTGGCTTGAGCGACAAGGCGCAGCCGCTGTGGAGCGTGCTGCTGGCCCAAGAGGCTGGCAATGGATGGCTGTACGCAACGCCGGCACCGCGCATCAGTACCGGACTGGCCATAGGCCCGGACTCGGTCACCAATGACTTTTTCTACTACCACCTGCCTCACTTGGGCGCCACAGCGTGGGCGGCGATCGCGGCCACCGGCGTCAATCCTTTTACCGGCTCTCAAGAGGCTGACTGACATGCAGGCACTGGACTCGCTGCAACTGCTGCAAATCAATTTCTGGACGCTGGCGGCGGTGGTGCTGTTCACCTGCCTGACCCACCGTGATCAATGGGCCGCGCGGGCCGGTTTTGGCGCTGTCACCGCCTTGTTGCTGATCAATTACGCGGCCTGGCGAATTCGCGACACGTTGCCAGACGGCCATTCCGGATTCGCTACGGTCTGGGCCTATGCCTTCCTGTTTTTCGAGATGTTGGCGATTGGTTACACGCTGTTCTCCATTGTCGTGATGCTCTGTCGCACGGATCACCGCAAAGAGGCCGATGCCGGTGAGCGACGTCTGCGTGCGCAAGGCAGCGCAGTACCGGCGGTGGATATCTTCATCGCCACCTACAACGAAGGCCTCGATATTCTCGAAAAAACCATCATCGCTGCCCAGGCGATCGACTACCCGAACTTCACCATCTGGGTGCTCGACGACACCCGGCGCGACTGGTTGCGCGATTACTGTGCCGAGGTGGGCGTGCAATACGCGCGGCGCCCTGACAATTCCCACGCCAAGGCCGGCAACTTGAACAACGGCTTGCGCCAGTCGGCGGCCGCCAGCAATGCGCCTTACATTCTGGTGCTCGATGCCGACTTCGCGCCACAGCAACCCATTCTGCTGCGCACGCTGGGGCTGTTCGACGATCCCAAGGTCGGCCTGGTGCAAACACCGCAGTTCTACTACAACCCCGATCCGATCCAGCACAACCTCGGCACGTCAGCCTGCTGGGTGGATGAGCAGCGGGTGTTCTTCGATGTGTTCCAACCGGCGAAGGATGGCTGGGACGCGGCGTTTTGTGTCGGCACGTCCTTCGTGGTACGACGCGATTTGATTACCGAAGTCGGCGGTTTTCCGACCGGTTCGGTGTGCGAAGACATCTACACGACCTACCGCTTGTTGCAAAAAGGCTACGTCACCCGCTGGTTGAATGAGCGTCTGTCGATCGGTTTGTCCGCCGAAGGCCTGACCGAGTACATCAACCAGCGCGGGCGCTGGTGCCTGGGCACGATCCAGGTGGCACTGCTCAAGGAAGGCCCGCTGCGCGGCAACGGCTACACGCTCAACGACCGGTTGCACTATGTGCATGGCCTGATGCACTGGTTTTCCAAACCGTTCATTTTGATGATGCTGGTTTCGCCGGTGCTCTACTGGTACTTCGGCATCGCCGGGTTCTACGCCAATCCGGTGGACTTCCTGGCCTTCGGCATGCCGGCGCTGATTGCCTTCTGGGGCTATGGCACCTGGGTCACCGACCGGCGCACTTTGCCGATTTTCACAGAGGTCACCCAGATCGTCGCCTCGCTGGCCGTCACCGCGACCATTGCCAGCGCCATGATCCGACCGTTCGGGCGGCCGTTCAAAGTCACCGCCAAGGGGATTGATCGCTCACGCACGATGGTGCACTGGAAGTTGTTCGGGTTCTTTTTTGCCTTGACGCTGTTTTCGCAGATCGGTGCCTACATCGCTATCAGTACCGCTGCTTCGTTTGACGGCAACATGATGTTCAATCTTTGCTGGACGGTGGTCGCGCTGATCTACAACCTGGCCACGCTGGTGGCTTGTGTCGACCGGCCACGGTTGCATGGCGAGGAACGTTTTCCATTCGATAAGGCCACGGGGTTTCGCTTCGGCGGTAAAGTCCTGTCCGGTCGCCTGGTGGACATCTCCCTCAGTGGCGCGTCCTTGACCTGCGCCTTTGCGTCCTCGATCAAGCCGGGGCTGTGTGGTCAGGTGTGGGTCGACAAGCTGGGCTGGCTGGACGTGGAAGTCATGCGCAATCACGGCGACGACCGATTGGGCTTGAGGTTTGCCGACCTGGACGAAGCGCGGCGGCGGCGGCTGATCGCACGGTTGTTCAGTGATGCGTCGATCAACGTCGTCAGCAAGGCGGAGCCGGCGCAAGCCTTTGGCACGTTACTGCAGCGTTCCCTATTGGGTGAGAAGCGTCTGGCGCCGCGTGCGCCGAAACCGGTCAAGGCGCCGTCTTACGTCTCGCCTGCACGCTGGCGGCCGGTCCGGGTTCGTTCGCGTCAACCGTCTCTGCCGTCCCTCAATGTCAGTCGCTCAAGCCTGTGGACACTGCTTCTTTCTCCCTTGCGAGCTTTGCTCGGCCAACGCTTGTAGGTGCGCGCCATGAACAGTTGCTTATCCACGTCTTGCTTCATGTCTTTGCTGCTGCTCGGTGGTTGTTCGCTGGAACCGACCTACGAGAAGCCCGATGCACCCATCGACCAGCAATGGCCGGTGAACACCGCCGGTGAGTGTTGCAAGGGCAAGCAGGCGTTCGACAAAGACTGGCGCGGTTTTGTGGTCGATGAACGACTGCGCCAGTTGATTGAAATGGCCCTGGTCAACAACCGCAGCCTGCGTCAGTTCGCGGCCAGTGTCGAAGAAGCGCGGGCCGGTTATGACAGTGCCGAGTCGGGGCTTTTTCCTACCATTGGCATCGACACTTACGCCGGGCGCAGCAAGCTGCCGCCTCTGGTGCGCACGCCTGGTGGTGGTGCCACGGCCGGCAGTATCGCCAATACATTTCAGGCCACGGCGGGCTTTACGTCCTACGAGTTGGACTTTTTCGGCCGCCTGCGCAGTCAACGCAATGCGGCGGGGGCACGCTTCGAGGCGTCCGAGGCGGACTATCAAACGGCACGGCTGGCGCTGATCGGCGAAGTCGCCAGCACCTGGTTGAGCCTCAAGGCCAATCAGCATTTGCTGGATCTTGCGCAGAGCACCTACCAATCCCAGGACCGCTACGGCCAACTGTTGCGCAAGAGCTATAACCTCGGATCCAGTGCCCGGATCGATGTGCACCAGGCCGACGCGCAGACCAATACGGCGGCGGTGCAAGTCAACACTTACCGCATGCAAGTGGCGCAGAACACCAATGCGCTGCGAGTGCTGGTGGGACAGCCGATACCGGTGGGGCTGTTGCCCACCGGTGCGCTGGGTGAGCGGATGGCGACGCTCGATGTGCCGGCCGGATTGCCCTCGGCGCTGGTTGAGCGCCGGCCGGACATCATGTCGGCCGAGGCGCAGTTACGCGCAGCCAATGCGGATATCGGCGCGGCACGCACGGCGTACTTCCCGACCTTTTCCCTGACGTCGGCGCTGGGCAGTCTGAGCGGGGACTTTTCCCGTTTGCTCAGCGGGCCGGCCGAGTTTTGGTCGTTGGCCTTGGCGGGTTCGTTGCCGTTGATCGACGGCGGTGGGCGACGGGCACAGGTGGATGCCAGCCATGCGCGCTTCGACGGTCAGGCTGCGGCCTATGAGGCCACGGTGCAGAACGCGTTTCGTGAAGCCGCCGATGCCTTGAATGCCCGGCAGGAGATGCTCACGCAAGTGGAGTTCCAGAAAAAACTGGTGGGGGATTACCAGGAAGCCTATCGGCAGTCACGCCTGCGTTTCGAGGCAGGCATGGACAGCTACTTCTCCACCATGGACGCCCAGCGTTCGTTGTTTGATGCGCAGCAGAAGTGGGCGCAGCTGGAACTGGCTCGGGAGATCAATCAGGTGACGTTGTACAAGGCGCTGGGAGGCGGGTGGAGTCAGTCGTTGAAGATGGCAGATCGGTGAATCTTCGGTGTCTGGTCAGGCCTCTTCGCGAGCAGGCTCGCCCACAGGTTTTGTGGTGTTCACAAATCCTGTGGGGGAGGGCTTGCCCGCGATAGCGATCTGTCAGGCGCCGCCAGCCACTGAGGCGCGTGCGGTGCGAAGTTCATGCTTGTTGCCGCGGAACAGTACCAGCGTCGCGATCAACCCCAGCATCGCCGCAGCGCTGAGCCAGATCCCCGGTGCCGCTTTGTTGTCCAGCACATGGATCAGGTAAGTACAGGCCGCCGGGGTAAAACCGCCGAAGGTCGCCGTCGCCAGGCTGTAGGCCAGGGAGAAGCCGGTTGTACGAACTTCCACCGGCATGATCTCGGTCAGGGCCACCACCATGGCGCCGTTGTACGAGCCATAGAGGAACGACAACCAGAGTTCGACGATCAGCAGATGGCTGAAGCTCGGGTTCGCCACCAGCCACGACAATGCCGGGTAGGCGGTGAGAATCGCCAGAATGGTCGCCGCCAGCAGTAGGGGTTTGCGTCCGATCTTGTCTGACACGGAACCCATCACCGGCAGCCAGAAGAAATTCGAGAGGCCGATGCACACGGTGACCAGCAAGGCATCCATGTCCGACAAGTGCAGTTCGGCTTTGCCGAAGGTCGGGGTGTAGGCGGTGATCAGGTAGAACGACACCGTGGTCATCACCACCAGCGCCATGCCGGCGATGACGATGCCGAAATTCTGACTGATCGAACGGACAATTTCGCGCAGGGTTGGACGATGCTTGCGGGCCTGGAATTCCGGTGTTTCTTCCAGCGAACGACGTATCACGAAGATCACCGGCACGATCATGCAGCCGATCAGGAACGGAACGCGCCAGCCCCAATCACCCATTTGTTCCGGGCTGAGCCAATGGTTCAAGCCAACACCCAACAGGCCGGCGAATACCACCGCGGCTTGCTGGCTAGCGGACTGCCAGCTGACGAAGAACCCTTTGCGGCCCGGCGTGGAAATTTCCGCCAGGTACACCGACACGCCACCCAGCTCCACCCCAGCCGAGAAACCTTGCAGCAGTCGACCGAACAGCACGATCAGCGGAGCGGCGACTCCGAGGGTCGCGTAGCCCGGCACGCAGGCGATCAATATCGTGCCGGCGGCCATCAAGGCCAGGGTGATGATCAGCCCTTTGCGACGACCGTGGCGGTCGATGTAGGCACCGAGAAAAATCGCCCCTAACGGGCGCATCAGGAAACCGGCTCCGAAAGTGGCCAGCGAGAGCATCAGGGATGCGAAAGCGCTATCGGCAGGGAAGAAGGTTTTGGCGATGGCCGTGGCGTAGAAGCCGTAGACCATAAAGTCGAACATCTCGAGGAAGTTGCCGCTGACAACGCGAAAAATCGCCTTGCCTTTGCCCGTATTAGAGGACATTTGAACGTACTCGCTGTTGGCTGTTTTATTGGAGATCCCTGATTCAGATGCGTCCCTTCCTGTCGCTGAAAGGCAAGGTACCTTTGGCGAGCATTTTGTAACAATATGTGTGGCGATATGGATAGGCAACCATTAATTAGCTTGCTGCTTAAACGTTTTTGCCATTACACGGTTCGAATGGCGCACTGGAGCGAATTAAGTGGGACACGCAGCGCAAAAATGTCGGGGCCTGTCGCATAATCGCTGGCCTTGGCGTTGTGCCATGGACTGTCGGGGATGCAGGGTTTGTTGAATGGGCGGCTGTTTGGTCTTGTGGCTCTGATCGTCGTGTTGTCCGCCTGCGGCAACGGCGACTCCATGGAAAGCTTTGGTGGCCCGACCATGGGCAGCACGTATTCGATCAAGTACGTGCGCCGTGCCGGTCTCCCGGCGGCGGCAGATGTTCGTGTCGAGGTGGAAAAAATCCTCGCTGACATCGATCGGCAACTGTCGACCTACCGCAGCGATTCGGATATCGAGCGCTTCAATGACCTGCCCGCCAATCGCTGTCAGAAAATGCCCGCGTCCATCCTCAAATTGATCCGCGTGGGTGAACAACTGTCGGAGCAAAGCGAAGGCTCCTACGACCTGACGGTGGAACCGCTGCTCAATCTTTGGGGGTTTGGCCCGCAGGGGCGCGAGGAAAAAGTCCCGGCTGAACAGGCGTTGGCGCAAGCGCGTCAGCGAGTCGGTTATCAACACCTGCGCATCGAGGGCGATCAGCTGTGCAAGGACGCTGCCGTCGAGGTCGACTTCAACAGCATTGCCGCCGGTTACGCGGTCGATACGATTGCCGCACGACTCGAAGCGCTGGGCATTCACGACTACTTGGCCGAAGCCACTGGCGAACTCAAGGCCGCAGGCAAGAAGCTTGACGGTTCGCCGTGGCGCATCGCCCTGGAAGAACCTCGCGACGATCAACAGGTGGCCGAGCGTGTCGTCGCCGTCGACGGTTTCGGCTTGTCCACCTCCGGCGACTACCGAAATTATTTCGAGCAGGATGGGCGGCGTTACTCCCACACCTTCGATGCCCGCAGCGGTGCGCCGGTCTCACATTCACTGGCATCCGTCACGGTGATTCATCCTTCAGCGTTGATGGCCGATGGCTTATCGACGCTGTTGTTGATTCTTGGCCCGGAGCGCGGTTGGGACTACGCGGAAAAACACGATATCGGCGCATTTTTTGTGATTCGTGCCGATACAGGTTTCGTCACACGTACCAGTCACGCTTTTGAGCGGGTCACGGGTGGGAAAACCGAATGATCACGGCGTTTAAAGCACTGAAGATCGACGTTGTAGCGCAGGCAAAACTAGCCTACGACGCGACCAAGGGTTAATGTGCGCGGCGTTGACGCTTCTATAGACTGTGTCCGGGTTCTGCACTGGCCCCAAATTGTTCCTTCATGCCACAGATTGGCGTGATTTAGCCGCAGGTGCCGATGGCGCCACGGCCTGTTCTGAGGAGTACGCATGGCTGTCTACAACTACGACGTGGTGGTGTTGGGTTCCGGCCCGGCGGGGGAAGGCGCGGCAATGAACGCCGCCAAAGCGGGACGCAAGGTGGCGATGGTCGATAGCCGTCGCCAGGTCGGCGGCAACTGCACTCACTTGGGCACCATCCCGTCCAAGGCACTGCGTCACTCGGTCCGGCAGATCATGCAGTTCAACACCAACCCGATGTTCCGGGCCATTGGTGAACCGCGCTGGTTCTCGTTCCCGGACGTGCTGAAAAGCGCCGAAAAAGTCATCGCCAAACAAGTCGCCTCGCGCACCGGCTACTACGCCCGTAACCGCGTCGACGTGTTCTTCGGCACCGGCAGCTTCGCCGACGAGCAAACCATCGAAGTGGTCTGCGCCAATGGCGTGGTCGAAAAACTGGTGGCCAAGCACATCATCATCGCCACCGGCTCGCGTCCGTATCGTCCGGCCGACATCGATTTCAACCACCCGCGTATCTACGATAGCGACACCATCCTCAGCCTCGGCCACACCCCGCGCAAACTGATCGTTTACGGCGCCGGGGTGATCGGTTGCGAATACGCATCGATTTTCAGTGGCCTGGGTGTACTGGTCGAGCTGGTGGACAACCGTGGTCAGTTGCTGAGCTTCCTCGACTCGGAAATTTCCCAGGCGTTGAGCTACCACTTCAGCAACAACAACATCACGGTTCGCCACAACGAAGACTACGACCGCGTCGAAGGTGTGGACAACGGCGTGATCCTGCATCTGAAGTCCGGCAAGAAGATCAAGGCCGACGCCTTGCTCTGGTGCAACGGCCGTACCGGCAACACCGATCAACTCGGTATGGAAAACATCGGCGTCAAGGTCAACAGCCGCGGCCAGATCGAAGTCGATGAGGCTTATCGCACCTGCGTGCCGAACATTTACGGCGCCGGTGACGTGATCGGCTGGCCGAGCTTGGCCAGTGCCGCCCACGACCAGGGCCGGTCGGCCGCTGGCAGCATCGTCGACAACGGCAGCTGGCGCTTCGTCAACGACGTACCGACCGGGATCTACACCATTCCGGAGATCAGTTCGATCGGCAAGAACGAGCAAGAGCTGACCCAGGCCAAAGTGCCGTACGAAGTGGGCAAGGCGTTCTTCAAGAGCATGGCGCGGGCGCAGATCGCCGGCGAGCCGCAAGGCATGCTGAAGATCCTGTTCCACCGCGAAACCCTGGAGGTGCTGGGCGTGCATTGCTTCGGTTATCAGGCGTCGGAGATCGTGCACATCGGTCAGGCGATCATGAGCCAGCCGGGCGAGCAAAATACCCTGAAGTATTTCGTCAACACCACGTTCAACTACCCGACCATGGCCGAAGCCTATCGGGTAGCGGCGTACGACGGCCTCAACCGGCTTTTTTGAGTGGCTCCGGCCGGTGGCCTGAGCCGGCCGGGGAGACCGATTTCAGCAATTCTCGAGCGTGGCAATGGCCAAACCGGGAAAGTCTGTAATCAGGCTGTCAACGCCGAAGTCAGCGAGTCTGCGCATCAGCGCAGGCTCGTTGACGGTCCATACCGACACATGCAACCCCTGACGCTGCGCCTTCTCCAGGCGTTCCGGCGTGCACAGGGTCCAGTTCAGCGCCAGAATC
Source organism: Pseudomonas fluorescens group sp. PF-1 (assembly GCF_054481335.1). Classification (NCBI taxonomy): domain Bacteria; kingdom Pseudomonadati; phylum Pseudomonadota; class Gammaproteobacteria; order Pseudomonadales; family Pseudomonadaceae; genus Pseudomonas; species Pseudomonas fluorescens group sp. PF-1. Next base: position 1,829,132 of record NZ_JBTMNG010000001.1, read on the forward strand.
CCGCAGCCATAGCTTGCCGCGACCTTCAGCGGGTCGAGCCAGGCGTACTCGGCGACCAGTCCGCGGGACACGTCCGGCACCAGGTCCAGCGCAGCCTTGAGCACTTCCCGCGAGCTGGAGGTGATCGTCACCTTGTCCATCAGGCCATGGCGTTGCGCCATTTCCCGAATCGCCAGCACGGTGGTTGCCGCGCGGGTACGTGAAGCGCTTTTGACTTCCAGTTGCCAGTGATCGAAATCGCATTCTTCGAACAGCGAGTCCAGGGTCGGGATCGGGCATGGCTTGATCCAGCCCGGGCCGCCCTTGCGCGCGTCGTAGGTCACCAGCTCCGCCGCCGTGTGCTCGACCACCTTGCCGCGACGATCGGTGGTGCGCTTGAGGGTCGGGTCGTGGATGACCATCAGTTCACCGTCCATGGACAGGTGCAGGTCCAGTTCGCAACGGCGTACGCCGTGCTTGAGGCATTCCTGAAAGCTGGTCAGGGTGTTTTCCGGTGCTTCGCCCTTGGCGCCGCGATGGCCGTAGATGAGGGTCACGGTTCTTCCTTAAATTAATTGCCTGATTCGAGTTGTTCGCGGGCCAGGCGTCGTTCCTGGGCCTGCTTTTGCAAGATGTAGCGGGCCAGCAGTTGCCGCTGCGCGTCGGTCGGGTGTTCGAACTCGGTGCCGACGGCGTAGCTGTCGCCCTTGCGGTCGCAATGGGTGACGCGAGCGCGCAACAACAGGCCAAGGGCTTGCGGCATCAGCACCAGTTTGACCGACAGGTGTGCTCCGGTGGCAATGGGCGTGGGGTGCTGGAAGTCGATACCGCCTTCGGAGAGAATGACCGGCTGCGGTTCACCGATCTGCCCGAGTACGGTGATGGCGACCACCTGGCTCAGCAAATCGATGCGTTTGTTCTGGGATTTGAGGAACGCCGCGAGGTTGCGGTCACGCTCGCTGATCTGGCGCAACAGGTGCTGCGACTCGAATTCGCTCAGGTGCAGTTCACTGAGCACGTTGAAGAGTGGGGAAGCATCCTGCAACACTTCCTGGCCTGCGGCTTCGGGAGCGGACAGGGGCCGAATTTCCAGTGCGATCGTGTCCTCGATACGGTAGTATTCGCGGCGATCTTCTTCATCTAATGTCGACATGGCGAACCCATGGTAGCGGCGGTGGTCTGAGTGTAAAGCTGGTTATCAACCCCCGCCACAAGGACGTTCCTTTTCCCTCCGAACAAGCCCCGACATGTTCAGACCTCTCTTCGTATTTATCGGCACGCGTTATACCCGTGCAAAGCGTCGCAATCATTTTGTGTCATTCATTTCCCTGACCTCGATGATCGGACTCGCCCTCGGCGTGGTCGTGATGATCGTGGTGCTGTCGGTGATGAACGGCTTCGATCATGAGATGCGCACCCGCGTGCTGGGCATGGTGCCCCACGCGACCATCGAGTCCGGCGAGCCGATCAGCGATTGGCAAAGCCTTGCTACCAAGGTCAAGCAGAATCCGCAGGTGACGGCCGTTGCGCCGTTCACGCAAATGCAGGGGTTGCTGACCAACAACGGCAAGGTCTCGAAAGTCCTGCTCAATGCCATCGACCCGGCGCAAGAACGCCAGGTGTCGATCATTGATAACTTCATGCAGCAGGGCAAACTCGACGACCTGGTGCCGGGCGAGTTCGGCATCGTCATCGGTGACAAGGCGGCGGCCAAACTTGGCGCGGCGATCGGCGACAAGCTGACCTTCGTGGCGCCGGAAGTCACCGTGACCCCGGCCGGGATGTTTCCGCGCATGAAGCGTTTCACCGTGGTCGGCATTTTCCATGTCGGCGCCGGTGAGCTCGACGGTTACCTGGGCGTCACCAACCTGCAGGACCTGGCGCGGTTGCATCGCTGGAAGCCGGACCAGGTCCAGGGCCTGCGCCTGAAGTTCGACGACCTGTTCCAGGCGCCGCGCACCGCGTGGAGCATCGCCCGCGAGCTCGGCGAAGATCGTTACTACGCCCGCGACTGGACCCGTACCCACGGCAATCTGTATCAGGCGATCCGCATGGAAAAAGCCATGATCGGCCTGTTATTGCTGCTGATCGTCGCCGTGGCCGCGTTCAACATCATTTCCACGCTGGTGATGGTGGTTAACGACAAGAAGGGCGACATCGCGATTCTGCGCACCCTCGGTGCCACGCCAGGCACGATCATGCGCACGTTCATGGTGCAAGGCACGGTCATTGGCGTGGTCGGTACGGCCATCGGTGCCGTGGTCGGGATCTTCGCCGCGCTGAATGTCAGCGCCGCGATCTCGGCGCTGGAAGGCCTGATCGGGCACAAATTCCTCAACGCCGACGTGTATTTCATCGATTACCTGCCGTCGCAGGTGCAGAGCCAGGATGTGTTGATGGTCTGCGCCGCCGCGTTGGTCCTGAGTTTCCTCGCCACCCTGTATCCAGCCTGGCGTGCCGCGCGCACCCAGCCTGCGGAGGCGCTACGTTATGAGTGAGTCGGGCATGAGTGATAAAGCAATCTTGAGCTGCCGCAACCTGGGCAAATCCTATGAGGAAGGCCCGGAGTCGGTGCAAGTGTTGGCCGGCCTGCAACTGGAGTTGCACCCGGGTGAGCGCGTGGCAATTGTCGGCACCTCGGGTTCGGGTAAAAGTACCTTGCTCAATCTGTTGGGAGGCCTCGACACGCCGACCAAAGGCAGCGTCTGGCTCGACGGTGAGGAACTGTCGGCCCTCAGTGAGAAGAATCGCGGCCTGCTGCGCAACCGCTCATTGGGTTTCGTTTATCAGTTCCACCACTTGCTGCCGGAATTCACCGCGCTGGAAAACGTCTGCATGCCGCTGCTGATCGGCAAGACCGCTATCCCGGAAGCGCGCCAGCGTGCAACGGCGTTGCTGGAGCGTGTGGGGCTGGGCCATCGCCTGGAGCACAAGCCGGCGGAGTTGTCCGGTGGTGAGCGTCAGCGTGTCGCCATCGCCCGCGCCCTGGTGAACAAGCCAGGCCTGGTCATGCTCGACGAGCCGACCGGCAACCTCGACTCCCACACCGCCCAGGGCATCCAGGACTTGATGCTGGAACTCAGCACTTCGATGCGCACGGCGTTCCTGGTGGTGACCCACGACATGAACCTGGCCCGCCAGATGGATCGCGTCCTGCATTTGCAGGAAGGTTGTCTGACGCCTATCTGATTGGCTGAAACCCGGCGGGGATGAAAATCACGTCGGGTCTTTTATTTTTATACGGTGCCCCAGCGAATGTTCAGACCGTTATCGATCTTTATCGGCACGCGCTATACCCGCGCCAAGCGCCGCAATCGCTTTGTTTCCTTCATCTCGATGACCTCGATGATCGGCCTCGCCCTGGGCGTGCTGGCGATGATCGTGGTGCTGTCGGTGATGAACGGCTTCCAGCGCGAAATGAGCTCTCGCATCCTCGGCATGGTGCCGCACGCCACGATCGTCGGTGTAAACCCTATCGATGATTGGCAGCCGGTAGCCGCCGCCGCGATGAAAAATCCCGAAGTGACGGCGGCCGTGCCGTTCACTGAGATGGAAGGCATGCTGTCCTATAAAGGCACGATGCAGCCAATCCAGGTCAGCGGCGTTGATCCGGCGCTGGAAGGCCAGGTGTCGATCGTCGCCAAGCACATCGTCCAGGGACGTCTCGATGCGTTGAAGCCAGGTGAGTTCGGCGTGGTGATCGGCGAAATCACCGCACGGCGCTTCCGTTTGAACGTGGGCGACAAGATCACCCTGATCGTGCCGGAGGTCAGCAATGCGCCGGGCGGTATCACCCCGCGCATGCAGCGTCTGAACGTGGTCGGCGTGTTCAAGGTGGGTGCCGAACTTGACGGCACGATGGCACTGATTCACATGGCCGACGCCGCGCAAATGCAGCATTGGGCGCCGAATCAGGTGCAGAGCGTGCGCCTGGCGGTGAAGGATCTGTACGCCGCGCCGCAGGTTTCCAGCGATATCGCCAGCGGTCTGGGGGCGGCCTACAAGGCTGACGACTGGACCCACACCCAGGGCAGCCTGTTCAGTGCGATGAAGATGGAAAAAACCATGATCGGCCTGCTGTTGCTGATGATCGTCGCAGTGGCGGCGTTCAACATCATCGCGACCCTGATCATGGTTGTGAACGACAAGGGCGCGGACATCGCGATCCTGCGCACCATCGGCGCCACGCCGCGTCAGATCATGGCGATCTTCATGGTGCAGGGCACGGTCATCGGGATTGTCGGCACCCTGATCGGTGGTGTACTTGGCGTGATCGCGGCGCTGAACGTCAGTGAAATGGTGGGTTGGATCGAGCGGGTCAGCGGGCAGCACATCTTCAGTTCCGACGTGTATTTCGTCAGCAACCTGCCGTCCGAACTTCAGGGCGGGGATGTGTTGTTGATCTGCTCGGCGGGGTTCGTGTTGAGCTTCCTGGCAACGGTTTACCCGGCGTGGCGTGCGGCGAAGATCGAGCCGGCTCATGCGTTGCGTTATTCGTAAGCGCTGAAATCGCATTCGCCGGCAAGCCGGCTCCTACAGTGTTGTGGACAACGCAAAACCCTGTGGGAGCTGGCTTGCCAGCGAAGAGGCCGGTCCTGCTAGCCTCATACCTCCTTCGGCAACTCAATCACAAACCGCGTCCAGCCGTTTTCCGATTCGCAATGAATCTTCCCGCCGTGGGCGTTGACAATCGACTGGGTAATCGCCAATCCCAATCCCGCATGCTCGCTGCTGCCTTCGTGGCGTGCAGGATCCACGCGGTAGAAGCGGTCAAACAGGCGCGGCAGCAAATCCTTTGAAATCCCGTCGCCGCTGTTTTCAACTGTCAGGCTCAGTCCTTTGGGTTGATCGATTATCTTCACCCGTACCTCGCCATCAGCGGGCGTAAACCGCAACGCATTGTCCAGTAAATTGGAAAGCGCCCGTCGCAACATGTTCCGATCACCCATCATGTGCCCGTGACCTTCGCGGTTCAGCGTCACCCGAACGTCCTCGGCCAGCGGTGCGAAAAATTCCAGTAACACATCCGCCTCTGCCGCCAGATCCAGCGCCTCGCGTTTGGGCATCAACAATCCATGGTCGGCTTTCGCCAGGTACAACATGTCGTTGACCAATTGCGCCATCCATTGCAGTTCTTCGAGGTTGCTGTGCAGCGCTTCGCGGTACTCTTCGATGGGGCGAGGGCGGGTGAGGGTGACTTGGGTGTGGGTCAGCAGGTTCGACAGCGGTGTGCGCAGTTCATGGGCGATGTCGGCGGAGAACGCCGAAAGCCGTTGAAAGGCGTCGTCGAGTCTTCCGAGCATTTCGTTGAAGCTGTGGGCCATTTCCGCCAGCTCCAACGGCATGCTCTCTTCCGGCAAGCGTGCGTTGAGCGAATGCGCTGAAACACCGCGGGCTATCGTGCTCATTCGTCGTAGTGGCCGCAACCCGCTGCGTGCCGCCCAGGCGCCGAGCAGGGCGGTGGCCAGGGCCGACAGGCCGACGGTCATCCAGATCAAATGCTGCATGCGTTGCAGGAAGTGTTGGTGATGGGTGATGTCCAGCAGCAGGGTCAATTGCGGTGAGTCGGGTTTGTCGTCAAACAAGGGTGCATTCAGGACGCGGTAGTCGGTTCCATGGTCATTGATGGTCGATAACCCCGGTTTTTGCGGCAGCATGTCCGGCAGGCTTGCGGAACTGTCATACCAGCGCCGGCCGTCGCTGCCGGTGATGCGCAATGAGAGATCGGCCTGGGGGCTTAATTCATCGGCCAGTTTGACTTCACTGTCCCGCGACTGAATGTCATGCAGCGCTCGCCGCACGCCGATCAGCTTGCTGTCGAGCAACTGCTGATCAAGCTCAACGAAGTGCGCCTCGCTGGCGCGGCTGAACAACACTCCGGCGAACAACGACACCACCGCCGTGCACGCCGCGAAAAGCAGTGCCAGGCGACTGCTCAGTGAAAGTCGAGGCATCAGGCTGGACGCTCTTCGAGTACGTAACCCATGCCGCGTACGGTGTGGATCAGTTTGTTGGGGAATTCATCGTCGATTTTCAGGCGCAGGCGGCGGATCGCGACTTCGATGACGTTGGTGTCGCTGTCGAAATTCATGTCCCAGACCTGGGAGGCGATCAGCGATTTGGGCAGCACTTCGCCCTGGCGGCGAAGGAGCATTTCCAGCAAGGCGAACTCCTTGGCGGTCAGGTCGATGCGCTGGCCGCCGCGTTCGACCCGGCGGCGGATCAGGTCCAGGCGCAGGTCGGCCAGTTGCAGGCTGGTTTCCTGGGGCGTCGCGCTGCCACGCCGCAACAGGCTGCGAACCCGGGCGAGCAGTTCGGAAAAGGCGAAAGGCTTGACCAGGTAATCGTCGGCGCCGAGTTCGAGGCCGTGAACCCGGTCTTCCACGGCATCCCGCGCCGTCAGAAACAGAACCGGCGTGTCCAGGCCGGCACTGCGCACGGCCTGCAGAATCTGCCAGCCATCGCGACCTGGCAGCATCACATCGAGAATCAGCAGCGCGTAGTCGCCGCTCAACGCCAATTGCTGGCCGGTGCTGCCATCGGCCACCAGTTCGGTGTTGAAGCCGGCCTCGCTCAGGCCCTGGCGCAAGTACTGGCCGGTTTTTGGTTGGTCTTCGACGATCAGCAGTTTCATGGGCGACTCGGGCTAAATGGAACGACAGCTTTATACCGTGGGCGGCAACGCGGCAGGCCTAGCTGACAAAGTTGTAATCTGGCTGTCAGGTTGCGGGCAGCGGTAACAGTCTAGAGTTTTCCACAGGCTGAACCTTATCTTGTTGGAGTACGACCATGTTTTTGCGCAAATCTTTGGCATTGGCCGCTTGTGTGTTGGCACTGAGCTCACCGGTCTGGGCCGCGCCAGCGAGTACCTACGACTTCGGCCAACCGGCACCCGCGTCCAAGGCGACCCGCAGCGTCGAGGTGGTGATGGGTGACATGTCGTTCACCCCCAAGGCCATTGATATCAAGGCCGGGGAGACCATTCGCTTTGTCCTGGTGAATAAAGGTCAATTGCTGCACGAGTTCAACCTCGGTGACGCGGCGATGCATGCCAAACACCAGCAGGAAATGTTGCAGATGCAGCAAAGCGGCATGATGACGCCTACAGGCATGATGAACATGGATCACGGGTCGATGGCCGGGATGGATCACTCATCTCAAGGGCATGCCATGAAGCACGACGACCCCAACAGTGTATTGGTAGAACCGGGTAAAACCGCCGAACTGACCTGGACCTTCAGCAAAGCCGCCAACCTGGAATTTGCCTGCAACGTCCCCGGTCATTACCAGGCCGGCATGGTAGGTAAATTGACAGTCAGTCAGTAAGCACTCAAAGGCGGGAACAAAGGCTGGTAGAATCCGCTGATTCTTCAGTCAGGTTTCCGCCATGCATCCCGCAGCCGAACACTCGCCGCTGGGCAAATCCAGCGAATACATCGCCACCTACACGCCGTCCTTGCTGTTCCCGATTCCGCGTACTGCGAAGTGGGCCGAGCTGGGCCTGACGGCTGAAACCCTGCCGTACAAGGGCGTGGACTTCTGGAACTGCTTTGAACTGTCGTGGCTGTTGCCGTCGGGCAAGCCGGTGGTGGCCATCGGTGAGTTCAGCATTCCGGCGGATTCGCCGAACATCATTGAGTCGAAGTCGTTCAAGCTGTACCTCAACTCCCTGAACCAGACACCGTTCGCCGACACGGCGAGCCTCGAAGCGACGCTGGTCAAAGACCTGTCCGCCGCCGCCGGCAAACCGGTCGGCGTGCGTATTCGCAGCCTGAAAGATGTCGAGGCCGAAGGCGTCGTGGCGTTGCCCGGTGTGTGCATCGATGAGCTGGATATCAGTGTCAGCAACTACGAGCATCCACGTCCGGAACTGCTGCGGTGCGATGAAAGCCGCATTGTGGAGGAGAGCGTGCACAGCCATCTGCTCAAGTCCAACTGTCCGGTCACCCGTCAGCCTGACTGGGGTAGCGTGACGGTGGAATACCGTGGCGCGGCGCTGGATCATGCGAGCTTGCTGGAATACATCGTCAGCTTCCGTCAGCACTCGGATTTCCACGAACAGTGCGTGGAACGCATCTTCCTTGACCTGCAGCGCTTGCTGAAACCGGAGAAGTTGACGGTTTATGCGCGTTACGTTCGTCGTGGCGGACTGGATATCAACCCGTATCGCAGTACTGAAGAGGTGCAGTTGCCGAACCATCGTCTGGTCCGTCAATGACGATCTAATGCAGGAGCGAGCAAGCTCGCTCCTGCAGGTTCTTTTTCAGATCCCCATGTTGCCCAAGGCTTGCGCGATGTTGCGCAGGGTGCCGGCCAGGGTCGGGTGTTCGAGTTCGAAGCGTTCCACCGCCAGATTGACGCCATCGGCGAGGTTGACATCCTTGGTCTTGGTTTCGAGTTCAAGTTCAAGCTGGATCTGTTGCATCAGCTTGTGCAGGTCTTCGCGTTCGACTTCGGTCAGCGGAGGATTCTTTTCCAATTGCTCGCGCAGGACATTGAGCTGTTCTTGCAGTTCGCGGGCAGGCATTGCGTTCTTCCTTTTATCGATTGGCATTGGCATAGACCGCGATGGCGCGCCAAAGGTCTATGGCTGACCTTTAGATTAATCCACTCCCGCCTAACCTGCATGATCTCGATCAGGGCTTTTCGCCTTTGAGCCGGCGCAGGCTGATATCGGCCAGGCAGGTGTCGAGCTCACCCAGGTGATCGATCACCGAATGTACGCCCAGGGCGAAAAGCTGCATCGTTGCCTTGCCGCGTTTCAAATCGCGCTCTTGAGGCGACAGCGCCTGCCATTCAATGGGCGACATCCCGCAAAGCGAGCCGCAGGACGCCAGGCCGATCGTCCACAGGCCGGCATTGAGCCCGGCTTGCAGCAAGCGCGGTTCGCCGCTGACCAGCACGCAGCCATCCAGCTTCTCGACGTTCAGCGCCATCAACGCTTGCCAGCAGGTGTGCGGCGCCGGCCAAGGATTGATTGTTTCGAGGTGTTGCGAAGGTTTGATCCATTCCGGCAGGGCGGCGGCCAACGGAAGGCTGAGGGAGGAGGGCAGTTCGTCGAGCCAGGCGCAGGGAATCTGTTGATGCTGCAAGCTGCGCAGGCTCTTCAGGGCGCCGGGCGTGGCCTCGGCGTGCTCGGCCGCGTGGCCACCGTTCAGGCGCGTACGGGCGCCGAAATCCACCAGGCAGCCACTGAGGCCGAACAGCACGGCGGTCAGGCGCGGCGCAGGTTGAGGTGAGGTTTCAGCGTGCGGCATGTCAACGTCCCTGAAATAGCCTCAAGGCTAAGCGACGACGGTGACAGTTGAGTGACATGGGTGTGAATGGCTCGCAATCGATGCAGAATCATCTGCGGCGCCAGTGGCCTGATGATGCCTAAAGCAGTCTTTCCGTCTTATACTGATGGTCTTTCCGCCGGGCCAATGCGTCCGTGTCAGTACAATCCAAGGAGTTTTTCTATGCGCTGGAGCAATCATCTAGCTCAGCTTTGTGTGTGCGCCAGCGCGTTGCTGGTTCCGTTCGTTGCCCAGGCAGCGTCGGAAGACGATCCTTGGGAAAGCATCAACCGCCCGATCTACAGGTTCAACGACGTACTCGACACCTATGCGCTGAAGCCATTGGCCCAGGGCTATCAGTACGTGACGCCGCAGTTTGTCGAAGACGGCATTCATAACTTCTTCCAGAACATCGGTGATGTGCGCAACCTGGCCAACGACCTGTTGCAAGCCAAGCCAGCCGCCGCCGGTGTCGATACGGCACGCCTGATTTTCAACACCACCTTCGGCCTGTTGGGTTTCATCGATGTCGGCACCAAGATGGGCTTGCATCGCAATGATGAAGACTTCGGCCAGACGCTTGGTTATTGGGGCGTGGGCAGTGGTCCTTATGTGATGCTGCCGTTCTTCGGCCCGAGCACCTTGCGTGACGCGCCCTCGAAATTCGTCGACACCTACACTGGCGCTTACCGCTATGTGGATGACGTGCCGGTGCGTAACTCGTTCTTCGTCCTGGATGTCACTGACACCCGCGCCAACCTGCTGTCGAGCGAGAAATTGATCACTGGCGACAAGTACACCTTCATCCGTAACGCGTACTTGCAGAACCGCGAATTCAAGGTCAAGGACGGTCAGGTCGAAGACGATTTTTAAATCTTGACCGATAAAACAAAAAAGCGGCCGTCATCGGGCCGCTTTTTTTTGTCTGGAGCGACGTTATTTCATTCTCAATATTGTAAGGCCGAGTTTCTGATTGCCGTCTTCCGGTTCTTTCACCCACACCACCTCGGTGTCGGCTTCGAGCCCTTTCAACGCTTCATGCTCGGATTCGATGCGTACAAGTAGCCGGTCACCGACCCTGAACGAGCGCTGCGCCTGAAGCTGCATGCCACTGCTGGAAAGGTCGATACAGACGGCTGGCACCTCATCCCCCTCATGAATCAGCGACACATCGGCATCGACCCGCATGCGGATGTAATCGCGCTTTTCGCTATAGTCTCGACGGGTTTGGCTCATGGGATTGATCCTTCCATTGGGTTACGGTTTTGACGGTTCTTATAACTCTCGGTGATTTGACAAGTGTAGACCTCAAGCGACCATCGGCGTGAGCTTGAAACGCCTCGCGGATGGGAGTACCGTCTGCGCCTTAGAAGGGCACCTCTGGTGTACATGCGTGTAGGGCAAATGCTCGAAAACAGTGCGACAGAGAGGCTAGAAAGCGAATCCAGTAGTTTGAGCCGGGCCAAAGCCCGAGCCGCTACGCCAACCTAATTCTGGCGCCGTTTGCCCACATGCCAAAAACCAGTGCCACGCTGCTGATAATCGATGATGACGAGGTAGTGCGCGCGAGCCTCGCCGCCTATTTGGAAGACAGTGGTTTCAGCGTCTTGCAGGCCAGCAATGGCCAGCAGGGCCTTCAGGTATTCGAGCAAGACAAGCCCGACTTGGTGATCTGCGATCTGCGCATGCCGCAGATGGGCGGGCTCGAACTCATCCGCCAGGTGACCGAGCTGTCGCCGCAAACGCCGGTGATCGTGGTGTCGGGCGCCGGTGTGATGAACGACGCGGTCGAAGCGTTGCGCCTGGGTGCAGCGGATTACCTGATCAAGCCTCTCGAAGATCTGGCCGTGCTCGAGCACTCTGTGCGTCGGGCCCTTGATCGTGCGCGCCTGCTGCTGGAAAACCAGCGCTACCGTGAGAAGCTGGAGAAGGCCAACCGTGAGCTCGCCGCCAGTCTGAACCTGCTCCAGGAAGACCAGAACGCCGGTCGCCAGGTGCAGATGAACATGCTGCCGGTCAGCCCCTGGACCATCGACGAGTTCAAGTTTGCTCACCAGATCATCCCGTCGCTGTACCTGTCGGGTGATTTCGTCGACTATTTCCGCGTCGACGAGCGCCGGGTGGCGTTCTACCTGGCGGACGTTTCCGGGCATGGCGCCTCTTCAGCCTTCGTCACCGTGCTGTTGAAGTTCATGACCACGCGCCTGCTGTTCGAGTCCAAGCGCAGCGGTACATTGCCGGAATTCAAGCCTTCAGAGGTTCTTGGTCATATCAACCGGGGCCTGATCAGTTGTAAGCTGGGAAAACACGTCACAATGGTCGGTGGAGTCATCGACGAGGAGACAGGTTTGTTGACCTATAGCATCGGTGGTCATTTGCCGTTGCCAGTGTTGTACACACCCGACAGTGTTCGTTATCTGGAAGGGCGTGGCCTGCCCGTGGGCCTCTTCAATGAAGCCACCTACGAAGACCACGTGCTGGAACTGCCACCGACCTTCAGCCTGACGCTGATGTCCGATGGCATTCTGGACCTTTTGCCAGAACCCACACTCAAAGAAAAAGAAGCTGCATTGCCCCAACGGGTCAAGGCGGCGGGCGGCAGCCTGGATGGTCTGCGGCAGGTTTTTGGATTGGCCACGCTAGGGGAGATGCCGGATGATATCGCCCTGTTGGTGTTGAGCAGGAATCTTTAATGAGTACCGGTAGAATCCAGTTCGCCGAGCAGGACGGCACCTTCGTCCTCAAGTTCGTCGGTGAAGTTCGCCTGACCCTGTGTTCGGCGTTGGATGCGACTATTGATCGGATCTTCACGGCGTTGAATTTCAACACCATCGTGATCGACCTGACTGAAACCCGCAGCATCGACAGCACCACCCTTGGCCTTCTGGCCAAGCTGTCGATTCTCTCGCGGCAAAAGGTCGGTCTGCTGCCGACCGTCGTCACCACCCACGAAGACATCACCCGGCTGCTGCAGTCCATGGGCTTCGAGCAAGTGTTCAACATCGTTGACAAGCCCGTGCCGTGCCCGGAATGCCTGGACGACCTGCCGGATCAGGACCAGTCGGAAGAAGTGGTGCGAATCAAGGTGCTGGAGGCGCACAAGATCCTCATGGGGCTGAACGACCATAATCGCGAAGCGTTCCATGATCTGGTGAATGCGTTGGAGCGGCATTGATCCCCTGAGGGCCTTGCGAAGCCAACCTGTTGCCTGATGCGCAAAAAAAAGGGCGAACCCAACGGTTCGCCCTTTTTTACGTGCGCTGAACTAGATCACAGCTTGGCTTGCAGCAGCGCCTCAAGTTTCTCCTGGTCGCGGGCGAACTGACGAATACCTTCAGCCAGTTTCTCGGTCGCCATCGCGTCCTCGTTGGACAGCCAGCGGAACTGCGCTTCATTCAGGCTTAAACGTGCTTCACCGGCATGCCCTGGCGCCAGTTTGCGCTCCAGCTTGCCAGTGTCCGCCGCCAGCTTGTCGATAAGGTCCGGGCTGATGGTCAGACGATCGCAGCCGGCCAGTTGTTCGATCTGGCCCAGGTTGCGGAAGCTCGCGCCCATCACGACGGTTTTGTAGCCGTTGGCCTTGTAGTAGTTGTAGATGCGCGTCACCGATTGCACGCCCGGATCTTCCGCACCGGTGTAGTCGTTGCCGTTGGCTTTCTTGTACCAGTCGTAGATACGGCCCACGAACGGCGAAATCAGGAACACCCCGGCGTCAGCGCAAGCAGCCGCCTGAGCGAAGGAAAATAGCAGGGTCAGGTTGGTCTGGATGCCTTCCTTTTCCAGAATCTCCGCCGCGCGGATGCCTTCCCAGGTGGAGGCGATCTTGATCAACACGCGGTCGCGGCCGATGCCGGCCTTTTCGTACAGTTCGATCAGACGATGCGCGCGCTTCAATACGGCGTCAGTGTCGAACGACAGGCGCGCATCCACCTCGGTGGAAATGCGCCCCGGGATCACTTTCAGGATTTCTTGGCCCACTGCAACGCCAAACCGGTCGCTGGCCAGGCCCACATCACCCTTGCAGTCGTTGACGCAAGCATTCAGCAATTCAGCGTAAGCAGGAATCGCCGCCGCTTTGAGCAGCAAGGAAGGGTTGGTGGTGGCGTCTACCGGTTTAACCCGAGCGATTGCTTCGAAGTCGCCGGTGTCGGCAACGACGGTGGTCATTTGTTTGAGTTGTTCCAGCTTGGAAGTCATGGGCGTGCTCTGTCCTATGGGTCTGATGACATTACCCGAGCGCTGACAGCCACTCAAGGGCGCATACGTGTATCGATGGCCTCAGCGGCAACAACCTGAAGCGGCTGTTTGAAAGGCGGGGCGCGGTATCGGTAAATACGATGCCAAAACAGACCACAGGTTCAAAGCAACCGACCGTCAGCGCCCTTCAAGCAACGCCGCCGCCTGATCCAGCAACGCCAGCGGGTCTTTGGCCTTGTGGATATCCACCGACAGCAACTGCCGGAATTTGCGCGCACCCGGAAACCCGGTGCCCAGGCCTAGCACATGCCGGGTAATGTGGTGCATCGAACCGCCGGCATCGATGTGCGCAGCAATATACGGCCGCAATTGCGCCAACGCCTCGGCACGAGTGATCACCGGCGCCTTGCTGCCGAACAACTGCTGGTCCACCTCGGCCATTACATAAGGGTTGTGATACGCCTCACGACCCAGCATCACACCGTCGAACGTCTGCAAATGTTCGTGACAGGCTTCCAGTGACTTGATCCCGCCGTTGAGAATGATCTCCAGCTCCGGAAAATCCGCCTTCAGCCGCGCCGCCACGTCATAACGCAGGGGCGGAATGTCGCGGTTCTCCTTCGGCGACAACCCCTCCAGAATCGCGATCCGCGCATGCACGGTAAAACTGGTGCACCCGGCATCCCGAACCGTCCCCACGAAATCACACAACTCTTCGTAACTGTCCCGCCCATTGATGCCGATGCGATGCTTCACCGTCACCGGAATCGACACCGCATCCCGCATCGCCTTCACACAATCAGCCACCAACTGCGGATGCCCCATCAGGCACGCACCGATCATGTTGTTCTGCACCCGATCACTCGGGCACCCGACATTCAGGTTCACCTCGTCGTACCCATGCTCCTGCGCCATGCGGGCGCAGGCGGCCAGATCGAGCGGAACGCTGCCACCGAGCTGAAGCGCGAGCGGATGCTCGGCTTCGTTATGGCGCAGAAAACGCTCGTGATCACCATTGAGCAGAGCACCGGTGGTGACCATTTCAGTGTAGAGAAGGGCGTTTTTTGAGAGTAGGCGCAGGAAGAAACGGCAATGGCGGTCGGTCCAATCCATCATGGGTGCAACACTAAAGCGCCGAGACAGCGTAGGCATTGGTTTTACTGGGCTAAGGCTATGATTCTGTACCATTTTACTCAACGTGTTTTCGGCATGTTTTAGGGCGTTTTCCGGCGTTTTTTAGGTCTTGGTGGTACGATGTACCACTTCAAAACCGACGCGTACCACTTCGATATGGCGACTATCAGGGCAAGAAAACTTGCGGATGGGTCTGTGAGCTACACCGCTCAGATCCGCATCAAGCGCGATGGAGTGCAAGTCTACCAAGAGAGCCAGACCTTCGCCCGGAAACAGGCTGCACAGGCGTGGGCGCGTAAGCGTGAGTCGGAACTCGATGAGCCTGGTGCGATTGAGCGGGCGAGCCGTAAGGGCGCGACAGCCAAAGAAATGATTGATCAGTACCTGCGCGAAGTCGAAAAAGCGCGGCCGCTGGGCAAAACCAAAAAGGCGACGCTCACGGCCATCGGTGCCAGCTACTTCGGCAAGCTCAACGATACTGACATCAATACGCAGTGCCTGGTGGACTTCGCCCTGTGGCGGATGAGTAGCGAAGGGGGAGGCGTCCAGCCGCAAACCGCCGGCAACGATCTGGCGCACCTGGGCGCTGTGCTTTCCATCGCCAGGGACGCATGGGGTTATCAGGTCGATCCGCTGGCCATGGCCGGCGCCCGGCGAGTGCTGCGCAAACTCGGCTACAACCTTAAGAGTCGGGAGCGGGATCGCCGTCCGACACTGGATGAGCTGGGTCAGCTCATGACGCACTACGAGGACATGCAGGCTCGGCGTCGAAGCGTCACCAATATGTTGAAGGTCGTAGGCTTCGCCCTGTTCTCAACCCGCCGCCTTGATGAAATCACCCGTATTCGCTGGGCGGACGTAGATGAACCAGGTCAGCGAGTGTTGGTGCGAGACATGAAGAACCCCGGTCAGAAGATCGGCAATGACGTCTGGTGTCACTTGCCAGATGAAGCGTGGCAAATACTCCAGACAATGCCAAAGGCCGGCGACGGTATTTTCCCGTACAGCCCTGAGTCTATTTCCACTTCCTGGACGAAGGCTTGCAAGCTTTTGGGCATCGATGACTTGCATTTTCACGACCTTCGCCACGAGGGTGTCAGCCGCCTATTTGAAATGGACTGGGATATCCCGCGCGTGGCAAGTGTATCGGGGCACAGAGACTGGAATTCGTTGAGGCGATACACCCATTTGCGTGGCAAGGGTGATCGTTATGTGGCGTGGGAGTGGCACGAAAAGATACTGAGGGCGCCCGTCCAACTGGGCGCCGCATCAATGAAGTGGCTCAATAGGCGGGTTTTAAGCCGTTGAGCTGACTGTGTTCTTTGACAGCGGCGGCGCGCTGTAGATCGAGGTAAGCAGCCAAGTCGCCGATGTGAATGCCCTTGGCGGACTTCTGGCTCGGCTCAAGGCGAGTGATGGGGATCTTGATCTGACCACTCATCACCTTGCGCTGAAACATGTCCGGCGTCAGGTGTGTGAAGTAGTCCTGACACACCCGATCAAGAGGGATGATCGCCTGGCCGTCGTACTGGGCCATCAGGATGAAAGCTGTCTTCATGACGTTCCCCCTCACATTCGAAACGATTGATGAATGAGTGCCGGCCGCGCCATCTGGTCTGCGGGTTTTGCGGTGTCGGGCTGTATCTCGCAGACAAACCGGTGTCGCTCCTGGTTCGGCGCCGTCAGTGCTTTGGTAAGCCCGGGTACAGCCTCAAGGCATTGCTCATAGGCGGTATCCCCCTTCCAGCGTTGAGCCGGCAACACTTGGCAATCCGTCCGAGTTGCGTCCGTGCACAGGTATAGCAGCAGGAAAACAGTCATAGCGCAGCCTCCTGTTGTGCCACGCTCAGGCCTACCGCTATCGGGCGAACCCAAATCGGCATGCTATTGAGCATGAAGGTTTCTCCGGACGCGGCCAGTAACAGCGTGGTACCCATCACATCGGCAATTGCTTCGGCGGCGTCCGGTGGTACCGCGTTGCCGATCCGCTCACGCCACGCCTGATCACTCAGACCGTCCAGCTCGAACTGTTCTTCCGGTTCGACCAGGCTTTGCAGCGCGGCCAACTCCAGCGTGGTGAAGGGGCGATGCCAGGTGCCATCGAGGCTTTCAATCACGCAGGTCAACCGGTCGTTCGCTTCCGGCATACGTGGGTCAGCTACCGACCAGCGCCCGTTGTCCTGCTTAGCACTGGCTGAAACAGCACCGCACTGGTCATTCCAGCCGACAACGCCGTAGTGACCGCCAGTCAGGTAGGCGTCCCCCTTCGTGCGTTTCATGCCAGGGCGTGGGTCTTGAACTGCG
Source organism: Pseudomonas fluorescens group sp. PF-1 (assembly GCF_054481335.1). NCBI lineage: Bacteria > Pseudomonadati > Pseudomonadota > Gammaproteobacteria > Pseudomonadales > Pseudomonadaceae > Pseudomonas > Pseudomonas fluorescens group sp. PF-1. The sequence goes on from NZ_JBTMNG010000001.1 coordinate 1,846,021, forward strand.
AACGCGCTCTGTCCAGTAGTGCTTCCAGCAATGACGGTGCCGCTTGGGTTATCCCATGGCGTTACCAGGTATTTGCCAAACGTTCCTTCGGGTTTTCGTGGGTCAGCAACACTGAATGTCCCTTGCCCGGGCGACTTGACTCCAATCACTGCGCCGCTCGTTTCGTCCCAGTGGCGGACGCCGTACTGTTGGTATTGCGGGGCGCCGGCTTTGCTGCGCGGGTCTGCCACTGAGAACGCGCCATTGGTTGGGCTGCTGCGACCGGCAACTGTGCCGGCGGTGTCGTGCCAGTCATGCACGCCAAGGTAGCCGGCGCGGTATTCTGGAACGATTACCAGGTCACGCAGGTAACCATCCTCGATCGCCAAGTCATTCAGGCTGCGCCAGTCCTTGCCGGCGGTGACCAGGGCGAGACGAACCCAGGTTTTCCATTGCAACGCCGGTACCCGGTGCATCGGACCGGCAGCTTCGATATCGCCGGCGAGTGGCATACGGCCGAGGATCGAGCCGACAGACTTGAGCGTCTTCTTTTCCGGCTCGTACAGGAATGGCGGAACCTTCTCGATGTGGCGAGCCACCAGCAAAAAGCGCTTGCGGCTCTGGGCCAGCCCGCCGATGACGCCGCAATCGTGAGTAGTTTCCGCCACGGCGTAGCCGAAATGCGACAGCAGTTTGTTGATCTGGTCGAGCAGGTGCCGGCCGCGAGTGGCCAGCCGGGGAACATTCTCAAAGACCAGTAGCGGTACGGGGTCGTCTTTCCAGGCTTCACCGAACAGCCAGATGCAACGCAGTGTTAGCTCATTCAGTGCCTGATATTTCGGGGTCAGACTCATCTTTTCGGACAGCAGCCCCGACGCGCCTTTGCAGGGGCTGGAGATGAATACCGCGTCGGGCCGATGGTAATTGGCTGCGTGGCGGACGTCCTCCACGGTCGCTTCGCGCCAACCTGGTGGCGGCTCTTTCCCGTGGAACCGGATGTACTGGTCGCGGGTAAACAGATCCAGCAGGGTGCCCCTGACCCCGCTCAAGCGCTCGAAATCGGCCAAACCCGCTGCGTCGATGTCGATGCCGCCGATGCACTGCCATTCCGCTTGCATATTGCCCACGATGGGTTTGGATTTATTGAAGCCTTTGGCGCCGCCACCGAGGCCGCAGCAAAAATGAAAGTGTTTCAGTGTCCGTTTGAGCATTTGCATGGTGCTTCTTCCTTTGTCGGCGATGGGGAGTTGCAGCTCCCCGTTGTTCGCCCTGTGATTCAATTCAGCGCGCATAGCGCCGTGGCTTGTTCTTCTTCGCTTCCGCTCGTGCCGCCATCAGCTCGGCCCACTCGACGGATTTGCGCTGTTGCCTGATCCGGCTACAGGCCTGGTGCTTGCGGGTGGATCGGGCTTTGCCGCAGATGTCGCAGCAACTGGGGAGGTCAAGCCGATGGCTCGCCATTGGCGGACGTGTGCGTTCCACAGAGTTGGGGGAGGGCGGCATCAGGCATCCCCCAACAACGCACGGGTGAGGGCGTTGCGTTCGCCCTGGCGGGTGAGTTTGTTCAACGGCTGCACACTGGTACGGCCATTGCGGAGCTTGACGACTGCCGTAGCGCTGTTGATCTCGGCAATTTTTCCCTCGCGCACGCTGAAACTGACGCTGTGCCCGGTGCTGCGGCCAACGACAAAAGACACGTCATCACCGACTTTGAAGGCGTTCGTGGTAGCCTCTGTGCCACTGCCACTTGGGTTTTGTGCTTGCATGGTGCTTCTCCTTTGGGGTGGTCGGTGTCGAGGGGTTGCAGCCCCTCGGCACCACTTCTTTCCAGCATGAGTTCGTTGTTCAGCCCGCGCGGCGTACCAGGTGAATCTCCAAGCCCTGAAGCTGCTCGTTCCCAGTTGCCTCCTTTTGCCACTTCAAAACCTCATCGATCTGTTTGCTCGAGCAATCGTCGACGAGCAGCGTCCGTTCGCCTCGCTCTAACCTGACTTCCATGATTTCGAGCAGGCCTTTATGCGAATACACGTCCGCATGAATGATCCCGGCCTGTTTGCCTTCGGCCAGTTGTCGAGCCTCGATTGATCTGAGCTTTGTTGTCTTGCCCGTGCCGGCGTCGCCGGTGATGACCTGTACTTGCATGGTGCTTCTCCTTTGGGGGCTCCCTGGCGTTGCAGCGCTGAGAGCCGTCAGTTACAGCGGTTTACGCGCTCTGAAAAATCCAGCAGCGCACAGTGGTGGGTTTGTTGAACATCGCATTGCCGGCAGCCTGCGAAGCGCGGACTGCGCTGTACACCGCCTTGTTGGTTTCCAGCCATTTGCGGCTGCGGCTGTTCACCAGCAGCCCGCGCAACGTCTTGAGGTCGGCCAGGTTCTGCCGATGTTCGCTGGCCTTTTCGGCGAACTCGTTGAGATTGATGGCGATGAGTTTCGGATCGGTGCTGTGGTTGACCTGCGGGCCTTCGCCCAGGCTTTCGAGGTATTCGTAAACCTCCCAAAACTCGGCAACCAATGGGTGATCGGCGCTGATTGCGGATTGCCGCTCAAGGGCCATAACGGTCAGTGCCTGTTGCGTCGTCACCACCTGGTTTTCGTCCAGAGGACACACAAGGCGCAGGCAGTCGACCAGGGCCATCAACTGGCTATGGTTCTTGATGATCCGTTCCACGCGGATTTCTTTGAGGGTGCGCAATTGCCGTTCGTGAACGAGCACGCGCTCGGCAAACTTCGCCATTACCTGGGCTTCCGCTCGCACGGCCAGCAGAAGGAAGTGGCTCAGTTGTTCAACCGGAATCAGGTTCAGGTTGTCAGCGGCTGCGCGGCTCTCGGTGGTGACTTCCGGGCGCGCAAAGTGCGATTTGATAATCCGGGTGAGGATCGCCTCGGACGCGCTGACATCGGCGTTCTGGCTGATCGCAATGGCACCACGAAACGGCGGTTCGTAAGTCTCGTTGCCGCTGGTTTTCATGCCCTTGGTGCCAAGCGTGCCACCGCCGTAGAAGTCCTTCAGCTCGTCCCAATCGAAGCCCTTGGCGTGCGCCTTGTCCGGCTCATTGCGGTCGCCCTCGATCAGCACCACGGGCATGTTGGAGACCTGACCCATGGCGCGCTGTCGGCCAGCGCGGGTCGATTTCGACGGGTCAAAACCTTCATGTTCGCGGCCCAGCAGCTTCCACAGGAACGTCAGCAGTGTGGTCTTACCGGCGCCGGCTTCACCGGTGACCTCAAGGAACGGGAAGGATTTGTACTGTGCGCGGATCTGCTCGGCGAACAGTGAGCCAAACCAGAACGCCAGAGCGACGATTCCCTTGGCGCCAAAGCACAGCCACAGCATCGGCAGCCAGTCGGTGCGGTACTGTTTGCTGTCGCGCTGAATGTGCATAGCGATCGACTTCTGCAGCGTCTTCAGGCGCAGCTTGCCGAACTCGAAAAAGTCCTCCTTGTTCACCACGCTGACGATGCCGCCGCGAACGGCGAGGTCGCCGAACACATAGCAACTGTGCAATTTGCTGTAGCCAATGAAGTCGATGGTCTCGACGGTCTTCAGGCCGAACAGTTGATCCTTCATGATCTTGTCGAGCTGCTGGCCGCTACCGGTGAACACGGCACCGGCGGCCATGCTGAGCAGGCGTTTCTTGAACTCGCTGGCGGCGGCGACCTGGCCCCCGGTGAAGGTGTTTTTCACGCTGCCGCTGTCGTGCGGAAAATCGACGCGGAAGTAGTACCAGGATTCGTCGGTGACTTCGTTGCGTTGGAAGTACAGCGCTTGCGGGTAGCAGTTGGCGATTTCCACCACGCCGCCGCATTGGCGCAGAGCCTTTTCGCGACGCTGCTTTTCGTTCAGCAGCTGGTCTTCATGGCGATCTGAAGACTCCAGCGCCTGCATGGCCTTGTTGAATTTCTCCAAGTCCATCTTGAACCAGTAGAGCCGGCTGTCGAAGCCGAAGTGAAACTCATGACGCTCACGCCACTCGTACATCAGCACGCCCTTCTCAGAGGCGCTTTCGGCGATCAGCAAGGAGCCATGATAGCGAGCCGTGGCCAGATCCTTATCGATCAGCTCGGCACGCTCGCTCTCGCCGTCAATGAATGCCCAGCGCTGATGCAGGTCGTTCCAATCGACCTTGCGGCTGTCCGGCTGTGGGATTTGCGCCGCTTCACACTCGTACCCCAAAGCGCGAGCCTGACGCACCCAGCGCTTGGTGTATTTGTGCGCGCCGGGTTCGTTGTCCAGTGCCCATACCAGCTTCGGCAGCTTGCCGCCGCGCAGCCGTGACAGCTCTTTCAACGATTCTTCAGGGTAAAAGGCGGACGACATCGCCGATACCGCCGCAATGCCGTTGTGCACCAGGGCGATGGCGTCGAAGATGCCCTCAACAATCCACAGTTCTTTGACGTCCAGCAGATCGACGCAGGGTGGACACCACCAGAAACCACGGGGACTGTCGCCGGGCTTGAAGCGCGCCTTCATCTTGCCAAACCGGTGCGGCCGGTCGATCAGGCGCTCCCAGTAGCCTCCCTTTTCCAGCGCAAAGCGCACGGTCGCGCTGCCGGCATTCAGCTCGCCGGAAAAATACGTTTCCTGAGTAAACCAGCCCTGAATCAGATCGAGGCGAAAGCCGCGGGCAAACTCCAGATACGCACGGGCCGTGGCGTTGGGATGTTGCTCGGATGCCGGTGCGCGCTTGCTCCAGTCATTGAACAGGTCTTCGTAGATTTCTTTGACGTGCCAAGTGTGACCGCACTTGCCCCGGCCGCAACGGATCATCCACGGATCATCGTGGAAGGCGTACAGCTCTTTCTTCTTGCACGACGGGCAAACCCCTTCGCGCATGTATTTGCCAGCCTTGTGCTTGAGGCCATAGTCGGCCTGAAGGCGTTGCAGGATGTCGGCGCGTAGGTCGTGCTTCATGTTCATCGGGGCTTACTTCACTTCGCCGAGACTGTGTTTGAGGGCGCCAATCAGGCGTTTTTGCGCGGCCATCACCGGGAAAGCCGACAGCAGCGAGCCATGCCGTAGACCCTCGGGGATCATGCGAAATCGATCGTCATACCAGTACTCGTTGAACTGCATCGAGTACTGGGTGCGCAGTGCCTGGAGCAGGGCTTCGGCCTGTGCGCGGGGCAGTTTTGCGGTGATGGCGATGTCGATTTCCATGATCCACCTCGGATTTCGGGCAAAGCTCACCCAAACCCACGGGAAGCGGGGCAGGGCGGGGTGTTTAAAAGGGAGTTACTGAGGGTGGTGCTTGTGCGCGGAATCGCGCTGGGCCAGCAGGGTCTGTGGCAGCAGCCTTGCCGGAACCGGGTAGCGCAGGCCTGCCCGGGCGTCGATCAAGTGCACGACGGTACAACCGGGGTTGCTGCCCCAATCGACACCGATCCATTTGCGCTGGTTGGCCACCTGCAATTCCGTCCAGGCGTTGTGCACCAGCCGTTCCGCCATGAAGACAGGCACTTCCAATGACGTGGCCAGGTGCCGAACGCAGTTGTCATAGAGCAGGTCCGAATCCACCAGGTACTGCGCTTCGTGCCGTTGCAGGTAAGCGAACGCGGCGCGTTGCATGCTGCTGCGATAGTCGTGGGTCAACTGTTCATGATTCATTGCGCGCACTCCATTTCCATTTGGTCGAGCAGGTCGGGTTGATCGTTGGCGGTCTTCATTGCGGCGCGACGCAGGGCGATGTCGGCGATGGGCAAACGCACCGACGGGTTAGCCATGCCGCTGGGACTCATTTCGTGAGTCATTTCGAACTCAGCGCGAACCGACCAACCGCAGGCTTCGTTGGTGCATTGCAGGTAGGCCACCCGCAGGAAAATGTGTGTGCCTTCGCTGGTGCGGATGCGCATGCGGCCCTGGCAGTGCGGGCAGACAAGTTTGTAAGTACTCACCCGACGACTCCCCGACCGTGCAGTTGAATGGTTGCCAGCACTTCCGCGTAGCGGGCGGACATGTAGTGCATCAGGGCGTTAATGATGGCCTGGGCTTCGCAGGACTCAATGACGCCGTCGTCCAATGCCTTGGCAATGATCTGATCAACCATGCCGCGCTTGGCTGCGGCTTTGACTGACCGGTTGTACAACTCGACGTTGTCCAGATCGGCCGACACTGTCAGTGGTACGAACAAGCCGCCATATTTGGCCGCGATGTAATCGGGCAGAAAGGTGGTACCAGCAACCTGCTCAAGTCGGTGGATGTGGTCGTCGCTCAGCGGGCGGCTGCCTGCGTTTTCGTAAGCCTGGTTATCGAACTTCTTGAGTGGCATTCCGAGGTCGGCAGCGGCGTAGATTCGGCCACCCTCGTAGGCGCCAATCACCGCGCTGACTACGTCCTTTCTGCTGGCTAGAACTGGGCGTTTCATCTTCTGGTTTCTCCTTGGCCCCACCGACCCTACAGTTGATCAACAGCTTCAGTTTCATTTGGCGCTGTATCGGGATCTACAAGGATGCCGGGCAGTACTTCCTTCCCAATCACCCTTGAAATGTCCCGTAGGATGCTGAAGGACAGGCGCCCACGTGGTAGCGAGTCATGACCGGCCCACCGTTGAACTACTTGAGTCACCGTGCGCGGTTCATAGCCGTGGCTGATCGCGAACTGGCGGAAGTTGCTTCCGTTCTCAATCAGCCGCGCCTGGATCTGGCGCTTTTCCATGGCTTGGCTCATGGTTGATGTGTTCCTAGTTGGTTAAGATGTACTCATTGTGTGTAAGCCTAATTACCCAAAATGGGTAAGTCAAGAGTGGATTATTCAAATTGGATAAAAAAAGCGCGGGAGCGGTCCTAGATCGTCTCCAGATCGCACTAGACGCCAAAAATGACTCCCAGCTTTGCGAGCTGACGGGCGTCAACCGCCCAACCATGGGTAATTGGCGCTCGCGTAACTCGGTTCCTTATTCGTTATGTGTAAATGTTGCCGAGGAAAAGGGGCTTTCACTCGACTGGCTGCTCAGAGGAGAGGGGCCAATGCATCCAGGGGATATGGAATCAAAAGTTGTGATGCCAGCCTCCAACCCGCAGGAAGAGGCCATGCTTGAGCTTTTTCGCTCCCTGGGCGACGCAGGCAAGCGGGAGATACAAAGCGCTGCTGAGGAAAAGAAACGCTTAATGGATGTCGAGCAGCGCCTCAAGGATTTGACTGAAGCCCTTGCCGATACCAAACGGCCAGCATAATCTGTACCCATTAAGAACGGATCTTCGGTGCAGGATGCAAACGCATCACATTCATAAAAGTGGAATGGTTGGTGCTCTACATCGAGGGAAAAGAACCATAAGGATATGATAGATGCTCAATTTTTTTAAGAACATCGTAGTCTTTCACTTACGAAAGCCACCGAACTTGGTGGTTTTTTTTTTTGACAAAAATAAAGTGATGAAGATCACTTAAAAATTATTTAGATGGCGATTTTTAATTAAATACCCCGTCTGTGAGGTGGGTAAATGGCATTTGAATTGAAGCATGCAGTAATACATAGTTTCGAGAAGGAAAAGCACGCAGCTGTTGTTGATACAACAAAGATCATTAAGAAACCACTTTTTGATGTAAGCAAGCCTACTGTGGTAAAGCTTGTCTCAAGTATACATGCCCTCCTTGGAAAGCCGGGCAATAACGTAGTTTGGGGGCAGTTTTCTGATGTAGGGCGACAGGGCTCTTTTCCCCCTGTAGCGTCCGGATACATTGCAGATGATTCAAGTTCGAAATTTGAAGGGCTCACGCATGCTGCCTTGGACGAGCTTGTCAAAAAGTCTTTGAGTGAGGCTCTTTCAACCGGCGGTTACATTCTTTTCGCTCATTATATTAGCGAAAGCGTACCGTTTCTCCTTGTGACCAGCATCAAACAACGCGATGGGTTGAAGTTAAATTCTGACTACATTCCCGAAGAGACTACCGACATTGACATGTCGAAGATACAACAGGCTGCGAGGATAAATTTGTCTCGGTTGTCTGAGTTTCTCAATCCCGAGCCGGAGGACTGTGAAGAAATCGACGGTTTAGAAGAGGAGGAGTTGGCTGAGTTGGAGATGGCGAAAGAGAAGACGTATCTGTGTTTTATCAGTAAGGGAAAGGGGAGCGAAGCATCTGGATATTTCGTCGAGGCGCTGGGTTGTGAGAGAGGTGTAGCATCGGCAAGGGCAACTAGAAATGCAATGGATATGGTCGAGGTTTTTTTCAAGAATCGAGAGCCGATTAAACATCTAAAAGTTCTTGCTCGAGAAAATGTTGTTCGTTATTTGCAACAAAAAATAGAAGATGGTCATCATGCTAGTTTAGCTGGCATTCACGCTGCAGCGACTTCATGTATTCCGCCAGAACAAGCTGAGCTGGTCCTGTATGTTGAGGAGCTAAAAGAGTTTCTAAATGATGACGAAAATCAAGTTCCTGAGGAGTTTGTTGTTAATAAGGTTGCTCTTAATCAGCGAATCAGAATTAAAGGGGATTCGGGGCGTCATTGGGCGTTGCAATTTGAAAAAGGATCTTTGGGGATAACTACGAATAGTAAGGTCTGCTATAATAGTGAGAGTAAACAAATTGTTCTTTCCGAACCTACGGAAAAAATGTGCCGGGCGATTGAAGCCGCTCTTGCTGCGGATGGGGTTGTTTAAAAAGTGTTTTCAACTGTCGTGCAACTTTACCGGTTGTTGGGTCGGCCGGCTCTTTTGGATGATCGCATTGTCTACAACGGCGCCTGCACGGCTGAAATTAGGGAGTGTATTGTAAAATGTAAGTCTTTAGCCGAGCGCTTCGGTAAACTGGTTGAGGCCGACGAAACCAACGGAAATATTGAAGTTGAATTCTATTTGCCAACCTCTGAATCCGGGCGTTTTCATTTAGATTTCATTAGCTTTGTAAGAGCGACGCCGACGCTAGGGAAAGGAAAGCTCCCCGAGAATTTCTACATAATCGAAGATGACTGGTCTACAACGGATGGAGTTGAAAATAGTAGTTATGATTCTGTCAAGGCTTGCTGTGATTTAATCGATGGTTTGTGTGGGCTGGTTGCGGTTGCAGATCGTAAGTCATCAACCTTTCACGAAAATATTTTTTTCGCATTACCTGCTGACGAGAATAGAAAGCCGAAGACATTTGTCTTGGAAACCAAAGTTGATGAAAGTATTTTAAGTTTGAATTTGCGACACGTTAAGTTGGTTAGGCTATTATCCTCCGCTCATAATGAGCATAAAATTCATTTGGAAGAGCGAAAGCTGATTTTCAGCTCCGCGATTGCTGATGTAATAGAGTTGGCAGGTGAAGAGGCTGTTTTTCCTTTTGTATTAAAGCACTGGGATGAGGTGTTGCAGAAATATTGGCAGAACCTACAAGCCTACGTGCATGGGTTTTCATTCGATAAAGTACGTACGGAACTGGCTAAAGCTGAACTGGAGTATGGAACGAAGCTAAGTAATGTTTTGAGTGATATGGCGGGTAAGATGTTAGCTTTGCCGGTCTCGTTTGGGGCGCTTGTTCTTCTTGATAAGGCTGTCGCACCCATTGAGGTGATGTCAATTGCTGTTGGTGTGCTGATGGTGACCTTGATTTTTTGCGGTGTTCTTTGGAACCAAAAATTAAATATTCAGCGATTGGATAATAGTCTGAACATAACATTTGATCTGTTTGATAAGCGGTTGAATACTTATCCGGGAAATTTGCAGCGGCTCCTGACGAATACTAGAAAGGAAATTAGGTCGCAACGTAAATTTCTTGTAATGACTCTTTGGTTTTTTTTGGCGTTGGCCGTCCTGCCAACGCTTATGATGATAGGGATGTTCTCGTATAAATGGATGCCGCAGTTAATTTGCTTTTTATTTGATTTCTAATCTGTTGACTTTGCTCTTTTCCATTCTCGATCCACCGCACGTTTTGCTGTGTTCTTCGACGCATACAACCACCGCAATCGTCGTGGTTTACTCTGATCTCCAACCGTCACGGTCTTTTCCTTCCCAGTCTTCTTGTCGCGGTAGTAAGCGATTATCCCGGTGAAGTCCTCCTTGTTCTCTTCAGCCAGATCCTCGACCGTATCCTCCGGTAACTTACTCTCCAGCTCTATGCTGACGGTGTATCCGCTGTCCGCGCTGAGCGTGTGTTGCACATTCCCGCCGTACCAGATGATTTCGTCGATCTCAGGTTTCACACCTTCCAGCGTATAGGTCAGCTCAGGTATCAGATCCGGCCTGCCCATGGCCAGGGTATAGCTGAGCGTCGCACTGCCACGTTGTAGGCGGTTGAACTCCGCCCGCGCCGCGCGCAGGGCAGACTGTCGGTCACTGTAGGTGTGCCGCAGATCCTTAAGGTTCTCGCCACCGCCGGCGATGGCATCTTGTTTCTTGGCGCTGTTCACATCGTAGAAGTAAGCGCGCACGCCGTCGTAGCTGTCGCGGTCAGCTTGCAGGTAGCGGTGTTGGTCGCCGTCGGCGCGGGTGAGGGTGATGTGGGGCAGTTCGGCGCCGCTGGCGGTTTTGCCGCCGCCTGCTGGCAGGCACAGCAGGCAGCCGGCTTTGACGGTCACTACGGCGTCAAACTCTTCGCCGATGCGGCTGATCAGGTTGGCGTCGGATTCATTCGCCTGGTCGAGCTGCAGGATGGGCAGCCCGTCGAGGGCGCCGGCAATGGTGGCGGTCAGGCCGTTGCCCAGGGCGATGTCGCCCAGCACGTCGCCGAGCGTGGTGTTGCTCCAACTGCGTTCGCGTTTGGTCTTCAGGCCTTTGCGCAGATCGGCAGAGCGGGCGCGGATGCTCAGCACGTCGGGGGCGCCGGAGTGTTCCGTTTCATCGACGGTGAAGGTGCCTTTGTCGACCAGCCCGGTATCACTCCAGCCCAGCCACAACCGAACCACTGCACCTTTGGGCGGGATCGCCAGCAGTCCGTCATGGTCGCTGAGGGTGAGGCTGAGCTGGTCCGCTTCGATGCCACGGTTGTCGGTGAGCTCCAGGCTCATCAGGCGCGGGCTGATGAGTTGGGCGATGTCGTTGCCATCTACCGTGATGCGGAACGCCGGTACGGGGTAGGCGGCCTCTCGTTTGTAGCGCTCAATGGTCTTGTCCAGAAAGCCGGTGACGCGGGTGAGGGCGGCATCGATCACAGCAGCGCCCTCATGATGCTGACGCCGGCACTGGTACCGGCGCCGATCAGGTCGATGCGGTCGTCATCGATGCGCTTGAGGCTGAGGGTGAATTCGATGCGCCGTGGTGTGCCGTCGCGGAAGAACAGCGTTTTGGTTTCGCTCAGGTTGTCGATGATCCACAAACCGTAGATCCGGCCGCTGCCCTCGACCATTGGCCAGGCCTTGCCGGTGTTGGCCATCAGGCGTAGAGCATCGAGGCTGAGTACGCTGCCAGCCAGTTCCGGCAGGATGATGCCTGGCAGGGTGATTGAGTCGTCGCCCCGGCCAACAAATTGCCGAGCAGGTGCGGCGCCGACGCGGTTGCTGCTGGCGTGGCGCCATTCGGTTTGGCGCTGCAACTCCTGATAGGCGGCGGTGGAAATGCTGAAGACGAACATGCCCAGGGCGAGCATCATGGCGGGTTACTCCAGATCGGACAGTCTGCTGCGTTTGCGGGCGCTTTTTTCACTGGCAATGCGGGCCAGCTCGGCACGTACGGCTCGGGCAACAGCCTGCGCGTCCATGCCTGGCGTCGTGTGGATGTTGATTTCATAGGTGTCGTGGCTGTCGTTGGCTGCTGCCTGCGTAGAACTGATCGGCGCCCGATTATCGATCGACACTGAGGACGAAGCGGCGGCACCGGTGGGCAGCTGGGGCAACCCGACAGCGCCCAATGGGCCAGCCACGGCGCCAAGTGCACGCTGACCGGCAGAGACGACCTGCTTGCCCATGTTGGCAATCGCGGCCAGAGGGCCGTCCTGACCACCTTGCAAGCCTTGGGTGAGGCCAGCCATGGTGAAGCCGCCCAGCGCAGTGAACACGCGAGACGGGCTGTGGATGTCGAGTTTTTCCTTGAACATGTTGATGGCCGAGTCCGCGACCGAACTGACGGCATTTTTGATCTGGCCTAGTCCGGCCAATAGCCCGTTGACCAATCCGTTGACGATCATGTTGCCGAACTCGGTAAAGCGGCTCGGCAGGTCCACGCCGAGGTAACTCAATACGCCGGCGAACGCTTGGTAGATCAAACCGATGGGGCTGAAGTTGGCCAGGGTATTCAGGATGCTGCCAATGCCTCCGCTGAATCCGGTTTTGATTTCGGTCCAGGCATTGGCGAAGTAGAGCTTTACGGCGTCCCAGTTGGTGTAAATCAGGTAGGCCGCACCGGCGAGGACGGCGACCACCGCGCCGATGGCCAGCGCCACTGGGTTGGTGGCGAGTCCCCACAGTGCAATGCTGACGGTGCGCAATGCGGTTACCAATGCCCCGCTGAGTGTGCTGGCGAGTAGCCGAACACCCTGACCCAGCAGCGGGAATGCATTGCGTGCCAGACCGGTGATGGTTGGGAACAGCTTCTGCATGATTCGGAGCGTGCCACCACCCTGCATACCGAACATCGCCATGCCATAACGAACCACGGCAAACGGACCCAGCAGGCTGGCCATCCCGATGGCCAGGCCACCGAACACGAACGACAGACCGGCCACCAAGGCCACGATCTTGACCAGTCCGCCGGCCAGTTTCGGATTCTCCCGCGCCCAGGCGCCCACCTTGTTCGCAACTTCGCCCAGGGTGTTGATCAGCTCTTTGAGCTCAGGCGCCACGGCGGCGCCGAACTCGGCCATGGCGTTGGTGAAGCTGCCCTCGGCGGCCTCCATGACGTTGGTCAGGGTGCTGAGTTGTTCGTTGACCCGAGTGCGCAGGTCGGCCTGGCTCTGGAGCTTTTGCTGCACCTCTTTGTAACCCGCCAGCCCCTTGTTCATCATGGTGTTGAGGGTGGTCATGGTTTCCGAGTCGTCACCAAACAAGTCCTTGATGGTCTCGGTGCGGTCTTCGTCGTTGAGGGCTTTGAGCTTTTCGACCTGGGCGAACAGGTTCTCTAGTCCGGCGAAGTTACCTTCCTTGTTGGTGAAGCTGAACTGGACTTTCTGGCCCTTCAGTTGGCGGATCTTGTTGACGTCGTCGACCTTGTCCTTGTCCAAGCCCGCCTGGAAGATTTTGCGGAAGGCGTTACCGGCGGCACCGCCGTCCATACCGGCCTGGTCCATCATGATCAGCAGCGGTGCCAGTTCATTGGCAGCCTCGATCCCTGATTTTTTGATGGTGTCCATCACCGGGGCGATCTTGCTGAAGCCCTGCAGCATGTTGGTCGAGTCGACGCCCGAGTAGAACCCGCGCTGGATGGTGTCCATCAGCGCCATCATGTCCTTCTCGGTGGTGCGCGTGGCGTCCTGCATTTTGGCCGCGAATTCTGCAGCCTCGGCCACTGGCATCCTCAACTGCACGCCCAGGTAAGCCGCCGCTTCACCGGTGCCGCCGAGGATGCTCTGCGCGCTGAGGCCCTGGCGCCGCAGCATGGTCATCATTTCTTGAAAGTCGGCCGTGGTGCCGGGCAAGCGGTCGCCCAGTTTGGTGGCGAGGTCAGTGATCTTCTGGAAGTCTTCGGAGACCTTGCCGGTGTCGTCCATCATCGACACCTTCAACTGTGTCGCCGAGTCCTCGTTCGGTGCGAACGCTTCAACCGCTTGTTTCAGCGGGCGACTGATTGCGTAGCCCGCACCCAAGCCGGCGGCGCCATTGACGGCCATGTCGCTGGCAAGACTTTGGGTTTTCTCCAACCTGCTGCGTTCGACGGCCAAACGCTTCTGCTGCGCATTCAGAGCTACGAGCCGTTTGCCCTGTTCGCTGATCGATGTGTTGGTAGCTCCGATCTGCTCGCGCAATTGGCGTTCGTGGGTGCCAAGGTCTTTGGTGCTGACCCCGGCGCCGTACAGCTTCGAGCGCAGGGCCTGCAACTGTTCCGATTGCTGTTGGTGTTGTTCCTTGAGTCGCTGAGCTTCGCGCACGGCCGTGCGGAAGTCCTTGGCCATGGCCTTGGTAGGCACACCGGTGGCGGCAAACTGTTGGCTGAGCGCTCGGACTTTATCGCGGGCGGAGGTGAGGGCGGTTTCAGCCTGTTCGGCGGCAGCGCGCTGGGTGCGCCAGGCGCTGACGTCTTTCTGCTGGGCGTTGAGTTCCTTGAGGCGGTCGCGTGCATCCTTGAGTGCGCGGGCAGCGCCGATGCTGCCCTTGTCGATGGCCTTCAGGGGACCGCTTGCGCGGTCGATGGCGTTGAGCAGTACCTGAAGTTTTAAGTCATTCGCCATCTGTGGAACTCCGCACTCTGGCGCGCTCGCGCCAGTCCATCAGTTCTTGCAGGCCCAACTGGTCCATGTCAGCCGGCGCCCAGTGAAAGACCACGGCCAGATCGGCCATGGCGTCCTCTACGCAACGAGGGAGGCGTCCGTCCTCACCGACTTCTGCAACAAAAAATGCGCGACCTTGTTGCCGCAGGCCAGCAGATCGGCCGGGTCCATGCCGGCGGCTTCGGTGGCGGTGATGCTTGGCGAGGTGATGCGTGGCAGCACCTTGAGCAAGGCAGCGACATCGAGGTTCAGCAGGTCCATCAGGTGCACGCCGCGCAGTTCGCCCGATGACGGTTTACGCAAGGTGACGCTGGTGAAATACGACTTGCCGCGCACGATGGGGGTGTCGAGGTTGACGGTGTTGTCATCAGCAACGGGCAGGGCTTCGGTCGTGTTTTTTTCGGTACTCATAGGATGCTCCGGGTGGTGGGATTGACGGTGAGCGGATTAAAGGCCGATGGCGGAACGTTGTTTCTCCAGCATGTCCACGCCATTGACCTTCTCGATGAAATTGAGCAAGTCGATCTCGATGATGTCTTCGTTATCGACGACCAGCTTGTAGTAGCTGCATGTGGTGGTGATGCTGTGTTCGGTGTCTTCACCAGGCGCCGCGTCGCCCATCTCGATGGTTTCGTGACGGCCGCGCACGATGATTTCCACGGCGCTGATTTCGCCGGTGTCGTCCTGCTGGAAGGAACCGGCGAAACGCAGTTGCACACCGGACGCGTTGACGCTGCCGAACTGCTTGAGCGCGATCAGATCCAGTCCGCCGGTCTTCCATTCGAACTGGATGCCGTCATCGGAGAACCCGAGGTCAGCCTTGACCGGGCCGTTCATGCCACCGCCGCGATAGCTTTCCATCTTGCGACCCAGTGGGGGCGGGGTGACGCTTTTGGCAACGCCCTGGTAGGTGTTGCCGTCATTGAAGAGGTTCATGTTTTTGAGTTTGCGAGGCATGGCCATGGCGTTGGTCTCCGGGGTACGGACTCCCCCGCAGGGGAGCGCCGATTCAGGCGTTCACTTTGCTGGCGAACTGGATCAGGTAGCGGTCGGTGATGCGCTGGCGAAGGGTGAGGTCTTCCAGCGGCGGCACGGGGGTGTAGTCGTAATCGAGGTACAACTTGCCGGCCTTGAGGGTGTCCTTGTCGTTGATGTCTTCCGGGTACCAGCAGTCGCCACCGATCAGGTAACCGCTGCCGACCATTTCGCGGAACTTGGCCTTGATGCTCTCGATCATGTCGCGCACCAGGGAAGGGTGCATGGGCTTATCCACAGCCCACATCTGAGCCTCTGCCATGGTGTCGGCGAGGATCTGCGCGGTGCGGGTGTAGTTCTCGAAAGCGAACAATGGATCGTCGCTACACGTGCGGCTGCCCCAGAAGCGGAAGCCGCCTTCGTTGATCAGGGTGGTGACTTCGTTGCCGTTGAGGTAGTTGGCGTCAGTGGCCGGGTTTTGCAGATCCCAGAACACGTCGGCGCTGATCCCGGTAACGCCATTGACCGCGACGTTGGACAGGGTTTTGTGCCAGCCCACCTCCTGATCGATCTTCGCGCGCAGGCCGAGGGCGCGGGCAACGGCCGAGGCTTTCACTGTGGCGTTGGTGACGGTGTCCCAGTTCTGGAAGTCCGGCCAGATCACCATCACTTCCCGGGCGCCGAAGTTCTCGCGGTAAGCGACCGCTTCTTCCTTGGTTTTACAGTCCCAGGCATTGACGTAACAGAAGGCTCGCAACTGCTGGCCGATGCTCACCAACGCGGTGGCCACCGGTTGGCTGTCGAGGCCTGGCACGCCGAGGATGCGCGGCACCATGCCGACCTTGGCCTTGGCGGCGAGCAGGGCTTTCATGCCGGTGTATTTACCCTCGGCGGTGGTCGTGCCGATCAGGGCGCTGTTGGTTTCCGCCTCGGTGGCGCCTTCTTTGACGCGAACGACGATGGTGTAGGGCTTGGTCTGGTCAGCGATGGCTTGCAGGCTGGTCGCGAGGGTGCCTTTCACTCCGGCTTTGCCGATGGCGGTCTGCACGTTGGTGAGCAGCACCGGGGTATCCAGCGGGAATACGGTAGCGTCGGCATCGTCGGCCGTGCAGACCATGCCGATGACAGCGGTGGGGATGGTGCGAATGGGGCGGGTGCCGTCGTTGAGTTCGAGCACCCGCACGCCGTGAAGATAATCGGCCATGGTTTTGCCTGCGCAGTAAATGGGATGACAGTGCACAGGCTGCCGCGCGCGCGGCGGATGGGCGAGCGATGGGACTTGTCACGAATTCGCCTACAAGCCCGATGTGGCGTTATTGCAGCAGCTCGGTTATCCATACCGGAACTAATGGCCGAGAGTCGTCGACCGGGAAGCCTACAGTCGCTGGCCATTCGCGCAAGTTACGGATGTAGGTCAGTAACTCCGAGTACTGTTCGGCGGTGACAGTTGTTTCTTCGCCCAGCTCAAGCTCGTCGCGATGACGGTCGCGCAACCAGGCAACGCGCACGATTTCGGCATCGCGCCAGGCTCGCGCGTTCGCCTCAGGAGTGTTCGCCTTCACGGCAGCGATCAGCGCCAGAAAATCCACGTAACGTGGATCGTCTACCGGGATTTCTCCCTGATGAGGGTAGAATTCACGATCTTGCTGACCTCCGAATTCGGCCACTACTTGCTCTTTGCTTGAGTCTGAGAACTGCACAAAAACCTTCATGGCTGCTCCTTAAAATTCGTACTGGGTGACGCTGACACCGAATGTCGTGGCCCCGGCGTTTGATTGTGTTTGGTAGTAAATCGAACCAGGTGTTGGGACCAGCAAATTGAAATTGCCACTGATCGAGTTGCTCGACGACGACGAAATAAACTGAAAGCCGAGGGAGTTCGCATCGGACGCCAAGCCGATCCCAATCGCGCCAGGTGCAGCGGAGTTCACCCCAGCCTGACCGATGACTCGCTTGGCGTTCAAAGGGATACCGGGCATGGCCAGCGGCACAAGGGCGGTGACCCATGTGCCGTTGAGCACGGACACTTGCGTGGTAATGCTGCGATTCTCCTGGCTGCCCGTTCGAAACAATCCTGCCGCCGTGGTGGCCCAAACACTGACCAGGGCAGACGCGGTGTAACCGGCCGGAAGCACTCCCGCGCACAGGTTCGGAGCAACTGCGCCCGTAACGTTAACGACGGTCACACCATGATTTTTGGTCGTCGGGTTATACAGCGCATATACCGCGACAGTCCCACTGGCCGGCGCAGCACCAACGTCCATTGTCCCCAAGCCTTTTATGGCCGCTGCCAAGTTTATCGGCTGACTGAAGTTTCTGAGGCGGTAGGTTTTGCCATTGGCGTCGCCGACCACCACCTCATCGGCCGCAAAGGTAGCGGTGGCCGAGGCAGCGGGTACGCTCATGCGAGCATTGCGCGTAGTGCCCACTACAGGCCCATTGACCTGAAGCTGATCCAGCGCAGCGGCTAGCGCGGCAATATCAATGTTTCCCTGATTGATCGGCGCGTTCCAGGCCTTGATGCACATCACCACCGCGACGTTACGCGGGCGCGCGGCGCCGCCATGCATGCTAAGAGGCCCGGGATTCGGCTGGCTTCCAGTCTGACTGGACGAAAACCGCACACTGCCCGACGCCGGATTTCCGGTAAACGTATCCCACCCAAGCCCTACCTTATCGGTCGAGTCATGGACGTAAACAATTTCGTCTTGTGCGTTGTTGTCGCCTGGCAGGTAACTACCGATTTGCGCACTGCCCACCGTCCGACCGACATCTACGCCTCGCCCATGATCCCAACCACGCTCGAACTCGCCGCGCGATTCCGGCAACCGGAAATTGCCGGCCCCCTCATCCCCCCGGTTGAACGCACCGCCAAGGTACGCCGCCAGATCCGGATAGAGCGCAATGGGCTTTACGCTACCGTCACGCTCCAGAAAACCGGGCGGGATATTGTTCACCGGAAATGACATTTGCGCCCCGACCGGCAACGCCGAGGCCTGCGCAATCATTGACTCGATTTCGGCCTTGGCGTAGGTGTCGGTTATGCCAAACCCTGCCAGTGTGGTGGGGTTCGACCCGCTCACCAACACACCGCGATCATTCACCGTGACCTTGGTATAGGTACCGGCGACCTTGTTGGCCGGCAGCAAGCCGTTAACGGCGTCGTCGACGTATTGGCGCGTGGCCAGGACCACCGCAGGATCAATTTTCAGCTGAATGTTCGACGTGCCGCTGGTGATGATGTGCATCCGCACCACCTGGTTGCGACCTGAACCCTGAGCGAGTAATGGCTTGTAACTTGGCGCTACGTTGGCTACCGCCGAGAACACGCCATCCTTGTCTTCAAGCGCCAATTCGCGGATCCACCAGCCGCCGACGTCCGGCGGCAACACCAACTCGGCAATGAGGATATTGTCGTCAGTGGGGGATACGCGTAACTGATTGAGCTGTGCCCGATACCGCTGATTGACCAGTTTGGTTTGAGCGGGACTGGGCACCGGATCAGTGCCGTTGGCATCACCGATCAGCATGTAGCGTGGTTCCCACGGAATGCCAAGGGCATCGCAGTTGGTTTTCTTGGCGGCGCCCAGCGTCGTCAGCATGCCGCCGAAAATAGAATTCTGATCAATCATGGGGGTACACATCCAGTTCGTCGAGGGTGTAAAGACTCACGCCGCTATAGCCCCGGATCGAAACGTCGATGTCCGGGTTGTTCCAGGGGTAAACATCGATTTCATCGCCGTCGTACACAGCGAACCCAACGTAGGCGTCGAGGTGGGTTTCAAGAATGATGTCGAGACCGGTCAGGTGCCGGGTCAGGGGCTTGGCGTCGTCGATCAGCCACACCAGTTCCTGATACATCGCTTCGGTGATGCCGGAGTCGAGGACGCCGATGCGCAAGGCAAACGTGCCGGGTGTGCCAGGTGGCACGGTCTGCCACCACTCCACGACCTCGATCAGGTAGCCCAGCGGTTCGACCACCCGGCGCAACGCGCCGATGGTGCCCTTGTGCGAATGCACGTAGTGGGCGGCGCGGCAGGCGGCGCGTTTGGCGGCCTCTGTCCATTTCCCGTCCCAGCGATCCACAGAAAACGCCCAGGCGAGGTACGGCAGCAAAGGCAGTGGGCATTGGTCTGGGTTGTACAGCGTGCGCAGGGGAATGGGCACGCGTTGGATCTGCGCCAGGGCTTGCGCAGCTTGACGTTCCAGCGGTGTCGAGTTGCCTGGCAGTAGCGGTTGGTAGGTCATCACTCAACCCCCAGCGCCAATTCGATTTTCGTGCAGTACGGCGCCTGGTACTTGGTAGCGACGATGTCTTCCCAATCTTCCAGCACGACCTTGCGCACACCCTCGATGTGAAGTGCGGCGTGCACGATCGATTCGGAGACTTCCAGTGCGAGACGGCGCCGTTGGTGCACAAACTTGAGCAACTTGGCTTCGGCAGCGGCGAGAACGAGTTCGGTTTCCGGGCCATTGGTCAGGGGGTAGATCAAGGCCTTGATCTGGTAGTTGATGATCTCGGCGCCTTGCACAGTCAGGCGATCCGCAACCGGCCGGCGGTCGTCGTCGCTGAGATAGGCTTTGACTTGGTCGAGCAGGGCCGGCGAGGCGGTGCCATCGCCCAGCACGGATTGCACCGTGACCACTGCCTCGGCCGGCGCCGGACTTTCTGCGGTGGCATCGGCGACCTGACCATCAGCGGAACGCGCGTGGAAGATGTAGCTGTTGCGCGGGCCGGCGGTACTGAGTCCTTCCCATGCCATCTGCGCACGCTCGCGCAGGCTGTCATCACTTTCCATCAGCTTGGGAATAGGCGGCACTGCTGTCGGGTTCGCGGCCTGAATGACCAGGCGCTTGACGTTGAAATTGGCCGCGAGCTGTTCGAGGTCGGTACCTTTGGCCAGGGCCAGCATGTTGGCGACGGAGGCTTCATTGACCCGTTGACGCCAGACGGTTTCGCGGTAGGCGTTTTCCTCGAGCAGTTTGGTCAGCGGCTCGGACTCCATGTTGAGGCGGGCGGCAATCTCGGCCTGTTCCTCGATCGGCCAGAGGCTGATGGCGTACGCCTTGCGCTCGGCGAGGATCTGCTCGTAGTCGATCTGTTCGACGACTTGCGGCGCGGGAAGTTGGCCGAGGTCGATGGCGACGAAGGTGTTCATGCGCTGCCTCCCAGTTGCAGCGGCACGCTCAGGCTCAGCGGCTGATTGCTGTCCACGAGGGTGCCCTCAAGATCCAGCGATGACTGACCCTGAAGGTTCGCCCCGACAAACTGAACGCGGCTGAGGCTGATGCGAGTTTCCCAGCGCATCAGGGCCATGACGGTGGCTGCGTAAACCTGCAAGCGGGTGAAGTCGTTGAACGGTTGATCCACCAGCTCGGGCAACAGACTGCCGTACTCACGGCGCATCGCGCGGGTGCCGATACGAGTGGTCAGGATGTCGGTGATGGACTGGGCGATGTGATCGACCAGGCCAAGGGCGGCGCCGGTTTCTCGGTTCATTCTGGTTTCCCCGTTTTTGCGCCGCCGGGCATCACATTCCCGTGTGAGTGGTTGACCAGGCTGATGTTGGCCGCGACCACGTCCTCGGACACAGTGACTTTGCCGGTGACGTTCTGGTTGCCGGTCTGGGTGTAGTCGCCCTCATGGGTGATCGGGCCAACGATGTGGATGCCGCCGGTGCTGGTCAGGTGGGTGGTGCCGCCTTCGGCCAGCGTGGCGTTGAGATGGTGGGCGACGCTGTCGTACTCGATGACGGTGCCATCGCGGTAGGTACAGCGGTGCAGGCCTTCGCGGTCGCCGTTGGCGGGGATGTGGTCACTGAACAGGCCGGTCAGGACTATGCCGTTGCCGAGTTGGCCGGATGGGCTGAACAGAATGACTTGCTCGTCGATGGTTGGTGGGTTCCACTCGCGGTCGGCACCGGCTCGGGCGGCAATCCATGGCAGCCAGCCGGTGGTGAGGGTTCCGGTTTTGACTTGCACGCGAGGGGGCATCATCTGCACGTCGGCGATGGTGCCGAGGCGGATGAGGTTTTCGATCAGGCGGGCGAGGGTGGCTAAGTCGTTCATGGCGCCGATGGTGGCGCCATGAACGATAGTTTGCAGCGGTAGGGATTTGTATTGATTTGGACTACAACTTTGATAGACGGTAAATCACTGGCTTGATGGCTCAATGCTCTTTTTTAATCTGGCAGATTCCAGCGTTTCGGGCACGTGCGCAGCGATGTAAATCAAAAATGAAAAAGCTTTTAGGCTGTTTAGCTCTGTCCCGTAGTCCGAAACCTCACCGTGTATAACTTGGTGGCGATTCAAGGCGTTAAACGTTTTCCCACTTGCGATACTTTCTTTGTCTCGATCGCCTTTGCTTTTCAGCAGACTCATGTTGCTGAGATTTATTATTTGATGTAGTAAATCTTTTGCGTCTTGGTTGTCGCCTATTTTTTCACTAACGTAGGTGCTGCCTCGGATTTTTCCATCGCGGCCGCTCATAGGTTGTTGCAAGCCCGTTATCTCTGAGAGTATTCCATCAGCTTGCGCCAGGAAGATTGGGATGCTTAGGTAGTATCCTTCTGGGGCGCCTCGTTTATGTGCACTTGCTGCTGCTTCAATCGCGTTTTTTCTGACGGGATACATGTCGGTGATTAACTTGACGTACCAGTCAAAGTCCGCTGTGAAATGGTTTTTGAGTATTTCATCTGCTTCTTCCGCTCCTGCTTCTCCAAGCTTCTCTATTAGCTCAACGGTATCTTTAAGCGAATTCTGCCAGTTAAAAAACCAACCCTGTTCTGAGGCTGTACTAACAGCTTCCCGAGCGCGGGCGGGTAAATTTTCTAAACGCTTCTGTACTGCGGCCCAATCAATTTGCACTGCCTTTAGGATTGGAGAGAAGTCGAATTTAATTTGTTCGAGCCAGCGACCGAATTTTTGTATGTTTGTTTGAATGGCAGGAAGGTGCGGTTCCAAATATTCGATCAGCTTCTTTGCTAAAGCCTCGTTACGTTCTTCGATTTTTTTATCTAGCTCTTCCATAAGAAATCTCCAGAAGCCATTTTGATCAGTTTGGACTCTGCTAAGGTTCTAACACTAATCAGTCGTGGAATCACTATTCAAGAAGGTGAGCAAGAAGGCCGTCGCGGATCAGATCGACATCTGCATCAGTGAAACCCAGAACTTCTCTTCGCTCGTACTGGACATTCGGAGCAGCACGTCCGGCTCGATCCTTCAAACCGTATTGATGCACTCGAGCGATGCGGGCAATCCGTCCGGTAAAGCCGACACTGATAGCATTCCCGTCGCCGTTGACCTTGAGAAAGCTAGCTGTGCGCAGCTTCTGAAACATCTTCGTCTTCCGCTTCATCCGCCCCTGCTTACCGCGCAAATTGCGCTGCTTACGCGGCGCATACTTGCTGCCGTCTGGGTTCTGTTGGGCAATGATTCGTTGCTGCTGACTGCGTCGCAACGCCTGGCCGATGCTGCGTGCCAGCTTGTTGCGCGATGCCGGCTCAAGCTGCCCGAGCAATCCCGCCGCCCAATCCTCCAGCGCTTCCAGCCGGTTGGTCATTTCGGCAGTACCCATTCGCTACCGGTGCCCTGGGCGCCAGGTATCCAGTTCGGATCGAGGAAGTCGGCAGATCGTTGCGGTTCGCCGGGATGGCGGATGGTGGTGTTTCCCTGGTCGTCCTTGCCCACCACCACCCGTTCAGTTAGCGGCAGTGTCAGGCTCATATCGACTTTGCTGTTGTCGAGAATGTCGGCCTCGAACTGGATGCCGTCTGCGGCCTTGCTCAAGTTCTCCAACAGCTCGGACTGGTGGACGCTCAGCCACCCAAGCAGTGGCAGCATGACGCTGTCGGGGTGGCCCGCGAAGTCGGTGAGGATGACCTGCAGGTCGAAGCTGTATTCAAACGAGAGTGTATGCGCGGCTGTGCAGCGGATCTTGCCGTTGTCGATGAAGATCAACAGTCGGTCGGGGTTGTGCTTGAGTTCGGCCACGGTGGCGAGCAGGTGGGCTTTCAGGCTGTCGGGCTTGTTCATGGCTGGGCCTGCTGGTGTTGGTAAATCATGTCCACCTGGCTCGCGCAGTCTGCCCAAGCGGCCTCGACGCGATCCTGGTCGGTGAGTTGATCGCCATTACTGCGCGGGCTGGTTGCTGGCAGGGTGCAAGGCACCACGGCCGGACAGCCACTGACGATAAGCGTCGGCGCCGGTGAGGGCGGGGCGCTCGCGCAGCCGGCGAGCAGCATCAGGCAAAGGCTGGGCAGCCCAATTGCGTAGGTCGGCGTTTTCACGTTTCAGAGCCTCGATGGTGAGTTCGCGCTTCGCCAGGCCTTGGCGAAGTTGATCCTGCTGGGTGCGCAGGGTGGTCTGGGCGTTGCGTTCCTGTTGCAGGGTGGCGTGCAACGCGTTGGCGTTCGCGAGGTTGCGTTCGGCTTCTTCCCGGGCGTTGCTGGCATCCAGCTCGGCCAGTTGAGTGTCCTTGTTCGCCCCACTGATTCGCAGCTCCTGGCTCCAGATCAGCAATCCCAGGGCCGCGAGCAGCGCGATTCCAAGCAGGGCTTGGCGCAGGGTGCTCACGCCCGGTACCAGCCAAGTTTGTTCATGTCCGCGACGTCTAGCTGCTGCACCGGGCCGCGAATGATGATGACTTTGCGCGCCGGCATCTGAACGTAGAGCGCGTCGCATAGCAGTTCCATGTCGTGCTGATCGCTGTCCTCTGGCACCACCAGCAGATCCCCATCCTGCACGTTCAATCGTTGCACCGCGTCGAAGTCGATCATGCCGCCACCGCCTGACCGCAACCGCAGTTGTCGTGCCGCTCGTAGGCGCGCTGGAGTTTGATGTCGTACAGGTTTCGCTGGTAATCCGGGCCGTTGTAGAGCTTGGCGAACTCGGCCCATTTGCGCGTCTTCAGCGCCTTGTGCAGCACGGGGTCGGTTTCGATGAAGCGGACGAAGGCATCGAACTGCTGCGACTCGCCCGCGCTCATGGCGGCGACGAAGTCCTGCACGCTGCTGTAGCCCAGACGTTGCCAGTGATAGCCCATGATCTGGAAAGCACCCCAGGAGGCGGATTCCAGCGCGGCGGTGTCGTCGATCAGGCGAGCGGTTGCCAGGCGCTGGTGTTCCGCGCTGCCACCGGCATAACCCCCGGATTTCGGATTGACGATGGCCGGGTTGATCGAGGCCAACTGGTCGGCGTGCTGCTTGAGCGTGGCAGCATCGTCGCCTTCGTGCCGAACCTTCGACAGTTGCCGGTACATGATGTGTCGCTCGAACAAGATGACCGGTTTTCCATTGTCGAGGAACCCGGCGCCTTTCGATTCGACTTCATTGACTGCGTAGACGCTGGCCAGCGGCACGCCAAGGCGTTCGGCTGCGTTGACCAGGTCGGTGTTTTTCAGCAGTTGCTGGCAATCATTGCCGGCAAGCGCAGCTTGCGTCTTGGTGCCAGCTACACCATCGACGACCAGGCCTACTTTGAGTTGGTAAGCGCGCACGGCCGCTTCGGTGACATCACTGTAGTCGCCATCGATCTCCAGCTTGGCGCCGTGCTGATTGAGGTTTTTTTGCAGGATGCGCACCGCTTGCGAGCGGTCGCCATGGCGAAGTGTGGTCATAGCTGTTCTACCTTGCGGTTGAAAATCTTCTTGGCCGCAGCACGGGTGCCCTCGACGCCGAGCAGCCCGATGACACCGCCGAAGAATGGCGCGGTCGAGGCCGGAATCCCCAGCAGCGACAACCCGTGGCTCGCAGACAGCGCGAGCGCGCCACAGAGTGGGGCCTCGATCATCATGCGGCGCACGGTGCCGCCACCGTAGATCACCCGCAGGCTTGCGATGACCAGGGCCAGCAGGCCGGCATAAATGGCGGGCCAGTTCTGTTCGAGCCAGGCGGCGAGCCAGGCCCAGGTGTCGGGACGTTCAGGCATGCGTTTCATTCCATGATCCGGAGTGGTTGGGTTCAAGGGCGCGGTGCAGGCGGTTCAATTCCATAGGTTCACCATCTGCCGTTGCGGTGCAGCGGCCTGGGCTTCTGGCATCTGCACCAGAAGGCCTTGCGGCAAGGTTGGGCCGTAGTCGGCCAGTCCGGGGTTGGTTTCGAGGACTGCCTCAGTCACACCGGCGGTACGGCCGTAGTGACGCCAGCAAAGCGCGTCGACGGTGTCATTCTGCTGGGTGCGAATGCTGACGGCCATCAGATCAACTCCACGGTGGTGCGGCCGAGGCCAAGGAAGTCGCGCACGGCCCAGCGTTGGTCTCGGCGCAGTTCGTCGATGCTCGGGGTCAGATCGTCGGCGTTTTGGTTGCCGCTGTTGGTGCTGTCGTAGGAGCGGTAGCGCTCGCAGATTTCTGCGCCGGTCGCGGCGTAGATCGCCCGTTGGTAGAGGTGGACAAGTTCAGATTTGTCCTCGATCTGCTCTGCCGGGACGTCCGCGAGATTGGCGTAGCCTTCCGCTTGTTTGGCGCGGCGCCATGTGGCGAACTCGCGGTTCACGCTGATGGCGGCGGCAATGGTCGCGGTTTCAAGTCGGATCGGCGTGACGCTGGAGTCGATGCGCAAGGTGCCGCGCACGTCGTCGAGGTCGATCGATGGCCAGAAGGGGTCGGTGTTGATGTGGCCGCTGGGGGCCGGAGTACTGCTGCCGCCCGCTACGAATCCGCTCATGAATCTGCGCTCTGTTGTAGGTCGCCGGTGGTCGGGGCTTCACGTTCAGGAGGAGCGGCCTGGCCGATCCGCCCCGAGCCGGCGGGGTGCGTGGGGACGCTCGGTTAGCTGCCAGCGGCAGCGAGTTTATTGAGCAGGCGTTCGGCCCGCTCCAGATCCTTTTTGCCACCGCACGCGTCGTGCAGGTCGATGGCTTTCTTCAGCAGGTCGATACCGGCTTGCACCTGACCAGGTTGGCCGGGGCGTTCGTCGGTGATGCCTTCCAGCGTTGCGCGGCCCATGGCGAGGAACAGCTTGGCGCGTGCCTGGTCGGGCATGTCCTCGGCGTCGGTCAGCTCGGCGGTGCGGTGCAGGATGGCCAGGTCGAACGGCTCGCCGACCTTCTGCGCCTTGAACGCGGCGGTCGCGATTTCTTCGGCGACCAGGCAGCCCAGCGTGCGGGCGAATCGGTCCGGCATGACCATCTTGTGCTTCAGTACGTATTGGGCGATGTCGAGGCCACCGGTGAAGTCGCCGGCATCGAAGCGCCAGACCATGACGGTGGTCAGCACTTCATCCTGCGCACCCTGGCCAGCGTCCAGCACACCTTGCACATAGGGGATGTACTCGGGCAGGAGCTGACGTTTGAGTTCGGCCTTGCCCTGGTTCGATTGCACCTGTTTCAAGCGAAGGCGGTCTTGCAGCAGTTGGTTGAGCTGGTGCTCGTAGGCGGTGGCGCCAGCCATGGTCTGGGTCGGTTCGGTGGCTGCCGCCTCAATGGCGGCAGTGACCCGTTGAAAGTGCTGTTTGGCGAGGCTGCTGGCCATGGTTTAGGCCTCAAGTTCGATGTTTTCGATCAGGCAACCGAGGCCGTAGTCCTCGACCACGTAGGCGTCGTTGCTGGATTCGTAGTTCTCGATGCGGTTCTTCTCCGGCGCTTCCTTCACGTAGCGACGGCGTCCACCGATCTGCCAGTAGATGGCCAGGTTCGCCAGCGTAGTGATCAGCGCCGCGCCGTCCGGCACGTAAGGGACTTCGACCGGTTGCTTCCCGCCCATGCGCTTTTGCGAAAGGATCATGTCGGTGGCCAGTTTCTCGGACGCGGGTTGTTCCTTGTTGATCAGCGGGAAGTATTTGTCGTGCACCAGGTTGCTGCCGAGGATGACGACGATGCCCGGATCCTTGCGGTGCCATGGGTCGATCAGGTTGGCGACGGCGTCGAACACCAGCGCGTCGAGGTTGTTGTAATCGGCTTCTGCACCGGTACCGATGACGATCTTTCCGGCAGCCTTGCCGTCCTTGAGGACGCGTGCGGGCGCGTTGGCACG
This sequence comes from Pseudomonas fluorescens group sp. PF-1, assembly GCF_054481335.1. NCBI lineage: Bacteria > Pseudomonadati > Pseudomonadota > Gammaproteobacteria > Pseudomonadales > Pseudomonadaceae > Pseudomonas > Pseudomonas fluorescens group sp. PF-1. The sequence continues at coordinate 1,873,227 of NZ_JBTMNG010000001.1, forward strand.
GTACTGCTGAAGCCAGCCAATGTTGACGTCTTGCAGCAGCGGGTTGGCCTGACGGTCGGTGGTGGCGGCAGCGCTGACGCCGTTGAAACCGACCATGATGCGGTCGAGGGCCTGGCGCTTGAGGATCGCGTCGCGCAGGCGTGCCTGGAAGTCCGGGAACTTCGCCCAGGCGTCGAGCTGTGCGTAGCGGATTGCGGTGTCGAAGTCGGTCTTTTCTGCCTTGTAGCCTTTATTGTCCAGCGACGACACGTCGCGGGGCTGGCGCACGCCGTTGCCGGTGGTGTCGGTGCGGCCGGCGATGGTGCTACTGACGCCCACGCCGATTTTTTCGCCTTGCAGTTCATCGACGCCGATGACGCCGATCAGGCCCAGGAACTCGCTGGATTCCTGCATGCGGGTTTCCAGTGTCTGTTGAACCGTCGGATCGACGGCGAAGGTGGCGGCGGTCGAGGACACGCCGTTGAGGCGTGCCACTTGGCTCAGGTAGGCGTTGAAGTGTTCGCGGGTATCGTTACGCATGAATGTCGTCCTTCGTGGTTCGGGGCTGTGGGTGGGCCGGCTGTCAGCAGTCGGTCATGACCTTGTTGTCGCCACCGGTTACCGGAGGGCGCGTCTTCTGGTTGTGGTCTTGGGTGGTGGAGAGCTTGTCCTTCAACTCGGTGAAGTCCTTGCTCAGTTGATCCAGCCGGGTGTTTAGGCCGGCGGAGAACTTCTTCTCGGCAGCCAACTGGTCGGGCAGATCCTTGACGTGTTCAGCGACGGCCTCGACGGCTTGGCTGATTTGGGAGAACTCGGCGTCGTCCTTGGCCTGTTTGCCGCCCAGCAGGGCTTGCACCTTGCTGAACAGCTGGGCGCCAAGGCTCGGTTTTTCTTCGATTTCCTCGAACGTCAATTCGGTCTCGACCGCCTCGGTAAACATTGAGGTCGCGGAGTAGTGGCGATCTTTGAAGGGGCTGACGTCAGGTTTCTGGGCTGAGAACGCCAGAACGTCGGTGCCCAGACTCGCCGGCGAGTCGGTGACCGCGAGACCGACGATGTAGGCCTCACCGGTGTCGGCGAAGCTGTCGTCGATTTCGATGGACGTATAGATCTTCTGTTTGGCCTTGTTCATCGCGATCAGGTCGGCAGTCGGCTCAACCTGGGCGAACAGCGCCAGTTTCTTCTGGCCGTTCACGTCCACTTCTTCGGTCTTCACCGCCAGCACGTCGCCGTAGGCCTTGAACGGGCTGTCAGGTAGCAGGCTGCGGAAGTGTTCCAGCCAGATGCGGGCACCGTAGGTGGACGGGTTGAAGTTCTTCGCGGCCTGTTCCAGCCAGCTGCGTTTGATGGTGCGCTTGTCCGAGGTAGCGCCCTCGACGGCGACGCGGAACCAGTTGCTGCGAAATTTCTTCATGCCGGGAATCCTCATTGCTTGGGGCGCCTGCTGTTGGGTAAGCAGTGCGTTGCGATGAAGGGCATGGTCGTGACGCGCGCGAGTTGCGGCAACGAGGCGGGACTGTAGGGAAGGGGGCTACAAGGGGCGGTGCTATTGAGTCGCGGACGCGGGCGGCAGCATCGCGGCCATGACTACGACCGCACTGTTGCCCATCGATCCCCGCCGCCAATCCAAGTTCCTCTACTGGATGGGTTGGCGCATCTGCGAGATTGCCGAGGCTACGGGCGAAAAGGAAAAAACGCTACACAGCTGGAAGGCTCGCGACGAGTGGGATCGGGCTGACAATGTCGAGCGTATCGGCGGGGCGCTGGAAGCGCGGCTGGTGCAGCTGATCCTCAAGGACAACAAGAGCGGCGGCGACTTCAAGGAGATCGACCTGCTGCATCGGCAGCTGGAGCGCCAGGCGCGAATCCAGCGTTTTCGGGGTGGCGGTACCGAAACTGACCTCAACCCGAATCTGGCCAAGCGCAACGAAGGCCCGAAGAAGAAAACCCCGAAAAACGAAATCAGCGAAGACCAGGTCGAGCTGCTGCGCGAGGCCTTTATCGATGGCTGTTTTGACTACCAGAAAGACTGGTGCCGGGCCGGTAATCAGCGTACCCGCGTCATTCTCAAGAGCCGGCAGATCGGGGCGACTTACTACTTCGCCCGCGAGGCGTTCATCGACGCCCTGGACACCGGGCGCAACCAGATTTTCCTGTCGGCCTCGAAGAACCAGGCCTACCTGTTTCGGGGCTACATTCAGGCATTCGCCAGGGAAGTGATCGGCGTTGAGTTGACCGGTGATCCCATCGTGCTGCCCAACGGCGCCGAGTTGTTTTTCCTCGGTACCAACGCCCGCACCGCCCAGGGTTACCACGGCAATTTCTACTTCGACGAGTTCTTCTGGACGTTCAAGTTTGAGGAACTGAACAAGGTCGCCTCGGGCATGGCGATGCACAAGAAGTGGCGCAAGACTTACTTCTCGACGCCGTCGAGCATGGCCCACGAGGCGTATACCTTCTGGACGGGTGAGCGCTTCAACAAGGGCAAGCCTGCCGCGCAGCATACGAAGGTGGATGTCTCCCACGGCGCACTTCAGCAGGGCCGATTCTGCGAGGACCGGTTGTGGCGGCAGATCGTCACGATCCTGGACGCGGAGCGGGGCGGTTGCGACCTGTTCGACATCGAGGAGCTGCGCCGCGAGTACAGCCCCGAGGCGTTCGCCAACCTGTTGATGTGCGAGTTCGTCGACGACGGCGCAAGCATCTTCCCGTTGACCCTGTTGCAGTCGTGCATGGTGGACAGCTGGGTCGAGTGGGCTGAGGACTACAAACCCTTTGCCATGCGTCCGTTCGGCGACCGTCAGGTCTGGATCGGTTACGACCCGGCCGAGACGGGCGACTGTTCCGGCATGGTGGTGGTCGCGCCGCCGCTGGTGCCCGGTGGCAAGTTCCGCATCCTCGAACGTCACCAGTTCCGGGGCATGGACTTCGCCGCACAGGCCGCGTTCATCAAAAGCGTCTGCGACCGCTACTGGGTGACCTACATCGGCATCGATGTCACCGGTCTGGGTAGCGGCGTGGCGCAGCTGGTGCGCCAATTCTTCCCGGCCGTGACCACCTTCAGCTACTCGCCCGAAGTCAAAACCCGCCTGGTACTCAAGGCCTACGACGTGATCCACAAGGGCCGGCTCGAATTCGACGCCGGCTGGACCGACATGGCCCAGTCGCTGATGGCGATCCGCAAGACCGTCACTGCCGGCGGACGCCAGTACACCTACACCGCCGGCCGCAACGACAATACCGGCCACGCCGACCTGGCCTGGGCGCTCTTTCACGCATTGCACCACGAACCGCTTGAGGGGCAGACCACTGCCAACACCGGGCGCATGGAGATTTACTGATGACAGAACAACTGGCCAACCAGACGTTGCCCGCGACCACCCCCGCTACTGGCGCCGGGACTCAGGTGTTTTCCTTCGGCGAGCCGACGCCGGTACTGGGTGGCCGGGAGGTTTTCGACTACTTGGAGTGCTGGTTTAACGGGCGGTGGTATGAGCCGCCGTTGTCGCTGGATGGGCTGGCCCGGTCGGTGGGGGCGAGTGTGCATCTGCATTCGGGGTTGATGTTCAAGCGCAACTTATTGAGCAAGACGTTTATCCCGCATCCGCTGCTGTCGCGGGCTTCATTTGAGCAGTTTGCTTTGGACTTTCTTTGCCTGGGCAATGGCTATCTTGAGGGGCGCCGCTCGCGGTTGGGCGGGGTGCGCAAGCTGGAGGCGCCATTGGCCAAGCACATGCGCGCCGGGCCGGATGGACAGTTCTACCAGGTGCGCGGGTGGAAGGACGAACACGCCTTTGAGCCGGACAGCATTTTTCATCTGCGTGAGGCGGATCTGCATCAAGAGATTTATGGACTGCCGGAGTGGATCAGTGCGTTGCAGTCGGCGCTGTTGAACGAGTCAGCGACGCTGTTTCGGCGGAAGTATTACGAGAATGGGAGCCATGCGGGGTTCATTCTGTACATGACGGATGCGGCGCAGACAGAGGCTGATATTGATGCGTTGCGGAAGGCGTTGAAGGAATCGAAGGGGCCGGGGAATTTTCGGAATTTGTTCGTCTACTCGCCGACCGGCAAGAAGGATGGGATTCAGTTGATTCCGGTGAGTGAGGTGGCGGCGAAGGATGAGTTCAACTCGATCAAGAATCAGACGCGGGATGATGTGTTGGCGAGTTTGAGGATTCCGCCGCAGTTGATGGGGATTGTTCCGCAGAATGCAGGTGGGTTTGGTTCGATCAGGGAAGCGGCGCAAATATATGCATCTAATGAATTAGAGCCGATTCAGGCGCGAATGACTCAGTTAAACGAATGGCTAGGTGAAGAGGTTGTTCGATTCAACCTCTACGAGTTAAAAGAAGCTAAGTAATGATGCTAAGGGGGGCTGAATGCCCCTTGCCACTTTAAAAGTTGTGTTCTCTGTTAAATTCGAAATACTCTAGAAGCCATTCATATCGCTGAGTGAGTTTTTCATTATTGTTTATTTTGTGTAATGCTAGTTGCGAAGTGGCATAGCTGATCGCTTCTTTGAACATGTCCGGTGCTTCATTTTGCGTAATTTGCCGCCTAAAGTCCTCACCCAGATAATTAAGTATGTATCTTCCATCTTTGTCGCTTGCTATCAGATCTAGGCATAGTGTCGCCATGTTTCGGTTGTATATGTCGATTTTGTCATCCGGTGCAACAGAGAGATGACCTTTCAAATATCGTACCGTGTACTCACCTATTACAATTCTTGGGTATTTGGCTACTTCGCTTTCTAATATGTAGCTATTCGCAACGATGGCGCCATATAGTTCATTGTCATGCAGTTCAACTCCCCAAGAGATCTCGATAGCACCTCTAATTGGATAGCCTGTGGACAGGCTAAATAAGCAAAGAGCGCCAGCTAGGGCAAATATTTCATACACTGCACTGATCGGACAGTCATCCTGTCCGCCTTGTAAAGAATGATAATATACTAATCCGTCGGACCAGCGTTGTTGTTTTGGCACTGCCGAGGACATTTTTTTGTATAGTTCAAGTTGTTCGGGGTCAAGTTTGCTGAGATCGAACGTACTAATGTTGGGTTTTTTTCTGAACGTTTCTGCGAATCCTTGCAGTCTTGAAATTGCACCAATAGATTCCCTTGCAACCTTTAAGAAGTCTAATTGTGCTTGCTTGTCTTCATCAGTTGGAAGGAGGTTTTGCCCTGCCAACGAATTTTTTTGACCAAGTAGATCTATAAAGCAAGCGCAATAATTTGAAAAAATAAAGTCGCTTTTAATTGGGTGTTCCATGTTTTCCTCTGTGAGTTTTTAAAGTTTAAAGCTGCTCAGTATAGCGCTAAGGCTTTCACTGTAAAATAATGCGTGTATTGGAGTTGTAATGGGCGGTTTAATGCTGTAACTTGGTGACCGATTTTTGGTTTGTGTGCCAAAAAGTACCTTTGTCAATTATCTGGTATAGGTCTGAGTGAATATTTTCAGTTGCTTAGAAAGGGTCGATATTCAGATTTAACAACCGCTGTAGCGCTCTTCCGACGTCGGGATCTGTCAGAATTGTGGACAATGTTTGTTCTAGTGCGCGTTTATCTTCGCAGTAGAAGCTATCATTGCCAAATTTTATTTGACAAGGATATCCATGCTTGTCTATCTCCCAAACTCCAATGTCCTCCTTGTTTTTTCCCTTTGCGAGAGGATTAGTGGCTACGATATATGTAGTTCTTGGTGCAGAAGGCTCCGCCGATTTTCCAAGTACTCCCATAGTGAAGAGGTCTAACGCCGATGCTCTGGCCTCTCGAGTTATTTGAATTTTTCCATCGCTAGCTTCGGAGAGTTGTTTGTTCATTTCCAAGAACACAGATTCGATCTCAGCGAGTTTTGCTTCAACGTCGCCGGCTGCTTTTAGTCCTTTGCCGAAAGATTCCTTAAAGTTTGTCATGTCAATTTTACCCGTTCAATTGTTCCGTATACTGGTATGTGGTCAAAATGTGAATCCGGACTAGTAATGAGGTCGAATAGTCCTGGAACTTCACTAAGATGACAGTTGTTGTCTGCAAGACGCCATGTTTGGGCTTTGATAAAGGCGTGGGAGTAGATTATTTGGTCGAAGGTGTGCCATCTGTTGGTAATTCCGCTTCGGTAATAATAACTACCTGTCGCTGTGGCAATGTCGGTGTTACGTCTGCCGATATAGCCCCAATATGGGTTGTAAAATAAGTGTTTTCTTTGGTGGACAAGCTCTATATCTCTCGTCGCCATAACATGGTGGCTCAGTGACTTTGCAAACGGTTCGTCATTATAGTCTCCAAGTAATATTATATAGGGTGGTGTAGCGCTGGCATCAATTATCTCGTCCACGGCATCGCGTAACCTAAGACCCAATACATGTCTGTCGGCATGTTGTTCCTCACACCAAAGCAGACTTGGCCAGTGAGAGGAAAACATATGAAAAAATGTGCCGCTCGACTTATGTAATAAATCCAGTCTTTGGGCGATTTTTAATGTGCTATTGCCTCTCTTGGAAATGATATTTTCTGAGCGTAAAACTGATATTTTTTCTGGGTTATAAATATAGCAAATATCGAATTTGGAACGGCCTGCTGCTGAAACTCCGGATAAAAAAGCTAAGTGCGAAAAAATCGGCTCTGCCTGTAGGTAGAAGAAATCTGTTTCTGATATTTCTCCAAGAGCAATAAAATCTGCTTTTAATATAAAAATGAGATGAGCAATAACTGCCACGGCACTTTTCTTCAGTTCGTTGCAATCCCTGCTATTCCCTGATGGCGCTAAGCTGGTGTTCCACCATGCCACTGTAATTTGCTCAGGATGGTCTTTGCTTTCTTCGGTGCCGACCATTTCTATACCATGAGTAAGGTCATTTGGAGTCGCATTCTACTATTGCGCGCAGCTCAATTTCCGGCAGATTTTTGCTTGAGGAAGGCTCAATTTCTTTGGGCCACTGTCCTTCCCGTTAATCCTATACTGCCTTGAGGTGGTTACTTATGGTCGTTCAATAGGTGTTTTCAGATATTCTCCCTGATTCCGCACGTTGCCCCCCGAGATCTACTTTGAGCCTCTCGAATGGCTCAGTCGGTTCCCCCTGCATGAACGCCATTTGTTCCGCGCGCTCCTGAGGGTGTCTTGGGGTCAGCCATTCACGAGCCAGGTCCGACGATAACGCAACCGGTCGGCGGTTGTGGATGTCCACCATACCACCGGCGCTGTCGGCAGTAATGATAACGAATCCTTCGTACTCACAAGGCACATGCTCAGTGGTAGGCAACTGACCGATCGAGGGTCCAGATCCTCTTGTTGTGCCATCAGGGTCGACCAAGGGGTAATGTCTTCATGACAAACCCTAGGCCATTGCACGTCCCGCAATCTTCACGCCGATCAAAACGATCAAGGCAATAGGAATAGATGCGGAATCTGGCTAGGCCGATTAGAGGCCGCATTTTTTCGAGGGCATGCAGATCGTGACATTCCTGGGCCACCTGGGCAGCGTCGACCTTTGTCCGGTAGATGTCCGGGTTCTCTATCGGTAGCTGACTCCCTCAACGGTTCGGCCGGTTTCCACTAGGTCGTATTGATGTCCATCGGGCAGCGTCAAGATAAGCCTGTGATCTTCGCAACAGCCCCGGATGGGTTAAACATTCATGAAGGGGGTCAGACTTATAAGAACTGGTTATGCATACAGTTATTAAATATTGAGCACGGTGCGATATGCGCGCGACGAACTGTTGGTACGTTTTGGGGCACTGGCGTGCAACACGGGGTGGGCATGAGGCAATACTGACCTGGCGCGCGCCGTCGTCCCCCCACCTCGCCCGCGCTCTAAATGGGTCTTTTTTTCCGCAGTCCTGCAGGAGGCTGAACGCAGCCAAGGCTGGGCGTTGTCATGGTGATCGTGTGGGGTAAAAAGCCTGCGAATCCCTGCGAAGGGTAGGGCAAATGATTTATCTCCCCAGGCACGGTTGTACGCCAGGCATAAGTCACCACTCGGTGCGTTTTTTCAGGAACGCTATCGGAAAAAAGTAATGTGGTAATTCGGATATCGGTACGCCGCTGTAAGCCCCGTATTCATTGGCTTTGCTGGCTTACTTTAGAAAGTAATTTTGAGTAATGAAAAAGGTAATGTGGATGTAAGTGACTGATTTATAAGGGGTGCATAAAATCAAAAATTACTTCCTTAAAAGGTAATTACCTTACCTCTACATTACTCAAAAATTACCTTGTGCTGATCCTTTGCAGGCCAGTGAAATCAAGGCTCTCAGCCAGATCAAACGTTCGGATTACCAAAATTACCTTTTTCCGATGCCTTTCCCGAAAAAAGGACATCACCTGTGAGGCAGTACAGCCGATCGCCTCGTCACTTACTCATGCAGATGATGAAGAGACACTCTCGCGCAGGTCTTTATTGCCCGCACAAAACGCTTGTAGGAAGTGCTGGGGATTGGAGCGACAGACGTGTGTGCCGACGATGCGAGAGGAACGTCGCTTGTCCCGCCTGGGGGAAAAAAGAAGATGGGTGGTACGAAAGTGGTACGTGCGTTTCTTGATGGCGCTCAAGGCTAGGAGTTTAGAGGCCTACAGAATTAGCTGATCCAATCCATCATCGGCGCGACGGAAAAACGACGGGAGAGCGGGGCAGGCTTGGCGTTGGTTACGGACATTGGGGATCTGGAATCGGTGAGGCTGGGAGCTGGGGAGTTTAACAGGATTGGGCTACTCGCTGAGATTCACGTTTGGGGTGATGCAACCGCGCCTCGTGAACTTTCAGGTTGTTGATGCCATATAGCAAATCGCCGAGCTTGGTCATCGACCAGGCTGGGCTTGAGTATGGTGGCGGTACTGCCCGGGGCTGCACGCTGCGCGGATCTGTGGCTCCCAGCGCTGCACGTGGTTGGTCAGGTGATCGTAGTCGTCGAGCGGGGTAGGGCTCGACGTTAGGAAGTTGCGCGGTTGTGGACTGGCACAATAAAGGCGGGGCAGTGCACACAAAGGCGGGACGCTGGAGCAGGCGGTGGGCCGGTCGAAGCCATTCCCGCGTAATCACGACGGCTAAAGTTTTCCGGCAGGTTGTCGACAACTTGGAAATCGCACGCCATTGGCGTGCCAATAAGCGGTGTTTATACTCGGGATCCGCAGTGCGCCAGTAAGAGTGTTCTCAGTCAGGTCGCGGTTGTGAGTTTTCAGGGATATTCAATTTCAGGGATTTTTCAATGCGCCTGTCTCGTTCAGCTCGAAAATTGCCGTTCGCCAGTAATGTTCTCGCTTTCAGTGGCTTGTTGATGCTGAGCGGTTGCTCCACGTTGAAGTACGACGAAGCGGCGCTGAAGGAGTCGGATGTGCGCCCCATCGTGGCGGCGGACAAGGCCGCACTGGTACGTGATGTCGAACCCCTGAACGGCCCGTTGACGCTCGAAGGCGCCGTGGCCCGTGCCATCAAGTACAACGCCGAGCAGCGCTACCGGGCGATGGAAGAGGCAGTCGCCGCCGGGACCTTCGAGGTCGGGCAGTTCGACATGCTGCCCAAGCTCATTGCGTCCGCCGGCTATCGCGGGCGTAACAACGAGCTTATTACCAACAGCAAGGACTCGGTCACCGGTGCGCAATCGTTGGCCAACCCATACATTTCCTCCAGTCGCGAAGCCGTCACCAGCGAGATCGGTATCTCCTGGAGTTTGCTCGACTTCGGTCAAAGTTATTACGCGGCGCGGCAGAATGCCGATCGCGTAATGATAGCCTCCGAGCGCCGCCGAAAGGCCCTGCACAATCTGATGCAGGATGTACGCAGCGCCTATTGGCGCGTGGTGGCCGCGCAAAAACTGATGCCGCTGGTGCGCACCACCATCACCGACTCCGAAGCGGCCTTGCAGGATGCGCAAAGTGCCGAAGAAGTAAAAGTCCGCTCGCCCCTGGAGCCGCTGCGCTATCAGCGACAGTTGCTGGAAAACCTGCGGCTGATGGAGTTGGTCGAGCAGGAATTGTCCACCGCGCGGGTCGAGTTGGCGGCATTGACCAACTTGCCGCTGGGTGCTGATTTCGTCGTCGTCGAGCCTGCCACCGACAATAACGGTAGTTGGTTGAATCAGCCGGTGGAGCAACTTGAAGAATATGCCCTGGTGCGCAACCCGGACCTGCGCGAAGGTATCTACAACGCACGTATCGCCCAAGAGGAAACCCGGCGCACGCTGCTGAAGCTGTTTCCAGGGATATCGTTCAACTACGGTTACAAGACCAGTAACGATCAATACCTGATCAACCGCAATTGGACCGACGCAGGCGTGCAGATCTCCTACAACTTGCTCGGGCTGTTGTCGGCGCCCGCGCAAATGCGCCTGGCCAATGCCGGGGTGGCCTTGGCGGATCAGCGGCGCATGGCCACGCAGATGGTGGTGCTGACCCAGTTGCACATTGCACGCCTGCAATATGCCAACGCTACTCACCAGTTGGCGCGTGCTAATGCCATTGCCTCGGTGGATGAGCGCCTGGCACAGCAAGTGGCCAACCAGGCCGAGGCGGCGCAGGTCACGCCACTGGATCGGGTTTCGCAACAAAGCGCCTCGGTGCTGTCGCAATTGCGCCGTTATCAAGCGTTGTCCAGTAGCCAGGCGGCGGCTTCGCGGCTACAGGCGACGCTGGGGCTGGAGCCGAGCATAGAAGGAGCCTCGAGCATGCCATTGGCGCAGTTGACCAGCGCCGTGGGCAGCGCGCTACAAACCTGGAATCAGGGCCAGTTGCCTGCCATCAAGGCGGCGCCATGAAAGCGGTGCGCCTCCCGCTCGCAGTCGCCGCGTTGCTCTGTTGGGGCGTGGCGCACGCGGCTGTGTCCGATGCCGATTCAGGGCTCGATAACCGTGAAATTCGCGCGCAGCTGACGCCGTTGCGCTACACCACCTTGTCCGCCGAGATCGGTGCGAAAATTACCCGTCTGCCGCTGGCCGAAGGCGGGTCCTTCAAGCAGGGGCAGGTGCTGGTGCAGTTCGATTGCCTGCTGCAGCAAGCGCAACTGGCTCAGGCTCAAGCCTCTCTGATGGCCGCCGATGCCAGCCTGAAGGGCAATCAAAAACTGGCGCAGCTCAACTCGGTCGGTGAGGTGGAGCTGAATGTATCCAAAGCGCAAGCGCTCAAGGCCCAGGCCGAGGTGTCGGGCAGCCGCACGGTGCTGAGCAAGTGCCAGATTGCCGCGCCGTTCGCCGGGCGCATCGCCGAGCAGAAAGTGCGCGAGCAGCAATTCGTGCAGCCCGGCCAGCCGCTGTTGGAAATCCTCGATGACAGCACCCTGGAGCTCGAATTCATCGTGCCCTCGCGCTGGTTGGCGTGGCTGCACCCCGGTAGCGTTTTTCAAGTCAGCATCGACGAAACGGGCAAGACCTATCCCGCCAAGGTCCAGCGTATCGGCGCCCGGGTGGATGCGGTGACCCAGTCGATCAAGCTCGGCGCGGTCATCGACGGTCGTTTCCCCGAGTTGATGGCGGGCATGAGTGGTCGGGTGGCAATGACGCCGCCTTAGGTGATACCTGGCCTGCTTGATCAAACCTTCATTTCACTGCGTGCACGGTAGCGCCCAGGAGTTAGCCATGACCCAGTCCCTCGAGTCTCTGCTGCGTTCTTCGTTGAAGGCCCCCAGTGGCCCGCGCTTGCGTCGCACCTCGCAGTTGCTGTCGTTGGAGCAGCGCTTCATGTTCGACGGCGCGGCAGTGGTCGATGCGGCCCACGCGGCACAGGCGCCGGACGCAGCAGTGGCGGCGGTACCGCCGGCGGTCACGGTGCGCGAGGCCGAGCCGGCCAAGGACAGCGGCAAGAAGGAAGTGGCTCTGGTCGATACCTCGGTGGCCAACTACAAGGCCCTCGAAGCCGGCGTGCGCGATGGCGTTGGCATCGTCGAGTTCGACGGCAGCAAGGATGGCCTGGCGCAAATTGCCGCCTGGGCCAGCACCCAGAGTGGGCTGGATGCGATTCATATTCTGTCCCATGGCTCCGAAGGTGTGCTCAACCTGGGGGCGTCGCAGTTGACGCAGCGTTCGCTGTCCGACAGCACCACTCAAGCCGAACTGGCGCAATTGGGTCAGGCGCTCACCGCCGACGGCGACCTGTTGCTGTACGGTTGCGATGTGGGCGCAGGTGACGGCGCAGCATTGCTCAGCGGCCTGGCACAGGCGACCGGCGCTGACGTGGCCGCATCGACCGACCTCACCGGCGCCGCCCGCCTGGGCGGCAACTGGACGCTGGAGGCGCACAGCGGCGTCATCGACACTCGGGAGTTGGCGCTGGTCCAGTACGACGGCGTGCTCGATGTCGTCAACTTCAACGGCACCGAATCGAACTATGACTTCACCAATATCACGATCGACAGGCTAGTCAGCAATGTCAGTGGTAGTGGCAACAGCACGGTCCACATCTATTTCCAGGCCGACAATATGGGCTTCGATGCCGACGGCTTGTATCCCTACAACGCCTCCACTGGGTTCGGCAACGGCACCCGCCTGGTCATCACCGCCGAGAATGGTTATACCTTCGACCTCTCCGGCCTGACCGCACAAGCCCAGACTAGCATGCTGCATTTCACGCTGACCTACGCCAACGGCAGCACCAGCAACTTCGGCCAGGGCGGCGTAGACCCGTTCATGATGGTCCCGATATCGTCCTTCAACCAGAGCATCAACGACGTCGTCCGCGTCACCATCGACTCGAATGACTACTCGATCTTCCAGAATTTCATCATCACCGACGTCAAGCTGGCCTCACCCGTTGCCACCGTCAGTTCCGCCTCGTTGTCCGCCGACACCGGCACCAGCGCCAGCGATTTCGTCACCAATACCGCCAGCCAGACCATCAGCGGTTCGCTGTCGGCTGCCCTGGGCACGGGTGAGCGGGTGCAAGTCTCCTACGACAACGGCAGTACCTGGAACAACGCCAGTAGCTATGCCGTAGGCTCCACCAGCTGGAGCACCACCACCACGCTGGCCGGCAGCAACACCTTCATGGCCCGCGTCATCAATACCAACGCCACCAGCAGCACCGCCTACAGCCACACTTACATGCTGGACACCACGGCACCGACCACCACACTCAGTAACCTGGCGTTATCGGCGGACACAGGCACCAGCACTACCGACTTCATCACCAAGACCGCCAGTCAGACCATCAGCGCTACCCTCAGCAATACCTTGGCAGCAGGCGATGTCCTCTATGGCTCGCTGGACAACGGCGTCACCTTTACCGATATCACCAGTAAAGTCAGCGGCACTACCCTGACCTGGAACGGTGCCACGCTTTCGAGCAGCAACACCCTGATGCTGCGAGTGACCGACAGCGCCGGCAATAACGGCGTGGTCACCAGCAGGGCGTACACCCTGGACACCACTGCGCCTGCCAACAGCATTGCCAGCGCCAGCTTCTCCAACGACAGCGGTACGTCCAGCACTGATTTCATCACCAATACCGCCGCCCAAACGGTCAGCGGCACCTTGTCGGCCAACCTGGCGGCGGGGGACACGGTCTATGTCTCGCTCAACAACGGAGCGACCTGGACGACCGCCAGTGCCAGCGTGGGCAGCAACGTCTGGTCGCTGGCCGGTGTGACCCTGACCTCCAGCAGCACCCTGCGCGTCAAGGTCAGCGATACTGCGGGCAACGACGGCGCGGTCTTGTCGCAGGCCTACGTGTATGACACCAGCGCGCCGACCACCACGTTCAGCGGCTTGAGTTTTTCCAACGACACGGGTACCGCGGGCGACTTCATCACCAACAGTGCGTCACAGACCCTCCAGGCCACGCTCAGCGGCGCGCTGGCCGCGGGTGACATCCTCTATGGTTCGCTGGACAACGGCAGCACTTTTACCGACATCACCAGCAAGGTCAGCGGCACTACCTTGAACTGGAACGGCATAACGCTTACCGCCAGCAACACCCTGCAGCTCAAGTTGGTGGATGCGGCCGGCAACCAGGGCGCCGTGCGCAGCCAGGCTTACGTACTGGACAGCAGCGCACCGGCTGCACCGACCATCACGCTCGCCACTGCAAGTGACAGCGGGATGGCCAATTCCGATGGGGTCACCAATGACTCTACGCCCATGCTGACCGGTACAGCCGAAAGCGGCAGCACTGTCAGCATCTACGATGGCGCCACACTGCTGGGCAGCGTCGTCGCCACGGGTGGCGCCTGGAGCTACACCACTGGCGTGCTCAGCGACGGTGGGCATGTCTTCACGGCCACGGCCACCGATTCGGCAGGCAATGTCTCGGCGGCGTCGTCCGCGGCGCAGGTCACGGTCGACACCATTGGGCCAGCGGTGGGTTCAGTCGCCGTGCCGGCCAACGGCACGTATTACAGCGCCAGCGCGTTGAATTTCACGGTCAACTTCAACGAAGCGGTGTACGTCGACACCACGGGCGGTACGCCCCGTATCGCTATCGTGGTCGGCGCCACGACTCGGTATGCCAGCTATGTTTCCGGCTCCGGTGTCAGCGCGCTGGTGTTCAGCTATACCGTGGCCAATGGAGATATCGATAGCAATGGCATCACCGTCGGCGCGCTGGCCCTCAACGGCGGTAGCCTGCGAGACCACGCCGGCAACGACGCGAGCACCACCCTTAACAGCGTCGGCAGCACCGCCGGTGTTGGCGTAGACGGCAGCAGCCCGAGCATCTCCAGTATCAGCGCCAGTACCGCCGACGGTGCCTATGGCAGCGGCCAGACCATCACCCTCACGGTCGACTTTTCTACAGCGGTAACCGTCGATACCACCGGCGGCACCCCGACGCTGGCCCTGGATGGCGGCGGCACTGCCACTTACACCGGTGGGTCGGGCACCAATACCTTGACCTTCAGCTACACCGTCGGCGCCGGCCAGAACAGCGCCGATCTCGACTACAGCTCGACCAGCGCCCTGGCGCTCAACGGCGCCACCATCTTCGATGCCAGCGGTGCCCACCAGCCCGCCGTGCTCACCCTGGCCACCCCCGGCACGGCCGGGGCGTTGGGCGCCAACAAGGACATCGTCATCGATACCGCGGCGCCGACCAACACCGCGGCCAGCGCGGTCTTTTCCGCCGATACCGGCACCTCGGCCGTCGACCTCGTTACGCGCACCGCAGCCCAGACCATCAGTGGCACGCTGGCGGCCAATCTGGCGTCTGGCGAGCACGTCTACGTGTCACTCGACAACGGCGCGACCTGGTCCCTGGCCACCACCAGCGTCGGTAGCAGCACCTGGACGCTGGCCGGCCATACGCTGACCGGCAGCGGGACGCTCAAGGTGCGTGTCAGCGACGACGCCGGCAACAATGGCGCGAGCTATTCGCAGGCTTACGTGCTCGATACCACCGCGCCGACCATCACCTTCAGCAGTCTGTCGCTGTCTGCGGACACGGGCATCAGCCAAAGCGATTTCATCACGAATACGGCTGCGCAGACCATCAGCGCCACCCTCAGCGCAGCACTGGCCGCGGGCGACGTTGTCTATGGGTCGCTGGATAACGGCGCCACCTGGACCGACATCACCAGCAAGGTCAGCGGCACGACCTTGACCTGGAACGGCGTGACCCTGGCCGCCAGTGACACCTTGAAGCTGCGCGTCACCGACCTGGCCGGCAACAATGGGGTTGCCACCAGCCGCGCCTATGTGCTCGACACCACCGGCCCGAGCACCACTGTCGCCACTGTGGGCCTGTCGAACGACAGCGGTAGCTCGACCAGCGATTTCATCACCAACGTCGCCGCGCAGAGCATCAGCGGTACCCTGTCGGCGAACCTGGTCTCGGGAGAGGTGGTGTACGTTTCGCTCGATAATGGCGCCACCTGGACCGCCGCCAGCACAACCGTCGGCAGCAATGCCTTTCAACTGAACGGCCAGACGCTGACCGCCAGCAACACCCTGCTGGTCAAGGTCAGCGATGCCGCAGGCAACGACGGCGCGGCGCTGTCGCAAGCCTATGTGTATGACACCGCCGCCACTGTCCCCAGCATCGACCCGCAATCGACCGCCAGCCTGACCCCGGTATTGACCGGCAGTGCCACCCTGGCGGCCGGCGAAACCCTGACCGTCAGCGTCGGCGGGGCGACTTACGATGTTACGCCGGTGGCCGGTGCCTGGCGCCTTGATCTGGCCACCGCAGTGCCGGCGAGCGGCGCCCTGGCGCTAGCGCTGAACCAGCAATACGACGTGGTGGCCCGCGTTACCGACCTGGCCGGCAATACCGCCAGCGATATTACCGCGGGCGAACTGATCGTGGGGACGCTCACACCCGGGACCTTGGTCAGCAGCATCAATTTCTCTCAAGACAGCGGTGCTTCGTCCTCGGACTTCATCACCAACGTGGCGGCGCAAACCATCAGCGGCACCTTGTCGGCCAATTTGGGTAACAACGAGAGAGTGTTGGTATCGCTCGACAACGGCGCAACCTGGACGACTGCCAGTGCCAGCGTAGGTGCTGACACTTGGTCGCTGAGTGGCCAGACGATGACCGCCAGCAACACGCTGCAGGTCAAGGTCAGCAACCTTGTCGGCAACGACGGCGCCGTGAGGTCGCAAGTCTATGTGTATCACACGACGGCCAGCGTCCCGAGCGTCGATGCGCAGACCACCACCAGCACCACGCCGACACTGACCGGCAGCGTGACGCTGGCACCGGATGAACACCTGACGGTCAGCGTCGGCGGGGCAACTTATGACGTCACGCCGGTGGCGGGCGCCTGGCGACTGGATTTGGCCACCGCAGTGCCGGCCAGTGGCCGGTTGAACCTGGCTCCCGGCCAACAGTACAACGTGGTCGCCACCGTCACCGATCTGGCCGGCAATGTTGCCACCGATAGCAGCAACGGCGAGCTCGTGGTCAGCAATGCCGTTACCGCCCCCGCACTATTCCAGACACCGCCCGTGGTCCCCGTGCCTATGCCGTCCGTGGTGTATCCCGCCTCGTTGCTGCCCCCGAGCCTTAGCGATCAGAGTGCACTGCCCCCGCCGGCTCTGAGTGTTGCCAGCCAAAGCCCTTGGCAGTCGCCCGGCCTGTTCGGCCAGACGTTGCAGGCGGACGCGCCGATCCGTGGCGGGCTTGCCGAACTGCTTGGCCCCGACGTCAGTGCGCCGCTGTCGGTGGGCCGTGAGGTGCTGGTGGTGAGCCGGCCTATCGATAATCTGGTGATGCGCAGCGGTGAGCGCATCAGCGTGCAACTCGATACCCATGCGTTCAGCCACAGCATCGCGGGAGAGCGCCTGCAGTTGAGCGCTGAACTCGTAGATGGCCGGCCGCTACCGCCCTGGCTCAAGTTCAACCCGCGCAATGGGCGATTCGAAGGCATCGCGCCCGAAGGTTTTGCCGGCAAGTTGACGGTGCGGGTCATGGCCCGGGACAGCCTCGGGCATGAAGCGGTACAAGCGTTCGATATCGTCATCCAGCGTGACCATCGTGCCCAGGCGCCGGTTGGCCGAAACCCTGCGGCGACCGTGGCCGAGCCCACCGGGCGTAGCAGCCTGAGTCAGCAACTGCGTGACGCACGCACGACGAGCGGGCAGCGCCTGGCGGGTCTGGCGCAGAGTGCGGGTGTGCCCGGCAGGCCGCTATGAGCGACGGGGCACCCATCGACGTCGCGGGTTCCACGGCGGTGCATGCGTCGGTCAATCCGCTGCTGACACTGATAGAGCTCGGGCAGCGCGCCCGGGCCGCAACCAGCACTGCCGAGCTGGGCTTTTTATTGGTCAACGACACCCGTTTATTGCTCGCCTATCGCCAAGCGGCTTTATGGATGGCCGACGGCGGTGTACGCGCGCTGTCCGGCGTGGTTTCGGTCGACGGCAACGTCCCCTATGCGCAGTGGTTGCGGCGCCTGGGTGAGCACCTTTCGGCCACTCACCCGGCGGATAGCCCGTTGCCGGTGGACATCGCCTCGCTGCCAGCGGACATTCGCACAGAGTGGGGCGAATGGTTGCCTGGCGCTGCCACCTGGGTGCCCTTGAATGCCGTCGGCGGCGGGCTGCTGCTGGCCAGTGACTGGCCCTTGGCGGTGGAGCTGGAACCTGTACTGTGCGAATGGCGAGACATCTGGCAACACGCCTGGTGCGCATTGCAGCGCCCCGCGCGCTGGTCACCGCTGGGCTGGCGTGCCTGGTGGCGGGGTGGTTCGACGACGGTACGCTGGCGGCGTTACCTGGTGGCGGCACTGATACTGGCAGGGGTGATGTGTTTCCCTGTGCGCTTGACGGTGCTGGCTCAGGGTGAGCTGGTGCCGGCCAACCCGGACACCATTCGTGCGCCACTGGATGGCGTGATCGCCGATTTCAGTGTGCGCCCCAACGAGTCCGTCAGCCCTGGGCAATTGTTGTTCTCCTTCGACCAGGCACCTTTGGACAGCCGCCTTGCCGTGGCGCGGGAGGCGGTATCAACTGCCCGAGCGCAGTATCGGCAAGCGACGCAGATGATGCTCAACGACCCGCAGGCGCGTGGGCAGATTTCCACATTGCTGGGCACGATCGCCGAAAAAGAAGCCGAGGCCACGTTTTTGCAGGGCCAGTCCGAGCGCTCCCGGGTGCTGGCACCTGGCGCCGGTATCGTCTTGCTCGACGACCCC
This sequence comes from Pseudomonas fluorescens group sp. PF-1, assembly GCF_054481335.1. Taxonomy (NCBI): domain Bacteria; kingdom Pseudomonadati; phylum Pseudomonadota; class Gammaproteobacteria; order Pseudomonadales; family Pseudomonadaceae; genus Pseudomonas; species Pseudomonas fluorescens group sp. PF-1. Next base: position 1,891,755 of record NZ_JBTMNG010000001.1, read on the forward strand.
AGCGAGTGGATTGGTCGGCCAGTTCAGATCGGCGAAAAAATCATGCAGGTCGCGGCGGCCAATGATGTCGAGATCGAGGCGTGGGTACCTATCGGGGATGCCATTCCACTGGCCGAACAGGCGCAGGTGCAGTTGTATCTGGCGGCTTCGCCACTGACGTCGCTGTCTGGCACCTTGCGCTATATGAGCCATCGGGCAACCGCGCGTCCCGACGGGAGTTATGCCTACCGGGTGCGTGCCACGCTGGCCACTGCGGCTGACCAACGTATCGGCCTGAAGGGAACCGTCAAGCTCTATGGCGATCAAGTGTCGCTGGCTTATTGGGTGTTGCGTCGGCCGTTGGCCGTCGTACGCCAGTTTCTAGCCCTCTAGGCGGGGATGCAAATGCCCTCGTTGCTGCCGGCCCTGCGCGAAGACTTATCCATTGTCCCGGGCCCTCGGCTGCGTGACGGACAACCCAGCTGGTCGCTGCACGACCCGGCGCGCAACCTGTTCTTTCAGATCGATTGGCCCAGCTTTGAAATGCTCGGTCGCTGGGCGTTGCGCCAACCCGAGGAAATCATCGCGCAGATCAACCGCGATACCACTCTGGGCCTCGACCTTGAAGCCTTTGACGAGTTGCTGGCGTTCCTGCGTAACCAGCAATTGCTGCAGCCGGCAGCCGGAGCGGCGCCGGCCATGGCGGCCCAGATGGCCAGGCAAAGCGGCAGCTGGATGCAATGGCTGCTGCATAACTACCTGTTCTTGCGCATCCCCCTGGTCAGACCGGATCGCATGCTGCGCCGCGTTTTGCCTTACGTTTCGCTACTGTTTACTCGCGGGTTCTGGGTGCTCACGCTGCTGGCCGCAGTGCTGGGTGGCGTGGCGGCCTATCGCGAAAGTACACGCTTCGTGGCGACCTTGATGGATACCCTGACCTGGCAGGGCATGCTGGCGTATGGGGCGGCCATCCTGTTCGCCAAGGTCTGCCATGAACTTGGGCACGCCTTGACCGCCAAGCATTTCGGCTGCCGCGTACCCACCATGGGGGTCGCATTACTGGTGCTGTGGCCGGTGGCCTATACCGATACCAACGAAGTCTGGAAGCTGCCTCGGCGTGGCCAGCGCCTGGCGGTGGCAGGCGCCGGCATTCTCACTGAACTGGCGATCGCCGCGTGGGCCACGCTGGCCTGGGCCTGGTTGCCCGACGGCGGCCCGAAACAGGTGGCCTTCCTGTTGTCCACCACCACCTGGGTGTCGACCTTGATCATCAACGGGAGCCCGTTCATGCGCTTTGACGGCTACTTTCTGCTGTCCGACTGTCTCGGTCTTCCTAACTTGCACAACCGCGCGTTTGCCTTGGCCCGCTGGGATCTGCGCGAGCGCTTGTTCAAGCTTCAGGAACCGGCCCCGGAACACTTCAGCCCGCGCCTGCACAAGGGCCTGGTGATCTTTGCCTGGGCGGTGTGGATCTATCGGCTGGTCCTGTTTCTGGGCATTGCGGCACTGGTCTATCACTTCTTCATCAAGGCGCTGGGCATCTTTCTGTTCGCGGTAGAAATCAGCTGGTTCATTGCCTTGCCGCTTTGGCGTGAGTTCACTGAATGGCGTACTCGTTGGCCGGCGATTCGTCAGGGCGGGCGAGTGCGCGTTTCGGGCTTGCTGATGCTGGCGCTGGTCGTGCTGCTCTTTTTACCCTGGCCAAACCGCGTGTTGACCAGTGGCCTGCTGCAACCGCAACAACGCATGGAGCTTTATGCGCCCGCGCACGCCAGGCTGACGGCGCTGCCCGTGGCCAATGGCCAAGCGGTGATCGCCAACCAGCCGTTGCTCAGCCTCGACTCGGCTGATCTGCAACTGCGTGGAGCCCAAACCACTGCGAGGCAGTCCGCCCTCAGCTGGCAATCCGGCGCCGCTGCCTTTGACAAAAATACCCGTAAGGACTGGCAGTTACTGCACGACCAACTCGCCCATGCCAATGCCGAGCAGGCCACGGTAGGCGCTGACCTGCTGCGCTTTCGACCGATGGCGCAGTACCCGGGTCGGCTGGTGGATATCGATCCGGATCTGCGTCCGGGCGAATGGCTGAAAAACCAGGAACCCTTGGGCGAACTGATCGCAGACGGCCCCTGGCAAGTGGTGACCTACGTCGACGAGGACGAAATCCGCCGCCTGGCCATTGGCGACCGCGCGCTGTTCATCGCCGACGGCCTGGGCGGCCCGGACCTGACTGCACGGATCAGCAGCATTGACCGAAACGCCAGTCGAACCCTTGGCGAGGGTGCCTTGGCAACCTTGTCCGGTGGCCACGTGCTGGTGCGGGAAAACAACGGCATTCTGTACCCTGAACAAGCGGTGTACCGCGTCATCCTCGACATCGAGGCCGACCTTCCCGCGACCAGCCCGCTCCTGCGAGGCCGCGTGGCTATCGCCGGGCGCTGGGAATCGCCGGCGGCGAGGTTTATACGGGCGGCTGGGGCGGTGGCGTGGCGGGAGGCGGGATTTTAGGGGGGGCGTGGTACGTACGGCACGTCCCAGCGCAATCATCCGGATGGGTTAAGGATACGCAGGGCGATGAGCGACTTTGGCGGGCAAGGACAATGTAATGAATCTCCCTCAACTCGCGTCGACATTGCCCATATTGTTATTCCCCTAGCCACTACAATCCCCATCTACAGTCGCTGCAAAATCAGCGACAAGGGTGTGGAAGCCCTTCACAAGATCTAGACGCACAAGGCGCCACCTGAATTTAAGCAGGCGCTTTTTTCATGTCTGCTGTTAAATTATGGCGGCTGTGCGCGGGGCACTTTCGGGTGCGCCGGGTTCCTAGATCCCCGGTCTTCCACACCTACGCACAGCTGCCACCCATCATGTGGAAGTGATGCTGGCAGTTCCTTTATCAATTCTAGGAACGATACTGATGAAGAAGATCACTTTTTTTTTCATTCAGAAACCGCACTACCTGAACCAACGCTGTAACCAACAAAAGTTTCATAATCCCCGACACACCTGCGGCCTAGGATGAACGGACAAGACCCAGCCTCCGCTTACCCACCCCACAGGAACCCGAAAAATGATCTCAAACCTCTTCAAAGTCTCGCTCATCGCCGGTGCTTTGCTGTTGAGCGCCTGTTCGGGTGTAACGTCTCATGAAACGTATTCGGCCGAATCCGTGCCGTCCGCTGGCTTTGGTCCGGGGCCTACCAACAGCAACCCCAACAAGATGAATTTCCATGGCAATGCGTTGAGCAACAGCTTTGGCGAGTACAGTTCGGGGTTGCTGCACGACGACTGACGGTGTTCGGTTTGACCTCTGTAGGTGCCGGCAAGCTGGCTCCTACAGGGCTGTGTTCTTTCACCGTAGTGAGGCGTGACGCGTTACTTCGCGTCAGGCACCGCCAGCCACTGCCGCAGAATCTTCTGGTAATTGCCTGTCGCCTTGGCCAGGTGCAGCCACTGATCGACGTACAGCTTCCAGGTCATGTCGTCGCGGGGTAGCAGGTAGGCTTTTTCGCCGTATTGCATGTATTGCGTCGGGTTGACCGCGCACAGTCCCGGTTTGAGTTTCTGCTGGTACAGCGCTTCCGAGGCGTCGGTGATCATCACGTCAGCCTTCTTGTCCAGCAGCTCCTGGAAAATGCTCACGTTGTCGTGCAGTTGCAACTGCGCCTTGGGCAGTAGGGCGTGAACGAAGGCTTCGTTGGTGCCGCCGGCCGGTTCGACCAGGCGAACCGAGGGTTGGTTGATCTGCTCGAGGGTCTGGTACTGCGCCTGGTCTTCGCAGCGTACCAGCGGGATTTTGCCGTCGACGTCCAGCGTGGTGCTGAAGAAGGCCTTTTTCTGCCGATCGAGCGTGACCGAGATACCGCCCATGCCGATGTCGCATTTGCCGGCGAGCATGTCCGGCATCAGGGTTTTCCAGGTGGTGGGCACCCACTCGACCTTGACACCGAGGCTGTCGGCCAGGGAGCGGGCCATGGCGATGTCGATCCCGGCGTATTCGCCGTCTTCGCCTTTGGAGGTGTAGGGTTTGTAGTCGCCCGTCGTGCAGACGCGCACTTGGCCTTGCTGGATGACGCTATCCAGGTGGGAGGTGCCTTCCGCCGACGCACCAAGGGAGAGAGCGAGCAGGCCGCTGAGCATTATCGCGCTTTGTGGGATTTTCATTTTTTCGGGCTTTTGTGAGGGTCGAAGAGGACTGAGTGTAGTGAACCCGTCTCTTTGCTGTCATTGGCAACAAAAAGGGCGTTCCACTTCTGTGGAACGCCCTTGTTCAAGTGCGGTTGCCGTCTGGATGATCGGATTGACAGGCGACGCGGTTTTAGTGACAGCAGCAACCTGAACCGCCGCAGCCAGGCTTTTTCTTCGAGCCTTCGCAATGATCTTCTGTCTTCACGCTGGCCGGGTAGCCGGCGTCCTTCAGTGCCGACAGAAGAACATCGCTTTCGACATTCCCGGTGACCTTGACTCGACCGGACGCTAAATCGACGTTGACCTCACCCACTCCAGCGAGCGGTTGCAGTGCAGCGGTGATGTGTTTGACGCAGCTACCGCAGCTCATGCCTTCAACTTGCAGTTCAGTGCCGTTCATTGCGTAAACCTCTTTGAGCGTGAGTAGCGGGCAGTGCCTGCCAGCGCTGTGATGATGTGAGGTGATGTTTGGCCTTGCCACGATGGCAAGGTCAAGCGCGGTTCTCGGGAGGCTATTGCCCCATCGGCATCTTCATCATGCTCGATTGCTGATCCATCATTTTCATCATCATGTCCATCATCTGGTTCGAGCGGTCCTGGCCACCGGCCATGCCTTTGCCCATCCCCATGCCTTGGCAATGGCCGTGCATCATGCCCATGCCGCCGCGCATCGCGTCCATGCCTTCCTGCATGGCGATCTGACGTTCAGCCGGGGTTTTGGCAGCGGCCATTTTATCGTGGGCGGCCTGCATTTTTTGCATCTGCTCGCTCAACGCCTTGTCTTGCGGGGTGGCGGTGGCCGATGCGGTTGGCGAGGTGTTGGCGGGCGGTTCATCCGCCGCCAAAGCGATCAACGGGCTGCTGATGAGCAGTGCGGCGACGAGTGATGTGAAGTGCTTGTGCATGGCCGTGTACCCTGACGGAGGAAGTGTTCTGAGCTTATTCCCCGGCGAGTGGCTGCCATTGATTCATATCAAACGATGCCATTTTGATTACTGGCGTTTAGTGGCCTGTTCTGACGACGCCACGGTGCCGCTCCCACAATTAATGTAGGAAGAAGACTTCAGCCAACGCTGATCCGGGTAGTAGGAAAACAGCAGTTGCCCATCTTTCATCGAGTCGATCAGCCGATGGGCAATCGCCGGCCTGACCGCCGGGCAACCCAGGCTTCTGCCGATGCGGCCGTTGGCGCGTGCCAGGACCGGGCTGACGTACGGTGCGCCATGAATGACGATTGCTCGCTCGAACGCGTTATCGTTGAAGCCTGGCTCCAGGCCTTCCATGCGTAATGAGTAACCGTTCGAGCCGAGGTAGCTTTCTTGCGTACGGAACAGGCCCAAGCTAGTGGCGTAACTTTCATTCTGGTTAGAGAATTGGGTGGCCATGTTTTCGCCGCTGTTGCGGCCGTGGGCGACGAGTTCGTGAAAGAGCAGTTTGCGTTTTTTCAGATCGAACACCCACAGGCGTTGTTCGGTCGAAGGCAGTGAGTAATCAATCACTGCCAGTCTCTGCGCCGGGGCTGCGCCTTGGGCGCGGGTGCATTGAGTGGCGCGTACCGCCAGGGCGATGACTTTGGCATTGGCATTTGGCGCGGCTTTGGCCAGAGCGATTTCAAGTGAATCAGCGTAGGCTGCTGGCAGGAAAGCCGACGTCAACAGCAGGGCTGTGAGCGGGAGGCCAAAGCGATGTAGCGCCATAAGTCAGTCTCATCAGGAATAGTTCGAGTCTAGCAGCGAATAGGACGCTAGCCTTTTGATTTGCAGGAGATTAAGGATTATCCATGGGGCAATTAACAAGGTTATTCGTCATAAGCCGCGTATTTTTTATGGTCTTTCTGATCAGCGGCACGGCACTCGGTGAAACTTCGGCAATCATGCCGGAAACTCCGCCAATCGTGGTTCAGGGCGCCGGGCCCAATGATGTCGTTGGCCAAGCCATACAAGCGGTGCTCGAACCCCTGCAATCGGCCTTTCCTCCGTTGCTCACTGCGCGCAGGCATCAGCGGCTGGATATCAATCGGGTCGTCCTGGATTTCTATTCCCATCGCAACTATCGCGCGGCGTGGACGGATGGGCGCGATGTCGCCCAGTTGCTGAAGAGCCTCAACGACACGCAAATCGACGGTCTGGTCCCGCAGGATTTCCGGATTGCCGAACTGGAGCAGGCACGACTGGCGTTGCAGGCTACCGCGCCGACCCCCGCGCAATCGGCGGCGTTCGACCTGGCGGCAACCCGTACTTACATTACGGCGCTACTGCAGTTGCGCCGCGGTAAAGTCGACCCGTCACGGCTGGACTTCCACTGGAACTTCGACCCCGTCGGTGTCGATCCTCGCGAGGACATGAACAGCTTCTTCGCCGCACTCGATGCCCACGATGTCGCCCGGGCCTTCGCCCAGGCGCCGCCGCAGGAAACGGTTTATCGCAACATGCGTGAAAGCCTGGCGCAGCTGCGCAAGGTTCGGGACGCTGGCGGTTGGCCGAAAGTGGCCGAAGGGCAGTCGCTCAAACCCGGCATGGACGGTGTGGCGGTCGCACAGTTGCGTGCCCGTTTGGTGGCCGCGGGCTACCTGGCCCCGGCCAAGGGCAAGCGAAGCGACTACGACGACAGTGTCATTGCCGCTGTGAAGAAGTATCAGACTGAACAGTACCTGGGCGCCGATGGCGTGGCGGGGAAGACGACGCTGGAGGCATTGAATGTGCCTGTTGAAGCGCGGATCGATCAGGTCCGGGTGAACATGGAGCGGGCGCGTTGGTTGCTCTACAAGCTGCAGGGCACCTTTGTGGTCGTCGACATCGCCGGGTACAAGGTCGCGCTGTACCGCGATGGCCAGCCGATCTGGCGCTCACGGGTACAAGTCGGAAAGCCGTTTCGCAGTACGCCGGTGTTTCAGTCCGAGATTACCTACGTGACGTTCAACCCGACCTGGACCGTGCCGCCGACGATTCTGGTCCAGGATATGTTGCCCAAGATTCAACAGAATCCCGGCTACCTGGCCGCCAACCGGATCCGCGTGCTCGATCGCCAGGGCAATGTGCTCGAACCGTCAACCGTCGACTGGTCCAGCGCAAAGGGCCTGACCTTGCGCCAGGATGCCGGCCCCGAGAACTCGCTCGGGCAGGTGGTGATTCGTTTCCCCAACGACTACGCCATTTACCTGCACGACACGCCGCACCGAGAGCTGTTTGCCAGGTCCGTGCGAGCCACCAGTTCCGGATGCATTCGGGTGGAAAACCCGCTGCAACTGGTCGAGTTGCTGTTCAACGACCCGGTGCGCTGGAATAGCGAAGGCATTCAAAAGCAGTTGGCCAATGGACGAACCGAAAACATCATGCTGCCGGTCAAGGTGCCGGTGCTGTTGGCTTACTGGACCGTCGACCTGAGCAAGGATGGCCGGGTGACCTTCAAACCTGACGTCTATGGCTATGACTCCCCGGTACTGCGAGAGTTGAACCTGCCCACGAAGCTGCCAGCCCTGGAGTTGCCCCGAACGGAAACGGCGTTGGTGGTGACTGAACAAAGCAAGCAGTGAGCGGATGTTGGGCCGGTAGGGGCCGGCGTGCCGGCGAAGGCGCTCTCAATGACGCTTTCGCCGGCACGCCGGACGCCGATGAAAAGCGATGACCCGCTACAGTTCCAGCCCTTGTTGCACCACCGACAGCAGTCCGTTTTCAGTCAAGGCCACCGCATCCGCTTGTTGTGCGGCTTGCTCGACGACTTGAAGCCACCAGTGGGTTTCACCGTGTTCGTCAAGGGTGCGCAACAGTGCCATTTCGTTGCTATCACAGTGGATCTCGACACGCCCGTCGCCATCTTCCGTGAAACGGGCGACGGGGTCGAAGGTCATGCTGTGGTCATTGCCGGTGATCACCAACTGGTCGATGGCATAGTCGTACGTCTCGCCATCGGGGTGGCGCTCGAACACGTGCGTGGGATTGCGTCGCAGGGTCAAACCGGCCTCTATCAAGGGCTGCAGCCAGGTCTCGATGCGGTGATACAGCTCGTAGACCTGGCCCGGCCAGCTGTCGATGACCTGATCAGCGCTGGTATGCCAAGTGTGTTTGAGCTTTGCGGCGAGTTCGTCTGCCTTGGTCATTTCGATTCCCTGTCTTGATGTATGACTAATCGTAGCTCCTCCCGGGGGATGCAGCTTTTGTCTTGGGTCATGTCCGCGTCACCACCGGGCAAGTGGTTGCCATTTATCCCCGATAAACCCGTAGACTGCGCGCACAAAAATGAGGGGGTTTTGGGCCGGTGTCCATGCATTGCCCCTATAGGATGATTTTTTGCTCTTACGCCCAGATGATCCGCATCACGCCCCCAGCGTTGCATCGAAACGCCTGCCGTTGCGCAAGGCTGCGGTGCTTTTCATCGCCGCCGTGTGTCTGTGCCTGTGTGGTTTGCTTTACCTGCAACTGGAGCAGTCCCGCAGCCATGACCTGCGCCAGGCCCAGATCGCTTCGTCGAACCTGACGCGAGCCATGGCGCAGCAGGCTGAAGATACGTTCATGAAGGCCGATCTGGTGCTCACCAGTCTGGTGGACTGGATTCAAATCGACGGGTTTGGCCCGCCCCAGCGACCTGGCCTGCAGAAAACCTTTGCCCGACGCGTGCAGGCGCTGAATCAATTGCACGGCATCTTTCTGTTCGATCAGAAAGGGCAGTGGGTGGTGACTTCGTTCGACAATATGCCTCGCGGTTCTGGTGTCGCGGATCGCGAGTACTTCAAGTTCCATCAGCAAAATGTGTCGACCGTGGCGCACATCGGCCCGGCGATTCGCAGCCGGGAAAACGGGGAGTGGATCATTCCGATTTCCAGGCGGGTGAACGACAAGAACGGTCAGTTCCAGGGCGTGTTGATGGCCGGGATCAAAATGTCGTACTTCGACCAGTTCTTCAAAAGCTTCAGCATCGACGACAACGGCTCGATGTTCCTCGGGTTGACCGATGGAACGTTGTTGGCACGCCGGCCCTTCATCGAGTCGAAGATCGGCACGTCGTTGGCCAGGAGCGAGGTCTTCGAGAAATTCCTGCCCCGGGCGCCCTCCGGCAGTGCCATGTCGACTTCGTTGGTGGACGGCGTTGTCCGCTTGTTTGGCTACCGACAATTGGAGGCTTATCCACTGGTGGTCTCGGCGGCTTCGTCGAAGGATACGATTCTTGCGGGGTGGTACGAAACCGCGTTTCGTTCCTGCCTCATCGTTGCTCTGGTCATGCTCGGTGTGGGGGTGTTCGGTTGGGTGTTCATTCGCCAGGTGCGCGTCGGCGAGCGTGTCGAGGCGGATCTGCGCAAGGCCCAGGAAGCGCTGGAGCTGATTGCCACCCATGACAGCCTGACCGGCCTGGGCAATCGCCGCTTGTTCGAGCGTGCGCTGGACATCGAGTTCGGGCGTGGCGCCAGGCAGCAGAGTGCGCTGAGCCTGATCATGATCGATATCGATTTTTTCAAGCGCTACAACGACACCTATGGTCATGTGGTCGGTGATCACTGCCTGGCCCAGGTGGCGCGATCGGTGAAAAATTGCTGCCATCGCAAGGCCGATCTGGCGGTGCGGTATGGTGGTGAAGAGTTTGCCGTGCTGCTGCCCGACACGGACATCCACGGCGCCATGACCATTGCCGAACATATTCGCCGCAGCGTCATGGACAAAAACATCAAGCACAGCGGATCGCCTACCGGTTACGTGACGGTCAGCCTCGGTTGTTACTCATTTGTGCCGACGGGGCACGACAGCATGGAAGTGTTCATCCAGCGGGCCGATGCGGCGCTCTATCAGGCCAAGCATTCGGGGCGCAATCGCTCGGCGGTGCTGTCGATGGAGGGCGGTGTCGAGGTGTTGGCACGTTCGGATCGTTGAAGTCCGCCCGTGGCTGTTTCTACCCTGCAGCACATTGAGCAACCGATTGTCTGCCTGTCAGATCTCGTTCATTTGATCGTCTAGAGTTCGGTTAGCTTCGCCGAGCCCGGAATAGGGCTACGCATCTGTTACGCCGTATGCGCGCCAGCCAGCGCAACCACTGCGAGCCATCAGGGTCACAATCAGGACACCCTTGGTAACAGGACTGATGGCCATGAAAAAGTTGCGAATCGCGACGTTCAACGTCAACGGCATGCGCGCCCGGTTGCCGAACCTGCTGGCCTGGCTCGAACGTGAGCAACCGGACATCGCCTGTTTGCAGGAACTCAAGTCGGTGGACAGTATGTTCCCCGCCGCTGAGCTGGAGGCCATCGGTTACGGTGCCGTCTGGCAGGGGCAGACCGCGTGGAACGGCGTGGCGATTCTGGCGCGGGATGCGCAGCCCCTGGAGAGCCGGCGAGGCTTGCCGGGCGATGACGGCGATAGCCAGAGCCGGTACCTGGAAGCCGCCGTTCACGGCGTGCTGGTGGGCTGCCTGTACTTGCCTAACGGCAACCCGCAGCCGGGGCCGAAGTTCGACTACAAGCTGGCGTGGTTCGAGCGCCTGATTACCTATGCCAGGGACCTTCAGCGCAGCGAGCATCCGGTGGTGCTCGCCGGTGACTACAACGTGGTGCCGACTGACCTGGACATCTACAACCCGCGTTCGTGGCTCAAGGATGCGCTGCTGCAACCCGAGAGCCGCGAGTGTTATCAGCGCCTTCTGGATCAGGGCTGGACCGACGCCTTGCGATACCTGTATCCGCAGGATCGGCTCTACACCTTTTGGGATTATTTTCGCCAACACTGGCAGAAGAATTCAGGTCTGCGCATCGACCACTTGCTGCTCAATCCGGCCTTGAGCCCTTATCTGCAGGCGGCTGGCGTCGATGCCTGGGTGCGCAACGAAGCCCACGCCAGCGACCACGCACCGACCTGGATTCAACTGGATTCGCGCAAACGTCGTTGACATTAGGAGTGGGGGCGATTGGTTAATTCAATTGTCGGCCACGGCGGTTCTTCCCTTATACATAGCGCCCATCGGCGGAACGATCCGCAACCTGCGTGCATAAGGACTGAACAATGAGCGAGCCACGCCTGACCGATCTCGCGTTATACCTGCGACGCCTGGGTTTCGGCGCGCCCCCGGCGCCGACCCTGGAAACCCTGCGACAACTGCAATTGCGCCATACCGGCGTGTTCCCGTTTGAAAACCTGACCACGTTATCCGGCGAACCCGTGCTGATCGAGTTGCCTTCGGTAGAGAAGAAAGTCCTGCACGGGGGGCGAGGCGGGTACTGCTATGAGCTCAACAATCTGTACCTGGCCTTGCTGCAATCGCTCGGATTCGAGGCGCGAGGGATCAGCGGCCGCGTGGTCATGGGCCAGCCCGAAGGCGCGTGGACAGCCCGCACTCACCGCTTGAGCCTGGTCACCCTGGACGGCGCACGCTACATCAGCGACGTCGGTTTCGGCGGCATGGTGCCCACCGCACCGTTGTTGCTCGATACTGCCGATGAACAACCCACGCCGCATGAGTCTTATCGCATCGAGCAACACGTCGATGGCTACACCCTGAGCGCCAGGGTCGCGGACGAATGGCGAGCGATGTACATCTTCGACCTGCAGCGCCAGGAGGACATCGATTACGCCGTGGGCAACTGGTATGTCTCGACCCACCCTGAATCACCGTTCGCCAGGCAACTGATGGTGGCGCGGACCGGGGAGGGGTGGCGGCGTACACTCAACAACGGCAGTTTTGCGATTCATCGCGTGGGGCTTGATAGCGAGCGTCGGCAAGTGGCCGATGTACAGGCGTTGATCGGCTTGCTGGAGAGCGAGTTCGACATACGTGTACCGGCCCATGCGACGTTGATGCGCACACTTGAACGATTGATAGTGCCGCAATAGCAAGAACATCGTGCACACAAAAAAGGGGCGAATTGGATAATTCTGCCCCTTTTTCGCACTTTTCCGGGGCTCGCTTCACGCTCGGTCTCCTTGTGATATTCACTGACCGCTTTGAGCGCGCCTTTCCCAGAGTGTTCAGACCCTGCAACGATTGTTTTGCCTATAAACACAAGCGGGTATGGATGATGGTCGCCCGGAATTCGAAAGACGGGTGAGCGCAGGATCGACGGCCTGTGCGGATATATTCCGTGGTTTTTTAGAAGGTTGCACACACTGGCACACAGGCTGCATGGATAACCGTTCATAATTTGACTGGCTAGTTGTATACAATTCTATAGACAGTTGTCCTGAGTCTTGAATACAGTGTGCGCATAACAAAAACCAGGGAACCCCCTAACATGAAAACGCCCCATGTTTCACACCAACGGCCTGAAGATGAGAATCTCGGGGTCGGCGCGAATATGGCTTACGGCCTGCAACATGTTCTGACCATGTACGGCGGCATCGTCGCGGTGCCTTTGATCATCGGTCAGGCAGCCGGGCTTTCGCCGGCGGACATAGGTTTGTTGATTGCTGCTTCATTGTTTGCGGGGGGGCTGGCCACGTTGCTGCAAACCCTGGGTCTACCGTTTTTCGGCTGTCAGTTGCCGCTGGTACAGGGCGTGTCATTCTCGGGTGTCGCAACCATGGTGGCGATTGTCAGTAGCGGCGGCGAGGGCGGGTTTCAGTCAATTCTGGGAGCGGTGATTGCGGCATCCCTGATTGGTTTGCTGATCACGCCGGTGTTCTCTCGAATCACCAAGTTCTTCCCGCCGCTGGTCACTGGCATCGTGATTACCACCATTGGCCTGACGCTGATGCCGGTGGCGGCGCGCTGGGCCATGGGCGGTAACAGCCATTCGCCCGAATTTGGCAGCATGGCCAACATTGGCCTGGCCGCTGTGACGCTGGTGCTGGTGCTGTTTCTGAGCAAGATTGGAAGCGCGACCATCTCCCGTTTGTCGATCCTGCTGGCCATGGTCATCGGTACGATCGTCGCGGTGGTGCTCGGCATGGCGGATTTCTCGTCCGTGACCCAGGGCCCGATGTTCGGTTTTCCTGCGCCGTTCCATTTCGGCATGCCGACTTTTCACTTCGCAGCGATCCTGTCGATGTGCATTGTGGTGATGGTGACCCTGGTTGAAACCTCGGCCGATATCCTGGCCGTCGGTGAAATTATCGGCACCAAGGTTGATTCCAAGCGCCTGGGGAACGGTCTGCGTGCCGACATGCTGTCGAGCATGATCGCGCCGATTTTTGGCTCATTCACCCAAAGCGCCTTTGCCCAGAACGTCGGGCTGGTGGCGGTGACCGGAATCAAGAGCCGCTTTGTCGTGGCCACGGGTGGGCTGTTCCTGGTGATCCTCGGCCTGCTGCCGTTCATGGGGCGTGTCATCGCCGCGGTGCCGACCTCCGTGCTGGGTGGTGCTGGTATCGTGTTGTTCGGCACGGTGGCCGCCAGCGGTATCCGTACGCTGTCTAAGGTCGACTACCGCAACAACGTCAACCTGATCATCGTCGCCACCTCCATCGGCTTCGGCATGATCCCCATCGCTGCGCCGAACTTCTACGATCACTTCCCAAGTTGGTTCGCCACCATTTTCCACTCCGGCATCAGTTCCTCGGCGATCATGGCCATCGTGCTGAACCTGACGTTCAATCACCTCACCGCCGGCAACTCCGACCAGCAGTCAGTATTTGCCGCAGGGACCGAGCGGGTGCTGCGTTATCAGGATCTGGCGGCGTTGCGCGAAGGGGATTACTTCAGTGACGGCAAGCTGCATGACTGCGATGGCAAGGAGATTCCGGTGGTGGAGCCCGACCATGGACATGGAGAGCCGCGGGCGATGCATGCGAAAAGTAGCGAGCATGTCTGACACGTTCCGCGAATGAAAAGAGCCGATCTGTTGAATAGACAGATCGGCTTTTTCTTTGTGGATCAAAAAAACGCAGCCACAAAAAAGCCCCTGATCTTTCGATTCAGGGGCTTCTTGATGTTGCTGTCTGGCTCCACGACCTGGACTCGAACCAGGGACCCAGTGATTAACAGTCACTTGCTCTACCAACTGAGCTATCGCGGAATGGCGCCTATGTTACTGATTCAAAAAGAGAAGTCAAGCGCCTGATAGAAAAATGATGAATTCGTCGGGACGGACGGTGGTTTATCGGTGATTGGCGGTTACCAGAACCACAGCAGAGGACTACCATGGCCGCCCGGAAGTGGTTACACGCGCTACCGGCCATTCGCCGAAAAGGTACGCGCCATGAATCACCCTAGCATCTCACCCCGTCAAAACGGGGTGCTCACATGAGCATTGCTCAGATCAGTCTGCCCAAGGGCGTCGGTCCGCACGCCGAAAAACTGTTCGATGCGATCACCCAGGCCAGCAGCGCCGACGAATTGAACCGCGCCGGCGGCAAGGCCGAAGGTTTTGTCCTCGGCCTGGAAAGCACCAAGGCGATCAAGAGTCAGGTCGCTGAATCGCTGTACGTCGCCTACGATGACGCCGCCAGCCAGCGAGCAACCGAACTGGCCTAGCCGCCGAAAGTGAAGGTGCCGAGCATCAGCTTGGCATAAAGCGCTGTGGCGCCCAGTTGCACCAGCCACAGCGCCAGGCCGCCGAGGAATACGCCGGCGGCGACTTGCATCACCAGGTTGTTGCCGCGTTTGGCCGGGGCGCGGGGGACGAATTCATCCAGGTCATCGCGGTCAGCGCGTAGGTCATCGTTTTTCATGTGGGGTCTCGTCGAATCTCGGGTGGGCATCAAACCTTTAGGGGCGAGCCGGGTGAAGTTTAGAGGGCTGGGCCTCTGCTTTGAGAATTATCTGCGACAAATAAAAAACGGGAAGCCAAAAGGCTTCCCGTTTTTCGTATCAGCGCGCGATTCAGATCACCTGAACAATGGCATCCGTCACGACATTGATGTTGCTCTGGTTCAGCGCAGCCACGCAGATGCGGCCCGTGTCGAGGGCATAGATGCCGAACTCATTGCGCAGACGATGAACCTGCTCAACGCTCAGGCCGGAGTACGAGAACATGCCGCGCTGACGACCAACGAAGCTGAAATCGCGCTGCGGTGCGTTTTTCGCCAGCAGTTCGACCATCTGGGTGCGCATGCCGCGAATCCGCAGGCGCATTTCGGCCAGTTCCGCTTCCCATTGGGCGCGCAGTTCCGGGCTGTTCAGTACGGCGGCGACGATGCTTGCACCGTGGGTCGGCGGGTTGGAGTAGTTGGTGCGGATGACGCGTTTGACCTGCGACAGTACGCGCGCGCTTTCTTCTTTCGATTCGCTGACGATCGACAGGGCGCCAACGCGCTCGCCGTACAGCGAGAAGGATTTGGAGAACGAGCTGGAGACGAAGAAGGTCAGGCCCGATTCAGCGAACAAGCGTACAGCGGCGGCATCTTCGTCGATGCCATCGCCAAAGCCCTGGTAAGCCATGTCGAGGAACGGCACGTGACCTTTGGCTTTCACCACTTCCAGCACGTTTTTCCAGTCCGCCGGGCTCAGGTCTACGCCGGTCGGGTTGTGGCAGCAGGCGTGCAGCACAATGATCGAGCCGTTTGGCAGCGCGTTCAGGTCTTCCAGCAGGCCGACGCGGTTCACGTCATGGGTCGCGGCGTCGTAGTAGCGGTAGTTCTGTACCGGGAAACCGGCGGTTTCAAACAGCGCTCGGTGGTTTTCCCAGCTCGGGTCGCTGATGGCCACGACGGCGTTCGGCAGCAGTTGCTTGAGGAAGTCAGCACCGATTTTCAGTGCGCCAGTACCGCCAACGGCCTGGGTGGTGATGACGCGGCCAGCGGCGATCAGTGGCGAATCGTTACCGAACAGCAGTTTTTGCACGGCCTGGTCGTAGGCGGCGATGCCGTCGATTGGCAGGTAGCCACGAGAGGCGTGTTGAGCGACGCGAATGGTTTCGGCTTCGACAACGGCGCGCAGGAGTGGAATTTTCCCCTCCTCGTTGCAGTAAACACCGACTCCCAGGTTGACCTTGTTGGTACGGGTATCGGCGTTGAATGCTTCGTTGAGGCCCAGGATTGGATCGCGTGGTGCCATTTCGACAGCGGAGAACAGGCTCATTTTTGCGGCGGCTCTGAATGGAGAGTGGAGGGACGTGTCGCGCTCCAGCCGAATGCACTAGAGCGGTGCACAAACGGGGAGCTAGTATAGAGGCCATCGGCGATTGATGGCGACAGACGATTCCGCTTTTACGGTAAGTTTTTCCGATTATTTTCCGACCGTTAGTCGATTGGCATCGTCAAAGACTTCGAGGGATGTAGGACGTTTGCCTTGAAAGCGAGTGCAATCGGCTCCACATTGAGCACAATCCAGTTTTTTCCTCGGGCGACGTGCGTCGTTTGTGGCCTTTTTCGTTCCTGCCAGTTTGACTGTGCAGGCGCGAATTCCTGCACCGAGAACCGAGAGGTACTACATGTCTGAATTTCAGCTAGTCACCCGTTTTCAGCCCGCCGGCGATCAGCCGGAAGCCATCCGCCTGATGGTCGAGGGTATCGAAGCCGGGTTGGCGCACCAGACGTTGCTCGGTGTGACCGGCTCGGGCAAGACCTTCAGTATCGCCAACGTCATCGCCCAGGTGCAGCGCCCGACCCTGGTACTGGCGCCAAACAAGACCCTGGCCGCGCAGTTGTACGGAGAGTTCAAGGCGTTCTTCCCGAACAACGCCGTGGAGTATTTCGTTTCCTACTACGACTACTATCAGCCTGAAGCCTATGTGCCGTCGTCCGACACCTTCATCGAGAAAGACGCGTCGATCAACGACCACATTGAGCAGATGCGGCTGTCGGCAACCAAGGCGCTGCTGGAGCGCAAGGACGCGATCATCGTCACCACGGTGTCGTGTATCTATGGCTTGGGCAGTCCGGAAACCTATTTGAAGATGGTGTTGCACGTGGATCGCGGCGACAAGCTCGATCAACGGGAATTGCTGCGGCGTCTGGCCGACCTGCAATACACCCGCAACGACATGGAGTTCGCCCGTGCGACCTTCCGTGTGCGCGGCGATGTGATAGATATCCACCCGGCCGAGTCCGACTTCGAAGCGATCCGCATCGAGCTGTTCGATGATGAAGTGGAAAGCCTGTCGGCCTTCGACCCGCTGACCGGTGAAGTCATCCGCAAGCTGCCGCGCTTCACCTTCTACCCCAAAAGCCACTACGTGACGCCACGGGAAACCCTGATGGGCGCCGTTGAAGGGATCAAGGTCGAATTGAAGGAGCGCCTGGAATACCTGCGTTCCAACAACAAACTGGTGGAAGCCCAGCGTCTGGAGCAGCGCACCCGTTTCGATCTGGAGATGATCCTCGAACTGGGCTACTGCAACGGCATCGAAAACTACTCGCGCTATCTGTCCGGCCGTGAGGCTGGCGCGCCGCCGCCGACCCTTTACGACTACCTGCCGGCCGACGCCTTGTTGGTGATCGACGAGTCCCACGTCAGCGTGCCGCAGGTCGGCGCGATGTACAAAGGTGACCGCTCGCGCAAGGAAACCCTGGTCGAGTACGGCTTCCGTCTACCGTCTGCGCTGGACAACCGGCCAATGCGTTTTGACGAATGGGAAAGCATCAGCCCGCAGACGATTTTTGTCTCGGCAACCCCGGGCAACTATGAGGCCGAGCACGCCGGGCGCGTGATTGACATGGTGGTGCGTCCGACCGGGCTGGTGGATCCGCAAATCGAGATCCGCCCGGCACTGACCCAGGTCGACGACTTGCTGTCGGAAATCACCAAGCGCGTCGCCGTCGAGGAGCGAGTGCTGGTCACTACGCTGACCAAGCGCATGGCCGAAGACCTGACCGACTACCTGGCCGACCACGGCGTGCGCGTACGCTATTTGCACTCGGACATCGACACCGTGGAGCGAGTCGAGATCATCCGCGATCTGCGCCTCGGCACTTTTGACGTACTGGTGGGGATCAACCTGTTGCGCGAAGGCCTGGACATGCCGGAAGTGTCGCTGGTGGCGATTCTTGATGCGGACAAGGAAGGCTTTCTGCGCTCCGAACGCTCGCTGATCCAGACCATCGGCCGGGCGGCGCGTAACCTCAATGGCCGGGCGATTCTCTATGCCGATCGCATCACCGGCTCCATGGAGCGCGCGATCGGTGAAACCGAGCGCCGTCGCGACAAGCAGATCGCCTTCAACCTGGCCAATGGCATTACGCCCAAGGGCGTGTTCAAGGATGTGGCCGACATCATGGAAGGCGCCACCGTGCCGGGCTCGCGCAGCAAGAAACGCAAAGGCATGGCCAAGGCCGCCGAGGAAAATGCCCGATACGAAGCCGAGTTGCGGTCGCCGGGTGAGATTGCCAAGCGGATCAAGGCGCTGGAAGAGAAGATGTACCAGCTGGCACGTGATCTGGAATTCGAAGCCGCAGCACAGATGCGTGACGAGATTGCCAAGTTGCGCGAGCGGTTGATTACAGTCTGATGGCGTGTGGCGAGGGGGCAGCCCCTCGCCACAGTGTTGAGCGCATGATCGGTATCAATGCGCTTCGCCGGCTTTAAGCCCCGCTGGCAACTTCCTGGTCAGTAACACCGCCAGCATGCTGACCCCCAGCGCGATTCCGACAAGATGAAACGCATCGTTGTAGGCCATGATCGACGCCTGTTGATGGGCAATCTCGCTGAGTTTGCCCAGCGCCGCCGTTTCATTGCCCAGGGTGCTGGTCAAGGATGCCAGGCGCTCGGCCACCTGCGGGTTACTCGGCACGATGGACTCGCGCAAATAATCGAAATAGGTCTTGGTTCGCGCATCCAGCAGGGTGGCGAGCAGGGCGATGCCGATGGCGCCGCCGAGGTTGCGCAGGATGTTGAACAGGCTCGACGCCGAGCCCGCGTCCTGCGGCAGGATGTAGGCCGTGGCGATCAGCGAGATGGTGACCATGATCAGTGGCTGGCCCAACGCGCGCACGATCTGAATCTGATTGAACTGCGGTCCGGCGAAGTCCGGGTTTAGCACGCCCGATGAAAAGCTCGCGAAGCCGAACAGGCCGAAACCCAGCGCGCACAGCCATTTTGGCGAGATGTATTTCATCAGCTTGGGCACCAGCGGAATCAGAAACAGCTGCGGCACGCCCATCCACATGATCACTTCACCGATCTGCAGGGCGTTGTAGTTCTGGATCTGCGCCAGATACAGCGGCAACAGATAAATCGAACCGTACAAGCCGACCCCCATCCCGACGCTGGAAATGCTCGATAGACCGAAGTTGCGATTGCCGAGGATGCGCAGGTTGATCAGCGGATTGGGCCTGGAAAACTGCACGATCACAAACGTAATCAGACTGAGCAACGCGATGCTGCCGAGGCTGACGATCAGGTTCGACTCGAGCCAGTCCTTGCGATGGCCTTCTTCCAGAAATACCTGCAAACAGCCAAGGCCCATGCCGAGGGTGACGATCCCGGCGTAATCGGTGCTTTTGAGCAGTTCCCAGTGTGATTCCTTCTTCTCCAGGCCGTACATCAGGCCCGCGATCATGAGCAGGCCGGGGGGGATGTTGATGTAGAAGATGTATTCCCAGCCCCAGTTTTCCGTCAGCCAGCCGCCCAGTGTCGGGCCGATCGACGGTGCGAAGGTGGCGGTCATGGCGAACATGGCCATGCCCTTGGCGCGGTGGTGTTCGGGAAGTTTGATCAGGGTGAGGGTGAACGCCAGCGGGATCAGCGCGCCACCGGTGAAGCCTTGCAAGGCGCGGAAGACGATCATGCTCTCCAGGCTCCAGGCCATGGAGCAAAGGAGGGAGGCGGCGAGAAACCCAAGGGACACCCACACCGCCAGGCGTCGCGCCGACAATAGCTGAACCAGCCACGCGGTCAGCGGGATCATGATGATTTCCGCCACCAGGTACGAGGTGGAAATCCATGAGCCTTCTTCCAGGGTCGCCGACAGCGCACCCTGAATATCCTTGAGCGATGAGTTGGTGATCTGGATGTCGAGCACCGCCATGAAGGCGCCGAGCATCGCGCTCATGACCGCGATCCAGTCCCGCCGGGTCGGTTCCCCGGCCGGCCGGATCAGTTGATCACCGGCCATTGTCAGGGGCGTCTTTGATATTCACTTTGACCGTGACCGACATGCCCGGCCGGATTTTGCCGCGCAGGGGATTGTCCGCGGCGAAGGTCAGTTTTACCGGAATCCGTTGTACGACTTTGGTGAAGTTGCCCGTGGCATTGTCCGGCGGCAACAGGCTGAACTGCGCGCCCGACGCGGCGAACAGGCTGTCGACCCGTGCTTCGATCGGGGTATCGCTGTAGGCGTCGAAAGTCAGCTCGGCTTTCTGACCGGGTTGCATATGGCCGATCTGGGTTTCCTTGAAGTTGGCCTGAATCCAGATGTCTTCATCCGGCACGATCGACAGCAAATAGGCGCCGGCCTGTACGTACTGGCCTTCGCGCGCGGCGCGTTGGCCGATCAGGCCGCTGATGGGGGCGTGGATTTCGCTGCGGGTGAGGTTCAGTTCAGCTTGGGCCAGATCGGTTTTGGCGTTGGCAATTTGCGCGTCGAGGCGTTTGATCTCGGCGGTCAGTGCGTTGATTTGCTGGCGCTGACCCTGGGCATCTGCCTGGGCCTTGGCCAGTTGCGAGCGGGCAATGTGGGCGTCGGCGGAGAGGGTGGTGACCCGTTCCTCCGAGACGTAGCCGGGTTTGCGCAAGGTCTCGGCGCGGTTCAGGTCGATCTGTGAGCGACCCAGGCTCGCTTGCGTGGACGCGACTTGCGCATCGCTGGCGGCAATCAGGCTGCTTTGTTGCGTCAGTTTGCTCTGGGCTTGCAAGCGTTCGGCTTCGCGAGTGGCGAGGGCTGCGTTTGCGCGGTCGACGGCGAGGTGGAAATCATCACCTTCGAGCTTGATCAGTAACTGATCTTTCTCGACATGCTGGTTGTCCTGGACCAGCACCTTGTCGATGCGTGCCCCCAACTGGCTCGACACGCGGGTGATCTCGCCCTGCACGTACGCGTTGTCAGTGCTTTCGTAAAAACGCCCCTTGAAAAACCAATGGGCAAAAAAGCCTCCGGCGATCAGCAGGACAATTAACAGGAAAATAGACAGGCGACGCTTGAGTTGGGCAGGCATGGGGCAAACTGTAGTCGAGAAATTGTCAGGAAAGTTATCAGCAGGCAAATCTTGCATACAGCCGATAAACGGTAAATGCCGTTGGCTGATATTCAGTCATTCGCCGTGGCAAACGGTCGTTGTAGACGCAACCTTGGCTTAAATGCCCTGCTGACTGGAGCCGGGCGGGTGTCGCCTGTTACCATTCGCCCCTTGTCTGATCCTCGCTTTCTATTCTTTTGTTGAGACTTGCCATGACCACCGTCCGCACGCGCATCGCGCCATCGCCTACCGGGGACCCCCACGTAGGTACCGCTTACATCGCATTGTTCAACTACTGCTTTGCCAAGCAGCACGGCGGTGAGTTCATCCTGCGGATCGAAGACACTGACCAGCTGCGTTCGACCCGTGAGTCCGAACAGCAGATTTTCGACGCCTTGCGCTGGTTGGGCATCGACTGGAGCGAAGGCCCGGACGTGGGTGGCCCGCACGGTCCTTACCGTCAGAGCGAGCGTGGCGAGATTTATCAGAAGTATTGCCAGCAGCTGGTCGATATGGGCCATGCCTTCCCGTGCTTCTGCACCGCCGAAGAGCTGGACCAGATGCGCGCCGAGCAGATGGCTCGCGGCGAGACGCCGCGTTACGACGGTCGTGCGCTGTTGTTGTCCAAGGAAGAAGTCGCGCGTCGCCTGGCCGCTGGCGAGCCGCACGTGATCCGCATGAAGGTGCCGAGCGAAGGCGTCTGCGTGGTTCCGGACATGCTGCGTGGCGACGTCGAAATCCCGTGGGACCGCATGGACATGCAAGTCCTGATGAAGACTGACGGCCTGCCGACCTACTTCCTGGCCAACGTGGTCGATGACCACCTGATGGGCATCACCCACGTGTTGCGCGGTGAAGAGTGGTTGCCATCGGCGCCGAAACTGATCCTCTTGTACGAATACTTCGGTTGGGAACAGCCGGAGCTGTGCTACATGCCGCTGCTGCGTAACCCGGACAAGAGCAAGCTGTCCAAGCGCAAGAACCCGACCTCGGTGACGTTCTACGAGCGCATGGGTTTCATGCCCGAAGCAATGCTCAACTACCTGGGGCGCATGGGCTGGTCGATGCCGGACGAGCGCGAGAAGTTCTCCCTGCAGGAGATGGTCGATAACTTCGATCTGAAGCGTGTGTCCCTGGGCGGGCCGATTTTCGACATCGAGAAATTGTCGTGGCTCAACGGCCAGTGGCTGCGCGACCTGCCGGTGGAAGAATTCGCCGCGCGCGTCCAGAAGTGGGCCTTCAATTCCGAATACATGATGAAGATCGCGCCGCACGTGCAGGGCCGCGTCGAGACCTTCAGCCAGGTTGCACCGCTGGCCGGGTTCTTCTTTGCCGGTGGCGTGAACCCGGACGCAAAACTGTTCGAGTCGAAGAAGCTGTCCGGCGATCAGGTTCGTCAGTTGATGCAGTTGATCCTGTGGAAGCTGGAAAGCCTGCGTCAGTGGGAGAAGGACAGCATCACCGCGACCATTCAGGCCGTGGTCGAGTCCCTGGAGCTGAAGCTGCGTGATGCCATGCCGCTGATGTTTGCCGCGATCACAGGTCAGGCGAGCTCGGTGTCTGTGCTCGATGCGATGGAAATCCTCGGTCCGGACCTGACGCGTTTCCGTCTGCGCCAGGCGATCGACCTGCTGGGTGGCGTGTCGAAGAAAGAAAACAAAGAGTGGGAAAAGCTCCTGGGCGCTATTGCCTGAGCACGTCTGACTCTGCGGTAGCCGTCGGAGGCCGGGATCTTTTGCTCCTGTCCTCCGGCGTTTTCTCCTGAATTTACGGGGGAAGGGCGGTAAGTGGTTGTTATGCCGACAAAAAATTTTGAAATTTTTCAAAAATAAGTTTGACAGGCTTTCGATACACCCTTAAGATTCGCCCCGTCCTCAGCGATGACATCAACGATGAGGGGCTATAGCTCAGCTGGGAGAGCGCTTGCATGGCATGCAAGAGGTCGACGGTTCGATCCCGTCTAGCTCCACCAATTTACACTTCAAGGTCTGGCCACACCGGCCTTGAAGCGATCAACACTCAGCGTTGATCAGTTGTATAGAAGGGTTTGCGTCCCCTTCGTCTAGTGGCCTAGGACACCGCCCTTTCACGGCGGTAACAGGGGTTCGAGTCCCCTAGGGGACGCCAGTTTTATAGAAGCGATGTTGCAAAATGTCGCTCCGCCGCGAGGCGAAAAATCCGGGGCTATAGCTCAGCTGGGAGAGCGCTTGCATGGCATGCAAGAGGTCGACGGTTCGATCCCGTCTAGCTCCACCAATTTTACAGTTCAAGGTCTGGCCACACCGGCCTTGAATCGATCAGCTCTCAGCACTGGTCAGTTGTATAGAAGGGTTTGTGTCCCCTTCGTCTAGTGGCCTAGGACACCGCCCTTTCACGGCGGTAACAGGGGTTCGAGTCCCCTAGGGGACGCCACGATTACCCGCTCTGCGGGATTTTATAAGGGTCATTCAATTATTGAATGGCCCTTTTGTTTGTCTGGCGTTTAGCCAAATTCCCCCATTTCTTTCAAACTGTTCTTCAGACCAGCGGTCACATCTACGACTTGCAGAAAATTATTATGAGAATAATATTCTAGTCGTAATATTCGGAGGCAACGATGAACGATAAAAAAGCTCAAACCCGTGAACGCATCCTCAAGGCTGCCAGCGCAGCGCTGATTCAGCGTGGCCCGGCCGAGCCTAGCGTGGGCGAAGTAATGGGCGCAGCCGGCCTGACCGTCGGCGGCTTTTATGCGCACTTCGAAAGCAAGGACGCAATGATGCTGGAGGCGTTCAAGCAATTGCTGGGGCGTCGCCGTGACCTGATTGCTGACATGGATGCCGAACTGACCGGTGAAGAGCGTCGCGCCCTGGTCGCGGCGTTCTATCTGTCGCGCAAACACCGTGATTCCAGCGAGTCTGCGTGCCCGATTCCGGCCTCGATCGGTGAGCTCGGACGTCTGCCCGATGCCTTCCGGATCGCACTGAATGAACACATGGAGCTGATGGTCGCGCAGTTGGCGGCCAGTCCCGAAGACACCGATAAAGCCCTGGCCGACATGGCCTTGATGGTGGGCGGTCTGGCGCTGGCACGGGCGCTGGGCCCCGGTGATTTATCCGACCGATTGCTTCGCGCTGCCAAGTCGGCTGTGCGTTGACCTGAAGGCTGCAGCCTGAGGAGAGAGCGATGAGCGCGTTAAAGTGGGTTCGTGGCGTCAATGGCACCTTGGGTTGGTTTGCTCCAAAACTGGTTGCAAGAAAAATGCGGCTGGCGTTCATGACGCCGCGAGATTTGCCTCCGCGTGATTGGGAATTGCCGCTCCTGGCCAAATCCGAACGGATCACTTTGCGTTTCGGTCTCTCGGCATTGCGCTGGGGGCAGGGCCCGGCAGTGCTGCTGATGCACGGTTGGGAAGGTCGGCCTACGCAGTTTGCCAGTCTCATCACTGCCCTGGTCGATGCCGGGTACACGGTGGTTGCCCTCGACGGCCCGGCGCACGGTCGCTCGCCGGGAACCGAGGCGAATGTCGCGCTGTTCGCTCGCGCCATGCTTGAAGCCGCCGCCGAGCTGCCACCGCTTCAAGCCGTCATCGGTCACTCCATGGGCGGCGCCAGCGCCATGCTCGCCGTGCAACTGGGCTTGCGCACCGAAACCCTGGTCACCATCGCGGCTCCTGCGCGAATCCTCGGCGTGCTGCGCGGCTTCGCGCGCTATGTGGGGTTGCCGCCGAAAGCTCGCTCGGCATTCATCCGTCAGGTTGAGAAAGACGTCGGCATGCGCGCTGCCACGCTGGATGTGGCGCACTACCAACTCGATATGCCCGGCCTGATCGTCCATGCCGAAGACGACAAGTTTGTTTCGGTGAAGGAATCGCAGGCGATCCACGAAGCCTGGTTCGACAGCCGTCTGCTGTGTCTGCAAGAAGGCGGTCATCAGCGAGTATTGGCCGACCCTCGGGTGATTGATGGCGTGCTATCACTGCTGGCCGGACGCAGCCTGCAATCGCGGCAATCGGCCTGAGCATCCGTTACACTGCCCCGGTCGACATCATTTGACCGGGAGTGGGGCATGGGCTGGGATCGGGCAACGCCATTTATCATCGATCTGCAAGTGGGCGCCGAGGACATCGACGGGCTCGGGCACGCCAATAATGCGGTGTACGTCACCTGGCTCGAGCGCTGTGCGTGGCGCCACTCCCAGCGCCTGGGACTGGATCTGGTCGAGTATCGTCGACTGGATCGGGCGATGGCGGTGGTGCGGCATGAGATCGATTACCTGGCGGCCGCTTATGAGGGCGACGAGCTGCAATTGGCGACCTGGATCGTCGATTGGGATCAGCGCCTGAAAATGACCCGACACTTCCAGTTGAAGCGCCCGAGCGACAACGCCACGCTGCTGCGGGCGCAAACCACCTTTGTTTGTATCGAACTGTCCACCGGTCGGCCCAAGCGCATGCCAGCGGAGTTCATCGAGGGTTATGGCCCGGCGTTGCTGTCGCTCCAACCCTTGTAGGAGCGAGCTCGCTCCTGCAAAGGAACTGCGATGTTCTGCAGATTTCTTGCGTAATCCAGTAAACTGCCGCACGTTTTTCGTTGAGTGTGTTTTTCATGCAAATTGCCTTGGCGCCCATGGAGGGGTTGGTCGACGACATCCTGCGCGACGTACTGACCCGCGTGGGTGGCATTGATTGGTGCGTAACCGAATTCATTCGTGTCAACGATCAGTTGCTCACGCCTGCCTATTTCCACAAGTTCGGCCCGGAATTGCTCAACGGTGCTCGCACCGCTGCCGGTGTGCCGCTGCGCGTGCAGTTATTGGGTTCCGATCCGGTGTGCCTGGCAGAGAACGCCGCGCTGGCCTGTGAGCTGGGTTCCGAAGTGATTGATCTGAACTTCGGCTGCCCGGCCAAAACCGTGAACAAGTCTCGTGGTGGTGCAGTGCTGCTCAAGGAGCCGGAGCTGCTGAACCAGATCGTCGAACATGTCCGTCGCGCCGTTCCGTCGCACATTCCCGTGACTGCCAAGATGCGCCTGGGCTTCGACAGCCCGGATGGCTCACTGGTGTGCGCCACGGCCCTGGCCGAAGGTGGCGCTGCGCACATCGTGGTCCATGCACGAACCAAAACCGACGGCTACAAGCCTCCAGCGCATTGGGAGTGGATTCCGCGGGTTCAGGACGTGGTCAAGGTGCCGGTGTTTGCCAATGGCGATATCTGGAGTGTCGAAGACTGGCGCCGTTGCCGCGAAATCAGCGGTGTGGAGGACATCATGCTCGGTCGCGGCCTGGTTTCACGTCCGGACCTGGCTCGGCAAATTGCTGCGGCAAGGGCCGGTGAAGAGGTCATTGAGATGACCTGGGCCGAGCTGCTGCCTCTGATTCAGGATTTCTGGCTGCAAGCCAAGGCGCAGATGACGCCTCGCCAATCACCGGGCCGTTTGAAGCAATGGCTGGCGATGCTTACCCGCAATTATCCCGAAGCGGTGGAGCTGTTCAGTGTCCTGCGTCGTGAGACCGAGCTGGATCAGGTCTCGCGTTTGTTGGGGCTGCAGGTCGCTGAAGCCGCCTGAAAATCGTTAAAAAAAATTTGGAAAAAATCTCTTGAAAAGCAATTGGCGGTCCCTATCTAAGGGTTACGCGATGCCGAATTCGGGTCGCGGAGACAAATAACTTGCTGATTATTTTCAGGAGATTTGAATCATGAGTACTGCATTTTCCCTGGCGCCTCTGTTCCGTTCCTCGGTAGGCTTCGATCGTTTCAACGACCTGTTCGAAACCGCCCTGCGTAACGAGCCAGGCAGCACCTACCCACCGTACAACGTCGAAAAGCACGGTGACGATCAATACCGCATCGTCGTGGCGGCGGCCGGTTTCCAGGAAGAAGACCTGGAGCTGCAAGTCGAGAAGGGTGTGCTGACCATCAGTGGCGGCAAACGTGACAGCAACGAAGGCGTGACCTTCCTGCACCAGGGCATTGCCCAGCGTGCATTCAAGCTGTCGTTCCGACTGGCGGACCATATCGAAATCAAGGCTGCCGGCCTGAGCAACGGTCTGTTGAGCATCGACCTGCTGCGGGTGATTCCGGAAGAGGCGAAAGCCAAACGCATCCCGATCAACGGGACGGAAAAACCGGCTCTGCAGCACTGAGTCAGAGCAACAAGAAGGGGCGCCATGGGCGCCCCTTTTTTGTATGCCATTCCCGCAAAGATCTGATTACCTCAGGAGTTTCTGAAACTCCTCCACCGGCAACGGCTGGCTGTGCAGGTAACCCTGGTAGAAATGGCAGTCCAGCCCTTGCAAGAACGCGAGTTGCTCCGGCGTTTCCACGCCTTCGGCGATCACCTTCAATTCCAGGCTGCGCGCCATGGCGACGATGGCGCGGATGATTTCGGCGTCGTTGGGGTCGGTGGTGGCGTCGCGGATGAACGATTGGTCGATTTTCAGCGTGTCGACCGGCAGGCGCTTGAGGTAGGTCAGCGAGGAGTAACCGGTGCCGAAGTCGTCCATGGCGAAGCTCACGCCGAGTTTTTTCAGGCGGCGCATCTTATTGATGGTGTCTTCCAGGTTCTGGATGACGATGCCTTCGGTGATTTCCAGTTTCAGCAGCGAGCAGGGCAGGCCGTGGCTGGCGAGGCTGTTTTCGATGCGTTCGACAAAGTCGTTCTGGCGGAACTGCCTTGGGCTGATGTTGACGCACAGGCTGAAGTTCAGCGGGTCAATCAGGCGATTGGCGATCAATTGCCGGAAGGCCTGACAGGCTTCGTCGAGAATCCAGGTGCCGACCTCCAGGATCAGCCCGCTGTCCTCCAGCACCTTGATGAATTCGGTTGGCGATTGCGCGCCGAGTTCGGGGTGGGTCCAGCGCACCAGGGCCTCGGCACCGACGATACGGTTATTCCGGGCGTCGAGCTGGGGTTGGTAGTGCACGCGAAACTCACCCCGGGACAGCGCCAGGCGCAGATCGGTCTCCATGCGCAGGCGCTCGCTCGCGGCCTTCTGCATGGTGTTGTGATACATCTGCGCGATGTTGCGCCCCGAATCTTTGGCGCGATAAAGGGCAATGTCAGCGCGTTTGAGCAAATCCGTCGGCGTGGAGCCATGATCAGGAATCAGTGCAATGCCAATGCTCGGCGTCACTTGCAGGCGCTGGCCATCGAGGAACATCGGTTCTGACAGCAGTTCGCGCAAGGTGTCAGCCAGTTCGCGCACCTGCTCACTGACTTCACTGCGCGAGCCTTCGAGACCGCTGAGCAGGACGACGAATTCGTCGCCGCCCAGGCGCGCGACAGTATCTTCCATGCGCACACTGGCTTCCAGGCGTGCGGTGATGATCTTCAGCACCGTATCGCCCACCGGATGGCCGAGGGAATCGTTGATGTGCTTGAAGTGATCAAGGTCGAGAAACATCAATGCGCCGCGCAGGTTGTGGCGTTTGAGCAGGGCAATCTGCTGGCTCAAACGGTCCATCAGCAGCGCGCGGTTGGGAAGGTTGGTCAATGGGTCGTGGTACGCCAGGTGGCGGATCTGCGCTTCGGCGTTTTTCAGCAAGCTGACGTCTCGGGCGGTCAGCAGCAGGCACGCGGTTTCGTTCAGGTTGATCGGTTCTACCGACACTTCCACCGTCAACAACTCGCCGCGCTTGTTGCGCCCGAGCATTTCCTGATGGTGAACCCGGCCCTTGATCTGCAGTTCAGCCAGCAATGCCGCGCGTTGTTTTTCTTCGGCCCAGATTCCGACCTGATACACCGTGCGCCCGATCACTTCGTCGGCGCGGTAGCCGGTCAGGCGGCAGAAACCGTCGTTGACCTCCAGATAGCGGCCGGTGTCGCGTTCGGTGATGGTGATGGCGTCGGGGCTTGAGTGGAACGCCTTGGCGAACTTCTCTTCGCTGGCCTTGAGCGCTGCTTCCGAGCGTTGTTGCTGGGTGATGTCGCGTAACGTGGTGACGATGCATGGCTGCTCGCCGACGTTGATCTGACGGCTGGAAATCACGCAGGTCAGAGACTGCCCGTCCTTGTGCTGGACGAGGATGGCCACGTTATTCAGGCTTTGCTCGCGGATTACCTGTTCGATGCGCTGCAGGCTTTTGGCCGAGGCGTCCCACAGGCCGATTTCGTCAGCGCTGCGGCCAATCACATCGGCGGTGCCCCAGCCAAAGGTCTGGGTGAAACTGGAATTGATCTCGATGAACTGACCGGTGTCCTGGCGGGTGACGCAGATCGGGTCCGGGCTGACCTGGAACAGGGTGGCGAATTTCTCTTCGGAGGCCACCAGCTGTTGCTCGCGTTCGACTTGATCGGTGATGTCCAGCAGGGTCCCGGCCATGCGCAGCGGCGCGCCATTTTCATCGCGGTACAGCCGGGCGCGACTTTCCAGGTAGCGTGAAGTGCCGTCTTCCAGTTGTACGCGGTAAGTCAGTTGATAGTTGCCCGCCGGGCCTTCGCGCAAGCTGCGGTAAGCGTCGCGCATGTTGTCGCGTTCTTCGCCGGGAACCCCTTCGAAAAATTCGTCGAAAGATTCATGAAAAGGCTTCGCATCCATCCCGTGCAGTTGGGCGGCGCGGGCCGAACCGTAAAGCATGCCGCTGGGAATGTGCCAGTCCCAAGTGCCCAGCTGCGCCGAATCCAGTGCCAGGTCGAGGCGTTCCTGACTGTCTTTCAAGGCGTGCTCGGCGGCTTTGCGTTCGGTGGTGTCGAGGAAGGTGCTCAACAGGTACGGCTGGCCTTCGAGCTCGACCTTTTGTGCGCTGAGGATGCCGTCGTGGATCTGGCCATTGCTGGCGCGAAACTGCACCTCCATGTTGATCAGTTCGCCCTTGGCCTTGGTGGCTTTGACCAGTGTCGTGCGTTGTTCGGGGTTCACCCAAAGGCCCAACTCCAGGGTGGTGCGGCCGATCGCGTCTTGCACCGGCCAGCCAAACAGGCTTTCGAAATACTGATTGGCTTCGGTGATCAGGCCGTCTTCCTGGCGTGTCAGCAACACCATGTTCGGGCACAGATGGAACAGGGTGGCGAACCGCTTCTCCGAACTGCTCAGCGCCTGCTCGCGCTGACGTTGGTGGGTGATCTCGCGAATCACGCCGATCATGCGTGGACGGCCATTTTTGTCCGGCAGCAGGCTGCCGTTGATCTCCAGCCAGTGCAGGCTGCCGTCGGGCCAGCGAATGCGGTGGTGCATCGCTTGCTCCAGCGGTGCGCCGGCGATCACGGCATGGAAGGCACGAATGGTTTTCGCCCGGTCTTCCGGCGGCAGCAAATCGAGGTATTCCAGATCGGCGGGCAACGGTTGGCGCGGATCAAAGCCGAACAGCGCCTGAGTACCCCGTGACCAACTGATCTGCCCGCGTTCGATGTCCCAATACCAGGCACCCAGCCGGGCGCCGTTCAGGGCGGCCAACAATTGGGGGGCACTTTCCCAGCTCTGCTCGGATCGTTGTGGATCAAGTGCCTGAATACGCGGCATCGGCGGAATACGGTCAACAGATTTCGGCATTGGCAAGCCTTAGGCTGATTTGGGCATTTTGCACAGGAATTTGCGGCTCTATAGCAGTAGCACAAGTTAACCCTGAATCCCTGGCAGATCGATTTGAGCATCCAGCAGGGCCATGAAGGCCCGTGC
Organism: Pseudomonas fluorescens group sp. PF-1; assembly: GCF_054481335.1. Classification (NCBI taxonomy): domain Bacteria; kingdom Pseudomonadati; phylum Pseudomonadota; class Gammaproteobacteria; order Pseudomonadales; family Pseudomonadaceae; genus Pseudomonas; species Pseudomonas fluorescens group sp. PF-1. The sequence goes on from NZ_JBTMNG010000001.1 coordinate 1,922,483, forward strand.
TGCATTCGATAGCGTCCGTTCTGTGTGCAGGATATAGCCTAGCTGGCGAGACAGTTGTATGCCCGGCAGGGGTATTCGTGCAACTTGATCGTCGAGCATGGTGCGCGGCAACACGCTCCAGGCCAGGCCAATCGACACCATCATCTTGATCGTTTCCAGATAATTGGTGCTCATGGCGATGTTCGGCGTCAGCCCCTGGGCTTCGAACAGGCGCTGGACGATGTGGTGGGTGAACGTGTTGCCGCCGGGGAACACCGCCGGATGCCGGGCAATGTCCGCCAGGCTGACCGGGCCATTATTGAGCAGCGAATGCTCCGGCGCGACCACGAAGTCCAGCGGGTCGTCCCACACCGGCGTGGCCTTGACCAGTGCGTGGGGTTCCGGCGCCAGGGTGATGACGGCCAATTCGGCACGACCATGAAGGATTTCTTCGTAGGCCACTTCCGAATCGAGGAATTGAATATCCAGCGCGACGTCGGGGTAGCGTCGAGTGAACTCCCTGAGTAACGGAGGCAAACGGTGCAGGCCGATGTGGTGACTGGTGGCCAGGGTCAGACGGCCGGTCACTTCGCCGGTGAGGTTGGTCAGGGCGCGGCGAGTATCATCCAGTACGTTCAGAATCTGATAAGCACGCGGCAGCAGCGCGCGGCCTGCCTCGGTCAGGCCGACTTCACGACCCAGTCGATCGAACAGCCTCACCTTCAATTGCTGCTCCAGCCCGGCGATGCGTTTACTGATGGCGGGTTGGGTCAGGTGCAGGCGCTCGCCGGCGCCGGAGAAGCTTCCTGTCTCGGCGATGGCAATAAAGGCATTGAGGTTGGCCAGGTCCATGGTTGTATTCCAGTTGGTTATCCAAAGCATAAAAAATATGAATTTGAGTTATTTAATGTAACCCCATAGGATCAGCCTCACAAGCCAAGGGGTTATTGAGATATCAAAGCCCGGGGCATAGAAACAAGCTGATGAGGAAAACGTCTGATGGCCGGCAAAACGCTCTACGACAAGCTCTGGGATTCGCATTTGGTCAAGCAGCGCGACGATGGTTCTGCGCTGATCTACATCGACCGTCACATCATTCACGAAGTGACCTCGCCGCAAGCCTTCGAAGGCCTGCGTCTGGCCGGGCGCAAGCCTTGGCGCATCGATGCCAACATCGCCACCCCGGACCACAACGTACCGACCACGCCGGAGCGCAAGGGCGGCATCGACGCCATCGTTGACCAGGTCTCGCGCCTGCAGGTCCAGACCCTGGACGACAACTGCGATGAATACGGCATTGTCGAATTCAAGATGAACGACGTGCGCCAAGGCATCGTTCACGTCATCGGCCCGGAGCAGGGTGCAACGTTGCCGGGCATGACCGTGGTCTGCGGCGACTCCCATACGTCGACCCACGGCGCCTTCGGTGCCCTGGCTCACGGTATCGGCACCTCCGAGGTCGAGCACGTGCTGGCCACCCAGTGCCTGGTCGCCAAGAAAATGAAAAACATGCTGGTGCGCGTCGAAGGCCAATTGCCGTTTGGCGTGACCGCCAAGGACATCGTGCTCGCAGTGATCGGCAAGATCGGTACCGCCGGTGGTAACGGCCATGCCATCGAATTCGCCGGTAGCGCGATTCGTGACCTGTCCGTCGAAGGGCGCATGACTATCTGCAACATGTCCATCGAGGCTGGCGCTCGCGTAGGTCTGGTGGCAGCCGACGAAAAAACCGTGGCTTACGTGAAGGGCCGTCCATTCGCCCCGAAAGGCGCTGAATGGGACTTGGCGGTCGAAGCCTGGAAAGACCTGGTGTCGGATGCCGACGCGGTGTTCGATACCGTGGTCGAGCTCGACGCGACCCAGATCAAGCCGCAAGTCAGCTGGGGCACCTCGCCTGAGATGGTTTTGGCCGTTGATCAGAACGTGCCGGACCCGGCCAAGGAAATGGACCTGGTCAAGCGCGGCTCCATCGAGCGCGCCCTGAAATACATGGGGCTGACCGCCAATCAGGCGATCACTGACATTCAACTGGACCGCGTGTTCATCGGCTCCTGCACCAATTCGCGGATCGAAGATTTGCGCGCGGCTGCCGTCATTGCCAAGGGCCGCAAAGTGGCCTCGACCATCAAGCAGGCCATCGTCGTGCCGGGCTCGGGTCTGGTGAAGGCGCAGGCTGAATCTGAAGGCCTGGACAAGATTTTCCTCGAAGCCGGTTTCGAATGGCGTGAGCCGGGTTGCTCGATGTGTCTGGCGATGAACCCGGACCGTTTGGAGTCCGGCGAACACTGCGCCTCGACGTCCAACCGTAACTTCGAAGGCCGTCAGGGCGCGGGTGGCCGTACCCACCTCGTGAGCCCGGCCATGGCCGCGGCCGCCGCCGTGAACGGTCGTTTCATCGACGTCCGTGAATTGATCTAAAGGAGCGCAGCATGAAAGCTTTTACCCAGCACACTGGACTTGTCGCGCCTCTGGATCGTGCCAACGTCGACACCGACCAGATCATTCCGAAGCAATTCCTGAAGTCGATCAAGCGCACGGGTTTCGGCCCGAACCTGTTCGATGAATGGCGCTACCTGGATGTGGGGCAGCCGTATCAGGACAACTCCAAGCGCCCGCTGAACAAGGACTTCGTCCTCAACGCCGAGCGTTATCAAGGCGCCAGCGTGTTGCTGGCCCGCGAGAACTTCGGTTGCGGTTCCAGCCGTGAACACGCGCCGTGGGCCCTGGAAGAGTACGGTTTCCGCAGCATCATCGCGCCGAGCTATGCCGACATCTTCTTCAACAACAGCTTCAAGAACGGCTTGTTGCCGATCATCTTGAGCGATGCCGAAGTCGACGAACTGTTCCAGCAGGTCGAAGCCAATCCGGGCTACCAGTTGCAGATCGACCTGCAAGCCCAGACCGTGACCCGCCCGGACGGCAAGGTCCTGAGCTTCGAAATCGACGCCTTCCGCAAACACTGCCTGCTCAATGGCCTGGACGACATCGGCCTGACCTTGCAGGACGGCGACGCGATTGCGGCGTTTGAAACCAAGCACCGTGCGAGCCAGCCTTGGTTGTTTCGCGACGCTTGATTGATTCGAGATTTTTGTAGTCAGCGCCGGCCCGCGATGAGGCCGGAACAGGCGCCACAAGACTAAAAGGAAGTCACCATGACCAGCACCGCCCAGCACAGCCAGGTAGTCCAAAAGCAATTCGGTGAACAGGCTTCGGCCTACCTGAGCAGCGCCGTACACGCTCAAGGCACTGAATTTGCGCTGCTACAGGCCGAACTGGCGGGGCAGGGCGATGCCCGCGTGCTGGACCTGGGTTGCGGTGCCGGTCATGTGAGTTTTCACGTGGCTGGGCTGGTCAAGGAAGTGGTGGCTTACGACCTGTCGCAGCAGATGCTTGACGTGGTCGCCGCAGCCGCCGCTGATCGTGGATTGAGCAACGTGTCCACGGTCAATGGCGCCGCCGAACGCTTGCCGTTTGCCGACGGTGAATTCGATTTCGTCTTCAGTCGCTATTCGGCCCACCATTGGAGCGATCTCGGCCTGGCCCTGCGGGAAGTGCGTCGGGTGTTGAAACCGGGTGGCGTGGCGGCGTTCATCGATGTGTTGTCACCGGGCAGCCCGTTGTTCGACACTTACCTGCAAAGCGTCGAAGTGCTGCGTGACACCAGCCATGTGCGTGATTATTCCGCCGGTGAATGGTTGCGCCAGATCAGCGAAGCGGGGCTGCACACCCGTAGCACCACGCGGCAGCGCCTGCGCCTGGAGTACAACTCCTGGGTCGAGCGCATGCGCACGCCACAGGTGATGCGTGCGGCGATCCGCGAGTTGCAACAGTCAATGGGCAACGAAGTACGCGAATATTTCGAGATTGAGGCCGATGGTTCGTTCAGCACGGATGTGTTGGTGCTGTTTGTAGAAAGATAGGTACCGATCGATAGATTTTTTCCGGGCGCGCCCCAGGGTGCACCGACTGATGACATGAGGAAAGCATGAGCAAGCAGATTCTGATTCTCCCGGGTGACGGTATTGGCCCGGAAATCATGACCGAAGCGGTCAAGGTGCTGGAACTGGCCAACGACAAGTACGCCCTGGGCTTCGAGCTGAGCCACGACGTGATCGGTGGTGCCGCCATCGACAAGCACGGCGTGCCGTTGGCCGATGAAACCCTGGAACGTGCCCGCGCAGCCGATGCCGTGCTGCTGGGCGCCGTTGGCGGCCCGAAATGGGACACCATCGAGCGTGACATCCGCCCTGAGCGTGGTCTGCTGAAAATCCGTGCGCAACTGGGCCTGTTCGGCAACCTGCGTCCGGCGATCCTGTACCCGCAACTGGCCGAAGCTTCGAGCCTGAAGCCAGAGATCGTCTCCGGCCTGGACATCCTGATCGTTCGCGAGCTGACTGGCGGTATCTATTTCGGCGCCCCGCGTGGTACCCGCACCCTGGAAAACGGCGAGCGTCAGTCCTACGACACCCTGCCGTACAGCGAAAGCGAAATCCGCCGCATCGCCCGTGTCGGTTTCGACATGGCCATGGTCCGCGGCAAGAAACTGTGCTCGGTCGACAAGGCCAACGTACTGGCCTCCAGCCAGCTGTGGCGTGAAGTGGTCGAGCAAGTGGCCAAGGATTATCCTGAAGTCGAACTGAGCCACATGTACGTCGATAACGCCGCAATGCAGCTGGTGCGTGCGCCGAAGCAGTTCGACGTGATCGTCACCGACAACATGTTCGGCGATATCCTGTCCGACCAGGCCTCGATGCTCACCGGCTCCATCGGCATGCTGCCATCGGCGTCCCTGGACACCAACAACAAAGGCATGTACGAGCCGTGCCACGGTTCGGCGCCGGATATCGCGGGCAAAGGCATCGCCAACCCATTGGCGACCATTTTGTCGGTATCGATGATGCTGCGTTACAGCTTCAACCAGCAGGCCGCAGCCGATGCCATCGAAAAAGCCGTCAGCCTGGTGCTGGACCAGGGGTTGCGTACGGGCGACATCTGGTCGGCCGGTTGCACTAAAGTCGGTACGCAGGAAATGGGTGACGCAGTAGTCGCCGCGCTGCGGAATCTGTAATCTCTCGGGCCCGCTGCCACTTTCATCCCCGAAAGCAGCGGCCCACTTTTCAAGAAGGTGTAGTTGCGATGAAACGTGTAGGTCTGATCGGTTGGCGCGGTATGGTCGGTTCCGTGCTCATGCAGCGGATGCTGGAAGAGCAGGATTTCGATCTTATCGAGCCGGTGTTTTTCACCACTTCCAATGTCGGTGGCCAAGGCCCGTCCGTGGGCAAGGACATTGCTCCGCTCAAGGACGCTTACAGCATTGAAGAGCTGAAAACCCTCGACGTGATTCTGACCTGCCAGGGTGGTGACTACACCAGTGAAGTCTTCCCGAAACTGCGCGAAGCCGGCTGGCAGGGCTACTGGATCGACGCCGCTTCCAGCCTGCGCATGCAGGATGACGCGGTCATCGTCCTGGACCCGGTCAACCGCAAGGTCATCGACCAGCAGCTGGATGCGGGCACCAAGAACTATATCGGCGGCAACTGCACCGTCAGCCTGATGCTGATGGGCCTGGGCGGTCTGTTCGAAGCTGGCCTGGTGGAGTGGATGAGCGCCATGACCTATCAGGCGGCGTCCGGTGCCGGCGCGCAGAACATGCGTGAACTGATCAAGCAAATGGGTGCGACCCACGCAGCGGTGGCCGATCAACTGGCCGACCCGGCGAGCGCGATCCTCGACATCGACCGTCGTGTCGCCGAAGCCATGCGCAGCGACGCGTACCCGACCGAAAACTTCGGCGTACCGCTGGCCGGCAGCCTGATCCCGTGGATCGACAAAGAGCTGCCTAACGGCCAGAGCCGTGAAGAGTGGAAGGCCCAGGCCGAGACCAACAAGATCCTCGGTCGCTTCAAGAGCCCGATCCCGGTCGACGGCATCTGCGTTCGCATTGGTGCCATGCGTTGCCACAGCCAGGCGCTGACCATCAAGTTGAACAAAGACGTGCCGATCGCCGATATCGAAGGGCTGATCAGCCAGCACAACCCTTGGGTCAAGCTGGTGCCGAACAACCGCGAGATCAGCATGCAGGAGCTGAGTCCTACCAAGGTCACGGGTACCCTGAATGTGCCGGTCGGTCGTCTGCGCAAGTTGAACATGGGGTCGCAATTCGTCGGTGCGTTCACCGTCGGCGACCAACTGCTCTGGGGCGCGGCCGAACCGCTGCGTCGCATGCTGCGGATCCTGCTTGAGCGTTGATCGATTGAAGCTGTGAAGGAACCCGTGCCTTGAAAGAGGCGCGGGTTTTTTTATTCCAGGCCGCCAGATGTTGATGAGGTGCCTGATGTTCCGTGATCGCGGGCAGAACAGACGCCACATAATTGCCTGCATCCCCACCACCCGGTAAAGTGCCGCTCCCCCGTTTCGCCTGAGGTAGAACCATGAGCCAGTCCTTCGATATTGCCGTGATCGGCGCCACCGGTACTGTCGGCGAGACGCTCGTACAGATTCTTGAAGAGCGCGACTTTCCGGTCGGCAACCTGCACTTGCTGGCCAGTAGCGAATCCGCCGGGCACTCGGTGCCTTTTCGTGGCAAGAACGTTCGGGTGCGGGAAGTCGATGAGTTCGACTTCGGCAAAGTCCAGTTGGTGTTCTTCGCCGCCGGCCCGGCCGTGACCCTGAGTTTTGCCGCGCGCGCCACGGCTGCCGGTTGCTCGGTCATTGACCTGTCCGGCGCGTTGCCGGCCGACCAGGCACCGCAAGTCGTGCCGGAAGCCAACGCGCAGGTGTTGGTCGGCCTGAAAAAGCCATTCCGGATCAGCAGCCCGAGCCCTTCGGCTACGACGCTGGCGGTGGTGCTGGCGCCGTTGCTGGGTTTGATCGATTTGCAGCGCATTAACCTGACCGCGTGCCTGGCGGTTTCCGCCCAGGGCCGCGAGGCCGTGACCGAGCTGGCCCGGCAGACCGCCGAGTTGCTTAACGTGCGCCCATTGGAGCCGACCTTTTTCGATCGGCAGATGGCGTTCAATTTGTTGGCCCAGGTCGGCAAGCCGGACGAGCGAGGTCATACGCTGCTGGAAAAGCGCCTGGTGCGTGAGTTGCGCCAGGTCATGGCCCTGCCTTCATTGAAGATTTCCGTGACTTGCATTCAAGCCCCGGTATTTTTTGGCGATAGCTTTAGTGTCAGTCTGCAATCAGCGAGTGAGATTGACCTGGCTAAAGTCATCGCCGCTTTGGAAGACGCCCCGGGCATCGAGCTGGTTGAAGCCGGTGATTACCCGACGGCGGTAGGTGACGCGGTAGGGCAGGATGTGGTCTACGTTGGTCGGGTACGTCAGGGTATCGACGACCTGTCGGAACTTAATTTGTGGCTGACGTCAGATAACGTACGCAAAGGCGCCGCGCTCAACGCTGTGCAGCTGGCTGAGTTGTTGATAAAAGACCTGCTGTAAAAGATACTTGGCAACAATTTTTCGAATGGTTCCGGCCCAGCGCTATGCTTGGCAGGAATGCTGAAGGCGAGCCACCCTGTGGGGCTTTCCGGGGCATGCATGAAACGATCGCGCGCGGCGACCTCTCGCCGCCGCGCAATGCCTTACGGCAGCGGCTATCAACACCTTCTCGCTGGCCGAGGAATGTTCAAACTAAGGATGAGCTATGGTTCAAGTTCGCAAACTGGTGTTAGCAATAGCGGCCGCCTCGGCGCTGTCCTCCGGTATGGCGCATGCCCTCGGGCTTGGGGAGCTGACCCTGAAATCGACGCTGAACCAGCCGTTGGTGGCAGAAATCGAATTGCTCGACGTCAAGGAGCTCACCGCTGCCGAAGTGGTGCCGAGCCTGGCTTCACCTGAAGATTTCGCCAAGGCCGGTGTCGACCGCCAGGCGTTTCTCAACGACTTGACCTTCACTCCGGTGCTGAGTGCCGGTGGTAAAAGCATCCTGCGTGTCACTTCCAGCAAGCCGCTCTCCGAACCTATGGTGAAATTCCTGGTTCAGGTGATGTGGCCCAACGGTCGACTGCTGCGTGATTACAGCGTTTTGCTCGACCCGTCCAAATTCTCGCCGCAAACCGCTGAAGCAGCCGCACAGCCCACGCCGACTCAGGGTGTGACCGCGCCCGTCACCGGTGCGACCAAACCTTCCCAATACACCACTACGCCGCGCGATACCCTCTGGGAAATCGCGGCGAAGGCGCGTAACGGCGGTTCGATTCAACAAACCATGCTGGCCATCCAGGCGCTGAACCCGGATGCCTTTATCGACGGCAACATCAACCGGCTGAAAACCGGGCAGGTGCTGCGTATGCCCGATCAGGCGCAAAGCACCAGCATGCGGCAATCCAAGGCGATTGCCGAAGTCGCTGCACAGAACACTGCGTGGCGTCAGGGGCGTCGCTATGTCGCTAAGCCGGCTGCGGGGCAGCAGCAACTCGATGCCACCAAGCGTGGTCGTGGTGAAGCGACTTCGTCGCAGCCCGCTCGGGACAACCTGAGCCTGGTCTCGGCCGAGTCGGGCAAGGCCCGTGGCAAAGGCGCCGCAGGCGATGCGAAAGCCTTGAACAACAAGCTGGCGGTGACTCAGGAAAGCCTCGACACCACCCGCCGTGACAATGCAGAGCTGAAAAGCCGCATATCTGATCTGCAAAGTCAGATGGACAAACTGCAGCGTCTGATCGAACTGAAGAACAATCAGCTGGCCAAGTTGCAGGCTGAAGGGGAAGCGGGTGCCCCGGCGCCGGCTGCTGCCCCTGCGCCGGCGATGACGGCTGAACTGACGCCTAATGCTGCGCCAGCGCCAGCCGAAATGACGCCTGCAGCGGTTCCGGCGCCCGTTCCGGCCGAGACACCTGTCGAACCGACCCCGGCAGCTTCTGACGACAAGCAATTCAACGAGCTACTGACTAATCCTTGGTTGTTGGGCCTGGCCGGTGGCGGGGCCTTGGTTGTGATGCTGTTGTTGCTGTTGCTGGCCCGTCGTCGCAAAGCCCAGCAAGAAGCCGAGAAACACTTGCGCATGGCCCGCGCCCTGGCAGAGGAGCAGCCGTTTTCTGCCGATCTTGACCTGCCGGAAAGCAGTTTCGAAGGCCTGGAGGTTCCCCCTCCGAGCGTAAAACTGGCCACCGCGCCGACTCCTGCGCCCGCTCCGGCTCCGGCCCCGGTTGTGGTCACGCCACCCATCGCCGCGCCACTGGTGGCGCCAGCCGCCGACCGCTCGGACGACGTGTTGGACAAAGCCCAGTCGCACATCGGCGCCGGCCGTCTGAATCAGGCTGCAGCCCTGCTGGAAGAGGGCATCAAGCAAGAGCCTCAGCGCAGTGATCTGCGCCTGAAGTTGATGGAGGTCTACGGCCAGCAAGGCGATCGCGATGCGTTCGTTGCCCAGGAGCGCCAATTGGTGGCCAACGGCGACAATTTCGCCCAGGTCGAAAAACTGAAGAGCCGTTTCCCGGCCATGGCGCTGATTGCTGCCGGAGGTATCGCCGCCGCAGCGGTCGCGGCCGAAATGGACGCACAGTACGTCAAGGACCTGTTGCAGGACGAGTCGCCAGCACCAGAGCCAGAGCCAGAGCCAGCGCCGGCTCCGGTCGAAGATGATTTCGACAGCGCTTTCGATCTGAGCCTGGATGACCTGGAAAACATTACTCCAGCAGTCATTACGCCTGCGCCGGAGCCTGAAGCGTCGACTGTGGCCGATCTGGAAGATTTCCCTCTGGACGATGACCTGAGTTTCGGGTCGGTGTTGCAGCAGCAGGCTGAGATCAAGGAAAACCTCGACGACCTGTCGGAGTTCGATCTGGACATGGATCTTGGTGCGGAGCCGTCGACAGCGGCGTTGGCTGAAGATGACTTCCTGCTCGACCTGGACGAAGGCGTGAAGGATTTGCCGGTCGTCGAAACACCGGCAGCCCCCGAGTTGGCATTGGATGATCTGGAGCTGCCGGCCGATTTTGATCTGTCGCTGGCTGAAGAAATGGATGCGCCGGATGCTTTCGCCGCGGAGCTGGATGACGTCAACGCCGAGTTGGAAAGCTTGTCTGGCAGCATCGGTGAGCCGACATTCACGGAGCAAGACGCTTTGGCTTCTGCCGAAGACGAGCCGGAATTCGATTTCCTTTCCGGCACCGACGAAGTCGCCACCAAGCTCGATCTGGCCCAGGCCTACATCGATATGGGTGACAACGACGGCGCCCGGGATATCCTCAATGAGGTGGTGGTAGAAGGTGATGACGGCCAGAAGAGCGAAGCCAAGGAGATGTTGGCGCGTCTGACCTGAGTGATCGGCTCTTGGTAAACAATGCGGCAGCCCGGTGAGGCTGCCGTTTTTGTTTTATCGCGGGGCAATGCTGTTGTACTGGTATCCACGTCCCACGGCTTTATAATGCCCGCCTTCGCGTACATCAGCAGGCTGTCACTCCTTGGCAAATATAGATAACCCGACCGCCGAAATGGCGGCCGACGGCTTTTTCCGGATCGCGTTGGGCGTTGAATACAAAGGCTCGCGCTATCGCGGCTGGCAGCGCCAGGCCTCCGGCGTGCTCACGGTGCAGGAAACCCTCGAAAACGCCTTGTCGAAAGTCGCCGACTCGCCTGTGTCGCTGCTGTGCGCAGGGCGCACCGATGCCGGTGTGCATGCCTGCGGACAGGTGGTGCATTTCGATACGCCGGTCGAGCGCTCGATGAAGGCCTGGGTCATGGGCGCCAATATCAACTTGCCGCACGACGTCAGTGTCAGTTGGGCCAAAGTCATGCCGGCGCATTTTCATGCGCGGTTCAAGGCCATTGCCCGGCGCTATCGCTACGTGATCTACAACGATCAGATCCGCCCGGCGCACCTGAACGAAGAAATCACCTGGAACCACCGTCCGCTGGACGTCGAGCGCATGGCCGAGGCCGCGCAGTACCTGGTGGGTATCCATGACTTCAGTGCCTTTCGCGCTGGTCAGTGCCAGGCCAAGTCGCCGATCAAGGAGCTGCATCATCTGCGCGTCACCCGTCATGGCAAAATGATCGTATTGGATATCCGCGCCAACGCTTTCCTGCATCACATGGTGCGCAACATTGCTGGTGTGCTGATGACCATTGGGGCCGGCGAACGCCCGGTGGAGTGGATGAAGGAAGTGCTGGAGAGCCGAATCCGCCGTTCAGGCGGGGTGACGGCTCACCCGTTTGGTCTGTATCTGGTGCAGGTCGAGTACCGCGACGAGTTCGAATTGCCCGAGCGTTACATCGGCCCGCATTTCCTGACCGGTTTCACCGAACTTGACGGCTGACGCCCTCGAACGCTTTTGTTACCATCCGGGACTTTCTCGGATTTGCCGTGGGGTTTTATCGACATGTCAGCCGTTCGCAGCAAGATTTGTGGGATTACCCGCATAGAAGATGCGTTGGCGGCGGTTGAGGCCGGGGCCGATGCCATCGGGTTTGTGTTTTACGCCAAGAGTCCGCGGGCGGTGACCTGCCAGCAGGCGCGCGCGATCATCAAGGCGTTGCCGCCATTCGTCACCACCGTGGGCCTGTTCGTCAACGCCGGTCGCGAAGAGTTGGCAGAAATCCTCGAGGCTGTACCGCTGGATCTGTTGCAGTTCCATGGTGACGAAGGCGCGGCAGAATGTGAAAGCTGGCATCGCCCGTACATCAAGGCGCTGCGGGTCAAGGCCGGTGATGACATTGCGGCAGCCTGCGACGCCTATCCGGGTGCCAGCGGCATCTTGCTCGATGCCTATGTCGAAGGTGTACCCGGTGGAACCGGCGAAGCGTTCGACTGGTCACTGATACCGCAAGGTTTGAGCAAGCCCATTATTCTGGCGGGAGGCCTGACCCCGGATAACGTCGCCGAGGCAGTTGACCGGGTCCGCCCGTATGCGGTGGATGTCAGCGGTGGGGTAGAGGAGAGCAAGGGCATCAAGGATCATGCGAAGATTCGGGCATTCATCAACGCGCTACGTTGATGTGACGGCTGGCAGACTGCCGCCGTCCACTGCTCTGTACAAAAAGGCTGAGGGTTGTTGGGTGGTACGCAGGTCACGTCTCGCTGACCCGGCCATCGACTGATCATCGCCGCACACATGAATTTAGCTCAAGGGCATACACGGGGCTGCGAACCAGAGCGTTCGGGCCGCCGGTACTGGAGAAAGAAAGCATGAGCAACTGGTTAGTAGACAAACTGATCCCTTCGATCATGCGTTCCGAGGTCAAGAAGAGCTCGGTGCCTGAAGGTCTTTGGCACAAGTGCCCGTCTTGCGAGGCTGTGTTGTATCGTCCGGAGCTGGAAAAGACCCTGGACGTTTGCCCCAAGTGCAATCACCACATGCGTATCGGCGCACGCGCCCGTATCGACATTTTCCTCGACGCCGAAGGCCGTGCCGAACTGGGGGCGGACCTGGAACCGGTTGACCGACTGAAGTTCCGTGATGGCAAGAAGTACAAGGATCGCCTGACTGCTGCGCAAAAGCAGACTGGCGAAAAAGATGCGCTGATCTCCATGAGCGGCACCTTGCTGGGTATGCCTGTGGTGGTTTCGGCGTTCGAATTCTCCTTCATGGGTGGTTCGATGGGCGCCATCGTCGGCGAGCGCTTTGTGCGCGCTGCCAACTACGCGCTGGAAAACCGCTGCCCGATGATCTGCTTCTCCGCCTCCGGTGGTGCGCGGATGCAGGAAGCGCTGATCTCCTTGATGCAAATGGCCAAGACCTCCGCGGTGCTGGCGCGTCTGCGTGAAGAAGGCATTCCGTTCATCTCCGTGCTGACCGACCCGGTCTACGGCGGTGTTTCGGCCAGTCTGGCGATGCTCGGCGACGTCATCGTCGGTGAGCCGAAAGCGCTGATCGGCTTTGCCGGCCCACGCGTGATCGAGCAGACCGTGCGCGAAAAACTGCCGGAAGGCTTCCAGCGCAGCGAGTTCCTGCTGGAGCACGGCGCCATCGATATGATCATTCACCGTCAGGAGCTGCGTCCGCGCCTGGGCAACCTGTTGGCACAGATGATGGGCCTGCCGACGCCCAAGTTCGTCGCAACCCCCATCGAGCCAATCGTAGTTCCGCCGGTGCCAGCCAACGTATGACCCAACGTACCCTTGGCGAGTGGCTCGCCTACCTCGAGCAGTTGCATCCCTCGGCCATCGACATGGGCCTTGAGCGCTCGAAACAGGTAGCGTCCCGCATGGGGCTGGGCAAGCCGGCGCCTCGGGTGATCACGGTCACCGGCACCAACGGCAAGGGTTCGACCTGTGCGTTCGTGGCCTCTTTGCTGCGGGCCCAGGGCCTGAAAGTCGGTGTCTACAACTCTCCGCACCTGCTTCGTTACAACGAGCGGGTGCAGGTCAATGGCGTTGAAGCCACTGACGCCGAACTGTGCGAAGCCTTCGCGGCGGTCGAGGCGGGGCGCGGCGACACTTCCCTGACCTATTTCGAGATGGGCACCCTGGCGGCGTTTTGGCTGTTCCAGCGCTCCGGGCTCGATGCCGTGGTGCTGGAGGTGGGGCTGGGCGGACGTCTGGACACGGTCAATGTGGTGGACGCCGACATGGCACTGGTCACCAGTATCGGGGTCGATCACGCGGATTATCTCGGTGATACCCGTGAGTCCGTGGCCTTCGAGAAGGCCGGTATCTTCCGCCAGGGCGCGCCCGCGCTCTGTGGCGACCTGAATCCTCCACAGCCCCTGCTGGATAAAGCGCGAGAGCTTAAATGCCCGTTTTTCCTGCGCGGGCGCGATTTCGATCTCGGTATCATCGATCACGACTGGCAATGGCGAGGTCTGGACGCTCAGGGGCGCGTGGTCGAGCTGCATGATCTGCCGTTGCTTGATCTGCCGATGGAAAACGCCGCGCTGGCGTTACAGGCTTATCTGTTGCTCGGGCTGCCGTGGGTGGCTGCGCAGATTATTCAGGCGCTGCAGGCGACGCGGGTGGTCGGTCGTCTCGATCGTCGGTCGTTCGATTGGCAGGGCAAACGTCTTAACCTGTTGCTGGATGTGGGGCATAACCCCCATGCAGCGGAGTATTTGGCCCGGCGTCTGGCCAGTCGGCCACTGGCTGGCAAGCGTCTGGCGGTGTTCGGGTTGCTGGCGGACAAGGATCTGGATGGCGTCATTGCTGAGTTGAGTGCTAGTGTCGAGCACTGGGCTGTCGCGCCACTGGATTCGCCTCGGGCGCGGCCAGTGGCCGATTTGCGCGAAGCGCTGCATAAGCGCGGCGCTTCAGTAACGTCCTATGACAGCGTGGCCGCCGCCCTGGAAGGGCAGTGTGCGCTGGCGACGAGCGACGATGAAATTCTGTTGTTCGGATCATTTTATTGTGTCGCCGAGGCCCTTGAGTGGTTGGCTCGGCGCTCCACGGAGGAAGCGGCAAATGGCATTGCTGGATAAGGCTTACAAACAGCGCATGGTCGGCGCCCTGGTTCTGGTCGCGCTGGCCGTGATTTTCCTTCCAATGCTGTTTTCCCGTCAGGATGAGCAGCGCCAGGTGACTGTCGAGGCACCGACTGCGCCGCAAGCGCCGGCGATGGCACAAGTGCAGGTTGAACCGGTGGTCGTGCCTGAGCCCCAGGCTTTGCCGCAGGAGCCGGTGCCCAGCGACGATGAGATTGCCCAGGAAGCCAAGCCAACGCCACCTGTCGCGCCGAAAGTACCCGCCTTGCCGGTTCCGGCCGTAAAACCGGTCGCTCCTGCTCCGGCGCTGGCCGCCAAGCCTGCGACCGCACCTGCCCAGCCAATCACGGCCGCTCCGGGCAAGCCGGACACCACGCAAAGCCGTGTCGACGCCAATGGCCTGTCGATCAGCTGGTCGGTGCAACTGGCCAGCCTGGCTAATCGCGAAAGTGCGGAAAAGCTGCAGAAAACCCTGCGCAGCCAAGGCTACAACGCCTATATCCGTTCCACCGATGGCAAAAATCGGGTGTTTGTCGGTCCGCTGATCGAGCGTGCCGAGGCCGATCGCCTGCGCGATTTGTTGAACCGCCAGCAAAACCTCAAGGGTTTTGTGGTGCGTTTTCAGCCTGAGCGCGGCTAAATCTATCGCCTCGATTTGAAATGCACTGACAATCGCAGCTTACCGATAAGCATGGGCTCTGCTAAAATGCGCCGCCTTATCCGTCTGTAGGCTGCACTGTGCCATTTACCTGGGTTGACTGGGCGATCGTTGCAATCATCGCCATCTCCGCATTGATCAGTCTGAGCCGCGGCTTCGTCAAAGAAGCGCTGTCGCTGGTGACCTGGATCATCGCAGGAGTCGTTGCCTGGATGTTCGGTGGCGCATTGTCCGAGTACCTCGCCGGATACATCGAAACGCCGTCGGCCCGTGTGATCACGGGCTGTGCCATCATGTTTGTCGCCACGTTAATCGTAGGCGCAATGATCAATTATCTTATCGGCGAGTTGGTACGCGTCACCGGGCTTTCCGGGACCGATCGATTCCTCGGCATGGCCTTCGGTGCCGCGCGTGGCGTGTTGCTGGTGGTCGTGGCGGTCGGGCTGTTGAGCCTGGGGCCGGTACAGCAGGACGGGTGGTGGGAAGAGTCCCAACTCGTGCCAAAGTTTTTATTGGTCGCAGACTGGTCCAAAAACCTGATTCTCGGGTGGAGCAGTCAGTGGCTTGCCAGCGGTATCAGCGTACCCGCTGAAATACCGTTCAAGGAGCACCTCTTGCCGACGGCGAAAACGCCTCAGTGAGTTGTGTTCAGTTCAGATCCATTAAGTAGGGGTTGCGTCGCATGTGTGGCATCGTCGGTATCGTCGGTAAGTCGAACGTCAATCAGGCGCTGTATGACGCGCTAACCGTCCTCCAGCACCGCGGCCAGGACGCTGCCGGTATCGTGACCAGCCATGAAGGCCGGTTATTCCTGCGCAAGGACAACGGTCTGGTGCGTGACGTGTTTCATCAGCGTCACATGCAGCGTCTGGTCGGTCACATGGGCATTGGCCATGTGCGCTACCCGACTGCGGGCAGCTCGACCTCGGCCGAAGCTCAGCCGTTTTACGTCAACTCGCCTTATGGCATCACCTTGGCGCACAACGGCAACCTGACCAACGTTGAACAGCTGGCCAAGGAGATTTACGAATCTGACCTTCGCCACGTCAACACCAGTTCCGATTCGGAAGTACTGCTCAACGTGTTCGCGCACGAACTGGCCCAGCGCGGCAAGTTGCAGCCAACCGAAGAAGACGTATTCGCCGCCGTGACTGACGTGCACAACCGTTGCGTCGGTGGTTACGCCGTCGTGGCGATGGTGACCGGCTATGGCATCGTCGGTTTCCGCGACCCGCACGGCATCCGTCCGATCGTGTTCGGCCAGCGTCACACTGACGAAGGCGTCGAATACATGATCGCCTCCGAAAGCGTTTCCCTGGACGTACTCGGTTTCACCCTGATTCGCGACCTGGCACCGGGCGAAGCGGTCTACATCACTGAAGACGGCAAGCTGCACACCCGTCAGTGCGCGACCAACCCGTCCCTGACCCCGTGCATCTTCGAACACGTCTACCTGGCTCGTCCGGACTCGATCATCGACGGCGTGTCGGTCTACAAGGCCCGTCTGCGCATGGGCGAGAAGCTCGCCGAGAAGATTCTTCGTGAGCGTCCCGAGCACGACATCGACGTGGTCATCCCGATCCCGGACACCAGTCGCACGGCTGCTCTGGAGCTGGCGAACCACCTGGGCGTGAAGTTCCGCGAAGGCTTCGTGAAGAACCGTTATATCGGCCGCACCTTCATCATGCCGGGCCAGGCCGCGCGAAAAAAATCCGTACGGCAGAAACTCAACGCCATCGAGCTGGAATTCCGCGGCAAGAACGTGATGCTGGTGGATGACTCCATCGTGCGCGGCACCACTTGCAAGCAGATCATCCAGATGGCGCGCGAAGCGGGTGCCAAGAATGTCTACTTCTGCTCCGCAGCGCCGGCCGTGCGTTTCCCGAACGTCTACGGCATCGATATGCCGAGCGCCCACGAACTGATCGCCCACAACCGTTCGACCCAGGACGTGGCTGATCTGATCGGTGCCGATTGGCTGATCTATCAGGACCTGCCTGATTTGATCGAAGCGGTCGGCGGCGGCAAGATCAAGATCGAGAAGTTCGATTGTGCAGTCTTCGACGGCCAGTACGTGACCGGCGACGTCGACGAGGCCTACCTGAACAAGATCGAGCAGGCACGTAACGATGCCTCCAAGGTCAAGACCCAGGCGGTCAGTGCGATCATCGATCTGTATAACAACTGAATCATTACCGGCCCCTAGGGGCCGGTTTTGTATCTACCAACGAATTCTTATTTTTCAAGAACGGGGCAAGGAGTGACAGCATGAGTCAGGATTGGGATGCCGGTCGGTTGGACAGCGACCTCGAAGGCGTAGCGTTCGATACCCTGGCCGTACGTGCAGGTCAGCACCGTACGCCGGAAGGCGAACACGGTGATCCGATGTTCTTCACTTCCAGCTACGTATTCCGCACTGCCGCCGACGCGGCCGCACGTTTTGCCGGGGAGGTGCCGGGCAACGTTTATTCGCGCTACACCAACCCGACCGTTCGCGCTTTCGAAGAGCGCATTGCCGCGCTGGAAGGCGCCGAGCAGGCTGTGGCCACCGCGACCGGCATGGCCGCGATCATGGCGGTGGTGATGAGCCTGTGCAGTGCTGGCGATCACGTGCTGGTATCGCGCAGCGTGTTTGGCTCGACCATCAGTCTGTTCGAAAAATACTTCAAGCGCTTCGGCGTCGAAGTCGATTACGTCCCCCTGGCGGATTTGTCCGGCTGGGATTCGGCAATCAAGGCCAATACCAAATTGCTGTTTGTCGAGTCGCCGTCCAACCCGCTGGCCGAGCTGGTGGATATTGCCGAGCTGGCGAAAATCGCTCACGCCAAAGGCGCGATGCTGGTGGTCGACAACTGCTTCTGCACCCCGGCGTTGCAACAGCCGTTGAAATTGGGGGCGGACGTCGTCGTTCACTCGGCAACCAAGTTCATCGACGGCCAGGGTCGTTGCATGGGCGGTGTCGTGGCCGGTCGCAGTGAACAGATGAAAGAAGTGGTCGGTTTCCTGCGTACCGCCGGGCCGACCCTCAGCCCGTTCAACGCCTGGATCTTCCTCAAGGGCCTGGAAACCCTGAATCTGCGGATGAAGGCGCATTGCGCCAACGCCCAGCAACTGGCCGAGTGGCTGGAGCAGCAGGACGGCGTCGAAAAAGTCCATTACGCCGGGCTCAAGAGCCATCCGCAGCACGAGTTGGCCCAGCGTCAGCAGAAGGGCTTCGGTGCGGTGGTGAGTTTCGAGGTCAAGGGTGGCAAAGAGGGCGCCTGGCGTTTTATCGACGCGACCCGCCTGATTTCGATCACCGCCAACCTGGGCGACAGCAAAACCACCATCACCCACCCGAGTACCACCTCTCACGGGCGTCTGGCGCCCCAAGAGCGTGAAGCTGCGGGCATTCGTGACAGCCTGATCCGCGTTGCGGTGGGGCTGGAAGACGTGGCTGACCTGCAAGCCGACCTGGCGCGCGGGTTGGCTGCCTTGTGATCGAAATGTCCACGCCAGCCGGCTCCAATGGCCGCGTTGCACTGGTTACCGGTGCCGCGCGGGGCATCGGCCTGGGGATTGCCGCCTGGCTGATCAGCGAAGGCTGGCAAGTCGTGCTGACGGATGTGGATCGGGTGCGCGGTTCGAAAGTGGCGAAGGTCCTTGGCGAAAACGCCTGGTTCATCGCCATGGACGTGTCGAACGAAGGGCAGGTGGCGCTGGGTGTCGCCGAGGTGTTGGGGCAGTTTGGGCGTCTGGATGCGTTGGTGTGCAATGCGGCGGTAGCCGATCCGCATAACATCACCCTGGAAAGTCTCGACCTGGCGTACTGGAATCGGGTATTGGCGGTGAATCTCAGTGGGCCGATGTTGTTGGCCAAGCACTGTGCGCCTTACTTGCGCGCTCACAGCGGGGCGATCGTCAATCTGGCCTCGACCCGCGCCGGGCAATCGGAACCCGATACTGAGGCTTACGCAGCGAGCAAGGGCGGTTTGCTGGCCTTGACTCATGCGTTGGCGATCAGCCTTGGCCCGGAGATTCGCGTCAATGCGGTCAGCCCCGGCTGGATCGATGCGCGAGATCCTTCGGTGCGACGCGCCGAGCCGCTGACCGATGCCGATCATGCGCAGCATCCGGCCGGCCGGGTAGGGACGGTCGAGGACGTGGCGGCGATGGTCGCGTGGCTGTTGTCGAAGAACGCCGGTTTCGTGACAGGCCAGGAGTTCGTGGTCGACGGCGGCATGACCAAGAAGATGGTTTACGAGTAGCAGCTGCAGGTCTCAGGCTTCAAGCTGCCAGTTAAGGCTGCCTGAGTCAGTCCTGCTTACGTAGCTCCGCTCTACTCTTGCAGCTTGAAACTCGTCGCTAAAAGCTGTTTTTGAAAAAAAACTTCAATCCTGCTATTGACTTAGGTTCGCTACCTGCGTAAATTTCGCGGCCTCGGAGATGCAAACGGGTGATTAGCTCAGCTGGGAGAGCGTCTGCCTTACAAGCAGAATGTCGGCGGTTCGATCCCGTCATCACCCACCACTCCCGAGAGTCTTGCGAAAGCAAGATGGAAGCTGAAATGCCTCCACCGACGCGCAGCGGTAGTTCAGTCGGTTAGAATACCGGCCTGTCACGCCGGGGGTCGCGGGTTCGAGTCCCGTCCGCTGCGCCATATTTTCCGAGTCAGATTCATCTGGTTCGAGATTGAAAAGCTACTGAGTTTTCAATCAGACGAGTTACCTGGACGCAAGTCCACAGCGATACGCAGCGGTAGTTCAGTCGGTTAGAATACCGGCCTGTCACGCCGGGGGTCGCGGGTTCGAGTCCCGTCCGCTGCGCCATATCTGCTCCGAGGCCCACTGAACGCCTTGGAGCTACGAAGAAAGCCAACTGCGCTACTTCGAGTCGATAGCAAAGACCCTGGTCGAAAGACCGGGGTTTTTTGTGTCTGAAATTTGACCTTTCTCCTGTTTCCCTCCTGGCTGCAACCCTATATCCAGTGCACATCCCTGTAGGAGCGAGCCTGCTCACGAAGGCGTCGGCACATTCAAAATTTACATTGGCTGGAAAGACGCTTTCGCGAGCGGGCTCGCTCCTGCTGGGAGAGTAGATGTCAGTTCGGCCGGTGGTCTGCTGTGGTGCAAAGCCGCAGTTTTTTGATTCTTTGGTCAGTTTTTTGTATCTGGTTATTTGCCGCGAGCGCATAAGCCTATAAACTTAACCTTTTGGTCAGCTTTGCACTGCCGCTACAGCCCTTTGCAGCGTCAAGGAAGGGCTTCTGCAAGACTCGAGATTTCCAGTACATAACCAGAAGGGCGGACCCCATAACCGCCCAGAGGATGATCCATGTCCAACCGTGAAATATCCCGGCGTTCGTTCCTTCAGGGCGGGCTGGTAGCGGGTGTGAGCGTGACGCTTACACCGCTCAGCAGTCAGGCGCTGGCCGCCTTGATGGAAAACAGCGTGACCGTGCCATCCGAGCAATGGCTCGGCAACAACGGCAAGGCGCGTGCCCGTAACGATGCCTTGTCCAAGGTCTGCGGCAGCAAGGTTTTTGCCCGTGATATCCGTTCCAGGGACATGCCGGGCTGGCCGCAACAACAAGGCCACGCGATGCTGCTGAAAACCGTCAAGGCTGATCGCATTTACGACGGTTACGACCTGTCATGGCTCGGTGCCGACCTGCAGCCGGACCGCATCGTCACCGCCGAGGATTTGGTCAAGGACGGCATCGTCTTCCCGGAAGAACACGCCCCCGATCCATTGTTGCCGGCCGGCAAGGTGCCGATGTTCATTGGTCACCCGGTGGCGATCCTGATCTGGAATGACTTCGAGCGTTTCCGCCAGGCCAAGGCCAAACTCAAGTTCAATGACAAGGCGATTCGGTACGGGGCCCAAGTGCCGTACTACGAAGGCGATCCCTATGGCAGCTTCCGCTATGTGCGGGTGGGCGGCGCAACCTCGGCGGACGAAGACGAATTCGCCAGCCTCAAGGATTCGATCCTGTTCCCGATGCTGCGCAATCGCCGTCCGGTGTGGAATTCCCAACCGAACCTGCACGGTAACCTGACTGAGCGCGGCTTGTTCTACGCCGAGCGCATGAAGCAACAGCTCGAGACGCCGCCAGACAACTGGCTGGTGTTCGACGAGCGTTACAAGACCCCGTCGATCGAACCGGCGGCGATGGAGCCGGACAACGGCAACGGCTGGTATGACCCGGCGACCAAGACCCTGCATTTCGTGGTGGCGACCCAGTGCCCGCTGGAAGCTGCAACCGAGACCGCGAAGATGATCGCGCCGTCGCGTTTCGGCCTGGCGAACCTGAACATGCACCCGGGCTACACCGTTGGCTACGGCTCGAAAGACCACAACATTTTCGTTTATTACGCCGCCTTGGCAGCGCTGTACGGCGCCGGTGTACCGGTGCGTCTGGCCAACGATCGCTACGAGCAGTTCCAGAGCGGCATCAAGCGTCACCCGTTCGACATTCGCTATCAGCTGGCGGTCGACAAGAATGATCACAGCTTCAAGATTTTCCGCGCCGACATGAGCGTCGACGGTGGCGGACGGGTCAACTACAGCCCTTCGGTGGCGGTGGTGGGGGCCACGGCGGCGCAATCGATCTACTACATGCCGCAGAACGATTTGCAGGTCACGGCCTATCATTCCCGCGCCGTTGAAGCCGGGTCGATGCGTGGCTATGGCACCCTGCAGAGCATGGCGTCGACCGAGATGATGGTCGACGAAATCGCCGGTCGCCTGGGCGTCGATGCCATCGACCTGCGCAAGAAAAACGCCCTGCGTTCGGGCATGAAAAACACCCAGGGCGCAGTGCCGGCAGGGGCGTTGCGCCTGCACGAGATTCTCGACAAGGCGGCGGTTCACGAGGTCTGGAAAAACCGCGACGCGATCAAGAAGCAGCGCGAGGCGGCTGATCCGGATCACTGGTATGGCATCGGGTTCGCCATTTGCCAGAAAGACTTCGGCACCGGCTCCGAAGCGCCGATGGCCGGCATCGAATTCACTGCCGAAGGCCGCATCACCCTGCGCCACATCGGCATCGAAATCGGTACCGGCATGTCGACTTCGCAAGCGATGGTCGTGGCCGATTTCCTCGGTAACCCGGCGCACGAAGTAAAGACCGGCGAAACCGAATGGAAAGAGATGCAGCTGACCACCGGCGGCAACCCTTACATCATGAGTCAGGCCGAGCAGGACAACTTCCTGCGCAATCCGCGCTGGGTCGGCAAAATCGCTTCGGCCTCGTCGGCGACCAACTCCGCCTACTACTTCAGCCACGCCACCCGTGAAGCGGCGCGCGTGCTGTTCAATCACGGTTTGTGGCCGGCGGCACTGGAGATCTGGCGTCAGGGCCCTTATGGCGGCCAGGCCAACCCGTATGTGGTGCGCCGCGAGGACGCTCACTGGGTCGACGGCAAACTGACCGCCAACGGCATGGAGCCGTTGCCTTTCGAAGTGCTGGCCAAGCGTGCTCACGAGCGTGGTCTGGTGACGGCTGCCACGGTGCACGGCTTCAACCGCTGGAGCTGGGCCGAGGCCGAGTTCAGCATCGATGGCGTGCGTGAGCGCTTGCCGCTCGATGGCCTGGCGGTCAAGTACGGCGACGGTGCACCGAAGGCGAAGCTGGCGCAAATGAACAGCGCCGGTTTCCATTTGCTGGATCGGCAGAACATCGCCTACCCGGCGACCCAGTTGAACAACGCAGCCGTGACCTACTACAGCCCTGTCGCCACACTGGTCGAGTTGAAAGTGAACAAGGGTTCGGCGCAAGTCGAAGTGCTCAACCACCACTCGTGGGTCGAGTGCGGTCGGGTGCTGGTGCCCGAGCTGGTCAAGGGTCAGATCGAAGGCGGCATCGCCATGGGCATCGGCCATGCGCTGATGGAAGAAATGCCTCTGTACGAAGGCGGACCGGGGGAGGGTGACTGGAACTTCAACCGTTACCGCTTGCCAATGGCGCGCCACGTGGCGGTGTGGAAACAGACTGCGGAAATCCTGCCGCCTCTGTCGCCGAGCGACCCGTCCAAGGGCATCGCCGAGGTGGTGATGATCCCGGTGGTCGGTGCCATCGGCAACGGTGTGGCCCACGCCATCGGCAAGCGCGTACGCGACCTGCCTATCACTTCTGCACGCATCAAGGAGGCCCTCAATGGCTAACCGTCCGCTTCAACTGACCCTCAACGGTCAATCCGTCGGCCCGGTGGACATCCCTGATGACCTGCCGATGATCGACTACCTGCACGAATACAAGAACCTTACCGGCTCGCGCCTGGGTTGCGGCCAGGGCATTTGCCATGCCTGTGTGGTCATCGTCGACAACCCTGACGGCACCAGCGAAGAAGTGCGCACCTGCATCACTGGCGCGCATTATTTCGAAGGCAAGAAAGTACGGACCATCGAAGGTCACGCGACCCGCGACGAGCAGGGCAAGGTCACCGAGCTGAATCCGATCCAGCAGCGTTT
The DNA here is from genome assembly GCF_054481335.1 of Pseudomonas fluorescens group sp. PF-1. Lineage (NCBI taxonomy): Bacteria > Pseudomonadati > Pseudomonadota > Gammaproteobacteria > Pseudomonadales > Pseudomonadaceae > Pseudomonas > Pseudomonas fluorescens group sp. PF-1. The sequence goes on from NZ_JBTMNG010000001.1 coordinate 1,945,928, forward strand.
CGTCGACGAGTTCGCCTTCCAGTGCAGCTACTGCGCGCCCGGTTTCGTCAACGCGGCGACCGTGCTGGTGGAAAAGCTGCAGCGCCAGCCCATCGTCAAAAGCCAATTGGAAAAGGTCATCGAGGACAGCCTTGGCCACCACATCTGCCGCTGCACCGGGTACGTGCGCTACTACAGCGCCACGCGCAACGTGCTGACCGATCTCGGCCTGGTCAAGGAGGGTTAAGCATGAAGCACCTACTTACCCGCCTGGCGCTGGCGGTCGGCCTGGCTGCGCCGGTGTTTTTGGTTCATGCCGATGAGCAGGTTAAACGCGGCGAATACCTCGCCCGCGCCGCCGACTGCATGGCCTGTCACACCGCGCCGGGTGGCGCGCCGTTCGCGGGCGGTCTGCCGATCGTTTCGCCGTTCGGCACCATCTATGGCACCAACATTACCCCGAGCAAAGAGCACGGTATCGGCCTGTACAGCGATGACGAATTCTTCGCCGCGTTGACGGAAGGCAAGCGCCGCGACGGCGCGAACCTGTACCCGGCGATGCCGTACACCTCGTATCACTTGATGCCGCGCGAGGACTCCGACGCGATTCATGCGTACCTGAAGACTGTCGAGCCCATCGAGCGCGCCGCGCCGGTAACCCACCTGAGCTTTCCGTTTAACGTCCGCCTGGGCCTGACGGGCTGGAACATGCTCTACGGCAAAGATGTGAAGCTGGCGCCGGCTGAAGGCAAGAGCGAAGCCTGGAAGCGCGGCCAGTACATGGTCGACGTGCTGGGGCACTGCGGCGAATGCCATACCCCACGCGGCTTGCCTGGTGCGATGCAACAGGACAAGCGCATGACCGGCGGTCTACTCAATGGCTATCTCGCGCCGAGCCTGCTGGCCACTGACCTGGCGGCTCGGGGGTGGAGTCATCAGGACCTGAGCTCGTTCCTCAAACACGGCATGAGCGCCCAGGGCACGATGTTCAACGAGATGTTCCCGGTGTTCCACAACAGCACTCAAGGCCTCAATGACCCGGACCTGGCAGCCATGGCGACCTTCCTGCTCGGCGATCAACCACCGGCGGCAAAAGTGCTGACCGATGTGCCAGTGGAGCAATTGACTGCGAGTGCCCAGCGCGGGCGTCAGGAATATTTGAATGTTTGTGCCGGTTGCCATGCGGTGGGTGGTGAAGGTAAACCGCACATCGCCGTGGCCATGCGCGGCAACACAACGCTGCGCCTGGAAGATCCGCGCAACCTGGTGCGGGTGATCGACGATGGTATCGGCGAACAGAAATTTACCGGGTTCGAACACATGCAACCGATGCCGGGTTTTGCCCAAAAGCTCAGTCACGAGCAGCTCACCGATCTGCTGAACTACCTGCGTCAGGGCTGGGGCGGGCAATCGGGTGACCTGGCGGTAAACGACGTGCAGAAGCTGCGGGCAGAAGCTTCGCCGCTCGAGCACAAGGCGCACTGACATGCAGCATCTCGACCTGCAAGTGGTGCGCCGGGCTCTGGAGTGGTCGGCGGCCGGTCAGCGCGTCTGGCTGTGCACCGTGCTCGCCACCTACGGCTCGGCGCCCCGAGCGCCGGGCTCGCTGCTGGCGGTGAATGCCGAAGGGCTGTGGATCGGATCGCTGTCCGGCGGCTGCGTAGAGGAGGACTTCCTTGAGCGCGTCGCCGAGGGCGCCTTTGAGCAAGCGGTCAGCGTCGTTCGCTACGGTGAAGGCGATGACCCGCGCTCGCGGGTGAGCCTGCCCTGTGGCGGCGTGCTCGATGTGCTGGTGGAGAAGTTCGAGCCCGGTTGCGAGGAGCAGGCGCATTTGCGGGCGTTGGAGGCGGCGCTGTTGGGTCGACGCCGGTTGATCCGCGAAGTCGATCTGGCCAGCGGCGCGCGCAGTCTGTTCGATGATCGCGAGCAGGGCGTGCGGGTCGAGCGTGAGATCGACCGGGTCCGACTGCGCATCGGCGCGGCTCAGCGTTTGTTGCTGGCCGGGTATTCCAGCGTGGCGCACGCCTGCGCGGAGTTTGCCGTGGGCCTGGGCTTTGAAGTGATCCTCTGTGATCCGCGCGACGAGGTGCTGGAAGGCGTGGTGCTGGAGGGCGTGGAGATCCGTCGCCAATTGCCCTCGGTGTTCATCGCCGATGGCGGCTGCCATAGCGATACGGCGGTGGTGGCACTGACCCACGATCCGCGCATCGATGACCTGGCAATGATGGAAGCGGTGCGCACCGAGGCGTTTTACATCGGTGTGATGGGGTCGGTGCAGACATCGCAAAAGCGCTTCGAACGGCTGCGGCGCATTGGCGGGCTGGGTGATGTCGAACTGGCGCGGATTCATGCGCCGATCGGTCTGAACCTGGGCAGCAAGACGCCGGCGGAAATTGCGCTGGCCGTGCTGGCAGATATCTTGCGGATTCGCAGTGGAATTGCACGGGATCGACTTTGAAGCGCTGTCAAAAGAAAGGGCCGCATCAAGCGGCCCTTTTCATATCTGGCGGTCAGTACCCGAACTTGTCCCGCAATCCGTAATACCAGGCGCCCAATGCCGCAAAGGGTGTGCGCAGCAATTGGCCGCCAGGGAATGGGTAGTGCGGCAGGTCGGCAAAGGCGTCGAAACGCTCCGCCTGACCGCGCAATGCCTCGGCCAGCACCTTGCCCGCCAGGTGCGTATAGGTCACGCCATGGCCGCTGCAACCCTGGGAATAATAGATGTTGTCGCCCAACCGTCCGACCTGAGGCAGGCGGGACAGGGTCAGCAGGAAATTGCCGGTCCAGGCGTAATCGATCTTCACGTCCTTGAGTTGCGGGAAGGCCTTGAGCATTTTTGGCCGAATGATCGCTTCAATGTTTGCCGGGTCGCGCGCGCCATACACCACGCCGCCGCCGAAAATCAGGCGCTTGTCACCGCTGAGACGGTAGTAATCGAGCAGGTAGTTGCAGTCCTCGACGCAGTAATCCTGGGGCAGCAGGCTTTTCGCCAATGCATCGCCCAAGGGTTCAGTCGTAATGACCTGTGTGCCGCACGGCATCGACTTGGCGGCCAGCTCGGGTACGAGATTGCCCAGGTAGGCGTTGCCCGCCACGATGATGAATTTGGCCCGGACCTTGCCCTGCAGTGTGTGCACCACCGGGTTCGTGCCGCGTTCGATGCGCACTGCCGGCGATTGCTCGTAGATCGTGCCGCCCAGCGACTCGACCGCAGCTGCTTCGCCCAGCGCCAGGTTAAGCGGATGGATGTGCCCGCCGCTCATGTCGAGCATGCCGCCGACGTACTGATCGCAGTCCACGACTTCACGAATACGCCGTTGATCCATCAACTCGAGCTGCGTGTGCCCGAAACGTTCCCACAAGCGCTTCTGGGATTCCAGGTGACCCATCTGCTTGGCGGTGATGGCAGCGAACACGCCACCGTCCTTCAAGTCGCACTGGATGTTGTACTTGGCCACTCGCTCACGAATGATCCGCCCACCTTCGAACGCCATTTGCCCCAGCAACTGAGCTTGCCTGGGGCCGACACTGCGCTCGATCACGTCGATATCGCGGCTGTAGCTGTTAACGATCTGGCCGCCGTTGCGTCCCGACGCGCCGAAACCCACCTTGGCCGCTTCAAGCACCGTTACCCGAAAGCCGTTCTCCAGCAGAAACAGAGCCGAGGACAACCCGGTATAACCGGCGCCGATCACACAGACATCAGTCTCAACGTCATCCTGCAAAGCCGGACGCGGTGGGGTCGCATTGGCCGATGCGGCGTAGTAGGACTCTGGGTAGGGGGTGTGCGCCATCCTGCAGCCTCTGTTTAATATATTTTACGAGTGTGTTGATCCTACCCGAGTTAAAAAACGACCGCCAGCCACCGGAAAATCTTCTTTGCAGCAGCAAAATTAAATATTTTGCATATTCATAGGGTTAGCTCGAAAAAAGGTGTTGACACCCCTCCGGAATTCCGTAGAATGCCGCCTCACAGCAGGCACGTAGCTCAGTTGGTTAGAGCACCACCTTGACATGGTGGGGGTCGTTGGTTCGAGTCCAATCGCGCCTACCAAACAAAATCCGCTCTGCTGGGCGGTCTAGAGGGGTCACCGGAAACGGTGACCCCTTTTTGCTTTCTGCCTTTGGGCAAACTTTGGGAATATTTTGGGCAAACGACCACCGGACTACACCTTCAGGTCGGCTTTGACCTTCATATAAACCACCGTGTCATCACCGTGCCCTGCCTGGTAGTGTTCGGTCATCTTCACGTCCGCGTGCCCCATCAAGCCCTGAATGTATTCCTGCTCGAAACCCTGCTGCTCGTACAGCCATGCACCGAGCGCGCGGATCTCGTGGAGGGTGGGGCGCTCGCCGGCCGGCATGTCGTCGTAGGCGTGTGAATCGTCCCGAGCTTAGCTGATGCCAGCACCGCAGTGATCGACAAGCTTGCCGAAATCCAAGACAAAACCCAGCCGCAAACCCGCAACAGCCAACAAACTGTTGTGACCGGCGGCCAGGATCAGACCGTTCTGACAGCCAAAAGCGAGGCCATGCAGAACACCCTGCTGCATCGTTGCGACTCCAGCATCAAGCTGGAAGACGCCGGTCGCGAGTTCCGCGGCATGCGCCTGGTCGACATGGCTCGCGAGTTCGTCGAGATGGCCGGCGGCAATGCTCGCGGCATGACCCCGCAGGAATTGGCGCGCGCTGCTCTTGGTTGCGATCGTCAGGCAGTCCGCGCTGCTGGCATGCACAGCCCCAGTGACTTCCCGCTGCTGTTGGGTAGCACCGTCAATCGCACTCTGCGTGACGCGTACACCAACGCTCCGCAGACCTGGCGCCCCCTGGGTCGTCAGACCACAGTGCCGGACTTCCGCGCTGTGACCCGCGCCGCTCTGGGCGACATCTCCGCGCTGGATCCAGTCAAGGAGCATGGCGAATACAAATACGGCACGCTGACCGAGGACGGCGCACCGATCAAGGTCGCCAAGTTCGGCAAGATCATCGCGATCACCTGGGAAACCATCGTGAACGACGACCTGGGAGCCTTGACCCGCATTCCGGCTGCATTGGGTAACGCGGCAGCTGCGACCGAGTCGAACGTCGTTTGGGCCCTGTTGCTCGGCAACCCGAACTTCACTGACGGGGCGTCGCTTTTCGACACTACACATGGCAGCGTCGCAGGCAGTGGCGGTGCAATCAACACCACTACTTGGAAGGTCCAGGACTGGCGCTACGGCAAGAAGCTCGCCGAACAGGCAGGCCTGCAAAAGGATGATCTAACCGCCATCAGCAATGCGGCGGCCGTACAGGTCCGTGCTGATCAGGACAAGCGCCTGGCGCTCGAGCTGCGTCTTGCGGCCAGCGACCAGCGACCAAACCCACTATGAGGCTTTGACCAATGCTCAAAAAGACCAAGCTCGCCTGCGCGATCGCCTTGCCACTTCTGATTTGCGGCTGTCAGTCCTTCTCGCCGAGGATTCAACCGGTGGCTGTTCAGTGCCAGCCAGTCCCGGCGCCGGCGGCGTGGTTCATGGAGGAGCGCGCGCCCGACTTGACTCAGCGCATGCTCAACGAATTATCGGAATCACCGGAGACGGCGACCAGGGATTGATTGCGCTGGCTGCGTGCCAGGCGTATGTGAGGGAAGTTTCGCGCTGAGGCTGAAGGGCTACAATCGACCCGACGCTGAAAGTGGCGAGAGGCAGAACTCGACCCACAGCTGCCGGTCGTAGCCGCCAGACATTTACCCAGCAAACTGTTAAGGGATTTATGTCCCGTTGATTCAATCCCACAACCGATAAGGTAAATCCTGCGCCTGTCTGGTCTGGATGCAGGTCTTGAGCACAGCGGTAGGAGAGGAACTGCCTTTCGCTGCCCAAGAGTAATCCGTGTATCACCATGCTATGATGTGATATTTATTATAGTTTTTTTATTTTATGGGTTTTAAAGAGTATATTTCATGTTGGATTCGAAAATCTCCGTTATTATTGCTGCATATAATGTAGAAAATTATATAGTCGAGACGATGGAGTCGCTCTTGGGACAAACTGTTCAACCATCGGAAATCGTGATTATTAACGATGGATCGACAGATGGAACGCTGGCGTTAATTAACTCAAAATATGGCCATGACAGCAGAATAAGAATCATCACCCAAGAAAATAAGGGTGTCGGCGGGGCCCGCATGGCGGGATTCAACGCCGCTACAGGGGACTATTTATTTTTTTGCGACCCGGATGATGTGGTCAGCCTCGATCTTTTTGAAGGCTTCAATAAAGCAGTAAATGAAAACAGCGATTTAGAACTTTATTACTTCTCGAAACGTTCTTTTGTTGATTCAAGTGGCGAGCGTAATTACTTTAGACGCGATACCGCACCTTCCCGCGAGGGTTGGTTCAGTAAGGGCGTGGAACTGTTCGAGGATCTGATCCTCAGTAATAAATACAAGGCCACGACGTGGCAGTACATTTTCAAAAAGACCATGACTGAACGCTTCGACGTGACTTTCAAGGGGCGTGCGCACGAGGATCAGTTGTTCAGCATGAACATCTATCTTCATAGCAAGCTCTGCTACGCAACGCAGGCCGACCGATATTTCCAAAGGGTGCGTCAAGGGTCGCTGACCAATAGCGTCAAAGACGAACACCATGTCCTGACAAGCTACGACGCTTACCGGGACACCCTAGCTGCGCTCAAGCCCCATCTTCATCTCTTCAACCGCAAGCGTCAGGTAGCAACGGCTTATATGAGGCGAGGTGTCACTTGGACGATCAAGGGGTGCATTCGAAACCGTGTGAGGTTACCACGCCGATTTTTTACGCTGACACGCAAAGATTCCCGCGAGTGTGGCGTGGGGTGCGAGGGCGGCATGCTATTGGCCCTGCCGGAATGGCATTTTCTCGCGAAGAAAGTTAGCTTCGAGTTGAAGATCCGTTTGCGTCGGGGCCGCCCCGGCGCTGTCTGACTGCGGGCTTATTCGTGAACACCTACGGATGAGTTTCGCTGCGCAACCGCAAGGTATCGCCTGTCGACTAAAGTGGGTACAGCAAGGCGCGCTGGCGAGTTTGTATCTACTACGACTGACCGGATTTGGCCGATTTGTGCCTGATCACGATCACTCCGGCGTCATCATCACCGCCAGAGTCATCTTGATGAACTCCTCATTCCGGTCGATTGCGTCCAGGGCGCTGCGAACGTTGTCGGCTACATCGGCTGCGCCACGCTGCTCAACCCAAAGAGTGAGCTCCATGATGGCGGCTTCCAAGGCAAGCTGGTTTTCGTTGATCTTGAATAGCAGGGAAGGGAGCGGGTCTGAATTTGGCATCGCGATTCCTCCGTGGACGAGGAAAGCGTAGCAGTCGGTAAGCTGGTCTGGATGGGGGGTATTCAGTCGGCAGAATGCCAGGGAAGGGAGTACTACTGTAGGAATATACAACGCTAAGTTATTGATTCTTATAGGGTGATGATGCGGTTTTTTACCTGTTGAAAAACACCTATTTTCTTTATAGATCAAATGATTATGTCTGTTTCGGGGTCACCTTGACATGGTGGGGGTCGTTGGTTCGAGTCCAATCGCGCCTACCAAACAAAATCCGCTCTGCTGGGCGGTCTAGAAGGGCTCACCGAAAGGTGGGCCCTTTTTTGTTGTCTTGGATTTTCAAAACTTTTGCATAACGTTTGCAGAACTCCCGCCTCAAAGCGCCAATGAGCCGTGAGCGTAATTTGGGTCAGTGATCATCACGTCATGCGTTCAGGTGGGCTTTCGCGTTCATGAGCGCTGCTTGGTTATCGCTGTACCCGTCTTGGTCTCGCGGACCCGCAGAAGGTCGCGAGATCTATCCAGTGGATGACCGGTCATGACGATCACGACCTATCAAGATGGCGTGATCGCTTATGACTCCAATGTCCTTGTTTCTCTTCGCTGTGGCTGCAGGTGAGGTCAGCGAAGTGAGGAGGGCAGCTTTGAGCCTTTCGCAAACTCGACTGCCGCGGTAATGGCAGCCCGGGCTTGAGGGCTATTCTTCCAGCATGTCGAGCCTGACGCTGCGGATGCCTGGGCCAGGATGTCACCAACATTCGATGTGCCGAGTTCGGCAAGCGATTCGATCCCCATCTGTTCAAGCCGGGCAATGACAGCCGGGCCTACCCCCTTGAGCGCTAAAAGAGCGGTTCTTTCTTCCAGTGAAAATGGCATCCGTGAAGTCCTTTTGATCAGTGAGCCCTATTAAGTTGGCCCAACGCTATGGGTAAAGTCGGGAGGTTGCCGAATAATTAATGCAAAAACCAGTAGATGTCACTGTCGTCGCGCAGACTGGTCCTCGGGCCTTGAGCATTGATGAAAAACTGAATAAAAATCAGTTCCAGCTACATTGAACTGTGATCGTTGAATTGCATCCAACTAAAACAGACCACCCAACGTTTGTTTCGCGAAATTAAGCGGGAGGGCAAGTTGATGGGGCGGCGAGCGATGATTCGTTTTTTTGCGGCTTACTTGTCCATTTGCCTCTTGCTCCAATGGGCGGTGGTTCAGGCGTCCCCCTGGATTGCCTCTCGTGTTCTTTTGAGGTGGATCCTCTAACGCCGTAATTCAGGCGTAAAATGAGCCGTGCTACCTCCCCACGAGGAGTCTCCCATGATTTGCGACCCAACAAACAAACAGGCATCCGACGACAAGCTCGTCTGGGATCAATACTTTTGCGCTGCCTTGATTGCCGAAAGTAACCTGACCGCTCCGGTCGTCGGCGGCACCACTGGCGCTACTCACGAAGACAGACAGAATATGTTGATCGAAAGGGCCAAGGCGCTTGCCGACAAAATGATGGAAAACAGAAAGTGAACAGAGCCCAGCCATCGCGCTGGGCTCGTTTTTTCTACGGCCTGCCATGAATGGCTTTTCGGCTCAGGCGATCAGCTCGACTTTTCCGGTCGCCAGGCGATAGATGCCGCCCACTATTTTCAATTTGCCTTTGCTCAGCGCATCAGTCAGCAGGGGCGTGGCCTTTTTGAGGCGTTCGACCGAGTTTTTGACATTTTGCACGGTCGCATTTTCCACCAGATCCCCAGGTTGTTTGAGGGCGGCCTCGACAGATGACTTGAGTGCGTCAGTCAGTTTCGGAATATGCCCAGGGAATACGGTGTGGTCTTTGACGGCTTTTATGCCGGCCTCGATGGCGCCGCAACTTTCGTGTCCCAGTACGAGAACCAGTGGTGCACCGAGCACGGCGACGCCGTATTCAATGCTTGCCAGTCCTTCGTCGGTAACGAAGTTACCGGCAACGCGTATGGCGAAAAGATCACCTCGCGCGGTATCAAATGCGTATTCGGGTGCGATGCGCGAGTCAGAGCAACTCAGTACGGCCACGAAGGGATTCTGGCCGGAAACCAGTGCTTCGCGCTCGTCCTTGAAGTCGTGGGTCTTTGAGTTACCGCTCACGTACCGTTCATTTCCCTGGATCAGCCGTTGCAGTGCCTCGTCAGGGTTGATTGCATTTTGAGGTTTTGGAAGGGCGGATGTTTTTTCGGCTGCCTGGATGATTCGGTTGGGCAGTGCGCCGGTGAGAAGCAGAGCGCCTGCTCCCAGTCCGGCAAGCCGAAGAAAACGGCGACGATCATTTGTGGGTGGAGCAGAGTTTGAATCACATGATTCACACATGATTTTGTGTACTCAAGTCAACACGGTGGGAGTGACTGCTGTTGGGGGTGGTGGCTGCAGGAGCCTGCAATTGCCAGCGTGTTGGAGTCTAGTCGGTCCGGAGCGCCGCGTTCTCCAAGGGTGGGCCTCGAATGTCGACAGTTTGCGAGGCGGCGCAATCCATCGATTCATGGGCTACTACTGACAGGCTGTTTCAACTTTGTCCTGACAGGAGTTTCTCGATGCTGATTCACTGGACGCTTGCCGCCGTTCACCTAATTGCTGATCATCGTGGCGGCCACGGGCATGGCGCGGGGGGTGACCTATGGTTGAGCGTTGGGAGGGGGCGGCGAGAATATCTGGCCGTCATGGCCTGCGACTTGGCCTGAATCAGCAGGGTCAGCGACTGAGCGGAGTTTGTGGTGACACCTGAATCTTTAGCCAGCCGTCGTTCCGGAGCGAACGGGCTGGCTACTGACGGCGCTGGGTTCAGGGGGTTTGCGGTTTGTCGGGCGCGGTCAGGCCGGCCTGAATGCGCTGGTAAATTTCTTCGCGATGCACCGCAACGTCTTTCGGAGCGTTGATGCCGATCCTGACTTGCTGGCCGCTTACGCCCAGGATGGTGATCGTAATGTCATCACCAATGTTTATGCTTTCACCGACTTTGCGGGTGAGTATCAGCATGGTCTTCTCCTTGATTGCTTTGTGGGGCACCTGATTCGGACAGTGCAGAGGTCGGTGGTATGTATAGATTAGTGCGAAGTCTCAAAGTTTGGGTGCCTCTTTCTGACGTGCAGATGCAGCATTAATTCCCAAGGCGTAACTATACAGAGGCCGCATCCATCATTCTCGTTGTTTTAAGCCCATTTTGCGGCACTCGAGAAGTATTCATGAATGATAAAATCGCTGTTTTAGGCATTCAGAGGGAAACGCTGTGCGCAAAATGGTCTTGGTTATGGCAGTGCTGGCGCTGGCGGGATGCGGTGAGGGCAAGCGCGTTGAACCTCCTAAGCCTGTGCCGGCAACGGCCGCTGCTCCAGTGCAGGCCTCGGGTCCTCAATGGGATCTCGAGGTTCGAGGTGAAACGCCTCAGGCTGTCAGCGACCTCAGCGGCTGGTTGATCGAACACAGTTTCATGTCCAGTGTCGTCAAGGAGAACGGCAAGGTCCGCATTCTGATGGGCCCTTACAGTTCGAAAGCCGAAGCCGAGGCTAAACAGGCCGAGGTGAACGCGGCCATCGTCCGTGCGAAGAAACAGAATGTTGAAGTGCTGGTCCTTGAGCGTCCGACAGCCCAGTAACGATCCATTTTACGGGTGATGTCCGGTGGTGCCTCCTGGAGGATGTCCACAGTGACTCGTTTTTCGGCGGTCTGAAAATAACAAGGCCTCGGGTGTTGAACCCGAGGCCTTGTTCGTTTCGTAAAGCGCTTAACCGCAGGCTTTCATGTCTACTGGCCCGACAAACTCGTTACCGCGCCCCATCACGCACGCCACGCTCTGGTTACGCTGACGTTCCCAAGCCTGGACCGGATAGGTTTTGTCCCAGGCTTCGTACAGTTGCCGATCCTGTTTCGACAAACGCAAGCCGTACTGTTTGCTCATGTAGAAATAAGTCCGGGCGATCATGCCGCGAATGGAGGGGCGCGGCATGACTTTCTTTGCCTTGAAATCGATTTGGGTCAGGCACGAGCCATATTGGCCAGGCTGTTCCGGCAGCCAGCCGAAACTGAAGTTGCTGCGATCGCCATTCACCTCCCCGATGCTCGGCACCAGGTTATGCAGATCCGCCTCAGCCTTCTGATAGGTCGGATCGTAGCGCGTGCAATTCTTGCGGCCTCCCTCCTGCCAGCACTGGCGCTGGTGACCGATTTGCCAGGCTGGAACAATGTGTTCCCACTCGATGCGTGCCGCGCGTTTGGCATTTTTACGCGGTACATAACCGCAGGCCGAGAGATTCACCCGGTTACCGGTGTATTTGCAGCCGCAATAAAATTCGGTGGACTGTGGGGCGTACAGCTTCCAGGCAACTTTCTTGGCTTCGTTGAAGGTGCGCGGTGCGTCAGCCTGGGCCCCCATGGCGAACAGCAGCAACAGCAAAGCAAAACAGCGGACAATCATTGACTCAGTCTTCCTTCGGCACAACCCAAAAAATCTGCACGCCGCCATCGTCGCGATAGGCGAGGGTCACGTTGTCGTTCTCGTCAATTTCTTCGAGCAAGCGCTCCCACTCATCCACCGGCTCATCGGGAAGTCGGAAGATCAGTGCGGCCTTGGCTTTTTGGGCAGTCGGGGAGTTGATGATTTTCTGAACGCGCAGACCCATGCGTACATAGGCGTCATGTGAGGCGGAGGTGGTGTCCACAGAATTATCCTTATTAAGCTGTACGTGCATACAGTATTTAACTGTAGGCAATTTCGCAACTGCTTAAAATTCCAGAACATCCTCTGACAGCCGTTTTTTCCAATTGGTGTAGGGCGGTAGGCGTTTTTTTTGTCAGGCGAGGTGCGAGCCACTCGCCAAAGATCGGCGAGTGGCGAAGCAGTGCCCGACCGGAACCGGTCGGGCGAGGGCGAATCAGTATTCCCAGAACATCCGTTGCAGCTCTTTGCTGTCGTTGGTCTTGGTCAGGGCGACCATGGCCAGGATGCGGGCTTTTTGCGGGTTCAGGTCATGGGCCACGACCCAGTCGTATTTGTCGTCAGGCTGTTCGGCGTTACGCAGGACGAAACCACCGGCATTGACGTGTGACGAACGAATGATCTGCACGCCGTCCTTGCGCAGTGCCTGCAGGGCTGGAACCACACGCGAAGAGACCGAGCCATTGCCGGTGCCGGCGTGGATGATGGCCTTGGCGCCTGACTGAGCCAGTGCCTTGTAAGCGGTGTCGCTGACGTTGCCGTAGGAGTAGGCGATTTCAACATCGGGCAAGCTCTTGATGGTCTTGATGTCGAATTCCGAGTCCATGGTGTGGCGCTTGGCCGGCAGGCGGAACCAGTAGGATTTACCTTCAACCACCATGCCGAGCGGCCCCCAAGGGCTTTTAAACGCCTCGGTCTTGATGTTGATCATTTTGCTGACGTCGCGACCCGACTGGATTTCATCGTTCATGGTCACCAGGACGCCTTTGCCCCGCGCATCTTTACTGCTGGCCACGGCCACAGCGTTGTACAGGTTCAGCATGCCGTCGGCGGACATCGCGGTACCTGGGCGCATGGAACCGACGACGATGATCGGCTTATCGGTTTTTTCCACCAGGTTCAGGAAGTAGGCGGTTTCTTCCAGGGTGTCGGTGCCGTGGGTGATCACAATGCCATCGACGTCATTGCTATCGGCCAATTCGGCCACGCGACGGCCCAATTGCAGCAGGTTCTCGTTGGTGATGCTCTCAGAGGCGATTTGCATGACCTGCTCGCCGCGGACGTTGGCCACTTGACTCAGTTCGGGGACGCCGGCAATCAATTTGTCGATACCGACTTTTGCCGCTTGGTAGGTCGCGCTGTTGGCGGCGCTGGCGCCCGCGCCGGCGATGGTGCCACCGGTAGCCAGAATGACCACGTTTGCCAGTTTTTGTTGGGTTTCAGCTTCTTTTGCCTGAAGAGCGGTCGGCAAAAGCAGAAGGAGGGCCAAGGCGCCCGGCACAAAGGTCTTGAAAGCAGATGTCATTATTTTTCTCTCTAGGGGTGACGGTGCAGATGCAAGTTCATCTAGATGTGCCCCAAACGAATCTGAACGCCTGGGGTGTCGGATCAAGAGCAGGATCTGTACCAGACACTCTTTGAATGGAGAAAATGGCTTAACCGATTGATTTGTTTAGTGAATTAAACTTTCTGTCGGCGCGCGATGGCCGTTGCGTGTCCGGGTTTCCGATTTTTTGCAGCTTCTGTGTTCGGCTCTCCGACAGCCTTGTTGAATCCCCCCTGTTTCAATTGTGAATCATTGCTAAAGAAACTCGCGCTCAGGTCGATGCTCTTTCAATGGATTTTCATTTAAGGAGTTCACATGTCGTTATCTGTAGGTTTTCCAAACGCGGCGGGCATCACCATTGGTGGACAGTCGGCCACGACGCTTCGTGCACTGAGTGATGCGGCCGCCGATGCCGCTGCTCAAGCGCTAGGCACGAAGGAGGATGACGACAAACAAGTCAGGACCGGCCCTGTTGGTTTGGACAAAAGCGCAGACACTCAAAAGTCCGAAGCCGACGATAACACCAGTGTCGCCGTGAAAGTCTTGCTCAAGCGCCTGAAAGAGCTGCAGCAACAGTTGCGCGAGCAGCAGCAAACACTGGCGGCAGCTCAGGCAGCGAGCTACCCCACGCCGGAAACCAAGATAGCCATAGTGTCAGGCATTCAAGGGCAGATCGCGCAAACCAACAGCGCCATCCTGGAAGTCAGCGCCAGCTTGATCAAAGAAATGGCCAAGGGCAGCAGCACTGGATCGGTAGTCAATACTACGGCCTGAGGTGAATGCCGGCCGTCGCGCTATTCAGCGCGTCACGGTCGTTGACAAATGTCAGCAGGGTTCGCATAGTTCGATCTACGCAAACGTTTGCGCGGCGTCATCGATGAGTTAAATCCATCGCCGGGCGCCATCAAGCCAAACGCCAGCGCAAGCATTGCTCAAAATAATCATAAGATCGGAGTGAACCCATGAAGCTGCCATTCGCTGGACGCCTTCTCGCTGTCGCTATGCTGGCTGCCGCATCCGTCGCGCTGCCTGTTTCTTCGGCCTTCGCCGAGACGCCTGCAAAACCAAAAGTCGCGCTAGTGATGAAATCCCTGGCCAACGAATTCTTTCTGACCATGGAAGACGGCGCCAAGGCCTATCAGAAAGGCCACTCCGATGAATTCGATCTGATTTCCAATGGCATCAAGGACGAAACGGATACGGCCGGCCAGACACGTATCGTCGAGCAAATGATCCTGGCAAAAGTCAATGCGCTGGTCATCGCCCCTGCTGACTCAAAAGCCATGGTGCCGGTAATCAAGAAAGCCGTTGATGCGGGTATCACCGTGATCAACATCGACAATCAGCTGGATCCAGCCGTCGTCAAAAGCAAGAACATCAATGTCCCGTTCGTAGGGCCGGATAACCGCAAAGGTGCGCGTCTGGTCGGTGAGTACCTGGCCAAACAGCTGAAGGCCGGTGATGAAGTCGGCATCATCGAAGGCGTGTCCACCACCACTAACGCTCAGGCTCGTACTGCAGGCTTCAAGGACGCGATGGAAGCGGCGCAGATCAAGGTTGTGTCCGTACAGTCCGGCGACTGGGAAATCGACAAGGGTAATAAAGTCGCCGCTTCGATTCTGAGCGAGTACCCGCAAGTGAAAGCCCTGCTGGCTGGCAACGACAGCATGGCCGTGGGTGTGGTGTCTGCCGTGCGTGCCGCAGGCAAGGCCGGCCAGGTGCAAGTGGTGGGGTATGACAATATCAACGCCATCAAGCCGATGCTCAAGGATGGCCGGGTCCTGGCCACTGCCGACCAGTTTGCGGCCAAGCAAGCGGTGTTCGGCATCGAGACTGCGCTCAAGATCATCAAGGGTGAAAAAGTCGACATCGGCGCCAATGGTGTGATCGAGACCCCGGTAGAGCTGGTTACCAAATAAGCCCTTGGCGACACAAAGGTGCTCGCCCGTCCGGGCGAGCGCATGGAGAGTTTTTATGTCCGTTCGCGACCCGAACGCTGTCCTCTCGGTCAGCGGTATCGGCAAGACCTACGCCCAACCGGTCCTGGCCGGCATCGACCTGACGCTCATGCGCGGTGAAGTGCTGGCGCTGACCGGTGAGAACGGCGCTGGTAAAAGTACGCTGTCGAAGATCATTGGTGGCCTGGTCACGCCCACCACCGGCCAGATGCAGTTTCAGGGGCAGGATTATCGCCCTGGCAGCCGGACCCAGGCTGAAGACCTGGGCATACGTATGGTCATGCAGGAACTCAATCTACTGCCGACCCTGTCGGTGGCGGAAAACCTGTTTCTCGACAATCTGCCGAACAATGGTGGCTGGATCAGCCGCAAGCAACTGCGCAAGGCCGCCATTGAAGCCATGGCTCAGGTCGGCCTCGATGCAATCGACCCGGACACGCCGGTCGGTGAGCTGGGTATCGGTCATCAGCAAATGGTCGAGATCGCCCGCAACCTGATCGGCGATTGCCATGTGCTGATCCTCGACGAACCCACGGCGATGCTCACGGCGCGTGAAGTCGAAATGTTGTTCGAGCAGATCACCCGCCTGCAGGCACGGGGTGTATCGATAATTTACATCTCCCATCGCCTCGAAGAGTTGGCCCGGGTGGCGCAGCGCATTGCGGTACTGCGAGACGGCAACCTGGTGTGCGTCGAGCCGATGGCCAATTACAACAGCGAACAGTTGGTCACCCTGATGGTGGGCCGTGAACTGGGCGAGCACATCGACATGGGGCCGCGCACCATCGGCGCTCCGGCGCTGACGGTCAAAGGGCTGACCCGCTCCGACAAGGTTCGCGACGTGTCCTTTGAAGTGCGTGCCGGTGAGATCTTCGGCATTTCCGGTTTGATCGGGGCAGGGCGCACCGAATTGCTCCGGTTGATCTTTGGCGCCGATATCGCCGACAGCGGCACCGTGGCCCTGGGCTCCCCGGCGCAGGTAGTCAGCATCCGGTCTCCGGTGGATGCGGTCGGTCACGGCATCGCCCTGATCACCGAAGATCGCAAGGGGGAAGGCCTGCTGTTGACGCAATCGATCGGCGCCAACATTGCGCTGGGCAACATGCCCCGCATTTCCAGAGGCGGCTTCGTCAACAATGGCGAAGAGTCTTCCCTGGCCCAGCGGCAAATCGACGCCATGCACATCCGCAGTTCCGGCCCTGCACAACGGGTGTCCGAATTGTCCGGCGGCAACCAGCAGAAAGTCGTGATTGGCCGTTGGCTGGAGCGCGATTGCTCGGTGCTGCTGTTCGACGAGCCAACCCGTGGCATCGATGTCGGCGCCAAGTTCGACATCTACGCCTTGCTCGGCGAACTGACTCGGCAGGGCAAGGCGCTGGTGGTAGTGTCCAGCGATCTGCGCGAGCTGATGCTGATCTGCGACCGCATCGGCGTGCTGTCGGCAGGGCGCCTGATTGACACGTTCGAGCGCGACAGCTGGACCCAGGATGACTTGCTTGCGGCCGCTTTTGCCGGCTACCAAAAACGTGATGCGCTGCTCAACGAAGCAGCGCCTAGGGATCTTCAATGAAAACCGCATCTTCCGCCGGCAAACGCAGTGGCAATTTTTACGGTCTCGGCACTTACCTGGGCCTGGCCGGTGCCTTGCTGGCGATGGTGGTCCTGTTCTCGCTCCTGAGCAGCCACTTTCTTTCTTACGATACCTTCAGCACGCTGGCCAACCAGATTCCGGACTTGATGGTCCTCGCGGTCGGCATGACGTTCGTGCTGATTATCGGTGGCATCGACCTGTCGGTCGGTTCGGTGCTGGCGCTGGCCGCGTCGACAGTCAGCGTGGCGACACTGGGCTGGGGCTGGAGTGTCCTGCCCGCCGCGCTGCTCGGCATGGCGGCCGCCGCATTGGCCGGGACCATCACCGGTTCCATTACCGTGGCGTGGCGGATTCCGTCGTTCATCGTGTCACTCGGCGTGCTGGAGATGGCACGTGGCGTGGCGTATCAGATGACCGGCTCGCGCACCGCCTACATTGGTGACGCCTTTGCCTGGCTGTCCAACCCGATCGCCTTCGGCATTTCACCGTCCTTCATCATTGCCTTGCTGATCATCTTCATTGCCCAGGCCGTGTTGACCCGCACGGTGTTCGGGCGCTACCTGATTGGCATCGGCACCAATGAAGAGGCGGTTCGCCTGGCGGGGATCAATCCCAAGCCCTACAAGATCCTGGTATTCAGCCTGATGGGGCTGTTGGCCGGTATCGCGGCGTTGTTCCAGATTTCGCGCCTGGAAGCGGCGGACCCGAATGCGGGTTCCGGTCTTGAGCTGCAGGTGATCGCGGCCGTGGTCATCGGCGGTACCAGCCTGATGGGCGGCCGCGGTTCGGTGATCAGCACGTTCTTTGGTGTGTTGATCATTTCCGTGCTGGCGGCCGGCCTGGCGCAGATCGGCGCGACCGAACCGACCAAGCGCATCATCACCGGCGCGGTGATCGTGGTGGCGGTGGTGCTCGATACCTACCGCAGTCAGCGCGCCAGTCGGCGGGCCTGAGTCATGGCAACGATCAAGGATGTAGCGGCACTTGCGGGCATTTCCTACACCACGGTTTCCCATGTGGTGAACAAAACCCGGCCAGTCAGCGAGGAAGTACGGGTCAAAGTCGAGGCTGCCATCAAGACCCTCGACTACGTTCCCAGCGCCGTGGCCCGTTCCCTCAAGGCCAAAACCACCGCGACCATCGGCTTGCTGGTGCCCAATAGCCTCAATCCGTACTTTGCGGAGCTGGCGCGGGGCATCGAGGATTACTGTGAGCGCAATGGCTACTGCGTGATTCTCTGCAACTCCGACGACAATCCGGACAAGCAGCGCAACTACCTGCGCGTACTGCTGGAAAAACGCATCGACGGGCTGATCGTCGCGTCGGCCGGCGGCGACAGCAGCCTGGCCCAAGGCCTGGCGGGCGTGCGTACACCGATGGTGATCGTCGACCGAGGCCTGGAAGGTGTCGATGTGGACCTGGTGCGCATCGACCACGAATACGGCGCGTATCTGGCGACTCGACACCTGCTGGAGTTGGGGCATAGGGATATCGCCACCATCAGCGGGCCGACCACCACCAGTGTGGCGCAAATGCGGCTGGCCGGATTTTGCCGTGCACTGACGGACGCAGGTATCGAGGTGCCACGCGAACGCATGCTGGAAAGTGACTTCACCAGTACCGGCGGTTACAACGCTGCCGCGATCCTGCTGGAGCGCAATCCGCCCAGTGCAATCTTCGCCGCCAACGACATGATCGGCATCGGTGTGCTGCGAGCCGCCGCGGAGCGCAACATTCGCGTACCGACACAGTTGTCGGTGATCGGCTTCGACGATATCCAGATGAGTCGCTATGTCTATCCGGCATTGACCACCGTCGGCCAGTCGATTCTGCAGTTGGGCGAGATGGCGGCCGAAGTGCTGCTACGACGGATCGCCAAGCCGCAACTGAGCACTGAGCAACGGATTGTGACGCCCAGCATCGTGATGCGTGAATCGACCGCGCCATTAGCAGGCGTGTTTGCCGAATATCGCTGAAACAGAACGAATGAGTAGTGATGTATGCCAGCAAAAGTAGTGGTAATAGGCAGTCTGAACATGGATTTGGTCACCCGCGCGCCTCGGCTGCCGCGGGGCGGGGAAACGCTGATTGGTGAATCCTTTACCACGGTTTCTGGCGGCAAGGGCGCGAATCAGGCCGTAGCCGCCGCGCGACTCGGGGCGCAGGTGTCGATGGTTGGCTGCGTGGGCAGCGATGCCTACGGTAAGGAGCTGCGCGAAGCGCTGTTGGCCGAACGGATCGATTGTCAGGCAGTCAGTACCGTGGACGGTTCCAGTGGCGTGGCGTTGATCGTGGTCGATGACAACAGCCAGAACGCGATCGTGATCGTCGCCGGTGCCAACGGTTTGCTGACGCCAGCCGTGATCGGCTGCTTCGACTCGGTGCTGCAATCGGCCGACGTCATCATCTGCCAGTTGGAAGTGCCGGATGCGACGGTCGGCCATGCGCTCAAGCGTGGTCGAGAGCTGGGCAAGATCGTGATCCTCAACCCCGCGCCGGCCAGTCGTCCGCTTCCGGCGCACTGGTACGCGAACATCGACTATCTGATTCCTAACGAGAGCGAGGCGTCGGCACTGAGTGGCGTGTTGGTGGACTCTCGGCAATCGGCGCAATCAGCCGCTAACCGATTGATCGAGATGGGGGCCGGAAAAGTGA
Source organism: Pseudomonas fluorescens group sp. PF-1 (assembly GCF_054481335.1). Lineage (NCBI taxonomy): Bacteria > Pseudomonadati > Pseudomonadota > Gammaproteobacteria > Pseudomonadales > Pseudomonadaceae > Pseudomonas > Pseudomonas fluorescens group sp. PF-1. The sequence goes on from NZ_JBTMNG010000001.1 coordinate 1,965,413, forward strand.
TTGTCACGCTTGGGGCCGATGGCGCCCTGTTCAACGATGGCACGCGTTCCGAGCATTTTCCGGCGCCAGCGGTGAAGGCGGTTGACACCACCGCGGCCGGCGATACCTTCGTCGGCGGATTCGCCGCCGCGCTGGCGTCTGGCCAAAGTGAGGCTGAAGCGATTCGTTTCGGGCAGGTCGCTGCGGCGCTGTCGGTCACCCGTGCTGGTGCGCAACCCTCCATTCCCACCTTGTCCGATGTACAGGCTTTTAATACACCATGAAAAAGACACCCTTGCTCAACGTCGCGCTGTCGCGGCTGATTGCTTCGCTGGGCCACGGCGACAAAGTGGTGATCGGCGATGCGGGGTTGCCGGTACCTCCGGGGGTCGAGCTGATTGACCTGGCCTTGACCCACGGCATTCCGGACTTCATCAGCACTTTGAACGTTGTACTCAGCGAAATGCAGGTCGAAAGCCATGTGTTGGCGCAAGAGATTCTGGAGAAAAAGCCGTCGGCGCTGGTCGCGCTGGACAAGCTGAACGCCGAGGGCGCGCTTGGCCGGCGTGAGCTGCTGAGTCATGAACAATTCAAAGTCCTCAGCCGGCAAGCCCGGGCGATCGTTCGTACCGGTGAATGCCAGCCTTACTGCAATATCGTCCTGGTCGCCGGAGTGACGTTCTGAATCGCTTGGTTTCTCTGTTTCTGTCCTGCACAAGGCATGGGTCATGTGTCGCTATACTCGGAAACTGTAACTCTTGCGTCGGAGTCTGTTGCTTTTGTCCCTGATTAACCCAAGCAGCGTTCAGGCTGTGGAAAAGATCGACTTGATCATCGATACCGACCCCGGTGCTGACGACGTGATCGCATTGTTGTTTGCACTGGCATCGCCGGACGAACTCAATATCCATGCGTTGACCACGGTCGCTGGCAACGTTCGGCTGGACAAGACGTCACGCAACGCACGATTGGCCCGGGAGTGGGCGGGGCGCGAGGACGTGCCGGTCTACGCCGGGGCGCCGACACCGCTGCAGCGAACGCCTATCCATGCCGAAGATATTCATGGCAAGGAGGGTCTGTCGGGTGTCCTCGTTTACGAACCGAAGAAAGGTTTGGCCAAGGGCGGTGCGGTCGACTTCCTGATCGACACCCTGAAGGCAGCCAGGCCCCACAGCATCACCATCGCCATGTTGGGGCCGCAGACCAACCTGGCGCTCGCGCTGATCCAGGAGCCCGAAATCGTCCAGGGCATCAAGGACGTCGTGATCATGGGTGGTGCGCATTTCAATGGCGGCAACATCACACCTGTCGCGGAATTCAACCTGTTCGCCGATCCACACGCTGCCGAGGTTGTACTCAAAAGTGGCGCAAGGCTGACTTACCTGCCGCTGGATGTGACCCACAAGATTCTCACCAGTGATGCGCGACTGCAGCAGATCGCGGCGCTGGACAACAATGCCAGCAAACTGGTCGGCGATATTCTGAGTGAGTACATCAAGGGCGACATGGAGTACTTCGGTATCCCGGGTGGCCCCGTGCATGACGCTACGGTCATTGCTTACCTGCTCAAGCCGGAGCTGTTCAGCGGTCGCCATGTCAACGTAGTAGTCGACAGTCGCGAGGGGCCGACCTTCGGTCAAACCATTGTCGACTGGCATAACGGCCTCGGGGCGCCGAAGAATGCGTTCTGGGTGGACAGCGGCGACGCCCAGGGATTCTTCGATCTGCTGACCGAACGCTTGGCCCGCCTGAAGTAACCCTTACGAGCGTTCGGAATGTCCGCCGCCCTGATGGGGCGGGTATTTCTCGAAAATCTGTTGGATAAAGGATTGGGCAGCTTCGGTGCCCAGTTCCTTGACCAGTAAATCGATACCGATGATTGCGAGCTCTTCCGGGCTGCCGGGGCTATAAGAGCTGTGGCCCTCTGACCACTTGGCGTTAATGGCGGCGTCGATGCTTACGGTGGTCATTGTGGTGCTCGTGCGGTCGGGAGGGTCTGAGTGCCGAGTTAACCATTTTGCAAGACTTTTGGCACTCCAACTTAGGCATCAATGGAGGGCTATGCGACACTTGGTCTTTAACGACTTTTCAAGGACTGCGCTGTGCAGATCGATTTGAACACGCCTGATGGCTTGACCCTTGAGGCGGTGCGTCAGCTGCTGGCTGCCGCCAGCGATGATGAGCACACCCAGTTGCGGGTGACCAAGGGCGGTATCGCCTATATTTCATCGGGTGTCGTGGGCGGCACCGATATCGACGGGTTGCTGTTTCGCCTGGAGACTTGGGCCAAGGGTTCTGGTTATGTCGGACGGGTCGCGGCCAGTGACGAGGTCTGGGTCATGCAAATCTTCAATGCGCTGAAGCAGAACTGGCCGAAGCCGGCATTCGATTACATCGACGTCTACTGACCCGTTCATATTCAGTCACGATTAAGGCATGAAGGGCAGGGCAATGCTCAGGCAAACTTGCCGTTTGTCTGCGGCGGCGGCCTTGTTGCCAGAACGCTCGATGAACCAAGCGCCGGATTGGCGGTCGCACAAATTCAGCTTAACTATTGAAAAAGGAGGCTTCATGCCTTGGAAGCTCGCGTCATTGGGTGCTCTGTTGGCCGTTGCCACGCTGGCCGGTTGCAGCACTGCCGCTACCGATTCGGCAACTGACCCTGTCACGACGACTGACACAGGTCACAGCCGTTGCGAAGCGAAAGCGGCCGAATTCACCCTGGGCAAAACGGCTTCGGCTGAACTGCTGGAGCAGGCGCGCAAGCGTGCAGGCGCACAGAATGCGCGGTTCCTGTCGCCAAATGACATGGTGACCCTGGAGTATCGCTCCGATCGTCTCAACCTGAGCACCGACGCCAATAAAGTCGTGACTCGCGTGAACTGCGGCTGATCGCCAACTTTTGCGTTATCCATAAAAAACCCCGTCACATGGACGGGGTTTTTTTAGTGCGCCTGGAAATTACTCTGGGCGAACTTGAGCAGCTTGCATACCCTTTTGGCCTTTCTCAGCCACGAAGGAAACGGTTTGGCCTTCTTTCAGGCTTTTGAAACCGTCGCTTTCGATAGCTTTGAAGTGTACGAACAGGTCGTCACCGCCACCTTGAGGAGTGATGAAGCCGAAGCCTTTTTCATCGTTGAACCATTTAACGGTGCCGGTTTGGCGATTAGACATGGTGTATCTCCAAGAAACATATATTTTCAGTAGTACTGTGCTGCTCAGGCCAACTGGGCACACCGGGGTATCATAGTCGAAATGTTCGCTTTGGGAGCCCCCCACGGGTGCTGTTTGCCCTACAGTCGCACATTCTTTGTTGACTGATATCGCTGAAAGCCCTGATTTAAAAGGCTTTCAGCCGAAAGTAAAGGTGATAAAAAAAGCTGTAAAACCTGCATAAAATGTCCAAAAAAGCGATTTTCAGGGGCTGTTTGCTGGCTGAAAATGCCATTTTGAAGCTTGAGCGGGCTTATTTTTGCGTCGGATTGGTGGCCTTGCACTTGGCAATCTGGGTAAGGGCTTGCTGTTGCAGTTCATTGCTGGCCTTGTTGTCCATCAGGGCCTGTAGATCTTTGGCGGGGTACGATTTGATTGCATCGGCACCGCAAGCACAGTGGGCCTTGGCCGCAGCGTCGCCGATCCTTTGTGCGGCCGCAGGGACGCACTGAGCCATGTATTTATCGCGCGCGGCTTTGGGCCATTCAGCGTGGGCTGCCAGCGGCAACAGCAGGACGATGGGTGCGACTACAGCGAATAAACGATTCAGACGCATGCCGAGGATGCTCCTTTGTGGGTCGATGACTTAATGTTCGAGGGGTAAAGCGGGGATCAAGTTCAGCACTCTGGCATAAAAACGTAAGATTTACCCTGTTGGTAAAGCTCTGCACCGCGACGACCATTCATCTGTGCTAGCATGCCTGGCTCGGGCGTTTGCAGGCTCCGGTCGACCTTCAGTCCCGGTCGCGGCAGGCGCACGAATAACCCTGATTTGAATCCCAGTCACTCTGGTTCGGTTTTCCGGTTGGCCGCAAGGCTCCTGCCGCTGTAAGGCAGGCGTTCGTCAGTGAACGGCCTGGATCGGATCTTGTACTGGCTCATCCCAACCCACGTGACCTTTGGTAGGGGTCACCACTAGGAGAGGAGGCGCCATGCCAACTATTACTCTTCCCGACGGCAGTCAACGTTCATTCGATCACCCGGTATCCATCGCCGAGGTCGCAGCATCCATTGGTGCGGGCCTGGCCAAGGCCACGGTGGCCGGTAAGGTCAATGGCAAGCTGGCCGATGCCAGCGACATCATCGACAGCGACGCAACGCTACAAATCATTACGCCAAAGGATGAAGAGGGGCTGGAGATCATTCGCCACTCTTGCGCCCACTTGGTCGGTCACGCGGTCAAGCAGCTGTATCCAACCGCCAAAATGGTGATTGGCCCGGTCATTGACGAAGGCTTCTATTACGACATCGCCTTCGAGCGTCCTTTCACTCCGGACGACCTGGCCGCCATCGAACAGCGCATGCAGCAGCTGATCGAAAAAGATTACGATGTCATCAAGAAAGTCACTCCGCGCGCCGAAGTGATCGAAGTGTTCAAGGCTCGCGGTGAAGACTACAAGCTGCGTCTGGTCGAGGACATGCCGAACGAACAGGCAATGGGCCTGTACTATCACGAAGAATACGTCGACATGTGCCGCGGTCCGCACGTGCCGAACACCCGTTTCCTGAAATCATTCAAGCTGACCAAGTTGTCCGGCGCCTACTGGCGTGGCGATGCCAAGAACGAGCAGTTACAGCGCGTTTACGGCACCGCATGGGCTGACAAAAAACAACTGGCGGCGTACATCCAGCGTATTGAAGAAGCTGAAAAGCGCGATCACCGCAAGATCGGCAAGCGTCTGGGCCTGTTCCACACCCAGGAAGAAGCGCCAGGCATGGTGTTCTGGCACCCGAACGGCTGGACGCTGTACCAAGTGCTCGAGCAGTACATGCGCAAGGTTCAACGCGACAATGGTTACCTGGAGATCAAGACTCCCCAGGTCGTTGACCGCAGCCTGTGGGAAAAGTCCGGGCACTGGGCCAACTACGCCGACAACATGTTCACCACGCAGTCGGAAAACCGCGACTACGCCATCAAGCCAATGAACTGCCCTTGCCATGTGCAGGTGTTCAACCAAGGCCTGAAGAGCTACCGCGAGTTGCCAATACGTCTGGCCGAGTTCGGTGCCTGCCACCGTAACGAGCCATCGGGTGCCCTTCACGGCATTATGCGCGTTCGTGCGTTCACTCAGGACGACGCCCACATCTTCTGCACCGAAGAGCAGATGCAGGCCGAATCCGCAGCGTTCATCAAACTGACCATGGACGTTTACGCCGACTTCGGCTTTAAAGATGTCGAGATGAAACTGTCCACTCGTCCGGAAAAGCGCGTCGGTTCCGACGAGTTGTGGGATCGCGCCGAAGCTGCATTGGCTGCAGCCCTTGATAGCGCAGGCTTGCCGTACGATCTGCAGCCCGGTGAAGGTGCGTTCTACGGTCCGAAGATCGAATTCTCTCTGAAAGATTGCCTGGGTCGTGTCTGGCAGTGTGGTACCCTGCAGCTCGATTTTAACCTGCCAGTCCGACTGGGTGCCGAATTCGTCTCCGAAGACAACAGCCGCAAGCATCCGGTGATGTTGCATCGGGCGATTCTGGGTTCCTTCGAGCGTTTCGTCGGAATTCTGATCGAGCACTACGAGGGTGCATTCCCTGCGTGGCTGGCGCCGACTCAGGCAGTGATCATGAATATCACTGATAAACAGGCAGATTTTGCCGCCGAGGTCGAAAAAACTCTCAACGAAAGCGGGTTTCGTGCCAAGTCTGACTTGAGAAATGAAAAGATCGGCTTTAAAATCCGCGAGCATACCTTGCTCAAGGTTCCCTATCTCTTGGTTATCGGAGATCGGGAAGTCGAGATGCAGACTGTCGCTGTGCGTACTCGCGAAGGTGCTGACCTGGGCTCGATGCCCGTCGCCCAGTTTGCTGAGTTCCTCGCGCAAGCGGTTTCCCGGCGTGGTCGCCAAGATTCGGAGTAATTATTATTAAGCGTGAAATGAGACAAGATAAACGAGCTGCACCGAAAGCCCCGATCAACGAGAATATCTCGGCACGCGAGGTTCGGTTAATTGGGGCTGAAGGCGAGCAGCTTGGGATTGTGTCAATTGAAGACGCGCTTCTTAAGGCTGAAGAGGCCAAACTGGATCTGGTGGAAATTTCCGCCGATGCAGTACCCCCTGTTTGCAAACTGATGGACTACGGCAAGTCGATCTTCGAGAAGAAGAAGCAGGTTGCTGCGGCCAAGAAAAACCAGAAGCAGATTCAGGTTAAAGAAATCAAGTTTCGTCCAGGGACGGAGGAAGGGGATTACCAGGTAAAACTGCGCAACCTGGTACGTTTCCTGAGTGACGGGGACAGGGCCAAGGTATCCTTGCGATTCCGCGGCCGTGAGATGGCCCACCAGGAGCTGGGGATGGAACTCCTCAAGCGAGTTGAAGGTGACTTGCTCGAGTACGGTTCGGTCGAACAGCATCCTAAGATGGAAGGACGCCAGCTGATCATGGTCATCGCCCCGAAAAAGAAGAAGTAATCAACAGGGCACGGCAGGCCTTCTGATTATGTTTATCAACTGAATGCGGAGTATCCGAACATGCCAAAAATGAAGACCAAAAGTGGTGCTGCTAAGCGGTTTCTGAAAACTGCTAACGGTATCAAGCACAAGCACGCTTTCAAGAGCCACATCCTGACCAAAATGTCGACCAAGCGTAAGCGTCAACTGCGCGGTAGCAGCTTGCTGCATCCGTCTGACGTGGCAAAAGTCGAGCGCATGCTGCGCCTTCGTTAATTTTAGTCAAGAATAGAGGAAGTAACTCATGGCTCGTGTAAAGCGTGGCGTCATTGCCCGTAAACGTCACAAAAAAATTCTGAAACTTGCTAAAGGCTACTACGGCGCTCGCTCGCGCGTATTCCGTGTTGCCAAGCAAGCGGTAATCAAGGCAGGCCAATACGCCTACCGTGACCGTCGTCAGAAAAAACGTCAGTTCCGCGCTCTGTGGATCGCTCGTATCAACGCTGGTGCTCGTATCAACGGTCTGTCCTACAGCCGTTTCATCGCCGGCCTGAAAAAAGCGTCCATCGAGATCGACCGTAAGGTTCTGGCTGATCTGGCAGTGAACGAAAAAGCGGCGTTTGCTGCGATTGTCGAGAAAGCTAAAGCCACCTTGGCTTAAGTACCCCCGACAGTCACCCGGTCTCACCTCTGTGGGGCCAGGTGTTAAACGTCATAAATAGGGGAAGAGCCTTCAAGCTCTTCCCCTATTTTGTATCTGGAGTCTGTACATGGAAAACCTGGATGCGCTCGTCTCGCAAGCTCTAGAGGCTGTGCAAAGCGCTGAAGATATCAATGCCCTGGAGCAAATCCGGGTTCACTACCTTGGCAAAAAGGGTGAATTGACTCAGGTGATGAAGACCCTGGGGAATTTGCCGGCAGAAGAGCGTCCGCAAGTCGGTGCGCTGATCAACGTTGCCAAGGAGCGTGTCACAGACGTTCTCAATGCGCGCAAGGCATTGTTTGAAGAGGCCGATCTGGCCACCAAACTCGCAGCCGAGTCCATTGACGTGACCTTGCCTGGCCGTGGTCAGACCTCTGGTGGTCTGCATCCGGTTACTCGCACTCTGGAACGCATCGAGCAGTTCTTTACCCATATTGGCTACGGTATTGCCGAAGGCCCTGAGGTCGAAGACGACTACCACAACTTTGAAGCGCTCAACATCCCAGGCCATCACCCGGCCCGGTCGATGCATGACACCTTCTATTTCAATGCCAACATGTTGCTGCGCACCCATACCTCGCCGGTACAGGTCCGCACCATGGAATCCAAGCAGCCGCCGATCCGCATCGTCTGCCCTGGTCGTGTGTATCGAAGCGACTCGGATATCACCCATTCGCCGATGTTCCACCAGGTCGAAGGCCTGCTGGTCGATCGCGACATCAATTTTGCCGACCTCAAAGGCACCATCGAAGAGTTCCTGCGCGTGTTCTTCGAAAAAGAACTGGCCGTGCGATTCCGCCCTTCTTACTTCCCGTTCACCGAGCCATCCGCCGAAGTCGACATGGAATGCGTGATGTGCAGCGGTAAAGGCTGCCGTGTCTGCAAGCAGACAGGCTGGCTGGAAGTGATGGGCTGCGGCATGGTTCATCCGAACGTGCTGCGCATGTCCGGGATCGACCCGGAAGAGTTCTCGGGCTTTGCCTTCGGCATGGGCGTTGAGCGTCTGGCCATGCTGCGTTACGGCGTGAACGACTTGCGTCTGTTCTTCGACAACGACTTGCGGTTCCTCGCGCAATTTCGCTAGTCGTAACGAATTCTTAGGAGAGCAGGATGAAATTCAGTGAACAATGGCTGCGTGGCTGGGTAAGCCCGCAGGTAAGTCGTGACGAGCTGGTTGCTCGTCTGTCGATGGCCGGTCTTGAGGTCGATAGCGTCACGCCGGCCGCCGGTGTATTCAGCGGCGTCATCGTGGGCGAGGTGCTGAGCACCGAACAGCACCCGGACGCCGACAAACTGCGTGTTTGCCAGGTCAGTAATGGTTCGGAGACGTTCCAGGTCGTTTGTGGTGCGCCAAACGTACGCCCGGGCCTGAAGATTCCGTTCGCCACCATCGGTGCCGAGCTGCCGGGCGATTTCAAAATCAAGAAAGCCAAGCTGCGTGGCGTTGAATCCAACGGCATGCTGTGCTCCCAGGCCGAACTGCAAGTCGGAGAAGGCAACGACGGCTTGATGGAATTGCCTGTCGATGCGCCTGTAGGCCAGGACATTCGTGAGTATCTGAACCTGGACGACACCAGCATCGAGGTCGACCTGACCCCGAACCGCGGCGACTGCCTGTCCCTGGCGGGCCTTGCTCGCGAAGTCGGCGCGCTGTACGCCGCCCAGGTCACTCGCCCCGTAGTGGCTGCGGTTCCAGCGGCGCATGATGAAGTGCGCTCGGTTGAAGTGCTGGCACCTGCCGCCTGCCCGCGTTACCTGGGGCGTGTCATCCGTAACGTCGACCTGTCCCTGCCTACGCCGCTGTGGATGGTTGAGCGCCTGCGTCGCTCCGAGGTGCGCAGCATCGACGCTGCTGTCGATATCACCAACTACGTCATGTTGGAGTTGGGTCAGCCGTTGCACGCCTTCGACCTCGCCGAAATCAACGGCGGCATCCGCGTGCGGATGGCCGAAGAGGGTGAAAAGCTTGTTCTTCTCGATGGACAGGAAGTCAGCCTGCGTAGCGATACGCTGGTGATTGCCGACCATACCCGTGCGCTGGCAATTGCCGGTGTCATGGGTGGTGAGCACAGCGGTGTCAACACTGCGACCACTCGCGACATATTCCTGGAAAGCGCGTTCTTCGATCAGATCGCTGTCGCTGGCAAGGCCCGTTCATATGGCCTGCACACCGACGCGTCGCATCGCTATGAGCGTGGTGTGGACTGGCAACTGGCCCGTGAAGCTATGGAGCGCGCCACTGGCCTGCTGCTGGAAATCACCGGTGGCGAAGCGGGTCCGATCATCGAAACCGTCAGCGAGCAGCACCTGCCGTCGATCGCGCCGGTGACCCTGCGTAGCCAACGCATTGCCCAGATGTTGGGGATGGAAATGGATTCGGCCGAAGTCGAGCGTCTGCTCAGTGCTTTAGGCCTGGGAATTACCGCCGACGGAGCAGGGCAGTGGCGCGTAGAAGTGCCAAGCCATCGTTTCGATATCAGCCTGGAAGTCGACCTGATCGAAGAGCTGGCTCGTTTGTACGGCTATAACCGCCTGCCGGTTCGTTACCCGCAAGCGCGTCTGGCGCCGCAAGCCAAGGCTGAAGCCCGTAGCGATCTGCCCGAACTGCGCCGACTGCTGGTAGCTCGTGGTTATCAGGAAGCGATCACCTACAGTTTCATCGATCCGAAACAGTTCGAGTTGTTTAATCCGGGTGTTGAACCGCTGCTGCTGGCCAATCCGATTTCGAACGACATGGCTGCGATGCGTTCGTCCTTGTGGCCTGGCCTAGTCAAGGCACTGCAGCACAACCTGAACCGTCAACAGGACCGTGTACGTCTTTTTGAAAGCGGCCTGCGCTTTGTCGGTCAACTTGAAGGCTTGAAGCAAGAGCCAATGCTCGCGGGTGTGGTTTGCGGTAGCCGTCTGCCTGAAGGCTGGGCGCAAGGTCGCGACACCGTGGACTTCTTCGACGTCAAGGCTGACGTGGAAGCGGTGTTGGGCTTTGCCGGTGCGCTGGACGCGTTCACGTTCGTGCCGGGCAAGCACTCAGCATTGCACCCGGGTCAAACTGCGCGTATCGAGCGTGAAGGGCGTCTGGTCGGTTTTGTCGGCGCGATCCACCCTGAATTATCGAAAACGCTTGGGCTGGACCGTCCCGTGTTCGTTTTCGAACTGGTTCTGGCAGAGGTCGCCTCGGGCAAAATGCCTAAATTCCAGGAGTTATCGCGTTTTCCTGAAGTGCGTCGTGACTTGGCATTGATTGCGGACAAAGACGTTGCAGCCGCGGCTGTGCTGGACGTAATCCGTGAAAATGCAGGCGAATGGCTGACAGACCTCAGGCTATTTGACGTGTATCAGGGTAAAGGCATTGATCCTGATAGAAAAAGCCTCGCAGTTGGCTTGACCTGGCAGCATCCATCGCGCACTCTTAATGACGATGAGGTGAATTCTGCGACGCAAAACATCCTCACCTCGCTCGAACAAAGGTTGAACGCCACGTTAAGGAAGTGACGTATGGGGGCTTTGACGAAAGCTGAGATGGCGGAACGTCTGTATGAAGAGCTGGGCCTGAACAAGCGGGAAGCCAAGGAATTGGTCGAACTGTTTTTCGAGGAAATCAGGCACGCTCTTGAAGACAACGAACAAGTCAAATTGTCCGGTTTCGGCAATTTTGACCTTCGGGACAAACGCCAGCGGCCTGGCCGCAATCCGAAAACGGGAGAAGAAATCCCGATCACGGCTCGCCGTGTGGTCACCTTTCGTCCAGGGCAGAAGTTGAAGGCCCGAGTTGAGGCTTATGCTGGAACCAAGTCATAACGACGAGCTACCCGTCATCCCAGGCAAACGCTACTTCACCATCGGTGAAGTCAGCGAGTTATGTGCGGTAAAACCGCACGTGCTGCGCTATTGGGAGCAGGAGTTTCCTCAACTCAACCCCGTCAAACGCCGCGGAAACCGCCGGTATTATCAGCGTCAGGACGTGCTGATGATCCGGCAGATCCGAGCGCTTCTTTACGATCAAGGATTCACCATCGGCGGCGCACGCCTGCGTTTGTCCGGTGATGAAGCCAAAGACGACACCACGCAATACAAACAAATGATTCGCCAGATGATCGCTGAGCTGGAAGATGTTCTGGTGGTCCTCAAGAAGTAAATTCCTGCTTTTAAATACTTCCAGTTTTCAAAAGCTTGCGATATATTCTTGAGCGTTCCTCGAGATGAGGAACAGGTTTCACGCCTAGTCGGGGCGTAGCGCAGTCCGGTAGCGCACTAGCATGGGGTGCTAGGGGTCGAGTGTTCGAATCACTCCGTCCCGACCATATTTTTCAATGACTTAGCCCAATCTGAAAAGGTTGGGCTTTTTCATTTTCTGGCTCAGGGGTAAACAAGGGGGTAAACACATTTCCGCCCTGCTAGCCGCGGCACGCGGATATTCTGAGTTCACGCCGCTTTTGGCCCTTCCTCGCGTTGCCTTTAGCGCCAATCCTGTTTTGATATTTCACTTCCTTTCAGGGCTTCATCAATTTATCGAAGCTTTGCGCCTTCAAGATGGCTTCGACGATACAGCAGGCTGTCCCGTTCAGTGACTTCCTCGCCCAAGGCGTAGCTTGCACACTATCCGATCCGCACAGCTCGTTCCGGTGTCGCAGGTGTGGCTTGATCCTAGGTGGCCGGATACGTCGGCCTTGATGTATTCCGCCAATGTCGAAGTCCTTAACATCAATGGCGACCTCGGCCGTGCGATGAGCTGGTGTTGGCTCCACATCCACGATTACACCGTGTTCGGCATCGATCAGATAGTTCGTGAGATAGGCGAAGAACGCTGAGTCTCCCGGAACAGCGGTCCAGCGGGCTTGAGGGGCAGTCAGTGATAGGCGCTTCGGTAGTGTTTCGGCCAGGACCTCTTCATTGAGGGCTTCAAGGTACTCACGCACGGCGCGGGTGCTAAGGGGCAGATCGCTGCAGATGGCCCGTTCATTTCCTGGTACGTCGCGCTGCCGACTCGCATCCGCTTTGATGATGCTGGCGTCCACGGCAAACGCTTCGCCCTTGACCAGGCCTGCGTCCATGCAGCGACGCAGTACCTCATTGAGCAACCAGCGAAACAGATCACTTTCCCGAAAACGGCCATGTCGATTTTTGGAAAAAGTCGAATGATTGAGTGCTTCATCTTCCAGCCTAAACCGGCAGAACTAGCGATACGCCAGGTTCAAATGGACCTCTTCGCGCAACCGTCGCTCTGAGCGAATGCCGTAACAACACGACACCTTCCATTAATGCTTTGTCAGCATACGAAATGATCCCGACAGATATTTTTTTCGGAAGCCCGGAGGGGCCAGGGAGGCGAATCAACAATGTTCAATCCCACTGCGGCGCGTCGATTCTATTGGACGTCAACATTGGCGAAATCTGTGCTGTTAAGCTTCTAAAGCTGAAACAGGAGGTGCTGGTTTATGGGGTGAATGATCGAGATGGCAGCTGGAGCTATTGCTAAAGCTTGGCGTGATGCGAGTAAACGCAATCAAATGGTGGTCCTAGCGATGGCTTTTTGATAGCTTTGGACCAGTCGCTATGATTTGCGGAAAAAAGGAGCTCGATCACGTATGGCCGCAGCTGTGCTATCAACGTCTATAGACGAGATTGAGCGTATTGAGGATGACGATAGTCATCATGATTTTGGTGGTGGCCATGGAAGTAAAGGCCATGACTTTGCCCATTTCTGGCTTATCGTTCGTCTCCTTGAAGTCGAGCAGGGTGGGCATGAGGACTATATGTTCCTCTGTGAGTACGTGCAAGATATCGCGGAGTTTGATTCAAGTACTTCGCCAGAAAAAGTCGCGCTTTATCAGTTGAAAAAGAAGGAGGATGGTTATTGGGGTGTATCTGATCTTACTGGGCAAACTGCGAAGGATAAAAAGCCGAAAACCTCAAAGCCTGTAACGAAATTGTTCAAAAGTGTTCAGGCGTTTAAAACGATCGACGCACGGGGTGTGTTCGCCTCAAATGCAAAATTTGATGTGAGCCTAGCGAGTGGCGATAGCTCAGTGAATGTCGCCAATATTTTTTTAGGAGAATGGGATGCTGTTCATTCCAATGCGCTGCTCCTTGGGTTCGGGGAAATGGAAGGGATCGCGCCTTCCGAGGTAAATCTTAATAAGCTAGAACTGCGTCGCATAGCGTTACATGTTGATGACCTGCAGCAACATACTAACGGTAAAATGATTCACTTTCTTCAGGCTGTTGCGCCAGAACATATAAATCAGGCGCCGTCTTTGGTCGATACATTGTATGTGCGGATAAAAGCGACCGCTCGGCGGACTGATAAGTGTAAGTCTTGGGCGGAGCTTGTGGAACAACGTGGATTCGGTAAGCTGGCGTTTAAGGCAGCAGTAGAGAGTCTATCGGCTACTCCTGATAGGGAGGGCTCTAGGCGTCGACTCTTCGATAAACTATCGCACCATTGGACATCGCGAAAAAGTGACCGGGTATTGGCGGCACTCTCTAGATGTGCGCGAGAAAAAGTACTTCTAGGCACTGGTAATCGTTGGCATATCGACAATCATGTCGTTTATGCTGCTTGCGAATATGCTGAATCTATTGATCAGAGTGATCAGGCTTGCTTTGAAGCTATTGCTGCTGCCTTGGCGGGTCAGCTTCCCGAGCTATCGGTTGATGAGATCAGTGCTCTCGCTATCTATGAGATGACCGAATGGAACCTAAACCAAATCCCCGTTTAGTATTGCGGGCTATGCGCAAGAAAAAAAATGTCGAACTTGCAATTCAAAAGAATCAGAATCTGCTCCGAGGCGGAGCAGGCAGGGATGCAACTGGAATTTCATCCTCGGAAGAGCTTGCTATGGGGGAGAAACGGAGCGGGTAAGTCAGCAATCTTAAAGTCCGTATTTCGGGCATTTGACGCTGAGCCACATGGGACCCTTCCGAACTGGGATTATTCGGCCATACTTGCAGTCGATTTCACTGTAGGGAGCAGAGAGCTGACCACGGTTCGACGTGAAGATCTCCGTGCTCTTTTTGAAGGTGGTAGGCTTATCGGTGTTGCTACGAACAGCTCCAAATGGAATGAAATATTTGCAGCGGTAGTGGGATTTGATCTACGTCTTCTTGACCGTTCCGGACGGTTTAGGCATGCTGCGCCTAGTAACTTTTTTCTTCCGTTCTTCATTAATCAGGATGGTTCTTTTGGGGCGAATTGGGACACTTTTTCGAGCCTAAAACAATTTCAGCGTCCAGTAGAACATACCTTAGAGTATTTTGCTCGAGTTAGGCCTGCTCGCTATTTCGAACTGAAGGCGGATGAGCAGGAAAAAAAGGCAAAAAACAGCGTGCTGAAGGTCGAACTTGCTACGCTTAGTCGAACCCGTATCCGGCTTCGTCGAAACACAAAAATTACTCCAGTCAAACTAAGTGCTAAAGATTTTCATTCTGAGGTTAAAGAACTAACTGCTCGATCGATAGATTTGGCTAGAAAGCAGGATGGCCTTAGAAAAAATATAGTCGAGGATCAAGAGCTAGTGTTCTCTCTTTCTGAACAGATTCGTCTCTCGAATGCTGCTTTGAAGGAGCATGCTGCAGACTTTAAATTCGCGGCAGAAGTTTCTGCGAAAGATCATAAATTTGTATGCCCGACGTGCAATGCAATGCACGATGATTCTTTTCATACGTTCCTCGGGCTGGCAGAAGATGCTAGAGAGCTGACATCGCTTAAAACGTCGCTGGAGCGTCGCCTAGAAAGTATTCGTCTGCGTCTTGATCGAAATCGACGTATGGCACTGGAGCTCCGTCAGCAATATGGCGCGATTCAAGATCTGCTGAATGTGAAACGGGGGAAGTTCACTTTCGACGATTTTATAAAAAGTTACAGTGCTAACACCGCTGATGCTCAGCTGGCAGCGGAGGAAAAGTGCGTCGTTAATGAAGTTGAGGTTGTCGCGGGTTTACTTTCTGGTATAAAGTCCGAGTTGAAGGTGCTTGGGGTGGCGCATGATTCTAAGGCGCCGTTGGAAAGGTTCAGAAACTGTTTTGCACAGGCTATAGTCGAGTTGGATGTGGATAAGCCTGACGGGTTGGAAAAGTGGGGGCTTTCGAAGCGTCCGTTTAACTCAGGCAGTCGCTATGCACGCTCCATAATTGCTTACTATGCGGCTCTATGGCGGACCATTGCCCAAGATGGCTATTTGCCTGCCCCGGTTGTTATTGACTCTCCTAATCAAGGTGCTCAGGATAAAGAGCATTTACAGGAACTATTGGCTGTACTGGCTGCAACTGCTCCTGCCCATACGCAAGTAATTCTTGCTCATGAGGAGCTGCCTGACTCTTTTGATGCGGATAAAGTGGTGAATCTTCGCAAAGAAGAGCGTCTGCTGACACATGAGGGATTTAAAGAAGTGTCTCCTGAACTGTTCAGATTTGTTGAAGATGCACGCGCTGCAGTCGCGGGAATATTTTATGAGTCCGATAATGAGGATTCAAATAGCTCTGAATTTCCTGATTATTAGGCCCAGCCAGGGTGCATTCGCGGATTAGGTTGAAATCGGCGAGGGTAAGGCGCTCAAGGCATCCAGGATTCTGCTGGTACTGATCGCGAATCTGGTTTTCCGCGAAAAAAAAAACGGGCCCTCCCGATGATATCCGACTTAACCAGGAGGACCTGATTCATCTGGACACCTGGATGAGCATTTCAACAGCTGCGCGTGCAATCCGAGTCTCTTCCGGCTCCGGGAAGACAGGGGGCCAGAAGAGCCAGCAGACCATGCGCTGGAGCGCAGCCGAGGAGGCCTTACAATCAATTCATATGGTTTGTGACACCAACGGAGTGCCTTTGCGCTTTTGGCGTCTCCGGTATAAGCCAGAGATATATCGAATGCTAAGGTGCTTCTGGATCAGGTTCGTATCCCCGGTAAGCAGGTGCGGCATCGCAAGCGCTGTGCTTCTGACCATTCACTGAGGCTGTGCGTAGGCACCGCATTCATAACATATGAAGGTGAGGATTGTCTGAAGGCACGGAATTGAACAGCAAGCCCGGGTTAATCAGAAAATATCCCTTCAAGAGTGCTTTTTTTCTTGGGCCTTGCACTTGGCACACCCAGATATTCAAACCGTCGTCACGCTTCCTGTGGACCTTCAGTTTCTCGAACTGCTTCTGCACCCAGCGCCATTCTTCACCTTCGAGGTCTGTCCCTAGAGCGATATTAGGAAATTCCTGAACGTAGCGTTGGAACAGACCCGGTGTAACCAGAAACACCGAACCGCTCACGATGTGCACCTTGGCCTTGCTGTCATTGATGATCAGCTTGTGGCTCAGAATGCCGTCCTTGACCCAATTCAGGAATGTCTGACCAGGGTCTGAAGGGACGCTTGAGCTTTCGAGGGGGGGCTCTGGTGGTGCATCATTGCTTTCGGATTCTGCCGGATCGAACATATCCAACAGTGTTCCGAGATATTCGGCATCTTCCATCGCCCCGGGATCGGTTTGCGATGGGTTTTGATCTGCTCCGGCACTGCCAGCTTCGAAGGTGGGTGGTGATGCCGGAGCTATTGTCGGCTGGTTATCGACGGCCACGCTCACCGTTCCGCTGAAAGCTTCAGGCCGGTCTTCGCTTCCCCAAATCAACGCTGGTTGAAGGCGTAGAAAGGTGAAACTTTGCTGCCAGCTTCCCTGTGCCACCCGCGCGGTCCAGATGGCTTTGCCTTCCGGGGTCGACTCGACCAGCCCATGGGATTGCAGCTCGTCGAACACGGCGATGTTGGAGGAGGGGATGCCCTCAATCGATTGCGACAGCAGATAAGCGCGCAGCTTGTCGGTGACGACCTTGCTCACCAGCCACAGGGCGTCCTGGGTCAGCCAGCCGGCGGCACCCGGTTGATTGAGCTTTAGCTCGTGTTGAACCAGATGGCGTAGTCCAGTGATTAAGTGATGTTGCAGTGAACGGATCGGCGCCTGCAGCGCCTTACTCGGGTTGCCCCCCATGTTTTGTGCGGTGGAGACCCGATCGGCCTGAATCACCAGTTCGCCCAGTACACCGGCATGTTCGTACTGACCGGCCAGGACATACAGCAGGCTGGCCCACAGCGACGGAAAACCACTGAGCCAGTCGAGGATCGGGCGGTCGAGAATCTGGGTGTAGAGCAAGCCAGCGGCGGCGCCGTGCAGGTGGTAATCGCGACCTTTGAGGTAACGAAAACGGTAGGGCTGATCCAGTGCCCCCTGCCAGGGGTGCCAAACGCTGCCATCGTGGCGTTCGACCTGCAGGTCCACGGCGATCTTGCCGATGTCGTGGAGCAGGGCACCGTAAGCAATACCAGCGGACCAGGCATCAGTCTGGGCGGCTTGGTCTTCGGGTGCGGCACCGGTGGGCAGCAGATACGACTGACGCAGTTTCAGACTGCAGGCAACCAGCTCCAGGCCATGGTCGAGCATGCCGCCGAGGTAAGCATGGTGGTGCGTCTCGCTGGCGGGGAATTGCTGGACCTGTTTGGCGTAGCGATGGATTGGATTTAAATAGAGCTGGATGAACTGTGCATGGGAGAGGGCGGTGTACTGCCAGATGCGATCGAGCAACTGGCGGCGGTGCTCCGCCGCTAACAAGGTGTGGGCTGATTCAACGGGTAGGTAACCTTCGGCGACGTTCACGGTCGGTGATAGAGGGGGATTTTGCCTTTTGCGGCGAAACAGGCTGAGGAGCATCGGGACCTCCGGGAAC
Organism: Pseudomonas fluorescens group sp. PF-1; assembly: GCF_054481335.1. Lineage (NCBI taxonomy): Bacteria > Pseudomonadati > Pseudomonadota > Gammaproteobacteria > Pseudomonadales > Pseudomonadaceae > Pseudomonas > Pseudomonas fluorescens group sp. PF-1. The sequence goes on from NZ_JBTMNG010000001.1 coordinate 1,983,396, forward strand.
TGGCTGGGTCAGTGGCCTTTTTGCCTTTTCGGATAGAGCTCTTACCCTTGAGCCCCATTCCTTTCCAACCCTTCCCCGTCCTTTTTGGCTGGTGTCCTTTTGCGCGGCAATCCGAATACTGATATTGCTAGGCAACGTTTTTCAGGGGGCTGGTACGGAAAAGACATGAATCGGTACACTGCGGTGGATAATTTTTGAGTCTTGCCATGAACCTCACTGACGCAACGATAGTGCTGCTACTCGCGGCGCGTATACATGGGACCGACGAAGCCGTCAGGGCCTCGGCGAAAAGCGTGGTCAAGAAGTTGCCGCGCAGTAAGCGCGATCTGATCTACAAGGTGATCGACAGCCAAAGCCCGCTCGAGTTGGTTGGGTTTCTAGCGGAGAACCTGGATGACTGATCCAGCGGTATCTTCACGTATGGTCACGCTCTCATATGGGCCCTCAGTCGGTAGTTCAATCGGGGGTGGAAGTCCGCCGAGACAGATTGAAAGTTGTCCACGAAAAGCGTGTGTATATCTGTGGATAAATGTCTACGTGCCTCGGAGTAGGCTGGTCGCAACGGATTGATTACTTACTGAACAGCACTGCTCGTCGCAGCTGGATGGTGTTTTATCTGCACATCGAAGGGCGCTTCCTTGGGCATGTGATCAGCTGTGGCAAAGTGCCGCTCCTGGAAGTCGTTGGTTCTGAAGGCAAAAAAGGCCCAACTTGCGTCGGGCCCAATGAAGCATCTGTAGCAGTGAGTCTCTGCATAGTGGACGATTAAACCTCGTCGTTCATGCATGGTGAGTCATCAAAGACCGCTGGCTTCAACTGCCGCTCCAAATTACGCAAGTACTCCGATGCGCTTCTGGCTTGGCCACTGGCGCGAAAGATCGCACGCTTGTCTGCCTTGAGCAGACTGAGCCAGGAATCGATGTAGCCCTCGTGCCGTAACTCTCCCTGTATACCGGCATAGGCACATAAAAACGCAGCGCCCATCTCGGCGATCAACTCCTCGAAGGCGTAGCCTGGGGAGCCGAACGGACAGGAGGAAACCACACCTTCGCGCTGCAACCGAGACTGATGTCCAGTCCAATGAGTTAGCTCATGAAGAGCAGTGGCGTAGTATCCACCTTCATTGTGAAATTGCGCTTTTGTCGGCAGTTGGATGAGATCCCTGATCGGGTGGTAAAAGGCATCGTCGGCAGATCGATGAGTGATGTTTGCCCCAGAACTTAACAACAGATTTTCCGCAGCGCTGTTGGCTTGGAAGGGATCGCTCGGTTCCGTTTCGATCAGTGTTTCAGTGAGAGCTTCGAGCCCCTCCGTTTGCTCGATATTGAACAGGAAGTGCGTCCTGAGAATGCCAACGTGAATGACCTTGGGCTGACCGTTCTCATCGAGTACGGGTTGGCCTGACTCCGTCTGTTCCTCGCGCTCTATCGGTTTGTAGAGCACTGCCAGGGTGCTGTGCTCACCCTTACGGATGTGCCCACCGGCCTTTTTCGCTTGGTTGAAGGTCAGCCAACGATCTTGGGTGAATCCCTGCAGCCGAGCCTCGGCCCAAAGCAACGGTAAATTGATGCCCGCATAGGGACGACGCGTGATGGCGTTGATGGGGTAGGGTTGGCCGATGTAAGCGGAGCCACTTGAGGACCAGGGTTTGATCCAGGGAACTGCGCCCTGGGCCAAAGCGGCAACGATCTTGTCAGTCACGTCTTGGTAGATATCGCGCATGGCATTTTCCTCGGGAGAACGGAGGAACGCCTTGCCCGTCGGGGGAGGGTTCCCCGATTGGGTGATGTGTTGGATTGATGCAGGTCTTGCTGCCGTCCGAATGTGAGTGTGGGGGCCGAGTCCGGGCCGTAAGCACTTAGCGTTGATGCTCTGCTGCAAGAGCTATCAGCAAGGCACCAGGCTGGTCCGGTTCTTGGAGTAGGTTGAGGCTCAGGCGCAGTAACGGGTCATGGTGTGGATGACCCGATGGTGCGATGTGGACTACTTCGAACAGCACATAGAGTTTGTGTGGATGGGCCAGGTGGGCTTCGAAGGCCGCGCGTAATACGTTACTCAGTCGATCAGCCTGTAGCCTCTGATCTGAACGCACGAGCAGTACCGCGCTTTGCCAGGCGCTAGGGGTGAATACAATGGGTAACTGAATGGTGTTCAGGGCTTCAATTGTGAGTGAGTCGGACATGGTGTAGCTCCGTTGAAAATGCGAAGAAATCTGTCCCGTGCGGGAAAGAATTTCCCCGCAGTGGGTTGAAGAAAAACAAGAAGGTTCGACTGGCGAGCAGGAGAACAGTGGGCATTCATCACCGCAAAAGCGGTCATCGTGCGAGCTACCGAACGCTAATCGCACTTGGGGAGAACCATCACCAAAGTGATGACGTAACCTTGAAGGTTCTGGCTACCTGGGCAGGGTGCTGTTGATAACAGCGATCCATACCTTGTATTTAGCTGAGCAATGTATGCAGATCAATAGCCTCAGCGACGGCGTCTAACGAGGTTGATCTATTGAATTCCAGGTTGGTTTTTTCGGCTGTACGAACTGATAAACGGTCAGGCACCGTTGGTTTCTAGTAGTAGGCTAGTACTGCCGCATTCACCATGAAAACGCTCAGAAGAGGGCGAGGCCATGCAGACTCAACACCACAATCAAGTCTCGCGCGCACATTGTTGGGCATATGCTGTGGGCAAGGCGGTAAAGCGTGCTTATCGCAAGTTGAGTGCATTCGAAATGCGTGTGGCCGAGCGTGCGGCGGTAGGAGGTATCCCAGCAGGAAAACTGCTTGTGCGTGGCAGTTTTCTGGTCATCAAATTGGCAGTCGCTGCCGGACTCCTGGTAGTCAGCTTATGGCTAACAGTGTCGGTGATGATCCTCGTTGTTTTGTGTTGGGCTATCGCCAATGGAGCTCCTATCAAACCTAAGGATGCTCTCAGGTACAAGGCATATGGCGACCCATATGGTGAGTATGAATTTGGCCGCGCGCCCGGTCAGCCTGATTTAAAAGACTTGTAGTCGAGCTGATCAACCCTTCCTCAAGGCCTTTCCAGCAGACATCAGAGCTCCAGCACCCCTAGCTCCAGCATCTTGCGCTTGGGCCGCTCCTTTGCTAAGCATGCCGTCGGCTATTGAGCCCACGCTATATCCTGCCCAGCTCATCGCAGCCAAAAATAACATTGGAAGCACGATGAACATTGCCCCCATCACATACTCGATCACCTGCGCCGTGACAGTCCCCTCCATGAAGCCGGATGTGGGCAGCGATAACAGCACCTGATTGGAAGCCGAAACTTGGTTGTACAGGGTGTCGAGCATGCTCGAATCGATCCAGCGAGCCAGCTCCCACCAGAAGCTCAGCATATGCAACGTGAACAGCGCGAACGTCACGGTCATGACGGTCTTCAATTGGTAGGTACTGACCAACAGAACCAGCGGCAAGCTGATGATGACACCCATGATCAGGAAGGCCTGCACCATCGGCAGGGCGGCGCGTAGCGCATTCATCGCCGGGAAGTTGCTGAAGGAGCCCAGAGCCAATCCGGTATTGGTGGCCAGGTTGTTGAGTCCCTGATTAATCGAACCACCGCGAGCGCTGGAGCCATAGTCCTGGTACACCTGTCCGGGCGCCATGGACATCGATTGCTGGCGCGGGCTGACCAGTTCACGCAAGGTGGCATCTTCGATCTCGTTGCTCGAACGGCCGGTCAACCAACCTTTCAACTGAGTTAGCAGCGAAGGATCGACCTGCTCGATCAAGCGCCCGCGCAACCCGACACCGCTATCGCTCCACCACTGCTTGCAGGTAGGGTAGCCTGCACCATTCTCTAGCCGAGGCAAGGAGACATCGCGGTTTTCGTCATACGGCCAACTGGCCCGCGGTGTATGGGAACGATCCGTATCGTAGTAGCCGGGCGTGTCGAGAAAATAGCTTGAGCCAATCCAGGACGCGTCATGACTTTGCGCCTTGTCCAACTGCGGACGGTTGGTGAACAGCCGCGAACGGGAATAGCCATAGCAATCACGAGTGAAGTCCGCGACTTCCTGCAGCAGTACTTGACTGTCGATGCGCGAACTGTCGATCTCCATGCGCATCTGCCGGATATCCGGTGCGCAGGGGATGGAGGCGGTAGCAGCGGCGGTCACGCCTTTGCTCAAGGCGTGTACCAGAAACCACCAGACTGGCACGTTGGCGGATCGCTCATCGATGGTATTGAAGGTGGCGCCCCAGGCGGTTTCCGCCGGCTTGGCCACGCTCACGCCGCAGCGCTGGCTGGCCGCATCGTCGAACGCAATTGAGGCGAGGCTCAGCGGAAAGACGGGCGCGCACCCGAACAACACGACGATGTAGGCCAGCCACAACCGGTTCTCGATACGCGGCACCGAGAGCAGTCCTTTGTTGCCTTCGTCTGCGCCTTGCTGACGGGCCGACAGCCATTCTTGCAAGATGATTGCACCAAAGGGTGCGGCGAACAGCCCGGTATCGGACAGTACGCTCCAGATGCCGTTGTTGATGATCCAGGCCAGTAGGGAGAGGTAAAACTCCAAATAGCTGTTGGTGCTCATGAGCATGGTGGTGACCTCACAGTCGGGTGAGTTCGACGCAGGTAAAGAGCACGAGCCCTAATGCCCCGATGCGTTTCACGCGCAGTCGATCTTGGGGGCGATGTCGGGAGTACCGAAGCAGATCCCACCAGAGCGCAAAGAGGGAGCCGTAGAGCAGGGCACGCCACCACCGCAGATAGGGCCGTACGAGTTCGAATGCCTGCTGCCAGGCCGCGAAGCTACCCAGCGCAGTGCGGCCGATCCAGGCGACCAGTGCGGCGGCCAGGATCATCACTGCGGCAATCCCCAGACTCGAAAGCAAAGTGAATAGCGGTGAGCGTTTCATGGCTCATTTGCGCCTGGCGTCAGCATCATTGAGCCGGCCGGGTTCTGGGTCGCCTTGCTCTACGGTGCGCGAAGCGTCGGCGCCACCGGCATGCCGGTCTAGCACCAGGCTGGCGGTATTGGTGGCCAGCATCTGCCGGACCTGCAGCTCGGTCTGCAGCAGGCGTATTTCTCGCTCCAGAGCGTCGATGTTTTTCGTCAAGGCGGTTTGGGCTGGCTCGGCGGAGGCGATGTTCGGTTCGTGACTGCCCGCCAATAGGGTGCGCAGTAGCAGGAGCGCCTTGTCGAGCACGCTGGACAGGGCCGTCTCACTGGCCAGGCGCCGTGCCAGTAGATCCTGGTCTGGATCGTCGCGCAGGGCTTCAACCACACCACGGGTCACCGGCAGCATTGGGCTCGAGGCTTTAGTCAGATTGTCAGGGGTAGGCGACAGTGAGCCCGACAGCAATCCTTGCAAGGCCTTGAGGCGTTCGCTGTAGGCTTCCTGGATCAGCGGCGTCAGTCCGCTGCCAGCGGTCGCCCGCAGGGTTTCGCAGGTGTCACAGGTCGAGACTTCGCTCTCGCCCAACACACGGACGGCCCAATCGGATTCCTCCTGAGGTGAAGCCCAGGTCTGGCAAATGGCTCCACCCAGACAGTCGCTGCTACTGATTGAGGCACTGTCATCCACCGACCGGTTATGCAGCAGGTTATAGCCCGCGCGCACCACGTCGGCGGTCACCCGGATGGGCGTTTGTCCGGTGCCCCCAGCCTTCTGCCCTCCGACCCAGGACACCCCATTGTTGCCGTTACGGGCCTCGGTGTTTTTTACCGCGGCCACCGCATCACCGCCGGTTTGCTCCAGATTACTCTGCATCTCCTGGTTCTTGGCCAGCGCGCCCCAGCCAGCTTGACCAACCTTGTCCGCCATCTTCTCGGCCATGGCCTGGCAGGTGAGTTTGGATCGATCGAAGTCGATACGACCCTGCATCACGCCGTTGCTGAGCAACTCATAGAGACCGGGGTTGGCGCGCTGAATGATCAACGCCGGCAGCGACATCACGGCTTGGGTCGCGTTCTGCACGACGCTGCCCATGATCTGCTGGAAACCTTCGGTCATACCGTTCAGCTGGTTTTGTAGGGTGTTGGTGAGGCTCATATTTCCGCACATCATGTTCGCCCGCCAGGACACGCCAGCACCGAGACCGCTGGGTCGGTAGAGCGAACTGGGAGAGCCCACCGCTGAGCCGCCACCGATGGTGTACATCACTCGGTCGTCGAGCACTTCGCCTTGAGTGCCCAGGCGGTAATCGCCTTCGGCTGCGTGGGCATGCGTGGCCATGGCGAGCAGTCCACAAAGCAGCAGACTCATCGTGCCCATCCAGGGTCGTGCGAGAAACCGACTCATCAAGCACCTCCTTCGAAGTCGATGCTGAACAGGAAGGTCTGCCCCTCACGCTTGCAGCAGCTATAAGGACGCCACAACGACCACGAATAGCCGCCGTCCGCACTCTGTATCGGATCGCTGGGGAAGATGGCGCACGTGGGCTGAACCTGGGGGTAGAGCAATTGCCATTTGTGGGTCGAAGCGTCGTTTTCGACGATCGGGCCGGGTGGCCAGTAGCCGTCACGTTTGGCCGGCGTGAGTGGTAAGTACACATGCGGCTGCCAGTTGCGGGTAATCACATCGCCGGCCCGTTGCGCCATGACGGCGGCTGCTTTGAAGTCGTCGGGCTGTACCAGAAAACCCTGACGGGGATAGACGTTGCCCCACATGTTTCCCGAGGCCTGATGTCCGATCTCACGAACACCAGGCATGAGGGATTCTGGATAGAAACTTTCCGGAATGCCGCGGCGCCAGGCTAGCGAGTCCAGGGTACTCAGGTAGTAGGGCCTGAACGCGGTTGCGCCGCTGGCGCAGGCATAGCCGGATTGAGAGGCTAGTTGCGTAGCCGCCCAGCCTCCAGGATGACCGATACCATCGACGTTTTTGAAGCGGAGCAGATTGTCGCGGCGGGTACCCGGCGTGATCAGGTTGCCGCCACCCTCCGCGCCGCTGATGGGAGAGGATAGGGCAGCCATCTCTGTCCAAGGATTGCTGCCCGTGGTGGCGTAGCTCGAGACCACTAGCTCGGGGATGAAATGACGCACCTTGGTCGAGGTTCTGACTTTACAACCGAAGGGAGTACAGAACAGCCAGAAACAAATGCCGACGACCCTGTATGCGAGGCAATTTGGCGAAAGTACAGAGGACGTGATGCTGCCGGTGTCCAGCGCCACGCTTGGGCCGCACGCCAGCAGGACGCTCAGCGCCAAGGGCCGTAGCTTTGTGGGCGGGATGGACAAGCAGGCAACAGGCATGATTCAGGCTCTCGGTGTATGGCCTGGGTAGATTCGGTTACGGACAAAAGACTGTCAGTGGAATTTATGAAGGCGGATCTATCGGGTTTGTGAAATGTGAGGCTATTATTTGACGTGAGGGGAACTGCGCAGGATATCTGGTTCTATAAGTAGCTGATCTGCGGTGATTTCGAAAATGTTGGCGAGTTTGCACAGGACCAACAGCGACGGATTGCCCGTGCATCGTTCGATTTGACTGACATAGGTGCGATCCACCTCGGCCATGAGCGCCAACTGCTCTTGGGTAAGGTTTTTCACGCGCCGCATCAAGCGGATATTCTCCGCCAGTTGCAGGCGAAGCTGTTCGTAGTCTTGAGTCATGCGCGCAAATTGCGCCTTGAGGGACTCTCAATCCACGGGATATAGTCTACATCGGTATATCTAAGCTATTGCGTCGAGCGTCAGTCAGTCCGTGATGACCTTTGGGACTGGATCCAGCGTCTAACAATAAAATTAGAAAAGGTGCCTATGGACAACAACTACATTTCAATTCCAGCGGCCGATGGATGCGGCAGCCTTATGAGCCCATGGGGCAACGAATTTGCTTCGATGATCGAACGTGGCGTGCAATGTGCTGAGGCTTGGCTTGAGTCAGCGGATGAGATTCCACTGTGGTGGGCGCTGGCACAAACACGTAAGACCTTTCCTGTCGGTGACTGCCAGGATGCTTTTGAAGCCGGATTCCTGTTGAGGATTCAGCAGCGGCTCCGGGGTGAATCGCAATAACCGATCACTCGCTTGAAAGCGCGATACCTGAATAGAATTCCCCTATGTGGGTTCTATTCCTCGCGCTCTATCGATCCGTTCAGCTACCCGGAAAGCAGCTTCCAGCTCTGAGCAGCCGTGGTCCTGCATCAGTGTCCAGCGTTCGGCCTTTTCCTCCGGCTCCGTCATGGCCAGCGCGAGGTAAAGACTGGGCGGCACGGCTCGAAACAGCGTCTCGAGCTTCTTCGATAGCACGACCCCTTCGGTGTATTTACCTGGTTCTTTGCTGGCGGACAGCAGCAGGGCTTTCTGTGCCGGCGTGAGCTTCTTGAACCGTGCGATTTCTTCGATTTCCGCGGGCGGCATGTTTAAACAAATCCACCATTCGATCATGTTGAGCATGGTCTGCGCGGCAGCGGGGAAGTCGGCAAGGTTTTGCGTCGCCAGCCAGAACCACGCGCCGAGCTTGCGCCACATCTTCGTCCCCTTGACCACGAATGGCGCTAGGAGCGGGTTTTTGGTGATGATATGGCCCTCATCGGTGACCATGATGATCGGTCTGCCCAGGTACTGGTCGCGTTCGGCGAGGTTGTTCACGGTGTTCATCAGGCTGATGTAGCTGATGGACATCTGGGCCTCGTAGCCTTCGCGCGCGTAAGTGGCCAGGTCGACAATGGTGACATCGCTCTCGGGCCAAGGCGTGCCCTCGCGATCAAACAGTTCACCCTCGAAACCCTGGCAAAACAGATCGATGGACTCGCCCATTTCCTGGGCACGCTCGCGACGCTTCTCCGGCAAGTGCGTGTCGGCGGCGACGCGCAGCAAGGCGTCGCGCACGTTGCGGGTGAGGACCTTGCGGTCCGCTGCGACACAGGTCTGTGCCGCATCCAGGATGCACTCGCGGATCAAGCTGCGGTCGGCTCGGCTCAGTCGGGCTTCTTCCTTCGCTTCGCCACCGGTGATCATCAGTCGGGCAGTGATTTCCAACTCGCCGAGGACATCGCGCTGGTCCTCGCGACTGGCTACCGGTTCATCGTCCAGCTCATCGATCGACAGACTCGCCACTTGATCCGGCTGCCCGACCAGGCGCCAAGCATCGGCGAACGGGGCGAGACTGACCGAGGCGCCAGGTTTTAATTGGACCTTGTTGACCGACAAGCCCTGTGTCGCGAAGTAGTCGCCCTGCAAGCCGAATGAGTTGCCAGCCTCGACGATAAATAGGCGAGGGCGGTACACCGCCATGACTTGCATCAGTAGGGTGACCAGGGTGGCCGACTTACCGGCTCCAGTGGGACCGAACAATAGCAGATGGCCGTTCATGGCCCGGTCTAGACGTGACAACGGATCAAAACTCAATGGCGAGCCACCACGATTGAACAGGGTGATCCCCGGATGGCCGGTGCCCGTGCTGCGGCCCCAGACCGGAACCAGATTCGCCAAGTGCTGGACGAACATCAGGCGGGTGTACCAGTTGCGCGTGTCGCGGGCCGGGTTGTAAGCCATCGGTAACCATCGCAGGTAGCTGTTACAGGCGGCGACTTCATCGCCTTCGCGTACAGGTTGTAAGCCCGCGCCCAGCAGTGCGTTGGCCAGGCTGACCGAGCGCTGGTGCAGTTGCTGTTCGTCGTGACCACGCACGTAAAACGCCAGGGTTCCTCGGTACAGCTTGTGCTGGCGACCGATGATCGCGCGAGCCTCTTCGACATCCTGGCGGGTCTGGGTCGAGGCCAGGTTTTCACCGATGGCTTTGCGTGCCAGACGGTTCAACTGATCCTCGAGCACATCCTGGGGTTTAACCACCAGAGTCAGGCTCATCACCGTACCTTCGGGTAATTGGTCGAACAGAGCATTCACTGCGTCGCCCTTGCGGGTTTCTCCGGTGAGTTGGCCAATCAAGGGCGCCCGGCGCAGCTTGTCCACCACCATCACGCGGTGGGGCTGGTCGTCGAAATACCAGAGCCCGTGCTGCGCATCCGAACGCGGTTCGTTGAAGAACAGCCGTTCGGCAAAGTCATGATCGAAGGGCAGTTCCAGCGAGTCACCGTCGCCCGACTCCGGATAGGCCACGCGGCGGTAAAACTCTCCGGGCGCTTCATCGGTGAGCCTGGGGGCTGGATTGAACCAGGGCAATAACCAGGCATACAAATCTCGGCCATCGACTCGCGTTGATTGCACCCCGCACGCCTGCAGCGAGGCGCCGATCCGTTCGCAAGCCTGATGCAGTGATTGCACCGGAGTGAGTCCCGTCTGCTCAGCATCAGCCTCAAGCCAGCGATAGACCACCAAGCGCACACGCCGGTTATTGCCACGCCAGGGCAGGCACGTGACTACCTTATCTTCAAACAGACCGCCAGGCTTGGAGATGGTCTTCAGATGACGGCGCATGAGTTCCAAATAGGCCTCGGTGAAGACCGTGCTGCGTGCGCTGTCCCGAACATACTCCGTGAGCCGGTTCAGGTAGGGGGTGAAGTCATGGTCGTCCTGACAGAAAAACTGCGCCACCCACGGTGCCTGATCCAGTTCGTCAAAACTGTCCTGCAGGGCATCTTCGAGCGCATCGCGCGCAGCCATCAGCCAATCGGGTTCGCGTCCTTCGGTGCCGAGGGGCAGCAGCTCGAACACTGCGCCCACCGAGCGATTGTCATCCAGCAGAAAGCACTGCTCGGTCTCAAGGTATTCGACCCACGGCAGGTGATCGGTGAAACTGGGGTTGTGCGCATAGAATGCAGCTTCGTCGGCCACGGTGGCGCGAGGGCGTAATGGGTTGCGCCAGGCTTTCCACCCAGGAGTGCGGTCGTCCGCGTCGTCGCTGTGCATTACAAGTCTTCCTGACGTTCACCGGGCAGCGCGTACTGCACGCGTTGGTAGAACGGAAAGACTGTCGAGTAACCGGGGACCGGTGCCTGCTCGGTACCACTCAAATGCGGATACACGTAAAGCACTAGATCGGGATTGGGCAGGCGAGGGAACAGGTTGCGGATCTCGTTCGCCGCTGTGCGAGTGTACGGCTCCTGGAGAGAAGAGGAGAAGTCTGCTTGATCCAACGGGCGGCGTAACTGCTGCCGAGCATCTAGCAGTTGCTGCTGGGTGCCCTGTGAACCGGCGCCATTCCAGATGTCCAACATGGTCTGCTCGCCATGGGGTAGGAGCGTCTCCTTGTCGGAGGAACAGCCGACCAGGACCACGCACAACAGGCTAATCCAGGTCAGGCAGGGAGGCATGGTGTGGTTCATGGCGAACGCTCCGGCCGTTGGGCTCATAGTCGATAGTGATTTCATGGTCGAGGTGCAGGGCGACCTGCGCGGCAGGAGGGACGTACACCGCGGCAAAGGCCTCGCCATAGAGCTTTTTGACCCACTCGCGGATATCACTGACCCCACCACTGAGGATGGAGTTGAGTGCACTGTTGCCCGTGCTGCTGGTGACCCCGAGCGTACTGCCGCCCGAATTGATCACGCTGCTGTCGTTCCGCTCACCCCCGAGCAGGGCGGCGACCCCGGCACCGGCGGCGGTGATCAGGCTCTGGCTGCCGAGGTACTGCTGGGCGTTCGAGCGACGCTCGCCGGCAATGCACGGGATGCCATACGGATCGGACAGGTAGCCGAGCCCTCCGCGGATTTTGTCGGTGTTCGTGCTCTGGGTGGTGGAGGCATTGCGACTGGCCAGCGCCTGTGGCTGCGGCACGGTGCGGATGGTGCCGTCGGTGAAGACAAAGGTGATCGACTCGACTTGCCCGCGTACGCAGGACAGCGTCCAGTCACCGGACGCCGTGCCACTCATCACCGCACCGGCCACCTCCGGCAGGTCAATGCCGTTGGCGGTCAGGTTCTCGGGGCCGACCAACACCTTGAAGGGGTAGGGGTCATTCACCGTGCCGTCCACCGGGACCCGGCCGATCAGCGCTGTCATGGCGACCGAGCCCATTAAGGTCGCGTTTTCAGGAATGGTGTAGATCGGCTTCGCGCCTTCGCTGCGATCGACGGAGCGCGCCAGGTCGCGCTCACCTTTGGTGACCGCGCGCAACTGTTTCTGGCTGCGATCGATGGCGTTGTCCTTCAAGCCCTCAAGCGCGTTGAAGGTGCTGGGCAGAGTCAGCGCAGAGGCGCTATTGGCTGTGTGGCGAGTGTCGCTGGGCAGCGTATCCGAGGGCTCAATCCACTGCAGCGCCTCACTGGCCGGACGATGCCCGTCGAACTGCGCCCCATCCCCCGGCTGCAGCCCCAGCCCGATCGGCAGATCCTGGCCTTTGCTGGTCAGGCCGGACAACTGCGCCTGCAGTTGGGTCAGCAGACCATGGGCCTGACGGCTGTCTTGTTCCGCTTTGAGTCGGGCATCGTTGGCTTGGCGGCGGCCCTCGTCGACCTGTTGGGTCACACTGCCGAGGGCGCTCTGGATACGCGAATCGACACTGTTTTCCCGTTCACGCAGACGGTTATTCTCCGTCTGCAGCGCGTCATTGTTCTTCTTCAGGCTGAGCATGTCGCTGCGCATCGCTTTCACCTGGCCAACCAGGGTGGCGACCGTGTCGTGCGGTGTATCGCCCGCGATACCCAGCGACTTGGCCTGTTCGGCGGACAGTTGGAGGTTAGCCTGATCAACCAGATCCTCCGCAGAGGGTGTGCTACCCCCCGCGACCCAGGATTTCAGAATGATCAACACCACGGCCAGCAGCGCACCCGGTACCAGCCATTTGAGCAGCGCATTAGCTTTCATCGTCAGCACCTCGCACCGCAGGTGGGGGCAACAGAAGGGCGTGTTCGAGGCCCGTGCCGCGGGTGACGAGGTAGGCGATCGTGGTGTCTTCGGCACTGCTGACCGGCCCGAGGAAGGTATGCTGAAAGGCGGCGGCAAACAGCTGGGCTTGAAGTCGGCGCGGATCGAGTGACACCGTCTCGGCACCACGGTTGCGCAACTTTACCGCCGTCACCCAGTAATCCCCGAGTCGCCACGCAGCGATGGGAATGCTGTACACGTTCTCGCTTGGTAGCAGGGTCGGCAGTGCGGTACGCCGCTTAAGCGGTACCCGCCGTACGCCGGGCAGGGACTCCACGGTGCGCAGCGGCGCGTACAGGCTTTGTGCGGCATAGCGGGTCAAGGCGACCGGGATCGGTGTGCGTTCTGGAGCAGGGGCGCTGCTCGGTTCACCGTCGGTGGCCTGTGGCGGCTGAGCGTTTCTGAGGATGCGTACGGGCTCCAGCGCTTGATCACTCGGGGTTGCCGCGATATCCAGCAGGATGATCTCGCCCGTCGTCACCGATTGCAGTTGTAATCGGGTCGGTGCAATCGCTTCCGCCGCGTGCAGGTACAGCGTGCCACCGGTGGATTGCACACGCAGTTTGCCGCTCAGCGATGAGGGCAGACCGACGCGGACGTCCTCGTCGATAAAGACCACCCGCTCTTGACCGATGACCAATGGGACGGCGAGGGGCAGGCGCTCCCAGCGCATTAGCTCAACGGCCTGAGCCAGACCCCCATACAGCGCCAACAGCACGGCGGGCCCAATCACTAACATTCGTTTCATGGCTCACCTCCGGGCAGGGCGATTTTTTGCGGTGTGCCCTGGTAACAATCCAGCGCCAATCCCCATTTATTGCGTTCGGGATCCAGGTCAAAACGCACTACGCGCAAGGGATAACGCACCACCACCCGTTTCACCGGCTCGGCGGCGTAATACTCATCGGCATTGAGGTCGAGCTGGACTAGCCAGCTGTCGCGGTCGAGTTGCTTGACCCGTAAGGCCGGATCCTCGCTGTAGCCGCGGCCCAGCACTTCATAGACCCCACGTACGCGCTGACGCAGCTCGCCGGCGGCCTTGCGGTACTCGTAGTCGCCGTCGAGGAAAGTCTTGCAGCCGGGTGTCAGGTAGGACTGCAGCCCATAGATGGCGCGGCGATAGTCCTGTTCGCCATCCGAAGGCCAGCGGTTGAGCTGGCCGAAGATGTATAGGGCGAAGGCATAGACATTCTCCGGGGGCACGTCCCACCATTTGCGGGTGCTGCCCGAGCGCAGATCGGGCGGGACATGGACGGTCAGATCGGTTGGTGCCGAACGCCAGCCGTACCAGAGCCCAGTACAGATCAGGGCGAGAATCACTACCGCCAGACGCAGGCTGACTATATGGGCTTGTTGCGCATCGACCTTGTTCCGAAAGCGGCTCATGGTTGCCACCGTGACAAGGCAGGGCGCAGACGTCGGGAACGGCGTACCGTCCAAGATCCGGAGTGGAGGATCAAGCTCCCGCGCCCTAGACGCCAGCGGCTGGCCAGGATCCATTCGAGTTTGCGGTACAACCAGGTTTCGGGGCGGGCCCGTTTGGCCCGACGCAGGAGTGTACCGCCAGCAAAGAGTACCAGTGCCATGCCCGCGATCATGCTGGTCGGCGCCACGGCAATCGAGGCCGTGGCGATCGCCAGGGGGACACCGAGCAGGATGCCAAGGACTGCGCCGAAACCGAGGGCGAGCCACATCTCGTCATTGGTCAAACCGCGCAATACCGCCGGATCACGATTGAGCCGTTCCGGCAGAAAGACCAAGGTGCCGTCGGCGAGGCATTCGATAGCGTCGTTCATGGCGACCTCACAGAATCGCGGCAGCCTTGGTCAGGAACCAGATGATGATCACCACCAGCAGGGCACCGATGCCGACCACCGCGCCGAGGTCTTTCCAGGTCTTACGTTGGTTCTGCACGTCGGCATACACGGTCAGCGAATGCCAAGCCACGCCCAGGAAAGCCAGTAGGGCAATCAGCAGGCCGAGCAAGATACCGCCGTCGTAGGCGTAGTTTTTGATCGTCTCGATCAAGCCGGTGCCTTCACCCCGGGAAGGTGCTTCCATAGTCGGGAGTGCGGCCAAGGCTAGGCTGGGCCCGAGTGCTAGCAACAGACCGATCAGGCGCTGGCTGGCACGGTCACGCAGGTTGTTGTTCAGGGGGGCAAAGCACTTGAGCATGACGCCGATCTCCTGGATTAGGACAGGGTGAAAAACATCAGGACCAGCAACACCAGCACGACCCGCGCGGCACTGCCGCCAAACGCGCCGAAGCGCACGTTGCCAGTCGCCCAACCCCGGTACGCCGTCCACATCACCCAGGTGCACCAGAGCAAGGCCAGGACTAGCGTCAGGGATAGCCAGAGCGTCGAACTGTTCTGGGTCGAGAAACCGGAGGCGTTTTGGAACGCGGCGGTCTGCGCGGCCGTCATGCTCATGGCGAGGTCTCCGCGGGCGGCGTGTCGAGGCGGTAATCACCGACCAGTTCCGCGGGATCGCGCGGTTCGGCGCGGGAAGGGGACAGGTAGCCCTGTACCCCTTGGCGGATGTGCTGAATGTCTTGGGATAGGCGGGAATAGTCGAAGCGATAGCGTTCGCTATATTCAGCCGTGCTGGCGGTCTCAGCTCGCGTGGCAAGGCGTTCGATCGTGTCGAGTTGCTGCAGGATCAGACTGAACTGAGTCTGTTCCTGTGCGGAGGCCGCGTAGCTGCTGCCCTGGACGATGGCCAGTGACAGCAGTAACCAGCAGCGAAAGGTGGTAGTTGGCATGATCCTGCCCCATGTCGGTATGGGCACAGAATCGAGTTAATGGCAGGAGTTGTGCAGCAAAAAAAGCGAGTTAGGGTAGATCGCTTTTTTTGGGGGCTGTCTGACTAATTCAATCAATGTCTGAAAGCGTTAGTCGATACCTACTGAGCTTTGGCTTGCCGCTGACGTCGTACTCACTGCAGGGAAGGGAGAGGGCGAAACACCGATATCCAGATATTGTGCATATGGTAGAGGCAAGCGGGCAGGTTAGATGTACCACGGATGACGGCGGGGGCATTGCGCCTAAACCACGCCCTGAAACCGGGCGTGGCGGTATTCGCTTGCGTTAATGCCACTGAGCGAGCAAGCGTAGATGCTGCCCCTGCGCGACCTCCTGGACTACGGGCGATAAACGCAGTTCGGTACCTGACAGGAACTGCGCCAGGCGAGCCAGCGAGCGCGGGGTCAGGGCGCCCAGGCGTGGGTAGCCGCCGATGGTCTGGCGATCGTTGAGCAGGATGATCGGCTGGCCGTCCGGCGGCACCTGGATGGCGCCCAGGGGAATGCCCTCGGAGATCAGCGCCTTGCCCTGGTAGTGCAGGACCGGGCCGAGCAGGCGCACGCCCATGCGGTCGGCCCTCGAGTCGACTTGCCAGGGGCTGTTGAAGGCATCGAACAGGCTCTGTCCGGCGAAGTCGGCGATTTGCGCGCCAAGCACGGTTTCCAGGGGCTTGGTCGGGCTCAGGTCGGGGATTCGGGGCGCCTCTAGTTCCCGTGGCACCGGGGAGGTGCCGGGCCAGCCGAGCAGATTGCCCGCCGCCAGTGCCAGCCCCGAGCCGTCGAGGCCGCCCAGGCCTTCACGGCAGACGGTGGCCTTGCTGCCCATGGCGGGTGTCGCATCGAAACCGCCAGGGGCCGCCAAGTAGGCGCGTGCGCCCTGGATCGGCTGGCTGAAAACGAGGCGTTGGCCGCGGCGTACGAGGAAACTGCGCCAGGGTTGCAACGGCTGGCCGTCGAGGCTAGCGCCGAGGTCGGCACCGGCCAAGGCCAAGCAGGCATCCTGCTGAGCAATCAGGCTGAGACCGCCGAGGGTGATCTCGATCACCGCCGCTTCCAGCGAATTGCCAAGCAGCCAGTTGGCCCAGGACATGGAGATCCAGTCGGTGGCACCGCCCTGGGTCACGCCCAGTTGGCGAATGCCAAAGCGGCCGCTGTCTTGCAGCAGGACCAAGGGGGTACTTCGTTCTACCAGCAAGCCACTCATGCGTCCGCCTCCAGTGGTGTGTCATCGCCGCCCAGGCGGATGAATTCGTCATGGCTGACCGCTTCGAAGCGCACCCGGTCACCCGGTTGCAGAAGGCTATAACCCTCAAGCGAGTGGTCGAACAGTCTCACTGGCGTGCGCCCGATCAGGTTCCAGCCACCTGGAGAGGCTTGGGGGTACACGGCGGTCTGGCGTTCGGCAATACCGACGCTACCGGTCGCCACACGTTTGCGCGGGGTGCTCAGGCGCCGACTGGCGAGGATTTCCTCGACAAGACCCATAAAGGCGAAACCGGGTACGAAGCCCAGGGCAAACACCTGGTACTCGTGGCTGCTGTGGCGCTCGATGACTTCCTTGATGGGCAGCCCACTACGCTGCGCCAGCAGCTTCAGCTCGGGACCCACGCTGTGGTCGTACCAGGTTGGCAGGCTGTGGCAGCGGCCACTGCCGCCAGCATCGGGTTGCAGGCCGTCGAGGGCCTGAGCGATCAACCCCCGCGCGTCGCTCGCCAGCAGTTGGCGCAGGTCGTAATGCACCATCAGCGTGGTGTAGGAGGGCACCAGGTCAATCAGGCCTTGGCCGAAGCATTCGCGCAAGCGCCGGGAAGCCGCCAGTAGCCAGGGCATGTTGGCTTCATCGATGGTGTCGAACAACCGCACCATCAGGCAATCTACGGCGACGATTTCGATGCGGATCTTCATGCCTTCTTCAGCTCCCCGAGGGCTAGGCGAATACGTTGTACGGCGGCAATCGAACTGTCGTTGTCGCCATGCACGCAAATCGTATCGACCTGCAGGTGCAGGGTTCTGCCATCACTGGCAATCAGGTCTTCGCCACGGGCCAGGGTCAGGGCCTGGTCGATCACGGTTTGGGGTTTGTGGTGAACCGCGCCGGGTAAGTTGCGTGAGACCAGGTACCCGGCCGGGTCGTAAGCGCGATCGGCGAAGGCTTCGAACCAGACCGGTACGCCGAATTCGGCGCTTAGGGCCAGGGCCGTGCTGTTATCGCGTTGGGACATGAGCATCAGCCGCAATTCGCCTTCGTAGGCGGACACGGCCTTGAATACCGCGCGCAGCTGTCTGGCGTCGCGCATCATGTCGTTGTACAGCGCGCCGTGAGGTTTGACGTATTGCACCCGGCCGCCCAGCGCGCGGCAAATGCCTTCCAGTGCACCGATCTGGTAGAGCATCAGGTCTTCGACTTCTTGCGGCGAGCAGCTCATGGAGCGACGTCCGAAGCCGACCAGGTCCGGGTAGGCCGGATGGGCACCTATGCACACGTCGTGGGCCAGGGCCAGGGTCACGGTCTTGCGCATGGTGCTTGGGTCGGAGGCATGGAAGCCGCAGGCGATGTTGGCACAATCGATAAAGGGCATGATGTCGGCGTCGCAACTCATGTTCCAGGTGCCGAAGCTCTCTCCGATATCGCAGTTCAGTAATGGTGTGTTCATGGTTATTGACTCCTGCCTTGGCTGTACAGCGAGGCTGTAAAACGCCCCGGGGCGGTCGAGTGCCCCGGGTGTCGATGGACCTTGCCGTTACTTTTCCCACTCGGCTTTGCGAATCAGCAGGCCGTGGTTGCCGTTGTAGGCGGCGCGTTGGGGTTGTTTCCAACCGTCCAGCAGCGACTCGTCGAGGCGATAGATTTCCACGCCCAGCGGACGGCAGACTTTGAGCGGATCTTCGGCGTCGGGGCCCCACATTGGCAGCGACAGGTCGCCGCCCGGGCAGGTGGAAAGGGCGCACAGCAGGTCGATTTCGGCGAAGAACTCCAGGTAGTCGCCCTGTTTGGCCGGGCAGGCTTTCATGAAGTACATGTCGTCGTGATTGAGGCCGGTGCACTGAAAGATATTCAGTACGTCGTGCACGTCGAACTCGGTCAGACCGTGAGGCAACACGGCGCGGGTCAGGTTGGAATGGCAGTGGTGGTGGAAGTCCTCGCCGGTGAGCATCTTGTTCACGTAAGGGTCGCAGCGGGTGCCCAGCAAGTCGTGGAGACGGCCGCCGTGTTCGTCGATGCCGTAGTTGGCCAGGCTGTCGTCGGTGATGGTGACCATCGGCCGCAGGAATGGCAGGTTCGACCACAGGCGGTCGTAAGTGCTGACGTGGGCGCCTTGCAACTGGCGGGTACGGGCCGCCCACATGCGCTCGCGGGGGTCATTGGCATTCCACACGTTGAAGTCGCCTACCTGTGGGCCTACCGGGGTGGTCACGCGAAAAACATGGCCCGCCGGCACTTTCCAGGCGCGACCAGTGCGGATCGGTACTTCGAACTGCTCGACCAGGGTCCGGTTTTCCCTGGATTCGCGCACGCGATCATAGAAGGCTTTGTCGACCTGCAATGCGGCGCCTTTGCTGACCTGGTAGGCCGCTGGATAGTCCTTGTACATGGTGGGTCCTCTTTATTTGTGTTTTGGAATGCTGCTCAGAATGTCCAGCAGCACGAGTTCGGAGTCGTTGAGGTAGCTGCTCATGGCTTCCTCGGCTTCTTTTTTACGACCTTCGCCCAGCAGATCGTGGATATGCCGATCTCGTTTGAGCCAGGGTTTCTGGAAGGTTTCCTCACTGGGGGCGCTGGAAAAAACCAGGCGCATCTGGGCCGCGACATGGGTGAAAAACTCGTCGAACAGCGGACTGCGCAACAGGCCCACGACATGTTGGTGAAAACGCAGGCTATGGGTGCCGAAGGCTTGCCAGTTCTCGCGGTCCTGGGCCAGTTGCGCTGCCTCGATAGCTTCGAGCATCAAGTCGGACTGGTACTCGCGCAGCGGCTTACTCGCCGCGATAGCCTGCAATTCGAGGGTGCGGCGGACCTTGAAGATATCGCGCACTTCGTCGATGCCCAGTCGGCGCACCATCACACCTTTGTTGCGCACGTAGCTGGTCAGGCCTTCGCGGCCCAGCTGGTGCAGCGCCTCGCGCACCGTATTGCGCGAGGCGTTGTAGGCATTGACTAACTCGCTTTCCACCAGTGGCATGCCCGGCAACAGGCGCCCGCCGATGATGTCTTCGCGCAGCTCGATGGCAACCTGATCCGTCAGCGGTAGAATTTTTTTCTTGGGTTGACTCACCATTGTGCTCCCTCGGCTCACGCCAGTTGTACGTCTTTGAGGAACTTGGTCATGCGCTCGCTGCGCTGCTCCAGCATCTCTCGCGGCGCAGCGTTCTGTATAATCTCGCCGCCTTCCATAAACACCACCCGATCGGAGAGCTTGAAGGCGAAGTTCATTTCGTGGGTGACGATCACCATGGTCATGCCTTCGCGAGCCAGTTCCTCGATCACGGCCAGTACATCGCCGACCAGTTCCGGGTCGAGGGCCGAGGTCGGCTCGTCGAACAGCATGACCGAAGGTCGCATCGCCAGCGCCCGGGCAATCGCCACGCGCTGCTGCTGGCCGCCGGAAAGCTGGTGCGGGTATTTGCCGGCATGCTCTAGCATGCCCACCTTGCGCAGCAGTGCCAGGCTCAACAGGCGCAGTTCTTCGCCGCCCCCATGGGCGTGATAGGCCGGTGCGAGCATGACGTTTTCCAGAGCGGTCTTGTGCGGGAACAAGTTGAAGCCTTGGAAGACCATCCCGACATGCACGATGCCCTGCATATGTACCTTGTTACCCAGGGGCCCCTCCGGTTCCTTGGTGCCACGCAGGAACGGTTGGCCTTGCAGTGTGATTTCGCCATGATCTAGGCTCTCTAGGCCGTTCATGGTGCGGATCAGCGTGGTTTTGCCTGAGCCCGATGGGCCGATGATCGACACCACCTCGCCCCAGCGCACATTCAGTTCAACGCCCTTGAGCACTTCCAGCTCGCCATAGGACTTGCGTACGCCCCGCGCTTGCAGGGCGAACTCGCCTGGCTCGGCCTGGCCGGCGGCACGCCGGGTCGCCACCTGCCCGAGTTCGGCAGGCGCGATGCTCTTCGGTTTGCGCCGGGTCACGTCCAGATGGTTCTCCAGCAGGCGCAACAGGCGGCTGAACACGGTGACGATAAACACGTAGTAGAAGGCCACCGCGAACATGGTTTCCATGACCAGGAAGTTCTGGGTATAGAGCTGTTGGCCTACCAGAAGGATTTCCGACAGCGAAATCACCGAGACCAGCGAGGTCAGCTTGACAATGGTAATGTATTCATTAGCCAGGGTCGGCAGGGCTACGCGGAGTGCCTGGGGCACCACGATCAGTCGCTGTACACCGCGATAGCCGACGCCCAGGGCCTTGCCAGCTTCCAGTTGACCCTTGACCACCGCCAGCAGGCCGCCGCGATGGATCTCGGCGATATACGCCGCTTCACTGAGCACTAAGGCGATCAGGCCTGCCGAGTAGGGATTGGACAGCAGCGCGCTGGTGGAAGGAAACACCTGGGGCAGGTTGTAGACGAAAATCAGCAGAACCAGTAGCGGCAGACTGCGGAAAAACCAGATATAGAGGCCGGCCGCATCCCGTAACCAACGCCGCTGCGACTGTCGTGCCAGGGCCAGGAAGAAGCCGAAGACGATACCCAGCAGCCAGGTTTCCAGGCTCAGCTCGACCACGGTCGCCACGGCTCGCCAGAAGTCGCCGTTCCACAACAGGCCCAAGGTGTAGTGCCAATCGAATTGCATGTACTTACTCCGCGTTGCTGTGATCTTTCCGCAAGTTGGAAAGGATCGATGAATCCGCTACCGGGCTCGCTCGGCGCGGTGTCTCAGTGTGTGCTGGCACCCAGCGCCGCACTGATTTCCTCGGCATTCGGTTCGGCCAGGTTGTAGCGGGCGAGCAGCTCGCCGTAGCTGCCGTTCTGTTTGATCTGGCCGAGAGCCGTGGTCAATTCTTCCAATAGCGCCTGGTTGCCTTTGCGCACGGCCAGCCCGATGACCACCGGATAGATCAGTTCGCTGGAACTGATAACGGTTTTGCCCTGCAGTTTTTCTACGGTGATCTTGGCTACCGCAGGATCTTCCATCTGCACGTCGACCGCCTGGGCCAATAGGGCCTGAGCCGCTTCGGGCGAGGTCGGGAATTCACGAGACTGGATCGCCGGCTTGCCCGAGGCCAGGCAGTATTCGGCGGAAACCTTGTTGAGCTTGGGAACCCAGGATGCGCCCTTGATTGAGCCCACGCGCTTGCCGCAAAGGTCTTCCGGTCGCTGTGGCCTAAAGTCGCCGGCACTGAGCACCATCAGAGAGGAGCCGGTCTTCAGATAGCTGAGAAAGTCCACCTGCTTGGCGCGTTCCGGGGTGACATACAGCGCCGAGGCAACCACATCGAAGCGTTGGGCATTGACGCCCAATATCAGGTTGGCAAAGCGGGTATCGAGGAAGCGCGGCTCCAGCCCCAGTTGCTTGCCTATCAACTGCATGAACTCGGGGTCGAAGCCCGATGGCTGCTTTTGCTCCAGATAGGTGTAGGGCGGGTAGGTAAGGTCGGAGCCTACCGACAACTCTCCCTGTTTCAGCGTGCCCTTGATCTCTGCGGCAGACACTAGCGGCGCCACGCACGCCAGGGCTATCGTCAGCGCCACGTTGCGCGTGGTTTTCTTGCCCGTCAGACCTTTTTGCATGTTCGTTATCCTCTGTTGGTGAAAGCAATATGGC
This sequence comes from Pseudomonas fluorescens group sp. PF-1, assembly GCF_054481335.1. Taxonomy (NCBI): domain Bacteria; kingdom Pseudomonadati; phylum Pseudomonadota; class Gammaproteobacteria; order Pseudomonadales; family Pseudomonadaceae; genus Pseudomonas; species Pseudomonas fluorescens group sp. PF-1. The sequence goes on from NZ_JBTMNG010000001.1 coordinate 2,005,707, forward strand.
TATGATTGTTCAACAATCTATTGTTTTAATTAAAGCCATTATCATGCCAAGTAACGATTTTAAGACCGATTTGAATGTTTTTCGTCTCTGAAACGCCTTTTATGGGCAGGCGGGTATATCAAAGCGGTGCGATTCGTTACCGAACGCTACGTCGTGGCGCAAGAGAAATGGATTTTTGCGCGGGGAAGAGGCGGAGTTGTTACCGGCGGGCAACTGCAACAGCTGATGGGTACGCTGTGCGAAGCAGTGCTCAAACACGGGGTGATCCCTGTCGATGAAGATCCGGTATGGATGCTTATCCCGGGCGTCAAGAAGACTCATCGCGCCGATGGTTGGGCCATGCCACCAGCTCGTTTGTGGACTTGGCAGCAGTCTTTTTACGATTTCAACCCGAGCCGTGCCGGTGAGTATGGTAGAAACCTTCTGAGCAGCTGGAGCTGCAAGCAGGTCTGTGACGACTTCGCCGGCTGCATGACCCATGCTCGCCGCAAGTTTTGCGATTTGTATGCTGTTAGCAAGTTCTAGGTCGCGGAGAAGGCACAGTCCTTGATCGACGTGTTCAAGATTTAATAGCTTCGTTTAATTCTTAGAGATATTTTTTGAACGTCGCCGCTGTGATAGCCGTGGTCACCCCGAGCATCACGGCGCAAGGCAGAAATACCGCCATGGGGTTGAGCGAAAAGGGCAGCGACAGGTAAAGGATCCAGGGCACGATCAGTAGTGGGATGACCGCTCGCTTGGCCCGGTGATAGACAAAGCTGCTTTCGCGCCCAGCTCCAAACTTGCGCAGGTCGCGGCGCATTAGGCCGTCGATAAAGCCGGTAAACATGGCCAGCAGAAACAGGGGGATCGCCAAGGCCAAAATGGTCAGGCGCACCACAAAGGTGAAGCTGACATACACCGCCGCCAGGACGAAATCCTCAATGCTCACATACAGCTGATTGATCCCGCTCCAGAAACCCTTGCCCTGGCTCGACACCCGCGCCTGCTGGGCAAAGTCTGCAAAACCGGTCTTGACCAACAACCAGTGGTTGAGGAAATCCATCCACTTGATAATCGTCTGCCCTGGTTGTTGGAGGATCAGTGAGGATTTGAAGTGCTCACTGAGCCAACTCAGTTCGCTGCTCAGCATTGCCTGACTGTGTCCCCAGCCTTGATCACCCCAAAACAGCAGCAGACCGGCCCACTCGATCAGGATCGAGAACAACAACGAGGCGATCAGCAAACCGATAATGCGCAGGAACAGGCCAATCGCCGAAACGATCAGCCCTGGGCGCTGGATCGGTTGCGGTGGAGGGGGCTGAACTGAAGTCATCCTTCTTGACTCCGCGAGGCTCACTGCCGGGGCGTCATTGTCACGGCACCTGCTGAGTAGGCGCACTTGAATCCACCACTGAGGAGGTACGTGGTGGCGTGGCGCGATCTGGATCGAAGTCGAGCGTCGGACCGCCACCGCTTGCACTCCACCAGTGCCCCGCCTGCTCGTTATAGCTGGCGCGCATCCGCTGAGTGAGCTCCTGCAAGTCTTTGGGCATGGCGTCGTCGGGCGAAGGCTTGGGCAGTGGCATACGGACTTTCCAGAGCTGACCACCCACTTGGAAGGAGAACATCTGCCCCTTGGGCAAGCTGACGATATGGGCCGGCTCGATCAGCGGCACGCTGGTGCTGCTGACTCGGTCTTGGGATGACGAGGTGAAGTCTGTGGTGGCATCCGGGTCGGACGTGTCAGTGGCGCCCGAGACCAAGGTTTTGGTCAGCACGTTGATTTTCGGCAACTGTTGGGTGAGCAGCTCGGCAGTAGCGGTTTCACGCACCCGGAGCATCTGTAGGGTGTTGAAGTTACCGATGACCTGGCCGGCTTTGGCGCGGTTACCGATACGTGCCTCGATATCGCTGAGGGTTTGGGTGTAAGCCGTCACCTGAATGCCTGCGCCACCGCCCTTGTTGATCAGCGGAATGAATTCATCGCCCATCAACTCGTTGAACTCATCGGCGTGCAGGTTGATCGGTAGCTTGTTGGCGCTGCTGTCCGCGGTAGGCAAGCCATGGTCGATACCATGCTTGTAGATATGCCCGGCCACCGAGACCAGGTCGGCGAACATGGAGTTGCCCACCGCCGCGGCGACCTCGGCATCGGTCAGGGCATCCAAGCCGACATAGACGATCCCGCGTTTGCGGATGATCTGCATCCAGTCGAAGATCGGTCGCGGATCCTCCAGGTCGGTGTAATTGGGGGCCAGCAACTGCGCAGTCTTACCGGTGGTGAGCTTCTCTAGTAGTGGCAGCAGTGAGGCAACGATTTTGTCGAAGTAGGTGCGGTCGTAACGCACTGCCGAGCGCAATCCATCCAGCACCGGGTCAAAGACCCGTTTCGCCGCCAGGTATTGTTCGATGGCCACCACGCGTTTTTCGCGTCCGACCATATGCCGAGGAATGTTCTTCTCGTTGAGTTTGCCTTCGAGTTGGACAATGACTGCCCAGGCCTGCGGGTCAGTCTTGGCGAAAAACTGCTGGGCGTACTCGATAAACAGCGCATCGATGTTGACCACATGCCGTTGGATTTGCAGGTAGTCCGGGCGCCGGCCCAGCTCGATCAGGGCTCGGGCGATGATATTGACGAAACGCCAGGCAAACTCGCGAAAGGCGGCAGAGTTGCCTTCACCGCTGAGTTGCCCGGCAATGCGCGAGGCCACCTCCGAGATACGCCCGAAGCGTCCTACGGCGTTGTAGCGGGCCGAAATCTCTGGCCAACCCAGATGGAATACATAGAATTCCTTATCCCGGCCGGCCCGTTTGGCCTCCACGTACATGCGTTTGAGCAGGTCGGCATCGCCTTTGGGGTCGAACACGATCACCACCTCAGGTTTGACGCGGTGGATGTCTTGGGTGATGTACACCTCGGCCAGGCGTGTCTTGCCCACACGGGTGGTACCCAGCACTAGGGTATGTCCGACCCGTTCGCCCAGTGGCAGATTGACTTCCATCTCATTCGGCTCAACCCCATGCAGTAGCGGTGAACCGCCTACAGGGGGCAACGGCCGTAGCGGATTGAAGGTGCTGTCCCACGCGGTGATTCGTGCCAGGGCCGACAGTGGAAACGGCGCATGCTCCAGGTGCCGCTCGAGACCGCGGGCCAGGCGGTGGCGGGTCGGGGGATCGACATAACAGGCCACGGCCGGGTCCTGGGCCTCGACCAGGCGCTGGGTGTGCAGGCGAGTCCAGCGAAAGCCGCGGCCCATGAACAAGCGCTGGCGGCTCACGGGGATCTGCCGACTGGTCAGTTCGTAGCGGGGCAAGCGACGGATATTGCGCCGATAGCGCAGCACGTCCCAGGCTTGGCGCAGTCGAATGAAACCAAACAAGGCATAGGCCAACGCCGCAACCAGGCCAATTTCGGGGGACAGCGCCACGGCCCAAGGTGAATACAGGCACAGCGCGGCGGCCGCGATGCAGATCGCTACGGTGTAAAGCTCCACTGCCGGCCGGAGCTTGGATTCCATCGCATGCTCGGCCATGGTCGGGGCTCACTGTTCCAGTGCCGTGGCGGTGATCAAGACGGGGTAGTGCTCGATCTGCAAGCGGGTGGCGATCTCGTTTCCGTTCACCGGGAGGATGGTGAGTCCCGGCGCCGCCGCTCGAATTCGGAGCAAGGCTTCGGTATCGGCGACCTCAACGGCCAGGCCGGCCGCACCCATTTCGCGCAGTCCAGCCGCGCGTTGACGCAGCCAGGTCAGTGATTGAGGATCGCCGCCGACGAGGAAGAAGGGTTGTAGGCCCGGCATGTTCAAGGTTCGGGGTGTGATCGGGCCACGACTCAAGTGGGAGCTGCGGACTGGCAGTATCCACGCCTCATCGGTAAACGTGGACAGATCGGCATGCATGGCCCGATCAGTCTGAACTCGGTCACTCCTCTGAGCACCCGTTACGTGAAAATAGGGCCGGGTGACGTCTTCCGGTGAATCTCCGACCACGGTCAATTCCGCCTGGGCGAAAGATGCCCGAAGCAGGATGCAATAACAGGTGAGGGGTATGCGCTTCATGGTGGTGTGACCTCGTTGAGGGAAATCAGCAGCCCTTCGAGTTGCCGGGAAAACCCCGCGCGGTAGCGCGCAGCCGGTGCACCTCCCGCTGGGCGGTGATAGCGCCCAGCCGCCAACACCCAATCACCGGTGACGGTGTGATGCTCACGCAGCAAGGCGGCGGTCACGGCGAGATTTCGATAAGGGTCGAGGGCGTCGCAGGGGCTGGAAAAATGGTGTCCCTGGTAACCCAGATTGGTTTGCCCGAGACCGACATCAATCCGCTTGGAGTCATGCTGGGCGAGCGCTAGGAGCAAAGCCTGGCACGCCGCCTGGCGGGTGGCGAAGCGATAAGGGCTTCCGGCGATATTCAGGGTCCAGGGCCAGGGCAGTAGTCGACCCCGGACGCGGACTCCACTCTCCTGCAAGGCAATGGCGAACAGCACCGTCGACGGGATGTCGGCGCGCTGTGCCGCCAGTTGGTAGGCGGGTGGCGGCAGTTCAGCGGCCTGAGTCGCCAGCGTCATCAGCATGAGTACCAGGCTACTCAGTGGAGGCGTTGCCATTGTCCATTCACCTGTTGGAAAGTCATAGGCAAAGGTCCTGGTGCACCGAAGCTGAACCAGTGACCCCGGTCATGGTTCAGGGTGATCTGCCGGCGTTGCACCCGGGCCGGGTCAATGCCGGCTTGACGCGCCCAGCTGCGCACACGCTCATCCTCACCTTGGCTGCCCACCAGGTAGATATCGAATGCCACGTCACGGCTTTGCAGGCGTTGCGCTTCGGCGGAACAGGCTGGGCATTGGTCCTCGACAAACAAGGCAGGGCGGGGCGCGACCGGTGAGCTTGCTGAGGACGGGGATGCCATGCCCTGGATGGGCAGCAGTCCGGGAAACAGCTTGGCCCAAGCGGCGTTGTAAGCGTTCTGGTAGGCCAGTTCGCGCTCGGCCCGCTTAGCCTCCAGCGTGACCTGTAATTCGGCATAGCGCTGACGTGCCTGGTCGCTCTCGGCTTCAATTCCGAGTGCGGTCAACGGGTCGAGGTTCGGGCTCCAGAAGCCACGTGGCCCAGCCTGGATGCGCTCGAAGCGTGACCACTCCTGCTCGGTGAGTCCCCAGTTCGCCGCTTGCGCGATGCGGGAGCGTGCCAAAGGCGTCGACGGCGTATCCTGAATCAATGATTGGGTCGTGACGGTATCACCGAGCGCAGAGCCTGCGGCCAGCAGCGACATGAGGCAGACGATGGTGGGTAGCGGCGCTCTGTTCATGATCGCTTCTCACGGCAGTGGCACGGTCTGATCGGGTTGACCCGTCACCGCGAAGAGTGCGGATCTTGGCTCCAGTGCTTTCAAGCGCCAGGCCCCGATTTGTTCACCGCTATGCAGCAGCCGGATATCCGTGAGCGAGCGACTGCCAGGCGGCGCGGTGGCGAGAAAGTGCTCACCCGCGCGGGACTCGACCGCCAGCACCGAGAACGGTGGTGAGAGTGCGACGAGCTGGGGGCTAGCGGTCTTTTTTGGTTTGGGCGCTGAAGATGTTGCGGGTGGGGTGGGTGACCGGGGCTTGAGGTCCAGAAGTCGTTGCTCGGCCTGCTCCAGGCGTGCGCGCAGCGCCGTCATGTCGGCCTCGGTGGCACGGGTGGCCAAACCCTTGCGCAGTTCTTGGATATCTTGCGCCCACTGATCCAACAGGGGATCGAGAGTATTGGCCTGTTGCTCGCCTGTATCGACTGCCAGTTTCAAGTCGTTCAATGCGAACTGCAGCTTTTCTTGCGCGTCCTTTAGGGTACTCAAATCGTGTCGCAAAATGTCCAGGGGCTGTAGGCGTTGGGTGGTCGTACTCTGCAGCTCGTCCAGACGCAGGTACTGGTTGTATAACTCACCGCTCAGGCCGGCGATCGCCAGGCAAAGGCCCCCAACGATGAGGGGTTGAAAGGTCGAGGCTTTCATGGGCGCGCCTCCGGTGAGCGGGACAGGACAGACGTCAGCGGCAGGGCGGCGAGATCGATTGTTTGTTGGGTGAAGCAGACCGAACGACTGCCTTCATCGACCGAGAGTGGCCAGGTCGGACCGGCCAGCACCTGCAGTGCGCTCCGCAGGGTGATGGGGCCAAGCCGGTAATGGGCTGCCGGCAGGGGCCGGGTGAAGAGCACTTGTACCGATGGGGTGGGCGGGCAGAGCGAATAGCCTGAGCGCTGGAGCACGTGGTGCAGGGCGTCCTGCACCGAGGGATTTAGGTTGGAGGGGATGGTCACCTCGATAATTTGCGCGAGAAGATCCCGCTGTTCTGGCGTGGGTTCCGTGCTGACCAGCGTATAGCGGCCGTAACGAAGTTCTGGCTGATGACGTTCTGATGCTACGCCTATGGGTCCCTGGGCCCGATTGGCACCCCTGTCGATCAGAGGTGGGGGTGATGAGGTACTGGTGACCTGCGCGGTGCAGGCGCTGAGCAGGCCCAGCAGGCAAATAGGCGTGAAGAAACGGCCCATAGAAAAAAATCCTCATGTCAGATTCAGTGCAGAATCTGACATGAGGAACAGGATCATTCAGTGAGAAAGCCGACTCAGGATGGGTCGTTTTAATGCATTGCACTTCACGTTGTTACTCTTCAAAAAACGGCGAGTCCGGCCAAGACAGGTTAATGGAGGATTTCATCCGAAATGGACAGTGTAGATAGCGTGCTGGGAGTGCCTGCAGATACAAAGTGCCCCTTCAGTGGCGGCCTTCGGCGGTTTTGGAAGGGTTAGCGTGTGCTATCTTTTTTTGATAGCATAAGACGCATGAAGAACAGGCACCGAAAAACTATGGAAGCTATCTACCGCACGCCAACCAGCGCGGCGGTAGTTTTTTCTGACATTGAGGCCTTGGTCATTCATCTGGGCGGCCAGGTACTGGAGCGTGAAGGCTCGCGGGTCAAGCTCGTACTGAGAGACGCGCAATGGCGCTGCCATCGACCGCACCCAGGAAAAGAAGCCAAGAAGTATCAGGTAGAAGAAGCTCGCGAGTTTCTTCAGCGAGCAGGAGTTGAGCTATGAACAGCATGACCTATAAGGGCTATACGGCTCGAGTCGAGTTTGATGAGCGTGACGACATCTTCGTCGGCCGAGTGTTGGGTGTGCGCGACATCATCAGCTTTCACGCCGATTCCGTGGCCGAGCTGCGCGCCGAGTTTGCTGCCGCTGTAGAGGATTATTTGGCTGACTGTGCTGAGCAAGGGCTCAGCCCTGAGAAGCCAGCCTCTGGAAAAGTGATGCTGCGCATTCGTCCCGAAGTGCATGCTGCCGCGACCATTGCTGCCCAATCCGCCGGCAAGAGTCTGAACCAGTGGGCTGACGAAGTGTTCGAGCGTGCTACGCACGCGTGATGCCAGACAGCAAAAAGCCCGCACCGGCGGGCTCTCTGTAGATAGGGCCAAATCCTTTTGGCTGACCGCACGATGCTTGGCAGATGTGACGAAGGCATGACAGGGCGGATACGATTAAAGCCCGATGCTTTGCCGGGCGTATCATCCTGAGCATGTAAATCATGCTCCATTGATTTAGTTCAGCTGTTTGGAAGATCTTCCTCTGCCGCTGAAGGCGATTGTGTGCCTCTACCGATCTCTCATGCCCGAAGCGTGTTCTTCGCTGGACGATTGCAGTCTTGAAGACTTGAAACTTCTTCAATCCCAGCAACAGCTCATCGTCTTCCCTTCGTTTGCTGTGGTCAGTTGACGGCGGGACATTCATCCACAAGATTGTGTCTCCATGCTGGGTGCATATGAACAAGGCGCCCGAAGGCGCCTGTAAGGGTTAAAGCCAGCCATATTCGGCCAGGGAGAGGGGACGGCCTTCGCCTACGATAAAGTGATCCAGTACACGCACTTCGACCAAGGCCAGGGTTTCCTTCAGGCGTGCGGTCAGAAGGCGATCTGCCTGGCTGGGTTTCGTACAACCTGAGGGGTGGTTGTGAACCAAAATGGCAGCGCCCGCGTTATGCGCCAGAGAGCGCTTAACGACCTGTCGCGGATAAACGCTGGCGCCGTCGATGCTGCCGTAAAACAGAATTTCGAACGCCAGCACCCGGTGCTTAGCATCTAGAAAAATCACACCGAAAACTTCATGCTCTTGTTGCGCAAGCTGCAGTTTGAGATAGGCCGCCACGGCGTCAGGTGAGGCCAGGTCGGGGCCGCGGGAGAACAGCCGACGATCCAAAATAAGCAGGGCTTTGTCGATCACTCGGTTTTCCTGGGCGATACGATCGGCCTCGAAATCCATGTTTTCAATCAGCATGAGTTGGGTTCCCATGGTAGTGCCTCCGATGGAGTCATTAGGGGGATGCACCCCAGGGGAGTGGTCTCCCCAGTTGGGTATGAAATGGCGGGCGTTAGCCGATGTTGCGTCGTTTACAGCCGAGTGAATTGGTGGCGTTGACCCGATTGGGGCGAACCACAACCATCACAGGGCAACGAGGAAAAGGTTTTGATTCCCCAGCCGGCCTCGGCGTCGAAGTCAGCACTGATGGGCATCAAGTGCATCAGTCCAGATTGGATAGCAGCGAGACGTTTCTCGACTTCATCCGGTGTGTCGTAGAGCGATAATGCGCTGTAGTCCTCGTAAGCGGCAGCGAACAGGCAGTCGTCGCAAAGCCAGAAGGATTCCATGGTGGTTCTCCTGTGCTGAGTGAGGTACAGGCGCTCGACGGAGCGCCTGGGTGAGGAACATCGCGGACTGTTCAGATGGACTGAACCGTGTGGGTAGCGTCACGGCTAGCGGTGTATGGAGAGGGTTGAGTTTCAGGTTCGAGCTGAGCCTCTGTTGGGATTGCGCTCTCCTCAGACTTGGTCTCCGCCGACGCTGGAGAGGACTCATAATTTGGCGCGTGCTCCGCAGGGGCTGGTGCTTCCTGCCTGGCGGGCGCTTTGTACTCGAGCGAGCCGTTGACCTTGATCCAGTCGATGAAAAGCAAACGACCTTTCAGGCTTGCGCCTGGCTGGCCTTGTCTCTCACCTTTCTCGTAGAGAAACGGATCGATCCACAGATCACCGATACGAAACGACAGCAAAACCTTTTTCTCGGCTTTGACGGCGTCCATATAGAGACGAATCAAGCGTTCAGCTTCGCCGCCAGCGACTTTGCAATCGAAGCGGGTGTATTCCACCGCATCGGTGGAACCGTGTAGAGCGGCTATATCGCAAGCCATGAATGGTTGGCCGCGGCGGACTTGTACTTCACGAACACGGTTGAGGTAGCCAATACCGACGGTGTGCAGATTGAAGTAGGTGATGGCTTCTTGGGGTTGGTTGGCGTGGGCCATGATGGTTTCTCCTGTTACATGGGAAAACGGCGACACACACTCCCTGGACGGGGAAGTGCGCCCCCGTCAGGGTGGGTAACGTAAAAGTCAGCAACGAACGACCCGTCAGCGGCAAGCCGATGACGAGCAGGATGCTGCACCTGGGGAATAGCGGTACGGTCGAAGAGCGTCCGCGGGAAAAGTCCGAGGACCTGGGGGAGTGGGCATTCATCACCGCTGAAACGGTAACCGTGCGAGCCTCCGAACGCTGATCGCACTTGGGTCAACCACCACGAACGTGGCGTAGCCTTAAAGGTTCTGGCTACCTGGGCTGGGCCGTCAACGACAGCGAACCACACCCTTTCTATAAACCTGGCAACGTCGCGCGTCAAGGCGCTGCAAGCCGATTGTTGACACCTGGAATACAGTGGCAATTAGAGGACTGAATAAAGTGAAGAGGGGCCCGGCGCGGGCCAGGCGAGGAAGAGAAAAACCACCTTTGACGGTCTTGCGCAGTCGAACGGCTCCTCGCAAAGCTTGATTCACTGCGTCATGATTCGCCAACCGACCCTTATCGTGGCCTGGGTCGGAACCTACTGGCACGCATCCGCGCACAAAGGGTGCCCAGTATTTCCCCGATGGGCGCCGGGGCTGAATATGAGCGTCGAAGCGGATGACCGCTATTGCCTGGCAGAGGCAACAGGGGGCATCCGCCACCACGATCAGGTCGAGCATGTAGTGGGGAAATTGTTCCACTGAGAAGAAGGCCCCGAACTCTGAGAGTCCGACCGAGCTACCCGGAGCTTATCGGTCTTGGGTCGCCATTGGCGATGCACCGAAACTACTACAGCAGAGACGCCGCGCCAGCGTCAAGTCTGAGCTCAACGCCTAGGTACTGCCGAGCAGGGCGGTCAATTGTTCCACCCTTTTCCCAAGAGAAATCCAGGTGTTTAGGCGACGCATCACTGGCGATGCGTCTCTTTTTTGAGGGGCAAAGTCCCCTTGCATGCCGGGTACCGGGAACACGACCAGAACAGGCCCGACTTTCCTTTACGCTGAAGCATCGTGTTGTTGCAAACTGGACACGTCGGACCGGCTGCGACAGACACCGCCAAGCTGAGCGTCCCACAGTGTTCGATCAATTGCGCAATCCAGCTTGCCTGCTTGGCGACGAACGCCTCGAGGGTCAGACGTCCTGCTTCGATTTCGTCCAGAGCCTGTTCCCAGATCGCGGTCATCCCCGGATCGGCGACTGTGGCCGGTACCGCCTCGATCAGGGTATGGGCCGCTGCCGAAGCCTTTAGGGCGCGTTTGTTCTTCAGTAAATAACCACGGTCGATCAAACCCTTGATGATGCTGGCGCGGGTGGCTTCGGTGCCGATGCCGGTGGTATCCCGCAGTTTCTGTTTCAGGCGGGAATCGCTGACCAGTTTGGCCACGTTTTTCATGGCCTTGATCAGCTCGCCTTCGGTGAGGGGTTTGGGGGCGGTGGTGCGCCGGGCCTTGAGTTCGACGTCGCTCACGGTGCATTGCGTACCTTGTTGTACGGCGGGGAGTAGCTGGGACTTTTGGCTCGGTTCATCGTCTTCGGCGCTGTCGTCGAGCAAACCTTTCCAGCCCTGGGCCAGGATCTGTTTGCCCACCGCAGTTAACCGCTGTCCACCGCACTCCAGTTCGGCCTGGGTCCGATCAAACTCATGATGCGGCAGAAATTGCGCCAGGTAATGGCTTCGGATCAGTTCGTAGACTTGGCGCTCGGGTTCGGACATCCGTGCCAGGTTCGCAGGCTCGGTGGTGGGGATGATGCCGTGGTGCGCGGTGACCTTGGCATCGTTCCAGGCCCGTGAGCGCAACGAGCGATCAAGCCTGCCGAACGCGCTTTGCAAGGCAGGATCGGTGGTGAGCAGGGCCTTGAGCACTGCAGGTACCTCGTCGAACATATTCTCGGGCAAAAAGCGGCAATCGCTGCGCGGATAGGTGGTGGCTTTATGGGTTTCATACAGGGCCTGGGCGATATTCAGGACTTCCTGAACACCGAACCCCAGTTTGCGCGAGCAGACTTCCTGCAGCGTGCTCAGGTCGAAGGGCAGGGGTGGTGCTTCGCGGCAATGCTCAGTCTGCAACGAGAGCACTGTGGCGATCTTGCCGCCAGTGATCGCTCGGAGCGCCTGACGGGCAAGTGCCTGCTGCAGGCAACGACCGGCGTCATCTCGTCCCGAGCTGGGTGGTAACCACGACGCGATGAAACGCTGACCCATCGAGGACAGGTGCACCTCCACGTCCCAATAGGGCACCGGGACAAAACTGGCAATCGCACGATCCCGATCGACCACCAAGCGCAGGGTCGGGGTCTGCACCCGTCCCACCGACAGCACCCCGTCGTAACCCCCACGCCGACCGAGGAGGGTAAACAGCCGACTCAGGTTCATGCCGATTAGCCAGTCGGCGCGGCTGCGGGCGAGGGCTGCATGGTAGAGCGGAAAGGTCTCCTCGCCGGACTTCAGTGCGGCCAGGGCTTTGCGAATCGATGCCTCGTTGAGTGCGGACAACCAGAGGCGCTGAAGGGGCCCTCGATAGTGGCAGAGCTCCAATAATTCACGGGCAATCATCTCACCTTCGCGGTCGGCGTCGGTGGCGATGACGACGCTGGAGGCTTCGCTGAGCAAGCGCTTGATGACCTTGAACTGTGCGGTGGTCTTGGGTTTGATCTCGACTTTCCATTGTTTGGGAATGATGGGTAGCTGATCCAGCGACCAGTTCTTGTACTGCTCGCCATAGGCTTCGGGCGGAGCGGCCTCGAGCAGGTGGCCGATGCACCAGGTAACGGTGGAGTCGGTGCCAAGCAGGCAACCATCATCGCGCCGGGTGGCGCCCAGCACTTTGGCAATGTCTCGACCTTGAGAGGGTTTTTCGCAGAGGAATAGACGCATAACACTGCTCCGGATGGGGTCCAGAGCAGCGTCGAGGGAAACCGCAGGGGTGGGCTATGAGAAACCTGAATGCCAGGCTCTCCACATTTGTCATGCCGGGAAGCCTAGCACTGAAGGGCGAACGTCAGGCTCACCAGAGGCGCACCTTGTAGGCCGGTCGCCCTTCGCTTTTGGGTTGATTACGCCTTGCGCTTCCTGGATTTTGCGGCTGCTGAAGAGCCCTGGCTGTTCGCCCGGGTTGTACTGTGTTCCCCGCGTTTCTCAGGACCCGCCTGTTCACTGGAACGCTCCCGCATGACCACGCTTTGCACGCGGTGCGGCAGGATGCCAACGCGGCGGGCCTCGATCTTGAAGGTCACCCGCGCATTGTCCTCGCTGTCCTCCCACTCGTCCTTGACCGTGCGGCCCTCCACCAGAATGCGCATGCCTTTTTGGTACAGCGTGCTCCAGTGTTCGGCGTCGCGGTGCCAGAGCTCTACTGGCGCCCAGTACCCTCCACGGTCTTCATAGTTGCCCTCGCGCGGCACGGGGTTGTCGAAATACACATTCAGCCGTAGCAAACGGCGCGGCTCGTCATGGCCGGAAGTGAATTCCTGGAACTCTGGCGCACTGCCGATGTTGCCTTCGCCGACAAAAAACGTACTCATGGTGATACCTCCACTATGGTGGTGAACTGGCGCAAAACCTGCTCGGCACTGGCCATTTTGATCGCGCAGGTGCTGGCCTGGCGAAACAGCGAATGCATCACGCTCATCTGCAGGTTCAGAGCAATGCGCTCGCATTCGAATCGGTACAGCCCTTCGCGCATGGCCGGCGACAGGGCGGGATTGGCCACTTGCTGCTCCCAGACCGCCACGCCCATGCGGGCGAAGTCACGGGTACGCCAGCGCAGGAAGGCGCTGCCGGCACCGGTGTTTTGCAGCACCAGACGCGTATCCAGCAGCGAGTAAGGTGGTCGTCCGGCCTGCTGCATGACGGCCTCCATCAATCGGCATAACTGCGCCTCGATGTCCCTCGCCACCTGCGCCAGGTGTACAAACTCCCCCTTACCCTTAAAAGGTTTTAAAAGGCCTTTTAGGGAGGCTGCGTGTTCGAGCTGTCGATAGGCATCCGCTGTCAGCACGTCGCAGGGGATCGATTGCGTCGGGTTGATGGGGCTCATGCTTGATCCTCCGGCTCAGGTAGGATCGCTGGCGGATCTTCCTCGTTGCCTACCAGGGCTTCGGTGTGAGCCATGGGCGCAGCACCACCGCGGATGATCGGCGGTGCAAACTGCGAGCGCCGCAGGCCTTCGAGAACGTCTTGTGGTGGCAAACCGAACTTGTCGATGGCCTCATGGGCCCGGGCGTTGTTCGCCGCCATGTCATCCCGGGTGACGGCGGCATGTCGATAGTGCTGCGCCAGGCCAAAGAGGCTGCGCAGCAGATGGGCACCGTCGTCGATCCAGGCTTCCATGTCGACGCGCCCGATCAGCGCGGTGTGATGGGCGAGTAAGGTGCGGCGCACCAAGGTGTCGTAGTCGGTCAACAGGTAAACCGCCAGAAAGCCCAACTGACTGCCGATGTACAGCGGCACGGTCACCGGATGGATGTTGAGGTTGTCGCCCATGTCGATCTGGGTCGGGAGGTCCTGCTTGACCCGATCCAGTTGCTGGATGAGTTGCAGCATTCCGGCCTTGGCCTGCAGCAATTTTTCTTCGAGTTGCAACATGGCCCAGTCGGCGTAGGGATCGTCGTGGACCGAGGCCTGTTTGATCAGGTTGGTGACGCTGATATAGCCGGCCATGCCCATGATCGGGTGCACGCCTTCGCGGGCCGTCCGGCCTTGCCAGATGCGCGCGGCGTGGTGAGTATGCAGGGTCAGGGTGATGCTGCTGCGCAATGAGCCCAGGTTGAGTTGGTAGTGATCGGCCACGGTGTTGTCCTCGCAGGTGCTTGGGCGAGAACATTGCGGCGGAGGATCTGCAAGAGCAGCCCAAAAGCTGAACCCGGTCTGTTCGGTTTGCCGAGGTTGGAAGGATGTCGCTGATCGCTCCCTGGCGTGATGCCCGGGGCATCAAATCCACTGAGGTCCACGACCAGTCCGGAGACCTATGGACCCCTGAGGCGGTTGTTTTCCTCGAGTGAAAGAGAGGCTGGCAGTTATTAGACTTGATGCCACTGGCATCAAATCTACTAACTGCCAGGGCGTTTCGCGGGGAGCTGACGCAACTCATCCAGGCAGGCTTGCACCAAGGGTGATAGCGGCTCGCCCGGCTTTTTGGATCGTGGTGGTGGTGGTGGTGGTGGTGGTGGTGCAGTTGAGCCTGAGCTGACGACGGGTGACGCTGCGGCCTGCCCGGCCCAGGGATGGAATTCACCGCGTAGCGCACGCTGGATCAGGCCCATCAGGTACGCGGTGGGTTTGCGGATGCCACCGGCCGCGCAGCGGGCCCCCGCCTCGTTTAATACCGCCTGGCGATCACCGGGCTCCAGTTTGTTCAGCGCAATGAACGCGGCCTGTTGCTCCTCAGGGCGCAGATGCAATTCAGCAGGCCACTGCAAACTCGGCTTTTCCATACCGGAGTTCACGTGCAGTACAGTACTAATACGTTCTTTAAATACAGTACAGGCAGCGTTCGGATTCCGAACGCTGCCGTGAATGCGGGGTTCTAGACCGAGTTCGGACTCCGAACTAGGGGTTGCACGAATCCGAACGGCGGCCATTTCACCTAGTTCGGATTCGTGCAGGGGGGCATCGGCCGCGGGTGTCGCCAAGGCGTGCTCGGCTAAACGTTCACCCAAGACATCCAGCCGGGTGGGCAGCCGTCGCTGATCAATATCGGTATCTCGCTGTATCTCCTCCAGAACGTGTTGCGCAACGATGCGAACGTTCTTGGCGGCGTGATCGAGGCAATGCCCGATCAGTTCTAAATAGTCCGGATCCAGTTCCATGGCTTCGGCAGGAGTCAGCGGCTCGTCATGCAGCACATACAGCGACCCTTGCAGGCGCCCACTGGTTGGGTTGCGTCCGCGCGCTACCAGGCTTAGCCAGCGGGTGAGCCGGAGCACGGTGAGCACGCGGGCGATGGTCTCGCGAGAGGCCGCAGGGCCATAGGGAACGGTCGACAAATAAGGCTGCAAATCTTGATAGCAGGGTGTTGCCAAGCCCTGGCCGTCCAATAACAAGCGTAACACCTGCCAGGCGTTGCGCTCGAGAGGCGTCAAGCGACTGTCCAGCAGCAGGCGACGTGGCACAGTATCGAGGGATTGGCCGCTGTACAGAAAGCCGGCCTGCAGGCCGTAGGCGGAAGGTTTGGGGGACGCTGGACGGGCAGGCCACTGATCCTCTAACTGTCGGGCGCACTGGTGCAGCACCCCTTGCCAACGGGAGGTCGTCATAGCGTTCACGGCTGTGTGCTGTGTTGCGCGATTTGCTGCCAGACCACCACCAAACTGATCTGTTGTTCTTCGGCCAGCATCATCATCGCGTCGAGTTGATCCTCGCTGCCTTCCTGCTCACGCAACTGGCACCATCGCCGCCAGAGTGCATGCTCTTGCGATTCGCTGAGGTGATGAGGACGGCCCTTACGGGTTTCGATTTTGAGCAGACGGCGGCGCATCGCGGTTTCCGAATGGGCCAAGCCGAAGCACTGGTACATAATGGTGCTGCTGGCGCCGAGTTTGAGGGCCCGGTTGATCAACCGTTCGTTCTGTTCGTCGCGATCGGCTTGCTCAATCAAGCGCCGCAGCACCGGTGAATCGATGCGGATTTCCACCCAGGACACGCTGGCATGGGCCAGGCGCGACAAGGTGGTGGGCGGTAAGGATTGCAATAGATTGAGGTCGTCTTCGCCCAAGCCTAATGCCTTGCAACGCTGCCAGTTGCCCTGACGCAGTTCATGCAGCACTTGGGTCAGCATGGCCTGATTGAGCAGATTAAAGGACTGGCTCATGGCAGTTTCTCCGGAGGGGCGAGCGAAGGCTCAAGCGTTTGATCGATCAGGCGTCGGGCTAGGCGGATAAGACGAAAGAGCTGGATAAACTGTTCGTCAGGCAGACGCTCCAAGCCCACATTTATGGCGGGGCGATCGTTCAGCGGGACCTCGTAGGCGCCAATGAGCAGTTGTCCGAACAGAGCCGCGGGCAGGTGTTGGCGATCCTCCCAATGGACCTCGTCATGCGCCCGCAACAGGGCGGTCAGCAGCAGCTGAATGCCGGTGGCCCGGGGTGAGCTCTGATCGAGCGGTTCCACCCGCAGGGCATAGCCGAGCCCGTCCAGCTGCTCGACCACGCTGTCGGCCTCTACGGCGTAACTCGCCAGGTGTCGTGCCAGGTTGAAGATGGCGGAACGTAGCTGCTCGGGGGTGTCGTGTGCGGGCTCAATGTGCCAGAGGTCGCCCACTGTGTGAAACCCATTCGCCTGGGGCCGCGTGGGGCCGACGGCAGGTTCCTCAACGTTTGACAGTGACTCGTTCATGGTCTCGCGGGCGATCAGCTCGCGGATGTCCTGAACCCGTGAAGGGGGACTGTGTGGCGCTGCTAGCGGTTCATCTATCTGTACAGACAACTGCGCTGTTTTTTCTCTATCGGGAAGCCGAGCGTCAGGGGAGGAGGGGCAAGATTCAAGAGCGGGTGGGGCTGACACGAGCGGGCTCAAAGGTTGACCGATTTCGGGCAATGGGGTTACCACAATGCCTGGTTGCGGCTGCGGGCGTTGACTGGCGGTCAGCTCCAACGCCAGCATGCGATGGGACTGTCCGAGCACCTGGCTCATTCGCTCAAGGAGCTCATCCTGAACACGCTCGACGTCAAAGTCCTCTGGCTCTGCATCAAAGCGGGCCAATGTGTTGAGCCAGAACTCGTTGAAGGCATAGGCGTTCGACGGGTAGCGGTTCCAGGTCTGCTCGGCTTGGTTGCGCAGGCTAATCAAACGCTCGACTTGATGTTTTCCTAAGCCGGCATAGAGCACTTGCGGAATGGCCGGCAGCAGGTGCTCCAGGGCGCCGAGCATCCGGCTGAGGTGCGCCTGTGAAATCGGATAACCACCGGCTGCCAGGCGGGTGGCCAGTTCGCGTTGTGGCAGCGCGGCGCCCTCCTGTTCAAACATAGCCTTAAGTTTGGCGACCGCCAGCGCCCGCTCGATGAAGGTGAGCTGGCCGTGCAGGTCGCTTTCGGCCAAGTGGCCGAGCAGGGCGCTGACTTCATGGGTCCAGGGTTTGAACAGGCAGTGAATGCGAAAGAAACGTTCATCACGGGTTTCTTGCCACAGCTCGCCGAGGATCGCCAGACGGGTATTACCGCCGTTGCGGATGATGAAGGATGCCTCACCGGGACGTCGGGTAATCGGGGGCGGCTGATCCAAACCACGCTCGCGGATCGAGGCCTTGAGCTCGTCGTAGAGGGGGTTACGGAGAAAGCGCGGGTTGTGTTCATACGGTCGCAGCTGCTCTAGGGTCACCAACATGGGCGTATCGACGAGAGGGTCGGCTATTTGATCCACCTCAAGGCGGTGCCCGAAGTGGCCGGTCATCAGCTTGCCGCTGATGTCCTCCTGAGTCGGCTTTTTCATTCGGCAAGCCTCATGCGTGGGAGTGATCCAAGTCATTACCGACGTGGAAGCGGACGATTTCGACTGTCCCCGCGCTTTCAACGTACTGGGACAATTCGACCAGCAACTCACTCCTGCTCAGACGCCCGCCTCGCAGACGAAACACCACGGTGCAGTATTCTTCGTCTAGAACATCCAGCAGAGCATGCCGGGTCGGTACGCCGGTTGGCTCAAGGGCTTGACGCATCAGGAGGCTCCTTGCCAAGCGCTGTTGGCATATAGGGAGGTAAAGCGGGTTTGCTCGGCGATGAACAGGACCCGCAGGAAGCCGGTCGGACCATTACGGTGCTTACCGATGATCAGTTCGGCGGTGCCGCGATCGGCGCTCTCGGGGTGGTACACCTCATCGCGGTAGACGAATAGGATCAGGTCGGCATCCTGCTCGATGGCACCCGATTCGCGCAGGTCAGCCAGTACCGGGCGCTTGTTACTGCGTTGCTCCAGGGAACGGTTGAGTTGGGAGAGGGCAATGACCGGGCAATTCAGCTCCTTGGCCAGTGCCTTGAGCCCCGCGGAGATCTCGGCGATTTCCAGATTGCGGGTCTCGCGGCCCGGGGCTCGCATCAGTTGCAGGTAATCGACCATGACCAAGGCCGGTGCGCCAAAGCGGCGAGCCGCGCGCCGGGCACGGGAGCGCAATGCCATGCAGGTCAGGGCCGGGCTGTCATCGATGATCAAGCGTTCCCCGTAGCTCTGTAGTTTGGCCGCGGCGGCCGTCAGGTGTGGCCAATCGTTGTCGCTCAGCTGGCCTTTCATGAGATTGGCCAGCGAGAGATGACCCAGAATGGCCAGCAGCCGATACACCAGTGCTCGTGCCGGCATTTCCAGGCTGTAGATCTGCACCGAAGCGCAGGGGCGAGCGGCGAGGGCGGTATCCACAAAGTTCAGCACCAGACTGGTTTTACCCATCGACGGTCGTGCCGCGACCACCACCAGGTCGGCTGGCTGAAAGCCGGCGATCTTGAGGTCCAGCTCGACCAGGCCGCTGGGGACACCGGTGGTGATCTCGCCACTGTTAAAGTGCTGGTCGATCTCCTCGATCACACCCAGCAGGCAGTGATTTAGGTCGACGAACTCTTGCCGTTGTTGCGCCTGGCCCAGCGCGAACAGCCGTTGCTCAAACAGCTCCTGGACCAATTGGCTGCTGGCTTGGGGTTCAGCGGCTTCGCGGCTGCAAGCGAACCCGAGCTGGATCAGTCGACGCAGGTGGGCCCGTTCGCGAACAATCTCGGCGTAGGTCTTGATATTGGCCACTGAGGGCGTGTTTTTGGCCAGCTCGCCCAAGTAGGCCAGTCCACCCGATTCGGGCTGATCGGTGAGTTTTTCGGACAGGGTCACCACGTCGAAGGGCATATTCTGCTGCGCCAGGATCTCAATGGCCTTAAAAATTGCCCGATGCTCGGAGCGAAAAAAGTCCTCGGCGATCAGCCGATCGGCCAGTAAGTCCCAGGTGCTATTGTCCAGCATCAGCCCGCCGAGTACGCCTTGTTCCGCTTCGAGTGAGTAGGGCGGTGTCAGGTAGTCGATGTTCATCATGGCTTCTCCGCACTGGGGCCGACCCTCGAGATGGCGGCCTGCCATTCGGGGAACAGTTCAATGGCCAGGGCTTGCAGGGTTTGCAGAGCTGAGGGCGAGCGTCGACCGCTCGGACGGGACGTTTCGATTCGGTGAACCGGCAGACCCAGTGAGGCGGCATTCACATAGGCCACCCGATTGGGGATGACGGTGTTTAGCACTGCAATCGAGCTGGCGGCTGGGAAGCTGTCGCGCAATCCACGTACGATCATCCGCGCATCCAGCCTGACCAAGTCCACTTGGTTCAGCAGCAGACGCAACGGCGGTATAGCGATGCCGAGGTGGCGGAAGGGTTCCAGGTCACCGAGGAGTTTCAGTGTGCCGCGGCTCAGTTCACGTGCGGCGAGCATTTCCGGGTTGATCGGGGAGAGCACCAGGTCAGAGGCGAGGATCGCCATCTCCAACAGCACGCTCCGCGCGCCCTGCGTGTCAATCAGCAGCAGATCATACTGATCGCGAAAGCCATCCAGCAGGTGCCTTAGGCGCAGGCGGCCATCTGGGGCATGCAGTAATAGCGTATTGAGTTGCCCCCGATGGTCGTTGGAAAGAATCAGGTCGAGGTTATCCAGTCTGGTGTGGGAAACGATCTGTGGGGGATCGGTCAGGTTGAGTGCGATCAGCTCATAGGCGCCCGCCGGTGCGACATGCTCCAGCGGGTAATAACTGGACAGCGTGGGCTGGCTGTCCAGATCCAGCAACAGCACGCGTAGACTGGCGTCGGCCAGGAGACCACCGAGATTGGCGGTCACCGTGGTCTTGCCAACACCCCCCTTGGTGGAAATCACCGACACCACGCGCATGCTCATTGCTCCTGCGGCGTCAGCCGTTCGGTAATCCAGCGCTCGATCTCCACCGAGTCCCAGCCCACTGCGCGTAGACCAATGCGTTTGGCTTGAGGGAAGCGGCCCTCCTTCATCAGGTTGTAGATGTGCGCCCGTTTAAACCCAGTTTTGCGTTCCACTTCATCGCGACGCATGATGTGGCGTTCGGCCGGCGGTTGATGACTGTCAGCGTATGGGATGGATGAACTGGACATGCTGGTCACTCCTGGCGCCGCTTGGCGCGTGATGGGATGTGACCTGAATTGAATAGTAGAAAGGCGGGGGCGTCATTGCACTGCAATGGAGGGCATTGCAGTGCAATGCTGTTTCGCTCAAGTGGTTTTTTTGAGGGCGCGATTGGCTGCGGCGAATTTTGCGTCCAGCGTTCGTTTGCTAAGACCGGGAATGTCTTTAAAACGTGCTGTTATGGCATCGACGATCGCGGCTTGATTTTCGAGCACGGACATGGGTTTGCCGGCAGGTGACACGTCCAGGATGGTGTAGTTCAGAGCGCCAATGATCTGCAGGAGGGTGTGTTCGCCGCGCTCGCTAAGCGGCCTCTGCTCCAGCGCTACTGCTTGTCGTTCAGCCGCTTGGCGTTGCAACTTAGTGCATTCTTGCACGAGGGCATCACGCTCGGCGTGGAGGGAAAGGTAAGCTGCCGGGTTGATGTTTTCATGGGTGTCATTGTCTGACCCGAAGAGAAATTCAGGTCGTTGATCGGGGTAGTGACGTTGCATCCAGAGGCGTAAGTCAGCATGGCGCACCGTTAACGAAACAGACTCCAAGGGAGTTCCCATCGGCACTGAAACACCGAAGTGGCCATAGGGCAACTCCCCGTTACGCATCGCATCATAAAGTCTTTCAAGATTGGCCTGAAGGCAGGGCCATTGGGGGAATAAGCTCCCGAGCTTCTTCGGGCAGTACCAGTCGGCTTTTACTATTTCGGCCTCGTATTGCACGAGCTCGCACCATCGCAAGGCGGCATCGATTGGTCGATAGAAGGTTTTAGCTAGCGGATTGAAATTGTCGGCGTGCATGTACGGATGGACCTCCATTTCTATGGATGGGCCTCCCGTGGAACATCCTGCATCGCTCACCGCGAGGAACTGCTGGCAGTGGTTGCTTAATCGGATTTTAAATTCGGTGAGGCCATTCCATTTGTCTACGACCCTATGTGGCTAGCTTTGATCTTCGTCCAACGTTTTCCTGGGGGCTCACTGCAGGTCTCTGCGTTGCCCAATCGGGTCCGGAAAGGTAGATGTTTATCCTCTCGATGCCATGGCATCAACTGTGACGATAGCCGGTTTCAGGCTCAGTTCAATCTATCGGCCGCGGTCCATAGGGATCGACGCTTCAGAGCGTTATAGCGAAATGGTAAACGGCCACCGGGGGGGGGCGCTCATCTTGGCATCGATACTGAGCCGGGGCTGGTGTCGTTTAAATACGTTGGCCATTACCCAGTCACAGAAGTGCTTGAAGACCGTACTCCATTTCCCGAAGTGAGATGGCAGATCGCGCCAAGGGCTGCCGGTGCGGGCAATCCACAGCATCGCCTCGATAAAGCACCGATTATCGGTACCGCGGCGCCTAGGATCGCTTAGCTTGCCTACGCAGGGTGGTTCCATCTTCGCCCACTGGGCGTCTGAGCAAAGCCGCAATCACACTGCTTTAAAAGGCTGGAATTAGCGCCTTGGCCTGCGCTGCTTCGGGCGATCTGCTTGTGCGCCAGGCATGGCGCGTTGCGCGTTAGCTCAATCAGTTTGGCTGTGGTGGCCACGCTGGTGACTTGGAGGTGAAAGTCCTCTACACACCCGGCAAGGGGAGTGTTAGCCAGAGATAAGGGTGTCGCGGGCGACTGCGAATTTGAAGGAAGCCCGAGGCAATGTATGGTCAGCCCATCTCCTGCAGCCACGGACGATAAGCGGCAGAGGATGCTTGCCCTAATGTATCCGGGCTCATGTTTGGACGGTTGCGCTTCCCGGGCTTTGATGAAATCGCTTTCTGTCTGTCCTTAAAAATACTGCAGCCTCGAAAGCTATTTTGCCTCTCAGGTTCTCAGTCAGGATCTGAGCTGTTTATCGTCATCAACGCTGTCGTCGCCAAATGCTGGCTCGACGAACAGGAGGCGGATGAGGCGGCGCAGCGGCGTAAGACGGCCAAAATCGTCAAAGTCCAATACTTCCACGGAGCGCTACGACGTATATCCGACAGGCATAAGCAGGAAGGTGGCGCGAATTACCCTGAGAGATCTACATGTTTGCCAGCGTGCTACCGAGCGTCGAGAGGCGACGGGATGAACGAGCAAATGTCATGTATGGACGCCCGCGGTTTATCAAGCGGTCGGTTCGTTAGGTTTTGAAGGCAAAGACTTCGGCCATGTATCCGGCCTTTGTTTGGCCCACGGCCGCTGTCCCTGATGGAGTTTTCAGGTCGGCTCCTCTATCAGCAGAATGCATTTTGAATGCTCTGACTTCTAAGGGGCTTGCCAGCCACGGGTTGACCTGTTTTGCCATCACTTTTGAACGTCTGTGTTGGCAACGAGTCTATGATCGGGACAACAAATGCTCGTTAATTAGCATTTGATCTCGTCCACGCGACACTAGCCAGCGATGGAATTCGCGGCAATGGGCCTTGTCGAAAGCATCTTTAGCACCCACCAAGAAATACGGCGAGGGTAATGGAAGTCCCTGCGCAAAAGGCATGATCAAACGCCCGTCCGCCAGCGAATTGGCAATCATCGAGCATTGCGCCAATACCACTCCCTGTCCCGACACAGCAGCCTGAATGGCCATCGATGACAATGAGTAGACCCGATAACCATCGCGTAATTGCGAATGGTCTACGTGTTGCGCGTCGAACCAGTCACGCCATGAGGGGGGGGATGCGAACTTCGGTAACCAGTCAATCGACAGCAGCGGATAATTCAGCAAATCCGCCGGGCTGCGCAACGGTGCATCGCCGCGTAAAAGCTTTGGGCTGCAGACTGGCACCACGCAATCGCGAAACAACTCTACAGCGTTTTCAGTCAATGCATAGTGCCCGTAGGTCACCCGGAAATCGATTTCATAGCCATCGGAAGCCGGTTCCGTATGACTTCCGTCTAGAAATAGATTGAGGTCCGGGTGCTCACTCTGCCATGCATAAATCAGCGGTGCCAACCAGTCCGAAAACAAAGATGGCAAGGCACTGATGCGCAAGTTGCTAGCGTTTTTCGTACGCTCGACTTCGACCTGAGCGATACGGAGGCTTTCGAATGCCGCAGCGCAACTATCGTGGTAGCGCTGCCCCGCTGCGGTTAGGCGAATGCGCTTGCCGACCTTGAAGGTTAGGCTCAAACCTAGGCTGTCTTCCAGCAGTTTCATTTGCTGGCTTACCGCACCTGCCGAGATGCCTAAGCGCCTAGCGGCTTCGACAATTCCACCAAAACGTCCGACGGCGTCAAAAACCTGAAGAGCACGCAGAGAAGGCAAGTTATCCATCAGCATTTCCATAAAAGAATTTTCAGATTGATACTTTAGCTCAGTTGCATAAAGTAACTGTTTTTAACATTTTTATGAAAGTAATTACCATCTTCTGGTGTAGATGGACAAGGTTTGACCGAAAGACCTAAGTGAAAAAAGAAATACGAGAGCCGTAGCTAGGTTGTCGTTCACGTCCTTGCTCACGGACGTAAGCTGATGTCCAAATGAAATGTGGAAGGTGTCGATGGGAATAAATCTCCCGCCACCGCTACGATACGTAACAAAATCACGGTCTTGCTTACCATTCGCCCCGCCCCCTTTCAGTCAACATCGTCCAAAAATCGTAGCCCTGCGTGATCCTTTGTGAGATTGGCCTGTATATTGCCTGTCATGTATATACAGGTAGTTTCATTTAATGACTTGTCTGTATGCGGTTCATCCAATAAACAAAGGAAAAACAAGAATGAAAAAGTTTGTCCTAGCCATGGTAATTGCACTCGCTTCTACCTCCGCCCTTGCCAAGGACTTGAGTGTCATTCGATTTGGTGTAGACCCGACCTTCGCTCCCTTTGAATCAAAAAATCCGGATGGCCAGTTGGTGGGCTTCGACATCGACCTCGGTAATGCCATTTGCGCCCAGCTCAAGGTCAAGTGTGTTTGGTACGAAACCGCTTTTGACAGCATCATCCCAGCGCTCCGGGCGAAGAAATTCGATGCGGTCCTTTCAGCAATGACTGTCAACGAAAAGCGTAAGGAGAATGTCGCGTTCACGGACCGACTCTACAACTCGCCCAATCGCCTGATCGCGAAAGAGGACAGCGGCCTGCTGCCCACCGTCGAGTCGCTCAAGGGTAAGCGTGTCGGCATTGCCCAAGGCACCACCCAGGAAGCTTATGCCAAAGCCGTCTGGGCACCGCAAGGGGTCATTCTGGTGTCTTACACAAATCAGGATGTGTTGTACCCGGACCTGATCAGTGGCCGTATCGATGCCACTCTGACGGATGCAGCGGTGGCCGATATCGGCTTTTTGCAGACATCTAATGGCACCGGCTTCGCCTTCGCGGGCGATGCCGTCACAGATGAAAAGTTGCTCGGCGAGGGGATCGCGATCGGCCTGCGCAAGGACGACCCGGAGTTGATGCAGGCGATCAATGGCGCGCTGGCAGAAATGCACAAGAACGGCACCTACGACGCGATTCAGAAAAAGTATTTCACCTTCGATATCTATAACTGATACCCGATGCCTGACCAGCTCTGATCACCAGCGTATCGGTGATCACGAGCCTGGTCGTGCCCAAAGGTTATCCCCGAACATTCAGCCCCCTGAATGGACGGTCTTCAGACCTCCATTGCCAAAGGAGAGACAGAACATGCTTTTACAGGGCTATGGTTCGCTCATTCTCGAAGGTACGTTTGCGACCATCAAGCTGGCACTACTCTCGATGTTGCTGGCCGTTGTGCTTGGCCTGATCGGCGCGTCGGCCAAGCTTTCAACGCATCGGCTGTTGCGTCATCTGGCAGCCGGCTACACCACACTGATTCGCAGCGTCCCTGATCTATTAATCATGCTGCTGTTGTTTTTTAGCCTGCAGATCTGGCTCAACAACTTCACCGAATGGCTGAAACTCGAGCAAATAGATATCAATCCTCTGGCTGCCGGGGTGTTTACCCTTGGCTTCATCTATGGCGCTTATTTCACTGAGACTTTCCGCGGAGCTTTTCAGTCGGTCCCGGCCGGTCAACTCGAGGCGGCCATCGCCTATGGCATGAATCCCCGACAAGTGTTTATGCGGGTGCTGTTTCCACAAATGATGCGCTTTGCGCTGCCGGGTATTGGCAATAATTGGCAGGTGCTGATCAAGGCCACCGCACTGGTTTCAATTATCGGTTTGATCGACATCGTCAAAGTTACTCAGGATGCCGGCAAGCATTCGATGCAATTGTTCTTCTTCAGCATCATCGGCGCACTGATTTATCTGGCAATTACCACCCTATCCAATGGCGTCCTGATATGGCTGGAGCGCCGCTACGCCATCGGCGTCAGAGGAGCGCAGCTATGAACTCAATCGTGCAGGAATATTGGCAAGCCTACCTCTGGTTCGATGGTTACCAACTGTCCGGCGTTGCCATGACCTTGTGGCTGCTGGTCGCCTCCATCGCCATCGGCGGTTTGCTTTCGGTGCCGATGGCGGTCGCCCGGGTCTCCAGCAACCCATTAATCCGCGGTCCGGTATGGTTCTACACCTATGTATTCCGAGGTACTCCGCTGTACATCCAGCTTCTGATTCTTTACACCGGGATCTACAGCCTGGAAATGGTCCGCAGCCAGCCTGTGCTTGATGCATTCTTCCGCCAAGGGATCAACTGTACGCTATTGGCCTTCGCGCTTAACACCTGCGCCTACACCACTGAGGTCTTTGCCGGAGCGATTCGGGCGACGCCTTACGGCGAAATCGAAGCCGGGCGCGCCTATGGCATGTCCAAATTAACCTTGTATCTGCGGATCATTCTGCCCTCAGCGCTGCGGCGCTCACTGCCGTACTACAGCAATGAAGTGATCCTGATGTTGCACTCAACCACTCTCGCCTTCACCGCCACGGTACCTGATCTGCTCAAGGTCGCCCGTGATGTGAACTCGGCGACCTATTCCTCATTCGAGGCCTTTGGCATCGCCGCGGTGTTGTATGCCTTGATGGTGTTTGCCCTGATCTGGCTGTTTCGGCGCTGCGAAATGCGCTGGTTAGCCTACCTCAAGCCACAGACTCATTGACTGGCCGTATTTAGAGAGCATCGAATATGTACAAACTAAGCGTAGATGAACTGCACAAGAGCTACGGCGCCCATCAAGTCCTGAAGGGCGTGTCACTCAACGCTAAGGCCGGTGATGTCATCAGTATCATTGGTTCCAGCGGATCGGGCAAAAGTACCTTTCTTCGCTGCATCAACTTCCTCGAACAACCCTGTGCCGGGCGCATTACCGTGAACAACGAGGAAATCCGCACAAAAAAAGACATCAACGGCGCCTTGCAGGTGGCTGACCCATGCCAACTGCAAAAAATGCGCACCAAACTGTCGATGGTGTTCCAGCATTTTAACCTGTGGCAACACATGACGGTCTTGGAAAATATCATTGAAGCACCCGTTCACGTCCTTGGGATCAAACGCAAGGAAGCCGAGCAGCGAGCGCGCAAGTACCTGGCTAAGGTAGGTTTGGAGTCTAGTGTGGAAACCAAATACCCATCCCACCTCTCAGGTGGCCAGCAGCAGCGTGTGGCGATTGCCCGGGCACTGGCGATGGAGCCTGAAGTGATGCTGTTCGACGAGCCGACCTCAGCACTCGACCCGGAGCTGGTCGGCGAAGTGTTGAAGGTGATGCAGGCCCTAGCTGAGGAAGGCCGGACCATGGTCGTGGTCACCCACGAAATGGGCTTTGCGCGCAACGTCTCGAACCACGTCATGTTCCTGCATCAAGGCCGCGTTGAGGAACAAGGCCACCCCAGCGAGGTGTTGGTCAACCCGCAAAGCGAGCGTTTGACGCAGTTTCTCTCCGGCCGTTTGAAGTAATTCGGCGAGCGCCCCTAACTTTGTGCCGGACGACTCCTGAACGCTCGGTACCTGTTGATCAAAATGAGGCAATCATGAACCCAGGCTTTCCAGAGCACCCCAGTTTTGCCAGTCAACGTGAGCGGTTTTTAACGGCGGCCAGAGCCGCAGGCGCGAGCCTGAGCGAGTACCCTCACCCCTTACGCGGGCCTTTTGACGAGCATCTGAGCACCGACGTCGCCTGGCTCGGTGATCCAAAGGCCAAGCGAGTGCTGGTCTGCCTCAGTGGCACCCACGGGGTTGAAGGTTTCTATGGCTCGGACTGCCAGATCCAATGGCTGCAAACCTTCACCGAGAGAAACCTACCCGCCGACGTCGCGGTGCTGATGATTCACCTGATCAATCCCTGGGGCACGGCCTGGATCCGCCGCGTCAACGAAGACAACATCGACCTCAATCGCAACTATCTGGACTTCTCTCAAACTTTGCCGGACAACCAGGGCTATGAGGCCCAGCATGAGATCTATACCTGTCCACAGCTGAAGGGGACGAAGCGCGAACGCGCTGATGCCTTACTCAACGAGCGTGTACGTGCGGAGGGCTGGTCAGTCGTGATGTCAATTGTCGAGGCTGGCCAGTACTGTCATCCCAATGGTCTGTTCTACGGTGGCCAGGCACCAGCTTGGTCAAACAAGACTTTACGCAGCATCCTGAAAAAGCACCTGGCGTACACTCAGGTCGCCATGTGCTTTGACCTACACACCGGCGCCGGGGACTACGGCCACCCAATGCTGATGAGCATTGCCCAATCGGCTTACCCGGCGCTGAACACTGCTCAGGCGTTATACGGTCCGTGGCTCTACACGCTGCTCACTGGTGCCGATAGCCAGAGTTCTACCGGGGTGGCCGCGACAGCCACTGGCTATACCTCGCAGGCCCTGCTCGATGCTCTGCCACAGGTGCACCTGATGCCGTTCGTAATCGAATGCGGCACTTATCCCGGGGAGCAGATTCATACTGTTTTGCGCAACGATCAGTGGCTGCACCTATACGGCGACCTGACCGACCCGCTGGCCAGGCAAATTAAGTTGGAGTTGCTCGAACAGTTCTATCCGGCTGACAGTGACTGGCGGGAGCTGGTCTGGCTGCGCACTCGACAAATCTGGGAGCGGGCCCTGGCGGCATTGCCTCAGATTAAGCTTCCACCCCACCTCTAACCCCCCCCTGCTCATCGCAGTCGCAGGTTGCATAAACCTATCCCCCATATTCAAGGCTGCCCTGCGCGGTCTTGAGTGCTTTCCGCGGCGCCATTGGCGTGCAATGCCCAAGGTACACCTAAAACTATTGATTTAGAAAATCTAAATAAACCGACAGATAAGGACATCTATTCTTACCTAATAAGAACCTCGTATTCTGGGCTCGTCATTAGCCATCGTTCTTATGCAAAGGGCGAACAACAAAATATAAGGAGAGATCTCATGTTTTTGCGAAACGCGTGGTATGTCGCCGCCAGCGAAGCCGAACTGGGCGAAGATCTTTACCCCGTCACTCTGCTCAGTGAATCGGTGGTGCTGTACCGCAAGAGCGACGGCACCCCGGTAGCCCTAGAGGATGCCTGTCCGCACCGCAAGCTTCCCTTATCACTGGGTCGTCGCCAGGGCGATAACCTTGAGTGTGGTTACCATGGCCTGACCTTTGACTGCTCCGGCAGCTGTGTCCGCGCCCCCGGTAGCCAGCGCATTCCACAAGGTGCCAAGGTACGCAGTTATCCCCTTGCCGTGCGCTACGGGCTTATCTGGATCTGGATGGGTGATGTCGATCTGGCTGACGAAGCAAAAATCTGCCATGTGCCGGAATGGGGGGATCCCGCATGGGGACTCAATCGTGGCGATAGCATGGTTATCCCCTGTAACTATCTGTACATGACCGACAACCTGCTTGACCCCTCTCATGTGGCCTGGGTGCATCAATCCTCCTTTGGTAACGCGGCTTGCGCTGAAGAGCCGTTACAAACCACCGTCAGCGATGTCGGTGTGGTCGTATCTCGCTGGATGCGCGATGTCGAAGTGGCGCCCTTCTATGCAAAATTCGTCAAATTCAGCGGCAACTGCGATCGCAAGCAGCACTATGAGGTGCACTACCCTGCACAGGCCATTATCAAGGCGCTGTTCACCCCGGCAGGGACTGGCTCCGATGAGGGAGAGCTGCACGAGCAGGTATTCCTGATGAACTCCTATAACTTCATGACCCCCATCGACGAAGCAAGCACTCGCTACTACTGGTTCCAAGTACGAAATTTCGACCAGGACAATGAAGAGATCTCACGCCAGTTCGACGAGGACGTGCGTCATGCTTTTGCCGAAGATCGGGTCGTTCTCAGTGCCGTGCACCTAGGTATGGCCAACAAGCAGACGCCCAACATTGATCTAGCAACTGACTCAGGCCCGTTGCGCTTTCGTCGTCACCTGGCCAAGTTGATTGCCGAAGAACAGTCTGATCGTTTGATTCCACTGACCCAACAACACGCGGAAAAAAAGACGGAGGCATAAGATGGGGACCCAAGCGCAAAAACAGCTCACCCCGCAAGGTTTCAAAGCCTATCGGGTGATCGAGAAAAATCCCGAGAGCGCCGTGATCACCTCCTTCGTTCTGACGGCAGCCGATGGTGTTTCCAGCATGCCTTTTCGCCCGGGGCAGTTCCTGATTGTCCGTCTTTCCTTGGATGACGGTGTGACTGTGCTGCGCAACTACAGCTTTAGTGCAGATCCCCGCGATACATCGCGCCTGCGTATTTCGGTGAAGCGCGAGCCCGCACCGTTCGACAAGCCCGAGCTGCCGCCTGGACAAGGCTCCAATTACCTGCACGATCACGTGCAGGTTGGCGACCAGTTGGAGATCGCCGGACCGGCCGGTACCTTCACACTGGACGAAGACAGCTCAAGGCCAGTGGTGCTCTTTAGTGGTGGTGTGGGCCTGACCCCGATGCTGAGCATGCTGCATCAGCTGAGCCGTAACTCGACGCGTCCGGTGTACTTCATCCATGCCTGCGAAAGCGGCGCCGTGCATGCTTTCCGTGACGAGGTGCTGACTCTAGCCAGCTGTCGTCCTGGGATCAAGGCGCACTTTTGCTACCGCAATCCGGACGCGGAGGATCAGGCCAAACAGGTCTTTCATAGCCAGGGGCTGGTCAGTCGAGAAACCCTACAAGAGCTGCTGCCGATGGACGACTATGACGTCTATCTGTGCGGTCCGCGGCCTTTTATGCAGGCGAACTGGCGTCTGCTGCGCAACCTCGGGATCGCCGCCGAGCGTATTCATTACGAGTTCTTCGGTCCGGCGACCATCCTTGAAGAGGACGAAGTTAGACCGGCGCCCGCTACTGCGCCCACTATGCTTGTTCCATCAGCCGTGGCCAGCAGGAGCGAAAGCACATTAAGCGTGCAGTTTCTGCCATCTGGAACACAGGTCTCATGGGATCAGAACTGCCACTCACTGCTAGAACTCGCCGAACAGGCCGGGCTTACGCCGACTTTCAATTGCCGGACCGGTCTCTGCAACAGCTGCCAGGTCAGCTTGCGTGAAGGCTCTGTCGAGTATTTCGAAGAGCCGCTGGATACCCCCACAAACGGCAATATCCTGCTCTGCTGTACGCGCCCAACCAGCGCCGTGACATTGGACTTACGCCAGTGACAAGCCCTACTACGATTAACACCGACCACCGTCTTCGTTGCGTTCAGGAAAAACAATTATGATCAAATCGCGAGCTGCCGTAGCCTTTGCTGCCAACCAGCCCCTGCAAATTGTCGAAGTCGATGTGGCACCGCCGCAGGCTGGGGAGGTGATGGTACGCATCACGGCCACAGGCGTCTGCCATACCGATGCCTTCACCCTATCCGGCGCCGATCCGGAAGGTATCTTTCCGGTCATCCTCGGTCACGAGGGCGGCGGTATCGTCGAGGCCATTGGCGAGGGGGTAACGTCCGTGGCGGTGGGCGATCATGTGATCCCGCTCTATACCCCGGAATGTGGCGAGTGCAAATTCTGTAAGTCCGGCAAGACAAATCTCTGTCAGAAAATCCGTGCCACTCAGGGAAGAGGCCTGATGCCTGACGGCACCAGCCGCTTCTCCTATAAGGGGGAGCCGATCTTCCACTACATGGGCACCTCGACGTTCTCCGAGTACACGGTACTGCCGGAAATCTCGCTGGCGAAAATTGCGAAGGAGGCTCCGCTGGAGCAGGTTTGCCTGCTCGGTTGCGGTGTTACGACCGGCATAGGCGCGGTACTCAACACGGCCAAAGTGGAGGAGGGCGCCAGTGTAGCCATCTTCGGATTGGGTGGCATCGGCCTGGCTGCGATCATTGGCGCCACCATGGCCAAGGCTGGCCGAATCATCGCGATCGATATCAACCCGGCCAAGTTCGAGATTGCTAGGCAATTGGGCGCCACTGATTTCATCAATCCGAAGGATTACGACCAGCCGATCCAGGACGTGATCGTCGAACTGACCGAGGGGGGGGTGGATTACTCGTTTGAATGCATCGGCAACGTCAACCTGATGCGCGCAGCTCTGGAGTGTTGCCATAAGGGTTGGGGTGAGTCGGTGATTATCGGTGTCGCTGGCGCCGGGCAGGAAATCAGTACCCGTCCATTCCAATTAGTTACTGGCAGGGTCTGGCGCGGCTCGGCCTTTGGCGGAGTGAAAGGTCGCAGCGAGCTACCCAGCTATGTCGAGAAAGCGCAGAAAGGAGAAATTCCACTGGACACCTTCATTACTCACACCATGGGGTTGGAGGATATCAACAAGGCCTTTGACCTGATGCACGAAGGCAAGAGTATTCGTACCGTAATTCACTTCGATCGCTGAGTCAGAAGATCCAGCGATTAGTTGTCAGGGTGCAAACCATCCTGATGCAACAAGAGCAACACCTACTTCATAAACAATCAAGAGAACCCAAGATGAGCGTATTCACTCACGTCACAGTTGGTACTAACGACCTCCACAAAGCACGCGCTTTTTACGATAGCGTACTGGGTAAGCTGGGTCACAAGCGCATTGCCGATTTGGACGACAATGGTTCAATCTGGGGGGAGAACGCACCTTCTTTCTTCGTCCTGAAACCGGCCAACGGCGAACCCGCCACCGTCGGTAACGGCGTGACTGTAAGCTTCGAGGCTCCGAGCCGCGCCGCAATCGACGCGTTCCATGCCGCAGCCCTGGCTGCAGGTGGCGTCTGCGCCGGCGCCCCTGGCACACGCGGCTGGGCACCAAATGCTTATGCTGCCTACGCCCGTGACCTTGACGGGAATAAGCTGGCAGCTTACTGCTTCAAAGCGGCCTAAGTGTAACGCGAGGTCAGCCTCGGCTGGCTTCGCTGATTTTATTTAAAGTCATCATGTATATTCTAATCCTCCAATAATTCGAACTCGAATAATCGATAACTTATCAATGGTCAGAGTTTTGCTATTTTTAATGCATCCGTTCAACCTTTAACCGTCAAGCACCCTGCAGACCTCGATAACTGGCTGAACGGTGAAATAAATAAACGCGTAATTCACATGGAAGTAAAGAATTGTTGTGGTTCGTGGATTAGGCGCTAACCTAAAAAGGTTTTACGTCTGTCCGAAGCCGGGCTTACTCCGAGGCGAAAAGCCTACCGGGCAGTCGGTCGCATTAAAAAAATCGAACGCAAATAACATAAAAAATTCCTTGATTAGCATTTAACTAAATAAAAATAATATTTATATTTTGGATGATCATACATGAAGGCGCCCAAAAAATTCAGTCACAAAGTATTGTTTTTTACCTCGCTGGTGTTGATTTTAGCGTTTTCATTGTTTGCGTTATACAATGACTACTTACAGCGTAAAGCTATCCGCACTAACCTAGAAAGTCACCTTGAAGAGATCAGCAAAATTACCGCAAGCAACGTCCAGTCCTGGCTGTCAGGACGTATTCTTCTGGTTGATAACATTGCTCAAACAATCGCCAACAACGATGCTCCTGGAAGCGTGTTAAGTCTTCTGGAGCAGAGGGGGGTCTTATCAACTTTCACCTCTACCTATCTAGGTAGTTCCGATGGTAGTTTCGCCATGCGCCCAAAGGACGAGCTACCAACCGGCTACGATCCGCGGACACGTTCTTGGTACAAAGATGCGATGGCCGCCGACGGCACTACCTTGACAGAACCATATTTTGACGCGTCAACCCACCAATTGATGGTAACAATTGCCACCCCAGTTAAACGGGGCGATCAATCCCGCGGTGTAGTCGGCGGTGATCTGACCCTAGAAAACCTTGTGAAAATGGTCAGCTCACTGGAACTGGGCGGCACCGGTTATGCCTTTCTTGTCAGTGCCGATGGCACAATCCTGGCCCACCCGGACAAGGATTTGCTAATGAAGAGCTTAAGCGATATCTATCCGCAAAATACACCAAAAATCAGCACACAATTTAGCGAAACCGGACAGGCCGGATCGACCCGCATTTTGACGTTTGCGCCAGTATCAGGCCTCCCTTCAGTGAAATGGTACATCGGCCTGTCCATCAACAAGGAAAAAGCTTACATGGCGCTGAGTGAGTTTCGCTCCTCGGTTATTGTCGCCACCTTGATCACCGTGCTCATCACCCTTTTACTGCTGGGAATGCTGATCCGCGTGCTGATGCAGCCGCTTCGGGCAATGGGCAAAGCAATGCAAGACATCGCCCTCGGAGAGGGCGACCTGACCCGACGTTTAATTGTCCACTCACGGGACGAGTTTGGGGAGTTAGCGGACGACTTCAACTGTTTCGTCGAACGTATCCATAACACTATCCATGAGGTGTCTTCTGCGACCCATCAGGTCAATGAAGTGGCAAAAAGGGTGATGAGTTCTTCCAGCGCATCAATGGCCAATTCTGACGACCAGGCCAACCGTACCAACAGCGTCGCCGCGGCGATCAACCAACTGGGGGCTACGGCCCAGGACATCGCGCGCAATGCCGGTGATGCTTCCCAGCAGGCCTCCGACGCCCGCCATCAGGCAGAGAGCGGGAGGCTTGTCGTCGGCCAGACCATCACCGCGATGAGCGAACTTTCTGATAACATTCGCGCCTCTTGCGGTAACGTCGAAACACTGAACGGCAAGACAGTGAACGTCAGCCAGATTCTCGAGGTGATCAAGGCTATTTCCGAACAGACCAACCTACTGGCCTTGAATGCCGCCATTGAGGCAGCACGAGCAGGGGAAGCAGGTCGCGGTTTTGCCGTAGTGGCGGATGAAGTACGCAGTCTGGCGCACCGCACTCAGACGTCAGCCCGGGAAGTCCAGTCAATGATTGAGGAGCTGCAGATCGGCGCCCGCAAGGTAGTAGATAACATGACCGAGAGTCAACGCTACAGTGAGGAAAGCGTAACAATCGCCAACCAGGCTGGCGATCGTCTTAGCAGCATAACCCAGCGCATCAGTGAAATTGACGGCTTGAACCAATCGGTTGCTACAGCTACTGAGGAGCAGACCTCCGTGATCGACTCGCTGAACATGGATATCACGGAACTCAATATTCTCAATCAACTGGGCGTGAAAAATCTCCACACAACATTACGTGCTTGTGATGATTTAAAGCATCAGGCTGATAGCTTAAAAAAATTGGTTGATAGTTTTCGAACATGAATGGTTCACTTTGCAGTTGAGAATATGCGTGTCCTAGTGCGCCGTCTCACAAATAAAGCTCCTTATTTCTGGGAGTCCATTTTCTCAATGGGTCGCTGTATTATTTTCAAAATTTCCGGATATTTCTTAGGGGAACTCTTATTTGGACGCCTCCCGTTTTTGCAATACTGATTAGCGGGCGAAGTGGTTTGCTTGCTTAAGGAAGGTCTGAAGTAGTCAGCGATTTTTGATGCCCTCGTTGGTAGAGATTCAAAAAACGCTGGCTGGTCAGAAATCAGACCTTTCCTGTTCTTAACTCATCGTTTCACCCTTGAGCGACGCCTTTTCAAGGCGCTTTTCCCGCATTACAGGCGCACCTCTCCCGCGACCAGCAGTCGTTTTCGCATCATCCACAGGTTCGACAGGGCAAATAGCGTGGCCTGTTGCGCGTTGTTTTTCATCAGGCCGCGAAAGCGCACTTTCGTATAGCCAAACTGACGCTTGATTACTCGGAACAATGGGATGGACTCCCCCTTACCTCGGCATCTTGAAGTGCCAGACTGAAGATGCAAATCACAGTCACCAGTGAGAAGGAGTCCACACATGAAGCTTATGCGCATTGGGGTCGATTTGGCCAAGAACGTGTTTCAAATCCACGGTGTGGATTGTCATGAACAGCCCGTCTGGCGGCAGCGTTTACCCCGTGATCGCTGGCTTCAAACGGTGCTTGAGAAGATCGAGCCTGACTGTGAGATCGGCATGGAAAGTTGTGGAGGTGCGCACCATTGGGCGCGGCAGCTACAGGCACGCGGATTTCGGGTGATGTTGATCGCGCCGCAGTTCGTCAAACCGTACGTCAAGAGCAACAAGAACGACGCCAACGATGCCGAGTGTTGGTGCTGATGCGGGATTGATCCAGCTGCCGAGAAATCGTTGACCCAGTCAGACCTTCTAGGTTATGGCCGTACTTGCTGGATAGCTACCTATTCATAATGGGGCAGTCATGTCTCGGCAGGTGGTGCAATCCCGCATCAGCGCCAACAGGCAGATGGCTGTAGCACTGCAGGTATCATTTTTACGGTGAACAATGAAGTTTGGTAATAACCGCCAACGAGGCGCCGAGCAAAAAATTGTGAACTGCATTCATTGAAGGATTGTAAGTCTATCTTTAAACCTTATTGGTAAGCTGGCTTAGATTAGTGTCAAAGTTGCACTTCAAGCCATTAGGGAATCTCCGAACAAGTTTGCAGATGTGCTGAAATATGCTTTCACCACCTGACCCGGGCCCCGCATGAGCCAGATGAGCTTTTCCGACTTTGAGTACGCCGGCAAGCGCAAGCAAACACGCCGTGAACGATTCCTCGCCGAGATGGATCAGGTGGTGCCCTGGAGCGGCTTGCTGGCGTTAATCGAGCCGTATTACCCGAAGGCTGGTGGTGGTCGAAAACCCTATCCGCTGGAAACCATGTTGCGCATTCACCTGCTGCAAAACTGGTTCTCCCTGAGCGACCCGGCCATGGAAGAAGCGCTCTATGAAATCACGCCGATACGCCAGTTCGCCCGCCTGACCCTTAGCGCGCCGATCCCCGAAGACACCACGATCATGAATTTCCGGCACTTGCTGGAAAAGCATAAATTAGCGCCCGCAATCCTCGCGGTTATCAACGGTTACTTGCAGGAAAAAGGTCTCTCCCTGCGCCAGGGCACCATCGTCGATGCCACGATTATCCACGCGCCCAGCTCGACCAAGAACCAAGACGGCAAGCGCGATCCAGAGATGCATCAGACAAAAAAAGGCAACCAATTCTACTTTGGAATGAAGGCGCATATCGGCGCGGATGTGGAGTCGGGGCTGGTTCATCACGTCCACGGTACGGCGGCGAATGTGGCCGACGTCACTCAGGTTGCCGAGTTGCTGCATGGAGACGAAAACGCGGTGTATGCAGACGCAGGGTACACCGGTGTTGAGAAGCGTGAAGAGCACGAAAACCGTGAAGTGATCTGGCAGATCGCCGCGCGGCGCAGCACCTATTCCAGGCTTAATAAACGCAGCCTGCTCTACAAGGCCAAGCGCAAGATCGAGTATTGCAAAGCGCAGACACGGGCCAAGGTCGAACATCCTTCCGGGTGATTAAGCGTCAGTTTGGCTATGTGAAAGTACGGTTTCGTGGGCTGATGAAAAACACGGCTCAGTTGACCATGCTGTTTGCCCTCTCAAACCTTTGGATGGCCCGAAAGCAGCTGATGGGTATGGGCAAGTTACGCGTATAACACAGCGAAATGGGTTGAGAAGCCCGACAACGCGGTGCGCACGTGACGTTTCGCGATAAATAGCGCTGTACGGCATGGAATATTCAACTTGTCGCGCGGTTGCGGCAAGTTGATCGGAGCTTCCTTAGGCATAATGGAAATCCACCTAACTGGCCGGTAGCAATTTTTCTAGGAATAGCTCATCGCTAGTTGAGCATGTAGGTCTAATAAATAACAGGTAAGCTGAACAGCCAATCCTTTTGGGTGTGGCTGGTTTTTCACGCGCATACATAGGTAATATATGCACTCGATCGTAGGCTTTGTAGTGCTTCAAGACAGCTTACTTTGGATATTGCTCAATTCCCCAAGAAAGCATACGTTCTAACAGTAGTGTTAAAACTGCCTGGGTCGCAGTCGCCAGGTCTTCGCGGTAGCAGAACGGCTCAAACTCTTCCATATACGTGCACTGGCCCAACTCCAGTTGCACGGCATGGATGTTTTCGGCCGGGTTGCCGTAATGCCGGGTGATGTGGCCGCCCTTGAAGCGTCCGTTCAGCACATGGCTGTAGTCCGGGTGTGCGGCGCAGATCGCTTCCAATTGAGTCGCAAGCTGTGGATCGCAACTGGCGCCATTGAAGGTGCCGAGGTTGAAGTCCGGCAGTTTGCCGTCGAACAGGTGCGGGATGATCGAGCGAATCGAGTGGGCATCGAACAACAGCGCATAGCCGAATTCGGCTTTGAGGCGCGCCAGCTCCTGCTGCAAGGTGCTGTGGTATGGCGTCCAGATCTGCTCCAGATAAGTCGCACGCTCTTCTTTCGAAGGCTCCAGCCCTTCGCGGAACAGTGGCACACCGTCAAACAGCGTCGCCGGGTACAGGCCGGTGGTCGCGCCCACATACAACGGCTTGTCGTCGGACGGCCGGTTCAGGTCGATGACGAAACGCGAATACTCGGCGGCCAGGGTGCTGGCGCCCAGTTCGGCGGCGAAATCGTAGAGCTGCGGGATGTGCCAGTCAGTGTCCGGCAGGCTTTTCGCGGCCGGGATCAACCCGGCCTCGACCACCGGAGTCAGACGCACGCCGGCGTGGGGCATGCTGATCAGCAGCGGCACGCGGCCTTGTTTGAAGTTCAGAACCTTATCCACAACTGCTCTCCTACAGACTT
Organism: Pseudomonas fluorescens group sp. PF-1; assembly: GCF_054481335.1. Lineage (NCBI taxonomy): Bacteria > Pseudomonadati > Pseudomonadota > Gammaproteobacteria > Pseudomonadales > Pseudomonadaceae > Pseudomonas > Pseudomonas fluorescens group sp. PF-1. The sequence continues at coordinate 2,043,966 of NZ_JBTMNG010000001.1, forward strand.
GTTTCGACGCCGTGACGCACGACGCGTTTTTCCAGATCACCGCCCAGCCAGTACGACAGGTCAGCCGGACGATCGATTTGCCAGGCAACGAAATCCGCGACCTTGCCCACCTCCAGCGAACCATGGGTATCGGCCATGCCTATGGCCGTGGCGGCGTGAATCGTGGCGCCGGCCAGGGCTTCTTCCGGGGTCATGCGGAAACAGGTGCACGCCATGTTCAGCATCAGGCGCAACGACAGGCCCGGTGAAGTGCCGGGGTTGAGATCACTGGCGATGGCGATTTTCACCCCGTGCTTGCGCAGGGCGTCCATCGGCGGCAATTGGGTTTCGCGCAGGAAGTAAAAAGCGCCGGGCAGCAGCACTGCGACCGTGCCGGACTTGGCCATGGCGATGGCATCGTCTTCGGTCATGAATTCCAGATGATCGGCGGACAGTGCGTGGTAACGCGCCGCCAGGGTCGAACCGTGCAGGGACGACAATTGCTCGGCATGCAGTTTCACCGGCAGCCCCAGTTCCTGGGCGGTGATGAACACCCGCTCGACCTGCGCCGGGGAAAACGCCAGGTACTCGCAGAACGCATCCACCGCATCCACCAGCCCTTCGGCGGCCAGGGCCGGGAGCATCTCGGCGCAGATGTGATCGATGTAGTCGTCGGCGCGATCCACATACTCAGGCGGTAATGCATGGGCCGCCAGGCAAGTGCTGCGCACGCTGACCGGCAGCTCGGCGCCAAGGCGGCGGGCCACCCGCAGCATCTTGCGTTCGTTGGCCAGGTCGAGGCCGTAACCGGATTTGATTTCGATGCTGGTGACGCCATCGCGCATCAGGCTTTTCAGACGCTTGGCGGCGCTGGCGAACAGCTCATCTTCGCTGGCCGCGCGGGTGGCGCGCACGGTGCTGGCGATGCCACCACCGCTGGCGGCGATTTCCGCGTAGCTGACGCCTTGCAGACGCTTCTCGAACTCACCGCTGCGGTTCCCGCCGAACACCGTGTGGGTGTGGCAGTCAATCAAGCCCGGCGTCACCCAGGCCCCGTTCAAATCATTGACCGTCGGGTACTCGCCCGCCGGCAGTTCAGCGCGCGGGCCAACCCACTCAATGTGCGCACCGGACGTCACGATGGCCGCATCCTCGATGATCGAGTAGACGCCTTGCGCCATGGTTGCGACGTGGCAGTGTTGCCAGAGCGTTTTCATCCGTGGTCTCCGTTAGGGTATTGACGGGAGATAGAAAGATCACGGGACCCCTGGAGCTTGCGTCCTGACGCCGGTTTCACCCACACTAAATAGGCGACTGCGAGTAAGGCAATCCAAATTACTCCGACGATTAATGCTGGTTGTGTATCCGAGAAATATCCCAGTACACCAATGATAAACAACATGAAGGTAATCGCTGCTAGAGGGGCAAAAGGCCAGAACGGCACCGGGAATTGCAACTGGGCGACTTGTTCGCTGCTCATGGAGCGACGCATGGCCACCTGGGTGACTAGAATCATCAACCAAACCAAGACCGTGGCAAATGTGGCAATCGAGGCGATCACCAGGAAAACCTTTTCCGGGATCAAGTAGTTCAATGCCACGCCACCGAGCAAGGCTGCGCCCATGACTAACACAGTCATCCAGGGCACGCCATGTCGAGATAGTTTGCCAAAGACTTTTGGTGCATGACCTTGCTGCGCTAGGCCATACATCATCCGACCGGCCCCGAATATCTCGCTATTGATCGCTGAGACTGCTGCGGAAATCACAACGATATTGAGGATGGTTGCCGCCGAACTGATCCCCAGATTGTCGAAAATCTGCACGAAAGGACTGCCCTGACTGCCGATCTGCGGCCAAGGGAAAATTGCCATCAATACAAACAAGGTCAGGACATAAAATAGCAGTATTCGTATTGGTACCGCGTTGATCGCCTTCGGCAACACCCGTTGCGGGTCTTTGGCTTCACCGGCAGTCACACCGATGATTTCGATACCGCCGAAGGCAAACATCACCACCGCAAACGAGGCGATCAGGCCACTGAAACCGTTGGGCATGAAACCGCCGTGTATCCAGAGATTGTTTATACCAATGTCCGTCGAAGGGCTCGCACTGTACATACCAAACAGAATGATGCCGAATCCACCAAGTATCATCGCGATAATGGCCCCGACTTTGAGCAACGACAACCAGAATTCCATTTCACCGAAAACTTTCACCGTGCACAGGTTCAGCCCACCAATCAGGCACACAATGCCAAGTACCCAGATCCAGCGTGCAACCTCCGGAAACCAAAAGCCCATATAAATACCGAAGGCGGTGACGTCGGCCAAACCCACGATTATCGTTCCAAAAGCGTAAGTCCAGCCGAGGATAAAGCCGGCCATTGGCCCCAGATAAGTACTGGCATACTGCCCGAACGAGCCAGCCACCGGGTCGCGTACTGACATTTCACCCAGTGCGCGCATCACTATAAAAACCGCCGCACCACCAATCAGGTACGCTAGCAGTACCGCTGGGCCTGCCATCTGGATGGCCGAGGCAGAACCGTAAAACAGTCCGGTGCCGATAGCCGACCCCAGCGCCATGAATCGAATATGTCGAGCCGAGAGCCCGCGTTTCAAGCCTGTTGCTTGCTGTTGCATTGCGCATCTCTATTTATTTTTATGAGCGTAAATTGACTCAAGTGAAAACCCGCTCCTTCATGGGAGCGGGTAGGACTTCTATCAGCTTGTTTGCGCAAAGGAGCCAAAGGCCCCTCCCTGATTACAGGCTGGGCAGCAGCTTGACCGGTACCAGCTCATTCAGGCAGCGCGAAGCCAACAGTTCACTAGCTGCATGGATATCTGGCGCGAAGAAGCGGTCTTTATCGTAGTACGGCACTTTGCTGCGTAGGGTACTGCGAGTTTGTTCCAGTTTTGGCGAGCTCTTTAGACCGTCGCGCAAATCCAGACCTTGAACCGCTGCCAGCCATTCAACGGCGAGAATGCCACGGGTGTTTTCGGCCATTTCCCATAGACGCTTGCCAGCAGCCGGGGCCATGGAAACGTGGTCTTCCTGGTTGGCGGAAGTCGGCAGGCTGTCCACCGAATGCGGATGCGCCAGTGCCTTGTTCTCGCTGGCCAGTGCCGCTGCGGTCACCTGGGCGATCATGAAGCCAGAGTTCACGCCGCCGTTGGCCACCAGGAACGGTGGCAGTTGCGACATATGTTTGTCCATCATCAGCGAGATACGACGCTCGCTCAGGGAACCGATTTCAGCAATGGCCAATGCCATGTTGTCCGCGGCCATGGCCACCGGTTCCGCGTGGAAGTTACCACCGGAGATCACGTCGCCTTCAGCGGCGAAGACCAACGGGTTGTCGGACACCGCGTTGGCTTCGACAGCCAGCACTTCGGCAGCCTGGCGGAACTGGGTCAGGCAGGCGCCCATGACTTGCGGCTGGCAGCGCAGGGAGTACGGATCCTGAACCTTTTCGCAGTTCTTGTGCGAATCGGAGACTTGACTGCGTTCGCCCAGCAGGTCGCGATAGGCGGCTGCGGCGTCGATCTGGCCTTTCTGGCCACGGGCAGCGTGGATACGTGCGTCGAACGGAGAGCGTGAGCCCAATACCGCTTCGACCGTCAGGGCACCAACAGCCACAGCGCCAGCGAACAGATCTTCGCCTTCGAACAGACCACGCAGCGCGTAAGCAGTGGAAACCTGAGTGCCATTGAGCAGCGCCAGACCTTCTTTCGCAGCCAGGGTCAGCGGCGTCAGACCGGCAACTTTCAGTGCTTCGGTCGCTTCCATCCACTCGCCTTTGTAACGCGCCTTGCCTTCACCCAGTAGCACCAGCGACATGTGCGCCAAAGGCGCCAGGTCGCCAGACGCGCCGACTGAACCTTTCAGCGGAATGTGCGGGTAAACCTCAGCGTTGATCAGGGCAATCAGCGCATCGATCACCACACGGCGAATACCGGAGAAACCACGGCTGAGGCTGTTGACCTTGAGCACCATGATTAAGCGCACCAGGTCGTCGCTGATCGGTTGGCCGACACCGGCGGCGTGGGACAGCACCAGCGAGCGCTGGAGGTTTTCCAGGTCTTCGCTGGCGATGCGGGTCGAGGCCAGCAGGCCGAAACCAGTGTTGATGCCGTAAGCGGTGCGGTTCTCGGTGAGGATTTGTTCCACGCAAGCGACACTGGCTTCGATCTGGGCCGAAGCGCTGTGGTCGAGCGTCAGTTTCACCGGCTGCTGATAGACATCACGCAGTTGGGCCAAGCTCAGTTGACCGGGAATCAAGTTAAGCGCAGTCACATTCATGCTCCTTTCGAGGGTTCTTTAAATCACTAACCAGACGTTCCGGATGATTCCGTTATCAATCGCTGCCCGCATTTGCAGTGTGGCGCCTTGGCACGCTGGTTTATTTTGAAATCAGATAGTGGTTAGCTACGTATTTACAGCGATGCGTGGCCGTGGACCGCTATTACATTGCAGTCCGCTTTTATCAGCCGGTAATCATAGGCAGGTTCAGGCCCTGTTCCTTGGCGCAGTCGATGGCGATCTGGTAGCCGGCATCGGCGTGACGCATGACACCGGTGGCCGGGTCGTTGTGCAGCACGCGAGCGATACGCTCGGCCGCTTCGTCAGTACCGTCGCAGACAATCACCATGCCCGAGTGCTGGGAGAAGCCCATGCCGACGCCGCCGCCGTGGTGCAGCGACACCCAGGTCGCGCCGCTCGCGGTATTGAGCAGGGCGTTGAGCAGTGGCCAGTCGGATACGGCATCGGAACCATCCTGCATCGATTCGGTTTCGCGGTTCGGGCTGGACACCGAACCGGAGTCCAGGTGGTCGCGACCGATGACGATCGGCGCCGACAATTCACCGCTGCGCACCATTTCGTTGAACGCCAGGCCCAACTTGGCGCGCAGGCCCAGGCCGACCCAGCAGATACGTGCCGGCAGACCCTGGAAGCTGATGCGCTCGCGGGCCATGTCCAGCCAGTTGTGCAGGTGCGCGTCGTCCGGGATCAGTTCCTTGACCTTGGCGTCGGTCTTGTAGATGTCTTGCGGGTCGCCCGACAGGGCCGCCCAACGGAACGGGCCGATGCCACGGCAGAACAGCGGACGGATGTAGGCCGGTACGAAGCCTGGGAAATCGAACGCGTTTTCCACACCTTCTTCCTGGGCCATCTGACGGATGTTGTTGCCGTAGTCGAAGGTCGGGATGCCTTGCTTCTGGAAGTCGAGCATGGCTTTGACGTGCACGGCCATCGACTGCTTGGCAGCTTTGATCACGGCGGCCGGCTCGGTCTTGGCGCGGGCGCGGTATTGCTCCCAGGTCCAGCCGGCTGGCAGGTAGCCGTTGAGCGGGTCGTGGGCGCTGGTCTGGTCGGTGACCATATCCGGGCGCACACCGCGACGGACCAGTTCCGGCAGGATTTCCGCGGCGTTGCCCAGCAGCGCGATGGAGATGGCCTTGCCTTCGGCGGTGTATTTTTCGATGCGAGCCAGCGCGTCGTCGAGGTCTTTGGCTTGCTCGTCGACGTAACGGCTTTTCAGGCGGAAATCGATGCTCACTTGCTGGCATTCGATGTTCAGCGAGCAGGCACCGGCCAGGGTGGCGGCCAGAGGCTGGGCGCCGCCCATGCCACCGAGGCCGGCGGTCAGGACCCACTTGCCCTTCAGGTCATCGTTGTAGTGCTGGCGACCCGCTTCGACGAAGGTTTCGTAGGTGCCCTGGACGATGCCCTGGCTGCCGATGTAGATCCAGCTGCCGGCGGTCATCTGGCCGTACATGGCCAGGCCTTTGGCGTCCAGTTCGTTGAAGTGTTCCCAGTTCGCCCAGTGCGGCACCAGGTTGGAGTTGGCGATCAATACGCGCGGGGCGTTGGTGTGGGTCTTGAACACGCCGACCGGCTTGCCGGATTGCACCAGCAGGGTCTCGTCATCATTCAGGTTGGTCAGGCTTTCGACAATCTTGTCGTAGCATTCCCAGTTACGCGCAGCGCGACCGATACCACCGTAAACCACTAGTTCTTTAGGGTTCTCGGCGACTTCCGGATCGAGGTTGTTCATCAGCATGCGCAGCGGTGCTTCAGTCAGCCAGCTTTTGGCGGTCAGCTTGTTACCACGCGCAGCGCGGATTTCGACATTACGGAAATTGGATGGCTTGCTCACCAGGAATCCTCTTGAAATGGCCGAATAGCCCTATTTTTTTGGTTTGTCACCAGATTGCCTATACATGTAATCATGTATATACAAGCATAATCAAGAGAAATTTATGTTGCTTGTTTTTGTTTCTGGGGGGGGCAGCAGATTCAAAAACCGACCTAAGCCAGTTGCCGCTGACCGAAAACTGATCCAGGGGGACGGTAGAAATGTTGGACTACCTGGAGGTAGTTCATGTATTCATACGAAGATAGCATCCGAGCAGTCAAGCTCTACATCAAACTGGGGAAGCACACCGGGGCAACTATTCGTCAGTTGGGCTACCCGACGAAAAACTCTCTGAAGAGCTGGTATGAAGAGTAGGAGCGATGCCTCGACCTGTCGCGTGGCTACGTGCTCTCGAAGCCGAAGTACTCATCGGTCCAAAGGGAAAAGGCTGTCGGGTACTATCTCGACCACGGGCGCTGTATCGCCTCCACCATCAAGGCTTTGGGCTACCCGGCACGGGATTCGTTGCGTGCCTGGATTCACAAATTGCACCCCGAACTGCACGCGCGCGTCGTCGGTCAATCTGACGAGCTAGCGCGCCCGCCAGCGATGAAGCAGGCCGCGGTTATCGCGCTGTGCACGCGACAAGAAAGTGCGAACGCCGTGGCTCAAAAGCTGGGCGTGTGCAGGCCGCGTTGTACAACTGGAAAAATCAGCTATTCGGCCCAGAGGCATCCGCATTCATGAAGTGGCGACAAGAAACTCCATCGTCACCGGAGCGAGAAGAGTTGGAGCGGCAACTTGAATCTCTTCGGCTCGACGTGCGCCGTCTGCAGCTTGAGCACGACCTGTTGATGAAAGCGAATGAGCTCATAAAAAAAGATACGGGCATCGACCTGCAAGTCCTGACCAATCGGGAGAAGACATTGCTGGCTGATGCCCTGAGGCAGAGGTACTCCTTGCTAGAGCTGCTTGACGCGTTGAGCTTGGCCCGAAGCTCCTATTTCTATCATCGAGCCCGAATGCAGGTCGCGAAAAAGTACAGCGAAGCGCGTCGCGCCATGGCGGACATATTCGAGCGCAATCATCGTTGCTATGGCTGCCGTCGGATGCAAGCTTCGTTGAGCAGGCAGCGTGTGCGCCTTTCAGAGAAGGTGGTGCAGCGCTTGATGAAGCAGGAGTGCCTAGTCGTCGCCAAGCCGAAACGGCGTCGATACGGTTCCTACCTCGGGGAGATCAGTCCGGCGCCGGAAAACCTCCTCAACCGCGACTTCACGGCCCTAGCTCCGAATGAGAAATGGCTGACCGACATCTCGGAGTTCCAGATCCCGGCCGGCAAGGTGTACCTGTCCCCCATGATCGACTGCTTCGATGGGAAGGTCATCAGTTGGTCGATCGGCACGCGTCCCGACGCCGAGCTTGTGAACACGATGCTGGATGCCGCTGTCGAAACGGTGGCCAACAACGATAAACGGCCTGTTGTTCACTCCGATCGTGGCGCTCACTACCGCTGGCCCGGCTGGTTATCGCGCATCGCTGATGCGAAGCTGATTCGTTCGGTGTCGCGGAAGGGATGCTTACCTGACAACGAGGATTGTGAAGGCTTATTCGGCCGGCTGAAAACTGAACTGTTCTATCCTCGCAACTGGCAGTCAACGAGCATCGAGCAGTTCATTCAGGCCCTGGATTCATACATTCGCTGGTACAACGAGAAACGAATCAAGATTTCTCTCGGCGCTCTCAGTCCTGTTGAGCATCGTGAGAGCATGGGCCTCGCGGCATAATCAGTCCAAGTTTTTTGCCGCACCCCTGGTGGGTCAATCAGCGCTAACAGTTTAGGGGATATTCTGACTGCGGAAGCATTGATAATCCTTGCATTTCTCGCAGGTGCATTCGTACTAATGCCGGTGGTATTGGTTTGACATTTCAACGTGATCGAAAGAGCAGAGGTCGATCACGAACGCTCGGCCTATCTCGCAACCCGTGATATTCTAACGAAATTGCCGAAACACTACCTCTTCGCCGATCGTTTTGATCAGGCCCTTTCAAACTGGACAGTGAGTGGTACTGCGTTTGCCGTACTGTTGTTCGATCTGGATCATTTCAAGGAAATTAACGACAAGTATGGCCATGAGGTCGGTGGGCTGTGCCTTAATCATGGCTAAAGTCTGGGCTCGTTGCTGAAAGCGGCGGATCAGGCAATGTAGGGCGTTAAACAACTGGGATGCAAAGGAGTTGCGATGACTGAGTTCCCAGTAGCTTGAGATGCTTACAAACACTACGTTTTTCCCGAACACCGCAGTCGCATAGTCAAGTCCACATGAGGCTAAGGAAACCAGCGCATGTGAATATCCTTGAGGGAGCCGTTGGCCTCGATGCGGCGATAGCCCTCGTCATACATCTCCAGCGCTCGCAATCCGTCTGGATGGGTCAGGCTAAAGCCTATCGTCAAGGTTGCCACTCCGCAATTGAAGGCAAAGCGCACTACATCCTCTGTGCCTGACTGTATGGCTTTTTGATTCCTGACCTCCAGGTCATTGCTCATTATCAATGCTGCCTGAAAACGCCGAGCTGCAAGTTTTTGCAGGCTTATCAAGTCCGAGAGGGAATTCTCGAATACCACCCCTGAGGTTTGGAGTGCCATTGCTTGGGTTGAGTATTCGTAATCTCTGGTGATGCCAACGACAGTGCTAGGCGGCAAAATACATTGCCCATCTGGCGGCTTCGGCAATGGAGCATTGATATGTTCAAAGATGTCGTTCCTCACTTTGAAGATTGGTCGCGCAGCCAGCTTGATCCTGGCTTCGAATTCTGGTTGCCAGCTCATGTTGAAGCAGGCGGTGACTTGGCCACTGAGCACCAAGTATTTGCAGCGTGAGTAAGGCACTACTCTTAGTTGAATCTCTACACCCATCTCTTTGAAGGCGGCAACAACCACGTCATTAGCGTAACCGGTGCCATCGCTCCTTGACCATGGTGCGGCAGCATCTTCCACCATGATTGTCAGCGTCTCGCGCACCTCCTGTGCGATGCAGGCGCTCACTGCCAGCAGCTGGAGTGTGCACCCCATAAGGGTCGGGGCAACATGTGGCCACATTCGGTAGTGAGTCTTTTTGTTATACATGCGGGCTTCATTTAATCGTTGATTCCACCTTAGGTGGATAGAGTATTTAACTACAGTCTAAAATAGAGCGGCTATTTGCACGGTAAAATAAAAACAGTACTGCGAGTGCTAGTGGTTATATTCGAAAGCGATTGATCAAGGGGTAACTGGCATCGATCCGCAGCTTGGGCAGTGACGAAATCCGGCGGCAAAGCAGCGGAGACATAAGCAGTTCCAACACAAATGCTATGCGCCAAGCGACATCACCGGCCAGCGAGCGTAGCAAAACGCCGACAATGTCAGTAATTCCGGCGATGCGGACATTAAACAGTATCAACAGCGCTGCGCCAGTGCCGATCTGTAAACTACCAGTCGGTTCATGTTGGTGACTTGGCTATACGCATCTTCAATTCCATCGCCTTTCAGGATGGCTTTGATGCGTTCATTGAGTGTAGAGATAGCATCCCGGGCAATGTCGAGAGTACTGCTCGAGTCGGAACATGCGCAGATATCCGGCGGCACGATTCGGAACTGATCATGAACTGAAGCGCCCCTCAAGGCGATGTCGTGAGCCCGGATGTATCAGTCGCGCAGAGGTGACGGCCTGATTGCCGGACCAAGTACGCCGACGAATCAACAGGCAGGGCTCATTGTGATCAATCTGCAATAGCCTGCACTCTTCCGCCTCAGCGAGAATCGCTTCGACCACATGCTCACCCTCGGTCAGGGGTGCGACCCTTGACAGGTAGGCATAGGGAGTCTGCACGACGAAATCCTGCTGGAGATAATCCGGAGCCAGTACAGCATTCACGTAGCGATCTTCAAGTTGCACCGCCACGTCGTCCTCATAGTGTACGAGCAAAGAATGAAACACCCTCTGCCCTTCGCGCATGTTCAATGCGAAGGCCCGCTCAGGGCTAGCCGACTCCTCGGTTAGGAGAATCACCTTGCAATGATGGTGATGGTCGCGTGACTTTATTTCATCGGCAATGTTGTTGACCTCAAATAGAGCCGAATGACCCTTGCGTTCCGCGACGAAAGTACCCACCCCTTGCATGCGCATCAACAATCCATCAGCTGTGAGTTCACGAAGGGCGCGATTGATCGTCATACGACTAAATCCTAGTGCGTCCACCAGTTCGCTTTCCGAGGGTATCCGTTGATGTGCCAGCCAAGTGCCACTCTGTATCTGTTGAGTGATCATCCGTTTGACTTGCGCATAGAGCGGCGCTGGCACATCGCTGATTTGATCTGCCAACGAGGATGAGTTTTGTGGCTGCTTCGACATGTGGTTCTCCTTGTCATGCTGAGTAGTAGTTTACTCTTATCGCAAACATCTGTATATGTATATACAATCTAATTCCAACTCATAGGTTGTCTTTATGCCTGCATTCATAGCTCCCTGCGCATTGTTACCCGAAGGCTGGGCGCACGACGTACATTTTGAGGTTTCCACCTCCGGCCACTTGGAAAAAATCACCATTGGCGGCTCATCTGAAGGGGCTGAACGCTTACGGGGACCTGTGCTACCAGGTATGCCAAACGTTCATTCGCACGCATTCCAACGCGCGATGGCGGGGCTTGCCGAAGTTGCCGGTAACCCAAACGACAGCTTCTGGACTTGGCGTGACCTGATGTACCGAATGGTGGGGCGCCTTTCTCCCGAGCAAATGCAGATTATTGCGCGTCAGCTTTACATAGAAATGCTCAAGGCCGGCTACACGAGCGTGGCTGAATTTCACTATGTGCATCATGATGTCAACGGCATACCCTATGCCGATCCAGCCGAGTTAGCTTGGCGTATCAGTGAAGCCGCTAGTGAGGCGGGTATAGGCCTAACTTTGCTCCCTGTACTATACAGTTACTCTGGTTTTGGCTCTCAGGAACCGAATCATAGTCAACGACGCTTCGTAAACACCACCGATAGCTATCTTGACTTGCTGGAGCGTTTAAAACCACATCTGGCTATAAAAAGGGCACAGCGTCTCGGTATCTGTTTTCATTCCCTCCGAGCGGTCTCACCCGAGCAAATCAACGTCGTGCTAAACGCGGTGCATCTTGATCAGCCGATCCATATCCATATTGCCGAACAGTTGAAAGAAGTAAGCGATTGCCTGGCCTGGGCTGGTCGCCGTCCGCTGCAATGGCTTTATGAAAATGTTTCGATCGATAAACATTGGTGTTTAGTACATGCAACACATGCTAACAGCAATGAGATTGCTGCCATGGCATACAGCGGAGCTGTGGCAGGACTATGCTTAACTACAGAAGCTAATTTGGGAGACGGTATATTTCCGGCCGTTGACTATTTCAGGCAGGGAGGGCGCTTCGGAATCGGGTCAGACAGTCACGTATCGCTGAGTGTGGTTGAGGAATTACGTTGGCTGGAGTATGGACAGCGCTTGCGCGACCAACGACGTAATCGACTTTACTGTGACGACCAACCAATGATCGGTCGCAATCTCTATGACGCAGCTTTGAGTGGTGGCGCTCAGGCGCTTGGGCAGTGCGTCGGGACGCTCGAGGTAGGCAAGCGGGCCGATTTATTGGTTCTGAACGGTGATAACCCGTATATAGCAACTGCCAAGGGCAATGAAATTCTCAACCGTTGGTTGTTCGCTGGCAGCGACACTCAAATATGTGATGTCATGGTCAATGGTCAGTGGGTGATCAAGAATGGTCACCATGCTGAGGAAGAGCGTAGCGCTCGAGATTTCACCAACGTGCTGAAAAGTCTTTTGGCTTAAATAGGTGTGGTTCGCTAAAAAAACGCGGAACTAATAAGTTGGAAGGCATGATAGTGGTAAGCGTCTGCCGAACACACCTTCAGAATCCCCAGATTAAGGGCGATGGTGTCCACCTAAATACGCGGACACCATCGCCCTTAAACCTGGAGTTCGGAAGGTGTGTTCGCCAGCCCCTTACGGTGACTTGGCCGGACGGTTACGGGGCTGGCGCAAATATGGCAGGCAATGCGGAGCTGTGTGGATAGCGGCCTTAAGCAAGAAGGGGTATTGCCTGGCGGACTGAATGTTCAGCGCCGCGCGGCACGCCTGCACCGCAGTCTGTTGGAGATTGGAAAGCCTAATGTCATCGGGTCGACATTGAGCGCCATGGAATGGGTGAACCTATTCGCTCTGGCAGTCAACGAAGAAAATGCCGCTGGCGGGCGAATGGTCACAGCACCCACCAATGGCGCGGCAGGGATTATTCCAGCCGTTTTGCAGTACTACATGAAATTTTGTCCGGAGGCCAAGGATAGCGATGTGGTGGACTATTTCCTTGCCGCCGCTGCCGTCGGCATTCTTTGCAAACGTAATGCCTCTATCTCCGGTGCGGAAGTCGGCTGTCAGGGCGAGGTCGGTTCTGCTTGCGCAATGGCCGCTGCCGGCCTTGCGGAAATTCTCGGCGCCAGTCCCGAGCAAGTGGAGAATGCTGCAGAAATAGGCTTGGAACACAATCTTGGTTTGACCTGTGATCCCGTTGGCGGACTGGTACAGGTGCCGTGCATTGAGCGAAATGCCATCGCTGCGGTGAAGGCGATCAATGCTGCACAAATGGCATTGCGCGGTGACGGCACGCACTTTATCTCGCTAGATCGGGTAATCCGCACAATGCGCGATACTGGTGCAGACATGCATGACAAATACAAAGAGACCTCACGTGGCGGGCTGGCCGTTAGCTCCATCGAGTGTTGAACCACTTGGTCCATAGGAGAGAAGCATGCGACTCAACAATTCTCGCCATCCACAACCACAGACTCTACGCATTGGCTTTTGGTTGGTGGAAGGATTTGATTTTTTTACATTGGCCAATGCACTGGAGCCATTGCGCCTAGCAAACCAAGTTGCTGGTCCAGGCGTTTGTCATTGGCAAATTCTTAGCTCAGACGGCCTGCCCCTTTATGCCAGCAATGGCATTGTTACTGCCACTTCGCGACTGGACCAGGCCCAGTCACTGGATGTGTTAATCCTTTGTGGTGGCGAGAACCTACACAATCGAATAGACGTTCCTGAGCTACGAAGCCAGTTGCGCTACTGGGCCATGCAGCCTATCAGGCTCGGTTCACTCGGCAAGGCCGGTTGGGTCTTGGCGCAAATAGGTGCGCTGGACGGTTATCGGTGCAGTTTGCCTGAACCCGATCCATCGCTGACGCTAGGTGCATTCAAAGATCTGATTCCAGTCGCAGCGCCGTTCTGTGTCGACCGCCAGCGTTTGACTTGCGTTGGCCCCCAAGCAGTACAAGGTTTGATGCATGAGCTGCTTGCCCATACTCACGGTCGTGGTTTGATTCTGCATATGGACAAGCACGCTGCCCGTCAAGCTAAACCCTTGCAATCGACGCAAAATGCTCCGGCCAAATTGCAGACAACGCTGGCATTAATGGGCGAACACCTGAATCGCATGTTAAGCATCGACGAGCTTGCCGAAAACATTGGTGTTTCCCGCCGACATCTGGAGAGGCTGTTCAAGCAATATTTGGGTTGTTCGCCGTCGCGGCGCTACCTGGATTTGCGCCTGCAACACGCGCGTGACCTATTGCAGGCCGGTCGAGGGGGTATGCCTAATGTCGCTAGCGAATGCGGGTTTGTATCGTTACAACATTTTATTCGCTGTTATCGCCAGTACTTCGGCGCACACCCGCGCGACCATGTGGGGGTGAGCATGCTTGCGATAGCAGGCTGACGCTAGCATCAATTTAGCTCTCACCGCAGTAAGCCCACGTTTAGTCTTGAAGTTAAAGTGAGGTAGGCTTAAGACTCGAAACGCCGATGCAGAGCTGACCCATGTGCCAACGCAAGATTTCCACCTTGAAGGCGGCAAAAATCCAGCGCAGGCAACGGTTCGTGAGGAGCCAGGCCGGGTCAGTGAAAGCTCAGCACCGCGTCAATTCGGCATCGGCATCGGCATCGACAGGACAGTTTTTTTGAGGTGAAATTTTGTTCAGTACATCGTGCTTTGGTATGGTCTGACACTCCTATGGTTGTCATGAGTACAGTCCGCTTTTGGCCGATGCTGTTGTAAAAATCGGCCATGGTTTCCACGTTAAAAAAGTAAGCGCTTGAGACTAAAATCTTTGCATTGAGCAGAGGATTCCGGGATCAGATTTCGCGTATCGGCGCGCAAAAAAAGCGTTTTCAGCGCTCAGTGTCTGGGCAGTCTGTGAAGAACCGAATTTTTCAGCAGAATCGGCCGATTTCTGCCTGCCGCGACCGGTTGAAAAGATCCAAAGCTGACGTTGAACCAGTCAAGACGCGTGGGGCCGTGCTGATTGATTTGGGTTGCCTTTGGACAGTCTGCGCCGCTGATTTAAGTTTCCGGGAGGCTGTAGCGCTCGACGAAGTACTGCTTCAGGCATTCAACAGTCACGCGCACCTTGGCCGAAGTGGCGAGGGGAGCCGTGTACACCGCCCAAATGTCAGCCGGCTGCATGTACTCGGGCAAAACCTGCACGAGGCGCCCGTCTTCCAGGTTGTCGTACACGTCCCACCATGAGCGCAGCAAGATGCCTCGGCCATCGATGCACCACTGGTGCACCACTTCACCGTGATTGGACGACAGCGGGCCAGTCACTTTCACTTGTTCTTCGCCCTCCGGCCCTTGCAATTGCCAGATCCCGAATGGGTGATCGCGTTCCTTGATCACCAGGCAATCGTGTGTGGCCAGATCCGCCAGTGTACGCGGTGTGCCGTACCGTTCCAGATACGCCGGCGCGGCGCAGAGTACCCGGCGATTGCGCGCCAGCGGCTTGGCGATGAGGTGCGGATCAATTTCGTTGCCGACCCGCACGTCGAGGTCGAAGCCTTCGTCGATCAGGTCGATCAGGCGGTCCTGCACATCGAGGCGGATGTCCAGTTGGGGGTAGCGTTCGGCCAGTTCCGAAAGGGCAGGGGCAACGAAGCGCCGGCCCAGTCCGAGGCTACTGGCGATACGCAGTTGCCCGCTGGGCTCGCGGTGCAGGGCACTGACGTCATCGCCCATGCGCTGCACTGAGTCGAGGATGCGCAAGGCCCACTGGTAGATACGCTCGCCATCGTCGCTCACTGACACTCGGCGGGTGGTGCGATGCAGCAGGCGCACGCCGAGGTTTTGCTCGAGCAGGCGAATGCGTTTGCTGATAAAGGCGGCGGACATGCCCAGTTCAGAGGCGGCGCTTGAGAAGCTGGAGCGACGGGCAACATGGACGAAGACGTTGAGGTCTTCCAGATTCGGTAGATTGTTCACAGTTCGGATAATAAGTATCAACAGTTGAGCTGATTATACTTGCATCGTCAACTTATAGCATGCCTGGCATCACATCCAACCTCTGATCTAACAAGGGTGCCAGCATGAACAAGACATTCAGAATCGCCGCGATTGCCGGAGACGGTATTGGCCTGGAAGTTCTCCCGGAAGGACTGCGAGTGGTCCAGGCGGCGGCGCGAAAATTTGGCCTGGCGCTGGAGTTCGAACACTTTGAGTGGGCCAGCTGCGACTACTACCTCGAGCACGGCAAGATGATGCCGGATGACTGGTTCGACCAGCTCAAGGGCTTCGATGCCCTGTACTTCGGCGCTGTCGGCTGGCCAGACAAGGTGCCCGACCACATTTCGCTGTGGGGCTCGCTGCTGAAGTTCCGACGCGACTTTGACCAGTACGTGAATATTCGCCCGGTGCGCCTGTTCCCCGGCGTGCCGTGCCCACTGGCTGGCAAGCAGCCAGGCGACATCGACTTCGTGGTGATCCGCGAGAACACCGAAGGCGAGTACTCCTCTTTGGGCGGGCGTATGTTCGAGGGAACCGAGAATGAGTTCGTGCTGCAGGAATCGGTATTCACCCGTCGTGGTGTTGACCGCATCCTCAAGTACGCCTTCGACCTGGCGCAGACGCGTGAGCGCAAGCAGCTGACCTCAGCCACCAAATCCAATGGCATGGCCGTGAGCATGCCTTATTGGGACGAGCGCACGGCCGCCATGGCAACCAATTATCCGGACATCACCTGGGACAAGCAGCACATCGATATCCTATGCGCGCGCTTCGTGTTGCAGCCGGAGCGCTTTGATGTGGTGGTAGCGTCCAACCTGTTCGGTGACATCCTCTCCGACCTCGGCCCGGCTTGCGCCGGCACCATCGGCATCGCACCGTCGGCTAACCTCAACCCGGAGCGCAAGTTCCCGTCACTGTTCGAGCCGGTGCATGGCTCGGCGCCGGATATCTTCGGCCAGAACATTGCCAACCCGATTGCCATGATTTGGTCGGGCGCTCTCATGCTCGAATTTCTCGGCCGAGGTGACGAGCGCTATCGCGCCGCCCACGACGAGATCCTCCAAGCGATTGAGCAGGTAATCGCCAACGGAACCGTGACTCGCGACATGGGCGGCTCGTTGTCCACCCAGGCAGTGGGTCAGGCCATCGCCGAAATTGTCGCGGGATAATTGCGGTAGAGCTTCAGGCCGATGGTTTGCGTTCTGTCGAGGCAAGCCATCGAGTCGACGTGCAGCTCTTGCGCTGTGCGTTGAATAGTTGCAAACTGTTAACCATTGGGAACATGTTAACTGGTGGTTTACAGGAAGCGCGAACGTCAACTGCCACAACGCTACCCTTTCTTCCTGTGCGCGTGCCTGCGCCGGATGCGATGTTCAATAAAAAAACGTCCCAGGAGACGCCTGATGTCCCACAATAATAAAAAGGTCGATGTGTTTCTGATCACCATGAGCTTGATAGCGGTACTGCTCACGGTAGTCGGACTCGCGGCATTCCCCTCCGAGGCGGAAAAAGCTGCAAACCAGTTGTTCGAATTTTCTACCCGTACCTTTGGCACCGCCGTGCAAATGCTGATCTTTGGTAGTTCGCTGGCCGTGCTCTACATCGCTTTCAGCAAGTACGGCAACATTCGCCTCGGTTCTGGCAAGCCTGAGTACCCCACCGCTACGTGGGTGTTCATGTTCATCTGCGCCGGCATGGGTTCTTCCACCCTCTACTGGGGTGTGATGGAGTGGGCCTACTACTATCAGACGCCGGGCCTGAATATCGCCCCGCAATCGCGTGAAGCGCTGGAGTACAGTGTCAGCTACTCGTTCTTCCACTGGGGTATCAGCGCGTGGTCAATCTACGCCTTGGCGTCCCTGGCGATGGCTTATCACTTTCATGTGCGCAAAAAGAGCGGCCTCAACCTGGCCTCCATCATTGAGGCTATCACCGGCTTCAAGGCCACAGGCCCGGTAGGACGCATCGTCGATCTGGTTTTCCTGCTGACCATGATGGGCGCACTGACTGTTTCCCTGGCGCTGACGGCTTCGACCTTGACCCGTGGCCTGTCCGGTCTGGTCGGAATACCGGATACCTTTACGCTGCAAGTGACAGTGATCGGTCTGATTGCAGTGCTGTTTTCCCTCAGCTCCTACATCGGCATTGACGGTGGCCTGCAGAAGCTGAGCAAGATCGTCTGCTATGGTGCGCTGCTGTTCGCAGCCGTGGTGCTGCTGGTCGGTCCAACCCAGTTCGCCATCAACAACACCGCCAATGGCATCGGCTTGATGATCCAAAACTACGTGCACATGAGCCTGTTCACTGACCCGGCCGGTGATGGTGAATTCACCCGTAACTGGACGGTTTTCTATTGGCTCTGGTGGGTGTCCTACGCGCCAGGCGTGGCCATGTTCGTGACCCGGGTTTCCCGCGGTCGGCAGATTAAGGAAGTGGTCTTCGCCCTGTTGATGGGCGGCAGCGTCGGTTGCTGGTTCTTCTTTGGCGCGCTGGAAAGCTTCAGCATGCACCAGTTCATCACCGGCGCCATCGACGTGCCGAAAATCCTCACCGAACAAGGCGGTGAAAGCGCGGTGCAAGCGCTGATCATGTCGCTGCCGGTGGGCAAGGTATTCCTCGCCGTGTACCTGTTCATCATGGCGGTGTTCTGCGCCTCGCACATGGACGCTGCTGCCTATGCCGTGGCGGCGACCAGTACCCGCAACCTGAAGGAAGGCGATGACCCTTCGCCGACCCATCGCCTGTTCTGGTGCATCACGTTGACCCTGGTGCCGCTGGCCATGCTGTTCGCCAAGGCGTCGCTGTCGACCATGAAGACCGCTGTGGTGCTGACCGCCATCCCGTTCACCGTGATTCTGCTGGTCAAGGTCTACGGCTTCTTCAAGTGGATGTTGCAGGACTACGGCCACGTGCCGGCCCACCGCATCGAAGAGGAAGCCGCCGCCATGGCCGCGCAGCCGCGGGTTGCCGAGCAAACGGTAAAGCACGTCGCCGACCCTGTTGCAGTGGCCTGATGATCCTGAGGTCGCGCCGCCTACCCGAGGGCGGCGCGACGGCAGGCTTTTTTTTGCCTGTCTTGTTAACTATCGGTTTTCAGTTAACTAATAACTAAAAGACCTGCGCGGAGCGCGGGTCCTCGATTGCCTGGAGACACCCATGACTGATTTCGAACGTTTGCCCGCTGATTTCTGCAGCGATGCTGCGCACGCTTTCACCATTCCTGCCAACTTCTATACCAGTGCGGCTGTATTCGAGCACGAGAAGGAAAAGATCTTCGCCAAGAGCTGGATCTGCCTAGGGCACCGCAGCGAAGTGGCGGAAAACAATGCCTACATCACCCGTGAAGTGATCGGTGAAAGCATCATCGTAATTCGTGGCCGCGACAGTGTTCTGCGCGCCTTCTACAACGTGTGTCCGCATCGTGGCCACCAATTGCTCGAAGGCAGCGGTAAGGCCAAGAACGTGATTGCCTGCCCGTATCACGCCTGGACCTTCAAGCTGGACGGCGAACTGACCCACGTGCGCAACTGCGATCAGGTTGAAGCCTTCGATAAAGGTGACTTCAGCCTGGTGCAATTGCGCGTCGAGGAATATGCCGGCTTCATCTTCGTCAACATGGACCTTGACGCCGGTAGCGTCGAAGACCAACTGCCGGGTCTTGAAGCCCGTATGCGCTCTGCCTGTGGCGTGATCGACAACCTGCAACTGGCGGCGCGCTTCGTCAGTGATACGCCAGCAAACTGGAAGTCCATCGTCGACAACTACATGGAGTGCTACCACTGCGGTCCAGCGCACCCGAGTTTTGCCGACTCGGTGGACGTCGGTCAGTACGTCCACACCATGCACGGCAACTGGTCGCTGCAGTACGGCATCGCCAAGTCGTCCGAGCAATCGTTCAAGGTCGACGAGTCGGTCAGCGATCCTTCCTTCGCCGGTTTCTGGGCCTGGCCGTGCACCATGTTCAACGTGCCGCCGGGCGCCAACTTCATGACCGTGATCTACGAGTTTCCGGTCGATGCCGAGACCACTCTGCAGCATTACGACATCTATTTCCTCAACAAAGACATCACCGAGGAACAGCAGAAGTTGATCGACTGGTACCGCGAAGTGTTCCGTCCGGAAGACCTGCGCCTGGTGGAAAGCGTGCAGAAAGGCCTGAAGTCCCGCGGCTATAGAGGCCAGGGACGGATCATGGTGGACAAGGAGCGCAGTGGTATCAGCGAGCACGGTATCGCGCACTTCCACAACCTGATCGCCGTATCCCACCTCGACTGATAATGCACGCGCCGCTGGCCCCTAGGGTCGGTGGCCGTTTGCGGAGTACCTTGCGTGAAACTCAATGATTGCAACCTGTTCCGCCAGCAGGCCTATATAAACGGGCGCTGGTGTGACGCCGACAACGGCCGCAGCGTGGACGTCCACGACCCGGCCAATGGCGAACATCTGGGCCGCGTGCCGTTGATGGGCGGCCCCGAAGCCGTGCGTGCCATCGAAGCCGCTAATGCCGCGCTGGAAGGCTGGCGGGCAAAAACCGCCAAGGAGCGCGCACAGATCCTGCGTCGCTGGTTCGAGTTGCTGCTGGAACACGAACAGGATCTGGCGCAATTGATGACGTTCGAACAGGGCAAGCCGCTACACGAAGCCCTCGGGGAGATCCGTTACGCCGCGTCGTTCATCGAGTGGTTCGCCGAGGAAGGCAAGCGCATCTACGGTGACGTGATTCCCAGCCCAGCGGCGGACAAACGCCTGCTGGTGATCAAGCAGGGCATTGGCGTTTGCGCGGCCATTACACCTTGGAATTTCCCGGCCGCGATGATCACCCGCAAAGCCGCGCCTGCACTGGCCGCCGGTTGCACACTGGTGATCAAACCCGCAAACGAGACCCCATTCTCGGCGTTGGCCCTGGTTGAACTGGCCGAACGTGCCGGCGTGCCTGCAGGAGTCATCAACGTGGTCACCGGCGATGCTCCGGCAATTGGCGCACAACTCACTGGCCACCCGCTGGTACGCAAGCTCAGCTTCACCGGGTCTACGCCGGTAGGCCGTTTGCTGATGGGCCAATGTGCCGAGACCATCAAGAAGGTTTCCCTGGAATTGGGTGGCAACGCGCCGTTCATTGTCTTCGAAGACGCCGACATCGACGCGGCGGTCGAAGGCGCACTGGTCGCCAAGTACCGCAATGCCGGACAAACCTGCGTCTGCGTCAACCGCTTCTACGTGCATGACGCCGTTTACGAGCGTTTTACCGCTCGCTTTGTCGAGCGTGTTCGCGAACTCGGCGTCGGTCATGGCTCGGCAGAAGGCACGCAAATCGGCCCGCTGATTACCGACAAGGCTGTGGCCAAGGTGCAGAGCCTGATCGATGACGCCACCGACAAAGGCGCCGAACTGCTGCTGGGCGGCAAGCCTCATGCGCTGGGTGGCAACTTCTTCGAGCCGACCGTGCTCGGTGGTATCCGCCTGGGTATGGATTTGTTGCAGGACGAAATCTTCGGCCCGGTCGCTGCGCTGGTGCGGTTCTCCTCGGACGACGAAGTGATCGCGCTGGCTAATGACACGCTCTACGGATTGGCGGCGTATTTCTACAGTCGAGACATTGCCCGCGTGTTCAAGGTCGCCGAGCGTCTGGAGTACGGGATGGTGGGCGTCAATACCGGGCTCATCTCCAACGAGGTCGCGCCGTTTGGTGGCATCAAGCAGTCCGGCCTGGGACGCGAAGGCTCCAAATACGGCATCGAGGACTATCTGGAAATCAAGTATCTCTGCCTGGCGGTCTGAGCCGGGTGAGCTTTTACCGGGGGCGCGTGCGGCCGCTGCCGCCCCCTGTTGCAGTTGAGGTGAATCATGGCCAACACATATGAAATGTTCAGCGTGCAGGTGACCGCCGTGGAACAAGTAACTTCGCAGATCAAGCGTTTCACCCTAGCGCGCGAGGATGGCCAGCTGATGCCGGCTTTCACTGGCGGCAGCCATTTGATCGTACGGATGCAAGGCGCCGACGGGCAACTTTTCAGCAACGCTTACTCGCTGATGAGCGATCCCCGTGACTTGTCCCACTATCAGATCGGCGTGCGTCTTGAAGAGCAGTCCAAGGGTGGTTCTGCATACATGCACCAACAGGTGGAGGTCGGCTCTGTGCTGACCATTTCCACCCCGAACAATCTGTTTGCGCTCGATCCACAGGCCGGTCGCCACGTATTGATCGCCGGTGGCATCGGTATCACACCGTTTCTGTCCCAGCTGCATGAGTTGCAAGGTGGTGCCGTGCCTTACGAGTTGCACTACGCGTTCCGCAGCCCGGAGCATGGTGCCTTTCAAGGTGAACTGGCCGAGGGCGCGCACGGGCAAAACGTCAGTTTTTACATTGACAGCCTTGAGCGTCGCCTGGATCTTGCCGCTCTGTTTGCCGGGCTGACCGATGACGCCCACGTCTATGTGTGCGGCCCGAAGCCGCTGATCGATGCGGTCATCGAAGGCGCGAAAAAAGCCGATATTACCGACACGCGTGTGCACTTCGAACAGTTCGCCGCTGCGCCTGCTAGCGGAGGAGCCTTCACCCTGGTATTGGGCCGGTCCGGTCGCGAACTGCGGGTGGAAGAGGGCATGACCATCATTCAGGCCATCGAAAACGTCAAGGCTGCCCAGGTTGACTGCCTGTGCCGCGAAGGTGTCTGCGGTACGTGCGAGACCGCCATCCTCGAAGGCGAAGTGGATCATTTCGACCAGTACCTGTCCGACGATGAAAAGGCCTCCCAGCAGACCATGATGCTATGCGTCTCGCGGGCACGCGGCGAGCGTCTGGTGATTGATCTCTGATCAGTCTACTGTCGGTTGCGATTGCCCTCTGCTCTGCGTCAAGTAGAGGGCCAAAAGCAGCCCACAGCCCGCCGTCAAATGAGTTGACACCTGTGTATACTGCTGTCCCCGGCACCCCGCACAGGACCGCACATGACGGAAAACAGCTTCGCCTTCCGCCTGAAGGAATTGCTCGAACTCAATAAGCTGACGCTGCAAGTCGTGGGCACAGCACTGGGCATCTCGCGCACTTCGGTACACAAGTGGACCCGTGGGGGCGAGATCGATTACGACAACCTTCGCAAGCTAGCGGATTTCCTCAAGGTCAACTGGATCTGGCTGCGTTACGGCGAAGAAGCCCTGCGCGATGTACAAGCTGCCGAGACCGTGGAATTGCCGATGACCGACCTGCGCCGCCGCTACACTTCGCAGATCATGGAAAGCGAAGAGCGTATGAAGCTGGCTCAGGAAGGCGCACGCATTGTCACTTGGGAGTGGAACCTGATCAGCGATGAACTGACTTATTCACCCAATGTCGAAGCGGTGTATGGCTGGCCAGTCAATTCCAACGAGGAATTCTGGCGCCATCTGCCGGCGGAAGATGTCGCCGCGATGCAAGCCATGTACGAGCGTGCCATCAACGAAGGCAGCGGCTGTGAATTTGACTTTCGAATTTTCCAGCCCGATGGCGAACTGCGCTGGATTTCCTCGCGGGCGACAGCGGTCAAAGATGCAGTCGGGCGAACGGTTAAGATTGTCGGTATTAGCATGGACAACACCCTGCGCATGATGATCGAGGAGGAACTACGCAATAGTGAAGAGCGCTTCCGGGCAATCTTCGAGCTGGCCTGGGGCGCCCTGGCTTACATCGGCCTAGATGGTGGTTGGCAGCGAGTCAATGGTAGCCTCTGCGAATTGCTGGGATACAGTGCTGATGAGTTGTACGGCATGACGTTCCAGGATATTACCCATCCCGACGATCTGCCGAAGAACCTCGAATTGCTGCGACAGCTTCTGTCCGGCCACATTGAGCGCTACGTGGTTGAAAAGCGAGTGCGCCGCCGTGATGGCAGTCACCTCTGGGTCCGTGCGCGTACCTCGCTGCAGCGCCGCCGCCAAGACGGCTTGCCCGACCACCTGATTAGCGTCTTCGAAGATATCAGCGCCGAATACGTCGAACGTGAGCGCCTGCAGACACGCATTTTGGAATTGGAAGCACGTTTGCCACAGCGCCCTTGAAACATTGCCGGCACTCATTGATATCGAGAGCTTTTTTATAACACTCTGAGTGCTGCGCGCGGTTAACCGCTCCTGGAAACGTCGTGGCCTTGATCAGTCTGCGAATCATGAGCAAGGTCTCCTAGCGTCGATATAGAAACCCAATCTGATGTGTTTACACACTCTGGGCCGATTGCTGCCTGTCGAAAATAAGTCCAATCGATCCAGTTGGACTATGCGTTATTTGCTTCCACTGTCTCGAAAGGCGAAGCGCTCAAGTCTTGGCAGGCGCCAGTCGGATGAACAACTCGTTGATCTGTGTAATCAGGTGCCGAAGCGATTTTTAAAAATTATCACTTTGTAATCTTGAAAAATGCGTACATCACCCCGTACATCGAAAGCGTTGATCAAAGAAAAATATTAATGCTTTCAAAGAGAAAGAGCGCGGATTTCTGTCTCGTTTCCCGTCCAAAATTATGATCTGCAGACGTCCAATGAGGTTTGTAAGTCATTGAAATCAGCACTTTCGGGTCATTTTTCCGTTCCATCGGGTTCTACTGAAAGCCACCCCCCAGCCACATATTATTCGTACGTTGAAACGTACATCGAAATGCGGTCTTGAGGTGTTCCAGTTCTCCAAGATGATGCATCACTAGAACCCGTAAATCTCTCCTCAATCGATCGAGACGAGGAGATGTCCGCATGCATTTGCCAGATACGGGCGTTCGCAATGCAAAAAAAATCGAAAAAAATTACGTCCTCAGGGACATGAATGGCTTGCACCTGCTTGTCTGCGCGAAGAGTGCAGAGAGTCCGCATCTTCTTTGCAGTGTTCTTTCTCGCCTGGCGCCATGGAGATTTCGCGGTGCGCTTTAGCGAGTGGTTGCGTTGAATAGTTGAAACAGCGAAGGGGCTGTTGCCGGTGGGTGGCCAAATGGATGACTCGGATAGTGCTCCGCACTGCTGCATTCGCATGGATCACCTGCGCCCAGCTCAAGTATCTGCAAAAGTATGGAATGCCCCGACAATTGACTGATCTCACGGCCCAAGCAATGGGGTGTTATCATTGAATATTTCTCATAATGGCTGAAATTTTAATCTATTGTGACTCTTAGTCCGTTCACATAATCTCAATTTCAAGATTTTAATAATAATTGGTAGGAGGTCCTTGTGGAAGTTGATGACTCTGAACGTCAAACCGTAGCAAGTACAGGTGGTGGCAGGCAGATGTGTGGTTAACCAACCTATGCAGAGTGTTGATGTGGCAAAGGCTTCTAGGTTATTGAGTTTCTCAACTAATAGCTACTGGCCGAGTTTTATTAAGGCTTCATGAAAAATAATATTTTAAATGTTCCATAATATGCCGCTCAGGGAGTGGGTTGTCATTTTCTTAATCTTTCTGTGAGCTAAAATGCATAGAGTTTATAGAGCAGTCGGAGGGTTTCAGGTTTCCCTTAAATTGTACCAGGTGTAAGACCGTACTTTTTTGCAATCTTAGTGCTGCTGACAATAAAAACAACTTTCAGGGGTATTCAATTATGCTAACGACAAATATAACGGCGCTGGAGGGGAAGCTTGATAATCAAGCAGAGCCCTTAACTCAGGGTGTTTCGATCATCGATAGTAGTCCTATGTTGCCATTCCACTGGCGTTTGGTGCTGCAGTCAGCTGGTGGTCCATTCTTGGATGGTTGGTTGCTGAGTATTATTGGCGTAGCGTTGATCGGTATGACACCGGCGCTAGGTCTCAGCGGGACGGATTTGAGCTTCGCCGGCGCAGCTGCATTGATCGGGATCTTCTTCGGCGGCTTGGTGTTTGGGCGTTTAACTGATGTCGTTGGTCGGCAGTTGATGTACACCATTGACCTGATAGCATTAGTGATCGGTTCGGTGCTTTGTGCTTTTGTAGAAAGCGCCTGGCAAATCATACTTTTGCGCTTCGTCATTGGCGTTGCGATTGGAGCTGATTATCCGATTGCCACTTCGCTGCTGGCTGAATGGCTTCCGACAAAGCGCCGTGCTGCCATGCTGGGTTCGTTGGTGGTTGCATGGTTCCTGGGGGCAACCGTAGCCACATTCATCGGTTTTGCCATGGTCGAGTTTCTCGGTGAAGGTTCCTGGCGCTGGATGCTGGCTACCTCTGCTGTACCGGGTCTGATCATATTGCTGATGCGTATTGGTACGCCGGAATCTCCGAGATGGCTCATTTCTAAAGGTCGTCTGAAAGAAGCTGATGCCGTAGTGAAACGAATATTTGGTCCGAAAGCTGATTTGTCGACCATCCTGGAAGTAGAATCCGATCGCCCTAAACGCGTGGGCTACTCTGCCTTGTTGCGCGGTGTATATCTCAAACGCACGTTCTTCTGCGGCATGTTTTACCTGTGCGCCGTTACTCCGGTATTTGCAATCTATACCTTCGGGCCAACAATTTTGAAATCCTTTGGGTTAAATGACGGAAACTTGAGCAATATTGGATATGCCCTGATAAGTCTATTGTTTCTGCTGGGCTGTTTGCCGGCGTTGCGCATGAGCGAAACCGTTGGCCGCCGTCCGTTGTTATTGTGGTCGTTTGCTTTGATGGTAGTGCCTTTCCTGGCGCTGGGTATCGCGCCTCAAGCTCCGGTGGGCGTCATAATTTTCTGGTTCTGTTTATATGCAGTAGCGTCAGGAGGGCCGAATATCCTCGAATGGTCTTACCCAAACGAGCTGTTCCCAACTGATATACGCGCAACTGCTATGGGTGTGGTCACTGCGGTGAGTCGTATAGGAGCAGCGTTAGGTACATTTTTGCTACCCTTGTCCTTGGAACATTACGGCGATGGTCCAACTATGTTGATTATCGCAGGTATGACAGCAATAGGATTTATTGTATCCTTTTGGTTGGCGCCGGAAACCAAAGGTCGCTCATTAAGTGAAACCAGCGGAAGTTAAAAAGTATCGCACAACAAAGGACTTAGAGCTTAGTTAATACGCAATTATGTTATATAAATAATGCCTTGACGAGTTCGAGGCATTATTGTTTGCGGAAAGGTTAAGCCCATTGGGGCATTTTCTGCCCACCCCCGACGTGTCAAGCTAACGTCCTATTGCACAGTTTGAGAACGCGGGAAAAAGTTGATCGTGTCTAGTGAGATAATGGTCAAGCGGGTAATTTTTAGCCTGGAACAACTTTAGACTGCTAACTGGATCACTCGGGAGCGGCCGCTATCACGCGGACTGAGCCAGTCCGGGCATACTCACCTGGAGTCGCGGGTGGACTCGAGAAAAACACCTCGAGAAGAAGTACAGTAGAGTCTACGTTCAGCAATTCTCTGCCTCCCTCAATGAACCCGCCCCTGGATACACCCCGCCGTTGTTGATGAAGATTTGAGCCATTCCCAGGCCAATCCAGCCTCAATCTGGTAACGTTGAGCCCAGATTGAGCCGGCTATACTATAATAAATTGTCTACGATTGAATACCTGAACTTCAGAACCTGAATTGTGCTGGTGGCCAATCTTCTGCTTACCGGCTAAGGCGTTGTACTTATTTTATGGCTTCAATAGGGGTAATAATTGATGTTCCATCTTCCTTTGTTAAACGCATTGAAAACATTTGTTGTGGCAGGTCATTACCTTAATTTTACTAGAGCGGCGGATGATTTATTGGTATCGCCATCGGCGGTAAGTCATCAAATTCGAATCCTGGAAGATTATCTCTGTATTAAATTGTTTGTGCGTCAGAACCGTACATTGACACTGACCGATGAGGGGGCTCATCTGCACGCGGCGCTTGAAGGTCCATTTGATCACATTGCCCGGGCCATTCAAAATGCATTACAAAACCGCGGGACAGAGTCGCTACGTATTGCGCTTAGACCGTTTTTTTCCAGTGCGTGGTTGGCTCCACGACTAAATGCATTTTGGAGCATCCATCCGCAAATTGAGATTGATCTGATTCATAGCATAAAAATGCCGAATTTTATGATCGACAATATCGACTTGGCGATTGTCTGGGGCAAGGGCAATTGGCCGGATATGGTGTCACAGCGCATATTGCCCGGTAATTTGACAGCGATTTGCAGCGCTAGTTTACTGCAGGAGAAAGGCCGGCCAGAAGCACCGACGGATTTAGAGTGCTTCACATTGATTCACGATGAAGATAGAACAGCATGGGGTGATTGGCTGAGAATGTCGGGTGCTTCTCATGCTAAGTTTCATAGTAATCTTAGCATTGATGATACTAACGTTAGAGTGCAATCGACTCTGAATGGCCAAGGGGTGATGTTGGGTTGTCCTGCATTGCTTAAGCGAGAGCTGGAGCAGGGTGAGTTGGTGCAGTTATTTGATATGTGTCTGGATACATATGGGTATTATCTTGTGTATCCGAAGAAGTTACAGTTAACAAAGCAAATGGAGATATTCGTGAACTGGATCCTGCTACAGGCTGGTGGTTAAGGTTAATAGTCGTTTTTGACTATGTTCACAGTTTCGTGCTAATTGTCAGGTAGATTAGTAGTGCGCACAAGTAGATGGGGGTGAATAGACTCATGGCGACAGCGCTTCCTGCTCTGCAGCTTTAGGTTTTATATATAAATTTCAGGCTGTTGAATGGGCTGAGCGCTTTATTTAGAGTTCAGTGCGTATTTTTAGCACGAATCGGTTTTAATGATAGGTTCGTTTAGCTCAATAATGTATCCGTCCGGGTCCAAGACAAAGCCAAGCATCCGGGTTCCGTGATTCATCGCTTTAGCCGGACTTTTAATGGTGACGCCTTGATGTTCAAGATATTCCATTGCAATAGTGACATTTTCAACATTAAATGCCAAATGACCGTATCCAGAACCTTTTTCATAAGGGACGGCGGTATCCCAGTTATAAGTCAGTTCCAGCGTTGTGGTTTCGTTTTCCGGACCAAAACCAACGAATACATTAGTGAATCTCCCGTCCGGGTAATCATTCCTTCTCAGCAGGCTCATGCCCAGGATGCGCACATAGAAATCTAACGATTGCTCAAGATCTGCAACCCTGATCATGGTGTGATCTAAGCGAAACTTTATTGGCCGCTTCATTGTTAATCTCATTTATATAGAGTGTATTTTTAAATCAGGGTAGAACCACTGAAGAGCACTTGGTTGATGGGTTTGCCTTTTATTCAACTATCAGCGCGAAATATTCTGGTTCGATACAACTGAATTGTTCCAAATAAATACCCCTCCATCATCGACGCTATAACCAAACCTGCTCTGATCGGATGAATCCAGAATCATCGCCGACACCCGGACGTCCCTCCTCACTTTGCGGATGATGCCGCTCGAGGAAACCCACCCAGGCCCCGATTTGATCCAATCCCCAAGTCAATTCACCTCGATTCGTATTTTATCGAATTTCCATCTGATTGAATGTTTAGTTTTTCTCATCGATACCTGAAATTTGCTTTGTTACGGTCCGGATTTTTTTTTGAGAGTATTTAGCTCGAAATCATAGTTAATTTGATTGCTGTGAAAAAACAATAAAGACAGTGCGAATTTTATACATTTAGCCGTATGAGAGGATCCAGCCAGATGACTAAAAAACTAACAAAAAGCCCGATTGCGATTTCTGAGTTCGACGCCAGTTATGATACAGGTGGGGTCGTTTATTCTCTCCCGCCTCAGTGCTATTCATCAGAAGAATTTTATCAATTTGAGCTGAATGCGGTTTGGGGGCATGAATGGTTTTGCGTCGGTAGGGCTAATGATATTCCAAATGCAGGCGATTATTACACGATCAATATGAGTAATGATCCGCTGATTGTAATCCGCGATCGTAGCGGTTCAGTAAATGTGGTGTCTAATGTTTGCCAACATCGTGGTATGCGTATTGTCGAGGGGCGGGGAAATGCTCGACGGCTCCGTTGCCCGTTACATGCATGGGTTTACAGCACCGGCGGTGAGCTTATTTCTGCACCGGGCTTGAGCGATAATGATGATGAACAGTTCAATGTTAAAGATGTCTGCCTGCCTAAGATTCGTACAGAGCTCTGGGAAGGCTTCATCTTTATCACCCTTGATAAAGATTTACCGCCGTTGAGTGATCGCCTCGCCCACCTGGGAGAACAGCTGAGTAACTATAAGATGGCTGATCTGCGGGCGTGTGAACCGTTGCAAATGGAAGAGTTTGACTGGAACTGGAAAATCTTTAACGACGAATGTTATCACTGCTCTGTTCTGCACAGCAGTTCTTGGGGTGAGATGTATCCTCTGCCAGCGGGTTCTGTCGATGAAAGTGTCAAGTTTAATAATGTCGGTAAAGGTCTGGTTTCTTATAATCTTATCAGCCCTCATAAAGACGCTGCTCCGACCCATACCGGTACGATTCTCTTTCCTGCACTGGAAGGTTTGACTGATGAAGAGCGTAGTCAATTGACTTACGTGACGATTGCACCGAATCTGCTAATTGTCGCGATGCCTGACAAAGTTAAGTATTTCCTCTGGTTGCCCAAGGGGGTGAATAAATCTTATTACGGTGTGTCATGGATGTATCCGGAATCGACGTTGAAAATGGATGATTTTCATAAGCACTTTCAACAGGAACATGATGATTTGTGGCCTGTAATGCAAGAGGATTTGTTTGCATGGAAGGGCTGTCAAGAGGGTTACAACTCTCAGTTTGCAGCGCGTGGCCGCTTGACACCAGAGGAGCAGGTTATTAAGCGGTTGCAGAACTGGTTGATCGAGAAGTATCGCGCAGAACACCAAGCAGCTGCTTCATAAAATAAATCTAACTGATGGGTTGGGTCGATTATTTTTCACTGAGTCAGCTCTACCTAGATTTTACTATTTGTCTGGTTACAAATCAGAGCGTTATACACGGGTGATCTCATGGCCAAAAGCAATGAACTGATGCTCAAAGTCGCTGCGAAGGTAAAACTGACACACGATATTGTTGGTCTGACATTGGTCTCTGTCGCGGGTGAGGCACTGCCGCAATGGCGGCCGGGTAGTCATATTGATTTGACGTTGAACGCTGCCGCTGACAATGAGGATGATTTTGCCAACGAAAAAATAATGCTGCGGCAGTATTCCTTATGTGGAGACTATCACGACAGTAGTCGTTGGCAGATCGCTGTATTGCGTGAGGAAAATGGACGCGGAGGTTCGCAATTCATTCACGAACATCTCCGCGAGGGTGACACTCTAAAAGTATCTGTACCCCGCAATCACTTCGCGTTCGAACCACGTGAAAAATGTTTGTTTATTGCCGGAGGTATCGGTATTACGCCAATTTTGCCGATGATTCGTCAAGCCGATGCAGAGGGTATGGAGTGGCGGTTGGTGTATCTGGCACGCGATCGCACCCGCATGTCTTTCCTCGATCAATTAAAACTCTACGACCAGTCTCGGATTTACCTCAACTGTGATAAAGAAGATGGTCTTATCGATCTGCCGGCATTAATGGCGACCTGTGATGAATATACTTCAGTGTATTCCTGTGGCCCGAAACCTTTACTTGATGCTTTAGACGCTCTGCACGATAAACAGTCGACCTGGACGTTGACTATTGAACGTTTCGCCGCCAGTGGCCCGGTGGATGTCACTGGAAAAGCGTTTGATGTCGTCATCAATAGTACCGGTCAACGAATTCGTATTCCGGCCAATATATCAATCCTGGCTAAGTTGCGGGAACACGGGTTTAAAGTTAAAAGTTCCTGTTGTGACGGCGTTTGTGGAACGTGTGAGACGGCTGTGCTTTCCGGAATTCCAGATCATAGAGACTCAATACTCTCTGAAGATGAAAGGGCGGATAATGATCATATAATGGTCTGCGTCTCTCGCGCCCTGTCCAGTGAACTGGTTTTGGATTTGTGATTTCAATAATAACTTAGGTAATGCTATGTCTATTAAGTACGTTGTTGTTACAGGTGGTTCCGGACGTGTCGGTGGCTACGTGGTTCGTCAGCTGTTGAATAACTATGAAGTCATTGTTGCAGATTTGGTGCCAGGTGATATTAATGCTGGCTATGTAGAAACCAATGTATTGGAGTTGGATCAGCTACGTGCTGCCTTTAAGGGGGCTGATGCAGTGGTGCATCTGGCAGCGTTGGATTATGACTTGAACTGTGCTCCAGAGCACTACGTTGATGTCAATGTCCGAGGTACCTGGCATGTGTTACAGGCGGCCTCTGAAATGGGCGTAAAAAAAGTCGTGCTGTGCTCCAGTGTGTCCACCTGTGGTTTGTCTGAGATGCGTGCCGACTGGAAGCCAGAATTTTTGCCAGTGGATGAAAGTCACGAAAACAAACCGGTTCAGGCCTATAGCGTCAGTAAGCTCGTCATGGAGCAGATGGCAAAGAGTTTTGTCGACGGCACAGATATGGATGTGATTTGTCTGCGTCCGCTGGCAGTAGTGTTGAATGAAACATTGGACAAATATATTGAATTTGTCGATACGCCAGGACGCAATTGGTTATTCTATTACGTGACCGCTGAAGATGTGGCTACTGCTTTTGAGGCGGCTTTGAAAGTAGAAGGATTGCGTTTTGGTACCTTCTTCCTCAGCGCGGATGATACTTCTCATCCGCAACCTACGCTGAAATGGTATCAGCACGTTATTGGCGACCTGCCGATTATTAAAGCACCACGACGCTATCAAGAGAATCCTCGGGCATCAATCTTCAGCAGTGCTAAAGCGAAGGAGATTCTCGGCTGGCAGCCTACTTCAAACTTCGATGAACTGCGTGCCCACGCCAATCGTCAGTCGCAAACATAATAAAAGGAAATAAATCATGAGCTCTACTCGTGCTGGTACAGTCGATTGGACCGGTGATAATCCATTCATCTATCTTAAGACAGATCCGGAGGGTAATTGGTCATCACTCTCTCTTTATTTTCGAATTGCGGCATCTTATTATGGTCGTGGTCAGGCTATTTTGGTGCTTGAAAATCCGTATCAGCTAGAAGATGACAGCGCGGTTCGTCTGTGTCTGACTGATAACCTGAAATTGGCGCGTTATCTTATAGAGCACTTCGTTCGTCGCTTTGGTCTATTCCGCGCTGCTGTAGCTCTCGATAGACTGGAGTATATTGCCGATGCACAGTTTAATACAGAGGCGGATTATCCAAGGCATGTAACTGAAACTGCTTATTCTCCGAGTAAGGAAACGACGTTGAGCATGGTCTGGAATAATCTGCAAGATACGTTTGCTGTAGTGCTACCGCCAGAAGAAACCCAAACAGGCGAACATGAAATGTTTTGTGTATTCCAACCGGCCAGTAGTGCTGTGGTTGAAGTCAATGGCCTACCCATCGCCGGTAATACTGTCGAGCGTGATTTCTTCGGCCGTCGGGCACACTCAGCGTCTATGGCTAATAGCGAAAGTTGGGTTAGCGTAGGCTGAAACGTTGAAATTTGTTAATAAAATTTTCTGTATTAATCTGGTGCTCAACAGCTTCAATAGGGCAATTTGCCTGCCGGATTAATGTTATCAATGTCAAGAGCCTCTGATGCTTGATAGGCATTCTGATACTGGAGAACGATGATGATGAATATTATTGCCGATCAGAAAGCATTTTCCAAAGTGAACCGATGTGATCCTCAGTGGAGCGGAATGTGTCGGGTCAACGAAATATTGAGTGATGATCGAAAATTATTATTGCACGCCGGACCACCGTTTCCATCGATAGATAAAATCCCTGTGCCGGTCATGAATTCACTGTGTATCGGTGCGATTTATGAAGGTTGGGCAGAAGACTACATTCAGGCACGTGAGAAGATCTTCAATGGTGAAATCATCGCCGAACCAGCTCAGGATCATGACATTGTAGTGCCGTTGGCAGGTGTCGTCTCACCCTCAATGATGCTGATGATTATTACGGACAGTCATAATCCACATGCCCGCAAATATTCGGTGCTAAATGAAGGGATGGTGCATTGCACCCGACTCGGTAAACTCGATCCGGCTTTGCAAAACCATCTTACCTGGCTTAATGGGCCACTCTCTGAGTGGCTGAGTAAGCGCCTTGTTCAGCCGATTAATTTATTGCCGATTATCTCAGCGGCTTTAGCACTGGGTGATGATTGTCATGGTCGTACTATTGCAGGATCGGCACTGGTAGTTGAACAGTTGGTGCACGTAAGTGGTGATGAAATATCGGAAGAAATCAAAGTGTTTTTTCAGGCTTCGCCAGCATTTTCCCTGAATATCTGGATGGCTGCCAGTAGCCTGATGTTGGCTGCAGCGGAAGGAGTAGAAAACTCGTCTCTTATTACCCGCGCCGGTGGTAATGGGTATGAGTTTGGTGTGCAGTTTGCATCAAAACCAGGTCGTTGGATAACGATGCTAGCGCCGCAAGTGAAGGGTGATATTGAGTTGGCCCATGCTGCTCGAACGGCCGTCGGAGCTATCGGAGACAGCGCGGTGGTCGATTTTATGGGGCTGGGTGGTCAGGTTTTGAATACGGCTACAGCTTCTTATGACAATCTGCGTGCTTACCTGCCGGCAGATGCGCTGACTCGTCCTGATAAAGCACTGGTCGGCCCCATTGACGGTTTCGGCGGTCGTCGAGGCGTGACGAGTGCGCGTCAGGTTGTGGGCAATGAAGGTGGTCCGATGGTGCTGCTCGGAATGATCGATGATCGCGGCGACGTAGGTCGGATCGGTGGTGGGGTTGTCGATGTGCCGGTCGCATTCTTCCATTCTGCAATGCGAGAGGTGGGTTTATGAGTTTTTATAATAGAAGACTGCATACGCTAAGTTTATGCCAAGCTCTGGCCGGCATTCAGCGAGGAGATATTTCCACAGTCGATTTGATTCATGCTTGCTACGATCAAATTGAGGCCAGGGAAGGGCAGGTGGGAGCCTGGCATTTTTTATTGGCGCGTGAACATTACCTTGAGATGTACGAGGCAAAGCGTGACTTTTATGACTCGAGTAGGCTTAAAGGTTTGCCCATTGGTATCAAGGATATTATCGATACGGCCACTATGCCCACAGAGATGGGATCACAAATCCATGTTGGACGCCGTCCTCTGGCCGATGCCTCCTGTGTCACTCTTTTACAAAATGCCGGGGCTATCGTGCCCGGAAAGACGGTGACGACTGAATTTGCTTATTTCAAGGCGGGTAAAACAGTAAACCCCCAAGATTTTCTCCGTACGCCGGGCGGTTCCTCAAGTGGTTCGGCCGCCGCTGTAGCAGATTTTATGGTTCCAGCTGCGCTTGGGTCGCAGACAGCAGCTTCTGTGATCAGGCCTGCTGCCTATTGCGGCGTGGTGGGTTATGTCGGCACTTGCGGCGAATATTCTCTTCGTGGCGTACAGCCCTTGGCGCAATCTTTGGATTCGTTAGGTTTATTGGCTCGTTCGGTTGAAGATATCGGACTGTTGCGATCGGTGCTGCTGAATCGTGCTCAGATAGCACCAACATTGCATAAGCCACGCCGTATCCTGATCTGCCCAGGAGCGAATGTAGGTGATACCGATCCGGCAATGGTAGATGCGATGATTCGCATGACTCAGGCTATTCAAGATCAAGGTGTTGAAACCGAAGAGCTGGATAGCTGTGATCTGCTGAAGCAGCTTGTAATTTATCACCATAAGATTTTGGCTTATGAGGCGTTTCGTAATCTGAATGAGGAAGCGCAGCAGCTGGATAAAGTCAGCCCTCAGTTCCGTGATTTGATGTTGTTGGGGCAGACGCTCAACCATGCCGAATATTTGAGTGCACTGGAATCCGTCCATAAGATTGGTCATTGGTTGTGGACACATCATTCTGGCTTCGATGCCATTCTGGCGCCCGCAGCGCCGGGTGTAGCCCCCAAAGGTCTTGAAAGCACAGGGCAGCCCCATATGAGCAGACCATGGCAGGCACTGGGCTTGCCGGTTATTACGCTGCCAGGGCAGGTAGATGACGACGGTATGCCGTTGGGCGTTCAGCTAGTTGGTAAAGCTCGTCAGGATGACATATTGATTGATCTGGCCTGCTGGGCTGAAGGAATTCTTAAACTTGGGTGAGTCCAACTACGGCACTGCTTGGGATGGTCTGAAGTAGCCATGTGTTTCTGGCTGACTTCGGTCACCGCCGATTTTGAACGTGGCGAGTCGATCCAAAACGCTCAGATCACTCACTCATTCCTGTTTTTTTAGCCGCTGCGAGCACCTCGCGGCGGCTATTCCCCACATTACAGGCGCACCTCTACTGCATTGCTCAGTAAATGTCGACGGGCTATCCACAGATTCGACAGCGCAAACAGCGTCACCAGCTGTGCCGTGTTCTTGGCCAGGCCACGGAAGCGCGTCTTCACATAAACGAACTGGTGCTTGATCACCCGGAACAATGGGATGGACTCCCCCTTACCTGCGCCTTGGCTTTTTCGATCTTGCGCTTGATTTTGTACAGGACGCTGCGCTTGCCCAATTTCTGGTAGGTGCTGCGCCGGGCGGCAATCTGCCAGATGACCTGGCGACCTTCATGCTCGGGGCGTTTCTCCACTCCGGTATAACCGGCATCGGCACAGACCACGTTTTCGTCGCCGTGCAGCAGCTTATCGACCTGCGTGACATCGGCCACATTGGCCGCCGTGCCCACCACGCTATGCACCAGGCCCGACTCGTCATCCACACCGATATGGGCCTTCATGCCGAAGTACCATTGATTGCCTTAATGAGATGGTCAGCCCGGTTCGAGAAATCCGGTGAGTCTAGACTTACCGTGTTTCTCTCTTTACCGAAGGAGGATCTCTCATGAGTACCGTGACGCTTCTGGGTATCGACATCGGCAAGAACACCTTTCACCTGCATGGCCAGGACGGCAGAGGAAATCAGCTCTTGCGCAAGAAACTAAATCGCAGCCAGTTATTGCCGTATCTGGCGCAGTTGCCGAACTGCAAAATTGCCATGGAGTCCTGCGGAGGTT
The DNA here is from genome assembly GCF_054481335.1 of Pseudomonas fluorescens group sp. PF-1. NCBI lineage: Bacteria > Pseudomonadati > Pseudomonadota > Gammaproteobacteria > Pseudomonadales > Pseudomonadaceae > Pseudomonas > Pseudomonas fluorescens group sp. PF-1. The sequence goes on from NZ_JBTMNG010000001.1 coordinate 2,080,319, forward strand.
CGCAGTGGCTGGCTAGGCAGATCGAAGGCTTAGGCCATCGCGTGCAGTTAATTGCAGCGCAGCATGTGAAAGCCTACGTCACCGGTAACAAGAATGACTTTATCGATGCAGAGGCCATCTGCGAAGCCGCGTCGCGCCCCAGAACCCGCTCGGTTGCGGTAAAGACCCTTGAGCAGCAGATCCTGTCGACTGAGCACAAGCTGCGAAAGTCTTGGGTAGATAATCGCACGCGAATCATCAACCAGATGCACGGCTTTCTGCTGGAGTTCGGCATCATTTTCCCCATTGGGAATGCTGCTCTGGAACAGGTGCCGGCGTTAATGGAGCGCCATGAGCTGCCGATTCGACTGTGTAATGCAGTTGAGCGAATGCTGCTCGATATTCAACGCCTGACGAGAGATATCAAGGCGATTGATGTCGAGATCAAGCAGCAATTGTCTGAGGACGCCGCAGGCATGCGCTTGTTGAGCATCCCCGGCATCGGCCCTCTCACCGCGAGCGCGCTGGTGGCCGACGTCGGCGACGCTTCGACGTACAAAAGCTCACGCGACTTTGCCGCCTCACTCGGGTTGGTACCTCGACAGTATTCAACCGGCGGCAAGACGAGCTTGCTCGGTATCAGCAAGCGCGGCGACAAGTATCTGCGCTGCCTTCTGGTGCAAGGCGCTCACGCCTTGATGATCCGAATTGACAAGCGAAACGATGCCCTCGGGGCTTGGGTGAGAAACCTTTTGGCGCGCAAGCCCCCAAACAAGGTCGCCTGTGCGCTGGCCAACAAAATGGCAAGAATCGTCTGGGCTGTATTAGCCCGAGGCGGGAGCTACAACGCTCAACAAATGGCTTGATCCAACCGAGTGACTACCGGCTTTTGCGACGACAGTGATGATGACGATAAACGGCAGACATCCCGACTGAAATCCTGAAGACCAAGATAGCTTTTTTGCAGCTGGTGCCTTTATCAAGGACAGTGGGGAGCGACTTCTCATCAAGGGCCGAGCAATAATCACTGTGCTCACCATGAGCCCGGATACATTAGCGCAAGCATGCTTTACCGTTTATCAAAGCTGGGTTGCAGGAGGCGGGCTGACCATACATTCTTGGCCTGGTGCATTTCCGGGTCGCGCTTGCCGTCCTGGTTCTTGGTCGAACTCGGCGCATGAATCAGCGTGGCATCGACGATGGTGCCCTGGCGCAGCGACAGGCCGCGATCACCCAGGTAGCCATTGATCACGCCCAGAATTCCTGCCGCCAGCTCGTGCTTTTCCAGCAGGCGACGGAAGTTGAGGATGGTGGTTTCGTCGGGAATGCGCTCCAGGCTTAGCCCAGCAAACTGGCGCATAATAGTGGTCTCGTACAGTGCCTCTTCCATCGTTGGAACGCTGTAGCCGAACCAGTTTTGCATCAGATGGACACGTAGCATCGCCATCAGCGGATAGGCCGGACGACCACCATCACCCTTCGGGTAGTGCCGCTCGATCAGAGTAATCAAACCCTTCCACGGCACCACCCGATCCATCTCGATCAGGAACAACTCTTTACGGGTCTGCTTGCGTTTGCCGGAGTACTCGACATCAGCGAAAGTCATTTGCTTCATCGGAAAACTCGGCGGGTGGAGTCTGGGTATTTTGCCAAAGTCAGGAAGTCTTCTTCAGATGTTTCCCTAGGGAAACCTTCAGCTCTATCGAATGCTCTGCCCGCAATGCCGAGCTCGGCAGATTCGCAGCCGAAGCGACGCTTGAGTCTGATCCCGGTGGCAGGGGGCAAGAGTATTGATCCAGTTTCTCGGCGAGATAGTTTTAGTCTTCACATAATCCCAAACGTTGACGTTTACATCTGCTCTTTGATTACGGCCCTGGGTAATTCTGACGAGGATGAGTAGCTAAGCTGCTTTCTGGGGGCATAGGATCGACGGAAGGATGGGAAACGCCGAAGTAGAAACCATCGAGGAACCGAAACCTGACCAACATCGTTTCAACGCAGCTGAAAAAATTTCAGAAGATGTTGAAAAACTACGTCGACACAATTCAGCAGTACGAGCTTTTCAGGCTTGCGCACATTGGGATTACTCGCGCCAGGGCTAAATGTCGGTGGCTGATTCGTCCGGAGCAGGAAGGTGAGGCAACACTGATTCGGGCCTCGATCAGGATCAAAGCCGCTGGCGGCTTCCTCAAAGACATGCGGACCTGAAGGAAGGGAAGAATATGCGGACAATCAGCCACGAAGAGCACGTCCTAGAACAATATGGTCCTCGCGACATTAGCTGGCGCCGGGCTACAGACGACTGCCTGGCTGAAGCTGGTCATCACGCATACGTTGGTCGGCATCAAGAAGCACTTCATTTGGCTCAGGATGCTTGGGTGAGCACACATGGAAATATGCTCGGCATTCGGTTCAGGGTGCGGAGTGTGAAGATCAGTATTTATGGGCTGCATCCGATAGCTGAGCTGGAATACTGGGAGAGACATTGGTCACGGGTACTAGTTATGCCCAGTGGTATTTCGGCTGGTGGCACGGATATGGTTGGGTGAGAATCTGCACTCCCCCAAGTGAATAGGAGTTGATTGATGGCCAAGGCTTCAGAGGCGCCAATCGATGCGCCGAAAAAAGGCGAGCAATGGGTAAGGCTGGATAGTGATTCCACCTGCCGGGTGATGTGTGACCCTGTTGAGGGTTATGTGATGGCCCGATACAAGGGCGCGATTCCGTGGGTCATGCATGTGAACGACTGGGCCAAGACCTTCAAGCGCACTGAAAAGTAGATATCTGGGTTACTGCCCGCACCCAGAAGCTTCTGGCGTGGCGCCGGCACAGGATAGAGAGGAGTTGAAAGTGGACGAGTTATTAAGCCGCGTTCAAGAATTGCACGGGCAGAAGATCTCCCGGAGCAGGGCAGCGAAAGCGTTGAGTATTCCGGTGTGGAAACTCGATATCCTGATCAGCCACTTGGGCCTCAATTGGCAGCGTCGAATCCAGGGCGGCACCGTGGAAATCAACGGTATCGTCGATTCGTGGGCCGGGCACAGTGAGCGATTGGGCATACCGGTTGGTGCGCTTCGGTGGCGCGTGAAAAATCGCGGCACCATTGAAAAGGAAGAGGTGGCGCCAGTGACCGAACAAGAGGCCAGACAGTTCACTGATCTACGCAAGGCTGGCCTTCCGGCGTGGGCAGCCGCAGCACGGGTAGGGCGCCCCTACGCGAATCTGCGTGCGGCGGCGATCAAGTACTGCGAGGATTATGCGGTAGCGGTCATCGACGCGCCCCGGATCAGACGATCGCTTGAAGAAATTCAGGCGACCAAGGCCGCCTGATTCTGTTGGTTTTTATACGGAGGTCACAAGAGCTGGTAGCACGCGGATTTGATTGCCGAAGTAATGCATATCGACGCTCGTTCACCCCCGGCCGACGCTTTTTCCTTCTTTAAGGCCACTGGGTTACCTATCGCCGCTGACACGGCGCCGCGCACCTGGAAGTTGCCTTCGGCTGTTACGACTGTGGTGGTAGTGAGCCGGTGCGACGGCGAACCCTGAGTATTCGTTATCGAGCGCAAGCGCACCTGTAGACTCGAAACTAAAGCAGCAAACGTCATGCGTTTGGGTCGATTTATTCGTAGTTTACAGGTGCATGTTCCACCCTCGCTGACAGCTACCTGCCAACCGTTACCAGTATCGGTGAAGGTGGGACGGACTATCTATATTGGGTCGATTCTGTTGAAAAAGTCGGATTTTCCGCTCGCCTGAACTCAGGCACGGCTACCACTGGAGAACCTACTCGCCACATTGAGTGGTTTCTCGGCCCTTCGTTGACCGTTGCTGCTCTGTTATTGGGTTAATTTGAGGTTTTTGCTTCGCGCAGGCGCACCTATCCTGTGACCGGTGGACCTTGAGAAGTAAATTTGGCCAGCCGTCGCAGGTTCTGCACCGCAGCGCCCAGCGTGAATTCATCGGTCGCGCCACTCATGCCACGTAGTCTCAGGCGATCCAATATCAGGATGCGTTTGAGGTGGGCAAACAACATTTCGACTTTTTTACGCTCGTGACGGGAGCGCACGTACGCAGGTGTCGCTGCGATTCGCCGAGCCACATCACGCGCGGCTTCATGGACGCTGCGAGCGATCTTGCGGAGCGCAGTATTCGGGCAGTATTTGGCTTTCATCGGACAGGCAACACAGTCGGTCTGCCGGTATCGGAAGATGATGGTGTTGGCTTTGGTGACGTGCGAACGCTCGTTCTTCAAGGCTCGCAATTCGCTACGTAGCGCATTGCCGGCCGAACAGCGGTATTCCTCAGCCTCTTCATTCCAGTGGAAATCGTTGCTCGAAAAACTGTCGTTCTTGCGCTCGGTTTTGTCCCACACTGGCACATGCGGCTCGATGTCCTTTTCCTCCACCATCCAGGCCAGCATCGGCGCGGTTCCATAAGCGGTGTCGCCAATGAGGCGCTCCGGCTAGATGTGGAACTGCGCTTCAACGCGATCGATCATCGTCTTGGTGCTCTCGATTTCTGCGGTTCGATGAGCCGGTGTGGGTTCCACATCCATGATCACGCCGTGCTCGGTATCGATCAGATAATTCGTGGAGTAATCGTAGAACGCTGGGCCGCCTGGAGCAGCGGTCCAGCGGGCCTGAGGATCCGTCAGCGACAGGCGCTTCGGTAGCGTTTCGGCCAAAGCCTCTTCATCGAGGACTTCAAGGTACTCACGAACGGGCGGCTGCTCAGGGCCGGATCGCTCCAGTTGACCGGTTCATCACCCGGTACGCCGCGCTGCCGACTCGCATCCGCGTCCACGGCAAAGCCTTCGCCTTTGACCTGGCCTGCGTCTATGCAGTGACGCAGCACTTCATTGAACAACCAGCGAAAGAGATCACTGTCCCGAAAACGGCCGTGTCGGTTCTTGGAAAAGGTCGAGTGATTAGGACTTCATCTTCAAGGCTCAACCGGCAGAACCAGCGATAAGCCAGGTTCAAATGGGTCTCTTCGCACAACGCCGCTCGGAGCGAATGCCCGAGCAATAGCCCACGATCAGCATGCGAATCATCAGTTCCGGATCAACCGATGGACGCCCGATCGGGCTATAAAAATCGGCGAGGTAAGGGCGCGCAGGTCGCTCAGATCGAGACACCGATCAATGCGGCGCAGAAGGTGATTGGCTGGGATGTGATCTTCGAGGTTGAACGAGTAAAAAAGTCGCTCGTGCCCACTCGATAACTGTTCCATCATGCTGTGCGATCCCCGCCGGCCAATGCAGAGATTTTGCCGCAGGCCAGACTGGGGAACAACTTTTTCAACAGAATCGGCTATTGGATGCTGACTGAGAGTGCTATTGATTCCAAGTTGTTGATCGATATGGGGCTCTGCGGCTCACAGTACCAGAATAATCCGACCTTTCATTCGAATTAGATTGGCCTTCTCAAGGCTGACTTGTGCCAAATATTCGGTCAAACGTGTTTAATTGGCACCACTTCCTCGGCATCGGGATTGGTCAACTTTTCCAAGCGTTCCCCTAGTAAGCGCCAGGCGTTACGCTTTTCGTTGGCGTAGTCATGGTGCAAGTAATGGCGGCGTACTTTGGATCCGCCTAATAGATGATTTTGGCAGCGGTCGATAATTTCCAAGGTGACGCCAAGTTCCTGCATCATCGTCGCGCCCGTGCGGCGCAAGTCGTGTGGTGTCCATCCACCTTTGGTACCATGGTTCAACACCAGCGTGTTGTCATGGCGGCGGCCAGATAGGGGCTTACTACGGTTCTTGAATTTCTCTTGCCGGTCGCCCACACGTTTGGATATGCTTTTGAGATCAACATGGCCGATGTTTTTGGTGGCGGGGAACAGGTACGGGGACTCGCCTGTCAGGGTATTCAGTTCCTTGAACTGACGCAGGGCGAACGCAGAAAGAAAGACATGATGGTCTTGCCGCTTGCCTCGGTGACCTTTGGTGTTTTCGGCTGGGAGAAGCCACGTTCCATTTTCTAGATCGACGTGTTGCCACTCACTTTTTAGCAATTCACCGATGCGGCAGAGGGTACTCAGGCATATCCACAATGCGAGCTGGGCTTTTCGTTCCAAGGGACGCACGCCGGAATATTTTTGGCCGGCTGGCAGGACGGCATAGTCGCGCTCCATGCTCTCGAAAATGTCGCGCAACTCCCTGATTTCATCCGCAGACAGAACCCGATCACGCTGTTCCTGGTAGGCGTAGTCGAGCAGCTTTTCGACTTCCACCAGTTCGGCTGGGTTTCCGTCAATCATTAAGACGCGCCAGGGCTTTCGCTTTTCCGCCCAGCGCAGCATTTGACCCATATCATTGTTCAGGATGACCACGCCCCGGTTCAGGCCGCGTGCTCGTAATGTTCGTAGCACTGCGAGCAAATCCTTCTCGGTCAAATCTCGCAGAGCTTTCTTGCCGATGAAGGGCAGCACGTTCTTACCAAAGCTGCGCCTCAACTCTGCATTGCCGTCCTGACGGGCTACACCATCCTTTAGCCACTCGTCGAAGAGGTCGGCTACTGTCAAATTTTCGGTGGCCTTGCGTTCAGCTTCGGCAATGATGGCCTTGTTGGTTGCCTGCTCTTTAATCCGGTTAGCCTTCTTCTCGTCGCTGGGATTGATGCCTGCGGCCACCCTCTGGCGTGCCCAGTCACGTTCGCTGCGGATGCTGGCTATCCCGGAGCTAGGGAATGTTCCGCATTGATGCCACGCTACCTTGCCGTTCCAGCGAAATGCGTATTTAAAGCGGATGCTGATTGAGCCGTCCGCATTGATGCGAATCTCTCCAGATAGTCCGCCCCCGTCGCTAATAGTGTCGCCTTTCCAATCAGCAGGGATGACTTGCAGTTCTTTTACTTTCCACTCTCCACCTTTGCCTGCTTTGGGGTATCTGGTCATATCGATCTCAGGGGTAAACAAAGGGGTAAACAGAAATGGTAGCTAATGCTGGGCGTTTATGAGGGTTGATAGACAAAGTTTCTAGTATTTAACCTTTAAATAGCTGGCTTTAAGCGGTCTGTCGGTGTTTCTGGACGTCCAGTGAGAACCATAAGTTAATGGCATGGGGTGCTAGGGGTCGAGTGTTCGAATCACTCCGTCCCGACCATATTTACTGATTAAAATCAGGCACTTAAGCCGATCACTTAGATCGGCTTTTTTGTGTCCGCGCAAAACTGGCGCAAAACTATCCGGTGATTTCGCTGATATTCAGGTCCGGAATCGCCTCTGACCAGATGATTTCTTCGTGGTCGCGCTGGTAGTTTTTGGTCATGCCCTCGCTCGCATGACCTGCGATTTTCTGACCGTCCTTTCCGGCTTTCTTGTATAGGTGCAGTGATAACGCTCGCACTTCGTGGAAGCCAGGCATCTCTTCTTCCTTCCATCCTGTGAATCGCCCCGGGTTTTCTAGGCATATCGGTCTTCCCTGTGGACTGCCCCCGGCACCGTAGACATCTCCAGCCTATGATTTGAGCATAGGAGGAAGTTTATGAGCACCCAACGATTCACGCCGGAATTCAAGGCAGAGGCCGTCAGGCAAGTCATTGAGCGCGGATACTCCGTTGCGGAAACAGCCGAGCGCCTCGGCGTTTCAACCCACAGCCTATACAAATGGGTCAAAGCCGTGACGCCTGACAAAACCGAGAAACAGGCCATCAAGTCGCCGGCCCCGGTGAGGTTCCTTCATGCGGCTGTAGTCACGCGGGCTATGCCGAAGCTGCCGTGCCAGGAAGGAAAGTGCTCGACGAACACATTGCCTGCCGGGTGGTACTTTTTGCGTGATGGAGCTGTGGCCAAGTTGCCGAACCCCTAATCCGAAGCTTGACGATATAAAATGCCCGGCACATGTCCGGGCCTTTTTTGGGGCGAGCAGTACCGACTGGCCTGCAATTGCAAACTTGCGCGTATCAAGAATCAGCATTCAATCCATTTGAATTCGTGACTAATGATCTCCTTGATTTTTTCACTTGAGCCGTATTCGTTGTAGTCAGCTTTTGAATTGTGAATCAAGCCAGTGGTCTAGCTCAGACACTGAATGGCGTTCGCGCATAGGCACGTGACTGAGGCTGTCTGCGATCTTGAGTCTATTTTGGTGCGTCGTCTCATAACCTCTTGTTATTAAAAACGTTTCAATATACTCAGATACACTGATGATCTTATTGTCAGAGGTGAACACTGCATTGAAACCTGGTTTGTCTCGCGAATCGTTTTGATCTTTATATTCCAATTTGCTCACCTTTTTAAAAAGGGAATTTGGTTTCCCTATTTAAAATATGATCCTGTTTCTCTGAGTTGACTCAAAAGTCAGTTATTTTATTTTTTAATGGGTGTCAGGCAGCGTGTCAAAAATGTAACGTTCTTTATATGACTCTTTCGAACAACGAAAAGCCAAGAGGGTCCTGCTGGAAGGCCTTTGGCTTCGTTGCGGTATCGGCGGCTGTCGTGGTCATGGTGATGACGCTGCCCAATGAACCAACACGGCCTCGAGCATCTGCGGCGGCGCCTTCGTCGTGTGCTGGCTGGGGATACGACGCGTAGGCCTGATCGCCATCAGTGGGCTGATCTTTCTGGCGCGCGCCTGGTTCAAGTGGGCCGAGATGCGCCGGAACCTGAATGAGGCGAATCAGTAATCCGCGGCAGGTCGCAAGAATGCGGGCAACGTGGTTTATCCGTTGCCGGTGTCGCGTTGAGTCAGCGGGGGAAAAGGCATGATGGTTACCCTCCGACAAGAGAAAAGCGAGTTTTCTCCTGTCGGACCCTGTTGGGCATTGGAGCTGTCAGCGCTCTTCAAAGCTGTACGCTAATGAGCGCGCCCTCTGCTTTACGATATTGGCGGGATTACTTCTCGACCAGGATTTTCGGGTTGGCACTGCCCCAGACGGTGTAGAGGTCGGCCAGTAGCGCACCGTTGATCTCTTCGACTTCAGCCTGGCTGACTTCGCTTGCGCCTTGTTTGCCAAATAACACCACTTCATCACCCGCCTTGACGTCGGGTGCCTCCGTGACATCAACCATCACTGTGTTCATCGAAACCTTGCCCACCACTGGCACACGATGACCATTGATCAACACCACGCCTTTATTGGTGAACACACGGCGATATCCATCGGAGTAACCGACCGTGATGTTGGCCAGCTTTGAATCACGACTCAGGGTGAACGTGCGGTCGTAACCCACTGTGTTCCCGGCAGGGTAGCTATTGACCGAGGCCACATGCGACTTGAACTGCATCACGCGTTGATACTCAGTACGCGAGAGGACGGTATCGCCAAACAACGCGCCGCCCGTGCGCACCATGTCCAGGCGCGACTCGGGTACTTCCAGGGTGGCGAAGGAGTTAGCTGCGTGCAGGGTTATCTTGCTGCGGTCGAGTTGCGCGACATCCATCAGCCAGGCGGCTTGCTCATTGAAGGTAGCCAGCCCTTTACGCACATCGTCCTTATCCTCCACGGCGAAGTGGGTCATGATCGCTACCACTTCGATATTTGGCAGTTTGGTGATCGCTAGCGCGTCTTGTTTACCCAGCTGGGTGGCCATTTCAATGCCGTTACGGCTCATGCCGCTTGAGTTGAGGCCGATGTGCACCTGCAATTTTCGACCATGTTTATGTGCAAGATCGGCCGCTTGGCGGGCGAAATCGAGATTGCCAACCAGTTCTTCGACGTTGTACTGCAGAGCATTTTCGAGCTCCCCCAGGGAGGCGGTGCGAACACGGATCAACTGACCTTTAAATCCGCTTTCTCGAACCACTCGCGCCTCTTCATTACTGGCGACCGCCACACAGGGTACACCCAGCGCAATCACCGACGGCATCACCAACCCTATGCCATGACCATAAGCGTCGGCCTTCAGTACCGCGCAGAGTTTCGACTTGCCAGCCAGTTCGGCTTGCAGGGTTTGGATGTTGTGCTCGAGCGCGGCCTTGTTGATTTCAATCCAGGCATTACTGATTTGAGCCGTCAGCTCGGTATTGCCGTTTGTGAGTGACAGTGGTGGCGCCGCTTGGACCTGGCTCTGCAAAAAGATCAGGCCGAGAGACAACGCTAGAGCAGTACGGGTAAAGGGCATTTGAAACTCTCCATGTAATCGGTGTTTTTTTTATTATTCCGGTACCGATTATTGGAAGGCTGTGTAAGTTACCGTTGTACGCTGGGTTCAAAGATGTAAAAACATGTAAGGAATTTGTTCGCGCTCACCTGGGCCCTATGCGATGGCATCAGGCGATTTGCCGCCAAGACCATTTTGAGTGTAGATCAGATGTCTGAAACCAAAATCAACGGCGCATTGATGGCTGACCAAGCACAAACTTCGGGAGCTGGATATTCCGGCCATGCCCGAGGACATGGGCTATCTGGCCGGCTTGTACTGGGAGCTCAAACGCACCAGCGATCCGCTGACCTGGCAGGAAATGGACGCCTGGACGCGGATGATGCATCGGCAGATCGAGCCGGAAGAGGTCCGGGCATTGATGAAGATGGACGGTATTCACTGCCAAGTGATGAATGAGCCCGAATAGTTATTGCGATATCGAGCCTGCCGCTTTTAGGTAATGTTTCAACATCACGTGGATCTGTTCTTCATAACCCGGCTCAGGTTCAGTGCTTAAATCAGGGCCAATCTCTTGCATAACCTGCGCGAACAGCGAAGCGTCGAGCGCATTGGAGCGTCGAAGCGTTTCAATGAGAGCGAAAATCGCATAGGTGGCAGCAACTCCATTGGCCTTGGCGTACAGGGGATTGTCTGCATACTCGAGGGCATTTTTGACTATCTCTCAGCAACGGGAGCCACCAAGCTACTACGGGGTAGTAGCGCGCTGCCGCCTGATCCAGTCGGCGCGCATCAATGGGCACGATCCATATACTTATCTGAAGGATGTGCTGACGCGGCTGCCGACGCAGCGAGCAAGTGAAGTCGGGGAGCTTCGGTCCCATCATTGGAGTGCTTCACCATCGAACCGGATTAGCGAGTGCTACGCAGCGAATGGTGCGTCTCCAGGCAATAGGTGAGAGTAGAAGCACCGCAATAAGAAACGCCACTTGCGACAGATAGAAAGGCTCCAGCCACTGCTGTTTCAGTGCGACGTAATAGGTGTTATGGGCCACGTCAGCCAAAATAATTGCTGCGGTGAGGATTATTCCTATCCGTGGTTTTTTGAAAAGGAGCAGTACCGCCAGCGGGTCAAAAAAAGTCAGTGCCCCCCAGAAAACACGGCTAGCCCAGTACGCGCTGTTCCCATAGCCGTAGTCCCAGAACAACCCATGCTGAAAATCTGCTCGGATGTGATTGGCGGTTGCGATCAAAAGGCAACAGGCGAACAAAGCTCGGATAGCGAATGACAACCTTGGCATAGCTTGGTCTGCTCTGGTGAAGTGATCCTATGATAGGGGGATCAACCAACGTCGACAGCAATGCCTTGCGTCAGTACGCCTGGGTGAATGCGTCGGGGGCGTACGATCAGCCGATCTCCGTTTGTACATCATCATATTGATATACCGAAGCACTCCAATATCGGCTGCCGTTACGTCGTTGGCGAGTCCACCCGTTTGCCAGCAGTCGTTGGGAAATCATTCGATTCATAACGCCATGACCGACTAGCAGAACCGGCCCTTCACAGGCAAGGGACTGCAGTCGTTGAGTTGCCGCGCTGGCGCGCCGCCTCGCGGCGCCGAAGGATTCGACGCCGCTCGAATAACCGCACAGCCATAAGACTCGAAAGATAAATGCCCAAGAAAACGGCGATAGTCGGGGAAATCTCCAACGACCATTAGGCAGTTGTGCTTCGCAGAAAAGCGCGTCGACGACAGCAGGCTTCAGCCCGAGCACCTCGACAGAGGTCAGCGCACGAGGCGCGCTGCTTGAAACAATCATGGTGGCGGCTGCGGCGAGTCGCAGGCTGGCGTCCGGAGCGGAATGGCGGATGATTTCGGATCGGTTGTATTGCTCGATCCAGTCTCTCATCTCGCGCATTGAGATTTTTTCGGTCGTAGCCATATTTGGCTGGCCGTGACGCATCAGGATTATTGTCTTGCTCACAGTTTGTTTTTGTCCTCGTTATTCTTAAACCAGCCATGTAGCCGATACCACGCCACAGTGTCAAAAATGGTCTGCTCCAGCACTCGAAAACTCAGGCCGAGATCTTGTTCACTCTTATGGTGGTTAAAACAGGTACGGTGCTCCTCTCGTATCAATAGGCGCAATGTCGCCATGCTCAGCAAAACAGGCTTGCCGGTAAGGCGCGCGTAGACTTCCTGCACCGCCGCCAAGAGGTATAGTGCGGGCCGTGGCAGTTGCCTGATAGGGGTTTTGACGCCCGCTATACGGCCCAGGACCGGTACCAACTGGCGCATGGTTAAGTTCCGACCTGCCGCGAGATAGCGTTCTCCTCGTCGTCCATGTTTGGCCGCGGCAATCTGAGCCCATGCCACATCACGGGCATCGACCACCGAGAAGGTGCCGGGAATCAGCCCGGGCAACTTGCCGTTGACGACATCCTTGACCAATTGTCCCGAAGAGGTCGGGCCCATATCGCCAGGTCCCCACATCCAGCCGGGCAGAACCATGCAGGCATGCATTTGAGGATGGGTTTCAAGAAACGTCAAGACAACACGGTCAGCGAGGATCTTGCTGCGGTAGTAGTCATCCGCATCGGCTTCGGACCGCAGACATGTCTCATCGATAGAGGTGCCGGGTTCCCCGTCGAGCACGGCAATCGAAGAGGTATGGATAAAACGGCGTATCCCCGCGCGGTAGGCCTGGTGAAGCAACTCTCGCGTACCGGCGACATTGATCTTTTCGAGTTCTTCCCAGTGGCGACCACCCTTGTAGTTATCGCGAAAGAACGCCGCCGTATGAAACACGGTATCGCAGCCTTGCAGCGCCGATGCGAACGCGTCGATATCGGCCATGTCACCCACGACCAGTTCCACACTCGGGAGGTCGTTGAACTGCTGCTCGCCTTTGTCTCTTGAACGGACGAGAGCTTTGACGGCGTAGCCACGTGCGTCCAGTTCCCGCACCAGGTTGTTTCCCAGCAAGCCGGTTGCGCCAGTGACGAATGCGTTGCGCGTGGGACCCGTAGTCATACATTCCATTCCAGTCGTTTCGAAGGCCTGTAGATATACCGTTGAGGCCGGTCCTGAAAAACAGCGACTACTGCATAATGGTTTTGCATATATGCAGACCAAGGAGGGTGGGAGGTATGGCGTTGCAGGCAAATTGGGATGATCTTCGTCTGCTGTTGGCAGTCTCGCGGCGTGGCAGTTTTCTTCAAGCTGGCCAACTGCTAGGTATCGCGGCGTCCACCGTGTCCCGTCGCCTGACCCAACTGGAAGCTGCCCTGGGTGAGCCGCTCGTTGAGCGAGGCGTTGAAGGCTGCTGGTTGACCTCGCGGGGCCAATCCCTGGTGGAAGTCGCACTGGCTGCGGAAGCGGGCTTGAGGCGTCAAACAACGGCGGACCTGTCCGGGGAGCGCGCAGAGCTATATGGCAGTGTCCTGGTCAGTGCCGGTGAGGGGTTTTCTTCTTGTGTGTTGGAGGCCGCTAGTCGTTTTACTTCCCTGCATCCGCGCTGCTCCGTGGAGTTACTGGTCACCGCCGACTTTCACAAGATCGTTCGCGGTGTGGCGGATATCGCTATACGCACAGCGCATCTGGGCGAGCCATCGCTGATTTATCGACCCATAGGCAAGCTCGCCTACGGCGTCTTCGCTGATGCAGGGTACCTGAAGCGATCTCCAGAGGTGACCCCGGCAACAGCGGTCAACATCGCCTTGCTTCCTCCGCTGGATATGTTGCCTCAAATGCGTGCCGCAAAGGCTGCGGGTCTGGACCGTGCACACATCCGCGTGAACTCGTTCGCCGTACAACTGGAGTCGGTGAGGCAAGGTATGGGCGTGGCTGTATTGCCGCGTATTCTGGCGAAGGACCTGACTGAGTTGTTCCCTGAGCTTGAACTCCCAGAGATGGAGGTCTATCTGGTAACCCGGCCTCAGGCGTTGAAACAGGCGCACATCAGATGCTTCTTTGACATCCTGGAGCAGGTATTGCTCGAAGGCCTCTGCGTTGAAAACGTCGAAAATTAAAGGTGGCGCGCATGCGCCCCTAAGCTATGTCGGTCGCAATCGGCGTTAAGCGAGCCATTGCGCAAGCTCCAGGCCTTCACCGGGGTTACGTTGCTGGAACGGGGTAAAAAAGCGTAAGGCCGACACCGGCTGGCGAACGCTTATTGGTCCATACACGAGACATGCTTGCCTTGAGTGATCGTGCCCTTGAAAGCGTGCGTGGCGTGGCCTTTGTCGGCGAGTTGCGGCTCGCCATCACCGACTACTTTCTGCCCAGCTCGATCGCCGACCTCTTGAAGAAACTGCGAGTACGCTATCCGCACCTTCGCTGGCATGTTTCGGTACGCAACAGCATGCAAATCGAGAGCGGGGCGGATTCAGGTGAATTCGACATCGGCCTTTCAATGCGAATTCTCGACGGGCGGAGGTCTGCCGGTCGGCGCAACATTTGCCGGTATTGCCGGAAGTTGAGTTCAGTCTGTTGCCACTCGTCCTGGCGAGTCGCACTTGGTCGGTGCCGTAAGGGAAAGGTTGAATCGCGCGATGACGCTCTGTTGATTCTTCGGACCCTTGGCTTCAACTGATCTTCGCCGCTGGCGTGATTCGTTGAAGTGGGGTATTTGCGTTCGGCCGGCTCAAGGTGATCCGGGTATAGGAGGCAGAGTGACGATTTCCAGCGATACGCTATCCAGGCTTTCCAGTGCAGTAGAGGTGTTGGCAACTGCGGAGGGCAGCAGAGAGCATCGCGCTAAAGTGGCATTGAGCTTTTTGTCAGCGATCGACGGGGCGGAGTTTGTCGGTGATCCCGCCGAGGTTCACTGGAACTACATTGAGTCAGTCGCTGAAGCGATCGCTAACGGAACTGCCGAAAAGGGCCTGGTTGGAAGGTATATCAGTGCGATTTGGCTGGCGTTCAGTGCGCATTGTCCTATCCAGGTTCGATAGGTGAGTGTGGGTCAGTCAACGCTCAACGGCGTGGCCTCGACGGTGCGTGCCTTTGTGCTGGTCAGCTTTGATCGGGAGGCTGTGCTTCTCGGTGCAGTGGCCGGCGGTTCGATCACCGCCGAAAAGCCCGAACAGGGGTGGCCCCTATGAGCCGCTTTGTCACCACGGCCAGGCACCAGCGCGCCAACGAATACCAAGACCCCGACCCGTTCGGGGTTTTATTCGTCTGGAGATGGAAAAAACGAAGCCCCGGCGATTCGTGGTCGCCAGGGCTTCTCATCCCTTCAAGCATCTCAACATGGCGGAATGTGAAAACAAGATAGCAGGCTAACTAATAAGAGTCACGATCAGTCCATTGATTTCAGTATTTTTGGATAGCTTCAATCTTTGAAGAAAGCCCGCCAAGTGCGGTTTTTTTCGCCTGAAGAAAAGAATGCGCGCGTCACCCAAGGCCATTGGGACGCCCTGATGAGCTTCACCTGCAAACTGGGCGCGGCAGACCTTGGGTCGTCCAATCTATTGCATCGACCGGTTGAGTCGACAGCTTAGCGTTTCACGTTGAGCGGATGTCACTGCCACCTGATGCAAATGGCACGCTATGACAGTGCATCCGTTTTTGGACGAGACGTTAAATGATGAAGTCCCAGTTCGCCGCCAGAACGTTGTGCTAAAGCGTCAGACGGTCGTCCCATCCATTGCCAGCCCGGAAAACTCCTGCATGGCATCCAGCAACGCCTCTCGGAAATACACCTTTGACGCCCGATCGCAGAGGATGTGCAAGCTTGCCAGCTGCGCCGTACTTGAGTTGATCACGATCACGTTGATCCGTGCCGCAGAGGTTTGCGCCACTGTACCCGGGCCGAACGCCTGCGGGCTCAAGTCGACGCCGCAGAGTTTGGCCATCACCTCGCTCAGGTGTTCGCCCGTCAGTTGAAAGCAGGCGTGGCTGTCCTGACGCGGCAGCAGATAGTTGGCCTGGTGGTCCAGTTCCCACCGGGCTTCTTCGTCGGCGATGCGTTGGCCCTGATCCTCGGGACTGCCCAGCAGTAGGTACTCGGTCTGGGACAGGCGCGCTACCTGACTGCCATCGGCTTGAATCACCGCGCGGTTGGGCGCATCGGGCAGGACGAAGCGGCGGCTGCGCAGGTACTCGGCACTGTGGGCGCCGCGGAAACCGACCCGGGGCAGGTCGGTCAAGTCGGCCAGGCGGCACCCCGGCAACGGCGTCAGGGCTTGCCGGGTGATGCTGTGTTGTTCTCTCAGACTGGTCATGACTCAAAGCTCCTGGCGTTGGTTGTCGGGATCGAAGAAGGGTAACTGCACCACCTCGGCCTGGACCACGATGCCACCCTCGACGCGGATTGGAATGCGCTGCCCCGGCGTGCTTTGGTCGATGCCGGCGTAAGCCAGGCCGATGATCTTGCCCAGGCTTGCGGAATATTCGCAGGAGGTGACGTTGCCGCTGATCTCCGGGCCGTTAAGCACCAGATGGCCTTCCAGCGGTTGCAGGCTGTCTTTGGGCAGGCTGAAACCCACCAGTTTGCGTTTCAGTGGTTGGGCTTCGAGGATATCCACCGAGCGCCGGCCGACGAAAAATGGCTTGTTGCGACTGACCGCCCAGCCCATGTCGATTTCTGCCGGATGGGTCATGCCATCGGTGTCCTGGCTGATGATCACATGGCCTTTTTCCAGGCGCAGCAGACGTTGGGTTTCGACGCCGAAGGGACGGATGTCGTGTGCTTTTCCAGCCTCGATCAGCGCGTCCCAGAGTTTAAGCCCGTGGCGCGCGGGTACATGGATTTCATAACCCAGTTCACCGACGAACCCGACCCGCAATAACCTGGCCTTGATACCGGCAACCGTACCCTGGCGGACGCCCAGATAAGGGAACGCTTCGGCGCTCAGATCCAGATCGGTACAGACTTTCTCCAGCACCCGGCGTGAATCCGGACCGGCAACATTGACCGCGCAAATGGCCGCGGTGACGTTGGCGACGTCCACGTCCAGGCGCCATTGTGCGTTCCACTTGAGCATTTGCTGATAGATGCGGTCGACGCCGCTGGTGGTGGCGGTGACGTAGAAATGGTTCTCGGCGAAACGAGCGCACACACCGTCATCGATCACGACCCCATGCTCATTGGTCATCAGCGCATAGCGCGAGCGGCCGACCGGCTGCTTGAGGAAGGCAAAGGTGTACATGCGGTTGAGCAGTTCGGCGGCGTCCGGGCCTCGCACGTCGAGACCGCCCAGCGTCGACACATCGATAATCCCGACCTTGTTGCGCACATGCAGTGCTTCGGCCTGCATACAGGCGTCGCGATCCCTGGCAGTGCCATAGTAGGCCGGCCGCTGCCAGATCCCGGCGGGCATCATCTTCGCCCCGGCTTGTACATGCCGGGCGTGCATCGGTGTTTGCCGGTACGGATCGAACGCTCGACCGGCTACGTGCGCCAGCTTTTCCGCCACAAACGGTGGGCGTGCCGTGGTGACTCCGGTTTCGCTGATGTTGCGTTGGGTTGCCCAGGCGACCAACCGCGCGGTTGGCAGCGCCGAGTGACGTCCCTGGGAGGGGCCCATGCCCACGGTGGAGTAACGCTTGACCAGTTGCACATCGCGATAGCCAATCCGCGTGGCATTGACGATGTCCGCCACTTGCAGGTCCTCGTCGAAGTCGACGAAGTCCTTGCCCTTGGGGTGAGGGAAGATCGGCCAGTTGAAGTTGACCCGAACCTCGCTGCCCAAGGGTGCACGTTGTGCGCTGACTGCCAGCCCTAGCGCGAGCGCGGCATCAGCGCCGGCATTCACGCCATCGGCGATCACGTTGTCCAGGCGGTGGCGACCATTGACCGAGCCTGCAACCGCGAGGTTTTGCGGCAGGCCACTGAGGGTGAATTCGGCGCGCTGATCGTCGTAGGCGAGTTTGCCGCCCGCCTGACAGAGCAATTGATAGACCGGCATGTAACCGGCGGACATGCACAGCAAGTCGCAATCCAGGCGTTGTCCGCTTTCTGCGACCTGACCCTGGGCGGTGATCTTGCGCACCACGACGCCGTTGATATGACGCATGCCTTTCTCGTGCAGCGCTTCATACACGGTGCTGTTGCGCTGGCAAGGGATCTTGCGCTGGGCCAGTGCCTGCAGCATGGACTCATCGCCGGGACCATGACGCAAGTCCACCACGGCAGCGACTTCCACGCCCTGATCGTATAGATCCAAAGCGGCGAGGTAACCGTCATCATTACCCGTCAGCACCACCGCGCGCTTGCCCGGCTTGACCGCATACAACTTCATCAAGCGTTGCGCAGCGCTGGTCAGCATCACGCCCGGCAAATCGTTGTTGCGAAACACCACCGGCTGGTCGAACGCGCCGCTGCACACCAGGCATTGGCGGGCACGCACCTTGTACATGCGCTTGCCCTGGATGACCGGCAGGTAGTTGTCGGTGAACCAGGCATTGCAGGTCGCGTCGGTCAGGATCCGGATATTGGCGTGTTGCTCCACCGCAGACAGTAGCTCGCGACGCAGGTCTGTGGCTCTTTTGCCTTCGATATCGAAACGGGCATAGGTCAACGACCCTCCGAGAATCGGTTGTTGTTCGATGAGCAACACCTTCGCCCCGGCATTGGCCGCTGTCAGCGCCGCCTGCAGCCCGGCTGGCCCGGCACCGATTACGGCAATGTCGGTGAACAGGTACGCCTTGTCGTAGTACTCGGGCTGGAACTTCAGGTCGAGTACACCGAGGCCGGCCTTTTTGCGAATGATCGGCTCCCAGACTTTCCACATGCCCTTGGGCTTGTAGAAGGAGCGGTAGTAGAAGCCCACCGGCATGAATTTGGAAAACTTGCCCAGGTAGGCGTCACGGTCGTTGTCCAGCGAGCCGTTGACGTTCTGCGCCGTGACCTGCAAGCCGGCCGACAGCGCGTATGCATCGGCCAGCACATTAGGCTCCTGGGGCAATTGCACCAGGCTGTTGGCGTCTTGTCCGGCCATGGTCAGCGGGCCGCGCGGCCGGTGGTATTTGAACGAGCGCGAGATCAGGAAGCGACCATTGGCCAACAGGGCGCTGGCGATGCTGTCACCTTGCAGGCCTTGATAGCGATGACCGTCGAAACTGAAATCCAGCGGCTGATCACGGTCGATCAGCAGGCCCATCGGGGCGGGTAGGCGGTTCATCCTGCGATCTCCTTGGCGGCGCTGAAGTCGACGCGGGCGGTGAAAAGTTCTTTGGGGTCGAAGGTACGAAGAATTTCATCGCTGACGGTGTGACGCTCCGCCAGAAACCAGTAGCTCGACGGCGTATGCATCCACCATTCGCGTACCACTCCAGCGAGGTTGTCGGTGTTGAACACGTAGTCCGCCCATTCGGCATCGGTGCAGCGGACGGGATCGGGCATGGGCTTGAACTCGCCGCCATAAGTGAATTCGCTGATGTTGCGTGGCCCGTTGAGCGGGCAATTGATGATTTTCATGGTCCGCTCTCCGTCAGTGGCTGGCCGCCGTAGCGCCCATTTCGTTGACTTGCTGGAAGGTCGAAAAGCGCTCGAGGCCGAAAGGCTTGATCAGATCCGGCACCTTGCCGCCGCTGGCCACCAGTTCTGCCATGGTCTTGCCGCAGATCGGTGTCGCCTTGAAACCCCAGGTGCCCCAACCGGCGTCGAGGTAGTAATTTTTTACCGGTGAAAGCCCCATGATCGGGCTGTAATCCGGGGTCATGTCGGTGATCCCGGCCCATTGGCGCATCAGCTTGGCGTTGGCCAGAAACGGGAACATTTCGATGGCGTGTGCCAGCAGGCTTTCCTTCAGATCGAGCGTGGAGCGGGTGTTGAACAGCGGATAGGGATCGGAGCCGCCGCCGAACACCACCTCGCCACGGCTGGTCTGCTGCACGTAGCAATGCAGCGCCGAAGAGCTCACCAGCGGATCAAGGAACGGTTTGAATGGCTGAGTGACCATCGCTTGCAGCGGAAAGGTCTGGATCGGCGAACGAATCCCGGCCTTGGCCATCAGCAGCGAACTGTGCCCGGCGATGGCCTGCACGGCGCAGCCGCACTTGATGGTGCCTCGATTGGTCTTGACCGCCGTGATCGCACCGTTCTCGATGATCAGGTCCTGAACTTCGGTGAGTTGATGGATCTCCACGCCGCGTTTGGCCGCCTGCTTGGCGTAACCCCAGGCGACAGCGTCGTGGCGCGCGGTGGCGCCGTCGATATGCCAGAGGCCCGCGATAACCGGCAGGTGACCGGGGTCGAGGTTGAGGCTGGGCACCAGTTCGCGAATCTGCTGGCGGTCGATCATTTCGGTGCGGCCACCGAAGTGCTTGTTGACCTCGGCCCGTTGACGGAACGAACGCACGGTGGCATCGGTGTGGGCCAGGGTCAGTTGGCCACGCTCGGAGTACATGATGTTGAAATCGAATTCGTTGGACAGGGACTGGAACATCCGCACCGATTCGGCATAGAAACGCACGCCTTCGCTGGTCAGGTAGTTGGAGCGGATCACCGCCGTGTTACGTGCGGTATTGCCACCGCCCAGATAGGACTTCTCCAAGACCGCGATATTGGTAATGCCGTGGTACTTGGCCAGGTAATAGGCGGTGGCCAGGCCGTGGCCGCCGGCACCGATGATCACCACGTCATAGCTCGGTCTGAGTTCCCGGGGCGGCGGTAGGTCGACTTCCACCGGGTACTCCGAACTCAGCCCGTACTTCAATAGATTGAACGGCATAGGGCCTCCGATTGGCTGCGTTGCGCCTGATGTTGCATCCGGGCTGCGGTTACGGTGTTTTTCATCAAAAAGGCAATAGTCATCGGGCCGACGCCACCGGGAACCGGGGTGATCGCCGCGACGTGGGGCAGGGCGCTGTCGAAATCGACGTCGCCCACCAGGCGGCTGCGGCCCTGGTCGTCGATGCGGTTGATGCCGACATCAATGACCACGGCGCCGGGTTTCAGCCAGCTGGCGTCGATCAGTTTCGGCCGCCCTGCGGCGGCGATGACGATGTCGGCCTGACGGCACAAGGCCTGTGGGTCCGGGCTGCGCGAATGCAGCACGGTCACTGAGCAATCGGCCTTGAGCAGCAGGGCGGCCATGGGTTTGCCGACAATATTCGAGCGGCCGATCACCACGGCGTGTTTACCGCGCAGATCGCCGCAGGTTTGCTCCAGCAGGTACAGGCAGCCGCTGGGTGTGCAGGGGGCGAGCACCGTGCGGCCCTGGCTGAGGCCACCGACGTTTTCACTGTGAAAACCATCGACGTCCTTGGCCGGGGCGATGGCTTCCAGGGCGCGCAATTCGTCGATGTGAGCCGGCAACGGCAATTGCAGCAAAATGCCGTTGATCGAACGGTCGGCATTGAGCGTGGCAATCAGGTTCAGCAGTTGTTCGGTGCTGGTGTCGCTGGACAGTCGATGCTCCACGGAGCGAATGCCCACCTCTTCGGCACGCAGGATTTTGTTGCGCACGTAAACCTGGCTGGCCGGGTCGCTGCCCACCAGAATCACCGCCAGGGCCGGTTGAATGTCCCGCTCGCGCAGGCCGTCCACGTCCTGGCGGACCTGAAGCAGAACACGGGCGGCGGCGGCTTTGCCGTCAATCAATCTGGGCGTGTTCATCGAAAGATCACCGTTCTGTCCTGGTTGAGGAAAACCCGGTGTTCCAGGTGGTACTTGACCGCCTTGGACAGGGCCACGGTTTCGGTGTCACGGCCGGTGGCGACCAGGTCGTCCGGCAGATAGACGTGATCGACGCGCTGCACTTCCTGTTCAATGATTGGCCCTTCGTCGAGGTCGCTGGTGACGTAGTGCGCCGTAGCGCCGATCAGTTTCACCCCGCGCTGGTAGGCCTGGTGATAAGGCTTGGCACCTTTGAACCCCGGCAGGAACGAGTGATGGATGTTGATCGCCCGGCCCGAGAGTTGCTTGCACAAGTCATCGGAAAGGATCTGCATGTAGCGCGCCAACACCACCAGTTCGGTGCCGGTGTCGTCGACAACTTTCATCAGCTCGGCCTCCTGCCGGGCCTTGGTGTCTTTGGTCACCGGCAGATAGATGAAGCGGATGCCCTCGCGCTCGGCCATGGGCCGCAGGTCCAGGTGGTTGGAGACGATGGCGGTGATGGTCATGTCCATCTCGCCCTTGTGGTAGCGGTAGAGCAGATCGGTCAGGCAATGGTCGAACTTGCTGACCATCAGCAGTACACGCATCGGTTCGCGGGTGTCGTGCAGTTCCCAGGTCATGTCGAATGCCTTGGCGACGTCACTGAAGCCTTCCTTGATCTGCTGGATATCACCCAAGTGGCCGTCGTTGAAACGGAACACGGCGCGCATGAAAAAACGGCCGCTGAAGTCGTCGTCGAATTGCGCCATCTCCCCGATGTAGCAACCGTTTTCTGCCAGGTAGGTGGTGACGGCCGCGACGATACCGGACACTGCGGGACAGGTGATCTTGATGATGAAATGGTTTTTTTCGTGTTGCATGACACGTCCTCGGGAAGATGGCGGCAGCTCATCGCATAGCGAAAAAAACAGGGCAAACAGCAATCTCGTCCATGAGTGAGTTTTCTTATGGGGAATAAAATATTCCTGAAGTTGGCTTTATAGGGGAATGCCCGCGCCGCGTCCAGAATTTTTTGTGAAAGTTTTTTAACTGGCAGGAAAACGCCTGAGGCCGACACAGGTCGGCCTCAGGGTTGGAATCGAAGGGGAGTGGGGCGGGGATTATTCTTTGTCGTTGCCGTAATTCATGATCGACAGCAGGCGGATCGGTACTTTCACCAGTTGTTCCGGGCCATGGGGGATTTCCCCTTCGAAAGTCAGGCTGTCACCGGCTTCCATGCGGTACAGCTGATTGCCATGGCGATAGATCAGTTCGCCTTCGAGCAGGTGGAGAAACTCGGTGCCCGGATGGGAGAAGGTCGGAAACTCCTCGCTGGCGTCATCCATGCTCACCATGTAGGCCTCGAAACTCTTCTTCGGCCCGCGCGTGTGATTGAGCAGATGGTAGGTATGACCCTTCTCGGTTCCGCGGCGAACCACTTCCATCCCTTGATCGGCCTTGACCAGTTGCGCGCTGCCGTCTTGCTGGTCGTATTCACTGAACAGCTTCGACAGCGGCAGGCCGAGCACATCGCACAATCGGCTCAGGGTATCGAGGCTGGTGGAGACCTGGGCGTTTTCAATTTTGCTCAACATGCCCTGGCTGATGTCGGCAATTTTCGCCACATCGGACAATTTCAGATCCTGCGCCTGGCGCTGGCGTTTGATTTGCAAACCCAGGTATTGCTCAAGCTTGAGGCGCGGGGCAGTTTCGGTCGGCATAGTCTTTAGATCCTGCACACTTTCTGTTCAGTAATATTAGTTTCGCACTGAGAAAGTGCAAATCACGGCGTTCCTTTCCATCCCAGTGGGCGATATTCCCTCCGGGAAAAGAATATTCCCATATATACAGCACAAAAGCGCTGGTTACGGCACTTCGGCTTTTCATTCGCGATTCTGGCAAGGGCCTTGCATTCCTGTTGGGAAACTTACTTTCTTTTCAGGAATATCAAAGGAAAGTGACGCCCATCCCCAATGATTTGCCCTTTTCGCCAGGAGTGACGAGCAATGTTGCCAGCAGAAACCCAGCGCATCATCGACAAGCACGGGATCAAGTATGTGCTTGCGCAGTTTGTCGATATCCATGGTTCGGCCAAAACCAAATCGGTGCCGATCTGTGGACTCAAGGCCGTGGCCGAGGACGGCGCAGGTTTTGCCGGTTTCGCCATCAGTGGCATGGGCATGGAACCCCATGGCCCGGACTTCATGGCCCGTGGCGATTTGTCCACGCTGATGCCTGTGCCCTGGCAACCGGGTTATGGCCGGATCGTGTGCATCGGTCATGTCGACGGCAAGCCGCATCCTTATGACAGCCGTTACGTGCTGCAACAGCAGGTTCGTCGCCTGGAAGACAAGGGCTGGACGCTCAACACCGGCCTGGAGCCCGAGTTCAACCTGATGCGCCGTGACGAGCAGGGCAAACTGCAGCTGGTCGATGCCAGCGACAACCTGGACAAGCCTTGCTACGACTACAAAGGCCTGTCGCGCTCCCGGGTATTTCTCGAACGCCTGACCGAGGCGTTGCAGGCGGTGGATTTCGAGGTTTATCAAATCGACCACGAAGACGCCAATGGCCAGTTCGAGATCAATTACACCTACAGCGACGCCATGACCTCGGCCGATCGATTCACGTTCTTTCGCATGGCCGCCGGCGAGATCGCCAATGACCTGGGCATGATCTGCTCGTTCATGCCCAAGCCTGACCCGAAACGCGCCGGCAACGGCATGCACTTTCACCTGTCGATCAGCAGCGCCGAGAACAAGAACCTGTTCTTTGATGCCAGCGATCCGAGCGGCATGGGGCTGTCGAAAATGGCCTATCACTTCGCCGCTGGTCTGCTTGCCCATGGCCCGGCGCTCTGCGCTTTCGCCGCACCGACGGTCAACTCCTACAAGCGTCTGGTGGTGGGCCACTCGTTGTCCGGCGCGACCTGGGCGCCAGCCTTTATAGCCTTCGGCGCCAACAACCGTTCGGCGATGGTGCGGGTGCCCTACGGCCGCCTGGAGTTTCGCCTGCCGGACGCCGGTTGCAATCCTTATCTGGTCAGCGCGGCGATTATCGCCGCGGGCCTCGACGGTATCGACCGCCAGCTGGAAATCGACCACGTCTGCAATGAAAACCTCTACAGCCTGAGCCTTGAGCAGATCGCTGCAAAGGGCATCAAGACCCTGCCGCAATCGCTCAAGGAAGCCTGCGACGCGCTGGAAGCCGACCCGCTGTTTGCCGAAGTGATGGGGCCGCAGATCGTTGGCGAATTCATCAAGCTCAAGCGCATGGAGTGGGTGGAATACAGCCGCCATGTGAGTGATTGGGAAATCGCACGCTACACCGAGTTTTTCTGAGTCTGTTGGGCGGCAGCTACAAGCTGCAAGCGTCAAGCCGCAAGTAAAAACGAGTGGGCGGCGTTTCGAAAATTTTCATGTCCATGCGGTCAGCTTGCAGCTTGCCGCTCCCGAACGAAGTGAGGACTGTTTTTATGTGTGGAATCGTAGGCCTTTACCTGAAAAACCCGCAGCTGGAATCCCGGCTCGGCCAGCTCTTCGAACCGATGCTGCAGGCCATGACCGATCGTGGCCCGGACAGCGCAGGCTTCGCCATTTATGGCGATGAAGTGGCTGATGGCTGGGTCAAGCTGACCTTGCAGGCGACCACCGAAGCCTTCGACTGGAAAACCCTGATGGGCGCGCTCGAAGGCCGTCTGGGCTGTTCGCTGGACTGGTTTCAGAACGCCAGCGCCGCCGTATTGAAGATCCATTCGGAAGAAGCGCCAGTCCGTCTGGCCCTTGCCGAACTGGCCCCGAGCGTTCGCATCATGAGCGCCGGGCAGAGCATCGAAATCCTCAAGGGCATGGGCTTGCCCCAGGAAATTTCCCAACGATTCGGCCTGGCCAGCATGAAAGGCAGCCACATCATCGGCCACACCCGCATGGCCACCGAAAGCGCGGTGACCATGGAAGGCAGCCACCCGTTTTCCACCGGCGCCGACCTGTGCCTGGTGCACAACGGTTCGCTGTCCAATCACTTTCGCCTGCGCCAGGAACTCAAGCGCGAAGGCATCCATTTCGAAACCGACAACGACACGGAAGTGGCCGCCGGCTACCTGACCTGGCGCCTGCAACAAGGCGACTCGCTCAAAGAGGCGCTGGATCATTCGCTGGAGGACCTGGACGGCTTCTTCACGTTCGCCATTGGCACCCGCAATGGCTTTGCGGTGATCCGCGACCCGATTGCCTGCAAACCGGCGATTCTCGCCGAGACCGACGATTACGTCGCCATGGCCTCCGAATATCAGGCGCTGTCGAGCCTGCCGGGTATCGAACACGCCAGGATCTGGGAGCCGGCACCGGCCACCCTGTACATCTGGGAACGCGAGTCAGCTTAAGGAGCGCACACATGAAAACCATCGATCTTTCCACTGCCACCGTGCGTGACCTCAATCAGGCGCTGCATGACCAGGCCAACAACGTCGAAGACCGCGAGTGGGTAGTGACTCATTCCAACGGCAAGCACAACCTCGCGGTAGGGGTGAACCAGGCCGTGTCCATCGATATCCAGGGGCACGCCGGCTACTACTGCGCGGGCATGAACCAGAAAGCGTGCATCACTGTGCATGGCAATGCCGGTGTCGGCGTCGCGGAAAACATGATGTCGGGCATGGTGCGGATCAAGGGCAGTGCGTCCCAGGCCGCAGGCGCCACCGCCCATGGCGGGTTATTGGTGATCGAAGGCGATGCCGGTGCCCGATGTGGCATTTCCATGAAAGGCATCGACATTGTGGTCGGCGGCAGCATCGGCCACATGAGCTGCTTCATGGGCCAGGCCGGACGCCTGGTGGTGTGTGGCGATGCCGGCGATGCCCTGGGCGATTCGCTGTACGAAACCCACATCTATGTGCGGGGCACCGTCGCTTCCCTGGGCTCGGACTGCATCGAAAAAGAGATGCGCGCCGAACATCTGGAGGAGCTGCAAGTTTTGCTCAACCGCGCCGGTTTCGAGCACAAACCGTCTGAGTTCAAGCGCTACGGCTCGGCCCGTCAGTTGTACAACTTCAAAGTCGATAACGCGTCCGCGTACTGATCCACGCGAGGAGAACAGATATGAGCGACAAGACCACTCCGGTGCTGCGCGAGTCAGCCACTTTCGACCGCCTGACCATCCAGGAAATCCAGCGCGCCGCGGAAACCGGCATCTACGACATTCGCGGCGGCGGCACCAAGCGCAAATTGCCGCACTTCGACGACTTGCTGCTGCTCGGCGCCAGCGTCTCGCGCTACCCGCTGGAAGGCTATCGGGAGAAGTGTGGCACCGATGTGATCCTCGGCAACCGGTTCGCCAAGAAGCCGATTCACCTGAAGATTCCGGTGACCATCGCCGGCATGAGCTTCGGTGCTTTGTCGGCCAATGCCAAGGAAGCCTTGGGCCGTGGCGCGACCATCGCGGGCACCAGCACCACCACCGGTGACGGCGGCATGACCCCGGAAGAACGCGGCCAGTCGCAGCATTTGGTCTATCAGTATTTGCCATCGCGCTATGGCATGAACCCGGACGATCTGCGCAAGGCCGACGCCATTGAAATCGTCCTGGGGCAGGGCGCCAAACCCGGTGGCGGCGGTATGTTGCTGGGCATGAAAGTCACCGAACGCGTGGCCGGCATGCGCACCTTGCCGATCGGTGTCGACCAGCGCAGCGCCTGCCGTCACCCGGACTGGACCGGGCCGGATGACCTGGCGATCAAGATCGCCGAGATCCGGGAAATCACCGATTGGGAAAAACCGATCTACGTGAAGATCGGCGCGAGCCGACCGTACTACGACGTCAAGTTGGCGGTAAAAGCAGGGGCTGACGTGATTGTGCTCGACGGCATGCAAGGCGGCACTGCAGCCACTCAGGAAGTGTTCATCGAACACGTCGGGATCCCGATTTTGTCGGCCATTCCGCAAGCGGTACAGGCTTTGCAGGAGATGGGCATGCATCGCAAGGTTCAGCTGATCGTTTCCGGAGGGATTCGCAACGGTGCCGACGTCGCCAAGGCGATGGCGCTCGGTGCGGATGCGGTGGCCATCGGGACGGCGGCGCTGATTGCCTTGGGCGATAACCATCCACGCCTGGACGAGGAACTGAAGAAAATCGGCTCGGCCGCCGGTTTCTACGATGACTGGCAGAACGGCCGCGACCCGGCCGGTATTACCACGCAGGACCCGGAACTGTCCAAGCGTCTGGACCCGGTGGAAGGTGGTCGCCGTCTGGCCAACTACCTGCGCGTCATGGTGCTGGAGGCACAGACCATGGCACGGGCCTGCGGCAAGTCGCACC
The DNA here is from genome assembly GCF_054481335.1 of Pseudomonas fluorescens group sp. PF-1. Lineage (NCBI taxonomy): Bacteria > Pseudomonadati > Pseudomonadota > Gammaproteobacteria > Pseudomonadales > Pseudomonadaceae > Pseudomonas > Pseudomonas fluorescens group sp. PF-1. The sequence goes on from NZ_JBTMNG010000001.1 coordinate 2,108,209, forward strand.
TGCACAACCTCGATCCCGAGGATCTAGTGGCGTTGACGGTGGAGTCGGCGGCCATGGCGCGGGTGCCGCTGGCGGGGACCAACTGGGTTCCGGGCTCTGGGTACTGAGACGAAGCCTGTGGGAGCGAGCCTGCTCGCGATAGCGGTGTATCAGTCAGCTAAAAGGCTGCTGAACCAACCCCATCGCGAGCAGGCTCGCTCCCACAAGTCCTGTTCATTGCACTTATATTCGAGAGGCCGAAAAGGCCCGTGTCTCATTCTTTATTGCTCGCTGCCAGACACTTTCCATTCTTTTGCAGGAGCTTTGAACATGATCAATCGTCTTCTCGGCAAAACCCTTCTCGGCGTACTGGCGGCCGGTGCACTCGCGCCGCTCGCCCAGGCGGCCGACGCACCCACCTTGAACACCGGCAGCACCGCCTGGATGGTGACCGCCACGGTGCTGGTGCTGTTCATGTGTCTGCCGGGCCTCGCATTGTTTTATGGCGGTCTGGTGCGGGCGAAAAACATGCTCTCGCTGTTTACCCAGTGCTTCGGCATCGCCGGCCTGGTCGGCGTGCTGTGGGTGATCTATGGCTACAGCATGGTGGTCGACAGTACCGGCATGGTCGAGGGGCAGGTGACGTTCAACAGTTTTGTCGGTGGCTTGAGCCGGGCCTTTCTGGCCGGCATGACCCCGAATAGCCTGGTCGGTGACATCCCGGAAGGTGTGTTTGTCACCTTCCAGATGACCTTCGCGATCATTACCCCGGCGCTGATTGCCGGTGCATTCGCCGAGCGCATGAAGTTCTCGGCAGCGCTGTGGTTCATGGCGCTGTGGTTCACCCTGGTTTATGCGCCCGTCGCCCACATGGTCTGGGGTGGTTCGGGCGCCTTGATGCATAACTGGGGCGTTCTCGATTTTGCCGGCGGCACGGCGGTGCATATCAATGCCGGCGTTGCGGCTTTGGCCGCGTGCCTCATTCTCGGCAAGCGCAAGGGCTACCAGAATGCGCCGATGCCGGCCCACAACCTGAGCCTGACCATGACCGGTGCGGCGATGCTCTGGGTGGGCTGGTTCGGCTTCAATATCGGTTCCGGCGGCGGTCTCAATGGCACTTCGGGCATTGTCATGCTCAACACCCAACTGGGCGCCTGCGCGGGGATTCTCGGCTGGATGTTCACGGAGTGGTTCAAGGTCGGCAAGCCGAGTGCCTTGGGCCTGGCCAGCGGTGCCTTGGCCGGTTTGGTCGGCATTACTCCGGCGTGTGCGTATGTGGGCGTAGGCGGCGCATTGGCCATCGGTCTGTTGTGTGGGGTGTTCTGCTACCTGAGCGTCACTGTGCTGAAACGCCGCTTCGGTTATGACGACAGCCTCGACGTGTTTGGCTTGCACGGCATCGGCGGCATGATTGGCGCGGTATTGACCGGCGTGTTCTGCGTGCCGTCCCTGGGCGGGTTGGTGGAAGGCGTGAGCATGGGCGCTCAGGTCGTGGCGCAGATCAAGGGCGTGTTGCTGACGACGGTGTACTGCTTCGCCATCAGCTGGATCATTCTCAAGGTGATCAACGCCGTCATCGGCTTGCGTGCCGATGAATCGGTGGAAGACATGGGGCTGGATCTGGCTGAACACAACGAGAGTGCCTACAACCACTGATCGTTGCGATTGAACGACACGGCCCACCTTCGAGTGGGCCGTTTTCGTGGTGCTCAGCTCAACGCTGCATCACTGATCGACTTTTGCTAGCGCGCTTGGGCGGCACGCTGCAATTGACTGGCGATCAGGGTGTTCTTCAGCAGATACGCAATGGTCATCGGCCCCACACCTCCCGGAACCGGCGTGATCGCACTGGCAACAGTGCGCGCGCTGGCGTAGTCGACATCGCCCACCAAATGATTGCCGCGTTCGTCGGTGATGCGATTGATGCCGACATCGATCACCACCGCTCCGGGTTTGAGCCAGCTCGCATCGATCAGCTGTGGCCGACCCACCGCTGCAACGACGATGTCCGCCAGTCGACACAGCGCCGGGGCATCGACGCTGCGCGAGTGGACCACGCTGACCGAGCAGTTGGCCTGCAACAGCAAGGTCGCCATGGGTTTACCGACAATGTTCGAGCGGCCGATGACTACCGCGTGCAAGCCGCTCAAGTCACCACAGGTTTCGTGCAGCAGGCGCATGCAGCCGCTGGGTGTGCAGGGTGTCAGTACTTCGATGCCTTGCACCAGGCCGCCGACGTTTTCCCGATGGAAGCCGTCCACGTCCTTGATCGGATCAATGGCATGAATCACCGCTCCTTCGTCGATATGGACCGGCAATGGCAGCTGCACCAGGATGCCGTTCACCGTGGCATCGGCATTCAGTTGCGCAATCAGTTCCAGTACTTGCGCCTGGCTGGCGGTTTCCGGCAGACGGTATTCAAGAGAGCGGATCCCTACGTCCTTGGCCCGCAGCAGTTTGTTGCGCACGTAGACCTCGCTGGCCGGGTCTTCACCGACCAGCAGCACGGCCAGGGCGGGGTAAATCTGCTGTCCGGCCAGGATCAGAACCTCTTCTCGAACTTCGTCGAGAACCTGGGCAGAGATGGCTTTGCCGTCGATAACGCGGGCAAGAGCGGGGGTGGTGCTGAGCAAAATAGTCACCGTCGTCTTGATTGATAGGGGGGGCGAAATGATCATCGAGGCGTCGTTGCGCCCCGATGATCCATCAGAGACCTGCAGGCAAGGGCGCTCAGGCTACCAGTTGATGGCAACCGTACACCACCAGTACACCCGCGATCAGCGTGGCATAAGGCAACCAGCCGGCGCGTTTTTGACCGGCATCGGCCTGAATGTACAGGTCGCTGAGCATCGCTTCCGGGAAGCGCCCTTTGTCCTGCACGTAGTGGCGGTAGCAGAACACCGGAAGAATCAACAGCGCCAGCAACAGGCCGGTCACCAGGGTGCCGGCGCCCCAGATATCGGCTCCCAGCCCCATGCACGCCAGGTTGACGAAGCTCAGTACGCCACCCGCGGCCAAGAGCACGGTCGGGGCCTTGTACGGGCGTATCCAGTCGGGACGGTCCAGGCGATGAATCCAGCCGGCATTGAGGTTGAGGAAGTTGAAGATGATGTAGCTGACGTTGGACGCGGCCAGCACGAACACATAATCGGACATCAGCAACAGCAGCAGGTTGAACGACAAGTCGGTCCACATTGCTGCGGTAGGCGCGCCGTGTTCGTTGGTGCGGCCCAGGTATTTCGGCAGCCAGCCATCGACTGACGCCTGATACAGGGTACGCGAGGAGCCGGACATCGAGGTCATGATTGCCAGCAGCGTGGCCAGGACCAACATGATCAGCACGATGTTGGCCACCAGCTTGCCGCCGCCGATGCTGTCCGCCATGACCTGCCCGACGCCCATGCCGCTGTAGATCGCGGGTGACAGCAGACCGCTATAGACCGCCGGTGTGACCACCGCGCCGCTGGCATCGAGCACCGCCGGGGTCACCAGTTGCCCGAGACCGAGGCTGCCCTGGAATGCCAGGGGCACCAGGGTGAACACCAGAATGCACAGCAGGCCGGCGTAGAAGATCGCCTTGAAGGTGTCACGCTTGGGGTCCTTGAATTCCCGGGTGTAGCACACGGCGGTTTCGAAGCCGTAAGTGGACCATGCGGCCATGAACAGGCCGCCGGCCATTAACGACCAACCGGACATGTCCCAAGGCCCGTCGATCACTTGCCCGGCCGCGTCATGGGCCAGCGGGTACAGGGGCAGGAAGTTGGCCTGGGCCGCGTCCCCGGTGAACAACGGCACCACACCCACCAGCAACAGAGGAATCAGCGAGGTCACCCCAAGCACCAGCGTCAGGCGTGCCGAGCGCAAGATGCCGCCATGCTGCACGGCGAACACCGTCAGTAAAATCAACAGGCCGATGGCGAATGTCGCGTTGATCCGTAGCGACAGGCCGCTCTTGACCCAACCCAGGTCAAGCAGGGTCAGTTGCCAGGTATTGATCAGCGCATCAGCGGGGAACAAGGCGGTGAGGATGTAACCGGCTGCCAGCCCAGAGCCAATGGACAAAACCGGAGACCAGGCCAGCCAGTTGCACCACACCGAGACCGGTGCGATCAGTTTGCTGTAGCGCACCCAGGCCACCGCGCCGTAGACGGAGGCACCGCCGGACTTGTGCGGGAACAATCCGGCAATTTCGGCATAGGTAAAGGCCTGGATAAACCCGAACAGGATCGACACGATCCAGACGATCCAGGCCGGTTTGCCGACCGTGGCGGCGATCGCGCCGATAGAGAACAGCACCAGGGCGGGCACGCCACTGGCAACCCAGAACGCCCCGCGCCAATCGATCTTGCGCTGCAGGCTGCCCACTGAACCGGCGGCCTGCGGTACGGCCTCGAACGTAGTCGCTTCCATCTTCGTATTCCCATGTCTGAAAAAAAGCAGGACCCTGTAGGAGCGAGCCTGCTCGCGATGGACAACCGGGCACCGCGAACAGTCAGGCAACCCGCGTTATCGTTGACGTTCATCGCGAGCAGGCTCGCTCCTACAGGTGTGTATGGGCAGTCAAAAGGTCGATCAATTGCGCACCCGGCTCTTGTCCGGGTCGTAGAAAATCGCGGCGGTGACCGTGGCGCTGATGCGCTTCTGCAGGCCATCGACTTTGCCGATCTCCAACGCTGTGCCGACATCGGCGCAGGCCACGTCGACCCGGCACAGCGCGATGTTGCTGCCCAGCAGCGGTGAGCGGCAGGCACTGGTGACTACGCCGACCTGGGCCCGGCCGCGGTACACCGGGTCGCCGTGGTGGGCGCCTTCGTTACCGCTCAGTTGCAGGCCCACCAGTTTGTGAGCGGGATAGGTACTGCGCCGTAACAGGGCGTCGCGACCGATGAAGTCATCGGTTTTGCTTTTTAACGGCACACTAAAACCGATGCCCGCTTCAAAGGGGTCGGTCTGGTCGCTGAACTCGTAGCCGGCAAAAATCAGCCCGGCTTCGATGCGCAGCATGTCCAGGGCCTCCAGACCCAGTGGCACCAGGCCCAAGGGCTGGCCCAGAGCCCAGATCCGGTCCCAGACCCGTTCGGCATCCTCGGGTTGGCACCAGACTTCGTAGCCCAGTTCGCCGGTGTAGCCGGTGCGCGAGACCATCAGCGGGCAACCGTCGTAACCGTCCAGGCGGCCTACAAGAAAACGGAACCAGCCCAGTGTCTCCAGACTCGGCTGATTGGGCGCGGTCCAGACCATCTGTTTGAGCAACTCGCGGCTCATCGGGCCTTGTACCGCCAGGTTATGGATCTGCTCGCTGGCGGACTTGATCCAGACCTTCATGCCGAGTTTTTGCGCCTGCTCGCGCAGCCACACCCCGGCGTAGTCTTCGCCGCAGATCCAGCGGAAATTGTCCGGGCCCAGGCGCAGCAGGGTACCGTCGTCGAGCATGCCGCCGTGTTCGTGGCACATCGCCGAGTACACCACTTGACCCACCGCCAGACGCCGCACGTCGCGGGTCAGGCAGTACTGCAACAAGGCTTCGGCGTCGGGGCCGATGATTTCGAATTTGCGCAGGGCGGTCAGGTCCATCACCGCCACTCGCTCGCGGCAACCGAGGTATTCCTCGATCGCGCCATAGCCGTCATAGCGCAGCGGCAGCCACCAGTTGCGGTAGTCGACGAAGCTTCCGGTCAAGGCGCTGGTGCGTGAGTGGAACGCGGACTCACGGGTAAGAATCGGGTCGGCATCAGCCGTGGGTCGAGTGCTCATGGCGATGGAAAAACGCTCCTTTTCGCTGTAGAGGCGGACATGGATATCGGTTGGGTTCCAGCCATTGGCCGGGTCGATGTCATCCGGGCACGAAGTACTGCCGCACACCAAGTCGGTCATGGCGCGCAGCAGCACGTAGTCGCCGGGACGCGACCAGGGTTCATCCAGGGTCATCTGCTGGTGTGCGTCGATCCCGGTATTGAAGAAAAAATTGATCGCTGGCCAGCCATTGCGGGCCTTGACCCCATGGGACGCGAGCACGCGGCTGAGGTTGTCGCTGCAGTTGTCGTGCCCAAAATACCCATGGCTCTCGTAATAGCGCGCGGCACAGGCCAGGGCGAAGGCGTCGTGGCGGCCGACGGTGTCGCGCACCACCTCCAGCATCGGTTGCATCTGCCGGTCGAAAAACTTTGAGAACAGTCCCGGTGCCGGGTAGGCGCTGCCGTTCAGGGTGCGGGTCACGGTCTGGTCCAGGTCCAGTTCCAGACCGCGATCCAGTGCCCGTCGATCCAGAGCGACGAAGTCCGAGCACTGGCGACCGGCGACATCCAGCACCTGCACATACTGACCTTTGCCAACGGTGTAACTGTGGGCGGTGCCGGCGCCGAGGGTGAACTCGTCGAGCAACTCGCCCAAGGGTTCGGGCAACACGGGGAGCAGCAGCGGCGAGGGATTGGCCCGAGTCACCAGCAGCCGCAGCTCGCTGGGCCGGTATTGTCGGTCAACGGCGGTCGGTCCGTCGGGGGCCGCGACGATCACCAGTAGCTCATCGCTGGCGACGAAGCGGCGGCTGAAGTCGGCAGGGCTGTCCTCGTCCCAGAGTGAGGCGGCGCTGGGTAGCAGTTGGGGATCCATCGCGCGCCGGATCAGCGCCTGGCCAATGCGACGCGACTGCAAGGTCTGTTTGGCGAGCTGCGCGCTGATGAACCCGCAGGTCGTCGAACCGCTCAGTGCCCAGGCTGCCAGGGCGCTGCGACCGAGCCTATCCACGGCCAGCAATTGGCAAGGTTGCCGGCCTTCGAGGTCGATCACTTGCAGGCTGTCGCCAGGCTGCAACGCGACAAGGGTCAGGCCACCGGCAGCCACCCGATAGCGCTCCAGGGCCGGGGCCCGGGCAAAGAGTCCGGGTTCCCGCGGGCGGGAAACACGAGGTGCGTTCATGGTGAGGCTCCCGGGTCAACCGATCGACTTGACGGACATCGGCGGTTCAGCGAGGTACGCCGCCATGGAGTCGTCAAGGGCATGCAGCCAGGGCGTGTGGTGGGGGGGCGATTGGGTGCCGGTCATCAGCGATCGGTAGGACTTGTCACGGTAACCCATGATGTCGTGGGCCTTGTCGTGCTTCCAGTGCATGAAGGTGTCGTTGACGGCGGCGATATCGAAGTTCGGGTAGTCGGTGGCGTCCACCAGGTGCTGGATATAGGCCCCCTGGTATTCGAACATCTGCTGGTTGGTTTCAAGCTGCTGTTCACGGGCATGCCATTGCTGGCTATCGGCGGCTCTTTGTGCCTGGTCGGGTAGGGCGATGCGTTGCAGGATCACGTCGCGGGCGTACCAGGCCTGGGCGTCGAACATGTTGAACGAGTACCACTGGTCCTGCATGCCGAGGTAGATCAGTTGCGGGTTGGGTTCCCAGAAAATGCCTTTGTAGAGGTTCATCGGCCATAGCCGATTGTCGGTCTTGAGGCGCAGTTCGTCCGGCAGGAAGGGGAAGTGATGTTGGTAGCCGGTGCAGAGGATCACCGCATCGATGTGTTTGTGGGTGCCGTCGATAAAGTACGCGCGGTTTTTTTCCAGGCGCTGCAACAGCGGTTTTTCTTCCCAGTTGGCGGGCCAGTCATAGCCCATGGGCGCGGTGCGATAGCAGCTGGTGATGCTGCGGGCGCCGTACTTGTAGCACTGTGAACCGATGTCTTCGGCGGAATAGCTGCTGCCGATGATCAACAGATCCTTGCCCTTGAACTCCAGCGCCTCGCGGAAATCATGGGCGTGCAGGATGCGCCCGCCGAACTGCTCGAATCCGGGGAAATACGGCATCTTCGGCGTCGAAAAGTGCCCGCAGGCGTTGATCACGTAATCGAACTGTTCCGAGGTCCGGGTATCGTTGCCGTGGTCGTGGGCGACCACCGTGAATCGGCGAGTCTCTTCGTCAAAAGTGACCTGGCGCACCACATGGTTGAAACGGATGTAGTCGCGAACCCCGGCTTTTTCGACGCGGCCCTTGATGTAGTCCCACAGCACTTCCCGTGGTGGGTAGGAGCCGATGGGGCGGCCAAAATGTTCTTCGAAGGTGTAGTCGGCGAACTCCAGGCATTCCTTCGGGCCGTTCGACCACAGGTAGCGGTACATGCTGCCATGCACCGGTTCGCCGTTCTCGTCCAGGCCGGTGCGCCAGGTGTAATTCCACATGCCACCCCAGTCTTGCTGTTTTTCATAACAGACCAGTTCCGGGATGGGCGTTCCCTGGTCCCTGGCCGATTGAAATGCCCGCAGTTGAGCCATGCCGCAAGGGCCGGCGCCGATGATTGCAACGCGTGTGGTCATGGTCGTATCTCCTGGCTGTTGATCGGGAAAAGGGCTCGCTCAGCGAAAAATCACCGTCTTGTCCTGGTTGATGAACACCCGGTGTTCCAGGTGGTATTTCAGGGCTTTGGAAAGCGCTACGGTTTCGGTGTCGCGGCCGATGGCGACCAGCGCATCGGGCAGGTAGGTATGATCGACCCGCTGGATTTCCTGCTCGATGATTGGCCCCTCGTCGAGGTCGCTGGTGACGTAGTGGGCGGTGGCGCCGATCAGCTTCACGCCACGGTCGTAGGCCTGGTGATAGGGCTTGGCACCCTTGAAACCGGGCAGGAACGAGTGATGGATGTTGATAGCCCGGCCGGACAGCTGCTGGCACAGGCCGTCGGACAGAATCTGCATGTAGCGGGCGAGCACCACCAGGTCGGTCTGAGTGTCCTCGACGATGCGCATCAACTCGGCTTCCTGGCTGGCCTTGCTGTCCTTGGTGATTGGCAGGTAGATGAAGCGAATGCCTTCGCGTTCGGCCATGGCTCGCAGGTCCAGGTGGTTGGAGACCACAGCGGTGATGTGCATGTCCATCTCGCCTTTGCGGTGGCGGTACAGCAGGTCAGTCAGGCAGTGGTCGAACTTGCTGACCATCAGCAGCACCCGGGTCGGCTGACTGCTGCAGAACAGCTGCCACCGCATGTCGAAGCCGCAGGCCAGGTCGCCCAGATCCTCGCGCAGGGCACCGATATCGCCCTTCACACCGGTGTTGAAGCGGAACACCGCGCGCATGAAAAATTGCCCGGTGAACTCGTCGTCGAATTGCGCCAGCTCGCTGATGTAGCACTGCTGTCCGGCCAGGCAGGTGGTGATCGCGGCTACGATGCCGGACGCTGCCGGGCAATTGATCTTGAGAATGTAATGTTCGTTGGTAGTGTCCATCGAGAGTCCCCTGGAGACAGTGGTTGGAGGCTCAGCCCTTGGCTGTGCGCTTGGTTTTTTCCGGGTCGTCGAAGGGCAGGGCGTGGGTCACGGCGGCGCTTTCCTGGCTGCCGCGCACCTGCAGGGCAATGCCTGGATTCGAGCAGGCCACGCTCATGCGGGCGATGGCCATGGAGCGTTTGCTCAGGCGCGAATACATGCCGCAAGTGATCACCCCGACTTGCTGGTTGCCTTGCCAAAGGGTGTCGCCGGCTTCAGCGGGGCGGACGCCTTCGAGTAACACGCCGGTGATCTTGAAGCGCTCCTGACCGCGCAACCGGAAGTGCTCGTCGGCACCACGGAATTCGCGTTTGTCCGGGGAAACGGTGAAATCCAGGCCCATTTCCCACAGCGTGTCGCCCGCCTTCTGATCGGCGAAGGGGTACATCTGCGAGTTGTCGTAGGGGAAAAACATCAGCGAGCTTTCCACCCGCAACCAGTCCAGGGCGGTAAAGGCGCAAGGGATGATGCCCAGGCCCGCGCCCTGTTCGAGGATCGTGTCCCACAGCGCCGGGGCATCGGCGGCCTTGCAGAAAATCTCGTAGCCGCGTTCGCCGGTATAGCCGGTGCGGGAGATCATCACCGGGCGATCGAACAGGCGGGTTTGCAGGTGATGGAAGTAAGGCAGCTGACGGATCCCGGGGACGTGCTCGGCGAGAAAGTCCACCGCCAGCGGCCCTTGCAGCGACAGATCGTGCAGGTCGTCATCGAACAGCACCGCCACTTGCCGGCCCTGGGACGAGCGCACCAGCATTTCGTGGCCGTTGCCGGCACCGTGCACCACCATGAACGCGTTGGGTCCGGTGCGGTAGACGATGCAGTCATCGACGAACTTGCCGTCCTCGTCGAGCATCGAGGCGTACACCGACTTGCCGGGGTAGAGCTTGGCGATGTCGCGGGTGGTGGCCCATTGCAGCAGGCTCTCGGCGTGGGGGCCGACGTAATGGACTTTTTTCAGCCCGGACACATCCATCAGTCCGGCCCGGGTGCGGATCGCCTGATGGTGATCGGCCAGGTCGCTGTCGTAGGTCCAGGCAGTGCCCATGCCGTTCCAGTCTTCGAGGTTCGAGCCGAGTGCGCGGTGCCGTTCGGCCAGTGCAGAAATACGCCATGAATGCGTCATGTGAAGATCCTTGTCGGTGAATGTGGGTCAGGGTTCAGGCCTGGTCGAAGCGGCTCAGCCACTCGACCAGGGTCTGTCGGTAGCGGCTCATGCCCTTGTACTCGGCGATCGGCTCGGGCAGGTCGCGCAGCACACGGTGCAGGCGGCAGCCCCAGCCGGGCTGGGTGACCAGCTCCTGCAGGCTGATCAGGTAGGTGCGGATGCTGAACATCACCGCGTTGCTGCGTGGCAGACGGGCCATCACTTGCAGCTCGACACGCAGGTGAACCTGTTGCCCGACGTTCTCGGCGGTGATGCGACCGCGGTCGGCGCCCCATTCATGGAACGTCTCGGGGGAGGAATCCAGGCGCGGATTGATGGTCAGCGTCCAGTTCAGACGCCGCACCGGCTGCCCGGTTTGCAGGTTGAGCAGGTATTTCAGCGCGCGGTTGAAGATGCCCATTTGGTGGGCCATGGGTACCGGGGAATGCCACTGCTTGAAACTCATGCCGGCGTCGAAGGCCAGGGACCAGTCGGCCGGGCTGGTGACCAGGCCGGCGTCCATGTACAGATCGCCGTCGCGTTGATCGAGCAAGGCAAAATCCCCCTGCACCTGTCGGCCGATGAACTCCAGCGGTTCGCAGGGCAGGCTGCTGGCATCACCGAACACAAAGTGCTGATCGATGTTCAGCAGCGTGTTGCGCCAATGCCAGTGATCACCTTCACGCTCCAGCGAGAACCACTGCGGATAATCCGCAGCCAGATGCTCCATGAGCATCTGCAGCGCATCCCAGGCCGCCACTTGCATGTGCGGCAGCACCAGGTAGCGGCGCGGATCCTTGTCCAGCACCAGGGCGCGTTCGGCCATTTCCGAGCGGTAGTGTTCGTCAATGTCGAACCCGTGCTGGTAAACCGAGCCGGGATCCCGGGAGGTCGCCGGTTCGATGTTCACCGAATACAGGTAGCTGTCCTCGGTGAAGGGAAAAGGAAAACGCCGGATGGCGGCAGGGCTGTTGCGAAAGCTGAAATCGTCTCGATAGCTCTGCACGGGGCTTGATTGAATGGTCATGGTCGACTCCTAAAGATCCAGCGAAACGCAAGGGCCGCCGCGGGAGACACAGGGCATGAGGAAGTCAGCCTGCTCGGCGGGGCTCAGGAAACTGTCGCGGTGTTCGATGTCGCCGCCCACGTGGCGGGTCATGCACTGGCCACAGACCCCGCCGCGGCACAGGTTGGGGATCTGCAGCCCGGCCGATTCCAGCGCTTCAAGCAGGCTTTGTTCGGCGCCGACCCGCAGGCGCCGGCCGCTGCGCAGCAGTTCCAGTTCGAAGGGTTGGCCCGGTTGTGCGGCATTGAAGGCTTCCCAGTGCACCCGGCCGGGCGGCCAGCCGAGTGCCTTGGCCTGTTGCCGAACCGCGTCGAGCAACGGTTGCGGGCCGCAGGTGTAAAGGTGGCTGCCCAGCGGTCGATCACGCAGGATCCGGCGCAGGTCCGGGCGGCTGGCGTAGGTGTGCAGGCGCGATCCCAGCCGCTGTTGCAATGCCTCGACATAGGCATCGCTCAGGCCCGGACGACAGAGGTAGTGCAATTCGAAGTCGGCCTTGCGTTGTTCCAGGGCCGCGATGTAGGCCATGAACGGCGTGATGCCGATGCCACCGGCGATCAGGATGTGCAGGCTGGCGGTCGAGTGCAGGGCGAACAGATTGGCCGGTGGCGAAATCTGCAGCGTGTCCCCGACCCGGACCTGCCGATGCAGGTACCGCGAGCCGCCGCGGGAGGTCTCCTGCAGGCGTACGGCGATGCGGTAAGACTGGTTGTCCGCCGGGTCGCTGGTGAGTGAATAGGCATTGCGCAGATTGCCTTCGGCCAGTGGCAGGTGAACCTGCACATGACTGCCGGGGGAGAACGCCGGCAGGGGCCCAGAGCACGCTTGCAGGGTGAATTCGCGCACCACTGGGGTCAGCATTCTCGCCGCGCTGACCCGCACTTCGATGACGGCGCTCATGACCGGGCTCCGGCATAAGGCTGGTCGGGGTTGGTGCAAACGCCGAGGTACGCCCCCAGGCGGCGGGAAAAGTGCTCCCGGACTTCCAGCCCGACATCGCAACCGATGCAGATCAGCAGCGACTCCGGCCCGGTGGCCTGGGTCAGGCCGCAGTGCACGCAATACACCAGGCGCGCACCGGTAATCGTGCGGGTGATGTCGATCTCGTCATTTTCCATTCCGGCGCTGCGGGCCTCGCCGTGGATGCGCCAGATAAAGGCCTCGTCGCCCATGATGTAGAGATGGCTGCCGACCGTGGCGCTGACCAGCACCTGTTGCAGGCGCCGGGAAAAGTCGGCGTTCTCGCCATTCAGCACCAAGGGCTGTTCCAGTTCCCCGACAACGGACGAACAGGCGGCCGCCGATTGCATCACCACGATGTGTCGGGTGACGCTTGAACGAGGCAGCGGCGGGCGATAGCGCGGGAGGCTGTGAAGTCGGTCCGGGGCGGCGCTGTGTCTATCCGTCATGTGGGCTTTCCTGGCTGTTCCGCGCCTGTCGAAGGGCGAGAAAGGTGGCGTTGGACCGGGAATTTGTTTCCTGGTGGGGAAGATACTTTCCTATGGGGAAAATCTTCTCAATCCGGAAAAAGGGCTATGCCTTTGGAGATAAGCCTTGCGCAACGCCCGTTCGGGGCATGGAAGTTGCTGGTCTTCGCTCAGGGCTGAGTAACCGGACGGGGAGTTATCAATGGTGCGAACACGACCGCAGTGGTGGCCGCTCTGGCTGGGGCGTATTCGCCCCGAACAGGCACGCAGCGTGCGCAAACTGCTGGCCGGATTGCCCTTGTGCCAGGTGCACGGTGACGGTGCCTTGTCGGGTTTTCTGGATCGTTTCGAAGCATTGTTGCCGACCTGCAAACTGAATCTGATCCTGGGCGGCGAAGACCTGGGGCCGGCACGGCGCGGATTGCTCGAGGGCTGTCAGGACGTTGCGCGTTGCCCTTGGCGTGACTCGGCACTGCCTGATGTGGCTCAGGCCTGTGGCCCTTGCCGGCAACGGGGCGTACATCGCCTGCTGTGTGCCTTGCCGCACAGCGACGATTCGAGCAAAGGGGTGTTGTTGCTCGATACCCCACAACCGGTCCACGCAAGCTGGCGCCAATTGCTGGAAGAGGCGGCGCAGGCGGTCGGCGTCACCGTACGCTTGCGCTGCTACACCCGTGAGCAACAGCGCAAACAGGCTACGTCCCGGCACGGCGCCTTGGCCCGTGAGCTGCACGATTCGGTGGCTCAGCAGTTGGGTTACCTGTCGTATCAGGCGCGTTGGTTGCAATCGAAGTTGGGCGAGCCTGCGCAGGCCCTCGCCGCGTTGCAGGAACTGTGCGGCGGCTTGAGTCAGCTGCAGCGCCAGGTGCGCGAGCTGATCACCAGCGCTCGTCTGACCATGGATGGGCGATCGCTGCGCCAGGCATTGGCCGACTCTGTCGCCGAGTTCTCGCGGCGCTGCATCATCGTTTTCGAACTGGACAATCGCCTGACCGATGACGCTTTGGGCCCGGAAACCGAATTGCAGATTCTGCAGATCATTCGCGAGGCACTGGCCAACGCGGTGCGCCATTCCCATGCGCGGCATGTGCGCATCGAGTTGCGGCAAAACCAGGACGGCGATGTCTCGGTGACGGTGGAGGACGACGGCATCGGCCTGAGCCCTGCATCGGGGGAGGACAACCATTTCGGCCTGGCGATTATTCGTGAACGCGCCGCGAGCATCGGCGCCCGGCTGAGCATTGAGGCGATCCGCCCGCACGGGGTCCGCGTACACCTGGGCCTTTGCCATCATCAAGACCTGCCACAGGGGAGTTTCGATGGACTGCACGACCTTATTACTGATCGATGATCACCCGCTGTTTCGCAAGGGCCTGGCGCAGCTGTTCGGCGCCAGTGACGACTTCGAGGTGGTGGGGCAGGCCGCCAGCGGCCGCGAAGGCATCAACCTGGCGGTGAGCCTGGCACCGCAGCAGGTCTTGCTGGATCTGCACATGCCTGGCTTGAGCGGTTTGCAGGTGCTCGATGAACTGCGTCAGTTGCGCCTCGATTGCCAGGTGGTGGTGCTCACTGCGTCGATGGATCGCGCCGAGTTGTTGACTGCCCTGCGCCTGGGGGCCAGCGGTTATGTGCTCAAGGAAACCGAGCCCGATGCCTTGCTGGCCTACATGCGCAATTGTCACAAGGGCGCGATTGTCCTGGATTCGACCCTGATTGCCCTGTTGGCCGATCAGGACGAATCGTTGCACCGCCCCGCGCAGGATGCCGATCCTCTGGACACCGGCAACCTTACCGAACGCGAGGGCCAGACCCTGGCCCTGATTGTCGCCGGCATGAGCAACAAACAGATCGGTCGGGAACTGGGGATCAGCGATGGCACGGTCAAGATCTATGTGCGCAATCTGTTGCAGAAGCTCGGCCAGCACTCGCGTCTGGAGCTGGCGGCGTGGGTACACAACGGCGCGTCGGTGAGACACGAGGAGCGGCATTAGATGATGGAACGGCCAGAGGCATTTGTGCAGGCACCGTCCTTGCACCTGATGGATCGCTTTCCGGCGGCGTTGCTTGAACTGCGCGACAACGGGCAGATCGCCCACTTCAACCTGGCGTGGGTCGAGCTGATGGACAGGCCGGGCCCGGAGCGCAACCTCATCGACTATGTGCACCATGAGGACCGTTCGTTGTGGCGTCAGGCCTTGCATGAACTGCGTCGGCGTCCCGAGACGTCCTTCAGCCAGCGGTTGCGCTTTGTTCACCCCTCGGGGGAGCTGCGTTGGTTTGACGTCAGCCTCAAGCGCGAGACTCAGGGTTTTTATCTTGTGGCCGGGGACATTACCGCGCACAAACGCCGCGAAGTTGCCTTGCAGGCCAGTCAGCGCAGCAGTATGAGTTTGCTGGACAGCATGCCGGGGCTGATCTATCGCGGCCGCAACAATCGCGATTGGACCATGGAATTCGTCAGTGCCGGTTGCTTGCAACTGACCGGGTATCCACCGGAGCGGCTGGTGGACAACCATGAGTTCACCTACAACAGCCTGATCCTGGCGCAGGATGCCGATTACGTCTGGCGTGAGGTGCAATATGCCCTGTCGCGGCAAGAACCATTCGAACTCAACTACCGGATTCGTTGCGCCGATCAGTCGATCAAGCACGTCTGGGAAAAGGGCGTGGGGATCTATGCCGACACGCGTGAAGTGCTGGGTATCGAGGGGGCGATTTTCGAGCGTAATACCGGCCAGGACCCGGGGCGTTGAACGCAGGTTTGCGGTGTGGCCCTGGGCATTTGGGCGACGCTGTTTCGGGGTAACATGTGGCCCAACGCAAATTGCCAGAGGGAACGGTATGTCTTCGATCATCAAGCCGGTGGGTGCTGCTGACACCCATCAGGCAGCTGCAGCGTTGTGTGAGTTGTGGCCGAAATACTCACCGGCGGAGATTACCTCCAGGATCGACGAGATGCTTCGCCCCAATGGCTACCATCTGATCGGCTTGTGGGAAGAAGGCCAGGCGTCGGCAGTTTGCGTATTGGGCTACAGGATTCAATATTCACTGTGGCTGGGGAAGTCGCTCTACATCGTGGACATTGCAACCCTGCCTCAAAGTCGCGGCAAGGGTTACGCCTCGCGATTGGTGGCTTGGGCTGAAGAGGAGGCTGCGCGTCAGGGTTGCGCGGCAGTGCATCTTGACTCCGGGGTCGGTATGGACAGAGCGGCTGCTCATCGTCTCTACATGCAACGCCACTACCAGATTTCCTGCCATCACTTCCTGAAACGCCTGGATTGATGCGCAGGAACCTATGACAGATGACTTGAGGGAGCAGGGTCAGGATCGTCTGGCAGAGGCATGGCTTTGCTCCACAGCGAGTGAAACCACAGTCCAGGAGGCGGGTGCTTGAGTGGATCGCAGGCAAAGAAAAGCCCGGCACGAGGTCGGGCTTTACTGTTTGGGGTCAAATCCTTTTGTATGCTCAATCTGCGCTCCATTCTGTGAGCGTTTCGTGAAAAGCACGTTGCCGAAATGAAAAAAGCCCGACACTTGGTCGGGCTCTTTGTAGATGGGCCAAATCCCTTTGGCTGCCTGCATTGTGCGGGGTCGATGTGACGAAGGCGTGACAGGGCGGATGTGAGAAGCCCGCCGCCGGTACGGGCTTTTTGATGACGGGGTCGGGTTGGTTATCGATTGAAGCGCTCGACCAATGAGTGCTGGGTGGACGCAGTTCTGGTCAGTTCTTTGCTCAAGTCCGCTGACTGGTGCGCTTGTTCCGAGGTTTGATCGGCCAGGTGGGCGATGGTTGTGATATTGCGGCTGATTTCCTCGGCAACGGCGGTTTGCTCTTCAGTGGCGCCGGCAATCTGCGTGGTCATCTCGGTGATGTGAGCAACCGCTTCACTGATACCCACCAAGGCCTTGTCTGCCTCAAGCACCCACGTCACGCCTTCTTCGGCCTGACGCTGACCACGCTCCATGGATTGCACAGCGTTATTGGACGACGTCTGGAGCTTGGTAATCAGGTCATGGATCTGGGTGGTGGATTGCGAGGTGCGCTGTGCCAGCTGACGAACTTCATCGGCCACTACGGCGAATCCCCGGCCCATGTCGCCGGCACGTGCCGCCTCGATGGCGGCATTGAGTGCCAACAGGTTGGTCTGATCGGCGATGCCTTTGATCACGTCAACGACGGTCCCGATTTCATTGCTGTCCTTGGCCAATTGCGCAACCGTCAGCCCGGTTTCACCGACGACAGTGGAGAGGCGTTCGATGGCCTCGCGGGTGTCTCGGGCCACATCGCGGCCGCGACCCGTGAGCAAATTGGCTTGTTGGGTGGCATCCGCCGTGCGCTGGACGTGGCTGGCGACTTCCTGGGTGGTCGCTGCCATCTGGTTGACGGCGGCAGATACTTGCTCGGTTTCGACGCGCTGGCGATCAAGGCCGGTTGAGCTGTCAGTGGCCAGCAGGTCAGATTGTCCAGCCAGCGCACTGAGTTGCTCGGCGGTGTCTTGCAGGCGCGTCAGGCAAGTCTTCAGTCGCGCGGCCTGACTGACGAAGGCCGTCTCCAGACGGGCTTGTGGTCCGCGCGCATCGCTGTACATCCGAGCGATCAGTGCGTCGGAGGTCGAGGGCTCGGCCATCTGTAACAGGCGCAGAGTTCCCCGAGTATGCCAGCGCGAAGCGAGCAAACCGATCGGCACGGCAATGCCTGTGGCCACGGCTATTGCCACGGGAGCGCTGAAGAACAAACCGCTCAAGGAACCCACCAAACCCATGGCGACATAGGGCAAAGAGCCCGATAGAGCGGGCAGCCAGCTGTCTTGCCGAGGGATGGCCGGCTTTCCCTGACTGATGCGCTTATAGAGGGATTCAGCACGGCGGACCTGATCAGCCGTCGGCTTGACCCTGACCGATTCAAAGCCGACGACCTGGCTGCCTTCAAATACTGGAGTGACGTAGGCGTTGACCCAGTAGTGATCGCCATTTCTGGAGCGATTTTTGACGATACCCATCCACGGGCGGCCTTGCTTGAGCGCACCCCACATATGGGCAAATACGGCAGGGGGGACGTCAGGATGACGGACGATATTTTGCGGGGCACCAATCAGATCGGCTTTATCAAAACCACTGATCTCTACGAAAGCGTCATTGCAGTACGTAATGACACCTCGAACATCTGTCGTCGAAATAAGCTTCTGCTGAGGTGCGAGTGAAATCTCACGCTGTGTGACAGGCTGATTATTTCTCATTCCGACTTGCTCCTTGGTTCCTTTGAGAGGCCATCGACTAGTACGAGAACAAGGTTAGTGTCTTTTTCTAAAAAAAAATTTATAAAAATGAGTTTTATTCGTGTTGCTAGCTGTTTTTGGATCTGTATTGCCCGTATGGATAGGCTATTGATTTTGATAGGAAAAAGTCACTCCCTCAGCCTCTCTTCAGCCTGGTGTTTTCAGTGGAGTGGTCGGCACATTAATGGCTTTGACTTTGTTGAAAATTTGGCGAGTTGTGGCCAGAAAGTGCAAATAGATAGTCATGCGTGAAAGAAGCCCGGCCACTGCGTCGGGTTTTTTATGGAGGCTCCATTCCCTGACTATTCTCATTTGACCTGAAATGGCAGAGTGAATTTACATATGAAGCGCAATTGGAATTACATCAAGGCACTTCTTGAGCAAGTCGAACAGGCCAATAGAAAGGGAATTCTTCAAGAGCATGCTCTGAACGTAGCGCTTGGTCACGACATTCATGACCCAGCCAAAAAGGAGCAGGCGACCCATGCACTCCAGCTCATCGTCAAGGAAGCATTCGTGGAGAGCACCGTGGACGCCTCAGGCGTCGAGACTTTGATCTCGCTGACGTGGCGAGGCCATGACCTGCTGGATGATATGAGAGCGAACGTCGCCAGGTACGAGTTCAAGCACTTTCATTAAGTCTTTTCTTGCCAAGCCCCGCCATCACGCGGGGTTCTTTGTGCCTGCGATTTCCCAAATCCCTCTAAGCCTCTGGTTGACCCACTCGTCAATGGCGCGCGCGCATTGCGGGTGGAAGGCCCTCAATTGGAGGCGGTTATCCAGCCACGCATTCAATTCGTAAAGGGCCACACGCACCGCGCGAGGGTAGTCCTCCAGAGTGGCAAGCAAGCGCTGCCTGGCGCCTTCAGTTGGCTCAATATCTCTGGTCTGAATGTATTGAGTGATGAAGCGCTCGATGCAGCAGAACTCTGATGATGACAGATGGATCATGCTGAGATTTGTTGAGCGTGTGCCGTTAGCTGGAGCGAACATCCATGATTCCTTGCTTGTGCATGCGGAGACTTAAAGCTCGTTATTCGGGGTGTTTGTAGTGGGGTGGAAGAAAAGGCGGGGCGGATGATACTTATTTCCATGCGTCGTGTACGTATATCAACACGCCATCATCGACGAACGGCGTAAGACTTTAGTCTTATTATTCGAGGTGAGTTGCCGCAGTTAACGAACAGGTATTGGCTGCGGTTTTCCATCGGCTTCTGCCCGACCGGGAAGGCCTGGCACCGCGCTCCCTACCCAAAGTCGGACGGCTGGCGTTTTCTGGCCCCGTCGAATATCTGGGTAAGGTCGGCGAAAAAGCGGAAGGCTTGACGGTGAGCGCCGCGATTGACCACGGTGCGGAACGGTGCCCGAACATCATGCTCGGGCACACACCATTGACTGACGTGTTGTCGAGTGCCGGGTAAAGGCCCTTGGTAAAAGGGCGTTGTAGTTCGGCATTGCCATCCCGACAGGCAAGCCTTGGCCAGAGGACGATCAGCGTTTGCGGCTTCGCCGTTTTTAGGTGTCCGGCCAAACTATCGACAGGTCTGGCCGAGAGGCTCTTCCGCTGACTTGTGGTGCTGGCAGGCGGTGTCGGTGGCCAAAGGCCGGTTCAATAATGTGCTTACTTCAAACTCTTGAGATAAGCGATGAGGTGCTGACGACTCTGCGCATCGGGCTGCCCCGGGAACATCATCATGTTGCCAGGCAGCAAGCTGGCGGGGCTTGTCAGCCACTTGTCCAGGTTGGCGTCATTCCACTGCAGCTTGGCGCCTTGCAGGGCGGCGGAATAGGTAAAAGCCGGTGCCTGGGCGCTGGCGCGATTGAACACGCCGTGCAGGCTCGGCCCCATCAGGTTCTTACCCGCTTCGGGGCTGTGACAGAAACCGCATTGCGTACTGAAAAGGGCCTGGCCCTGAGCGACGTCGCCCTGGGCTTGCGTCAGAGGGGCTGCCAGCAACAGGGCGCTGGCAACGAGCAGTTGTACGTGGGTCATTTCGTTTCCTACAAATAGCAAAGCCCCGCCAAGACAGACCTGGCGGGGCCTCAAGAGCAATCAGAATGAGTTGGCGAGGTCGATGCCCGACTTGCCTGGTGCCAGAATGTTGTTCGGGTCCAGCGCACGTTTGATGGCATGTTCAAGTTTGCGTTTCACAGGGCCGTAGCTCTGCGCAACCCGATCCTGGAATGCTGTGTTGACGCGGTAGACGGCGTAGCCTTCCTTCTCGAATACATCGAGCAGTTCGGCAAAGCAGGCGTTAGCGCGTTTGGTCTCTTCTGGGTTGGAGCGGTCATACAACACGTCGATGACGTGGTGCATGTCGCGCCAGCCGACGATGAACTCGCCGACATAGTCCAGACCGTGCTTGTTGAGGGTCTTCTTGGCCAGCGCCTGCTGCTTGTCGCACTCGCTGCCTCGGGCCTGGCTCACCGGTGCGAACCACATCGAGCCGCCGCCGCCACGCCAGTTGTACAGGCCAAATTCCTGCAGGTTAGGCACCCCGGACATCAACTGGGCCCGGTACTTGAACGGCTGAGTGTCGCCGGCCTCTTCCTGGGTGACGATGCGCCCCTTGCCCAGTTGCTTCAGGGCTCCAGTGACAATATTCCAGTTGACGTCGACCTGCTCCTGGGTGCCGTACAGCGCGGCATAGACGTTCCAGGCGCCGAGATTCTTGTCTTTCTGAATTTGCTTGAGGATCGCGTCAGAGGTCGCGCCCGGCTCGGTGGTGTAGTCGGAGCGGCGGGTGTTGCAGGTGGATGCCTCCCAGAGTACGCCTGCAATGACGACCGAGTTCGGAATGACCTGGGCGATGCGCAGCGGGCGGATGAATTCGACGATTTCGGCGATGTCCGACTCGTTCTCGAACTTGATCTCGAACGGTTTGAATACCGGCGGTTTCGGCATCAGCCAGAAACCCATTTTCGTGCAGATACCATAGTTGGCTTGGGTGAACATTCCGTCCAGCGTCGGGCCATAGCCCCACTTGAATACCTGCCAGGCATTGTCACCTTTCACTCCGCCCATGCCGGTTCGGTACACATCGCCGTTAGCCAGTACCACTTCCATGCCGCACTGCATCAGAAAGTGTTCGCCATAGGGTGTGTAACCCACGCCACGATCCATGGTGTTGCCCAGTGGTCCGGCGATAGCCGACGGTGCAGAGAACGACAGCATCAACGGCAGCTGGTGTTCCTGGATGTAGTCGTATAGCTGCTGATAGGTCACCCCCGGCTCTACCAGGGCGGTACACAGTTCCGGGTCGACGTGGAGGATTTTGTTCATTTTCTTCAGGTCAAGTATGACTTGACCTCGCTGGCCTGGCGCGGCCGAGCCGTAACCGAAGTTACGACCCGTGGAGATGGTCCACACCGGGATTTTGTGTTCGTTGCAGATCTTCACCACCCCTTGCACCTGTTCGACGGTGGTGGCGGTGACGGCGGCAGACGGCGTGTGCTCGGCATTGTCCACGGCGATCATGATCTTGCTGTACGGGATCAGTTGATCATCTTTGGTCAGGACGTTTTCATCGCCCAGCAATTTGCGAAACTTGGCGATTGCTTGCTCGAAGTTTGCGCTGTTGACGCCGCGCGGGAGCAGGGGCTTGTTGTTTTTCTCAGTCATTTGGTTAGCTCCTTCAAGCCTCGATCGAAAACGAAACGAAATTACCGGTCAGCGGCGATGGGCGGCTGGCGATCAGTGGCGCTTGGCCTGTGTTGGCGGTGCCCAGGGCGGCAAGGGTGTAGCCCAGCGTGGCTGCCCATTGCTCGGAACCGGCAGTGCTGCGTGCGGCCGCGGACACTTGCAGCGGGGCCTGTTGGCCATGCAGGCGGTATTCGCTGAGGCTGAAGCCCGTGCCGCAGGCGTTCAAATTCAGGCCCAGTTGCGGGGCGCAGCCACTGGCGACCTCGGCGCTGAGCAGGTGGTGCTGCGAGGCATGGGTCGTGGCGCGGTGCTGGCCGATCCACTGCACGCGAGCGCCAGCGCTGCGCGCCAGGTCAATGATCAGTGCGGCACTGGCATCGTCGACCAGGCCGATGATGCGTTGTGGTTGACCACTGCGCAGGCGTTTATCCAGGCCGAGCATGAAGCTCAGACCGAGGTCGGTACGCTGAACCTTGACTTGCCCGCCTGCCGGGCTGGCGCTAATTCCCTGAAGGAAGGCCGACTCGGCGACTTCGCCGCTGACCAGGGCCAGGGTCGGCAGAACCGGATGGGCCTGACTGCCCATGACACGATTGGCCATGGTCAGACCCGAGCTGCTCATGGCCACGCCGGCCAGGCCGCCCAAGGCCATGCCCTTGAGCAGTACACGACGTTCTATGTTCATGCCTGACTCCTCAAGGTTTGGCCGCGGGGGCGGAGGTTTTGGAAATGTATTCGGCCACTTGTTGCAGCGAGTTGTCGTCGATGAACGAGGCGGGGAAGGCCGGCATGGCACGGAAGCCGTGGCGTACGATCGCAGTGATGTATTGCGGTGGCAGTTGGCGACCGGTGATTTGTGGGCCGACCTTGTTTTCGTGGCAGTGGCCACACACCTTGGCATAGACGTTTTCGCCGCCTTTCCAGACGCCGTCGCCATCGGCAGCGGCATGACCAGCCAGCACGATAAACGGCAGGGTAAAGCAGGCAACAAGGGTCCGTTTCACAGCAGGGCTGTTGAGGAGTGAGTGCATTTCGTACTCCATATTCTTATTGGTAGGTTGGTTCATGGAAGGCCGGATTCGGGTCAGAACGGATACGGCCTTGGGGCGTGTTGCAGGGTGATCCAGTGGTCGGTGGTGAACTCGTCAATGGCCCAGTCGCCGTTGAAGCGGCCAAGGCCGGAATTCTTCTCACCGCCGAAAGGTGCGTTGGGTTCGTCGTTGACCGGGATGTCGTTGACGTGGGTCATGCCGGCGTGAATGCGTTGGGCGAATTGCACGCCGCGCTCCAGGCTGGAGGTGAACACAGCGCTCGACAGTCCATATTCGCTGCGATTGGCCAGTTCCAGGGCATGCTCGGAATCGCGGGCGGATTGAATCCCGACCAGAGGGCCAAAGATTTCTTCACGGGCGATCTCCATGTCGGCAGTGACCTGGCCGAACACGTGAGGCGGCAAGACGTTGCCCTGGGCTTCCCCGCCAACCAGCAACGTGGCGCCTTCGGCCTTGGCGGTGGCGATCTTTTCTTGGAGGCCAGCCAGTTGCTTGCTGTTGATCACCGGGCCGATCACGGTCTCGGCTTTGCTCGGGTCGCCGTAAGGCAGGGCTTTGACGCGTTCGACAAAGCGCTGGGTGAAGGTTTCCAGCAGCGGCTGCTCAACGATGATGCGGTTGATCGCCATGCAGATCTGGCCCTGGTGAAGGAACTTGCCGACCACGGCGGCGTTAACGGCTTGCTCGATGTCGGCATCGGCCAGGACCACGAACGGGCTGTTGCCACCCAACTCGAGGGCGACATGCTTGAGGTGTTCGCCGCCGCTGGCGATTCGGCCGATATTGCGTCCGACCTGGGTCGAGCCGGTGAAGGAAATGAACGCCGGTACCGGGTGCTCGACGAAGGCGTCGCCGATTTCCGCGCCGGAACCGACCACCACGCTGAGTACGCCTGCTGGCAGGCCGGCTTCCTCGAAGATACGCGCGAGCAACAGGCCGCCGGTGACGGGGGTGTCACTGGCCGGCTTGACCACCACGGCATTACCCAGCGCCAGGGCGGGTGCCAGGGAGCGGGCGGTCAGGTGCAGGGGGAAGTTCCACGGGCTGATCACGCCGATCACGCCCAGCGGCTTACGGTAAACGCGGCTTTCCTTGCCCGGGATGTTGGACGCAATAATACGGCCATGCACGCGGCTTGGCAGGCTGGCCGACTCCAGGGTGATGGCGCGGGCGGCGCCCCATTCGATTTGCGCCTTGATGCGCGTACTGCCGGACTCGCGGATGATCCAGTCGATGATTTCTTCACGACGCTCGTCGAAGATCTTCACCGCGTTGAGCAGCACCTGGCCACGCTCGGCCGGCCCCTTGGCAGCCCAATGGGCCTGGGTCTCGCGTGCCTTGCGATAGGCTTCGTCGAGGTCATCGCGATTGGCCAGTGTGATCTGCAACAAGCTTTTCTGGGTGAAGGGGTCGAATACGTCCAGCGGACGACCGGCGCTGCCGGCGCGCCATTGTCCGGCGAGGGGTTGCAGTTCAAGGTTTTGATAGGCAAGACGAGTAACGTTCATGGAGTTTTCTCTCTTATTGGTGCGAAAGGGCATCGATCAGGGGCGCCACCGATGATCGAAGACTTTTTGCGGTTTATCGTGGCAGGAACCCGGGGATGCTCCGGCTCAGCCATGGGGCTGGAGCGAGCAGGCGGCCTGGCTCATCACCTGCGGATAACAACTATCGTGCCAAGCCTCGGCGCGATGGAAAATACTCAATAAAAACAAGTAGTTAGTCGTATTTGTGATGACCGTGGCACGTTCATGGGGCGACGTTATAGTCGCCAGCGCGGAATTTTATGAAGAGGATGCTGCAGGCCGCTGAAAGCTCAACGCCCGGTTTTTTTTCGGTTTTATCTGTGCGGTTATCGGACAAATGTGGGGGCGCATGGCAGGTGGTCAGTCACTGACGGATTGACCGTGCGGGTTGTCCGGGCATACTTGAAACTTTACTTCCCTGCCGCCTGTTGACCCTATGACTCCTAATAACAATAGCCGTCCTGCCGATGAGGAATTCCTCAAGCAGATGCTCGGCAGACAAAAGCGCTATATCGTTGACCGGGCCAGCCAGTTTGGTGCCAGCGGCCTGCCTTCGGCCGAGCAATTGGCTGAAACGGTGGCTTTCGCCCCCCAGGACGGAAGCATCTGGTTATGTGGCCAGCGGGTGATGCTGCTGCAGGGCTCTGCCTTTGGCGCCATTCGCCGCGAACTGATTGATGCGCTGGGCTTCGACAAGGCACGCGGCCAGTTGACCCGCATTGGTTGGCAGGCTGGAGCACGCGACGCCGCCCAGGTCAGCGAACAATGGCCGGAAGGTGATCACGCCAGTCTGTACAGCGCCGGCCCACGACTGCACATGCTCGAAGGCATGGTCAATGTCGAGGTGGTGCGCTTCGAGATCGACTCGGGTATCGGGCACTTCTATTCCGAATTTCTTTGGCACAACTCGCTCGAAGACGACGAACACATTGCCGCCTACGGCCTGGGGGGCGAACCGGCTTGCTGGATGGAGATCGGTTATGCGAGTGGTTATGCGTCGTCACTGCTCGGTCGACTGGTGGTGTTTCGCGAGCTGGAATGCCGTTCGATGGGGCATAAAGCCTGTCGCATCGTCGGCAAGCCGGCCGAACAGTGGGACGATATCGACGTTGACCTGGCGTATCTGGATCCGAGTGACTTTCTCAGTCGCAGCACTTACACCTCGGGCGTTGAGACCACCGTTGCCAAACTGGAAGAGCCTGTAGACGGCAAACCGTTGGTGGGTATTTCGGCTGCGTTTGTCGCGGCAAGCCAATTGCTGCAACGTGTCGCGCCGACGCAGGCGACGGTGTTGTTGATCGGGGAGTCGGGCGTCGGAAAAGAGCTATTCGCCCGAACGCTGTACCAATCGAGTTCCCGGCAGCACATGCCGCTTGTGGCGCTCAACTGCGCGGCCCTGCCGGAGAATCTGGTGGAGGCCGAATTGTTCGGTGTCGAGCGGGGGGGCTTCACTGGCGCCGAGCGTTCGCGGCCCGGGCGTTTCGAGCGAGCCCATGGCGGGACGTTGTTCCTCGACGAAATTGCGACCTTGAGCCTCAGTGCGCAGAGCAAGATTTTGCGAGCCCTGCAGGAAGGTGAGATCGAGCGAGTCGGTGGTACGGCGCCGATCCGCGTGGATGTACGGATTATCGCGGCGACTAACCTGGATCTGCGTCGCGAGGTTGAGGCCGGGCGTTTTCGTGAAGACCTGTTCTACCGACTGAATGTTTTTCCCATTCATCTGCCACCGTTGCGGGAACGTCGCGAAGATATCCCATTGCTGATGAGTTATTTTCTGCGCCATTTCAGCTTGCGCCATGGGCGTAAGCTGGCGGGGTTCAGCACGCGGCTGGTCAACGCGCTGCTCACTTATCGGTTTCCCGGCAATATTCGTGAGCTGCAGAACCTGATCGAACGCGGTGTGATTGCCGCCGGTGACGGTGAGGTGATCGACATGGTGCATCTGGCCGAAGCTGGAGCGCCGTTGATGGCGACGGCCATTGGCCTGACCCCTCAAGGGCGTTTGTCTGCCGTTCAGCATGAGGCGGCGGATAAGGTGCCGACACCTGCGCAATCAACGGAAGAAGAGGGAGGTGCAGACGCACTTCGCGAGCCCGTTCTGGAGAGTTTGCAGGCCTTCGTTTCCGGGCGCCAACGGGTGTTGAATATGTCCCTGGAAGAAATCGAGCTGCGCCTGGTGCGCCTGGCGCTCGAGCGCTCGGGGGGAAACATCACTGCGGCGGCACAAATGCTCGGCATGAGTCGCGCGCAGGTCAGTTATCGCCTCAAGGGGAGCTAGGGTCGAAACCGGCAAGCGGGCCATGCAACGCCCCATGATCTGATGGTCATGGGGCGTTGTCATGGGTGGCGTCGGGGTAGGCTCAGAGCGGGATCGTGAATTTCAGCCAGTAGGTCTGGCCATCGGCACGGTTGCGGACGCCGGATTCATCTTGCCATTTGGCGCTGAGAAACCAGCCATCCTTGCTGGCGTATTGAATGGCCGGGCCGACGGAGAAGGAGCTGCCGCGGTTGCCGTCAGCGGCCTCGACAGCGGCTGCGGCGGCGCAATGAGCGGCGCTGCACTGGTCATCGCTCACTTGTTTATAGGCGTGGCCACCGATGCCCAGTACCCAGCCATTGCCCAGGCCCCAACCAAGGGTGTAGTCGGCATGAAGCTCGCGGCCGGACTGGTAGTGGGTGTCCTGGTTTTCGAAGTTGTAATCGTACATCAGGCGCATATCGGCGTTGAAACCCGTGGGGTCCATGTAGGTCATGGCATATACCGCTTGTACGGTGTAGTAGTTAGTGCCGAGGTTGACCAAGTCGTTCTTGTCATACTCGCCGCCGGTAGGCACCACGAAGTCGACACCCATGGCGGTGTGGAACTTGTCGCTGTGGTGGAACCCGATCACCGGACCCAGGTGAGCGTCGCCCAGGCCGCGCTTGTGTTCGTGCGGACCGTTCTTGATGTTCAGCCGTATGTCATTGAGCGGTAGCAGTGCGTGGAAGCCGAGGTTGCCACCGAGTACTTGCTGCTCGGTGACCCAGACAAACCGTGGCACGAGCGTCGTGACGCGCAGGTCGATGTCGGCCACTTTGTCGCCCGCGTTATCGCGCAAGGTGTCGGCCATATAGTTGCCGACGAACAGCTGCCCGTAGGTGCCCGGTGGCGGCAGAACCCCCATGCCGTAGATTTCGATACCCATTGGCCAGGAGGAGACACCGCCTTCGGTAGCCTGAACCAGTGATGTGCTGTCGGCCAGGAGCAGGCCAGCGCTGAGGGCAAGGGAAGTGCAGTGAGTGAGAGTTTGACGCATGAGAAGTCCAGCCTTTTTATTGTTGTGAACGATGCGGGATATGAATTCCCGCAAGGTCGCTTCTCAACTATCGTGCCAACTCAAATGATTAATTAATTCGTTTAAAATCAATGACTTGATAATTAATTAGGGCAATTGAAATCTCTTCTTGCGGCGCTATCGGCGGTTTTTGTTAAGAGAATTCGGCTGGCCGCGGAAAGTTCGAATGTTCAGGTCTCGCTGTCGCCATGCCTGGCCGCATGGCGGAAGGCATTCGGAGTCTGGCCACTGAGGCGGCGAAAAAAGCGCGAGAAGTAGGTGGGGTCGCTGAAGCCGAGATGATCGGACAGATGGCTGATACTCATGTTGGTATAAATCAAGCTTCGTTTGGCTTCCAGCATCACACGCTGGTGAATCATTTGCAGCGCCGTTTGCCCTGTCAGTTCCCGGCACAAGGTATTGAGATGCACATTGGAGAGCCCGATGCGATGAGCAAAGGTATCGACGCAAAGGTGCTCGCGGTAATGCTGCTCTATCAACCTGATGAAGTGGCCAAGCATGTGTTGATTGCGCTCGCCAAGGTTGCGTGGTGAGGTCTTCATTTGTCGTTGTCGACTGATCCAGACCATCAGTACGCTGACCAACGAGTGCAGTTGCAGGTCACGGGACGGCGCGCTGTTCAGGTATTCGTGGTGGAGTGCGGTGAACAGGGGCGTCAGATAGCGGCGCTCGCGTCCGACCGGGTAACAACCCGTTGAGGCTAAAACAGTCAGGGGGGCGCCCATTTGCTCCTCCAGCCGGGCGACCAGGGGAGCACTCAGGGTCAGGACGTAGCCTTCGATGTTTTCCGAGAAATGAAAGCCATGCACCGTCATGGGCGGGACGACCTGAATGGCCGCTTCCAGCACATCACTGCGCTTGCCCTCGATCTCGACCACGGCCTGGCCGCGCTGGACATATAGAAGCTGAAACAGGTCGGCATGGCGGTGTGGCTTGATCTCCCAATGATGCAGGCTGCTACGTTTGGGAATGGACTCACAGTGCAGCAAGTCAGACGTTGGCCACGTCTGGCTTTCTCCGTACAACTTAAATACAGGGATGTTAGTGAGACCTGTTTTCATTGTTCAACCGACCTGCCGGGAGCTAATAAGAGGAGGTAGTGCGTTAACCGATAATCGAACCAAATTACTAAAAGTGCAATTTCTCGTGGGTTTTATCCCCTGTTTTTCGAAAATTTGTCAGTAAAAATGCAAGGGAAGAATAAATCTAAAACATCCGGCCGCTGTTCCGCATCGGCTGGAGTGCTTACGAGAAGCCAAAATAATGAAAACTCAGATCGCTATCATTGGTGCGGGTCCTTCCGGTCTTCTGTTGGGCCAATTGCTGCACAAGGCCGGTATCGACAATGTCATTGTCGAACGTCAAACGCCTGAATACATCCTCAACCGTATTCGTGCCGGGGTGCTGGAGCAAGGCACTGTCGACATGCTGCGCGAAGCCGGTGTCCACGAACGCATGGATGCCGAAGGCCTGGTCCACGACGGCGTTGAGTTGCTGGTTTCCGGCAAGCGCGTGCGTGTTGACCTGAAGGGGCTGACTGGCGGCAAGACGGTAATGGTCTATGGCCAGACCGAGGTGACTCGGGATTTGATGGACGCCCGCACCGCCAGTGGCGCTCCAGTCATCTACTCAGCCGCGAATGTGCAACCGCACGAAATGAAGGGCGAAAGTCCCTACGTCACCTACGAAAAGGATGGCCAGACTCATCGGATCGATTGCGACTACATTGCCGGTTGCGACGGATTCCACGGGGTTGCCCGACAGAGCATTCCCGCAGAGGTGCTCACCCACTACGAGCGCGTGTATCCATTCGGCTGGCTGGGACTGCTGTCCGACACCCCGCCGGTCAACCACGAGTTGATCTATGCCCACCACGACCGTGGCTTCGTGTTGTGCAGTCAGCGCTCGCTGACCCGCAGCCGTTACTACCTGCAAGTACCGCTGACCGACAAGGTCGAGGAGTGGTCCGACGAACGCTTCTGGGATGAGCTCAAGGCACGTCTGCCACAGGACGTTGCGCAAAAGCTGGAGACCGGTCCTTCGCTGGAAAAGAGCATCGCGCCGTTGCGCAGCTACGTCGTCGAGCCGATGCAGTACGGCAAGTTGTTCCTGCTCGGCGACGCCGCCCATATCGTGCCGCCAACCGGTGCCAAGGGCTTGAACCTGGCCGCCTCGGACGTGTGCTACCTGTATCGCATCCTGGTCAAGGTCTACAAGGAAGGGCGTACGGACTTGTTGGAGAAATACTCCGAATTGGCACTGCGCCGTGTCTGGAAGGGGGAGCGTTTCAGCTGGTTCATGACCAACCTGCTGCACGACTTCGGCGATCACAAGGACGCGTGGGACCAGAAGATGCAGCAAGCCGACCGTGAATATTATTTCAACTCACACGCCGGTCTGGTCAACATCGCAGAGAACTACGTGGGCCTGCCCTACGAAGACATCGAGTAATCCACTTCTACCGCGCCCATCGTCAAGTGGTGGGCGTTAAATCATAAATAAGGAGGTGGAGATGGGCCTGTTCGATTGGAAACACTGGCTGGTGCTCTTGCTCGTAGTGGCGGTGCTGTTCGGTGGTAAACGCCTGAAGAGCCTGGGATCCGACTTGGGCGAGACGATCAAGGGTTTTCGCCGCTCGATAAGCAGCGACGACGAGGCGCAGCCTCAGGTTGAAACGTCGGCGCGGGTGCAGAGCGATACCGCACAAACTCCGCTGACACAAAGTGGACAGGCACCATTGGGCCATTAATCGCTTCTCGATTTACACCCTTCGTTTACCGAGGACCGCGTTCATGTTGTTTAAGCGTTCGATACGCACACAGGTGCTGACGTCGATAGGGGCCAGCCTGTTGTGGGTCATGCTATCGGTGCCGCTCTGTGTCTACTTTTTCACTAACGTCCTGTCTGAACCGACATGGTTCACGGGAGCCCTGGCACTTCTGGCCGTTGGTGGGCTGGCGTGGTTACTGGCTCTGAGGTTGTTCAACCGTGTGTTATTCGCGCCACTGGGGCATTTGCTCGAATGCATTGAGCGGTTGGATAGAAGCCATGGCGCTGAACGGGCAAACAATGCCCGGATAGACCAGGCGGGTAGCCTGCAATGGGCCGCGGATACCTTGCGTGATGTGCGCCTGGAAACTTCCATGCGCCTGGAACAAAGCACCCGCCAGCTGGATGCGGCCAGTGGCGAGCTGAATTCGATCGCAATCGAGTTGGGACAAGGCATACAAGACCAGAGTCTGCGCCTGGATCAGGTCGCTACTGCAATGGAAGAAATGGCCAGCACCGCGCAAGAAGTTGCAAGCCATGCCACGCGAGCTGCACGCGCCGCCGACGATGCCGAAAACGCGACCCAGCAAGGCGAAAAAGCAATGGTGGGTATGGTCAACGGCATCAACGACATCCGCGATGAAATCACCAACACGGCTAAAGTCATCCATCGCCTGGCAGATGACAGTGGGCGAATCGGTGAGGTGCTTGCGGTCATCCACAGCATTGCAGAACAAACCAATCTGCTTGCGCTGAACGCCGCCATTGAAGCTGCCAGGGCCGGCGAGCAGGGGCGAGGCTTTGCCGTCGTGGCCGATGAAGTACGCAACCTGGCACAACGTACTGCCCAGTCCACGGCTGAAATCAACACCATCATCGCCACCGTGCAAAAGGGCGCAGAAAGTGCGGTACAAGCCATCGAGAGTGGGAAACGCAGCATCGAGAGCGGCATTGATCAGGTCCAGCTTGCCGGCAAGATTCTGGGCGGCGTCACCGACGCGGTGCAGACCATCTGCGACATGAACCAGCAGATCGCCGTTGCGGCCGAAGAGCAGACGCTGGTCACCGAAGATATTACACGCAACCTCAGCGAATTGGTGGTGATTTCTGCGAGCAATCAGGAAAACGTGCGACGCACCGAGAGTGCGGGTAAAAGCCTGCACCTGGTGGTCGCCGTACTCACCGAGCTGGAAAAATGAATACCTTCGCTGCGTAGCCTGACACCCGCCACCCGGAGGCGTCGACCAACCGCGGGTTTCAGGTCCGATACCCTGATCGAGGCGTACCTTGGGTGAGCCCTTGCGCAGCGTTCCCCCCCCGGTTTCCCCAGCGGTCGTCGAGGTCCGTGACACTCGACGGCCGTCGCGTTTTTTCCAGGGTCAGAGGCAATCTTTTTTCGCAAGGCGGGGTTACTGCCGAAGTCTTGGCCTCTGCGTTACCCGGTAGCCACTGCCGTCGAGTTCTTGAAAACGATGTTTAACCGTCTGAACCCTTGGGGATGGTCAGCTTGCGCGTATCGGCCACTCTTGTCTGGGAGTGCCATTGTTTGGGCGTATGAGGCCGGCAGGGCGCTTATCGAACGAGGGATAAGGCCTGTCGGATACTCTGGCGCTCTTGAGCAACTATTGGCGGGTGAGGGGAAGTCACGCACTCGGCTCAAAACTAGATTGGCGGCACGGCCTTTCGGCCGCGTACAAAAACAAAAAAATGAGAGCCGACAATGAAATCTCTTACACAGCGTGCCTGGTTATCACTGGGTGTGATGATCGCTGCTTCCACTGCTAATGCCGCAGAAGCTCCGCCACCTTCCGTCAGTCAGCCATCCGGAATCAACCTCGGGGTCACCAGTTTCTTCGACGGGTTTGCCGGGCCGCCCGGCTGGACTCATCTTGTATACCTGCGACAAAGTCGGGCGACGTCGATTCGTAATAATCAGGGTAAGGATGTGGCTGTCTTTGACGATCCCAGTATCGAGGCCACGGTCCTGCTGAATCAGATCAGTTACATCTCGCCATCCACGATCGGTATGGGCGCTCACCTTGGCTGGAATGCGATTATTCCGCTGACGACGGTCGATGCCTCCTTCGGTGCTGCCGGTCCTGCGCTGGCTGACAACGCGACGGGTCTGGGTGATCTCACTACCGGCCCGCAGATTCAGTTCGACCCTGTCTTCAACGCGCAAGGGAGACCTGTCTTCTCCCAGCGTTTTGCATTTGACGTCATCGTTCCCGTGGGCAAGTACGACCCTCACAAAGACATCAACCAAGGTGCAAACCATTTCTCACTGAACCCTTACTGGGCCGCGACCTGGCTCCCCTCTCCGGGGTTCGAGGTGAGCTGGCGTCTTCAGTATCTGTACAACTTCAAAAACGACGACCCTGCCAGTAGCACGCCTCAGTTCTTCAACGGTCAGTCCTTGCGAGACGTCCAGGCCGGCCAGGCTGCCTGGGCCAACTTCACCACCTCGTACGAAGTCGCTCCAGGGCTGCATTTGGGACTCAATGGCTATTACTTCAAGCAGGTGACCGATGATCGAGCGAACGGCCACCGTCTGGAGGATTCGCGTGAGAAGGTGCTGGGGATCGGTCCGGGCCTGTTCTGGGCCATCAACAAGTCGGACGGGTTCTGGTTGAATACTTACCGCGAGTCTCAAGTGGAAAATCGCGCGCGCAACGATTACGTCGTGCAGGTTCGGTTGGCCCACGCCTTCTGACATTATCCGAACCAGTCGATCAGTGGTGTAGGCTGGCTCGCGCGCTTCGGACATACTCGTGTCCGGTGCGCCGTGCCACCTCTACCATTGAACGATGAGCAGAAGAGGGCCCTCCAATGAATCAACTATCGATCCTGTCAACTGAGCAGCTCCCGGCGGGAGAGCGCATGGCTCAGTGGGCCCAATGTATAAGCCTGTACGCAGGCCAGACATCCGCAGTGGTCAGGCAGAACGAGGAGAGCTCTGTCGAACCCTACAGTCCAAGGGGGTTCAGAGGGCGACTGGAGTTCGGTGACCTGGGTGATCTCCACATTTGTCGAATGATGGCGAGTCCGCATCGGTATCGCAGGAAGTTCCGTGCCGCGCAGGCTCATGAAGGGACCAACTGGACGCTCGTGCTTCAGGAGGGCGGCGTCAGCCATTTCGAGCAAGGCGGGAACACCCTGATGCTGGTGCCCAACCAATTCGCGCTTATCGACGTGAATCAATCGCTGGAGGTGACCAGTTCAAAGGGGTGCGAGCAAATCATCATTCCTTTGGCAGGCCAGCGGTT
Source organism: Pseudomonas fluorescens group sp. PF-1 (assembly GCF_054481335.1). NCBI lineage: Bacteria > Pseudomonadati > Pseudomonadota > Gammaproteobacteria > Pseudomonadales > Pseudomonadaceae > Pseudomonas > Pseudomonas fluorescens group sp. PF-1. Next base: position 2,141,932 of record NZ_JBTMNG010000001.1, read on the forward strand.
CAGCCTTGGCGGCAGCGGGCGTCTGTACCACCTTCAGACCGAAGTAGGACTGCCCAGGATGCTGCGCAGCATGCTGCACGATGCACTGGCGCAGTATTCAAGCCTTTCCTACAGGGCCTCCAGATCTGTCGGGGACGCACTTCTTGGTGTGTTGGAAAGTGCCATCGAGCAGTCCTGTTCCGGTGAAGAGGAAGAAAAAACCAAGCCTTCTCTCATTGCCATGATCCAGGGGTGTATCGAGGAGAATTTGCATGATCCAAGTCTGAATGCGGAAGTCATCGCGCGTAACTTGAATTGGTCATCACGATCGCTGCATCGCCATTTTCAGAACTGCTTTGGGTGCACCTTCAGCGATTATGTCTGGCAGAGAAGGCTGAGTCGCTGTGCCGAGCAAATGCTGGACGTCTCGCAGTTCAATCGTTCCATCACTGAAATTGCATTTAGCGTGGGGTTCAGCAGCAGCTCCCACTTCAGTCGCAGTTTCAAGGAGGCTTTTGGTATGACACCTCGCGCGTATCGCAAGTCCCTCATACGCTGAGTGTTCGGCTGAGGTGTCTCGACGGATCAAAACCAGGCTGATCCAGGCAAGTCGAAGGAGGTATCGGGCTCTTAAGGTTTCACTGCACTTTCTACCGCTGATTGAGCGGCCATCAACAACAAGAAAGCCAGGTGAAACTCATGTCCTTGCCAAGCCAATGCCGCATGCCGCGGCCAGTGTCCACACCTCGAAAGAGTCGAAATCTCTCTGCCATAGTCCTGCTCTTTCTATCGAGCCTGCCGCTATCAGTGACTGCCTTAGCCGAGGACCGTTCCCCTCAAAAAGTTTACCAGGCCGTTTGTGCGCGCTGTCACGAGGAAGGCATTGCGCTGTCGATTCGAGGCTTCCCTGCGGCAGTGGTGCAGTGGAAGGTACGTAACAGTGCAGGTGCCATGCCTAGATTCCCTGCCACGGACATCGACGATCAGTCGCTTTCTGAGCTTGGCGCATACATCCAGCAATTGAAGCCCGTTGCCGCCGATCAAGGTGAGCGGCAATGAACCGTCGGCAGTTTCTCAATCGAAGTGGAGTGGCGATAGCGGTTGGAGGGCTCTCTTTTGCCCTGCCCACCCGCTTGATGGCCTCTCCAGATCTCGATCCAGTCGAGCGGCCTGTCCTCTTGGTTGGCAACCAGTCACGTCCATCGCGAGCTTTCGACGTGGCCTTCGCCCATTCACTGCATCTCCCTTCTTCCAGGATTCGGCGCGTGGCGTGGAGGGATGGCGTTACGCCCCGTACCTTGGCCGAGTTCATTCAGGAGGTTGCCGCAAGCGGGCTAATGGTTGCGGGGCTGGTCCAATGGGGGGACTGGGAAATCCTTCAATCGCAGATGCCTCCACATGTGGTTCTGCACCATCTGCGGCATACGCAAGCGGCTTGCGGTACTCAAGGCATCCGATTGCATTCTCCAGGCGTCACGCAAGAGGGCGTCGTCTCGAGTTCGACGCGTGTTGGACGCAAGAGTTGGGCGGCAATGAGCGGTGTCTTCGCTGCTTCGGCTGTGCAAAGAAGAGAACCGCCAGGGGGATGGCAGTCCGAAAGCCCCGTCTCCTCAACCCCCTACGTCTCTTTCGTCCTTCTGACTTGATTGTTTCCCTGGAGCTGTGACATGACCACTTCAACCAATCTGCCTGCTGGCGTAAGCCAAAATACCTTCAACCAAGCCGTCTCCGAGTACGCCGCGATTGTCGGCAAAGACAACGTTTTTGTAGCCGATGAATCAATGTCGCCTTACATGAAGGCCTACATTCCTGTTGACGAGAAACTCTATGCACCCTCCGGTGCGGTCTCCGTGTCGAGTGTGGAGCAGATTCAGGAGGTCCTGAAAGTCAGTCATAAGTATGGGATCCCGCTGTGGCCTATCTCGACAGGCAGGAACTTTGGCTACGGGGAGGCCTTGCCTGCCGTACCAGGGCAGCTCCTTCTGGACCTGCGCAAGATGAACAAAATCATTGAGGTGGACCCTGTGTTGGGCACTGCCCTGGTCGAGCCTGGCGTCACCTATGCCCAGCTTCACGCCTATATCAAGGAGCACAACATTCCGCTTTGGTTGAGCGTGCCTGGTCCTGGACCGCTGGTGGGGCCGCTCGGACAAACCCTCATTCGCGGCGAGGGGTACACCGCCTACGCAGAACAGTTCTCGGCCTGTTGCGGGATGGAAGTGGTTCTCGCCGATGGTCAAGTGGTCAGGACGGGACTCGGCGGTATAGAAGGTACCAGCGCCTGGCAGACCAACAAATATGGGTATGGTCCTTATCTGGATGGCATTTTCAGTCAGTCCAACTTCGGCATCGTCACAAAGCTCGGGCTGTGGCTGATGCCCGCCCCGGAAAGCTACGAGATTTTCACGATCAGCTTCCCGCTTTACGCAGATGTCGAAAAAGCTGTCGACTTGGGGCGCCGGCTGAAGCTGTCCGAGACCGTCCGGTCCCCCCTGTTGATCGCGTCGACCGCTACGGGCATGGCGCTTGCTGGTGTTCCCCGCTCGGTGATCAAGCCTGGACCTGGCGCTCTCACTGCTGACGAAATCCAGGCGTTTGCTCAGAAAAACCATCAGCCAACGATCTCCATGACCGCCGCTCTATACGGCACCAGGGATCAGATCGCTGCCCACCTCAAATTCGTTGAAAAGGAAGCCAAGGCCGCCGGTGGGATGTTGCTGCATGGCGAGCAACTGAACGTGCTGCCGGAAAAACTGGTGCATCACTTCCATGACATGTTTACGGGAACGCCTGACCTTCAGGAGTTTGCACTGCTCAACTGGATTGGTGGTGGCGGTCTGATCTGGTTTGCTCCGATCTGCCCGACCCGAGGCAGTGAGGCGATCAAACAGCTCGACATGATGAAATCGCTTGCCGCCGAATTCGAGTTCGATTTCATCGATGCGTTCTTCCTGAACGGCCGCAGCATGGTGCATCTGTTCAACCTGTTCTATGACCGCAGCAATGAGGATCAGAAGAAGAGGGCGTATGCCTTCTTCGAAAAGGCACAAGCGACGTTCGCGAAGGCGGGGTATGGGGTGTATCGCAGTAATCCCGCGTTCATGAAGAAAACGGCGCAAGTCTATGGCTCGGCGCAAATGGACCTCAATCGGCGCATCAAGAAAGCCCTGGATCCGAAGGGCCTGATTGCTCCCGGGATGTCAGGCATCACCATAGCCTGACCGGCTGAAGGCAGTATTCCACCGAAGGATAAAAACTCGGTGGAATACCTGCTGTTCTCCTGTCTGCGCATCGCCGTATCAATTTCTCCATCCAGTTGACTGACAGCCTTGGTCAACGCTGGCGCAGCCAGAATAAATAACAAGAAACCCTGGAGCCTGAAGTCCCGGTCAATCCTGAGGGTCCTTCCACTTCTCGGTGCCGATCAGGTCTCCACAATAAAAGGGGTACCCGTATGGGGTATGTGTTGAGCAATCTCTCGATTGGTCGCAAGTTGCTTCTAGGCTTTGGATTGGTTGTCGTGGTGGCGTTGGGCGTAGCCAGTGTGGGCTTCATCAACATCTTCGCATTGTTAGAACGTGGCGACCTGATGACGGGTATTGCTGAAAGCCAGGTCCACTTGCTTCGCGCGAAAGTGGCTCAGCAGGAATACGTCCGCTCTGGATCTCTGGACTCCGCGCAGCGCGCCCAGGCGTCGCTCACGGCTATGCAGTCTCGGTTGGACGCGCTTCTGGGGTCCCGCTTGAACAGTGAACAACGGGCGTTCCTGGTGGAAATGAAGTCCGCTACGAAAGCCTGTCAGGCGTCTTTTGATCGCTTGGGGGGGATTGCGGATGGGGCTTCCCATGGAGGGACGGCGTATGAAGACCTGGAACAACAATTTGCCAAATTGATGGGTCTTGCAGAGGCCGCTTATGTGGCGCCTGGCAAAGAAATGGCGGCTCTCGATAGACGAATCCCACGCCTTATGGGTTTCAGCTGTTTCGCTCTCCTCCTGGTGGCCGGTGCCGTTGCTTTGTTTTTGCACCGTCAGATCGTCTTGCCTCTGCGTCATGCCGTCTCGGTGTTGCGTACCGTAGCAGCAGGCGACCTTTGCATTGCGATCGAGGTTCGCCAACAGGATGAGTTGGGGCAGTTGCTGCTTGCGACTCGCCGCATGGTCTGTGATGTACGTGGGGTGGTTGAACGGATTGGCGGCGGCGTTGAAACGCTATCGGCGATGGCGGCCGGCTGCGCTGTTATCAGTGCAGGCGCCGGCGAGATTACGCGCAGGCAAAGCCAGGAAGCAGAGCAGAGCGCGTCGGCACTCGTGCAGATGGCTGCAAGTGTGCATGAAGTGGCGAGCCATACGCAGCAAGCGTCTGTGGCGGCGCGCGATGCGCAACAGCAGGCGCGATCCGGCGCCATGATGGTGGCCGACGCCGTGGGCAGGATCGATGGTTTGGCAGAAGGCGTGCTGGCAACTAAAGCCAGTATGGTTTCCTTGTCCGCAGAGAGCGAGCGAATCGGCGGCATACTCGATGTGATCAAGTCTGTTGCCGAGCAGACGAACCTCCTGGCGCTCAATGCCGCGATCGAGGCTGCTCGCGCGGGAGATCAAGGGCGCGGATTTGCGGTTGTTGCAGACGAAGTCAGGGCGCTTGCAAGACGAACCCAGGACGCCACGATGGATATCGCCACGACTATCGAGTCCCTGCAAGAACTGACGCGGCAAGCCATGTATCGCAGCGAGGATTGCCTGGTGCAGGCGAGCAGGGCCGTTGAGCAAGTCCGTCTGGCCGATCACAGTTTGATATCGATCACACAGTCGGTTTCTCTGATCGAGCAAATGAACCAGCAAATCGCTGCGGCGCTCACGCAGCAGAGTGCCGTAGCCGAGCAAGTGAGTCGGAGCGTCGTCAAGGTGCGAGACGATGCGCAGGCAAGTGCTGCCAAAGCCAGCGAGAGCACTGGCTTCAGCGACGCGTTGCAGCACCTCAGCGTTGAGCTGAGCCAGTGCATCACGCTGTTCCGGTACTGATATGCCGCGGTTCTGAGGAAACTGGAGTCGCGTGCGGCAGCATTCAGCAAACGCTGTCCTTGACAGTCAAGTTGTCGCACCGCTCAGGCAAGTCGTGTCGCCTTTCCAAGTCTAAATTCGTGCTCGGATGCTGCGCTCAGCTCCAGGGTTTCGCCCATTGCGGCGAGCATGAAAACAAGAATCCGGTCGAACCGGTTCTACGATTTAGGTGATGCACATGACTCTGCAATTTCCGGCTCTGCCTAATTTCACTGGCTACAATGCCCCGATGCGCACTGACTGCGAGATCCTGGATCTCGAGGTGACGGGAGAGATTCCGGCCGAGATCGAGGGTACCTGGTATCGATGTGGTCCCGATCCACGCTTTGCGCCCAAGCTTGGCGACGATATCTACGTGAACGGTGATGGCGTTGTGAGTCTGTTTCGCTTTCACCGTGGGCGAGTTGAATTCCGTATGCGTCACGTCCGCACCGAGCGCTTCCTCGCCGAGCGCGAAGCGGGTCGCGCCCTGTTCGGTGCCTATCGCAATCCCTTCACCGACGATCCTCTTGTGGCCACTGTCAGTGGTAGCTCCGCCAACACAACCGCTTTCTTCCACGCTGGCCGTCTGTTCGCCCTGAAAGAGGATGGGCTGCCCTACGAGCTGGACCCTGACACCCTTGAAACACGCGGAACCTGGGACTTCAAAGGCAGGCTGACGAGCAAGACCGTGACGGCCCATCCCAAAATCGACCCTGCCACAGGGGAATGGTTGCTGTTTGGTTATGAGGCTGGCGGACTCGGTTCAAGGGACATGGTCTTCGGTGTGGTCGACAAGCACGGAAACCTGATCCGCGAAGACTGGTTTGAAGCGCCGTATACCGCAATGCAACACGATTTCGCGGTCACTCAGGACTACGTCATTTTCATGGTCTTCCCGACGACCGCCGACGTTGAACGCATGCGCGAGGGTGGGGATCACTGGGTGTGGGAGCGTGACAAGGAGAGCTGGATCGGCATCTTGCCGCGTCATGGCTCGGTGGATCAGCTGCGCTGGTTCAAACGACCTGCGGCTTATTCGTTTCACGTGGGTAATGCCTATAACGAAGGCAGCATGGTTCACATGGACCTGTGTCTGTCCCAACGCAATGCCTTCCCGGGCATTCCCGATGCAGACGGTGCACCTTACAACCCCGAGGAGGCGGCGCCATTCCTGACCCGCTGGAGCTTTGATGTGCAGGATCCCGAGCAGAGCTTCAGCTCGCGACAGCTCAGCCCCATCCCCGGGGAGCTTCCTCGGGTAGACGGGCGAGTGGTTGCGGCTAAGCACCGGGTCATCTACTACGGTGGCATCAACCCGGAACTTCCCCTGAACATCTCCGGCCCCATCGGGCCAGGTTCCAACTTGTTGGTTCGTGTCGACGTCGAAAGCGGTGCTGTCAGCGCATTGCATCTTCGCGATGCCGATTCGTTCCAGGAACCACAGCTGGTTCCCGCCGCCGACCACGAGGGCTATCTGCTGGTGGTAGTGGATCATCACGACCGGATGCTCGCCTCGGTGGCGATCCTTGAGGCGGCCCACCCGGAAAAAGGGCCTGTCGCCACGATCAAGCTGCCCATCCGATTGCGTGACGCTTTCCATGGTTGCTGGGTTGCAAGTGGCGCGTCGAACGGAGCCTGAGCCCCCCTGCCAGGCGACCACCACTTTCAGCGACGACTCAAGGCACGGGAAGGGCTTTTAGATCCCTTCCGTGCCGTTGCGTCTTTCTCGTTTGTTCATCAACTGTCGATGGTGCTTTGAGCGCGAATCTTGCGCAGCTCGTTGGCACATCACGAAGATCAAGGATTTGCACCATGGAACACACTCAAGTACCGCGCTATCTCATTGAAGGTCATCAGTACATCAACGGTGCCTGGCGCACAGGTCGCTCTGCCAAGCGCCTGGACGATAACAATCCGTACACCGGCGAAAAGCTTCTGGAGATGCCGCTGGCCTCTATCGGCGATCTCGATGACGCCTACCAATCTGCCAGGACGGCTCAGGGTGCATGGGGGAAAACATTTCCCGGGCAACGCCGCGAGTTGCTGGAAAAACTGGCCCGAGTAATGGAGGCGCGAGCCGAAGAAATTGTCGAATGGCTGATCCGGGAGTCGGGCAGTACCCGGCTCAAGGCGGGGTTCGAATGGCATAACACGCTGCAACTGGTGAGGGAGTGCTCGGGGCTCCCATTCCAGGTCGAGGGGCGCATCCTCAGCAGCCACAAACCGGGTGAGCAGAGTTTTGTGTTCCGCGAAGCACTGGGGGTCGTGGGGGTTATCAGTCCCTGGAATTTCCCTCTTTACTTGAGTATGCGTTCGGTCGTTCCGGCCATTGCGCTGGGCAACACCGTTGTACTCAAACCGGCCAGTGACACGGCTGTCAGCGGTGGGTTGCTGATAGCGCACATGTTTGAGGAGGCGGGATTTCCTGCCGGAGTGATCAACGTCCTGGTCGGTGCCGGCTCTGAAATCGGTGATGCGTTCGTCGAGCACCCGGTGCCGAGTCTGGTTTCCTTCACGGGTTCGACTGAAGTCGGGCGAAATGTCGGACGGATTGCTACTGGCGGCGCCCACCTCAAGAGGGTTGCCCTGGAACTGGGCGGCAATTGCCCTCTGGTTGTCCTGAAGGACGCTGACGTCGAACTGGCGGCTCATGCCGCTGTCGTTGGGCGTTTTCTCCACCAGGGTCAAATATGCATGAGTGCCAATCGGGTCATTGTCGAACGTTCGCTCTACGCGGATTTCGCCGCACTGGTCGTCGAGCGTGTCAGGAAACTCAAGGTGGGTGACCCCATGGCAGCCGATACGGTCATCGGTCCGCTGACCAATCAAGCGCAGATGCAGTCGTTGCAGGCCAAGCTCGCCAACGCAAGGAACTCCGGCCTTGAGGAGCTTCATGGCGGCGCGCCGAATGGCCTCGTGTTGCCGCCTCATGTTTTCGGCAAGGTTCCCGCGAACCACGAACTGGCACTGGAGGAAACCTTCGGCCCGGTACTTCCTCTGCTTGTCGCCGATAACGAGGCCCATGCGCTAGACCTCGCGAATGCAAGTGAGTACGGACTTTCCAGTGCGGTTTTCACTCGCGACATGCAACGGGGTATCGAGTTCTCGCGAGGGATTGTGGCCGGCATGACCCACATCAACGACATCACTGTGGACGACCAGCCGAATGCGCCTTTCGGTGGTGAGAAGAACTCCGGGTTGGGGAGGTTCAATGGCCATTACGCCATTGACGAGTTCACCCGGGCTCACTGGATCACTTGGAGACAAAACGGCGCGAACTATCCGTTCTGAGAACACCTTGCCCCCTGATGGGGGCGAGTCGCCGCCGCACCGAAAGGCACAGGCCAAACGGTCACCATCGTTCACGTAGAGTGAGGACAACATTCATGCAGTTTCATCTCAACGGCTTCCACGCGGGTGATCCCTGCCTGCAACCCGCAAAGGAGGGTGTGCACAATCACGAATTGCCTGAAGCAGTTGATGTACTTATTGCTGGCAGCGGTCCCGCGGGTTTGGTATTGGCAACCCAGCTCTCGACATTTCCAAACATCGTGACGCGCATCCTCGAGAGGCGCTCCGGGCCTCTGCTGATGGGACAGGCCGATGGAGTCGCCTGCCGAACAGTCGAGATGTTCAATGCTTTTGGCCTGGCCGACCGACTGCTGCGTGAGGCCTACTGGGTCAACGAAACGGTGTTCTGGCGACCTGACGCCAGTCATCGAGGTTCGATCACCCGTACGGGCCGAGTCCAGGACACCGAGGACGGTCTGTCGGAATTCCCGCACTTGATCGTCAATCAGGCGCGAATCCAGGATTACCTGCTTGAGTCCATGGAGAAGTCCAGCCGCCGGCTGGTCCCTGACTACAACTGGGAAATCGTCGATCTTGCGCGTGACGACACAAATCCCTATCCCGTTCAGGTGACCCTGCGCCGTACAGATCCCGGTCACGAGGAGCAGGAGCGCCAGGTTCGAGCCAAGTATGTGGTCGGTTGCGATGGTGCCCGCAGTGTGGTGCGTGGCGCTATCGGGCAACAACTGCGCGGCGATGCTGCCAACCATGCCTGGGGAGTGATGGACGTATTGGCTGTAACCGACTTCCCCGACATTCGTCTCAAGGCGGCTGTTCAGTCCGCGACGGGTGGAAATCTGCTGATCATTCCTCGCGAAGGAGGTCATCTCGTTCGTTTCTATGTCGACCTTGGCATTGTCGATCAGGACAATCGTCAGTCAATTCGGCAGACCAGCATCGAGCAGATGGTCTCGATTGCCCGGAGTGTTCTTCATCCTTACACGTTGGATGTGAAGGAAGTCGCCTGGTCCTCGGTCTACGAAGTCGGGCAACGTCTGACCGATCGCTTTGACGACTCCCTGGATCAACAGGGTGATGAGCGCGAACCCAGAGTTTTCATTGCCGGTGACGCTTGCCATACGCACAGTGCCAAGGCTGGCCAGGGCATGAACGTTTCAATGCAAGACACGTACAACCTCGGTTGGAAGATTGCAGCAGTGCTCGAGGGGCGCAGTGATGCCACTCTGCTGAAAACCTACAGCCAAGAACGTCAGCCTGTCGCTCAGGAACTGATCGACTTCGACAAACACTGGGCCGCACTGATGGGAGGACGGCCAAAGGACCCTCATAACCCTGACTCTAGCGGAATCGACCCCGCCGAAGTGCAAGAGTATTTTGTCCGCGCCGGGCGTTATACGGCAGGTGTGGCAACACGCTACAAGCCTGGAATGCTGACGGGGGAGGGGCATTGGCAGCATCTGGCCGAGGGGTTGCACATTGGAAGCCGATTCCACTCGGCCCCCGTGATTCGCCTGGCAGACGCCAAGCCTGTCCATTTGGGGCACACGGCTTGTGCTGATGGCCGCTGGACGCTCTACGCCTTTTCTGACAAGGAGCAGACAGGTCTGCGCGGTCTGTGCAGTTTTTTGAGCGAAGCCGCGTCCCCCTCGTTGCGCCGCATCGCGGCGCTGAGCGCTGACGTGGACGACATCCTGGATGTACGGGCGATTTTCCAACAACCTCACCGTACGTTGCGCCTGGAAGATCTGCCTCCGCTTTTGCTTCCACGAAAAGGACGATACGGGTTGATTGACTATGAAAAGGTCTTCACCGCAGACAGTCGTCTGGATGTATTCGCGTTGCGCGGCATTGATCGTGAGCGGGGCGCAATGGTACTGGTGCGACCGGATCAGTTCATCGCCCATGTTCTGCCCCTGGATGGATACGAGGCGTTGGAGGCGTTCTTGCGTCCGGTCTTCAATTGCGAGTGAAGGGGGGCTTGAATTTCCCCAAGTCCAGTCACCTGGGGCAGCCGTGTTGATCGATCCTTCCCGATCTTGATGGCTTTGTTTTGCCACTATCGGTCGCTCAATCTTGTTCGTGTCGATCGGATCTGTACCCACCTGCCGTGTTCGGCCGGTGGGTACATTGGGCGCACTCGCGCAGGCATCATTGGCCGATGCGAACAGGCGTGAGACTGTTTCTGTGTGAGCGCCTGACTCATTACAGCGTTCTAATATTCAATTTCCCCCATATATCCAAAGCATTTTGCCAGGTGCCAGCCTGCTGCTCGCCTTAAGATCAGGGCTTTGAGCTGACTGTGATCCTCAGGAACAGGCGCCTTGAGGAAATATTTCGTTTCTTTTCATTTACCTTATATGCGTAAAAACATATATTCGTTAAATCGTATATGAATCGAGATTTCGCAGTGACCCGCAAGCACCGGCACCCTTCACGACATTCATGAGCGCATCAAGATATTCATCCTGGTGAAACCAAACGCTGAGCATCGATATGGCCGACCATCTGACACCGACCACTGTTTTCAAATGCCTGGCTGACGACACCCGTGTCCGCACCATGCTGCTCATTACCCGTGAAGGAGAGCTTTGTGTGTGCGAGCTGACCTGCGCCTTGAACGAGAGCCAGCCAAAAATCTCCAGGCACCTGGCGCAATTGCGTACGTGTGGCTTGTTGTCGGACCGTCGCCAAGGTCAATGGGTGTATTACCGCCTGCACCCGAACCTCCCTGACTGGGTTCATCAAGTGCTGACCACCGTGCTGGAAAGCAACAAGCATTGGCTGAGCCCTGACGCCAAACGCCTTGATGAAATGGGTGACCGTCCTGAACGTGCAGCCGTGTGCTGTGCAAGCAAAATCGCCTGATTGCGCCTTCGACTGCGAGACTGCTCGATGAAAATCCTGTTCCTCTGCGTTTGCCACGGTGATTGGCCCATTGGTGGAAGTGCCGGTACTGATATCTCTGGTCGGTGTGGCCCTTTGGCTGAAACGCCGCTGGTTCGATGAATCCAAGAGCGCCATTGCGCAGGACAAAGACTATGTTTGATGACCAAATCCCCCAACTCGATACCGAACTGGTTGATTTCCCATCGACTGACAAGCTGGGCATCGAGAAGACCTCTATCCATAAGCCACGCATATTGCTGCTCTACGGATCGACCCGTGAGCGCTCCTTCAGTCGCTTGTTGGTCGAGGAGGCCGCTCGACTGCTGGAGCACTTCGGCGCCGAGGCGCGGATTTTCAATCCGTCAGGTTTGCCGCTGCCCGATGACGCACCGGACGATCACCCACGTGTGAAGGAGCTGCGCGAGCTGATGCTGTGGTCCGAGGGGCAGGTTTGGTGCTCTCCAGAACGTCACGGTTCCATGAGCGCGGTTTTCAAGGCGCAGATCGATTGGGTGCCACTGGCGATGGGCGCGGTACGCCCGACCCAGGGTAAAACCCTCGCCGTCATGCAGGTGTGCGGTGGCTCGCAGTCGTTCAACGTGGTCAATCAGCTGCGAGTGCTGGGACGTTGGATGCGCATGTTCACCATCCCTAACCAATCCTCCGTGCCGAAGGCCTATATGGAATTCGACGATAACGGCCGGATGAAACCTTCTCCGTTCTACGACCGTGTCGTTGATGTGATGGAAGAGTTGGTGAAATTCACGCTGCTGCTTCGCGACCGTCAGGACTATCTGGTTGATCGTTATTCCGAACGCAAGGAGTCGGCGGAAGAACTCATGAAGCGTGTTAATCAGCGCTCCATCTGAGGCTTTTTCACCGTGCCACAACACCCATATTCCGTACTGCCCCGTGCCCAGGGAAGAAGGGCGCCCGTACCGGATTGGTCGTTGCGTCCACAAGCGATTCAGCATCCTGCCCCTATTGAAAACATCGCCCGGTTCGATATCCCGTCGAACGCCCACTGACAGCAGATACGGAGCACCACAACATGACGATCAAAGTTGGCATCAATGGTTTCGGCCGGATCGGTCGCCTCGCGCTGCGAGCCGCCTGGAGCTGGCCAGAGTTTGAGTTCGTGCAGATCAACGATCCAGCAGGGGACGCGGCGACTCATGCGCACCTGCTTAATTTCGACTCGGTGCATGGTCGTTGGCATTTCCAGGCTGATTCCGAAGGCGACAGCATCGTCATCGACGGCAAACGAATCAAGGTATCGGCCAATAAGACGATTGCCGACACCGATTGGTCGGGCTGTGATCTGGTGATCGAAGCCAGCGGCAAAATGAAGACGGTTGCGGTGCTCCAGGCTTACCTGGACCAAGGCGTGAAGCGCGTGGTGGTCAGTGCGCCAGTGAAAGAGAAGGGCGCGTTGAACATTGTCATGGGCGTCAACCATCAGCTATTCAAACCGGCGGAACATCGCATCGTCACCGCCGCTTCATGCACGACCAACTGCCTGGCGCCGGTGGTGAAAGTCATCCACGAGAAACTGGGCATTCGCCACGGTTCGATCACCACCATCCACGACCTGACCAACACCCAGAGCATACTCGATCAGCCGCACAAGGACCTGCGCCGAGCGCGTGCCTCGGGGATGAGTTTGATTCCGACCAGCACCGGCTCGGCCACCGCGATTGCGGAAATTTTCCCGGAGCTGCGTGGGCGCCTGAATGGGCACGCCGTACGTGTGCCATTGGCCAACGCTTCGCTGACGGACTGTGTCTTTGAGGTCGAGCGGGCCACCACGGTCGAAGAGGTGAATAAACTTCTCAAGGACGCCTCCGAGAACGAGCTCAAAGACATCCTCGGTTTTGAGGAGCGCCCACTGGTGTCCATCGATTACCGTACCGACCCGCGCTCGTCGATCATCGATGCGCTGTCGACCATGGTCATCAATGGCACCCAGGTCAAACTCTATGCCTGGTACGACAACGAATGGGGCTATGCCAATCGCACCGTCGAACTGGCCAGAATGGTCGCAATGGCAGTCTGAGGAGCGGTCATGAAAGCGTTGTCAGCCCTCGCTCCGGAAGTGCGGCAGTACTTGCTGGTCACGGGCAATTACTGGGCCTTCACCCTCACCGACGGTGCCTTGCGCATGTTGGTGGTGCTGCACTTCCACGCGTTGGGCTACAGCCCCCTTCAAATCGCGGCCCTGTTTTTGTTCTACGAACTGTTTGGCGTGATTACCAACCTGGTGGGGGGCTACCTCGGCGCCCGGTTGGGTCTTAACCGGACCATGAACATCGGGCTGGGCCTTCAGGTCGCGGCGCTGCTGATGCTGACGGTGCCTGGCGCCTGGCTGACCATCCCGTGGGTGATGGGGGCTCAGGCGCTGTCGGGGATTGCCAAAGACCTGAACAAGATGAGCGCCAAAAGCTCTATCAAGCTTCTGGTTCCGGATGGGCGGCAGGGCAAGCTCTACCAGTGGGTGGCGATCCTCACCGGCTCGAAGAACGCACTCAAGGGTGTCGGCTTCTTTCTGGGCGGGGCCTTGCTGGCATCGATCGGCTTCAAAGGTGCCTTGCTGGCCATGGCGGGTGTCCTGGCGCTGATCTGGATCGGCAGCTTGATCCTGTTGAAGAAGGACCTGGGCAAGGCCAAAGCCAAGCCCAGGTTTCGCGACATCCTGTCCAAGAGCCGGGCAATCAACATCCTCTCGGCGGCACGGATGTTCCTGTTCGGCGCCCGCGATGTCTGGTTCGTGGTGGCCTTGCCGGTGTACCTGAGCAGCGTGTTCGGCTGGGACTTCTGGGCGGTCGGGGGCTTCCTGGCGGCCTGGGTGATTGGCTACGGCATCGTCCAGTCCCTTGCGCCCGCCATCACCGGCAAGAAACGTGGGCACGTACCCGATGGTCGTGCGGCGTTTCTATGGGCGCTGGCGCTGGCGGGCCTGCCTGCGGCCATTGCTCTGGGGCTCGATACCGGGCTGTCGCAACAGGGGGTGTTGCTCGGCGGATTGATGGTCTTTGGTGCGCTGTTCGCGGTGAACTCTTCGCTGCACAGCTACCTGATCGTGTCATACGCCAAGGAAGACGGCGTGTCGCTGGATGTGGGGTTTTACTACATGTCCAACGCCATGGGACGGTTGGCAGGCACGGTGCTCTCCGGCTGGGTTTATCAGGTATATGGACTGGGTGCGTGCTTGTGGATATCGAGCGCATTCGTGTTGCTCGCAGCCCTGATCTCCATAGGGTTACCGAGGCATGCCGAGGCGATGTGAAGGTCAGTTCCGTGACGCTATGACGAATGATGTCGCCAGCGTCGGGGCCGCCGGAACCTGTACCGATTACAAATAAATCAAAGTCGTAAGTCATTTCGTTTCCCTGCAAGGACAGCACAGCGCGTGTGCGTCAAAAGTGGCAATGGCTTCTGTGTCCAGTCTCGCTATCCCGGCGCAATCAGAGAACCAGCAGGGTTGTCATGACTCAATTGTGCTGGGTGAAACAATCCAGGCCGCGATCTGGCATGAACGATCAGGCGATGCCCGCCAAGCCGTGCCCCTGGGGTTGTAGCCTGCTGCTGTCGACTGACCGATAGCGTCCAGGAACGAATACAATGCAGCGCATAAGCTGAGCCTATCGAGGGGAACCCGCATGCTGCTACGACATTTGCGCTATTTACTGGCCGTCGCGGACAACGGCGGCTTTACCCGCGCTGCCGAGGCGTTGCATGTTTCCCAGCCGACCTTGTCCCAACAGATCCGGCAACTGGAAGAGTCGCTCGGCGTTGTGCTGTTCGACCGAACATCGCGGACAGTGAAACCGACCGACGCGGGGCAGGCCTACATCGAATGCGCGCGTCGCGTGCTGGTGGAGTTGGCCGCTGGCAAGCGCGCACTGCACGATGTGAAGGACTTGTCCCGGGGCACCTTGCGCCTGGCCATGACGCCGACGTTCATGGCGTATCTCGTCGGGCCACTGGTACGCGACTACAAAAACCGCTATCCCAACATCCATCTGGAAATCTTTGAATTGTCGATGGACGATATCGAAACCGGGTTGGCGGAGGATTCGCTGGATATCGCGATCGCATTTGACCAAGTGAGAAACGCGGACATCGAATCGATTCCGGCTTTTATCGAAACCCTGGGGCTGATGGTCGGGCGCGATCACCCGCTGTACGACTGCAAGACGCCATTGACGGCCCAGCAGGTTGCTCAACTGGAGTTTGCCCTGTTGACGCCGGACTTCGTCACTCGCGTCTGTATCGATGAGTACTTTGCAAGCGCGCGGATCACGCCGAAGGTGGCGATCGAGGTCAACTCGGTCAACACACTGCTGGAAGTCATCCGGCACACGGCGATCGCCACCATTCTTCCCGAGCCGATCGCTACCCAGGACCGCGCCCTGCGCAAGCTCGCGTTGATGGACAACGGACCTCGACGCGGAGCGGCGTTACTGCGGCGCAAAAACAACTACCACAGCGCAGCATCCGTCGCCTTCATGGAGTTGGTGTCAGGAACCACGGTGGGCGATTAGAGCCGTGCACATCATCGAGATATCGACAGCGATCATTACGCTGGGTGAACTCGGCCTGCCACCGCGCGGTTGATCACCATATTGGGCGCCGGTTATGACACCGAAGACGCCATCAAACGCTCCCATGGCTTGCTTGAAGTCATGGAAGACGAGCTGGGCCAACGTCCATTCCTGGCCGGTGACAAGCCGACGGTCGCCGACATTGCCGCCTATACGGCTGGAGTCAGTGCCTGATCAGGCAACGGCTTTTTCGGCACGGGCCCGCACGGCGCAGGTCGTTGGGTGCTTGACCAGGGACTTGAACGTCTTGTTGTCGGCGTCCAGGGCGTCGATCGAACCGGCCCCGATGTCGTAGACCCAGCCATGCAGATTCAGCCGGCCTTTTTCCTGGGCCAGGCGCACGCTCGGGTGGGTCTGGATGTTGGCCAGTTGAGCGATGACATTTTCACGCACCATCGAACTCACTTTGGCGGCTTCATCTGCGTGAGGGCGCGACTCGTTGATGACTTTGGCCGACTCGGAATGTTGCAACCAGCCGGCCACGGCAGGCAGGTGATCCATGCATGTGCACTTGGCGACGGCGGTCATGGCACCGCAATCGGAATGGCCGCAGATCACGATATCGGTCACGCCCAGCACGGCCACGGCGTATTCGACAGTGGCCGACACACCACCCGGGTGCGGGCTGTAGGACGGCACAATGTTGCCGGCGTTACGAATCACGAACAGCTCACCGGGTTCTTGTTGGGTCAGCAGCTCCGGTACCACGCGGCTGTCGGAACATGTGATGAACAACGTGCCTGGGTGTTGCGTGGTGGCCAGGTGTTTGAACAGGTCCGTCCGTTGTGGAAACGCTTCCTTTTGGAACTTCAAAAAACCTTCGATGAGCGCTTTCATGATGCGTACCTTTCATTGATTGCTTGATGGTTGAGTGACGATCAGTTGGTACAGCCGGCACCGATCACGTTGTATTCCAGCGTTCGGGTATCGCCGTGGGAGTCCTTGTAAGTCATCTGCACGGGCGTCGGACCGCAGACATCCGCGGCCGGGGTGATGTTGATCACCTTGGCGATATCCAGATGCATGCCGTATGCATAGGGAACGGCTTCTGGTGCGACCACCGGTCCCTGTGCGTAGGCTGACAGCGAGGCCGTCAGGGACAGGGCGAGAAACAGAATTTTTTGCATGACGAGTCCTCCATTCCAATGGGCTGATTGATAGAAGCGGGTTCGGTCGGTTTTGAAGCGGGCCCACAAAGGCTGCGGGCCGAATGACAGGTCCGGTTAGGTCCTTAGAAAGGACGCAGTGGCAGGAACTTGCCGTCGAGGGTGATCACCGCACGGTGGCCGCCTTCCGGGTCTTCGACTTTCTTCATGTCCAGTTTGAAGTTGATGGCGCTGATGATGCCGTCGCCGAACTGTTCGTGAACCAGGGCTTTCAAGGTGGTGCCGTAGATCTGGATCATCTCGTAGAAGCGGTAGATGGTCGGGTCGGTCGGCACACCCGACAGGCTGCCGCGCAGCGGGATGATTTGCAGGCGGGCTACCGAATCGGCGTCCAGGTCCAGTTTCTTGCCGATCACGTTCGCTGCGTTTTCTGGCAGCGGGTGCTGACCGAGCAGAGCGGCGGTGACGTAAGCCAGACCAAGGCCGGTGCCTTCAACCAGGTCCTCGAAGGAGAGGTTTTTGCGAGCCTTGGCGTCCAGGATTTTGGCGGTCAGTTCGAGGCTGGTGTCGTTGTAAGCGTGAGACTGTTGCATGGTGAATCTCCTGTCGGGGTTGCTGGTTGGGTGTTGCTTGGGTGTGAAGCAATCCTCTGCCGTTTGTTCGATAGCGTCCAAGACCGATATGCAATCCTTTGCATAGGTCTTGCCTATAGATGCCGATCGGAGTGCGCGCAGCTGTTGGCCCCGCACCGAGGCGAATGCGTGAAGGTGTGGATCGCGGGGAAAAAGCCGGAAAACGTATGCGCCCAGTGGGTTTGTATTGCTGTGTATCTCCAGTGTCGCCAGCGACCTCGGCATACAAAAACCGGTCAGTCGGACATGTGGGAGATACACCGTTGACTCGAAATGGACTCACTGCATGAGCGAAACCCGACTCGGCGTTTACCGTGCACTGACCGGAGAAATTCAATGCCTCGTTTCAACACCCATAAGATTCTCGGCAGGTTTGCTGCCGCCCTGGCCGCCGCCGTGTCCCTTTGTGCATTCGCGGGGATGGCACAGGCTGAAGCGGCTCACGAGACGTCTGCGGCGAAAAGCTGGCAGACAGGCCTGCATCGCACGGATCTGGTGAAACGTGATCTGGGCGTTTCCGACCGCGAAGTGATCCAGGTCCGCGTTGACTTCGAGCCGGGGGTCGCAGCCCCCAGGCACTCGCACCCCGGTGTGGAAGTGGCTTACGTCATCAGTGGCACCTTTCAGTATCAGCTCGAGGGGCAGCCAGCGGTGACGCTCAACGCCGGTGACTCGCTGTACATTCCGGAAGGAACCGCCCACACCGCGACGAACATCGGCACGACCGCCGGTTCGGAACTGGCGACCTACATCGTCAAGAAGGACACTCCGCTGGTTGTTTTGCAAAAATAAGCCGTCTGCGCCGATTGCCTGGCGGGCACGACCTCCAGGCAACCGTCACGGGCCAATTTGAGCGCTGGCGAAGGGAGCGTCAGGAAGAAAAAGCCGGCCTTCAAGGCCGCCGAAAATTACCCGGCCGAGACAAACAGTGGTTCAATCCCGGTCAATCCATAAGTACAAAAAAACAGGAGTCATTGATGCAACCGATCCGTCTCGGTCTGGTGGGCTACGGCAAGATTGCCCAGGATCAACACGTTCCAGCCATCAACGCCAACCCCGCGTTCCAGTTAGTGTCGGTCGCCACGCAAGGGCGGCCCTGCGCCGGGGTTGAGAATTTTCAGTCCCTGAGCGAGTTGCTCGAACGCGGCCCCCATGTCGATGCGATAGCGTTTTGCACGCCACCCCAGGGGCGATTCGCCCTGGTCCGACAGGCGCTGGCCGCTGGCAAGCACGTGCTGGTGGAAAAACCGCCGTGCGCCACGTTGGGCGAGGCGATGGCACTGGTGGATCAGGCCGGGGAGCAAGGGGTCAGCGGATTGTTCGCCTGGCATTCACGCTATGCGCCCGGCATCGAAGCCGCCCGTGACTGGCTGGCCACCCGCACCCTGCAAAGCGTGCAGATCGACTGGAAGGAAGACGTTCGCAAATGGCACCCCGGCCAGGCATGGATCTGGCAACCTGGTGGCCTGGGCGTCTTCGATCCGGGCATCAACGCCTTGTCGATTGCCACCCATCTGCTGCCGCTGCCGCTGTTCGTTGAGTCAGCCGAACTGCGAGTCCCCGCAAACTGCCAGTCGCCCATCGCCGCTTCCATCAAAATGTCTGACGCGCGCCACCTCGATGTTCGCGCGGAGTTCGATTTCGACCACGGACATGACGAACTCTGGAGCATCGAGATTCGTTGCTCCGAAGGTATCCTGCGACTGGACAACGGGGGGGCGCGCTTGAGTATTGATGGCGTGCGCCAGGCCGTGTCGGAGGAGGGCGAGTACGCGGCGGTGTATCGACATTTTCAGCAGTTGATTGCCGACAAAGCCAGTGACCTGGACCTCCAGCCGCTGCGACTGGTGGCCGACACCTTCTTTGTCGGCAGCCGGACGGAGGTTGAGCCGTTCTTTGACTAGCGGCCGCCAGCCGTTACCGTGATAAAGCTTTCACGCCGGACGGTTTGCGACTGGCGTTTGCCTCGGGCAAGTCAGGTATGTCCGTTGCCGGGCGATGGGCTGATTTCCTCGCGCTGAATGTCTGGCATCGTCGCATGCCCCGGTGTGAACACTGTCGGGCATGCGCAACGTTCACCGCAGTCAGAGCGAGTAGCTGATCGCCTGTCCAAGGTTATTGTCCTGCGTGCCAGCGATCAGGTGCAGTGGCACATGCTGCTGCGCATCCACGGACTGGATTTCGATACTGCCCACCACATGGAGCTGTCGCTCACTCAGTCCGGTCGACTCTTCTTCCTTTGCCTTGGCCATTCTCGCGTGGTTCGCTGCGATTTCATTGAGAGTTGACACGTTACATCTCCGGTGACTGACCAAGCGTATCGCTGGCGTCCTTAAGCGTTGAATTGAGGCGCAGCCGCGTCAGAATTATGTCGTTCTGGGGTGCTACGTCGGGCCTTTGCAAACCCTAAGCCAGACAGGGGCCCAGTTGTCGTTCCGTTTTCATTTACGACGAAAGGTTGCCTTGGCCACGCGGCGCAGGACCACACTATCGGTACTTGATGACGATCCCTTTAAGCTTGCGCCCCTCAATGGTCTGTACATCGCGAGCCCATAGTGGCCCGTTGACATAAGCGCCCACCGGTTGAATATGGTCATAGACCACCACCACCGCATCGCCCCCGAGCTTGGCCGCCTCATCCCGCAGTTTTTCTTCTACCTGGGTGATGGGTGGCGCGGGATCGACGCTGGCGTCAATCAATATTTCACCCAATCGAACATGCGGGCGCAGCGGTTCGGTACGCAGTACGACCACTTCACTGGGCAGTGTTGGCGCGGGATGCTCGACGCCGACATAAGCGGTCGTTCGGGCGTCGACGGTTGCGCACCCGCCGAGAGCCATCAGGGTGGCGATGAGCCCGCCAGCCAGAAGCGACAGTTTCAACCGGGCGGACCATGACAGGTCATGGACTGGCATAGGGGATCCTCCGAAAGGTCGCTGCTATGCGGGTGACTATTTGACGGTAGCAGACGGCCCGAGAGTTGCCAGCAAGCCCAACCTCTGCCGGTCGGGCTTTTTCATGCCTTGAGCATCGCGATCAGCAAGGCGTGCTCACTGATCCTTTTCGCAGTTGACCATCCATGACACGCCAAAACGGTCCACCAGCATGCCAAAACGGGCCGCCCAAAACGTGGCATCCAGGGGCATTTGCACACTGCCGCCCTCCGACAGTGCGGCGAAGACCCGCTCGGCCTCGGCGATGCTGTCGACGTTGAGGGAAATCGAGCAACCGCTCATGTCGTCCACCGGGCGATCGGGCGTGGTGTCCGAGCCCATGAGCACTTGATCGCCCACCAGCAGGCGGGTGTGAATGATCAGGTTGTGCAGGTCTTTGGGCATGTGTTCGCCGGCAGGGGTTTCACCGAAAGTCATCATGGCTTCGATCTGGCCTTGCAGGCTTTGGGCGTAGAAGGTGAACGCGGCTTTACAGTCGCCATTGAAGATGAGGTAGGGATTGATTTTCATGGTTCGGCTCCCGGTCATTGAAGGTGCACATCGGATTGGACGTTGCGTTCGACGGCAAAATTCCGATGGCATTGACCCGGCAAGCAAAGCGCTAAATCGTGGCGGGAACCTGGGTTTTTTTAGATGTTTTCTCGATAGACGAGGCCAGGCTTATTGCCTCGCTCGCGCGGCGTGGCGCCAGCAGGCGTTCGATGGCGCCGCTCACCATGCTTTCCAGAAGCTCGTCGTGCTCGCGTTCATCGAGTGTGTGCGAGGTCAACCAGGTGGGCGCACTGTTGAGCAGCGCGGCAATGGCGTGCCCGGCCGCCAACTGGCCCGCCTCACTGAACCGCGAACGCGCGCCGAGCATCAGCAGCAACTTGCGCTCGTATTGCTCGCGCAGATGCTGAACCCGTACCTGTTGCTCTTCATTCAGGCAGCCGCCGTCGCGCTCTGCCAGACGAAAATGCCATGGCATGTCGCGATGCAGGTTCAAGTGCGCGCGGATCACATTGTTGAGTCGATCACGCCTGGCCGGGGCTTTTTTCTCGATACGGCCGAGGGTGGCCAACAGCTCTTCGTAGAACTCCTCGATCAGATCGAGCAGCAAGTGCTGTTTGCTCGGGTAATGGTGATACAACGAGCCTGGGGAAAGCCCCAGGCACGTGGCGAGCTCACGCATGCCGACCTGACCGAAACCTTTGCTGGCAAAGAGCTCCAGCACCTTGTCCCGGTATTCGGCGAAACGCGAGCAACGCTCAGGCATAGGCATGGAAGCCGCGCCCCGTTTTGCGTCCCAGATAACCGGCGGCGACCATTTCCTTGAGCAGCGGCGCCGGACGGTATTTGCTGTCGTTGAAGCCTTCGTAAAAGGCTTCCATGATCGCCAGCAGGGTGTCCAGGCCGATCAGGTCCGCCAGCGCCAGTGGGCCGATCGGCTGGTTGCAGCCCAGGCGCATGCCGGCGTCGATGTCCTCGGCGCTGGCCAGGCCTTCCTGCAATACCAGGATGGCTTCGTTGATCATCGGCACCAGAATCCGGTTCACCACAAAACCCGGACGGTTGCCGGCGGTGATCGCGGTTTTGCCGAGTCTGGTCGCCATTTCCAGTGCCAGGGCATGGGTGGTGTCGCTGGTCTGCAGGCCGCGGATGACTTCGATCAGGCCCATCACGGGCACCGGATTGAAGAAGTGCAGGCCGATGAAACGCTCAGGCTGGCTGACGCTGGCGGCGAGTTGGGTGATCGACAGCGACGAGGTGTTGGAGGCGATCGCACAGTCGGTGCTGACCTGGGCTGCGATCTGTTGCAGCACTCGCAGTTTCAGATCGAGGTTCTCGGTCGCCGCTTCGATCACCAGTTGCGCGCCTTTCAGGCTGGCGTAATCGGTGCTGGTGCGGATCTTGTCGAGGGCGGCGAGTTTTTGCTCCGGCGTCAGGGTTTCCTTGGCGACCTGCCGATCGAGATTTTTGCCGACAGTGGCGAGGGCTTTTTGCAGCGCGCTCTCGGAGATATCGATCAAGGTCACGTTGAAACCGGCCAGGGCGCAGACTTGCGCAATACCGTTACCCATGGTGCCGGCGCCGATCACGCCAATGTTTTGCAGATTCATCTTGCCGTCCTTCGAGTCAAACCTTGCGATACCTTGGCCGCCGTGATGGCCGAAGGCGTACTATTGGCCCGGAGTCTAGAGCTGGCGGGGCGGTTGTCCTATGCCGAAACTGTTCAACGGCACTGATGTTTTTTGCCATTTCGGGTGATGGGGAGTGAAGCGTTCACATGCGGGAAAAGGACTCAGTGGCCGCCTACTTCGTACAGGCAATGCTCCACGGGACAGGGGACGACCCGCAGCGTGTGCGGGCCGTGCTTGAGCAGGCCGGCATCGATCCGGCGGTGATCCGGCAGCCCATGGCGCGGGTGCCGGCCAATGCGTTTGCGGCTTTGTGGCTGATCCAGATCCGCGAATTGAACGACGAGTTTTTCGGGCTCGACTCCCATGGCATGCCACCGGGCGCTTTCGCCCTGATTTGCCGGGCATTGATTCAGGAGCCCGACCTGCACAAGGCCATGCGCCAGTGCCTGGTCAATTTCGGCCTGTTCCTGCGCGACTTTCGCGGCACCCTGACCGTGCGCGGCAAACGCGCGGTCATCAGCCTTGACAGCCATTCGGCCACCCAAGACGCCAGCCGCTTCGGCGAAGAAACGTACCTGGTGCTGATGATCAGTCTGCTGTGCTGGCTCGGTGGCCGGCGCATTCCGATCGACCGTGCCGATTTTCGCCACAAGCGTCTGCCGCTGAGCGATGACCGACTGCTCTGGGGGCCGAATCTGACCTTTGGCGCCGAGCGCACCGAAATCGAGTTCGCCAGTCACTATCTGCGTCTGCCGGTGGTTCAGGACCTGGCTTCGCTCAAAGTGTTCCTGCGCACCGCGCCGCAATGGCTGGTGATCCGCTTCCGCAACCAGCATGGCCTGGCGTCCCAGGTGCATCAGCGTTTGCGCAGCAGCCATTACAGTGATTGGCCGACCCTGCAGGCCTTCGCCCTTGAACAGCATTTGAGCCCCAGCACCTTCCGCCGAAAACTCGAGCGTGAAGGGTGTTCCTATCAAGAGATCAAAGACGAAGTACGGCGTGCCGTGGCGTTCGAGCAATTGCGTGAAAGTCGGGCAAGCATCAGCGACATCGCCGAACAGCTGGGTTTTCAGGAACCGAGTGCGTTCCACCGCGCGTTCAAGAAGTGGACGGGGGAGAGCCCGGGGCGCTATCGGGCCCGGTATCAGGGGGAGCGGGCCGGCACTTCAGTGGAATCCGAGGCGTGAGCGCCTTACTGATTCGCCTCACCTCACTGCTCGACCAGGCCCGACGAGCCCTGCTGCTGGTCTGGGGTACCTCGCGCGGGTTGTTTCTCGGCCTGGTGCTGGCGACGCTGATTGCCGGCGTTCTTCCCGCGCTCGCGGCCTGGTTGGGGCAGCGCATCGTCGACGCCGTGGTGTTCGCCATGCAGTTGCATGCGCAACAGGGCAGTGCGCCGTTGTGGCCGGTGGTGCGTTATGTGCTGATGGAGGCTGGTGTTTTGGCATTATTGTCCGCCACCCAGCGCGCGCTGTCGGTCCAGCAGTCGCTGCTGCGCGTGCAGTTGGGGCAGAAGGTCAACACGATGATTCTGGAAAAGGCCCAGACATTGTCGCTGGTGCAGTTCGAGAATTCCGAGTTCTACGACAAGCTGGTACGGGTACGCCGCGAAGCCTCGACCCGACCGTTGGCCCTGGTGATGAAGTCGTTGGGGCTGATCCAGAACCTGATCGTATTGATCAGTTTTGGCGTGCTGCTGGTGCATTTTTCGCCGTGGGCGCTGGTGCTGTTGGTGGTCGGTGCGCTGCCGGTGTTCTTTGCCGAGGCGCATTTTTCCGGAGACGCCTTTCGCCTGTTTACCCGCCGTGCGCCAGAGAGCCGGCAACAGACCTACATCGAGACGCTGCTTTCCCACGAGGGCTACATCAAGGAGGTCAAACTGTTCGGTTTCGCGCCGCTGTTGTTGCAGCGCTATCGCGATACGTTTGCCCGTCTCTACGCCGAAGACCGGCGCCTGACCCTGCGCCGCGATGGCTGGGGATTCGTTCTCGGCTTGCTGGGCACCGGGGCGTTTTATCTGGCGTATGCCTGGGTGGTGGTCGATGCCGTGCACGGCAGCATCAGCCTCGGACAGATGACCATGTACCTGGTGTTGTTCAAACAGGGTCAGACGGCGGTGAGCAGCAGCCTGAGCGCCATCAGCGGTCTGTACGAAGATGGCCTCTACCTCTCGAGCCTCTACGAATATCTGGCCGAACCCGTGGTGGTCGACACGGGCCACCTCACCGTCGGTGCGGTGCCCGGCGATGGCTTGCGTTTCGAGAATGTCGGTTTTCGTTACCCGGGCGCCAGTCGTGCGGCGCTGGAAGGCATCGATCTGCACCTTGTCCCCGGCCACAGCCTGGCGCTGGTGGGGGAGAACGGTTCGGGCAAGACCACCCTGATTAAACTGTTGACCCGCTTATACCGGCCCGATCAGGGGCGCATCCTGCTTGATGGCAGCGACCTGCAGGCCTGGGAGGAAGACGCATTGCGTCGGCGTATCGGCGTGATTTTCCAGGATTACATTCGCTACCAGTTCTCCGTCGGCGAGAACATTGGCGTGGGCGACACCCTGGCGTTCGACGATCAACAGCGCTGGCAGGAGGCCGCTGCCGAGGGCATGGCCGCGCCCTTTATCGAGCGCCTGGATCGCGGCTATGCCACGCAACTGGGGCGCTGGTTTGCCGGTGGCCAGGAGTTGTCCGGCGGGCAGTGGCAGAAGATCGCGTTGTCCCGCGCGTACATGCGTCGCGATGCCGATATCCTGATTCTGGACGAGCCGACCTCGGCGCTCGATCCGGCGGCGGAAGCCGCGGTGTTCGAGCATTTCAGCCAGCACACCCTGGACCGCATGACCTTGCTGATTTCCCACCGTTTTTCCAGCGTGCGCAACGCCGACCACATCATCGTCCTTGATCAGGGGAAGGTGCTCGAGCGCGGCGATCATGAGCATCTGCTGGCCCAGGGCGGGCGCTATGCGCAGTTGTTCGATCTGCAGGCAAGGGGTTATCGGTAACCCTCAGGAATCCTGCGCGCCTCGCGAAGTTGCCGGCCCGGCGATTTGTGGTTTTGCTTTCATCAAACTGTCGAGTGCCTGGCGATACTGGTTGCCGCCCAGGCTCATGCTGTTGTTGTGCGTACCGCCGGGGATCAGCAACAAGCGCTTGGGTTCGTTGGCCGCATTAAACAACTGCTGGCTGAATCGCGACGGCATGAACGGGTCGGCCAGGCCATGGACCACCAACAACGGCATGTCGATGTCGACGATCTTGTCGATGGAGTCGAACTTCTGCGACAGCAGCCAGCGCACCGGCAGCCAGTTGACCGGCAGGTTGTTGTCGGCGACTTCCGCCACCGCATCGCCCAGCGAGGTGAAGGTGGATTCGATCACCAGGCCGCGCACCGGCACCGCAACATGATCCTTTTTCGCCTGCGCGGCCAGGTCGGCGGCGAGGTCGATGGCCACCGCACCGCCCAGTGAGTGACCGTAGATCAGACGCTTGCCGGCATCCGGCTGCATGGCCGTGAAACGCTCCCACGCGGCCCGGGCGTCTTCGTAAACGCTGGCTTCCGATGGCAGGTCACCGTGGCTCTGGCCGAACCCGCGGTAATCGATGGCCAACACCGAATACCCCATGGCGCGCAATTGCTCGATGCGAAACGCCTGGCCGGTCAGGTTCCAGCGCACGCCATGCAGATAGAGGATCGCCGGCGCATCGCGGCGCGCCGCCGGCCACCACCAGGCATGCAGGTTCTGCCCGGCCTTGAAGCTCGCGGACTTGATATCGAACTCCTGAACGTCCCCCGGCAAGCCGCGATACCAGCCGGCCGTGCCCGGTTCGATGCGAAACAGCAGCTCGCGCTCTTTGTACTTGAGTGCGCCACAACTCACCGGCAGGCCGACAAGCAGCGCGGCCATGCACAGCAGCGGCAGCCAGCGTGGGCGCAATCGGGTGAGAAAAGCGGAGGGCATCGGGTGGTCTACCGGCTCAGACATGAAGTGCGCGTTTTAACAGATGTGTGCCGGCAACAGGAATAATTTCGACTTGTGGGGTCGAGCTTGCTCGCGATGAGGCTGTGACATTCCACATTCATGTCAATTGCCAGGCCGCTTTCGGGAGCAGGCATGCGCCCACAGGGATTTGCGCGGGTATCAATCCACACGCAGCACGATCTTGCCAATGTGATCGCCACCTTCCATGCGCGTATGGGCTTGGGCCGCATCGTTGAGCGCATAGACCTGGTCGATCATCGGCCGGCACCGCCCGGCGGCGAGCACGGGCCAGACGTACTCATGCAATTGTTCGGCGATCGAGGCTTTTTCTTCCCGGGTGCGTGCGCGCAACAGCGAGCCGGTGATCACCGCGCGCTTGCCCATGATCGCCAGCAGATCGACGTCCCTGGCATGAGCGCCACCGAGAAAGCCGAGCATCACCACTCGGCCGTCCATGCCCAATGCCGCGATGTTCTGGTTCAGGTACGAACCGCCCATGATGTCGAGGACGACATTAACCCCCTGGCCGGCGGTTTTTTCCTGAATGACCTGGACGAAGTCCTGATCGCGGTAGTTGATCGCTTCGGCCCCCAATTGACGGATCGCCGCACACTTTTCCTCGCTGCCCGCGGTGGCGAATGCCTTGATGCCGAACTCGCGGCACAACATGAGTGCAGTGGTGCCGATGCCGCTGGTGCCACCCTGAATCAGCGCTCGCTGGCCTTTGCTGGCGCCGCCCATGTCGAACAGATTGGCCCATACCGTGAAGTAGGTTTCCGGGATCGCTGCCGCTTGCACCCAGTCCATGCCCTCGGGGATCGGTAGCGTCTGGCTGGCCGGGACCGCGCAATACTGGGCATACCCGCCACCGTTGGTCAGTGCGCAGACCTTGTCGCCGACCATGAAGTCACTGACGCCTGAACCGATGGCCACCACTTCGCCGGCCACCTCCAGCCCCGGAATCGGGTTCATGCCGGGTTTCATCGGGTACTTGCCGGCGCGTTGAAGCACGTCAGGACGATTGACCCCGGCGGCGTGCACGTGGATCAGTACTTCGCCGGGGCCCGCCACAGGCAAGGGCACCTGGCGCGGTTGCAGGACTTCGGGTGCACCGGGCTGGGTGATTTCAATCTGGGTCATGGTTTGGGGGAGGGTCATGTTTGTTGCCTCTCAGGAATTGAAACATTTGAATAACTGTAGGCGCGAGCTTGCTCGCGATGGCAATTTGGCAGGCACGATCAATGCTGAAGGTGCCGACCTCATCGCGGGCAAGCCCGGCCCCGCATGGGGGCAGTCGGGTTCATGCAACGGTCGGTTTGATGCAGGCGCCATCATTCGGTTGACCCAGTAAACGCACCGCCAGCTCCAACAGCAATGCGACAACGATGGCCCCGGCCGCGATCACGAACATCAGGGCGTGATGGCCGCCACTGGCGTTGAACAGCGCCGAGTAGGCAAAACCGGCGATGGCCTGGAAGGAGGCAAAGGACACGGTGGCGCGACTCCAGGCGATCTGCTGCTGGTGATGTCCGGGAATCAGTTCGTGAACCCGCGCCAGAGCCAGTGGCACGATGCCGGGCGGGAACGAACCGAGGATCACCGCCAGCAAGGCCAGTGCCCAAAAAGCGCTGGAGATTGACAGCAGACCCACGGCAATCGCTTGCACCACCAACACCAGTCGAATGCCCGACTTCGCCCCCAGTTGGTCGGCCAGAAAGCCGTAGCTCACCGGCCCGACAATCGCCCCGAGGCCGTACATCACCCAAATCAGCGCGCCGACATGTTGCCCGGCCCCCAGCCCGCGGGCCACGTAGTCCACCAGGAACACCATGGCCGGCACCAGCCCGGCCGCCATGAACGCATACTGGGCAAACAACAGGTAGACACTCGGGTTTGTCGTCGTTGACGTGCTATCGGTCGGCGTGGTCGCCAGCGCATGGGGCGTGGCCGATGGCCAGCCGAACCAACTGACTGCAGTCAGGACCAGCGCCAGCAAGCCAAGACCGAGCCAGGTCTGTTGCAGACCCAGGCTCAGCAGGGGTGGAACGATCGTCCCTGACCCGGCGATGCCCAGGCCGATCCCGAGAAAGATCGCGCCACTGGCCAGGCCTTTGCGCGAAGCCGGCACATGCGGCAACACCGTTGCCGCCACCAGCACCATGATCGCGCCACCGGCAATGCCCGACAGCAAGCGCCAAGCGAAAAACCAGCTCACCGACAACGGAAAGGCACAGGCGAAAAACGCCAGGGTCACCGCCAGCATCATCAGGCGCAGTGCAGTATTGTTGGAGGTGCGTCGAGCCAGCGGGTGACCGATCAGCGCGCCGATCAGATAGCCCACCAGATTGGCGGCGCCGAGAAATACCACGTCACTGGCGCTGAACCAGTGGGCCTGGATCAGCGAGGGAATCAACGGCGTGTAGGCAAAACGCGCCAGACCGATGCTGACCAGGCTGGCGCAAAGGCCGGCGAAGATCGGCATCCAGATTGCGCTGCGCGGGGCAGGGGTGGGAGATGAGGCGTTGAGCATGAGCTTTGTCCTGTGGGTTTACTCTGGAGGCCAGCATATCGGGGATTTATGATGCAATAATGCTGCGATTTCACGTTGCAGTGATGCGAATGTGCATCAGTCGGGGAGAGGCCTTATGAACTGGGATGACGCACGGGTATTTCTCGCGGTCTGCCGCGAATCAACGCTGCGCGGAGCCGCGCGGGTGCTGGGGGTGGATCAGGCCACCGTAGGGCGGCGGATCACGGCGCTGGAGAAGTCCTTGAGCGCAACGTTGTTTCTGCGTACCTCCGAAGGCTATGCCCTGACGGCGGTAGGTGAGGCGGCCATGCGCGCGGTGGAGAAAATGGAGCTTTCGGCGCTGGAACTGGAGCGCCGAATCCAGGGGCTCGATGACCGGCTCACCGGCACCGTGCGCGTCACCACCACCGACTCCCTGGCCATCGACTTCCTGATTCCGGCGGTCGCCCGCCTGCATCAATTGCATCCCGATGTGCGGGTGCAACTGGACGCCTCGACACAAATCCTCAGCCTGGCCAAACGCGAAGCCGACATCGCCGTGCGCAATACCCGGCCGGATAACCCCGACCTGATCGCCCGGCGAATCGCCCGCTGGCCCGTGGGCCTGTTCGCCTCACAGGATTATGTGGACACCCGCGGCGTGCCGGAGCCGGGAGCGGCCTTCGAGGGGCATGATCTGGTGGTGTATCAGCCTTATTTGCAGGGCGGCAAAGACATGAGCCTGGTCAACGAGCCCTTGGGGCGCGGGCGGATCGTCGCCAGCCTGAGTTCCAGTCTGTTGGTGCGCCGCTCCATCGCGGCGGGCGTCGGGCTGGGGGAAGTTCCGGTGTACTTGGGGGAGAGGGACGGGCTGGTCAGGTTATGGCCGGAGCGGACACGACCGCTGCCCTATGACGTCTGGCTGGTGACCCACGCGGACTTGCGGCATACCGCCCGGGTGCGGGCGGTGATCGATGAGATTGTCGCGGGGTTTGCGGGGACGGGGGAATAAAGGGAGGCCAGGGAGCAAGCTCCCTGGCCTTACAGTTGGTGTTCAAGGCATTTCTGGCAACTCCTGCGGACGCAGATCGAACACCAGGACTTCGGCATCCACGCCGTTGCTCAAGGTCAACAGCTGTTCCTCGCGAACCCGTACGCCATCGCCTTCCTGCAACGACAAACCGTTAAGTTCGACACGGCCCCGAGCCACATGCACGTAGGCATAGCGGTTGGCGGCCAGTTCCAGGGTCGCACTTTCCTTGCCGTCGATCAGTCCTGCGTACACCCGCGCATCCTGACGCACCTTCAATGAACCCTGTGCGCCGTCGGGGGAGATGATCAGCTGCAGGCGACCGCGTTTTTTCTGCGTGCTGAAGTGCTCCTGTTGGTAGCGTGGCTTGGCGCCGCTGACGTCCGGCACGATCCAGATCTGCAGAAAGTGCACCGGCCGGCTGTCCGAGTGATTGAATTCACTGTGCGCCACGCCGCTGCCGGCACTCATCAGCTGCACGTCGCCGGGGCGGATCACCGAACCGGTGCCCAGGGTGTCCTTGTGTTCCAGCGCGCCTTCGAGCACATAGGAGAAAATCTCCATGTCGCGGTGCGGGTGCTGGCCGAAGCCTTTGCCGGCCGCCACGCGGTCGTCGTTGATCACCAGCAGGTCGGAGAAGCCTTGCTCCCGTGGGTTGCGGTAGTTGGCGAAAGAAAAGGTATGGAACGACTTCAACCAACCGTGATTGGCGGCGCCGCGATCCGAGGCTTTGCGAAGGGTCAGCATGATGAAATCTCCTGTGGGGACGTTGATTCGTCCGAGTGAGGAGAAGGTTAATATTTACTCGCTGATGCAATAAGTAGATGAAAATTGAAATACTGTCTCTCTCAGGTTGACAGTTTTGCGAAATGAATCACCGACGTTCGCCGGGAATTTGGCCATAATGCTCAGCACACATATTTAATGCCGGGCGCGACCTTGTGGACTTGCTCCTGCGGGTTCGATGCGCTGGCCTTCTTTGATTTCAATGATGATTCAAACCCATGAAAACCGTGGCAATGGTGCTGTTCCCCGACTTTCTCCTGCTCGATATGGCCGGGCCGATGGAGGTATTTTCCATTGCCAACCGCTATCTCAAACCCGCCGACCACTATGTGCTGACGACCATTGGCACTGAACCCGGTGCACTGCGGGCGTCCAATGGCGTCAAGGTGCAGGCCGACCAGCCTATCGACCAGGCCTGTGACGGCTTTGATTTGCTGCTGGTGCCCGGCGGCCCCGGTGCCTACAACGAAAAACATCCACCCTTGCTCGAGTGGCTCAAGCACAACGTCAGTCGATCCCGAACCTATGGCTCGATCTGCACCGGGGCGTTTGTGCTGGGCCATGCCGGTCTGCTCGACGGCTTTCGCGTGACCACCCACTGGCACTACACCGAGCGCCTGATCAAGGGCTTCCCCAGGGCCACCGTCGAGACTGACCAGATTTACGTCCAGGACCGCAACCTCATCACCTCTGGAGGCGTGACCGCGGGCATCGACCTGGCGCTGGCGGTGGTCGCTGAAGACCATGGCAAGAAAGTCGCCCAGGACGTCGCCAAGGTGCTGCTGGTGGTGATGAAGCGCCAGGGCGGTCAGGCACAGTTCAGCCCGTTGATGGCGGCGGTGGCCCCCCATGAAACGGCCATCACCCGGGTGCAGAACCATGTGCTCGAACACCTCGACGAAGCCTTCAGCATCGAGCGCATGGCCAGTCTGGCCAGCATGAGCCCACGGCACTTCGCCAGGGTATTTGCCCGGGAAGTCAACATGACGCCCATGGAGTTTCTGCAAGGCGCACGCATCGACTGTGCCCGCAACCTCCTGGAAACCGGTGATTTGCCGCTCAAGACCGTGGCGTTCAAGAGTGGCTTTGGCAGCGTGCGACACATGCGTTTTCTGTTCAGTGAAAAGCTTGGCCTGACCCCGACCCAGTACCGAGAGCAGTTCAGCTAGCCCGTGTCCGTCGCGCGCACCGTAATGACCGTGACGCTCCCCCTGTGGCAGTTGTACCGTCACCCAGGCCTGCCAAGATACCCCTGAACTCATTGCAAGGAAGGTACGGAGCCTGGATGGACTCGCGTGCCGGGCAGGTTCCAGCAGGTGACGATGCATGAATAGCCTCAGAGATATCAACGGCGACACGGTGCTGCACTTCGGCCCCTTCGCGTTCCATCTGAATCAACGCCTGGTCGTGGAAGGCGATCAGCCGCTGCGCCTGGGCGGACGGGCCCTGGATATTTTGCAGGTGCTGGTCGAGCACGCCGGCTCGGTGGTCAGCAAAGACGAACTGATCGCTCAGGTCTGGCCAAGGTCGGTGGTTGAGGAAATCAACCTGCGCGTGCACATCGCCGCACTGCGCCGGGCCTTTCGTGACGGGCAGAACGGTCACTGTTACATCGTCAACATTCCCCAGCGTGGTTACAGCTTCGTCGCACCGGTGCGCCAGGTCGCGGCGGCCGCGTCCGTCGCCTTCGAAAACCTGCAAAAACCACAGCACAATCTGCCTGCGCGCCTGACACCGGTCACCGGTCGCGATGCGGTGGTCGGCAGCCTGGTGCGGCAACTCCCGGTACGGCGTTTCATGACCCTGGTCGGGCCGTGCGGCATCGGCAAGACCACCGTGGCCGTGCGAGTCGCCGAGCTGCTGCTGCAGCATTACCGTGACGGGGTGTGGCGGGTGGATCTGGCGATGATCGATGACCCGGCGCACGTGGTCGATCATCTGACCCGCACCCTGGATCTGGAGGTGGGCGCCGACCTCGATGCGCTGGGGCAATGGCACGCGTTGCTGGTTCTCGACAATTGCGAGCACCTGCTCGAACGTTGCCGGACACTGGTCGAGGCGCTGCTGATGACGGCACCCCGATTGTCGATTCTCGCCACCAGCCGCGAACCGCTGTTGGCCAAGGGCGAATCGGTCCATTTGCTGCCACCGCTTCTGGTCCCGAAAGCGTCGGCCCTGGGCAGTGTCGCCGAGGTCATGGGCTATTCGGCGGTGCAGCTGTTTGTCAGCTGTGCCCGAGCCCGCCAACAAAGCTTTGCCTTGCGCGAACAGGACCTCAAGGCCATACGCGAAATCTGTCAGCACCTCGACGGCTTGCCCCTGGCGATAGAGCTGGCGGCGGCGCAGATCGATGCGTTGGCGTTGGTGGGGCTGCAAGCCCAGCTGGGTAACTGTTTTCAACTGCTGACCCGGGGGCGACGCACCGCCGTGCCGCGCCACCAGACGCTCAAGGCCGCCCTGGACTGGAGCTATGAGCGGCTGAGCCCGGTGGAACAAATCGTGCTGCAGCGTCTGGCGGTATTCAAATCGGCGTTTACCCTGGACGCGGCGATGGGGGTGATCAGTTGCGCAACCTTGTTGCCCGCCACCCTGCGCCACGTGATGGAGGGCCTGGCGCTCAAATCGCTGCTGTCGCGCGAACAGGTCGATGGGCTGACGCGCTACCGTTTTCTCAACACCACCCGCCGTTACGCCCTGGAAAAACTCGAACACAGTGGCGCCTTATGCACCTTCGAAATGCGTTACGCCGCCCACATCGCTCGGGCCCCCAAGCCATCAGGCCGGCAAGTGCTCCTGCAACTCGCCGAGTAGGCGTCGCACGGCGATCAGGTCCGGGGTGGCATAGCCTTCGGTAAAGCGCTGGTAGATCGGCGCCAGCAGCTCATGGGCTTGCCGATAGCGTCCCTGATGCTGCCACAGCCGCGCCAGCGAAGTGGCGCTGCGCAACTCCCAGGCCCGGGCTCCCTGGTGCTGCGCTACGTTGAGCGCCCTGATGAGTACGCTCTCGGCAGCGTCGTTGCTCGCCGGGCTACCGGCTGCCAGCAGTGCGTCGGCCCGGGCCCGCAGAATCTCCGCCGTGCACCAGCCCGCCGCGCCGGTGTCGGCGCGTTGCAGCAAATCGTCATCAATGTATGTGCTGTCCAGCGTGACCATGATTTCCTTGATCAAACCTGCGCCCGGGCCTGGCAATGCCGGCGCGTCGGCACGGTGGATGACCTGCGCATAGTGCTGTGCCCAGGAATAGAACAGCTGTACCGAGTGTTTTTGCGCCTGTTCCTGCAGCAGGCACAAGAGCTCGCGGGCGGTGCGGGTGTCGCCGTTGTAGTGGGCGATCAGGCAGCCCGACAGTGCCAGGGTGTAGCAGATGGACGTGCCGTGATTGATCTGCAGCGCAATGTCCAGCGCCTGTCGGGCCGTGCGCCAGGCCTGTTCCGGTTGGCCCTGGATCCAGAGGATGCGCGCGAGGATGGTCAGGGCGGCAACGCTCTGGTCATATTGCACACCAAAACCATGGGTGAAGCGGTTGAGATGGCCGCTGTGGGCCATGCGCTGGATGACTTCCTCTGCATTCACCCGCGCCCGATGCTGATCCCCGGCGAAGTGCAGGGCCAGCACCCGCAGGCGGTGGGTGCTGAGGTCCAGTAGCGCATCGCCGTTGAGCCCCAGGCGGTCGAATTGCTGGCTCTGTTCCAGGGCCATTTGATAGTTGCCGCAGCTGAGGTTGACCGCCAGATGCCCGGACACCGCACGCAATTGCCCGGCCACATCGTCACAGTGCCTGGCCAGGGCGCGGGCGCTGACGAAGGCTTCGACGGTTTCCGCCGTGCCGCCCTGAGCGTGATAACAGGCGCTGCCCAAGGCCAGTTTCAGGGACATTTTCAAGCGCGGGCAGGGCTCGGGCGCGGCATCGAGCAAGGCCAGCGCGCGGCGCACATACCCGCCGTGTTCCTTGAGCAGCGACAGTTCCTGCCACAGGGGCGTCGAGGTCGCCGTCAGACGGATCGCCAGGGTATGCGGCCCCGTTACGGACAATCCCCAATCGAGCGCCGAACGGACGTCTTCCAGGCTACGGGCATAGCGCTCGATCCACAGGCGGGTCGGAATGTGCTCCCAGTCGTTCTGCGCCTGATGCATCAAGGCCAGGCAGCGTTCGGCATGGCGTTCACGGGTGGCGGGCAACTCGCCGGCCTGTTCGAGTTTTTCCAGGGCATAGCTGCGCGTGGTGTCGAGCAGGCGGTAGAACACCTCTTCGTCACCGACGTCCACGTTAAGCAGGGATTTGGCCACCAGTTGCGTGATCGAGCCAAATACCTCGCGCGTTTCCACCTGTTCGCCGACGATCACCGCCGCCGCCGACGTCAGGGTAAAGCCGCCACGGAACAACCCGAGTCGGCGCAGGCAAGTTTGTTCGCAGACACTGAGCAGATCGAAGCTCCAGTCCAGGGTGGCGCGCAGGGTCTGATGCCGGCCCAGGGCTGACTGGTTGTTCGGGGTGAGCTGGCGAAAGCTGCCTTGCAGTTGCCTGAGCAAACCCTCGAGGCCAAGGCTGGCGACTTGCCCGGCCGCCAGCTCCAGCGCCAGCGGGATGCCATCGAGGCGACGGCAGATATCGATGACCCGCGGCAGATCGGCATCAGTCAATTCGAAGCTGTCGTGGCTGGCCATGGCCCGTTCGACGAAGAGTTGCAGCGCGGAAAAATTCAGGGCCTGGGCGCGGTCCAGCACGGCGATGGGCGGGGGGCAGTCCAGGGACTCCAGGCGTTGAACGAATTCGCCTTCAGCCCGCAGGCACTCGCGGCTGGTGGCCAGGATGTGCAGATGCGGCGCGCCACGCAGCAGGCTTTCACACAGCAGCGCCACGCTGTCGATCAGGTGCTCGCAATTGTCGATGACCAGCAGCATCTGGCGTTCACGCAGGAACATGGCGAGGTTGTTCAAGGGTTCTGCATCATGCAGGGACAGCTCGAGCAGCGTCGCCAGATGACCGGTGATCATCGACGGATCGTTGATCGGCGCCAGGTCCAGCAGGCGAATCCCGTCCCGATAGCGACCGATCAGCTGTTCGGCGACCCGCAGCGCCACGGTGGTCTTGCCGATCCCGCCGGGGCCGACCAGGGTGATGAAACGCTGGCGCGGCAGGTGCGTCATCAGGCTGTCGACCAGCGCTTGCCGGCCGATCATGCGGGTGCGGCGCAGGGGCAGGTTATGGCTGCTCGATTCGACCGGCTCGCTTGGCCGGTCGACTTCGATGTGCTCCAGCGAGTACGGCGCGACAAAACTGTAGCCACGCTGGGCCACGGTGACGATATAGCGCTGACCGGCCTGACCGTCCCCCAGCGCCTTGCGCAGGGCGGCCATGTGCACCCGCAGGTTGATTTCTTCCACCACGCTGTTGGGCCAGATTTCGGTCATCAGGTGTTGCTTGCTGACCACATTCCCGGCGTGCTCCAGCAGGATCAACAGGATATCCATGGCCCGCCGGCCCAGGCGCAGGGGGCGGTCGGCCTCCATCACCAGGTGTTGTCCGGGGTAGATCCTGTAGGGTCCGAAATGGACAGCCTGCTCGGGGGAAAAGGTCAACGGTTCACTCCTGGTTGCATACGTCTAGTTCGCGGCTTTCGAACATGTTTATCAGGTTATTACCCGAACGCAATGCATGGCTCGGGTGACTGCATGGTGCCAGTATCGACCGCTGCGTTTGCCAGCCTATTGCCCGGTCCCGTGTTAATTGGGCTCGAAGCTGACAAAGGTGCGGTCGAGGCTTTTGGTGCGCCAGGAAAAATTAACAACGTTTAACTCGTCCTGCGTCCGCTCTACACCCAAAACTCCAATCCTGTAAGCGTTGCCATCGCCTGCGAGTCGTTGATTTTAGCTTCTAAAATCACGCGCAGCCTGCGGCGGCATCTACATGGATTTTGCCTGTCTGGAGGACACCGCAATGAGCAAGGTGGTCGTGGTCTATCACAGCGGCTACGGCCACACCCGGGTCATGGCCGAAGCCGTGGCTCAAGGGGTGGAGCGGCACCTGGGCAGCACCTGCCGGCTGATCGCGGTAGAAGAGGTGGACGAGCACTGGGAGCACTTGCACCAGGCCGACGCGATCATTTTCGGCGCCCCGACCTACATGGGCAGCGCCTCCGCCGCCTTCAAGGGCTTCATGGAAGCCACGGCCGCGTTTTACCTGGCGCAGCCGTGGCGCGACAAGCTGGCAGCCGGCTTCACCAATTCCGGCTGCCTGTGCGGCGACAAACTCAATACCTTGCTGCAAATGGCCGTGTTCGCCGCCCAGCATTCGATGATCTGGGTCGGCCTCGACCTGTTGCCCGCGCGCTCTGGCACCGGCGTGTTCGACGGGCAATTGAACCGGCTGGGCAGTTCGCTGGGCGCCATGGCCCAGTCGAATGTCGAACAGTCCCCCGACCTGGCGCCGCCCCCTGAAGACCGCTGCACCGCCGCCCATTTGGGTGAACGGGTGGCGCGGCTGGCCGAGCGCATGGGGCCCGTATCCCATTGCATCACCCCAACCCTCACGTAAAGGAGCACGCCTCATGAGCACGTTCACCACCCGCGACGGCACCGAGATCTACTACAAGGACTGGGGCACCGGTCAGCCGATTGTCTTCAGCCACGGTTGGCCGCTCAACGCCGACAGCTGGGAGTCGCAAATGATCTTCCTGGCGTCCGAGGGCTACCGCGTCATCGCCCACGATCGCCGAGGGCATGGCCGTTCCAGCCAGCCGTGGTTCGGCAATGACATGGACACCTACGCCGATGACCTGGCGCAACTGATCGAACACCTGGATTTGCGCGACGCCGTGCTGTTCGGTTTCTCCACCGGAGGCGGCGAAGTGGCGCGCTACATCGGTCGCCATGGCACCGGTCGGGTGGCCAAGGCCGGGCTGATTTCCTCGGTGCCGCCGCTGATGCTCAAGACGGCGGCCAACCCCGGCGGGCTGCCGATCGAGGTGTTCGACGGCATTCGTCAGGCCTCACTGGCGAACCGTTCGCAACTCTATAAAGACCTCGCCAGCGGCCCGTTCTTCGGCTTCAACAAACCTGACGCCAAGCCGTCCCAAGGCATGATCGACTGGTTCTGGATGCAGGGCATGACCTCCGGCCACAAGAACGCCTACGACTGCATCAAGGCGTTTTCGGAAACCGACTTCACTGAGGACCTGAAGAAGTTCGACGTGCCGACCCTGGTGGTGCACGGCGACGCCGATCAGGTGGTGCCGATCGAAGCGGCGGGCATCGCTTCGGCGGGGCTGGTCAAGGGTTCTACGCTGAAGGTCTACCCTGGCGCGCCCCATGGCTTGACGGACACCCACAAGGATCAACTCAACAGCGATTTGCTGGCGTTTCTGAAGGGTTAAGTCCTGGAGAACCACCGCAGGGTTGCATCGCGATAACGCAACCCTGCAGCAGCACGGCTTGCCGGCGAAGGTGATCGTGAAATCGCCAGCGCCGGCAAACCGTGGGCTTACAGGGACAATTGACGGACGGAGCGCACCGCCCGGCAGCGCCAGGCAAACGGATTGATGCCTTCGCTGCGGGTGAACATGTGACAGAAGTGCGCCTGATCGCAAAAGCCGCATTCGAGGCTGATTTGCGTGAGGCTCAGGTCAGTGTGTTGAATCAACAGCTTGGCCCGGGCGATGCGCTGTTGGCGAATCCATTCCTGGGGCGAATAGCCGGTGCTGCATTTGAACGCACGGGAGAAATGACTGCGCGAGAGGGCGCAGGCCCGGGCCAGTTCGGTGACTTCCAGGCTGTCGCCCAGGCGATCCAGGATCAGTTGCTTCACCAGCCGTTCGCGCTGTGGGCTGAGGCCGCCACTGCCGGTGTTGCACGGTTCGCTGACCGGGGCGCGGGCGAGGGTTTGCTGTGAGTGAGCCATGTCCAATGTCCGTGTCGGTGGGAACGCAACGGCGTACGGCCTGTTGGCCAGTGCCTTCCCTCTGGAAGAAAAACAGCTCTGCGCAGAGGTTTTCATTCTTGGGCGCGGCCCTGTGCCTGACGAGTTAAACGTTGTTAATTCCTCCCGGGTGAAGCGGGCAGTTTTGAGTAAAGTCAGAGACAATCAACGCCTTCGCGCCTGGTTAATCACACAAGGGAACCGTGCCCATGAACCGTAACGATCTGCGCCGTGTAGACATGAATCTGCTAGTGATTTTCGAAGCCTTGATGTTCGAAAAAAACCTGACCCGCGTGGCGGAAAAGCTGTTCATGGGCCAACCGGCGGTCAGTGCTGCCCTGGGGCGGTTGCGCGACCTGTTCGATGACCCGCTGCTGTTGCGCAATGGCCGTGGCATGGAGCCGACCGCGCGGGCGCTGGCGATTCTCAAGGAGCTGCAACCGGCGATGGACACCATCTCCGGGGCGGTCAGCCGGGCCAAGGAATTTGACCCGACGACCAGCTGCGATGTGTTTCGTATCGGCCTGTCGGACGATGCCGAGTTCGGCTTGTTTCCGCCGCTGTTGCGTCAGCTGCAAGAAGAGGCGCCAGGCATTGTCGTGGTCGTGCGCCGGGCCAATTACCTGTTGATGCCGGCGTTGCTGGCATCGGGGGAAATCTCCGTGGGCGTGAGCTACACCACGGACCTGCCGGCCAATGCCAAGCGCAAGAAACTGCGCGACATTCCCTGCAAAGTGCTGCGTGGCGACAAGCGGCCGGGGACCCTGACCCTGGACGAATATTGTGAACGGCCCCATGCCATGGTGTCGTTTTCCGGGGACCTGAGCGGCAACATTGATCTGGACCTGGCCAAGCTCGGTCGCACCCGCCGGGTGGTGTTGGGTGTGCCGCAGTTCAGTGGCTTGCGCGCGTTGCTCGCCGGCACCGAAATGATCGCCACGGTGCCGGACTATGCGGCCTGTGCGTTGGTGGAAGGGTGTGGCTTGCGTGCCGAAGACCCGCCGTTCGCCATCGACGCGGCGCAATTGTCGATGGCTTGGAGCGGGGTGCATGACAATGATCCGGCGGAGCGTTGGTTGCGTTCGCGGATCAGTCAGTTCATGTCGGTGTCGTTGCCGATTCCGGCTTGATCGTGGTCGCCTTCGATCTACTGCAGGAGCTGGCTTGTCGGGGCGCCGCATCGCAGCGATGGCGGCCTCATAGCCGACCTGTGTGTTGTTGACCGCGTACATATCCGTTTCCGCGGTAACGGCGACTTATGGTTTCGCCCTTACGGCGACTTACTTTTTTTTCAAACGCCAAAAAAAAGATAAGCAAAAAAAGGCTCGCCCCGAGCGTCCGGCCCCTCGCTGAGGCTCGGCGTTCCTTCGCTGCGGTATCCATCCGGGAACACTGCCCTCCGGTCTGCTTCGCGACGACCTACATGCAGCGTGTTCGACTGCGTCGAACGGCGCTGCGCGCCACTCCCCGGATGAACACCTCCACTCAGCCTACCGAAGGGGCGGGTGGATCAAGATCAAAAGCTGCAGGCGAGCTAACGCTCGGCCTGATGAGTGGTGAGGAGCGGGTGGGTGTACGCCGACTTGCTTTTCTGTGGGAGCTGGCTTGTCGGGGCGCCGCATCGCAGCGATGGCGGCCTGACAGCCGACCAATCATCTGCTGGTGCACCTTATCCAATGTAGGAGCGAGCCCGCTCGCGATGAACGTCCGGGCAACGCGGGCATTCAGACAGCCTGCGTCATCATTGACGACCATCGTCGGAGCGCTGCCCGGAGCAGACTTGCTCCTACAGGCACCTATGTCGCCCCGTGGCCACGAGCCCCGCGCAAAAAGAGCACGTACATCCAATTTTTCCCGCCCTGGCCCCGTCACTATCGAATCAAGTTCCGGCGCCTCGTCGCCGGTAGTTTTTCAACTGAGCGGGGCGGTCATGATTGTTTCGCGTTGGGATGAACGGGCCAGGGACGTCGGGCTGCTTTTCTTGCGGGTCAGCGCGGCGTTGTTTCTGTTGTGGGTGCATGGTTTGCCGAAGCTGCTCAACTACGCTGTCGAGTTGCAGCGCATTGAAGACCCGTTCCACCTGGGGGCGAATCTCACGCTGATGCTGGCGATTTTTGCCGAAGTGCTGTGCCCGTTGCTGATCGTCGCCGGGGTGCTGGTGCGCCTGGCCTGCCTGCCTATTCTATTTGTGCTGCTGGTGGCGTTGCTGATCGTGCATCCGCAATGGAGCTTGGCCGAAGGCCAGTTCGGCTGGCTGCTGTTGATTCTGTTCACCAGCATCCTCATCGCCGGGCCGGGGCCGCTGGCGTTCAATCACCGATTTTCCGGAGCCTTTCGTTATGCCTGAATCCAATTTGCTCGACACACCTGTGCGCGGTTTCGAAGAGGTCGTGACACTGATCATCAAGCACCGGGTCAAGGCCGGGTTTGAAGCGCCTTACGAAGCCTGGCTGCGCAACATTGTCCGAGTGGCCGGGCAATGGGACGGGCACTTGGGGGTGGACGTGGTTCGTGGCAAGCACGCCGGCCTCGACACCTACACCTGCGTCCTGCGGTTTTGCTCCACCGAGGCGATGCAACGCTGGCTCGACTCGGAGCAGCGTCAGGCGCTGATCAGCGAAGCCACACCCATGCTGGCCGACGGCGACCAGACCGAAGTCAACCCGGTGAACGAGTTCTGGTTTGCTCCAGCGGCCGAGGCGGGCTCGCCACCGCCACGCTGGAAGCAGGCTGTGGTGACGCTGTTGGTGATTCTGCCGCACACCTTGCTGGTGCCGCTGCTCTGGGGGCCGCTGTTGAAGCTCAATGCCTGGCTCTCCAACTACCTCGTCGCGACCTTCCTGATCACCCTGACCATCGTGTTGTCGGTGGTGTACCTGTTCATGCCAATGGCAACGCGTTTGTTCGCGCCTTGGCTATCCTCATCCACCCAGACCAAGGAAACGCGATGAACGCCGATCTGATTCTGTTCAATGGCCAATTCCATACCGTTGACCGTGAGAAGCCCCTCGCCAGCGCGGTGGCCATCAGCGACGGCCGCTTCGTCGCCGTGGGCAGCGATGCCGAAGCGATGGCCCTGCGCGGTTCGGCCACGCAAGTGATCGACCTCAAGGGGCGCTGCGTCATTCCGGGCCTCAACGACTCGCACTTGCACCTGATCCGTGGCGGCCTGAACTACAACCTCGAACTGCGCTGGGAAGGCGTGCCGTCCCTGGCCGATGCCTTGCGCATGCTCAAGGACCAGGCCGATCGTACGCCGACGCCGCAATGGGTGCGGGTGGTGGGGGGCTGGAACGAATTCCAGTTCGCCGAAAAACGCATGCCGACCCTCGAAGAACTGAACCAGGCCGCGCCCGATACCCCGGTGTTCGTCCTGCACTTGTATGACCGCGCCTTGCTCAACCGCGCGGCGCTGCGGGTGGCCGGTTATACCCGCAACACCCCGAACCCGCCGGGCGGGGAGATTGTCCGGGATGCCAATGGCGAGCCGACCGGCATGCTGGTGGCGCGACCCAACGCGATGATTCTGTACTCGACGCTGGCCAAGGGGCCGAAGTTGCCACTGGAGTATCAGGTCAACTCGACTCGCCAGTTCATGCGTGAACTCAACCGCCTGGGCCTGACCAGTGCCATCGATGCCGGTGGTGGTTTCCAGAACTACCCGGACGACTACCAGGTCATCGAGCAGTTGGCCAAGGACCAGCAACTGACCGTGCGCATCGCCTACAACCTGTTCACCCAGAAGCCCAAGGAAGAACTGACCGACTTCAAGAACTGGACCAGCAGCGTGACCCTGCACCAGGGCGACGATTACCTGCGGCACAACGGCGCCGGGGAAATGCTGGTGTTCTCGGCGGCGGATTTCGAGGACTTCCTCGAGCCGCGCCCGGACCTGCCGCAAACCATGGAAGACGAACTGGAACCGGTGGTGCGTCATTTGGTCGAGCAGCGCTGGCCGTTCCGTTTGCACGCCACCTATAACGAATCCATCAGCCGCATGCTCGACGTGTTCGAGAAGGTCAACCGTGACATCCCGTTCAACGGTTTGCCCTGGTTTTTCGATCACGCCGAAACCATCACCCCGCAAAACATCGAACGGGTGAGGGCGCTGGGGGGCGGCATCGCGATTCAGGATCGCATGGCGTTCCAGGGCGAATATTTCGTCGAGCGTTACGGCGCCAAAGCCGCCGAAGCCACGCCGCCGATCAAACGCATGCTGGCCGAAGGCGTGCCGGTGGGTGCCGGCACCGACGCGACGCGGGTGTCGAGCTACAACCCGTGGACTTCGCTGTACTGGATGGTCAGCGGCCGCACCGTCGGCGGCATGGAATTGCATGCCGAAGGCCTGTCGCGCCAGACCGCTCTGGAACTGTTCACCCACGGCAGCGCCTGGTTCTCGTCCGAGCAGGGCAAGAAGGGCCAGATCAAGGTTGGGCAATTGGCGGACGTGGCGGCATTGAGCGCGGACTTTTTCAGCGTCGATGAAGAAGCGATCAAGTGGATCGAGTCGGTGTTGACCGTGGTCGGCGGCAAGGTGGTGTACGCCGCCGGCGATTTCGAAAAACTCGGGCCGGCCAGTGTGCCGGTGCTGCCGGACTGGTCGCCGGTGGTCAAAGTGCCGGGGCACTGGCGGCCGAACTCGCCGCTGCAGGCGCAGGTTCACCAGTGCAGCGGGCCTTGCAAGGTGCACTCCCACAGCCATGAGCGGGCGCGACTGTCAAACGCACCGGTCAGTGATTTCGCCGGTTTCTGGGGCGCTTTCGGCTGCTCGTGCTTTGCTTTCTGACGAATACAAAAAAGCGCCGGCCCGATGGCCCGGCGCTACCTGCAATATCCA
This sequence comes from Pseudomonas fluorescens group sp. PF-1, assembly GCF_054481335.1. Classification (NCBI taxonomy): domain Bacteria; kingdom Pseudomonadati; phylum Pseudomonadota; class Gammaproteobacteria; order Pseudomonadales; family Pseudomonadaceae; genus Pseudomonas; species Pseudomonas fluorescens group sp. PF-1. Next base: position 2,185,620 of record NZ_JBTMNG010000001.1, read on the forward strand.
TCCACCAAGGAGTTTCTTATGAGCAATGTTCCGTACAAACGCCTGAACAAAGACGATGCCGTTGTACTGCTGGTTGACCACCAGACCGGCCTGATCTCGCTGGTGCAGGATTTCTCGCCCAACGAGTTCAAGAACAACGTGCTGGCCCTGGGTGACATCGCCAAGTTCTTCAACCTGCCGACCATCCTCACCACCAGTTTCGACAGCGGCCCCAACGGCCCGATCGTGCCTGAACTGAAAGAGCAATTCCCGGATGCGCCCTTCATTGCCCGTCCTGGCCAGATCAACGCCTGGGACAACGAGGATTTTGTCAAAGCGGTGAAGGCCACCGGTCGCAAGCAACTGATCATTGCCGGTGTGGTGACGGATGTTTGCGTGGCGTTCCCGACCCTGTCGGCCATCGCCGAAGGCTATGAAGTGTTCGTCGTCACCGACTCCTCCGGTACCTTCAACACCACCGTGCAACAAGCCGCCTGGGCGCGCATGTCGGCTGCCGGTGCGCACCTGCTGAACTGGTTCGCCGTGGCGTGCGAGCTGCAGGGCGACTGGCGCAACGACATGGAAGGCCTGGCGAATCTGCTGTCGAACCGCCTGCCGAACTACCGCAACCTGATCAACAGCTATACCAAGTTCACTGCCAAATAAGCCGTTTCACTGACACCGCGAAATGCCCGCGCGTTGCGGGTAATGCTGTCCTGTAGGAGCGAGCCTGCTCGCGATGGTCGTTAACGATGACGCGTGTTTACTGGCTAAACGCGGTGTTCTCGAGTCCATCGTCGGAACGCCGCCCGGAGCAAGCTCGCTCCTACAGTGGTTCACTTTCTCCTGGCTGAACAACATCGCACCAACCCGCGGGCATTTTGGCCTCAGCGTTTTTGCAACCAGCCGAGAAAACCGCCTTTCTTGATCGGTACCGGTTTGCTCATCAGCGCCAGCCGGCTGTTCTGCTCCCGCACGGCTTGCAGTTTGTTCAAGGCCTGGCCGACTTCGCTGCGCTGTTCCATGCAGTGGCGGGTGAGGGATTTGTCGAGGCGGTAAATGATGCACGAAGTCAGGGTGGTGAACGTGGCTTGCGAGGGGGTGTCGGCGAGGATGCTTTGTTCGCCCATGACCTCGCTCGGCCCCATCCGGCCGGCTTCGGTTTGTCCGGCGCCGTCAGGCACCGAAGCACTGACGACGCCAGTGGCAATCACGAACAGGCTGTCGGGCACTTCGCCCAGTCCCAACACCACCTGGCCCGCTGCGTACTGTTGCGCGGTCATGGACTGCGCCAATTGATCGCGTTCGTCTTCGCTCAGCGAACGGAAAATCTTCACCTCGTCGAGCAAGGCGCGCGCCCGCGTCGATGGCTCGATCACCCCATCGAGCTGCCGGGAAATACCGGCCGCTTCCAGGTGCCGATGGGCCAGGTCGAACAACTGATTGCGCACTTCGCTTTTTTTGCCGAGCTCGGCGATGAAACCGCTGGCCACGTACTCGGACAGGGTTTCGCCGGCCTCTTTCAAAACCGCTTTGGGCGCCGGGTTCAAAAGCAGGCTGCTGCTGCCTTGGAGCGTGCGGTCCAACGCGTCGAGGACTCGACGCGGACGAATGTGGTTAGGCACTTGAATGCTGATCGACACCCCGTGCATGTTGTTGGGGCGACTGAGATTGACGATCTTCGCCTTGGCCGCCACCGAGTTCGGCACCACGGCGGTACTGCCGGCGCTGGTGAGCAGGTGGGTGGCGCGCCAGTCGATGTCCAGCACCTTGCCTTCGACGCCGTCGATCGAGATCCAGTCATCGACCTGATACGGCTTGGTGGTGTTGAGCACGATGCCGGAAAACACATCGCTCAGGGTGCTCTGCAACGCCAGGCCGACCACGATGGCCACCACCCCGGAGGTCGCCAGCAGCCCTTTTACCGGCAACTCCAGCACATAGCCCGCCGCCGCGACGATCGCGGCCAGAAACACCAGCGCGCCGATGACATCCTGCAACAGTCGGCCGCTGTGACCGATGCGACGCATCAGCACCAGGCCAATGACTTCGGTGAGCACCCGCGCCGCGTACAGCCACCAGAGAATCCCCAGGGCCGTGGCCCCCAATTGCGCCACGCGATCATCGGCGAACAACGGTGCCTGCAACGGGCTGACGCCTGCATTGATGATGAGCGTGCTGAAGACCAGGAACAGGCCGGTGCGCCAGCCGATTTGAGTGACGCGGTGCTTGAACGGTGCGAGGTGCCAGAGCAGTGCATCGATCACCAGCAACAGGGCGCTCCAGGACAGCAGGTGAGCCAGGAGAAAGGACATGGGCAAACTCCATTTAGTAAAGGCGGACCAAAAAAAGTCTGCCCGAAGGCAGACTTTTTACAGGACTCAGTTCAAGTGTGTCTTGAGCTCCAGTGCTGCCTGACGCATCGCGGCCTGGACTTCCGGAATCTGGCTCAGCGGGTTCAACAGGCCAAAGTCATGAATCATGCCGTTGTAGCGCACCGCCGTGACCGGCACGCCCGCCGCGTCGAGGTGACGGGCATAGGCTTCGCCTTCGTCGCGCAAGACGTCGAATTCGGCTGTCTGCACCAGGGCGGCCGGCAAGCCTTTGAGCTGTTCGGCGCCGGCCTTGAGTGGCGAGGCATGGATCTGCGCACGTTCGGCCTTGTCAGTGGTGTAGTTGTCCCAGAACCACTGCATCATGCCCTTGGTCAGGAAGTGGCCCTCGGCAAATTGCCGATACGAGCCAGTGTCGAACTGCGCGTTGGTCACCGGCCACATCAACAGCTGGAAGCGCAGTGCCGGGGTTTTCTGTTCCTTGGCCATCAGGGCAACGACCGCCGCCATGTTGCCGCCGACGCTGTTGCCGGCCACGCCCAGGCGCTGGCCATCGACGCCGATTTCCTTGCCGTGCTCGGCCACCCAGCGGGTCGCGGCGTAAGCCTGGTTGATCGCGGTCGGGTAATGCGCTTCGGGCGATGGTGTGTAGTCGACATACACCGCGACGGCGCCGGAACCCACCACCAGGTCGCGAATCAGCCGCTGGTGCGTCGGGAAGTCGCCCAGTACCCAGCCGCCACCGTGGAAGAACATGAACACGGGCAATTCACCGTTGACCTTGGCCGGGCGCACGACCTTGAGGTTGAGGGTCTGGCCATCGACCTTGATCGCGCGGTCGCTCACCTCGACACCGGACAGGTCAACTTTCACCGAGGCCTGGGCGCCGGTCAGCACCGCACGGGCCTCTTTCGGGCTCAGTTGCTCCAGCGGTTTGCCACCACCGGCAGCGAGGGCTTCGAGGAAGGCCTGGGTGTTGTGTTCGACGCCGGGGCTGCCTGCGGCGAATGCGTTGCCGATGGACAGGGCGAGGAGGGAAGCGGTCAGGGTTTTCTTGACGATGTTCATGGCAAATCCTTTTTGAATTCTTGGACGTTAAGTACCTGGGTTTCAGGCTGCTGGCGGCAGGGTGATTCAGGCCTCAGCAACACCGTGAGCACAGATTAATAGGGTGCCTGAACGGGAAAAAGCCGCTATAAAGTGTTTTACTGTCAACTGGAGCGTGACAATGAACCCCTTTGAAGACATGCGTATTTTTTGCCAGGTGATGGACTCCGGCAGCTTCACGGCCGCTGCCGATCAATTGGGGCTGTCCAAACAATTTGTCAGTCGGCGCTTGATGCAACTCGAAGAGCGCCTCGGCGTGCGATTGCTCAACCGTTCGACCCGGCGCCTGGACGTCACGCCCCTGGGGCAGAGTTACTACGAATCGGCCCTGCGCTTGCTGAGCGAGGTCGAGCAGGTGGAGCAGGGCATCGCCGGCCAGACCACCGAGCCGCGCGGCACCCTTCGCGTCAGTGCGCCGCTGTCCTTTGCCCTGGCCCATCTGGGGTGCTTGCTGCCAGCGTTTTTGCAGCGCTACCGCGAGGTCACGGTGGAAGTGGACTTGAGTGACCGGCCGGTGGACCTGCTGGGCGAGGGCTACGACCTGGCGCTGCGCATTGGCATTCTCGAAGACTCGACGCTGATCGCCCGTCGCATCGCCTCCATCCAGCGAGTGTATTGCGCCAGCCCGGCTTACCTGAGCGAGCGCGGCACGCCGCTCAAGCCTGAAGACTTGCACAACCATGACTGCCTGCCTTACGGCCACAGCCGTCAGGTGCAGTGGCGTTTCGCAGGGCAGGGCAAGCCGCTGGCCGTCAACGTCACCGGGCGCATGCGGGTCAACAATGGCGAGTTGCTCAAGGACGCAGCGATTGCGGGGATGGGCATTACCTACCTGCCGACCTTCATTGTCGGTTCGGCATTGAACGACGGGCGATTGGTGCCGGTGCTGGACGAGTTCCGACCCGAGCCGTTGACCCTGTCGGCGGTGTACCCGCAACACCGCCAGTCATCGCGACCGGTGCAGGCGTTGATCGAGTTTTTGCGCGAGCGACTGGATCAGAGTGAGACGGGCAGTCCATTCAATAGGGATGGTGCCTGACACTCCGCCTTTGCTGGCAAGCCAACTCCAGGGGATTTGTGTCGGGCGCAGATGTTGTGGGTGCCTGGATATCTGTGGGAGCGAGCTCCCACAGATCGTGTGTTGATGAGTGAATGTCAGGTCCGTTTGTCATCGCCTGCTTCGCCACCCACATGCACGCCGCGATCATCACCGACTTCGCCGGCACGATGGACTCCGTTGTCGTCGCCCGCCTGTTGTCCGGCATGGTGAGCGCCGTTGTCGTCGCCCGCCTGTTGTCCGGCGTGGTGAGCGCCGTGGTCGTCACCTACCTCGCCGCCACGATGAACCCCGTGATCATCACCCGGTTCTGCGTGGCTGCTGTTGCGTCCCGAACCGGAGGAGGCTGTGCTGCCGCTGTGCCCCGAAGCATGGTCGCTGCCGCTGTTGCCGCTGCTGCCACTTCCACCGTGACCACTGCCGCTTCCACCACCATTACCGCCGCCGCCACTTCCGCCACCACCACCACCACCACCGTGGCCGCCACCGTTACCGCCACCGCCACCGCCACCGCCACTACCGCCACCGCCGCCACCACCGCCACCGCCACCGCCACCGCCACTACCGCCTCCGCCACCACCACCGTGGCCGCCGCCACCTCCACCACTACCCCCTTCTTTTGCGTGAGCGCTCGAAACCCCGGACAGGTTGTCCGGAATCAGTACGGTAGATGCCGACAGAACTGCGCCAATTGCAACAGCCAGCATAAGCTTGTTCATGTGCATATCGATCTCCGTCTTTTTCTTCAGGTGGAACGTTGATAAACAATGCAGTGCATTGCTTTTATTCAGCAGGAACCGTCGATAAACACCTCAACGTCCCGCTTTATTCATTTGCGACGTCGATAAATCGTCCGTCGTGGTCCCAGGCCCCGTTCCAGAGCGGTCAGTGAATGCTCGAGGCCAGTTCGAAAATGGGGATGTACATCAGGATCACGATCACCCCGATCAACAGGCCGATGAAGGTCATCAGCAAGGGTTCGAACAGGCGCACGAACCATTCGATCCAGCGGCTGATTTCTTCGTCGTAGAAGTCGGCGCTGCGCTCCATCATTTGCCCGAGGTTGCCGGACTGCTCACCCGCGCGCAGCAGGCGCAGGGACACCGGGGTCACCAGATGATTGAGCTCCAGCGCCGTCGACAGCGATTGCCCTTCGCGTACCCGTTCGCACGCCTGGTCCAAGCGTGTGCGCGAGGCCACCGTGAGCAGGCCACGGACCATGCCCATGGCGGTGACCAGGGGAATGCCGCCTTGCAAGAGGATCCCCAGGGAGCGATAAAAACGCGCCAGTTCGTACATGAAAATGCGCTGGTGTACCGCCGGGAGTTTTTCGATCAGGTGGTCCACGCCCCGGCGAAAGGCCGGTTGGCGCTTGAGCAGCACCAGGACGACGATGATGGCCAGCAAGGCGCCGAAGAACTCGCCCTGGTGGGCGTGCAGGAACATGCCGCTGCTCATCAGGATCTGCGACAGCCACGGCAGGTTTGACCCCAGTCCTTCGAACACCAGACTGAAGCGCGGGACCACATAGCCCATCAGGAACAGCACTACGCCACCCCCGACCACCAACAACAGCATGGGGTAGATCGAGGCGCTGATGATCTTCTGGCGGACCTCGTCCATGCGCTGGCGATAGCTGACATAGCGGCCCAGTGCTTCGCCGACGGCGCCGGTCTTCTCGCTGGACTGCACCAGGGCCACGTACAACGGCGGGAACACCGCCGACAACTGGGCCAACGCCTGGGAAAACGACTTGCCTTCATAAAGCAGGCGCACCAGCTCGCTCAAGGTCTTGCGGGCCTGGGGCGCGGTTTCTTTTTCCGCCAGGCTTTCGAGCGCATCGATCAACGGCAGGCCGGCATTGAGCAACGTGGTCAATTCCTGGCTGAACAACACCAGGTTGAACGTCTCGCGCTGCTTCAGGCGCAACGCCCGCCAATGACGTTCGGCGTGCAGGCTGACCACCCGCAGGCCCTGGTCTTCGGCGATGCGCCGCGCCTCGCTGTGACCCGGTGCCTCGACGGTCATGGAAACCACGCCGGCCTTGCCGACGGCTTTGAGATGAAATCGCATGGTGGCCATGTCCGTCACTGCCAACTGGTGACTTCAGCGTTCTCGCCTTCGCCGCCGGGTTGCCCGTCCTTGCCCATGGACAGCAGGTCGTACTCGCCGTTTTCGCCAGGGTAGCGGTAGGTGTAGTTACGGCCCCAAGGGTCCTGAGGCAGCTTTTTCTGCAAGTACGGACCGGTCCAGTGGGGTTCGTCACTGGGCGCGGTGACCAGCGCCTGCAAACCCTGTTCGGTCGACGGGTAATGGCCGACCTCCAGGCGGTAAAGGTCCAGGGCCTTGCCCAGTCCTTCAATTTGCGCCTTGGCCACCTTCACTTCGGAACGGCCCAACTGAGCGAAATATTTCGGCGCGACGATGCCGGCCAACAACCCCAGCACCACCAGCACCACCAGCAGTTCGAGCAGAGTGAAGCCGCGTTGGGCACGCGGGGCGAAACACAGTCGCTGATTCATGATGACCTCACACAGTCGGCAGAAGGGTCGCAACAGGGCCCTATGCAATTGCCATGCAAAGGATTGCTCAAGGCTTGGGCATCTCCCTGTAACCCGCGTGCCATGGGCTTCTGCGCTTTCGGCACAGTGCTTGCGTATGGCTGATTCACGACTGGCCATTGGGGCATAACCCCCAATTTTCGGGGCCGGGCAGGGGAGGCATAACAATGAAAGCACTCACCACGGGAATGCTCGGCTGCCTGCTGCTGGCGGGCGTCGCTCAAGCCGATGTGTTCGTGTCCACCGATGCCAGGGGCAACTTCGTCCTGTCCAACGTCCACCGCCCCGGTCGGCACTATGATCGGGTCATCCATGAGCCCGCGGCGGCGGTGGTCAGCCTTGATCAACAGCCGCAGATGATTGCCGCGCAACCCTACGCCGAGCTGGTGTCGGCGGCGGCCACGGCCAACCAGTTGCCGGCCGCCCTGTTGCACGCGGTGATCAAGACCGAGTCGGCCTACAACCCCAGTGCGGTGTCCGCCAAGGGGGCCGGTGGCTTGATGCAGTTGATGCCCGACACGGCCCGCGAGATGGGCGTGACCGATGTCTACGACCCCAAGGCCAACATCCAGGGCGGCGCCCGTTATCTCAAGCGGCTGATGACCCTGTTCGACAACGACATCGCCCTCGCCGTGGCCGCCTACAACGCCGGGCCGCAAGCGGTGCTCAGCCGTGGCGGCGTGATCCCGCCGTTCGCCGAAACCCAGCGTTATGTGCCCAGCGTGCTGCGCCAGTACCGGCGTTTGCAGGGCTTGTCGGCCGACGCCCCGCTGTGACCGAAAGCCGTGGGGTGGTTTTCCCCAACATTGGGGCATGGTGGCCCCGGCGAAAAAGTGGGGAATAAGTGGGGAATTATCCCCCGATGTATCAAGTGCCAATCGTAACTGTATGAAAAATAAACGTAATTTTTATGGCATGCAGATTGCTCAACGGAGTTGTCGAGAATTATTCCCTGTGAGCACCCACAGCGAGGCCCGTGATCATGACCGGCATTTTCCACGTTCCATCCGTCTTTCATTTGTTGCTGCTGGCGGCCTCGATGTTCGGCGTCGAGTTGGCCGAAGCGGCTGCGCGCTGTGAGCGCAATCTGGTGGCCAACGTCGTGGCGCTGGATCAGCCGCTGATGTTCAACCGCCTCGGTGCGCAAAACGTTAACGGCATGATCTTCGCCCTGCGTCGCGATGTGGTCGATGATCATGAGATCTCCCTGGCTCAGGGCGGCGCCGCGGTGCCGGGCAAGGTGTCGCTGCGCCCCGACAAGCGTCCGCGTCCGCTGGTATTGCGGGTCGCCGCCGGCGACTGCCTGACCATCAACCTGCAGAACCTCCTGGCCTATCAGGCCAACCCCGGTTCGCACGAAAATGGCGGCGTGGAGGGTGAAGTCGAAGTCGGCAACGAGAATGCCTTCAAGGTCGATGAGCAGGTCACTGACCGCCATGTCGGTTTCCAGGTCAACGGCATGCAAGCGGTCAACAGCATCGACGACATCGCTTCGTTTACCGGACGCAACGCCAATACCTTGATCCCGCCGGGTGCCACGCGCAGCTACACCTTGTACGCCGAGCGTGAAGGCGCATTCGCCGCCAGCAGCCGTGGCGCGACCTTCGGTGGCGAAGGGGCGGCCGGCAACGTGGCCAACGGGCTGTTCGGCGAAGTGGTGGTGGTGCCCAAGGGCGGTCGCACCTACCGCAACACCGTGACCGAAGAAGAGATGCGCCTGGCCACCACCGGGCGCACCCCGGCCGGCCAGCCGATCGTCGATTACCAGGCGCGCTACCCGCAGCGCCAGCCCTGGATACGTGAAGGCAAGGCCGGCACGCCGATCATCAACATGGTCGACGGCAACGAAATCATTTCCAGCGAAAGCGACGCCATTGTCATGGGCAGCAACGCCGACGGCAGCTTTCCACCCTCGACCTATCCGCTGGAATCGGTGGGCAAACGCAACCCGGCGCTGCCCAATCGTCTAGAGCCCTTCCGCGACTTCGCTTCGCAGTTCCAGGATGAAACCGCCGCGACCCAGGCGTTTCCAGGCTACTGGGCCGACCCGGTCATGGCCCACGTGCTGGAGCCGACCCGCGATGGCTTCATGATCAACTACGGTTCCGGCGGCATGGGCGCCGAGGTCGTGGCCAACCGACTGGGCGTGGGGCCGATGCACGATTGCCTGTCGTGTGCCTATGAAGAATTCTTCCTCAGCTCCCATACCGTCGGCGACGTGGCGATGTTGGTGGACGTACCGGCCAACGCCGGGCTGGAAAACATCCGTCCCGGTGAAGTGCCCAGGGCGGATCAGGTCGGGGTCAAGGCGACCATGGCGCTGTATCCGTCCGAGCCGTCCAACGTCAACCACAGCTACATCGGCGACTTCGTCAAATTCCGCAACACCCACAACGGCCATGAGCAGCACATCTTCCACCTGCACGGGCATCAGTGGCTGTTCAACCCCAACGACGACAACTCCGACTACGTGGACGCCCAGGGCATCGGGCCGGGCGCCGGCTACACCTATGAAATCGCCAATGGCGGTTCGGGCAACCGTAACCGGGTAGCGGGCGATGCGATTTATCACTGCCACTTCTACCCGCACTTTGCCCAAGGCATGTGGAGCATGTGGCGGGTCCATGACGTCTTTGAAGAAGGCACCAAACTCGAAGTCTCGCAACAGGGCGCCGACGGTTACCACAGCGAACCCTATGCCCTGCGCAGCGGCAAACCGGCGGCGGGTGCACGGGCCTTGCCCGATGGTGAGATTGTGGCCGGCACGCCGATTCCGGCGGTGGTACCGCTGCCTGGCAAAGCCATGGCGCCGATGCCGGGCAAAGTCGCGGTCGTACCGAAAATCAGCGAGTCCCTGGTGGCCGCCAATGACGACGATGAAGAGGGCGACGATGACAGCGGGCATCATGGCGGTAGCGCCCAGGCGATTGGCTCGCTGGCGCTGGTGGACCGCAGCGAAGCCAATCGCAATGCCGACGGCAGCCTGAAGAACCCGGGCTATCCCTTCTGGATCGGCGGCATGGAAAGTTCGGTCGGCCAACGCCCGCCGACCCCACCGCTGGACATGCTCGACGCCGCCAAGGCCCAGGCCTTGAAATCGAGTGGCAATGCTTTGTGGGCCAACCTCGATCCGGCGCAGTCCGGTGGCTGGGATGGTGGCCTGGGGCGTCACTCGCTGGACGGTTTCGCCTCTGGCGGCGAGGCGCACACGGTGACCACATCCCTGGATTTCTCCAAGGAAGTGACCCGCGCCAAGCCGCTGTACCTGCCCGAAGAAGGCACCGAAGTCGAACAGGCGGCCATGGCGTTCCACGCCAAAAAAGAACACCCCAGTTTCGCCGTGCTGCCGGGCAACCAGGTGGTGGCGCGCAACTTCCGCACCAACGGCGCGCTGCCGATGGCGGGCGCACCGTACTATGAACCGTGCATGGATGACCGGGCCAAGCGCCTGACCAGCAGCGCCGGCAGCGGTGAGTTCAACAGCGGTGAGCGGATCGACGGCATGTCGTTCAGCGGTGCCTCGACCTTCACCGCCGACCGCCCGCGCATCTACAAGGCGGCGAACATTCAGTTCGACGCGGTGTACAACAAAGTCGGCTACCACTTCCCGCAGGCGCGCATTCTCGCGCTGTGGGAAGACGCCTGGCCGGTGATCACCAAGCAGCGTCCGCCAGAGCCGCTGGTGATGCGCATGAACACCTTCGATTGCGTGCAGTACCAGCAAACCAACCTGGTACCGGCCATCTATGAGATGGACGACTATCAGGTGCGCACACCGACCGACGTGATCGGCCAGCACATCCACCTGCCGAAATGGGACCTGACGGCGGCCGACGGTTCGGCCAACGGCTGGAACTACGAAGATGGCATCCTTTCCCCGGGTGCCGTGCAAGAGCGCATCCGTGCCATTCGCCAGTTCAACCAGTGCGAAGGCACCGACCCGCGCGACGGCACGGCCGCGTGCCCGAAAGCCAAGGCGCACCCGTTCTTCGGCCAATACGGCCGGGCCGACTGGGTTGGCGCGCGCACGGCGATGCAACGCTGGTTCGTCGATCCGGTGGTGAACACCAAGGGCGTCGACCGTGGCCTGGGCACCATCTTCACCCACGACCACCTCGGCCCATCGACGCACCAGCAGATTGGCCTGTACGCCACCGTGCTCGCCGAACCGGCCGGTTCCACCTGGTTCCATGCCGAAACCGGCGAGCCGTTGTACAGCGGCGCGCGGCAGGACGGCGGGCCGACGTCGTGGCAAGCAGTGATCTCTACCGGCGACCTGGACGGTGACGGCAAGAACGACAGCTTCCGTGAGTTCTTCCTCGAATACAGCGACTTCCAGCACGCCTATGAAGCCGGGGTGTACGTGGGCGCCGGTCCCAATGGCATACCTGACGCGCAAAGCTTCCCGGCCACCGCCGACAGCTTCCGCTACGCGATCAATCCGCCGGTGCGCAAGGAAGCCGAGACCCTGCTTGAGCAAGTGGTCGAAGCCCGTGGCGGTCTGATGCCGGGCTGCCCAAGCCGGCCTTGCCCGCAAGCGATTTCGGTCGATGACCCCGGCATGTTCGTGGTCAATTACCGCAACGAACCGCTGGCCCTGCGGGTGTACGACCCGAACAAGGTCGGCCCGGACGGCAAGCGCGGCATGCAGGCCGATGGCCTGGGCGGCGATCTGGCGTACGCCATGCAAAGCCGTACCGACCGTGCGATCCCGGCGATGAACCTGGCGCCGAACCTGATTACCGCGGCCACCGGTCCCACCGGCGGCACCACCCTGTTCCCGCCGCACATCAACAAGGGCGGCGCCGAACCGGGTGACCCGTTCACCCCGATGCTGCGCACCTACACGGGCGACAACGTGCGGCTGCGGGTGCATGCCGGCGGTCACGAAGAGGAGCACAACGTCACCCTGCACGGTGTGAAGTGGCTGCAAAGCGGTTCCGGTTTCGGCAACAGCTCCAACTCCGGCTGGCGCGCGTCGCAGATGATCGGGATTTCCGAGCAGATGGGCTTCATCGCGCCGGTCTCGATGCTCTCCAGTTCGGCGGCCACCACCGGTGACTACCTGTACTCCATGGACGCCTCGCTTGAAGGGTACTGGAGTGGCATCTGGGGCGTGATGCGCAACTACACGGCCCAGCGCAACGATCTGTTCGCGCTGCCGAACAACCCGAAACCGGCCGGCATGCGCAACACCGTGGCCTTCGATGGCACCTGCCCGCGGATCGGCGCCAACCCCAACGGCATCGGCACCCGGCCGACCCCGCAACGCAACTATGAAGTGGTCGCGGCCCTGGCCAACGATATCCTCGGCAACCCCCTGGGGCTGGCCATCGGTGACTCGGCGGGGCTTGGACAGCACGTCGGCGGGCCGTTGAATCCGGCCGGTGGCACCCTGGTCTTCAACTCGCGGGCGGTGAGCATCCCGCAAGTCACCGTGACCGACCCTCAAGACGGTGTGACCTTCACCATCGGCGGGCAAAGCGGGCCGTTGCATGACCCGACCGCGATCCTCTACGTGCGCAAGGCCGACCTCGATCCGGTCACCGGCAAACTCAAACCCGGCGTGCCGGTGGAACCGCTGGTGCTGCGTGCGGCGGCCGGTGACTGCATCAACATCACCCTGGAAAATCGCCTGCCCAGCGTGATGCCGGACCTGCCCCAGACGGCCACGGTGATGGGCATGGTCAAGCGTGACCGCAACGGCGGCGAGGGCTCGACCACCTTCAGCAATAACCTGCTGCGGCCATCGAGCACCGTGGGCCTGCACGCGCAATTGCTGGCTTACGACATCACCAAATCCGACGGCACCAACGTCGGCACCAACCCGATCCAGACCGTGCCGCCTCGGGTGGGCAACACCGGACCGTACCCGACCCGTACCTATCAGTACTACGCCGGGCACCTGGAGCGTGAAGGCAAACCGATTACCCAACTGGGCCGCAATGTCGACAACATCAACGCCACGGCGGTGGAGTTCGGCGGGCTGAACATCACGCCGGCCGACGTGATCAAGCAGCCGCAAAAAGGCCTGGGCGCAGCGATGAGCATCCTGCCGGTGGGCGCCACCTGGACGGAAGACGCCCGCAAGGTCAATGCGACCGTCACCGCGCCGGGGCAAACCCCTTATCGCGACTTTGCCATGGTCTGGCAGAAGGCCTTGAACATGCGCTGGGCCAATGGTCGTCCAGTGGAAGGCATAGCCTCGGAGGCGGGCGTGCCGACCGATCCACAGGACAACTCCAGCATGGCCATCAACTTCAAGACAGAGCCGATGTGGTACCGCTTCGGTCTGGCCCCGGATGCGCCGTTTGGCCACGCCGACGGTCATGGCTACGGCGATGTGCAGAACGCGCACATGGCTTTCAGCAACGCGTTGGTGGGCGGCGATCCGCAGACGCCGGTGCTGTACGTCAAACCGGGGCAACCGTTCCGCACGCACATCCTGATGCCGACCGGCGGCAGTCGCGGCACCACCTTCCAGCTCGACGGACACGTCTGGTCGGTCAACCCGTTCCAGCCCGAGAAGAGCGACACCGGTGGCTACCCGATGGGAACGCCTGGCGTGGGTTCGGTGCGGTTTGGCTACAACCCGATGTCGATGTACGTCGGCGCCCACGAAAGCATCCTGCCGGCCGCGCATTTCAGCTTCATGCACCCGAGTGCCGGGGGCAGCAACGCGATACCGGGTGATTACCTGTTCCGCGATTACGGCGCCTATGGCAACACCGCCGGGCTGTGGGGATTGCTGCGGGTGACCAACGAACCGGAGCCGGCACCGGCGCCGTAGGCCGGGAGACAACGCAACACCTGTGGGAGCGAGCCTGCTCGCGATGGCGGAGTGTCAGACACATGAATGTTGGATGTGCTGGCCTCTTCGCGAGCAGGCTCGCTCCCTCAGGGGGCGATGAGTCAGACACAGATCTGAAGGGGAGTGTTGGCATGAACAGGACCATCAAAATCGCCAGCGGCGCGTTGATTGTCGGCGTGGCGCTGATCGGCCTCGGGGTATGGCGCACGTCACCTGCGGCCCTGCTCAGCGACGTTGCGTTGCCCGATACCCGCAGCGGACAGTCGCTGGAGCGTGACGGCGTGTCGGTGGCGCTCGACGTCAAGCCGCTGGGCGCGGACGGCGTATTGCGCGAAGGGCAGTTCGCCGACGTGCAGTTCCGCATTACCGACAAGGCTTCCGGCCAGCCCTTGGCGGGCGTTGCACCGGGCGCCTGGCTGGACCCGGAGACCGTCGCCGCCGACCAGGCCCAGGGCCGCGAACAGAGCTGCAAGGCGCGGGTCGGGGTGTTCCTCAAGTCGAGCATCGGCGCACGCCCCTTGCTCGATCTCAACAGCTACTTCCTCATGGTGATGAACCGTGATGCCAGTGTCTCGGTGGTCGATCCGTCGGTGTCGGTGGGCGGCATTACCAGCACCCTGGCGCGGATCGACATCAAGCAACCGCCGATGGACTGGGTCACCCCCAGGGACAACAAGCGGGTGTTCGTGTCGATGCCGACGGCGGGTGAAGTCGCGGTGATCGACAGCGAGCAATTCAAATTGGTGGATTCGGTGGCGGCCGGCACAAACCCGGTACGTGTCGCGCTGCAACCGGACGAACGCCTGCTGTGGGTCGGCAACAACGCACAGGCAGCGCAGCAGTCCGGGGTCACGGTGATCGACACTCACAGCCTGAAAACCCTCAAGCACCTGGCCACGGGGGGCGGCCATCACGAAATCGCCTTCAGCAAGGACAGCCGTTTCGCCTTCGTCACCAATCGCGACGACGGCACCCTGAGCATCATCGATATCGCCAGCCTGACCATCATCAAACAACTCAAGACCGGCTCGCACCCGTTGTCGGTGGTGTACTCGCCACTGTCCGGCGCGGCCTATGTGGCCGACGGCAAGGACGGCACGGTTACGGTGGTGGACGCGGCGAGCCAGTCGGTGCGGCGGGTGATCAAGGTCAAGCAGGGCCTCGGCCCGATGGGTTTCAGCGCCGACGGACGTTTCGGCATCGTGCTCAATACCCTGGAGAACCAGGCGGCGGTCATCGACGCCGCCACCGACTCGTTGATCCATGAACTGGACGTGTCCGCCGAGCCCTATCAGGTGGTGTTCACCAAGGCCTACGCCTATATCCGCGGACTGGCCTCGCCCAAGGTGACGATGATCAACCTGGCGTCGCTGGGTGAAGGCCGCACGCCCATCAGCCAGGGCTTCGAAGCCGGGCCCCAGGCACCGCGCCTGGCCGGTGATCTGCCATTGGCCGCGAGCCTGGCGGTGTCGCGGGACGACAACGCGGTGTTCGTGGTCAACCCGGTGGACAACACCACCTACTTCTACGCCGAAGGCATGAACGCCCCGATGTCCGGTTACCCCAATCGCGGGCAAGTGGCACGGGCGGCGCTGGTGATCGACCGCAGCCTGCGCGAAGTCGAGCCGGGGCTGTACAGCGCACGGATCAAGCTGCCGCCGGCCGGGCGTTTCGACGTGGCGTTCCTGCTCAATCAGCCGAACATCATTCATTGCTTCACCGCCGTGGTCGAGGCCGACAAGAACCTCGATCACCTCGCTGGCGTGCCAAGCGTGGAGTTCATGCTCGACACCTCCACCGCTGCTTTGGGCAACCCCTATGTCGTGCGTTTTCGCATCGTCCAGGGCAAGCAGAAAACCGAGCGCAGCGGGGTGAAGGACGTTCAGGTGCGTTACTTCCTGGCCCCGACTTCGCGGCCTCGGGAGGTCGCGGCCGTGGAAGTCGGCAACGGGGTGTATGAAGCCCCGGTCAACCTCAACCAACAAGGCGCCTGGTACCTGCACGTGCGTGCGGCGTCACTGGGGGCGAATTTCGGCGACCAGACCTTTGCCAGTGTTCGGGTGACCCCCGGCCAGACTCATTGAAGAGGACATCGACATGAACCGATTTGCACACCGTGGCCTGCTGACCTTCTGCCTCTTGGCTGTCGGCATCGGCCAGGCACTGGCCCACTCGGCAGATGAACATGCCGGTCACGACATGCAGGCCAGGAGCGCCACCCCCGAGAGCACCCAGGTCAAATTCGCCGACGTGGCGCTGGTGGACCAGAACGGCAAAACCGTGCGCCTGGAAAAAGACCTGGTCA
Organism: Pseudomonas fluorescens group sp. PF-1; assembly: GCF_054481335.1. NCBI lineage: Bacteria > Pseudomonadati > Pseudomonadota > Gammaproteobacteria > Pseudomonadales > Pseudomonadaceae > Pseudomonas > Pseudomonas fluorescens group sp. PF-1. The sequence continues at coordinate 2,201,773 of NZ_JBTMNG010000001.1, forward strand.
GCAACAAGATCGTGGTCATGAGCTTCATCTACACCAGCTGCACCACGGTCTGCCCGGTGGTGTCTTCGATCATGGGCAAGGTGCAGAAACAGCTCGGCGCACGGGTCGGTACCGAGGTGCAACTGGTGTCGATCAGCATCGACCCGCAGCGCGATGACGCCAAGCGCCTGAACGACTATGCCCGGACCTTCCAGAACGGCCCGGGCTGGAGCTGGCTGACCGGCACCACGCAGTCGGTCAACGAAACCCTCAAGGGCCTTGGCTCCTTCAGCGGCGACTTCAAGAACCATGCTCCGCTGATTCTGGTCGGCGATGGCAACAGCCGTCACTGGACGCGTTTTTACGGTTTCACCGACCCGGCGGTGCTGAGCCGTGAAGTCGAGAAACTCAGCGGTCAGCGCAATGCCCACGCCAAGCACACGGCCGTCGCCATGGAGAATCAGCCATGAGAACCCTTGACCGCATGGTCCTGAGTGCCTGCCTTTGCCTGTTCAGTGCGCTGGCCTTCGCCCACGAAGGCCATCAAGAACCGGCACCGGCGTCTGCTGCAACCATGGCACAACCGGCGGGCGGCACCCGCGACGCAAAAACCTGGTTCACCGACACCCCGTTGCAGGACCAGAACGGCAACACCCTGCGGTTCTACAGCGACGCGCTGCAGAACCGGGTGGTGCTGCTCAACGTGATTTTCACCAGTTGCACCGACGCCTGCCCGCTGATCACCCAGAAGCTCAAGGCAGTACGCGAAGTGCTGGGCGACCAGGCGGAGGGCATCACCTTTATTTCCCTTACCAGTGATCCGCTGCGGGACACCCCGGCGGTACTCAAGGCTTACACCTTGAAGCAGGGCGTCGATGGCCCCCACTGGCTTTTCCTTACCGGCGACAAGGCGCAGATGGACCTTGTCCTGGGGCGCATCGGCCAGATCGTGCCGACCCCCGAGCAGCACTCCACGCAGTTGATCGTCGGCGACGTGGCCAATAAGCGCTGGAGCAAAATCCGGCCCGATGCCCCCGCCGCCGCCATTGCCCAGCGCTTGCAGTTGCTGACAATGCCTGTGGTCGGTCGCTGAGTCCGGGCCATGAAAAAAGCCCTCATCCTCGGCCTGCTCATGGTGTCTGGCATCAGCCTGAGCGCCCAGGCGTTGACGCTGACCCCCGGCGAAAGCGCCGGAAAACGCTTGTACCGCGAGGGGGTGTCGGCCAGTGGCGAGCCGATCATGGCCCGGGTCGGAGCGGCCGGCATGTTGCTGCCGGCCACCAGCCTGCCGTGTGTCAATTGCCATGGCCGCGATGGCATCGGCCGTCCCGAAGGCGGCGTGCGGCCGCCGGACCTGACCTGGACGCGGCTCTCCAGCACCTATGGCCAGCAGCAAATCAACGGGCGCAGTTACCCGGCCTACACCGAGGGCACGCTGGCCAGGGCGATTCAGGAGGGGCGCGATCCCGGCAACAATCGACTCGACCCGGCGATGCCCAGGTTCGTGTTGTCGATGAAGGATCAGCACAACCTCACGGCGTACCTCAAGCGCCTGGCCGATGACCGTGATCCGGGCCTCGACGCTGACAGTCTGCACCTGGGCACCTTGTTACCGGGCTCGGGCGCGCTGAGCGAGGAGGGCGCCACGGTGGCGGCGGTGCTCAACGGTTGCGTGGCGCGCATCAATGAGGCGGGCGGGATTCATGGTCGGCAGTTGCGCCTGACCATTCTCGATCCCGGCCCCGACCGCGCCAGCGCCATGCGCGCGCTGGACCAGTTGATCGACAAGGAGCAGGTGTTCGCGCTGATCGCACCGCTGGCGCCAGCGCTGGAAGCGGACATGGCAGCACGCCTGGAGCAGGCCGGTGTGCCCCTGATCGGGCCGCTGTCGTTGCAAGGCGCGACCCAGGCCAGTCGAGAGATCTTCGAGCCGCTGCCGGGGCTGCGCGAACAAATGATTGCCCTGGCCAACTACGCCACTGCCACCTTGCGGGTGTTGCAGGGACCGACGCTGATCGCCTACCCGGACGAGCCCGGTCAACGGCTGGCCGCAGAGAAACTCGCCCGGTACCTGCAAGACAACGCCTGGGAGAAAGTGCGCCTGCAAGCCTATGGGGCGACCCAGGATGACTTGCCGTTGGGTTCGCGTTCGGTGTTTTACATGGGCAGCAGCGGCGGTTTCAGTCTGCTCGCCGAGCGCTTGCAGACGGCGGGCCAGGTGCCTTACCTGTTCGCTGCTTCGAATCAGGTGGCGGGTGATTTGCTGCAAGTGCCCAGCGGCTTTTCCCGTCGGGTATTCCTGGCCTATCCGTTTGTGCCCAGCGACTGGACGCGGGCCGGGCGCCTGGCCCTGACCCAGGTGCGCGAGCGACAGAAACTGGGCGGCGAGCATGCGGTTCTGCAAGTCGGTGCGTTCAGCTCGATGATGCTCTTGAGCGAAGGCATGAAGCAGGCCGGGCGTGATGCCAGTCGTGAAAAACTGATCGAGGCCCTGGAAGGCCTGCATGACTTCGATACCGGACTGACCCCGCTGATCAGTTTCGGGCCGGGTCGGCGCCAGGGCCTCAGTGGCGCGCACATCGTCACCGTGGACTTGCCTGACCAGCGTTTTTTCCTGGTTGCCCCTTACAAACCCATTGCCGCGATGCCTTGACCGGAGGCCGTAGATGAAACTCAACACTTTGCTGGTTCTGTGGGCGCTGTGGGTGCCAGCGGCATACTGCAGCAACGGTCCGGCCGTGGCGCGGGTCAATGGCGAGGAAATTTCCCAGCTGCGCCTGGAGCGTTATTTCGCCGAGTACCTGGAGGATCAGGGGCGCTCGGTGGGCAATATTCGCAATCCCAAGGCTTACAAGCAGCTGCGCAAGGCGGCGCTGGATGCCTTGATTGACAAGGAACTGCTCTGGCAGGAGGCGCTCAAGCGCGGGGTGGTGATCAGCGATGCCACGGTGCAAAGCCAGGTCGAGAAGACCCGCCAGGCCTTCGGTGGTGCCGAGGTGTTCGCCCGGCGCCTGGAAGACGCCGGTTTCGATGAGGCCAGCTATGCCGAATACACCCGCCGTGAACTGGCGGCCCAGCAAGTGTTCGCCGACCTCACCCAAGTCGGCGAGCTTGATGAAAAACAGGTACGGGCATTTTTCGAGGAGCACCGCGCTGAGATGAACCGGCCCGAGGAAGTACAGGTCAGGCATATCCTGGTCAAGGTGCCTCAGGGAGCGGATGCTTCCACTGTTGAAGCCGCAAGACTACGCTTGGAAGGTATGCGTACCCGAATCACGCATGGTGCCGATTTTGCCAGTGTCGCCAGGGAGGGGTCTGAAGACGCCTCGGCCAGCGAGGGCGGCGAACTGGGCTACTTTCCCCGGGGGCGCATGCTGCCAGCGTTTGAAGCGACAGCTTTTGCCCTGGCGCCGGGTGCGCTCAGCGAGCCGGTGCGCACGGACGTGGGATGGCATTTGATTTATCTGGAGAACCGAGTGGAGGCCGCCGATGTCACAGAGGAGCAAGGACTTGACATGGTCCGGGCGTACCTTGCCCGGCAGAAACAGGTTCAGGCTCGTCTACAGGCACTGGCGCAGCTGCGATCCAGTAATCGGATCGAACGGGTTGACGATGATTGAGCTTTTCCCCAAAAGTGGGGAATCGATTCAATGCAAATCCGTTCGGGTTCCCCCGTTTTTGGGGGGAACGGTAAGTGGACGAAAAGGCATTGTTTTTAAATTCAAGGACATGAAGCGATAAAACGACCGGCGCCCGGCCTGGCATGAAGTGTGCGTTAGACCTGTTGAAGGCGCGCACTCCACCAGGTTCGGTAATCGGCCCTGCGGTTTCAAGGAGTCCACCTTGTTAAACAAAGTACTGGTTGTTGAAGACGAACAGCTGCTGGCGGAAAACCTCCAGGGGTACCTGCAGGCGCAAGCGCTGGAAGTCCGGATAGCGCACACCGGTGAAGCGGCGATTGGCGAAGCCGAACGCTTTTCACCCGATGTGATGGTGTTCGATTACCGCTTGCCCGATATGGAAGGTTTTGAGGTGCTCGATGCCGTCCGCCAGAACAGGAAGTGTCATTTTGTGCTGATCACAGGCCACCCCACCGCAGAAGTTTGCGAGCGGGCCCGGCAACTGGGCGTCAGCCACATCCTGTTCAAACCCTTTCCTTTGGCGGAATTGGCCCGTGCAGTTTGTGATCTTCTGGGGATGAAGCGCGAACCCAAAGCAGGTGTGAAGGATTCCGAAGGATTCGTCGAACGACGCCAGAGCAGGACCGAAAGTTTCCCGCTGCAGTTGTACGACGGTAGCTGGGTGCTTGCCGATCGCCGACGAAGTTCATCGGCCTCCATGGCGCCAGACGACGAACAATTGCTCACCGGGGAGTAGTGGCGCGACAAGAGGTTCCGGCCCCCGCCGAACCAGCTCGCCGCGCCGACAGGGCTCAAAGCCCCGGGCGTTGGAGAGCAAGCCATGGACCGTCTATCCCTTGTTGTCGAGCCGTCGCCGTCGGCGTGTCTACCCAGCCGTTTTTCCAGTGAGCAATTAGCCCAGGCGCGAGCGCTGGCCGCCAGTTCCGGTGAACGGATGCTGGATGCCCTCGGGGAGCTTTGCGAACTGGCCCCCATGCCCTTCATCCAGTGCCTCGGTGCGACCCTGCATTACCCGGTGCTCGATACCGACAGCCTGTTTCAAGCCACCCCGGTATTCGACCGGGTCACCCTGGCCCAATGCCTCAAGCGCGAATTCACCCTGCTGCGTCACGACGATGCGGTCATCGGTGTGTTTGCCGACCCCTTCGACACCGCCCGTCTGGCCTGGATCGATGATTGCCTGCACGGCGCGCCGCTGTACCTGGTGCACGCCGACGACCTGAAAGCCTACCTGGCACGCCACGAAGAGAGCTTCCACGCCGTGGAGTCACTCAACGCCCAGAGCGACGCCGGCGGCGAAATCGATAACCTGCAAAGCCTGTCCCTGACCAGCATCAGCGAAGACTCCAGCGTGGTGGTCAAACTGGTCAACTCGACCCTGTACGACGCGCTGAAAATGCACGCCAGCGACATCCACCTGGGCACCACCGGCAGCGGCCTGGTGATCAAGTACCGGATCGATGGCGTGCTGAACAACATCAGCAAGATCCAGGGCAACGAGTTCGCCGAACAGGTGATTTCCCGGGTCAAGGTCATGGCCGAACTGGACATCGGCGAAAAGCGCGTGCCCCAGGACGGTCGCTTCAAGATCGGTATCAGCGGCCGGCAGATCGACTTTCGGGTGTCGATCATGCCGAGCATTTTTGGCGAGGACGCCGTGCTGCGGGTGCTCGACAAACAGGACCTGGCGGACAAGGTCTGCGGCGTGCAGTTGCAAGCCCTGGGCTTCGAAGACGAAACCCTGCGCCAACTGCGCCGGCTGGCGGCCGAACCCTACGGCATGGTGCTGGTCACCGGCCCCACCGGCAGCGGCAAGACCACCACGCTGTACGCGATGATCACCGAGATCAACCACGGTGTGGACAAGATCATCACCATTGAAGACCCGGTGGAATATCAACTGCCGGGCGTGCTGCAAATCCCGGTCAACGAGAAAAAAGGCCTGACCTTCGCCCGGGGCCTGCGCTCGATCCTGCGCCACGACCCGGACAAAATCATGGTCGGGGAAATCCGCGACCCCGACACCGCGCAGATCGCCGTGCAATCGGCACTCACCGGGCACCTGGTGTTCACCACCATTCACGCCAACAACGTGTTCGACGTGATCGGCCGCTTCACCCAGATGGAAATCGACCCCTACAGCCTGGTCAGCGCCCTCAACGCAGTACTGGCCCAGCGACTGATTCGCCTGGTCTGCAGCAGCTGCAGCACGACGTACACCCCGACTGAAGAAGAACTGCAAACCTCGGGGCTCGACCCGCAGCAGGTCGCTCACTACCACTTCGTGCACGGCAAGGGCTGTGGCCATTGCCGTGGCACCGGCTACCGCGGACGCAGCGCGATTGCCGAGCTGCTGCACCTGGACGACGAACTGCGGCAAATGATCGTCGAGCGCCAACCCATTTCGAAAATCAAGGCCCACGCCTGCAAACGTGGCTTGCGCCTGCTGCGCGAGTCGGCGCTGGAACTGGTGCAACACGGCCGGACCACTCTCGAGGAGATCAATCGTGTCACTTTTATCTCGTGAGCGTTATATCGCCGTCCTCGGCGCCAGTGGTGTCGGCCTGGGTCGGCGTCAGGGCAGCGAAACCCTGTGGCTGGGCAGCGTCGGCTTCATCGATGAAGGTTTCCATGCCTGGGCCGTGGCCCTGGAAACCCTCGACCGGCTGCTGGGCGAGCATGCCCGCGCCGGTGCGGAGTTGACGGTGGTGGTCTCCGGGCATTTCAGCCGTTTCTGCCTGGTGCCCTGGAGCGATCAGATCAGCAGCCCCGAAGAACTGCGCGGGTTTGCCCAACTGTGCTTCGAAGACCTTTACGGCGTACCGAGCCAACCCTGGAGCCTGGTGCTCTCGGCCGAACCGGCCGGCTACGACCGCGTCGCCAGTGCGCTGCCGCAGGACTTGCTCGAGCGCCTGCGCACGCTGGTGAGCGGTCGCGGCCTGAAACTGCGTTCAGTGCAGCCGTACCTGATGGCTGCGTTCAACCATTTCGACAAGAGCTTCGACGCCGCAGACTTCCTGTTCGTGGTCGCCGAACCGGTGCGCAGTGTGTTGTTGCTGGCGCGCGAAGGGCGCTGGGCGGCGGTGCGTTCGGTGGGCAGCAGTGACAGCGATGCCGCCCTGGCGGCCCTGATCGGTCGCGAAAGCCAGTTGCAGGCCTCCACCAGCGAACGGCCCCTGAGCGTTTACCTGCATGCGCCGGCCCGCATCGACTCGCACCCCGACGTACCCGGTGTGCACCTGCGCACCCTCGAAGAGGACCGGACATCCGTACACGATTGCCTGTACGTCATGTCCCGGGCGGTGGCCTGACATGCGCGCCCTGATGCTCGACTTTCAACCGCGTCGTCGCGCCAGCCCGCTGGGCTGGAGCCTGTTGGCCAGTGGTGTGGTGCTGGTGCTGACCTGCATCGTGATCCAGCAACACCTCAGCGCGGAGGCCGAACAACAGCAAGGCCACCTGCAAACCGCCCAGCGCGTGCTCACCGGCGACACGGGCAGCAAGGTCAACCTGACCCCGGCGCAAATCCGCGAACAGGCACAGAACCTGGCGGAGATGCGCAAGGTGTCCCAGCAATTGCGCCGCCCCTGGGAGCAGTTATTCGCCACCCTCGAAGCCATGCCCCGCGACAACATTGCTTTGCTGACCCTGACCCCGGACGCCCGCAAGGGCCAGCTGCGGATCAGCGCCGAGGCACGGGACCTGGACGCCATGCTCGACTTCCACCGGCGCCTCGAAGCCAGCGACGAGCTGTCCGATGTGTCGCTGCTCAGCCATGAAATCGTCGCCAACGTGCCGGAGCACCCGGTGCAATTCAACTTGTCGGCTACCTGGGAGATTGGCGATGCAAATCCCTAGATTGATCGTCCATGAGTACCTGCAAAGCCTGGGCGTGCCCGGTCTGGCGGGGTTGGCGATGCTGGTGCTGGCGCTCACCTATGGCCTGGCCGGTTTGCTGCCGGACTGGCAGTCCGTGCAACAGCTCAGCCAGCAGACCCGCGACGCCCGCGCATACCTGGTCAAAGTCGAGGACGGCACCGTGGCCGCGCCGGTGGTGCCGCAACGGCAACTGGATGATTTCCGCAGCAAGTTGCCGACCCAGCCGCAGGCCACCGTGGCCATCGACAAGATCTATGCGTTGGCCGCCCAGGAACGCATCACCCTGGCTCGTGGTGAGTATTCCCTGGGCATCGATCCGAAAACCCACCTGGCGCGCTACCAGATCCTGCTGCCGGTGCGGGGCAGCTACCCGCAACTGCGGCGCTTCCTGCACGCCTTGCTCGGTCAGTTGCCGGCGGTGGTGCTGGAGGACGTGGAGTTGCAGCGAAAGAAGATCGCCGACACCGACCTGACCGGGCGGATCCGCATGACCCTTTACCTGTCGAGGTCATGATGAACAGCAAACGCGCAATGGGCTGGGTAGCGTTCTTCGGTGTGGCGGCGGCGCTGGCCTGGTTGCCCGACTACTTGAAACCGGCCGGCGACGGCGAGGCCGATGTCGCGGCAGTGGCCACGCCCGCCAAAGGCAAAACCCGTGGCGAGCTGGCGGCCGCGTCAGCCTCGGGCGCGCCGGCGGCGATCAAGGACCTGAGCCCGGCCGGCGACCTGTTCGCCCCCCGCAGCTGGAAGGTTGCGCCGACCCTGGCCAGCGTCACCGAACAAGCCGTCAACGTCGCACCGGTGGTGCAGGTCCCCACTGCACCGCCGATGCCTTTCCAGTTCATTGGCCGCATGGATGACCGTACCGATCTGCAGGTGTTCTTGCAGAGCGGCGAGAAAATCTACGTCGTGCGCAAAGGGGATGTGATCGACGCAACATGGAAGATCGAGGGGATTTCCGACATGGAACTGAGCCTGGTCTATCTGCCTCTGCATTTGTCCCAGACTCTGTCTGTGGGGAGCGCGCAATGAACACATTCCGATTGCTGATGAGCATGGGTTTCTGTGCGGCGCTGGCCGCATGCAGTTCGGCGCAACTGGCCAGGGACGAGGGAGCCGACCTGATGGCGTCGGGTCAGTACGAAGCCGGCCTGGCACGGATCCAGGAAGGCCTGCGCGAAAATCCCCGCGATACCGAATTGCACCTGGCGCTGACCAGCGGGCGGGCCCGTGCGGTGACAGCGCTGCTGAGCCAGGCCGACATGAGCCGCACCCAGCGCGACTTCGCCTCGGCCCGTCTGACCTACGGCCGGGTGTTGTCCATCGAGCCGAACAACCGCCGGGCCCAGGACGCCATACGCCAGCTCGATCACCTGCGCAGCCTCGATGAAAAACTCGAGCTGGCCCGTGGGGATCTGCGTCGCGGCGACATCTACGCCGCCGACCGTCAGGTCAAACAGATCCTCGAACTGGACCCGAACAATGAGGGCGCCCTGGAACTGCAAAGCAATGTGCGGCTGGTGCAGAGCCGCAATGTGATTCCCTATCCGCAACTGCGCACGCGCCTGGACAAGCCCGTCACCCTGGAGTTTCGCGACGCCAACCTCAAGACCATCTTCGAGGTGCTGTCCCAGGTCGCCGGTCTGAATTTCATTTTCGACAAAGACCTGCGCCCGGACATGAAAGCCACCATCTTCGTGCGTGACGTGCGCATCGAAGACGCGGTGGAGCTGCTGCTGCAACAGAACCAGTTGCATCAGAAAGTGGTGAACGAAAACACCCTGCTGATCTACCCGGATTCGCCGCAGAAGCTCAAGGATTATCAGGAGCTGGTGATGCGCACCTTTTACCTGACCAGCATCGATGCCAACACGGCCTTGAACATGGTCAAGACCATGCTCAAGACCCGCGACGTATTCGTCGATGAACGGCTCAACACCCTGACCATGCGCGACACCGGCGATGCCATCCGCATGGCGGAAAAACTCCTGCAATCCCAAGACCAGTCCAACCCTGAAGTGGTGCTGGAAGTGGAAGTCATGGAAGTCGCCACCCAGCGCATTCTCGACCTCGGCCTGCAATGGCCGAACACCTTCGGCGTGGTCAACAGCGACGGTTCGGCGGTCACGCTGCTCGATCAGCTCAAGGGCATCGATTCCAGCCGGATCAGCATCTCGCCGTCGCCGCAGGCCAAGATCAACGCCCAGGACAACGACATCAATACCCTGGCGAGCCCGGTGATCCGCGTCAGCAACCGCGAACAGGCGCGTATCCACATCGGTCAGCGCGTACCGATCATCAGCGCCACTTCGGTGCCGTCGACCCAGGGGCCGGTGATCACCGAAAGCGTGACGTACCTGGATGTCGGTCTGAAGCTGGAAGTGCAGCCTACCGTGCACCTGAACAACGAAGTGGCGATCAAAATCGCCCTGGAAGTCAGTAACGCCACGCCACTGGAACCGACCCGCCAGGGCACGATTCCGGTGCAGGTCGATACCCGAAACGCCCAGACCACCCTGCGCCTGCATGATGGTGAAACCCAGATCCTCGCCGGCCTGATGCGCAACGACCATGGCGCCACTGGCAACAAAATCCCGGGGCTTGGCGATATCCCCGGTCTGGGTCGTCTGTTCGGCAGTAACAAGGACACCGTCGGCAAATCCGAACTGGTGCTGTCGATCACCCCGCGGGTGGTGCGCAACCTGCCGTACCAGAGCCCGTCGGACATGGAATTCACCACCGGCACCGAAACCAGCATGCACATCCAGGCGCCGAATCGTGAGCTGGAATCGTCGGTCCAGCCTCAGCGCCTCGATCGGCCGGTGGCCTCCACCAACGTCGAAGTCAGCGTCGGGAAGCCTTGATCATGAACGCCTCGCAACGCGGTTTTACCCTGATCGAAGTCGTGGTGACGCTCGCCCTGGTCGGCCTCCTGGCCGGCCTGGCTGCGCCGCTGACCGAGACCGTGGTGCGCCGGGGCAAGGAGCAGGAACTGCGCACCGCGCTGTACCAGATCCGCGATGCCATCGACGCCTACAAACGGGCTTTCGACGCCGGTTACATCGAAAAATCCCTCGACAGCAGCGGCTACCCGCCGAACTTGAAAGTGCTGGTGGAGGGTGTGCGGGATGTGCGCAGCGCCAAAGGGGCCAAGTTCTATTTTCTGCGGCGCGTGCCCCACGATCCGCTGGCACCGGCCAAGCGTGACGACGACGGTGGCTGGGGGTTGCGCGCCTATGACAGCACGGCTCAAAACCCACGGGAGGGCGCGGACGTCTTTGACGTTTACTCCAGGGCCCGGGGCAAGGGTCTCAACGGCATCGCCTACCGGGAGTGGTGAATCTATGCGCCGGGAAAAGGGTTTCACCCTGCTCGAATTGATGGTGGTCATGGCAATTATCGCGACCCTGATGACCATCGCCTTGCCGCGTTATTTCAACAGCCTCGAAGCCTCGAAAGAGACCACCTTGCGCCAAAGCCTGTCGGCCATGCGTGAAGCCCTCGATCACTACTATGGCGACACCGGGCGTTATCCCGATTCCATCGAGCAAATGGTCGAGCAGCGCTACTTGCGCAACCAGCCAATGGACCCGATCGCCGAGCGCAAGGACGCCTGGGTCCTGGTGGCGCCGCCGGATGGCGTACAGGGCGGGGTGGCTGATATCAAGAGCGGAGCCACCGGGAGGGCGCGTGATGGCAGCCTCTATTCCGAGTGGTAAGCCTGCTGCGCAGGGCGGTTTCACCTACCTGGGTGTGCTGCTGCTGATCATGGTGATGGGCATGGGCCTGGCCAGTGCCGGCGAGTTGTGGGCCACCGCCTCGCGCCGCGATCGCGAACGCCAACTGTTGTGGGTCGGCACCCAGTACGCCCAGGCACTGCGCAGCTACTACCGCAGTTCGCCAGGCCTGGCCCAGTACCCGAAAGAACTCGCCGACCTGCTGCAGGACGAGCGGTTTCCCAACGCCAAACATCATCTGCGCCAGCTCTATCCGGACCCGATTGGCGGTGGCGACTGGTTCCTGATGCGCGGCTTCGACGGCCGTATCACCGGTATCGCCAGTTCTTCCACGGACAAACCGCTCAAACAGGCGGACTTTCCCAGCCAGTGGTCGGACTTCAACGGCATGGCCAGCTACAAGGACTGGCAGTTCGTGGCCGAGAGCGCCTTTCTCGATGGTGCGTCCGGCCCGGCCAAGGGCCAGAGCAAAACCCCTCAGGCGTTGCAGCCATGAAGCGTTTCTGCCTGGCCTTGATCCTGGTGCTGAGCAGCTGTGTCGCCTCGGCCGGCGAAGAGGACGAAATGCTCGGCTTCATCATCGACGACACGATCTCGCACATCGGCCACGAGTTTTACTACGCGTTCAGTGAACGCCTGCGCGCCACCAGCCCGATGGATTTCAACCTGGTGGTACGCGAACGGCCATCGGCTCGCTGGGGCAGCCTGGTGACCGTGGAATATCAACAGCGTTTGGTTTATCGGCGCTTCCTGCCGCCGAACACCGTGGAGCTCAAGGACGAGGCCTATGACGCCGCCGACTGGGTACGCGGGCAGGTTGTCCAGCGCAAGCTGGAAGCCTTGTTGCAGGACACCACGGACCTTGAGAGGGACGAACTATGAAATCGAAAACGGTCTCGCGGCACCTGGGGCTCTGGCTGCTCGGGTTGGGAAGTTGTGGGCTGGTCCAGGCCACCGAACTGGTCTACACGCCGATCAACCCGTCGTTTGGCGGCAACCCGTTGAACGGCACCTGGCTGCTCAACAATGCCCAGGCGCAAAACGATTTTGACGACCCGGACTTGAAGAATCGCACCAGCGTGGCGGGGACATCGGCCCTGGAGCGGTTCAGCAGTCAATTGCAATCGAGGCTGCTGGGGCAGTTGCTGGACAACATCTCCGCCGGCAATACGGGAAGCCTGTCCACCGATGCCTTCATCGTCAATGTCGTCGACGACTCAGGGCAGCTGACGATTGAAGTGACGGACCGCGCGACGGGCGAACTGTCGGAAATCAAGGTCAATGGCCTGGCCCCTTGATGGGGATTCGGGACGACGGGGAGTAATGGACATGAAAAAAATAATTGTGCTGGGGATGCTGTTGGCGGCGCTTCAAGGCTGCGGTCTGCGCGAGCCGATCGGCGCCGAGCAGGACACCGAAACCCCGACCCTGACCCCCAGGGCCTCGACCTACTACGATTTGTTGAACATGCCACGGCCCAAGGGCCGCTTGATGGCGGTCGTCTATGGCTTCCGCGATCAGACCGGGCAGTACAAACCGACGCCCGCCAGTTCCTTCTCCACCAGCGTGACCCAGGGCGCGGCGAGCATGCTGATGGACGCCCTGCAGGCCAGCGGCTGGTTCGTGGTGCTGGAGCGTGAAGGGCTGCAGAACCTGTTGACCGAGCGCAAGATCATCCGTGCCTCGCAGAAGAAACCCAATACCCCGGTGAACATCCAGGGTGAACTGCCGCCGCTGCAAGCGGCGAACATGATGCTCGAGGGCGGCATCATCGCCTATGACACCAACGTGAAGAGCGGCGGGGAAGGGGCGCGCTACCTGGGCATCGACATTTCCCGGGAATATCGCGTGGATCAGGTCACGGTCAACCTGCGGGCGGTGGACGTGCGCAGCGGTCAGGTGCTGGCCAACGTGATGACCAGCAAGACCATCTACTCCGTGGGCCGCAGCGCCGGGGTGTTCAAGTTCATCGAATTCAAGAAATTGCTTGAGGCTGAAGTCGGTTACACCACCAACGAACCGGCGCAGTTGTGTGTGTTGTCGGCGATTGAGGCGGCGGTGGGGCATTTGTTGGCCCAGGGCATCGAACGACGTTTGTGGCAGGTGGCCGGGGATAATTCGCCGGACACTAATGCGACGCTGGATCGCTATCTGACGCAAAACAAGGTGGGTACTGAGGGGCAGGGGGAGTGAGGTTGGGTGGTACTTGGGCAACTGATGTGTCCTCCTGTAGGAGCTGGCTTGTCGGGGCGCCGCATCGCCCCGAAGGCGGCCTGACAGCCGATCAATCACCCGCAGGTGCACCCGATCTACTGTGGGAGCTGGCCTGCCAGCGATGGCGGCCTCATAGCCGATCAGTTGCTCGATGGTGTACCCGGTCTATTGTGGGAGCTGGCTTGCCAGCGATGGCGGCCTGACAGCCGACCTGTGTGTTGTTGACTGAGTACATATCCGTTGCTGCGGTAACGGCGGCTGGCGGTTTCGCCCTTACGGCGAGTCCCTTTTGTCAAACGCCACAAAAGGAACCAAAAGGTCTCGCCCCGGCGTCCGGCCCCTCGCTTGGGCTCGGCGTTCCTTCGCTACGGTATCCATCCGGGGACACTGCCCTCCGGTTGGCTTCGCTTCAACCTACATGCAGCGTGTTCGACTGCGTCGAACGGCGCTGCGCGCCACTCCCCGGATGCACACCTCCACTCAGACTACCGAAGGGGCGGGTGGATCAAGATCAAGAGCTGCAGGCGAGCTAACGCTCGGCCTGATGAGTGGTGAAGAGCAGGGTGGCGCGCCTTGCTTTTCTGTGGGAACTGGCCTGTCGGGGCGCCGCATCGCAGCGATGGCGGCCTTATAGCCGACCAATCACCCGCAGGTGCACCCGATCCCCTGTAGGAGCGAGCCTGCTCGCGATGAACGTCCGGGCAACGCGGGCATTCAGACAGCCCGCGTCATCGTTGGCGTCCATCGCGAGCAGGCTCGCTCCTACAGGGGCTCTAGCTGCCGGTATCGTCGTTGCCCCTGGCCGGCCACACTTCGATATAGCGCGAAAGCGGCCTGACAGCCAACCAATCACCCGCAGGTGCACCCAATCCAATGTGTGCGAGCCTGCTCGCGATGGCGGCGGGTCAGGCACTTCGAGGCTGGATGTGCCACCGTCATCGCGAGCAGGCTCGCTCCCACAGAAGTTCTGCGACGGTCAATATCCTGCCGGCCTACCTGGCCCGGATGGAGAAGCAACCTTCCGCAGTTCCTACAAAAAGCGCCGACATGCTCGGCATTCAGCGGGTGTTTTCCCACAGGATTTTAGGGTTGCCGGTCGGAAGTGGCTTTTTTAATCTGCCGGCCGTCGCTGCCAATTCAGCGGCCGGGCTTGGAACCCCGATGTGTAAGCGGCGCAAATGTGCCCTTCATAACGTATGCTTGTGCGCCTTTGATGTGTGCATCCGTTATGGCGGCTGTGCGCGGGAGACCTCTTGGTCTGCCGGGTTCCGTTTACCCCGGGTTCCAACCTGCGTACAGCTGCCACCCTTCGCCTGGAACCGAATGGAGCAGCTTTAACCCGTAGACGGAGCTCCACCATGCCCAAACCCACCCCCAATCCCCCCGAATCAAATCACGAGAACATTGCCTCCAGCCTCCACCTCAAACCCACCCTCCTGAAATCCAGCGCTCCCCACACCCCCAGCAAGATGTTCCTCATCGCCCCCGACATCGACACCGAAAGCCTGTTGGCCCACGCCTGTGAATCACTGGCGTCCGCGAGCGTCATGGCCACGGATTTCGCGACTTTCGTGGACGGGCCGCAGCGCAGCATGTTGCTGGGTATCCAGCAGGTGATCATGCTGGCCGAGCTGGCGGTGAATCGCGCATTGGATAACCTCGCTCCGCCAGGTTAATACCGGTCCATTGTGGCTCGCTCGCCACAGATGTGTTGCGATCCATAAAAAACGCGACCCCACAAAGGGCCGCGTTTTTTTCACATCATTCAACTTCCGCAAAAACAGTCGCCGAGATAGCCGGATCAACTAAACGCCTGATTACCAGTGCCAAACAATACACACCTATCAGTTCTGCTAGGTCACAACCAAAGCGACGTCACAGATACTCACGCTCTCGGACATTGAAAACCGGAGCACTCCATGACTTCCCCACAGCAGAACCCGCTCTGCGCCTATCGCTACGATCCTCTGGATCGCCTGGTCAGCCAGGCCAAACCGCAAGCGTCCACGCTTCAACGCTTTTACTGTAAAAGCCGCGTGACCACTGAAGTTCAAGGCACATTGCACCACTCCATCGTCCAACACGATGAGCAGCTATTGGCACAACAACAACAACGCCTGGACGATGAAAGCGACACCACGTTGCTTGCCACGGATCAACAACGTTCGATACTCCATGCGCTCAAACCAAATCATGAGCGACAACCCATCACGTATTCACCCTTTGGTTATCGCCAACCTGAAAATGGACTGCTCAGTTTGTTGGGCTTCAACGGCGAACGTCCCGATCCGGTGACCGGGCATTATCTATTGGGCAATGGCTATCGAGCATTTAACCCTGTGCTTATGCGGTTTAACAGTCCGGACAGTTTGAGTCCATTTGGAAAGGGAGGGATAAATTCGTATACGTATTGTTTGGGGGATCCGGTTAATCTGTATGATCCTGACGGGCATTCAGTGTTTTCGGTGTTTAAAGTTGTGCAAGCTCACGTGAAATTCCGAAGGTTCTTGAAAGCAAATATGGCAAAAAAAATTGAACTCGCTGAAGTTAAAAGAACAGGGGTAATTAATATAAATTCTGGCCCGCGTCAGGCCCGTTTGAAGCCATCGATAACTCCAGAAAAAGCCATTGAGGTGCGTGATAAAGTAAATCGGTTAGCATCTTTGGCAACTGGTGATCGACTTCAAAATCACCATTTTTTAAGCCAGTTAAATTTGGCCAAAAGAGAAGCTGCGTTTTTGAATAAAGAGCTTGGATTACCTATTGCTGAAAATTCGCGACTTAAATTGCTGAACTATATTAAAGGCAATCCTGATGAGCGTTTGGTGTTTTCTTTCAAGAGATTGCATCAGGCAGAAAGAGGGGTGTTCGATCCCTCTGTGCCATTGCGTAATCGTCCTGATATCCAGGAAGCTTCCATGTTTATGCGAGAACTAAGTGGAGCAAGCTCAAGCTATCGCTCCTTACCTTTTTTGGAGGAGGCTTACCGAATCAGGTCGATTTACTTCGATTGACAGAGCTTAAAAAGTGCGGTTGCTGACGAAGGCGGGCCGCAACCAATAGCGCAGATAGTACTGAAAAATCGCGGCCCTCCCTCAAGGGCCGCGGTTTTTCACACCACACAACTACTTCTGCAAAACAGTCGCCGAGTTGGCCGTACCGAACTGCTGCACGTTGGCGGTCTGTGCCACGCCGCTCTGATTGACGCTGGCAATGTTGGCGGTGCCGCCCTGGGTGACGTAGGCGACGTTCATGGTGTCAGCCTGCTTGATGGTGATGACGTTGTCTTCGCCATACAGCTGCGTGGTGAACGCCTGGTTGCCGGTGCCTTCCTGGTTGAACTCGGTGCTGTTGCCGCTGCCGTTGCTGCTGCCCTGGGCCAGGTTGGTGGTGCCGCGCTGGTCGGCGATGAGGATGTTGTCGCTGCCGTTCTGGTCGAAGTACAGCTCGTTGTAGGAATCGGCCTGGGTCACGGTGGTTTTGTTGCCGGTGCCGGTCTGGTTGGTGGTCATGATGTGGCCGGCGCCTTTCTGGGTGAAGTTGGCGACGTTGTTGGTGCCGTTCTGATTGAGGGTCGCGCGCTGGTTGCTACCGAACTGACCACCTTTTTCCGGGCCTTTCCAGTTGCTGGCGTAGACCTTGTTGCCGGTACCCACCGACGTGGCGTTGAGCGTATGGTTATCACCGCTCTGGTAGGTGAAATGCACGTTGCTCGAGCCGGTTTGATAGAGCGCCAGGGTCGAGCCCATGGACTCGAACTGGTCGGCGTAGATCGCGTTGAGGTCGCCGACTTGCACCACCTGGGCCACGTTGTTTTCGCCGAAGCTCTGGTCGACCACGGTTTCGTTGGTCTGCCCGTATTGGGAGACGGTGGCCTTGGCGCCGATCTGGGTGTCTTGCCAGATTTCGGTGCCGTTGGCGTCGCCGGACTGGTTGATGCTCAGGTTGCCGCCAGTGCCGTTGCGCTGGTCGCCATAGGCGTAGTTGGTGCTGCCGGCCTGGTTGATGTCGATCTGGCCGCCCATGTGGCCGATCTGTTCGGCCGTCGCGTAGTTGGTGGTGCCGTACTGGATGATCACAGCGTTGTTGCCCGCGCCCAGTTGAATCTGTTCGATGTTGGCTTCGTTGCCGTCGCCGTACTGGTAGGTCTTGGCGGTCGTGCCTTCCTGGCTGTCCTGGTAGATGAACGAGAAGTTGCCGGTGCCTTCCTGTTGTTGCAGGGCTTCGCCGCCGCCGATACCGATTGACTGGCTGGCATGGCTGATGTTGGAGCTGCCGGCCTGGTTCTGGGTGATGGTGCTGTTGTCCTCGAACAATTGCTCGGCGTAGCCGGCGTTGTAGTCGCCGCTTTGGGTTTGGCTGATGGTTCCGGTGGCCGTGTCTTGCACGGCGGCTGCATCGTTGCCCTGGCCCGTTTGCAGTTGGGTGGCGGTGCTGAGCGGAGCCGCGGTCTGCTTCACATCGGCGATGTTGGCGGTACCGTACTGGGTTTGCGTGGACAGGCTGTCGTCGGCCAAGGCCTGGGCACTGACAATGACCAGGATGGCGGCGGTGAGGGGCGTCAGTTTGAACATGGTGAAACCTCCAAGTGGTACAGTGCTTTAGCGATATTGTTTGACCGATACGCTCATGCCGTTGCCGGCCTGGGTGACGGCGCTTTGCTGTCCCGAGCCGGCCTGTTCGATGCTGGCGTCGTTGTTGTTGCCGTTCTGGGCGATCTGCGCGCGGTTGTGGCTGCCGCTCTGGATGATCGAAGCGGCGTTGCCAGAACCTTGCTGGGTGATCAAGGCCATCAGGTCGCTGCCTTGTTGAAGGATCCAGGCTTCCTGATTGCTGCCCGACTGCACGATCTGGCCGAGCAGCGACTGACCGTT
This sequence comes from Pseudomonas fluorescens group sp. PF-1, assembly GCF_054481335.1. NCBI lineage: Bacteria > Pseudomonadati > Pseudomonadota > Gammaproteobacteria > Pseudomonadales > Pseudomonadaceae > Pseudomonas > Pseudomonas fluorescens group sp. PF-1. Next base: position 2,220,097 of record NZ_JBTMNG010000001.1, read on the forward strand.
CTGCTGCAACAGCGCGATGTTGGCCTGGCCGTTCTGGTCGATCAGTGCGTGCTGGCCAATTAGCGGTGGCAGCTCGCCGAGATCGGCGGCAGGGGCGAGGTCCTCGTTCTCCATCAAGTCGTCGGCGCGCACGCCTGCGCTGCCGCAAAGCAGAAGCAGGCAGAGCAGGGCGGCGGTCGACGCATTCATGGCGTTGTCCTGTGGGAGGAGGCCAGCCCCATCGACTCGGGAGTCGATGGGGCGAGGGCTCAGTTCGAGATCACCGACACGGTGCGCACGGTGCCTTGGGACGAGGTGATGGTGGCTGTCGGGTTCGCCGACGGAATCACCGTGGTGGTGTTGTTCACCGTCAGCCTCCAGCGACCGGTCACCGGCACAGTGGTCGTGCCCAGGGTTTGCAGCCCGGTCGGGGTGCTGACCTGGACGGTGATGGTGTTGCCGGTGGTCACCGATGAGGTGCCTGCGAAGTCCCAGGTGAAGCGGTTATTGGAACGGGCGGACACCGTGGCCGTGGTCACCGTGAAGGTTTCCGCGGCAGGCCGTGGCGAGACTTGCACCGTGACCGTGGCCGGCGTCGTCGACACAGCACCGAAGCTGTCCCGGGCGAAGTAGCTGAAGGTCGTGGTGAAGGCCGTGGTGACTGTGGCCGGTGGGGTGTAGGTCAGGACCGTGCCATTACTGGTGACGGTGCCGCGACCGGTCGGTGGTTGGGTGAAGCTGGCGACGGCGAGCGGCACGTTGCCTTCCGGATCGGTGTCGTTGGCCAGCACGCTGATCGGGATCGCCACACCCAGGGTCGCGACGCTGTCGGCGACGGCTACCGGAGGCTGGTTGGGCGCCACGGTAATGGTCACCGTCGCGGGATTGGCCGAGGCCAGGCCTTTGACATCTTGCGCCTTGTAGGTGAAGGTCGTGGTCAGTGGCGCATTGACCACCGCGGGTGGGGTGTAGACCACGGCGGTCGATCCGCTCAACGCCACCGTGCCCTGGCCGGCGGCCGGTTGAGTGAGCGCGGTGATGCTCAGCGGCACGTTGCCATCCGGGTCGTTGTCGTTGGCCAGCAGGTTGAGGGTGATCGGCACGCCGAAGCTGGTGCTCGCGCTGTCGGCCACGGCGATCGGCGCCTGGTTCTCGCCAGTGTCTGGTGCGGTGCCGACCACCACCACAGGTTCGGTGTCGCTGCCGCCGGCGGCGGATTTGACGGTGACCCTGGCGGGTGGTTGCGGCAGGTCCGCCACCGTCAGGCGTTGCAGGGTGCCGGACTTCGACAGGCGGCCATAGCCTTGAGCGACCATGTCCGGAACCGCCACTTCGTCAGAGGATGTCGCCTCGATCAGCAGGCTGTGATTGCTCCAGTTGTAGCGAGCGGTCTGGATTTTCACCAGGTCATTGAGCTTGCTCGAAACGGCAGTCGGGCGAGTGGTGCCGGTGGGATCGGTGGCGGTCAGCACCACCACCGTAGGCACGGGGCCGTTGAACAGACGATGGCCGAAGAACAGACCCGTACCGTCGCCGGTGAGGTTGGTCAGGCAGGGGGTTGGCGGTGGGCCAGGTACCAGGGCGACGGTTTCGCGGAAGCACAGCGTGGAGCTGTTGTCGGCCTTGCCGAAGACTTCGACCCGGGTGCTGGTGCCGGTGCCCGACGAGGTTCGGCGGTAAGTGGCGCGGTTGAGTTCCACCGCTGTTTGCGCCCGGTTATCGAGGACCTTGCCGGACACGGTGAAGAGGTTGGTCTCGATGGTCCCGGCGGGGCCCTGGATGCGCACGAAGTTGGTGTTGTTGGGGCTGCCGGTGACTTGTTCGGTGAGGTTAGGGTCGCCGACGAAGGTCTCGACGGTCCCGGTGTCCGGGTTCACTTCGGTGTAAGGGCCGTTGATGCTGCGCAGGAAGGGTCCGATCGCGCCGTTCAACGCCCCGCTGAAAACCCCCGGTGCCCCGACGCCGATGTCCCGGGTGATGTTGATGGCGCGCCGACCGGGCGTGGTGACATTGACCGTTTCGACACCATAGGGATGGGTGATGGTGTAGGTGCCGGCCACAGGCACGCTAATGCGCATGCGAATCCGCGCAAAGCTGATTTGATCGCCATCGAGCGGGATGCCCCCGGCGAATGCCGCTTCTATGCCCGCCACGTACGCATCCATCCCATAGCCTGCGGCGTTGTTGGGAATGGTGGCGCCGGCGAGGAACCAGAACGCTTCGTCTGGCCAATTGTCCGGGAACACCATCGGCAGGGTGTCGTCGAAAATGCCCGGGTTTGGCAGCAGGGTGCACATGTAGGCCGCTGGTGTGGCGGCCGCCACTCGCGAGCTCACGGCCCGGGACTGGCACAGTTCCATCGACAGCAGGTTGTTGTCCTGATACCAGATCGGGAATTTCCCCGTGGCAAAGGTATAAGGGCCGGGGTCAACGGCGGCGAGTTGCGCGAAAGCGCTGCCGGACAGCGATAGAGTCAGTCCCAGGGCATTGAGCGCCAGGCGTGGCAATTTGTTCATGATGCCTCCTGATGAGGATCTGGCCATGTGAGCGTTCATTGCACGATGACCACTTCTTCGGTATCGCTGCCGCCATTGGATGACGTCACCTGAACCTTGGCTGGCGGAATCGGTGAGATCCCGGTGGACAGGGTTTTCACTGCACCGTCGCCGCTCAAGGCCCCGATGGTTGCACCGCCTGCGGAAGTGGCGGTGAGCACGGGCGGCGATGTTTCGTCGCTGGTGGAGGCGACCACGGTGATTTGCCCGGTGCTCAGGCTGTACTCGGCGCGTGAAATCACCACCAGGTCAGTCAGGGGGATGGGCAAGGTGGTCGGTGTACTGCTGGGGATGGCCAGGTGATTGTCGGCGGTCACCTGCAGGGTGCTCGGCAACGTCGGGTTGGTTGCGGACTGGGCGTACCAACTGCCGGTGGTGTCGGCCTCGGTCAGGTTGAGCACCGGGTTGTTGCTGTCCAGGGTCACCTTGGCGGGCGGCGGCGGGGCCAGCACGAAAACGTCCTGCTGGGCCACGGGCGCGCTGGCGCCGGCCGTGCGCGAGTAGGTGCTGCGCTGGGCGATCATCGGGGTCGGCCGGACCACCGTCGACAACTTGCCGGAGATGGCCATCACTGTCGTGCGCAGATCCAGCCCGTTGGGGCCTTCAATGCGGATGTAGTTGGTATTGAACGGGCTGCCGGTGAAGGCTTCCACCAGGTTCGGGTCGCCGACGAATTGCTCGGCGGAACCGGTGACCGGGTTGGTTTCGGTGTAGGGACCATTGACGCTGCGCAGGAACGGCCCGACGTCACCTTTGAGCGCGCCGTCGTAGGTCTTCGGCGCGCCGATCCCGATGTCCCGGGTCATGTTGATCGCCCGGCGGCCGGGGGTGTCGACGTTGAAGACTTCGACGCCATAGGGGTGGGTGATGACGTAGGTGCCCGCGGTGGGCACGTCGACGCGAATGCGGATGCGGGCAAAGCTGATCTGGTCCCCTTCGACCGGGTCGCCACCACTGAAGGCAGCTTCGACGGCACTGACGTACGTCAGGTTGACACCGCGAGCGGCATCGACGATGGAGCCGTCACCGGTGAACCAGAACGCTTCATCGGGGAAGTTGCTCGGGAAGACCACCGGTTGCGCATCGTCGAAGATCCCGGGAGCCGGCAGCAGACTGCACATGTAGGTGGGAGCTCCGGGCGCACTCGGTACTCGCGAACTGACAGCCTTGGACAGGCACAAATCGAGCGTCCGGCCATGGGTGTCCTGGTACCAGGAGGCGAAGGAGCCGATGGCCGGTGAGTAGGGCCCGGGGTCTACGGCAAACAGCGCTGCCTGGGCGATGCCCTGGGCCAGGGCGGTCACAACCAGGGCGGTCGCGGTTTTGGACAGTAAAGGGTGCATGTGTATTCCCTCTATCAGAGTACCTGCCCCTTGGGGATGGGTCAGTTGACAGGGCTTCGGCAACTTCCATACCAACCGCTGTAAATGCCCCTCAGAAGCCCGAGCCAAAGGCTTGCGCGGTGCAAGCGAGGGCGCTGACCCGATCTTGGGAACGGGCCTCTTTCCCCAGCATTGGGGGGAGGTGGGGATAGCGGCATGGGTGGGGAAGGGGCGGGGGAATCAAGCCCAATGTCGGGCAAACTGCCATTAGTGGGCTATAAATCCTGTAGGGGTTTTGTCGGAAAACGTCCATGACCACGCAGGCAAAAACACTGGCGTCCGAGAAGGGCGACATCCGCTTGAGCAGGCGCAAGCAGCCGTTCAATTTGCTGCGCTGGTTTTCGCTCATCAGCATGGCGGTGATCGGCACCGTGGCAGTGGCGCTGGGTTCGGTATCGACCAAGTTCGTGATTACCGAAAGCGTGCAGCGCGATGCGTTATTGACCTCGCAGTTCCTGACCGCGATTGCCTCGGCCGAGGTGCGCCATGTGTCGATCCCCAACGTGCGGACCATGGGCGAATTGCTCGACCCGCGCAAAGACCGCGACTTTCCCGACGTCGACCCGATGGCCCGGGCCAATGCCCGCGGTGAATTCCTCGACCACATCTCGCACTTGCCCGACGTGATCCTGGCCAACGTCTATGCCCCCGACCGCATGGTGATCTGGTCGACCAACCCGGCGTTGATGGGCACCACCATTCATGCCGATGAAGACCTGGATCGGGCCTTCGACTCAATGATTCCGGTATCGGCCAGCTATCACGATGTGGACAAGACCCGCATGGAGCAGAAATTCGTGACGCCTCCGGAATACATCTTCATCGAGAACTACATTCCGCTGTTCGATGCCGATGGCGACAAGGTCACCGCGATGGTCGAGATCTATAAAGAGCCCCAGGACCTGATCAATCGCATGATGCGCGGCCTGGTGCTGATCTGGCTGGCCACGGCCCTGGGCGGCGGCATCATTTACCTGGGGTTGTACTGGATTGTGCGGCGTGCGGCGATTTTGCTGGCGCAGCAGCAAAAGCAGTTGATCACCAACGAAACCTTTGTCGCCTTGGGCGAGATGTCGTCGGCGGTCGCCCACAGTTTGCGCAACCCGCTGGCGACCATTCGCTCAAGCGCTGAATTGGCCCTGGAGTTCGACAGTGGGCCTGCGCACAAGAACATCAATGACATCATCGGTCAGGTCGACCGGATGTCGAAGTGGGTGCGCGAGTTGCTGCAATCGTTGCGACCGTCGAGTGACGTGGCCGAGCCGGTGAACCTGGTGGCCACGCTGCATGATGCGCTCGGCGCTTATGAACAGCAGATCGCCAAGGCCCGGATCAATGTCGTGTTCGAGCCCAAGGACACGCCGATGGTGTTGAGCCAACCGATACAGCTGACGCAGATCCTCAACAGTTTGCTGGCCAATGCCCTGGAAGCCATGGACGAGGGCGGTACTCTGACCATCACCCTGGAGCCGACCGACTCCCGTAGCGTTTGTGTGGTGATCAGCGATACCGGCAAAGGCATGAACGAAGAACAGCGCGCCATGGCCTTCCGACCGTTCTTCACCACCAAGCGCGGCGGGCTTGGCGTCGGGCTGGTGTTGGTCAAGCGCATCATGGAGCGTTTTGGCGGGGCTGTGGCGCTGGACAGTCGCGAAGGCGAGGGTACGCGTGTCCGTCTGTCGTTCAAATTGATTCCCTGAAAATGGGGGCGAACTTTCCCCGCTAGCGGGTGTCATTCCCCAGTCATTTTTCAAGTCATGGCGCATTGATGTTGATAAGCCATTGTTTCACTGAGTATTAATTCTTTTGTATAACGCTGTTACAAATTTGGCGAGCTAATTGCAAAACCCCCATCACCCCCTTCACGCATACGAGGCGGCTGGTGATGGACAGAAAAGCGCGGTATCCCTTCAAGTGGTTTGGCCTGGCGCCCTTGAGCGTCCTCCTATCAATGACACTCAGCACAGGGACGCTGCGCGCTGGCCCCATAGACGACGAGCGACAGCCCGAACCGACTGATCCTTCTGCGTATTACGACGAACCGGCGGACGAGCCGGCCGCCTTGAATGCCATCCTGACCATGCCTGAGGCCAACGAAGATTCCTTCGATTTGCCCGACGGGGTCAAAGGCACGCGTGACTCCACGCGGGTAGAGAACGTTCTGCCGCCCACGGTGCAGACCAGTTTCAACTACCCCACCAATGGCAAGCCGAGCCCGTTGTTTGGTGCCCAACCGTTCACGCAGCAACTGGTGCTGTTCGAGGAATTCGGTCCGGAAAAACTCGACCCCACCACGCCTGCGGCGCCCTTGCCGTTTCCACCGGCGGCCATTGGCCCGTTACCGCAACAAGACCCCAACAGTGCGGCCCGCAGTGCGCCACCCAGTGCCGCACTCGATGCGTTCATGCGCCAACCGGGGCTGACGCCATTCCCCAGTCAGTACGCCAACGTGGTGGACCGCAACCCATGGCAGGCGCAGATCGAGTATTTCCTCAACCGTCGCATCGGTTCGTCGGCTGAAGGTCGGCCGCCAGGAAAGGGCTGGTCGCATCAGCGCTGGAACGAGTTCTACCCGCAGATGGCCTACAAGACCGTGCAGACCGGTGCGCGGGTCAACAGCGGCTGGCGTGACAGTCATCAGATGCACGGCTATGCCGTCGGTGAGTTCGGCCCCGGTGGCCTCTATCACAACGTCGCCGGTGTGCCGGCCACGGATGGCACCGCCAAGGGCGTCGATGCGCGCTTTCACCCGGCCATGCCCGTGCAGAACCACAACTCGGTGTGGACCTTCGACGGCACCCTGCCGCCCAAATTGTTGATGGTGCGTTACGGCCAACCGGTGCTGATGCGCCACTACAACGGCTTGCCCATCGACCCGTCGGCGAACATGGGGTTTGGCCTGCACACCATCAGCACCCACGAACACAACGGTCACGCGCCGGCGGAAAGCGACGGCTATGCCAATGCGTTTTTCTTCCCGGGTCAGTACTACGACTATCGCTGGCCGATCCAGTTGGCAGGCTATGACAGCATTAACACCGACGCCCATGACCCACGCGCGGCATTCCCCTGCGCACCCGGTGAAACCCTGTGGACCAACGACGTCAATCCCAGCCGCAAGACTTGCGAAAACGGCACGATCAAGATCCGTGGCGACTGGCGCGAAACCATGAGCACCCACTGGTTCCACGACCACATGCTCGATTTCACCGCGCAGAACGTCTACAAGGGCAACGCGGCGATGATGAACTACTACAGCGCCCTGGACCGTGGCAACGAGTCGGTGAACGACGGCGTCAACCTGCGTTTCCCCAGCGGCAGCGCCTTGCCGTGGGGTAACCGCGACTACGACGTCAACCTGGTGTTCGCCGACAAGGCCTGGGATCAGAACGGTCAGCTGTGGTTCAACCCGTTCAACACCGATGGCTTCATCGGTGACCAGGTGCTGGTCAACTGGCAATGGAAACCGAGCCTGGATGTGCGTGCCCGCAGCTACCGCTTCCGCATGCTCAACGGCTCGGTATCGCGTTACTACAAGTTTGCGCTGGTGCGTGAAATCAAGGGCACCAGCGGCGAGTTCCAGGGACCCAAGGGCTCGGGTGTGTCCTATGCCCGCGTGCCGTTCCACATGATTGCCAACGACGGCAACATCATGGAGCACAGCGTGCCTTTCGACGGCACCATGGACCTCGACGCTGACGGCGATAAACAGAACCACAACGCAATCCTGCCTACCCAGGGGATTGCCGAGCGCTTCGACATCATCGTCAACTTCGCGAAAAACGGCATCAAGCCGGGCGACAAGATTTTCTTCGTCAACCTGCTGGTGCACGACGATGGCAAAGGCCCGAAAGAGCCGGTCTCCCTGGCCGACGTGCTGTCCGAGAAATACCTGGCGGTGATCAAGCAAACCAGCAAGGGACCGCAGTGGGACAAGGGCGATCCGGCGGTGGGCAAGGTGTTGCAACTCAACGTCAAGCCCTACACCGGTCAGGACCTGGCCATGGACCCGGCGCTGTACGAGCCGGCCAAACCGGGCAAGGCTGAAGGCCTGGTGATGATCCCGCTGAAGATCCACCGCGACAACGCTGCCGACAAGGCGCTGCTGGCCAAGGCCCGTCACCGCACCTTCGTCTTCGGTCGCTCCGATGGCACTGATGAAGCACCGTGGACGGTCAAGACCGATGGCGGCTTCGGCTTCCACATGGACCCTCGTCGCTTGAACGCATCGACCCAGTTGGCCAGCGGCCCCACCGATGCCGGGGCCGCCGGTTTCGGCACCCTGGAAGTGTGGAACATCAAGGCCGGTGGTACAGGCTGGAGTCACCCGGTGCATGTGCATTTCGAGGAAGGGATCATCCTCAGTCGCGGCGGCAAGGCGCCACCGGAATGGGAGAAATGGGCACGCAAGGACGTGTACCGCATCGGCTCGGAAAAGGATGGCCTGGACAGCGTGGAAATGGCGATCAACTTCCGCGAATTTGCCGGGACCTACATGGAGCACTGTCACAACACCCAGCATGAGGACAACTCGATGCTGCTGCGTTGGGACATCGAGAAGCCCGGGCAATTCCAGTTGATGCCGACACCGCTGCCCAGTTGGGACGGTGTGCGCTACGTGAACTCCGCCGCGTTGCCAACTTTCCGCACGGGCGATGGCTTGGGCCCACAAGTGACCGTTAAACCATGAACCGGGAGGGTGTCGACATGAAGTGGCAAACACCACGCTCACGAGACTGGGGCATGCACCTGGTGCTGGTATTGGCGACCTGCGTGCTGGCCAGCCAGTTGCTGGTCGCCGGCCAGTCGCCGTCGACACCCGCCCCCCTGCCGACAGCCGCTGATACGGCGGTCGCCGACTCCGCCACCCCGTGGGGTGGCGACTATTTCCCCAACACCCTGCTGACCAACCAGGACGGTCGGCAGGTGCGTTTTTTCGATGACCTGATCAAGGGCAAAGTGGTGGTGATCAACTTCATCTTCACCTCCTGCAGCGACTCGTGTCCGCTGGAAACCGCGCGTTTGCGCCAGGTGCAGAAATTGCTCGGCGACCGGGTCGGCAAGGACGTTTTTTTCTATTCCATCAGCATTGATCCCCTGAGCGATACACCCGCCGTGCTCAAGGCTTATGCGCGACGCTTCCAGGTCGGGCCTGGGTGGCAGTTCCTCACCGGGGAATTCGCCGATGTCACCGAGTTGCGGCAGAAACTGGGCTTGTTCATCGAAGGTGTCGATAACGGGCGCAGCAAGGATCACAACCTGAGCCTGATTGTCGGCAACCAGCAAACCGGGCGCTGGATGAAAGCGTCGCCGTTCGAAAACCCATGGATTCTGGCCGATCAACTGGCCAACACCTTGCAGAACTGGAAGCAACCGAGCATTGAGCAGAGCTACGCCGACGCCCCGCCCATCCGGCCGCCGAGCAATGGCGAAGAACTGTTTCGCACCCGCTGTGCGTCGTGTCACAGCCTTGGCCCGCTGGACGGGCAGGGCATCGGCATGCGCAGCATTGGCCCCGATCTGGTCGGCGTGACCCGACAACGTGATCCGGCCTGGCTCAACCGCTGGATTCGCGAGCCGGACCGCATGCTCGCGGAAAAAGACCCCATCGCCATGGAGCTGTTCGAACGCTTCGACAAGATACCGATGCCCAACCTGCGCATGGACGAGCATTCGGCGCAGTCCATCATCGACTTCCTCCAGGAAGAGACCGACCGTCAGCATCCGGTCGCGACGTCGTTGGCTACCCGCGCAGAAGAGCCGGAACATCGTCACGCCATCGCGCTGCCCGGCCAGGCAGCCGATAAGACCCTGGCGCAATAGTGGCGAAATACTTTCATTGGGCAGCCTATCCCGATCATTGCCACCTACACTGATTCGGAACATGGCTAAGAAGACTGGTTTCAAGTATCCAGGACGGTTCCATGCAGATACTAGAACAACAAAAAACACCTGCGCCTGATACTCCGGCCGCACCCGGCAAGGGCTGGCGTCCGGCCTTCAATCTGGTGCGCTGGTTTTCCCTGGCCAGCTTTTTCATCATTGCTGCGGTGGCCCTGGGGCTGGGTTATGTCTCCACGCGCTTCGTGGTTGAAGAGAGCATCGAGCGCGATTCGATGCTCACCGCCCAATTCATTCAGGCCATTGGTGACGCAGAAATTCGCCATGCCGGGATCACCACGACCAGGACCATGGGCGAAATGCTCGACCCGCGGCTGGACAACGCCTACCCCGACGTCAATCCCGGTTCTCGGGCCGCTGCCCGCATAGAGTTTCTCGACCATGTCGAGCACCTGCCGGACTGTCTGTTGGCGGTGGTGTATGCACTGGATCGCACCGTGGTCTGGTCGACCAACCCGGAAATGATCGGCATGCGCGTCGAAGGCGACGAGGAGCTGGACGAGTCCTTCGAAATGAAGGAGACGGTGTCCACCAGCTACCACGAAATCGATGAGGAGCGTCCCGAGCAAAAACTGCTGCGCGAACCCGAATATTTGTTCGTCGAGAACTACATCCCGATGTTCAACGCCGACAAAAGCAAAGTGATTGCCATGGTGGAAATCTACAAGGAGCCGGTCGATCTGGTGGCGCGCATCCAGCGTGGATTCAAGGCGATCTGGCTGGCGACCCTGCTCGGTGGCGCGGCCATTTACCTGGGGCTGTTCTGGATCGTGCGGCGGGCGGCCATGCTGCTGCAGAGCCAGCAGAAACAACTGATCGCCAACGAGACGTTTGTCGCCCTGGGGGAAATGTCCTCGGCGGTCGCCCACAGTCTGCGTAACCCGCTGGCGAACATCCGCTCCAGCGCCGAACTGGCTCAGGAAATCGCCAGCCAGACCGCGCAGAAAAACATCGGCGACATCATCAGCCAGGTCGATCGCATGTCACGCTGGGTCCGCGAGTTGCTGGTGTCGTTGCGCCCGGTGAATGACGACGATGAAAACGTCGATCTGGTGTTGGCCGTCGACGACGCCCTGAGCGCCTTCGACCCCTTGATCAAACGCTCGAATGTCGAAGTGCGCTTTACGCCCAAGAGTGTTTCACCGGTCGTCAGCCAACAGGTGCTGTTGACGCAAATTCTCAATAGCCTGTTCGCCAATGCGCTGGAAGCCATGCCCAAGGGCGGCGTGTTGAGCATCGATGTCGAATCGACGTCGCCCGGGCAGGTGAGTCTGATGATCAATGACACCGGCAAGGGCATGACCCGACAACAACAACAATTGGTCTTCAAGCCGTTCTTCACGACCAAACAAGGGGGACTTGGCGTTGGCCTTGCCCTGGTCAAAAGAATCATGGAGCGCTTTGAAGGCTCGGTCGAACTGACCAGCCAGGAGCAGGAAGGAACCTGCGTCCGTCTCAATTTTAAAGTGGCAACGGGAGGGGAATATGGAGCACAGCATATTGCTGGTCGAGGATGATGAACTGCTCGCCGAGAATATTCAGACCTACCTGGAGCGCAAGGACTTCGAGGTGACCGTCTGCCACTCGGCGGAAGACGCGCTGGAGCAACTGGGAACCTTCGTTCCCGACGTCGTGCTGACCGACAACTCCTTGCCGGGCATGAGCGGTCACGACCTGATCCAGCGATTGCGCATCAGCGCGCCGGATCTGAAAGTGATCATGATGACGGGCTACGGCAATGTCGAAGACGCCGTGGTGGCGATGAAAGAAGGCGCATTCCATTACGTGACCAAACCGGTGGCCTTGCCAGAGCTCAAGCTGCTGCTGGACAAGGCCCTGGCCACTGATCGGATGGAGCGCACGCTGTCGTTCTACCAGGAACGCGAAGCCCAGAAATCCGGGGTGCAGGCACTGATCGGTGAGTCGGCACCGATGGCTTACCTCAAGGGCACCATCAGCCAGTTGCTCGACGCCGAACGCCGCATGGCCAACTCCGATCTGCCACCGGTACTGGTGGAAGGCGAAACCGGCACCGGCAAGGAGCTGGTGGCTAGGGCCCTGCATTTCGACGGTCCACGCGCCAAAGGGCCGTTCATCGAATTCAACTGCGCCTCGATTCCGTCCAACCTGGTGGAGTCGGAGTTGTTCGGCCACGAGAAGGGCGCGTTCACCGACGCCAAGGACCGTCGCCTCGGTCTGGTCGAAGCGGCCGATGGCGGCACGCTGTTTCTCGATGAGATCGGTGAAATGGACCTGTTGCTGCAGGCCAAGTTGCTGAAGCTGCTGGAGGACCGGACGATTCGCCGGGTCGGTTCGGTCAAGGAGCGTAAAGTCGATCTGCGGGTGATCAGCGCCACCAACTGCAACCTTGAACAAATGGTCCAGCAGGGCAAGTTCCGCCGCGACCTGTTTTTCCGTCTGCGTATCATCTCGATCAAGGTGCCGCGCCTGTACGCGAGGGGGGAAGACATTCTGTTGCTGGCCCGCCACTTTCTGGCGACTCATGGCAAACGCTATGGCAAGCCACACCTGCATTTCAGTGATCAGGCCGAAGAGTTGATGCTCAATTACAGCTGGCCCGGCAACGTGCGCGAGTTGCGCAACATGCTCGAGCAAACCGTGTTGCTGGCCCAGAGCGACACCATCGCCGCCCATCAGCTGAATGTCTGCCTGAGCCTGATGGACGAGCCGCCGATGTTTCAGCACGAGCCGCCCCCCAGCGAGCCACGTCCGTCCTATAACGGCACCGAATCGATGAACCTGCCGGAAGTGGAGCGTGACATGGTGCGCAAAATGCTCGACAAGACCGACTGGAACGTCACCAAGTCCGCGCGCCTGTTGGGCCTGAGCCGCGACATGCTGCGTTACCGGATCGAAAAACTCGGCCTCGCTCGCCCGGACAAGCGGCAGTGGTAGTAGGGGGGGCAGCTTCAAGCTCCAAGCTTGAGGCTTGGAGCTTGGAGCTTGGAGCTTGGAGCTTGGAGCTTGGAGCTTGGAGCTTGAAGCTTGAAACTGCCCGTTACAGGGCCGGGTCCGGTGCGCTGCGACAGGCCATCATGCACGAGGGATCGAGGACTTCCTGGTTCACGTAGACACCGCGTTCCGGATCGTAGGAGCGGATGAACACGCGAACGGTAGTATCCGCCACCGTCGGCAGGCGTGAGTCGGAGAACACGTGCTCGCTGGAAACCGGAATGAAATCACCGGGCGCTGTGGGGATGTACGACCCTGGCGGCACGGTGTTTATGGACGGTGGCGAGGGGTGGGCGAAGGGCTGGTCTGCCCCGTAATAATGGAATTCGGTATTGGCCTGGTCGGTTTGCATCAGGCTGTCATCCGCGAACACCGTCGTGGCGGCAGTCAGGCAGAGGACAAGCAACAGCGTCTGTTCGGTCTTGTTCATGGCAGCACCTGCGAAATCGGCTTTCGCGCATTTCCCCAAGGCCTTTAACTATAGCGCTCCCGTGGCCAGGCGTCGGTGCGGCCGGGTTTACAAGATCACAACAAAGCCCGGATGGGGCGAATGCCAGGCATGAACTAGAATCGGCGCGGTCAATCAAGACCCGATTCTGGAGTGTGCAATGGAAATGCCGATAAAAGATAAAGCCATCGCCAGCAACCGCGATGCCTGGAATGACTCCGCCCGACACCACAAGGACAGCGCCGAATGGCAGGCGCTGCTGAGCGCGGTGACTCATGCCGATTTCTCTTGCCTGGATGACACCCTGACCGGGTTGCTGACGCAGGTCGGGGTCGACGGCAAGGCGGTGGTGCAACTGGGTTGCAACAACGGTCGCGAAAGCCTGTCGCTGTATGCCCTGGGTGCCAGGCATGTGGTGGGTGTCGATCAGTCGGCGGCGTTTCTCGATCAGGCGCGGGAGCTGGCGTCGCGCTCACCCCGTGATCCCGAATTCATCGAGGCGGACATTCACCACTTGCCGCTTCAGTTGCAGGGTCGCTTCGACCTGGCGCTGATCACCATCGGCGTATTGAACTGGATGCCGGACATCGGCGAGTTCTTCCGCCACGTGGCACAGACCCTGAAGCCGGGCGGCGCGCTGGTGGTGTACGAAACCCACCCGTTCCTGGAAATGTTCGATCCCGAGTCCGCCGACCCTTTCGGCCTGGACAGCTCGTACTTTCGTGCCGAGCCCTTTGTCCAGAACCAACCGATCGTCTACGAAGGCAAAGTCGAGCAACCGGCGGCTGCGTCCTACTGGTTCGTCCACACCCTGGGCGCCATCTTCACCGGCGCCATTGCGGCCGGATTGCAGATCAGCCACTTCAAGGAGTACCCGCATTCCAACCGCGAGGAGCTCTATGATCGCTACCAGCAGCAAGCGGCGCAGTTGCCGTTGTGTTTTACCTTGGTGGCGGTGAAGTAAGTGGCCAGGCGAAGGGCATCCAATCAGACATTTCAGTGATTGATGACATGCCCAGGTTGTGCGCAAAGATCAATGCCGAGGGCATGAATGACTTTCAATACCGTGTCGAATCGCGGTTTCGCTCCTGGGGCGAAGGCCTTGTACAGGCTTTCGCGACCCATGCCTGAATCCTTGGCTATCTGGGTCATTCCACGGGCCTTTATCACGTAGCCGACAGCGCGAAGAAACTCCTCGTTGTCACCGTCTGCCAGTACTTGGGAGAGGTACTCGCTGATAGCTTCTTCACTGTCGAGCAGTGTTGCCATGTCGAAAGTCGTCAAAGTCTGGCTCAAGGTTAAACCTCCTTTGCCAATTTTTTTGCACGTTTGATATCAGTGCTTTGTGAGGATTTATCGCCACCGGCCAGCAGGACGATGACAACACCGTTTCGCATCGTGAAATAAACTCGATAGCCCGCGCCAGTGTCCACGCGCATTTCGGAAACGCCGTCACCTACTGCCTTGACATCGCCAAGGTTGCCCGCACAAGCGCGCTCAATGCGGCGAGCTATGGCAATCCTGGCTCGCACATCGCGAACGGAAGCGTGCCATTGCACGAAAATGCTGGTTTGCTGAACAAGATAATTCATTACCCAGCTGTATCCAAGTAGATACGATTGGGCAGTCAGACATTTCCTTGCGTACTCGTGCTTTTTCCCAAGGGTGTGTAGGGCGATGTGGCTCCGACATCCTGTTGCAAAAGTTGCGAAGGTTTACTCTGCCGACTCCGCAGGGTTGTCCAGGGTAAAGCCAGCCACGCCATAGGCCACCCTCGGCACTCCCGGCAGTCGCTGTTCCAGCAGTTCGCTCAGCGACTCGCCCTGATCCAGACAAGCATCGCCAAAGTCGGCACCCAGTTGACTGGGGTGGGCGACGATCTCCAGCAGGCCGTCGTCCGGTGGGGTGGTGTTGCGCAAATCCTGGGGAGTGCCCACGTAGTCGGCGGTGGCGCCGGCCAGGCTGTTCAAGCGGTGATTGAGCAGTTGCTTGAACATGCGTTTGGGCAGGCTCTGCGTGGGCCCCAGATTACGCGCCAGGCGTACGGGAACCCCTTGGTGGGCGGCGAAACGCGCGACGATTTCGCCGATCGGCCAGATGGTGTGCACGTTTTGGTGGGAGTCCAGATGGCTGGGCCTGATACCGTTGTCCAGGCAGCGTTGCCATTGCGCCTCGAGTTCTTCGTGTACGGCGCGGCGATCCTGATGGCCGAGCCAGAGACGGGCGCGGGACAGGTTGAGGTCGAACAGGCCGGCGCTGTCGCAGAAGGTCCGGCGCGTCAGAATGCGCCGGCTCAACGGGCGGCCGGCGGTGAGGTTGAAGTGCAGGCCGACGCGTCCTTCCAGCAACGGATGCCGGGCCATTGAACACGCCGCTTCAAAGGCCGGCATATTGGCCATGGCGGTGGTGGAACTGATGACTCCAGCCTGGAAGGCTCCCAGGATCACCGCGTTGTCGCAGGCACTGAGGCCGAAATCGTCAGCATTGACTATGACTCGGTGCGGCATGTTCGTCCTCCATGGAAGGTCGGTGGATTCCAACACTCAAAAATCAATCCAAGGGGTATAGACCAGCCTCCAACATCCATCACCGCCAACGGTCAGACGGGTATTTTCCGGTTCCGCGGCCAATTGCGATCAAGCGCTTGCCCCTGCTGGATTTGCTTCACACAGGAAGGGCTGCAAAAGGCGCCGTGCAAATCGATAAACGGTCGTCAGTCTTGTAATTCGCCGCAGACCGGGCGCGGCCGCCATCGTCGACGGACAAAAAGCATTCAGTCCCGCTATTCTTGGCCCACGCTCATCCAACAGGTTCTTCCATGCTTGAAGTCCGCGGTGTCTTCAAAAGCTACGCCACTCCCCAAGGGCCATTGCCGGTGTTGCAAGGGGTCGATCTGACCCTGAAACCCGGTAGCAGCCTGGCACTGATGGGCGAGTCGGGCAGTGGCAAGAGCACCTTGCTGCACTTGATCGCCGGTCTGGACAAAGTGGATCGCGGCAGTATCCGCAGTGGCGACCATCGCCTGGAACAGATGAACGAAAGCCAACTGGCGCACTGGCGGCGTACCGAGATCGGTTTGGTGTTCCAGCAGTTCAACCTGATCGGCAGCCTGCGGGTGGAGGACAATCTGGCGTTTCAGGCGCGAATGGCGGGGCGGCATGATCCGCGTTGGCAGGCGCATCTGGTGCAGCGCCTGGGGTTGAGCGAGTTGCTGCGGCGATATCCGGAGCAGTTGTCCGGAGGGCAGCAGCAACGGGTGGCGTTGGGGCGTGCCCTGGCGTCGCGGCCACCGTTGCTGTTGGCCGACGAGCCCACCGGCAGCCTCGATGAAGCCACCAGCGATGACGTGCTCAAGCTGTTGCTGGAACTGCTCGAAGACAGCCCGACGACCCTGCTGATGGTCACCCACAGCCCCCACGTCGCGGCGCGGCTGGCCGATAAAGTGGTGCTGCACGGCGGGCGCCTGGCCGGCGCAGGCGCGCGCTGAGATGCGTATTTTCGGCCAGACCCTGCACGCGTTGCTCAGCCATTGGCGGCTGCATCCGGTGCAGTTTTTCAGTGTGCTGACCGGGTTGTGGCTGGCCACCAGTCTGCTGACCGGCGTGCAAGCGTTGAACAGCCAGGCGCGTGACAGCTACGCCCGCGCCAGTCAGTTGATTGGCGGCGAACCTCAGGCCAGTCTCAGCGCGCCCGGGGGCGGGACCTTCTCACAGCAGCTGTTTGTCGACCTGCGCCGCGCGGGCTGGCCAGTGTCGCCGGTGTTGCAGGGCCGGCTGATACTTCAGGGTCATGAGGAGCAGCGGCTGCAACTGATGGGCATCGAGCCGGTGTCACTGCCGGCCGGTTCGGCGGTGGCCGGGCAGGCCCTGGCCATCGAACAAATTGTCGGATTTTTCACGGCACCTGGCAGCACCTGGATTTCGCCGCAGACTTTGCAGGCCCTGGGGTTGAGCGAAGGGGCGCGCCCGCTCGCGGCAAATGGTCAGATACTGCCGCCCTTGCACGCGCAAGGCGACATGGCCCCCGGGGTGTTGCTGGTGGACATCGGGTTCGCCCAACAGATTCTTGGATTGCCGGATCAGTTGTCGCGTCTGCTGCTGCCCAAGGGCTTCACCGCGACGCTGCCGGAGGCGCTCAAGGGGCAACTTCAGCTCAAGACCGCTGGCGAAGAAAACAATCTGGCGCGCCTGACCGACAGCTTTCACCTGAACCTCGATGCCTTGGGTTTTTTGTCATTCGTGGTCGGCCTGTTCATCGTTCACGCCGCCATCGGACTGGCGCTGGAGCAGCGTCGAGGTTTGCTCAGAACCCTGCGTGCCTGTGGGGTGAGTGCGCGGATGCTGATCACCTGTCTGGCCGTCGAGCTGGGCGTGCTGGCGCTGATGGGCGGGGTGGCCGGCGTGGTGAGCGGCTATTGGCTGGCCGGCGTATTGCTCCCGGATGTCGCCGCCAGCCTGCGCGGGTTGTATGGCGCCGAAGTGGCGGGGCAGTTGAGCCTGAGTCCGCTGTGGTGGCTCAGCGGGATCGGCCTCAGCCTGCTCGGTGCCTTGCTGGCCGGCGCCAACAGTTTGTGGCGGGCGGCGCGTTTGCCGTTGCTGGCGCTGGCCAATCCGCAGGCCTGGCATCAGGCCCATGCGCGCTGGCTGCGGCGCCAGGGCTGGGTGGCGGCGATGGCCTTGGTTGTCGCATGGCTGGCGTTGCTGCGCGGTGACAGCCTGGCCAGCGGTTTCGTCCTGATGGCGACGCTGCTGCTGGGGGCCGCGCTGGCCTTGCCGGTGTTGCTCAATACGTTGCTCAATGGCTTGCTCCGAGGCAGTCGATCCGTGCTCGGCCAATGGTTTCTGGCCGATTGCCGTCAGCAATTGCCCGCCCTGAGTCTGGCACTGATGGCCTTGCTCCTGGCGCTGGCGGCGAACATCGGGGCCGGCAGCATGACCGCCGGTTTTCGCCAGACCTTCAGCAACTGGCTCGAGCAACGGCTCACCGCCGAGCTGTACCTCAATCCGCAAAACCCGGCCCAGTCCCGTGAACTGCACACCTGGCTCAAACAACAGCCGCAGCTCACGGCGGTGCTGCCGACCTGGCAAGTGGCGATCCAGTTGCAAGGCTGGCCGGTGGATGTCTTCGGCGTGATCGATCACCCGACTTACCGCGAGCATTGGCCACTGCTCGAAGCCTTGGGCGACAACCCCTGGGATCGTCTGGCCAAGGACGACGCGTTGATGCTCAGCGAGCAACTGGCCCGGCGTTTGAAAGTGCGACTGGGCGATCACCTGACGATTCCCACGCCCACGGGCCGGTGGTCACCGCGCATCGTCGGGATCTACGCCGACTACGGCAATCCGAAGGGCCACGTGCTGGTTAACGTCAACCACCTGCTGCGCGGCTGGCCGCAATTGACGCCGAACCGTTTCAACCTGCGCATCGAGCCGGCATTGATCACACCGTTCGTCACGGCGCTGCAAGCGCGTTTCGCGCTCGATGACAGCCGCATCGTCGATCAGTCCCGGCTCAAGGGCTGGTCCTCGCAAGTGTTCGAACGCACCTTTGCCGCCACCGCCGCGCTCAATAGCCTGACGCTGTGCGTAGCGGGTGTGGCGCTGTTCATCAGCTTGTTGACCCAAAGCCAAAGCCGCCTCGGACAACTGGCGCCACTGTGGGCGCTGGGCGTGACGCGCCGGCAACTGATGCTGCTCAACCTCGGGCAAACCTGGTTGCTGGCGCTGCTGACGCTGGTGCTGGCGTTGCCGCTGGGCATTGCCCTGGCCTGGTGCCTGGACGCGGTGATCAACGTCCAGGCCTTCGGTTGGCGCCTGCCGTTGCGGGTGTTCCCGCTGCAATTGCTGCAACTGATGGGGCTGGCGTTGCTGGCAACGTTGTTGGCCTCGGCATGGCCGCTGTATTCGCTGTACCGCACACAACCGGCTGACCTGCTGAGGACTTTTGCCCATGAGGATTAGGCTGGGCGTATGGCTGATCGCGGCCTTGCTTGGCGGTTGCGATCAGCCGGTGCCGGCAGACAAAGGCTTTGCCGGCCTCGGCAATCAAGCGGCCGCATTCACCCCGGTGGTCCCGGGTCGCGTGTTTGGTTTTCCGGCGGATCATGGCCCCCACGATGGCTTTCGCATTGAGTGGTGGTACGTCACCGCCAACCTCAAGGACGAGCAGGGCCGTGAATTCGGCGTGCAATGGACGCTGTTTCGCAGTGCCCTGACAGCCACGCCCGAGCAGGCAGGTTGGGGTAATCAGACGCTGTGGCTCGGCCACGCGGCCGTGACTTCGGCCTCGGTGCATCACGCTGCCGAACGCTACGCCCGTGGCGGCGTTGGCCAGGCCGGAGTGAGCCTGACGCCGTTCAATGCGTGGATCGACGACTGGCATTTGATCAGTCAGGCAACGGGTGCCGATCCACTGACAGAGTTGCAACTCAGCGCCCGCGACAAGGGGTTCGGCTATCAACTGCGGCTGACATCGACAAAGCCATCGGTGCTGCAAGGGGATAAGGGGTTCAGCCAGAAATCCGAACAGGGCCAGGCGTCGTATTACTACAGCCAGCCGTTTTTCCAGGCCAGCGGCAGCCTGGAAATCGATGGTCAGCGCTATCAAGTCAGCGGTCCCGCGTGGCTCGACCGTGAATGGAGCAGCCAGCCCCTGACCGCCAACCAGACGGGATGGGACTGGTTTTCCCTGCACCTGGACAGCGGCGAACAGGTGATGCTCTATCGCATGCGGCAAAAGGACGGCGCTCCTTACCTGACCGGTACGTGGATCGACGCCCAGGGGCAGACGCAGCTGTTGAAGGCCGGCGACATCCGCCTCACGGTGAAGGACAGCGCCAGGGTGGCCGGGCGTTCGATGCCGGTCAGCTGGTCGATCCAGATTCCCGGCAAGCACCTGGACATCGTCATCAGCGCCCTCAACCCAAACGCCTGGATGAATTTGCGCATTCCGTACTGGGAAGGGCCGGTACGCTTGAGTGGCAGCCATGGCGGACAGGGCTATCTGGAAATGACCGGGTATTGAGCCGGAACACCGAACGCCCCCGACGAGGCGCGACCATCCAGCGAATCTACAGTGCAAGAAACCGCGAGCACTCCCTGATCTGCGTCTATGCTCATCGGCACGGTCGGCGCTTGATCAAGGTGGAGCGCCTTTCGCTGCCATTCTTCACAGGGAAAGTACCGCTATGAAACGTCACACACGCAAGCTCTCCACATTGACCCAGGCGATCAGCCTGGCTGCTGTGCTGTCCACTGCCAGCCTCAGCGCTTTCGCTGCGGACATCCCGCTGGCGGAGTCCGTGATTTCCGATCATGTCACCACCAAAGTCGTGTCGGTCGATGTCCCTAACCGTCAGGTGGTGCTGGAAGGCCCTGAAGGCAATCAGGTGTCGTTGCAACTCACTGAAAAGGCCAAGAACCTGGACAAGCTGAAGCCCGGTGATCAGGTCAAGGTCGATGTTCTGCACTCGGTCGCGGTCTCCCTCGACACCAGCGTCGACAAAGGCCTGCCTGGCACTACCGAATACACAGGCGAAGTACGCAATGCACCAGGCTCGACCAAGCCCGGTGGAGAAGCCTACCGTCAGGTGAAGGTGGAGTTGCAGATCACGGATATCGATCTCAAGCACCATCGTGTGACGTTTAAAAACCCTGCCGGCCAGTCGAAGACGGTCGACGTCCAACGACCTGAAGTTCAGGCCAAACTCAAGGACCTGAAAAAAGGCCAGAGTGTGGTGGTGACTTATACCGATGTATTAAAAGTAACCACTCTGAAATAAATGGATATTTGGTTTACAGGGTGATTGTTCTTGTATAAGCGTTGTACAAGAACAATCTGCTATTCAGAAATGAGCGGGTGAGTTTGAGTTTATTTGTTTGAATAAATTGTCCGCTGATATTTCAGTAATAGATGTAACTGCAAATTTCATGTTGTAAGCGCGGACTTTCCCGGCGACATCAATTAAAATGCGTTTCGTTCGCCCAGCGCAGGGGCTCTTTACCAGTGCAAGGATTGCCGAGGCCAATGCACTGGGCGAACACTTTGATCAGCCGCCAGTCCTGTCTGTTTTCTTTATGCCCCCCAAGAAATAAATTGATCGCCCGCGCAGCTCGGTATTGATTGCGCTTGTGCCGACTTTCCCGATTGGCAATGAACGCCACTTATCGAACGCTGAAGTTCCGGATGTTTCATCAGATCCAGGCCATGTTGCGGTCGCTGAAACGCAGCGCTTGCAGCTGTTTGAAGCGCGACTTGTTTTGAGTTCAATGTGGCTATCGACAGGTGATTTCGCTTATCACGCAGTATGCTTGGCACCCGGCAGGCCGAACGATCAGCACCTTACGAAGGTCATACGGCAGGATCGATGTGCAACATTGTGCGCATCACGGCTAATGCCCCCACTGCAGTCCCGAGACGGAGTGAAGACGACATGAAAATCCTGATGGTTTTAACGTCCCACGATCAATTGGGTAACACCGGCAAGAAAACCGGGTTCTGGCTGGAAGAATTCGCCGCCCCGTATTTCGCCTTCAAGGACGCCGGGGTTCAGTTGACCCTGGCCTCGCCCAAGGGCGGCCAGCCACCGCTGGACCCGAAAAGCGATGAGCCGGACGCGCAAACCGAAGCCACCGAGCGCTTTCGCAAGGACTCCGCAGCACAGTCGGCGTTGGCGTCGACGGTCGTACTCAGCTCGGTGAAGGCCGACGATTACGACGCAATCTTTTACCCTGGCGGTCATGGGCCGTTGTGGGACCTGGCTGAAGACAAACATTCGATCGCCCTGATCGAAGCGTTTTACAAGGCAGGTAAACCGGTCGCGGCGGTGTGCCATGCGCCGGGCGTGTTGCGTCATGCCAAGGGCGCCGATGGTCAGCCACTGGTCAAGGGCAAGAAGGTGACGGGATTTACCAACAGCGAAGAAGAAGCGGTGCAATTGAGCCACGTCGTGCCGTTTCTGGTGGAGGACGAACTCAAGGCCAAGGGCGGGATTTATTCCAAGGGGCCTGACTGGGCCAGCTATGTGCTGACCGATGGTTTGTTGCTGACCGGTCAGAATCCAGCGTCGTCGCAAGCGGCTGCAGAAGCCTTGTTGGCGAAACTGAAGTAGATACTGCTTTTGTCGGAGCATGGCTTGCCAGTGATGGCGCAGGCGAAATCGCTATCGCTGGCAAGCCAGGCTCCCACAGTTCCGTGTGTTAGAGAGTGCTTAATTCGGCGAAACACTGCTCGATCGAACGTCGCTGTGTCTCGGCATACAACCCCAGTTCATCAATCGTCGGACGGCCCAGGGCCTGCTCGAACGCTTGCTGGTTGGAATGCACTCCGTAGTGGGTTTGTGCCGCATCCCCCAGGTTTGACTGGAATATCCCCGCCGCACTGACCGGCAGAAAATCTTCGTACACCAAGGGTTCGACCCGCAGATAGCCACCGCTGACCAGGTCTTCCAGCGTCAAGGTGTTCAGCGCCTTTGCGGCCTGGCCTTTTTCCGTCACGAAATAGCGAAAGTACGCCAGGTCCTGTTGGCGCATGCCTTCATAGGTGTCGGGAAACTCGCTGAAATGTTGCACCATCAGCGCGTTATAGCGTGCGGCGTTGGCTTCGTTGGGGAAATCCTTGAGCTCATCGCGCGCCGCATTGAGCAAGCGGTCGTACAGCGCCCGTCCTTTAGGGGTGAGGGCTGCGCCGCGTTGTTCGATTTCACCGAAGCGGGCGCTGTGGCTGCCCCGGGCCTCGGCCTGATCGGTGAACGCGATCGGCTCGTCGAGTGCCTTGAAACTGGTCTGGCGCAACAGGATCGGGCACTGGCGGCGGGGCGGGCCTTCGATCACGGCTTTAGGGGTGATGCCGCGCGCCGGCATTTGCGCCTGGACGATATCGATGTCCAGGGTGCGTGGCGTCAGGTGATTGATGTGCGGCCCCTTGAAGGCCACCACATCGGCAATCAGGCGATGCTGGGCGCTGAGTTGGCGATACTGCTCGGCGGTGACGGTAGCGCTGTGATGCCAGCGGAAGGTTTCCAGCGCGTGCTCGACGAAATCCCGGGCTTGCACTTCGGTGAGTCCACCCTGGGTTTCGGCGCAGTCGATCAGGGTCAGCGCGGTGTGGGTGAAGATCGAGCGCTTGTCGAGGGTCGATTGGGCGAATGCCCGCAGCTCCAGGTCCTCGATCAGTTCCAGGCGCAACAGCGAGGTGAATACCCGGAACGGGCTGACTTGCAGCGCCTCTTCATGCACGGCACGAAACGCGGTGGAGTGCACCGGCACCCCGGCCGGCGTCAGGTCGTAATAACCCACCGGCTGCATGCCCATCACCGCGAACAGACGGGCGAGGGTCGCCAGTTCTGCCGCCGTGCCGACACGGATCGCGCCATGGCGCTCCAGGTCCAGGCGCTCGATTTCGCCGGTGCTGTTCAACTGCCGGGCCACTTGCGGATCGCTGTCCAGCACATGACGGTTGGTCTGCTCCACCAGTTCCATCAGCGCGCCGTATAGAGGCACCTCTTCGCGGTACATGTCGGACATCGCTTTGGAGAAGCGTTGGCGGATCAGGTCGGGGCTGACGAAGTTCGGATGATTCATGAACACAATTCCTGGCGCGGTGACGTTGAGCAAAAGATCGCAGCCTTCCGCGTCGCCGACAAACGAAGTTTCTGACGAACTTCATTCTGCAAAGGACTGCATCCTCAGTGCAGGCGTTGATCCTGAGGGCTTTCCGAGCGCAGGGATGCCAAAAACTCCCGATACAGGCGCGCCGAACCGGCTGGCGCTTCGACCATGGGCATGTGCCCGATGCCCTCCCAGACTTCCACGCGCAGGTTGGCCAGGCCTTTGCTCCAAATGGCCACGCTGCTGACGTCGATCAAGCGATCCTTGCGTCCCCACAGCAACAGCGCCGGCGCCTGTATGCCTGGAAGCTTCGGCTCCATCGGTGGGCTGGCGCGAAAGTCGCGGAAAATTTCTTCCAGTTCGTCGCGTGCCTGTTCATAACGATGGGCCATGGCGTCCAGCACCACGCGCGGCACCCAGGGAGGGGCGGCCATGGTCATGCCATAGAAGTATTTGAATTCTTCCCGGGAGTTGATCAGGAACGGGTTGTGGCCCTTGGCCAAGTGCCGTTCCAGGTCACTGGGTTCGGGCGCGGTGACACCCGCCGGGTCGAACAGGGCGACCGAGGCAATGCGGTCCGGATAGGTGGCCGCCAACCATGCAGCGATGTAGCCGCCCATCGAGTTGCCGATCACATGGACCTTGTCGACCCCACAGACATCGAGCAGCTGGATCATGCGCTTGGCCTGCAGCGGGATGTCATAGCCGCCGCCTTCCTTGAAGCCGGTTTCGCCATGGCCGGCGATGTCGGGGATGATCACCCGGTAGCTGCCGACAAAGTGCCGGGCAAAACGCAGCCAGAGATTTTTGTCGGCACTGAAGCCGTGCAGCATCAAGACGTTGCTGGACGCCTCATAAGGGCCGCCTTGCCAGGTCGAGACGGTCATTTCTGAAATGGGCACGACGATCTTGTGCAACTTGTACAGTTTGGCCTCGGTGGCCACGCTCAAGTCATAAAGCCAGTAGCCGACGGCCGGGTAACTCAACCAGCTCCAGGCGGCAAAGACCGCGATAGCGACAACCAGTAAAAGCATCAGGCGCCTTCCTTCTAACGGTTCAGGACAAGATGTGATCGGCGGGTTTCAGGGCTCGGGTCAAGCGATGGAAGCTGAAACTGAACCCCGGAAACATGGCAATCACATGACCGCTCTTGCTTTGATACCAACTGTGGCAGCCTCCTGACTTCCACACGGTGCGTTCCATTTCTCTATGGATCATTTCAGTGTAGGTACGTTCTGCCTCGGGGCGAACTTCGATGCTGCGTAAACCTCGCGATTCAAGGGTGCGAATGCAATCGAGGATGTAATTCATCTGCGATTCGATGATAAACAGCGCCGACGTGTGGCCGATGCCGGTGTTCGGACCGGTGACGATAAACAGGTTGGGAAAGTCCGGCAGGCTGGTGCCGAGGTAGGCACGGGGGAACGGGGCCCAGACATCTTTCAGGCGAGTGCCATGCTTGCCGGTGACCGGGTAGGAGATCACCCCGTCGGTGGCGTCGTAGCCGGTGGACCAGACGATCAGGTCCACATCGATGTGTTGCCCGTCCTGCATGATGATGCCGGTTTCATCGAGGGCGGCAATGCCTTGTTCACGGCAGTGCAGCGTCACATTGCTGCGACCCAGTGCCGGGTACAGCGTGCTCGACAGAATCACCCGTTTGCAGCCGATGGTGTAGTCCGGCGTGAGTTTTCGCCGAAGTTCGGCGTCCGGTACCTGGCGTTTGATAAAGCGCAAGGCCTGGTGCTGGACCATGCGTATCGCCGGTTTCGAGTATTTGAAGGCAATCACCCGGGTTTCGAATTGCCAGTAAATCAGCCAGCGCAGCAATGTGTAGGCTGGTTTCAGCCCGAGCAACCAGCGCTGGAAACGGCCAAACGAGCGGTCAGCCCGGGGCAATACCCAATGCGCCGTGCGCTGGAATACGTGCAGGTGCTCGACATCCGGGGCAATCGCCGGAATCACCTGGGCCGCACTGGCGCCACTGCCGACGATGGCCACGCGTTTTTGGCGGTAGTCGTAGGTGTGATCCCAGTTGTTGGTGTGAAAAGTCTTGCCCCGAAAGCGTTCCTGGCCCTCGAAGCGTGGCACCACAGGCTGGCTCAGGGGCCCGGTGGCATTGATCAGGAACTGCGCATAAAAGGTGCCCTTGCCGGCCGTGTGGACCGCCCAGCGTTTGCTTTCGTCGTCCCATTCGACGTGTTCGACATTGGCCTGCAGTTCCACCCGGTCGCGCAGTCCGAAGTGCTCCACGACATAGCGGGTGTAGCGATGCAGTTCGGCCTGTTCGGCGAACATCTGTGTCCAGCGGTAGGGCGCGAAAGACAGCGAGTAAAGGGGCGAGGGCACGTCGACCGCAGCGCCCGGATAGGTGTTCTGGCACCAGGTGCCCCCGAAGAAGTCACGCCGCTCGAGCAGGCGGAAGTCGGTGATGCCAGCCTTGAGCAAGTTGACCGCCGCACACTGACCACCAAAGCCGCTACCTATGATCAACACCTGAAAGGTCTGCATGGGCCTCCTCTTTCTCGTTTTTGCGGCAAGCCTGTCTTCATGTATAGCCAAACATTGAGCGTACGCTTGACGGCTATGCCACGGTATTCATCCCGCCCACCGGTGATGGCTATTTGACGTTACCCTGTTAGACTCCGAGAAATACGCGCAACCCTGGAATCATCAGGTACCGCTCTGTGGAGGGGGCCCAATGGGAAAGACGGGAGTGAAAGGACTTTCACTGGCCAGGAGGCTCTACACGTCGCGCATGCTCGGCCTGGTGCTGGGGCTGTTGTGCGTAAGTGTGGCGATGTACCCCCTGAACCCGGCACCCTGGGTCTGGGCACTGATGCTGTTCAACGGTCTGATCTGGCCGCACCTGGCCTATCAATGGGCGCGTCGGGCCAAGGCTCCCTATCATGCCGAACACCGTAACCTGCTGGTTGACGCCTTTCTGGGTGGCTTCTGGGTCGCAGCCATGCAGTTCAATCCGCTGCCCAGCGCGACCACCATTTCCATGATGGCGATGAACAACGTGGCGATCGGCGGCTTGCGTTTTTTGTTGGCGGGCAGCGTCACGCAGATCCTGGGGATCGGCATCGGGTGGCTGATTTTCAAGCCGCTGTTCATTCCAGAAACCAGTCAGTTACAACTCTACGCCTGCTTGCCCTTGATGTGTTTTTACCCGCTGGCGCTGGGCTGGCTCTGCTTTCGCCAGGCCCATACCCTCGGCCGGCAAAAAAGTGAATTACTGGCCCTGAGCCGAACCGACAGCCTGACCGGTCTGCTCAACCACGGCGCCTGGAAGGATCAACTGGAAGTCGAGTTTCAGCGCTGCCAGCGCCAGCACCAGGGAGGGGCGATTGCGCTGATCGACATCGATCATTTCAAAAACATCAATGACACTTACGGTCACGTCGCCGGCGACATCGTGTTGCGACAGCTGAGCAAGATGCTCAAGCAGAACCTGCGTGCCACCGACGTCGCCGGGCGTTATGGCGGTGATGAGTTTTGCGTGATTCTTCCGGATTTGCCCTTGAACAACGCGGCGGCGGTCATGGAGGCGCTGCGTGATCGCTTTGCCACGTTGGGCTACGAGCAAAACCCGGCGCTGAAAGTCAGCCTTAGCATCGGTTTGGCTGCGTTCAACCCTGGCCACAGTGACGCGACCTCGTGGCTCGGCGATGCCGACCAGGCATTGTACGAGGCCAAGACGACGGGGCGTAACCGGGTCATTTGCTGCAGCGATGGTCGCTCTCAGTATGAGCTGCTCGATTCGGTTTGATGTTTATTGAGGCGGCCTGACAGCCGACCTTGTCGGTCTGGTCCTTGCCACACCCCGGCCTGCCGCACTTGGATATCGCACTTCGGCGGCCTGATAGCCGACCAGTTACCTGCAGGTGTACCGGGTTCACTGTAGGAGCGAGCCTGCTCGCGATGAACGTCCAGGCAACGCGGGCATTCAGACAGCCCGCGTCATCGTTGACGTCCATCGCGAGCAGGGGATGGGGTTTCACGCAATTAACGTTTGCTCGCCATCACTCTTTAACGTGCATGAACTCTTCCGCCCAACGAATGTATTCCGCCGGCTGTGTATAGGTATGTGTCAGTTCCGTCGCGCTCAGGTCGGCGGCCTGGGTGAAGATTTGTCGTTGTTCGCGCAGGCTGTCGTAGGTGGCCTTGATCGCGGCGAAGTAGGCGCCGTGGCCGTCGATGACGATGCGCACGCCCAGTTCGGCCAGGCGTTTGTCATCACGCAACAACGGATTTCCGTAGGTCACGAGCATCAGCGGCACACTCAGGTGCTCGGCGATTTGTTCCAGATGGTCGAAATCCTTCACCCCAACCATGCAGATGCCATCCGCCCCGGCGGCCTGGTATTGCTTGGTGCGGCTGATGATTTCCTGCACCGGAAGAATCCCTGCGTGGGTGCGGGCGATGATTGCCAATTCCGAGTCACACCGGGCTTCCAGGGCCGCGCGGATCTTGCCGACGCCTTCGGCAACGGTGATCAGGTCCGTGGATTTGCGGCCGAATTGCGCCGGCAGCAAGGTGTCTTCGATGGTCAGGGCGGCCACGCCGGCACGTTCGAGCTCGACGATGGTGCGCATGACGTTGAGGGCGTTGCCATAGCCATGGTCGGCGTCGGCGATCACCGGCAGTTGGGCGACGCGGCCGATGCGGGTGGCCTGCTCGGCGAACTCGCTGAGGGTGATCAAGGCGAAGTCTGGGGCACCCAGTACCTGCAGCGATGCGACCGACCCGCCGAGAATACCCACTTCAAACCCCAGGTCCGCCGCAATGCGCGCCGACATCGGGTCGAAGACCGACGCCGTGTGGTAGCAGGTGTTGGATGCGAGTAATTGACGAAAACTGCGGCGCAAATCTTGATGAGAAAGCCTGGACATATGAGTTCCACCAATGGGAATGGAAGGGCTTGAGCAAAAGTGTCAACGCCGAAGACGTAAAAGGCTATCACGGGGGGCGGTCGAGAATGATGACGAATTTGCAGATGATGGCCAACAGTGGGCGACTCGGGAGCGATTACGCCGCCACCGCCTGCGGCTGTTGTGGGCGCAGCGGTACGGCGCGGACCGAATCGCCGGGTTGCAGTTGCAGGCGTTTGACGGTGAGACGGTCGACGATCAGGCGGTCGCCCACTTGGCGGGCCGGGGTGGCGGTGATGCGGCAGTTTTCCAGGCGACGGTTGTGGATCAGCCACACGGGAGCCTGATCGTCCGGGGGGGCGATGGTCAGCTCCAGTAACTGACTGTCGCGCACGCTGCGGATGTTCGAAACGGGGGACTCGATCACCGGGCCGGCGTCGAAGATGTCGATGTAACCCTTGTGGGCAAAACCTTCGGCGGTGAGGATCTTCAGGGCCGGCTCGGCCTTTGCGTGAGGCTTGCCGATCACCGCCTGGGCCTGTTCGGTCAGCAGGCAGGCGTACAGCGGTTGGCGCGGCAACAGTTCCGCGATGAACGCTTTGTTGCCCAGCCACGACAAGTGATCGGCGTGCTTGAAGTCCATTTTGAAGAAGTGGCGACCGACGCTGTCCCAGAAGGGAGAGCAGCCTTTTTCGTCGGCGCTGCCGCGCAGTTCGGCGATTATCTTGTCCCCGAACAGGTGCGCAAACTCGGCCACGACCAACAAACGCCCCAGGGACAGCAACCGGCCGTGATGGCTCTGACGTCGATCGGGCCGCAGGAACAGCGAGCGCAGATCCGATTGACCGGTCATTTCATTGTTCATGAACAAGGTCGGGATGTGCCGCTCGATGCCCAGGTCCGGTGATGAGCTGACCGTCTGCCCGACCCGGTAGCTGTACCAGGGTTCGCGCAGGCCCACGGCCCCGGTCAGGGCGCTGACGCCCACCACTTGCTGGTCGTCGTCTTCAAGGACGAACAGGTAATCGGCGTCGGCGCGCTCGACTTGTTCGGCGAAGGTTCTTTGTGCCCAGCGCAATCGGTGAAGCAGGCGCTCTTCGTTGGCCGGCAGCGACGTCAATCCGCAACCAGCCTGCCGGGCCAGTGCGAGCAGGGCGGGCAGATCGGTCACCTGGACCGGACGAACTATCATGCTGCAACTCCTTGCGCGAGCCTGCACGGGGACGGTCGTTGTGCGCCGTGAGGGAAGCGGATCACAAGGCAATCAGCCGGATCGGGCTGCCTTCGCTCACCTTCAGGGCCGCGCACATCTCGGTGTCCAGGGTCAGGGGCTGCCCGGCGCGGTAGTCCAGGTCGGCGACGATGGCGCGGTAATTCTCCAGCGCGTCATTGCAAAGCAGGTAACGGCCACGGGCGTCGATGGATGAGCCGGGTTTCACCGTGGCGGTCACGCTTTGCGCGATGGAACGAATGCCACCGGTGCGCGCATACAGCGTTGGGCCGCCGTCAAAGAGATCGACATAACTGTTGGTTTGGAAACCCTCGCGCTCGAGGATATCGAAGGCCTCCTGGCCATCGGGGTGAACCCGGCCGATGCAGTCTTGCGCGGCCTGGGGCAGCATTGGCACGTAGATCGGGTATTGCGGCATCAGTTCGGCAAGAAACGCTCGACTCTCAAGCCCGCAGAGCCGCTCGGCCTCGACATAGGGCAGGTCGATGAAGTGCTTGCCCAGCGCATCCCAGAACGGCGAATGCCCGTCATTGCTGCTGAAACCAACGATTTCGCTGATGACCCCGTCGGCAAAGCGCGGCGCGTGGGCGGCGATGAACAGCAGTCGCGCCCGTGACAACAGTTCGGAATACGCCGTGCGCACCAGCGTCGGATCGATATGAAAACCGCGCAGCAAGGTATGGCTGCCGAGGTCGTGGCACAGCGACAGAGCCGGCACGCCATGCTCGATGTTCAGCTCCCGCGAGGCACTGTTGAAGTTGCGGTTGCGCAGGCTGTAGTACGGCTCGCTGAAACCCGCCATGGCGAGAATTTCCGAGCAGCCCGCCAGTCGCCGCGTCGCCGAATCTTCCAGCACGAAGAAGTAACTTTCCGGGCCCGGGCTCTGGACGGATTGCTCGAACGAGGTGCATGAGTCGAGAATTTTATCGTGCAAGCATTCGCGGTCGTCTGGCAGCGACGTAATGCCCACCAGGCTTTCGCGGGCCAGCCGCTGCAATTGGGGCAGGTCGGTTAACACCACTGGACGCAACACCAGCATGGATGCACTCCTGTATCAAAGCGTTCGGTGGCTGGCACCGAACCTGACGATCACTGTCGGTTTCCACGGATTGATCGGCGGTTGTCTTGTCGGACGCCGCTCTTTTTCAGGTGCTATTGCGGATTGACCGCGCGCGGTATCAGGTCTGCGTCATTGCAGAGGCCGGGACTGATCGGGTGGCGCGTGGCTGTGGACGGTGAACTGTCCAGACGGGAGTCAATGATCGGGTCGTTAAATGAGGGCATCCGGGCTCCTGCTGGATGGGGGCGATAATCCGTTGAAACCAGTATTTAATTAAGGCGCACGGCCTGTCTAGTTAATTTTGCTGCGGTTTTTCAACGCCGAAAATTGAGCGAAATGCCTGTACGCCGATGGCGACGGGGATGACGGCCAGGCGTGTAGGGCATTGCCTATAAACAGATCGAAGACAGCTTTTGTTGTCAGACGAAAGGCCCCTTCGACCACCTTTCTTGCGTCACAATTGCGCGACCACCGGCAAGTCGCCGTACCTCACTTTCTATCGACAGAGTAATCCTTCGTGCAGGCGACCCGTTTGACCCTGATATGCCACGCTCGAACCGTCGCACAAAAATTGGCGAGGTTTCCTACGGATGAACCTCTGGAGATGGATTGGCAATCGGCGCGGGGTTCCCGTCGTGCTCAATTCAAAAATGCTCCACGGCTGTTGTGCGGCCCGGAACTGCGTACACGGCAGACCGCCGAACTGTTCGGCAGCCACGCTGAGGTGGTCGCGGCATTGCGCGATTGCGATGTCGGGCGCTGGAGCGGTCAGCGCATCAATGACCTGCAAAAATCCGAAGCGCAATGGCTACAGTCCTGGCTCGCCGACCCGGCTTCGGCGCCCCACGGTGGCGAGTCGGTGATCCAGGTGACTGAGCGGGTGGGCGCCTGGCTGACGACATTGCAGGCGACACCGGGACATGTGGTGGCGGTGACGCATCCGTTTGTCATCCGCGCCGCGCTGACGTACGTGCTGCACGGTTCGGCATTCAATCTGATTGATGTCGAGCCGCTGTCGAGCGTCGAACTCCGGTTCCAGGGTTGCTGGCGATTGCGCTTGGCGGGCGCTGAGCCCGAGGAACGATGCGGATGAAAAAATTACTGGTCATCGGCATCGGTGCCGGCAACCCCGACTACATTACGATTCAGGCAGTGAAGGCGCTGAACAAGGTCGACGTGTTTTTCCTGATGGACAAGGGCCAGAGCAAGGACACGCTGATCGACCTGCGCCGTGACATCTGCGAACGCTACATCACCGATCGCCAATATCGCTTCGTCGAAGCCCGCAGCCCTGAGCGCGAGCGCGGGGATGTGGACTACAAGATCAGTGTCGACGACCTGAACCTGGCCAGGCAGCGGACCTTCGAGAGGCTGATCAATGAGGAAATGTCCGACGACCAGTGCGGTGGTTTCCTGGTTTGGGGTGACCCGGCGCTGTATGACAGCACCCTGCGCATCTTGCAGGCGATTCTGGCGTCAGGCGCCTGTGCCTTCGAATTCGAGGTGATCCCGGGCATCACCAGCGTTCAGGCGTTGGCGGCGCAGCACAAGGTGACGCTCAATCAAATTGGCGGCTCGATTGAAATCACCACCGGCCGGCGCCTCGCCGCCGGTCAGGTGAGCGATGCCGACAGCCTGGTGGTGATGCTCGATGCCCAGGATGCCTATCATCAGGTAGCGGATCGGGAGACCGACATTTACTGGGGGGCCTACCTGGGGACGCCGGATGAAATCCTGATCAGCGGCAAGCTCAAGGATGTGGCGGATGAGATCGAGCGGGTGCGCAAGGCGGCCCGACTGGCCCATGGCTGGATCATGGACACCTATCTTTTGCGCAAGCCTTGAGGATTTTCCTGTCTGTTCGGGCGGCGTTCTGACGATGGAGCCCACAAGGCCACCTCAAGAAAGGGCCTTGACCCCACGCCCAAACCGCTCCCGATACACCGACGGCGGTACACCGACCACGCTGCGAAACGCCACCCGGAAGCTCTCCACCGAACGATAACCACAGCGCAGGGCAACCTGCTCGGTGTTTTGATCGGTGCTTTCCAGCAGTTCGCGGGCGCGGCCCAGGCGTTCATGTTGCAGCCAGGCCTTGGGTGACTGGCCGCTGGCTTCGCTGAAGCGGCGCAGGAAGGTCCGCTCGCTCATGGCCGCTTCGCTGGCCAGGTCACGTACTTCCAGCGGCTCATGCAAACGCTCCCGTGCCCACTGCATGACGCGGGAAAGATCACTGCGCGGCGCGGGACTGACCGGTGTCGGAATGAATTGCGCCTGGCCACCGGTGCGTTGCGGCGACATCACCAGCCGCCGTGCCACCGAATTGGCCACTTGTGTGCCGAAATCCCGAGCCACCAGATGCAGGCACGCGTCGATGCCGGCAGCGCTGCCCGCCGAGGTAATCAACTGGCCTGAATCGACATACAACACATCGGGGTCCACCAGAATGTTCGGAAAGCGTTGCGCCAGCTCCGTGGTGTAGCGCCAGTGTGTGGTCGCACGGTGACCATCGAGCAACCCGGTGGCGGCCAGCACGAACACCCCGGAACAGATCGACAGCAACCGTGCGCCCCGGGCATGGGCCTGGCGCAGCGCGGCGAGCAGTGCCTCGGGCACCGCTGCCTGGCGATCGCGCCAGCCGGGAATGATGATGGTCCGGGCCTGTTCGAGCAGTTCCAGGCCGCCATCGGCCAGCACCTGGATGCCACCCATGGCGCGCATCGGTCCTTGATCGACAGCGGCGACGCAGTGCTCGTACCAAGGGAAATCGAACTCCGGCCGCGCCAGGCCGAAGATCTCGACGGCGATGCCGAACTCGAACGTACAGAGGCCGTCGTAGGCCAGAATGGCGACCGATCCTGGGGTAGGCTGCATTTGGCGTAAAATTCCCGGTGAGTGTCTTGTGCGCCACTTTAGCCGCAATGGGCAGGCGGATAAAGTGTGTTCACACCCAACGACATTTAGGAGTACTGCCCATGACCAGCCTGGTTCGCGAAATTCCCGCCGCCCCCTCGGCCATTGCCCTGATGCACTTCAGCAATCGCCTGACGTTCGAAACCGATTGCTCCGACGTCCATGGCAGTCAGGCCGCTGGCGAAGTTGATTTCATTCTGTTGGACGTGCGCGGCCCGCTGGCCTTCGAACGTGGGCATGTACCGGGGGCGATCAATGTTCCGCGGCGATTGCTCAGCGCTGAAGGCCTGGCGGCTTACCCGAAAAACACCCTGTTCGTGGTCTATTGCGCCGGCCCTCACTGCAATGGCGCGAACAAGGCAGCGGTGAAACTGGCGGCGCTGGGTTATCCGGTCAAAGAGATGATCGGTGGCGTGACAGGGTGGCTGGATGAAGGATTTAAATTGAGCGTCGCGGTGCAACCTCCAGCCACAGCGCCCATTGGATGTGAATGCTGAACAACGGTGGCGAGGGAGCTTGTTCCCGCTGGGCCGCGAAACGGCCCCACATCAGTCGACTCAATGCTCTTGACGATCGCGTACCCAGGTTTACAGGTTCAGCGTGTGCCTGACGACGCGTCCCGCCACCCATCCAGCGTCGCCTGCAACCACTCGAACACGGTTGCATGGGCGGCGCTGTCCTGCTGACCCCGCGGCAATGGCGATTCATCCGCAAAATGCTCATTCAGAACAGCCACCGATTCGGCGTTCCACTCCGGATGAAACTGCAGGCCCACCCGAGTCGGCCCGGCGCGGTACATCTGTTGTTCGCACTGCATGCTGCTGGCCAGCAGTTGCGCATTCGGTGGCAGGTCGATGGCGTCTTCGTGCCACTCCAGCACCTGCAGCGACTGGCCATCGACAAAAGTCACGGGCGTCCATCCGGTTTCCATTCTGTCCATCCGCCGCACATTCCCGCCCAGACTCAGTGCCAGTAACTGCGCCCCCAGGCAAATCGCAAACACCGCTGCGCCTTGATCCAGGCTGGCCGCCAGCCACTGACGTTCGGTTTCCAGCCATTCTGGCCCGGCGTTGGCCTCATGAGGCCCACCCAACAGAATCACGGGGGCTGCACTCACGGGCGGCAACTGGCCGAGGTCGGCGCGAAATACGTTCAGGGTCAAACCACGGGATTCGGCCCACAGGGCAATAGCGCCGGGACCTTCAGCAGGATGGTGCTGGATCAGATTCAAGGACGGCATCACGCATCTCTTCAGGGGCAGGTAGGCGGTCAATGTGCCGCAAAAAGTGCCCGGTCGCCAGCGCGATTCTTGGGTCGGAAAATAGCTGAATTCTTGTAAGTTTTTTTTCGATTGGGCGGATTGTCTGACAGCCTTTGCACCGCGATGGCGCACACCCCATTGGCCTTTATTCCTGCGGCCACTTTTATGTAAGTATTTGTCGCTTAAACACCATTTGCCCTCCTGAAGCCACTCTAGACTGCCGACCACTTCGGTCTTTACCAGCCACAAGCTACCGACCGAAAGCTGCCAATAAAAGCCTCCGCACACAGGAGTTATAAATGAAGAAGCTAGTGATGTTCGGTGCCCTGGCACTGTCGATGCTGTCCCTGACCGCCGTGGCCGAAGACGCCAAGCCGATCCGTATCGGTATCGAAGCCGGTTACCCACCGTTCTCGATGAAAACCCCTGACGGCAAACTGACCGGTTTTGACGTGGACATCGGCGACGCCCTGTGCGAGCAGATGAAAGTGAAGTGCACGTGGGTCGAGCAAGAGTTCGACGGCCTGATCCCGGCACTGAAGGTCAAGAAAATCGACGCCATCCTGTCGTCCATGACCATCACCGACGACCGCAAGAAGAACGTCGATTTCACCATCAAGTACTACCACACCCCGGCGCGCTTCGTGATGAAGGAAGGCTCCGATGTGAAGGACCCGCTGACCGAACTCAAAGGCAAGAAAGTCGGTGTGCTGCGCGCCAGTACCCATGACCGCTTCGCCACTGAAGTGCTGCAACCGGCCGGCATTGTCCTGGTGCGTTACGGCTCCCAGCAGGAAGCCAACCTAGACATGGTCTCGGGACGCGTTGATGCGCTGCTGGCCGACTCGGTCAACCTGGACGACGGTTTCCTGAAAACCGACGCCGGTAAAGGTTTCGCGTTCGTAGGCCCTGAGTACAACGATCCGAAATATTTCGGTGGCGGCGCTGGCATTGCCGTGCGCAAAGGCGATAAGGAACTGGCGGACAAGTTCAACACCGCTATCACCGAAATCCGCGCCAACGGCAAGTACAAGCAAGTGCAGGACAAGTACTTCAAGTTTGACGTTTACGGCGAGTAATCGAACCGTGCAAAAAGGTGGCAACCGTTGACGCGGTTGCCATTTTTTATGATTTGCAATCAGGCCGCGATCCCTTGTGGGAGCGAGCTTGCTCGCTCCCACAAGGGATCTTGGTGCCGCTGACATCGGAGCGCCCCATGCAACGCATCAATCACACTCTGCCCTGGAGCCATCTGGGAACCGAACGCACCCTCAGCGTGTTCCGTTATGGCGCGGGCACTCGCAAGGTCTACATCCAGGCCAGCCTGCACGCCGACGAGTTACCCGGCATGCGTACCGCCTGGGAACTGAAAAAGCGCCTGGCCGAGCTGGAAAACCAGGGCCGGTTGCAGGGTGTGATCGAACTGGTACCGGTGGCCAACCCCATTGGGCTGGATCAGCATCTGCAAGGCAGCCACATGGGCCGCTTCGAACTGGGCAGCGGCAAGAACTTCAACCGCTCGTTCGTCGAACTCAGCGCACCGGTGGCGCAGTTGATCGGTGATCGCCTGGGCAGCGATGCCGAGGCCAATATCGCGCTGATTCGCCAAACCATGGGCCAAGTGCTCGACGGTCTGCCGAGCCCGGCTTCGCAGCTGGAAGCCATGCATCGCCTGTTGCTGCGCCACGCTTGCGACGCGGATATCACCCTCGACCTGCATTGCGACTTCGAGGCGGCAATCCACATTTACGCCCTGCCGCAACACTGGCCGCAGTGGCGATCCCTGGCTGCGCGCCTGAAGGCCGGTGTCGCGTTGCTGTGCGAAGATTCTGGCGGTAGCTCGTTCGACGAGTCTTGTTCCTCGCCATGGTTGCGTCTGGCCAGGGCGTTCCCCGAGGCGGCCATCCCACCGGCCAACCTGGCGACCACCCTGGAGCTGGGCAGCATGGGCGACACCCGCGTTGATCAGGCCCAGGCCAATTGCGAAGCCATTCTCGGCTTCCTCGCCGAACAGGGTTTCATCCAGGGCACCTGGCCAGAGGCGCCTGTCGAATGCTGCGAAGGCATGCCGTTCGAAGGCACCGAATACCTGTTCGCACCCCATCACGGCGTGGTCAGCTTCCTGCGCGATGCCGGTGAGTGGGTGGAGAAGGGCGATGCGCTGTTTGAAGTGGTCGACCCGTTGAACGACAAGGTCACCACGGTTTGTGCCGGCACCAGCGGCGTGTTGTTCGCCATCGACCGCGGCCGTTACACGCAGCCAGGCACCTGGCAGGCGAAGGTCGCCGGACGAGATCCGATCCGGGTCGGCAAGCTGATCAACGACTGAGCCGATTCGCCTGCAGGCGCTGGCTTGCCCGCAATGGGGTTGCTGAGATCGCCATCGCTGGCAAGCTAACGCCTTCGCAGGGGAGTGCGTAGCCGGGAAGAGATGTTAGGCTCTGTCCCGAATCCTGCGCACTGTGAAGGAAGGTCCATGTTGAAATTTCTTGCTCTGCTCACGTTGCTGGCGTCCGCCGCTGTCCACGCTCAAGCCCCGTTGCAAACCGATCTGCCGCTCAAGTACCTGGAGCAGGCCAACGTCGATTCCCGCGATCAACCCCTGGTAATTTTTCTCCACGGTTACGGCAGTAACGAGCAGGATCTGTTCGGCATCAAGGATGACTTGCCCGCGCAATACACCTACCTGTCGGTCCGTGCGCCGATGGTGATGGAAGAGGGCAGTTACCAGTGGTTTCGCAAGAAGGGGGAAGGTGCCTACAACGGCGAGACAGATGATCTGAAGACCAGCGCCCAATTGCTGCTGGATTTCGTCGCCCAGGCGGCGAAGAAATATCACACCGAGGCGGACAAGGTGTTTCTGGTGGGATTCAGCCAGGGCGCGATCATGTCTTACGAGGTCGCCCTGCGCCACCCCGAAGCGGTGGGCGGGATCGCGGCGTTGAGCGGACGGATTCTGCCGG
Source organism: Pseudomonas fluorescens group sp. PF-1 (assembly GCF_054481335.1). Lineage (NCBI taxonomy): Bacteria > Pseudomonadati > Pseudomonadota > Gammaproteobacteria > Pseudomonadales > Pseudomonadaceae > Pseudomonas > Pseudomonas fluorescens group sp. PF-1. The sequence goes on from NZ_JBTMNG010000001.1 coordinate 2,258,247, forward strand.
TGCTCAAATCGGAGCTGCAACCGGATGAAAAACGCCAGTCGCTGGCGATTTTCATCGGGCATGGCACGGCGGATAAACGCCTGCCGTTCAGTGACGGCACCGACGCCGACAGCCTGCTCAAGAGCGCGTCACTCGAACCTGAGTTTCACGCCTACCAAGGGGTTGGCCACAACATCAGCGCCGACGAGGTGAAGGATTTGAGTGCCTGGTTGCAGCGCCTCAATCCTTGATGTTCATTTGCCGCTGACGATCTGCTTGATCAGGGTTTCGTGGGCAGCCATGTCGCCGGGACGGGAAATCACCCGGACCACGGTCATGTGACTGCCGGACGCCGCCATCAACGTCGTATTGAGGGTCTGACCACCGCCCTGGGTGGCGGTGCTGTCGACCTGGCGCAGGCCCAGTCCGGTTTTTTTCAGGGTCAGGCTTTTTTCGCTGAGTTTGTTGTAATCCGGCAGGGCCTTGCGTTGCGCGGCGTCGAAGTCGGCTGCGGTGCCGTCTAGAAACTCGCCGTCGTTGTCCTTGACCTTGACCCCTTCCGGCAGGCTGTTTTCAGCGGCGATCACCACGGTCTTGGTGGTCTCGTTGCTGTACATGGTGCCGCTCGCACCGGTGGGGCTGGTCGGCAGCGGGCTGGCGACGAAGCCTTTGGGCAGGGTGAAGGTGAACTTGCCGTCGAGCAGGGAGACTTTTTGCGCCGTCGCGGTGTCCTTGGCCGTTGCCTTGGCGGCGTACGCATTCAAGGCCCCAAGACTGGTCGCCGCTGCCAGCAACAGAACAACGGCTTTTTTACTCAACAGTGACATTCGAAATCTCCAGGGATGGACGCGCGATGGGGCGGCGATCATCCCATGGAGGTTATGGTGGGTTCCAGTACGGACTAACGGACGGTGACTGATGTACCTGTGGCGAGGGAACTTGCTTGCGTTGGTGTGGAAAGTGGTCCCTGTATTTTTCCAGCTGCAGCGCACTGGCAAGTTTTTCGACGGCTGTGCCGCCAAACGGGGGCAAAGCCCCCTCGCCATAAGGACTGATGCAGTCAATCCTCCCGACGCACCGGATAGCTTTTGATCACCTCCAGAAACTCGATCCGACGCTCCCGGGCCAGCAACTCCGGCAGCCGTTGTTCATACGCCTGACGGTAGGGCTTGTTCAGGTGGCGAGTGATGAAGTCTTCCTTGCTGCAGTTCCAGGTTTCGTAGAGCACCAGGGTGTTCGGGTCGTCCTGGAGTTGGTGCACCCAGGTGTTGACGAAATCCGGCTCGGCCGACATCTGGTGCACGACGTCCAGCAGCCGTTCTCGGGTTTCGTCGAAACGTTCCGGTTTGGCGGGCAGGTAAACGATAAACGCGACTTGATCACTCATTTCATCACCTTTGATCGTCGGAAACGGTTATTGAGCCTGGTTCTGCGGGAACAGGTTACGGCGGGTTTCTTCGTCGAATTCGGCTTTCAGCACCAGTTGCCCTTTCAGGCCGTGAGCGCGCTGGGCCGCGGGGCGGGCGCTGATTTCATCGAACAGGCGCTTGACGTTCGGGTAGGCCGCCAGGCCGTTTTCGCCAAGGATGTAAGGCGCGTAATTGGCCCAGCCCCAGAGGGCCATGTCGGCGATGCTGTAGGAGTCGCCGGCCAGGTACGGGTGATCGGCCAGACGCTGGTCGAGCACGCGGTAGTGGCGCTCGACTTCCTTGAGGTAGCGGTTTTTCGCGTAGGGCAGGTCCTCCGGTGCGTGGTGCAGGAAGTGCACGGCCTGGCCCGAGAACGGCGAGAGGCCGGTGGCGATTAACATCAGCCACGACAGCAGCTCGGCATTGCCGGCAGCGGTGGCCGGCAGGAAGCGCTGATGTTTGTGTGCCAGGTGCAGCAGGATCGCTTGCGAGTCGAATACCGTGGCGTCGCCATCGATCAGGGCCGGCACCTTGGCGTTCGGGTTGATCGCCAGGAAAGCCGGCAGGTGTTGTTCGCCCTTGAAGGTATCGACGCCGATCAATTCATAAGGCGTTTGCAGTTCTTCGAGCAGCAGGGCGACTTTCATCGGATTAGGCGAAGGGTGGAAAAAGAATTTCATGGTGTAGGCCTCAGTCAGTCGTGGGTGGTGAACTGAGGTTGATGTTGAGCGAAACCCGTTCGATTGACGTACGGGTTTTTTGCTCTACTCGTGCGAAACCATCGAACGTATCCGCTCGTTGACCTGAAGCAACTAGCGCTTGATGGCGGTACGTCCAGCGTCCGCCACCGGGTCGACGGGCCGCGCCAGCAAGCGTTTGGTCACCCCCAGCATCGCCACGGACACCGCCACTCCCAGGACGAATGCGTTCATCCCGAGTGCTGGCAATGCCAGCGTCAGGACCAGGCAAAAGGCCGAGAACGAATACATCCCGGTCGCCGTCGCGCGCAGCAGGGCAGCGGTAAACGCCGGCCCCCGGGTTTGCTGGGAAAACACCGCCATGACGCTGCCCAGCACCGGGAACACGGCGAGCAGGCCGCTCCAGCGATCACCCACGGTGCTGGCAAGCAAGGTGACCGCGAGGGTCAGCAGGGCGCCGGCGATCATGCGCAGCAGCAGTTTGTCGGACTTGGGTGCCGGGCCTGACAGGATCGGCTGTACCGACGGGAACAGGTGGGGCGCGGCCAACAGTGCCGTTGCGGCGGCGATCACCGACAGTGGCAGCGACGGCGGGATCAACGACAGCAGCACCGCCGCCGTGGCCCACACCAGCAGTGAAGTCGTTAGCGCCAGTGGCCATCCCGTGCGTTGGGCGACCTGCGCATAGGTCACACAGTAGGCGATCATCGCGAACATCGCCGACAGTGCCGCCATGGCCGATTGCGCGGCGAAGGCTTCACCTTGTTCGATGGCGAGGAAAAACAGAATCGGCCCGACCACCACCGGCAATCCCGACAACCAACCGGCCACGCTCGGCCCCCAGCGTTTACCGGCCAGGGAAATGAGCAGCAGGAATCCTGGAATGACCAGCAGTTTGAGCATCAGCACACGCACATCTCCAATTTGTTTCAGGCGGCAACGTTAGCATTGCGAACAGTGGATTGCTCTATAGCGGTTGATTTTTTGTATACAACATTTCCCTCCCTTACTGCACATCTCTGTAGAGCTGGCTTTCCAGCGAAAGCGGCAACTCCACAATCGGAAGCGAAACGCTGATCACCGCCAACCCGGCTCCCCCAGGGTTTTGCGTATACGCTGAAACGTCTAAGCTGGGCGTCTCCCACCTGTAGATGGACCCACGCGTGAAATTCAGCCTGCCCAAAGTCGGCACCGCACCGTTTTGCCCTCCGGAAGTGGCGGGCAGCGTTGCCGTCGATCCCAACGCCTCCTTTTTCAAACGTGTGCTGCGCTTTGCCGGCCCCGGTTTGCTGGTGTCCATCGGCTACATGGACCCGGGCAACTGGGCGACCGCCATCGAGGCCGGCTCGCGGTTTGGCTACAGCTTGCTGTTCGTGGTGCTGCTGGCGAGTCTGGCGGGGATGGTGGTGCAATGTTTGTGTTCGCGCCTGGGCATCGCCACCGGGCGTGATCTGGCGCAGTTGTCCCGGGAGCGCTACGGCACGCGGACGGCGCGCACGCAGTGGCTGCTGGCGGAAGTTTCGATCATCGCCACGGATCTGGCCGAAGTGCTGGGCTGTGCGTTGGCGTTCCATTTGCTGCTGGGGTGTTCGCTGACCTTCGGCATTGCCCTGACGGCGTTCGATACCTTGCTGGTACTGGCCCTGCAAAACCGCGGCTTCCGTCGTCTGGAAGCGATCATGCTGGTGCTGGTGGCCACCATCGGCGCGTGTTTCTTCGTCGAGCTGCTGTTGATCAAGCCTTACTGGCCCGACGTTGCCCGAGGTTTCACGCCTTCACTCTCCGCCATCGGCGAGGCCGCGCCGCTGTATTTGGCCATCGGTATTCTCGGGGCCACGGTGATGCCGCATAACCTCTACCTGCACACGTCGATCGTACAGACCCGGCTCATCGGCAAGGATCTGGCGAGCAAGCAGGACGCCGTGCAACTGGCGCGCATCGACACCATCGGCTCCCTGGCCCTGGCGCTGTTGGTCAACGCGGCCATCCTGATTCTCGCTGCCGCGGCGTTTCACCAGACTGGGCATACCGATGTCGTGGATATCCAGGACGCCTATCACCTGCTCGACCCTCTGGTGGGCGGGGCGTTGGCCAGCGTGCTGTTCGGCGTTGCGCTGCTGGCTTCGGGGCAGAGTTCGACCTTTACCGGCACCATTGCCGGCCAAGTGATCATGGAAGGCTTCCTCGACCTGCGGATTCCTTGCTGGCAGCGGCGTTTGATCACCCGTGGGCTGGCATTGATCCCCGCGTTCATTGGCGTGTGGCTGATGGGCGACGATGCCATCGGCAAGTTACTGGTGCTCAGTCAGGTGGTGCTGAGTCTGCAATTGCCGTTTGCCTTGTACCCGCTGATCCGGATGACCAACGATCACAGGCTCATGGGACCGTTCGTGAACCGGTTACCGACGCGGGTGCTGGCGTGGGGGTTGTTCGTGCTGATCAGCGGGGCGAACAGCTGGTTGATCCTGCAGTTTCTGGGTTGAGTGACAGCAAGCTTGTACCGCCAGTGAGCAATGGTTCTCTGGTACTGGCGATGAACCCTCACGCGCTGTCGCGGTGAAACGCCTCGACCATGAAGTCAATGAACACCCGGGTCTTGGCCGGCATCAGCGTACGGCTCGGGTAATACAGCGAAATCGCCCCCGCATCGGCATGCCAGTGCGGCAGCAAGCGCACGAGCTCGCCGCGCTGGATATGCCCCTGGACATCAGGCAGTACCAGCAGGGTGACGCCCAAGCCAAGAAGCGCCGCCTCTCGCATGGCCGCCGGGTCATTGAGCACGATGTTCTCGTTCAGGCTGGCCGTGGCTTCATGGCCGGCGTCATCTTGCATGAGCCATTGGCGAATGCGCCCGGTGCGGCTGCCGCGCATCACGATGCCATTGAGTCGAGACAACTCTGAAGGGTGGGCAGGCAAGTGCTTTCCTGCCAGGTACGCAGGGGAGGCCACGGCCACAATATCGGCTGCCACGAGTTTCCTTGAAACCACCCCCGGCGTCAGCTCGAACGCCCCGCCGATGGCCGCGTCATAGCCTTCGGCGATCAAGTCCACCTGGCGATTTTCGAAGTGCCATTCGGGGCGGATCAACGGGTAACGCGCGAGAAAGGCCGGCAGCAATGGCAACACATGACTGATGCCAAACGTCGGTGGCAGGCTCACCTTGAGCACGCCGGCGGGTTCGCCACGGTCGGTGCTCACGGCGCTGATCGCCGTTTGCAATGCCTCCAGATTGCCGCCGATGCTGGCCAGAAAGCTTTCCCCGGCTTCCGTCAGGGACAATTTGCGTGTCGAGCGCTGGAACAGGCGCACACCAATGTTGCGTTCGAGTATTGCCACATTGCGGCTGACCGCAGCAGGCGTCAGTGCGAGCAACCGCGCGGCCGCGGAAAAACTCCCCGTTTCGGCGCTGCGCACAAAGGATTCAAGGTTGGCGAGGGTTTCCATGGATCGACACCTGATAACAAAGCTTGAAGATCATTCAAGTTATTACCGGCTAATCAAGCGCTAATGGCAAGCGCAGTATTCACTCCAACCACAACCCCCTCGGAGTGAAAAACCATGAGCACCATCGGAATCATCGGCGCCGGCGCAATCGGCGCAGCGTTTGCCAGGGCACTGTCGCGTCAAGGCATCGAACTGGTCATCGCCAACAGTCGCGGTCCTGAAAGCCTGGCGTCACTGGTGGCAGAACTCGGGCCGACCGCTCGCGCCGGCACCCGTGAAGAGGCGGCCGCACAGCCTGTCGTGCTGGTGGCGGTGAACTGGTCGAAGTTGCCGACCGCTCTGGCGGGTCTGCCGGCGTTTGATGGGCGGATCGTGATCGATGCCAACAACTCGATTGAGGCGCCATCGTTTAAGGCGGTGGATCTGCAAGGCCGTATGTCCAGCGAAGTGTTCGCCGAGTGGGTGCCCGGTGCGCGGGTGGTCAAGGCCTTCAACCACCTGGCGGCGGGGTTGCTCGAGCGTGATCCGGCAGCGGAGGGTGGACGGCGCGTGCTGTTTGTCTCGGGTGACGATGCCGACGCCAAGGCGCAGGTGGTGGACTTGATCGAGCGAGTGGGGTTCTTCGGGATCGATCTGGGGACGCTGAGTGTCGGGGCCAGGCTGGCACAGTTTCCGGGCGGACCTTTGCCGATTTTGAACCTGGTCAGATTTGCCTGAAACCCAGGCAAAAAGAACCCGGTGTGACCTGCGTCACACCGGGCGTTTTACCAGGCTACGGCGGTTCTTCGTGGGTCCCCGTGCAGCCTGTTGAACGCGTTAGGCGCGCTCGAGCGCCAGTGCCACGCCCTGACCACCACCGATGCACAGGGTGGCGAGGCCTTTCTTGGCGTCACGCTTGATCATTTCATGCAACAGCGTCACCAGTACCCGGCAACCCGACGCACCGATCGGGTGGCCCAGGGCGATGGCACCGCCGTTGACGTTGACCTTGTTCAAGTCCCATTCCAGGTCCTTGGCCACAGCCAGCGATTGTGCGGCGAAGGCTTCGTTGGCTTCGATCAGGTCCAGTTGATCGATGGACCAACCGGCCTTGTCCAGGCAACGACGGGTGGCCGACACCGGGCCGATGCCCATGATCGCCGGGTCCACGCCAGCGTTGGCGTAGGCCGCGATTTTCGCCAGTACCGGCAGGCCCAAGGCCTTGGCCTTCTCGGCGCTCATCAGGATCACCGCGGCGGCGCCGTCGTTGAGCGACGAAGCGTTACCGGCAGTCACCGAGCCGTCCTTTTTGAAGGCTGGCTTGAGTTTGCCCAGGGATTCGGCGGTGGTGCCGGCCCGTGGTTGCTCATCGGTGGCGAAGGACAGGGGATCGCCCTTGCGCTGGGGAATCAGGATCGGCGTGATCTCATCGACAAAACGCCCGCCTTCGATGGCGGCGGTGGCTTTTTGCTGCGAGGCGGCGGCGAATGCATCCTGCTGCTCGCGGGTCAGGCTGTACTTCTCGGCCAGGTTTTCGGCGGTGATGCCCATGTGGTAATCGTTGAACGCGTCCCACAGGCCGTCGCTGATCATGGTGTCGACGAGTTGCGCGTTACCCATACGCAGACCGGTGCGGGCGCCGGGCATGACGTAGTTGGACAGGCTCATGTTTTCCTGGCCGCCAGCGATGATCACGTCGGCGTCGCCGCAACGGATGGCCTGGGCGCCCAGGTGCAGGGCCTTGAGGCCGGATCCGCAGACCTTGTTCAGGGTCATGGCAGGCACGGCGAAGGGCAGGCCGGCCTTGATCGACGCCTGGCGCGCAGGGTTTTGCCCGGCACCGGCGGTCAGCACCTGGCCCATGATCACTTCATCGACTTGGGCAGGGTCCAGGCCGGTTTGCGCCAGCAACTGACGGATGACCGCCGCGCCCAGGTCAACGGCGGATACGTTCGCCAGGGAGCCCTGGAAACTGCCGATGGCGGTGCGTGTGGCGGCAACAATGACGACTTCTTGCATGGAATGATTCCTCACTGGTCAGCGAACTGCATTTCCGGAACGTGGTCCGGCACGATCAGTTTGCCGGCGGTTTTGGCAACGATCTCTTCAACGCTGACGCCGGGTGCGCGTTCCTTGAGATGGAAGGCGCCGTCCTGGATTTCCAGGTAGGCCAGGTCGGTCAGCACGCGCTTGATGCAGCCCGCGCCGGTCAGCGGCAGGCTGCATTGGGACAACAGCTTGGACTCACCGTCCTTGGACGCGTGAGTCATGATAACGATGATGTTTTCCGCGCCCGCCACCAGGTCCATGGCGCCGCCCATGCCCTTGACCAGCTTGCCGGGAATCATCCAGGAGGCGATGTTGCCTTGTACGTCGACTTCGAAGGCGCCCAGCACGGTCAGGTCGACATGGCCACCGCGGATCATCGCGAAGGACTCGGCCGAGGAAAAGATCGAAGCGCCGATACGGGCGGTCACGGTTTGTTTGCCGGCATTGATCATGTCGGCGTCGATGGTTTCTTCAGTAGGAAAAGGACCCATGCCGAGCAGGCCGTTTTCCGACTGCAGCATGACTTCCATGCCTTCGGGGATGTAGTTGGCGACCAGGGTCGGAATGCCGATGCCCAGGTTCACGTAGAAGCCGTCCTGCATTTCGCGGGCGACGCGTTGAGCCATTTGTTCGCGGGAAAGTGCCATTGTTGTTATTCCTTCATTCGGTCCGGGGGCAGGGGATCACTTACGCACGGTGCGCTGTTCGATGCGCTTCTCGAACGTGCCGCAAATGATCCGGTCGACGTAGATGCCAGGGGTGTGGATCTGCGACGGCTCCAGTTCGCCGGGTTCGACGATTTCCTCGACTTCGACCACGGTGATCTTGCCGGCGGTGGCGGCCAGCGGGTTGAAGTTCTGGGCGGTGTGGCGGTAGACCACGTTACCGAAATGGTCGGCTTTCCAGCCTTTGACGATGGCGAAGTCGCCGGTGATGGATTCTTCCATCAGGTACTTGCGGCCATGGAATTCGCGCACTTCCTTGCCTTCGGCAACCGGGGTGCCGACGCCGGTGGCGGTGAAGAACGCCGGGATGCCGGCGCCGCCTGCGCGCATTTTTTCGGCGAGGGTGCCTTGGGGGGTCAGGATGACTTCGATTTCGCCTTTGAGCAGTTGCTCTTCGAACAGCTTGTTTTCGCCGACGTAGGAGGCCACGACTTTGCTGATCTGGCGGTCGGTCAACAATACGCCGAGCCCGAAGCCGTCGACGCCGCAGTTGTTGGAGACCACGGTGAGGTCGCGTGTGCCCTTGCGTTTGATCTCGGCGATCAGGTTTTCCGGGATCCCGCACAGGCCGAAGCCGCCGGCGATCACCGTCATGCCGTCTTCAAGACCTGCCAGAGCTTCCTCGTAGGAACTCACGCGCTTGTCGAAACCTGCCATATGCACCTCTTTTATTCTTTATGGGCGGCTGGCTAGCCGTATGGGGTTGAGTGTCACGCTGCAAGATTGATTTGTTAAGTTGTTTTTTTGGCTGTATTAATTGATAAAACTCATCAAATTGCTGCTTTCGATCTTGCAGCTTAGAGCTCGTAGCTTACAACTGGAGCAACGAACATTGACCATCAAGCAGATCCGCGCCTTCCTGGCGGTGGCCCAGAGTCTGAGTTTCGCCGTGGCCTGCGAGCGCTTGCACCTGTCTCAGTCGGCCCTGAGCCTGACCATCAAGGCGCTGGAGGAGAGCCTGGGCGGGCGATTGTTCACCCGCAATACGCGCAATGTCGCATTGACCGCCGAGGGTGAATCGCTGGTGCCGCTGGCGCGCCGCCTGATTGCCGATTGGGACAATGCCGAAGATGAATTGCGCCAGCGCTTCACCCTCCAGCGCGGGCGCGTGACCCTCGCGGCCATGCCGTCGTTCGCCGGCAACCTGCTGCCACCGATCCTCAAGACCTTTCGCGCGCGCTACCCGAAAGTCAACGTCACGGTGAACGACGTGATCAACGAGCAAGTGCTGGAAATGGTCCGTGACCGCCAGGTGGAGCTGGGGGTGGCGTTCGAACCGACCCAGAATTCGTCGCTGCATTTCACGCCGTTGTACGTTGACCGCTTTGTGGCGGTCGTGCCCCTTGACTCGCCGCTGGCCACGCGGGATGACATCGACTGGCAGACCTTGCTCAAGGAACCGTTCATTACCTTGCAGCGCCCCTCGACGGTGCGGGTAATGCTGGAGGAACACTTGCAGGCGCGGGGCATGAAATTGCCGGTGGAGTTTGAAAGCCATCAGTTGTCCACGGTCGGACGGATGGTCGCCAGCGGACTGGGCGTGAGCGCGGTGCCGGCCTTGTGCGCCGGGCAGATGCGCGAACTGGGCGCGCGGTGCATCACCTTGCGCGACCCGGTGGTTGAGCGGGCGCTAGGGGTATTGACGTTGCCGGGGGGAGAGCTGTCGGCGGCGGCGCAGGCGTTGTTTGATGTGCTTAAAGAAGAAAGTCTGAGTCGGCAGGCAGTAGGACATTGATCACCCATCTTGTAGGAGCGAGCCTGCTCGCGATGGCCGTCAACGATGACGCGGGCTATCTGGATGCCCGCGGTGTCCTGGCGTCCATCGCGAGCAGGCTCGCTCCTACAGGGATTGGGTGGCATCAGTGGTGGGTGAGGCGCTGTGCCAATAAGGGCAACAACTGCTCGCAGGACATCTCTATCTTCAAGTCCAGCAGGTCGTCGGCCCGCGTCTTGCCCAGGTTGATCGCCAGCAATGGCTTGCCCTGATCCACCACCGCGCGGCACAGGCGAAATGCCGAATAGGCCATCAACGACGAGCCGACGACCAATAGCCCGGCCGCCTTTTCCACCGCAGCCATCGCTTTGGCGGCGGTTTCCTGCGCGACGTTTTCGCCAAAGAACACCACGTCCGGTTTCATCCGTTCACCGGCGCAATAGGGGCAACGGGGTACTTGAAAGCGGGATTCGAAGGCGGCGTCCAGCAAGGTGTCGCCGTCCGGCGCCTGCACCGCATCAACGCCTGCCAGATAGGGGTTCTGTGATTCCATCTGTTGCTGGATCGAATCCCGTTCGCTGCGTTTGGCGCAGTCCAGGCACAGCACCCGGTGCAGGCTGCCGTGCAGTTCGATCACATCATGACTGCCGGCCTGGTCGTGCAGGGTATCGACATTCTGGGTGATCAGGCCGCTGATCTGCCGGGTACTCTGCAAGCGCGCCAGGGTGTCGTGAGCCACGTTCGGCCGGGCCTGGCGCACCCGTGGCCAGCCGAGCATCGCCCGCGCCCAGTAACGTCGGCGGGACTCGGGCGCGGAGAGAAATTCCTGATACATCATCGGCTGCCGGCCACGCCGGACGCCTTGATTGTCGCGATAGTCCGGAATGCCCGACGGGGTGCTGATCCCGGCACCGGTCAGAACCACGTACGGTTGATCGTCCATGAGCTGCTGGAGCCGGTCGAGTTGTTCGAGGGTCAGGCTGTCGAGCATGTCGGGAAACCTGTAGGAGCGAGCTTGCTCGCGATGGTGTGTCAGTCGACATCAATGTACCTGACCCATCTTCGCTGGCAAGCCAGCTCCTACAAAAGGCAACCGGGCTTACTTGCGTGCTTCAAGAATCAGGTTGAACGGCGTTTCCGTCGCCCGGCGGAAACTGGAGAATCCGGCTTCGGTGAACACCTTGCGCAACCGTGCTTCGCCCGCCTGGGCGCCGAGGCCAAGACCAACCTCCTGGGACAGCGAGTTGGGCGTGCAGATGAAGGTCGAGGCGGCATAGAACAAACGACCGACCGGATTGATGTTTTCATCGAGCGAGTCGTTGGCGAAGGGTTCCACCAGCAGCACCGTGCCGTCCGGTTTCAGTGACTCGTAGGCATGTCTGGCCGCGCCGACCGGGTCGCCCATGTCGTGCAGGCAGTCGAAATAGCAGACCAGATCATAGTCGTTGCCGGGGTAGCTCTTTGCCGTGCCCTGGAAGAATCGCGCCCGACCGGCCACGCCACCTTCTTCGGCGCGCTGGGTGGCGACGGTGACGGAGGGCGCGTGGTAGTCGAAGCCGACAAATCGCGACTCGGGAAAGGCCTGGGCCATGATCACGGTGGAGGCGCCATGCCCGCAGCCGATGTCTGCCACTTTCGCCCCGGCTTCCAGCTTGGCCACCACGCCATCGAGGGCCGGTAGCCATTCGGCGATCAGGTGGGCCTTGTAGCCTGGACGGAAGAACCGCTCCGTGCCGCTGAACATGCACGGATGGTGATCGCCCCAGGGCAGGGCGCCGTCGCCGCGCATGGCGTTGATCAGTTTGTCCTTGTCATGGAAAAACGATGCGACCACCCCGATTCCACCGGCGATGTAGACCGGCGAGTCCTCGATGGCCAGCGCCAGGGCTTGTTCTTCGGGCAGGCGGAACTGTCCGTCGGTGTGTTCCATATAGCCGGAGGCGGCGTGAGCGCTGAGCCACTCGCGCACCAGGCGTGGGTTGCAGCCGGTCTTGCCGGCGAGTGTTTCAGGGGTGACGGGCTGACTGTCGGCCATGGCTCGGTACAGCCCGAGTTCTTCGCCGAGGATGACGTTGGCGAGCATCGCCGCGCCGCCCATGTCACTCACCAGTTTGCCCATGAAGTCATTGAGTCTGGCCTCGTCCATCACGTGTGCTCCTTCAAGAGGATCACAGTCCAGAGGCATTGTTTGCCTGGGCAAGCCGCCGCTGGGCGGTGGTCGTGGGGGATGTTCAGGACGATTTGCATGTCCTGGGTGCATTAAGTTTAGTTCGCTGATCGAATGGCGTTTTTTCCAGGCGACGAAGGTCCCCTGTGGGAGCGGGTTTGCCCGCGATAGCGCAGTGTCAGTCAACAAATAGGCCAGATCCGCCAGCCAGGTCGCGGGCAAGTCGAATCGTTGGACCGCCGTTCCCACGGGGATTTGGCCAGCAGTGCCTGCGTATGTATCCCACTGTATCTAACTGCCTTCCCGATACAGTCCCCCTCAATTCAAGGCCACCGCTGAACACAGAGCAGATACACCGCTGCGATTAACTGTCATTGCGTACTGACCACCCTTGAGATCGACACCATGCAAACCCCCATCATTTCAGCGAAGGCCAGCGCCGGGCTCGGCTTGCGTCGCGGTTTAATCAAAGACCTCCAGGCCGCCCCGGCCGGCCATTTCGATTTCCTCGAAGTCGCGCCGGAAAACTGGATCGGCATCGGCGGTGCCCATGGGGCGGCACTGCGGACACTGGCCGAACGCTATCCGCTGTCCTGCCACGGGTTGTCACTGTCCCTGGGCGGGCCATCACCGCTGGATGTCGGGTTCTTGCAAGAGGTGCGGCTGTTTCTCGATCACTACAACGTGCCGCTGTACAGCGAGCACCTGAGTTACTGCAGCGATGACGGTCACCTCTACGACCTGTTGCCGTTGCCGTTTACCGAAGAAGCGGTGCACCACGTCGCCGCACGCATTCGTCAGTCCCAGGACATTCTCGGCCGGCGCCTGGCGGTGGAAAATGTTTCCTATTACGCCGCGCCACAGCAGGACATGGACGAGGTGGCATTCACCAACGCGGTATTGCGCGAAGCCGACTGCGACTTGCTGCTGGACGTCAACAACGTTTACGTCAACGCGATCAACCACGGGTTCGATCCGCACGAATTCCTCGCCGGCATCGATTCGAACCGGGTGGTGGCCATGCACATCGCCGGGCATTTCGATGAGTCCGACACCTTGAAAATCGACACCCACGGGGCGTCGGTCAAGCCGGCGGTGTGGTCATTGCTGGCCGAGGCCTATGCCCGGTTCGGCGCTCGACCGACGTTGCTGGAGCGCGATTTCAACTTTCCGGTGTTTTCCGAACTGGTCGCCGAGTTGCAGACCATTCGCCGCTTGCAGGCGGAGGAGGCAAGCCGTGGCCAAGCGCTCGTTGCATGAACAACAAAACAGCATGGGCCTGTACCTGCGCGACCCTGAACGCTGTGCGCCACCCGCCGAGATGGACCCGGCGCGGGCACAGGTTTATCGCGACCTGGTGTTCGCCAACCTGTCGTCGTTGATCAGCGGCACCTTCCCGGTGCTGGTGAACATCCTGGGTGATGACCAGTGGCGTGCGCTGGTGCGGGCTTTTCTGCGCGATTACCGCGCCCACACACCGAAGTTCGGCGAGATCGCCGAGGAATTCGTCGAGTTCCTGGCATCCGGGCCGCAAGCGTTGGCCGAGGGTTCCTGGCCGCCATTCATGGTGGAGCTGGCGCATTACGAATGGGTCGAAATGGCGCTGCAACAATCCGAGGCCGAGCCTTTGCCGGCCAGCGATGCAGAAGGGTTGCCGAGCCGCCCGTTGCACGTCTCGCCACTGGCCTGGCCGTTGGCCTATAGCTGGCCGGTGCAGCGGGTCGGACCGGATTATCAGCCCGATACCGCACCCGATCAGCCGACCTTGTTGCTGGTGCGGCGGGCTGAAGACTGGAGCGTAAAGTTTTCCGAACTGAGCCCGCTGGCGTGGCGCCTGTTGCAGCGCCTGAATGAGTTTCCCGGGCTGGACGGCCGTGCGCAGTTGCAGGGGTTGGCGGAGGAGGCGGGGATGACCGGTTCGCAGACGTTCTTCGAAAACGGTTTGGCATTGATCCAACAGCTGCATGGGGAAGGGGTGGTGGGCGTCATCAACTGACGTTTTGCGGATGGACCCGATCCTGTGGGAGCTGGCTTGCCAGCGATGGATTCACAACCACTTCTGTTATCCATCGAGTCCGCGCCATCGTTAAGGACCATCGCTGGCAGGCCAGCTCCTACAGGGCTCGTATACATCTGGATGTTGCACATTCGTTCCATGTGTTTCACCGTTGAAGCACTCGTAACCCTTTCAAATTTATTTGCTCGATTCCCCCAATAAATCTCAAGCCTGGCCGATACAACTAACAGGCGCACACAAACCCACTACAACAAGGGCGCCCATCTGAAACGTGCGAGCCGACGCCTGCCGTTCAGTGATCACGCAAGGATGCTCGTAGCCACCAACACCCGAGAATCATCCTATGTCACTGCGTAATCTGAGTATCGCGCCTCGAGCTTTCCTGGGGTTTGCCTTCATTGCCCTGCTGGTCATTGTGCTGGGGGTGTTTGCGGTGAATCGCATGAGTATCATCCGCCAGGCCTCCCTGGACATGGAAACGAACCAACTGCCCAGCGTCGGTTTTCTTGGCAACATTACCGAAAACGTGTTGCGCATGCGCATTCTGTCGTTCCGGGTATTGGTCAACCGTGATCCGGCAGCGCTGCAGGATGCCCAGACGCGCATCGGCGCGCTGATCGACAAGGTGCACAGCGCTCAGGCCAGTTATGCCGCGTTGCCATCCCAGCCGGAAGAAGCGCAGCTGTACAAGACCTTCACCGTTACCCTGGACAGCTACATGCAAGCCCAGGAGCAGATGCTGGAATTGTCGCGCCAGAACAGACTCGATGAAATGCGTACGCTGATCAACACGCGGATCAAGGACGGCACCGATCAGATGGGTGAGCAGCTCAACAAGTTGGTGGCACTCAATACCGGCTATGCCAAAACCGCCTCGGCCGAAGCGGGCGCCAACTACAGCGGCGCCATTATCGGCATCGTGGTCGCCGCTGTGATGGCCGCGCTGATGACCATCCTGTTGGCCTGGTTGCTGACCCGCAGCATCGTCACGCCGCTGAACCGCGCTTTGCTGGCGGCGCAGACCATCGCCGATGGCAATCTGAGCAAAACCATCGAGGCCGACGGTCAGGATGAGCCGGGGCGTTTGCTCGGTGCTTTATCGACCATGCAAGCCAATTTGCGCAAAACCATCGAGCAGATCTCCGGTTCCGCCACGCAACTGGGGGCCGCCGCTGAAGAGCTCAGCGCCGTGACCCAAGATGCCTCTCGTGGTCTGCAACAGCAGAACAACGAAATCGAACAGGCGGCCACCGCCGTCAACGAAATGACCGCTGCCGTGGAAGAAGTGGCACGCAACGCGGTATCGACCTCCGAAGCCTCGAGCCAGTCGACCCAGGCCGCCCGGGAAGGCCGCGACCGCGTGGTGGAGACCGTCGACGCGATCCAGACCATGACCCAGGACGTGCACACCACCTCGTTGATGATCGAAGGCCTGGCCGCCCAGGGACGCGACATCGGCAAGGTGCTGGATGTGATTCGCGCCATCGCCGAGCAAACCAACCTGCTGGCGTTGAACGCGGCGATCGAAGCCGCCCGTGCCGGTGAGGCCGGGCGCGGTTTTGCCGTGGTTGCGGACGAGGTGCGGGCGCTGGCCCATCGCACGGCGCAATCGACCCAGGAAATCGAGAAGATGGTCGCCGGCATCCAGAACGGTACCGGTGAAGCCGTGGCGTCGATGCAGCAAAGCAATCACCGTACCCAAAGCACCCTGGAAATGGCGCGTGCGGCCGGTGTCGCGCTGGAGCAGATCACCCAGTCGATCCATTTGATCAACGAGCGCAACCTGGTCATCGCCAGTGCGTCCGAAGAGCAGGCCCAAGTGTCACGCGAAGTCGACCGCAACCTGGTGAATATTCGCGATCTCGCCACGCAGTCCGCCACAGGCGCCAACCAGACCAGCGCCGCCTCCCATGAACTGTCACGCCTGGCGGTGAATTTGAACGCGCTGGTGTCGAAGTTTGTCATTTAACGCGGTGCCCATGGCCGGGGTTGCGGATTGACCCGAAACCCCGGTCTTTCAAGCCGAGCGAGCCGGCAACTTGAGCTGCGCGCACAAGCCACCGCCCTCACGATTACTCAACGTCAGCGATCCCCCGATCGCCAACGCCAGTTGCTGTGCAATCGCCAGGCCCAGGCCGGTACCGCCGGTGCTGCGGTTGCGGGAGTTTTCCACGCGGTAGAACGGCTGCATGACCTGGGCCAGTTCCTCTTCGGCGATGCCCGGACCACGGTCCATGACGTTCACCGACACGCTGCCGTCGGCCTGTTTCTCCACCAGTAATTCGGCAGAACCCGCGAACTTGAGGGCGTTGTCCGTGAGGTTGACCAGCACCCGGCGCAAGGCATGGGGGCGGGTGTCGATGACGGCGGCGCTCTTGCCGTTCAACTGGACCTCTTTGCCCATGTCCTGGTAGTCGAAGACCAGGCTGTCGAGAAACGAGTCCAGATCCGTGCGGCGGCTTTCTTCGGTGGAGCCATGGATGCTGCGCGCGTAGGCCACACCTTCGCGCACCAGGTGTTCCATTTCACCGAGGTCGTTCCAGAGTTTGTCCTTTTCGGCGGAATCGTCCATGAATTCGGCGCGCAGTTTCATCCGGGTAATCGGCGTTTGCAGGTCATGGGAGATCGCCGCCAACAATTGCATGCGCTCCTTCAGGTAGGCGGCGATACGCGCCTGCATGGCGTTGAATGCCTTGGCCGCGTGCGCTACTTCAGTCGGGCCTTTTTCGTCGAGCAGCACCGGGTGGGTGTTGGGGTCGAGGGTGTCCACGGCTTCGGCGAGACGGCTCAGGGGGCGGATGGCGATGCGCACGGCCAGCCAGGTGCAGGCGAGCATCAGCGCCAGTTGTCCGAGCAGGACGATGGGCAGCCAGGGTGACAACGGCACCATCGAAGGCCGTACGTCGATGGTCAGCGGGCTGCCGTCCGAGAGTTTCAGGTGCACCTGAAAGTGTTTTTTCGGCCCGGGAATGTCGGTGAAGGTCATCGGGTAATCCTGGCCGATGGCGTCCTTGATCGAGGCCATCGCCATCGGCGCCTCGGGCATGTCCATGTCCATCGGCGTGCCTTTTTCGCCGTCACTGAGCAGATAACCGTAATTGGCCCGTTGCAGTTGCTGCAGCCAGTCCGCGCGCTCGTTGGCTGGCAAGCGGTCGAGGATGGCGATGGAGGTCGAGACGTCGGTTTCCAGGTTGCCGAGCATGGTGTTTTTCGAGCTTTCATAGCGCTCGTAGTACTGCGCACCGAATGACAGGGCCTGGACGAGGATCAGGCCGATCAGGAAAATCAGCGACAGCCGCGACGCCAGGGTGCGAGGCCAATGCATCGATAGACTCACGAGGGGGCACCGACGATTTCCACGGGCAGGGAAAACACGTAGCCCTCGCTGCGCACGGTCTTGATGTAGGCCGGTTCGCGGGCATCGTCCAGCAGGCGCTGGCGCAAGCGGCTCACCAACAGGTCGATGGAACGATCGAACAGGTCGGCGTCGCGACCCTGGGTCAGGTTGAGCAATTGGTCGCGGTTGAGCACCCGCTGCGGATGGTCGAGGAATACCCGCAGCAAGCGATATTCCGCACCGCTGAGCGCGACCATGGTGCCGTCCTCATCGAGCAGGTGGCGGGCCGAGGTGTCCAGGCGCCAGCGCCCGAAAGCCAGCAGGCGGCTGGTTTCGGTGACCACCAGGTTCGGTGGCAGCATGCGTGTGCGTCGCAGCACGGCGTTGATTCGCGCCAGCAGTTCACGGGCGACGAACGGCTTGACCAGGTAATCGTCGGCACCCATTTCCAGGCCGATGATGCGATCGGTTTCATCGTTGCGCGCGGTGAGCATCAAGACCGGGGTGGCCTTGTGTTTGCCGGCGCGCAGCTCGCGGCAGAGCATCAGGCCATCATCGCCCGGCATCATGATGTCCAGCACGATCAGGTCTACCGGCGTGGATTCGAGGAAGCTGCGCATCTGCCGGCCATCCGCCACGACCGTGGTGCGCAGGCCGTTCTTCTTGAGGTAGTTGCCCACCAGTTCGCGGATCTCGCGGTCATCGTCAACGATGAGGATGTGATCGACGTGTTCCATGGGTGCCTGCCTCTGTCAGTGGGGGATGTCGCACAGTTTATCGAGCCTTGGCCCGCTCGCCCGTAGCCCTTTGTATTGCAGTGTATCTGGCCAGTCGGTGGATACACACAGACGCAAAAACGCGAATTTTCAGGGGGTTTGTATCCCTGTGTATCCCGGCCCGGCTTTGATACTTGCCGATTTACCCGCGCCTGTTCCCGACACATACGGGATACCTCAGAGGCTTCTAATAGGTTCCATCGAGGCACGCCCAACCGCCTCTAGCCAACAAACGACCTATCCGTTGAAACCTTGAGGAAAACGCCATGAACACCAAAGCCGTCTATGCCGCTTGCCTGTTTGCCGCCCTGAACATCTGCACCTTGTCGGCCCGTGCCGAAGCGGATGTCAGCTCTAAAACCTACACCTACGGCACGCAACTGGACATCAAGAAAGTGGTGTCGTCGAAACAGGACGCCACGCCTTCCTGCGGGGTCGTGAATGCACAACTGACCTACCTGGACTCCCAGAACAAAACCCGCGTCCTGGACTATCGCAAGATTTCTGACAGCTGCAACTCGGACAACTGAGTCCCACGATTCGCCATAACCATCCTTTTGAATCCAGGAACAACACCATGAACCACATCAGCCGCTACTTGACCGCCATTGCCTTTTCCGTCGCCGGTGTCGCTGCCCACGCCAACGCCGCTGTGGAACAAAGCGCCTGTGGCAGCAGCACCTGCTTTCAGCTGACGCCCGTGGCGCAGAAGGGCGGCGACGCCTTTCTCGCCGAGGACGGCTACAACCGCACGCCACAGGGACAAGTCGTTGCCGAAAACGGTTACAGCCGCACGCCGCAGGGGAAGCAGCAGGATAGCCAGACAGTTTGATGAATAACGCGGTCCCCTGCAGGCGCTGGCAAGCCAGCTCCTGCAGGGGCACGTGCGTGCATTGCCACCCTCTTTTTCAAGGTGATCCCATGTTACTCATCGCTTTCCTGGGCGGCATATTGACCGTCCTCAGCCCCTGCATCCTGCCGGTCGTGCCGTTCCTGTTCGCCGGCGCCCATCGCACGCGCTCATCGATCCTGCTGACCCTGGGCGGCATGGTGCTGACGTTCGCCCTGATTTCCAGCCTGGCCGTGGTCAGCAGTGAATGGGTGATCAAGGCCAGCAGCAGCGGGCGCCAAGTGGCCCTGATCGTGATGGTGCTGTTCGCCCTGTCGCTGATTTCCGCACGGGTTGGCGATTGGCTGGCACGGCCTTTCGTTCTGCTGGGTAACCGCATCGACCCGGACAGCCGCAAAATGTCCGGCCCGTTGAGTTCGATCATGATCGGTGTCGCCACCGGCCTGCTATGGGCGCCGTGCGCCGGGCCGATCCTCGGGGTAATCCTCACCAGCGCCATGCTGCAAGGCGCGAATGCCGGGACCAGTCTGTTGCTGCTGGCCTATGGCGCCGGCAGTGCGTTGTCCCTCGGCACCTTGATCTTCGCCGGTCGTGGTCTGGTCAATCGTCTTAAACCCTCGATACCCGTAACCGGTTGGTTGCGTCGTGGCGCGGGGGTGGCGGTGTTGGCCGGTGCCGTGATGATTTCCACTGGAGCCGATGACGTTCTTTTGGCCAATACCTCCTCGGAAGGGGTCAGCCGTGTCGAGAAGGGCTTGCTGGAAACCGTGCCAAAGGTCGTCGATTATCTGGTTAGCAAGGTCAAGGCCGATTCGTCCATGGACAACGCCAAAGGCGCCATGCCTTCGCTGACGGGGGCCGTGGAATGGATCAACTCGCCCGCACTGAGCAACGAATCGCTCAAGGGCAAAGTGGTGCTGGTCGACTTCTGGACCTTCGACTGCATCAACTGCAAGCACACCCTGCCGTACGTGAAGGACTGGGCGAAGAAATACGGGAAGGACGGCCTGGTGGTGATTGGCGTGCACACGCCCGAGTACGGGTTCGAACGCATCATCGACAACGTCAGGGACAAGGTGAAGGAGTACGGCATCACCTACCCGGTGGCCATCGACAACAACTACGCGATCTGGCGCAACTTCGACAACCAGTACTGGCCGGCGCACTACCTGATCGATGCCAAGGGGCAGGTGCGGTACACGCACTTTGGTGAGGGCAGTTATGAGACCCAGGAGAAGATGATCCAGCAGTTGCTGGAGGAGGCGAAGGCAGTCGCTCCAGCGGCGTAAAAAAGATCAATGAGCCGTCCGGTTTTCCTGACTGCGCCGCCACGCCGCTGGCGGCGACCCGAACTCTCGCCTGAATGCCCGACTGAACGCCGTATCCGTCTGGTACCCCACTTCTTCGGCAATGCGCAGCAGCGAACTGTTGCTGCTGCGCAACAGATTGGCCGCCAGCAACATCCGCCATTGCGTGAGGTACTGCATCGGCGAGATCCCGACCAGTTGCTGGAAGCGTTCGGCGAGTACCGATCTGGAGGTGCCGGCAGTGCGAGCCAGCTCTTCCAGGGTCCAGCAGTGGCAGGGCTTGTCGTGCAGCGCGTTGAGGGCGGCGCCGACGATCCGGTCGCTTACGCCGGCCAGCCAACCGGTTCGGCCCTTGCCCTGTTCGTGCATGTACAGACGCAGTACCTCGATGAATAACACCTCGGCCAGTTTCGCCAGCACACCTTCGCCGCCCGGCCTGGGGGAGCGGGCTTCGGCCAGGGCGTAATGCACCGAAGACTCCAGCCAGACACCGGCCGCCGAGCCGCGTACATTGACTCGCACCACGGGCGGCAACCCCGTCAGCAACATCCTCGCCAACCGCGTGTCGCATGCCAGATAGCCGCACACCAGACGCGTGGTCGCGCCGCCTCCGCCGTAGCTCAACTGCCGGGGCCGGCGCGACAGGACCGCATCCAGACGCGCGCCGCTGGCCGGAATCAGGCCAGGTGCGGAGCACATGCGATGGGCGTCGCCTTGCGGGAACACGACGACATCGCCAGCCGTCAGCAGCAGCGGCGGGTCATTGCCCAGTTCGACGTAACACTCGCCTTCGGTGATCAAGTGAAAGATCACCACCCGTTCGGCGTTTGGCTCCAGGAACGGCGCGGCGCTGTCGGCGCTCGGTGACTGATAGCACCAGGGCGCGGTGAACCGGGCGTTGATGAAAATCGCGCCGACCAGGCGCACGACACGCAGGGTCTGTGACAGGGCATCCATGAGGGTTTTCCCATGCCGATCGTGGGTCAGAAAGCTGATTGTGAGCCTGTAGCGGCCCCGCATGAAACCTCCGGACGATCGGACAGTCTTGGCCGACGATCGGGCAGGACGCCGACTTTGCCCGGCGCGATAGTGGTCACGCAGGGCCCGCCGGCCCTGTCATCCATAACAAGAATGAGAGGTTGCCATGCCTAAGTTCGTCATAGAACGCGAGATTCAAGGCGCTGGGACACTGTCACAAAGGGATTTGAAAGCCGCTTCGCAAAAGTCCTGCCGGGCGTTGCGCGAGTTGCCGCAGGTGCAGTGGCTCCAGAGCTATGTCACCGGTGACAAGCTCTATTGCGTGTACATCTCGCCGAGCGAAGAGCTGATCAGGGAGCACGCCAGGCTGAGCGGTTTCCCGGCCAATCGCATCTCCGAAGTCGCCCACATCATCGATCCCACCACGGCCGAATAAGCCGGGTTGCGTTCCAAACCGCAACGGAGCGGAATTCATGAGTACACCCATTGATCTTGTTGCCCTGAAAAACCGTCAAATGGCTGCCTGGGCCAGTGGCGACTACGCCGTGATCGGCACCACCCTGCAAATCGTCGGCGAACAACTGGCCGAAGCCTGTGACCTGCTGTGCGATGAACGAGTGCTCGACGTGGCGGCCGGCAACGGTAACGCCACGCTGGCGGCGGCGCGTCGAGGTTGCATCGTCCGCTCGACGGACTATGTCGCCGCATTGCTTGAACGCGGTGAGGACCGGGTCAGGGCAGAGCGCCTGAATGGCAATGTCGTCTTTCAGGTGGCGGATGCCGAAGCATTGCCCTTTGAAGACGCCAGTTTTGACGCGGTGCTTTCGACCTTTGGCGTGATGTTTGCGCCGGACCAGCCCAAGGCTGCCGCGGAACTGGCGCGGGTCTGCCGGCCGGGAGGCCGGATCGGCCTCGCCAACTGGACACCGGAGGGCTTCGTCGGCCAAATGTTCAAAACGCTGGGTAAACACCTGCCTCCACCGCCCGGCGCGTTGCCGCCGTCGCAGTGGGGCACCGAAGCCTGGCTGCGCACGCACTTCGACGAGCACGACTTCCTTGTCCAGGTCACGCGCCGGATCTACAACTTCCGCTATCGCTCGGCGGCGCATTTCATCGACACCTTCCGGGCGTGGTATGGGCCGATGCACAAGGCCTTTGCCGCGCTGCCACCCGACGGCGCCCAGGCCCTGGAACATGACCTGATCGAACTGATCAACCGGTCGAACCGGGCAGGGGAAAAGTCGCTGGTGGTGCCGGGTGAGTATCTGGAGGTGGTGATGACAAGGCGTTAAGTCGACAAGGCATCATCCCCTGTGGGAGCAAGCTCGCTCCCACAGGCAATTTGCACTGATGTCGGGCGGGTTAAACCACCTCCGCTCCCCGTGCCACCAGCAACTCGCGCAACACTGAGCGATGACAATGGGCTTCGTCCTCGCAGTAACAGCCAACGGCCAGCGAGGTGTGATGGGAGAGGGCAGCCAGCAGATCGAGCAACTGGCTGGGCACCGGATGGTTCATCTCGGCCTTGAACTTGCGTTTGAAGGCGTGCCAGGCCTTTTCGTCTTCGGCGGACTTGGCTTCGTGCACCAGTTCCTGGCTCGGAGACAGCAACGGCTGCCAGACATCATAGAAATCCCGACTGGCGAACTCGGCCTTGGGTACGCCCCGGGGTGGGCGGCGCACGGTGCCCAGGCGCAGGCCTTCTTCGGGTTGGCGCGGGGAGCCGAGTCGCACGATGTGGATGGGCATGGCGCTACTTGAGCCGTGAGCCTTCGAACCACTCCAGCGCCGTGCGCCACAAGCAGATCCCCAGAAAATACGCCGACATCAGCAGCCAAAGCCCCATGACCATCGGATTGATCAACGGATGGTTGATCACCAGCGACAAACTGCACAGCAACCAGATGGCCGTCACGGCGATATTGACCGGCATGAAGCGGCGCACGCGGAACGGATGCAGGAACTTCATACGGGTTAGGGTCAGCAGCGCCAGGCCGATCACGGTGAGGAAGGTCACCCACGGCGACGGCGCGATGATGTACAGGCACAGGGCAACCACGTTCCAGGCGGCAGGGAAGCCCTGGAAGTAGTTGTCCTTGCTTTTCATGTTGACGTTGCAGAAGCAGAACAGCGATGAAACCAGGATCAGCGACACGGTCAGCAGCAGGGTGTAGTCCGGCAGTGGAATGTAGCGGTAGATGAACAGCGCCGGGATGAAGACATAAGTCAGGTAGTCGATCACCAGGTCGAGGATCGAGCCGTCGAAACTGGGCAGCACCGACTGCACATTGACCTTGCGTGCCAGCGCACCGTCGAGGCCGTCGACGATCAGGGCCACGCCCAGCCACAGCAAGCAACTGGTCGGCTGGTTATCGAGCAGGGCGAGGGTCGCGAGGAAGGCAGTGACGACGCCGGTGGCGGTAAAACCATGGGCACCCCATGCTTTGAGCCTGGCGATGTGTAGTGTCGATATCACGGGGGCGTTCTCCAGAAAGTGAAGCAAGCCAGTCATCACCCTCATCTGGCGGGCGGCGGCAAACCGGGTCGGGTTGCAGGTATCGACCGGGTATCCGGGAATAAGGTTCACCACTCATGAATCTTAGCTGCGCCGTAAAAAATACTGCAGATAAATCTACGGCCGCGAGTGGGGGACGTGTCAGCCAAACGGTGGTGGCGCAATCGGGTGCGAGGGCTATCGTTGCCTGACTGGATCACTCTCATCGATGAGGACGCCGTCATGAACACCAGCGATCTGCTCGAACAATTATTGCGGGCCGGCCAGGGCTCGATGTCGCAACGGGGCGCGGGCGGGGCGTCGGCCCAAGGTGGGCTCGGTGACCTTGGCGGGTTGCTCGGCGGCCTGCTGGGGGGCGGTGGCGGCGCTGCCAGTGCAGGCGGCGGTGGCCTGGGTGGTTTGGGTGGTTTGCTGGGCGGCCTGCTCGGCGGTGGTTCGCCAATGGGCGGCGCGGCCCCCTCGCGTTCCGGTGGCGGCACCCACTATGCCGCCCTCGCTTCGTTGGGAATGATGGCATTTCAGGCCTATCAAGCCTGGCAACGCAGCCAGGCCGCCGCGCCGCAACAGGCACCCCGCACCGTGGACCTGTTGGCCGGCCCGGAAGTCGAGGCGCACAGTCACGCCATTCTTCGAGCATTAATCGCGGCAGCCAAGGCTGACGGTCGGATCGACGATGCCGAAAAACAGATGATCAGCACTGAAATCGGCCGACACACCGGCGACCCGCAACTGCAGCAGTGGCTTGATGCCGAAGTCGCCAAACCGCTCGACGCCAGCGAAGTGGCCCAGTGGGCCACCGACCCCGGCATGGCCGCGGAAATGTACCTGGCCAGCGTGATGCTGGTGGACGATCAACAGGATGCCGAGCGCAATTACCTGGACGAACTGGCGGCGGCGCTGAACATCGACCCGGATTTGCAGGTGCATCTGGAACAGCAGGCCAAGGGCGGGGCGGCCTGAAAATCAGGTCGTCTGTTCGGACGCCATCGCGGGCAAGCCACAGTGTGGTGTGCGGTCTCAAATCCCTGTGGGAGCGGGCTCGTCCGCGAAGAACGATAACGCGGTCAGCCCGCTGAAGTGGCATCCGGCTTGGGTAGCAGAAAGGTAACGTCATAGCGCTTGGCGACTTCAAGGATCCGTGGCAGGTCCTCGGGCACCTTGAAGCGGTCCATTGCGGCAAAGAACTGCCCGCCACGCGGGTCGGACACCACGCCGATCATTTTCGCGGTAGGGCTGATGTTCTTGTACGCATGGACCGAGCCGCCGGGGATGTGCACATAACCACCGGGCGAGATAGTCGTGGCCTTGCCCTCCACCGTCACTTCAACCTGGCCATCGATGACCAGGAATGCTTCATCCCACGGATGAAAGTGCGGGGGCGGGCCGCCACCTTTCACCCCCTCCTGGATATGCACTTCAAAGGGTTTACTCAGGTCCCCGCCAGCGAGAATGGTGATTGTCTCGCCAACGACATTGACCGGCGCAGGAACATTCCCGGCGTCGATGACGTGAACCGTGCGCATGATTGCTCTCCCAGAGTGAGTCAACACCGGTTGAGTATAAGCACTGGATCGCGGCGACCGCCCTGGCTGTGCGGGCCGTCTGTCCGGGCGTTTTCAATGTCGATGGAATTTTCGTTCGCATGGCTCGCTCTGCTGAGGGAGGGACGAGCAATCGCGTCCTGTAGCGAGCAGCAGGTGAGCCATGAACAAGGACCTGGATGACGACAACCGCAGGTGCGATATATCGGCAACGTCGGAGCCAGTCGCGGTCAACCGTTCGGGCGGAAAAAACGCCAAGGCCAACGCGATCAAGAAACCGGCCACCCCGGCACGCAAGGAAAACCCCGGGCCACTGACCGGCGCGCGCAAAGCCAGATTGCCGGAGTTGATCAAGCCGGAACTGGCGACGCTGGTGGAGAAGGCCCCGGATGGCCAGTGGCGTTATGAGGTCAAGTTCGACGGTTACCGGATCATGGCCCGCATCGACCACGACGAGGTCAAACTCTTCACGCGCAACGGCCACGACTGGACCCACAAGCTGCCCGGACAGGCCGAGGCATTGGCCGCCCTGCACCTGGAATCGGCCTGGCTCGACGGCGAGATGGTGGTCGTGGACGAGGAGGGCGTACCAGACTTCCAGGCCCTGCAAAATGCCTTCGAGGCCGGTCGCAGCGGCCACATCGTCTACTACCTGTTCGACCTGCCGTACCTCAACGGCGTGGACCTGCGCGAAGTGCCAGTGGAAGAACGCCGGGCTGCGCTGGCGACAGTGCTCAAGGCCGGTGATCACCCCTTGCTGCGTTTCTCCGACGGCTTTGAAGAAGAACCGCAGGCGTTGCTCAACAGCGCCTGTCAGATGCGCATGGAAGGTTTGATCGGCAAGCGGCTGGGGTCGCCTTACGTGTCCCGGCGCAGCAGCGACTGGATCAAGCTCAAGTGCAAGCATCGGCAGGAGTTCGTCATCGTCGGCTTTACTGATCCCAAGGGTTCGCGCAGTGCATTTGGCGCATTGCTGCTGGGCTTGCATGACCGTGCCAGCGGTGAGCTGCGCTACGCCGGCAAGGTCGGCACCGGGTTCACCGAGGCGACCCTGGCCAGCGTCCACGACCAGCTCAAACCCTTGCAGACGAAAAAACCGGCGGTGGTCAATCCACCCGAAGGTGCCGAGTTCAAGACGGTGCACTGGCTCAAACCGCGGCTGCTGGCGGAAGTGGCCTTTGCCGAAATCACCAAGGACGGCTCGGTGCGCCATGCCGTGTTCCATGGCCTGCGTGACGACAAGCCCGCCAAAGACATCACCGAGGAGCGTGCGACGACCGTGAAAACTGCCCCTGGAAAAACAAGCAGCACTGCCAAATCCACCGTCGCGCCAAAGAACGCCGACCCCGCGCCCTCAGACATCGGCCTGGACAAGGGCAAGGTCCGTATCACTCACCCGGACCGGATCATCGATGCCAGCAGTGGCACCACCAAGATGCAACTGGCGCAATATTACGCCACCGTTGCCGAGTGGATTTTGCCCGAGCTCAAGGACCGCCCGGTGGCACTGGTGCGGGCGCCGGACGGGATTGCCGGCGAATTGTTCTTCCAGAAAAACGCCGAGCACCTGGCCATTCCCGGCATCACTACCCTGGACCAGAAACTCACCGGCCAGCCGATGATGGTCATCAACAGCGCCGAAGCTCTGATTGGCGCGGTGCAGATGAGTACCGTGGAACTGCACACCTGGAACGCCACATCAGACAATCTCGACAAGCCCGACCGCTTCGTCCTCGACCTCGACCCGGATCCGGCATTGCCATGGAAGCGCATGGTCGAGGCGACCCAGTTGACCCTTTCGGTGCTCGATGAACTGGGGCTCAAGGCGTTTCTCAAGACCAGCGGAGGCAAGGGCATTCACCTGGTGGTGCCACTGACCCGCAAGTTGGGCTGGGATGAGGTCAAGGACTTCAGCCACGCGATTGTCAGCCACATGGCCAAACTGCTGCCGGAGCGCTTTTCCGCCGTGTCGGGGCCGAAGAATCGGGTCGGGCGGATTTTCATCGATTACCTGCGCAATGGTCTGGGCGCGACCACCATCTGCGCCTATGCCGCGCGTACCCGCGAAGGCTTGCCGGTGTCGGTGCCGATCTTTCGTGAAGAGGCCGAGTCGCTCAAGGGCGGCAACCAGTGGAACATTCATAACCTGCATGAACGCCTGGCGGAGGTCGGCAATGAGCCTTGGGCGGATCTGAAGAAAACCCGGCAGTCGATCACCGCCGACATGCGTCGGCGGGTCGGCATGAAGCAGTAATCAGTACGCTTGAGGTTTGTTGATGAAGGCCTGGAAGTCGGCACCCAGCTTGTCGATGGCCGCTTTGAAATCCTTGGAGGTGATCTTCTGGCTATCATTTTCCAGGGTGCTGCCGAACACTTTGCGCACAACCCGGCCCACGGTCTGGTTGCTTTTCGCGTCGATGAACTCGGCTTCAATAAACAGGGTGGTGTCCTGGTCCCGATGGCCGGTCGCGGCGCTGACACCACCGACGACGGCGGCAACCGGAACGATTTCATACCACTTCATGCCTTCGTTTTCAGCGGTCACCCCGGTGATCGCCGCGCGCATGATCAACAGTTTCGAGCCCTTGGGTGCGGAGGCCGGCGTGGTGACCACGCGGTATTTCTGCCCCAGCGTGCTCTTGGCCGTGTTGGTCATGTAGTTCTGGATATCGTTGAGCGTCTGCTGGTTCACCCGCTCGTTGGGCTTGGGCGTCGGATAAAGCTCCAGCTTGTTGAACGCTACCGTGTCGTAGGCATTGGGGTTCCACGACGGGCTCACCCAACGCATCGCCGTACCACCGCTGGGCGTTTGTACTTCTTGCAAGTTGTCGTAACTGGACAGGTAACCGGAGTACTGTGTTTTCTCGGTGACTTTCGAGGTGCAACCGCTGAGTAGCAGGCCGGTCAGTGCGGCGCCGATAAGCAAGTTTCGGGACAGGTTCATAATGCTGTGTGCTCCTTGGATAAAGTCGTTTTTCTTCGTCAGCAGAAATCAGAAACGCCAGGTCATGTTTCCGGTCACCGCTTGAATCCAGGCATTGTCGAATTGACCGGAAATTCGATCGCCTGACAGGGTTTTGCTCTGATCCACCGGCATGTCACCCAGCCAGACCATCGCCCAACTCACGTTAACGTCGGTGTCCTTGTTAAGAGCATAGGTGGCTCCTGTCGCAATGCGCCAGGATTCGGCCATCGGCACGGTGACCGTGCGATTGCTGTCCGAAACGGCACTGCTGTCGTACGCCACGCCGACGTTCCACAACAGCTGTTGGGTGGCCTGGTACTGCGCGCCGAGGGAGAGGTGCCAGGTGTCCTTGTAGTTGGCGTCGATCGTGGTTGATTGCGCGTTGTTCGCCGTAGTGTCGACCTGTACCCCGACCTGGCCGAACTCCGACCAGTCCTGCCAGTTGACCGAGGCCAGCAAGGCCCACTGCCGGTCCAGTTGCTGGAACAGGCTCAGGGTGACGGTTTGTGGCACCGTCATGTCGAGTTGGGTATTGGCGTTATCCAGCCGTCGCAGTAACGGACCGTCGCCCTTGACGTCCAGCTTGTCTTCGAAATTCAGATCAACCTTGCTGGTGTAGGTCAGGCCCAGACGGGTGCCGGGTTGCGGGGCGTAGATCACCCCGACGTTGGCGCCAAAGCCCCAATCGTTGTCTCTGTACTTGAACTGGCCGTCGCTGCGGTCGGTCAGGCCGAAGGGCGAGCGGTCGATGGCGGTGTCGGCTTTGAGCATGCCGTACATGGCTTTCACGCCGATGCCGACTGACCATTGGTCGTTGAAGCGGTAGGCCACGCTCGGCACCATCGACACACCGAGCACGCTGGCGTTTTGCGCGAAGTAGCGCCCGGACCAGTTGTTGTCGTAATTTTCCGCCAGCCCGAAGTCGCCGTACTGACCGAAGCCGACGCTCCAGTGATCATCGAGTTGATGGGTGACGAAAAAGCTGCCGCCGGGGATTGGGTCGAGGGCATTGCCGCTGCCGCTGCCCGGGACATTGGTGTTGGAATCGCGATCGAAGCTCAGGTCGCCATAGAGCACCTGCAGGCCGGCGGTGATTTGCGTGCCAGGCAGGTAGCTCATGCCCGCCGGGTTGCTGGCAATCGTCGAGGGGCCCTGGGCCCTGGCGGCGGCGCCGGCATTGGCCAGGCCGGTGTTATCGGTGCCGATTTCGTAGAGCATGATGCCGCCGGCCCAGGCTTGCTGGCAGCACAGGGCGAGCAGAGTGGCGGCAGGCAGGGCGGAGGTCTTTATCTGCATACGGATTCCTTATTGCGTCGATAAACATCCGTCGAAGACGCGGGTGACCAGCCTCGGCCACCCGTGAGTTCACTCGTTACTTGGCCATCTCCGCCCGAGCGGCTGCGATCTTGGCCTTGACCGAATCGAGGTTGAAGCTCGCGCCTTTTTGCATCGGCGGGAACTCGATTGCGGTTTCAGCTAGTTTGGCCACCTGTTGTTGCACGAACACGAAACGCCAGAACTGGAACTTGAACCAGTCGAAGTACTGTTGCGAGCCCTGTGCCGACTGGTTTTCCGGCCAACCCATGCGCTCGAACGGGTCGAGTCGCAGGTTGGTCAGGAACGGTACATCGACTGGAACTTTAGCGCCCATCCAGCCACCTGGCTGGTCGATGAAGCGATATTTGTAGTCATCAATGCGCACCGCGCCCAGCGAACTTTCGCCGAAATAGAAGATTTCGTGACGGTTCGACGGACCCTTGCCGGTGATCATTGGTGTCTGATCGTAGCCGTCCAGGTGCACTTTGTAGGTGGTATTGCCCAGTTGTTTGCCCTTGAGCAGTTCAGCCGTGATGTTCGGGTTGCCTGCCGCCGCGACCAGGGTCGGGAACCAGTCCATCCCCGACATGATGCCGTTGGCAATCTGATTGGCCGGCACTTTGCCCGGCCAGCGAATGATGGCCGGCACCCGGAACCCGCCTTCCATGACGGTACCCTTGCCCATCGCAAACGGGGTCGTGCCGCCATCCGGCCAGGTGAAGTTTTCCGCGCCGTTGTCCGTGGTGAAAATCACGATGGTGTTGTCATCCATGCCGTCTTTTTTCAGCTTGGCCATGACGTCGCCGACGATGTCGTCGAGCTGCGCCATGCCAGCCTCCTGTTCTGACCAGCCGTTTTGCGCGTTACGCATGGCTTCGTATTTGTCGGACAGGTGCGTGACGATGTGCATGCGGGTCGGGTTGAGCCAGACGAAGAACGGTTTGTTGTCCTGTTTTGCCTTGTCGATGAAGGAAAAGGCCTTGTCGCGAATCTCCTCGTCGATGGTTTTCATGCGTTCCGGATAAAGCGTGCCGGCGTCTTCGATTTTCTGTTTGCCGACCTTGCCCCAGCGCGGCATGACGGTCGTATCGTCGGTGGTGGTGGCCCAGCTGTGGACCATGTTGCGTGGGCCCACTGTGGCGAGTAGTTCCTGCGGATAGTTGGGGTGCGCCGGGTCTTCCATGGCGTCGAGGTGGTAGAGGTAGCCGAAGAACTCGTCAAAACCGTGCACGGTGGGCAGGAACTCGTTCAAGTCGCCCAGGTGGTTCTTGCCAAACTGGCCGGTGGAATAACCCATGGCCTTGAGCGTGGTGGCGATGGTCACGGCTTCAGCGGGAATGCCGATGGGCGATCCGGCCTGGCCCACGGTGGTCATGCCGGTGCGGATTGGCAGTTCGCCGGTGATGAAGTTGGCGCGCCCGGCCGTACAACTGGCTTCGGCGTAGTAGTCGGTAAAACGCATACCCTCATTGGCGAGTTGGTCGAGGTTAGGTGTGCGCCCGGCCATCATGCCCTGGTTATAGACACCGATATTGGACCAGCCAATATCGTCACCCATGATGACCACAATGTTGGGCGCCGATTTATCGGCGGCTTGTGCCATGACGGGTAGAGCCATAGCAGTCAGCAGTATCGGCAGAGCAAACAACGAGGAAAATGGTGTCCGGTTCATGTCGAGATCCTGTGTACTGGTTTGAGTACCTTTGAGCGGTCCCCCGACCACTCTGAAATGGGATCCCCCGCGGATGAGCGTAGGTATGAATTGCGAAATATCCAGTAATAAAAAGTGGTTGTTTCAGGAGGCTTACACCGAATTGAAATCGAGTACGTCAGGTCTCCGGGCATTGCAAACGAAGATTTTTTTCATTTGAGTTCTCTGTCTCGCGCACCGGCGTGGCGGCGAGCAGGGCCCGCCGCCCGGATGGCGCTACTATTTGCCGACAGTGGCGGCCAGCAGCGGCGCCATCTGTTCATCGGTCAATGCCGCGTGGACTTCCATGCTCATGAGGTCGTTCCAGTCCAGCACCCATTGCTGAATTGGCACCACGTCACTGGCTTCGGCAATGCCAAAACCGGCCGAACCGCCCACCGCATGCCAGCGTCCCTTCATGGTGACGCCTGCGGGTGGAGCGCCGCCGGTCTTGAGAAAGCGCTCGATTGCGGCATTGCGGTTGTCCGGGCTGATCGACCAACTGACTATGAATAACATCGGCCACCTCCTGTTGCGCATGGGCACCGGTTTGCCGGAGTGGACCTGGTTGGCGCCGGAACCGGGGTCGCACTGATGGTTTGCAGTTCCGTCCTGGCTGGTGTGCAGCAAGATCTCCCATGTGAAGGCATAGCAGCGGGCAGCGTTGCGCGTACGACCGCTGATCCTGTTCCGGGGATTATTCAAGGGCAGGGCTGAACGCCTGTATCACCAGCGAAACATGGGCAGCGGACGCAGCGGAGAACGGAGGAATTGGCGGGCAGAGCGCTTGATCAGCATCCCGTGAAAGCCGTGATCGGGAAAGGTCGATTGCACGGTCTTGATGAACGCGCGTGGCAGGCCGAAACGGACCCGGCCGAGGGATACATCGATCAGGTCGGCCTGGCGGAAAGGCTCGACCGTTGTCGCATGCGTTGCCCGATAGGGGCGCACTTTGTGGTGTTCGAGAATCAGTGCACTCACCTGTTCTTTCAGGTCTGAACGTTGCGTGGTGTCCAGGTATTCACTGGCGAGGCGAATCGAGGGCGGCAGGTAATCGAGGGTGTTATCGGTCCAGAGGCCCAGGTCGTGAAACGCCGCCGCGATCTGCACCGCGTCGCACGGCAGGCCTTGAATGCCGCTGACCGCGCAATAGAAATTCAACACCCGATAGACGTGATTGCGATAGCCCTGCAGGTCGGTGCCGATTGCCAGCGCGAAGTCGGTGAGTATTTCGTCGGTGATGGGAAATTTAAGAACGGGGTTCATCATGCGTCCCGCAACAGGTCGTTGGCGTTGAGCAGCTCGTAGGCGATTTGCGGGCGTTTTTCCATGGCGCGACGAATCGCCGCCGGGATCGAGGCGCGGGTCTTGCGACACAGTCCCGGCAGTTCGCCCACCTGGATGCCGATACCGCGCATGGTCCGTACCTCGTTGAAACCCGGGGCGATGTCCACGCGAATGCCCAGTTGCTCGAACATTCGCCTTTTCACGTGCTCCAGGTCGGTCAGGCTCTGCAGGTTTTCCAGGCGGTCGATCAGGCGTTTTTCTTCGGCTCGGGTCAGAAACAGGATGCGCACGTCCGCTCCCGGTGTTTCCAGCAACGGGTCGCGCCCGCAGTCACAGACACCGGGTGGGCAGGGTTGGCGGATTGGAGCAGAGGTCGTCATGGGGCTCAATCATAGAGCGACGGGGTCGGATTTGCCCATAGGGTGCCAGCGCGGTGCATCGCAGAAAAGGCATTATGCTGGCCCCCAAGTGCTTCGCCTGTCGCCAGAATCGCCGGATTTTCAGGCGGTTAGGTGGAGTGTAAATGCGCAATATTCGGATCGCGCTGATTTCGTTCGGCGTTGCAGGTCTTGCAATGTCTGCCCAGGCCAGGGAATTGATGCCCAATGATCGCTACATGTGCAGTTGGGGGGCGGGGACGGCGGCAAGAGCCCAGGAGCTCAAGTTGGCGGGGGTTTCACTGTATGCGGCGCGGCAGAAAATCCACTCGTACAAGTTTTCCAAGTCATGGATGCGCATGATGGCCATGGGCATTACCGAGCAAACCTACGACAGTCCTACCCGGTTCAAACCCGAGGCGGTGCGCCAGAGTTTTTACAACGACTGCGTGAAGTACAAGCTGGCGCGTAAATGACGGGGGAGGTGGCTTCTGTCGGATCGGGCGCCCGGTTTTCCATTGACGTCTATATTGAACGCCTGGCATCAGGCCTCACGGCCGTTTTCTGATTCATCTGAACGTACATCAACGACATTCAAATCAGGAGATCATCATGACCCGGCTCGACAAAGTTCTATACACCGCCAAAACCCACACGATCGGTGGCCGCGACGGCGCCTCCCGCAGCTCCGACGGCATTCTGGATATCAAGCTGTCGTCTCCGGGCGCGGCGGGCGGTGGCACCAACCCCGAGCAATTGTTTGCCGCCGGCTGGTCAGCCTGTTTCATTGGTGCGATGGGCGTGGCGGCCAAGGAGCTGAAAGTTGTACTGCCCAAGGATGTGGCCGTCG
This sequence comes from Pseudomonas fluorescens group sp. PF-1, assembly GCF_054481335.1. Classification (NCBI taxonomy): domain Bacteria; kingdom Pseudomonadati; phylum Pseudomonadota; class Gammaproteobacteria; order Pseudomonadales; family Pseudomonadaceae; genus Pseudomonas; species Pseudomonas fluorescens group sp. PF-1. Next base: position 2,292,218 of record NZ_JBTMNG010000001.1, read on the forward strand.
ATACCGAAGTCGACCTGGGCACCAATGAAGGTGGCTACCTGCTTCAGGCGCGGCTGAATGTCAGCCTGCCGGGGCTGGATCGCGAGACCGCGCAGAAACTCGTGGACACCGGGCACAAGTACTGCCCGTATTCAAAAGCCACGCGCAATAACATCAATGTCACGGTCAAGCTTGTCTGAGGTGAATAAGAGCCCCACTAACAACGGCGCCCCCTTTGGCTGAGGGGGCGCCGTTGTTTGATGCGCGTATGGCGAGCTAGACCACCGCGCCGAACAAACGCCCCACCAGTGCGGTCACCCCCATGGCCAGAGCGCCCCAAAAGGTCACTCGCCAGGCGCCGATCATGACCCTGGCACCGCCCGCCCTGGCGGCAATGGCCCCCAGCGCGGCGAGAAACACCAGCGACATGAGCGCTATCCATAAGCCCACGCTGTGCTCCGGCGCGACAAAGGTCACGGCCAGCGGCAAGGCGGCACCCGAGACGAAGCTGGCGGCCGAGGCCAGGGCTGCCTGCACGGGTTTGGCGGTCAGGGTCTCGCTGATGCCCAGTTCGTCTCGGGCGTGAGAGCCCAGCGCGTCATGGGCCATCAATTGGTCGGCGACTTGATGGGCCAATTCCGGTGAAACGCCCCGATGCATGTAGATATTGGCAAGTTCGATGTGCTCGGCTTTCGGGTCGCTGGCCAGTTCTGCCCGTTCGCGCGACAGGTCTGCCTGTTCGGTGTCGGCCTGGGAGTGCACGGAGATGTATTCACCGGCAGCCATGGACATGGCACCGGCCATCAATCCCGCCATCCCGGTCACCAGCAGGGTGGAATGGCTGGCGCTGGCGGCCGCGACGCCGATCAGCAGGCTGGCGGTGGAGACAATCCCGTCGTTGGCCCCCAGCACGGCGGCGCGCAGCCAGCCAATTCGATCACTTCGGTGAGACTCGGTATGCCGGTGCATGAATTTCATCGTTGGGGGGACTCACTGTCAGGAGATGGATCAATACAGGGGGCAGGGCTGCAAATGGCCGCTTCAGCGCGTTTCAATCTGCGCCTGCCGTTTGCCGCCGACAATCGATATTTCCTTGAACTGCTCACCGTCGCGCAACACGAACAAGGCATCCATCCCGCGTTCTTGAGCGAGTCGCGGGCCTTCGATTTCACCCAGCACCATCAGCGCCGTGGCCCAGGCATCGGCAAGCATGCAGTTGGTGGCGATCACGGTGACGGCGGCGAGCGGGTTGCTCAGCGGGGCTCCGGTTGCTGGATTCATGGTATGCGCATAAGACTGACCTGCCACATCGACCCAGTGCCGATAGTCGCCCGAGGTGGCGATGGCCGCGTCGCCAAGCTCCATCACCCCCATCACTTCGCGCACGCCACGGTTGGGTTTTTCAAGCGCCACGACCCATGGCTGGCCACCGGGTTTGACGCCCCGGGCGCGCATCTCGCCATCGATGCCCACCAGGTAGTTCGTGATACCCCAGCCCTCCAGGCAACGGGCCAGCTCATCGACGCCGAAGCCTTTGGCGATGCCGTTCAGATCAAGGGTCAGCGGTGCGCGTTTGCGCACTTGATTGCGTTGCGGGTCCACCTCCAGCGCGGCACTGGCCGAGGTGCGGGTACGCGGCTCCGGCGTTTCGAGGGGCTGTTGCGTGACGATCGGTTCACCGGGACCGAATCCCCAGGCGTGCACCAGATCACCGACGGCGATATCGAAGGCTCCTCCCGATTGCCGGGCAATTCGCAGTGCCGTGGACAGCACCGTGATTAGCTCCTTGGGGACGGCGACCCATTGCTGTTCGGGCGCGGCATTGAGGCGATTGAGGTCGGAGTCCGGCTTCCAGGTGGACATTTGCTGGTCCACCCGGCTGACGGCACGCGCCAGGCTGTGATGGATGGCCTCGGTCGACAAATCCGGCTCGGCATAGAACAGGGCGGTGTAGCGGCTGCCCATGGTCTCGCCGTTGAGGCTGTAGCGTTGCAGCTCAGTAGACATCTTCAAGGTAGCGTCCTTGTGCCTTGAGCGTCAGCACGCTCAGGTTGAGGGGGGCCAATACTTCATCGAGGGCGTGCATCACGCCTTTGGCCATCTCGCGACTGCCACACACCAATACCTGGGCGCCTTTTTCAATCAGGCGACGCAAGGCCAGCGCATCGCTGATCAGCCGGTCTTGCACGTAGCTGCGATCCTGCACCTGGGAGAACGCTGCCTGCAACCGGGTCAGACGTTGGTCCGCCAGGTAGCGGTTGAGCTCGGGCTCGTAGAGAAAGTCCGAGGCCGGGTGGCGTCCACCCCAGTACAGATGCATCGGATGGCGGGCCTTGTTGTTGCGGATAAAACCGGCCAATGGCCCGATACCGGTGCCGGCACCGATCAGGATCACCGGTTGTTTGCCCGAGGCTGGCCGGAAATGCGGATTGGGCTGGATGAAGGCCTGGATCGGTGCGCCTTCGGGCAGCTCATGGAGGAAGCCGGAACACACACCGCCTTCATGTTTGCGTACGCAGATTTCCAGTGTGCCGTCGTCCGAGTTGCTGGCCAGGGAATAGAACCGTGGCTCGGCACTGCCCGGCGGCACGATGCCCACCAGGTCGCCGGCCTCGAAGCACGGCAGGTCGCCCACGGCCTTGAAGCGCAGGACGTGGGTCGGTGCGTTGACCTGTTGCCCGTAGGCGATGCGTTCCACCAGTTGCAATTGATGGGTGCGCGGCCGGTCGGGGATGTGGTTGAGCGACAGCTCCTGGCCCATGGCAGCCCCCAGTTTCTGGCCCCAACGGCTGAACTCCTGGGAGGACTGACGGTTGATGGTCTCCAGCGCCAGCAACGGTGTGCCGCCGGCCTGCAGCATCGCCGCTTCAACCTGATGAGCGAACTGACAGAACCGGGCAAATTGGCGATCACCGAAACCCAGTACCGCAAACGGCTGGCCAGGCTTGAGGCCGTTCTTGGCCAGGCGCGCCAAGAACTGCGAGGCCGAAGACGGTGCGTCGCCGTCGCCGTGGGTGGCGGTCAGGATGAACACTTGTCGGGCATGCTCCAGGTTGTTCGCATAACTGTTCAGCGGTGCGCTGTGCACTCTGTGTCCGGCGGCGTGCAAGGTGTCGTGCAGGGTCTTGGCAAAGCCCCAAGTGCTGTTGCTTTCGCTGCCGACCAGAATCACGCTGTCGGCCGAATGGGCGGGGCTGTTGTGGCGGATGTTCGGGCCGGCCTTGCGGCGGCGCCACCACAATAGAATCCCGGTAACGCTCATTAAAGGCACGCTCAGGGCGCAAACCCCGAGTAACAGGCCCAGCCACCAGAGACCCTGCCCGGTGTGCAATTGGTAAATCAATTCGTAGAGCGCACGCGTCGAGTCATGGGCTTGATAGGACAGCAGAGCGCCGTTGCCTTGATCGACATAACCGTCGCCCTGGGCCGTACGCAGGGAATACACATCCTGCGGGTTGCCAGGGCTGGGGTAGACGAGTTCGCGCAGGTCATTGAAGTCGACGTTGCGCAAGGCCGGCAGGTTGGCCACCGGCATGGCCGGCCCGGCGCTGACATGGGCGGGGAACGCCGGTTCAATGGCGCTGCCATCCGGAATCAATTCGAAGGTGGTGGCGCACAGAAACGTCCCGCTCAGCGCCGAGAGCATCAGGCCCACGAGCACCAGACGCCCGACTTCGGCATGCCAGCGCTGACTGAAGTTGCCACGAATGGGCCGCAACAGGTTACGCCAGCCGCCCAGGCGTCGGGCCAGCAACAGCGCCCCGGACACCGACAGCATCAACATGAATAATGCGCCCGCACCGGCCACGCCGTGCCCCGGCGTACCGAGGAATAGCGAGCGGTGCAGGTCTTTCATCCAGCGTGAAAAGGCGGAAGGCTGGTAGGGCGCAAGGCCCTGGCCGGTCAGGGGATCGACCGTTTCGGCACCGGCCTGACCGTTCTGGTTGTAGTAGACGATCACGGTCCCGGACGCGCTGCGTTGAATCTGCTCCACGCCGGAGAAGTGGCTGGCAACGCGTCCGGCCAGTTGGCCGACGTTGAGTTGGCCGCTGGCGACCGGCGCCTGATGCAGGCGTTCCAGGGCCGGGTCGACCGACAGCATGGCGCCGCTCAAGGCCAGAATCATGACCAACAGGGCGGCGATCAGGCCGGGTAGCGAATGGAGCTGGCGAAGCATGTTCAGCCTCCGGATCGGGCAGGTGCTACAGATCGTAGGTAAAGGACTCGACGTAGGTGCTGCCGGCTGCCGGCTTGCCGGCGCCTTTGGAGGTCAGCGGGACACTGACATCGGCGCGAACGTCACGTTTGTCTTCGACGGCACTGTCAATTCGGATCTGGTAACCGGCATCGATCAAGGTATCCGCCAGTTCAACGCTGACTTTGAGCGTGCGTCCGCTGCCGACGCTGGCACCGCTGACGCCGTCAAACTCGCTCGGGTTCATCCCGCTACCGCGGGCCCAATCACCCAAGTGCTTGTAGTACTTGGCCTTTTTGCCGGCGACCCAGAGGGTTTTCTGGTACTGGCCATTGCCGTCGGTGACATAAATCGCCAGGTAGGCGCCATTACCGCTGTAGTCCTTGAGTTGAGTCGTCAGTGTGACTTCCCGTGCCTGAGCGAGGCCCGGCAGGGCAATGGCGCCGGCGAGGCATGTAGCTGCAATGATCTTTTTCATGGGAATGTCCTTTTGATCGTCTGGTCGAGAGCCTGAACCTGCTTGCTGACAGCAACCTGAAACCCGGGAATAAATGCTCGGCCGGTCGTCATTCGGTCATGGGGCGAGTGAGGTAATCCCCGGCATCGCCATCGTCCTTGAAGCGGATCTCCAGCTTGCGCAGGTGCAGGGAGGCCGGTGAGTAACTGGCTTCGATCGCGTTGCCCTTGCGATCCAGGCCCCGGATTTCGTAACAGCCGTCGTCGACCTTGATGCGCTGCACGCTCCAGCCATATTGCTGCTGAACCTGCTGGCGCAACGTTTCGCGCGGCTGCCAGTCGGCGACCGGGTCGCTGCAGTCTTCGTCGGCCACCGCATAACCACTGAGCGAAAGACTCAGCAGCACGGCACTGGCAATAAAACCTGATTTCATGATCTGTCTCCTGCCGTTGGCGGCGTCTGTGGCATACCCTAAAGCACAATCCTGACAACCAGCTGAATCTTCAGATTCGCGTCAGGTGCGGCGATTAAGGTGCAATACGTCAACCATCACAGGAGGTGCCAGATGCGGGTTTTATTGGTCGAGGATGCACAGGGGCTGGGGGATGCGGTGCGTGAGCAGATCGCCGACGATGGCCATGCCGTGGATTGGGTGCAGCGCCTTGAGCACGCGCGCAACAGTGTGCGCACCACGCCTTATGACTTGATCCTGCTGGACCTGATGCTGCCCGACGGCCGTGGGCTGGATTTTTTGCGCCAGCAGCGCGCGGCCGGGGATGTGACTCCCGTGATCATCCTGACCGCCCAGGATCAGATCTCCGACCGCATCGCCGGCCTCAATGCCGGCGCCGATGACTATCTGGTCAAGCCGTTCGACCTGTTCGAACTGTCCGCCCGCGTGGCGGCGGTGGCCCGGCGCTACAGCGGCAACCCCAACCCGCAAATCAAACTGGGCGAGCTGCAGGTCGACATCAGTGCGCGCACGGTGCAGCGAGCAGGCGTGACCGTGGACCTGACGGCGCGGGAATGGGCGTTGTTCGAGGCCTTCGTCCAGCGGCCCAGCGCGTTGTTGTCCAAGTCGCAACTCGAAGAGCGGCTCTATGCCTTTGGCGCTGAAATCGAGAGCAATACCATCGAGGTCTATATCAGCCGGCTGCGCAAGAAACTTGGGCGTGACCTGATTGAAACCGTGCGCGGCATGGGTTATCGGCTGATGTCCGCATGAAGTCTTCAAGCCTGCAGAAGCGCCTGGGCATCGGCCTGACACTGGGCATGACCCTGCTCTGGCTGGGGGCGACGGTGGGCACCTGGCTGGTGGTGCAGCATGAGTTGAACGAGGCGTTCGACAGCGCGCTGGAAGAAACCGCGCAGCGCATCCTGCCGTTGGCCGTGCTGGAAATCAGCAACCGTGAAGAGCCCCGCGATGCACAGCATGTCGCCCCGCTGAAAACCCACAAGGAATACCTGACGTACCTGGTCCGTGATGGCAAGGGGCAGATCCTGATGCAGTCCCACGACGCCAACCCGGACATCTTCAGCAAGCAACCGGCGGAAGGTTTCACGACGACCGAAAAATACCGTTTGTACGGGGCCAGTGCGTTGCGCGAGACGGTGTATATCGAGATCGCCGAGCCCCTGGGCCATCGTCGTGAAGCGGCACGGGAAGCCTTGTTTGCCCTGTTGCTGCCGTTATTGGCACTGATCCCCATCAGCCTCTTGGGCATCTGGTTGTTTGTGCGCATCAGCCTGCGCAGTGTGATGGCTTATCGGCGGGCCGTGGAGGCTCGGGGTGTCGGCGATTTGTCGCCGATCAAGGTGGCGCGCCTGCCGGCGGAAATCGATCCGCTGGCCGAAGCGGTCAATCATTTGCTGGAGCGTTTTCGCAAGGCCCTGGAGGCCGAGCGCAGCTTTACCGCCAACAGTGCCCATGAACTGCGCACGCCACTGGCGGCGACGCTCGCGCAGATCCAGCGCTTGCGCCACGAAGCGCCAGAAGGCCCCCTGCGGGCGCGGGCGGCGAAGATCGAAAACTCGTTGCGCGAGTTGGCGCGGCTGTCGGAAAAACTCATGCAGCTGGCCAAGGCCGAGGGCGGCGGGCTGTTGTCTGAGACGCCGCAGGATCTGATTCCGCTGCTGGCCCATGTGGTCGACGAGTGGAACCACAGCAGCGGAGGCCGGGTCGAGTTGCGGCTTCCAGCACAGGCCAGCGTGTATGCCGCCATCGACCCGGATGCCTTCGGCGTCCTGTTGCGCAATTTGATCGAGAATGCACTGAAGTACGGCGCTGCCGATCAGCCGGTCGAAGTGAGTTTGTCCGAGTCGGCGCTGCTGCGGGTGATCAATGGTGGCCCGGCCGTGCCGGAACCGGTGTTGCAGCGCTTGACCGAGCGATTCGTGCGGGGCAACAGCGAGGCCAGCGGTTCAGGGTTGGGGCTGGCGATTGCCAGGACCATTGTCGAAGGGGTCAACGCAAGAATGGTGCTGGTCTCGCCTGCGACGGGCCGGTCGGATGGTTTTGAAGTGTGCGTCTGGTTACCCGTGGTGGCGCCGCTCGAAGGTTGAGCGGAATGCGGGTGGTTGAGTGCCGGACTCTACCTCTGTGCGGCGGCGCATTATGCGCAATCTGACAACAGTGTATGTCCGCAAGGCAGCTATTTAGGGGAGCGGTAAACACTTAGCATCGTCTCTACCCGGTGAACCAAGGGCGTAGATGGCCCTTGGTTCGCGAGGTCCATACAAACATACCTTGAACGAGACGGTGAACATCATGAACTTGGCAAAAGTTGCGATTTTTATGGCCCTTGGCAGCCTCGGCGCGCCGGCCTTTGCGGATCAAGCCCCGGCAACGGCCACACCTGTTGAACCCTACACCTACTCAACGCCACTCGACATTCACAAGGTCATTGCCGTGACCGATATCCCGAATGACTGTGGCCCGGTACCGGCGCAAATGACCTACGAAGACTCCAGCGGTCAACGCCACGTGCTGCAGTATCAAGTGATGGGCGCTGGGTGCTCGAACGGTTGAGTGCGGTGCAGACGATGGAGGGTCGACACTCCATTGCGGCGGCACTAGCCAAACCGATGTTCTGATTGGCTGGCGATTTTTTCATCGGCTGCCAACAAGTCGGGGATGTGGTTTTTAAGAAACTCCACCCAGGTCTTTATTTTCGCGTCCACGTATTTTCGTGACGGGTATATGGCAAACAGACTCAACGCTTCAAAGTGATAGTCCGACAGTACGCGCACCAGCGTGCCTGCCCTGAGTCCGGCGACGGCGGAGGCTATAGGCTGAACACCGATACCCATTCCGGTGGTGAGGGCGACAGTCATGGCATCGGCGGTGTTGACGTGAAAGGACGACTCGGGCGTATTAATCGTCTCCATGCCTTCGGGCCCCTCGAATACCCAGTTTTCAACCGGCATGACCGTGTTGACGATTCTCAGACAATCATGAGCATGAAGCGCACCCGGCGAGTCGGGCGTTCCGCGTTTGTTCAGGTAGGCCGGCGACGCGCAGAGAATGCTGTAGGTCGTGCCAAGCCGCTGAGCGACAAACCCCGAATCGGGCAGCTCCCGCGCCAGCACAATCGACATGTCATAGCCTTCTTCAATCATGTCCGGCAGCCGATTGGTCAGTGTCAGATCGAACAATACCGAGGGATGAATTTCCCGGTACCGGGCGATCGCGTCGATCACGTAATGATTGCCAATGGCTGACATCGCGTGAATTTTCAGCCTGCCCTTGGGATCGACTTGCGCGATGCCGGCTTCCTCTTCGGCTTCACGGATCTCTTCGAGGATTTTCTCGCAGCGCTGCAAATAGCGTGTCCCGGCTTCGGTCAACGCCAGGCGGCGGGTCGTGCGGTTGATCAGGCGCGTGTTCAGCCTGGCCTCCAGGCTGGAAACCGCTTTGGAAACGTTAGTCGTGGTGGTGTCCAACAGCAGCGCCGCCGCCGTAAAGCTGCCGCTCTGGGCGACCGCCGTGAAGAAGCGCATGGTCTGGAGAACATCCATCGTTTTCACCTCACCGAAACGTAAAAAAGGGCGGCCCGGCACCGGGCCGCCCCTCGTCGCGTGTTACTTCTTGCGCGGGATGAATCCCGGTACGCCGGTTTCCACCACCGAATTGAAGCGTATCCGCGTCGTAATATCCTGACGGATTTCATGCATGGCCCGATGGGGCAGGGTCGCAATATCAAAGTTCTCGCGAATATGGCTCAGTGTTGCAGAGGTGGTCAGAAAAGCGACGCCGCGCTGTACCGACCAGGCCAGTGCGACTTGCGCCGGGCTCTTTTGCAGACGCCGGGCAATGCCGGTAATGACCTCGTCTTCCAGCACGTTCGGCTCCATGCCATGGCCCAGTGGCGCAAACGCCAGAACGATGATTCCGTGGGCCTGACAGAATTCGAGCAGTTCCCATTCGGGCAGATAAGGGTGGGACTCGACCTGCACCACGGCGGGTTTGATCCGCGCCTGGGCGACGATCTCTTTTAAGGCTTGCAGGGTGATATCGGACAAACCAATGGACTTGCACCGGCCTTCATCCACCAGGCGCTCCATTGCCCGCCAGGTCTCTATCAGGGTCACGCCGCCGTCGTAGATGACATGCCCGAATGCGTCTCGTGGGTCCTGGTCGTCGCCGGGCTGGAAGGCAAAGGGCGTATGGATGAGGTAGCAGTCGATGTAGTCGACTTGCAGGCGCCGGCAGCTCGCCTCGAACGCGGGCAACACCCGCTCCGGGCGATGGTTGGTGTTCCATAGCTTGGTGGTGATGAACAGGTCTTCGCGCCGGGCCTTGCCTGTCTCCAGAAACGCTTTGAATGCCTCGCCGACCCTGTCTTCATTTCGATAACGTTCAGCGCAATCGAAATGGCGAAAGCCTGTTTCCAGTGCGTGTGTGATCGCCTGGGTGGTCACGCTCAGATCCTTGAACAACGTACCGAAGCCAACGGCCGGTATGTCGCCGGAGCCGTTGATCAGGGGAAACCGGGTTTCGCGAAGTGCATCGAAAATGGGTTCGTAAGACATGTCTCTACTCCAGTGCCTGGGGCCACGCCCGCATGGGCAAGTGACCACTCGTGTCAGTGTTCGTGAATGCGCGGCGGCGCTACTGGTATGAAGGTTTTCGTTCGTCGCGAGAGGCCAGTCGTTGCTCGAAGACGCCGACGGAGTTACCGCCGAGCGCAACAAACAAACGCACGGTGTCGAGGTATTGCGCGGTCTTCACCCGGATCTGTCCCAGCAGCGCCTGTTCATAGGCACGCTCCGCTTCCAGTACCTGGAGGATGCTGTTCTCGCCTTGTGCGTAGGCTTGCTGGTTCAGGCGGAAACTGGTCTCGGCTGCCCGCAGTGCATCTTCCTGGGCGAGGTTTTCCTCGGCGTCGTGGTTGATGGCCTGCAAGGTGTCCGCGACCTGGCCGAACGACGTGATGACGGTCTGTTGGTAGCCGGCCAGCGTTGCCTTGTAGCCGTCGATGGCCGCCTGGCGTTCAGCCTTGAGCGTGCCGCCATCGAAGATCGGCCCGGCGATGCCCGCGGCGAAGCCCCAGAGCGCTGCGCCGCCGTTGCCCGAAGCGGCCTGGGCAAGCGTGGCGGACAGCGTGACATGGGGATAGAGGTTGGCGGTCGCGACGCCAACGGCGGCATTGGCTATGTGCAGCTCCGCCTCGGCTTGCAGGATGTCCGGCCGGTCGTGGGCCATTTCCGAGGGCAAACTGACGGGCACGTTGGACGGCAAGGCGAACTCGGCAAGATCGAAGTCCGGCGCTATCCAGTCAGCGGGGCCTTTGCCGGTCAGGACCGACAGCGCATGGCGTGCCGAATCGCGTTGCTGGGCGAGGGGGGGCAACAGCGTGCGGTCTTGAGCGAGCCGGGTTTCGGCCAGCGACACATCGATCTGTGTGGTGCTGCCATTGGCGTGGGCCATGCGCACCAGTTCGAGGTTCTTGGTGTCGTTGGCCAGCAGCTTCTCGACGGCACGCATCTGCGCGTTGGCCGAGGCCACCAGCAATGCCTGGCTGGCGACATCGCCGGTCAGGGTCAGGTACGCCGCTTCGTAGCGATGCTTCTGTAGATCGGTGAAGGCTTGCTGTTCTTCGACCTGGCGCTTGTTACCGCCGAACACGTCAAGGTCGAAACCCACCCGCGGACCAATCGCATAGAAGTTGGAGATCGAAGGGTCCTTGGCATTGTGCGTCCGTGCGCGGCCCGCCTGGGCACCGAAATCGACTTGCGGATACAGGGCGCCCTCCGCCGCGGCGACAGAGGAGGCGGCCTGGCGGATCGTTGCGTCGGCGGCTACCAGTTCAAGATTGCCGTCGATGGCTCGGCGCACCACCTGATCGAGTTTTGGCGAGCGAAAGGCTGACCACCACTCACCGCCGACCTTTTTGCCCAGTTCGATGCGCTGTTCACCGGGCTTGTTGCGGCCCTGGCCAAGACGCTGTTCGGCCTGTTGGTCATAGTGCTGCGAGGTGCTGGGGTCGGGGGATTTGAAGTCAGGGCCAACGGTGCAGGCGGACAGGAAGATCAGGGTCGACAGCGCACTGATTTTCGTCGGGAACAGATGACGGGATTTCATTTGGCACACTCCACGAAAACTAGTTGGTCGAAACGGGTTTACGAAGAAAGACAACCAGCGGACTCACCACCAGCATCACCACCATCAAAATCTTGAACTGGTCGAGCACGGCGATGAACGCGGCCTGGCCGGTGATCATTTCGTTGAGCCCCGCCAGCGCCGGCAAGGGGGCCGACACCAGCGAATGCGCAGCGGCGCGATAAGGCGTCAGGTTGCTGGCCAGCGCCATGTGCATCGCCTGGGTATTGTTGAAGAAGTACAACTGCACGACCGCAACGCCCAGGGTGCTGCCATAAGCGCGCATCAGATTGAAGAAACCGGTGCCTTCCGGACGTAACTTGGGGTCGAGGGTGTTGAACGCCACTTTGCTGATCGACGGCATCAGGATGCCCAGGCCGATCCCCTGGAGGGCCCCGGCAATTGCCACCGGCGACCAGTCCATCAACGGCGAATAACCGAGCATCATCCAGTTGGCATACGCCACCAGTGCAATGCCCGCCGCCACGAACAGGCGTTGGTCGTATCGGTCGGAATAACGGCTCATCAGGATGAACGACCCGACAAGCCCCGCACCGCGCGGCAGCGTCATCAGGCCTGTGGTGACGGGCGGATAGCCGAGTATTTCGTCCAGCATTGGCGAGGTCAGCGCCATGGTCGACAACAGCACGAAGCCAAGGGCGAAAAAGATCACCGTCGACAGCACGAAGTTGCGATCCCTGAGCAGGCTCTTGTTGATGAAATGCACTTTGGTCGTCAGGACGTGCACGACAAACAGGTACATCCCCAGCACAAAAGCGATCGCTTCGATCCAGATCTCGGTCGAGGCAAACCAGTCCAGTCGCTCACCCCGGTCGAGGAGCATTTGCAGGCCGATCATGCTCAGGGTGAAGGTGCCGAAGCCGAAGAAGTCATAGGGCGGTTTTGTCTCGGCCTTTTTTTCCGCCAGCAGCAGTGCCACCACCAGAAAGATGAACACCGACAGCGGAATGCTGGCGTAGAACATCGAACGCCAGCCGTAACCGTCGCTGAGCCAACCGCCGACAGTCGGGCCGGTGGCAATGCCCAGGAGCACAACGGCGGTGAACACCGCGCCAAATTTCGGCCGCCGCGCCGCTGGCAACGTCTCCAGGGAAATCCCCATGGAGAGCGGCCCCAACACGCCGCTGGCAATGCCCTGAACAATCCGCGCGCCGACGAATTCCAGTGGCGTCGTTGCAGCCGTGGCGAGCCACAAGCCGACGATGAACAAGACAAGCGCGGCCTGATACACGAGCTTCACGCCAAAACGCCCGGCAAGCCACTGCGCAAGCGGCAGGGTGATGGCGCTGGCACCGAGGTACGCGGTGAATATCCACCCGGCCTGGTCGTCGGTCATCGACAGGCTGCCCTGGATAAACCGCAGTGCCGAGTTCGGCAAGGGCAGGTTGGCGGACTGCATGTAGGTCGCCAGCAGCGCGGCGAACCTGAGCGAGCGCGCACCACCGTCCTGCGGGGTTGCAATCGCGTTGGCGTTCATCAGGAGTTACCTGCGGTCAACAGTGCTTTAAGCGGCTGCCACCATGGCGTGCTGTGGCCCGTGTCGACCTTGACCGTGGCGCTGGTGCCGGAATACAGCGGCAGGTCGGGGTTCACTTCGTCCAGTTCGAGACGAACCGGCACCCGCTGGACAACCTTGACCCAGTTGCCGGTGGCATTTTCCGGTGGCAGCAGGGCGAAGTCCGATCCGGCGCCAGGGCTCATGCTGGTGACATGGGCCTTGAACAGGTGATCAGGGTAGGTGTCGATGCGTATGGTCGCTTCCTGGCCGGGGCGCATATGGGTGACTTCCGTTTCGCGGAAGTTGGCTTCCACCCAGATCTCGTGATCGGATATCAGTGCAAACGCTGGCGCACCGTTGTTCACGTAGTTGCCGACCTGCAGGTCGTCGACCTTGGCCACGATGCCGTCATCCGGCGCATACACCGTGGCGTAGGAGAGATACAACTGCGCTTCGTCGAGCTGCGCCTTGGCTTCGCGAACGCTGGGATGACTGTCGACTTCGATATTCGGGTTGCCGTTCAAGGCGACCACGGTGCTGGCGATCTGTTGTTCGATCGAGGCAATGCGTTGCCGTGAGACTTTGACGTCGGTATCGGCGCGCTCATAAATGGCCCGTGAAACGAACTCGGACGCGACCAGCGCTTTTTTCCGGGCAAATTCGCGCTGATCGAATTCGGCCGACTCTTTGGCCGATTGCAATTCAGCTTGCTGCTGCCGGTAGCTGGCCTTGAGCCCGTCGATGCGCAGCCGCGCCACACTTAACTGGGCTTCGGCACGGTTGACCGCGATCTGGAATGGCTTGGGATCTATCTGAAACAGAACCTGGCCTTTATGAACCTGCTGATTGTCCTCGACCGCGATAGTGATCACTTGCCCGGAAACCCGTGCGTTGATCGAAGCTTTTGCCACTCGGGCGTAGGCGTTGTCGGTCGAAACGAAAGGCTGGCCGGCCATGTAATGGGTGTAACCCACCACCGCGAAGAGGGCGGGCACGCCGAACATAAGCCATGGGCGCAGTTTTTCCTTGAGCGGCTTTTTGGCCGGTCCTGGGTGTTCAATGGCTTGGGAAGCCGGGATGTCGAACTGTTTAGTCATGATCGAATGCACCTTTAACCGGGAAGTCGGGCTAACAGCTGCAAAAATCGCCTGCGGCCCTGACGTTAATAATTGCCGTGAGAAAGCCAACCGGTGGGCAGTGGGGAGGGTGGCTCCGCTGCCGCTGTTTCGTCGCCGCAATACCCGGTTCGAGCTTCGCTTCAACAAACCTGACGCCTAGGAACTTTTGGTTCCTTAATTTTGTGCGATGGTGTAAGAATATCCCTGCATTCACCTTCATTCAAGGATTTTGTACGACATGGCACAAAATAAAGTTCCAGAGGGCAAAGGCCGGGGCCGGCCTCGCGCCTATGACCCGCAGACAGCGCTGCAGCAAGCGCTTGGTGTGTTCTGGAGCACCGGTTATTCCGGCGCTTCGCTCGACAGCATCGCCACTGCGGCAGGCATGAATCGCCCAAGCCTCTATGCGGCGTTCGGCGACAAACACTCGCTGTACATCAAGGCGCTTGAGCAGTATTGGGAGTTCGCCGTGGCGTCCATGCACGAAGCGTTGACGGACCCCGCACTGACCTTGCGCGAGGCGCTGACGCGGTTTTATGAGGGGCAGTTGTCGATTTACTTTTCGGGCGAGGGCCAGCCCCGTGGCTGCTTCGCAATCGGCACGGCGACAACCGAGGCGGTGGAGGACCCGGAAATACGCGACGTTCTCTCCGATCGTCTCAGCAGGCTCGATGCGGATCTGGAAGCGCGTCTGCGGGTGGCCATTGATCGCGGCGAATTGAAAAGCGATGTCGACACCGGAGCCCTTGCCGTTCTCGCGGCGTCCCTTCTGCACAGCATTTCGATTCGTGCCCGGGCGGGCAAATCCCGCGAGGAGTTGACGGAACTGGCACGCAATGCGGTCAGCGTGATCTGCGGTGGGTGAAGGACTTGAAGATATTCTGGCCGAACACCTTGCCGTGATTTTCTGCGGGATCAATCCAGGCGTGACGGCTGCGGCCCAAGGGCATCATTTTGCGGGTCGCGGCAATCGCTTCTGGCGCACACTCCATCTTGCCGGTTTCACGCCGCAGGAGGTGCGTGCGGAAAACGACCGGACGATCCTGCAGTACCAATGTGGTTTGACGGCGGTGGTGGAACGGCCAACGGCGCGTGCCGATCAGCTGTCCTTCCATGAGTTCACTGCGGCCGCTGCGGCCTTCGAGCAGAAAATCACGCGCTATGCGCCCCGATTCGTGGCGTTTCTCGGTAAGGCGGCGTATTGCGCATTATCGGGCCAGCGAGACGTTGCCTGGGGGCGCCAACCCAAGACCTTCGGCAATGCCGCGGTCTGGGTTCTGCCCAATCCCAGTGGCCGAAATCTCGCGTTCACCCTCGATCAACTGGTGGAGGCGTACCGTCAGCTGAAGTTGGCATCAGGTATATGAACGAGGCCAGGAGCTCCGCGTCGGTTTTCCGCCGCCCACTCAGCCGACGAACGTAACAGGCTTTGACAGGCGGGAGACGGCATCGAACAGTGGGGTTTCTACAGGCCGTAGTGAGGGGTAAAGGCAACTTTTTGTGGCGACTTGAGCGTTATCGCTTCTCATGTAACCTACGGAAATCTTGATGTTTGTTTTCGAAACCATCGCTAACTTTCGAGAAGATAACAATAAAGTTATTTGAGAGCGCTTCTTGTTGCTGATGAATGCTCCAGGCGCGGCGATCGCCGGGCAAACAGTTCATTTGCCTGGCGTCGGAGCCGTTTGTTCTGTCGATTATTTGACGCCATTCTCCGTCGGTTTTTATTTATATTTATTATCGTGACGAGCTATTGACGTACTGGCTATGTGCTTATACGCTCAATTTAAGCCGAAGAAAAACACCTCCATCCAAAAAAAGAATCACTTCTGTGCAGGGAGGCTCTCCTATGCGTCCGACACTTGTCATTAAATCCGTTTTGGCTCTGATGCTCGTTAATGGTGCGGCGGTTTTTAATGCGCAGGCGACCACTTTTGTCAATGAATATAATCGCATGAGTAACGCTTGCGATTCATTAAGGTCGCAAGTCGGTGCGGGTCCCGAAGAGGCTTCCGCTAGCGAATTACTTACTTTCGGAAACGGCCTTGGTGTGCCTTCATTGGTGACCGATGTCTATTTCGATGGCACTCAATCGGCTAAATTCAGCAGTGTCACTCATCATTCCGGCTCGACGGAAAGTGTCAACGTTTCATCTTGCGACGGTTTAATGACGGCGAGTGCCAGCGACCGGGTCGCGGTAAACTTGACTAGCCAGGACACGGGTTTGACCGGTGTTTCTGATCAGCCGAAGGCGGTACCGCTATCGGCGGTCGCCTGGTTATTTTCTTCCGCGCTATTTGGTTTCATCATGGTTGCGAATCGACGGAAAGTGTAAGTTCGGTCGGCCAGGATGCAGAGGTTTGATGGGGATTTAGTTAAAGTTGATTTACTGAATTTAAATGGCGTTTGATTAGTTGAACGTGATGCGGGTTAGTTGTGCAGAATAAAGTGCAGGGGGGGCGATGGTGTGGGTGGGTTGCCATTTTTGCTAAGTAAAAATGGCTGTCGACTATAACGCAATAAAATTGACGAAGTTGGTGCGGGCTGATTTGTTTTGTTCTAAGTTGTTGTTTAATAAAAAAAATTTCGCTGTCTGAGGTAGTGTCAGATGAAATTATCCGCCGATAAGCTCGATCCGATTGCTCTCTTGTGTTTTTTTGGACAAGAGAGGGAAGAGCGTGATTTGACTCCGCTTTTGTGTGAAACTCCTGGCAAGGCTACTTAGGCGGAGGGATCCCGATGTTGCGTTTACTGTTACCTGCGCTCTGTGCGCTGTCTGTCTGGTCAGGCATTACCACTGCCAGCGAAAATAACGCGGCTTACCTTCTCAATCCAGGGGACGTCGTTTTTGTTTCCGTTTGGCGAGAAGACACGCTCAAGGAGGAGGTGCACGTACTTCCCGATGGCAGCATCAACTTCCCGCTGGTGGGGCGAGTCGCAGTAGCCGGGCTTGATACATCGGCTGTCGAAAAACTGATTGCGAAAAAGCTTGAAGAGTTCATACCCGACCCGAACGTAAGCGTGGTCGTGCGTGATCCCAAAGGCAATCTCGTCTACGCCCAGGGTAAGGTGATGAAACCCGGGTCGGTGCAGTTGGCGGGGCCGACGGCGGTACTGCAAGTTCTGAGTATGGCGGGCGGGCTCGACAAATTTGCCGACAAAGATGGCATCAAGGTCGTGCGGAACAAGCAGGTGCTCCCTGTTCATTACAGCGATCTGATATCCGGGCGTGACATGTCCACCAACTATGAACTCCAGGCCGGCGATACGTTGGTCGTGCCTTGACCTTGCGCGACGTATTGGGGTTAAGCTTTCTTATGCTACGAACCACCGGGGCTGCCACAGCCATTCTCATGTTGCCGTATTCGGGGGTGGCCTATGCCGCCACCTGGCAATCGTCAATCGCATTGCCTTCGACCGTCGAGTACGACAGCAATCCGGTACTTCTCGGGGACGACGCCAAAAAGGCCGTGACCCGCACGATCATCGCCCCCGATTTCAGCCTCGTCGGAACGTCTGATCTTGATGAGTTGCGCATCGGTCTTGGATTGAACGTCGTTCGCTCCTCTGACACATCCATCGTTCGTAATCGTGAAGACCCGAAACTGTTGCTGGGCTGGCAGCGAGATACCGAAAAGGGTGCTTACGGGCTGACGGCGAGTTATGTCGAGAGCTCGACCCTCTCCAGCGCGGTTCAGGAAACCGGCGTGATTGCGACCGATGGCACGCAGAAACAATCGACGCTGGGCGGCAACTGGCGTACCGCGGTCACGGAGAGAAGCTCGCTGATCGACGAGGTTGAATACACGAACGTCGATTACGATATTGGTTCGCTGACCCCTTACGATGAACTTTCGAACCAATTGAGCTGGAATTACACCTGGAGTGAACGCGTCGAGCTCTTCACGCGTTTTTCCGCGCGGCGCTATGAGCCCAAATCGGGTTCCGGGGTGGCCTCCTCAAACAGCTATACGCCAACGACCGGTTTTAACTACAAGATCTCCGAGCAGCTCGAGGTCTCGGCGTATGTGGGGGCCAACCAGGTTTCGGGCAGTAACAGCGGCCCCACCGGTCAGGGCGGGTTCAACCTGCACTATGCCGGTGAGCGTTTTGACACGACCCTCGACGCCAGTCGCAGCACGATCGCCAACGGCAATGGTGGTTTCGTCGAGTCGAATAATCTGCGGGGTACGTGGAGCTACTCCATCGACGAACTCAGCCGGGCCGGCATTGATACCTCGTGGCAAAAAACCAAAGGGCAATCGCCGAGCACCCTGCGCAACTTTAATGTCTGGGCCAGTCGAGAGCTCTCGCCTTTTTGGGTTGCGCGCCTATCCTACACCTACAAACAACGCCTGCAAGATGGCTTGCCGGATGCCACCGCCAACGTCGTCGGGTTGACTTTGACCTATAGTTATCCCGAACTCTGAAACCCAGCTGTGTGAGTATTTATGGCCTCTGAATACGAAATGTCGGTCAACGACTACATAGCAATACTCAAGCACCGAGCGGTGCTGGTGGTCGTGAGTATCGCGGTGATTTTTGCCGTGAGCGTGTTGGTCGCGATGTACATCCCCCCTGTCTATCAGTCATCCGGCACGATTCTGGTCGAGTCTCAGCAGATTTCCCCCGATCTGGTGGCGGCGAATAACAATACCTTTGCCGACGAGCGCATCGAAGTCATTCGCCAGCGCGTGATGACCCGCGAGCACCTGGAAGGGATCATCGATAAATACAATCTTTTTTCCTCGGAAAGCCGGCGCTTGAGCGTTACCGAAAAGATCGAAGAGATGCGCAATGCAATTAGCGTTTCCTTGGTCAGTGCGGCCGTGAAGGGGCGCGGGGAGGTGACCATCGCTTTCCGCCTGGGCTTTGAGCACAAGCAGCCAGAAATCGCGAACAAGGTTGCCAAGGAGCTGGTCACGCTGTTTCTGGATGAAAACATCAAGCAGCGCACCGAGCGAGCCAGTGAAACGACGGAGTTCCTGACACAGGAAGCGGACAAGCTCAGGGTTGAACTGGAAACCCTGGAGAACCGTCTGGCGGATTTCAAGCAGGCGCACAGTAACGCGCTGCCCGAGCATCAGGAATTGCGCATGAATATGCTGTCGCGCGCCGAAACCGAGCTCAAGGAAATCGACCGTGACTACAAGGCTGCCCGCGAGGAGTTGCGCTTCAACGAATTGGAAGTTTCCGCGGCCAGCGCCGGTGTCGTGAGCAAGCCGGGCGCAACGGGTGCGGAAGCTGACAAGCCGCAGGATCTGGGCAGTCTCAAGGCTGAGTACACAAGATTGCTGTCGCTCTATACCGAAGCGCACCCCGATGTGCGCGCCGTCAAGCGCAAGATAGCCGCACTCGAGGCCGCTCAGGGGCCGGGGGCGAATGCAGTGAGCTCCGTCAGCCTGGAGGTGGCCAAGGCTCAGGCCCGGGTCGCCGCTTCGGAAGCGCGCATCAAGTCGCTGGCCGACCAGAAGCGTGAACTCCTTAGCAAGATAGACGCCTACGAGGCGCAGATTCTGGAGACGCCGCAAGTCGAGCGCGGCCTGGTCACGTTGATGCGCGACCATGACAACGCTCGCAAGAAGTACGAGGAAATTCGCACCAAGGAAATGGGGGCGAAGATTTCCGAAAGCCTGGAGCAGGAAAACAAGGCCGAGCGTTTTGTGCTTCTTGAGGCGCCGTTGATGCCCGAGAAACCCGTGCGGCCCAACCGCAAGAAAGTCGTTGCCATGGGCTTTGTGCTCGCCCCGGTGGGCGCTGGTGCGCTGGTGATGCTGCTGGAGATGTTGAATCAGCGTGTACGCGGTGTTGAAGCCCTGACCAGTGTGCTGGGTCGACGCGTTCTGGGCACTATTCCCTACATTCACACCAAGGCAGAACTTGAGCGCAGCAAGCGATTGCGAACACTGCTCATCCTCTGTGGATTTGTGTTGATCGCATGCCTTCTGGTCCTTTTGCATTTTTTCTACATGCCTCTGGACCTGCTGGTGTTTAAGGCTCTGGCGCGATTTGAATAAGGAATATAGCCATGGAAATAATCAAGCCCACGGGCGATAAAACCGAGCAACCGGCGTCATCGAGTCTCGTGACCACATCGACTGGGCATTCCGCAACGCTCAATGCCCTCAGCTACGTGCAAACCAAGGTTGTCCCCTTGAGGGCAGACCACCTTGAGCGCAATCGCATCGTGGCCTACAACAAGAATTCGAGCATGGGCGGGGCTTTCGATTTGCTGCGCACGCAGGTGTTGAAAGCCATGGAAGAAAACGGCTGGCGCACGCTTGCCATCACTTCCCCGACCCCGGATTCAGGCAAAACGGTGTTGGCGATCAACCTGGCGATGAGCATCGCCCACCACACCACCAAGACAGCGTTGCTGGTCGACTTCGATTTGCGGCGTCCGAAGGTGGGTGCCTGCCTCGGCCTTCCGATGGAAAAATCGCTCAATGAGTTGCTCGCCGATGAAGCCGAACTGCAGGACGTGCTGGTCAACCCGACCTTGCCGCGTTTTGTGGTCCTGCCGACACGAGAGCCGATTCCGCTGTCCACTGAGGTGCTGTCATCGCCCGCCGTGAGCCATTTGATCAGCGATCTTCGCGATCGCTACAACTCACGTATCGTGATTTTCGACTTGCCGCCGGTGTTGAGTTCGGACGACGTGATTACGGTCTTGCCGAAATTCGATTGCGTTTTGCTCGTGGTCGCCAACGGGATGAACAGCAAGAAAGAGATCGAGGAAAGCCTGCATCATCTGGCAAACGCCAATCTGATTGGCACGGTGCTGAACAAAGCCGAACCCCAAAACCGCTCTTACTACTAGCGCTCACCTTCAGGCGCTCGGCGTTTTACGTCAGCGCCTGCTTTCAATGCCAGGGATGCTTGCGCTCCCAGTTCCAGGCGTGCGTCACAATCTGCTCAAGCGCGGCAAATCTCGGTGTCCAGCCCAGCAGGGTATTGGCCAGTCCCGGATCGGCCACAAGACGTGGTGGATCGCCGGCACGGCGTGGTGCATCGTTGACGCAGATATCCTGGCCGGTCACCCGGCGCGCGGTGTCAATCACTTGTTGCACCGAGAAACCCAGACCGTTGCCGAGGTTGAACGCGGTGCTGGCGCCCCCCTCCAGAAGGTAATTCACGGCCAGTGCGTGAGCGGCGACGAGATCGGTAACGTGGACATAGTCGCGAATGCACGTGCCGTCAGGGGTGTCGTAATCACGGCCATAGACGGTGATCGATGTGCGCCGGCCCGAGGCGGCTTGCAGGATCAGGGGCAGCAGATGGGTTTCCGGTTCATGGCGTTCACCCAACTGTCCTTCAGGATCTGCCCCGGCGGCGTTGAAGTAGCGCAGGCAGACCGACTTGAGACCGTATGCACGGTCGAAATCTTCAAGCGTCTGCTCCACCATCCACTTGCTGCGCCCGTACGGGTTGATCGCGGCCTTGGGGTGTTCTTCGTCAATGGGTACGTACACCGGGTTGCCATATACGGCGGCGGTCGAGGAGAAAATGAAATGTTTGACCCCGGCACGGACCATGGCTTGCAGCAGTGTCAGCGTGGCGGCGAAGTTATTCTGATAATACTTGGCAGGTTCAGTGACGGATTCGCCCACCTGTATAAAGGAAGCGAAGTGGAACACGGCATCGAAACGGTGCGTCGCAAACAGAGCCTCCAGCGCCTGCACATCAGCGATGTCCAGTTCAACCAGTTCCCCGCCCGTCAATGCGCTGCGGTGGCCCGTTGAGAAGTTGTCGGCCACCACCAGATCGTGGCCCGCGGCCAGAAGTTGCTTGACCATGTGTGAGCCGATATAGCCCGCGCCACCCACCACCAAAAATTTCATCCTGATCTCCGAACTCCTGGAAACTATTTCAATGCAAGCACAGATTGGAACGTCAGCGCGTTTCAATTGAGCATCATGTTAAGTAATTTAGCCGTTGAGTTGCATTGACAGGGTTTGGCCTTGCTTTGCCCTGTGACGCCTTGCTCAAAAACAACTGGCCCAATGCCTGGTTTTATGAGCGACGGCGAATGGAAATGGCTAAAGGCGACTATAGTACGTTTTGTGTCATTGAGTACGCACCTGTTGTTGAGTTGTTGATTGATTTCTTGCAATCGTTCAGCCTGGGCAGGCGAGCGACTGCTGCGGGGCATGGGATCCGAGGGCGTTTATTACATCCCCTTGGGGCGGCAAGTGAGCATTCCACGAGAATAATTATAAAATGAAAAAACCCCAAAAAATTGCCGAATGCTCATTAAAGGTGTTAAAGGCCGAATGGCCGAATCTGGTGCTGTGGGCCTTTTTGCTGTCACCGCTGATCATTAAATTAATCACGAGTTATCGATATTCGAAAATTGATTTGCTGGTTGTCTACACGATTGCCATGTCGGTGTTATGGCTTTTGGCTATTCGGTTTGTTTCGTCCAATCAATTCAGGGTCCACGTCATTCTGCTGCCGTTTTATTTGGTCGCGACTGTTGATCTTTTTCTGGTTTTGAATTTCAACTCGAGATTGACAGCGGCTTACGTGTTTGTTGGGTTGACCAATTACAAGGAGGCGAGCGATTTTCTGCCGACCTATTGGCGGTCCATCAGTATTGCTCTGCTGATTTTCATAGTGTTTTACGGGGTGGGATTGGCGGGGCTGTACAAGCGCAAGTTGTACAGGAATAACGGCATTTTTCTTTTGGTTTTTAGCGCCTTGCTGCTGGGGTATGGTGCGTATTTTTATAAAACCGTCAAAATGAATTCTTTCGGAAAATCTGCGGTCATGGATCTCCTGGCAAAAGATCAAAGCATACCCATAGGTTATTTGTCGCAAATGGGGCTGACTGCAGACTTGTATTCGAACTCGGAGAGATTTATCCAGCGACGTCGAGAACATGAAGTGAACATCACCAGCCAATCGGATCAGTCGAATATTGACACCGTGGTGTTCGTGATTGGTGAGTCATCACGGCCGCACAGCTGGTCGCTCTATGGCTATGACAAGCAAACGACCCCCTATCTCGACAAACAGACAGGGATTTTCAAATTCAAAAAAATGTGTACGACAGCCCCCTATACGTCCTACGCGGTTCCTTCAATCCTGAGTCTTGACCCCATATCGGATTGGGACACTATTGCGTCGACCAAATCATTGGTGGGTATCTATCGTGCAGCCGGGTACATGACGTATTGGTTGTCTGCACAGGAAGTGGATAGTTTTGGCGGAATCATTCCGAACATCGCTGCAGAGGCTCAATACCGTCAATATTTTGAGAGGAGTTACGACGGCGCATTGATTTCGGAGTATGAAAAAATACTGCAGAAAAAAGACACGGAAAAGAAAGCCATATTTATTCATATCAAGGGGAGCCATTTCGAGTATTCACGTCGATACCCGGCAAGCTTCGACCAGTTCAAGCCTGCAACAAACAGCATGAAGGATAAAATTACCGCCGAGTATGACAATACTATCCTGTACACGGACTGGCTGTTGAATGCATTTATTGGTGCGTTGGAGTCAAGCGGGAAAGCGGCTGTTCTGTTTTATGCGTCGGATCATGGTGAGAACATGATGGATGACAGTCAAGGGTTGTTGGGACATGGGATTGGTAATAAACATGATCTCTCGGTGTCGGCATTTATCTGGGCATCGCCCAACATTACAAGTGAGCAATCCCTGAAGCTTTCAAAACTGAAGGACAGGGAGAGTCAGAAGGTCAGCGTATCTTCCTTTCCACATACTCTTTTAAATATCACGGGTGTTTTTACGGATAAGTATAAAGGCTCGGAAGATTTGTTAAGTGATGAGTTCATACCGTCTCAATGTCCACATCTGCTCGGCGCAGGCTATGTTCCATCGTTTGACTTTGACAGCCTTTGAGCAGTCCCGATTGAACAACGCCGCAAGGCGTTGTTCAACCCAGGTCGACTGGCCGGTTATTGGCGGGTAGAGGAGGGGGATGCGGCTGTGTTCACAGGGTTTGACTTCGCGTCGCCCTTTCTCAAAAACAACCAGTTTGACGCCTGCAAGCCGTCGAAGTTGATCTTGTAGTGACCATCGGCATAGGTCGCGGGCAGCTTCTTCATTTGCCCCATGATGCCTTGGGTGAACAGTGTCAAACCCTGCGGCGCCTGGAGGGTCAGCGTGCCCTCGAGGGGCTCAACGTAAAAAGGTGTTTTGTCGTTGTCTTGGGGGATGGCCCGAGCGCCCAGGGAAATCATCAAATTCTGCGACCGACCCAAAGGTGCTTCATCCAGACTTTGCACCACCACGCTGGCGTTGAGGGTCTTCACTTGAACCTGAATGTTGCCCAGGCTGATCGACTCGCCGCCGATCCAGCCGGTAGCGGCCTGGGTGCGCGGCGTGTTGATGGTGTAGACACCTTGTTTCCAGTTGCGCTTGAGTTCACCCGTGTCGGTCGTGGATTCGTTGGCATTGGCGTCCAGCAGCGACTGCCCGGGGTCATGAAACACCTGCGCATTGCTCGGGATAACGCTCTGTTGCAACCAGGGCAATTCCGGTGTCGGCGGCATCGCGATTTCCAGCTTGCCTTTCTCCATGGCAGTGCGCAGTAGAGCAGAGTTGGCCGGTGTGATCATCTGGTTGAACAGGGTGCCTGGCGTCGGCGCAAAGACATAGGTCGTTGTTGCTTCGCGAACGTCTGCGCGGCGATACAGCAAGGCGGCGGCGGGCAGGGTGGCCAGCATTGCGGGGTCGTTATAGGCGTGCCAGTTGCTGGCGCTCATCCCTTCGCCCCCCAGTGGCTCCTGGCTGTAGGCATATTGCATCAGTGCATCCCAGCCTTGGTGGCTGGCGGTGCCCGCGATATAGAGTGGCAGCGAGTGACGGTCTGGCGTCGGGAAGGGCTCGTTGTTCCACTCGGTGACGGTCAAGGGTTTGCCCGCGACCTGGCCGGAGGCGATCCAGTTCACGATGCCGTCGCTGTACAGTGGGTTTTTTTCTATCTGTCCAGCGCCTCCGTAGCTGTGGACGTCGATGACGTCGCCGACGGTAAGGGCGGGCAGGGAATTGAGGCTGTTACCGCCCCAGGTGCTGGTCGTGGCGATGGGGACTTTCACGCCCAGGCCACGCAGGTGCTCGATCATATCGACGTTGAAACGTCGTTCCAGGTCGTTCAGGAACAGCTTGGAGGGACCAGGCTCCCAGGAGCGCCAGGTCTGGTCTGCGGAGAGATTGTGCTGGTTGGCAAAGGCTTTGGCCTCTGCCATGTAGACGCTGTTGTGCTTCGGCACGTTCTTGTCTGGCAACAGTGCGTTGCCAAAGTGGTGGGTGAGGTCGTTTTCGTTGGTGATCAGTACGGCGGCGACCGCCGGGTCGTCTTTGTAGGCCAGGCCGGTGTAGGGGTTCACATGGGTCAGGTAGTCTTCGGTAAAGCGCTTCATGGCTTTCTGAATGGTGAGATTCACATAGGCATAGCCCTTGAGATAGGCAAAGTTCTGCTCTTCTTTCGGCAATTCATCGAAGCCGTAAATGTTGTCCTTTTCCAAAAGAGCTCGCTGGACGTGCATATCGAGCCACACATAAATGCCTTCGTCTTTCAGGCACTTGATCCACCAGTCGATTTTTTTCAGCGACTGCGGGCTCAGTTCCTGGGTGCTGCGCGTGACCCGGCTGTCGCCAAAGATGTTCGGGAGCACCCACGGCGAGTCATGGTGATGCAATCGCACGAGATTGAAACCCAGTGCCGACAGCCGTTTGGCCTGCTGCTTGATGGCATCGTCTGGCGTGCCGAACAGCGTATAGGCCGACAGGTTGGTACCCCAGAAGCGCGCCGGGGTGTTGTCCGCGAATAGCAATTGCTCGCCGGAGGCTTTGACGAATCCGCGCTTGCCGGCAGGTTTTTCCTCGGCATTGAGAAAGGACAGATCGACCGGCGAGGTTTTCCAGTCGAGCTTGTCAGTGGGCCAGCTCTTGGGGTCCGTCAGTCCGAAGCGCTCGCTACTGGTGGGGCCGATCGCCACATCGCCGGAAACGCTCAAGGTGGCGGTGAACTCCTGGCGGCCAGGTTTGATCGTGTTCTTGTAGAAAAAGGCACGCACCTCCGATTTATCGCCCGGTTCAAAGTACACGCCTGCCAGCGCGGGCTCGAAGCGCATGTCGATGCGTCGCCCTTGCGCATTGCCCCAGGACCAGCCGCGGTTGTCGGGCAGCAAAGTGGGCGGGCCCATTTCTCCCGCGAACAGTGACGGGTCGAAGTTGAAGACGATGCCTCCACCGGACAAGTCCGACTTCATGCTGCGAGCATCCAGGGCAAACTTCCAGGTCAACGATTGCGGGTCTTGCTTCTGAATCTGCGCATTCAAGTCGAAATCCAGCGCGGTGTTTTTACCCGCGAGGGTGTACCGATAAGGTCCGTTGGTCTTGAATTCGGTTTGCAGATACGTCCAGTCCCAGCTCCTCCCGAAGAACGAAAATGTCGTGGTAACCGCCGGGCTGCCACCGCGCATCAGCGTGGGCAGGCCGTTGCGCTCATCCACACTGGCGACCCAGCCCGACGCCCAGGTACGAAGCGGCCAGATAGCGAAAAACAGCAGGAGCGCGAGCAGTATCCGGGAACGTCGGAGCAATGGGATCATGGGTCTACCTGAGTTGGAGATGGGCGCTCGCCGAGACCGCCGTCGAGGTCTGCCTGAGCCTGCGGGCCATCTGCGCGTAGGCCACGCCCAGTCCGGCTATCGACCAATACACCACGGGGATGACGGTGATACTGCTGACGGTCACGATGGTGATCAGGATCCCGGCCAGTGTCGCCAGGAGTGCACGCCCAAGTCGGCGTGCCTCATCATCTTTGTTGGAGAACGAGCGCATCCCTTTGCGGATGCCAAGCAGAACTGCGGCGAAAAAACACACGAACAGCATCAATCCAATCAATCCCACCGACAGGGCTATGCCGATATAGGTGTTCACGATATCGATGATCCCCTGACCCTGGGTCAAGGACTGCATCTCCGGTGTGCTGCGGTAATCGAATGAGCCCAGCCACGGGTTGCGCTGGATAACGATCATGGCGTTATCGATCAACTGTTGCCGATACGTGATGTTCTCGGCCTCTACCGTGCCGATGAAAGGAAGCAGATCGAGCACTTTTTGTCCGCCCGGTACGACGGCCAGCAACGGAAGGGCGAGAACTCCGGCGAGCGCCAGCAGCATCAGTCGTTTGACGGCCTTGCGACCGGTGCCGATGAACACGACGATCATGACGGCGGTACCGACCCAGGGACCCCGCGACAGCGGCGCGTACAGACCGCCGGCGAGCAACAGCGCGCCCAGGCCTCTTTGCAGCCGACTGCGTACATCTTCCTGCAAGTACAGGTACAGCCCGCTGGCCACACTGATGACGAAGCCCAGTGCAATGGCCTGTCCGGTGGTGACGCTGGCGCGTAATGAGCCGCCGCGAGTCAGGTAAGTGGACATATCCCATTGCATGCCCAAGGCATTGTTCAGCGCGCTGTAGAGCAGCCAGTTACGAGAATATTCGAAGAGGCCAATAAGCGACATCACCATGGCGGCGACTACAAATGCAAACAGAGCGTCCTTGAAGTCGCTGAGGTTCCTCAGCGCCCGGCTGGCAACGTAGTAGGGCAGAAACACTTCGATGAACAGATAGAGCGTCTGGCGCAACGCGTCGGTGACGGTCGTTTCGCGCAAATAGAGCAGGCTTGTCAGCACGATGTTGGCGGCCAACAGTTTGTCAGGCCAGGTGCGTCCGAAAGGGATTGTGTCCGGTCGCCTGCGCAACGCCAGGAAAGCCGGCAGCAGCACAAAAAACGCCAGCAGGCGAACATGGTTAAGGACAAAGAAATAGTTGACCACGCCGAAGCCGGGGATCTCCGCTCCCGATGGCGGCATGAGAAACAGCAGCATGAAAAACAGCGCGACAGGGTTGCGTTCGCGTTTCTGCGCGACGGTCAAAATGATCGCGGCGATGCCGGCGTACAGCCAGAAACTGTGCGCAAAAAAGGCCAGTAGCGTCAATGCGAACCACAGATTGCGCCGACGCGTGAAGTGTCGGGCGGGGATCAGGTCTTCTGCCGGCCGACGCGCCATGAAAAACACAACGCCGGCAAGGACCAGAATGACGATTAACGCTCGTAAGTGCTCAGGCATGGGCGATTGGACTTATTGATTGATGAGCGAAGGCTAGTGGAATGGCCAAATGCGACTATAGTACCTTTCGTGCCATTGAGTCCGGAGTTGATGTTATGTCGCTAGCTGATTTCTCGCCATCATCCCGCCTTCGTGGGCGAGCAATCTCTGCTGGGGTCTGGAATCTGGGGGCTCTGGTTACGTCACAAGCCTTCCGCTTGGGCGGCAACCTGATCATGGCCCGTCTGCTGATGCCGGAGATGTTCGGCATCATGTTGATCGCCATCACCGTTTCGCTGGTGCTGCATTTGTTGTCCGATGTCGGCTTGCGCCAGAACATCATTCAGAGCCCGCGTGGCGACGATCCGGTGTTTCTCAATACCATCTGGACCGTGCAAATCCTGCGTGGCTTTATCCTCTTCGCTTCGACGCTTGCGCTCGCAGCCCTCGCCTGGTTTGCACAGAGCCTCAATCTTTGGGCGGTCGATTCCACCTACGCCGCACCCGAGTTGCCGCTGGTGTTGGCGGTGACCGGTTTCTCGGCAATCATCGTTGGTTTTCAGTCGACGAAAGTCGACCTGGCAGTGCGCGCCTTCCAGCAAAAGAAAGTGGTACTCACCGAGTTTGCCTCCCAGGTCGTCGGGTTGTTGGTCATGCTGGTGGTCGGTTACCTCACCCGGTCCATCTGGTCGCTGGTGGTGGCCGGTCTGGTGCAATCGCTGGTCAACACATTGCTGGGGCATATCTGGTTCGAGGGCCCGTCCAACCGTCTACGGTGGGAACGTGCTGCGCTCGATGAATTGGTCGGCTTTGGTCGCTGGATCTTGTTGTCATCGGCAGTGGGCGTGCTGGCCATGTACGGCGACCGTGTCTGGTTCGGTGGCAGCATGACGGCCAGCGAACTGGGCGTTTACTCTATCGCCGTACTGATTTTGGGAGCCGTTCAGCTTGGGTTGCAAAGGATAGTCGGAGCGGTGGCCCTGCCAGCCTTCAGTGAGGCTTCAAGAACCCATGACACCGCACGGCTCCACGCGTTGTACTTCCGCTTGAAAATGATGTTCGATCTCGCCTGCCTGTTTTTCTGCGGACTGTTCCTGACTGGCAGCCCGCTGCTTATCAGGGTTTTATACGATGAGCGTTACGCCCAGGCCGGCGACATGCTGGCGATCCTCTCACTCTCCTTTTTCACCATGCGCTACATGGTGGCGAATCAGATCTGGATTGCCTTGGGGCACACCAAATACCAGGCCATGGACAACATTATTCGCGTGGTCTCGTTGTGGGTGCTGGTGCCTTTGCTGCTGGCCATTGGCGGGGTCAAGTACGCGATCTGGGGGGTCGCCCTGCACACGTTCCCTACGCTTATCCTGGTGTTTTACGTGAACTATCGTCTGGGGTTGTTCAGCCTCAAGCGCGAGCTTGTGGTGTTGCCTATGCTTGCTGTGGGGGCTTTGTGCGGGGAGCTATTGACGGGCCTTGCCAAGTGGCTTTGATTTGATCTATCTCTCTTGTTGAATCCATTGCTGTGGCACGACGTCGCCATTGAGGTATTGATGGTTGGCGCCAATAAATTGTGGCCTTGGTGTGTAGTTGAAATTCCAACGCAATCTCGATGTCGTGGAGCTTTGAATCATGAGAGAAACTGATTTGAATACCTCTGTGATGGGGCGCAGGGGCTTCCTTCAGGCGTTTGCCCTATTGAGTCTCGGGGGGCTCGCTATTGGATTTTCCGAAACGGTTGCCCGGCCTGCAGCCGCCAAATCCGAGTTTGTTGTGATCAACGGATGGGTGTTGCCTGCCCAGCATTTTTGGCCAGCAAAATCATGATCAAAGATTACCAATCGCAGAAAGAACTCCGCGATCACTATGACATCTGCATTATCGGCGCAGGGCCGGCCGGCATTACGCTGGCCTTGCGTCTAGCCGGTAATGGGCGGCATGTCGTGCTTATCGAAGGCGGTGGGCACGAGTATTCACCGGCTTCGCAGAACCTCTACCAGTGCCCGTC
Source organism: Pseudomonas fluorescens group sp. PF-1 (assembly GCF_054481335.1). NCBI lineage: Bacteria > Pseudomonadati > Pseudomonadota > Gammaproteobacteria > Pseudomonadales > Pseudomonadaceae > Pseudomonas > Pseudomonas fluorescens group sp. PF-1. The sequence goes on from NZ_JBTMNG010000001.1 coordinate 2,322,189, forward strand.
TACAGGCCTTGAAGTCTACGCACAGGAAACACGCCTGCGCTTTCTGGGCGGTACCTCCAATCACTGGGCGGGACGATGCCGTCCATTCGAGCGCTCGGACTTTGCCGTGGGTCCTCCCGTGCACCTGCCCGGCTGGCCCATCGCGTTTTCCGAGATCGAACGCAATCTGGCGGCGGCCATGGATATTGTCGATCTCCCGCCGAACTCCGGATTCAAGGCAATCAATGCCAACCTGGATGGCCAAGACTTCGAAGCCGATCGTTTCCTGCTCAGCCCACCGACGCGATTTGCACAGAAATACGCCAAGGAGCTCAATGAGACAGAAGGGCTTGATGTCTTCATCAACTGCAACTGCGTCGATCTGGAGTTCGATAGCAAGACCGGCCGCATCGAGACGATCCTCGTCTCGGACTACCAGTTGCATCAGGAGCGAGTCAGGGCCAGTCACTTCATTCTGGCAACAGGCGCGATCGAGAATGCCAGGCAGTTGCTCAACAGTGAGTCCCTGACCGCTGGCGGTATCGTAAAGAAGGACGGATTGGTCGGCAGATGCTTCATGGAGCATCTGAACGTAGAAATGGGCACTTTCATTCTGAAGGACGGGCAGGGTACCGAAGCCCGGCAGTACTTCACGACGGACGCCTTCGTGAAGGAGCACGAATCGGGAAAGGGCAATGTGACGGCCTCGCTTGTATCCGAGGTGAAAGCCTATGGGCGAACGGCGGCGATCAAGGACTTTTTCGAGAATCTCATCTGTGACATCGGGGCGGCGCACAAGATCGAGTTCATTACCAAATTCGATTGCCCGGGGGACGGGGTACTCGGCACGCTGATCGAGCAATTCCCCAACCCCAATAGCCGCATCGCGTTACTCGAAGAGCGCGATGCGTTGGGCATGAAAAAAGTGAACATTCACTGGGAACTGACCCCGGTAGACAGAAATACCGTCAAGTCCATAGGGCTCGAAGTGGCCAAGTGTTTTGCCGACACGGGGCTGGGCTTCGTCAAGCTGGATGCGTGCGTTTATGACGTCGATTTGCCGCTGAAGGTCAATCCCCATGCCCACCATATGGGAACCACACGGATGGCGGCCTCGCCTGAATTTGGCGTTGTCGACGAAAACTGCAAGGTGTTCGGGGTCGAGAATCTTCATGTTGCGGGCAGCAGCGTCTTCGCTACCGGCGGTGCCTGCAACCCGACGATGCCCCTGCTGCAACTGGCGCTGAGGCTGGCCGATCATCTCAACCAGGAAATGGGCCCCGCGGTGGGAAGGTATTCCGGAACAGGAGAGTTTATCGATTTTCCGAGTTGATTTTTTAGGAGGGGGCTACGCTTAGAGTAGTGGTAATAAAGAATCAGGGTGTATGAACCCTGGCACAGATGTATATCGCTGAATTTGAGGCTGACAGGATGATTGGTCTACTAAAACGCGCTATTGCTCATTACGCCAGAACAACAGGGCGTGGCACCTCACTCTATAAAAAGTTTTGTAAACCTGACGGGTATGAATGGGCCCAGCACATGGGGCGTTGGGGAGGACTGCACTCCGTCGGCAAAGGCGCCTGGATCAACCTGGGGTGCAACATCACCGACCCGGCGATGCTTCGACTCGGTGACAACGTAGGTTTATCCGACTGCACAATATTCGGCCACGATGGCATCGTCCATGTCATCAACGCGCGTGACGGAACGAAGCTCGACTCTGTCGGTGGCGTCGATATCCGGGCCAATTCCTTTGTCGGCCACGGTGCCATCGTCATGCCGCGCGTAACGATTGGTCCTGATTCGGTGGTGGCCGCCGGCGCTGTTGTATTGAGAGACGTTCCGCCCGGGATGGTGGTCGGGGGTAATCCAGCCAGGGTTATCTGTACGATGGAAACGCTGGTGAAAAATATCAAAGAGCGTTGCGCCGAGTACCCATGGATTGACCTGATCGAGAATCGCGACGGTTTGTTTGACCCGGAACTGGAACCGAAGCTGCAGGCGATGCGCGCAGAGTATTTTTTTGGCGAACAACCCAATGGTTAGTGCCGACCTCGATGTATTGGTCGTTAACTACAACACAGCCTCTTTGTTGCAGCCGATGTTTAATGCGTTGCGTCAGTCAAACGACACGCAACGCACGCGTTATCTGGTGGTGGACAATGCCTCTGCGGATAATTCGCTGGAGCGTCTGGCCAGTGTTTGTCCAGAGGCATTGCAACTGGCCAATCATACGAATGTCGGTTTTGGTCGTGCCAACAATCAACTCGTCGAGCACCTGCAAGGCAAGTACGCGTTATTGCTCAACACCGACGCCTTCGTTGCCGCCGATACCCTGAGCAAGACCCTCGAGTACATGGAGGCTCATCCGGATTGTGGGGTCCTGGGCGTTCGATTGGTCGGGCGTGAGGGCGATTTGCAACCCTCCTGCCGCTATTTCCCGACGCCGTTGAATGTCTTCCTGGCACGCACCGGGCTGGAGCGTTTTTTTCCTGGTGTGAAGAAGGTCGACGACATGACCTGGGACCATGACTCGGTACGTGAATGCGACTGGGTGCCGGGGTGTTACTACCTGATCCGACGCGAAGTCATCGACAAGGTTGGCCTGTTCGATCCGCGCTACTTTCTCTATTACGAAGAGGTCGACCACTGCAAACGGGTCAAGCAGGCGGGCTGGAAAGTGGTGTATTACCCGCATACCACCGTGGTGCATATCGGTGGTGAAAGCGCCAAGTCCGTTGACGAACTCAACAGCGCCAGTCGACAAATTCCCAAGCTGCAAATCGAAAGCGAGCTGTTGTATTTCCGCAAACATCACGGTCTGTCCGGGCTGGCCGGGCACATGCTGCTGGTCAGCCTGGGCGATCTGATTCTGGCGCTCAAGGCACTGTTGAAGGGCCGCGGCCGTGCCGCCATCGGGGCATGCTGGCAGCATGCGCGTGTGACCTGGGCGCTGCTGGGTGAAACAAAACTCGCAACCCAACCAACACGGTAGATAAACCATGTTCGAAAACATACGTGCGGACTTGCGTGCATATGCGGGTGATTGGGCCGCCCAGGGTTTCTGGGTGATGTTGGTTTATCGCTTCGGACGCTGGCGCTACGGCGTACGTCCCGCGCCATTGCGCAAAGTGTTTTCCTTTATCTACAAAGTGCTCTTTAAATTCGTGCAGATCATCACGGGCATCGAATTGCCGTGCGAGGTGGTGGTCGGGCGCAACTTCGTCATCGACCATTTCGGCGGCATCGTAATCAGTGGTTATGCGCAGTTCGGCGATGACTGCCGTATTCGCAATGGCGTGGTCGTGGGGCTCAAGAACGTCAACGATCCGATTGCCCCGGTGTTCGGCAACAATGTCGACATCGGCACCGGTGCCAAGGTGCTGGGCAATATACGCATTGGCAACAATGTGGTGATCGGGGCCAATGCCGTGGTGCTGATCGATGTACCGGATAACTCGATTGCAGTGGGGGTGCCTGCGACGATCAAGACCCGGCAGGGCGCACCCGCCAGGGAATGCTCTTGAACGTCATGGCCACCGGCATCGGCGTCGTTGTGATCGGTCGCAATGAGGGGCCGCGATTGCAGCGGTGCCTGGCTTCGCTGCTCGGTATGGCGCAGCAGATTGTGTATGTCGATTCCGGCTCGACCGATGGCTCCGTACAGATGGCGCGCGGGCTCGGCGTCGAGGTGGTCGAGCTGGACATGGCGATTCCCTTCACCGCTGCGCGTGCGCGCAACGAAGGATTCGCCTGCGTGCAACGTTTATTGCCGCAAGTGCGTTATGTGCAGTTCGTCGATGGTGATTGCGAGGTCGTCGCTGGCTGGCTGCCCCGGGCGCAGGCCTTTCTGGATGCGCAACCGCAGGTGGCGGTGGTCTGTGGACGGCGCCGTGAACGTTATCCGCAACATTCGATATACAACTTCATGTGTGATCTGGAATGGGACACGCCGATAGGCGAGGCCAGGGCGTGTGGTGGCGATGCGCTGATGCGGGCCGACGCCTTCACCTCGGTGTCTGGATTTCGTCCGGACCTGATTGCCGGTGAAGAGCCGGAATTATGTGTGCGACTGCGCGCCAAGGGCTGGAAAGTCTGGCGTCTGGCCGAAGAAATGACCTTGCACGATGCGGCCATGACTCGCTTCGGCCAATGGTGGCGGCGCACCCTGCGCGGTGGTTATGCCTTTGCAGAGGGCGCTTTTTTACATGGCGCCACACCGGAGCAGCATTGGCGGCGTGAGTCGCGCCGTGCCTGGTTCTGGGGGTTGGGAATCCCGCTGGCGACGGTGCTTGTCAGCCTGATGGCGGGATGGTTCGGGCTGTTGCTGTTGTTGGTTTATCCGCTGCAAGTCGTGCGCCTGGCCCGTCGAGGTCAAGCATCGACGGGCAAAAAATGGCGGCTGGCTTTCTTTCTCGTACTCGGGAAATTTCCCGAGATGTTCGGGCAAATAAAGTTTCTATTGAACAGATTCGGCGCCGGCAAGTCGGCGTTGATCGAATACAAGTGAGACTTCTATGAGTGATTGGCTGGCACTGAAAAGCATGTATTCGTTACATGCCGGGTATTCCCCCAGGGCATTGAAAAACAAACTCAAGATGCTGGTGCTGGTGGCGAAGAACCGGGCCGAACTGAAGTTGTTTTTGTCGCGCATGTCGAGTGCTCTGGGCGAGGCGGGTTTCAGGCGACTCGGCGCAGATTGCCTGGGGGTGGTTCATTGGCCCTACATCAGTAAAAGCTGGAGTGCCGGGGACCGACTCGGGGTATTGGCCTCCCATTACGAAGTGGTCACAAAAAGCTGTCCGCAGTTATTGCTCTATGGGCGTGACGACAGGTTGGTACTGAGCGATTTGTCGGCGTTTTCTGCCCATTGTTCCCTGGTTCTGGATCGCCCGATCTGGTTCATGCGCGAAGGGGAATTGGTGCTGAACCTGTTTCAGGAGGATTTGCGCATCGCCTCGATCGCTTTCACCTTGTGTCGTGTGGAAGGTGAGCTTTGCCTGTTCATCGGCGCGGTGCAGGGGATACACAAAGGTGTCGAGAGTGAAAAATCCCTGGGCATCTACAGGGACCTGACCAAGGCGTTCGAAGGCCTGCGACCGAGAAGTTTCTTGATTGAAGTCATCAAGTACATCGCGGCCCATATCGGCGTCCAGAAAATGTATGCCGTCGGCGATGGATACCGTCACCATCGTCATCCGTATTTTGGCGCCAGTAAGGCTCAGGAGTTGTTGGCTGATTATGATTCGATATGGTTGGAGCATGGCGCCACCCCGTCGGAGCGCGAAGACTTTTTCGAGATACCCATGGCCCCGTCCCGAAAGCCGCTTGACGCGATAGCCTCAAAAAAACGGGCCATGTACCGCAGGCGATATGAACTTCTGGACAGCACCTTTGCGCAATTGGATCAGGTACTGAAAGGTTGCCCTGCAGCGAATCGCGCTCAAGGTTCCTGCACCACGGCGCAAGTACCTGCCGTCACCACCCTCCGTACTGACCACTAAGCCGGGGTCCCATGCGCATCGCTTATTTCATCAATCAATACCCCAAGGTCAGCCATAGCTTCATCCGTCGCGAGATCCTGGCCCTGGAGCGCCAGGGTTTCGAGGTACAGCGCGTGGCCCTGCGGGGCTGGGATGCCGAATTGGTGGATGCCGAAGACGTGTCTGAACGCGATAAAACCCGCTACGTGCTGCAGGACGGCGTCAAAGGCCTGTTGGCGCCTGCGCTGCAGGTACTGCGCGCCCAGCCGCGACGCTTCTTTTCGGCGCTGGGGTTAGCGCTGCGCATGGGGCGGCGGGCCGATCGCTCCTGGCCTTACCATCTGGTCTACCTGCTTGAGGCGTGCCGCCTGCTCAGCTGGTTGCAGGCGTTTGGCGCCAGGCATGTGCACGCGCATTTCGGCACCAACTCCACCGAGGTGGTGATGCTGGCCAGCGCGCTTGGCGGGCCGGCATACAGTTTTACCGTGCACGGCCCGGAAGAATTCGACAAACCGCAGTTCATCCATTTGGGCGAGAAAGTACGGCGTGCAGCGTTTGTCGCGGCCATCAGCGCTTATGGACGCAGCCAGCTGTTTCGCTGGGTGGATCATGCACATTGGTCAAAGGTCAAAGTGGTGCACTGTGGACTGGAACAGGCGTTTCACAATGTGCCGGCGGTGGCCGTGCCGTCCGCGCCCCGGCTGGTCTGCGTAGGGCGTTTGTGTGAGCAGAAGGGCCAATTATTGTTGCTTGAGGCCGCTCGCATCCTGGTGGCACGGGGCGTGGCGTTCGAGATCGTGCTGGCCGGCGATGGTGAGATGCGCGAGCAAATCGAAGCGCTGATCGCACAGTACCAATTGCAGGCCCAGGTGCGAATCACCGGCTGGATCAGCAGCGATCAGGTGCGCGCGGAAATCCTCGCGGCGCGGGCCATGGTCTTGCCGAGCTTCGCCGAGGGTTTGCCGGTGGTCATCATGGAAGCCATGGCCTTGCGTCGGCCCGTTCTGACGACCTACGTCGCGGGCATTCCCGAGCTGGTGCGCCAGGGCGAGAACGGCTGGTTGTTTCCCGCGGGTGACGTCGACGAGCTGGCGGCGGCGCTGGCCGATTGCCTGGCGCAACCTGCCGACGTCCTGCAACGGATGGGCGAGGCGGCGTATCAACGGGTGCTGGAACGACACGATATCGATACCGAAGCCACCAAGTTGGCTCACCTGTTCAGGGCACAAGCATGATCACCTTGTTTAATTGGCTGTTCAGCGGATTGTTGATCCTCATCGTCTTCCCGGTGTGCGTGCTGTTCGTCCAGGTGTTGCTGGCCTGGCTGCCGGCACGGTCGCTGCCGTCGGCGAAATCCTCGCGGCCACGGGTCGCGGTGTTGGTGCCGGCGCACAATGAATCCTCGGTCATCGTCGCGACCTTGAAGACGATTGGGCCGCAGCTATTGGAAGGGGATCGCCTGCTGGTGGTGGCGGACAACTGCGCCGACGACACCGCCGCGCTGGCACGGGCGGCGGGCGCCGAAGTGGTGGAGCGCAGCAACGACCGGCAACGGGGCAAGGGTTATGCGCTGGACTTCGGAGTCCGTCACCTGGCGAGCGCAGCGCCGGACGTCATCATCATTGTCGATGCCGACTGCCAGATCAGCGATGGCTTTGTCGAGCGTTTGGCCACCTGCTGCATCGACTCGGGCCGACCCACACAATCGCTGAATCTCATGCGTGCTCCCGCAGGTTCCGGGCTGAAAGTGCAAATTGCCGAGTTTGCCTGGTGCGTGAAGAATCGGGTGCGCCCGCGAGGTTGGGCCCGGCTCGGTTTGCCCTGCCAATTGATGGGCACGGGAATGGCTTTCGCCTGGCGGGATCTGCCGCTGATCGATCTGGCCAGCGGCCACATCGTCGAAGATCTGAAGATGGGCCTGGATTTCTGCCGGAGCGGCAAACCGCCGCTGTTTTGCCCCGATGCGCTGGTGACCAGTTATTTTCCGCGCAGCGAAGAGGGTCTGACGACTCAGCGTACGCGTTGGGAACACGGTCACTTGGGGGTCATCCTGGGTGATACGCCCAAGTTGTTGGTGGAGTCGATGGCCAAGGGAAACGGGAATCTGCTGGCCATGACCCTGGACTTGCTGGTCCCGCCGCTGGCCCTGTTGACGTTGGCCCTGGTGGCGGCATTGGGTCTTTCATGGCTGGTCTTTCTCCTGGCCGGAATCCTGGCGCCGGCCTTGATCGCCACGACCGGGGCGCTGCTGTTGGCAGCGACCATCCTGCTGGCCTGGAGCCAATTCGGTCGCGAGATCATTTCGTTCTCCGCCTTGATGTATGCGCCGTTCTACGCGGTGAAAAAAATCCCCTTGTACATAGGCTTCTTGCTCAAGCGCCAGGTTGAGTGGGTGCGTTCCAAACGGGATGACAACTGATGCGCGCCCTGGCCTGGTTGCACAAATGGCAGACGATTATCCGCACGCTGCGCGTGGTCGATGATCATCAGGATGAACAAGGACTGATCGATGCCCTGTCCCGTCCCGAGCGGTCGACAGTGCTGGGGTTCGTCAACGCCCACGCGATGAACCTGGTGGCGACCAACCCCGACTATTACGCTTCGCTGTCCGCTGCCGACGTGTTGTTGCGCGATGGCTCCGGCATGGCCATTCTCTTGCGCAGACTCGGCCTGGCACCGGGACTGAACATGAACGGTACGGATTTCATTCCGAAAATACTGGCGGCCTATAAAGGCCGGCGCGTGGCGTTCTGGGGCACCGAACAAACGTATCTGAGCAGCGCTGTTCAGCGTAGCGAGGCGCTGTACGCCGTAAAGGTTGTTTCGGCCCACCACGGATTTTCCGAAGTGGAGGCCTATGTCCAGCTTGCCCGGGAGTATCAGCCAGAACTGATTGTTCTGGGCATGGGCATGCCCAAGCAAGAAGCCGTTGCGGCGAGACTGGCGGCCAGCGGAGTGCCTTGCCTGATCGTGTGCGGCGGGGCGATTCTGGATTTTCTCGGCGGTAAGGTCAGCAGGGCCCCCCAGTGGATGCGCCGCCTCGGTTGTGAGTGGGTGTTCAGGTTGATCAGCGAACCCAGGCGGCTGTTCACGCGTTACGTGGTGGGTAACCCGATGTTCCTGCTGCGAACCCTGGTATTCCGAGAAAGGGCGGCCAACTGATTGGCCTGGTGCGGGGTCAATCCGGGGTGGAGGCCGGTGTAAAAACACGCGGCGCAAAAACACGGCGACGAGGCCATCACTGCCTTGCAAAACCCGGGTGTAGCATCTTTACTCCTGTGGGTATTCCCGACTTGTCGGACTATTTGGGTTGAGTGTCTTCATTAACGCTGTGCCAGAAAAAACTCCTCGAATATTTTGATTTCCTGAAAGGGGGCTGGCGGTCGAACGCTCGTTTCGAGTCTTCATCTAGCTACTTGCAAACTAATTTGACCTTCCTCGACCTGTGCCAGTGAGCAAATGAAAGAATATATAGCGTCAAAAATACGCAAGCTCATATCTCCTTCTTTACGCTTCGAGCTAAGGAGAACCGTTTCGTGGCTGCGGGACATACTAAGTCGGGCATGTTTTTGGCGCTGGGAAATTGTCAAATTCAAACTACGGCAAGAGAGTTCCTTCAACGTCCTCTATATCGGCAGGAAAACCCAGCGTGAATTCGCCAAAGTGCTCTTGGGGACGGACGCGCCAGGCGCGGATAGCCAATTAAAACCCGACCCGTCAAACCCGACGGTTTTGGTCAGTGAAATACCCACTCCCGGCGCATTGCGCGTGCCCCAGTACCTGAGTGCCATTGTGCCGCTGAGCAGGTCACTCGACGAAATCACCGCGAGGTACAACACCGAACTGCGTCGCAACCTGCGCAAGAATCGCCTGCGCTATCGCATGAAACAGGCGCTGAACGACGATGAGATTGAATGTGCGGATCAGCAAATGCTTCAGCCCTATGCCAAGGCCAGGCATGGTTCGGCCGCGGCGCAGATAGACACGCACGAGGTTCGCAGGGTGGCAAAAAATGCCGGCCGGCTTGATCTGGTGCTGCTGGAGGACGACGTTGTCGCTTGCCATCTGGGGTGTGTCATCACCAAGGGAGGCAAACGATACTGGAGCACGATCCGGTTTGGTTACCCCGAAACGGTGTATTCCGACGCCAAAAAACTACGTGAAGTCAATTCAATTACCACCTTCATGGCGCTCGAATGGGCGATTGAAAACGGTTTTGACTACTACGATATCGGCATTTGCCTGGCGCGTCCGGACGATGGACTGCTTGAATGGAAAAGAAGGCGCGGCGGGGATGTCAATACGCTGGGTAACAACGGTTATATGTTTGTTCGACTGCCTAAAGTGGGCACGCCGATATTTCTTTGGGAAACCCCGCTATTTGCAGTCGAAGGCAAAGAGTTGACGCTTCATCTGGGACTGCCTGACGGGCCGAGTGATGAAGAAATTGCAAGCCGCTATCGTGAAATGGGTTTTGGTGGGCTGTCCAAAATATACCTCCATTGCGCCAGGCCGCCACAAGCGTCGCTTCTTGACACCTTGCGCGGTCGTTACAGTCATTTGAAGTCGCCGCCCCGAATGGAATGCGTTATATCCGCCTGAATGGATTCGAAGTAAGTGCAGTTTTATGTGTTGGATATAAGCGCTATTTCGGTATAAGTACATGAGAGTTGAATTCATATGTCGGATATAGATGCAGTCGCAAAGGGTGGTCCGGCGAAGTGGAGTCTTGCTGCGTATAAACACATGTTGAAGACGCGCCTGACACGAAAACCGTCGCTCATGCTGCAAAGTGTCGCCGTCAAGACATGGGAAATTGCCCCCCGTGAGATGGCGATCGCTCCGCCTGCGTTTTTCCTTCCCAACCAGCTCGAGCGTGTGACGGGATGGGCAGGGGATCTTTTTTATCCCTTCGAACATCCCCGCCGCACCATGGAAGGGATCGGCGAGGTTGAACATGGCCCGACGCGTGGCTACCTGCTCAAAGATGCCTGGTTGATCGACGGTGCGCTCTATAAGGGCAATGCCAAATCCTGGCTGTCGCCTCGCTCCGGATGGTTGCCCAGGATTCGCGTGGAAAACGAAATCGATCGCGGCGCGCTGTATTGCACGGCGGGCGGCAATAAATGGTTTGGCTCATGGTTGATGGACGACTGCATCACCTATCCGATGGCCTGCGAAGAAGGCGTGCCGGTGACCACGGCGACGTCTGACAAGCTCGTTTCCACTTCCAGGCACGGCATACTTCACGCCCCCGGCTATGAAGACTGGCTGGGGATGACGCCGGTTCGTTTACGCAATGCGTTTTTCCGTGAACTGGTGATCTTTGACGACCTCAGCCAGAACCGCCACAAGCACCGGCGCTTTCGCGCGATGGGCGACCAGTTGCTGTCCCACGTAAACGCCAGCGCTCACCCCGGGGTGTTCATTCTGCGCGGTGACAAGGGAGAGTTGCGCTTGCTGCGCAATGAACTGGAACTGGCCGAACGCCTGCGCGACCGCAGGGGTTTTCGCATCATCGATCCGGCGAAATCCGATGTGCCGACCATTGTGGCGGCCTGCGCCGGGGCAAGAGTCGTCGTGGGCATCGAGGGCAGTCATCTGATCCATGGCGTCAACGTACTGCAGCCGGGTGGTTCACTGCTGGTGCTGCAGCCACCTAATCGTTTCCTCTGCTTTTTCAAATACCTGACGGACCGCGACCAGCAAAACTTTGGATTTGTGGTGGGTACCGAAGAGGGCAATGGTTTCAGTATCGACGCCGATGAGGTCGAGCGAACGCTGGACCTGTTTCCGGTAAACGCATAGTGAGGCTGGCCAGCGAAGCTGGCCACGCCAATCGATCACACCCCTCGCAACTCCAGATCACCCCAGTCTTCAAGCCTGGCTAATAGGCATGCTTGCCGGAGAAGGCCAGCACAGTGCGCGCGAGAATGGTGAAGTCGAGCCAAAGCGACCAGTTGTTGATGTATTCGATGTCCGAATCCACACGGCGGATCATCTGCTCGATATCTTTCGTCTCACCCCGAAAGCCACGCACCTGAGCCAGACCGGTAATGCCCGGCTTGATGTTGTGGCGCGCAAAGTAGTCCGAGATGTCGGGCGAGTATTGCGCATCGTGTGCAATAGCGTGCGGTCGCGGTCCCACCAGCGACATCTCGCCCATCAACACGTTAAACAACTGTGGTAGTTCATCCAGGCTGGTTTTTCGAATAAAGGCGCCCACCCTGGTTTTGCGTGGATCGTTCTTTTCGGCTTGCTTGACGACGCCTTCATCCGGCTGATGGACAACCATGCTCCTGAACTTCCAGATACGAAAGGAATCGCCGCTCCAGCCCATGCGCTCCTGGCGAAAGAACACCGGTCCCGGACTGTCGAGCTTGATGGCAATGGCGACTAACAACAGCACCGGCGCTGCAAATAACAGAATAAGGAACGCCAGGACTTTATCTTCGAGATTCTTCAGAAACAGCCGCAGCCCCATCAGCGGTGTTTCAGACAACGTCAGCACGGGAATCCCGGCAATTTCACGCACACTGTGATTGATCAAGCGCAGCGAAAAGATATCCGGCACCCAGTTCACGGAAATGTGTTTATCGAACAGTTTTAAGTAAACGTCCTTGATGACGTGCGAACCATCCAGGGGCGTCACGAAATACACGGTGCGAATGGCGTGTTGCACGACCAACTCATCAAGGTCGGAAATATGACCCAGTATCGTCAAGCGTTGGGCACTCTTTGATCCATCCTTTCCCTGATCATCGCTTCCCCCGATCAGGACCGAGCCGACCACCCGTTCACCCAGCCAGGGGTTGTTACTGATTTTCTGGTGAAGGAAGTTGGCCAGCTCGCCCGTGCCGATGATGAGCGCGTTGTCCCGTTGCGCGGGGTGGGCCAGAAACTTCTTCTGTAACTCGCGGGTGGCAAGGTGCAAAAGCAGCTGAGCGAAGTAGCCAATCACAAACAACTCGGCCACCAACAGGCGCGAATATTGTTCGCCGGTTTTAGTTAGAAAGGCCATGGCAACCAGAAAACAAAAAACGGCAGTCCATGCCTTGAGCAACTTGAAGGCTTTGACGGCGAATCCGACATTACTTCGGTAAATCGCATAATGGTCGTAGACGACGGCTAACGCCCCAAGCAGTAACAGGACCATGATGACATAGGCCTGCGAGACGAAGCCGATGTGATAGTTGATCAAATACCACGCGACGCCGGTCACTGCGAGACCATCGAGACCGGCCTGAATAACGATACTGGTGCTGCTTCTTCGCTGAAGTACGGAACGGCTAGTGTTAGGCTCAAATATCATATTTAGACCTCATTGCTGCCCCCCATCGCGCTCACTGATAACGCGACTCAGATCAAAACTGCCCTCGTTCGAGAGCGTTTGCGTGCGCGTCACCAAAAGCTTCCCCCGCTCGTGGTATACCACCTTCTGTCCCGATTGCTGACCTGGGGCCGAATGTGACAACGCGTGGTATCACTTTAGCAGTACGCTGGAATCCTTCACGGAATCGTCGCAGTTTTATAGCACTCATTTGTGAAGGAATCCGCTGGCCGACGGACCGCGCTTGCTCAATGGCCATGCACGGCATGTGCCGCCGGTTCGGGTGGCTTCGTAAAGGGAGGGGAGGCGCAGACAGGCGGCGCTTCGGTACCCGGGGGCGCGGGTCGAATGCCGGGCGGAGGCTAAAGGGGGCGAGGCCCCCGATTTGGCAGCTGAGGTGACTTCACATCCGCCGTCAATCGTTCATGCCGTCTTCAATGGCGATGCCTTGCGCACGCATTTGCTTGATCAATTCAGCACGGGTGCCGGGGAGGTTGAGCATGGTTTTGGCGCGCAGTGCCGCCACTTCTTCGGCGCTGTAGGGCTGGTAATCCTCCGGTGTGCTTTTGCCGGCCAGGCCGTCCTTGCGCATCAACCAGTTGAGCAAGTCCGCCAGTTGCGCATTGTTCAGCGCAGATTGCGACATGCCCGGCACGCGCACCAGAAACTCGCGGCCACCGGGGACTTTCAGAAAGTTGCCGACAAACCCCGTCATCCGGGGCGTGTCGTTGGCCGCCGATCCCATGCCGTTGCCCAAGTGGCAACCGGCGCATTGCAACTGGTAATTGACGCCAACGCTGTAACCGGCCTCGGCGATGGGCTTTTGCTGTTCTTCATTGCCCGGTGCGTGACGTTGCGCCGGGTTGGGAATGGCGCGGGCATGAGCGAGCGGGACGCTCAGGGTGCAGGCGAGACCGAGGAGTAGCAACTTGCGCATTGAGGGGCCTCTCTTGTTTTTGTGGCCTGGAACACGATCGTGAAAAAAACCGCCGATTGCCCGGGCAACCGGCGGTAACGCGCGTGTCAGACCGCCACGCCGCGGATGATCGAAACGGTGCAGTGGTAGATGTGCGATTTGGCGGCCAGGCACCAGTTCACATCGTTGTTGTTGAACGGGCGGTAGGCCGGTTCTTCACTGTCGTTACGGGTACAGGCGCACTGGGCGCAACTTTGCTTACCGCAGCAATCGTTGTACGAAATGATGTAGTCCTTGCCGTCGGCCGGGTTGCGGCAGGTGCCGATCCAGGTCACTTGCGAGGCTTCGGTGCCCGGTGGGCAGGAGGTCACCGAACCCCCGCAGCAGCTGCACAGAAAGCCGTCGATGGAGCAGTAGCGCCAGTAGTCGCAGCTGTTCGGATCACCGGGGTCACCAGCCTTCGGGTCGGTGGCGGCCAGCGCCTTGCTGGTGCGATCCAGTGGCAGCAGCAGGGGCAGGGCGGCACCGGCCACCATCAGCGAGCCCATGCGTGACAGCAATTTGCGGCGCGAGGTGGTGTCGGCGACACGGCGCGTCGAGCGCTCGAACAACAGATCCAGCAGTTTCATAAACGTCTCCCTGCCTTATCAGTGGCTATGGCCGTGGCTGTGGTCGTGATCGTGGGAATGCGGTTGGGCATTGAGGTACTGCTGCAGCGTGGCGTGCTTCAAGTGTTCGACTTCGAACAGGCTGTCCAGGTGCTCGCGGGAATTGACCAGGCCCTTGGCGCGCAGGGTGCCGGCCTTGTCGATCAGCGCGGCGTACGGCAGCTTGCCGATCTGATAAGTCATGCCGACTTCCGGGCCGACCACGTAGGTGGCGTCTTCGAGTTTGTGTTCGCGGATCAGTGCTTGCTGGGCGTCCATGTCGCCGTCGCTGATGAACACCACGTCGAGGCGATCAGCCTGTTCCCTGGCAATGGATTTGATCGCCGGCAGCAGTGACTTGCAGATCGGGCAGGTCGGCGAGAGGAAGAACAGCAGTTGCGATTTTTCACCGGCGTATCCGAAGTTCACCGGGCGACCCTTACGGTCGGTGGCGGTCACTTGCGGCGCGGCTTCGTTGACGGCCACGCCTTTGTCGACCATCAGTGCGCCAGCCGGGGCCAGGCGGCCGTGCAGCACGCCAATCTGACGGACCAGGCCCATGACGACGAACGCCACGGCCACCAGCAGAACCCAGAGCAGAACGTTGGAAACAATCAAGCCTTCCATTGGATCACCTACCAATCAATTTGAGCAGAAGAGGGGAGTTCGCCAGCAAGCCATCGGCTGCGGCGTAGATGAGCAACGCGACCGCTGCCGCGGCAACCGTTACAAAGCCATCGAACAGCGTCATGTCGCGGGCAATCGGCGTGACGCTGGCCAGCAGCGCCAACACCACCAGCACGCTGTTGCGCAGCAGCAGGACCGGACGCAGCGGCTGCGCCTGGTCCGGGCCGGCACAGCCACAGTCGATGTCGCGACGTCCGCGCCACAGGTTGATGCCAATGGCAGCGGCATACAGCGCCAACAGACTGGCCGCGCTCAACGCGGCCCAGCCACGGCTGACCGGTACCAGCAGCGCGAAGGCGATGGCCAGTTCCAGCAGCGGGACCAACCGGGCGACCGGGCGCACCAGCGAGGCGGGCAGCAGTTGGTAGTCGGCCAACTGCCTGGCGAAGCGCGCGGGTGCTCGTACCTTGTGGGTCGCGGCACTGGCCAGCAACACCGCGATGGCGATGGCGCTGGCAATGATGAAGATCGGATCTGAGTGCATGGCCGAACCTCTTAGTAGCTCATGACCTGAGTCGCGGTTTTTGCGACTTTTGCCATGCTGCCGGTGTGCTGGTTGGTCTTGAGATCGAAAATCTGCAAGCCGCCTTCAACGTCGGTGCCCAGCAGCAGCGGCTTGTCATCGCCGGTGGCCTGCATGCTCCACACCGGTGCCGGTGCTTCCAGGGTCGCGATCTTCTTCTGGGTCTTGAGGTCGTAGGCCCAGATGAAGGTGCTCGGGTCTTCCCACTTCATCGGTTCGTGCGCGTCATGCATCAGCACGTACAAACGGTTCAGCTTCGGCGCGACCGCCATCAACTGCCAGCCGCCCGGCGCCCAACCGGCCTTCTTCTCGGCCTCGGTGACCAGCGACCAGCTCGGCAGGATCTTGGGTGTATCGCCGGAGAAATCCACTGCGCGCACGGTGCCGGTCGTGGTGGTGAAGTAGTAGGTGTCGCCGACGTTGACCGCACGCTCCACCAGTTTTTCCGCGTTGGGGTCGAAGAACGGCGTGCGGTTGCGCGCGGTTTCCTGGCCCTGGTCGTTGAGGGTCACCACCTGCAGGCTGCCGTCGCCACATAGCGAGGCGAAACGGCGTTTGCCAACCGGGTAGTTGAGCACGCAACCCGGAATCGCGATTTCCGTGGCGACGGCCTTGGTCTGGGTGTCGACCACGGTCACCGAGGTCGATGGGGTGAAGTTGTAGACGTAGACAAAACGGTCATCGCCGCTGGTCTTCAGGCCGTAGCGCTGGGTCAGCGACTCGGCCCGCTTGTTCGGAATCAGCACCTCCCAGGCGGGCGACAGGGTCGAGCTGTCCCACGCGGTCAGCACATCGGTGCGGGTGCCCCGGGTGCCACGGGAGTACCAAATGTCGGCGCTGTAGATCAGCTTGCCGTCATGGCTCAGGGTCGAAGGCGCGGCGAAACCGGTCGGTACCATGCCCAGCACGCGCTTCTGGTCCGGGTCGACCACGGTGACACGGCCGGCGACGAAGCTGTCGAACTCGACATCGACGACGAACGCCCGGTGTGCTTCAGCGGGGAACGGCAACACGGTCTGGCCGATCGTGTCGGCGGGCAGGTCCGCACGGGCACTGTTCAAACCGAGTACAAGCAGGCTCAGGCCTAGCGCTGACTGTACGGAGATCCTGTTTGTTCGCATAAGGGGAACTTCCTGAATTGTTGGTAACGCGGATCGCGGGTGAGTGGGCAGATTCTGACGATTGAATAGTGCCTCGCCCGGCAACCCCGGGAATTGCCCTGCCTGCCAAGTGTTTGTGTATCTGTGCCAGTGTCACTGACACGCCACAAAGCCGGGGTATGCGATCCCCTGTGGCGAAAGGTTTGTGCGTCAGGCGAGGGGAAGGGAGAAGGTAAACACCGCGCCACAAGGCGCCTGGTTCTGCGCCCAGATATCGCCCCGATGCCGGCCGATGATGTTCTTGCACAGCGCCAGGCCGATGCCGTTGCCGCTGACCTTGGACGAAAAGAAACCGTCGAACAGCTTCTCCTGCGCCTGGGCCTGGATACCGCGTCCGCAGTCTTCGATGCGCACCCGCGCTACGCCCTTCTTGGCGCTGGCATGGATGCGTAGCAAACGCCGCTCTACCGGCAGATCGGCCATCTCTTCAATCGCATTGAAAGCCAGGTTGAGGATCACCTGGCCGATCAGCACCTTCTCGCAACTCACCTGCAGCGGCTCGGGCGAGGTCACGACTTCCACGCGTACCAGGCTCGGGTCGGCGCGCAGGCTGATGAAGTAATGGGTTTCGCGCAGCAGTTCGTTGAGGTCGATCAGCTCTTCGCTCTGCTCCAGCTTGACCACGTAATCGCGCACGCTCTTGATGATCACCGACGCGTGCTCGATTTGCCGCACTGCATTGTGCAAGCCCCAGGCGACGCCTTCATCGGCGTCGGCGTCTTTGCCCAGGCGAATCACCGCGCCTTCGATGAAATTACGGGTGGCGGCCAGGGGTTGGCTCAGCTCATGGGCGATGGCCACGGCCATTTCACCCATGGCGTTGTAGCGCGCCAGGTACTCGAGTTTTTGCTCGCTGACCCGCCGTGCTTCTTCGGCCTGCACCTGTTCGGTGACATCGCGGAACAGCAGCAGGTGACCGACCAGATCGTCTTCGATTTCGATAAAACGGCAGGTCGCATCGTGCCAGCGCCATTCGCCGTCACGCCGTTGCACTTGGTAGTGCACGCTGAAGGGCGCGTGGTCCGGCGTGACGTTGGCCAGTTGTTGCAGCAGTCGCTGACGCGAAGGTTCGTCGCACCAGGCCAGGAAATTCTCGCCGAGCAGGCGGTGCACGTCGCTGTTGAGCAAGTGTGCGGCGGAGTCGCTGAGAAAGCGGATGTCCCCCTCGGGCCCGAGCACCGCCACGCCTTCGGCCAGGTCTTGCATGAAGGCCTTGAGTCGGCTTTCGAAGCGCTTGAGATCGCGCTTGACCTTGTCCTCCCTGGAGATGTCGCGGAACTGCACCATCAGCACATCGCGACCTTCAAGGTGCACCAGGGTCGCCACCGCCTCGGACAGAATTTCCAGCCCTTGCTTGGAGCGATAGCACCACTCGATGGCGCGCTGCCCGGTGCGCGCGGCGCCTTCGAGCCAGCGCAAACCCACCGAGCGCCGGTACTTCGGTGCATCGCGGGTCATGTCCGGCGCCTTCAGCGGGGTCAGTTCCTCCAGGGTAAAACCCAGCGCCGCCAGGGCGGCGGCATTGGCCCAGAGAATCTCCTTGGTGTGCGCATCGTGAAGAATGATGCACAGCGGCATGGCTTCGATCAGCGCATAAAAGTCGTTCGGTTTTGGCAAATACATCACACAGCCCTTGGCGGCGGAGGGTTCTGATCGGCGAAGTCAGAAGTATGGCTTTTTATACCGGCTCGCGCCCATGGATGCGCTCAGAGGTAACCGGTGTCGGCCTAGGGGTTTTCTTTAGTCGGTGGGCTGCACGCACCAATAGTTGCGCCGGGGTGGGGTTTTTACACTGGACCGCAATGCAAGGGTATCCACGTCGATCCCCTGTAGGAGCGAGCCTGCTCCGGGCAGCGTTCCGACGATGGTCGTCAACGATAACGCTTGCAACCTGACACCCCGTGGTGCTCTCAGGTTCATCGCGAGCAGGCTCGCTCCTACAGAGAAGCTGTCGCCCTGCCAACAATAAGCACAAACGGAGAAAGCCCATGCTGCGTTCAGCGGTCGCGCAACAAGACGCTCTGCCAGGCGTTGACCAGAATGTCGTCGAGAGCCCTGCCTTTGCGCAGGTGCTGGAAGAAGTACGCCAACGCCGCAACGAGTTCGACAGCCTCTCCCACGTGCCACGGGACATGATCGAACGCTTCAAGCAGGTGGGCATCTACCGCGCCGCCACGCCGAAATGCTACGGCGGCGACGCCCTGGCGCCGGCAAAGTTTCTGCAAATGATCGAACGCATCTCCGAAGCCGACGGCTCCGCCGGCTGGGTCGCCAGCTTCGGCAGCGCCGGGGTCTATCTGGCTGCATTACCACCAGAAACCCTGGCTGAAATCTATGCCGACAGCCCGGACCTGGTGTTCGCCGGCGGCCTGTTCCCGCTGCAGCCCGCCGAGGCGGTAGAGGGCGGTTGGCAGGTCAACGGCACCTGGAAATTCGCCAGCGGCTGCAAGGGCGCCGACTTGCTCGGTGTGGGTATCGGCGCCGCAGGCGGCAAGCCGCGCACCGCCGTATTCCGTCCGGATCAGGTCGAAATCGTCGAAAACTGGGACGTGGTCGGCCTCAAAGGCACCGGCAGCCATGACCTGCGCGTGGCCGACAAACGCATTGATGAGCGCTGGACCTTCATCCGTGGCGGCGCCGCGACCATCGACGAACCATTGTTCCGCTACCCATCGATTGCCTATGCCGCGCAAGTGTTGGCGGTGGTCAACCTGGGCCTGGCCCGTGCCGCCCTCGACGAAGTCAGCCGCATGGCCGGTGGCGGTGGCATCACCGGCGCGCCAAAACTGGCCGACCGCGCTTATGTACGCATCGAGATCGCCAAGGCCGAAGCCAAACTCAGCGCCGCGCGTGGTTTCTTCTACGGTGCCACCGAACAGGTTTGGCACTCGATCCTGGGCGGCAACCCGGTCACGCCCGAGCAGACCAGCCTGCTGCGCCTGTCGGCGATCCATGTTTCCCAGGCCGGGGCCGACGTGGTGCAAAGCGCCTACAGCCTGGCCGGCACCACCGCCATCTACCTGCGCCATCCGCTGCAACGCTACCTGCGCGACTCGATGGTGGTGACCCAGCACGCCTTCCTCAGCGAAGGGCTGTATGACGGCGCCGGTTCGGTTTTCCTCGGCGTGCCGCCGTTTCCGGGCTACATCTGACCCTTTTTTCAGAGCCTCCATTTCAAGGATCAAAACCCATGACCCAGACCACTCAAGAACCCTTGCGCGTCGTCTTCTGCATCGGCATCACCCAAAACTTTTTCGACCTGCCCACCGGCGAAGGCCTGAGCGTGTGGAAAGGCTTCAGCCAGATGATGGGCTCCCTCGGCGCCATGCCCGGCATCACCGTGCTCGGCGCCATGGATGACGATCGCTTGATGGTCGGCCCGTCCACCACCTCGCCCTGGACCGTGTACATCATGGCCGATGTCGACTGCCACCAGTCGGTGATCGACGCCTGCAACCTGTTCCGCACCACACCGGTCGGCGAGTACAGCCTGTGGCGTTACGCCAGGGTCGAAGCGCGCATTGGTCGTCCGCTGACCATTCCCGACGCGGCCAGGGTGTAAGCCATGGACGAGGCCTTGCTGCAACGTCTGGCGACGCTCGAAGGGGAAAGCGCGGTGCGTCGCTTGATGGCGTGCTACATGGACCTGTGCGATGTGCCGAGGGCGGTGACTCAGGTCAGCGAGCTGGCCCGGTTGTTCACGGTCGATGCGATCTGGGAAGGGGTTGGCAGTGTCACCGCACAGACCTTTGGCCAGCACCAGGGTCGTGAAGCCGTGGCCGCGTTTGTCGGCGGTTACCTGCCACCGTCGGAGCACTTCCGGCTCAACCTGCATTACCTCACCAGCGAGTCGATCGTGGTCGACGGCATCACGGCGCACGGGCAGTGGATCATGCAGCAGATCTCCACCTACGCCGATGGCCGCTGCGAGTTGTTCGGCACGCGGCTGAACATCGATTTCCGCTGCGTTGACGGTTGTTGGCTGATCGCGCATTTCCGTACGCAACGGCTGTTTAACAAGGAGCTGAGTGCATGAGTACGTTCATCAGCGAATTCCTCCTCGGCGGCAGCGGCAAACGCGTGGCCATCAAGGACTCTATCGACATCGCCGGCCACCCGACCCGCTCGGGCAGCCGTGCCTTTGCCGACGCACCCGCCGCAACCAAAAACGCCGAGGTAGTGGACGCGATCATCGACGCGGGCTGGCAGATTGTCGGCAAAACCAACCTGCACGAACTGGCCTTTGGCGTCACCGGTATCAACGACTGGACCGGCACGCCGATCAACCCGCAAGCCCCTGACCGGGTGCCGGGCGGTTCCTCCAGCGGCTCGGCTTCGGCGGTCGCGGCGGGCCTGGCGGACATCGCCATTGGCACCGACACCGGTGGGTCGGTGCGGGTGCCGGCGGCGTGCTGCGGGGTGGCCGGACTCAAGCCGACTTATGGGCGTGTCAGCCGCATCGGAGCGCATCCACTGGAATCCAGTCTCGATTGTGTCGGTCCGTTTGCCAGAAGCATGGACGACCTGATCGCGGCGATGCAGGTGATCTGCCCAGGCTTCAACGTACAAGGCTTGCCCGGTGACGGCATTAAAGTCGGCTTCCTCGACGTGGCTTGCGACGCCCATCTTCAAGCCAGCCTCGGTGCCGCCGCCGACCGCGCCGGCTGGCGTCGCAGCCACCTGCAATTGAGCGAATTCGAAGCAGCGTTCACGGCCGGCCTGACCGTGATCAATTTTGAAAACTGGGCCGCGTTCGGTCATCTCACCGGCAAGGGCCTGATCGGTGCCGATGTGGAAAGCCGTTTGCTGGCCGCCAGCCGCACCACTCGCGAAGAACTGGCCCGGGCCGAAGCGGTGCGCAGCCGGTTTACCCGGCAGGTGGATGCGGCGCTGGAAGACTACGCCGTGTTGCTGTTGCCGACGCTGCCGACCTTGCCGCCGACCCTCGGCGAAGCGCGCGCCGGCAGCAAGGCCGTGGCCGGCATGACCCCGCTGGTACGGCCCTTCAACCTCAGCGGCCACCCGGCGCTGACGGTGCCCGTGGAACTCGATGGCGGCGGGCTGAAAGTCGGCCTGCAAATCGTTGGCCGCAAAGGTCAGGACGAGCTGGTCTGCGCCTTTGGTGCGCAACTGCAAGCCTCAACAAATCAATCATAAAAAGAAGCCATGAGGAGAACCGCATGAGCACTCATGAATACCGGCTGATCGCATCGACGAAAAGCCCCGAAGATCTGGTCCGGCACGACCGCGTCGATGTCTCGCTGTACAACGACCCGGCGCTGTTCGAAGCCGAGCTGGAAAAAATTTTCTATCGCACCTGGGTGTGGGTCGCCCACGAAAGCGAGGTGCGCAACGCCGGTGACTTCAAGACCGCCACCATCGGCCGTCGCCCGGTGATTGTCGTGCGCGACAAGAAAAACACCATTAACGTGCTGGAAAACCGTTGCCGGCATCGTGGCGCTACCGTGTGCGAAAAGCACAAGGGCAACGCCACCGGGTTCACCTGCCCGTACCACAGTTGGTCCTACGGTCTGGACGGCAAGCTGCGTGCGCTGCCGTATCCGGATGGTTACGAAGGCATCCTGGAGAAATCTGATCTGCCGCTGACCAGCCTGCGCGTCGAAAGCTATGCCGGCATGATCTTCGCCAGCTACAACGAGCAGATCGAACCGCTGGAAGACTTCCTCGGCGGCGCCAAACACTGGATGGACCTGTTCATGAAGCAGGGTGCCGGCTACCCGATCAAGACCCAGGGCGAACACAAGTTCAGCTTCAAGGGCAACTGGAAGATTCAGCTGGAAAACACCACCGACGGCTATCACTTCCCGATCGTGCACAAGTCGTTCATGTCCTCGGTGGATGAAGAAACCTCGGAAATGCTCTCGTTCATGACCGACGAGCAAGCTGTCACTCACGCCCTGGGCAACGGTCACAGTGTGATGGTGATGGTGCCTGAGCACGTCGACCTCGATCACGACGACGGCACCGAACAACTGCAAGAACGTTTCGCCCACGTCACCGAAGAGCTGTCGAAGACCCTGCCGCCCGAGCAGGTTCGCCGCATCGTGCGTTCGCTGCATGGCGCCGGGTTCAACCTGAACCTGTTCCCCAACGTGGCGATGTCGATGTCGTTTTTCCGCGTGCTGCGCCCGGTGACGGTGACGGAAACCGAAATCCGCCACGTCGCCCTGGGCATGGACGGCGGCCCGGAAATCGCCAACCGTGAACGCATGCGTATCCACGAACACTTCCAGGGCCCGTTCGGTTTTGGCAGCCCCGACGATGCCGAGGCCTGGGACCGCGTGCAGCGCGGCTCGTATGCCGGCGTCGACGCGCCGATCCTGGTCAACCGCGGCCTCAATCGCGAAATCACCGCTGAAAACGGCGACAAGGTCAGCCACGCCACCGACGAAGGCGGGATGCGCGGTGCCTACGACATGTGGAAAAGGATGATGAGCCAATGAGCAATCACGACACCCTGAATGGTTTTTCCGGACCGCTGGCCCAGGCCATCGAATTCATCTGGCGCGAGGCCGAACTGCTCGACCACAAGCACTACGCCGAGTGGGCGACCTTGTGGAGCGACAGCGGCCAGTACATCGTGCCGATCGACCCGGACACCGAGGACTTCGAAGCGACCCTCAACTACGCCTACGACGACGCGCGCATGCGTGACTTGCGCATCGAACGCCTGACCGCCGGCTACTCGCCGTCGGCGGTGGACGCGGCCAAAACCATCCGCACGGTCTCGCGTTTCCGTCTGGTGGAAGCGGCCGGCGACCTCGTCGAAGTCAACTCGGCGCAGGTGCTGTACGCCTACAAGCGCGGTGTGCACACACCGTTCGTGGCCGACCTGAACCACCGTATCCGTTTCACCGATGGCGTGCCGACCCTGGAGCGCAAAGTGGTGCGGCTGATCAACTCAACCGACAGCCTGAGCGCGCTCGGCTTCCTTTTGTGAGGGCAACAGCATGAGTCGAGTAGCCCTTGTCACAGGTGCCTCGCGCGGACTGGGCGAGTGCATCGCCCGCCGCCTGCATGGGGCGGGGTATCGCGTTGCGCTGGCCGATGTACGCCTCGACGGCGTGCAGCAACTGGCCGCCGAACTGGACGCCAGCGGCGCCACGGCCGTGGCCATCGAACTGGACGTGCGCAGCAAGGCGGATTTTCAGCGGGCCCGTGACCTGCTCGCCGAGCGTTGGGGCGGCACCGATATTCTGGTGAACAACGCTGGCGTATCGAAAGTCGCGGCGCTGATGGACATCACCCCGGATGAGTTCGACGAGTCGATGGCGATCAACCTGCGGGGCACTTTTGTGGCCTGCCAGGTGTTCGGCGCGCATTTCGCCGAGCGCGGCTTTGGCCGCATCGTCAACATCGCCAGTCTGGCCGGGCAAAACGGCGGAACCGCCACCGGCGCGCACTATGCGGCGGCCAAGGGTGGCGTGGCGACGTTGACCAAGGTCTTTGCCCGCGAACTGGCGCCACAAGGCGTGACGGTCAACAGCATTTCGCCCGGTCCCCTGGACCTGCCGGTAGTGCGCGAAACCGTGGCCCCGGAGCGCCTGGAACAGATCCTGAAAATGATCCCGGCCGGCACCCTCGGCGACCCTGCGTACATCGCCGACAGCGTGCTGCTATTGATCGCCGACCACGCAACGTCCGTAACCGGCGCGTGCTGGGACATCAACGGTGGCTTGTTCATGCGCTGATCTCATGGTGCCAATGACCCTGTAGGAGCTGGCTTGCCAGCGAAGACGCCCTGACGGGCGATGCATGACTCAAGGCCGCCATCGCTGGCAAGCCAGCTCCTGCCGGGGGCTGTGTTTAACAAGAAATTAAATATTCAGGTGACCCAATGATGAAGGTGAAGATCGAAAGGATCGTCGACGAAGCGCTGGATATCCGTTCCTTTCGCCTCGTGCGCAGTGACGGCCAGCCGCTCGACACCTATGAGCCGGGTGCCCACGTCGACCTGACCGGGCCGACCGGGGTAACCCGCCAGTATTCCCTGTGCAGTCCGCCGCAGGACTGCCGTGCCTACCTGGTAGCGGTGAAGAAAGAGCCGCAATCGCGCGGGGGTTCGCTGGCGCTGCACGAGCAGGTGGAAGAGGGCATGGAGCTGGAAATGGGGGCGCCGCGCAACCTGTTCCGTCTCGACCCGAACGCCACCGAACACGTGCTGTTCGCCGCCGGTATCGGCGTGACGCCGCTGCTGAGCATGGCCTATCGATTGGCGGAAAGCGGCCAGCCATACCGACTGCATTACTTCGCCCGCTCGGCCCGGTACGCCGCGTTTACCGAACTGCTGGCGACGAATTTTGCCGACCACGTGGAATTCCACTATGGCGTCGAGCCGGGGGATCTGGACGGCGCATTGAGCGAGTGCCTGGACCGCGCCGGCAATGCCGCCCACGTCTACACCTGTGGCCCGGCACCGTTTATGAATAAAGTGGTGGAAGTGGCGGCGCGCAGCCGTTCGGACGACGCCATACACCTGGAACACTTCGCGGCGGACCCGGCAGCCAACAGTGCCCCGGCCGGCAGCTTCGAAGTCGAACTGGCCAGCTCCGGCGTAGTACTGCAAGTACCAGCCAACTCCAGCCTGGTCGACGTATTGCAGGCCCATGGTTGCGACATCGACACCGAGTGCCGTGAAGGCATCTGTGGCACCTGCATCGTCGACGTGCTCGACGGCGTGCCGGAGCACCGTGACAACTGCCTGTCGAACAAGGAAAAGGCTTCGAACAAACAGATCTGTGCCTGCGTTTCCCGGGCACTTTCCGCTCGTCTGGTACTGGACATCTAAACGCTTTCTTCACTGGAAAGCTGACACCGGAGCCGGTTGAATGGCGCCTGGCTACCATTGAGGGAGGCGATGGCAGGAAGACGAAACACGTTTACCGAGCCGCTCGACGAAGCGGCCGGAAATAACAACAAAAAAGTGAGGCTTTGCGGACATGATTACAGCATCGGCGGTGCGCAATGAGGCGTTCGAAAGTTGGTTGAGCCAGGTGAACCAGGCCTGTGGGCGCTTCGATGCCCGCGCGCTGGACACCGGTTTTTATGGCGAGCTGGCGGAGTTTCACAGCGGTGCGATCAAGCTCAGCGTTGTCGATATGGCGCACGTGCACCTGTATCGCACCAGCAAGGATGTGAGTGTCAGCAGCGACGGGCATTACTACGCAGTGTTCCAGATGCGCGGCAACTCGCAGCTGGAGCAGGGCGACAACCGCGCGCAACTGGGCTGTGGCGACATCGCCCTGATCGACGCCTGCCGCCCGAGCGACATGACCTACCACGAGGACTCCCGACAGCTGTCGCTGATCCTGCCGCGCCAGGTGGTTGAGCGCGGCTCGCATTTCACGGCGGTCAATTGCGCTACACGCATCGCCGCCAACAGTCCCCTGGCCGCAATGGCCAACAAACTGGTACTGGAAACTCGCCAGCAGGAAGGGCTGGACATGCAGCAAAGCGAAGCCGTGCTCGACGCCCTGGCCAGCCTGCTGTTGCCGGGCATCAGCGCTCACGACGGCGGTAGCGACGCCCATGAACGGCAGTTTCGCAAGATCATCGCCTTTATCGACCAGCACATCAGCGACGAAGAACTCTGTCCGGAACTGATTGCCCGCGAGGTGGGCGTGTCGGTGCGCGGCCTGTACCGCATGTTTTCCAAGCGCGGGCTGGTGGTGGCGCAGTACATCAAGCACCGGCGCCTGGATTTCTGTGCGCAAAACCTGCGGCGCAGTGATGTCGAGCAAAAGCTGTCGGCACTGTGTTACGCCTGGGGTTTCTCGGATTCGAGCTACTTCTCGTCAGCCTTCAAATCGCGCTTCGGTGTGTCGCCGGGTGCTTATCGCAAGCGCTATAGCCAGAACTGAGCACAGGGTGGCATTTGCCATCGCTGTTGCATGGGCGGGCCGCCTCAGTGCCGCACCGGCTCATCCACTGGCAAATGCAGCACCTCGCGCACCAGCATGGCGATGCTGGTCACGCCCATCTTTTCCTTGATCTTGGTGCGGTGCACATCGACGGTTTTCACGCTGATGTTCAGCTCCCGGGCGATCACCTTGCTGGCCTTGCCGTCGATCACCAGCATCAACACTTCACGTTCGCGGCTGGTCAGCAGCGAAAGCTTGCCTTGCAGGTTGCGGCGCTGCTCCTGATCGGCCTGGGCGTGCACGGCGGTC
The DNA here is from genome assembly GCF_054481335.1 of Pseudomonas fluorescens group sp. PF-1. NCBI lineage: Bacteria > Pseudomonadati > Pseudomonadota > Gammaproteobacteria > Pseudomonadales > Pseudomonadaceae > Pseudomonas > Pseudomonas fluorescens group sp. PF-1. The sequence goes on from NZ_JBTMNG010000001.1 coordinate 2,349,107, forward strand.
TTCAGCGCTGCCTGGATACGGTCGATCATCTGCTGCGGGTTGTAGGGCTTCTCGACGAAGTCCAGCGCGCCATTCTTCATGGCATTGACCGACATCGGAATGTCGCCATGGGCCGAAACGAAGATGGTCGGCAAGGTGCTGCCGCGCTGGTTGAGGATTTCCTGTAGCTGAAAACCGCTGGTTTCCGGCATGCGCACGTCCAGCACCAGGCAGGCCGGTTGCTTGGGGTCGTATTGGTTGAGGAATTCTTCGGCGCCGGCAAAGCACTGCGCCTTCACGCAGACCGACTCCAGCAACCAGGCCAGCGACGTGCGCAGGTCTTTGTCGTCGTCAACGATGTAAACAATCGGTTTGCGGGTTTCCATCAGGGGCTGCCACGTGAGTGTCTAATTATTGTTTTCGCACGCGAGCACGCGCGGCGCTTTTTGGCTCATCGAGTCAGAGCCAATACGCAGAATACCCACTGTCACCGGTCATGACGATAAAGAAACCACCTAGTCGACTAGCGGAAAGCCCACCTCCGCATGGGGATCGTCAGAATGGTTGTGTCGCGTGCCGGGCCTTAGTCTTGTTCCATCACCTACGGGCCGCCGGATGGCGGTCCTCCCGAGAGGAGGGGCATCGACATGGCCGACCTGAGCCAGCAGCAAATCGACTTTCGCAACGCCATGGCGCAGCTGCCTGCGGCGGTGAACATCATCACCACCAACGGTCCTGGCGGCCGCTGCGGTATCACCGCCAGCGCCGTGTGCTCGGTGACGGATTCGCCGCCCACCGTGCTGGTGTGCGTCAACCGCAACAGCGCCACCCACGATGTGTTCCGCGCCAACGGCCACTTGTGCATCAACGTGCTGTGCGGCGAACAGGAAGAGCTGGCCCGCCACTTCGCCGGCATGACCAAAGTGCCGATGGCCGAGCGTTTCGCCTGGGACCTGTGGGACGACGGCGCCGCCGAAGTGCCGGTGCTGCGCGATGCCCTGGTGCAGCTGGAAGGGCGGATCAGCGAGTGCAAGGAAGTGGGCTCGCACTCGGTGATGTTCGTCGAGCTGACGAAGGTGGGCGTGCGCGAACCACGGGACAGTCTGGTGTATTTCAACCGCCTGTTTCATCGCGTGGAGCATGCCGGGGCGCATTGCTGAGACCGCGTTATCGTTCAATCGCGAGCAGGCTCGCACACAAGTTAATCGTCGTCGTGCACAGGTCCTGTGTTCGCTGGAGATCAAATGTGGGAGCGAGCCTGCTCGCGATGGCGGATTGTCAGCCGCCGGTGATGTTGCATGTGAAGTCCTCATCGCTGGCAAGCCAGCTCCCACAGGGTTCTCCGGTGAACACAAAATCTGTGTCGCGCCAAAATCCATTGTGGGAGCGAGCCGGCAACGGGCGGCGTTCCGACGATGACGGTCTGTCAGGCACCACCGATGTCAAATGCGGAAGCTGCCCACCAACTGATTCAGCCGCGCAGCCTGTTGTTCAAGCTCGGTGCAGGCCCGCAATGTCGACTGAAGATTCTCCACCCCTTGCTGGTTCAGGGTGTTGATCTGCGTGATGTCGACGTTCAAGGCTTCGACCACGGCGGTCTGTTCCTCGGTAGCGGCGGCGACGGATTGGTTGACGTTGTCGATCTCGCCGATGCGTAGTGTGACGCTGCCCAGGCGTGTGCCGGCGAGGTTGGCGATGTTGACGCTTTCTTCGCTGTGCTGCTGGCTTTCGGTCATGGTGATCACCGAGTCCCGTGCGCCTACTTGCAGCTCTTCGATCATCTGCTGGATCTCCAGCGCCGAGGCCTGGGTGCGTCCGGCCAGGCTGCGCACTTCGTCGGCGACCACCGCGAATCCACGGCCCGCTTCACCGGCTCGCGCCGCTTCGATCGCCGCGTTGAGCGCCAACAGATTGGTCTGCTGCGAGATGCCCTTGATCACTTCCAGGATCTGCCCGATGTTCACCGTCTTGTCGTTGAGCACCTCAATGTTGGCGCACGAGGCACTGATCTTGCCGGACAGTTCGTTCATCACTTCAATGGTGCGCTCCACCACCTGGCGACCGTCCTCGGCCTGTTGCCGCGCGGCGGAAGCCTGTTGCGAGGCATCGGAGGCGTTATGGGCGATTTCCTGCGCGGCGGCGCCCAGCTGATTGATCGCGGCGGCCACGCTGTTGGTGCGGGTGGACTGATCGTCGAAATTGCTCAGCGACGAATTGGACGCGTCCAGCACCCGTCGCGCCCCCTCGTTGACCCCCAGGGCCGCCGACGACACCTCGCGAATCGAGTGATGAATGCGTTCGACAAAGCGATTGAACGCGGTGGCCAACTGGCCGATCTCATCCCGGGATTGCACGGCCAGGCGACGGGTCAGGTCGCCTTCGCCGAGGGAGATGTCCTCCATGACCCGCGTCAACATTTGCAGGGGGCGGGTGATGCGTTGCGCGGTGTACCCGATCAACAGCAGGCCGAGCAGGGCCGAGCCGCCGCCCAGCAGCAGTTCCAGTGCGGTACTTTTCACGCCCTGGGCATCGAGTTGCTGTTGCAGGGCTGTCACCGGTGCCAGTAACACCTCCTGCGGCACACCCACCAGCACCCCCCACGGCGCAGCACCGGCAATCGGTGACAGCGGCTCCAGGACCTTGATCTGCTGCGTGTCGACAAACACCTTCGGCTGGCCCTGGCGCAACGCGTCCATGACCTCGGCATTGTCCATCGGTTGACCCAGGCGACTGACGTCCTGGCTGTTGGCGGAGATCACGCCGCGAGGGCTGACGATGCTGATCTGGCCGTGGCCGTCGAACAATTGCAGCGCACTGGCTTGACTGTTTTTCTGCAACGCGGCGAGGTTGATGTCGAGGCCGACGACGGCGATGACGTTGCCGTTTTCCAGCAGCGGGAAGGCGACGCTGGTCACCAGTTTGCGGCTGCCGGAGGCTTCGTCGAAGTAGGGCTCCAGAACGCACGCCTGACGGGTGTCGCGGGCACAGGTGTAGAAGGCGTTGTACGGTGCGCCGCTGGGGCCTGGCTCGGTGTTGGCGAGCAGGCCCTCGTCGCCGATCACCGCTTGCAGTTCGCCGGGTTTGCTTTGCACCCAGTAGAGCGAGAAGCGTCCGGTTTCGTTGCTGCCCAGCTCTGCCTGATTGGCGAAACCGGCGTCGGCACCGTCCAGGGCGTCCGGCTCGAAAATGACGTAAAGCCCGAGCAGGTCGGGCTTGTCGATCAGGGCCTGGTGAAGCTGGGTGTTCAGCGCCTGGCGAAGTTGTGGGCGGGTGAGGGTCCCTTGACGCTGGAGTTGCCTCAGATACAGCAAATACCGCGACAACCCCTGGCCAAATTCGTGGGTCTGCATGAAGGTGCGTTGCACCTGCATGGCCTGCACTTTGCCCAAGGCCTGCATGTGTTCCCTGGCCGCGTCGGCGAGCATTTTGCCGCTGGCCTCGGCCACTTGCTGGCTGCTCTGGTGAGTCTGGTACAGCGACAGCCCCATCAGCAAACCCACCACCAACAGCAGGCAGAGGCCGGCGAGCAGGGTGATTTTGCTCTGGATCGTGAGGAATATTTTCTGCATGGGAAATGCCTTTTTCCTGGTGGCGAAATCGATCCCCTGTAGGAGCGAGCCTGCTCGCGATGGACGTCAACGATGACTCGGGCTGTCTGAATGCCCGTGGTGCTCGGGCCTCCATCGCGAGCAGGCTCGCTCCTACAAGGTTCGCGTTAGAACGTCGTGGCGAAAATCACCTGGCTATAGAGATTCCTGTCGTTGTTGCCCAGTTGCGTATCGCCCTGATCGGCACTTTTGTCCGGCTGGAACAGGCCGATCAGTGGCATCACCGTGAGGTGATCGTTGAGGTGCCACTCGGCGTACAGGTCCACTTCGTGGCCATCGGTGTTGCCCAGGTCGCGGTCGATGGTGTCGTAATTGAAGTACATCGCGCCGACGTTCAGGTTCTCCAGCGGCGAGACGGTGAACTTGAGTTGCTGGATGCGCGAGTTGCTGTTGAACGGGCCGGCGTAGTTGCCCGCCACTTCACCCTGGAACCAGGTGCCAAAGCCGCGGCTGAAACCGTAGAACAGGGTGTCGTAGCCTTCCGAGAAACGGCTGTAGCGGTAGCTGGCATAGGGCTTCCAAGGCGCGTCGGAAAACGTCCAGCCGGCTTCCAGGTACCAGGCGTCTTCGTTGGCGGCGTGGGGTTTGTCCTGCTTGGCATATTCGCCGGAGAGGAACAGGTCCTTGACCCCGGCATTGCCCGTCGCGCGCAGGCTGTAGGTTTTCATGCCGTCGCGCTCCAGTTGCGCCGGGGAGGCGTACTGTTTGTCGACGTTGGTGGTGTCGATATAGGTCAGGCCGACGGTGCCGGCGTCGGCCACGTGTTCCAGGGTGCCGACGTACATTTCGGTCTTGGCCTGGGCGCGGTTGTCGGATTTGAGCCACATCAGGTCGCCACGCCAGCCTTCCTTGCCACCGATACGCAACACGGCGGTTTCGTCGAACGCCTTGCGCGCGGCCAGCCAATAGGCGCCGCCGCGATTGAACTCGCCGTCGGCCAGGCCTTTGCCCATGTTCAGCGCGTCGCCATCGATCAGGAAGCCATCGCCGACCACGATGTTCTGGCGACCGAAGGACAGATCGATACCGTCCGCGCCCAGCACCGGAAACAGATTGCCCGAGCGCCAGCCGAGGTAGGCGTCCTCAAACTTGGTGGTGCGTTCCGTACCGTCGCTGAAGCCGGCGGCATCGCCGTCGCCCCAGGTGCCGGAACTGAGCAGATTCGCCGCGCCGTAAGCAGTGCCGGCACCGGCCAGGCCCTTGTCGAAGCTCAGGCCGTACTTGATGTAACCCTCGCGCCACGACGACGAACCTTCATCGAGACGGCCCGACAGGGCGTAGTTTTCCTGGCTGTGGAAAAGGCCGAAAACCGCTTCCAGGGTGGCGTTCAGGTGACTGTCGCTATCGGCGTAGAGTTCATAGGCTCCGGCCTGACCTGCGCTGATCATCAGCGCGAGGGTAGAGAGTCGAAGCAAGGGGGACTTGAGCATGGCGTGACATCCGTTCTTGTTCTTGAGCGCAGGTTTGCGGTCTTTTTAGATACTAAGGTCCGGATTCCTTTCGCCCTTTTGCCTGTTTGCCAAATAGTTGGCTGTGCTTGCCAGATTGCATGATTCGCCATTGCGGCTGCAGAAAGCGGTGCTGGGCGCTGCCATCTTCTATTTCGGGCGGGTGTGCAAGTCTCGGCGGCGCCGCTACCAATGCAGAATCTACTGTCGTCCAGGTCAAGGACAATGTCACACGCTCAGCGTTCGACCAACGCGCTCGACCAACAGACTACCGTTCGTCGACTTTTTTTGAACTGAAAATGGTCGCCAAAAAATGGTTTTTTAGAAAATGAAGGAAGTTTCTTACTCCGTCCTACAGAAGAATGATGTGAAGGTCTTTCATTGTGTTTAGTTGGTCATTCAATTTTTGATAAGGGTTTTGAAGGCTTGGAGGAACTAGTTTAAATAGCGGTTTTGCTTAAACAAGAAGTAATCGAGGTGAGTTTCTCATTCTATGTAGGGGGCGTCTCATGGGGTTGAGTGAAGTTTCCTACACTCCAAAAAAATAGTCTCTTGCGTTCATTTCTTAAAATTACTAAACATAGGTGCGTCACTTTGTTTTGGTGGCATTTCCTTTAGCAACCTTTAATAACGAGTAATCAATTATGAATAGCGAAAATTTTGGAGAGCTACTTTTTGCTGGCGATGAGTTTGATTCCGACTCGAGCCCTAACTTCGCTGGTGGTTCCGGCGGGCAAGGTGGGTGCGGAGGTAGTGGCGGATGTGGAGGCGGGGGCGGCTGCAGTGGTGGGAGTGGCGGAAGCGGTGGGAGTGGCGGGAACGCCATAACTCCACAACTTTCATCCGACAACAGCTGATAGTTCATCAGATATGGCTTTTCTGGGTTATCCAGAAAAGCCATGCAAAGGGATTGCGAAATGCTAAATATACAAAGCTACGAGATTCTTGATTTTAACTCCGATAATTTGGTGGTTTCAAAAAAAGGAGTGTCAAAAATAAGCTCTCCACCGCTACTGGCGGCGCTGAATAAGTTGCAAAGTTATAAAAATATTTCTAGGAGTGAACTCAATGAGGTGTTGTCGACGCATGGCTTAAATCCAGAACCCGCCTTTGATTTTCTAGAAAAAATAATCTCTATAAAGGATGCCTGTGAGGATCTGTATTTCGATAAAACGATTGTGGCTCATGATTGGGATGAGAATATTAATCTGGAGGAGTTGTTGCGATCTGAAATAAATACTCCGTTGGAGGTGTGCAGTATTTCTGGGTTGGTCAGGGATCAAACATTAAATAAAAAATATTACATTGTCATAATGTGCAGGAATTATGATTATGAATTAATAAAAAAAATATACTTCGAGCTTGCAAATGTGGCACCTGAAAGTGCGATCAGTGTTTGTTACTCTGTGGGTGATGCTTATTGTATCAGTCAGCCATATTGTCCGAAGATTGGGAATCCATGTCATTTTTGCAATATAGATAGGTTGATAAATTATGAGGAGTATCATAGTGCCAGGAAAACATGGTCAAAGTTACTTCGGTATTGCAAAAACAAGCACATGGCCGTTCCTGTCAATTCGCTGAGTTTACTACAGCAATCATTGGTGGTTGGAGCGGTCATAAGAAAAATAAAACTGCTAACAAGTAGTGATAATGAATTTCGCTATCAGGATAATATACTTCAAGATTCTCATATTGATTTTGCTGGATGTTTTGTAAGAGAGGTTGCCACCTCTCACTGGCATATGTGTGATTGCTTGAGGGTGCAGGGATGAAGTATATACCGCACGACTATTATCTAAAATTTATGAATTCGGCTGTTCATGAGGAAACTCTGAGCTTTCATGCGAAGGGTAATTATACGATTCATGATGCATTCAAGCATGCTACTCGTCTGCACTGTATAAATGATAAGCATCTTGCCAAGCTTACCGGCAACGAATTGCGACTTTATCCTGATCTAAATTTGACTTTTCCCGTTGGGGTCGAATTAGAGTCTGATTCGCCTATTCGTCGAAATGAGTCGTGTGATTCATTTTCCAGTACGAACATAGACTTTTCAAAGATTGAAAAATTAATTTCCCCGATTCTCTCTTCTCGCAAAGGTAGTTATAAACGCGGGTATCCAAGCGGTGGAGCGCTATATCCAGCTGAGGTTTTTATTTGTTCGTTTATGGAAGATGAGAAAAGTTGGCCTTGTCCGGAAAAAATATTGCATTTGCTACCTCAATCCAGAACATTTGAAATAGTGCAGGGAACACAAAACGTTGATGACATCAAGAGTGCAGTACTTTCTTCTCCTGGGAGCATTGGTACACCTTCGATTGTAATTGCTTATTTTGTTTACATTCCCAAGACGCTGTTCAAATATAGGTATCGTGGTTACAGACTTGCGTTGATGGAAGTGGGTTCCATTTATATGTTGATTGAATTGCAGGCCAAAAAACTGGGTCTGCGAAGCAGGTTATGGTCAGCGTATACCGATACGATGCTGAGTAAGGCAATAGGACTTAATCCGACGCTATTCTTTCCTGTATGTGTACACTTTATCGGTGAACAACATGATGCTGAATAATCCTGGTCATTTAGCAACGCTTCCAAGTGCGCTGATTTATCAACCATCCTGCTTGTTATCCTTTCCATCCTCAGTTGAGTTGGTAGATTCTTGGTTAAATGGTGGGTCTGGAATAGGTAACGGGTCATCCTCTATAAAGACGGCGTTAGGGGAGTATTTTGAGAGGCGGCATTTCTATATGGAAGTTAAATCGGATGTGGTTGGTCATCTCAATTACTCGCTAGCGAATATAGAGGCGGAGAAATTTGCCTTCGCATTTACTCAGACTAATGAGGACGGGTTGGTATTTGAACAGGCTCTCAATCATTCCTATAACTTAACCAAGGTGTCTCGTGTGTCGGACTGGTCTGACTGCTATATACCAACCGCATGTATATCTCTTAATTATCATAAAATTGAAAGCGAGAACACGATATATCCGTTGCGAGATACCTGTGGGTGCAGTTTTCACTGGCGCTTTGAGGAGGCTGTTTTCGGATCGATAAAGGAATATCTAGAGAGGCAGTTTCTTGCAAAGTTTTGGCTGACAAAACAATGCGCTCGTTTAGTTTCGGTAAATGATGTCCGATTAGCCCTGAGACAAAGTGGCGCATGCTCAGTGTACGAAGCACTTTCCAAATCCGGAGAAGTCACCATTATCGATGTTTCTGATGCTACCTATCCTGGTTTATGCCTATTAGCTGTTTACGGCCAAAAAGATAAAACGCGTCATGTCAAATATTGTGCCGGAATTTCGTACGCGGAAACACTTAAAGCTGCACTCGAAAAGTCGTTATATGAATTATGGCAGACCTATAGGTTTATAGACCTTTTTCAAGCTACCGGCGGTGATGTGGCGGAGATTGAGGATTCTTATCTGAGATATTTTCTAAGCTGTAACGCTTATGAGACTTATCAAGAAATCACGGATGTTGAATTTAATAAGGTTGTCGTTCCGAATTCGTTACCTGATTTCAGTTTGCAAAATTTTTTGACTGTCTTGAATAAACGGAAAGTGGATGGTTATTTGTATGTAAATTATCTGGCCATGAGTAATGAGTTGTATTATTTCTGCAAGTTTATTTCTCCCGATTTTTTTCTACATATGAATAACTCCAGGGGGATAAATATCCTCAATAAATATTCTGAAGAATTTGTTGGGAAGATATTTCCTGGTCGTAGAAAAATTATGGTTCCATTTCCATGAAAAGGTGACTTATGCCAACTTTTGCAATGATAAGGTGCTTTGCACTGTCGTGGTTATTTATAAAAGAACAGTTGAAAGAGCCAATCGCACTTTTTTGGATGATTGTTTCTCCCGTTGCGACATATTATTTGTTGGGTTATTCCAGAGGGGGATATCCTTTCTCGAAAATTAATTATCTGGAAAATACCTCTTGGTTTTATGCTTATCTTTCTTCAAGTGTCGCTTTTTTTGGTTTTGCTTTTTATATTATAGGCAGAAGGGAAAGTGGGTTTATTAGATCGTTTGTATACGCGCCTGATGCCAGGTTGTTATTCATGGCGTCGCAATTTCTGGCTTACTCTCTCATTGCTTTAATCTACTGCATTGTTTTTTATGTCTTGACTTGTTCCTGTGTTGGCGGGGGAGATTTGGTCGGGTTGTTTCGGGTTATTTCCAGGTTTTATGTATGTTACATGTTTTTTTGTGTGCTCGGCATTTTGCTTAGTTTGGTGCCGATGAATTATCAAAACAGTAATACCACGTTCTCAATAGTATTATTTTCAATGCTTGTGTTAGGTGTTCTTGGAAGTCGTGACTCTCATTATGCAATGGATGCGTTTAATAAAATCAATCCTCTTTATATTGCAAATCAAATTATGTTGGGTGGCTTTGAGCAGCATTATTTTCTTGTTGCTTGGGTTGTTATTTTGTTTGTCGTTGTCTTTTCGATTTCGCTTCGTTTTTTACGAATAAACCCTGTATGGAGTCGATACTGATGAGTGTTTTGAGTGCTCGATCGCTATGCTTCGGATATTCCAGGCGGACAATATTTAATGAGGCAAATATTGAAGTTTTTCCAGGAGCTATTACTGGGCTGTTGGGCCCTAATGGGTCTGGAAAAACTACTTTTTTTGACATCGTATGTGGGTTAATAAAGACGGATAACGGCCAGTTGTTTAATGGTTTTTCCAGTCAGCTTTATTTGTCGCAGACTATCATGACGCCTCCCGTGCTACGTATGTTTGATATCTTCAAGATGATTTCGTTGCTGTGCTCTCCGACACCTGTATCGCAAGAGCAGGCGTTGAAAAAGCTTGTGGTTTGGAGTCCGGAAATAGTTGAGCGTTATAAGGAAATCTGGGAAAAAAAGTCATCGGTTTGTAGTTATGGGGAGAAACGCTGGTTCTTCACGCTATCGTTGTTGGCGGTGGGGGCGAGTTTGGTGATATTGGATGAACCTACTGCGGGAGTAGATCCTGAATTTCGATATTACATTTGGAAATGTTTGCGTGGAGCGGCAAATGAGGGAGTGGCAGTTCTGGTTTCATCCCATAATATTGATGAGGTTGCGAGTCACTGTGACAAGTTTTACATGATCAGCAACCATCAGTTTAGCCCGTTCAGTTCTGGTGAAGAATTTATGCGTCGATACGAAGCGAACACACTCGATGAGGCATTTATCCGCGCAGCGGCTGCTCCGGTGGTCAAGGCTTCATCTGCTCAAAGAAACCGAGAATGATCTCTCACGCTTCGCCAGAAATCGGGCATGCCTTGCGAATAGGCAAGTCCCTCATCAGATGATCGATTTGGCAGAACCGCCAACACGACTGGCACGCAGGGCAAAACCTGCGAATCACCGACCACCGACAATCCTGATCAACCTGCCGGGGCACCGTTGTCCCGGCACTTTCAGAGTTGGCGTTCGCTTGCTGGCGAATGCGCGGATTTTCAAGGTCGTTTCCTATGTTTACCTCCCTGCGTTTGCCTCTTTTCGGATTGTTGTCGTTGGCCCTGGCCCAGGCGGCGCTGGCGGCCGATTGCGCCCCCGATCAACGCCACGGCGCCGAGGTGTTTGCCAATGAATGCGGGGTTTGCCATTCGGTGACCAAAGGCGCGACCGGCATGATGGGGCCGAACCTGGCGGGTGTGGTCGGGCGCAAGTCCGGCTCGCTGGAGGGCTTCAGCTACTCGCAAGCCATGCGCAACAAAAACATCGACTGGCAAGCCGAGAACATCGCGCAACTGATTACCCAGCCTCAGGCCTACGTGCCTGGCACCTACATGCCTTACATGGGCCTGGCTTCGGCGGACGATCGCCAGGCGGTCGTGTGCTTCCTCAAAGAACAACACTAAGCGGCCGGTTTCCTGGCTGATCCAACCTTCACACCGAACGGTTTTATTGAAAGGTGAATTATGAGTAACGTTGAAATCCTGCCGCAGGTGGCTGCATTTATCGAACGCCGCCACGGCTGCTTCATTGACGGTCAGTGGGTGTTTGCCGAAGGCGACAGCATTGCCGTGGTCAACCCGGCCACCGGGCAGACCCTCTGCGAAACCCTCGATGCACCGCCCGAAATCGTCGAGCGTGCCGTGCAGTCGTCGCACAAGGCATTCAAGTCCGGGGTCTGGTCGGCACTGCGTCCGGCGGATCGCGAGCGCATCCTGCTCAACTTCACCCGCCTGGTGGAAGAGCACGCCGAAGAGCTGGCGCAGCTGGAAACCCTGAGCCAGGGCAAGTCGATCAACATGGCCCGCGCCCTGGACCTGAACGCCACTGTGGAATTCATGCGCTACATGTCCGGCTGGGCGACCAAGATCGAAGGGCAGACCTTCGACGTGTCGATCCCGTTGCCACCGGGTGCCAGGTTCACCGCCTTCACCAAGCGTGAGCCGGTGGGTGTGGTGGTCGGTATCGTGCCGTGGAACTTCCCGCTGCTGATCGCCGCCTGGAAACTGATGCCGGCGCTGGCCACCGGTTGCACGGTGATCATCAAGCCGGCCATGGAAACCCCGCTGACCGCCATGCGTCTGGCGGAGCTCGCGCTGGAGGCCGGCATTCCGGCAGGCGTGTTCAACGTCGTGACCGGTGGCGGTGCCTCGGTCGGTGGCGTGCTGACCCAGCATCCGCTGGTGAGCAAGGTCTCGTTCACCGGTTCTACCGCCGTTGGCAAAAGCGTCGGCGTGGCGTGCATGGCCAACATGACGCGTTTCTCCCTGGAACTGGGCGGCAAGAACCCGATGATCGTGCTCGCCGATGCCGATGTTGAAAAAGCCGTGCAGGGGGCGATCCTCGGTGGCCTGCTGAACAATGGTCAGGTGTGTGCCGCCGCCTCGCGTTTCTACGTGCACCGCTCGATCCACGACCGATTCGTCGAAGCCCTGGCGGCGGCGGTGTCGGCCATGCCGATGGGCGCGGGCATGAACTGTGATGCGGCGATCAACCCGCTGGTGTCGCGCAAGCAGCAGCAAAGCGTGCTCAAGCACATCGAACTGGCCCGTCAGGAAGGCGCCCGCGTGGTCTCGGGTGGCGAACGGGTCGAAGGCGACGGCTTCTACGTCCAGCCGACGATCCTCGCCGACATCGACCACAGCATGGCCGTGGCCCGTGAAGAAGTGTTCGGCCCGGTGCTGGGCGTGATGCCGTTCGACGATGAGGATGCCGTGATCGAACTGGCCAACGACAACCGCTATGGCCTGGCCGCCAGCCTGTGGACCAACGACCTGAGCAAAGCCATGAACCTGGTGCCGCGCATCGAAGCCGGTACGGTCTGGGTCAACGCCCACGTGCTGCTCGACCCGGCGATGCCGTTCGGCGGGGTCAAACAATCGGGCATGGGCCGTGAGTTTGGGCGTGCGGTGATCGAGGCTTTTACCGAGCTTAAATCCGTGTGTATTGCGCATTGATGCAAGGGTCGCCTGCGGCGTGATCGGGTATCACGCCGCCGGTGGCGGTTTCGCCAGTTCGATCCCGGCGGCGCCCAGTCGCTTGAGTATCTCAAACAGCAGTTCGCTCTTTATCGAGCCGACCGTGCGTGGGCTGGCGACGTAACCGGTGATCGTCAGCGTAATGCCTTCGGGTTTCAGCTGGCTGAAACGCACGAAGGGCATCGGTTTTTCCAGGATGGATTCGTGCTCGCAGAAGGTGTCGTACAGCAGGTTGCGCACCTGCTCCGGGTCGATGTCCAGCGGGAAGGTCAGTTCAAGTATCGCCACGCCTTGGGCGCTGCCGCCCAGGGTGACGTTGCGCAGGTTCTGCGAAATCAGCTGCGAGTTCGGCACGATGACAATCGAGCGGTCGGCCAGTTGTATTTCGGTGGCCCGCACATTGATCCGGCGGATATCGCCTTCAACCCCGCTGATGCTGATCAGGTCGCCGACCTTCACCGGGCGTTCGGTGAGCAGAATCAGGCCGGAGACGAAGTTCTTCACGATCTCTTGAAGACCGAAGCCGATCCCCACGGACAAGGCGCTGACGATCCACGCCAGGTTGGTCCACTTGACCCCCAGCGACGACAGCATGAGCAGGATCACCAGGGCATAGCCGATGTTGGAAAACAGTGTGCTGAGTGAGGCGCACATGCCCGGGTCCATTTCCGTTTTCGGCAGCAACTCGTTGTCCAGCCAGCGGCTCAGGGTCCGCACCAGATACATGCCGATCAGCAGCGCCAGCAGGCCGTGCAGCAGATTGGCCGGGACAATGTTCAGTTTACGCAGGCCGTCACCGCCAAGCATCGCCAGGGTGTTGTTTGCCAGTTGGCCGAGGGTCGAGCCCACGCCACCCACCAGCAGCGAGATGAAAGCGATCAGCAACAGGGCGGCACGACCGACGCCAGACAAAATGACCGAGATCTGCTCCAGGCGCGTATCGCCAATACCGAGTAACTGCTTGAGCGTTTTGCCGGTGGGTTGCCGAGGTGAAAACAGGTACTCACAGCTGTCCTTGAGCAGCTGTATCAGCAAATAGAAACCGGCAAAAATGATGAACAACCAGACCAGTTCGTAAGTGATGAAGCGCGACAGCGACACGTAGCCAATGAGCAGGGCGAACAGCGAGGCCACGGTCGCGATGCTGGCGAAGGCATACACCACGCCAGCCAGCGTCCGGCCCGCCTCAGGCGCAGCGCCGGCCACCACCATGGCGCGCCGGGTTCTGTTGACCCGTAACAGAATCGAACCGATCAAGGTTGAGATGATAAGTGCGACCAATCCACGGACCGTGATCACGACCTCGGTGCTCATGCCGGTGGCATTGGTCATCTGGGCCAATGACACGGCCACCAGCAAGACGGCAGCCAATCGCCGGGGATAGGGTTTGATCGCCAGTGCCACCTCGTCGGCAATGGCCGGCAGTCGCCATGATGGATGTTGGGTGGACAACAGCGCACGGCTCAAACCGGTGATCATCACGCAGGTGTAGACGATTTTTTCGAATTCCTCGGAAAACCCTGCCAGTTGCGGTGTCAACGGCAGTTCGCGGGTGAGGGCAAAAAACAGTACACGCAGGGCGATACCGGCGGTCAGCACCGTGGCGACGACCGACGCGAGCGCGAGGGCGCTGCGGCGCAGTCGTCCCTCGGGCATGCGGTGAATGCACACCCAGGTCAGTCCGCGTTCGGCGAGCCGACGGCCCAGGCCCCACAGGACCACGGCGAATATCACGAGTACGCTGGTCAAGAGGCGCTTGCCCGGTTGCCAGACCGAATGCAGCGTGTTGCCCGCTTGCTGTATGAATTCGATCAGCCGTTGCCGGTCGTCGGCAGGTGGATCGAATAGCGGGACCCAAAACCAGGGATTGAGGATGCTCCGGGTGCGTTGGGTCACTTCGGTTTCCAGCAGGCTGCGCCGGATCACAGCAATCTGGGTGAGCAATTCGGCAGCACTGGCTTTGATCGCCGCCAGGGTTCCAAGTTTGTAATCGACCTTGTTCTTTTGATCTGTGAGCGCAGCCCTTTGGCTGGCGATATCGGACTCCTCCAGCGTGGCCTCGGCCAGCGGAGCAGGGCTCAGCACCCCCAGTTGGGACTGTAATTGCGCTTGGTCGGGCAACAACAGTGCCGACAGGCGATCAGCCTCCTTGATCAGCGCCTGAACCAAGTCCTGCGGGGCTTCCAGTTGGTTGTAATTGCTGACCTGAGAGACCTGTTGTTTGAGGCTGTTGAGTTGGCCTTGCAGCGCCTCCAGATCACTGTCGGACACCCTGGCAACAGCGCTGCTCGCGCCGGCGCCCGGGACATCGAGCATGGGCGCCGCCGACAGCATCGCGCCGCTTGACGCCAATAGCACGAAAACGATGAATATCACGGACTTCAAGGCATTGCGCATAGGCGTGCTCGATGGGTGATGAGTCATTTAGCCTATGAGGTTAGGTCATGACGCGCACGTTAGAGCGTTGTTTGGTCGGATGCGCCGGGCGATGCCCGGTATCGCGCTTGTGTGGCGAGGGAGCTTGCGCCCGCTGGACTGCATCGCAGTCCCCATTTTTGGGGCCGCTGAGCAGCCCAACGGGACGGTGCGGCGTTCCGGCAAGCGCCCTCGCCACAGGGTGGTGTTGGGCCTGGACCGTTCTGGCTCAAGCCAGCATCGACATCAAGCCGCCCTGGCGATCCAGTTTGGCCAGGTCGTCGAAGCCGCCGATATGCGTGTCGCCGATGAAAATCTGCGGCACGCTGCGCCGGCCACTGCGGCTGAGCATTTCTTCGAGTTTGCCCGGCTGGGTCTGAATGTTGATTTCCTGCAGGGTGATGCCTTTGCTGGCCAGCAGTGACTTGGCACTGCGGCAGTAAGGGCAGGTGTCGGTGGTGTACAGGGTCACGGTGTTCATGGTCGGTTCTCCGTTCTTGAAGTGGCTCAGGCATCGATGGCCGGGAAGTCGATATCGGTCAGCGCGACGTTGTTCAGGTAGTTGGTCAGCGTCTGCGAAGCCACATGGGCAATCACTTCGATGATCTTGCCGTCGTCGAGACCGGCGGCGCGTGCCGCTGCTATCTGCTCGCTGCTCAGGTGTCCACGACTTTCAGTGATTTGCTGTGCCAGCAGGGCATAGGCGTCGAGCTTGCCGTCACGGGCGCTCAGGATGTCCTGGCTGGACAGACCGGCCTTGCCGGCAAACAGCGTGTGGGCCGCCAGGCAGTAGTCGCAACCGTTGACCTGTGACGTGGCAAGGAAGATGGCTTCCTTTTGCGTTGCGCTCAGGGACGTCTTGCCCAATGCTGCCGAGTTCTGCACGTAGGAGGTGAGCACGGCAGGGGCGTGGGCCAGGACTCTGAAAACGTTGGGCAGGAAGCCGATTTTCTTTTGCACGCCTTCCAGCAGCGGGCGGGTGGCGTCGGTGGCGTGTTCGAGGCTGACAGGGGAAATGCGGGTCATGATGATTCTCCGAGGGTTCTAGCGCGACAGGCGCTGGGTACGGAGTTCATGCTAAAGACCTGGGCTGGTCTATTGGGTGCAAATCGTCGACGATATGCAACAGATCGTCCAGAACTGCCTTCGGGAGCCCCCCTCATGGATCGCTTGTCCACGTTGCTCACGCATTTCGGCGTCAATGCCGGCACCTTTCACAGCGGCACGTTTTGCGGCACCTCGGCTTTCGATGGCAGCCAGACGTGCGGTCATCTGCATTTGCTGCAGGCCGGGGAGGTCGTGCTGAAACTGGCCGATGAGCGGGAGCTGAAGATCACCGAGCCGACGCTGATCTTTTTCCCCCGGCCTTACCGTCACCGCTTATCCGCCACGCAAGCATCGGCCACGCAGTTGGTTTGTGCCTCGCTGAACTTCGATGGCGGCTCGGGCAATGCCCTGGCCGGCGCGTTGCCGGATTACATGGTGCTGAAACTCGATGAAATCCCGACCCTGGCCAGCACCCTGGAATGGCTGTTCAACGAGGCTTTTGACGGCACCTGCGGGCGTGAAGCCGTCATGGACCGCTTGTTCGAGCTGCTGGTGATTCTGTTGCTGCGGCACATTCTGAGCAGCCGCAATCAACAGCCGGGCATGATGGCCGGTCTCGCCGATTCGCGTCTGGCACGCCCCCTGAACCTTATGCACGAGGCCCCCGGCAAGGCCTGGAGCGTGGCGGAACTGTCGGTGGCGGCCAACATGTCGCGGGCCAGTTTCGCCGAGCATTTTCGGCGGGTGGTCGGGCAGACGCCGGTGGATTATCTGGTGAGCTGGCGCATCAGCCTGGCGCAGAAACGCTTGCGCGAGGGCAAGCCCATTGCCCTGATCGCCGAAGAGGTCGGTTACGAAAGCCCCTCGGCTTTGGCTCGGGCGTTTCGGCGCAAGACCGGGGTGAGCCCGCGGGAATGGAGGGGGTAAACGCTGATGATCCAGTGCAAGCCTGTCGACGAGCCTGTCGCCGCCGAAGATGGACGACGTGTCCTGGTCGATCGGCTATGGCCGCACAATTGGCCCAAGGCCACGGCTTCGTTGCACGCCTGGCTGCCCGACCTTGCCCCCGCGATCGATCTGCCCCCCCACGCCGGACAGCCATTAAAAAAAGCAGCCCTCAGGCACCGATAACATCGTTTCTCGGGGGCGCGGCTTTTCAATATATTGGCCGCCAGATCCGGTGAGTGACTCAACATTCGCCGCCCTCAGTGCGAGTAGTCTTTATGAATAAAAAACCAGGCAGCGCGGCGTTGGTAAATGCGGGTTCGGGGACCCGCGCAGTGTGGGGCGGGGAGCAAGTCAGGCATCCCTACAATGCCACTCAAACCCCGATCGTCGTCAGTGCGGCATATGGTTACGACGACATCGACGTCTGGTACGACGTCGCTTTGGGCAAGGCACCGGGCTTCATTTACAGCCGCATGGGCAACCCGACGGTCGAGACCCTCGAGGCAAAAATTCGCGAGTTGGAAATGGCCGAGTCTGCCGTGGCGTTCAGTAGCGGAATGGCGGCGATAAGCAGTGTGCTTTACACCTTCCTGGCCCATGGCGATCGCGTCGTGTCGACCAAGGACAGCTATGGCGGCACCAACAAGATTTTCGAAGAGTTCCTGCCGCGTACCGGTGTGCAGGTGACGTTGTGCGAGACGTTCGATCACGAAGAAATCGAACGGGAAATCGCCAAGGGTTGCCAACTGGTGTACCTGGAAACACCCACCAATCCGACCCTCAAAATATTGGATATCCAGCGTCTGGTGGCCGCTGCCAAGCGTGTGGGTGCCATTGTGGTGGCGGATAACACGTTCGCCACGCCGTTGAACCAGAACCCGCTGGCGCTGGGTGTGGACGTGGTCATTCACAGTGCGACCAAGTTTCTCAGCGGGCACGGCGACGTGCTGGGTGGCCTGGTGTGCGGCAGCGAAGGGCTGATGGCCAAGGTGCGTCACTACCGGGAAATCAACGGTGCAACGCTCGACCCGTTCTCCGCCTACATGATCATTCGCGGCATGAAAACCCTGGTGCTGCGCATGCGTCAGCAGCAACGCAGTGCCCAGGCCCTGGCGGAGTACCTGTGCACCGAACCGTTGGTGGAGTCGGTCAATTATCCCGGCTTGCCCGGTCACCCGAATCACGCGGTGGCGTGCGCGCAAATGTCCGGCTTTGGTGCAATCGTCAGCTTTGTCGTGATGGGCGGCATGGACACGGTCAAGGTGCTCTTGCCACGCCTGCGTTTCGCTCACTGCGCAGGCAATCTCGGTGCGGTGGAAACCATCTATGGCCCGGCCCGGACCACCAGTCATGTCGAGAACACGCTGGAGGAGCGACTGGCCCTGGGTATCTGCGAAGGATTGGTGCGGATCTCCGTCGGCATCGAAGACACCGACGACCTGCTCGACGACCTGAAACAGGCTTTTGCCTTTGTCAGAAGTTCGGGCCACTCAGCGGTACAGGAAAACTCTCAACTTTCAATCAATGAAACATGTGCAGGGATAGCCGGTTGAAGATTTAACGTTAATGCCTCACTGCAAGGATTTAAGTGGGGAGTTCATGAAGTGGAATAATAATAAAACCTAGTGGCAACTTTTTTACTCTGCCCTGTTAGTCGTAGCAGACGTTAATTCGTGCCCTAATAACTTTCATGAGAACAACCATGTCCATAAAAGAACAACAACTTGATACGCGCTCGGGTTTTAAACAGGAAATGCAGACCCGCCATATTGTCATGCTGGCATTAGGCGGCGTCATTGGGACCGGGCTGTTTCTCACGTCCGGGTATACGGTCAACCAGGCCGGTCCCCTGGGCGCGGTGATCGCTTACATCATCGGTGCACTCATGGTTTACATGGTGATGATGTGCCTGGGCGAGTTGGCGGTGCAGATGCCGGAAACCGGTTCATTCAGTACGTACGCCACCCGGTTTCTCGGGCCGGGTACCGGGTATACGGTGGCCTGGTTGTATTGGCTGACCTGGACGGTGGCCATCGGTTCTGAATTCACCGCCGCCGGCATTTTGATGGTGCGCTGGTTCCCGGAAACGCCTGTATGGATCTGGAGCGCGTTATTTGCAGTTATGGTGTTTCTGACCAATGTGGTTTCGGTTCGCCTGTTTGCCGAGACCGAGTTCTGGTTGTCGCTGGTTAAAGTGGTGACCGTGATCGTGTTCCTGATGATTGGCGGTGGCGCAATTCTCGGTCTGTTGCACATTGAGCAAGGCCACAGTATCGGCTTGAGCAACTTTACCCGTGAAGGACTTTTCCCTACCGGGTTCATGCCGATTGCAATGACATTACTGGCTGTCTCCTTTGCCTTCTCCGGCACTGAATTGATCGGTATTGCCGCTGGGGAAACCAAAGATCCACAGCGCAACGTGCCGCGTGCCATTCGCACGACCGTGCTGCGCCTGGCGATCTTTTTCGTGGGGACCATTTTCGTTCTGGCGACCCTGTTGCCCCGTGAACAGGCCGGTCTGGTAGAGAGTCCCTTCGTGACGGTGTTCACCTACATCGGGATTCCGTACTCGGCCGACATCATGAACTTCGTGATCATCAGTGCCTTGCTGTCGGCCGCCAACTCCGGGTTGTACGCCGCGTCGCGGATGCTCTGGACGCTGAGTGACCAGGGGCACCTGCCCAAGCAGTTCTCGGCCCTGACCCGCATGGGCACGCCGCTCAACGCGATTATCGTCAGCATGGCCGGTGGCGCTGCTTCGTTGCTCAGTAGCGTGTTTGCGGCCGATACCATCTATCTGGCGCTGGTGTCGATCTCCGGGTTGGCGGTCGTGGTGGTGTGGATGAGTATCGCGGCGAGCCAGATTGCTTTCCGCCGTCACTATGTGGCCAATGGCGGTGATATCCGCGACCTAAAATTCCGCGTCCGGGGTTATCCATGGGTGCCGTTGGGTGCGCTGGTCTGCTGCAGCCTGGCGTGTGTCGGGATTGCTTTCGATCCTGAGCAACGGGTGGCGTTGTACTTCGGTTTGCCCTTCATCGCCTGGTGCTACTTCGTGTATTACATTACCCGCAAAAGCCGCGAGCGACGCTTGTCGGTGGCCCCCTTGGCACAACCGTCCGATGCGTTCTAGCCAGCGTCGACGGGATGGGCAAGCGTGCTCGGTGGAGGGGGCGTCCAAGAGGTTCAAGCCATGAAGCAAAAGACGCTACCCCCACTGAACTGGCTGCGGGCATTCGAGGTGTCTGCCCGCTGTTTGAACTTTACCCACGCCGCCGAAGAACTGTGTTTGACCCAGGGCGCCGTGAGCCAGCAGATCCGCCAACTGGAAAGCCACCTCGGGGTCGCACTCTTCAAGCGCCTGCCCCGTGGCCTGGGACTGTCGGAGGAAGGCCAGGCGTATCTGCCGGTGGTGCAGGACGCCATCACGCGACTGGCCGTGGGGACCAACGAAATTTTTGGCCAACACAAACGTCGGCCGATCAAGGTGCGCGGCAGCCTGGCGTTTTTCGTGCACTGGCTGGCACCCAAGCTGCTGGCGTTCAGCCAGGCTCATCCCCATGTGGATATCCGCTACATCAGCAATATCTGGGTCAAGGAGCTCGATGGCGAGGACGACATGGAGATTCGCTGGGGCCACGGTCAATGGCCCGGGCTGGTGTCGCAACGACTGACCTGGGACACGCTGTTCCCGGTGTGTTCGCCGGACCTGATGGCGAAGTCACCGCTGACGGTCCCTGCGGACGTATCGAACCATCCACTGTTGCATGTGCTGGGTTACGAGGAGGGTTGGGGCTACTGGTTGAACATGGTCGGCGCGCACAGCGTCGACTTCTCGACCGGCATGCAATTCGACACGTTGATTTCCACCCTGCGCATGGCCGAGCTGGGGCAGGGGATTGCCCTGGCGCGGTCCTCGATGGTCGATGACATGCTTCGGGACGGGCGACTGGTCGAGCCCTTTACCCAGCGTATCGACGCCAGCGAGTCTTTTTACCTCGTACGCGATTCCGGGGCCGAGCAGCACCCCGACGCGGCGATATTTTCCACCTGGCTGGTCGAGCAGGCCCATCGTTTCAAATAAATCGCCGGAGCCAACCATGCGTTATGTGAGTACCCGGAATTCGGCCGTGCAGGTCGATTTCGAAAAGGTCGTGTTGTCGGGAGTCGCCGAGGATGGAGGGCTGTTCGTACCGCTCCAATTGCCGCTGTTTGAATCACAGGACATTGCCAATTGGTCGACCTTGTCCTACGACGAGCTGGCCTACAGAGTGATCAGCCCGTTTGTGGGTGAGGCGATCGCCGAGGCTGACCTCAAGCGCCTGTTGAAAGAGGCAGGCAGCCAGTTCAGTCATCGCTCCCTGGCACCTTTGCATCAGGTCGATCGTAACGAGTGGGTGTTGGAGTTGTTCCACGGGCCGACTCGCTCTTCGAAGGATTTCGCTGCTCAGTTGCAGGCTCGGCTGGTGCAGCACTTTCTGCGTAAACGCGGGCGCAGCGGGGTGGTGATCGGCGCCACCAACGGCGATACCGGGCTGGCGGCCATCGAAGCGTTCAAGCACTGCGAAGAAACCACCGTGATGGTGTTTTACCCGGAGACGGGCGTGCCCCAGGACCAACTCCGGCATCTTCAGGCCGTGGCACACCCAAGGGTTCATCAGTTTGCCGTCAACGGCAGCTTCGACGAGTGCCAGACCATTGTCACCCGGCTATTGCGACAGTGGCCCTGTGCGCAGCATGAGGTGATCAGTTTCAACTCCAGCAATTGGGTCAGCGTATTGGCGCAACTGGTGTTTTACTTCCACGCGGTGCTGCAACTGGGAGGTGGTCAACGACCGATCGGTTTCAGCGTGCCCGCCGCGAGTTTTGCCGAGGTGTATGCCGGCTACATCGCGCAGAAAATGGGCCTGCCGATCACCCAGGTGATTGTGGCGACCAATCAGAATGACGCGTTGCATCAGCTGTTTCAGAAGAACCACTACAGCCGATCGCGCGCCAACAAGACGTTGTCGCCGGCCATGGACCTGTCGGTTTTTGCCAATCTGGAACGTTTTGTCTGGGAGCTCTACGGGCATGACGATCAGGCGGTAAGTGCCCTGATGGCGGGTTTCGAGTCCAGCGGCGAGATGGTCATTGCCAACGAGTTCTGGTTGCAGGCGCGGATGATCATCGACTCCTACGCGGTCAGTGATGAGCAGACGCTGAAGGAAATCACTTCGCTGTATCACGACACCGGTTACGTCATCGACCCGCATACCGCCACCGGCGTCCTGGCGGCCAGGTTGTATCGTCGAAGCCTGGTCGCGCCGATGGTGACCCTGGGGGAAATTTCACCGGCCAAGTCAGCGGCGCTGTTGGGCGAACTGGGCATCAGCCTGGCGGTGCCGCAACGTGAGGTCGCGGCACAAGGCCACGCGCAGCTTTACCGGATTGAGCCGGACGACCTCGATACCATCCATGCGTTGCTGAACACGCTGTGAAGACGCGGCAACAGGAGGCCAAGTGAAGCGAATTCTGGACCCTCTCGATGAGCACATCATCGCGCAGCTACGGCTCAATGCCAGGGCTGCACACGCCGAGTTGGCGGCCAAGGTCAACCTGTCGCGCAACGCCGTGCGTCAGCGTATCGAGCGACTTGAACGGGACGGTGTCATACAGGGCTATACGGTGAAAACCGGCGAAGGGCGACAAGCCGCCTCGGACATCAACGCGGTGATTTTCGTGTACCGCTACGACCGGATGCGCGGCGCAGAAGTGCTGCAAGCGCTGCGGGAAATTCCGGAGGTCCTCCAGTGCGATGTAATGAGCGGCGAGTTCGACTTGATGCTGCGGGTCGGCGCGGCGAGCCCGCAACGGGTGCACAAGGTCTGGACTGAAATTGCCGCATTGCCTGGCGTGGAAAACACCGTGACCTCCTTCGTCTTGTCGTCGGTCGTATAGCCCTGTTCTCGTGCAGCCATAAGCCAACCTGCGTTGGCTTTTTTTTTGCCTGAAACTTTGCTCCGGCGCTGGTCAAAACGCCCACAAAATAGAGCAAATTGGCCTATTTCACTGCCCTGGCCTGAGCCCTAACCTAGTCCCCAACAACCCATCACCCGGATCAGGGGGCATAACAAAATGACTGAATACAAACTGGCGCTGGTTGGCTTTGGCGGTGTGAACCGGGCGTTGGCTCAGCTGATTGCCGAACGTAACGAACAGTGGAAAACCGAGCTGGGTTTCACCCTGAAAATTGTCGGTGTGACCGACTTGTTTCTAGGCTCGATCATTGGCCGTGAAGGATTGGACGCCGGCGTGCTGGCCCGATTGCCAGCCGCCAAAGGTGCCTTGGCGCAGCTGCCGGGTGGTGAAGTCACCGCCCTCAATGAAGCGGTGATCAAGGATTCGGGAGCGGACATCATTGTTGAAGCCACCTTTACCAACCCGGTGGACGGTGAACCGGCGACGTCGTTCTGCCGTTGGGCGCTCGAGGGTGGCAAACATGTCGTGACCACCAACAAGGGGCCCATTGCCTTGCACGGTAGCGAGCTCAAGGCACTGGCCCGCCACAACAACGTTGCCTTCGAATACGAAGGTTCGGTGATGAGTGGCACGCCAGTCATTCGCCTGGCCAGGCAGGCGCTGGCGGGCAGTTCCATTGTCGGTTTCGAGGGGATTCTCAACGGCACGTCCAACTTCGTTCTCACCTCCATGGAAGGTGGTCTCGGGTTCGCCGAGGCCGTTGCCAAGGCGCAGGAGCTGGGTTACGCCGAAGCCGACCCGACTGCCGATGTCGAGGGGCATGACGTGCGCCTCAAGGTTGTGATCCTGGCCAACGAACTGCTGGACGCCAGGCTGACGGTCAACGACGTCACCTGCAGCGGTATTTCGTCCCTCAACCTTGGCGACATCGAAAAGGCCCGGCAGGACGGCGCTCGCTGGAAGCTGATCGGGGCGGCCCAACGTCATGTCGATGGCTCGGTCAGCGCCAGTGTCGAGCCACGTCTGTTGAGCAACGACCATCCGTTGGCCAGTGTCTGCGGCGCGACCAATGCCGTGTCTTTTACCACCGGGCTGCTTGGCGCCGTGACGGTTTCGGGGCCGGGGGCCGGGCGCACGGAAACAGCGTTCGCATTGCTGTCGGACATCATCAGCATCCATCAAACCCATGCACACAACCAGGAGTAAGCCTGTGAAACCATCGCGCCTGGCCCTGGATATCGTGGAGCCGCCCATTGAAGTCTTGAACCCCTTTGACGGCACCGTCATCGGCAGCGTAACCAATGTCTGCGCATCGCAGGTTCCGCAATTGCTGGAGAGCGGGCGCCAGGGCGCCCGGGCTTGCGCCGCACTGCCGCGTCATCGGCGGGCGCGCATTCTCGAGCAAGCGGCTATCAACATCGAGCGAGATGCCGGTGCGTTTGCCCGTCTGATCGTCGCCGAGGCCGGAAAGACGCTTAAGCAGGCGGAAAAAGAGGTCAAGCGCTGCATCAACACCTTGAAGTTGTCGGCCGAGGAAGCCAAGCGCAATGCCGGCGAGGTGGTGCCCTTCGACGCGTATGAAGGCTCCGAATCGCGTCAGGGCTGGTTTTCCCGCGAGCCCTTGGGCCTGATCGTCGCGATCACGCCGTACAACGATCCGCTGAATCTGGTGGCGCACAAACTCGGTCCGGCCATCGCCGGTGGTAATGCGGTGATTCTCAAGCCGTCGGAGCTTGCGCCGTTGTCGGCCATCAAGCTGGTGTCCTGTCTGGTCGCGGCGGGCTTGCCTGAAACAGTGGTGACGGTCGCCACCGGTGGTGCGGAGCTGGGCAAGGCTTTGGTCGCATCCCGTGAAGTGCGGATGATTTCCTTCACCGGCGGCTTCGTCACCGGTGAGCAGATCGCCCGCACGGCCGGCTTGAAGAAACTGGCCATGGACCTGGGCGGCAATGCGCCGGTGATTGTCATGGGTGATTGCGACCTTGAAGCCGCCGTCGAGAGCTGCCTGTCCGGTGCCTTCTGGGCGGCAGGGCAGAATTGCGTTGGCACTCAGCGCTTGCTGATTCAGGCGTCGATTTATGACGCCTTCCGGGAGCGTTTCGTCAGCCGGGCCCGAGCGCTTGTAGCCGGCGACCCGATGCTGGCCGATACCGACATCGGGCCGATGATTACGGCGCAAGCGGCACAGAATGCCGAGCAAGTCGTGAACGAGGCGTTGCAAGCGGGCGCGACTTTACTGTGCGGTCATCGACGCCAGGGATCGTGCTACGCGGCGACTGTACTGGAAAACGTCGACCACTCCAGTCGTCTCTGGCGCAATGAAGTCTTCGCTCCGGTGGTGGTCTTGCAGTGCTTTGAATCGTTCGACGAAGCCATCGATCTGGCCAATGAACCCGAATACAGCTTGCATGCGGGGATCTTCACCAATGACCTGGCGACGGCGATGAGCGCTGCACGGAGGATCGAAGCCGGAGGGGTGATGATCAACGACTCTTCCGACTACCGCTTCGATGCAATGCCGTTTGGCGGTTCGAAGTACGGCAGCCTGGGCCGGGAAGGGGTGCGCTTTGCCTATGAGGAAATGACTCAACCCAAGGTGGTGTGTTTGAACACCTTGGGTTAGGCGATTCACGAAGGTCTGTCAGGTCGTTTGCGTTGGGCAGGTTTGGTCACCTGCCCAACGCGTTTAGCTGAACGGGAAATGGTGCAGGCGGGGGCACCGCGCTCACGCAACAGGCTCATTCGTTCCGATGGTTACTAAGGCGCCTGTCGCAGGCCAATCGCGGATCATCTCGTGCGAGTTGATCCGCGTGCTGTTCCCTAGTCTTTGGTGCCAACCTTGTTTTGAACGGCTTCCTTGCCCGCGACATTCAACTGCGTTGGTTCGAGCTTGACGGTCAGTTTGTGCAGTGAACCGGTGAATGCAAACGGTACCTGATAGTCCTTGTCATCGACGGGGGTGCCGGTGTCGGAACCCACATCGAAACTTTCATCCACACCGAAGACGAATGGAACACTGTGGGGGATCGTCTGACTGGCCAGTTGCTTGCCATCCACCGACAGCACGCCGGTGCCGCCTTTACCGAATCCCGGCCCGGCATATTTGAAATCAAAGCTGATGCTGTGCTTTCCGGGGGTGAGCGCCTCGGTCCCTTCCCAGCGGAATCGCGCAACGCCTTCAAGGTTGTAGTTGAAGATCGGCTTGCCTTTCAGGAGGTACAGCGCGTAACCCCCAAAGCGGCCGCCGTCGGTCACCAGGACACCGTCGCCGCCGTTTTCCGGAACAGTGATGTCAGCCGTAATGAGGTAGGACTTGTTCAACACGTTGGGCTCGTTGCCTGGAAGAATGCCCGTCACCGGCGAAAGGTATTCGAACTCGGTGCGTCCGGCCACGATGCTCGGCCTCTGTGCAATGACGCGCGTAAAGCCGGAAGCGTCGAGCGGCAGCACCTGATATTTGTTCGCTTCCACCCAGAACAGATCCTGTAGCTCCTTGAGTTTTGCAGGGTTGGCGGCGGCGATATCGTCATTCTGCGTCCAGTCCTTGGTGATGTCGTACAGCTCCCATTTGACGCCATTGACGATGTCCTTGGGTGGCTGAGAAGTAATGTCCCAAGGTGCGCGGTAGGGCGTCGTCGATGCCATCCAGCCTTCGTGATAAAGCGCGCGCATTCCAAACATCTCGAAATACTGCGTGGTGCGTGTAGACGGCTTTTCGGCATTCTGCTTGTCGAAGAGGTAAGTCATGCTCGTGCCTTCGATGGGCTTTTGCGCAATGCCGTCTACCTGGAGCGGTGCATCAATGCCGGTGGCTTCAAGAATCGTCGGCTCAATGTCAATGACGTGGTGGAACTGGTTACGGATGCCGCCGGCATCCTTGATCCGGTTCGGCCAGGAGATGGCCATGCCCTGGCGGGTGCCACCAAAATGCGAAGCAATTTGCTTGGTCCACTTGAAGGGGGTGTCCATGGCCCAGGTCCAGCCCACGGCCATGTGTGGATAGGTCTGGTCCGACCCCCAGGCATCCAGGTACTTCATTTGTTCGGCGACCGGCACGTCGATTCCGTTGAAAGTGGTCATCTCGTTTGGGGTGCCGTTAGGGGTGCCTTCTGCGCTACTGCCATTGTCACCACTGATGTAGATGATCAGCGTGTTGTCGAGCTTGCCCATGTCATCAATCGCCTGGATCACCCGACCGATTTCATGATCGGTGTACGCGAGATAGGCCGCATAGACTTCCATCTGGTGGGCATACAGTTTTTTCTCGTCCGCCGAAAGTTCGTCCCATTTTTTCAGTGAATCCGGCCACGGTGTGAGCTTGGCGGTCGGCGGGATAACGCCAAGCCGCTTCTGATTGGCGAAGATCTGTTCGCGCGCAGCATTCCACCCCATGTCGAACTTGCCCTTGAATTTGTCGACCCATTCGGGCGTCGGGTGATGCGGTGCGTGGGTACCACCGGGCGCGTAGTAAAGAAAGAACGGTTTCTTCGGATCGAGTGCATTCAATTCATTGACATAGCCAACGGCGTCATCGGCCATTGCGGTGATCAGGTTCCACCCCGGTTTGCCGACGTAAGGGTGGATGGGCGTGGTGTTGCGCATCAGATTACCCGGTTGCCACTGGTTGGTTTCGCCACCCATGAAACCGTAGAAATAGTCAAAGCCCATACCAATGGGCCACTGATCAAACGGACCGGCCTGACTGATCTGGAATGACGGCGTGTTGTGGTTTTTACCGAACCACGACGTTGCATAGCCGTTGTCCTTGAGGATTTTGCCAATGGTCACTTTGTCCTTGGTGATGACGCTGTTGTAACCGGGGTATCCCGTTGAGATTTCCGAGATGACGCCGAAACCGACGGAGTGGTGGTTGCGTCCGGTGATCAAGGCTGCACGTGTGGGCGAGCACAGTGCCGTCGAATTGAATTGCGTGAAGCGCAATCCAGCTGCCGCAACGCGATCCATGCTCGGCGTCGGGATGAGACCGCCGAACGTACTGGGCGCGCCGAAGCCGACGTCGTCAGTGATGATCAACAAGACGTTCGGCGCATTTTTGGGAGGCACGACGGTCGGGGACCAGTAGGGCGTGGAGGTCGTGGCGTCGAGGTTGATGACCCCGCCAAACGCCGGAGGAGGGTTGGGCAGGTATCTGCCGTCGATGGTCGTGGTCGCACTGGGTGAACCGGGCGTGCCATTGACTTGCTGTGGCGCTGCATGGGCACAAGAGAGCGTAAGCATGGCAAAGGCCAGTACAGCACCAAGCCTGTTATGCAGCCGATTTGATTGAGTCCAGAATGCATTGGCCATGGCCAGCTCCTGTAACCCCCCGAAACCCCAAGTTCCGAGTGTAGAACCGTTTTCGTCGCTTGCCAGTCCATCTCATGGGAAACCCGCATGTCGTTGACTTTGGAGGCGTGGTGTCTATACCTGATCTTGATACTCATCAGGTTCAGCAAGATCCGCAGACTGATATGAGGAGGCGCGCAAATGCTCGTCAGGAAACGGCGTTTCGGTATCACCATCGTCTGCGCCGTGATCGTGTTGGCTTGCGTGGCGTTTGTGGGTTACCGGCACATTCGCGGCCCCGAGCCGTTGACGCTGGGTGATGGAAAAAATGGCCCAGTGGAAATGGTCTGGCTTCCTGCCGGCGAATTTTTGATGGGGAGCGACCATAAGCAGGCTCGTCCAAACGAGGGGCCGGCGCACAAGGTTCGACTCGACGGGTATTGGATCGACCGCTACGACGTCACCAATGCCGATTTCGCCCGTTTCATTTCTGAAACACATTACGTCACCACCGCCGAACGCAAGCCCAGATGGGAAGACCTGAAAGTCCAACTGCCGCCAGGGACGCCTGAGCCAGATGACAGCGACCTGGTGCCTGGCGCGTTGGTTTTTGTCGGTACAGACAGGCCAGTCCCACTTAATGATTTCAGCCAGTGGTGGGCATTCGTTCCGGGGGCCGACTGGCGTCACCCGCTGGGGCCAGACAGTACAATCGAGGGCAAGGAAACCCATCCTGTGGTTCAGGTTTCACGTGAAGATGTGCAGGCGTACGCCGCATGGGCGCACAAGCGCCTGCTCACCGAGGCTGAATGGGAGTACGCCGCAAGAGGCGGGCTGGAACAAGCGAATTATGCATGGGGCAATGACTTCTCACCCGGGGGGGAAAAGATGGCGAATACCTGGGATGAAATACAGCCGTTTCCCGTGACCGGACCCAGTAACACATTCAAAATTGGCACCAAGCCGGTCGGCAGTTACCGACCTAACGCCTATGGACTCTACGACATGTCCGGGAATGTTTGGCAATGGGTCGCCGATTGGTATCGTGCCGACGCGTTTAGAGTGGGGCTCAAGCGTCAACCGGCGGGCGAAGCAGCGGTAAACCCGGTGGGGCCTTCCGACAGCTACGACCCCGAACTTGGGGTGACGGCCCATGCACCGCAACGTGTCATCCGAGGCGGATCCTTTCTGTGCAGCGACAGTTACTGCACGAGCTTTCGAACCAGTGCCAGGCAGGGCGCAGACCCTATGAATTCCATGTCGCATCTCGGCTTTCGCTTGGCGATGAGCCATGACCAATGGGAAAAAAACCGTTGAATACAAAAAAAACACGCGTGCCACGCGTGAAAACACGTTTAGTCGACGTGACCCCGTTGCGAAAACTTCAGGTCCGTCTGAATGAGCGAGTACGCTGACGGTCTCATTCTGTTGGGTGAAACCCTGCAATGTTCAGTCATCCGCCTGTTTGCCGATAATTGGAATACCACTTTTCGAGTTTTCATAACGTCGCCGACTGTTGGAGTGATTCGCAGGCTGCCGCGGCCCTGGGTATCAGAACTTACGTGAGCGCGCCCATCAGATCCCAGGATGGCCAGGTGCTGGGGACGGTAGGTGCCGCCAGCTCGGACCCAGTGACTTGCTCTGCTGAAGTGAAACCCTTGCTGATGCTGCTCTCAGGGTTGCCGGGGTATTCCCTTGAACGAGGGCTGCTTGTTGAGCGACTTCAGGCCGCCAACGCCGAATTGACCCAACTGGCCCTGACAGATCCGCTAACCGGCCTGTCCAATCGGCGTGCCATTTTGAACATCGGGACAACCGTTTCCACAGGGTGTTTTGGGGAGTGATGTGAAGCTGCCATTCAGGGCGGCAGTTATTTGAAAAGATGTTTGCCGCGGTTCAGACAAGAGAGTTGCTTTTTCAATAGAATCGAGCCCTCACGGCCCATGATCTGTGCCTGCAAAAATCAAGGGCAATACGCTGCCTGTCCACCACCACTCACTCCTCCCAGATCGACACCCATGCCCGAAGAGTTCGAAGTTCCAAGCCCACACGAGCAACATATTGAGCACACCACCCATCATGCCCATGCACGAGGCGACAGCTTTGCCAGCAGGATTGCGGTGATGACGGCGATCATGGCGACCGTCGGCGCCATGATGAGCTATCAGGCCGGCTCAACGGAGAGTGAGGCGGCCATGGACAAAAACAACGCCGCCATCCAGAAGACCGAAGCCGCCAACGAGTGGAATTACTACCAGGCCAAGTCCAGCCGGCAGAACCTGTCGGAGCTGGCGAGCCATCTCCCAGGGCTGGATTCTGCCCACTATGCCGCTGAGGCGCGGCGCTACGGGGAGCAGAAAGAGGAGGCGCGCAAGAAGGCCGAAGCACTCGAGCAAGGGGCACGCGAGTGGGACGAAAAGTCAGAGCTGGTGCTGCATCAGCATCATCGCTGGGCCCAGGCAATGACGGCGATCCAGATCGCCATTTCGCTGGCGGCCATTACCTTGCTGACGCGTAAGGAATGGCTCAAGCGGGTCTCGTTTGGGGCCGCCGGTGTTGGCGTCCTGTTGGGCTCACTGGCCTGGCTGCACCTCTAGGCGAGGCCTGAATGTTCCGCGGTCATTCAGGCAAACCGGCCAACCGCAGTCCATCGACGAAGCGCGCGAAATCTTCGGGTCGCTGGATCGGCAGCCAGTCTTTCAGGTTGCCGAGGCGCAAAGCGGGATCCAGCTCCCGGAGACGCTGCATCGCCAGCCTCGCTTTATCCATTCGTCCGCTGAGGGCATGACTGGCCGCGATCACTGCCACCGGGGGCAGGAAACCGGGCAGGTTGCCCAGCGCCTTTTCCGCCCATTGCGTCGCGAGATCGAAGCGTCCGGCGAAAAAATGCGCGAGCGCCATTCCGATCTGCATCCTGAACATTTCCGGATCCAGCGGACTCAAGCGAACGGCATGGGCCAGATGCTCGATGGCGGCGTCCGTTTCACCGCGCAGTGCACGCAGGATGCCGCCCAGGAACCAGGCGGGGGCGAGGTTGGGATTGAGCAGGCGCGCCCTGTCGAGCAAGGCAATGCCGCCGTCCACATCACCGGTGAGATGGCCCAATGCATGTCCACCTCGGGTCAACGCGACCGCATCATCCCGGCCAAGCGTCACCGCCATACGCCCAAGTCGTATGCCCTCGGCGATCTCTTGCGTCCGATCGGTCATCCAGCCATTGATTTTGCGCCAGAAGTGGCACCAGGCTGCCATGCCATAGGCCGATGCAAATTCCGGATCGAGCTCGATGGCCTTGTAGAACAGCGGCAACGCCTCATCGAGGGCTTCCCGGGTGCCGTTGTGCAGTTTTGCCATTGCGCGCAGATAGTAGTCGTAGGCGCCCAGGCTTTCCGTCGGTTTGCGCTTGGCGCGTTCGATTTCTGCCCGTTCCAGTTGCGGCGCGATGGCGCCGACGACGCTTTCGGTGATTTGGTCCTGTAGCTCGAAGAGGTCGTTGAGCGTGCCTTCGAAGCGTTCCGCCCAGATATGCGTCCCGCTCGTCGCGTCGATGAGTTGCCCGGTGATGCGCACTTTTTCCCCGCACTTGCGCACGCTGCCTTCCAGCAGGTAGCGAACGCCCAATTCCTGGCTGACGCCCTTGGCGTCCACCGTCCGCCCCTTGTAGGTGAAGCTTGAATTGCGCGCGATGACGAACAGCCAGCGGATACGCGACAGGGCCGCGATCAGATCTTCCACGATGCCGTCGGCGAAATACTCCTGCTCCGGATCGCCGCTCAAATTCTGGAAGGGCAAGACGGTAATCGAGGGTTTGTCCGGGAGGAGCAAGGAGGGGGGCATTGCGTTCGCTGCTGGGGCCGAGTGCTCATCGATGACCGTCCGTTGCGGCTGCTGCGTTTCGCCGCTCCCGCTGACCTTGATCTGGCCGACGAAGCGGTAGCCCTTGCGGGCGACCGTGCGCACCAGGCGCTGTTCCTCACCGGTATCGCCAATGGCTTTGCGCACTGCATTGATGTGGCTGGTGATCGTCGATTCCGAGACGATCCGGCCGTTCCACACCGCCTGGAGCAGATCGTCCTTGCTCATGACGCGATCAGGGTTGTTGACGAACAGCAGCAACAGATCGAAAACCTGCGGCCCGACGGCCACGACTTGCCCGCGCAAGGTCAGTTCCCGGCGCTCTTCGTCGAGCAGGTAGTCTTCAAACACGAATGGCAAAGTGAGGATCCCCTGGCAAAGCGCCCTCAACTCCGTGTCCCAGGCGGCTGACGTTTTGTATTGAATATCAATGATACGGCAGCGCTGAACCCGCCGCATCGTCTGCGGCCGAGGCAACATAAGGCTTCGGCGTCTTTGGACGAAAAACCAAGCCTGCGTGGAGGGAAAACCACAGCAGGCACAAGGACTTCGTTCATGCGCACAGGCAATCTCCCTTCACACCGACGCAATGCTTGCCGTCGACACGTGGAGAACGCCCATGAAAATCGTCGTCATCGGAGGCTCCGGCCTCATCGGATCAAAACTTGTGAAGAACCTGCGCGAGCGTGGCCATGACGTGCTCGCAGCCAGCCCCAGCACGGGCGTCAACAGTATCACCCGCGAGGGCCTGGCCCAGGCGATGGATGGTGCCGACATCGTTGTCGACGTGGCGAACGCGCCGTCGTGGGAGGACCAGGCCGTCCTCGAGTTTTTCGAAACGTCCAGCCGTAACCTGCTGGCCGCTGAAGCGGCCGCCGGTGTTCGGCATCACGTTGCGCTGTCGATTGTCGGGACCGAACGGCTGCCCGAGAACGGCTATTTCCGGGCCAAGGTTGCGCAGGAAAGCCTTATCAAGGCTTCCGGCATTCCTTACTCCATTTTGCGTGCCACGCAGTTCTTCGAATTCGTCAGCGGCATTGCCGATTCGTTTGCCGTCGGCGAGGAACTTCATGTGTCGCCAGCGCTGATCCAGCCGTTGGCGTCCGACGACGTGGTGGCGGCACTCACCGACGTCGTGCTGGCAGCGCCGCTCAATGGCACGGTCGAAGTCGCGGGGCCCGAGGCCATGCCGATTGACGAGCTGGTCAGGCGCTTTCTGCGAGCCACTCGGGATACTCGCCGGGTCGTGCCGGACGTGCACGCGCGCTACTACGGCGCCGTGCTCGACGATCAATCACTGACCCCCGGCCAGCATCCGCGCCTGGGCGCGATCCGTTTTGAAGACTGGCTCACCCGGTCAATGGCCGAAGCCGGTCGCTGAAGCCACCAGCGACCCCTCAGGAAGGCGTCGCCCCGGTCATGGGGCGCGCCGTCATCACCCTTACCCTCGAAGGAGTATTGCCATGGTTACCCGATATCTATTGGCTGCGGCTTTCGCAGCACTTTCAATCGGCACAGCGTCGGCCGCCGAGCCGCCCCCCGGCAAGGTGACCGTCGTGTTTGACCGTCCCATTCCCAACATCCCCGGCAAGAGCATGAAGGGCGTGGTCGTCGAGTATGGGCCGGGCGCCGCGTCGCCATCCCACACCCATCCGAAAACGGCCTTCATCTATGCAACGGTGCTGGAGGGTGCGTTTCGCATCAAAGTCAAAGGCCAGCCGGAAAAGATCTACCACGTCGGCGAAAACTTCGTAGAAGAGCCGGGTTCCGTACACGAAGTCAGCGCCAACGCCAGCGACACCGAACCGGCACGCCTGTTGGCGGTGTTCGTCCTCGACACTGACGAAAAAACGCTCGTCACCCCCATCAAAAAGTGAGCCGATCCGCCCGCTGATAAAGGCTCGACAGTCGGGCGGCAGGCCTCTGTTCTATCCATGTACTGAACCGGGGCTTTTGCGCCTTTAGACGCCCTCGCGCAGCGCATTGGAAACAAGCGAAAACGCCGGAGAGGGTTGCCGTCGGCTGGGGTAGTACAAATAGTATCCAGCGAACGGGGGGCACCAGTCTTCCAGTACCCGCATCAGCCTGCCTTCCTGAAGATGGGGTGAAAATTCCTCTTCGGGCAGGTAGGCAATGCCCAGTCCCGCCAGCGCCGCCTCCACGATGTGGACAGAGGTGTTGAACGTCAGTTGTCCGTTGACGCGCACGTTCAATTGCTTGTTGCGCCGCTCAAAGTCCCATACGTAAAGCCCGCCGGATGTCTGCATGCGCTGGTTGATACAGTTATGGTCCATCAAGTCCCGTGGGTTTTTCGGAATGGCACGGGTGGCAAAGTAGGCGGGTGTGGCAACCACAGCCATTCGTAACGGTGGCCCTATGGGCACGGCAATCATGTCCTTATCGATGGTGTCGCCCAACCGAACCCCGGCATCAAAGCGATCCGCCACGATGTCTCTGAATCCGTAATCGACGTCGAACTCGACCTTGATATCCGGGTATTGGTGCAGCAATGGGGTGAGCTTGGGCAGCAGGGTTTTGCGCAGGACGTGATCGCCGCAGGTGATGCGTACCAGGCCGGCTGGCTTGTCGCGCAGTTCTGTCAGTACATCCAGTTCCGCTTCGATTTCATCGAAGCGGTGGCCGATGGCCTGCAACAGCCGCTCGCCAGCGACCGTCGGCGAGACGCTGCGCGTGGTACGTGTCAGTAACCTGATCTGAAGGCGCGCTTCCAGGCCGCTGATCGCCTGACTCAGCGCCGATTGGGTCACACCCAGCAGCGAGGCGGCGCGGGTGAAACTCCCTTCTCGCGCCACGGTGACAAAGGACAGTAAATCGTTGAGGTTCCTTCTGACCATATCGCCACTGCCCTTGATTCCATTGATTAGTTGCACTTATAGCCTTATTAAGTATTCATTAGCTAGTCGCTGGAAAGTCCTTGCCTCACCATGCCAGTCATGAATATGAATGAAAGTGAGGCCTCGATGGCCACTGTTGTCCCAATACCTGAGGCCAATGAACAACCCGCGTACTGGAGCGGGGTGTTTGCAATGACACTGTGCGTTTTCGCGCTGATCGCTTCGGAATTCATGCCTGTCAGCCTGCTGACGCCAATGGCCGATGATCTGCATGTCACCGAAGGGCTGGCCGGGCAGGGCATCACGATCTCCGGCGCGTTCGCGGTACTGACCAGCCTGTCGATCCCCTGGTTGGCTGGAGCCGTCAACCGCAAGACGCTGTTGTTGGCCCTGACCGGGATGATGGCTGTATCCGGTGTCGTGGTCGCAATGGCGCCTGACTATCAGACATACATGGTTGGCCGTGCGCTCATCGGTGTGGTCATCGGTGGTTTTTGGTCCCTGTCCGCTGCAACGGCCATGCGCCTGGTGCCTGCCAGCCAGGTGCCCAAGGCCTTGGCCATCTTCAACGGTGGTAACGCGTTGGCGACTGTGATCGCCGCACCGCTGGGCAGCTACCTGGGGGCGGTCATTGGCTGGCGCGGTGCTTTCTTCTCTCTGGTACCTGTAGCGGCGATCGCCCTGGTTTGGCTGTGGGCCAGTCTGCCGGTCATGGAGGCGGGTGAGCGCACGTCGGGCTCCGCCAATGTCTTCAGACTGTTAAGGCACCGTGCCGTAGCGTTGGGCATGGCCGCCTGTGCTGCTTTTTTCATGGGGCAGTTCGTGTTGTTTACCTATCTGCGGCCGTTCCTCGAAACAGTGACGATGGTTGATGTCTCTACGCTGTCGTTGATCTTGTTCGTGATGGGCGCAGCGGGCTTTATCGGCACCTTGATTGTCGGTTCGTTCCTGAGGCGCGGCCTGTTCCGGACACTCGCGACCATTCCCTTGCTGATGGCTGTGATCGCCTTGGCGCTGATCCCCTTTGGAGCCTCGGTCGTTGCCATTGTCATGCTGCTCGGATTCTGGGGGCTCGTGGCTACGGCGGCGCCTGTCGGCTGGTGGAGTTGGATAGCGCAAGTCCTGCCCAGGAATGCCGAGGCCGGAGGCGGCCTGATGGTGGCCGTGATTCAGTTGGCCATCGCTTTGGGCTCGACCGTTGGCGGCTTGCTGTTCGATCGCCATGGCTATCAGAGCACTTTCGTGGCGAGCGCAGCGGTGCTGTTGCTGGCGGCACTTCTGACTTATTTGACATCGGGTTCCAAGGCGCCCCGGGGCGCCTGAGACAGGCCGAGGGTCTACGAATCGTGGTTACCGAAGGCCAGTTGCACACCAACTGTTTCCGACGTTATGCACTCGGTGCGCTCCACAGTGTCCTGGCTGAGTATCTTTAGCTGATATCATCCGGCAACTGTAAACCGAGTAGAAAACATGAATCGTCAAAAGAAACTGAAGCAGTTATTCAAGGCCAAGGCCAAAAAGGCGAGCGCCAAACTGGCACCGGTAAAAAAGAACAAATACATCAGTAAAGCCGACCGCTTGAAGCTGGCTGCCGAAGCCAGTGTCGACTCAAGCACGCCCTCTGAGAGCTGATCCGGATAGCTTGAGGCCCAACGGAGTTTCCAGGGTTGAATGCACTGCGACGATTCCGGACTCAATCCCGCCAAGGCTGATTTTTTCAACGGAACCGGCCGATAGCTGCACGATTCAACCGCAGCTATCGGTTCCAGCGGCCATTTGGCGCGCAGGAAAAAGCCGAAAAACTCACCCCTTCGCCGCACAGACAATCACTTCAACCAATAACCGCGGATCAGCGAGTTTTGCTTCGCCACAGGCTCGGGCCGGAGCTTGTCCCGACGGTACCCAGGCATCCCATACCGCGTTCATCGCGGCGAAATCGGCCATGTCGGCTAGCCAGATAGTAGCCTGCAATAGATGTTCCCTGGATGAACCGGCTTGCTCAAGCAAGGCATCGACCCGTGCCAGCGCATCACGGGTTTGATCGGCAACATTGTGATGGTATTCGCCCACTTGCCCGGCCAGGTATACCGTATTGCCGTGAATGACGATCTGGCTCATACGTTGATTGGTCTGTTTTCGCTCGATGGTTTGCATCCATTGTTCTCCTGTGGAATGGCGTGGTTCAGAAGCGTTGCACGGAAAAACTGTCCAGCCACTGCGGCGCTTTGCCGGCGATGCAGTCGGCGACCAACTGTCCGGTTGCTCCAGCCAGCGTCAGGCCCAGGTGCTGATGGCCGAAGGCGTAGATCATTCGCGGCTCGTTAGGCGAGGGGCCAATGACCGGTAACGAGTCGGGCAGGGAAGGGCGGAACCCCAGCCATTTGCGTGCGACCGGTTGTGTCAGGCCCATGACCTGGCGTACGTGCCGTTCCAGATAATCGAAACGTTGCGTATTGGCAGGGTCATTGATCGATCCCAGTTCAACCGTGCCCGCCACCCGCAGTCGACCCGCCATCGGTGTCATGTAGAACGCGCGCTCTACCGGACAGCACGGGCGGTTGAGCAGGGTGTCCTGCAGGTCGAATTCGAGGTGGTAGCCGCGCTCGGTGTCCAGCGGAATGTGATCGCCCATCTGCCGGGCCAACGCCGCAGACCAGGCACCGCCACACAGTACGACGCGGTCGGCGCGCCAGGACTTCCCTTCTGCGCTGCTCAGGTACAAACCGTCGCTTTTTCGTTGCACGCCGTTGATCGTCGCCTGATGCAGCACGCCTTCGGCAATCAGCGGCGCCGCCAGTGCTTCGATGAACGCCCGTGGGTCATCCATGTGCGACGACTCGGGAAACAGAATCCCGGCCACTGCTTTGCCCGCCAGCGCCGGTTCCAGTTGTTCGACATCCGCGGCGTTCAACACTTGTTGGGCGATGCCCAGCGATCGCCGCAATTCGATGGCCGCCCGTGCGCCGGCGAAACCTTGCTCGGTGCCGTACGCATAAAGACAACCGTTATGACGCAGATGTTGATCGGCCAGCGGGCAGTCGGCCAGCAACGGCGCATAGCCGCTGTAGGTGTGCTGGAGGATATTGGCCAGCGCCTGGGTGTTTGTTTCACAGCGCGAGGCGCGACATTCATTGAGAAACCGCAACAGCCACGGCATCAGTCGGGGCAGGCGCGCCCAGTTGATGACAAAGGGTGACTCCTTCGAAAACAGCAGCGACGGAATGGCCTTCAACAATGATGGCTGGGCGATCGGCATCACGCCATAGGGCGCCAGGGTGCCAGCATTGCCGTAAGACGCGCCGCTGGCGATCGCGTCTCGCTCCAGCAACACCACCCGGTAACCCTCGCGGCGTAGCCAGAGCGCGGTGGCTACGCCGACCACCCCGGCACCGATAATGGCGATTTCGCAATGAACTGGCTGTGTCATGTCCTCAGATCCGGTTGTGCATATGGAGATGACCCTGGCGTGCCAATTGACTGATGACACTCAAGGCTTTGATCAGCTGTTCCCGTGACAGGGCCGCCGAGATGTTGATGCGTACCGCCTGCGGCGAAAGCTCCGGCCGCAAGGTAAAGGCGCCCCCGGCAAGCAGCACCACGCCGCGGTCCTGGCACAGGCGGGCGAAGCGCGAGCCGGTCCAGGGCTCGGGCAGCACCAGCCAGGCATGGGTGCCTGTGGCGCTGTGCCGGAATTCCAGGCCTTCGAGGTGAGTGGCGAGCAAGGCCTGGCGAATGCGCAGTTCTTCGCGTTGTTCCGAGACCAGGTGTTGGGCATGACCGTCCTCGATCAATCGGGTGGCGATCAGTGCCGTCAGCGGCGAAGTGCTCCAGCAATCAATACGCTGCATGGCAGCAATGTCTTGCACCAACGCTTGAGGGGCCATGACAAAACCCATGCGCAACCCCGGCGCGATGCATTTGGACAGGGCAGAAATATAGATCGTCCGCTCCGGCATCAGCGCGGCGAAGGGCGCAGGCGACTGATCCAGCAGTGGGCGATAGACATCGTCCTCGAGGACCAGCAGATGGGTTTCACGAATCACGGCAGCCAGCTCCTCGCGACGCTCGGCGTCCAGGGTGATGGCGGTCGGGTTATGGATCGAAGGCACCAGGAACAGCAGTCGCGGCTGATGCTCGACGCACGCCTGGCGCAGGGCCTGGGGCGACATGCCCCGTGCATCCGCGTCAACGCCCACCAGAATCAGGCCCAATGACCGGCACAGCGCATTGATGCCTTGATAGGTCACGCTGTCGGCCAGCACCGTATCACCGCTGTTGGTCAGGCTGCGCAAGGTGTTGGCGATGCCGTGCTGGGCGCCTTCGACTATCAGCATTTGCGAGGCATGGGCCTCGACGCCGGTGTGGCGCAACCATTGCGCGGCGGCTTCCCGGGCCCACAGCGGACCTTCGGAGGGGTGATAGTCCTTCATGTCGGCAAAGCGCGGGTCGCTGGAAAGACGTGGCAGAAGTTGCGCCAGGACCCGATTGAATCCATCGGTGGCCGGGCGATTGACACTCAGGTCGACGGTGCCCGGGTCATTGATCGGTGCGGACTGGAACTGCGCCGCCGGATGCCGTGGCTGCGCGACTTGCGTGCCACGCCCCGGACGGCTTTCGACCAAGCCTTTTTGCTGCAGCACGGCCATGGCTTTGGTCACCGTGGTGATGTTCACCCCCAGCGCACTGGCGAACTCGCGATGAGGCGGCAGGCGCTCACCCGGTTTGAGTTTGCCGTTGCCGATCGCCTCAGCCAGAGAATCGGCCAATTGGGCGTAAAGGGTTCCCGCTTTGTCGCGCTGCAAAGCCGCATTGGCTTTGAGTTCGTCCAGCAGTTGTTCGAATTGACTCATGGTGCTTTATCCCTGCTTGTCATGCTTGTAGCAAGACAATAAGCAAATTTGTATTGCTTTTTATCCGATACAAAGGCCATTGACAAGCTAAAAATCCGTGATTAGTGTGTGAGTTGTAATGCTTGTCATGCAACACAATAAGAAAATGGCTGCCATGCTCAGCCCAATGGGTACGTACATGACTATCGAAACGTTTCAGCCGGGTTCGCCCTCGGCGCTTTGGCACCTCCGACTGTTCAGCCTGTCTGCGGGCGGCACAGAGTATCCGGTGTGTTGTCCCCCTCGTGCAAAGTCTTCGATGAAATTATCCGGTCGATCGACCCCACCCAATCAAGCGGAGGTCATCCAATGAACCACGCCCACCCAACCGATACAAAACCCGGTCAACAACGCCTCAGCGGGGCCTTGCGCCAGCGCCACATCACGATGATCTCCCTCGGCGGGATCATTGGCGCAGGCTTGTTTGTCGGCAGTAGTGCAACGATTCAGGCGATTGGCCCGGCGGCCTTCCTGAGTTATCTCGCTGCCGGCATCGTGGTGATGCTGGTCATGCGCATGCTCGGCGAAATGGCCGTGGCCTTGCCCGGTGTCGGGTCCTTTACCGAGTACGCCCGAATCGGCCTGGGCAATTGGGTCGGCTTCACCAGTGGCTGGTTGTACTGGTACTTCTGGGTGATCGTGGTGGCGGTGGAAGCGGTGGTCGGTGCCAACATTCTTCAGCAGTGGATACCGCTGCCGGCGTGGATGATCGGCCTGACGCTGTTGGCCGTGATGACCGCAATCAATTGCCTGTCCGTGAAGTCTTACGGTGAATTCGAATACTGGTTCGCTTCACTAAAGGTCTTCGCCATCATCGTTTTCATCTTCGTGGTCGGCGCCTACCTCTTCGGGTTTGCCCCGAGTACCAGCGACCTGTTGGGCAACCTGGTGAATGACCGCGGCTTCATGCCTTATGGGGTGAGTGCGATTCTGGCCGGTGTACCCACGGTGATTTTCGCCGTGGGCGGCGCCGAAATCGCCACCATCGCCGCCGCTGAATCCGACGACCCCTCGAAGAACGTGGCGAACATGACCCGCTCGGTGATCTTCCGCGTCATTACCTTCTATGTAGGCTCGATCTTCCTGATTGTCTGCGTAGTGCCCTGGGGCCAGATCGTCGCCGGCCATTCGCCGTTCGTGGCGGCGCTGGAGGTCCTGCACATTCCCGGCGCGGCGATGATCATGCAAGCGGTGGTGCTGGTGGCCGTGCTGTCGGCGCTGAACTCCGGGTTGTACGTGTCTTCGCGGATTCTGTTCGGCCTCAGTCAGCGCGGTGATGCACCGGCGAAGCTGTCGACCCTCACCGGGCGCAAAGTGCCAAGGGCGGCGGTGCTGCTCAGCAGTGTGATCGGCTACATCGCCATCATGGCGGCGATCATTTCTCCGGAAGGTGTGTTCCTGTTTCTGGTCAACGCGTCGGGTGCGGTGATGTTGTTCGTGTACCTCGCAGTAGCGCTCGCGCAAATCAAGGTTCGCCGTCAGGTAGACGCCACGGCGCCGGCCCGACTGACCCTCAAGATGTGGCTGTTCCCGTGGCTGTCCTATGCTGTGGTGGCAGTCATTGCGGGTGTTTTGGTCGCCATGGCGTTCCAGGAATCCTTGCGTACGCAGTTCCTCGCCAGCCTGGTCAGTCTCGGCGTGGTTTCTGTCGCCTATCTGCTGCTCAAGCGTCGTCGGCAGTCAGCCGGCAAGCCACACGTCAATGCCATCGACTTGTTGGCGGGGTTGTCGACACGGTCGTGAAACTTAGGGGAATAGAGCCACGGATGGCGGTTGAGTTGTTTGGCTTGAAACGGTCCAAAACTATAATTTGCCCAATAGGTGATCTATGTCCGACTACAAATTCGACACCCAAGGTTTCTCCCGGCGCGGGCTGCTCAAAGCCACGGGTT
Organism: Pseudomonas fluorescens group sp. PF-1; assembly: GCF_054481335.1. Lineage (NCBI taxonomy): Bacteria > Pseudomonadati > Pseudomonadota > Gammaproteobacteria > Pseudomonadales > Pseudomonadaceae > Pseudomonas > Pseudomonas fluorescens group sp. PF-1. The sequence goes on from NZ_JBTMNG010000001.1 coordinate 2,390,735, forward strand.
ACGGTTCACTGGCTGCGCTGTTGAGCGGGGTCGTAGGTCCGATACCGATGTCATTCGCTGCCGGGCAACCGATCAAGACCGTGCGCCCTGGCTACCTGACCGCCGCGTGCCTGGGCGACATGCCCTTGGGCGCGCTGCGCGAAGGCGTCCCGGTCGGCACCGATCTGGAATTGCTGAAAATCATTGCCGATCGCCTCGAACTCAAGCTCGATGTGCTGACCATGGGCTTCCCGGCGGTGGTCGAAGCGGTGAGGTCGGGACGGGCCGACTGGTTCGGCGGCAACTTCGCCTGGAACCCGATGCGCTCCAAGATCCTGCTATTGACCGACCCGGTGTTCTACACCGGCGCCTACGTGATCATGCGCGACAATGAGCCATTCGAAACCTCCATCACCGTGAACGACGTGAAGGGCCGCACCATCGGTGCCATTACCGGATATTTCACCATCCCGGACATGAAGAAAATCGAAGGCGTGAAGGAGGTCAAACTCTACGACAACACCGACTCCTGCTTGCGAGACGTGCGCGCCGGGCGACTGGATTTTGCCGTACTGGATGCCCCGACCATCGACTACATGATCCTTCAGGACCCGAGCCTCAAGCTCAAACAGATCCCCATGTCCTACGATGAGAAATTTCCCAGCCTGACCGCCAAGTTCGAGGCGATCTGGGGTGTTCATCCGCAGAACCAGGATTTGTTCGATGGCATAAACCAGGGCCTGCGCTGGCTCAAAAGCAGCGATCAGATCAAACCGATCCTCGCCAAGTACGGCATCAAGAACCCCGACTACCTCGTGCCTCCCGCCAAGGATCCGCGCATTGGCGTGGACCGCGACGAGAAGGGCAACCTCATCGGGCCGTTCGAGCACCCGCCGCGAGATTTCAGTCAGGCCTTCGCCTGAGTCGACGTCGCGATCACAGTTTGCGTCATCCACTTACGGACATTGCTCATGGCTGAATCAACTCCACTGGTGCGTATCGAAGGGCTCTACAAGTCCTTCGGTAGCCTGGACGTGCTCAAAGGCATCGACCTCAACGTGCAGCAGGGTCAGAAAATCTCGCTCATCGGCCCTAGCGGCTCGGGCAAGACCACCCTGCTGCGCTGCGTCAACTACCTGGAAGAGCCGACCAAAGGTGACATTTACATCGATAACGAACTGATCGGCCAGCGGCTGGTGGGCACCCGCAAAGTGCCCATGAGCGACAAGGAGCTGGCGCGGATGCGTACCGAGATCGGCATGGTGTTTCAACGCTTCAACCTGTTCCCGCACCTCTCGGTGCTGGACAACATCATCCTCGGCCCGCTCAAGGTGCAACAACGCAGCCGTGCCGAGGCGGTGGAACTCGCCGAGGATCTGCTGAACAAGGTCGGCATGTTCGCCAAGCGTGACGTGTACCCGGAACAGCTCTCGGGTGGGCAACAGCAACGTATCGCCATCGCCCGGGCGCTGGCGATGCAGCCCAAGCTGATGTTGTTCGACGAGGCCACTTCGGCCCTGGACCCGGAACTGGTGGGTGAAGTGCTGACGGTCATGCGCAAGCTGGCAGAGGAGGGCATGACGATGATTATCGTGACCCACGAAATGCATTTCGCCGAAAGCGTCTCCGATCAGGTGATCTTCATGGCCGACGGCAACATTGTGGAGCAGGGGCCACCCCGACAGATCTTTCGCGAGAGCCAGATCGAACGCACCCGCTCGTTCATCCGCGCCGTTCAGGAGCACTGATCGATGTTCGATTCCACTGCTCTGCACAAAGCCATCGAGATGCTGCCGTACTTTTTGAATGTGCTGGGCATCGGTGCGCTGACGACAGTCGGCCTGACGGCCGCCGCGTTTGTGGTGGCGACCTTGCTGGGTTTTTGCCTGGCGTTGATGCGGCTCTCGCGCAGCCGGGTGCTGAGCCTGATTGCCAGCGTGTACCTGGAGGTGTTTCGCAATATCCCGATCCTGACCCAGTTGTTCATCCTGTACTTCGGGCTGACCTACATCGGTATCACGCTGCCGGCGATCGGTGCGGCGATCATCGGTTTTGGGCTAAACGGTGCGGCTATTCTCTCGGAAGTGTTCCGTTCGAGCATCCGCACCATCGATCGCGGGCAAAGCGAAGCAGCGTACTCCATCGGCATGACCCGCTCCCTGGCGATGCGCATCATCGTGCTGCCCCAGGCGTTCAAGGTCGCGATTCCGGGGATGGCCAACTTTGCTATCGGCTTGCTCAAGGACACGTCCCTGGCCTCGGCAGCGGCGGTGCCGGAGCTGACGTTCAAGGCAAAAATGCTGGTCAGCGAAACCTACCAGACCAACCTGATTTATTTCCTGTTGGCGACCATCTACCTGGTGTTGAGCCTGGTGCTTTCCCATTGGGCGGCGCGCACCGAACGCCGTCTCAAAGTCGTCAAGGAGAACTGATATGGGCTATGGCGAGTTGTGGGAAGCAACCCATGTCGAATTGCTGGCCGCGGCCTGGGCCACGCTCCAGTTGGCGTTCGGTGCGTTGGTTATCGGCTTGATCGTCGGTTTACTGGTGGCGCTGGCGCGATTGTCTCGCAGTCGGCCATTGCGCCGTGCGGCGCTGATCTACATCGAGGTATTTCGTGGCACTCCGGCGCTGGTGCAACTGTTCATTGTCTACTTCAGCCTGACCGAAATCGGCGTTCAGTTCAGCTCGTTTCAGGCCGCGATGATTGGTTTGGGGCTGAATGCGGCGGCGTATCTATCGGAGATTTACCGCTCGGGTCTGGAGGCGGTGCCCAAGGGGCAAGTGGAGGCGGCGAAGGCGATTGGCATGCCGCATCTCAAGGTGTTGCGCTGGGTCGTGTTGCCCCAGGCCATTCGCATCGTGCTCGCGCCTATCGGCAACGTCGCGATCTCGCTGTTGAAGGACACCTCTGTGGCCTCGCTGATCGCGGCACCGGACCTGATGTTGCGGGCTCAGGACTTGAGTTCCGTGTACTTCATGCCGCTGGAAATCTACATCCTTGTGGGCGCGATCTACTTTGCGCTGTGTTATCCGCTGTCACTCGGCGTGCGATTGCTGGAGCGTAGGACGAGGCATTGAACCATTCAATTTGAGGTAAACGGCAGCCGTTCCTTGAACCAGGTCACGGCTTGCTTTTTGAACGCTTCGGCGGGTGGCGTTAACGGGTAGCGCTGGTCATAAGCCAATACGATGCGCTGCGCGGGCAGCTCTTCGCGTATGGGACGACAGACCAGCGGTTGACCATCGTAGCTGTGGTCGCCGAAGGGTCTGGTATAGGTCAGCGCCACGCCGAATCCATTGGCCACGAGACTGCGCTGAAACTCGAAACTGTGGGTGCGCTGGACGCTGTTGGGCGAGAGCCCATAGAAGTTGAACAGGTCCAGCACGTGCTGCCAGCTGTGGATTTGGTCAGTCACCACCAGATTGCATTCGCTGAGTGCTTGCAGGCTGACATGGGTCTCGTTTGCCAGCGGGTGATCAGCCGCCAACAGGGCATGGGCCGTCAGCTGGCGCAGCTCGGTGCATTCCATGTTTGCCGGCAATCCCAGGTCGTACGTCAGCGCCAACTCCAGGGTGCCTTCGGCGAGACGCTTACCGAGATATTCGAACCCGCCTTCGCGCATATCGACGGTGACCTGAGGATGGTCCTGCTGCAGTCGTCTGAGGATCTGCGGCAGGCAATAAGGTGCCAGATCCTCGTAGCAACCCAGCACCAGCTCCCCGGAAAAGTCGCTGCTATTACTCCCGATATCCGAAAAGGTCCGAGCCTCGGCCAAGACGCGTTTTGCCTGCGCCATCACCGTGCGGCCGAAGGGTGTCAGGGACACGCCGAGCCCGCGTTGGCGCACAAACAGTGGCTGGCCGAAAAGCTGTTCCAACTCGGTAATGGCCGTGGAGATCGAGGGTTGGGAAACGTGCAACTCCTCGGCCGCTAGCGTGAGGTTGCTGTGTTTGGCCGCAGCGAGTGCGTAACGGAGTTGTCGCAGGCTGAACTTCATAAGATTTTCTTCGGTGATAAATCAATACATATTATTTTATCTTCGTTGAGTGTCATGAAATATTTGTCCTGCGCCCACCTTTATTTCTTGCTTGAGGGAGTTTCAGGTCATGACACGCAGTTCCTACACCATTAGTGAAAAAGACATCGAGGCCTTTCAGCGCGATGGGGCGGTTTGCCTGCGCGGCGTCTTCAGTGACTGGATCGAAACCATCGCCGCCGGTATCGAGCGCAACCTCGCCGAGCCGGGTGTTTACGCCAGTCGATACGTCGAGAAGGAGGACAAACCGGGCGGCTTTTTCGATGACTATTGCAACTGGCAGCGGATTCCAGAGTTTCGCGCGATGGTGGAGCAGTCACCTGCGGCGTCTGTCGCTGCCGCCGTCATGCGTTCGAAATCGGCACAGTTCTTCCATGATCATGTGCTGGTCAAGGAGCCGGGTGCGCAGAAAGCCACGCCATGGCATCAGGACATTCCCTACTACTTTGTCGAAGGCAGCCAGAACGTCAGTTTCTGGATACCTGTGGACCCGGTGCGCGAGTCAACGCTGCGGCTTCTTGCAGGCTCACATCGTTGGGAGAAAGGGATAAAACCTGTTCACTGGGCCGATCAAAGCGATTTTTACAGGGACGCTGACGGATACCGCGACGCTCCCGATCCGGATTCGGAAGAGGGCATGCAAGTCCTTGAGTGGGAGATGCAACCTGGCGATGCGGTGCTATTCGATTTTCGGACGGTGCATGGCGCCAGAGGCAATGCGTCAGCGCAGCGGCGACGTGTGTTGTCGCTTCGCTGGGTCGGCGACGACATGCGTTACATCGAGCGTCCAGGACGGACCTCTCCACCGTATCCAGGGCATGCGATGCAGACCGGTCAGAGACTGCGCGAAGATTGGTTCCCGACGATACATCAAGGAGCTTGAGTTTCACGTTGATGACAGATGTTCGCCACTGACGTGGCGAACACTTGCACTGCCATAACCCTGTTCACTGTGTTGGAGCGTGCGATTGTGAAAATTAAAAAAAACCTTACCGCTACACTGATTTCCCTCGGCCTATTGGCCGGCAGTGCTTCGAGTCATGCCGCCAGTTGGTGCGAATCGGGTAAACCGGTGAAGTTCGCCGGGCTCAATTGGGAAAGCGGCATGTTGCTTACCGATGTGTTGCAGATAGTGCTCAAGGAAGGCTACGGCTGCGGGATCGACACGTTGCCGGGTAACTCCATCACCATGGAGAACGCCTTGAGCAGCAACGACATTCAAGTGCTGGCGGAAGAATGGGTCGGTCGCAGTGAAGTCTGGAACAAGGCTGCAGCCACCGGGAAGGTAGTGGGTGTCGGCGCTCCGATTATCGGTGCAACCGAAGGCTGGTACGTACCGCGTTATGTGGTCGAGGGCGACACTAAACGCAACCTCAAACCCAAGGCTCCAGACCTGAAAAAAATCGCCGATCTGACTCAGTACGTGGGACTTTTCAAGGATCAGGAAGAACCGAGCAAGGGCCGCTTTTACAACTGCCCGGCCGGCTGGACCTGCGAACTGGAAAACAGCGAAATGCTGAAAAGTTACGGCCTCGAAGCGAGCTACACCAACTTCCGCCCAGGCACCGGCCCGGCCCTGGATGCCGCAGTCCTGTCGAGCTACAAGCGTGGGGAGCCGATTCTGTTCTACTACTGGTCTCCGACGCCGCTGATGGGACAAGTTGATCTGGTCAAACTGGAGGAGAAGCCGGGTGTCGACAAAAAGATCAGCATCCAAGTGGGTCTCTCCAGCGTCTTCCATGAACAGGCGCCAGAACTGGTTGCAGTGCTGGAGAAGGTCAATCTGCCGATCGACCTGTTAAACCAGAACTTGGCCCGGATGACCAAGGAGCACATTGATTCCCCCAAGCTGGCCAGGATTTTCTTTAAGGAACACCCGGAAATCTGGCATACCTGGGTCAGTGAAGCGGCTGCGAAAAAAATCGACGCGACGCTCTAACTTGTAATAGGGCAGGGACGCCCTTGGCGCGGCCATCGTTGCAGTATCACCTTGCGTGATCGCTGACACCCAACCCCACTCATGTTCTTTCTTCGCCCCATGACGAAGTGTCCCTTGGCACCCAGGAAAAAAGACAATGATCAAATCACGAGCCGCGGTGGCCTTTGCGGCTAACCAACCCCTGCAAATTGTCGAAGTCGATGTGGCTGCACCGCAGGCCGGTGAGGTATTGGTGCGCATCATCGCGACCGGCGTCTGTCATACCGATGCGTTTACCCTGTCCGGCGCTGATCCGGAAGGTATCTTTCCGGTCATTCTCGGCCATGAGGGCGGCGGCATCGTCGTGGCCATCGGTGAGGGCGTGACCTCCGTAGAAGTGGGCGATCACGTGATCCCGCTCTACACCCCGGAATGCGGTGAGTGCAAATTCTGCACCTCAGGCAAGACCAACCTCTGCCAGAAAATTCGCGCCACGCAGGGCAAAGGCCTGATGCCGGACGGCACCAGCCGTTTTTCCTACAAGGGCCAACCGATATTCCACTACATGGGCACTTCGACGTTCTCCGAGTACACGGTACTGCCCGAAATCTCGTTGGCCAAAATCCCGAAGGACGCTCCGCTAGAGAAGGTTTGCCTGCTCGGTTGCGGTGTAACGACGGGGATTGGCGCGGTGCTCAACACGGCCAAGGTGGAGGAGGGTGCCAGCGTGGCCATCTTCGGTCTTGGCGGCATCGGCCTGGCAGCCATTATCGGCGGCGCCATGGCCAAAGCCGGTCGGATCATCGCGATCGATATCAACCCGGCCAAGTTCGACATCGCCAGGCAATTGGGGGCCACCGACTTCATCAATCCGAAGGATTACGACAAGCCGATCCAGGACGTGATCGTCGAGATGACCGAGGGTGGTGTGGATTACTCCTTCGAATGCATTGGCAACGTCAATCTGATGCGCGCGGCGCTTGAGTGCTGCCACAAGGGCTGGGGCGAGTCGGTGATTATCGGCGTCGCCGGTGCCGGGCAGGAAATCAGTACCCGTCCGTTCCAGTTGGTGACCGGTCGCGTCTGGCGCGGTTCGGCTTTTGGCGGGGTGAAAGGGCGCAGTGAACTGCCCAGCTATGTCGAGAAGTCCCGCACGGGCGAAATCCCGCTGGAGACCTTCATCACCCACACCATGGGCCTGGAAGACATCAACCGGGCCTTCGACCTGATGCATGAAGGCCGCAGCATTCGCACCGTCATTCATTTCGATCGCTGATTCAACCACTACCACCCACCGTGTCTTTACCAGAGAGAACATCACAATGAGCATCTTTACCCATGTCACCGTCGGCACCAACGATCTGCAAAAAGCCCGCGACTTTTACGACAAAGTCCTCGGCGCACTGGGCCAGAAGCGCCTTGCCGACCTCGATGACAATGGCTCGATCTGGGGACAGGACGCCCCGTCCTTCTTCGTGCTGAAACCGGCCAACGGCGCCCCGGCGAGCGTGGGCAACGGTGTCACGGTCAGCTTTGAAGCACCTGATCGCGCCGCGATCGATGCCTTCCACGCTGCCGCGCTGGCCAATGGCGGCACCGACGAAGGCGCACCGGGCCCTCGTGGCTGGGCGCCTAATGCCTACGCGGCCTATGCCCGCGACCTCGACGGCAACAAGCTGGCGGCGTATTGCTTCAAGCCTGCCTGAGTTTCATGTCGAGGCATCGTCAGATGCCTCGTCTACACATTTTCCCGCCTGCTTGAGTCAGCGAGCGATTGCAACGGATAGTTTGAATACGCCCTGATGCAGCCTGGCATGACTGCCTGAAATCGTTTCTCCGCCCACCGCGTCGCCCATTACCGAGCGCTTTCACCAAGCGCTGCGCCAACAGCCATCACCGGTTGCGTTGACACCTTCCCGATATTTTTTGCCGCCTCGTGTTGACAGCCCGATTCGTTCGCTTCTAATCTGCATACAGCGCTGCACACATGACGGCGCACAGCGATGTAGATTTGTACCTTCCTGCCTACAAGAACGAAATATCGGAGAGGTCAAAATGGCTCGGTTCCTTCCTCGCACCATCCGCAACATGCTCGTTTGTGCATCCGCTATCGGCGCGCTGCTCACCCAGGTCCCGGCCCAGGCGGCTGACGTTTCACTGTGGAAAGACATACAGAAGGCCGGTGTTTTGCGCTGCGGGGCCGCGGTTGCCGCGCCCTACGTCATGCGCGATGCGCGTTCCGGCGAATACAGCGGCTACTTCGTGGACCTGTGCCGTGACTTTGGCGAGCGGGTGCTGAAGGTCAAAGTCGAGTTCGTCGACACCAACTGGGACAACCTTGTCGCGGGGTTGCAGGGGGGCAAATGGGACATGGCCATGGCGCTCAACCAGACGCCTGAGCGTGCATTGGCGGTGAGTTTTTCAGTGCCGGCCACGGACTATCAGGTCTCGTTGCTGATCAACAAGGACAACCCGAAATTGGCCAGTGCCGGCAACACCATCGGCGACTTCGACAAGCCTGATGTGACCTTCGCCGTGATGTCCGGCACCGCTCAGGACAAGGCCATTTCGGGCGTCATCAAGCAGGGCAAAATCATGCGCCTGCCGGGTATGGATGAAGTGCGCATGGCCGTGATGTCCAAGCGTGCCGACGTGCTGGTCGATGCCAGCGACACCAATCATCTGTTCGCCGTGGCCAATCCTGGCTGGACCAAGGAGGTGCTGCCAAAACCCGCGCTGGCCAAACAGGGTGTGGCGTTTGGGGTGCGCCGGGACGTGAGCGCCGCCGATTTGCAGACGCTGAATATCTACCTCGCCCAGCGCCGCGAAACCGGTGAAATCGACGCCTTGGTCGACAAAGCCTCGCAACTGGCCAACGCCGACAAAACCCCTCAGTAAATCCCGCCGATGGCGAGCGCGCAGCGGGCTGCGCGCTCCCGGAGAACGTCCGATGAAAGCTTCCAATCTGGCGGCGGTGCCGTCACGGCCTCTGCACGCCTGCGAAACGAAGAGCAGCGAGTTCATCCAGCTGCGCGATGTCTACAAGTCCTACGGCGAAAACCTGGTGGTCATGGATCACCTGGACCTGGATATGCGGGCCGACGATCGCCTGGTGATCATTGGCCCAAGCGGCAGCGGCAAAAGCTCTTTGCTGCGAGTGATGATGGGGCTTGAGAGTATTCAAGGCGGGACCATCCGCTTTCAGGGCAAGCCTTACATCGACGGCAATGCCCGGGGCAAAGGCAAGCCGATGGACTGCTCGCTGCAAACCCAGGTGGGCATGGTGTTCCAGCACTACACCTTGTTTCCGCACCTGTCGGTGCTGGGCAATCTGATTCTGGCGCCGATGAAGGTGCACGGCCTGTCCCGGACGCAGGCCACCGAAAAGGCCCGGGCGTTGCTGGCGCGGCTCGGCCTGGAAAGCAAGCTCAACGTCTACCCCAGCCAATTGTCCGGCGGCCAGAAGCAGCGCGTGGCGATCGCCCGGGCGCTGATGCTGGAGCCCAAGCTGATGCTGTTCGACGAAGTCACCTCGGCGCTCGACCCTGAAATGGTCATCGAGGTGCAGAACGTCATGCTGCAATTGGCCGAACAGAAGATGGCGATGATCATCGTCACCCACGACATGCACTTCGCCCGCCATATCGCCACCCGCGTGGTGTTTTGCGCCAACGGCAAAGTGGTCGAGCAAGGCCATCCCGACCAGTTGTTCACTCAGCCCAGGGAACCGCGCACCCGCGAGTTCCTGGAAAAAGTGCTGCACCTGGACTGAGGAGCCTGATCATGAACTACCAATTCGATTTCAACTTTCTGCAGGGCAATTTCGGCCTGCTGTGGGACGGACTGAAAGTCACCCTGCAACTGGCGCTGGTGTCGAACATCGTCGGCCTGGTGCTTGGGTTCGGTCTATGCCTGCTGACCTTGAGTCGCTGGTTTTTCCTGCGCTGGCCGGCGCAGATGTTCATCGAGTTCTTCCGTTGCACACCAGTGTTGTTGCAGATCGTCTGGTTTTTCTACTGCGTGCCGATGCTGTTCAACGTGTTCATCGACCCCATCACCATGGGCGTGCTCGCCCTGGGGCTGAACCTCACCGCATTCAATGCCGAAGCCTATCGGGCCGGTGTGCAGGCGGTGCCCCATGAACACCTCGATGCCAGCGTGGCCCTGGGGCTGCGCCCCTGGCAACGCACGCTCTACGTGATTCTCCCGCAGGCGCTGCGCACGGCCATTCCGGTGTTGATGACCAATGGCATCTCGATTCTTCAGCAGAGTGCGCTGGTGGCCATCGTCGCCGTGGGCGACCTGATGTACGTCGGCAAAAGCATCGCCACCGAAGCCTACCGACCGCTGGAAACCTATTCACTGATCGCACTCATCTACTTCGCCCTGTCGTTGCCCATCGCGCAGTTCGTGCAATGGCTGGAACGTCGTCAGGACACCGCGCTCGCGCGCTGAGGAGGTCGTCATGAATCTTGATTTCACCGTGGTGTTTTCTTACTGGCAGGCCTTGCTGCAAGGGCTCGCGCTGACCCTGGTGTTCACCGTCGGGTGCGCAATCATGGGCAGTCTGTGCGGCTTTCTGCTGAGCCTGTTGCGGGCCTCGCGCAGCCGCTGGTTGAGCGTCCCGGCCGGCCTGTATGTGGAGTTGTTCCGCGGTACGCCACTGCTGATCCAGCTGTTCTGGGTGTTTTTCTGTTTTCCGGTGGTGTTCGGTATCGACATCCCGCCCTACGTGTCGGTGTTGCTGGCACTGACCCTGTACATGACCGCGATCACCAGTGAGACCTTTCGTGGCGCACTCAAGTCGATACCCGGCGAACAGCATGACGCCTGTGTCGCCCTGGGCCTGGCGTCGTGGAATAAAACGGTGTTCGTGGTGTTCCCCCAGGCTTTGCTGCGAGGCATTCCGCCGCTGCTGTCCAACGTGGTCTCACTGTTCAAGGAAAGCGCGCTGATTTCCTCGGTGGGCATCGCCGACCTGATGTTCGTCGGCCAGAACATCTCCAACAGCACGGCCCGGCCGGTCGAGTTTCTCTCGGCGGTGGCGGTCATCTATTTCCTCGTGGCGTTCCCGCTGACCCGACTGGTCGGCGTGGTCGAGACGCGGATGCTGCGTCGTTATGCGTACTAACCCCAACCCTCGTACACAAATCCGTGGAGTGTCTGCAATGACTCAACTCAAAGGCATCTTGCCTGCTCTGGTCACACCGTTCGACAAGGCCGGCAACGTCAATTACGACATGCTGGGCGACATCATCGAGTTTCAACTCAAGGCGGGCGTCACGGGCTTCGTGCCGCTGGGTTCCACCGGTGAGTACTACGCGCTGACCAATCAGGAGCGACGGCAGATCCTGTCCACCGTGCGCGAAGTGGTGGGGGACCGTGGGGTGTTGATCGCCGGTGCCAACGGCGCCTGCACCCGCGAGGTGATCGAGCAGGTGAAGCAGACCCGCGACGCCGGCTACACCAACCTGCTGATCGCGCCGCCTTACTACGCACTGCCATCCCAGGACGAGCTGATCGGTCACTACCAGGCCATTCTCGACGCCGCGCCCGACATCAATGTGGTGCTGTACAACTACCCGGTGCGAACCAACGTCGAAGTCGGCTTTACCGTGCTGGACGCGTTCAAGGACAACAAGCGCGTGATCGCGATCAAGGAAAGCAGCGGCAACCTGCTGCGCGCCATCGAGATCGGCAACACCTACAAGGACAACTATCAACTGTCGTGCGGTTCCGACGATCAGGCGCTGGATTTCTTCCTGTGGGGCGCCAGCAGCTGGATCTGTGGCCCGGCCAACTGCCTGACGCAGCAGGTCTGTGATTTCTACAGCAAATACACCAGCGGCGACCTCAACGGTGCCCAGGCCATCGTCCGCTCGCTGTTCCCGGTGCTGGCGGACATGGAGTCGGGCAAGTTCATCCAGAAGGTCAAATACGGCTGTGAGCTGGCAGGTTTCGATGCCGGCGCCGCACGCATGCCGCTGCAACCGCTGACCAGCGACGAGAAGGCCAGCTTCCGCAAGGCTTTCGAAGTGGCGCTGGGTTAATGGCACTGGCCGCATCGGTCGCCACACCCGATCGATGCGGCACGACGGAGTGAATACGATGACCCGACACGTTTTCAACAGTATCGAAGGCCATACCGAAGGCATGCCCGTACGCATGGTGATCGCCGGAGCCCCAGCCCTCAAAGGCCGGACCATGAGCGAGCGGCGCGAACACTTCATGGCCGATTTCGACTGGATTCGCCGTAGCCTGATGCTTGAACCGCGCGGTCACTCGCACATGTCGGGCACGATTTTCTACCCGCCGATGCGCGCTGACAGCGACTTCAGCCTGCTGTTCATCGAGACTTCCGGCTGTTTGCCCATGTGCGGGCATGCCACGCTGGGCTCGATTACCTTTGCCCTGGAGGCCGGTCTGATCGAGCCGAAAGTCCCGGGCACCGTGGTGGTGGATGTGCCGGCGGGGCAGATCCAGGCGACCTATGTACGCGATGGCGACAAGGTCAGCGCGGTGCGTTTCACCAACGTTCCGTCGTTCCTGCTGCACCGTGATTTGCTTCTCGACTTTCCGCCCCTGGGGTTGCTGAAGGTCGACATCGCCTATGGCGGCAACTTCTACCCGATTGTCGAGGTGCAACCCAACTATCCGGGCTGCGAACATTTCAGCCCGCAGCAACTGCTGGAATGGGGCCGGGAGATGCAGGACCTGGTCAACCGGACGGTTGACGTGGTTCACCCGGAAAACCCGGCCATCAGGGGCGTCAAGCATTGCATGTGGACCGGCGCGCCGTTGTCCGCACAATCCCAGGGCCGGGCCGTGGTGATTGCCGGTGCGAGCCTGATCGATCGTTCGCCCTGCGGCACCGGCAGTTCGGCCCGGGTCGCCCAGCGCTTTGCCCGGGGCTGGTTGGCGGAAGAGGGCGCCTATCGTCACGAAAGCCTGATCGGCAGTGTTTTCGTCGGCCGCGTGGCCCAGACCCTGCAACTGGAAGATGGCCGTGCCGCGATTCGCCCCAGTATTGAAGGAAGGGCATGGATCACCGGGCGCGCCGAGTTTATTGTCGACGACACCCAACCCTGGTGGGACGGCTTCAGTCTGGAAGATTATGCCGCTCCAGCCGCTGCTCAAGAGACTCCTCTATGACGCCTGCACAGCCCGTTGCACAAGCACCCTTTCCCGCAGAAAAGGCTGTGGTGGTCGGCGGTGGCATCGTCGGCGTCTGTTGCGCCCTTTATCTGCAACGCGAAGGCTACGCCGTCACGCTGATCGACCCGGCCGCGGCGGGCGACAGCACCGCCAAATGGAGCTGCGGGCAAATGGCGGTCAGCGAAGTGATTCCGCTGTCCAAGCCCGGCATCCTGAAAAAAATCCCCGGCTGGCTGCTCGACCAGAAGGGACCGCTGGCGCTCAGGCCCGGCGCCTTGCCCGGCATCCTGCCGTGGTTCCTGCGCTTTCTGGCCTGTGCCCGGCATTCGAAGATCGTCGAGATCGCCGAAGACATGGCGACCCTGACGCACCAGGTCTACGAGGACTATGGACCCTTGTTGGCGGCTTGCCCGGACAAGACCCTGATGGGGCAGCGGCCGATCATCGAGTTGTTCGATACCCCGGCAGGCCTGGAACACGAACGGGAGCATCTGGCATTGCGCCAGGCACTGGGTTTCAAATCCGAAGTGCTGGATGCAGCCGCCATCTCTGATCTCGAACCGTCGTTGGCCGGCAAGTTCAGCCATGGCCTGCTGTTTCCAGACTGGCGCGCGGTCAGCGATACCAAAGGTTTTATTGCTGCATTGACGCAAAGCTTTCTCGATCAGGGCGGCGTGCGCGTGCGTGGCCAGGTCAAGCGCATCGATGAGGTGGCCGACCGTGCCAGCGGCGTCACCCTCGCCGATGGCCAACGCTACGCGGCCGATCAGGTGGTGATCGCCGCCGGCACGGGCTCGCGACAGTTTTTCGGGCAGATCGGTGCGCAGGTTCCACTGGCCGGCATCGCCGGTTATCAGGTGTTGCTGCCCACCCCCGGCGTGGAGATTCGCCATTCGGTGATTTATGCCGATGGCGGGTTCTGCTTCAGCCCGATGTCCCGTGGTTTGCAAATTGGCGGCACCATCGAATTCGCCGGCCCGAACGCCGAGCCGAATTTCAAGCGCGCCGACATCATTCTCGAGAAAGCCCGAAAAATGCTTCCCCGGTTGCAACTGGACAACCTCGAATACGGCGTCGGCTATCGCCCGTTTCTGCCCGACACCAAACCGGTGATCGATCGCAGCAGCCGGCTGGCGAACGTGTTCCTGGCGTTCGGCCACGGCCAGCTCGGCCTGACGCTGGGTGCAACCACCGGACGACTCATCACTGACCTGGTTGTCGGGCGCAAACCCGCCCAGGACCTGACCCCTTTCAGCGCCCAGCGCTTTACCCTTGTTGGAGGACACGCATGAAATCCCATGATCAGCTCTATATCGACGGCCAGTGGGTTCGCCCCAAAAATGGCGGCACCTTTGACACGATCGATCCGAGCGATGAGTCGGTGATCACCCAGGTCGCGGCGGCCACCGCAGGAGACATCGACCTGGCCGTCAGTGCCGCACGCCGGGCATTTGATGACGGTCCCTGGCCACAAATGACCGGGGCCGAGCGCGCGACGATTCTGCGGGCCATCGCCAACGGCATTCGCCAGCGCCAGGACCAACTGGCCGAGCTTGAGGTGCGCGACAACGGCAAGCCGCTGCCCGAAGCCCAGTGGGACATTGCCGATACCGCAGGCTGCTTTGACTTTTATGCTGATCTGGCCGACGGCCTGGACGGGCAGCGTGAGCAGCACATTGCGCTGGCCGATGAGCGCTTCACCTCCATTGCGCGCAAGGAGCCGGTGGGCGTTGCCGGTGCGATCATTCCCTGGAACTTCCCGATGCTGATGGCTGCCTGGAAAGTCGCACCGGCACTGGCCGCCGGCTGCTGCATGGTGCTCAAGCCGTCGGAACTGACACCGCTGACTGCCCTGGAACTGGCGGACATCGCCCATCAGGCCGGTCTGCCTGCCGGCGTACTCAACGTGGTCACCGGCCTCGGCCCGGAGGCCGGCGCGCCCCTGAGCGAGCACCCCGGTATCGACAAACTGGCCTTTACCGGCAGCGTGCCAACCGGGACGCGGATCATGCAGGCCGCCGCCCGCGACATCAAAAACATCAGCCTGGAACTGGGGGGCAAGTCGCCCTTTATCATCTTCGACGACAGCGATATCGAAGCCGCGGTCGAATGGATCATGTTCGGCATTTTCTGGAATCAGGGCCAGGTGTGTTCGGCGACTTCAAGGGTGCTGGTCCAGCGCGATCTGTATGAGCCGCTGCTCAAGCGGCTGGTGGAGCAGACCGAGCGCGTCAGTATCGGCCACGGCATGGATGAAGGCGTGCTGCTCGGCCCGTTGGTCAGTCGTGGTCAGTACGACAAGGTACTGGCGGCCATCGCCCGTGGCCGGGAGGAGGGCGCGACGCTGCTCACCGGCGGCACGCGTCCGGCCCATTGCGAGAAAGGCTACTTCCTGACCCCGGCGATTTTTGCCGACGTGCCGCAGGACAGCTGGATCTGGAAAGAAGAAATCTTCGGCCCGGTGGTGTGTGTGCGTCCCTTCGATGACGAAGCCGATGCGGTGCGCAGCGCCAACGACTCCCGCTTCGGCCTTGCCGCTGCCGTGATGTCCCGGGACAGTACCCGTGCCGAACGGGTCGCCCGCCGACTGCGAGCGGGCATCGTCTGGGTCAATTGCTCCCAGCCGACCTTCACCGAAGCCCCTTGGGGCGGCTACAAGCAAAGCGGTATCGGGCGCGAATTGGGCGAGTGGGGCTTGAACAATTATCTGGAGACCAAGCAGATCACCCGCTATGACAGCGAACAGCCCTGGGGCTGGTACATCAAGTAAAGGATCCGGACATGCGCTGGAAAAAGACGCTGCAATTGGCTGATGTGCATTGTGAAGGCGAGATCGGCAAGGTCATCACCGGCGGAGTCATCGATATCCCCGGCAAGACCATGCTCGACAAGATGAACTACATCAACGAAATCGACGACAGCTTGCGGCGCCTGGTGATTCTGGAGCCGCGCGGTTGCCTGCAGATGTCGGTGAACCTGCTGTTGCCGCCGACCCGGCCCGAAGCCCAGGCCGGTTTTATCGTGCTACAGGCGGACAAGGCGCACCCGATGTCTGGCAGCAACTGTATCTGCGTGGTCACCGCCCTGCTGGAGCTGGGGATGCTGGAGATGGTCGAGCCCGTGACCACGGTGGTGCTCGACACTCCGGCGGGCCTGGTGACCGCCCGTGCCCGGTGCACGGACGGGCGCTGTCAGAGCGTTTCGCTGGATATGGTGCCGTCCTTTGTCGAGCAACTGGATGTGCCGATCGAGACCGCGGACTTTGGTGTGATCAAGGCCGACATTGCCTTCGGTGGTGTCTACTACGCGCTGGTGGACGTTGACCAGATCGGCCTCAGCATTGCCCCCGAGAATGCCCGTGAACTGGCCACTCAAGGCGTGCGCCTCAAAGGCTTGATCAATCAGCAGGTGAAGGTGAGCCACCCGTTGTTCAAGGCGCTCGACGAGGTGGCGTATGTGATGTTCCGCCACCGCGTGGACCGACTCACCTACCAGACCTGTACCACGCTGCCTCCGGGGCGGGTCGACCGCTCGCCCTGTGGCACGGGCAGTTCGGCGAACCTGGCGACCTTGAGCGCACGCCATCTGGTCGAAGTGGGGGATGCACTCATCTCGCGCTCGACCATTGGTGGTGAGTTTCAGGTCGAGCTGCTGGGGCTGACGACTGTGGGCGGTAAACCGGCGGTGTTGCCCAGGGTCACCGGGCGGGCCTGGATCTATGGGCTGCACCAGATCGGCCTCGATCCCGACGACCCGTTGGCGGCCGGTTTTATGCTGAGTGATACCTGGGGTGAGGGTTTCTAACTATCCCCGGGCGAATGTTAAAGTTGCGGGCTGGCCGGATGACTGGCCTGCATTGTCGAGAGCATGACCCTATGAGCAAAGAAACGACTGAAGCGACCAGTGGTGCCAAACGCCATGGCGGTCGTTACATTTACGAAGAACTGCGCAAGCAGATCCTGACGCTGAAGCTCAAGCCGGGCGTGCCGCTGGACGAGGTGTCCCTGGCCGCCCAGTTCGGCCTTTCCCGCTCGCCGGTGCGTGATGCGCTTGCCCGTCTGATCAGCGAAGGCCTGGTCACCATCCTGCCGAACCGCACGCTGTTGGTGACCCCCTTCGAAATCGAAGAATTCCCCAACTACATTTCTGCCCTGGACCTGATCCAGCGCGCGGTGACCCGCCTGGCGGCCCTGCACCGTACCGATGAAGACCTGGTGCGTATCCGCGCCGCCGACGCGGCCTATCTGGATGCCGTCAGTGCCGGGGACTTTCAGGCGATGTCCGAAACCAACAAGGCATTGCACATGGCGATTGCCGAGGCCGGGAAGAACCCGTATTTCATCAGTTACTACGAGAAGCTGTTGGGCGAAGGTCAGCGCCTGCTGCACCTGCACTTCGACTACATCGTCAGTACGGCCAGCGCCCCCATCGGCCGCGACCATGATGAAATCGTCGATGCCATACAGGCACGTAATGCTGACGAAGCAGAAAAGGCCGCGCACGAGCATACGATGCTGTTCCAGCGACGCTTCCTGGCGTACCTGCAACAGAACCTGACCGCGAAGATGTCGGTGGGTTGAGACCTACTGGAAGGGCGCGTTATTTGATCTGCACAATGACCGGCCCTTCCGTCACGATCGGCGGGTTCGCGCGGATATTCGAGGCGTTTTTCTGAATCCAGTCACGCGCGACTTTCAAGCTTGCATCGGTGCTGGCCTTGTCCGTGCAGACGGTCACCGCAGTACCGCCATCGCCGGTATTGAGCAGGGTGTAGCTGACGAGGCCAGGCACTGTCCGAAGGGTCGCTTCGACGTCGGCGCTACGCTCTTCCAAAAGCTCGAAAAGCTGCTTTGCTCCAGTCCCCAAGTAGGTTCTTATCACCGCGTACATAGTGGTCTCCCGGGGCTACTGCCTTGACGCCAATCCAGATCCGCTCGTAGCCGCTGTCACTCAAGATTGAGTTCGTCCTGATGTATTCAGCTTAGCCAAACGCCGGCGACGAGCGAAATGCGACGACCATCGGCCAGTCTTGAGCCCTTGCGGACGGTCAGGGTGCCTTCGCACTAGCGCCGATAGTAACGGTGATCGTCCTCGTAACGGTGCCGCATGGCCCGATCCTCGTTACGCTCCCAATCACGACGGCGCTCAGCTTCCCGGCGGGCTTGCTCTCTGCGCCAATTTTCTCTGCGCCATTCGTCTCGGCGCCACTCGTCTCTACGATCGTGCCAACGGTCGTCATGCCAGTCTCGGTCGTCATGGGCAAGCAACGGCCCTGGCTGCTTGCCGGCCATACCGGCCAAGGTCGGCCAAGGGTTGTCGGCGGCGTGGACAGGTGGCTTAACGGCTGTGGCTTCAGGGGCGAAAACAGGGGTTGAGGTCTTCATCGGTGTGGCGGATGCCGAGCCCATTGCCGCGAACGCGAACAGACCGAAGAGCACCTTCCGTGGGACAAGGAATTTCATGAACGAAGACAACCTCTGATTGGCCATTGGACGTGTGGCCATCCGGCTGCGGTAAGCCAGCAGGGGGGCGTGCTTACCGAGTGGATGTGCCTATCCACATAGACCGATAAACAGGGAAAAGTTCGAGGGAGCCGTTGCTGAAATAGCCACGGCCTCGCCCCTTTTGACCTTGAAGGCCAAGCGCTACCCCCACGGAACCGGGTGGCTCAAGCCTTCAGGTATGGCGCCATCAACGTGGTAAACCAATCGATGAAAGCGCCGAGCCGACGAGAGCGCTGACGCCGGTTCGGGTAAAGCACCGAGACGGTCATGGGCGCGGGACGGTAGGCGGCCATGACTTCCACCAGGTCGCCGCGTTCCAGCAAGTGCTGAACATCGAACAGCGGTACCTGAATCAGGCCAAGCCCTGCGCAGCACGCAGCGATGTAGCTTTCTGCGTTGTTGACCACCAGGCGCCCGGGCAGATCCAGCGAGTGTTCGACACCGTCGACGCAATACTCCCACGGTGCTTGCTGTGTGGTCCCACCGGCCATATAGCCGATACAGAGGTGCTTGTCTTGCAGGTCGGCGGGCTGTGCGGGGACACCAAATTCGGCCAGGTAGTCGGGGCTCGCGCAGTTGATCAGCAACACCTGACCCAAAGGCCTCACCACCAGGCTGCTGTTCTGTGGTGTCCCAAACCGAATCACGCAATCGACCCCCTCCAGCACCAGGTCTATTGCGCGATCAGTGGAGCCCAGACCCAGTTGCAGTCGCGGATAGTGCTTGAGAAATTCGGGTAGCGCCGGAATGAGCAAGCGTCTGGCAATGCGGCTCGGGACATCAACCTCGAGACGGCCCATGACCTGTTCTTGATGGCTCTGGAACAACTGGTCGATGTCATCGATATCCAGCAATACCTGACGCGCACGCAGCAACAACTGGGTGCCATCGGTGGTCAGCGACACCTTGCGCGTCGTACGGTGCAGCAGACGGGTGCCAGTGCTGGCCTCCAGTTGTTGAATGGCCGATGACACGGTCGCGCGCGGCAGCTTCAGCAACCGCGCGGCCTGAATGAAACTGCCCAGCTCTGCCACCTGAACAAAGATGCGGTATTGCTCGATTCTATCCATAGGTCTTCAATGCTCGATGACAGCGCCTGCCTGTTTCGCACGAAACCGGCGGACCACTCGCCATTCGACAAAACATACGATCAATAACACCAGCGTGGTCAGCGTGCCGACCATCAGCAGATCCGTGGCGTAGGCCAACGGCACGAGGGCCAGTAACAGGACCATGCCGGCGAGGTGGGACTTGGCGATCACCTGATACACCTCGCGTTTGTAGAGCAGGCTGGCGAACAGAAAGATCATCGGCCCCAGGACCAGGGTCACCACGTAGGCCGTGGTCAAGTGCTGGTCGGGGTGGGCCATCACCAAATCATTGCCGACTGCCGTAGCAATGATGCCAGCCACCAGAATCGCGTGGATGTAGTGGAAGTTGGCACCGGTGCGCCCAGGATCGCCGGAGACGGTGACACGGTGGATAGCGTCTTTGCTGGCAGTGCCGAAGTACAGCCACCACATTGCCAGAGTGCCCAGCAGAGTGGTCAGCAAACCGAGCAGCACGGGAATCCCCCAATGATCGGTCTCCGCGAGAACGGCGCCGCTGGCCAGCAGCGTTTCACCCAGGGCGACGATCACAAACAACTGGCAACGCTCGGCCAGGTGTGCACCTTCGATGGTCCAGTCACTGGTGCGCGAGCGCCCCAGTCCCGGCAGGGCAAAGCCGAACATGGGCGACACGTACTCACATAGCACCGCGACCAACCACAGGCCAATACGCCATGGCCCCTCCAAAAACGCGCCGGTCAGCCAGAACGCAGCCGCTATCACCATCCAGCCGAGCATGCGCCGGAAGTTCGGTGCCAGCGGGTGTTCACTGGGCAAATGCAGAACGATATAGGCCGTACGCCCCACCTGGATCAGTACATAGGCCAGCGCAAACACCAGCCCTCGATCGCCAAACGCTTCGGGAATGCTGGCCGCCATCAGCAACGCAGGAAACATGATGGCGAAGATCAGCCCGCGCACCCTGGGCATTTCCGGATTGAACCAGTTGGTGACCCAACAGGTGTACTGCCAGCCGAGCCATACGGCAAACCACATGATCAGCGTCTCCACCACCCCAAGCAGCGTCAGGTGGTGGAGCAGGCCATGGCTGAGTTGGGTCACGGCGAATACATACACCAGATCGAACAACAGCTCCTCGAACGTCACCCGTGCGTGGTGACCGTCACGATGGCGAAGCAGCGGGTGACCCGCAGACGAGTTGGCACTCATAATGACCCCATGGCCGGGTGATTCAGGAAACTATCAGCGCGCTATCACGGGGTGCAACCGCTTTATCGCACGTCACTTGGTGGTATAGCCGCCATTGATCAGAATCGTCTGGCCCGTCACCCACCAGCCCTCACCGACCAGATTCCGAATGAACGGAACCACATCTTCAATATCGGTCAGGCCAGTGCGCGAGAACGGCGACAGCGCCGCAGCGCTCTTGTGATAGTTGACGGCATCCTCGCCCTCGGCGGGGTAGAAAAAGGGCGTGTCCATTGGGCCTGGCCCCACTGCAGTCACCGAAATGCCACGAGGTCCCAGCTCTTTTGCCGCCGCCCGAGTGAACTGTTCCACGGGCGCTTTGCTGCCGGCATACGCCGCATAGAACGGCGTGAATGCCCCGAGCAATGAGGTGACGATCGTGCAGATCTTGCCGTTGTCATTAAGATGCTTGCCGGCTTCCTTGATAAAAAAGAAAGCGGTCTTGGCGTTGACCGCCATCATCTCGTCGTACTCCGCCTCGGTGATCTCGGCCATCGGCTTCTTCAACACCTTGCCGACCGTGTTGATCGCAATATCCGGTCGTCCCACTGCCAGCACTGCATCGTTGAACAGCTTTTCCACGGCGCCGGCGGTGGTCAGGTCGGCCTGCAAAGCCACGGCCTTGGCCCCAAGGGTTTCAATGGCGGCTACGGTGGCGTGCGCATCGGCCTCACTGGAAGGGCTGTTGTAATGCACGACCACTGCCTTGGCGCCATGCCCGGCCAGGTCGCGGGCGATCAACCCTCCGAGGTTCTTCGCGCCTCCGGCGATCAGTACGACTTTGCCGTTGATTGAATGATTCGGCATCGCAACGCTCCTTGAGCTGAGAAAGGTGTGACCCAGTCTAGAGCGGCGATCGGCAAAGATAAGCAGGGTCGGGCTGGATGCACTGTTCAGCATTGCCAGCCAATCACGACGTCATGCGGACACGCGTTCAACGATCAACCGTCAGGTTGCCTGTAAAGACCCATCGGGCACCCAATGCCGACCGCGTTGGCAATCGTGCGCCACGGTTGCCAACGGGCCTGAAAGTACAGGTACTTTGTTTCGCGCGATACTGAATTGAATGGCTCACATCGCTGGCTTCGAGAAGTCGCCATGGGCCGGTCGCTTTACCCTGCGTCGGGGGGCGGGTCTTGACGGGCACAGATAGCCTCCCGCAGAGGGGAGGCCGTTTCTACGCGGTGCCTGCGTCGTCAGAAGTCGAAGAACACGGTTTCCGCTTCACCTTGAACGTGAATATCGAAGCGGTAGGCCAGCTTTCCGTCAACCGTGCAGCGCCTGGCAATCAGCGATTCGCGCCGCTGGGGTTGTTCGATCAGATTCAGTACGGGGTCCACGGCATTCGCCTGGGCTTCGTCGTCGAAGTACAGCCGGGTCTGCAAGTGGATGTTGATACCTCGGGCAAACAGCGACACGTTGATGTGCGAGGCCATGGCAACGCCCGCGGCGTTTTTCACCACGCCGGGTTTCACGGTGTTGATCGTCCATTCACCGACATCGGTCGTGGCGGTACGGCCAAAACAGTTGAACGGTTTTTCCAGGTCGTAAGCACTGTCATAGACGCCATCGTGATTGGCCTGCCAGAACTCCAGGAACGCGTCACGAATCAGGTGGCCGTTACCGTCATAAACGTGGCCCAGCAGTAAAATGTGCTCACCTGGCGCGCCAGGCTTGGCCATGTCGTTCCAGATTTCCTGTTCGCGCGGCGCATTGCCGGCAGCCTCCAGGGCCAGGCCGATGTGCACATAGGGGCCGGCTGTTTGCGATGGGGTTTCAGGCAGAAGTTGAACGGGCATACGCAGGCCTCCTCAGCGGTTTTCGAAGTGGGTCTTGCGCTGGCCGCGCAGGACGATATCAAAACGATAAGCCAGGCAATCCATCGGATTGGCCATGCTCATGTCCAGTCTGGCGATCAGGCTCTGCACCGCTTCATGATTCGAGATCGATTTGACGATCGGGCACATGGGGATCAGCGGATCACCTTCGAAATACAGCTGGGTAATCAACCGCGTCGCAATGGACGGGCCGCTGATGGAGACATGGATATGGGCTGGCCGCCAGTCGTTGGGGCCGTTGCGCCAAGGGTAGGGACCGGGTTTGACGGTACGGAAGCTGTAGTTGCCATCGCGGTCGGTCAGTGCACGGCCGACACCGCCGAAATTCGGGTCGAGCGGGGCCAGGTAGCTGTCCTTCTTGTGCCGGTAACGGCCACCGGCATTGGCTTGCCACATTTCCACCAGGGTATGGGGAATCGGCTTGCCGTGCTGATCACACACGCGACCGGCGACGATGATGCGTTCGCCAATGGGCAGGCCACCGTGATTGAAGTTCAACAGCAGATCGTTATCGTGCTGTCCCATTTTCAAATGGGAAAAGTCCGGGCCGCTGGTTTCCGACAGGGATTGGGGAATGCTCACCAATGCCTGGCGCGGGGAGCGCAGGATCGACGTCTTGTAGTCGGGGGTCAGGGCTTTTGGATGCCAGTTACGGTCACGAATGACGAAGCGGCTGTCGTGCGCATCAGACATGTCGTTTTTCCTGTTGTTATGGTTGGACGGAGGCGGGCACTGCGTGGGCAGTGACTCGTGACCGCAGTTTCCCCCTGCGCGACCTGATGCAAAATTGAAAAAAACGACTCTATCCATATCCAAATGGTTATGGATATTGTCCTTCGCGATATTCCTGGCCGATCTCGCGCAGGGCTTCCACGCACCACTGCGCCGCTGGCGTCACGGGTAACGCAGGATTGGTGCACAGCCCCACCGAACCGCCAGGTTCGCGCATCCCCAGATCCAGCTCCACCAACTCACCTTGCCTCAAGTCCTGCCTGACCGCGTCATGGGGCGCCACCCAGATCGCCTGACTGCATTGCACGTAGCGCCGACTCAGGGCGACCGACAGGGTTTCCAGGCGCTGGCGCGACGGCGTTATCCCGTGCTGCACAAACAGGCTATCGGCGAATTTGCGGATCGTCGTCCCCGCCGAGGGCAAGACCAGCGGGTAGTCTTCGAGATTTTTATGCCCCTGTGCAGCGGTGAGCGCCGGGTGACCGGCCCGCACCACCAGGGTCATCGACTCGCTGTAGAGATGCTCGAACGTCAGTCCGGAAATCAACGGGCTATCGGTCATTCGACCCACCACCAGGTCCAGTTCGCCGACCCGCAATTGCGAGAGCAAATAGGCGCTAGGCCCGGTCATGACGCTGACCACCAAGGCAGGGTGCCGGTCATGCAGACGGCAGACCACCTCAGGAACCAGTAAGCTTTCGACGGTGGACAGCACGCCGAGCTGCACGGTAATCGGTTCATGCACACCGGAACGCAGACTGTTGACCCCCTCGCGCAGCGATTGCACGCTCGGCCCGGCGTAGCGCAGAAAGGCCGCACCGGCCTCGGTCAGCGTCGAGCCCTTTTTGCCCCGCTCGAACAGGGTGGCCTCCAGCAGGGTTTCCAGTTCCTTGAGGGTTTTGGAAAGCGCCGGCTGACTGATCGCCAGCTTGTCGGCAGCACGTGCCAGGCTGCCCTGGCGCGCCACTTCGAGAAAACACACCAGATGACGGAATTTGATTCGGGTATCGATGTTCAATCAGGTGTTCTACCTTGGTGGTGTGATGCGGCTCGAACCGCAAGTGGACAAAGCTTATTGCAAAATGAATCGCTTGAACCAACGGTATGACAATCAAGCGTGAGTTACGGCCGACCGCGAGTCGGAAATTGCCGTGACTCAATGGGCGTACCCGACTCGATCAAGTCGGCCGCGTATTCGCCGCAGATCGCCGCGTGGGGCCCCATCCGCGAAGCGCAAGACGTGCGCGCGCGCCATCCGGATGGTCGCAGGGGGGCGGCCCCGGCCCGGGTAACAGTTCGTGGTTTCACTTGCTCAACATCAGCAAGTCGACCAGCAACCCGGCAGGCATTTTCTGAGTGATTGAAAGTTGTTGCGGACCGAGGGTTCGATAGCACTCGTCAATCGGCACTCAAATTAGTGTATGCAACCGGGAGATTATTATTGGCCGGTTGTTGTCCGTCTCGAAGGGCAGTAATAGACCGAAAGTAGTCAACTAAATCGCGCCAGATCTTTGGCATTCTTTTGTTCTGGTTTGGGATAGATGCATCGGTCAGGAATAGAGGCAAAGTGTGTATCGGAGTTTGGCTGGGCATCGGCCAGGATTACGAATATGTAACATGTCTTTTTTTTCATGTTCAGCAGTCGCGTTGAGGCGCCGTCTACACTCAGTCCTTATCGGACACATCTACCACAACTGGCAAGTTTGCCAGGATGGTTATCGGGTCCTGCCACCGCGCACACATTCCGAGAGCCTTTCAATGAAACTGAATTACGCTCTGCTCAGGGACAATAACAATGCGGATTTGCTGCGCCTCGTCGCTGCATGTGCGGTCATCTGGGGGCATGCTTACGCTCTCGTTCCTGGGGCCGCGACGACAGAGCCTATAGGGGGGTTGCTTGGATTTGACTATTCGGGATCGCTGGCCGTTGAGTTCTTCTTTTTCTTAAGCGGTATTCTTGTAACGAATAGCTGGATAAACAATAGTTCACCGCTTGATTTTATACTGGCACGGTTTTTTCGGGTGTTCCCAGCCATCCTGGTTAGTGCGGCCGCTTGCGTCTTACTGCTTGGACCGATGCTCACCACACTGCCGTTGAATAGTTATTTTGCTGACAGCTCCGTTTTTTCAGAAATATTCCGGCACCCCTATATCCAATATTCATTGCCTGGTGTGTTTGAAAACAGCAACTTCCCGCTGACCAATGGATCTATTTGGACGATCCGGTATGAGCTTATTATGTACGCCATGTTGCTGGCTGCGGGACTCTGTGGGGTATTCCGTCATAGGCTCTTCGCGACGGTGGTTCTCATCGCAATTCTTGTTACTTCAATGTTTTTCCCGCAAGACATTCAACTGATTGGTCTGATGAACATAGACATTGGTGGGCGCCTCCCGGCCTTTTTTGCTTTTGGTGCTCTCCTTGCGCTTTATAAGGACCAGGCAAGTATCAATATCCGTGTGGTTTCCGGCTTAATCCTCTTCGCTTGGATATTTCGGCATGGATCGGCGTTCCAGTTTGTGTTTTATCCGGCATTTTTGATGACTGCGCTTTGGCTGATGACCACCGGCCCAATCAAGGCATTGCGGCTTCCAGGCGACTTTTCGTATGGTGTGTATGTCTTCGGATGGCCAATACAAAAGGTTATAGCCGCCGAATTCCCGAATTTCAGCATTCATGCAAATCAGGCTGTTACGATCGCCGTTTCTCTTGCGTTGGCCAGTATTTCCTGGTTCGTAATTGAAAAACCCTGTATCCGATTTGGACGCCAGTTAGGTCGGTATTTTGCAGCGTATAACAGCAGTCGCGAAGCCAATTCAGAGGCAACGCTAGCGACTGAACGCAGGCCCAGCGAATAACGACTGGCATGTGAGTTGTCACTGCGCCAAGGGGGGGTGTTTCCTTCAGGGAGCATTCTCTGGGCGGAATGCTTGGGCGGATGTCTGCTCCTGGCCGTTTTCAGCCGGTCGTGATGGTCAGCAACCGGCCAATTGCTGCCTGTCACGAAGCGCCGCAATCCACAACCCAAAGCGGACATCCATTGCCCCTACTGCCCCAACTTGACCGCCTCTTGGTAAACAAAATTGGCAGTGCAGTCAGTCATCAGGCGTGGGGACTCCGTCTGAATGCTTCAGTCCTGCTGCCAGCCATCCTGATTTTGCACACTGCGTCCAAGTTAAATCTCTGTGTTTGTTGACGCAGACGCATTGTTGCCGAAATCCCAGGAAATAGCTGTGGCCTTTACCAATAGGGATCGCAAGTAATAGAAGCTTGGTTCCATGGCTTAAACAGCTCAAGGTTTCAGATCGAACTGGTGGAGTTTCTTCGCTGCCGTGCCGAAGTGCCCAAGCTGGTACACCGCCGCACCCTCTGGCGAGAACGTGAACGTATCAAACGGTTCGGCGATCATCTTGTCCAGGTACTCTCTGGGTGCAAGACCGGTGGTGACGTGCGGATGGTAGTTCTCGCCAGAAGACTTAGGCACGAAGTCCGAAACGTAAGTGATTAAGGCAGGGAGGACCTCAGGAACGTCGCCGGTGACGAACGCGGCTGAGGTTCCAGTTTTCACCGTGAACGGAGTCACCGCGTCGATCACCTGCATTTCCAGTTTGATCAATTCGGGAGTTGGCTTGATGACAATGCCCGAGAGGCCAAGGTCTTTGTCCGGTATGTAGTAATACTTGATAGCTTCCAACTTCAGGCCGGTCACATTGGTGCTGGCGAAGACTTTACCGACGGCGGCATACACTTTTTCAAGATTCTCGGTGAGGACGAAACGCTGTACCAAGGTGATGTGGGGGCGGTGTGTGGCGTCCAGCGCAAAGCCCTTCGGGAAAACTTTGAGCAGGCGGTCATTCACGGCTTGCGAGTGCTGGAGCATCGTATTGTCCGGCTCAAGCAGGATGTCGATGGCCGTGACCGCAGGTGTTGCTTGCTGAGCATGCGCAGTCGCACCCAGAATTACCAAGGCGCAAGCCATCAAGCCTTTCAACACAAAAGGTTTGAGGTTCTTCGTCATGAGTTGCATGGCTGTATTCCTCTCTTCGTTTGCAGATTATTGGCGGGGGCTAACATTAATTATTTGTCGAAGGCAAAAATACGTTTCCAGTCGTCCTTCATGCTGACCACGATCCACCCCTGATTTTTCGCCTGCTCATCTAGCGCGGCAGGGAAGGCACCAAGTTTCACATCTGGCAGTCCGCGAGCCGGGCCGTAGGCATATTCGCGCGTCGCATCATCATGCAGGACCAGTAGCATAAGCCGCGCGCCCTTGCCGCCCTGCGTGTACTCCAGCATTTCTTGATCGCCAATCGAATTGCCAAATGCGGCAATCGGGCGCCGGCCAATAAACTGGTTGATGCCGACGGGCTTTCCGCCCTTGTCGTCAATGAAGTTCAACTCAGGCAATCGCACTATCACCGGTTTTCCGTCACGCAGTTCAAACTGCGTCTTGATGCTACTGCCGACGACCTGTTCTGGAGGCACTCCGTAAACCTGCTCCGTCCACACACGCATGAACTCAATGCCACCGCCAGAGACAATGTAAGTCTTAAATCCGTTCTCGCGCAGATAAGCGAGCACTTCGAGCATCGGCTGATAAACCATTTCTGTGTAGTGCTTGCCAGTTTTTGGATGCGTTGCGGTGGCAAGCCAATCCTTGACCACCTGCTCAAACTCCACAGTAGTCATGCCGGCATGCGTGGCCATGATGAGTTCCAGTAATGCGTGGTCTCCTCCGGCGAGCGCTGTTTTCAGATCCCCCTTGAGCAATGAGCTAAATGGTTCCTGTGTCTTCCACTCGGGATGCTGTGGCGCAAGTGCTTTTACACGGTCAAGCGCGAAGTAAAGCTGAACGGGCATCGGCTGCTCGCACCAGAGCGTGCCGTCGTTGTCGAAAGTAGCGATGCGTTCAGCGGCCGGCACAAAGTCTGGTGAGCCCGGTTTTGTCACCTTCTCCACGAAGTCGACGATGGATTGCTTGGCAATCCCGTCGTGCCACAAGGGCAACGGATCAGCAGCATGGGCGATGTTTGTAGCGAGCACCAACGCGCCAACAAGCGCGATGAAGAGGAATCTAAGTGAACGTACAGTTTTCATGGACACCTCCTGTCAGATTTTAGGGAAGTCCTTCAGTCAATATGGCCTGAACTCAACACATGGGTGCCGCGCAATCAGGGGGGTGGGAACCGATGTTGAATTACCCCTGATTACGCGGTGGACGAGATGCAATTCGCGACCTCGGCTAAGGTCACCACGGCGGTTTCAGTTGTCAGCTGGAATCTGAATTTTGATGCCTTCTTTTTCAAGGTCGTCGCGCACTGACTGGAATTTCTGGTACTTGGACAATTCGATCGGGCCGTCGTAGCTCATGCTTTGCAGTTTGCGAGGAGGATACTGAACATAGGTTTTCATCAGCTTCGCAATTGCTGTGCTGATAGGCACCATGGTCCAGGTATGCTCGGTGTAGTTGTTCATGAAAATGTCATAGCGTTCCTGTGGATCTTGCAGCAAGTCGAATACTTGCGGCACGGTTGCTACGTATTTGGTTGGCCCCTTCCAACCCTGGTTGGTGTCGACGGCCAGACCGCCCGTCACGGCCCCGTCGTCGCCCCTCAGGTTGAACACCGCTTTGTAGTTACCGACACGGGCAGCACCGGGCGACAACTCGTTTTCGGTGAAAT
Source organism: Pseudomonas fluorescens group sp. PF-1 (assembly GCF_054481335.1). Taxonomy (NCBI): domain Bacteria; kingdom Pseudomonadati; phylum Pseudomonadota; class Gammaproteobacteria; order Pseudomonadales; family Pseudomonadaceae; genus Pseudomonas; species Pseudomonas fluorescens group sp. PF-1. The sequence continues at coordinate 2,419,901 of NZ_JBTMNG010000001.1, forward strand.
AGAACCACTCTTTACGCGGGTCGGGTCCAGTGCCGAGCAGCACCGGTGTCATATCGTAGCTGTCGAAGATGATCGGCTTACCTTCGCGGTCTTTCTCAGGCAGTTTGATGCCGGCCACGGAGGCGAACGTTGCCATCAAATCGAGACCACCGATGATGTCGTGATTTTTTGTGTTCGGTTTGATTTTGTCTGGCCAGGCCATGATCGCCGGAACCCGGTTGCCACCTTCACGCACCGTGCCTTTGGTTCCACGGAAGGGCGTGTAGCCAGCGTCTGGGTAAACATCCTGCCAAGCGCCGTTATCGGTGGTGTAAACCACCAGGGTGTTTTTATCCAGACCCAGCGCTTTTAGCTTGTCCATGATGCGGCCAATGCGGGTATCGAGTTCGACGATTGAGTCGGCGTATTTGGTCTTGGAGATCGACTTGTGCACAAACTCCGGTGCCGGCAAGTTCGGCTGGTGTACTTTCATGAAGTTGACGTTGATGAAGAACGGTTTATTGGATTTTGACGCGGTGTCGAGAAATTCCAGCGTGGCTTTTTCCACATAGTTGTCAAAGAACGGAATGCCGACCACACCGGGTTTGCCATCAATGACCGGCGTGTCTACGTACTGACCGTTGATCTTGAACTCCTCAACCGGCTTTTCCCCGGCTTTGGCAGACAACGCGCCCTTCGTCACTTTGGCAAACATCGCGCGGGTTTCATCATCCATGTCCGGGAACCAGGTAGGGTCCGCGTAGGTGTAGGCGTTCAGGTGATACAGGCCGACGTACTTCATTACGTCGTAACCTTGAGCATTGGGTAGCGCGTAATCGTCTTCGCCCAAGTGCCACTTGCCGGTGAAATAGGTGTCGTAACCACCGGTTTTGAGTACTGATGCCAGTGTCCATTCCGCTGCTGGCAAGCCACCACCCTGACCCTGAAAGGCTACCGTGGTCATGCCGCTACGGTTGGGGATGCGTCCGGTTTGCATGGCAGCCCGGCCCGGTGTGCAACTGGGTTGAGCATAAAACGAGTAAAAGGTGGTGCCTTCTGCGGCGAGTTCATCAATGCTCGGCGTCGGCATGCCTCGACCTACACCCCCTCCGTAGGGGCCCAAATCTCCATAGCCAGTATCGTCGGAGACGATAAACAGAATATTGGGTTTTTCGGTTTGTGCTGCCTGGACAAAACCGTTCATCGCTATCAGCAATGAACAAGCAAAGTAAAACCTGGAGAAGTGTGAGAGCCTTTTCATGCTTGGTTTCCTTTCTCAAAAGCTGATCCTTTGCTCACCCAACAACGCGATGAGTGCAAGCCAAGGATCCTGCGAGGGACCACCCAATCAACAGCCTGGACAGATCTGGAGACTCGCTAACTTCGAAATAGAAATTCCCACACACTATTCAGGGTTAATGTCGAAGCCTAGTACGAAAGGTTTCATGTCGTTTGGTGCCTTCATACCGCTCGTCGAATATGTCGGCTCTAGGGCATTTGTAGCTCGATCAGGCAGTGCAGTGCCGTGTATGGACGGGGGGCATTTCCTCTCTCAATGCCCGCTTTTGGCCGATTGTACCTCTCGCGAAGGGCAGCAAAGGGTCGGTAGCGGTCGCTTGCCAACGTCCGCTTCTGGCCGATTCGTGACTGTTGCGAAGGGCTATTAGCGACCCTGAACCGCCAGTCTCTGCGGGAGAACAGCGCTACCCGCCTGTCATCAATCACATGGGCGTGGCAATGAGTAATATTGCGGTCCCGTGTGCGGCTGTGGCGGCGTTTACCCCGTAGCGCATGCGGATGAAAGAACAGGTCAGGCCCTCAACCAGCGTGAACAATAAAATCGGCCAGCCAATCCGGGTGACGGTTAGCGCCAGGAACGAATGGCAGGCCGCGAAGGCGACAGCGCTGATCAGGGCTGCCCGTAGCGCAGAGGTATGGTGTTCGAGGTGACCTTGCAGGATTCCGCGAAACAGCACCTCTTCGAGCGCATTACCACCGAAAGCCAGCACGACCATGCTTGGCAGCCAAGGCCAATAACCCGCGATCCCGGCAGTATCGATTCCTTGATAAAGGCGCAGCGGAACGCCGATCGCCAACCCTGCCGCGATGCCCAGAGTGAGCCCGACAACCCGATTGCCCTGACTCCAGGCGATGAGTTTCCATAGTTCTGGAGCGATCCTTGCCAGCGCGGCGACGACAGCCAGCGACAGCACGCCCAGTGTGGTTAAGACAAACGGATTCGAAATGAAGCTGATCTGCACGTCGCCACTCAGGGACCATAAGCGCAGCGGGGTCATCAGGTCGCGCATCAGGACGAAGCCAAGCAGCAGGATAACGATGCGCAAACCAAGCTGTGTCTTCGGTGTCAGACAGAACCAGAGGGCGAAGAGGCCAAGACCAGGAAGCAGGTAGGTGCCATAGTCGATGAGCAGCGAAAGTCCGTCTGCGATCATTTGGCTGTCCGCGAGTCTTGAAGTACATGCTGAGCCAACTCATTAAAGGCAGGCCGTGTGACCGGATCATTGGCCGTAACGGGCAACGTTGATGTCTTGCTCGCGCAGACCGCTGAGGTCATATGAGAAAGTGGCGAAGCGATCTTGCCTTTGTAGATGCGTTTGAACAGTGTGCCGAACATCCCCGTTCCCCCAGTGCTATCCATCGCAATATGTTTGAAAGAGGGAGAGTGCGGTACACGGGCCTGCGCGCGCAACAGTACCGCCAGTGGGCGATGGGGCTGGGAAGCCTGGTTGACGTTCAACGCGATCCGACCGGCAGCTTTTGGCCGATTCTGTTGAAAAATTGAATCATCCGAAACGGCCGTTTGCTACCTGTCACAAACGACAACAATCCCTCTTCCTCAATACTCTTCAACACAAATTGTTTGTCGGTTTCATTGAGTATTCGCTCTGTTCACGCCGCCCAGCGCAGTCCGGCGACAAATAAAAATCTCCAGAAATCGGGCTACGACCAGCGGCAACCACGATGCGTTGTCAGTCACTCGATAACACCCCCCAGGCAAGAAAAGCGCGCCGGTCCCCTTGAATTAAAAAAAGCGATCGCTGCGAAGTCACTAGAATCAACGGGGCGCAGTGACTCGGCACGATGACGCATCCCTTTTGAGGAACCTACAACGATGTCTAACAAGTGGCTGGACCCTGCGCTATTGCTGCTGACTGCCCTGACACTGCTGGCGGGCGGCATTGCGCAGGTTGCCCAGAAGCCTGACTGGGCGGCGATGTGCTGGCTCTCCGGGAGCCTGGTCATGGCCGTGGTGCTGCTGGTGGAGATTGTCAGGCGCCTGGCCCGGCGCGAGGCCGGCGTGGACTTGATTGCGCTGTTGTCGATCGGCGCGGCCCTGGTGTTTGAGCAGATGCTGGTGGCGGCGGTCATTGCCTTGATGCTGGCTTCCGGGCGTACCCTCGAATTTTTCACCGCGCAACGCGCCGACCGCGAGCTGCGTGCACTGGTCGACCGGGCGCCGCGCTTTGCCTGGCTGCAGGAACCGAACGACTTGCGCCAGATACCGGTCGAGCAGATCCAGCCGGGTCAGATGCTGCTTGTACGCCTGGGGGAGGTGGTCCCCGTCGACGGCCGTCTGCTCAGCCCCACGGCAACGCTGGACGAGTCGGCGCTCAGCGGTGAGTCGTTGCCGGTCACCCGCCGGGAAGGCGAGGTGTTGCGCAGTGGCGTCGCCAATGCCGGCGCGCCGCTCCAGCTGTTGGCGACGCAGACGGCGGCGCAGAGTACTTACGCCGGTGTCGTGCGGCTGGCCGAGGCGGCACGGCGATCGCGCGCGCCTTTCGTGCGTCTGGCCGACCGTTACGCCTTGCTCTTCATTCCGCTGACGCTGCTCATGGCCGGGCTGGCCTGGCTATGGAGTGGAGACCCTCTACGGGCGCTGGCGGTTCTGGTGGTGGCCACGCCCTGTCCTTTGATCCTGGCGGTGCCGATCGCCATCATGTCCGGTATCTCCAGGGCAGCGCGGCGCGGCATTCTCATCAAGGACGGCGCCACTCTGGAAGCGCTGGCAGGGGCCAAACAGCTGTTTCTCGACAAGACTGGCACCTTGACCAGTGGTCACGCCCGCCTGCAGTCGGTCGAGGTCAATGGCCAGGTCGATCCACAGCACCTGCTGGGCCTGGCCGCTTCGCTGGCACAGGCCTCGGTGCACCCCATCTCCCAGGCCATCGTCGACGCAGCGCGCCAGCTCCGATTGCCGCTCAGCGCCCCGCAAGCGGTTGAAGAAAGCCCGGGCTCCGGGCTGTGTGGGCTGATTGAGGGGAAGCGAGTGCGTCTCGGCACGCTGTCTTTTGCTCATACCGAGGCCTCTGTCAGCGATTGGGCCACCGCGATGCTGCGCCAGATGGATTATTCGGCCTGCGGTGGAAGCTTCGTTGAAGTGGATGGGGCGCTTTGCGGTCTGCTGATTTTTTCGGACAGCCTGCGTCGGGAAACCCCACAAACCCTTCGCCGGCTGCGCAACAGCGGTATCGAACGAATTGTCATGCTCACGGGTGATCGCCTGGAAACGGCCGAAATGATTGCGTTGTCTGCCGGCATCGACGAACTGCGTGCCGGGTTGACCCCGGAGGACAAGGTGCGTGCCGTACAAGAGGGCTGTACGCGCGCCAGCACGCTGATGGTCGGTGACGGTATCAACGACGCGCCTGCGCTGGCGGCGGCCACCGTTGGTGTGGCCATGGGGGCCAGTGGTGCCACGGCCTCTGCGGAAGCGGCGGGTGTTGTGCTGTTGGTGGATCGCCTGGACCGTCTGGTCGAGGCACTGGAGATTGCCCGCCGTACCCGCCATATCGCGCTGCAAGGCGTGCTGGCCGGCATGGGACTGTCGCTGCTGGCGATGACGGTGGCCGCCCTCGGTTACCTGCCGCCACTCGCCGGCGCCGTGGTTCAGGAAGTCATCGACGTGTTCATCATCATTAATGCGTTGCGTGCGTTGGGGTCTTCGGCAGGACCGGGCCTGCGACGACTGGCCGGCGAGCACATTGATCGGCTGCAGGACGAACACAGCCAACTCGCCACTGTGTTGAGTGATCTGCACCAACTGGCCGGCGATTTCGCCCGGCGCCCGCTTGAGCAGGCGCAGACCGATCTGCAGGAACTGGTCGACAAACTGCAAGCCTCCCTGGCCAGCCATGAACGGGACGATGAAAACACTCTGTATCCGCTGCTGACCCTGAGCATGCCGGGCGAGGACCCCTTGTCGGCACTGAGCTATGGACACCGCGAGATTTTTCGCCACATCCATTTGCTGGCGCGCATGAGCAGCGACTTCAGTGCCGACCCGACCACGGTTCCCGCCGAAGAGATTCAGCATCAGTTAATTCGCCTGGATACCCTGGTGCAGTTGCACTTTGACCAGGAGGAGGAACTGTTCCGTTATCTGGATAGGCGCTGAAGGGGCTGGCGGGATACTGTTCAAGAGAGCGGCTAATCGTTGTTGCCTCTCCATTGATAGCGCATGCCCGGCTCACCTTGCGTGAGATAGGGAGGCACTGATGCGGCAGCAAGGGGGCGATCTCAAATGTGCCTGCCGATGCCGGCGGATTCGGAGCTCTTTCCGAAGTCCCGCCGGCTGCAGCATTTTTCGATTGGCTTTTGTGCGGTGCCCTCCACGGCACGGGAGTGAAGACAAGATCAACGTTCGGTTGTCTTGAGGCTCCGGCTCCTTGTGTGAAGGTTCAGCCGTCAGCCCTCAATGCAGAAACTTGACCCAGCCTGCCACTGCAAGTGCCGCAAAGCAGGTCCAGCCTGAGAACAGCCACCGCCAGACAAGCATCCGCGGGACAAAACCCACACCTCTCACAAAGGCCACGCTCATGGCGACGAACAATGCAGTCGCCAGCGCATGGTCAGGCTTCCCATCGGGGGAGACCATCATGGGAGGGTAGAGCGTACACGCGAGCATGATGACGATTGCGATAACCAAACTCGACACTTGAATGTGCGAGGAGGGCGGGGGCGTCGCGACACCCGGCGTCATGACAGTGTCTCGTCATTGTCGCTCATGGCGCGGCCAGCTTCGTTCTCGCCCCACATCGCATTCAATATGGCCAGTAGCAACGCGAAACCGACCCCCAGCATCCAGGCGAAATACCACATGTTTATTACTCCTCTGCCGTCACTTAATAGGCGGAATGTTCGTTGGCTTTGATCTGGGCGACGGTGACCTTGCCGCGCATGACGCGGTACGCCCACGAGGTGTAGATCACGATCAGCGGCATGAAGATCAACGTGGCCCAGAACATGATGGCCAGGCTTAAATGACTGGAGACGCTGTCCCACACGGTCAGGCTGGCCGCAGGCACCGTTGACGACGGCATGACGAAGGGGAACATCGATACACCGGCGGTGCTGATCACCCCGATCACCGCGAGCGACGAGGCGACAAACGCGGCCAGTGTGCGGCGCATCAGCAGCAACAGCGCGGCACCGGCGGCGCCCGCCAAGCCAAGCGCCGGCAGTAGCCACAACGCAGGATAGTGGCCATAGTTGGCCATCCAGGCCCCCGCTTCGCGTACCACGGTCTTGTTGAGAATGTCCGGCAACCCGGCGATATCCACCACCGAGGTAATGCGATAGCCGTCGATCGATTGCAACCAGACGCCGGCAATGACGAATGTGCACAGCAGCACCAGCGCCGCGCCAACCCCGCCCTTGATGGCACGGGACTGGATCACGCCTTCAGTGCGGTGCGCCAGATAAGTACCGCCTTGCAGGGTGATCATGGCACTGCTCACCACGCCGGTCAGCAGCGCGAAAGGGTTCAGCAGTTGCCAGAAACTCCCGGTGTAAGTCGATACCAGCATGTCGTTGAAGTGGAACGGTACGCCTTGCAACAAGTTACCGAACGCGATGCCGAACACCAGCGGCGGCACGGCCCCGCCGATGAACAGACCCCAGTCCCAGGTGCTGCGCCATTTGGCGTTGTGAATCTTGCTGCGATAGTCAAAACCCACCGGGCGGAAGAACAGCGCCCACAGGACCAGAATCATCGCCCAGTAAAACCCGCTGAACGCGGTGGCATACACCACCGGCCACGCCGCAAACAGTGCGCCGCCGGCAGTGATGAACCACACCTGGTTGCCGTCCCAGTGCGGCCCTACAGTGTTGATCGCAACGCGTCGTTCCAGGTCCGTGCGGCCTACAAAGGGCAGCAAGGTGCCGACCCCCATGTCGTGGCCGTCCATGATGGCGAAGCCGATCAGCAGTACGCCGACCAGTGCCCACCAGATAATTTTCAGGGTGACGTAATCAAGCATGGTGGAGTTCCTTCAGGTTGGCATCGTGAGCATAACGGCCGGTTCCGAGGCTGCCGGGCCCTTGGCGGGCGAACTTGACCATCAGGAACATTTCAACCACCAGCAGCACGGTGTAGAAAGCGACGAAGCCTGCCAGCGAGCCATAGAGGTTATTGACGCTAAGGGTGGAGACACTCATGTGAGTGGGCAGCACGCCGTAGATGGTCCAGGGTTGACGGCCGTATTCAGCGACGAACCAGCCCAGCTCGCAGGCAATCCAGGGCGCAGGCAGCATGCAGAGTGCCCAACGCAGCAGCCAGCGGCGGCGTGTGCAGGCCGACTGCAAGGTGCTCCAGAAGGCCACCCCGAACAGCAGGAGCATGGCAAAACCAAGGGCGACCATGATCCGGAACCCCCAGAACATCGGCGTCACGCGCGGCACGGTATCGTTCACTGCCTTGTCGATAATCGCCGGCGTGGCCTGGTTGACATCCTCAACGTACTTTTTCAGCAGCAGGCCAAAGCCCAGGTCCGTCTTATAGGCTTCGAAGGTCTCGAACGCCGCCTTATCGGTGCGATCGGCCCGCAGGGCTTCAAGCGCATTGACGGCGGTAATGCCACGCAGAATGCGCGCGCGGTTTTTCTCTTTGATGTCATGAATGCCAGGGATCTGCTTGCTGACCGAGCGCGTGCCGATCAAGCCCATCACCCACGGCACGTCGACTTCCCAGTTATTTCTGGATTCGGCTTCATTGATGCTGGCCAGCAAGGTCAGGCCTGCCGGTGCGGGTTTGGTTTCCCACATGGCTTCCATGGCCGCCAGCTTGGTTTGCTGCGCCTCACCCACCGTGTAACCCGACTCATCCCCCAGCACGATGACGCTGAGCACGGAGGCCAGGCCGAAAGCCGCCGCCACCCGAAAACTGCGCTTGGCGAACTCGACATCACGACGCTTGAGCAAGTACCAGCTGGAAATCGACAACACGAACATCGAACCGGTGACATAACCGGCGGACACCGTGTGCACAAACTTGGCCTGGGCCACCGGGTTGAACACCACCGCCCAGAAATCGACCATCTCCATGCGCATGGTGATGTAGCTGAACTCTGAACCCACCGGGTTCTGCATCCAGCCATTGGCGATCAGAATCCACAGCGCCGAGAGGTTGGTACCGATGGCCATCAGCAGCGTGACCAGCAAGTGGTGCTCTTTCTTCAGGCGATCCCAGCCAAAGAAGAACAGGCCGATCATGGTCGATTCAAGAAAGAACGCCATCAGGCCTTCAATGGCCAGCGGCGCGCCGAAGATATCGCCCACGTAGTGCGAGTAATACGCCCAGTTGGTACCGAACTGAAATTCCAGGGTGATACCGGTTGTCACCCCCAGGGCGAAGTTGATGCCGAACAGCTTGCCCCAGAAGCGCGTCATGTCTTTCCAGATGACATTGCCGGTCATCACATAGACACTTTCCATGATGACCAACAGCCACACCATGCCAACCGTGAGCGGTACGAAAAGAAAGTGGTAAAGCGCAGTGGCTGCGAACTGCAGCCGAGACAAATCTACCAGGTGTTCTGAAATCACTTGCTTGCCCCTTGAGTCGAGGTGGGTACACCGAAACGGTTGCCGATAATGTTCGGGTCGACACTGACGTGCGAATCCCGGATGAACAGCCACCACAGCACTGTCAGCACCAGTAGTTTGATCACTACTGCCGTGAGCAGATGGCGTCGAAGTCGTTTGTCGGAAATGGTCATGACTTGCAGTTAGCACACGGCATGCCAAGGGGAGGGCGTCTGTTTTTATCGTTTTAAAACAATTACTTAGTGATCAGGGTGAGCTGGTGCGGCAGGCCTTGGCGGGTAAACGCGCTGCCAACCTGCCAGGGTGGCAGCGATTGGCAGTCGTTGGCAGTCATGGGGCGCGAGTGCGATTGGTCAGGCCAAACCTTGTTCTTTCAGTCGTCTGTACAGCGTACGTTCGCTGATGCCCATGTGCCTGGCCAGTTCACTGCGGGTGCCTTTGAAGGTAGCCAGTGTCTGTGCCAGCGAGCTGCCGTCGAAAGGCGTTGAAGCGGGGGGCTGAGGAGATATCGCCACGGATGCCTGGGGTAAATGTGTGGAGCGGATCACTCCATCGTCAGCGAACAGACTGGCTCTTTCCAGCACATTGCGTAATTCGCGGATATTGCCGGGCCAGGAATGGCGCTGCAGTTGTGTCAGAGCCTCCGCCTCTATTGTCAGCCGGCGCTTGCCGGTACCGGCACGTTGTAGAAATGAATTGGCAAGCAAACCGATGTCTTCAACCCGGTTGCGCAAGGGGGGCAACTGAATCGGAAAGGCGCTGATGCGGTAGTACAGGTCCTGCCTGAACTCACCGTTCTCCATCATTTTTTCCAGGGGTTTGTGGGTCGCGGCAATTAGCCTGAAGTTGGCGTGAAGGGTCTCGACACTGCCGACACGGCGATAGGTGCCCGATTCGATCAGGCGCAACAGTTTCACCTGCATGGCCAGTGGAACATCCCCAATCTCATCGAGAAACAAGGTGCCGCCCTGGGCCGTTTCAACCAGTCCGGGCTTGCGCGTGGTGGCCCCGGTGAATGCCCCTTTTTCATGGCCGAACAGTTCACTCTCAAACAACGTTTCGGGCAATCCCGAGCAGTCGACGACGACGAAGGGGCCCGTGGCCCGGTCGCTGTTTTCATGTACGGCGCGGGCGAACAGCTCTTTGCCCGTACCGGACTCGCCCAGCAGCAGTACCGGTAGCATGGATGGGGCCACCCGCTGCAGTTCCGACAGGGCAAGGTTAAAGGCCGGTGAGCGACCAACCAGGCCTTCGTTGCTGGGTCGCGCGGAGGCGCTGCGAACCAGCGTGAGACGCTCCACATAGGCCGTGATGACGCCGTGCTCGTCCAGAATCGGGCGCAGTTCGACGTCGACGTGCTCTGGACCGCGAGGCGTGTGGTGAATGTGCAAGACACGATCCGGTCCGCGCATTTCCTGGGCCTTTTTCATCGGACAGTTCTCACCCGCCTGATCACAAGGAACGTCGTAGTGGTGTGAGATTTGATAGCACTTATGGCCGATAAAGGGCTTGTCAGCGCTGCCAAACTGCCGCTGATAGGCCGTGTTGGCAGCCAGGATGTTGTAGTTAGGATCGAGCACGATCATCGGCTGTGGTTCGTGCTCAAGAAACGAAACCAGTGACTGCACTTGATCCGAGTGCGGGAGTGGGTGGGTTGGGGTGGGCAAGAAAGTCTTCATCGTGGCTCCTGAGAATCCATCCATCCTGTTGTGGCACTGCCACCTCTGTCAACAGGCACTGCCAATGGCAGTGAATCCAGATGGATACAGAAAAAATAAAACTGTATTTAAAAAATAAAACCAACAAAATCAGGTAGATAGGATCATGTTTTGGCTCTGCTTGAGTCTGGCAGACTTATTGCTATGTCAGTCCTTAGTGTGAGCGGCTTGGTAAAAGCCCCTAAGGAGACAGGCCAATGAGTGTAAAACTTCACGTCGAAGGATTCTTCGATTCTGCTACCAATACCGTCAGCTATCTTGTGCTGGATGAGGCGACCCGCCACTGCGCGTTGATCGACAGCGTGCTGGATTACGACCCAAAGTCCGGCCACACCGGCACAACCTCTGCCGACCAATTGATTGCGAGGGTGAACGAACTCAATGCGAGGGTCGACTGGATTCTCGAGACCCACGTCCACGCAGACCACCTGACGGCAGCGCCCTACCTGCAGGAAAAGCTTGGTGGGAAAATAGGCATCGGCAGCCAGATTTCGACGGTGCAGGAGGTGTTTGGCACGCTGTTCAATACCGCTGGCGAGATGCCCCGCGATGGAAGTCAGTTCGATCACCTGTTCGTCAATGACGAGCCGTTCACCATCGGCACGCTGCAATGCCACGCACTCCATACACCTGGCCATACGCCGGCCTGTATGACTTATGTGATCAGCGACGGCACCGAAACGGCGGCATTCGTTGGCGATACCTTGTTTATGCCCGACTACGGTACTGCACGCTGTGACTTTCCCGGCGGCAACGCGCGCACGCTGTTCCAGTCAATCAACAAGGTGCTGAGCCTGCCGGCCAATACGTTGCTCTACATGTGCCACGACTATCAGCCGGGTGGCCGCGAGGTGCAATTCGTCAGTACCGTCGCCGACCAGCGCGACCACAACGTTCATGTGCGTAACGGCATCAGTGAGGAGGAGTTTGTGGCGATGCGCACAAAGCGTGATGCATCGCTGGAAATGCCGACACTGATCCTGCCTTCGGTTCAGGTCAACATGCGCGCCGGGCACTTTCCCGAGCCTGAAGCGAACGGAACGCGCTACCTGAAAATCCCGCTCAACGTCGCCTGACGTTGCCTACCCCAAAAAACGCATAAGAAAAAATACCCATAACGGAGTCACTTATGGACATTCGCCACCTTGCGCCCGGACTGTCGGTATCCGAACAGATTTTTCCCAACCAATTGGCTGAACTAAAGGAAGCGGGTTTTCGCACCGTCGTGTGTAACCGTCCCGATGGCGAAGGCAGTGATCAGCCCTTGTTTGCCGAAATCAAACGAGCCGCCGAAGCGGTCGGCATCGAAGCGCATTACCTTCCCGCGGAATCAGGCAAAGTCACTGATGAGCAAGGTATTGCCTTCGGCAAGCTCCTTGAAACGCTTCCAAAACCCGTGTTGGCCTATTGCCGTTCCGGCATGCGCTCGACCACGATGTGGGCCCTGTCACAAGCGGGCAAACAATCCCTGCCACACATCGTCGAGACGGCCAAAAAAGCCGGGTTCGATATGAAAGGCGTCATTCGCCGGATTGCCAACCAGGGGCGTACGCCGGTCGAAGTGGCTGAGGCGCAGCATGCCGTGGTCATCATCGGCGGCGGTGCGGCCGGTATCGCGGCGGCATCCAGTTTGCTGGCGCGAGAGCCTGGGCTCGACGTCGCCATCATCGATCCGGCAGATGTGCACTACTACCAGCCAGGCTGGACACTTGTCGGCGGTGGCGTCTTCGACGCGCCCCAAACGGCGCGCACGATGGGTACGACCATCCCCCACGGTGTGCATTGGATCAAATCGGCGGTCGCCGCTTTCGAACCCGAGAGAAATGCCGTCATTCTCGATGGGTGCAGAGTCGTTAAATACGAACAACTGATCGTGTGCCCTGGTCTGAAGCTCAATTGGCATGCCATCGAGGGGTTGTCGGACACCCTGGGCCGCAACGGTGTGACTTCAAACTACCTGTATCACCTGGCCCCCTATACGTGGGAACTGGTGCAGCAACTGCGTGGTGGCCGGGCGGTTTTCACGCAACCGCCCATGCCGATCAAATGTGCCGGGGCGCCGCAAAAAGCCATGTACCTGTCGGCCGATCATTGGAAACGTAGCGGTGTACTGGACAACGTCGAGATCGAGTTTTGCAGCGCCGGCGCGGTGCTGTTCGGGGTTCCCGACTACGTGCCCGCACTGATGGAATACGTCGCGGCCTATGGGATCGACCTGAATTTCGGCAACACACTCACCAGCGTGAATGGACCGGCACGGACCGCAACGTTCAACTGCGTTAATCCGGATGGCAGCGCCCATGTCGTGACGCGTGACTTCGATATGCTTCATGTGGTGCCACCACAGATCGCGCCGGATTTCATTCGGATCAGCCCTCTCGCTGACGCGGCCGGCTGGATTGATGTCGACCCTGCCACTTTGCGCCACAAAAGCTGGGCCAACATTCACGCGCTAGGCGACGCTGCCAACTCCAGCAACGCCAAAACCGCGGCTGCGGCACGCAAGCAGGCGCCAGTCGTCGCCCATAATGTGTTGGCGGCAATGGGTAAAGCGAAAGGCAGCGCCCATTACGACGGTTATGGCTCCTGCCCGCTGACGGTCGAGCGCGGCAAGATCGTACTGGCTGAGTTCACCTATGGCGGCAAGGTCGCCCCCAGCTTTCCATCCTGGCTGATTGACGGTACCCGACCATCGAGGCTGGCATGGCTGCTCAAGGAGCGGATTCTTCCACCGCTGTATTGGAAGGGAATGCTCAAGGGCCGTGAGTGGATGGCGAAACCCGAGATGGCTGACGTATGAGATCAGGCCTGCAAACAAGGAGACTGAGATGATCGTCGTCTTACTGCTTGGGCTCACTGTCGGGGTCATTCTGGCGCTGACCGGCGCCGGAGGGGGCATCCTGGCTGTTCCGTTACTGGTGTTTGGAGCGGGACTGAGCATGGCCGAGGCAGGGCCAATCGGTTTACTGGCGGTCGGTTTGGCCGCGACCCTGGGTGCCGTGATGGGCCTCAAAAACGGCACCGTCCGCTATAAAGCTGCGCTTTTAACGGCAGGGGCGGGGATCGTATGTTCCCCACTTGGCCTTTGGCTGGCGCAACGCACGCCTAACCGTCCGTTGACGATCATGTTTGCCTTCGTGCTGATGTACGTTGCGTTCCGGGTATATCGACGATCGCTATCGCCCTCCACGGAATCGAAGGCCCCCTTCACCTCCAAGCCGCCACCATGTCTATTGGATGTGAACCGGGGAAAGCTCAACTGGACGGGGCCGTGTGCATGGGCACTCACGCTCTCTGGCATTGTCGCAGGAGGGTTGTCCGGCCTGCTCGGCGTGGGCGGGGGCTTTGTGATGGTGCCGGCGCTCCAGCGATACACCAATCTGACACCGCAGTCGGTGCTTGCTACGTCTCTTGCCATTATTGCGCTGGTTTCAATTTCCGGCGTTGCGGCAAGCTCTGCGGCCGGGCACTTGCAGTGGGCAGTGGCCATTCCGTTTTCCACTGGCGCATTGGTCGGGATGGTCGGCGGCCGTCTGATTGCGGCACGGCTGGCGGGGCCACACTTACAAAGAGGCTTCGCCGCCGTTTCCATCGTGGTGGCGGTGGCCTTGCTGGTGAAAGCCATTTAGTCATGTGCAAGAGCCGTCCACTTCCAGGCCTCGCCTATAATCCGGGACTTGCGCCCGACTTCAACATCAACCATTTTGCGCCGGAGAAAGCTCATGAATGTCGACTGGCTCAACTTCACTCCCTGGTCATCCCTTGCCGGTGGTGCATTGATTGGCCTGGCGGCCAGTCTATTCGTCGTCGCCAACGGGCGTATCGCAGGCATCAGCGGCCTGATCGGCAGTCTTTTACAGCGTGGGAGCGAGGGAGTCAGTGAGAAAGCACTTTTTCTCCTGGGCCTGCTCATCGCGCCGCTTCTATGGGGCTTGTTCACCGCGCTGCCACAGATTGAGTTCAAAAGTGGCTGGCTCGGACTGATCGCCGCCGGTGTATTGGTGGGCATCGGCACCCGATACGGATCAGGTTGCACCAGTGGCCATGGGGTCTGCGGCATATCGCGCCTTTCGCCGCGATCGATGGTCGCCACGGCGTGCTTCATGTTCAGCGGTTTCGTCACGGTGTTTGTCTTGCGTCATCTGCTGGGGGGTTGAACATGAGCAAACTGACCGCGTTCATTGCTGGCCTGCTGTTCGGCCTGGGCCTGCTTCTGGCAGGCATGGCCAATCCGGGCAAGGTACTCGCTTTCCTGGATCTGGCCGGTGCCTGGGACCCTTCTCTGGGGTTGGTCATGGTCGGGGCCATTGGCGTGGCCATCGGCCCGCTGACCTGGGCCCGCCGACAATCCAGTTCGCTGTTGGGAAGGCCGATGCAGCTACCGATCAAACGTGAGTTGGACCCGCGCTTGATTGGCGGGAGCCTGGTGTTCGGTATCGGCTGGGGAATAGCGGGCATCTGCCCTGGCCCCGCAGTGGCCATTCTGCTGACAGGGCACTGGCAAGTGATCGTGTTCATGTTGGCCATGCTGGCCGGCATGTTGTTGTTTACTGCGCTGGAGAGCCGGCGCAGCCATTGATCGGGAGATCGGCCATGAAAGCGAACATTGGAACCATTGACCGTTGCCTGCGCATTCTCGCGGGTCTGCTTCTCATTGGCCTCAGTCTGTCCGGTGTGATCGGCGCGTGGGGTTGGATAGGTTTAGTGCCGCTGGCCACTGGTATTTTCCGTTTCTGCCCTGTCTATACGTTGCTGGGCATCAAAACCTGTAACCGTCGCTGAACGCCAGCCGTTGCACACTGGCGGGCGCCTGAAGGCGCCCGTGGTGGTTTAGCGCTCGCGTTCCTGGATTTAACCGGTGTCACGAACTGGCGCGGCTGGAGCATGAGCCGGAACGGCGGGTGGAGCGTTTCAAGGTCTAGGAATTCGTCCGGCTCGGTGGAACAGACGCGACCTGTCGATCGTTCAACACCGTGCCGGCGTTGCGTCCCAGCCCATAAATCGCAAGGGCCGCCAGACCGGACGGCACCACCAGTGCCGCAAACACCTGCGCGAAGGTCCAGCCCCAACTCAGCATCTGCGCGCCGGCAAAGGCGCTGAGGATCGCGCCAAAGCGACCGATACCGCTCATCCAGCTGGCGCCAGTGGCTCGCGCCTGGGTAGGGTAAAACGTGGCGGCCAGCGCGTTCATGCCGACGCTGGCGCCATTGAGGCCGAACCCGACCATCCAGGCGACCAAGCACAGCAACAGGAAATGCCCCGTGGCCTGTCCGATCGCATAGATCACACCCCCGCTCAACACGAACACCGCCATCAACACCCGGTATTTATTCCAGCGATCCATGACCCAGCCGACACACAGCGCGCCGGCGGGTCCACCGATCTGGAACATCGCGGTCACAATGGCCGCATCCGCAACGCTATAACCGCCCCCGTCTTTCACCAGGGTCGGTAACCAGCCGCTGAACAGGTAGACCAGAAACAACGCAAGCACATAACCGCTCCACAACATCAACGTGCCGAAGCGATAGGACGGGGACAATACGATCTGCATCGCCGAAGACCGCATCAGCGGATGAGCCGGCAGGCAGAAGGTCGATTTCGCGTCACTGACGCCCGGCGCGAGTTTTTCCACAATGGCGCGGATACGTGTGTTCGGCGCCCGCCTGGCGACCAGGAACGTCACCGACTCGGGCAGTTTGAAATACAGCAGCGGCGCCACCAGCAGGGGCAAGACACCGCCCAGAATCAGCATGCTTTTCCAGCCGAAGGCCGGGATCATCCAGGCTGACAGAAACCCGCCACCGGCGGCGCCCAGGGAGAACCCACAGAACGCCACCGTGATCAGGAACGAACGGCTGCGCTGCGGCGCGTACTCCGACACCAGGGTACTGGCATTCGGCATGGCCGCGCCGAGCCCCAATCCGGTCAGGAAGCGCAGGATCACCATGGTGCTGATGTCCGGGGAAAACGCCGTCGCCAGCGTCCACAGGCCAAACATGGAGACACTGCTGACCAGCACGATCTTGCGTCCGTAACGGTCGGCCAGCGGCCCGGCGACCAGTGCGCCGACCGCCAGACCAATCAGCGCCGCACTCAACACCGGGCCCAACTGCTGGTGGCTCAAGCCCCAGTCCATTTTCAATTGCGGTGCGATAAAGCCCATGAGTGCCACATCCAAACCATCGAGGCCGATGATCAGGAAACCGAGAAAGACCACCCACTTCTGAAAGCTGCCAATGGGGCGACTGTTGATCAGCGCGTGGATGTCGATGGGTTGAGTTGTCAGCATGAAAGTCACCTCTGTGTTGTGGGGGCGCTCAACCACGGCGCCCACTTTTTTATTGGGGTGAAGCGAGGACGGTAACCGGCGGCTCAAGCGCTGCCGAGACTGTGGAACCGCACCGGGCGGATAATCCGGGTTTCCTGGGCAAGGATCAGATGTGCGGAAGCCTGCAGGTAGGCCGGGAAGCGGGGATCGCCATCCCGCGCCTGGCTGCGTCGTTCGAAGTCATCGAGACTGTCGTAGCCCCATAGGTGCACGACTTGGTTCAATGGGCCGATGCTGCTGGTATAAAAGCCCAGCGGCGCGCCCAGATGCTCGAGCAAAATCGGCATCGCCAGACGATCGAAGACCTCAATGAACTCGGGCATGCCCCGTGGGCGGATGGTGTAGATACGGTGGTCGACGACCGGCTTGTGATTCATCAGGCCACCTCCTGCCGAGGGTTGCCCGGTGTTTTTTCGGCGGCCACCCGGGACAGGTGCATCCCGGTGAGATAACCGAAGGTCATGATCGGCCCGAGCGTGATGCCGGCAGCGGGATAGTTGCCCCCCATGATGCTCGCCCGGTCGTTGCCCACCGCGTAAAGCCCATCGATTGCCCGGCCTTCTTGGTCGAGCACTTCACCGCAGACGCTGGTTTTGATGCCATCAAAGGTGCCCAGATCGCCCATGATCACTTTGAGGGCGTAGTAGGGGCCGTCGCCAATCGGCGCCACGCACGGGTTCGGCAGGTTCTGCGGGTCGGCGAGGTAGCGGTTGAAGCTGGTGGTGCCACGGCCGAACTGCCGATCCACGCCTTGCCCCGCCGTGCGATTGTAGTCACGTACGGTCTGTTCCAGCCCGGCAGCGTCGAGCCCGGCGCTACGCGCCAATTCAGCCAGGGTGCGGCCACTGTGCAGGTAGCCGTTGCGCAGCAATGGCGCGAGGGGCATCGGTGCCGGCTTGGCGTAACCCAGTCCGTACTTGGCCATGGTCCGGCGGTCGCAGATCAACCACATGGCGGTTTCGGTCTGGTGGGCACAGGCCTCGATCATCGCCGCGCCGACATCGTGGTAGGAGTTGGACTCGTTGGTGAACCGTTGGCCATTGCGGGTCACACCGATAACGCCGGGCTTGTAGCGATCGAGCAAATGCGGGAAGGCAGTGAACCTGCCGTTACCCATCGGCACTTTCGAGACAGGCATCCAGGCAGCAGCCGCCTTGAGCCGTATATCGACGGTGCCGCCCAGGGCTTCGGCCATACGCGCGCCATCCCCGGTGTTGCCTTGCGGCACCGGTGAGAAATGCTCGCCACCGCGGCGCACATGGGGATAGGCCTGCTTCAACCGTTGCAGGTCATGGGAAAAGCCGCCGCTGGCCAGTACCACAGCGTGGCGGGCTTCAAACCGCAACTCACCGCCCTCGGTCTGAGCGACCACCCCAGTGACCCGGTCTGCGCTTTTCAACAGTTGACGGGCGCTGGTTTGCGTCAGAATCGGAATCCCCAGGTCCAGCGCCGATTTCGCCAGTCGCGCGGCCAAGGCATTGCCGCTGGTCACCTGAATGCCGCGCCGGTAAAGCAGCAACTCTTTGGCGTGAGTCATCAGGCGCTTTGCAACATAGAGGAACGAGGTCAGGGATTTGGTGGCGTTGAAGAAATGCTTGAGGTCGGCATTCGACGAATTGAACATCATCCCGATGAACGTGATGGTTTTGAGCGGCGGCCGCAGACGCGCCATGTCGGCCCCCAGCCTGCGAATGTCGAACGGCGCGGCGAGGATCGAACGGCCGATATCGACGCCCCCGGCCACGTCCGGGTGATAGTCCGGGTAGAGGGTCGGGATGAACTGGACTTCGGTCTCGCGCTGGAAAAAGTCGATCATCTGCGGCGCGTTATCGAGAAACGCATCGACGGCCTCGGCATCGTAGAAATCGCCCGTTTCGTTCTTCATGTAGGTCAGCGCCGCCTCCCGACTGTCCGTGATGCCCTTGGCCTTGGACAGCGCGTTGCCGGGAATCCACAGCACCCCTCCGGAGAACGCGGTGGTCCCGCCGAAGTACGCATCCTTTTCAATCACAATGACGTCCAGCCCCTGCTTGCGTGCAGTGATGGCGGTCGCCAGACCACCGGCACCGGCGCCGATCACCAGAACGTCGCACCGACGGATCGCCTCGGTAGTTGTCGTCGTCATAGTCAGTCTCTCTCGGTAAAAGCCAGCCGAACGCTCGCCGTGGTAGCCATCGACAGCACGACAGGCACAGGTTCGCTGGGGGATTCGGAGTCGGCCATCATCGGCCGAACGGAGGTCAGGCCTGGCGGCTGGCCATGGGGGATCCAAAGCCGGGGCGAGGAATCAACGCCATCAACATGCTTTCCAGGCCACCGTCGACGGTCAACTCGGCAGCGTTGACATACGCTGCCCGCGGGCTCGCGAGGAAGAGGACGGCATCGGCGATGTCCTGGGGCTCGCCGATCCGCTGGTTGGCGGTCATTGCCTTGCGCTGCTGCTCGACCTTGGGGTCGGCGTAAAACGCCGCCGACAGCGGCGTGCGAATCAGGCCCGGGCAAATGGCATTGCTGCGGATGCCCCGTGGTCCCCATTCCGCAGCGATCTGCCGCGAGAGCATGGCGACCCCGGCCTTGGCTGCACTGTAGGCACCGCTGAAGGTTTGCGGGTAATGCGCGGCGATCGAAGCGATGTGCACGATGCTGCCGCTTTGCCGGGCCAGCATCAGCCGCCCGAACGCCTGGGCACACAACAGATAGCCCGTCAGGTTGACCGAAAGCACCTGGTTCCAGTTGTCCAGGGTCAGCTCTTCAAGCGCGCCGGCCTGCAGCACGCTGGCGTTGTTGATCAGCACATCGCAGCGCCCATGGAGCGCCTGCACTTGCTCGGCGGCCTGTTGCACGCTGAGGGGATCGGCAATATCGCAGTGCAGCACAGAGACATCCGCTTCACTGTTTTGCGCCAGTTCGGCGGCCAGTTCGCGGCATTTTTGTTCGTCGCGATCAAGCAGCACCACATGGGCGTTCTGGCGAACCAGCGCGGCGGCAATCGCGGCACCGATACCGCCAGCTGCGCCCGTGAGCACGCAAACCCTGGAATCGAGGTTCAGCCAGCTTTTCTGCAGGTCGTTATTATTCATTGTTATCTCCAACACGCATTTCAAGACAGTTCGCCCACTGCACTGGAGGCAGCAGGCGGTGCTCAGGATAGAAGCGTGGGATGGCTCACAAGAATGGACAAAACCTTCAACCGTCGAGACTTTTCCGACAAATCAACGGCGAATTGCCCAACGCGCGGATTCTTCGCTAAGGTAGAAAACACGTGCCCGTAGAACATAAAAATAATGAACAAGATTCCCAGCTATGCCCTGTACGGCGAGGCGGTGGCGCCGATATGGCACGACTCACTGCATGTCGAATCGATCTCCCTGCGCTCCGGCGCCTATAACTGGGAGATCGCCGCCCATCGCCACGACGGGTTGTTGCAGATGCTGTACCTGCAAAGTGGCGAAGGCGAGGTGCTGCTGGACAACCAGCGAGTCGAGGTCAAGGCACCGTGCCTGCTGTACATCCCTGAGCAGATCGTCCATGGCTTCGCCTGGCACGGACGGGTCGAAGGGCATGTGATCACCGCCGTCCAACACCCGCTGGAAAGCATCGTCCAAGTGCTCTCACCGGGCCTGCTACCGCATATCCAGAAAGCCTGTGTCGTCGCGCTGCCGCAATGGGAGCCGGCCGATAATCCGCTGGAGCCGCTGTATCGGGCGTTGTATGGGGAGTACCACGGTCGTGGTCGGGAACACACCGCGTGCAGCATGTCGTTATTGCTGGCACTGGTGATCCAGATGCTGCGCCTGAGCGAATACACACACGACCTGCAGGCGCCCCGTCACGATCGACGCAGTCAGCAGGTGATCGCCTTCCGCGAACTGGTGAACCGGCACTTTCGCGAACACCTTTCGCTGCACGACTACGCCAATTCCCTCGGGATCACCGTGGTGACCCTGGGACGGCTGTGTCATGAACAACTCGGCATGACCCCCATGACCTTGATCAACGCCCGGCTGATCCTCGAAGCCAAACGCGAACTGGCCCATTCGGCCCAAAGCGTCAAGCAGATTGCCCACGGCATGGGGTTTTCCGATGTCGGTTACTTCAGCCGTTTTTTTCGCAAACACGCCCAGCGCAGCCCCAGTGAGTTTCGCCTTCAGGCCCAGGCCCAGCACACCGGCTCTCATTCCCCCGGCGTTGTTCCGGAGTGAGGCAAGTCTGCTGTCTGTTCACGACTCGCCGCCCACAAGCCTCACCCTGTGGCAGTCAGACGGTCCGAGTTTTTGACCGTTTGATGAGCGAACATCCATCGGCATCAGAGGCTGGCCGGACGCGTTGTCCAACAGCACGGAACGCGTCTCCTGCGGCTTGAACAGGTAACGTTCGCCCCACTGCCGCATGCTGACTACAACCGGAAAGATCTCCCGTCCTTTGTCCGTAAGGACGTACTCCTTGTAGGCGCTGCCATCGGACGCCGGACGCACGTCGAAAACCCCGATCTCGACCAGCGTCTTCAGTCGCGATGCCAGAATATTTTTGGCCACGCCCAGGCTCTTCTGAAATTCGCTGAATCGGCGAATGTCGTCAAAAGCGTCGCGGATGATCATGAGCGACCAACGATCCCCGATGGCCTCCAGTGTTCTTGCTACCGGGCATTCGCTGCAGTGTGGTGAGGCGTCTTCTTCCATTTTTTTGACCTTGCGCAATGTGGTTTCAATTAAAAACCAGATACCGCAACAATGGATACTAGTTTTTAATTGAAACCAGTTTAACGCCATGGAGGTGCACATGACAGTAGAGGCCGACTCAGCCACCAAACGGTTCTCCAGACAGCCTTCAGGATGGCTTCATCCGGATACCGGCGAAAGCAGCAGGGGCGACCGGTCTCCAGGGCTTTCCCCGTCACTCACGTTATTGTTTTCTGTCACCTGTGCACTGGCAGTGGCCAACGTTTACTTCGCACAACCATTACTCGACTCAATGGCCCAGAGCCTGGGTGTGGCTTCATCGATCATCGGCGTTGTGGTGACGGCCACTCAGGTTGGTTACGCGTTGGGGTTACTGTTCATCGTCCCGCTGGGCGATTTGGTAAACCGCAAACGGCTGATTCTGACGCAGGTACTGTTGTCTGCGGTGGCGCTCGCGGCGGTCGGTGCAGCACAGCAATGGCTGGCCCTGTTGGGGGCCATGATCATGATGGGCTTGTTGGCAGTGGTCGTTCAGGTACTGGTGGCATACGCCGCCGCGCTGGCAACACCCTCACAACGCGGGCAGGCCGTCGGCACGGTCACCAGTGGAATTGTCCTGGGTATTCTTCTGGCGCGTTTCACTTCAGGCCTGATTGCGGACATCGCGGGCTGGCGCGCCGTTTACTTCGTGTCCTCGGGATTGATGCTGACCCTCGCGGTGGTGCTGTGGAAAGTGGTTCCTGTCACGGCGCCGTCAAGGCACCAGGACTCCTACCTGGCGCTCATTCGTTCACTTTTCAGACTGTTCATCACCGAACGCACTTTACGCACCAGAGGCCTTCTGGCCTTACTGATCTTTGCCGCTTTTTCTGTGCTGTGGACATCCATGGTACTGCCGTTGAGCGCGCCTCCTTTGTCGCTTTCACACACTGCCATCGGTATGTTTGGATTGGCCGGCGTCGCCGGGGCCCTTGCTGCCAGTAGAGCCGGGCGCTGGGCCGATCAAGGCCTTGGGCAACGAGTGACCGGCATTTCGCTGGGGCTCCTGACGCTGTCCTGGTTGCCCATCACGTTTGCCGAAACGTCCCTGATCGCGCTGGTCTGCGGCGTAGTCCTGCTGGACTTCGCGGTGCAAGCCGTACACGTCACCAATCAGAGCCTCATTTTTGCTGCACGACCCGATGCCCAAAGTCGCATGGTCGGCGCCTACATGTGCTTCTATTCGGTCGGTAGCGCGCTGGGAGCCGCAGCCGCGACCCAGGTTTATGCGCTGTGGGGCTGGATTGCAGTCAGCCTGCTGGGCGCTTTGATCAGCGCAACGGCCCTGGTTCTGTGGTTTCTCACCGTTCATTTTTCAACGGCCCATCAGGGATGATCAGCGCGATTTTCACCGCCTCAGCCCCGCAATGGCCCCGCGTGCTTTTGCTCATTTGCTGGTGGCAGGGGCTGCACTTTCTCGGGCGGTCTGATCGAACCGATGTAAACCGCGAAGATCGTCAATAGCGCTCCGCACACTTGGAAGGTGGAGCTGGCCTTGCCCAGAAAAGTCACGTCGATGAAATAAGTAATCACCGGTTCCAGCAGCAAGATAAGGCCAGCGACCCCCAGGCTGATCGAGCCGATCGAACGGTTGACCAGCAGCCATCCGACAAACTGCACCAACACGCCGTAGATGATCAGCATCACCAAGGTCTGGGCGTCGACGATAGCCAGGCTCTCGCCATTGAATATCGCGTAACCGAGCAGCACCAGCGCTGCCCAAATGCCCAGGTTAAGCATCTGGGCAGTCTTGTCGCCGCCACCGTCAGGTAACTGCGTGTTGATTTTCAGGAAGTAAACGCAAATAGCGTAGGCAAGGCCCGACAAGACACCAAACACGACCCCCTTGATACCCAGCGAACTCGTCATTTCGGGCACCAGCAGCAAATAAAGCCCAACGAACGCGAGGAGGATGGAGATCAGGAAATAGATCGAAGGCCGCTCCTTGAGCAAGCACATTCCCAACACGGTCATGAAAAACACCTGGCAATTGGAGAGGATAGAGCCGATGCCGGGTCCCACCACATAGATACTCTGATGCCAAAGCACCAGGTCTATGGCCAAAAACACCCCCGCCAAACCGGTGTAGAGTTGGGCTCGAAAGCTTTTTAGCAGCACTGGAATCCGGCGGGCTTTGAGCAGCAGGAAACACAATATCGACGCAAACAGCATTCGATAGAACCCAGCGCCTCCGGCACCGATATGAGCAAAAGCCACGGCTAACGCCGAGAGGCTGAGCATCAGCCCACCGACCGTCAATTCGATAATGGCACGGTTATTACTCAGCGACATGTGTACCCCCTTACACGACCCACACGCATTTCTCCTTTCCCTGTTGGACGGATACAACGACGTCCGACAAACAGAAAAGCTCCAAGGGCTTTTCTGTTGCCGCGATCGCTACTTTTATTAGGTCTGAAACATCCGTGCTCAGGCTGAGCCTTACACTTCTTCAGCCGCTTTTTTCAGCCACTGTTGAACCGGCCCGTAAGCCACAACCAGATCCACATACTTTTGCAGTGCTGGCGGCACGCTGATTCCATAACGGCGGAAGCGGAACACCACGGGCGCGAACATCGCGTCCACGATGCCGAACGGGCCGCACAGGAATGCGCTGGATTGGCTCGCTGCCAGCAACCCTTCCCAGATGGAAAAAATCCTGTCGATCTCTTCCTTGGTTTCTGCGGTCAACGCACCCGCATCGTCGCCAGCGCCCAGGCCAAACGCCATTTGTGTGCGCAGATGGGTAAAGCCGGAATGCATTTCAGCCGCGGCGGAGCGCGCCAATGCCCTTAGACGCGTATCTCGGGGCCACAGGTTGGCATCGGGGTAGGCTTCGGCAATGTATTCACTGATGGCCAGGCTGTCGTTGATCACAACGCTGTCTAACAACAGCGCCGGGACTTTCCCTGAAGGTGAGTATTCGCTGATTCGGCGTTGCGTGTCAGGCTGTTCCAGCTTGATCTGTACCGTATCGAATGCAGCATCAGCGGTCACCATTACCAACCACGCACGCAGTGACCAGGAAGACTTTTTGAAGTCCCCTATAACCAGTTTTGCCGTCATATTCTTCCCTAGCGCATGTTATGAAACAGGTGCTAACTTTACGGCCGCATTTTTCAGTCGTATTGCACAAAACTGGACACGTCATGGAAAAGACAGAAGGCCTGAAAGACCCTCTTTATGAAAAGGATTTCGTACGTTTCTGGCGTATTCCCGAAGGCGACTGTGAGCTGTTGTCGGCGCGCTACACCACCCAGTCTTTTGGTCGGCACTCGCACGACCGTTATGCGGTGGGGGTGATAAGCGCAGGGGTTGAAAAACTGTTTTACCGCGGCAGCTATGCCTTGGGCGGGGTAGGCAGCGTTGTTACCATCACGCCTGGCGAGATACACGACGGCCTGCCTGGACACGACAATGGCTGGATGTACCGCATGCTCTACCTGGATCCAGACTGGGTTAATCGCTCGGTGTTCCAAGGGCGCGTGGCCAGCGATCACGTACATCTTTTCCAAGAGGCACTCAGCTCAAATCCAGCTTTTGCCCAGACCTTTCTTCAGCAGCATCAACTAATCGAGCAGACGCCGCCTGGACTGCAGCGCGAGTCCATCTTGCTGGAACTGGTGTGTCAGGTATTCGAGCGCAGCGGTGGCCCTGCCTTGTCAGTCCTGCCATCAGAGCAGCAGGCGGTAAAACGGATCAAACAGAAGTTGGAAGACGAGTTCGCCCGGGACATTCCCTTGGAGACCTTGGCGCAGCTGGTTGATCTTGATCCGCTGTACCTCATTCGGGTTTTCAAGAAGCACGTTGGTGTTTCGCCGCACAGCTATCAAATACAGAAGCGCATCGCGCATGTGCAAAAACTTCTGCGCGCTGGCGCCAGCCTGACGGAGGCTGCCTTTGCTTGTGGATTCTTCGATCAAAGCCACATGACACGGGCCTTCAAAAAAGTAGTCGGGGTCACCCCCGGAAGCTTTCGCAATAACTGAGCGTTTCGAGAGAACACTTGAGGGGCAGTAACCTGTCCATCATGACGTGGTCGTCACAAAGCGTGTAATAGCGCGTTCGTGTACAGCCCGGAAAAAATGCGCTCTACCGGTCCTGTGAGAAAGACAGTACCCACGCCATCCCATTGAACGGTCACTGTTCCGCCATCACATTCAACCTCGACACAATCGTCCAGCAAGCCACGTCGTATGCCGTTCACAACGGCGCCGCAAGAGCATGAGCCCGAACCCAGCGGAATGCCTCCCCAGCGCTCCCAAATTCGCAAGCGAATGTATTTTCGATTAATGATCTGGACGAAATGCACGTTTGTCCTGAGGGGGAAAAGGGGATGGGATTCAATGCCCGGTCCAGTCGCCGCTATATCAATGGCTGTCAGATCATCCACAAAAAAGGTGCAGTGTGGATTGCCCATGCTGCAAGCGGCCGGGGCTCCTGTCAGGGGCAAGGTAGCAGTGTCCATTGCCTGAGCCAGCGGGACCGCCGACCACTCGAACAGTGGCGCTCCCATGGCGACGGAAATAGCGCCGGTCGAGGTTCGTTCGCAAGTGAGCAGGCCACGGTTGGTTTGAAGCGTTATCGACGAACTGTTTGATTCGCGCATCAGCGAATCGGCGGCACCACGCGTCGCGCTGCCACAAACGTCCAGCGGGGAGCCATCGGCATTCCAGAACATCAAACGTGCATCTGCATTGTCGTCATCGAGCATAACCGCAAGTTGATTGAACCCGATGCCACGGTTCCGGTCACCCATTCGCCGAGCCAGGTTGTCTGTCATTGAGTTGGACGAATTGCGCAAGTCCACGATGACGAAGTCATCGCCATTAGCATGCATCTTGTGAAACTTCAGCGGCATAGGTTGACCCTGGCAATGAGAAATGGGGTGAATTGATGTTTGACGTCGATCCATGGCCGAAATCAGTCAGTCAGGAACATCCGCTATCGGCCAAACGCAGCCTGTATCGACGACAGTACATTCTTGTAAAGGGCAGCTACAATCCCTCAAGACTCTTCTGGGCTTTGCTTCAGCCGCTCAAAGGAGCTCCAAAGCAGCACACCTTTGCGATCCAGCGCCTCATGGCGTCAACAGTGATGTCCGATACGCTCCTGTAGAGGATTTCTTGTTGCACCCTGACAGGTCGTACGGACGATTAACCATTTACATGTGGTGCTTTTATGTGGGGGAAAGTTAATGGTGTCGTCACTTTAAGCCTGGTGCTTTCAAGCTGTTTTCTACAGGTGTCCGCAGAGCCGGTTCCTCCAGATCCTGACCAGGCGATTGGCCGCTCGTTGTCCATTATTCGTTCAGCCACAGCGGAGAAGCCGCAGGTCCTGAAAATTCTTTTCTATGGACAGTCGATCAGCTCGCCGGCATGGACCGATCCGGCTATTGCGGCTTTGCGAGTCAAATATCCCAACGTGGCCTTCGTGTACCGTAACCTCGCTTTGGGGGGGTGGAGTGCCGTTCTCCTGGAACAGGCGGTCGCTCGCGACGTGGAGGAGGTCTATCCCGATCTGATCGTTTTCCACGTGTATGGCGATCACCGTGCCTACGAGCGAATCATTCGGACCCTTCGCTCAAAAACGGCAGCCGACATCATCATTCAAACCGACCATGTCGTGAATCCGCTTGAACCGGTGTGTGACACTGGCTTTCATCTTCAATGGTCGCCGCCCGAGGGCTGTACGGGGCATTTCTGGTTCAAGCAAAAGAGCTGGGAGGAGTTCATGTCCAGCGTCTGGAAGCCAGCCATGGCGGCGAAATATGACCTTGCGCTGGAACCGCGTCGCCAGCGCTGGAATGCCTACTTGCAGGAGAATAATCTCCAAATAGCGGATCTTCTCGCCGACCCGCCGCATCCCAACGCCGAGGGGTGGGCCCTCATGGCTAACCTGTTCACCAGTTGGATCGAGGAGCTTGTGGATCACCCTCAAAACAATGGGCGGAACACTTCCGACCAGGTTCGCAGTTTTACTGCGCCTGTTCCTGGCGAAAAGACCCGCTATGAGTTTTATGGCAACCGCGCCGAACTCATTGCTGCGGGGCCCCTGGACGGAAAAGTCAATCTCACAATCGACGGAAAGCCGCCTCGCGAGCTCGACGGCTGCTGGCAAACCAGCCGCGTGACGGGTTTGCCGAATGTCCCGGAATGGCCGGCCCTGAAAAAAGTCGACGTCCGCCAGTCATATCGCGAAGAGGATGTCTGGACGCTTCGGGTACGGAATTTAGACACTTCGCAAGAAAGCTTCGACTTTGACGTCGAGAGCGCGCGTACAGGAGCAGAGGGAAGCGGATCGGGCAAGGACGTTTTCAAGTCGCGCTCGGGGAACGTTACCCTGCAGCCGGACGCCTGGAACTTTTCCTACGCCAAGTTAATATCCGGCAAAGGTCTCGCGGATGAACAAAGCTTTCAATGGGAGCGACGCTTCGTCTGTGGCGACGAGCCGCCGACTGCCCTGGCAAATGGCTCGGTGCAGCAGCGTCATGTACTGGGAACCGGCCTTCCCAATGCACATCATGTCATCGAGTTGACTGTACCTTCCGATACGCCTGCGATATTGGAATTGCGCGCTTATCGGCCGCCCCTTGTTGAGTGATATTGCCCATAATGAACGCGTGATCGGGCAGATCTCCGACAGTACTGTACAGAAACGGGAAACACCTTCATGGATCGAAAAAAAGACCCATCCGCCGCCTCCGACTGGGTCATCCGCAGCGCTCGACCCGGTAGCGTCGAGCGTATCGAAGCGTGGTTCGGCAGCCACGGTTACGACCCGCACCGCCACGATACTTACTCGATCGGTCGCACCCTCGCAGGCGTGCAAAGCTTTCATTACAAGGGTTCGTTGCGCCACGGCGTTCCAGGCAACACCCTCGTGCTTCACCCCGACGAACTTCATGATGGCATGGCCGGCACCGACGCAGGTTTTCGCTACCGCATGGCCTACATCGACCCTGGATCGATCCAGAACGTTCTGGGTGGGGAACCTTTGCCCTTCATCGCCGGGGGGCTTTCGAACGATCCGCGCCTGTACCATGCCAGCCAGGCCTTCGTGCAAGCGGTGGATCATCCCTTGGAAGCGCTGGAGGAGCAGGATGCCCTGTATGACCTGGCGATGGCGTTGCGTGCTGTCGCAGGCAAGCCGCGCGGCCGCAAGAGCCTGGATTACCGCTCAGCCGAACGCGCCAGAGCGTTCATACTGGAGCATTTGCACCTGGGTATTACGCTGGAGATGCTCGAAAATGCCAGCGGGCGCGAGCGCTGGAGTCTGTCTCGGGACTTCAGGGCGCTCTACGGCACCAGCCCCTACCGTTTTGTCACCCTGCGTCGCCTGGATCGCTTTCGCGGGTTGATCCTTGACGGCTTCACACTGGTTGACGCCTCCCTCGCCGCAGGCTTTCACGATCAAAGTCACATGACCCGACATTTCACGCGCTGCTACGGCGTGCCCCCCATGCGTTGGCTGGAACGCTTGCGGCCTGCACGCGGACTTGCAGGATCGTACAAGATCGATGGATTCACGGTTCGATAGGCTGACGACTTCCATTCAAGAGGATCTGTCATGTCTGAGTCCCGTCACCCACACACATCGCTGCCCATCAACCTCGCGCAAAAGGCTTCGCTGATCGAGCAGCAATGGAGCCCCAGAGTTGTAGCGGAAATGAACGACTACCAGTTCAAGGTCGTGCGAATCGAAGGCGAATTCATCTGGCACTCACACCCTGAGACCGACGAAGCGTTTCTTGTGCTGGAAGGCACCTTGCGCATCGACCTGCCAGAGAGCTGCGTCCACGTAAATCCGGGTGAACTCTATGTGGTGCCACGCGGCGTTGCACACCGGACCGCCGCGCAAGGTGAGGCGAAACTGATGATGATCGAACCGCGAGGCATTTTGAACACCGGCCATGAAGAGGGCGAACGAACGGCCTTGAACGACGTCTGGATATGACTTAACGCCGCCGTGCGCCATGGATTATCAAAAAACCTGGAAATATCCACGGGCGCACGCCGGGGTTTACAAGGCAGTCTCACGCGAGGCGTGTTCGAACCGTTCACACAAGAAATCCAGCAATGCCCGTACCCGTGGCGCCAGGTAGCGGCTACGGGGATAGAGCGCGTACACGGGGGCTTCGTCCGATTGCCATTGCGGCAGCACCAGGCTCAAGCGTCCTGCCGCCAGGTCCGCGCTCACGTCCCAGATTGATTTGAGGACGATGCCGTGGCCATCGATCGCCCATTGGCGGGCCAACGCGCCGTCGTTGGTCTCGCGCGCTGCCTCCAGAGGCACCTTGAACAGCATCATTTCCTCGCCACGCTGCAGGCGCCATTCGCTGGACCACCCCGACTGGCCGGCGACAATATGATCGAACTCGTCCAACTGCCGCGGATGCTCAGGGGTGCCCTTGCGTTGCAGATAACTCGGCGCGGCGCACAGGACGCGGCGATTGGCGGCCAGGGGGCGGGCGATCAACGAGCTGTCCGGCGGCACACCGAAGCGGATCACCAGGTCGACATCGTCCGCGATCAGGTGCGACAGCGAGTCGGACAGCAGCAGCGCCGGTACCACCTGGGGATAGCGGGCAGTGAACTCATCCAGCCAGGGATTCAACACATGCCGGCCGAAATCCGAGGTGGCGGACACCCGGATCTTGCCGCGGATTTCCTTTTTCTCCGCTGACAGCGCCGCTCGCGCATCGTCCAGCGCCTGCAACGCCTGACGGCAATGTTGCAGGTAAATCCGCCCCTCATCGGTCAGCCGCAGCTGGCGGGTGGTGCGCTCGAACAGGCGAGTGGCCAGCGATGCTTCGAGCTTGAGCAATCGGGCGCTGGCGGCGGCTGGCGACAAACCCAGCTTGCGCCCCGCAGCTGAGAGTCCACCCAGTTGGGCCGCTTCGACAAACAGGCGGATGGCTTCCAGGTTATCCATCATTGTTCCAGTATTTTTGAAAATCCATCAAAGATTAGCCTAATTATCAAACTCGATCAGTAGTCGCAGACTGAGTCCATCCACTTCATTTGGCTCAGGAACGCTCACCATGACGACCCCTTCAACGTTGTTTGAACCCATCGCCTTCGCCGGCCTGAACGCCCCTCACCGGGTGGTGATGGCACCCATGACCCGGGCGCGCAGCAGCCAGCCCGGCGACATCCCCAACAGCCTCAACGCGCAGTACTACGCGCAGCGTGCGTCGGCGGCATTGATCGTGACCGAGGCGGCGCAGATTTCCCCGCAGGGCAAGGGTTATTCCTTTACCCCTGGCATCCACACCGAAGCGCAGGTGGAAGGCTGGCAGGGCGTGACCGAGGCGGTGCATGCCGAGGGCGGTCGCATCTTCCTGCAACTGTGGCATGTGGGGCGCTTGTCCCATCCGGACTTCCATCAGGGCGCAGTGCCGGTGGCGCCGTCCGCCGAACCCTTTGAAGGGCAAATCTGGAAGGTCGACCCGGTCACGGGGCAGGGGGGCATGTTCGATAGCCCGACGCCTCGCGCGCTGACCAAGGCTGAGATCGCACAGATCGTCGACGACTTCCGTCAGGCCGCACGTCGGGCAATCCGGGCCGGTTTCGATGGCGTGGAGATCCATGGCGCCAATGGTTATCTGGTGGATCAGTTTCTGCGTACCACGTCCAATACGCGGACCGATGAATACGGCGGCTCGCGCAGCAACCGCCTGCGTTTTCTCAAGGAAGTGGTCGATGCGGTCAGCGATGAAGTCGGGGCCGAACGCACGGCGATTCGCCTGGCCCCCTTTCTGACGGCCCGTGGCATGGCCTGCCCGGACATCCTCCCGACCATACTCGAAGCGGCCGAGTACCTGCAGGCCAAGGGCATCGGCTATCTGCATCTGGTCGAAGCGGACTGGGACGATGCACCGGTGTTCACCGAGTCGTTCCGTCAGGCGATCCGCCAGCGTTTCACTCGCCCGATCATCGTCGCCGGCAACTACGACCGGGCGCGCGCCGAGTGGGTCATTGGCCAGGGCTATGCCGACCTCGTGGCGTTCGGCAGACCCTTTGTCGCCAATCCGGATTTGCCGCTGCGCCTGGCGCAGGACCTGCCTTTGGCCCCGCTTGATCCTGCCACGCTGTTCGGCGGCACGGCCAAGGGCTACAGCGATTACCCCTCCATCACCAAGGAAGAAACCCCATGCGCTCGTTGATCACTGGCCTGTTGGCCGCCGCTGTCACGGCTACGGTTCTGGGCCAGCAGGCAGTCGCCGCAGAACCCACGCTGGTCACCCCCAAAGTGCTGATCGTCGATCCCGGTGCCAAGCCTGAACAGGTTCAGGCTCAGACCCTCGCGGCACGGCGTTACGCAACCTTCTGGTCGTCCGGCGACCCGGCGCTGGCCCGCATGGCATTGGCGCCTGACTTCATGGACCGCGCCTTGCCGCCGGGTCGAGCCCAAGGCATCGCCGGGCCCCTGGCGGCGTCCACGGCTTTCCACGCGGCCGTGCCCGACCTGAACTGCGAAGTCCGGCAGATGATCGTCAGCGGTGATCGGGTGGTGTCGTTCCTGCGTTTCACCGGGCACTTCACCGGCACGTTCAACGGCGTGAAAGGCCAGGGTCAGGCGGTGAATTTCATTGCCACCGACATCTACCGCATCGCCGACGGCAGGATTGCCGAAAACTGGCACCTGGAGGACAACCTGACGTTCCTGCAGCAGATTGGCGTTATCGCTCCATGACATAGGTGCCAGGGGCAGGGCAGAGGGGTGGGTACTTGCGCGAGCCGAGCTTCTTTGGTGCCGGCCGGCTGTCGCCCGAGCGCTGCCCGATCCATTCGCGCCAATGCGGCCACCAACTGCCTGGCTGGCGCTCCCCGGCGTTCTGCAGCCAGGTGTCCGGGGTCTCGGCGTCGGCAGGCGCCGCGTAGTAGAACGACTTGGGGTTGCCCGGCGGGTTCACCAGGCTCTGCAGGTGGCCGGCGTTGGACAGCACGTAGGTGGTGTCCTCGCCAAATAACCGGGCCGTGCCGTAGCAGCCCTGCCAGGGAGTGATGTGATCGGTGGTACCGCCCACAACATAGGCACCCACCTGCACCTGGGTCATGTCGATCGATTCACCGGCAATCTCCAGGGTGCCGGGATTGCTGTAGGGGTTCTGCTGGATCAGGTCGAGGTAGTCCGCGTGCAGTTGGGCGGGCAGGCGTGTGGTGTCGTTGTTCCAGGCCAGGATGTCGAAGGCCGGCGGCTTGTTGCCCAGCAGGTAGTTGTTGACCCAGTAGTTCCAGATCAGGTCGTTGGGCCGCATCCAGGCGAACATGCGGGCCATGCCCTGGCCGCTCAGCACGCCCTTGCGCCGGGAGCCGGCCTTGGCCGCGCGCAGGGCAGACGGGGTGGTGAACAGTCCCAGGGTGGTGTCGTCCAGCGCCGAGGGCATGTCGAGCACGCATACGGCCCAGTTGGTGTTGGCCACTTTGTGGCCTTCGCCACGGGCCGCCAGCCAGCCGAGGTAGGCCGCCAGGGTGATGCCGCCCGAGCAGGAGCCCCACATGTTCACATCCGGGCTACCGGTGATCCTGCGCGCCACGTCCACCGCCTGGTCGAGGCACAGCGCGTAATCGGACAAGCCCCAGTTACGGTGCTCGCGGGTGGGATTGCGCCAGCTGATGACGAAGAGGGTCACGCCGCTGTCCTGAATCCACTGGATCAGGCTTTTCTCCGGCGACAGGTCGATGGCGTAGTACTTGTTGATTTGCGGCGGCGACATCACCAGGGGCCGGGCATAGATATTTGCGGTGGTGGGCGCGAACTGCAGCAGCTCGAACATCTCGTTGCGAAACACCACGGCGCCCTTGGCCGTGGCGATGTTTTCCCCCACTTTGAACGGCGTGCTGTCGACCTGTCTCGGCAGCCCACGGTTGGTCAGCATATCCTCGCCGAACTGGCGGATGCCCCTGGCCAGGCTCATGCCTCCGGTGTCCACCAGCTTGCGCAGCGCCACCGGATTGGTCAGCGGCGAGTTGCTCGGCGCCACTGCATCGGCCAGGAGCGCCGGGACGAACCGCGCCTGGCTCTTTTCCAGCGGGGCCAGGTCGGTGGAGTCGATGAAGCGGGTCAGCTCACTTTGGCCGGCCAGGTAGCTCTGCAGCAGTGCGCGCAGAAAGGCGTTGGATTGCCACGCCGGATCGGCAAAGCGCTTGTCCTTCGGGTCCGGCGCGATGCTGGAGTTGCCGCCAACGATGCCGCGCAGTTCCTTCAGGTAGCCTCCCAGATGAGTGCCCGCCTTGAGCGGCGACTTGGCCACGGCCTTGAGCAGGCAGCCGGCCGAGCTGGCCAGATCTGCCGCGCGCACGCTGACCAGCGGATTGCCTGCCAGGGTCTGGTTGGCAGCCGTGCCGATCAGCTCTTGTTGCCGGGTGTCGTCCGGGAGATCGGCATCCTTGCGCGCGCGACGCTTTCGGCTGGTCGTCGGGGTGCGCGGGGTGGGGGTTTCGGTCTCGCTCGTTCGGGTGGATCTGCTCATGTCGGCCCTCGTGTCCGGTCTTGTTGTTTTGCACCGACTCTAGGGGGCAACGGCGGCGGCCATTTCACATCGCACGACAGCGAATTTTCATTTCATGACAAGGGCGATCGCGGGAACGCCGATTGCCCGGGTCGGGACGTGGTGGCGGACGTGCAAAATTCGCGACATTCGAGGACTGCGGCTGTTTTTTTGGTAAACACTGCGCAGATTGACGCGGCAAACGCTGCACAGCCTCTGCGGTCGACTCATCGACCGGCAGCGAAGTCATTTGATCGTAACCACGACCTTGCCCTTGGCGTGTCCCTGCTCGACGTACTTTAAGGCCTCTGCCGTTGATTCAAAGGTGAAGGAGCGGTCAACCACAGGTTTGATGATTCCGGCCTCAATGAGCGCAGTGATTTGTTGCAGTTGGGCGCCATTGGCCCGCATGAACACGAACGCGTAGCTGACGTTCCGCTTGCGTGCCTTGCGCCGAATACCGAGGCTCAGCAGGCGCATGACTTGCTTCAATGGCCAGGACAACCCCTGCTCCTGCCCGAACTGCGCAGTGGGTGGGCCTGAGATGGATATGAGCTGGCCACCGGGCTTTAGGACCTTGAGTGATTTCTCCAGTACGTCCGCGCCGAGGCTGTTCAACACCACGTCGTAGTCATGCAGGACGGTTTCGAAGTTTTGCCGTGTGTAGTCGATCACCCGATCGGCCCCGAGCGCTTTTACCCATTCGACATTGTCGGTGCTGGTGGTGGCCGCGACAAAGGCGCCGAGGTGTTTGGCAAGCTGGATGGCCAGGGTGCCGACGCCGCCGGAACCCGCGTGGATCAGTACTTTCTGGCCCTTTTTCAGTTGGGCGGTTTCGACCAGTACTTGCCAGGCGGTCAGTGCGACCAAGGGGATGGATGCGGCTTGAACCATGGTGGTATTGGCCGGTTTCTGCGCGATCGCATTTTCATTCACGGCGATCAATTGGGCGAACGTCCCGATCCGCGTTTCGGGCGGGCGAGCGTAGACCTCGTCCCCCGGTTTGAAACGTTTCACTTGGGCGCCAACCTCAATCACCACGCCCGCCAGGTCATTGCCCAGTACCAGCGGAAATGAGTAGGGCAGGATCAGTTTGAATTCGCCTTTGCGGATCTTCGAATCCAGCACGTTGACGCTGCTGGCGTGTACCTCAATCAAGACGTCGTGGGCACCCACCGCAGGCCTGGGCACTTCGCCAATGCGCCCGGGATTCTTGCCATAGCGATCAATCAAAAATGCCTTCATCGTTGTGCGGCTCTTGTCGGTTGGAATGGGTGGGCGGTGCTTTTGCGGCGTCGCGTTGATCAGGCATCAAGGAAGGCCAGTGCCTTGGCCACACAGTCAGCGTAGTGCTGGAAAATACCGCCATGGCCGGCATCCTCATGAATCAAAAGCTGCACGTTGATTCATGACACATGCGACCCTGCGTGGTTATTAGTATTCGTTGGGTTCATTTCGACTGCGGACAGCGGGCCGGATTCCATGCAGTGCCTTGCGCCTGCTTCGAATCCGGCCCGGGTGCTCGCTACCAAAAGATCACTGTTGGGTTTGGTAGCGCTGGGCAACCGCAGACTGGCGGATTTGCCCCAGCAAGCCCTGACGTGCACTCTGCAGGTCATCCCAGCGTTCGGCTTCTTGCAGTGGCGGGATCGTCACCGGTTCGCGACGATCAAAACCGAGCAGTGCGGCATCCACCAGGTCGCCCACTTCCATGATTTCGTTCAAGGTGTTGATGTCGACGCCGGAGCGATCCCAGATTTCCGTACGGGTGGCGGCCGGCAGTACGGCCTGCACGTAAACGCCCTGAGGTGAAAGCTCCAGGCTCAGGCCTTGGGAGAGGAACAGTACAAATGCCTTGGTCGCACCATAGACCGACATGCCGAACTCCGGCGCGAGGCCCACCACCGAACCGATGTTGATGATTGCACCGTCACCCGCTTTGGCCAGGCGAGGGGCGATGGCGCTGGCGAGCCGCACCAGCGCCGTGGTGTTGAGGGCGACCAATTGCGCAACGCTGTCGGTGCTTTGGTCGATGAAGTGGCCGGACAGCGCGGCGCCGGCGTTATTGACGAGAATACCGATACGGGCGTCGTCGCGCAGGCGGGACTCAACGGTTGTCAGATCGCCGAGTTGGGTGAGGTCCGCCGCAATCACCTCGGCGGCGACGCCGTGTTCGCTGCGCAATCGGGCTGCAAGGGCATCCAGGCGTGCCTGGTCCCGGGCGACCAGGACCAAATCGTGGCCGCGTTTCGCGAAGCGTTCGGCGTAGACGGCACCAATGCCAGTGGAAGCGCCAGTGATGAGAACGGTAGGGCGAGTGCTCATGGGGTCATCTCTCTATCAAAATGGGTGAAAACAGAAAGCGCGGTTACGGATTGCTCAGCTTGCGGAGGCGCTCGATTCAGCCAACGTCGGGTAGTCGATGTAGCCTGTCGCGCCGCCGCCATACAGGGTGGCGGGATTAAACGCGGACAGCGGCGCGCCACGTTTGAGACGCTCCACCAGATCCGGGTTGCCAATGAAGGGACGACCGAAGGCGATCAGATCGGCCTGGTCTTCGGCGAGCTTCGAAGTTGCCAGGTCCAGGTCGTAGCCGTTGTTGGCGATGTAGGTGTTTTTGAAACGCTCGCGCAGGGCGCCGAAATCGAAGGGCGCCACGTCGCGCGGGCCACCGGTCGCACCTTCGACCACGTGCAGATAAACCACATCGAGGGCGTCGAGTTGCTCGACGACGTAATCGAATTGCGCTTGGGGATCACTGCTGGAAACGCCGTTGGCCGGCGACACTGGCGACAAGCGCACGCCAGTGCGATCCGCGCCGATTTCATTGACGACGGCCGCCGTCACTTCGAGCAACAGGCGCGCACGATTTTCAATCGAACCGCCGTAAGCATCGGTGCGCAGATTGGCACTGTCCCTGAGGAATTGATCCAGTAAATAGCCGTTCGCGCCGTGAATTTCCACGCCATCGAACCCGGCGCAAACAGCGTTTGCGGCGGCCTGGCGGAAATCGGCGACGATCCCCGGTAGTTCGTTGATATCCAGTGCGCGCGGCTCGGAGACGTCTTCAAAGCGGTTGTTGACGAACACTTTGGTGGCGGCTCGCAGCGCAGAAGGTGCCACGGGTGCGGCGCCGTGTTCTTGCAGATCAACATGTGAGACGCGGCCGACATGCCACAGTTGCAGAAAGATTTTTCCGCCCTTTGCATGGACCGCGTCGGTCACTGTGCGCCAGCCATCGATCTGCGCCGGCGTGTAGATCCCGGGGGTGTCCTGATAGCCCTGACCCTGTCGGGAGATCTGCGTGGCTTCGCTGATCAGCAAGCCTGCGCCGGCGCGTTGGCTGTAATAGGTGGCCGCGAACTCACTGGGCACAAAGCCTTCGCCTGCGCGGTTGCGTGTCAGTGGTGCGAGGACGACACGATTGGACAGCGTGAGGGCGCCAAGCGTGTAAGGGGTGAACAGATTCTGGTCGGTCATTGGGTATTTTTTCCGTGCCCGTTGATGGAGATTGGTTATGCATGCAATTAGGATGATGATCGCAATCTAAGCTGTCAACCATTTTGATTATGATCGGCATCTATGTATCATCGGGCGCATGATTTCCCAGTGGACACGAGGTATTGCACGTGAGAGTGAGCAAAGCCCAGGCGCAAGCCAATCGGGCGCACATCGTTGAGACGGCCTCTGAACTGTTCCGTGAACGCGGCTTCGACGGCGTCGGTGTATCGGATCTCATGGCGGCAGCCGGTTTCACCCACGGAGGTTTCTACAAGCACTTTGGTTCGAAGGCCGACCTGATGGCTGAAGCCTCGGCCAGCAGCCTTTCAAAATCGCTGGAAAGTGCTCAGTCGCTCGATGTTCCGGGCTTCATCGACGCCTATGTGACGAGGGAACATCGGGACGGACGCGGCAGCGGTTGCACCATGGCCGCGTTGTGTGGCGATGCGGCGCGTCAATCGGATGATTTGAAAGCGACATTTGCCGAATGGATCGAGCACACCCTGCAAACACTGGGGGACAAATATCCGACGAGGCCGGATGCCCCGGCGGGTGAGGGGAGAAAGAAAATGATCGACCTGCTGTCTCGTGCTGTTGGCGCAATTATTTTGTCGCGTGCCTGCCCGGATGATTCCGCGCTGGCGGATGAGATCCTTGAGGTGTGCCGCGCTGAAATGTTTGCGTCGTTACCGGTCGATGAAGTGGAAGCGGTGTAGAAGTGTGGTTCAGTTGGACGAATTGTTCAGCTGCTGAAGCTCAAGTTGCTTGGCAGCACTGGCTTCGAGGTTTGCACGCTCTTCATCCAGATACCGATAAATGCTTTGCAAGTCGGCGATTTTCTGTTTGATTTCTGCCATCTTCTTTTCAATTAACTTGGCACCGTCAGCACAATCGATCAGATTGTTGCGCTGCGCATCCAGAATCTCGCCTATTTCCCCCAGGGAAAACCCCATGCTTTGCGCGCGCTGGATAAAGACCAGGTCCTGCAGGGTTTGCGCTGTGTAAACGCGATAGTTGTTAGTTCCCCGCAGCGCTGAGATCAGGCCGATTTGCTCGTAGTAACGCAGCGTATGGCGGCTGGCACCGCTGCGGGCCTCGAGTTCGCCGATTTTCATGAAAACATCACTTGACTATAGAGTTGGGTCGATAGTTTACGCTTGATTTCTCACCTTAACCAGGAGCAGGAAATGAGCGTGGAGTGCTTTGTCACGGGGGGTACCGGCTTCATCGGTCAACATTTGGTGGCGTACCTGAGTGCAAAAGGTCACACCATTCGGGTGTTGATGCGTCGCCCAGAGCGACTGGCTGCACTGCGCGAGCAAGTCGACAATCTGGGAGGGAATGCAACCCGGGTATTTGCCGTCGCTGGCGATCTGGAACGGGACAACCTCGGGCTGAGTCTCGCTGACCGAGAGGTGCTAAGGCACGCCAGCGTTGTATTCCACCTGGGCGCCCACTTCGCCTGGGGGCTTTCAGTGGAGCATTCTCGTGCGGTGAATGTGGAAGGGGCGAAGCGCGTGGCGCTGTTGGCGGCTGAGCAAAAAAGCCGGTTAGTGATGATCGGCGGCTACATGCTGAAAAATCATGAACATCTGCAACGCATCGGGATTGATCCTCGTTATCCGGAGCTGACGAATTGGCCTGCCGTCTACCGGCACGTCGGTGGTTACGAGGGGAGCAAGCTGGAGGCGCATTTTGCGACCCTGGAGGTCATGGCCGCCAAGGGCGGGGAGATCACCGTTGTCCACCCTGCGACGGTGTGTGGCCACAGCCGCACGGGGCATATCCTTGACGGTCAACCGCTGGTGGAGCTGATACGCAACCTTGTACAGGGAAAGCTGACTGCCGTGCCCGGTACCGCCGAGCACTGGCTGCCACTGGTCACCGTGGATCACCTGGTTGAACTGATGGCGGTTTGTGCTTTTGATCCTGCCATGGTGGGCCAGGAACTGCTGGCGCTTGATGACCAAACGCCCAACTTGCGAGAGCTCCTGGTACAGGTGGCGCAACCTTTGGGCTTAAAGTCTCCCAAGCATTACATTTCACTCCGATTGCTGAAGTTGCTACTGAGTATTCCTCCCGTTGCGCGGTTTTTGAATTCAAAACCCGAAGCCTTGGACTTTATCCAGACCACTCGTTTTGAT
This sequence comes from Pseudomonas fluorescens group sp. PF-1, assembly GCF_054481335.1. NCBI lineage: Bacteria > Pseudomonadati > Pseudomonadota > Gammaproteobacteria > Pseudomonadales > Pseudomonadaceae > Pseudomonas > Pseudomonas fluorescens group sp. PF-1. Next base: position 2,459,632 of record NZ_JBTMNG010000001.1, read on the forward strand.
ACAGCGGCGGTCGAGCAATTTGCCAACAGGCATGGAATAGCCAAACCGGATATACGTCAGTCTTTGCAGCACACTGCAATGTTCGTCAACTCGCATTGCATAGCCAGGGGCCAGGCACTCTGACTTCTCCCTTGGCGGCGACAAGAAGGCGAATAGCATCCTACTGGGCGATCCAGTGCTTATGCCACAATCGATACCCGGGTTGGTGGGAGCTTCATATCCTCAAACTTTGCGCCGTCGATGCAGGGCGGCATTCTATCGAACGACAATTCAGCGACAGGGATCGTCATCAATGCAATCTACTTTCAGCAAAGGCGTCATATTTGCACTCTCCGCTGCGGCACTGAACGCAACGATCGGTGTACTCAGCAAAGTACTCATGAGCGATGGTTTCACCGCTAGCAGTGTCGCGGTCATCAAGACCGTACTGGGTTGCGTGCTTCTCTCGATCTTACTGTTTTTCCTCAAGCGCCCGGCGGCGTCGACCAAATGGACTCAGGCGGCTATCTGCGCATTCCTTGGCATCTTTGTGCTGTTCCATTTCGAAACGTCCGCCTATCGACACTACGCTGCGGCAGGCGTGGTGGTGGTGCTGATGGCCAGTGCCTCAATTTCCTCAATCATTCTGGGGCGCATTTTCCTCAAGGATGCCATCACCGCCAACGCTACCGTTGGCGCCGCACTGGCTATTGCCGGGATCTCGGTGATCTTCGGCGGCGACCTGCAGCAGGGCTTTACCCTGCAAGGTGCTGCGCTTGCCTCCATGGCCGGCTGCGGCTATGGGGCTTTTTCGGTTGCCATGAAGCGTATGGGTGTGTCGGGGGGGCTGCACTTCACCCGACAATTGTTGTTCTTTGGCAGCCTGTACCTGCTGATGCCGGCTGCGGCCGATGGTTTCGCGATGGGCGAGCTGTCGCCGCTGGCGATCGCCGCGCTGCTGGCGCTGGCCACGCTGCCGACAATCCTGGGCTTCTTCTGCACCACCAAGGCCATCGAGTATCTCAAGCCATCCCAAGTGCAAGCGCTGGAGCTGACCGAGCCACTGTTCGCCGCGCTGCTGGCGTTTGTGGCGCTCAATGAAGTGCCGCGCGAAAGCCTGTACGCGGGAGCGGCACTGATCATCGTCGGCCTGTGTTTCTCCAATGAACTAATTCGCTTGGGCAAAGGAGCATCCGTCCCTTCGACCGAGTGAGCTATTTTCGGATCCTGATTACTTCAGCAATCAGTGGTTTTTAAGTGTTTTGAGCGGCTGACCGCTCATGGCCGACCTCTGCCGGTCACGAAAGGCTGGTATCGGCCAAAAAGCGGTCTGTTGCGAATGTTCCTTCTCGTACTTCTCAACAGACCCGCATAGCAGGATTACCCGCTGAAGGCGAAGGGCGGTCAGGTCCGCGCCGTATGAAAGGTGATCGCGTAGCCATCGGGGGCGCCGCAGAACGCCGTTTTACTTGCCGTCGCCGGTAACCCGCAAATCTCCAATGCCGAGTTGGCTCGTGCGGCGTTTGTGACGCCGCAGACCATGCAGGCGACCCGCGTCATATTCGTTGAAGATCAGCGCCCTGGGCCGGCAGTGCCCAGGGCAGGATGCCTTCCTGGCGTTCACACGTTCGGTATGTGCGGCGGGCAAGATGAGGGCTTAGTTAACCATCACCTCGTCCAGTGCCTGCTCGAGAGTGCTGACCGTGCGTTCAATATTGTGCAGCTTTTCGAGTCCGAACAGTCCGATGCGGAAGGTCTGGAAGTCGGCCGGTTCGTCGCATTGCAACGGCACTCCGGCGGCGATCTGCAGGCCGTGGTTGGCAAATTTCTTACCGCTCTTGATGTCGGCATCATCGGTGTAGCTCACCACTACGCCCGGGGCTTGAAAGCCGGCTGCGGCCACGCTTTTGAAGCCTTTGCCGGTCAACATTGCGCGCACCCGATCGCCCAGAACCTGTTGATCGCCACGGATCTTGTCGAAACCGTAGGCTTGCGTCTCTTTCATCACTTCGTTGAATCGCGCGAGAGAATCGCTTGGCATGGTCGCATGGTAGGCATGCCCGCCCTGTTCGTAGGCCTGCATGATCTGAAGCCACTTTTTCAGGTCGCAGGCGAAGCTGCTGCTCTGCGTCTGCTCGATGCGCTCAAGGGCCAGGGAACTGAACATCACCAGGGCGCAGCAAGGGGAGGCGCTCCAGCCTTTCTGCGGTGCGCTGATCAGCAGGTCGACTGCGCATTTGTGCATATCAACCCAAAGCGTGCCTGAGGCGATGCAGTCCAGCACGAACAGGCCACCCACCGCATGCACGGCGTCGCCGACGGCCCGCAGGTAGTCGTCGGGCAGGATAATCCCTGATGAGGTCTCAACGTGGGGGGCGAAGACAATCTGCGGCCTCGAAGCCGCAATGGCTGCCAGCACTTCGTCCAGAGGGGGAGGGGCGTAGGCGGCCTGGCGCCCCGTGTCGACCGGTCGGGCTTTCAGCACCGTAGTGGCCGCCGGGATGTTGCCCATCTCCAGGATCTGGCTCCAGCGATAACTGAACCAGCCGTTGCGTATCACCAGGCATTGCTGGCCGGTGGCAAACTGTCGCGCCACCGCTTCCATGCCGAATGTGCCGCTGCCCGGGACCACCGCAACAGCCTGGGCGTTGTAGACCTGTTTCAGGGTCCTGGAGATGTTCTTCATCACGCCTTGAAATGACTGCGACATGTGGTTGAGCGAGCGGTCGGTATAGACCACTGAGTACTCGACCAGCCCCTCGGGATCGATACTGGGATAGAGCTTTGACATGGATGACTCCTTTGGCAGAGATATCAGTGGTATCGACCCTGCCCTAAGCCCTGGCAAATGACAAGATTGCTCGGATTGAATGGCGACTGCTCACTCAGGAAAATGCAGCTTCTACAAATGCCTCTAAGGCCTTGTCTTCCAGGATTTCGATAGAGAAGTGCCCGAAGCGCTTGGGCAACCAGATAATGCGTGTCCCGGACGGGGATTGCAGGTTCGCGCGGGCCAATGGCTTTCCGTTTTCGTCTTCTGGCTGAACACCGGCGACCATCAGTTCGTCGTAGGCCTTCTCGATGTCTGGCGTCGAATAGCAGTGGCGATAAATCATCCCTTCTCCCGAGGAGTCCAATAGCTCCCTCAGGTTCCCCGCCAATGGCTGTACCAACATGAAACGCTCTTGACCGATCAGCGCAATCGCGTAGCGCACGTGCAGACCACCTCGTTCCCAAACGAGGGTTTTGGAGATCCTGGCATTAAGTATCTGTGCGTAGTAAGCACAGGCTTCTTCGAGATTATTGACCAGTACATCTATGTGACTGAACTTCAGATCCATTGCAGCGTTCCTGTTGAGCCGACGTCCATGTTAAGCCCGGCACGCTCAGAATTCGATGGACTACATGAAGCTATACAGAAGTGCGCCAATCCGGCGATAAACCAGCGTTCAAACTGAGGCAACCGAGGGGCTGTCCATCGCTATAACAAAAAGGGGCCAGATTTATTTTTCAGATAATAAATCTGAGAATCATCTGGCCGGCCTCCCCATCTCACGGAGGTGGCGCAAAATTCAAGGTGCGAACTTAGACTTTTGCTGTGAGGAGGCCGTGATGAAATTCTGTGGCATAGACCTGCATTCGAACAACAGCGTTGTTGTGGTTACCGACGAAACGGACCGAGTTTTGATCAGCCGACGCTGCCCCAATGAGCTGACGCAAATCCTCCCGTTACTCGAACCACATCGTAGAGAATTGCTCGGCGTCGTGGTCGAGTCTACGTACAACTGGTATTGGCTGGTCGACGGCCTGAAGGCGGCAGGCTTCGAGGTAAAACTGGCCAACCCGGTGGCGATGCAACGCTACAACGGTTTAAAGCATTCCGACGATAAGGATGATGCAGCGTTCCTGGCGCATTTACTGAGGCTGGGGATATTGCCCACTGGCTATATCCATCCGCCACAAGAGCGAGCGCTGCGCGATCTGGCACGTAAACGGATTCAATTGGTACGCAACAGGACACAGCACATTCTGGCCGCTGAAAACATCATGGCGCGTCAGTCTGGCCACCGCCTGACCTGTAATGAAGTCAAAAGCCTGTCAGCCACCTCCGTGGACAGGCTGGGCCTGTCCACGGAGGTGGCTTTGGCGATGAAAGCCAATGTCGCCATTGTCCAGGCATTACAGACTCAAATTGATGTTCTCGAGGAGCGATTGCTGCATGAAGTCAGCCTGCGCCCCGAGTTCTGTTTATTGAAAACAATGCCTGGAGTTGGCGAAGTCTTGGCCACGGTCATCATGTTGGAAACCGGCGATATCGAGCGCTTTGCCGATGTCGGCAACTTCGCCTCTTATGCCCGCTGCGTAAAGAGTGCGCATTACTCCAACGGCAAGAAAAAGGGCGAAGGTAACACCAAGAACGGGAACGCTTACTTGATCTGGGCCTTTATCGAAGCGGCCAATTTTGCGCGACGCTTCAGTGCGGACGCCAAACGCTTTTTTGAGAAAAAGAAAGCCAAGACCAACGCCGTGGTCGCTACCAAAGCACTGGCGCACAAACTGGCGCGGGCGAGTTACCACATTTTGAAGGAGAAACAGCCTTTTGATGCCAAGCGCTGTTTCGCCTGAAGGGCGAGTTAAGGTGATGGCCGATCAACCAAAAAGGGACTGGCGTAAGCCATAAAATCTGAGTGGCGGCCGGCTGTCACCGCCTGAGTGTGTTGTAACCGGGTCGTCTGCCAAATGAGCCCGTCGAGACTGGACGTGCTTTTGCACGAGCCACAGATCTGTGACATCTTTTTGGACATTTGGCGGCACCAACGTTTCTCTGGGGCAGTTGACTGCCAGGGCGGTGCTGGGTGTATCGCTACCGCTTGATCCACATGGGTGTCAGGCACGACTCGGTCGTAGCCAGCGATGAGGAAACGGATACGACGGGTTCAACCAGTCGGGTTTAGTGATAGGAGAAAACCCCGCAGCAAGAGCTGCAGGGCAAGTTGGCTTTTAGCCTTGACTCGAGACCGGCTAATGGGTGTCCCCCATTTTTCACATCGCGTCCTTGCCATGGTCGGAAAGCTGGGCGTCAAACCACTGGTGGAGCGCCGCTATCAAGGCTGGATCGGAGGTCTTGAAGAGCAATTGGGCGCCGCCTTCAATGTCGCTGTAGTCGATCTCGATTTGTCCGGGCTTGGCGGCTTTCAGTTCCGCGAGGCCGGGCATGTCCTGGCCATGGATGTGCGCCGGGCCTGAAAAATCACCTTTGAGAAACCGCTGCTGGATTTCCTGGAGGTGCTGGCGAACCAATTGCACTTGTGTCGCATCTTCCGGCGTTTTGGCGACGACTTGCTGAATGCCGCCTTCGGCGGTTTTGCTGAAGACATGGGTTGTCGCTGCGAGGCTGAACGGCATGACATCCTTGCCGCGACCTGCCACCTCGGCTTGCCGCTGGGCGTCGGCATGCGAATGGTCGAGGGTCTGAGCGTGCAGGTTTGCAGCCAGCGTCCAGAGCACTGTTAAGGCGATGGCCGTTTTTAGCACGGTCTTTCTCCAATAGAAGCAGGGCGTCGAGCCGATGCCGGCGCTTCAATCCAGCAGGCGCGTGAACGCTGCGACGCCCACAGGCGGCATACCGGATCAATCACTCAGTGTATCGGCCCAGGCGGGACGGCTGGAATCATGCGCCACCCTTCGGGGCACTGGCGCACATTCGGGTAGTAGCCTCGGGCGGAATCGCAGTAGTACCAGTTGGCGGCGGGTGGAGGGGCGGGTGGCGCTGAAGCCGCAGTCCCGGGAGGTGGGGCAACCATCACTGGTGGTGGGCTGGCCTGGTAGTAGTACACCGGCGGGGCCGGATAGTAATAAACCGGGTAGGCGGGGTAGTAATACGGGTTGAAGACGTGCGCAGCTTCCCAGCCCAGGCCCAAACCAATGCCCAGGCCCCACCATCCGGCATCCCCGCCATGACCGCCATGTCCACCGCCATGGGGCCCGGCATTGGCCGGTAGCGCGAAACTGGCGACCAGCAGGATGATGCCTGCCAACAAGCACCGTCCGATCAGGCTTGATTTGTTCATTTGGGCTCATCTCGACACCGAGGGGTCAATTCGAGCATAGGAGCCGGCAGGGTGGGGCATCTGATCCACATCAGTAAACGGATAGACAAGAGAGCAAGGGGATGGGTGGTCAATCGCGACCTCGACGTCAAAACGTGGTCAAGCGACGGGCAGCAAACGGCCCTGACAACCCGGCCTTTTCCTGTGAGTAACGTCGAGGTGCCAGCCAACAGGCTGCCAGTACAGTGACAGCGCAGAACAACGCAATTACAATTTGATTAACATCCAGCGACTCGAGCGATTGAATACTCCATGGAAAGCAAGACTGCGCGCCTCACTGTGCTCATTGATCCCGTCAAGAAAAAAGCGTTCGAGGAACTCTGTGCAGCACAAGACCTGACGTCTTCGCAGGTTGTCCGGCAACTGATTCGTGACTATCTGGCCACTCACGGCGCCAGCTATACGACCAAGAGCAAGCATGCCGTCAGTACCAAGTCATGACCCAATACTGGCTGTTAGCCTCTAGAGGGTCGACGTACCCTCTACGTGACTGACAGCTTTGGCCAGCGCGGTATTGAAGTCGGCGTGGTAATGCTCCGGGCCAATTTCTTGCAGGATGCCCACCCTGTCGAGCTTGCCGAGCACCTTCGTATTCGCCTCGCAGAGCTTTACCACGATATTGCGCTTGTGCAGCTGCTGAATGACTTCCTCCAGCACTTGCAAGCCCGTGATATCCATAAACGGCACGCGTTTCAGACGGATAATCAACAGGCGTGGGTCTGTATGGGTCTGTGCCAGCACTCGCTCGAAGGTCTCGGCCGCAGCAAAGAACAGTGGCCCTTCAATCGTGTAAATCAGTATCCCTGGGGGCAAGTGCGCATGGCCATTGGCTCTCAGCTCTTCTTCAAGCTCGTGCTCGACGACCTGTTGCACTTCCACGGATGAAGCCATGCGCCGCATGAAATGCAGCATGGCAAGAATGACACCGATATTTACGGCGATCACCAAGTCACTGAACACTGTGAGGCTGAAGGTGATGAGCAGAATAGACACGTCTGCGCGTGGCGCTCGCTGAACCATGCGCTTGAAATGTTTCAACTCGCTCATGTTGTACGCGACCACGAAAAGAATGGCGGCCAGGGCGCACATCGGGATGTTTGCAGCCAGAGGTGCCAGAAACAGAATAATGAACACCAGGGTGACCGCGTGCGTAATGCCGGCCAGCGGGCTTGTGCCGCCGTTACGGATATTGGTGGCAGTACGGGCAATGGCTCCGGTCGCTGCGAAGCCGCCAAACAACGGCGTGACCAGATTGGCAATCCCCTGACCGATCAGTTCCTGATTGGAATCATGCTTGGTGCCCGCCATGCCATCGGCCACCATTGCAGACAGAAGCGATTCGATTGCTCCCAGCATGGCGATAGTGAAAGCCGGACCAATCAAATCGATGACGCGAGAGAGCGTGATTTCAGGCAGGCTTAACGCTGGAAGGCCTTGAGGTATGCCACCAAATGCGCTGCCAATCGTGGCGACTCCCTCGAAATGAAAGGCCGACTGTATCGCCGTAGCAACCGTCATTGCGACCAGCGGGCCAGGCACCCGTTTGAGACCGGGAATTTTGGACGCGGTGACGACCAGCAAAAGACTGAGTGCAGCCAGCAGGGTAGTGGCCATATGAAGATCCGGGAGCGCCTGTAGCAAATGCCAGAGCTTTTCATGGAAGTGCTCTCCACTGATCGCCGGTAAGCCGAAAAAGTCTTTCCACTGTCCGACCCAGATGATCACGCCGATGCCGGCGGTGAATCCGACGATCACGGGATCGGGGATAAACTTGATGATTGCACCCAGCCGGGCGATCCCGAGCAATAACAGCATGGCGCCCGCCATCATCGTAGCGATTTGCAGGCCGTCAACCCCATGCTTGGCCGTGACCCCCGCCAGAATCACGATGAACGCACCTGTTGGTCCTGCAATCTGTAAGCGGCTCCCCCCAAAGAGCGAAACCAGCAGGCCGCCAATGATTGCGGTGTAGATGCCTTGCTCGGGCTTGACGCCAGAGGCAATGGCAAACGCCATGGCCAGGGGGAGCGCCACGATCCCGACGATCACGCCAGACACCAGGTTGCGGAGCCAGTGCTTTCGACCCAACAACCCCGCCTTCCATGCCTCACCTATCGCAATCACGGCTAGCTCCTCAGTACATGCATGTGCATAATATTAACATGCAGTTATAATTTAAATACCTTGGAGCCACTGCTTCGAACGGCTGGAGATGTTGCCGGTAAAAGCTCGGACGGAACTGAGCGGGCATACACTGCATATAGAGAATTTTGAGAAAGCGCGTAGCGTGGTGACAGACATGAATCGCAAAGCTGTGAAAAGCAAACATGCCGAAGGCGTAACCTTTGACACCCACTTGATCGCAAACCCGACCAATCCCAAGGAGTGGATCGTATTCTTCAAGAAGGACGCCGGGAGGAGTTATTTTTTGGTTGATGACAATGAAGAAGTTGAGTCTTTCGGGCATCTGGATGACTTGATCGCCGAACTTCGAGACTTGGGTCTCAAGACCGCTGAAATCCATATCTGACCTTTGGATGGCGCCTTGGCGATGGTGACCCTCGACGTGATCAGCCAGCTCTCATCCAAGGGTGATCGGTACAGGCAGGTCGAACCTGCCCCTGCCTGTCTATCTGTGTGATCTACATAAAAGACGTCCTTGCCGCGACCCGCCACCTCGGCTTGCCGCCGGGCATCGGCATTCGAATGGTCCAGGGGCTAAGCGCGATGGCCGTTTTTTTAGCACGGCCTTGCTTCCAATAGAGGCAAGGCGTCGAGCCGATATTGGCGCTTCAATCCAGCAGGCGCGTGAGCGCCGCGACCCCCACAGGCGGCTCTGCCGTCCAGGGCACAACGATCACTGCATGCCGGGTTTGGTCGGCGACGCGCGCCATCTGTTTGCGCTCGCTCTCCAGTCGCGCTCGCAACAACGGGTCTTGGGTGTCCGTGGCCAGTAGCGACTTATTGACCACCCACGCAAAGGGTTCGATGTTGGCCCTGCGCAAGTCATCCTGCAGCGCTGCGGCCTGAGACACGGGCGTGGCTTCGGGCAGCGTCACCAGGATGATTTTGCTGTAGTGCGCATCTTGCAGGCGCATCAAGGGCGTAACGATGTGGTCCGAGGCCTTGCCTTCGAACGCCCGAACCATCTGGCGGTGATAGGCGCCAGTGGCATCCATCAGCAGCAGCGAGTGACCGGTGGGGGCGGTGTCCAGCACCACGAACGAGGTTCTGGCTTGAGAAACCACACGGGAAAACGCATGGAAAACGGCAACCTCTTCGGTGCAGGGGGAGCGCAGATCCTCAATGAGCAACGCTGTCTCATCTTCCGTCAAGGTCGGCGCGCGGGACGCTACGATCTTGTCCACGTATTTTTGAGTTTCGACCTTGGGGTCGATGCGGCCTACGCTGAGTCCCTGCACATCGGCGTTGAGGGTCACCGCCAGATGCGCCGCAGGATCGGTCGTACTCAAATGCACGGATTTGCCGCGCTGGACCAGGCCTAGCGCGATGGCGGCGGCAATGGTGGTTTTGCCAACGCCACCTTTGCCCATGACCATGATCAGCCCGCGCTCGTCCTTGGCAAGCTCGGCAACCAGTTCCGAGAGCCCGTGATATTCGAGGTGTGATGGCGCTTGGGATGCCGGGCTTGTTGATCGGGCAGGCTGCGGGTCAAGCAGCCCGCGCAGCGCGGGCAAGCCAACGGAATCCACAGCCTTGAGTGGAATGTAATCGACGGCCAGCGGGCGCAGCGAAGCGGGCATCTCGTCGAGCGCCTGTTGGCCAATGGCCTCGATGGCGGCAGCAATCGGGTCATTCAAGTCGCTGCGTTTGAACACGGCGTTCACGACCAGACGCTGATTTTTCAGGCCCAAATCACGAAGTTCGTCGGAGGAGCGTGCTGCTTCGGCGAGCGCGCCTTTATCGGGCCGGGCCACGAGCACGACGGTGGTCAGGGCAGGGTTATTGAGTGCAGCCAAAGCCTGGTTGAACAGCTGCTCCTGCATTTTCAAACCCGAGTGCGGCCCCAGACAGGACGCCCCACGATCATTGCCTTCCAGAAATCCGCTCCACGCTTTGGGCAGGCTCAACAGCCTGAGCGTGTGTCCCGTGGGAGCTGTATCGAACACGACATGGTCATAGGCTGCGCCGCCTTGCGCCAAGAGGTGGGAGAACTCATCGAAGGTGGCGATTTCGGTCGTGCAGGCCCCCGAGAGTTGCTCACGCACCAGTGCAATGTCTTGATCGCTGGCTTGCGAGCCCATTTGCTCGACCACTCTGGCTCGGTAGTCGGTGGCTGCGGTTGCGGGGTCAATGTTGAGCACGAACATGCCAGGCACGTCCGGCACCGCGACAGGCTGATTGCTCAGCTCGATGCCGAGCATCTCGTCAAGATTCGAGGCGGCGTCCGTGCTGACCAGAAGCACGTTCTTGCCTGCGTCAGCCAGCGCGATGGACACCGCCGTGGAGACCGACGTTTTGCCAACCCCGCCCTTGCCGGTGAAGAACACATATTTGGTGGGCTGATCGAGCAGTTTGATGGTTGGCTGCGTGGTCACTCTGACCTCTCCTGGGGAGCACGACTGGGGATCTGAGTGTAGACCGATGCCCGGCACTAAAAACATTGTCTTATGAGCCGGGCGGAACATTCAGGGGCTTGTTGAAGCGCCCTACAACTCACTTCCTGAAAGCTACAACACCCTGCGTCGTTGCCGACGGTCACGCCAGAATCCGCCGGCTTGTGCGCCTTGGGGCTGCTCGGTAACTTGATTCGCGTCACTGCGCATCAGTGATCAGGTTTAGTCGCCCTGTGGTGTATCGAAGCGCATCTGCCTCCGGATAGTCAGGTCATGTTAATGCTTGCATTTCATGGTAGTTGTGCGCAGGGCGCCTTCGGGTGCGCCGGTTTGGTACTCCCCGGTCGACTAACCTGCATGCAGCTTCCACCCCTTGTTTAGTCGCAAGTGATGACGGCTCCACGTTTTTGGGGACTGAACATGATCAAGCCTTCACCCAATCCCCCGATTTTCACAGCTGGCGGAAATCACGGCGAACCGGGTGCTGGATCAGATCGATCCGCGTGAGTAGGGCGGACACGCAAGTGGCAATCAAAATGACAGGGGCGGCATTGCGCCGCCCCCGTTTCAAGTGATGGGTTTCACTTCAGGTCGAAGCGATCCAGGTTCATCACCTTGGTCCAGGCCGCCACGAAGTCATGGACGAACTTCTCTTGCGCCCCGGCGGTTGCATAGACCTCCGCCAGTGCCCGCAACTGCGCATTGGAACCGAACACCAGATCGACGCGGGTGGCGGTCCACTTGGGCTGGCCGGTCTTGCGGTCGCGACCTTCAAACTCCTCATTGGCCTCCGACACCGGTTTCCATTCCACCCCCATGTCCAGCAAGTGGGTGAAGAAGTCGTTGGTCAGCGCTTCCGGGCGTGTGGTGAAGACGCCGTGGGCGGTTTTTCCGACGTTGGTGTTGAGCACGCGCAGGCCACCGATCAGCACGGTCATTTCCGGCGCGGTGAGGGTCAGCAATTGCGCCTTGTCGATCAGCAGCTGCTCGGCGGGTACGCGGTAGCGGGTCTTGAGGTAGTTACGGAAACCGTCGGCGATGGGTTCGAGGAAGCCGAACGACTCGACATCGGTCTGTTCCTGGCTGGCGTCCATTCGCCCCGGCCTGAAAGGCACCGAGATGTTATGCCCGGCGGTTCGCGCGGCGTGTTCGACACCGGCACCGCCGGCCAGCACGATCAGGTCGGCCAGCGACACTTTCTTGCCACCGGTATTGAACTCCTTCTGGATGCTCTCGAGTTTTGCCAGCACCTTCGCCAGTTGTTCCGGCTGATTGGCCTGCCAGGACTTCTGTGGCGCCAGACGCAGGCGTCCGCCGTTGGCGCCGCCGCGTTTATCGGAACCACGGAAGGTGGAAGCCGCCGCCCAGGCCGTGGACACCAGCTCTGACACCGTCAGGCCCGAAGCCAACACCTTGCTCTTGAGCGTGGCGATGTCACTGTCGTTGATCAATTCATGGTCGAGCGCCGGGATCGGGTCTTGCCAGAGCAGCTCTTCGTCAGGCATTTCCGGGCCGAGGTAGCGCGAAAGCGGCCCCATGTCGCGGTGGATCAGTTTGAACCAGGCACGGGCGAAAGCGTCGGCCAACTGGTCGGGATTGGCCAGGAAGCGACGGGCAATCGGTTCGTAGATCGGATCGAAACGCAGGGCCAGGTCCGAGGTGAGCATGGTCGGATCGCGGCGTTTTGACGGGTCATGGGCATCGGGAATGATGCCGGCGCCCGCGCCGTTTTTAGGTTTCCACTGGTGCGCGCCAGCCGGGCTCTTGGTCAGTTCCCACTCAAAGCCGAACAGGTTTTCCAGGTAGTTGTTGCTCCATTGGGTCGGAGTGGTGGTCCAGGTGACCTCCAGGCCGCTGGTGATGGTGTCGGGCCCTTTGCCGGTGCCGAAGCTGTTTTTCCAGCCCAGGCCCTGTTGTTCCAGGCCGGCCGCTTCGGGTTCTGGCCCGACATTGTCGGCAGGGCCGGCGCCGTGGGTCTTGCCGAAGGCGTGGCCGCCCGCGATCAGCGCCACGGTCTCTTCGTCATTCATGGCCATGCGGCCGAAGGTTTCGCGAATATCCAGCGCTGAAGCCACCGGGTCCGGCTGGCCTTCCGGGCCTTCCGGGTTGACGTAGATCAGGCCCATTTGCACGGCGGCGAGGGGGTTTTCCAGGTTGCGACCTTGCTCGGTACGGCTGTCCTCGTTTTTCCCCGGCTCGGCGACGAGCGGCACATCACCGGGCGCCTGCACGGGTTTGCTGTCATCTTTGCCATAGCGCGTGTCGCCGCCCAGCCATTTGTTTTCCGAGCCCCAGTAGACGTCCTCATCCGGTTCCCAGACGTCCGCGCGGCCGCCGGAAAAGCCGAAGGTCTTGAAGCCCATGGATTCCAGGGCGACGTTGCCGGTGAGTACGATCAGGTCGGCCCAGGAAATATTGCGGCCATATTTTTGCTTGATCGGCCAGAGCAGCCGGCGCGCCTTGTCCAGGCTGACGTTGTCCGGCCAACTGTTGAGGGGAGCAAAGCGCTGCTGGCCGGAGCCGGCGCCGCCACGGCCGTCACCGGTGCGGTAGGTGCCGGCGGCGTGCCAGGCCATGCGAATAAACAGCGGGCCATAGTGGCCGAAGTCTGCCGGCCACCAGTCTTGCGAGTCTGTCATCAGCGCGTTCAGGTCATTCTTGACCGCCGCGAAGTCCAGGCTCTTGAAGGCTTCGGCGTAGTTGAAACCCTCGCCCATGGGGTCGGACAGGGGCGAGTGCTGGTGCAGGATCCTCAGGTTCAGTTGGTTCGGCCACCAGTCGCGGTTCGTGGTGCCACCGCCGGCGGCATGATTGAACGGGCATTTCGATTCAGTTGCCATGTGTGCGCTACCCTCGGTCGTGTCCATGCCGCCATCCGGCCCGGCTCGGGCGGGAAAGCGGCCAGTGAAATCAATGACTCAGGCGGCGGGCCCAGGTCGATCAACGGATCGTCGTGGCCACGCGGACATTCATGACAGCGGCAATTGATGTGCCGAGAGATTACGGTACGCCTGGTCGGTTTCTGACTCATTGTTGTCTTGATATCAGGTCTTGGCCGGCCAGAGTGCACCGGCAGAAGCTAATGCTAGTTGCCCATTGGCAAGTCAGCTAATAGTCGCAGTATTGGCAGGTGATAGGCGCAATCTCTCAGCCCGGCACAGAGTATTGCAGGCGCGGCTTGGCAATGTGCCACAATAGTTGTTCGTTACGGCATCACGATCAGGCGGATTGAATGGACGGCCTTGGTTTTCGGCACGAGCAGGATCGTTACATTGCACAGCAGGTGCACATGGATCGATTGCATCAGTTGTTTCGCCAATCGGTTTCGGCGGTTTTCGGCAGTTTTCTGGCCGTGATCATGTTGAGCTGGCTGTGTTGGGATCGTTTTGATCATAACGTGGTTTTCTGGTGGATAGCCCTGCTGACGGGGGCGACGTTGATACGCATTTTGATGTTCGTAGTCTATTTCCACAGCCCGGCAGCGCTGCGCACGCCGCAGCGCTGGGAACTCAAGTATTGGCTGACGCTGGTGTTGTCCGCTGGCATCTGGGGCGCTGGAGCGTTGGCGGTCATGCCCAGGGACGACCTGTTGGCCCAGGCGCTGGTCATGTTGTTTACCGTCGGCATGTCCGTCAGTGCGGTGTCCTGTTACTCGGCCTACCGCTACATGACGGTGGTGTCGATTTCCCTGGTGCTGTTGCCTTGCACCCTGTGGCTGCTGTTCCAGCCGTCATCCCTGCAAATCGGGATGGCCGTGGCGGTCCTGGTGTTCGCCTCATTCGTGTTCAGGGCCACCAGCAGCCTGGCCAATGCGGTGGAAACGGCCTTTCGGCTAACCCGCGAAATGGAGCTGGCGCACAGCATCTCCACGCGCGCGGCACAAACCGATGAACTCACCGGCCTGAGAAACCGGCGGGCTTTTTTCCAGCATGCCCAGCAGCTCTATAGCCATTGCCGAAATTACCAGTTGCCGCTGTGTGCGGTCATGCTGGACATGGATCACTTCAAACACATCAACGACACCTACGGGCACCAGATCGGCGATCAGGTCCTGCGACAAATGGGGGTGGTGATCGGTCAATCCTTTCGCGAGGGCGATATCCACGGTCGACTGGGCGGGGAGGAGTTCGCGGTGTTGCTGCCCAATACCTCCATCGAGACCGCCCAGGGCATTGCCGAGGACCTCATCCAGTCCATTTCCGGGCTCATGACCGGCCCGGTTCACTGCATAACCGCCAGTGTCGGTGTGGCGATCATGGTGCCTGGCGACAATGATTTGCACAGTTTGATGTGCAACGCTGATAAAGCGCTTTACCGCGCCAAGGCCCGTGGGCGCAACCAGGTCGCGGTGGCCGAGTAACGACCGGTAGCACCGGTCGGGTGCTCATCCCAGTATGAAATACACCTTGCGCACCGCCGTGAGGTTTTCCCAGGTGCCTTGAAATCCGGCGGCTACCACAAACGAAGCGCCGGGGCCGAATGTGCAACTGACACCCTGCGCATCGGTCAGGCGCACCGTGCCTTCGAGGATATGGCACAGCTCGTCGTAATCGCATTGGCAGCGCTCCAGATGCGGGCCGGCTTCCCAGATGCCGGCCACGGCGTTTTTCTGCGGAGCCACGAAGTGGCGCCAGCTGCTGCTGCGATAGGGCGCATCGACAAGGGCCGGGTCATTGACTTCGAGCTCTTTGGGGATCAACTGCGGATTGGCGAAGTTGATCACGTGCTGGGGCAGGGCGCTGGACATGCGGATCTCCGGTTCAGGAATCGAAGCCGATACCAAAGGCATCGAAGGTTTTGAGCAACAGGTCGCGATGACCATCGCGGTCTTCCCGGGCCAGCGAGCGCTGCGCCAGCTTCACCCCGGCGTAGCGCAGTGGCTCTGGCGGAAAACGGAAGGGCGCCCTGGAGGTCATCATCAGTTCTGTTCGTTCGGTGGCTTCGCCGGCCAGCAGGTCGAGCATGTTCAGCGCGGCAAAACGGCTGGCCGACACGCCTTGCCCGGTGAAGCCGAGGGCGTAGGCCACGCGACCCTGCATCTCACAGCCGGTGAACATCGTGGTGCGCGCGGAGGTGTCGATGATGCCGCCCCAGGCATGGCTGAAGCGCACGTCGCGTAATGGCGGGAATGCCTGGTGAAACTGCTCGGCGAGGCGCTTGAAGCTCGCCGGTCGTTGCGTCAGCGCTTCATCGCGGCGTCCACCGAAGTGATAGATGGCGTCGTAGCCGGCCCAGAGTATGCGGTTGTCGGCGGTCTTGCGCAGGTAATGGAACTGGTTGCCCGAATCGGCGATGCCGTAGCGGCCGGTCCAGCCGATAGCCTGCAGTTGCTCATCGCTCAGCGGCTCGCTGACCAGGCTGTAGTCATATACCGGGATCACGCTGGAGGCCAGGTGCCCGAGCAGCGGCGGGGCGATGTTGGTCGCGAGGGCGATTTGCCCGGCTTCCATCCCGCCGTTCGCCGTGCGCAAGCGCAGACGGTCGCCGGTGTTCTGAAGTTCCAGCACCGGGCTTTGCTCGAACAACCGAATGCCCTGCTTAAGGCAGACCCGGCGCAACTCGGCGGCCATCTTCGCCGGGTTGAGCAGCGCGTAGTTCGGTTCGAACACTCCGGCACCGTAGAGTGGTGAGTTCAGGTGCTGTGCCAGCGCGCGGCCTTCAAGCCATTGGCACTCAATGCCGAACCGGGCGTAGTTGCGTTGCATCGAGCGCAAACCCTCGACCTGCCAGGGTTGGCTCGCCAGGTTCAACTTGCCTTCGCGCTCGAACTCGACCTGCATGCCGAAGTGCTGCAGGTCGGCCGCCAACTCGTCGAGGTTCTGCCGTCCCAGGCGGATCAGTCGCTCGGCTTCCTGGGGCCAGCGTTTCAGTGCATTGGAAACGCCATGGGAGATGCTTGGCGCGCAGAAACCGCCGTTGCGTCCGCTGGCTTCACCGCCGCAGTGGCGTGCTTCGATGATCGCAATGTTCAGGGTTGGCCGGCGTTGACGAGCCAACAGCGCCGTCCACAACCCGGTGAAGCCGCCGCCGACAACGGCCAGGTCGCATTGCAGGCTGCCCGCCAGTGGCGATGCGCTTGGCGCTTGTGCGACGGTGTCCTGCCAGAACGGGTGGGCGTGTACGTTGTCGAGCGAGTCGTGGCGCGGTGGGGACTTCATTCAGCAACTCCGGCGTTGTGGGCGGCAATGGTGGGTCAGCTGTCGGGCAAGGCCAGAATCGCCCGAGCCGCCAGGTCGGTGCCGCGAATCGCCTGCATGCGCTCGCTGAACGCCTTGAGGCGCTGTTTCATCCCGTGGTCGGCCAGCAACTGTTCGAGGGCGGCGGGCAGTGCCGCCAGCGGATCGGCGAAGCGTGGCAGGTAGCGGCCGACGCCGACTTCCTCGGCGCGCGCGGCGTTGTCGTGGCCGTCCCAGCAGTAAGGGATGATCAGTGACGGCAAGCCGAAGTACAGCGCTTCACAGAAACTGTTGTTGCCGCCGTGATGAATGAACAGCTCGCACTCCTTGAGCACCGCCGGTTGGGCAAACCAGCTGTCGAGGTACACGTTGTCCGGCACGGTGGTGTACATGTCGCGGTAGGCGCCGACGTTGATCAGGAAGCGATAGGGCAGGGTTTCGACCGTGCCGATCAGTCGTTTCATCATCTCGGTGTCGGCGGCACCGAGGCTGCCGAAACTGATGTAGATCAGCGGCGCTTCGTTGTGCCGCGGAAAGTCAGGAACGATGTAGGGCGCTTCGCGGCGCACGCAGCCGTCTAGGTAGACGTAGCGTTGCGGGTCCAGAGGTTGCTGGCGTTCGTAGCGTACCGGCGTCGGCGACAGCAGCAGGTTGAGCCACGGCGAGTCGACGAGGAACTGGCCGGGCGGGCAGGGTGGCGTGCCGTTGCTGGCGAGAAACTGCGAAAAGCGCTCATGGGCCGGTGCGACGGCTTTCAGGTAATGCTCGGTGAAGCGCTCGCGGCCTTCGACATCACTGGCCAGGCAACCGGACAGGTAGGGCGGCACGGCGGCGTCGGGGAGTTCGGTTTCCGCGCAGGAGACCATCCGCACCCACGGGCAGCCGGCGTTGGCGATGGCCGGAAACATGACCACGTTATCGAGGACGATCACATCCGGTTTCAGCCGGCTGAGCAATTGCTGCAAGGGTTTTTCCGCTTCGATCGCGGTGTCGATGATCGCGTCCCAGGCCGGTGCCACGTAGCTGTCGATCTGCGCCAGCGGGGTCTGGTCGAAGTAGGGAATGTTGCGCTCGATGAAGCGCTCCCAATAGTGCTGGTGCTCCGCCGCCGACAATGGGCTGGCTTGCGGGATCGGGTACTCGTCGAAACCGTATTCGGCGAAAAGTCCCCGGAAATGCTCGTGGCAGATGAACACCGGTTTGGCGCCCAGTTCACGCAGCGATTGGGCGATACCAATGCAGTTCAAGGCTGCGCCGAAACTGGCTTCTGGAAACAGGGCGATTAATTTTTGTGTGTGCATGGCGCCGCCAGATCCAAGGCGGGAAAGTCCCGCCGTTTCTGAAGATGATTTGATGCTGTCTTATTTTATAAAAAAAATCATCAAGTTTTTTGAGGCGCTTCAACGGCGCCCGAGCGGGTGGCTCTGCGGTATGCCACGGTTGGCGGTTTGCGGGCGTTGCGCGGCGCTCAGGCGCAGGTGCAGGCGCAGCAGGTCGGCAGCGATCTCCATTTGTCCGCGCTCGATGTGGGCGATGATTTGCAGGTGCTCGCGCAAGGCTTCCTGCAAGCGGTGCACGCTGACCGATGGCAGCAGGTTCGGCAGGCGTCGCAGGCTCTGGTGCTGGAGCAGGGCGTCGCCGATGAAACGGTTGCCGCAGCTCTGGGCCAGCAGTTCGTGGAAGCTGATATCCAGCTCGCGGAACTGCTGGATGTCGAAGTCTTCCACCGGGCGCGCCAGCAGGGTTTGCATGGCGCTGCGCAGAAGGGCCAGGCGTTGCGGGTCGGCGTTGAACTGCCCGCCGAGCAAGGCTTCCGGCTCGAGAATGAGGCGGAATTTCAGGCTTTCCTCCAGCGCGGCAAGGCTGTTCAGTGAGGGCCGAAACAGCCAGGACTGGCCGGGGCCGCGTTCAATTGCCTGGCTTTCGCTCAGTTGTTGCAGGGCTTTCTGCGCCGCCGGCCGGCCTATGTCGTACCGGCGCATCAACTCGCTGATGCTGATGCTGTCACCCAGGCGGCCGGCCATGCGGTCGCGCAGGACCGAGGTGGCCAGCTCTTCTTCTTCGGCCTGGGGCAGGGCGGCGTTGAAGGCCTGGCCAGCGGGGGCCGCAATCAGGCGATAGCCCTTGCCGGCTTCATGGCTCAGCAGGTTTTCTTCCAGCAGCACTTTGAGGGCGCCACGAATCAGGGTGCGCGAGACCTGAAAGGTGCGTGCCAGTGCTTGCTCGGCCACCGGGTCACCGGCCACCAGCCCGGTTTCCTGGGTGTGTTCCAGGATCCTTCGGGCCAGTTCAAGGTGGTTGGTGCGGGGTTTTTTCTCGGCTGTTGTGCTCAAGCGTTTTATCTCGGTTCGGTCGCTTCGGACTCAGGCGCTCATCTTATGCCATGCGCCGCTCAATCGTCAGGCGCAGAAAAAAAGCGTTGACATCTTTTGATGCTGGTCCTAATTTCTAAAAAAAAACACATGTAATCGTTTCTCGTTTTGCCGTACTGCCTTCGAAAAAACAATAAACAATCGTCGGGTGAGTATCATGAGAAAGCTGAAAGACGTGCTGTGCGTGGGGTTGGCCGTTTCCCTGGCGATCGCTACACAGGCTGCAAGCGCGAAAGACATGGTGATTTCCATCTGGGACGGCTACATGGCCCCGGATGCGCTGGACAAGTTCAAGGCGGCCAGTGGCGTCGATGTCGACAAAGCCTTGCACGCCACCAACGAAGAGATCATGGGCAAGCTCATGGCGTCTGGCGGTGAAGGGTACGACGTGGTCTTCGTCTCCTCGCCCTTCGCCGAAGTCCTGCACAAGCAAGGGCTGCTGACCGACATCGATCCGGTCAAGGTCCCCAATCTCAAAAACCTCTACCCCGAAGCCACTCACCTGGAATACGACCCCGGCAACCACTTCTCGGTGCCTTACACCTGGGGCACGACGGGTATCTGCTATCGCACCGACAAGGTGACCCCGGCGCCGCAAAGCTGGAACGACCTGCTCAACCCCAGCGATGCGCTCAAGGGCAAGGTCACGATGCTGGCCACCGACCGCTGGATGCTCGGGGCCGGATTCCTCGCCAAGGGCTGGTCGGTCAACGACAGCGACCCCGGCCAGATCGCCGCCGTACGCGATCAGCTGATCGCCACCAAAAAACGCATCCTCGCCTTTGACGACACCACCTTTTATTCCAAGCTCGCTTCCGGCGAATCGCTGATGGCGCACGCCTGGGATGGCTGGTGCAACTACGGCACCCAGGCCAACGCGGCGATCAAGTTTGTCGTGCCCAAGGAAGGTTCCGACCTGTGGGTGGACACCATGGTCGTGCTGAAAAGCTCGAAGCATCAGGACGAGGCGTTCAAGTTCGTCAACTTCATGCTGGCCAAGGAAAACCACGTCTGGGTCGCCGAAAACATCCTCTACAAAATCCCCAACCAGGCTGCAATGGCCGGCTTGTCCGCTGACCTGCTCAAGCAATACCCCAACCTGACCATCGCCCCGGGCGAGCTGGTGAAGATGGAGCAATTGCGCGACCTGGGCGGCACCACGCAGAAGGCCTACACCCGGGCCGTCACCGAAATCATGGCGGCACAGAACTAAGCCCCACACAACGCAAGCCGCATCGAACCGAGGCATGTCGTGCATGCCTCGCCACGCTCGCAAGCCGCCTCGGTCCTGAGGCGGGAGGATATGGGTAATGAGTGCTTTGCATGCTGACAGGCGTCTGTCGGCCTGGCTTCTTGCGCCCGGCTTCGGCTGGCTGCTGACTTTTCTGGTGATTCCTTGCTTGCTGGTGCTGGTCTACAGCTTCGTCGAACGCGGTGCTTATGGCGGCATCGATTGGTTGTTCACCTGGGAAAACTACCAGCGCGCCTTTGATCCGCTGTACCTGAGCATCCTGCTCAAATCGGCAAAAATCGCCGGTCTGGCAACGGTCTTCGCGGTGCTGATCGGCTACCCGGCGGCCTACGCCATTGCCCGTGCGCCACGGCGTCGGCAAGCGGTATTCCTGTTTCTGGTGATGCTGCCGTTCTGGAGCAACTACCTGATCCGAACCTATGCCTGGATCGTCCTGCTCAACCGTGAAGGCCTGATCAACCGCCTGCTGCAACTGTGCGGCTACAGCGGTGAACCCATCAGCCTGCTGTACACCGAAGCGTCGGTGGTGCTGGGGCTGGTCTACAACTACATCCCGTTTGTGATCCTGGCGATTTTCTCCTCGCTGTCGCGGATCAACAACGAACTCTGGGACGCCTCCAAAGACCTCGGTGCTTCGGGCTGGATGACCTTTCGCCGGATCATCCTGCCCCTGAGCGTGCCCGGCATTGCCGCGGGCGCGGTGTTTGTCTTCGTCCTCAGCATCGGCAACTTCATCACCGCCGATTTGCTCGGCGGCAAGCAGGTGCAGATGGTCGGCAACCTGATCTACTCGCAGTTCCTGACCGCGCGGGACTGGCCGTTCGGCGCGGCCCTGAGCTTCTTCCTGATCGCGATCATGCTGGTCCTGTTGTTCATCCAGGCACTGGTGGCCCGTCGTGCCGAAGGAGGCCGCCCATGAGTCGATCACCTTCCGTTGGCGGCAGCGTCCTCAATGCGCATCTGGGTCTGGTCTACGCCTTCCTCTATGTGCCGATCCTGGTGTTGATCCTGCTCTCGTTCAACAAGTCCGGCTTGCCCACCGCCTGGGGCGGGGTGTCCCTGAAGTGGTATGCGGCGCTGGCGCACAACTCGGCGATATTGTCGGCGGCGCTCAACACCCTGATCGTGGCGCTGTCGGCGACCTTCATTGCCTGTGTGCTCGGCACCTTGCTGGCACTGGGCATCGAGATGCGTCGCAAGGGCGATGACAAGGGGCAGGTAGTCGACACCTTGTTGATGGCGCCGATGATCATCCCCGACATCGTCCTGGCCATCGCGCTGCTGAGCTTCTTCAACCTGCTCAAGGTCGGGCTGGGGCTGCACTCGATCATCATCAGCCACGCGGTGTTCAACATCGCCTTCGTCTGCGCCGTGGTGCGCACCCGGCTCAAGCATTTCGACTATTCGATTCTCGAAGCCTCGATCGACCTCGGCGCGAGCGGGTTCACCACCTTTCGCCGGGTGCTGTTGCCGGCGATTTTTCCCGGTGTGCTGGCCGGTGGTTTGCTCGCGTTCACCCTGTCGGTGGACGAATTCATCATCGCCTTTTTCAACTCCGGTTCCGGCCAGGCCTCGACCACGTTACCGATGCAGATCTACGCCATGATCCGTTTTGGCGTCACCCCGGAAATCAACGCCCTGGCGACGCTGGTGATGCTGGTCAGCATCACTGCGCTGCTGGCTTCGCAGCGTCTCAACAAGGCTCCTCGCACCCATGAATAATTCATCTGCGGTACTGATCCTGGACAAGGTCAGCAAGTCTTATGGCAACGGCCTGGCCGTCGACGAGGTGTCGCTGAACATCCGCGAGAACGAGTTTTTCGCCCTGTTGGGACCGTCCGGCTGCGGCAAGACCACGCTGCTGCGCATGCTCGCCGGATTCGAGACGCCCAGCGGCGGCTGCATCTACCTGGACGGCAAGGACATCTCACCGCTGCCGGCCAACAAGCGGCCATTGAATTTGATGTTCCAGTCCTATGCGCTGTTTCCCAACATGACCGTGCGCAAGAACATTGCCTACGGCCTGGAAATGGAGCGTCTGCCGGATGCGGAAATCCGCCGCCGGGTCGATGAAGTGCTGAGCACCGCGCAACTCGGGGAGCTGGCCGAGCGCAAGCCCGATCAGCTGTCCGGTGGCCAGCGTCAACGGGTCGCCCTGGCACGGGCGCTGGTCAAGCGTCCTCGGGTGTTGCTGCTCGATGAGCCGCTGGGCGCACTGGATAAGAAGCTGCGGGAAAAAATGCAGCTGGAACTCAAGCGCCTGCAACTGGAAAGCGGTATCACCTTCATCATCGTCACCCACGATCAGGAAGAAGCGTTGGTGATGTCCGATCGCATGGCGGTGCTCGACGGCGGCAAGGTCTGCCAGTGCGGCAGCCCGAGCGAGCTCTACGAGAACCCCAACAGCCGCTTCGTCGCCAATTTCATCGGGGTCAGCAACCTGTTTGAAGGCGTGCGTTCGGGCGAGCGTTCGGTGCGGGTCAACGGCCAGGAGCTGGTGGTCGAGACCGACGTACCGCTGGTGCCTGGTCAATCGGTGGCCCTGGTGGTGCGTCCGGAACGTTTGCAAGTGCTGACCGAAGAGGCCGGCACCTGCGCCAACCAGGTCAGCGGCAAGATCGTCGAAATCGCTTACCACGGCCTCGACACCAATGTGCATGTGCAGACGGGCCTCAGCGACAAGGCCCTGATCGTTCGCGTGCCGTCGTCGCAATTCGAATTCGCCCGTTTCGCAATCGGTACGACCATCCGCTTGGGCTGGCAGCCTCGCCACGCCCGTGTTTTGACGCGCTGAACAATAAAAAGACCAGGCAGGAGTATCTCTCGATGAAACAGAAAGTGATCGCCTTCTTTCCGGAAGCCGCTTATGGCCCGGCGCTGAACTCAGTCGGTATCGCCCAGGCCTGCGAAGCGCTGGGCCATAAGGCGGTATTCCTCACCGACCCCGGAATGAGCGGCGTGTACGCCGGTTACGGGTTTGAAGAACACATGGTCAACATGTCGGCACCGATGCCCCCCGAGGACATGGCGCGCTACTGGGTCGACTTCATCAACGGCCACATTCCCAACTTCCGCAAGTCGCCGCTGGAGCAGATCGACAACTACGTGAAGGAATGCTGGGCCGCCATCGTCGAGACCGCCAAGTGGGCGCAAAAGGACCTGCCGGCGGTGCTGGACAAGGTCAAACCCGACTTGATCTGCGTCGACAACGTGATCCTGTTTCCGGCGATCAAACAGTACGGCAAGCCGTGGGTGCGGATCATTTCCTGCTCGGAAAACGAGATCGAAGACCCGGATATCCCGCCGCACCTGTCGGGCATGAGCATCGACGACAAGGCCGGGCATGCACAATTTCGCCAGCGTTTCGAAGAGGTGGTCGGGCCGATCCACGACGACTTCAACCAGTTCCTGCAAGCCCACGGCGAGCAGCCGTATCCGCTGGGGATCTTCTTCGAAGCTTCGCCTTACATGAACCTGCTGCTGTACCCCGACGCGGTCAAGTTCGAGCGCCGGCATCCGCTGCCGCCCGAGCGTTTTCATTACCTGCAAGGCTGTGTGCGGCACGACACGAACTATGAGATTCCGACGTTCCGCGCCAACAACGATAAGCCGTTGCTCTACGTCAGCTTCGGCAGCCTCGGCTCCGGTGATGTCGACCTGCTCAAACGCTTGATCGCGGCCGTGGGCCAGCTCCCGTATCGCGCACTGTTCAATGTCGGCGAGCATCTTGATGAGTACCCGGACCTGCCGGACAACGTGCAGATCTCCAACTGGTTCCCGCAGCCTTCGGTGATTGCCCAGGTCGATGCGGTGATCCACCACGGCGGCAACAACAGCTTCACCGAGTGCCTGTTTTTCGGCAAACCGGCGATCGTCATGTCGTACGTATGGGATGGCCACGACAACGCCATGCGCGCCGAGGAAAGCGGCCACGGCTTCAAGCTCGACCGTTACCAATGGACCGAAGCGCAACTGGCGGAAAAACTCGCCGCGTGCCTCAACGACGAGGCCATGCGCCAACGCCTGCAGCGCACCAGCGCGCAGATGCAATCACGCAAGGGCCCGGCCGACGCGGCCGCCATCCTCGACAAGGTGCTTAACGATGCCTGATTCATCCACCACGGCGGGATTCACGCCGTACCTCGAAGCCGTCAGCACTCGCACCGACCTGGTGGACTGGGGCGTGCAGAGCGACGCCGTCGAAGGTGTCTCACATTCCAGCGGTCGGCTGCTGTTCAAGGGGCCGAACAACAGCCCGGAAACCGGACTGTGGGTCTGCACGCCAGGTCGCTGGCGGCTGGCGATTCCCCGTGACGAGCTGTGCCATTTCATCGCCGGCGCGGCCACGTACCGCCACGACAATGGCGAAGTGATCGAGGTTCGCCCCAACACCCTGGTGCTGTTCCCGGCCGGCTGGACCGGCGAATGCCACGTCCGGGAAACCCTGCGCAACGTCTACATGCTGGCCTGAGCCTTTGACCTCTGTAGGAGCGAGCTTGCTCGCGATGGACGTCAACGATGACAAGGGCTGTCTGGATAAACGCGGTGCCCTGGCGTCCTTCGCGAGCAAGCTCGCTCCTGCAGTTGCCAGGCGTTAACCCTTTTTTATTGGAGAAGATTTATGACCACCCCGTTTCTGTACAACCCGCTGGAAATCACCGAAGTCAAGGACTGGGGCGTGATCCCGACCATGCTCGAAGGCGAGTCCCGTGTCTCGGGCGTGGTGCTGCACAAAGGCCCCGAAGGCCAGTCCGAATGCGGTGTGTGGATCTGCACGCCGGGCAAGTGGTTTTGCCATGTCACCAGCGACGAGTTCTGCCATTTCCTCGAAGGCCGCTGCACCTACGTGCATGAGTCCGGCGAAGTGATCGAGATCAAACCCGATACGGCGGCCTTCTTCCGCAAGGACTGGAAGGGCGTGTGCACCGTCCACGAGACCGTGAAAAAGGTCTACATGATCCGGTGAATGCCATGACAGATGCACCTGCGTCATTGCCCACCCGTGAGCACCAGCGCGCAGCCTTTCTCGCGCGCGCCGGTTACGCGGGGGCGTCCTTGGTCGCGTTGCCAGCCGACGCGTCGAGCCGGCGATATTTTCGCCTGGAAGGGGTCGGTTTGTTGCTGATGGATTCGCCGCCCCACAGCGAGCCGATTGGCCCCTTTGTCCAGGTTGCCCGTCATTTGCACGGGCTCGGATTGTCGGCGCCGGCCTTGTTGCAAGTGGATGAAGAGGCGGGGCTGGCGTTGATCGAGGATTTCGGTCACGACACCTACACCCGGTTGCTGGCGACCGGGTACCCGGAGCGCGAGTTGTATCGCCTGGCGGTTGATGCGTTGGTGGCCTTGCATGGCTCGGCGCCAGGCGCGGAGCTGGCGGCCTACGACGCCCGGCAATTAAGCGACGAGTGCGCGTTGTTCATCGACTGGTATGCGCCGTTGTTGATCGGCAAGGAGGCGGCGCAGGCTTTGCGCGAATCGTATCTGCAGCAGTTTGCCGATGCCTTCGCCGATGTTGCGCAACGTCGCGAAGCGCTGGTACTGCGCGACTTTCACGTCGACAACCTGATGCTGCTGCAAGGCCGCGAAGGCGTCGCGGCCTGTGGCCTGCTGGACTTCCAGGATGCGCTGGTGGGCGCTGCGGCGTACGACTTGATGTCGCTGCTCGAAGACGCTCGCCGCGACATGTCCGAAGGACTGCGTATGGCGTTGCTCAGCCATTACCTGGTGCAGCGCCCGGAACTCGACGCCCCGCGTTTTCTTGAAGATTACCGGCGACTGGCCGCCCAGCGTCACGCCAAGGTGCTGGGAATTTTCGTGCGCCTGGCCGGACGCGATGGCAAGCACGGCTACCTGGCTCACCTGCCGCGTACCCTCGGTCTGTTTGTTCGAGCGCTGAACGCCGAAGCCCTGGCGCCGCTGCGCGAGTGGCTCGACCGGCACTTGCCGGGCTGGCGCGAACCTTTGCCCGCCGCGACCCTGGCGGCACTGCGCGAAACCCCTTATCGATTGGTTCAAGGATCCTCCCATGGCCACGTTCAACACTGACATCGCCTCACGCTTCATCAACGCCGAATACCTGCCACTGACCAGCGCGCGGGTGCGCCAGGTGCTGGACCCGGCGACCCTGCAACCGGTCGGGCAGGTTGGCCTGTGCGACGAAACCGATGTTCAGGCGGCCATCGATGCCGCAACCGCCGCGCAAAAACACTGGCGCCTGGTCGATGCGAAAAGCCGCGCTGCACGCCTGCATCAACTGGCCAATGCGATTGAGCAGGACGTCGCCTGCAACCGTGAAGTCGCACGCTTGATGACCCTGGAAATGGGCAAGCCGTTTCCCGAGGCCATGGGTGAGCTGGCCAACTGCGCGCCGATCTTTCGCTATTACGCGGAAATGGCCCGGGACGATGCGGGCAAGGTCGCCGGCACCACGCAGATCGGTTCTTTCCAGCATGTGCGCTACGAGCCCTACGGTGTCAGCGTGCACATCATGCCGTTCAATTTTCCGATCCTGCTGATGTGCTGGACGGTCGCTGCCTCGCTGGCGGCGGGCAACGCCTGCATCGTCAAGCCGGCGGAAGCCACGACCCTGTGCACCCTCAAGTTCATGGAGCATTTCACCTCACTGCTGCCGGGGCTGATGTCTTGCGTGCCGGGCGATGCCGCCACCGCGCAGTTACTGGTGAAGTCAGCGCAGACCCACGCCGTGGCCTTTACCGGCAGCGTCGCCGCTGGCCAGGCGGTTGCAGTGGCGTGCGCGCAGCAGATGAAACCCTGTGTGATCGAGGCCGGGGGCAGCGACCCGTTGATCATCTCCAAACACGCGCCGCTGGAGGTGGCCGCTGCGGGCGCCGTGACTGCGGCATTCCATCTGAGCGGACAGATCTGCACCTCGGCGGAACGCTTCTACGTGGTCGATGAGATCCACGACGCGTTTGTCGCGAAGTTTGCCGAGCGTACCCGCGCCTTGCGCATCGGCCATGGCCTGGAGCGTACGGAAATCGGGCCGATGGTCAGCGAGGCGGCGCGCAACAAGGTCATGCGCCTGGTCGACGACGCCCTGGCCAAGGGCGCGACGCTGGTTTGTGGCGGACGCATACCGCCGCAGCACAGCGTCGGCTGGTTCTATGAACCGACCATTCTGACCGGCGTCACCGGTGACATGGCGATCCTTAAGGAGGAGTGTTTTGGCCCAGTGGCGGCGATCTGTCGTGTCAGCGATTTCGACGAAGCCGTGCGCTTGGCCAACGACTCGCCGTTCGGCCTGGGTGCTTCGTTGTTCACCACCGACCTTGCCGAAGCGATGGAGGCCGCCGATCGCCTGGAATCGGGGATGGTCTGGGTCAACAACCCGCTGATCGACAACGACGCGCTGCCGTTTGGTGGCTGGAAGATGTCCGGCCTGGGGCGCGAGTTGGGACGTCAGGGACTGGAAGCGTTCCGCCGCTCGAAAATGGTCATCATCGATCATCAGCCGAAGATCCAGGACTGGTGGTATCCGTATGCCGACGATGTGTTCTATCGCGATCCGGCGTGAGGCGTTGACGCATTGGGGGGATTTGTCATGACGGACAACGTTGGCTGGCCAACCCTGGCAGTGATTCTCGCCGCCGGGCAGGGCACTCGCATGCGGTCGCCGCTGCCGAAGGTCATGCACGCGGTGGGCGATCGACCGCTGCTCGGCCATGTGCTGGCGGCGGTCGAGGCCGCCGGCATCGAGCAGGTGGCAGTGGTGCTCGGGGCGGGTGGGCCTGTCGTGGCCGACTACCTGCGGCAGGCGGCACCGACCGCGCGGCTGTTTACTCAGCATGAACAGTTGGGTACCGCCCACGCACTGCTCGCCGCCCGTGGAGCCTTGCAGGCCCACGAACAGGGCTGTGTGTTGGTGCTGTTCGGAGACTCACCGCTGATCAGTGCGCAGACACTCTCGCGGTTGCGCCAGGCCTTGATCGATGGCGCCGCGGTGGCAGTCGCCGGGTTTCACACCGATCAGCCTGGACCCTACGGACGCTTGCTGGTGGAGGACGGCCACTTGCGGGCTATCCGCGAGGCCAAGGATGCCAGTGCAGAGGAGTTGCAAGTCAGCTTCTGCAACGGCGGGGTCATGGGCCTGCGCGCCGACAGCTGTCTCTGGCTGCTGGAACGCATCGGCAAGCAAAACGCCCAGGGCGAGTATTACCTGACCGATGTCGTGACCGTGGCCAACGGTGCCGGTTTGCCGGTGACGGCGGTGGAAGTGCAGGAGGACGATGTGCGCGGGGTCAATGACCGCGAACAACTGCTCGCCGCCGAACGGATTTACCGGCAGCGCCAGGCAAACCTGTAGGCGCGGGCGGTTCAGGCCTTCGTTGCAACTCCGTGCGGATGCCGGGCAGTCATTGCCGGGCGCTGGTGACCCCGAGGAACCGGCCAATCACCAGCGTCAGCAAAATCAGCGAAGCCTGAACTCAGGCCTTGACCCAGCGCTGGCGACTCCAGCTGCTCAGCGAATCGACGGCGAACACCAGCAACAGCATGGCCAGAATCACTGTGCTGGCCTGCGCTTCCTGGAACAGGCTGAGGCTGACATACAGCATCTGGCCCAACCCGCCTGCACCGACGAACCCCAGCACACTGGCCATGCGGATATTGTTCTCCCAGCGGTACAGGATGTAGGCCAGCAATTGCGGCAGCAGGTTGGGCAGGGTGCCGTAACAGAACGCCCACAGCGCATTGCCGCCTTGCAGGCGAATCGCTTCGGCCGGTTGCGGCGGGGTGTTTTCCAGGGCTTCGGCGAACAGGCGACCGAGTACGCCGGTGGTGTGCAGCGCCAATGCCAGGGTCCCGGCGTTCGGGCCGAGCCCGGCAGCCAGCACCATCAGCGCCGCCCATACCAGCTCAGGCACCGCACGCAGGGCATTGAGCAGCAGGCGCGAAGCGCTTTTGAACGGCCAGCCGAAGCGCCCGGCGGCGGGCAATGCCAACAGCAGGCCGAACACCGCCGCGAGCAGGGTGCCCAAGGCTGACATGGCGATGGTTTCCAGGGCGCCACGGCCGATGGCTTGCAGGTGACCGGCGCTCAGGTCCGGGCTGAGAAATCGCTGCGCGTAGGCGCCCATCTGTTTCAGATTGCCGCTGGCGCCCAATTCGCCGAGGTCGATGCCCAGGTAGCTGAATGAAGCGACGATGGCGGCGCCGATGCCCAGGAGCAGCGCCAGATTGATCAGGCGATTCATGCCAGCCTCCAGCGCAGCAGGCGACTGAGTTGATCGGCAAGCAGGACCAGCACGAGGAACGTCAGCAACAGGCTGGCGACTTCGCCGCTGGCGAACATGCGCAGCGACAGATCCATCTGCTGGCCCAGGCCACCGGCCCCGACGAACCCCATCACCACCGAGGCGCGAATCGCGCATTCCCAGCGATACACCGTGTACGACAGCAACTCCGCCGCGACATTGGGCAAGATCCCGTAGGCAAACGCCGCGAGCCGGCCACTGCCCGCCTGCAGCAACGCGTGGGCCGGGCGCTGGTCGACCGACTCGAAAATCTCCGCGTAGACCTTGCCCAGCATGCCGCTGTAGGTGATGGCGATGGCCAGCACCCCGGCCGTGGGGCCAAGGCCGACGGCACGCACGAACAACAGGGCCCAGACGATTTCCGGCACGCTGCGCAGGAAGATCAATAAGCCGCGCACCGGCCAGCGCAGCAATTGAGCCCAGGGGCTCGGGCGTCCGGCACGGGACGCCGCCGACAGCGACAGCGCCCGACTGGCCAGCAGGCTGGCGGGGACGGCCAACAACAAGGCCAGGGCCAGGCCCGCCGTGGCGATGGCCAGGGTCTGTAAGGTCGCTTGCACTAATAGCTCAAGGAATTCTTCGCCGTGGGCCGGAGGCCAGAAGGCGGAGACGAAACGGCCTATCTCGCTCTGACTGTCACCCGCCAGCAGCACGCTCAGGTCCAGCTCGCTGAAGTGGATGCCCGGCCACAACAGGGCAATCGCCAGCAGGCTGAGCAGCAGGCGCGGTCCGGCGGCGGGGTCGCGGTTGTCACGCGTCAGCATCGGGGTATCTGCACGCTCAAGGGCGGCGGCGCAACCGGGGAGAATTGCAGTTGCTCGTTGGCGTAGAGCGTGTCGAGCAGGTCGCGGTCGACCTGGCTGGCCGGCAGGTCGAACAGGATCTGTCCGTCGCGCAAGCCGATGATCCGCGAAAAGTGCGCCAGCGCCAGTTCCACCGCATGCAGGCTGGCGACCAGGGTGACGTTGTGTTCGCGGGCATGACGGCAGAGGACCGACAGCGTGTGCTCGGCCAGCACCGGGTCCATGGCCGACACCGGCTCATCGGCCAACAGCACTTCCGGCGCTTGGTACAACACGCGGGCAATGCCCACGCGCTGCAACTGACCACCGGACAATTGCTGGCACTGCGCGAACAATTTGTCGCTCAGGTCCAGCCGGGTCAACGCCGCGCGAGCGCCGGGAATGTCCAGCGGATGCACCAGGTTCAGCAGGCTTTTGCCCAGGCCCCACTGACCGATCTTCCCGGCCAGTACCGCCGTCACTACGCGTTGGCGGGGCGGCAGCGGGGGCGCTTGATGCACCAGGCCGATGCGCGCGCGCAGGCGCTGACGCTGCCGGGCGGACAGCTGCCAGGCCCGTTCGCCCAGCACTTGCAATTCGCCACTGCTGGGTCGCAGGGCAGTGGCCAGCAGGTTGAGCAGGCTCGACTTGCCGGCGCCGGACGGACCGATGATGGCCACCTGTTCGTTGGCCCCGATGTGCAGGTCCAGGCCCCGCAAGGCATGGACGCCGTTGCCGTGGGTCAGGCTGACGCCACTCAAGTGCAATGTCATTTGAGCAGGTCGGCGGCGCGTGCGGCTTCCTCGATGCCCTTGTAGTTTTCGGGCTTGGTTTCGATGAAGCGGCTGGCGGCTTGCAGATCGAGAATCTCCTTGTCCGCCGGTTTCGCCGGGTCTAGGGCGAGGAAGGCGGCCTTGATCTTCGCTGCCAGGGCCGGGTCGAGGGTTCCGCGCACGGTCCAGTTGTAATCGAAGTAGGCCGGGGTGGTGGCAAACACCCTGACCTTGGTGGTGTCGACCTTGCCGGCGGCCACCAGTTTTTCCCAGACGCTGGCGTTCAATACCCCGGCATCGACCTTGCCGGCCTGGACCCAGGCCACCGTGGCGTCATGGGCGCCGGAGTAGCCGACGCGGCTGAAGTACGTTTCCGGCTTGATGCCATCCTTGAGCATGAAATAGCGCGGCATCAGGCTGCCCGAGGTCGAAGACACCGAACCAAAGGCAAAGCTCTTGCCCTTGAGATCGGCCAGGGATTTGACGGCCGGGTCGGCGGTGATGAATTTGCTGGTGAACTGGGCGTCCTGCTCACGCTGTACCAGTGGTATTGCGTTGCCGGTTTTCAGGCGCGCCTGCACGAACGTAAAGCCTCCGAGCCAGGCCAGATCGATGCGGTCGGTGGCCAGGGCCTCGACCACCGCCGGATAGTCGCTGACCGGCACGAACTCGACCTTCATCCCCAACTGCTGCTCCAGATAAGCGCCCAGTGGCTTGAATTTGCGCAGCAGTTCGGTCGGGGCTTCGTCAGGAATGGCGCTGACTTTCAAGGTGTCAGCGGCCTGGGTCAGCAGGGTGCAGACAGACAGGGTCAAGCCGACGGCCAATGCCAGGGTACGCTTGAGCATGGAGGTTCTCCGGTGCATTAACGGAAGAGTGACGATGCGCCCGTTGCCAGCCAATTGCTGCCGGGCGCTTTGTGAGGGTAGACGAAACCTTCAGGTGATCGCATTGATGTTCGCAAAAAACGCAGAGCCAGCTCCTACTGGGGATCGCTGCCGGTCGCGGGTTTCGTGGTCATTGAAATCAGACTGTGGGAGCGAGCCCGCTCGCGATGGCCTCAAGGGCGCCGCGTTTATCCAGAAAGCACGCGTCATCGTTAACGCCCATCGTCGGAACGCCGCCCGGAGCCGGCTCGCTCCTACAGACGGCCGTGGAACGCTGCGTCGAAAATGTCCGCTGCGCCGGCCCGGGTGATCGGCAGTGGGTTGCCGCCGGCCGACGGATCGACAATGGCCATGTCCGCGATCAGGTCGGCTTGTTTGGCGTCCACCCCCAATTCAAACAGGGTGTGGGGCACGCCGATGTCCTTGCGCAATTTGAGGACGAAGGCCAGAAAGCTGTCGAACCCCGGCGAGGGCAAACGTAAATAAGCAGCCAGGCGGGTGATGCGCTCTTCAATGGCCGGGCGATTGAATTTCAGCACGTAGGGCATCAGGGTGGCGTCGGTCATGCCGTGATGGGTGTCGTACAACGCACCAATCGGATGGGCGAGGGCATGCATGCCGCCCAGGCCTTTCTGGAAAGCAGTGGCTCCCATCGCCGCGGCCGCGAGCATTTGCCCGCGCGCATCGAGGTCCGAAGGGGTATGCACCGCCCGTACCAGCGCATTGGTCACCAGGCGCATGCCTTCGACCGCGATGCCATCGGCCATGGGGTGAAAGCCGGGGGCGCAATACGCTTCCAGACAGTGCGCCAAGGCATCCATGCCGGTACCAGCGGTGACTTTGGCCGGCATGCCGACGGTCAGGGCCGGGTCGCTGATGACCACTCGGGGCATCATTTTCGGGTGGAAGATGATGCGTTTGGTGTGGCTCGCCTCGTCGATGATCACCGCCGCGCGGCCCACTTCAGAGCCCGTACCCGCCGTGGTCGGCACCGCGATGATCGGGGCGATGCGGCTTTCATCGGCGCGGGTCCAGTAGTCGCCGATGTCTTCGAAATCCCAGACCGGGCGGGTCTGGCCGCTCATGAACGCAATGAGCTTGCCCATGTCCAGGCCGCTGCCACCGCCGAAGGCGATTACACCGTCGTGTTGGCCAGCGCGCCAGGCGTCGAGGCCGCCGGCCAGGTTGGCTTCGACCGGGTTGGGCTTGAGGTCGCAGAACAGCGCGACGCCCAGGCCGTCGGCGCGCAGGGCATCGAGGGCCGCCGTGGTGATCGGGGCTCGCGCCAGGCCACTGTCGGTGACCAGTAACGGTCGCTGGATCCCCTGGCTGCGGCAGACCTCGGCCAGCTCGGTGATGCGGCCGACGCCAAAGCGAATGCTCGTGGGGTAGTTCCAGTTTCCGGTCAGGCTCATGGTTCAGATCTCGTGGCGCAGATGGAAGGATTTGGCGCGGGTCAGGTGTTCGTAGCCCAGCCGCGACAAGGTCACGCCGCGCCCGCTGTTCTTCACGCCGGTCCAGGCCAGGGCCGGGTCCAGGTAATCACAGCGATTCATGAACAGGGTGCCGGTGTCGATTTCGTTGCCCAGGCGTTCGGCGGCGGCGAGGTCCCGGGTCCAGATTGAGGCGCTGAGCCCGAACTCACTGTCGTTCATCAAGGCGATCGCCTCGTCGTCGCCGGTCACCGGCATGATGCCGACCACCGGGCCGAAGCTTTCATCGCGCATGACGGACATCTGATGGGTGACATCGACCAACACCTGCGGCGCGAGGTAAGCGCTGCCCGGCACATCGACGGCAAAGGCCAGTGGATCGATCAGCGCCCTGGCGCCCTGGGCCAGGGCCTCGGCGATCTGGGCGCGCACGAAGACCGCCGCGCCGGGCGTCACCAGCGGACCGAGGGTGGTGGCCGGGTCCAGTGGATTGCCGAGCACGTACTGGCGGGTCAGTTCGACGAAGCGCTCGACAAAGGCCGGGTAGATTGTTTGATCGACATAGATGCGCTCCACGGCGCAGCAGCTTTGCCCGGAGTTGAAGAAGCTGCCGTCCACCAGGTTTTCTACCGCCTGTTCGAGATCGGCGTCTGCCCGCACGTAGGCAGGGTCCTTGCCGCCAAGTTCCAGGCCTATGCCGAGGAAGCGTCCCGTGGCCGCGCTTTCCATGGCCCGGCCGGCTTCCACTGATCCGGTGAAATTAACCTGCTGCACCTGCCCGCTGGCAATGATCGCAGCGGTTTGATCATGGTCGAGCAACAGGTTCTGGAACAGCCCTGGCGGCAGTTGGGCGCGAGCCATGGCGGCGGCGAACCGTTCGCCCACCAGCAGGGTTTGCGAAGCGTGTTTGAGGATCACGGCGTTGCCGGCCATCAACGCCGGGATAATCGTGTTGACGGCGGTGAGGTAGGGGTAATTCCAGGGCGCGATCACCAGCACCGTGCCCAGCGGTTCACGTTTGATCAACCGGCGAAAACCGGCGACGGGCGTGGGT
Organism: Pseudomonas fluorescens group sp. PF-1; assembly: GCF_054481335.1. Taxonomy (NCBI): domain Bacteria; kingdom Pseudomonadati; phylum Pseudomonadota; class Gammaproteobacteria; order Pseudomonadales; family Pseudomonadaceae; genus Pseudomonas; species Pseudomonas fluorescens group sp. PF-1. Next base: position 2,494,299 of record NZ_JBTMNG010000001.1, read on the forward strand.
TCAACCGCTGCCAGGGACTCTGGTGCAATGGCGATCATGTAGCGTGCGCGTTCCTCGAAACCCCGCAGCTCGCCCGCGCCAAAACGCACCGGACGGCCCATTTGCCAGGCCAGCTCCGGGACGATCTCGTCTTTCATGGCCAGCATCGCGTCCACCGCCGCGCTGCAATACGCCGCGCGCTCGCTCAGTGGCCGGCGTTTCCATTGCGCCTGGGCGGCGCTGGCATCCGCCAGAGCCTGTTCGATCTGTGCCGCATCGGCATACTGGCGCTCGGCGTAAACCCGGCCATCGACCGGTGAGATCAGTTGAATCGTCGAAAGCATGTCGGTCTCAATAGCGCTCGAAGCCGCGCTGCAATTCCCAATCGGTCACCCGCCGGTCGTACTCTTTCTGTTCCCATTCGGCGGTGTGTACATAGTGGTCAACCACTTCATCACCGAAGGCTTCGCGCAACATGCTCGAGCCCTGGAGGGCGGCACTGGCCTCGCGCAAGGTCTTGGAGACTTCGGGCAGTTGCTCGTCGAGATAGGCGTCACCTTCGAAGGGTGGGGCGAGGTCGAGCTTCTCGTCGATCCCCGCCAGCCCGGCCGCGATCAACGCGGCGAAGGCCAGGTAGGGGTTGAGGTCGGCACCGCCAATGCGGCATTCGATGCGGATGGATTTGCTGCTTTCAGCGCACAGGCGAAAGCCTGCGGTTCGGTTGTCGCGGCTCCACACCGCTCGGGTCGGTGCAAAGGTGCCGGCCTGAAAGCGCTTGTAGGAGTTGATGTAGGGCGCGAGAAAACAGGTGATGTCGTTGGCATACTTGAGCTGCCCGGCCACCCAGGCGCGCATCAGTTTCGACATGCCGAACTCGGCCTTGGCATCGTAGAAAAGAGGCTTTTTGGCGTTCTTGTCCCACAGCGAATTGTGGATGTGGCTACTGGAACCGGCGGCGTCATAGCGCCACTTGGCCATGAACGTGATCGCTTTGCCTTGCAGTTGCGCGATCTCCTTGCAGGCATGCTTGATGATGACGTGGTGGTCGGCCATGGTCATGGCATCGGCGTATCGGATGTTGATTTCTTCCTGGCCCGGTCCCCATTCGCCCTTGGAGTTTTCCACGGGAATGCCGCACGCCTGCAGGTGCTTGCGAATCGCCCGCAGCACCGGCTCTTCGCGGGTGGTCTGCAGGATGTTGTAGTCCTCGATGTAGTGACCGGCGGTTTTCGGCTTGTGGTAGTTGCGCTTGTGAATGGCTTCGTAGCTTTCGTCGAACAGGTAGAACTCCAGCTCCGAAGCGAACATGCCGGTGTAGCCGCGCTCGCGCAGGCGCTCGACCTGCTTTTTCAGGATCGCCCGCGGGCTGTGCGGCAGGTCCCTTCGATGGTGATGGTCGAGCACATCACAGAGCACCAGCGCCGTGCATTCAAGCCAGGGCACCTTGCGCAAGGTGCTCATGTCGGGCTTTAGCACGAAGTCGCCGTAGCCTTTGCTCCAGCTGGCGGCGGCATAACCGGGCACCGGCTCCATGTCGATGTCGTCGGCGAGCAGGTAATTGCAGCAGTGGGTTTCTTCATGGCCGCTGTCGATGAAAAACTCGACCTGGAAACGCTTGCCGACCAGTCGCCCCTGCATGTCGACCATGCACACCAGGACGGTGTCGATTTCGCCGGAGGCGGCAGCACGCTTGAGTTCGTCAAAACTGAGGAGAGGCTCGGTCATCACGGCAAGTCCTGCGCAAATGGTGTTGGGCCTGTCTGAATCAGCTGTTGCAGACGCTCTCCAGAAAAACCCGAAACCTGCAGATGCGAGCATCGTGAGCAATAAGCTGCACTAAGCTTAGCCTACTGTTGCTTTTCGCAAGTTGCGCTGATCGAAGCCTTTATGAATCGTGTTGAACACTGCCGGGAACGGACCCATCGGTGCAGGCCGGCACGGGTTCGCGAGGAGAAAAGAGATGGCAAAGAAGAAAGAGCACAACACCTACCGACACCTCAAGCAGCAATACCCGCAGTACCTGGACGCCGTGGAGGCATTGGGCGCGGCCGTGCGTGAGGCGGGGCCGCTGGAGGAAAAAGTGGTCCAGTTGGTCCAGCTTGGCGCGGCGGCGGCCATCCATTCCGAAGGCGCTGTCCACAGTCATGCCCGGCGGGCCGCGCAAGCGGGGGCAACGCCGGAGGAAATCCGCCATGCACTGATCGCATTGACCAGCACGATCGGTTTCCCTACTGTCGTGGCCGCCCTCAGTTGGGCGCAAGATGTGATGGACGAGGGGGCACCCTAGTCCGAACTGCTTGGCATCGCGTTTCACCAACAGATTACGGAGTGGGTCGGGCATTGATCGAACGACGGCAATTCAGCGGAGGCATGAAGGGGAAAAACCTTCGCTATCTCAATGAGCACACAGGTGACCTGCGAACGGTTCGAACTGGATTCCTGTTGCTCGAACATTTCTCGCTGCCGGCGTTTACCCAGGCGCTGGACACCTTTGTCACGGCGAATCTGCTACGCCCGGAGGCGTTTTCTTCGCGAACCTTTGGCCTGAACGAAGGCGAGGTCGTCAGCGATCTGGGACTGGTGATTCGCCCCGATGCCAGACTCGACTGTTCGGAGATCAAGGCGCTGGATCTGCTGGTCATTTGCGGTGGCTATCGGACGGAACTCAAGGCCAGTGAGGGTTTTATCAACCTGCTGAGGACCGCAGCAGAGCAGGGTGTCAGTCTGGCCGGGTTGTGGAATGGTGCGTGGTTCCTCGGCAAGGCCGGTTTGCTCGACGGTTACCGCTGCGCCATTCACCCCGAACATCGTCCGGCGCTCGCGGAGTTCTGCAAGGCGACGCAAGTCAGCAGCGAACCCTACATCATCGATCGGGACCGGCTCACGGCGTCCAGCCCTTCCGGGGCATTCCACATGGCGCTGGACTGGATCAAGGGTCTGCACGACAAAGCACTGGTCGAGGGTATCGAGGACATCCTGGCTTTCGAAGAATCTCGCTACCGGCGTATCAAGCCCACTGAAAATATCTGCGTGAGTGCGCCCTTGCGCGAGGTGGTGAAGTTGATGGACGCCAACCTCGAGGAGCCTCTGGAGCTGGAGCAACTGGCGGTCTATGCAGGCCGTTCCCGTCGGCAACTGGAACGTCTGTTCCGGGAGCAACTGGGCACCACGCCGCAACGCTACTACATGGAGCTGCGGATCACTGAAGCGCGCCGGCTGCTGCAGCACACGGAGTTGTCACAGGTCGATGTGCTGGTGGCCTGTGGCTTTGTTTCGCCCAGTCATTTCAGCAAGTGCTACAGCGCGTACTTCGGTTACCGGCCATCGAAGGAAAAGCGACTCGTCAAATGACCCCCATTGATGGTCCGGGCGACCGTCCAGAATTGCCCTGTGCCGATTTCGTCATCCCCTGTGCCCAAACCCATCAAGCCAGCTCGCCTTGAACAGACCACCCTGAACGGTCTGTTCAAGGAGATGACCATGATCCATCTGAGCCTGATCGAAGCCCGTGAGTTGGCCGAATCGATCCTGTTGCACAACGGTTTTAATCTGGCCCATGCGCAAGCGGTGGCGGCGACGGTGATCGCCGGCGAGCGAGATGGCTGCGCCTCCCATGGTTTGTACCGGATTCTGGGGTGTGTGAATTCCCTGCGAGCCGGCAAGGTGTCGGCCACGGCCGAGCCGCAGGTGATCGACCAGGCACCGTCGATCGTGCGGGTGGATGCGGGGGGTGGATTCTCGCAGTTGGCGTTCCAGGCGGGGTTGCCGTTGCTGGCGCAGAAAACCCGAGACAATGGTATTGCCGCACTGGCGATCAACCGCTGCGTGCATTTTTCCGCGCTATGGGTGGAGATCGAGCAACTGACCGCAGAGGGCCTGGTCGCGCTGGCGTGCAACCCGAGCCATGCCTGGGTAGCGCCGGCCGGGGGACGTCTGCCGGTGTTCGGCACCAATCCCATTGCCTTTGGCTGGCCGCGGGCGGGACAGGACCCTTTCGTGTTCGACTTTGCCACCAGCGCCATCGCCCGGGGCGACATCGAACTGCACCGCCGCGCCGGCAAGGCGATCCCCGAAGGCTGGGGCGTGGATGCACAGGGTCAGCCGACGACCGATGCCAACGTGGTGCTCGACAGCGGCGCAATGCTGACATTCGGCGGACACAAGGGCTCGGCGCTGGCGGCCATGGTCGAGTTGATCGCCGGGCCGTTGATCGGTGACCTGACCAGCGCTGAATCGCTGGCTTACGACGCCGGCAGCAAGTCTTCGCCGTACCATGGCGAACTCATCATCGCACTGGATCCCCGACGCTTTCTGGGCGACTCGGCGCCGGTACATCTGGCCAGGGCCGAAGCGTTGTTTCAGGGCATTGAAGGACAGGGCGCGCGTTTGCCGTCGCAGCGACGTTATGCGGCGCGGGCGCGCAGCCTGGCGGAAGGGGTGCAGATTCCCGAAGCGCTGTACAACGACCTCAAGGCACTGCTGGCCTGAACGCTAAGGCACGCCACCTGACCTGCAGGAGCAGCCGGTCGAGGCTCCTGCAGGGATTGCGGTGGTTTTCAGATCGGGTCGCGATGGCTGGTGCCGTCGACCAGTCGGGTGATGCCCAGTGGATTGGCGTTTTTCAGGGCATCGGGTAACAGTGCTTCCGGGCAGTTCTGGTAGCACACCGGGCGCAGGAAACGCTCGATGGCCAGGCTGCCGACCGAGGTGCCACGGGCATCGGAGGTGGCCGGGTAGGGACCGCCATGCACCATCGCGTCACAGACTTCGACACCAGTGGGGTAGCCGTTGAACAACACCCGGCCCACCTTTTGTTCCAGCAGCCCCAGCAATTGCCCATGCGCCTGCAGATCTTCTACCTCGCCTATCAGGGTCGCGGTGAGTTGCCCGTGCAAACTGTTCAGGGCCTGTTGCAGCTGAGCCGCGTCGGCCACTTCGACCAGAAGGGTGGTCGGGCCGAACACTTCTTCCTGCAGCAGCGGATCACCCCGCAGCAACAGGCTGACATCGGCCCTGAACAGTTGCGGTCGCGCCTGATTGCCCTGTTGCTCATGACCGGCCAGGTGTGTCACCCCTGAATGGTTGAGCAAGGCCTGCACACCTTTCTCATAGCTGCCGAGGGTGCCGGCGTTGAGCATGGTTTGCGCGGGCTGCCCGGCCATCAGGGTCGCGAGCCGGGCGCTGAATGCGCTGAAGTGCGGGGAACGGATACCGATCACCAACCCCGGATTGGTACAGAACTGACCGCAGCCCTGAACCACCGAAGCGACCAGTTCGCCGGCAATGGTTTCGCCGCGCAGCCGCAGGGCTTCGGGCAATACCACCAGCGGGTTGATGCTGCTCATTTCGGCGAACACCGGAATCGGTTGTGGCCGCGCCGCCGCCATGTCGCATAACGCACGGCCGCCCTTGAGCGAACCGGTGAAGCCGACTGCCTGAATCGCCGGATGCTTGACCAGCGCTTCGCCAACGCCGGCCCCGTAGATCATGTTGAACACGCCTTTGGGCATGCCGGTCTGCTCGGCGGCGCGGATGATCACATCGGCGACGATGTCGGCGGTTGCCATGTGGCCGCTGTGGGCCTTGAACACCACCGGGCACCCGGCGGCCAGGGCGGCTGCGGTATCGCCGCCGGCCGTGGAGAAGGCCAGCGGGAAATTGCTCGCGCCGAACACCGCGACCGGACCGACGCCGATCCGGTACTGACGCAGGTCGACCCTTGGCAACGGTTGACGGTCGGGCAGGGCGCGGTCGATGCGTGCACCGTAGAAATCGCCGCGACGCAGGACCTGGGCGAACAGGCGCATCTGGCCGCTGGTGCGTGCGCGCTCACCTTGAATGCGTGCGCTCGGCAACGCGGTTTCGCGAGTGACCAGGGCGACGAACCGTTCATCCAGAGCGTCCAGTTGCGCGGCAATGGCGTCGAGGAAATCCGCCCGGCGCGCTGCCGGCAGGTTGCGAAAGGTCGGGTAAGCGAACGCGGCGGCCTGGGCGGCGGCGTCCACTTCCTCCGCCGTGGCTTGCATGAACGAGTAGGGCAGCGCTTCGCCTGTGTTGGCGTCACGGCTGTGCAAGGTGATGCTGCCAGCGGCACTGCGCGCACCGCCGATGTAGTTGTGGCCGAGGATCTCGGACATTGAGTACTCCTGTCGCAAATGAGGAATGGAACCCTTGTAGGAGCGAGCTTGCTCGCGATGGACGTCAACGATTACGCGTGCTTTCTGAATGAACGCGTTGTCCCTACGTTCTTCGCGAGCGGGCTCGCTCCTACAGGTAACAAGCTCACGCCAGGGAATCAGCCCGACGCGGGGTAGTCGAGGCCGGGTCCAGCGCGGCAATGCGCGCCGCCGACTCGGCATCCACCGAATGCAGCGACTTGCCACGGGTCTCGCGGGTCAGGCCGACGGCGACGATGGAGATCAATGCGGCACCGACCAGGTACCAGGCGATCGGTGTCGAGCTGTGGTACTTGTTGAGCAGGGTGATGGCGATCAGTGGGGCCAGGGAGCCGGCGAAGATCGGCGCCACCTGGTAGCACAGCGATAACGCGGTGTAGCGCACGTGCGTCGGGAACATTTCGGCCATCAGCGCCGAGTAGGGTGCGTAGGTCATCGACTCGATGGCCAGGCCCAGGGTGATGGCCGCCATGATCAGCCAGTTGTTGCCCGTGTCCATCATCGGGAAACCGACGAAGCCCCAGAAAGCGGTCAGCACTGCGCCGACCAGGTACACCGGTTTGCGCCCGACCAGGTCCGACAGGTAGCCCATCAGCGGAATCAGGAAGAAGTGCAGCAGGTGAGCGCCGAACATCAGCAACAGGATCTCGGAGGTGTCCTTGTGCACCACCAGTTTCAGGTAGGTGATCGAGAACGTCACCACGGTGTAGTAGAGGATGTTTTCGGCGAATCGCGCGCCGATGCCCACCAGCACCGAACGCCAGTGATGGCGCAGTACTTCCACCACCCCCAGTTGTTGCTGGCGGGTCTGTGCCTGGCGGGCCTGGGCTTCCTTGAAGATCGGGGCGTCATCGACACTGGTGCGAATCCAGTAGCCGATCAGCACCACCACCGCCGAGAACCAGAACGCCACGCGCCAGCCCCAGGCGAGGAATTGCTGCTCCGACAGGTTCGACGACAACAGCAGCAGGGCGACCGTCGCCACCAGGTTACCGGCGGGCACACCGGCCTGCGGCCAACTGGCCCAGAAGCCACGGCGATTGTCCGGGCAATGTTCCGACACCAGCAGAATCGCACCGCCCCATTCACCGCCAAAGGCGAAGCCCTGTATCAGGCGCAGCAGCACCAGCAACACTGGCGCGGCATAGCCGATCTGGTCGAAACCGGGCAGGCAGCCCATCAGGAACGTGGTGATGCCGACCACCACCAGGCTCAGTTGCAACAGGCGCTTGCGGCCGAACTTGTCACCGTAGTGACCGAACACCAGGCCACCCAGCGGGCGGGCGAGAAAGCCCACGGCATAGAGGGCGAAGGCGGCAATGATGCCGTCGATGGGGCTGTCGGTCTGGCGGAAGAACAACTGGCCGAACACCAGTGCCGAAGCCGTCCCGTAGAGAAAGAATTCATACCACTCGGCGACAGTGCCGGCCATGGCAGCGGCCACGACGCGCTTGAGTCCCGAGGGTGTGGTTGCGCTTTGAATGTGTTGAGCGTTGGACATGATGACGTTCCCTGTAGAGGCGCAAAAAACAGGCAGCCGGGCCGGACCCGCAAGGGCCCGCCCGGCAATCACTCAGAGACCGACGTCCGGCAGCTGCGGACGGTTGGCCAGGGCCTTGGCCATGATCTGTTCGACGAACACCCGGTCGGCTTCCGGCAACGCCAGGCGCGGTGGACGGGTCAGGGCGCTGCCGCGACCGGCGATGGCTTCACACAGCTTGATGCACTGCACCAGGTCGGCACGGGCATCCAGGTGCAGGATCGGCATCAGCCATTCGTAGATCGGCATGGCTTCGGCAAAACGTCCGGCCTTGGCCAGGCGGAAGATGGTTTCACCTTCTTTCGGGAACACGTTGGACATGCCCGACACCCAGCCCTCGGCACCGACGGCGATGCTTTCCAGCACGACGTCATCGAGACCGGCGAACAGCACGAAACGGTCACCGACCTCATTGCGCACGTCGATGAAACGACGGGTATCGCCAGACGAATCCTTGAAGCACACCACGTTGTCGCAGTCGGCCAGGGAAATCAGGATGTCCGGGGTGACGTCGTTTTTGTAGATCGGCGGGTTGTTGTAGACCATCAATGGCACGTCGGCGTTTTTCGCCACGTAGCGGTAGTGCTCGGCGGTCTCGAACGGCTTGGAACCGTAGACCAGCGCCGGCATCAGCATCACACCGTCGACGCCGACCTTGCGCACGGCATTGGCGACCTTGGCCGCTTGCACGCTGGTGAATTCGGCGACGCCGCAGATCACCGGTACACGGCCGCGAGAAGCGTCCACGGCCACTTCAGTCACGGCGATTTTCTCTTCGGCGGTCAGCGAGGTGTTTTCACCGACCGAACCGCAGACCACCAGGCCTGACACACCGTCACGGATGACGTTGGAAATCACCTGGTGAGTTTTATCCAGGTTAATGGTGAAGTCATCGTTGAATTGAGTGGTCACTGCGGGGAAGACGCCACTCCAGTTGATTCGCTTGCTCATTGTTGCCTCCGGTTCGTTAATTGTATTTCGTATACGATATTTAAAGTGAAAGATTTCGGCTAGTGCTTTTTTCGTTCAATGGATGGTTTTTCAGCCGTTGGTTTGGTGAAACTCATGTAGCGAGGGAGCAAGCACCCTCGCCACAAAGGCTTTGCATTGATATCAAGCACCGGGCCAGGTATCCGAAAGGCGATAGCCCTGTGGCCAAGGGTCGCTTGGATCGAGTAACAATTGGTGGGTGCCGGTGATCCAGGCTCGCCCGGAAATGCACGGATAAATGGCAGCACGGCCGGCCACTTCGGTCAGCGAATCAATGCGGCAGTGGAACTCGGAACCGATGATCGAACGCCCGATAAAGCGTTCGCCCACCTGCATCAAGCCCTTGGCCTGCAACACCGCCATGCGTGCCGAGCAACCGGTGCCGGTGGGCGAGCGGTCGATTTTGCCCGGTTGAATGACCACCGCATTGGCACCGGTGGCGATGCCATTTTCATGGACGATGGGCGCGGCGATCTGGCAGAACGAGATGTGCGACCAATCGGGGTTTAGCGGATGAACGAAGCCCAATTGTTCATTGGCTGCCCGGGTGATTTTCAGCCCGACCGCCACCAGGTCGGCGGCCTCGTCCGGGCGGATGGAAAAGCCCAGGCCCTTGGCATCGGCGATCACGAAGCTGTCGCCACCGTAAGCCGTATCGACCTGCAGCGAACCGAGACCCTCGACTTCGATCCAGGCATCCAGGCGATCGGCGAAGGAGGGCACATTCTTGATTTCTACCCGTTCGACCTTGCCGTCACGGCAATCGGCCACGGCCTCGATCAACCCCCCGGGGGCTTCCAGCACCAGGCGGGTTTGTGGCTCGGTCATCGGCAGGATGCCGCTGTCGAGCAACACCGTGGCCACGCACAAGGAATTCGAACCGGACATCGGTGGCGTGTCGGCCGGCTCCATGATGATCCAGGCCATCTGCGCCCGCGGGTCCTTGGCCGGCACCAGCAGGTTGACGTGACGGAACACTCCGCCGCGTGGTTCGTTAAGCACGAAGTTGCGCAGGGTTTCATCCCTGGCGATCCAGCGCGACTGCTCCCACACGGTGGCGCCTGGCGGTGGCGCGACACCGCCGACAATCACATCGCCGACCTCGCCTTCGGCGTGGCAGCTGACGACATGGATGACTTTTGATGAACGCATGCTGTGCTCCTTGTTGTGCCTGTCAGGGCCTCATCGCGGGCAAGTCGAATCGTCGCACCGCGATGGGTCCATCAATTACTTCACTGATTTGAGAAACGCCGCAGTCTCCGCATGCACCGGATTGCCAATGACCTGGTCGGGCGAGCCGATCTCGTGCACCAGGCCATTGCGAAAGAACGCCACGCGGTCGGACACGTCGCGGGCAAAGCGGATCTCGTGGGTCACCAGGACCATGGTCATGCCGTCTTCGGCGAGCATGCGCATGGTGTCCAGCACCTCGCCCACCAGTTGCGGGTCGAGGGCCGAGGTGGCTTCGTCGAACAGCATGTAGTCCGGCGACATCGCCAGGGCACGGGCGATGGCCATGCGTTGCTGCTGGCCACCGGACAGCTTGCCGGGGAAGGTCTTGAGCTTGTCGCCCAGGCCCACATGGGTCAGTTGCTTGACCGCCAGTTCTTCAGCTTCGGCCTTGCTCTTGCCCAGTACCTTGCGCGGCGCCAGCATGACGTTTTCCAGCACGGTCAAATGCGGGAAGGCGTTCCATTGCTGGAACACGATGCCGATCTTCTGCCGCAGGCGGTTGAGGTCGGTGGCGCTGTGATGGACCTCGACACCGTCGACGCGGATGTTGCCTTTCTGGATCGGTTCCAGGCCGTTGATGCACATCAGCAGGGTCGATTTGCCGGAGCCGGAGCCGCCGATGATCGACACCACCTCGCCCTTGTTCACCGTCAGGTTCACGCCCTTGACCACTTCGAGGTTGCCGAAGGATTTATGTACGTTGTCGATCTCAATCATTTTCTTGCCACCTTCTTTCCAGACGAGCGCCGAGGCGGGCGACCACCAGGCTCATGACGTAGTAGATAAGGCCCGCGATGCACAGCACCAGCAGCGGTTCCTGGATGCGGGTCACGATGGTTTGCGAGGCGCGCAGCAGTTCGACGATGCCGATCCACATCACCAGCGCGGTGTCTTTCATCACCCCGAGCACCAGGTTCAGCCAGCCGGGGAAGGCCACCCGCGTGGCCATCGGCAGGACGATCCAGCGCAGGTCCTGGAGAAAACTCAGGCCCAATGAACGGCTGGCCCGGCGCACCGTGAACGGCACGGCCAACACGCCGCCGCGCACGATTTCGGTGAAGTACGCGGCGGTGTAGACGCCCAGCACGATGCAGCCGACGCTGAAGGCGCTGATGTTCAGGCCGACGATGCTTTTGAGTGAGTTGAACAGCACGAACTGGATCAGCAACGGCACGCTGCGAAACACATCCAGCACCCAGGCCAGCGGCAGGCTGGCCCTTGGCAACAGCGCGCGCAAAAGGCCGAACAGCAGGCCCGCCAGGGAACCGAGGATGATCGACCAGAACGTCAGCTGCAGGGTGACCCAGGCCCCGTTGAGCAGGAACAGCAGGTCATTCGAGGAAAAATCGGTGGCAAACATGGACAGCTCCTCAGTAACGGAACAACCGCCAGGCCATCAGCCGGGCTGTCGCGACGATCGCCTTGGCAATCGCGTAATACAGCACCGCCGCGATGGCGAAGTACTCGAAGGTGCGGAAGGTTTTGACGTTGTATTCCTGGGTCACGCCGGTCAGGTCATTGTTCAGCCCGACGATCACCCCCAGCGACGTCATCAGCACCGCCCAGACCATCTGATTGGTCAACGGGTAGAAGACGATGCGCAGCAACTGCGGAACGATGATCATGCGGTAGGTCTGGAAGGCGCTCATGCCCAGCGAACGTGCGGCACGCACCTGGGTGTGGGGCACGGCCTTGAGCCCGCCGCGAAAGTTTTCCGCCAGGTAACCGGCATTGTTGAAGGTGATCCCGGCCAGCAACGCGAGCCACGAACTGACATGCAAGCCCAGCGAGCCGAGGCCGAAGTACAGGACGTAGATCTGGAACAGCGAGGGGGTGTTGCGGGCAATCGACACCCAGCCATTGCCGATGCCGCGCAACAGCGGATGCCTGGCTTCACGCATGACGGTCAGGGCCAGGGCGATCAGCACGCCGAAGATCATCGACAGGGCGGCGGTCTCGAAGGTGACCAGGGCGCCGTTGAGCATATCGGGCAGGGCGCGCAGGGCCGAGCGCCATTGGAAGGTGTAATCAAACATGCGCGGGGCTCTCCAGTTGGGCGGCAGGTTGCAGCCAGGCCGGCAGTCGCCCGCTGGCCGTGGCACTGCACGCGGCATCGACGCATTCGGCCAGGCTGGCGAAATGCACCTTGCGCCCCACCAGGCCCGGGGCGTAATGGGCGTACTTGCCGGAGTTGGTCATCAGGGTGGTCGCGGCCGGCGGAATCACCGGCTCGCCGAGCATGCACCAGCAGGTGTCGGTGACCAGGGTGGCGCCGAAGGCCTCGATCACCGCGATATGCCCGGCCTCGCGTGCCTGTTCCAGTACCGCGCGCCCGCAGGTGATGGCGAGCACCACGTCCGGGTGTTTGTGCCGACCCCGGCACAGCCGCGCCAGGTGAGCGAACTCGCCAAGGGAAAAATGCGGGTTGCCCAGCGACACCACATCCACCCGCGGGTCACGGGCGCTGTTGAGCTCGCGCCAACTGAGCATCAGGTCCTGCAGGCGGATTTTTTCCACGGGAATGCGTGTGCCGGCGTCCAGCACCTGTGCCGGGTCGATGGCCTCCGGGGTGACCCCGGCGATATGAAACAGCGGCGCCGCCGAGGTGGTGGCGAAAGCCGCACCAAAGGCTTTCAGGTCGTCCAGGCCCGGCTTGCGCTTTTCCAGGCCCAGCACCAGCGGCACGCGGCTGCCGGCCAACGCGCCGATGTGATAACCGAGCAGCGGGTAAAAGGCATCGTCCAGATCATCAAGGGCGGGCAACTCGATCTGCAACCGCGCCTTGCGTTGCGCGTCCAGATGGCAGCCGATCAACGGGGCGCGGCCGGTCAGGGCGATGCAGATGTCGAGGTAGTCCGGATACTTCAGGGTACGCGCGCCCAGCACGCTGTTGGCGTAGACCACCGCATTGGATTCGGCCCAGACAATCTGCTCGCCCGCCTTGGGCGCGCTGTCGAGCAAGTAGGGCGCGCAGGTGTAGCTGAGCTGTGCGCCCATCGCCATGTAGGCATCGCCCAGGGCACTGGCGGGTTCGCCGAGGGCCGGGTCGACGCCCAGCTCGCGCCAACGGCGCTGGTCCACGGAGATCGAATTGAGGGTGGTGGGCACCCGGACTTTCGCCCCCCATTGCACCAGTTGTCGGGCAAAGCGCAGGCTTGCCGGCCCCGTGTAGATGCAGCCATCGATGTGCGCCTGGGTGACATCCACCAGGCGGCGCGCACCTTGCAGTTCGGCCATGCGCAGGACGATCTGCATGGCCACCTGGGCGGCTTTGCCCAACTCGCCGTCGAGCAGGGCCTGATCCTGTTCGGTGAGTTCGATGGAGGTGTGTGTTGCGTCTTTCTGCAGCGGGCTGTCGATGGCCTGCCAGGCATCGCCCGGTGGCTGATCGAACACGCTGACCTCGGTGTTTTCGACCCGGGCGAAGGCCCCGCCGCGCAAGGCGGCAAAGGCCTCCCGGCCGATGCACAGCACCGGCAGGGAACGCTCGAAAATGGTCTGAGCCACCAGCACGCCCAGGGTCAGGATCTCGTCGGGTTCGGCCAGCACCAGTGCCGCCGGTGCATGGCCGTTGCTGATCAGCTCCATCAACACACTGCTGCCGGTGCACGAGCCACGGCCGCTGGGAATCGCCAGCACACAACCGGCCAGGTATTCGCCGCTGAGGGGATGGTGGCGATCGATGACCTCGCCAGTGGCGGAATCCACTCCGCCCCAGAAACTCAGGCCGACATCGGCGAACAACAGGGCGCCTTGAGCAGCGCCCGGGACCAGGCTGCGACCGGTCAGAAAAGTGGACCTGGGCATACCGGGCACCTTAGTAGTAGACCTGTGGCACGGTCAGGTTGGTCGGCGCGATATCGGTGCCGACCCATTTGACGAACAGCTCCTTGTAACGACCGGTGCGCACTTGCTGGTTGACGAACAGGTTGAGGTAGTTAAGCAGGCCGTACTCGTTGCGCTTGGCGCCGAGGGACACGTAGTCGATGACGTAGGGGGCGTTACCGGCGACTTTCAGATTTTTGTATTTACCCGACTTGAGCGTGGCGGCAGCGACGGTGTTGGTGACCACGGTTGCGTCGATGTGGCCCTGGGCGACGGCCAGCAAGGTGTCGTTCTGCGACTGGTACGCACGGAAGCTGCCGGTGCCCCAGTTCTTCACGTCTTTCTCCAGGGCGATGGCCTCATAGGTGCCGCTGGTATTGCCCACTGCTTTGCCCTTGAGGTCGTCAAAGCCATTGATGCCGGTATCGTCGCGGGTCAGCACCACCATCTGGAACGCGAAGTACGGCACGGTGAGGCCGACGGTCTTGGCGCGTTCGAGGGTGTCGGAGGTGGAGGCAACGATCACATCGGCGCGCCCCGAGACCAGCGCCGGGATGCGGTCAGGGAACGGTGTCTCGACCACTTCAGCCTCGACCCCCAGAATCTTCGCCAGGTCATGGCAGTAGTCCACGTCGAAGCCGGCCGGGTTGTTGCCCGCATCGCGGAAGCCCATGGGCGGGAAGTCCAGGGTGACGGCACAGCGCAGCTTGCCCGAGCCGATGATGTCATCGAGCTTGTCGGCCTGTGCGGTGGCGATAAAGGAGGTACTGAGAACAGCGCTGAGGGCTACGGCAAATGCGGGGTTTTTCATAGAGGCCTCGTTGGGTTAAGTGCTGTTGAATATCGTATTGGGGATTTCGTATACGATATTAACAATAGCAATCAATGTGCCTGTTTCCAGTTTCGGCAGTGAAATTGTTTTTGGGCCTCGGGTTAGAGGCGTTTCAGGGGCGTTGCGACTGGAAGGGTTGCGCCGTTGCCGCGCTGGGCGGTGTTACATATGGGAGCATCGGTTGCGCTGACGCCCCGTTAAGAAACATGGGAGTACATATCCGTTTCTGCGGTAACGGCTGCTGGCGGTTTCGCCCTTGCGGCGAGTCACTTGGAAAAGGCCCAACGCGACCAAAACCAGCCCAAACACCCCTAACCCCGATCCCCCCGATACTGACTCGGCGACAAACGGGTCAGCGCCCGAAACTGCCGGCTGAACGCACTGTGGTCGGTATATCCACAGCGCAAGGCAATTTCGGTGATCGGCAGGTCGGTGTGCAGCAACAACCGCGATCCCTCTTCCAGGCGCGCCTTGTGAATCATCTGCCGTGGCGTGAGCTGGAACACCCGCTTGCAATGACGCTCCAGCTGCGCCACGGAATAGCCGGCGATGGCGGTCAATTCGGCGAGGCTGATGGGCTGGGCGAAGTGATTGCGGATGTGCAAATCCACCGCGGCGAGTTTCTGATAGGCCGGATGATTGGACTGCGGCGATTGCAGGTCGCGGGAGATGCCGGCCAGGCCGACGATGTGGCCTTGCGCATCGTACAGCGCGAGTTTGTGGGTCAGGCACCAGATCGGCTGGTTGCCGAAATACAGGTGCAGTTCCAGTTGATCGGCCAGTACCCGGCCGCTGGAGAGCACGCGTCGATCCTGTTCGGTGTACAGCGGACCGAAGTGCTCCGGGAAGACCATGTCGGCGGTGCGTCCCAGCAGATCCTCACTGTGTTTGAAGCCGCAGCGCCGGGCCAGGGTCTGGTTGACGAAGGCGTAACGGGCCTCGCGATCCTTGATGAAAAACACCACATCGGACAGGGTGTCGAGTAGCGGCGCGATCGGCTGGAGACTGTTCAGCAGCGTCGGTAAATCGCAGGGCTTGAAGGTGGTGAGCGAGGGGTACATGGCGTTGGGGGCCTGATGGCGACCCCCGGGATCATAGTGGCTCGGCCGCGTGGCCGAAACCCCTGGCGCAGTCATGATGCTGGCGGGGTATCGTCCAGGGACATCAAGGTCTCGATGCGCGCCGGGCTGAACGGCGGGCGCGGCGTCGAGGGTGGCCAGCCAAACAGATGCTGTACCGCGCCGCCACACACACGCCCCTGGCAGGCGCCCATGCCGCAGCGGCTGGCCAGCTTGGCCGCGCGCCAATCGGTGTGCCTGGCCAATGCCCCATGGGGCACGTCTTCGCAGCGGCACACCAGGGTGTCGGGGCGGGCCAGCGACTTGAGTCGCGGGTCGAGGGCGAATGCCCGGTTCAGCGCTTTGGCGAACCCCTGCCAGCGTGCCCGGCGTGGCCACAATTGCCGGGCCGCTTCGACATCACCCATGGCGGCGTGGCCGGCAATCGCGCCTTCGACCAAGGCCAGTTCACTGCCACCGAAGCCGGTGCATTCACCCGCCGCGTAATGATCGACGCGGCTGGCTTGCCAGGCATCCACTGCCAACGCCTGGCCTTCGAGGGCATAACCCAGGGCCTGACCCAATTGAACGTTGGGGATCAGACCAAAACCACAGGCCAGCCGGTCACACGCCAGCTCGACGATCTTGCCTTGCTGGTGCAGGCGCACACCTTCGAGTCGGTCGCTGCCAAGGGCTGCCAGCACGTAGGTCCCGGTTCGGTAGTGGCGGTCCAACAGCGTGAACGTCTGCAGCAGTTTGTTGGGCCAGCGCGGCAGTTGCGCCGCGAACCCGGCCACCGCCTTGAGCGACGCTTGTTCGGCGACGCACTGCAGGGTGGCCCCGTTCTTTTTCGCGGTGGCGGCACTGGCCAGTAACAGCGGCCCGCTACCGGCGATCACCACGCGCTGATCCTGCACCGGCAACCCGGCCTTGATCAGCGCCTGCAAACCACCGGCCCCGGTGACCCCCGGCAGTGTCCAGCCGGGGAAGGGCAGCAGCAGTTCGCGGGCACCGGTGCACAGGATCAGTTTGTCGTAGCTGATCAGCCAGCCGTGCTCGTCGTCTTCGACCAGCAGTTGTTTCGGACCGGGATTGGCGATCACCCGGGTGCTGGGGTGATGGCGGATGTTGCGGTGGGACTGCACACGCTCGCGCAACTGACGGGCCTGGATCGGCACGCTGGCCTGTGGACCGTCGCGCCAGATTTGCCCGCCCGCCAGCGGATTGTCGTCGAGCATGACAATGCGGGCACCACTGGGCGCGGCGGCCAGTGCGGCGGCCATGCCGGCGGGACCGGCACCGACGATCAACAGATCGGCATATTCATTCATGGGCGTGTCTCCACCTGCATGCCGTCACGGCAGAGGGTCTGGCAGGCCAGGCGCCGTCGACCGTCGATGGTCACCCGACATTCCTGGCAGATGCCCATGCCGCACAGCGGTGCGCGGCGTTGACCACTGACCGAAGTGCGTGTGCAGCCGTCGCTGCCCAATGCCAGGGCCGCGGCGACACTGGTGCCCTCGGCGACTCTCAGGGCACGGCCGTCGAGCATCAATTCAGGCATAGGCGGGTTCTCCGAGGAAACGCTGGGGCAGATAGGGGTATGCGGCCAGTGGCGGGGTTTCGTTGAACAGTTGCGCGACCAGCAAATCGGCGGTGCCGGGGGCCGTGGTCACCCCCAGACCTTCATGACCGACCGCCAGCCACAAGCCCTGGCGTTGTGGGTGTTGACCCACCAGCGGCAGGCCATCCGGGCTGGCAGCGCGAAAACCGGTCCAGGCGCGGATGCCATTGAGTCGCGCCAACCCCGGCATGTATTGGGCCGCGCGCTTGAGCATTTTCGCCAGCATCCAGCCTTCGACCTGCGGATCGGTGGTGCCGAACTGCCGCGAGGCGCCGATGAACAATTGCCCGGTCGGACGCGGCTGGATATTGCAGGCCGTCGAGGGGCCCTTGGCGTTATGGGCGCTGGTGACGTAACCCAGTTCCACCAGGGTGTGGGTGACCGTGGCGGGGTAGCGGTCGGTGATCAGCAAGTGGCCTTTCTTCGGCTCGATGGGCAGCTCCGGGCACAGCTCATTGGCCTGGATACCGTTGGCCAGCACCACGGCCTCGGCACTGAGCCACTGACCGTCATCAAGCCGCACCCGATTGCCATCGACCTCGATGACCCGCGCCTGGCGCTGGCGGACGTTCGGTGTGTCGAGCATCCAGTTGGCCGTCGCGGGCGCGTACAGAATGCCGTCGCCGTTGATCAGCAGCCCCCCTTCAAGGCCTTCGTGCAGTTCCGGTTCACGCTGGCGCAAGGCCTTGGCGCCGACCAGCTCACAGGCCACGCCATGGGCTTGCAGGTTCAGGTATTTACTGTGGGCCACCGCCATCTCTTCGGCGTTGGCCGCCAGCCACAAGGTGCCGTTGCTACGGTACGCACAGCCCTCGGGCAAGTCTGCTGCCTGCTCGCGCCAGCGCTGCAGGGAATGATTGCTCAGGGCCAGTTCCGCCGGGTTGTCGTCGAGCACCAGCAGATGGCCCATGCCCGCCGCCGTCGCGCCGTGCAGGCCGGCGTCGAGCACCAGTACCTGCAAGCCACGCCGCGCCAGCGCCTGGGCGCAGGCCGCGCCGATGATGCCGGCGCCGATCACGATCACATCGGCCGCATGGCTGCGATTCACGGGCGGATGCCCCAGGCAAACGGGTCGTCCTGCTCGATGATCAGGCTGGCCTCGGCACTGATGAAGGCGCGGCCTCGAATGGTCGGCACGATGCGCTCGCCTTGCCACTCGAAAGAGCCTTCGAACTCGCTGCCGATGACACTCGCCTGGCGCCAGATCTGTCCGGGCTGCAACTTGTCGTCGGCCGCCAGGCACGCCAGTTTGGCGCTGGTGCCGGTGCCACAGGGTGAACGGTCGTAGGCCTTGCCGGGGCAGAGCACGAAGTTGCGGCTGTCCGCGTGATCGTCAGCGGCGAACAGTTCGACATGGTCGATCAGGCCGCCGTCTTCGCCACGAATGCCCTGGTCTTGCAGCGCTTGTTGAACGGCGTAGGTGTAAGCGGTCAGGGCATCAAGGTTGTCGCCAGCCACCCGCAGCCCGTGATCGGCGATCAGGAAAAACCAGTTGCCGCCCCAGGCGATGTCGCCGGTCACCTGGCCGATGCCCGGCACCTGTACTTGCAGCGCCTTGCGATAACGGTAGGCCGGAACGTTGCGCACACTCACCGAATGATCGTCGTGCAGGGTGGCCTGCACCGTGCCTACCGGCGTCTCGATGCTGTGCACGCCGGGGCCGATTTTGCCCAGGTGGGCCAGGGAGGCGACGAGGCCGATGGTGCCGTGGCCGCACATGCCCAGATAACCGCTGTTATTGAAGAAAATCACGCCGGCACAGGCGCTCGGGTCCGCGGGTTCGCAGAGCAGGGCGCCCACCAGCACGTCACTGCCCCGTGGCTCCAGCACACAGGCCGCACGCCATTGGTCGTGCTGTTCGGCCAGGCGTTGGCGCCGTTCAGCCATGCTGCCGGTGCCCAGATCAGGAAAGCCGGCGGTCACCAGGCGAGTCGGTTCGCCGCCGGTGTGGGAGTCGATCACGGAGATGCGTTTCATCGGAGGGCCACGTCCATTCGGTTGGGTGACCGAAAGAGTGGCCCGTACAGCGGGGTGCCGGCTTGATGGATTTAACCGATGCCGATGACGAAATCAGCACAGTCATCGCTGCGGTCAGTGAGCGTGGGGCAGGTGCTTGAACAGGGTCTCGCAGACCCCGGCGATATGTTCGTCCAGCAGCTTCACCGCCAGGTTGACATCGCCTGCACGGCACGCCGCGAGAATCTCGCGGTGCTCGTGATCGGCGCGCTCCTTGCCGGCCGACAGGCTCATCTGCATGCGCAGGTAACGCTCCAGCTTGTCATTGACCGAACGTATCAGACTGACCAGAAACGGCCGTTGCGCCGGTTCATAGAGGCAGGCATGCAGCTCCCAGTTCAGCTCGGCCCAGCGCCCCACGTCGTCTTCGCCGATGAACTCCTGGCAGATACGCTCGGCGCGGGCGAAGGTTTCTTCGGTCATGTTGGGAATCGCCAGGCGCAACACCTTGTCTTCAAGCAGCATGCGCACTTCGAACATCTGCGCCAGTTCCGCGTCGGAAATGCGCGTGACCATCGCCCCGCGATTGCGCTGGAACATCACCAGCCCTTCGGCCTCCAGCCGCTTGAGCGCCTCGCGCACCGGAATTTTGCTGACGTTGAACTGCCGGGCAATGTCGTCCTGGCGAATCGGCTCATCCTCGGCAAAGTGCCCGGCGACGATCGCGTCCCGCAGATGACGGGTGATGATTTCCGACGTCGAAGGCGTATTGCCAAGGTCGGGAGCGTTGAGTTTGGGTAGGTTCACGGCGGCGGTCGTTCGGAGTGGGAGATAGCGACAGGGTATACGAAATTCGTTCGCTGATCTTGCCTGGCGGCGACGAGCCGCCAGCCTCCAGGTGTACCCCCAGGTCCGGGCATCAGACTTCCTGATGCGTCGGCCGGAACAGTATTTCATTGATGTCCATGTCCTCCGGCTGGCTGATGGCGAAGGCCACGGCGCGGGCGAACGCGTCTGCTGGCAGGGCGATTTCGTACAGCTTGCGCACGCTGGCGGCGATGTCGGCTTCGGTGATGCTGTTTGGCAGCTCGGTGGCGACAGCGCCAGGGGAAATGACCGTCGTCCGGATGTTGTAGGGCTTGACCTCCTGGCGCAGCCCTTCGGACAGGGCCAGCACTGCATGCTTGGTCGCCGCATACACTGCGCTGCCAGGACGAACCTTGTGCCCGGCCACCGACGATACGTTGATGAACTGGCCGGACTTTTGCCGTTGCATGTGTGGTAGCGCTGCGGCTATTCCGTACAGCACGCCCTTGATGTTGACGTCGATCATCCGGTCCCAGTCCTCGACCTTGAGTCGCTCCAGGGGCGAGTGGGGCATCAGTCCGGCGTTGTTGATCATGACGTCGATACGCCCGTGAGCCTGAACGGCCGCATCAACCAGCGCCTTGACCTGATCGCATTGGGTGACGTCGGTCTGCACCGCAAGCGCTTGGGCGGCGTTGGCATTCAACTCATCGGCGAGCGCCTGAATACGGTCCAGCCTGCGGGCTCCCAGTATCACTTTGGCGCCCTGGGCGCTTAGCAGACGGGCAGTCGCTTCGCCCAATCCGCTGCTGGCACCGGTAATGACGATGACTTTGTCCTGAATGTTCTCGCTCATGCTGGCTCCTGGGTGGATGACCCTGTTTTCCCGGTTGGCGGTCAGGCGCCGGGTGGTGCGTGGTATCAACGGCCGACCCGTTGTTGCAGGTGTGCCGGGTAACGGTCGCCGACAATTTGAATCTGCTGCAGGGCGGCTTCGATAGTGGCCAGGTCCTGCGGGCCCAGTTCGATGAACGCCGCGCCGAGGTTTTCCTCGAGACGATGCAGTTTGGTCGTCCCCGGAATCGGCACGATCCATGGTTGGCGCGCCAGCAGCCAGGCGATGGCGATCTGCGCCCGGGTGGCGCCTTTGCTGTCGGCGATGTGGCCGAGGGCCTCGACCAGTTGGGCATTGGCACGACGGCTTTCTTCGTTGAAGCGCGGCACGACATTGCGAAAGTCATCGGCCGCGAACGTTGTTGCGGCATCGATGGCGCCCGTGAGGAACCCCTTGCCCAAAGGGCTGAATGGCACAAAACCGATGCCCAGTTCCTCAAGCAGGGGAAGGATTTCCTTTTCCGGCTCTCGCCACCACAGCGAATACTCGCTTTGCAGGGCGGTGACAGGTTGTACGGCGTGGGCCCGACGAATCGTCTGCGCGCCGGCTTCGGACAAACCGAAGTGTTTGACTTTACCTTCGGCGATCAGTTGTTGGACGGTGCCGGCGACGTCTTCGATGGGCACATCGGGGTCGACGCGATGCTGGTACAAGAGATCGATGCAATCGGTCTTCAAGCGCTTGAGCGAAGCCTCGGTCACTGCACGGATGTGTTCCGGGCGGCTGTCCAGACCCTGCGCCACCTCGCCGTTCTTGAAACCGAATTTGGTGGCAATCACGATCTGCTCACGAAACGGCGCCAGGGCTTCGCCCAACAGTGATTCATTGGTGAATGGGCCGTAGGCTTCGGCGGTATCGAAGAACGTCACGCCGTGCTCGAAGGCGCCGCGTATCAAACTGATGGCCTCGGCTTTGTCCATCGCCGGTCCATAGCCGTAACTGATGCCCATGCAACCCATGCCGATGGCTGACACTTCAAGACCGCTTTTGCCCAACAATCGCGTGTGCATGTTTTCGTCTCCGTTCAAGGTGTGCCGTTACCTTATATTGCTGTTTAGACCTCAACAATATAGGCTCGTGTACATGGGTTAGTGAGGAAAATTCATCAATGATTCGCGCAGATTTACCGGGGCTCACAGCGTTCATCGCGATCGCTGAACAGCGCAGTTTCAGTGGGGCGGCGAGGGTGCTGGGGGTGTCTTCTTCCGCGCTCAGTCACTCGATGCGCAACCTGGAAGCGCGCCTGGAAATGCGCCTGTTCAACCGCACCACGCGCTCGGTGGCATTGACAGAGGCGGGGGAGCAGTTGCTCAAGGGCGTACGGCCGCTCATGAACGATCTGGCGAAGGTGGTCAATGACGTCACTTCCGCCCGAATCTCGCCTTCGGGGTCCATCCGCATCAGCGCCTCGGAATCGTCGATCCGGCCGCTGATTCGCCACGTCGTTCCGGATTTCGTGGCCCGTTATCCGCACATCCATATCGAGTTCGTGGCCGACAGCAAGCTGCAAGACATTGTGGGCGATGGTTTCGACGCTGGCATCCGGCTGTTCGATGATGTGCCGCGAGACATGATCGCCGTCCGTTTCGGGCCGGACCTGCGTTTCGCGGCGGTCGCCTCGCCCGAGTACCTTGAGCGCCATCCGGCACCGCAGGCTCCCCAGGATTTGAAAGCGCACCGCTGCATTCGGTTTCGTTTTACCAGCGGTGGACTGTTCCGCTGGGATTTCAAGCACGACGGGCAAAGCGCCAGCCTTGACGTGGAAGGGCAGATCACCATGGACAACGTGAACCTGATGATCGAAGCCGCACTGGCCGGGGTCGGGGTGGCGTGGGTGCCCGAAGCGCAGGTTGCCGATCACTTGCAGGCCGGCCGGTTGATCCATCTGCTGGCGCAATGGAGCCCGAATTACTCCGGGCTTTGCCTGTATTACCCGGCCAACCGTCATCCACCGATAGCACTACGATTGTTCGCACAGGCCGTCCGGGAGTGGGCGGACCTGTAGCGATCCTGGGCCGGCGAGACTCAATCAGCCGCGAACCGCCCGGGAGCGCCAGACCATCATCTTTTCGATCTGCATCTCTTTCATGGTGTGTGGAATGCCTCCCACGCCATGCCCCGACAGGCGCGCTCCGGCGAACGGCATCCAGTCGACGCGGAATAGCGTGTTCTCGTTGACCATCACCGCCGTGGCGTCGAGGTCCTGATAGCACTGCATGGCGGTGTCCAGATCGCGGGTGAAGACTGCGGCCTGGAAGGCATAGGGCAGGGCGTTGGCCAGTTGGATCGCATCGGCCAGATCGTCATAGGCGTACACCGCCACCACCGGGCCGAACACTTCCTTTTGCATCACATTCGAATCGATGGGCGGGTTGAGCAGCACGGTCGGCGCATAGCCGTTGTAGTCCAGAACGCGACCGCCCGAGATCAAACGGGCCCCGCCGACGACGGCTGCATTGACCCATTGGTCCACGCGACGCACTTCACGTTCGGCGATCAGCGGACCGACATCGGTACGGATATCGGTCGGATCACCGACCACCATGGCATCGCCCAACTGGCCCAGGCGGACGGCGACCTGTTCGGCGATGCTGCGATGGCAGAAGATCCGTTGCACGCTCACGCAGGCTTGCCCGGCGTGCCAGAAACCGCCACGAGCGATGCGCGGCAGGGCGTCATCGAGATCGGCGTCCGCGGCGAGGATCACCGGCGCCACGCCACCATGCTCCAGCGCGCAGCGAGTGCCGGGTGCCAGGGTTGAGCGCAACATCCAGCCGACGGCCGCCGAGCCGATGAAGCTGAAGAAACCCACACGCGGGTCCGCGACCAGCTTGCCGGTGACGGCGTTATCGGTCGGCAGCACCATCTGCGCCCAGCCAGTTGGCAGGCCGGCCTCGGCCAGGATTTGCAGGAGCGTGCGGCAACTGAGCGGGGTGTTGGCCGCCGGCTTGACGATCACCGGGGCACTGACGGCGATGGCGGGCACCACCTGATGCACGATCAGATTGAAGGGATGGTTGAACGCCGATACGGCGGCGACCACACCGATGGGCTCGTATTGGGTGAAGGCCACACGGTTCTGCGAGGTGGCGTTGAGTCCCATCGGAATCACGTGACCGCCCTCGGTACGCAGCACCTCGATGCAGTTGAGGATGCCATCGATACCGCGCTCGACTTCGGTGATCGAGTCCTTCAGCGGCTTGCCGCCTTCGCTGGCCGCCTGGGTCGCAATCTCGACCTTGCGCGCGGCGATCAACCCGGCGGCGCGTTGCAGGATTTCAATACGTTGCGGCTTGGACAACCACTGGCTGCGGTCGCGAAAAATGCCATGGGCGACGCTCAGCGCCTGCTCGACATCCGCCTCGGTGGACACCGCCACCTGGCCGACGACGGCGCCATTGTAAGGGGCGTGCACAGTCAGGGTTTGTACGGACATGGGGCTTACCTCGTGGGGGACAAAAAGGCAGTCGACCTGCCTGATTACGATTCGGGCCGACGGTCTGTCAGCCTTTGGCGCCACGGTAATCCTGAATGAGTGTTTGCAAAAATGAATAATCGAGAGGGGGTTGTTCAGTTTTAGAGAAAACCTGTCTCCCACCCCCCACCCATGCCTTGCGCGTCTTTATATATGGCTCAAGGGTCCAGCGTTTTGCTGAAGAAAGAGCACACTATCGAGTCCTTCTCAGGTTTCTGGCCTTCAATTTCCTGAGCAAACCGATGACCGGCCGCAGCACAGACACCCTGTCAAAGAAGGACAGTTCATGCAGGTCCGTGCGCGAGGGTCTTTGATAGCCGAGATTGGCGGTGAAGTAGTAAGCCCGAATGGCGTTGTTCTGATGGATAAGGGTATTGAGGGCCGCGTCATAGTGCATCGGACCGCCGTCAGGGTGTCCTGGCGGTCGCTCCAGAATCTGCAATAAAAAATCCCTCAATGTGCCGAAGCATTTGCCGTTCACGGCGTAGAAATGGGCCAAATGGATGGGTTGGTCGACCACTTTCCAGGTGGGCATGCTTGAGTCCGTTTCAACCGGATGCCCAAAATAGATGATGTCCCAGTCCATGCCATCCAGCGCCTCGATGGCCTGTTTTCCATACTGGGAAATGCGTCTGGAAAACTGTATGTCGTCCTCCAGGATCAGGATGTTTTTCAAATCCAGGCGCATGGCCTCTTCGAGCACCCCCAGGTGACTCAAAAAGCAGCCTCTGACCCCGACGCTCGGGAAGCCTTCTCCCTCGGTGGGCGTAACAGCCTTGAAAAAGCCTACTTTTTCATCATCTATGTGAAAGCCGTTGCGAGCGAATTCTTCTTCCGTTTCGAGACGGCGATCCTTCCTCGACGCGATATTGATGATTTTTGCTCGATCAAAATAGTCGATCACATTCATCTGTCAGGTCCTTGGGGCAGACAATCAGGGCGGCTGGATGGGGAACCGGCAGAATGGCTGGCGATTTTGACCGTTTCTCTATCGACACCGGGCTGCAGTATAGGCGGCATTTCCCGATGGGTTCGGGTTTCGTGAACCGGCGTGCCGCGACCGCGAGAGGGCTCGGCGGCAGCCGGTTCCATGCGCATTTGGGGCATGCGGCTGATCCGGATCGAGGCTATTGCTCGAGACGGCCGTTGGGGGCGCGAAAAACCGCTGGCCCTGCTCAAAATCCCAGGTAGCTGAAGCACACGAGTGCCAGCGCCAAGGCAATACCCAGCGCCGTTGCGGCTTTTTTCGATGGGTTGAACCGGGGCAGGGTTTCGTTCAATGGCAGCAAGCCGGGATTCGAACAGGCGTTGAGGTCATGGCGGCGAGGTCGAAGGGTCTGGTAGGTGTAGCGCAAACCCAGCAGCACGAAAAGCGCCAGCAGGCTGAAGGCAAGCCAGCGAGCCATTGACGGTTTTGCAAGGGTAGCGGCACCCTCGTGTTCACAGATCGCGCTATTGAATTCCAGAACACTGATTTGCTGGGCCGCCGCCGGGGATAGCTTTTTGTCGGCGTTGATCGCTGCCAGTTGCGTCAGGTCCAGGTCCTGATATTTCCAGAGCGTTGACGATCCTTCACGGCAGTAGGTGAACGAGACAGGGTTTGAGGCTCTGATAACACAAGCGTCGTTGATCCCCATTTTTTTCAGGGTTTCAGTCGCTGACCTCGTGAAGTCCAGGTCGAGCACGGGGACGATCCCGTTGGCGCAAGCCGCGAACGAAACCAACAGGCTCCCCATGGCGCAGATGGATGACATTTTCAAAGTCGGAGCTCCCTGGGTTTCGGGTGGCTTTTTGTTATGGGTGCGGAGCCTGGCTGCAACCTGCCTTCGATGAAGTCTAGACGTTAACTTTTGAATGCTTGCTGCTTTTTATCGACGTGCAGAGAGCTGTTGTGGCGCCAGAAAAGCGTCGTGGAAGTAGTTACGAAAGGCCTGCATCGCCGGGCTGAATTCCCGTTCTCGATGCCAGGCCAGGCCGACGCTCATGGGCGTGACCTTGTCGGTGACGGTCAGGGTTTCGATGCGCTTGCCCTCCAGCGACCAGGGGCGGTGCACCAGGTCCGAGAGGATCGCCACGCCGCTGCCATTGGCGACCATGCTGCGCACCGCTTCCACCGAACTCGTCCGCACCCGCACGTTCGGCTGCTGGTGGGCATGTTCCCAGTAACGCATGGCGCTTTGTTCGGCCTCGTCGACGGTCAGCAGGATGTAAGGTTCCTTCGCCACGTCGGCAAGGCTGACGGCCGAGCGTTCGCACAAGGGATGGTGGCTGGGCAGCCATAGCCGGCGCTCGGAATTGAAGAGGATCTCCGAAACGATGTCCGGGTGAGTCAGGTTCGCGGTGAGCACCACCGCCATGTCGAAGCGGCCCTCCAGCAGGCCTTGCTCGATGGCCGTACGCTCCTGTTCGTGGACTTCGATGGCCACGTCCGGATGCCAATGCTCAAGCCGTTGCAGGTGGTGCGGCAGGAAGTAGCCGATCACCGTGTAGCTCGCCGCCAACCGCAACAGGCCGCTGGCGCGGACGTCTGGCAGCGGACTGTTCAACGCGTCATCGACGCTGCGCAAAATCACGTAGGCCCGGTTGAGAAAATGTCGCCCGGCATCGGTCAGGCTCATGCCTTGGGCCGAGCGCTGGAACAACAGCGTGCCGAGAATTCCCTCCAGTTCCTTGATCGCGGTGGTCACCGCCGACTGGGAAATATTCAAATGAATCGCCGCCTGGGAGATCTGTCCGATCTCGGCGGTGGCGACGAAGTAGCGGACCTGGCGCAGGGTCAGTGACATGGGCACTCCGGATGACGGGGTATCTGATTTTCAGAGCTATCTGTTTTTCAGAAGATGGGCCCTCTGATAATAGATCTTCCCAAGGGGGTGGCCGGAATTTAACTTGGCTTGCATGAAGTCACAAGCGTCAGGAGCAAGCGTCATGCAAGCAGTAGATTTCAACTCGGACATGGGCGAAGGCTTCGGCCCGTGGACCATCGGCGATGGCGTCGACAATGAACTGATGGCGTTCATCAGCTCGGCCAACGTCGCCACCGGTTTCCATGCCGGCGACCCCGGCACCATGCGCCGCACGGTCGAACGGGCCAAGGCCCTGGGTGTGGCGGTCGGTGCGCATCCAGGCTTTCGCGATCTGGTCGGGTTTGGTCGCCGGCACATCAACGCCCCGGCCCAGGAACTGGTCGACGACATGCTTTACCAGTTGGGCGCCCTGCGTGAACTCGCCCGGGTCCATGGCGTGGCGCTGCAACACATCAAGCCCCACGGCGCGCTGTACATGCACCTGGCCCGGGACGAGCAAGCCGCGCGTTTGCTGGTGGAAAACCTCCAGCGCCTGGAGCCCGAGTTGCTGCTGTATTGCATGCCTGACTCGGTGATCTGGCGCGTCGCCAAGGAACTCGGCCAACCGGTGATTCGCGAGTTCTATGCCGACCGTGAGTACGACCTCAGCGGCTCCATCGTCTTTACCCGCAACGTACGCGCCTACGACCCTGCCCAGGTGGCGGCACGGGTGCTGCGTGCCTGCCAGGAAGGCGTGGTGCGCACAGTAGAAGGTGAAGACCTGGCGATCGAATTCGATTCCATCTGCCTGCACAGCGACACCCCCGGTGCGCTGGCGTTGGTCGAAGCCACCCGCAACGCGCTCGATACCGCCGGGATCAAGGTTCGCGCGCCGCGCTGAATCAGCACGAATCATCGGGCACACAGACGCCCGGGATTGAATAACGATTCATTTTTTTGCCTGCCTTTCTACAACTATTCCAAGAGGAACAGACATGGCCGAACACGCTGTCATCACCCCATTGCCAGGGACCTTCTATCGCAAAGCCACGCCTGAATCGGCGAACTACGTCGAGGTTGGCGCGCAGGTCAGCGCCGACACGGTGATTGGCCTGATCGAGGTCATGAAGCAGTTTTCCGAACTGACCGCCGGGACGGCCGGTCGCCTCAGCGCATTCCTGGTCGAAGACGGTGATCCGGTGGAGCCGGGTCAGGTTGTCGCAACGCTCGACGACGAGTGAGGGGCGCGATCATGACTCAAGGCATTCGTAAATTACTGATCGCCAACCGGGGCGAAATCGCCGTGCGGATTATCCGCGCCGCCAAGGAACTGGGGATTCCCACCGTTGCCGCGTGCAGCGAAGCGGATGTCGATTCCCAGGCGGCGCGCATGGCCGACGAGGTGCATATTCTCGGCCCGGCCCGCGCTGACAAGAGTTACCTGAACGTCGAGGCATTGCTCGGCGCCTTGAAAGCCACGGGCGCCAATGCAGTCCATCCCGGTTATGGCTTCCTCTCGGAAAATGCCGACTTCGCCGAGGCGGTGCTGGGGGCCGGGGCCATTTTCGTCGGCCCGAGCCCGGAGACGATCCGGCGCATGGGTGACAAGGCTGAAGCCCGGCGCACCGCTCAGGAAGCGGGCGTGCCCGTGGTGCCCGGTTCGCCCGGTGAACTGTTCGATGTCGAATCGGCGCTCAAGGCTGCTGAAGCCGTGGGCTTTCCGCTGCTGATCAAGGCCTCGGCCGGCGGTGGCGGACGGGGTATTCGCCTGGCGGAAAACGCCGGACAACTGGCCGAAGAGTTCCCCCGGTCCCAGCGCGAAGCCCAGGCGGCGTTCGGCAACGGCGCGGTGTACCTGGAGCGCTTCATCAGCCGGGCACGGCATATCGAAGTGCAGGTGTTGGGCGACGGTCAGCACGCGGTGCATTTGTTCGAGCGCGAGTGTTCGTTGCAACGTCGCCGGCAGAAGATTTTCGAGGAAGCGCCATCGCCGGCCCTCAACCCACAGCAACGCGAGACACTCTGCGCCAGCGCCGTGCGCCTCACCGAGTCCCTGGGCTACAAGGGCGCGGGGACCCTGGAGTACCTGTATGACGACGCTACCGGCGAGTTTTTCTTTATCGAGATGAACACGCGGATTCAGGTGGAGCATCCGGTCAGCGAGTTGATTACCGGCATCGATCTGGTTCAGGCGATGTTGCGCATTGCCGGCGGCGAACCGCTGGGCCTCAGGCAAAGCGATATCCGGCTCAATGGCGCGGCGCTGCAAATGCGCCTGAATGCCGAAGACCCGGCACGGGATTTCTTCCCCAGCCCGGGCCTGGTCGAGTCCCTGGTCTGGCCGCAAGGTGAGGGCGTTCGGGTCGACAGCCATCTCTATCAAGGCTACCGCGTGCCGCCTTACTATGACTCGCTGTTGGCCAAGCTGATCGTCCATGGTCGCGACCGTGCCGAGGCCCTGGCCCGTGCCCGCATCGCCGTGGAGCAGACCACGCTCACCGGCATGGCCAGCACCTTGTCGTTGCACCGTGATTTGTTGGAGCAGCCCTGGCTGCACAGCGCCGACTTCCATACCGGCACCCTGGAAACCTGGCTGGCCGAGCGCCGCAGTGGAGGTCAAGCATGAGCACTGCAATCCGCTATAGTTTTGGCGCTGATGAGCATCTGTTTGCCGAAGTCAGCGACAGCATGTCCCTTGAGGCATTCTTCAAGGGCATGGCGGTCACCCGTGCGGTGGAGCGTCTGGCGCTGGATGGCGTGCTCGATGTGTGCCTGGCCAATGCCTCGTTCCAGATTCGTTTCGACCCGGACCGCATCGCGCCACACACCTTGCTCGAAGCCGTGCAGGGAGCCGAGGCCGAGGCGGTCGCCGAACGCACTTTGCAGACCCGGATCATCGAAATCCCGGTGCTCTATAACGATCCCTGGACCCACGAAACCCTGATGCGCTTTCGCGACCGTCACCAGGACCCGAGCGCGACGGACCTGGAGTACGCCGCGCGGATCAACGGCCTGGCGGACGTCGAGGCCTTCATCGCCGCCCACAGTGGTTCGCCATGGTTTGTCTCGATGGTCGGTTTCGTCGCCGGCTTGCCGTTCATGTTCCAGATGGTCGAGCGCGAGCGTCAGTTGCAAGTGCCCAAGTACCTGCGACCGCGCACCGACACGCCGAAGTTGACTCTGGGGCATGGCGGTTGCTTTGGCTGCATCTACTCGGTACGCGGTGCCGGCGGCTACCAGATGTTCGGCGTCACGCCGGCACCGATCTACGACCCGCAGCAGAACCTGGCGTACCTTAAGGAGCACATGGTGTTCTTCCGTCCGGGCGACATCGTGCAGTTCAAGCCGATGGACCGTGAGGCCTATGACCAGGCAGTGGCCGACGTGGAAGGCGGGCGCTTCGACCTGCGGATCCGGCCAGTGGAATTTTCCCTGGATGCCTTTCTGGCCGATCCCGTCGGCTATCCCAAGTCGCTGCAGGAGGTGCTGGTATGATCAAGGTACTCAAACCCGGCCTCGCCACGTCGGTACAGGACCTGGGGCGCGAAGGTTACTACCACCTGGGTATTCCACCCTCCGGCGCACTCGACCAATACGCGTTGAGCGCGGCCAACCAGTTGGTCGGCAACCCGGCCGGGGCCGCGGCGCTTGAATGCACCTTGCTGGGCCCGGAGCTGGAATTCCAGCAAGACGCACTGGTGGCGGTGTGCGGTGCGCACATGACGCCGAAGGTCGATGGCGTGGAGATGCATCACGACACGGCGTTCTCGGTGAAGGCCGGGCAAACGTTGCGCTTCGATTTTCCCAAGGCCGGCGCGCGTGCCTATCTGGCGGTGGCCGGCGGCATCGACGTACCGCTGGTGCTCGGCAGTCGTTCGACTTACGCCTTGGGCGCGCTTGGCGGTTTCCAAGGGCGGCGCCTGATGGCCGGTGACGAATTGCCCGTGGGGATTGCCAGTGGCAAGAGCCACGCCGGGGCCAGTCTGCCCATGGCGCTACGGCAGTCGCTGGGGGGCGAAATCACCCTGCGCGTCGTACCGGGGCTGTACTACGAGCGTTTGACGCCCGCGGCGGCGGACAGCTTTTTCGCCGAAGCCTGGACCGTCGGCTCCGAAGCGGACCGCATCGGCTATCGCTTCAAGGGCGGCAGCGCGCTGACCTTCCAGCCGCGCGAGCAACCCTTCGGCGCCGGCTCCGATCCCTCGAACATCGTCGACAGTTGCTACCCGATCGGTTCGATCCAGGTGCCGGCCGGGCTCGAACCCATCGTGTTGCACCGCGATGCGGTGTCCGGTGGCGGCTACGCGATGATTGGCACCGTGATCAGCGCCGACCTCGACTTGATCGGCCAGATGCAGCCCAACCAGAAGGCCCGTTTCAAAGCGGTCACCCTGGAAGAAGCACTGGAAGCACGACGTTCCTATAAGAAAAAACTCAGCTGCCTGAGCAAGCTGTTCCCTTCCTGATTCTGCCCGCCGCACGGCGCGGGTCATGCCAAACGGTTAGCCAACGCCGCACTTCGGTGCGGTGGCGGCTGCCCGCGCTTCAACCTTTGACTGGTTCTGGAGTTCACGCATATGGCTGCTTTATCGCAATCGAGTCAAACCGGGCAAGACCCGGCCAATCACCCCGTTCCCGCCGACGCACGCATGGGCCGATTGTCCCTGACCATGGCCTGGTGGGCGGTGTGCAGTGCAATGTTCTACATCGTGGTCGGCGCGTCGTTGGCGTTGTCGTACGGCGCCCGCAATGCGCTGATCGGCATGGTGCTATCGGTGATCAGCTACGGCCTGGTCAACACGGTGCTCAGTCGCTTCGCCATCCGCAGCGGTTTGTCGGTGGCCTTGTTTTCAAGGTTGCTGTTCGGCAGCACCGGGGCCTGTCTGGCGACCTTGATCTTCTTCTCGACGGCCATTTATTACGCGGTGTTCGAAGGCTCGGTGATCGCCGTGGCGCTCAATCACCTGTACCCGCAGCTGGTGTTCCCGCTGGCGGCATTGCTGGTGGTGCTGTACAGCGTGCCGATGATCCTGGGCAGCGTGCAGCACTGGCTGGACAAGCTCAACGGCGTGTTGTTGCCGGTGTACCTGGGGGGCTTGCTGGTGGCGGTGGGGCTGTCGATCAGTCGTTATGGCTACCAGCCGCAATGGCTGGATTTCGGCCCGGCAACCCCCAGCGCGTTCGGTTGGTGGGACTGCTTCGTCGCCTACATGGGCGTTTGGGTGCTGATGCTGTTCACCTTCGACTACGCCCGTTTCGGCAAACCCGAGGACGCCGAATACCACGGCCGCTGGAACTTCGGCATGCCGTTCTACGCGGTGACCTTTCTGCTCAACGGCGCGGCGGGGATCTATCTGGTCAGCAGCATTCCCCATGAAGGCGCGCTGAACGAAGTGTCGGTGGTCATGGCGATCCTGCAACTGATGGGGCTGTGGGGATTGTTGTTCGTCTGGGCCACGCAAACCCGGATCAACACCGCCAACTACTACCTGGCGACGATGAACATGCAGGCGTTCTTTGCGCGTTTTGGCGTGCGCGGTTCGTACCTGGCGTGGGCGCTGGCGGTCGGGGTGATCGTGTATGGCCTGATTCTCGCCGATGTGTTTGCCTACCTGCTCAAGGCCCTGGCTTATCAAGGCATTTTCGTCGTGGCCTGGGTCGGCGTGGCGTTGGCGCAGATACGCTGCGGCCGCAGTGACGTGGCGTCGCTCGAACGGGTAACAGCGTTCAATTCGGCGGGCTTGGGCGCCTGGTTTGGGGCCACGGCATTGGGACTGGCGCTGATGTTTTCCGGCCCTGGCTTGAGCAGCTTTTCCGCACCCTCAACCGTGATCGTGGCGTTCGCCTTGCAGGCGGGGCTGTCCCGTCGTAGCCGGTTGCGGTTGCAATTGGCAGAGTAAGGCTGGCTGACCCGTCGCTTGGCGATCAGCGAAAAAAGAAAGCGTTGGATCACCGGGCCGCTGCCGGGGTGTCGATGACCCTGGCAGCGGCTTTTGCACGAGCAGGAGCGGGTCAACTACGCTGAAGCTGCGCGGGGCAGTCATCGATGGCGACTCACTGCTTGCGCTGCGTCCGTCCCTGGAGCACCCGATGCCATCCATCATCCCGCGCCTGCTGGCGCTAGTGCTGCTTTGTCTGACGTTTGAAACGGCAGCCCCGGCCGACGCCTGCCCGGCTGGCGAAAAACAGGTGTGTCTGGACGGTTGCATCTGCCTGCCGGGACAGTTGCTCGGCACCTTGCCTGAAGACATCCATCTGGTCGCGGCACCCGCCCTGGCGCTGTGGCTGACCCAAGCGCGCGCTGAAGCCGCCGCTGGCGTCCAGGCCATCCCGGCGCATATCCGGGAGCAACTGTTGCGCTGGTACGACCCTGGTGTCCTCGATGCCGCGCGCTACAAAGTCAGCGACAACGGCCAGTTCAGCACCGCCACTGCCATGCTGCAAAACCCCGATGTGGGGGCCGTGACGCTCATCGACATCATTCTGTTCCGTGATGCCCAATCCGCCGAACAGAACCTCGCGCTCTGGGCTCACGAGCTGAAGCATGTGCAGCAGTTTCAGCAATGGGGGGTAGACGGATTTGCCCAGCGCTATACACAAGATTTCAATGCGGTGGAGGCGCCGGCTTATGCCGTACAGGCTGAGGTCAGGCGATCGGTACGGGAAGGGGCTGACTGAAGAGACGCGACGCCCGTCGAGGGGCGCTATCGACGCAACTGTACCGGACTCACGCCAAGGCGCTGCCTGAACGTGGTCGTCATGTGCGCCTGGGAGTTGAAGCCACAGGTGTGGGCGATTTCTGCCAGTGTCGCGGTTGAGTCGCGCATCAGGGCGCGGGCCTTGGCCAGGCGCCGGTCGATCAGGTAACTGTGCGGGCTTTTGCCCGCTGCGTGCTTGAAGGCTCGAATGAAATAACCTTCGGACAATCCCAGCAAGTCCGCCATCGCCTGCACACCCAGCGGACCGTCGAGACCGGCGTCAATGAACTCGTCGAGCAATCGCATCCGGCTGGCGGTGATGGCGCCCAGGGCGGGTGTCGCCCCTGCCTGGTGATCGCTTGTCCGTTCAGCCAGGGCGAGTGCCCAGGCTTCCCAGTCATCCTCAACCGAAGCCTGTAACAACGCCGCGCGCATTCGCAGCGCCAGGGTGATGGCCTGTTGATCGATTCGATTGTTGAAGGCGCGGTCCCCCACCAACGGCAGGCCATCGGTGCGCATGACCCGCAGGTATTCACCGCCCTTGGGCGACTCGGACAGCACGTCGCACCCGGCGGGGACGAATGCCAGGCCATTGGGCATGGCGTCGAAGGGCAAAACCCGGTCGCTGCCGATGGCGTGCAGGCCTCGCTGGCTGTCGAAGGCAAAGCCGATCGCTGATTGGGTGGCCACGTATCGGGTCGCATAAGCGGCGCCGGGCAGCAGCTCGATCGCCCAGGGCCCGGCCTCGACACGACGGGCCGGTTCAGAGGGGAGCGGGGGTGGAGGGCGGTTTCGATGGTTCATGCCCGCCATAGTAATGAACAGGGGGCGCAAAAGTCAGGTCAGTTTTCTGAAAGCCGGGGTGATCAAGCCCTGTCTAGACTGGGCAAAACCTCAGGGAGACCCCTCATGCACAGACTGACTCGCGACGATATCGAACAGGCGGCACGCCACGTGTACCAGGTCATGCCGGCCACTGCCCAGTACGCGTGGCCCTTGCTGGCCGAGCGCCTGGGTTGCACGGTGTGGGTCAAGCACGAAAATCACACGCCGACCGGTGCGTTCAAGGTGCGTGGCGGCGTTACCTTCATGCACTGGCTCAAGCGTACGCACCCTGAGGTGCGGGGGATCGTCAGCGCGACCCGCGGCAACCATGGCCAGAGTCTGGCGCTGGCGGCCAGCGCGTCGGGTTTGCGGGCGTTGATTGTCGTGCCGCAAGGTAATTCGCTGGAGAAGAACAACGCGATGCGCGGCTTTGGCGGCGAAGTGGTGGAGTACGGCCGCGATTTTGACGAGGCCCGCGAAGAGGCCGCGCGCCTGGCGCAAGCGCATGGCCTGTACCTGGTGCCGCCGTTCCATGCCGAGTTGGTCAAGGGTGTGGCCACTTATGCGCTGGAGTTGTTCAAGGCCGCACCGGATCTGGATACGGTCTACGTGCCGATTGGCTGTGGCTCGGGGATCTGCGGGGTGATCGCCGCCCGTGATGCGTTGGGCCTGAACACCCGGGTGGTGGGGGTGGTGTCCACCGAGGCAGCGGCGGCCAAATTATCCTTTGAAGCGGGAGAAATCCTCGAAACCGCCACGGCCAATACCTTCGCTGATGGTCTGGCCGTGCGTAAACCGGTGCCCGCCGCCTTTGATATCTACGGGGCGGCTGCGGCGCGAATCGTATCGGTCAGCGAGGATGAGATCGCCGAGGCCATGCGCGTGTATTACACCGATACCCACAATCTCGCCGAAGGCGCCGGCGCGGCGGCCCTGGCGGCGTTGATGCAGGAATGTGAAGCGATGGCGGGAAGAAAGGTCGGCGTGATTCTGTCGGGCGGGAATGTCGATCGTTCGGTGTATGCCAGGGTGATTGGGTGAAAAAAGGGCTCAATATCTGTAGGAGCCAGCCTGCTGGCGATGATCGTTAACGGTAACGCGTATGAACGGGTTAAACCCGGGATGTTTTAGACCATCGCTGGCAAGCCAGCTCCGGACGTACGCGTGCAGTCACGGGCTCGTGACCTGCAGGGTTCGATCGACCAGGCGGATGCTGTCGCGTCCGCCACGCTTGGACTCGTAGAGCGCCGCATCGCCCTGTTCGATCAAGGCTGCCAGGCTGGAGGGCGGATGGTCGAACAGGTTGGCGCCGATGCTCAGGGTCACTGCTTCGGGCGTGGCGAAGGTTTGTGAGGCCGTGATGTGAAAGCGGCCTCGCAGCAGGTTGCCCAACTCGACGATGTGCTCGTTCGATGTGTCACTCAGCAGGATGACGAACTCGTCACCGCCCAGCCGGGCCACCAGTGCGCCCTCGGGCGAATGCGAACGAATCATCTCGCTGAGTGCGACCAGCAGGCGGTCGCCTGCGGTGTGGCCGTAGAGGTCGTTGACCAGTTTGAAGTTGTCGATATCGATCAACAGCAGGGCACCGGGGCGAGCGCTCGAGACTTCAGCCAACAGGCGTGGTGCCCGTACCTCCAGGGCTCGGCGGTTGTACAGGGCGGTCAACGGATCGCGTTCGGCCAGCCGGGCGATCTGCTCCTCCCGCCTGTGGCGTTCGGTCCCGGTCATCGAGAGGGCGATCAGCATGATCGCCATGGCGCCTTCGACCAGCGAGATCTGAATGATTTCGCCCCGCAAGGCTGCCAGATCGATCAGCGTGCCCGGAATAACCACCGAGATGGCCTTGGCCAGATAGAACAGCCCATGGATCAACAGCACAAAGCGCAGCTGTGCCGCGCCCACGCTCAATGACTTGCCATGGGGGCGCAGGAGGAAACTGGCGCGCAGCGTCGGCAGCGCCACCAGCAAGGAATTGGCCACCAGCATGATCTTCGACCACGAGGGGTCATCCGGCAGTGCCAGCAGTGCACACCAGGCGACGACGATCAGCCACCAGGCACGAGACAGGCGTATCCGGGAAAAGCGCGCGACGCCCAGCAGGAAAAGCCAGTGGGCCAGGACCAGCAGGCCATTGGCAAACCAGATGCCAATCAACAAAAGGCCGCTCATGCGCAGCAAGGCGAGCGTAGACCCCACGGTGATCGTGGCGAAGCCCGCGCTCCAGAACAGCAGTGAAGATTCACGGATGCTGCGCCATTCGACCGCCAGATACAGGGCGGCGGCCGCAGCGAGGGCGATCGAGATTGTCAACATTGTGGGAGGGTCGAGCGCCATAACCTTGTTGCCTGCTGATTTGCGGTGAAGGGGGCGATTGTAAGCGTTTGGGTGGAATTTTCAGAGAGTAGCGGCCCGGCACCGCAACAGGACGTCGGCAGGGCGGGCAGCTGAAGGTTGATCTGCCCGCCCGGGAACGATCAATGCAATCCGCATTGTCTTCGTGAAATTTATGGTGTATTTTTTCATGAAATTATAAGAAATTAATTTCATGAGGCCCGTATGTTTCAGCAGTCCACCCAGCATGTCGCGAGCTACTACGCCTACAGTTGCGCCAATCGCCTGACCACTCGACCTGCGCTGGTGGGAGACCATGACACTGAAATCGTGATCATCGGCGCTGGCTTCAGCGGGCTGCACACGGCGCTGCGTCTGGCATTGGCCGGCAAACGGGTGACGCTGCTGGAAGCCAGCCGCGTGGCCTGGGCTGCATCGGGGCGCAATGGCGGGCAGGCCATTCTCGGTTGGTCGTGCGACATGCCGCCGCTGGAGGCTGCCCTGGGTTATGAACGTGCCCGGCGCCTGTGGGACGGCATGCGCTGGGCCGCCGGGGAGTTGCGTGAACTGCCCGGGCGTCATGGCTTCGACTGCGACTATCGGGCCGGGCACCTGTGGACTTCGGTCATGCCGCGCCGGGTCAGCCTGTTGACCGAATGGCAACGCGAAGCCAGTCACAAGTGGGGTCACGACGGCTTGCAGTTCATTCCCCGCGAGCAGTTGCCCGATTGGGTGGCCAGCGAGCGCTATCAGGCCGGCCTTTATGATCCCGAAGGCGCGCACCTCAATCCATTGAAGCTGGCACTGGGCCTGGCCGCCGCCATCGAGCGTGCCGGTGGCCGTATCCATGAACAAAGCAAGGCGTTGAACTATCGGGAAGAGGGCGGTCGGTTTCAGGTGAACACCGAACGTGGGTCGATCCGGGCCGATGTGCTGGTCCTGGCGTGCAACGCCTATCTGGATCGTCTCGACCCGAAGCTGGCCAGTTGTGTGTTGCCGGTCGGGACCTATCAGGTCGCCACCGCCCCCCTGACGCCCGAGAAAGCCACCTCGCTGCTGCCGACCAATGTGTGCGTCACCGATAACCAGTTTGTCCTCGATTACTTCCGCCGTACCCCGGACAACCGTTTGCTGTTCGGCGGTGGCTGCACCTATCTGGGTGGCATGCCCAAGGACATCGCCAGGGCGACGCGACCATTCCTGGAACGCGTGTTTCCACAGCTCAAGGGTGTCGATCTGGCGTTCGCCTGGGGCGGACACATCGACCTGACCCTGAACCGCACACCGGATGTTGGCCGCCAGGGGGATCGCTACTGGCTACAGGGGTATTCCGGCCACGGCGTGCTGCCGACCCTGGCAGCGGCGCGCGCGGTGTCGGATGCGATTCTCGGCCAGGCGGATGAGTTGGCGTTGTATCAAGGTTTGAGTAATGGCAGCTTTCCCGGCGGCAAGTACCTGGCAGCGCCGCTGGAGGCGATCGGCAAAGCCTGGTATCGACTGCGCGACAGCATTTGATGAGTCATTCAGCGGAATCCCGGTCATGAACAAGCAAGAAGAAATCGCCGCGCTGGCGATCCTGATTCACGATTTACGCAAGCACAAGAAGTTCACCTTGAAGGAGCTGGCAGACCGGATCGGTCGATCGGTGGGGTTTTTGTCTCAGGTCGAGCGCGGTTTGTCGCGGCCGACAGTGGCCGATCTGACGGCGATCAGTGAAACCCTCGGCGTGCCGACCACCTATTTCTATAGCTTGCCCAAACCCAAGGTCCTGCCGTGGGTGACCCGGCCGGACGAGCGCCGCACCGTGTATTACGCCAACGGGATTACCGACATCCTGGTATCGCCGAAGATGCGCGCTTCGTTCTCGATGCTCGAAAGCCATCTGGAAGCCGGCGCCAGCAGTGGTGACAGGCACCTGACCGACAGCTCGGAGCAGGGCGGCTACGTGCTCGAGGGCGAGTTGACGTTGTGGCTGGGCGACGACGAGCCGGTCACGTTGCGCGCCGGCGACAGTTTTCAATTCGACAGTCACACCCGTTGCCGCTACGGCAACCTGACCGAGCAGCTGACGCGCGTGCTCTGGGTCTACACATGATCGCCACCCCAAGAACTTTCCAAGGAACAACCATGATGGATGCTGCCTGCTCTGATCTGCTCGCCGAAGTGCGTGCCTTTCGCCAACGCTACCCCGAGGTGCGTTATGTCGACCTGATTTCCCTGGACATTCCCGGGCACTTCTACGGCAAGCGTTATCCCGTAGAGATGCTGGAAAAAGTCGCGGCCGGCAGCGCGCTCAAGCTGCCGCAGAACTGCGTGTTGCTGGGCGTGCAGGGCGGGTTGTTCAAGATCGGTGACTACTGCTTCAACGACGGTGACCCGGACGCGCTGCGGCGCCTGGTCCCTGGCACGCTCAAACCGGTGACCTGGGAAGCACAGCCCCTGGGGCAGATGCTGATTACTTCCGACGGCACCGAAAAGCCGATCGTTTTCGAACCGCGCGAAGTGCTGGCGCAGGTGCTGGATCGACTGGCGCGCAAAGGCATTCATCCGGTGGTGGCCTTCGAGCTGGAGTTTTACCTGTTCGATAAAAAGCTGCGTGACGGCTTGCCGCAATTCCCCCGCGATGACCTGACCGACGATGCCGACGATCAACCGAACATGCACATCGAGCGCCTGACGCGCTTTGCCCCGGTGCTCGATGAAATGGTCGAGGCGTCACGGGCCCAGGGCATCGATGCCACGGTGATTACGGCGGAACTGGGACCGGGGCAGTTCGAAATCAACTTCGGGCATCTCGACGACGGTCTGCGTGCTGCCGACTGGGCCGCGCTGTTCTGTCGCAGCACCCGTGGCGTTGCGCTCAAGCACGGCTACCGCGCCAGCTTCATGGCCAAGCCTTACTTGCAGCACCCCGGCAGCGGCATGCACGTGCATGTCAGCCTGTACGATGCCGAGGGTAAAAACCTGCTGGCCGCCAACCAGCAGCAACCCCTGCGCCATGCCGTGGCCGGTTGCCTGGAATTGCTGCCCCACAGCATGCCGATCTTCGCGCCGAACCAGAATGCCTATCGCCGCCTGGGCGGCACGACCAACGTGGCCACCCATGCGAGCTGGGGCTTTGAAGACCGCGATGCGTGCCTGCGCATTCCGGAGTCGGACGCGAAAAACCTGCGCATCGAATATCGCCTGGCCGGTGCCGATGCCAACCCTTATCTGGTGCTGGCGGCGATTCTGGTAGGGCTCGAGCATGGCCTGGAAGCAGGCAAGGAGCCGATCCCGCCGCTCAACGAAGACCGCAACAGTGGCATCGATTTCCCGGTGGAAATGCTCGAAGCCGTGCGCGCGATGCAGCATCAGCCGCAATTGCGCGAAGGCCTGGGGGCGGAGTTCGTCGATGTGTATTGCGAGAACAAACGTCAGGATCACCTGGCGTTCATGCAGGAAATCAGTGCCCGGGAATATCGCTGGTATCTGTGACGCCTGGGTGTTGAGGTGGCATCCCGCCTCAACACCCACCGCCATCGCGCCTTGAATGGCAGTGTCTACGCGTCCCGGTCATGGGCGGCGGCCGCCAGCTGCGCGGCGTCCACACGAACGAAAATCGAGTCTCCGATCGCCGTGAGTACGTCCCCGGCGTAGACCTCGCAGATCACGCGACTCTTGCGTCCGACTTCACCTTCCACTTTCGCCCGCAGGGTCAACGGAACGCCCATGGGGGTCGGTTTGATGAACTTGATGCCCAGGTTGCCCGTGACGCAATTGATGCGGGGCAGGCTGGCGACGTCGCGCTGTTCGGCGCGGTAGTGATAGGCCATTGCCGCCCAGTTTGAATGGCAATCCACCAGCATGGCGATCATTCCGCCGTAAACCAGATCGGGCCAGCCACAAAATTGAGCGTCGGGCAGATGCTCGGCCACGACATGCACGCCGTCCTCATGCCAGTAGCTTTTAATGTGCAGCCCGTGGGGATTGCTGCCGCCGCAACCATAACAAACGCCCTCGGGCGCAGCGGTGTCTTGCAGGGAGAGGTCGAGCCTGGACATACCTTGAGGATCCTCGAAAAGTGTGGGGCAAGCCTAGCGGATTTCCAGGCCGGACCGAAAGTGATGCGTGCGTTGTAACCTCAGGTGAATGCGCTGAAGCTATCCACAAATTGCGTGGGTATACCTGTGGATAACGCGCCAGGCAGCAGGAAACGTGGGGCTTGTAATGTGTTGGTCATTTATTGATCTTTTATTGCGGAACGCGCTTCGTTGCCCACGACGGTCATCGGCTGACGAGGCTGGCGACGGGCTCGCCGGCGCGGGAGGGTCCTTCCATCAGCCCGTCGCCTTCCCGTTCAAAGCACAAGACTTCCGGCCGAAAAGCCGGATAATGGCGGCCATTTCGTTTAGCTCGTCATTTTGGTAATCCCGCATGGAAATCAAGGTCAACTTTCTCGACAACCTTCGACTTGAAGCCAAGTTCGATGACTTCACTGTCGTGGCCGACCAGCCTATTCGCTATAAGGGCGATGGCTCGGCCCCTGGTCCGTTCGATTACTTCTTGGCTTCTTCGGCTTTGTGCGCGGCTTATTTTGTGAAGCTGTATTGCGACACTCGCGGCATTCCCACGGAAAATATCCGCCTGTCGCAGAACAACATTGTTGACCCGGAAAACCGCTACAACCAGATTTTCAAGATCCAGGTCGAGTTGCCAGCCGATATCTCCGCCAAAGACCGCCAGGGCATTTTGCGTTCCATCGACCGTTGCACCGTGAAAAAAGTGGTGCAGACCGGGCCTGAGTTCGTGATCGAAGAAGTGGAAAACCTCGATGCCGATGCCCAGGCGTTGTTGATGCCTCATTCGGGGTCGCAAGAGGGCACCTATATTGCGGGCAAGGATCTGCCGCTGGAGCAGACCATCGCCAACATGTCGGGGATCCTGGCTGACCTGGGCATGAAGATCGAAATCGCTTCGTGGCGCAATATCGTGCCCAATGTGTGGTCGCTGCACATTCGCGATGCGCACTCGCCAATGTGCTTTACCAATGGCAAGGGCGCGACCAAGGAAGGCGCGTTGGCGTCGGCGTTGGGCGAGTTTATCGAGCGACTCAATTGCAACTTCTTCTACAACGATCAGTTCTGGGGAGAAGACATCGCCAATGCGGCGTTCGTGCATTACCCGGATGAGCGCTGGTTCAAGCCTGGCCCCCAGGATGCGCTGCCGGCAGAAATACTCGACGAGTACTGCCTGGCGATTTACAACCCCGATGGCGAGTTGCGGGGCTCGCACCTGTACGACACCAACTCCGGCAATACACAGCGCGGTATCTGTTCGCTACCGTTTGTGCGCCAGTCGGATGGCGAGGTGGTGTATTTCCCGTCCAACCTGATCGAGAACCTGTTCCTCAGCAATGGCATGAGTGCCGGTAACACCCTGGCCGAAGCCCAGGTGCAATGCCTGTCTGAAATCTTCGAGCGCGCGGTCAAGCGCGAGATTCTCGAAGGTGAAATGGCACTGCCGGATGTGCCGCAGCACGTGCTGGCAAAATACCCGAGCATTCTGGCCGGCATCCAAGGGCTGGAAGAGCAGGGCTTCCCGGTGCTGGTCAAGGATGCGTCGCTGGGAGGGGAGTTCCCGGTGATGTGCGTCACCTTGATGAACCCGCGTACCGGTGGCGTGTTTGCCTCGTTCGGCGCGCACCCAAGCTTTGAAGTGGCACTGGAACGCAGCCTCACCGAGTTGCTGCAGGGGCGCAGCTTTGAAGGTCTGAACGATCTCCCTCAGCCGACCTTTGAGGGGCAGGCCGTGACGGAGCCGAATAACTTCGTCGAGCACTTCATTGACTCCAGCGGTGTGGTGTCGTGGCGCTTCTTCAGTGCCAAGGCCGATTTCGAATTCGTTGAGTGGGACTTCTCCGGGCAAGGGGAAAATTCCAATGCCGTAGAAGCCGCCACCTTGTTCGGTATCCTTCAGGACATGGGCAAGGAAGTGTACATGGCGGTCTATGAGCACATCGGCGCCAAGGCCTGCCGCATTCTGGTGCCGGATTATTCGGAAATCTATCCGGTCGACGATCTGGTCTGGGACAACACCAACAAAGCGCTGACATTCCGCGCCGACATTCTCAACCTGCACAGCCTGA
The DNA here is from genome assembly GCF_054481335.1 of Pseudomonas fluorescens group sp. PF-1. NCBI lineage: Bacteria > Pseudomonadati > Pseudomonadota > Gammaproteobacteria > Pseudomonadales > Pseudomonadaceae > Pseudomonas > Pseudomonas fluorescens group sp. PF-1. The sequence continues at coordinate 2,537,459 of NZ_JBTMNG010000001.1, forward strand.
GCAAAGTCGGGCTGAGAACCCTGGCCAAGCGCCTGGAAGACAGCGAGCTGGACGACTACACAGACATCACCACCTTGATCGGAATCGAATTCGACGACAACACGCCGTGGGGCAAGTTGACGATCCTGGAGTTGAGGCTGCTGATTTACCTGGCCTTGCAGAAGTTTGAACAGGCGAAGGATCTGGTGGAAGCCTTCCTGCAGTACAACGACAACACCGTCGAGCGCGGCCTGTTCTATCAAGCCGTGAACGTGGTCCTGGAAATGCAGTTGGACGACGATCTGGAACTGGCCGACTACGAAGTCAATTTCCGCCGGATGTTCGGCAATGAGCGCATGGACGCTGCGATCGGCTCGGTCGACGGCAGTGTGCGTTTCTACGGCCTGACCCCGACGAGCACGAAGCTGGAAGGGCTCGATCGACATTTGCGTCTGATCGAAAGCTATAAAAAACTGCACACGGCGCGGGCCAGTGTGACAATTGCCTGACGCCGCTCAGTCAAGGGATTGAACGAATGAAATCATTCAGCATTCGCGAGCTTGAAAGTACGGATACCGAAGCACTGCTGGCCTTTGAACGCCATAACCGCGCCTGGTTTGAATCTCATATTGATGCGCGCGATCCTGCGTTTTATTCATTGCCGGGTGTCGCCGAGCACATTGCGGGCTATTTGTCCGATTTTGCTGTCGGTGCCTGGCATCCGTTCGTTATCGAAGATTGCAGTGGGAACATAGTGGGGCGAGCCAATCTGAAAGACATTGGTTCGCCGCCAGGTTCTGCGCAAGTGGGCTATCGGATTGATCAAGGCGTGTGCGGGCAAGGACTGGCCACACTGGCGCTCAGGCACCTGATCCAGGCGGCACGGACCCGTTGGCGACTGACCCAATTGGTTGCCTGTGTATACGAGACAAATGTTGGCTCAAGAAAAGTGCTGGAACGGTGCGGATTCCTGCCCGAGCAACCCTCTTGCACCGACGAGACCGGGGGCGAACGCCGATTCGTCCTGTCGATCCAGTGAGCCGGCCCCGGCCCCGGCCAAAACAAAGCACAGGGATACAAGTACGGCGCCGTCGGGCACTCCATAGTTGAAGGGTAGTTTTTCATTCAACAATGGAGCGACTCCCATGCCTACCGCATCCGCCGTGCCCGGAAAGACCCTGCTGAACCCTGACGATCACACCCTCATCATGATCGATCATCAGTCGCAAATGTCCTTTGCGACCAAGTCCATCGACGCTGTGAATCTGCGCAACAACGCTGCCCTGGTGGCCAAGGCGGCGAAAGAGTTCGGGGTCGCGACCATCCTGACCACGGTCGCAGAGAAAAGCTTTTCCGGACCCATCTTCGATGAAATCAAATCGGTCTTCCCAGAGCAGCCCGTCATCGACCGCACCAGCATGAACACCTGGGAAGATCCGCGCATTGCGGTGGAGGTGAACCGTCACGACAAGGCCAAGATCGTGCTGGCGGGCCTCTGGACATCCGTGTGCATCGTGGGCCCGGCGCTCTCTGCCCTGGATCAGGGTTTCGAGGTGTATTTCATTGCGGACGCTTGCGGTGATGTGTCGGTCGAGGCCCATGAAATGGCCATTCAGCGCATGATCCAGCTTGGCGCGCGCCCGATGACTTCCCTGCAATACCTGCTCGAGTTGCAACGTGACTGGGCTCGTACCGACACCTACGATGCCACCGTGAAAACTTCCATCGCCAATGGTGGCGCCTATGGTTTGGGACTGATCTATGCCAAAACCATGTTCAATGCGTCCGAAGGCCACTGATTGCCCGGCGTTACCGAACAGGTAAAGGGCAGCGGTGCTCCCCGACACACCTGAACGCTGGTCATGGCGCCCCTTGATTGGGGCGTTTCCATTTATATCGAACGCTTTATAACCCATGGGGAGCGGGGCGCGCCCCCATTTCATGACGTTGATTTGATTCCACGCTCGAACCGGTTAATATACGATTTATATGCATTTCATATAGTGGAAGTCATGGGAATCGTCAAAATTTCAGAAAACATGCATGAGAACCTGCGCGTCGCCAGCGACGCGCTGAGTCGCTCGATCAATGCGCAAGCCGAACACTGGATGCGCATCGGGATGCTCGCGGAATTACATCCAAACCTCGATCACAGCGATATTTGCCGCTTGCTGATTCGTGCCGAGTCGGCGGGCGGACTGGATCTGAAACAGCTCTGCGCTGTCGCGGATATCGCTCAAGGCTCCCAACCCCATGCAAGCTCAGGAGCCAGTCAATGAAGGCGAACGTCAGGATCAACAGCCTCGCGGAAATCGCCCAGTCACGCGCGGCAGGCACATTGGCCGCCGAAGTGCTGGCCATGATCACTCCCCATGTGAAAGCCGGGGTCACCACCAACGAACTCGATCGGCTCTGTCACGACCACATCGTCAACGTGCAGAAAGCCATCCCGGGCAACATTGGCTATCACGGCTTCCCGAAGACCGTGTGCGCATCCGTCAACGAAGTGGTCTGCCATGGCATCCCTTCGAACAGGACGTTGAAGGATGGCGACATCGTGAACATCGATATCGCTGTCATCAAGGATGGCTGGTATGGCGATACCAGCCGCATGTACTTCGTTGGCGAGCCCAGTGCGCAGGCTCGGCATTTGGTCAAGACAACCTATGAAGCCATGTGTGCCGGCATAAGACTCGTCCGCCCCGGTGCCACGTTGGGCGACATTGGTCATGCCATCCAGGCGGTCGCGGAAAGGGATGGGTTCAGCGTTGTGCGCGAATACTGCGGCCATGGTATCGGCAAGATCTACCACGACGAGCCGCAGGTACTGCATTACGGTTATCCGGGCCAGGGCCTGAAATTGAAAGCCGGGATGATTTTCACCATTGAGCCCATGCTCAACGCGGGCAAACGTCATGTGAAGACCCTCGCCGATGGCTGGACGGTGGTCACCAAGGATCAATCGCTATCGGCCCAGTGGGAGCACATGGTGGCCGTCACTGACGATGGCTTTCAGATTTTGACGCCCTGGCCCGATCGTAGCGACGAATATCCCGCCATCGGGCAATAGCCGTTCAGGTGCACGGAAGACGGGATCTGTCTTCCGTGCATGGCGCTAGTGACTGCAACGGTGACTGGTCGGGTGGCACAGACGCTGAGACCAAAGACAGCGAGTAAAGAGTTTCGGGTAATAATCGACAACTTTCGGCGAGCAATTTGTTGTCTGTCTCATTGTTGGCGCCAAAGCAAATAAAACCATTGAAAAAAATCGTCATAAGCTATAAACAAAAAGCTCACTGGCATATTGCTAGCAATCAGTAAGTGGGCATCGCCAGTTTTTGGCTCAGGGAGCGCTGATGAGTGTTCGTCAATTGACCGACTCCCCGCGGCAATCGAACGACTGCGACGTTGTCGCATCTCAACCAAAAGGGACGTCGGGTACTGTCGGCATGGCTTACGCTGGCAACGAGAACATGATCCAGCAAATGCTGGACTCAGCGCGCAACTGGGCCCATACCTGCGCGTGGGCGGTTTACCGCACCGGTGAACAATTGCATCGGGTCGGTCAGGGCGACGCCTGGATGCAGTGGCCGTCCAGCATCCCGAACGAAGAGTTCGACGCCTTCTGCCAGACCCGGCGATTGCACCGCTGGCCCACCGGCAAGGGCGAAAGTGAATTGGGTTGGCTACTCGCGCCGGTCAGCGAAGCCGCAGACCCGGCGCTCGCCGACTTTGCCCTGCGGCTGGGCATTCAGGTCCAGACCAATACCCTTGCCCGTGCGCAGATCACTCAGCGAGTGCTGTATGAGATCACCTACCTGGCCAGTTCGACCCGCGACCGCTCGGTGTTTCTGGTGGGGGTTCACCGGCTGCTGGCCAGCCTGATCGATGCCGAGAACTTCTATCTTGCGCTGTATGACCCCCATAGCGGCAAGATCGACTACCCGTATTACGTCGACATCATCGATGTCGATGCCCTGGAGTCCGAAAACTACGAATACCTTGACCCTTCGCACCTGTCGTTGACCGGGCAGGTATTGACCACTGCCCAGCCGTTGCTGATCGACGCCGCCGGTATCCTCGCGGCTGAAGCCGAAGGCCGTTTCTACTGTGTGGGTGACCGTCCCGAGTTCTGGATGGGCGCCCCGTTGAAAAATGCCTCGGATGACGTGTTCGGCATGCTCGCGATGCAGGTCTACGACGTTTCTCGTATCTACAGTGCTGAAGATCGCGCGCTGTTCCTTGTGGTGGCCCGCCACGTCGCCATGGCCCTGGATCGGATTCTGCACCGCGAGGACCTGGAAGAAACCGTGATGCGTCGCACCCTGGAGCTTTCGGCACTCAACGAAGCCTTGAGGCAGGAAGTGGCGGATCGGGAGCGCGCCGAACACCTGCAGAGCGCGTTGTTCCAGATCGCGGAGCTATCGAGTCAACCGGGCGACATGGCTGAGTTGTTTCAAACCTTGCATGGCATCGTCGGTGACTTGCTGTTCGCGCAAAACTTCTACATCGCGCTGTTCGACGACGCGACCAGTGAAGTGACCTTTCCCTATTACGTCGATGAGCGGCAGACGACCAGCCCGGCAGCGCGGCGTGGGTGCCGGGGCTTGACTGAATACGTTATCCGTCAGCGCCGACCTTGCCTGATTGACTCTGACAAAGCCGAGCGACTGGCGGCCGAGGGTGAAATCGAACTGGCCGACGAGTCCGTCCGATCCCATTCCTGGCTGGGCATTCCCTTGTTCGATGGCGACGTGGTGCGTGGCGTGCTGGCGGTGCAAAGCTACACCTCGCAGGTGCGCTATACCCTGCGGGATCAGGATCTGCTGACGTTCGTGTCGCGGCACATTGATACGGCGTTGTCGCGGCGCACGGCTGCCGAAGCGATCCACGCCGCCAACCTCAAGCTGGAAGCGCGGGTGCAGAGCCGCACCCGCGAACTCGATCACGCCAATGCCAAGTTGCAACACGAAAACTCCCACGATGCGCTGACCGGGTTGCCGAATCGCACTTACCTGCAACAGCGCCTCAATTCGGCCTGGTCGCAGTTCGGCAGGGAAGGCGGGCACCTGGCGGTCATGTTCATCGACCTGGACCGTTTCAAGATGGTCAACGACAGCCTCGGCCACCATTTTGGCGACCTGCTGTTGATGCAGGCCGCCCATCGCCTGCGCGGATGCCTGCGCGACGCCGACATGCTGGCGCGCCTGGGGGGCGATGAGTTTTCGGTCCTCGCTCCCGAAGCGCCGCTGGACGTGGTGATCGAAATCGCCGAACGGATCCTGGTGGCGTTTGACCTGCCGTTTTTCATCAATGGCTACGAAGTGTTTTCATCCTGCAGCATCGGTATTGTCAGTGCCGACAGTCAGTTCCATCACGAACCGGCGGATTTGCTGCGTGATGCCGACGCGGCGATGTACCGGGTCAAGAGCGCCGGGCGCGACAGTTACGCGGTGTTCAACCAGGAAGTGCGCCGGGAAGTCTCGGACCAGGTGGAGCGCGAAGGGGCCTTGCGCAACGCGCTCAAGCGCACGGACGAACTGCTGCCGTATTTCCAGCCGATCGTCAGCGTCGAAAGCGGCGAATTACTCGCCCTTGAGGCGCTGGTCCGCTGGCATCAACCGGGCGGCCGGGTGATCGCGCCGGGCGAGTTCCTGCCGGATGTCGAGGGTTTGCGCCTGATCGGCCGGCTGGATCTTTACATGCTCACCAGCGTTGCAATGATCCTCGCACAACCCGAGCACGCCAATTGGCCTGCGGTGCACGTCAATTGCTCCAGCTACAGCATGACGCGCCCGGACTTCGCCAATGAAGTGCTGGCGCTGCTGGCGCGACACGGGGTCGAACCATCACGCATTTGCCTGGAGTTGACCGAAGGTGCGCTGGTCGCCGAGCCGGCGATTGCCCGGCTGACCATGCAGCAATTGGCCGACAACGGTATGTCGGTGATGCTCGATGACTTCGGCGCCGGGTTCTCTTCCCTGAGCTATGTGCATCAATACCGCTTCAGCGGCTTGAAGATCGACAAGTCGTTCATCCTCGAACTGACCACCAGCGCCCGCAGTCGCGCGATCGTCCGGGCGATCGTGCGGATGGCCGAATCGCTCGACCTCAGCGTGGTGGCCGAAGGTGTCGAGGATCAAGCGACGCTGGACTTGCTGCGCGAAATGGGCGCAGGGCAGGCCCAGGGATATCATTTTGCCAAGCCAATGGGACTGGAGGCGTTGCTGGCCAGTTCGCTGATCGGTCACTAGGGCTTGTCGGTGTTTTGCATCTGGAGAAACCGCGATTCAGAGCGGTAGAAGCGCTTTTTTTGCTGCCGCGCCATTACTTTCTGCATTGCGCCAACACCACTTGGCAGGTGTCCGGCGTGCCACCGGACCGCCCGGCATAGCGTATGCAATTGTCCAGGGATTTTTTGCGAGCCATGTTCAAGGTGTCGCCCCATGCCAGACCGCCTTCACCGGAAGTGGGCAGCGCTTTTGCGTAACAGTTCGAGCCGGTGCTCGACGTCGAATAGCGAGCCTTGGCGGCTTTGCCTGAACATCCCGCTGTCAGCACCAGGCTGAGGGCGAGTAACGAGGGCAAGACCCATGACCTGCCTTTTCGTGCGGTGTTTGTGGTCATCCCGTTGCCCCCGTATCAAACGGCTCAAAGCGTGATTGCGATCATACTGCACTCGGGCTGGACGGTGTTGCGCCTGACCGTGGTGACCTGCCGGGGGAGGATTTGGACGGGGCGAACCATGGCCCTGGTCGCCGGGATTTGAAATCCAGGGCGTTGCTCGACAGAATTGCGTCCCGATCCGGCCTGCGGTGCTGGACGTTCGTAGTGAAAAGGGGTTGCAGTTGAACCAACAGACATTGTCCATGCGCCTGGAGCGTGTGGCGGCGCATGTGCCAGCCGATGCACGCCTGGCCGATATCGGCTCGGATCACGCCTACTTGCCGGTGGCCTTAATGCGTCGTGGCGCCATCGCGGCGGCGGTGGCCGGCGAGGTGGCATTGACGCCATTGCGCTCGGCCGAACGCACCGTGCGCGAGAACGGCCTGGAGCAGTGGATCACCGTGCGCCTGGCCAATGGCCTGGCGGCGATCGAGCCGGGAGACGGCATCACGGCGATCAGCCTCTGTGGCATGGGTGGCGAGACGATCCGCGACATCCTCGACAGCGGCAAGGCGCGCCTGAGCGGCCGGGAACGCCTGATCCTGCAGCCCAACGGCGGCGAGCAGCCGCTGCGTCAATGGCTGATGGACAATGGCTACCGAATCCTCTGCGAGGAAGTGCTGCGGGAAAACCGCTTTGACTACGAAATCATCGTCGCCGAGCGCGACGGACCGGTGACCTATACCGCCGAGGAACTGTACTTCGGCCCGCTGCAGATGCAGGCACGCAGCCCGGCGTTCCTGACCAAGTGGCAGCGCCTGCTGCGCCATAAACAGCAGACCCTGACCCACTTCGCCCGGGCGCGACAGGCAGTGCCCGAAGAGAAGGCCGAGGAAATCGCCCGGCAGGCCCGGTGGATCACTGAGCTGCTGAATTGAACCGCGAAGTCGCGCAAGGCGGGGGAGCGTCTGAGCGACGATCAAAAGTCTGAATACGCTTGCCGAATAATGTTGGCCGCGACGCACGTTAATGGCTGATATCTTTGCGCCATCATGCTACAACCCTGCCAACTCTCGCACCTTCACGCAGACGTTTTACATTGGTTAAAAAGGGATGTTCTCGCAATGACGCGCGCCGTTTTCGGTACCAAGTCGGTACACGACCTCATCACCCACGCAAATGGACAGCCCAACCGGTTCTGGATACCCGCCTACCAGCGCGGTTACCGATGGAAGCCGATGCAAGTGACGCAATTGCTCGAGGACGTCCGGGAATTTGCCAAGCGTGAGAATGCTCAGCCCCACGAGTATTACTGCCTGCAACCGTTAGTGCTCAAAGACACACGCCAGGGCCAATACGAGGTGGTCGATGGCCAGCAGCGCCTCACGACGCTGCTGCTGATACTTCGTCATTTCAATGAGCGGGTGACCGTCAAGTATCGATCAAAACTGTTCAGCCTGGCATACGAAACCCGACCGGAGTTGCGGGACTTTCTGGACGATCCTTCTGAGGACACCGCCACCCGAAACGTTGACTATTTCTATCTGTACCAGGCGATCCAGACTATCGAACAATGGTTCGAATCACGGGACCACGAATTCGAAGAGATCAAATCGACGCTGCTCAACAAGACCCGTGTGATCTGGTACGAGCTCTCTGACCGGGAAAATGCCGTGGACGCCTTTACCCGGCTGAATGTGGGCAAGATAGCCTTGACCAACGACGAGCTTATCCGGGCGTTGTTTTTGCGCCAACGGGACGATGCCGAGGGTGCTGTTAGCCTCCAGCAGTTGCAGATTGCCCATGAATGGGACCAGTTGGAAAAAGCGCTACAGAACGACGCGTTCTGGTATTTCCTCAATAACAAGACCAGCGGCGGCCACAACCGTATCGGCTTCCTGTTCACGCTGATTGCCCGCCTCGACGCAGAGCCCTCGTTTGACCCGGACGAGCGATACTCGGTTTTCCACACTTACAACCGCAGGCTTTCGGCAGCAGGCGCCACGACCGCGAGCGAATGGTTGAGGGTCAAGCAGGTTTACATGCTGCTGGAGGAATGGTTCGAAGACCGGCGTCTGTACCATATCATCGGCTTTCTGGTGCAATCGGGCACAGCGGTCGATGCCATCTTCCGACTGTCGCAAAACATTCCCAAAAGGCAATTCGAACAAAAGCTTCGTAGCCTTGCATTCCTCAAGTTAACCGGCTCGGCGATGCCGGAGGCAGCAACGGCTGACGTTCTGAGGGCGACGATTAAACAGTTCCTCGGCGACCTGGAGTACGGCCAAAAGCATGCGCTCAAAATCCGTGCAACGCTGTTGCTCTTCAATCTGACCAGCCTGCTGCAAAACACGGCTTCGAACATTCGTTTTCAGTTCGACAGTTTCAAGGCGAACAGCTGGGACATCGAGCACGTCCGGTCGGTGACCACCTCTATTCCCAAAGGTAAAACTGAAAGAGACAGATGGCTACAACTGGCTCAGAAGCAACTGACGGGCGCAGACGATCAACGGGATCTTTGCAGGGCCATCGCGGCGTACTTCGCGCAAACCGAGTCTGCTACCGACACGCAGTTTCACGATTTGCACACTCGCGTCCTGGCGGCCTTCAAAGAGGACAGCGAAGTTGATGACAGTATCGGCAACCTTACGCTGCTGGATGCTCAAACGAATCGTGGTTACGGCAATGCGGTGTTTGCCGTGAAACGGGAGCGGATACTGGAACTTGATCAGCGTGGCATTTTTGTACCGCTGTGTACGCGAAACCTGTTCCTCAAATGCTACAGCCAGGGTGTGGACCACCTGCTTTTCTGGAGCGTCAAGGACAGTCAGGGTTACCTCGAAGCCATGTGCAATACCCTCGTCAACTTCTTTCTGGACAAGCAGGAGCCAAGCGTATGAGCGGCGCAGGAAGCCAGATGGTGTTCGCTGATCTGTTCCAGGGCGGTCAAAGCATTCGCATCCCGCTAATTCAGCGGGATTACGCGCAAGGACGATCCGACAGCATCGATGTGCGCAACGATTTCCTCGTTGCACTGAACAAGGCATTCCAGTTGCCGGAGGACGCCCCGGAACTCCCCCTCAACCTGGATTTCATTTATGGCACCCTCAATGAGGCGGGTCAGTTTCAGCCGTTGGACGGTCAGCAGCGTCTGACCACACTGTTCCTCCTTCACTGGTATATCGCGCTGCGGGACGGTCAGCTGGAGCTGTTCAGAACGCTTTTCTGCGACGATCAGGCCTCACGCTTCACCTACAGTGTTCGCCCGAGCAGTACGGAATTCTTTGATGCGCTCAGCCAATTCAAACCGGACCACGCCATTACCGCCGAAGCGTCCATCGCTGCGCAGATTTGCGACCAGCCCTGGTATTTCCGCCATTGGAGACTGGACCCTACCATCCAGTCCGCCCTCACGATGGTGCAGGCCATCCACGAGCTTTTCTTCGAAACACGGACGGCAACGCTCGCTCGCCTGGTGGATCGCGAGCGCCCCGTCATCAGCTTTCAGAAACTCGACCTGCGTGATTTTGGCCTGGCCGATGATCTCTATATCAAAATGAACGCCCGCGGGATGCCGCTCACGCCATTCGAAACATTCAAGGCCCGTTATGAACAGGTTCTGGAGAAACAGTTCGAGGGTGAGACGCGCAACATGGGCGGCGTTCAGACGAGCGTGGCGAAGTTTTTCGCCTGGCGTCTGGACACCCAATGGGCCGATTTTTTCTGGAACATCTGTAACCAGGACAATCGCGATTCATCACCCACGGCGATGCACCTGTTTGACGATGCGGTGATGAACATGTTGCGCCTGATTGCCATTGCGACCCGCGACTGCAGTCAAACTCGCTACAACGATGAATTCGTCAAGCTGAGGGCTGCGGATCAGCGCAACACCTATCAGACGTATGAGGAAAATGGCTGGCTCGACCGGGCATTTTCGGAAACGGTCCTGATGCTGTTTGAAGGGTGGAGCGCAGGGCAAACGGGTTTCGCCCTGAAGCTACCGGACGACCGAGTCTTCGACGAAAAGGCATTCTTCAAGACGGCCATTGCCGAACCGTTGTCGATCAGCTATCCGCAGATCGTTGAGTTCGTCGCCTACATCGAATTTCTCAGAGCGCATGGTGACAGCCAGCCGCAAGCGTTTCAGGAATGGATGCGTGTGGTGGTGAACCTTACCGTCAACACTACTTACGTCAGGCCCGAGGATGTGCGACGCAGCATCAATGGCCTGCGCGAGTTGATTCCTCATGCCGTGCAAATTCTTGAATACATCGCTTCAACCCCTGGCCCGGTGACTGGATTCAATGGCGCGCAGGCGTCGGAAGAGGTGCAGAAGGCGAAACTGATCCTGGCAGAGCACAATTGGCGAGGGCTGATAGAACAAGCGGAATCTCATTTGTATTTCCGTGGGCAGATCGATTTTCTCCTGGAGCGCAGCGAAGCACTTCGCTTGTTCGACGACAGTGAGGACGCTCAGTCTGTGGACCATGCTAGTGCGCAACTGGCATTCCAGCGCAGTTTCGATATGGCCCAGAAGACGTTTACCCCACGCGGTCTCGCGAGCTTCAAGGATTTTCTATGGGAAAGGGCCTTGCTCACCCTCGGTGATTATTTCTTGCGCAATGGCAGTAACTGGTCCTTTCTGGTCAATGGCGCGACGGAGCAGGGCAGTTGGAAGCGACTGCTCGGCGGAGCACGTGATGCGCGCAATATCCTGTTCAAACTCTGGGACCAATTGGACGCTGAGCAGCCACTGGAGCCTCAACTGCAGCGCATCATTACTTCGGCCCATCCAGAGGCGCTTTGGCAAAAACTGCTGATCGAAACGCCCGAGGCATTCAACTACTGCAGCAGGCGCCAGATGCGCTTCGTCAATGACGATGTGCAGGACATCTATTTGCTCGCCAGAGAACGCATGAGCGGTGCGCATGCCGAACTCAACACGTATGCCCTGCATGCCCGGTTACAGCGAGAAGGTGGTGCAGCGTTACAACCACTTTCGCTTCCGTACTACGAATCCGTATCGGGGGAAGCGGAAGAGCCTTACCTGTATTTTCATCATGAGCACGCTGGCAGGGAGATACACCTTTACGTCAGTTACAAGAAGGGCCAATTCCAGCTGCAGATCGAAAATTCCGAGCTTCAAGGAAGGGAGGCGCTACAGGCACAATTGTGCCAAGCCATCGGTTTTCAACCGCGCCCGGAATACCTGACCGCTGAATGCCCATTGGGCGAGATCGACGAGGCCTTGCTAAAAGTCGCGGCGCTGCTCAAGGCAAACTGAACAACGCGTGACGCAGGGCCTGTCCTCGGAGGACGGCCCCGCGTGCGTTTGTTGTAGCGTGGCTGCCAGTTCATGGGGGCGCAAACTCACGGTTGCCGCGACCTCATCCAGCGGTTGATAGGCCGCTGCCGCCCGTTGCAGCGTCTCGCCGATTTGCGCCCGCAGTTCGACTGGCCGCTCCACGATCATTGCGTCGCCCTGGGACAGAATCCACCAGTGCAACTGCCAGGTGTTGCTCAGCGTCGCATGCACCCGATAGCCGTTCTCCAAGGGTTCCAGCGTCATGTCCGGACTCAAGGGCGTCTCGCGAATCAGGCGTGCCTTACGTTCACTCACCCAAGCCTGGAAGCGGATTTTTTCCGACAATCCGAATTGCAACGCATCGCTGCCCAGGTAGGCGCGCAGGTCGAACTCGTGCAGGCCCTCGGCAGGCTTGTCCAATTGATCGACAGATCGAAAACGATGCACTGCGAACTGGCGCACATCGGTGTACGGATGCGCCGTGGCAATCAAATAGGTCACCAGCCCGCGCTGCACCATCGCCAAGGGGTTGAGCGTCATTTCGCTGAGCTTGTCGGTATGGGCGGAGTAGTACTGGCACTGCACCTGACACTCATTGATCAGTGCCTTTTGCAGGGATTCGAGCCGCTGCGGATCAATGTCCGGCGCCTGCAGATTCAGGTCCGGTCGCACACTGGCAACCTTTTCCAGCCAACGGGCGGCGGGGTTGTCGTCCTCCAGTCCCTTGAGCTTGCGCCGGGCATGCACAAAACGAGGTTCCAGCACGCTCAGCATGCTGGCGGGCAGCAGGGGGCGGATGGCATCTTCAACCAGCGCCAGGCTCAAGGCTTCGGTCAACGTGATGCCTTGCAATTCGACATTGACCCCGGGCGTCCAGTACCAGGCTTGCGGCGTGTCCCCGCTGCACTGCAAGGGGAACACCAGGGACAAATCATTCAAGTCTCGCTCGACGGTGCGCCGGCTGATGATGTAGCCGGACGCCTCGAGTCGCCCCAGAAGCTCGGTCACCGTGATGCCCGACTCGCGTTTGGGCAAGTGCTTGAGCAGTTCCCACTGGCGACTGACAGTGGAATGGGATTTGGCTGACGGCACGGTGTTTTCCTTGTGCAGGGGGGCAGAGTGCGGCAGCGGAGGACACTGCCTGGCGGTGAACGTCAAGCTGATGTCGGCGCAAAGCGCCCGTGCTTGAGCCTCTCCAGAGATATTTCCCGGATGCATTCTGTCGCGGAATGGCGATAAGCTATCACTTATTGAAGTTCGGGAAAACGCCAAAGAAGTTGTTTCATCCTTGTCGTATCGACGACTGCGCGCTGATCGAAATCATGCAACCCGAGTCTGCCTCTGATGTAGATCCGTCCTGATTCAAATGGAGTTTTCATACTTGGTTAAACACTTCAAGTTCCTGACCTTGCCACACGGTGCCAGTGAGGTAGCGAATGTGTTCGTTCATGGTTATTCCGCCGGGCACGATCTAAGGGATCGTCGGCTGTTGTCCAAGCAAATTCCTTCCACGCTGCACAGTGGCATCAATATCCTCGGCTTCTGGCGCTCGGGTCATTTCATGCAGATGTCAAATGCCTCCCGGCAGTTGATCGCGGGTGCCAGCCGGGTCCATCCCTATTTCGCCGTGGCGGCATTCGCCGCGGAGCGGGTGGCACATTTTGCGCGCAGCCGACGTCGGGCGGTGGAGATGGGCGAGGTGCTGCTCAGTGAGCTTGACGATTACCTGTTGGCCAGGCACCCCTACGTGACCGAAATCAATCTGATCGGTCACTCGTTGGGCGGTCGAGTGCTGGTCAGCGCGCTAAGAAAACTGGTTCGCCAACCGGGTGGTTGCAGTCTCACCATCGGCGATGTGTTGCTGATGGCGGCAGCCGTCGAAGTCGGTGCCGAAGAAGCGCGAGGACTCAAGGACTGCATCAATGGCCGGTTGATTAATGCCTTCTCCAGGAATGACCGGATCCTGTTGATGAACGCAGACGAGAAGTGCCTGGGTCGCCACGAGGTTGCGAACTTCGACAACGTTGAGATGGACGGCTTCGGCCACCAGGATTACTGGCCGAAGCTGCATAAAGTATTGGCCAGCACCGGTTTCGCCGGATTCCAGGGCCAGCATTACCCCGCGCCCATGGGCAAGGAAGTGGCCTCGCAGGAGGATCACGTGCGTGATGACTATTTGCTCTACGACCTCTTTGAACAGATCGAGCAGTCGCATCCCGCCTTGTTGGGTGAGGCGATCAAACACCTCAAGACCAGCAGTTGGACAGATCTGGACGACAACGAAAGCGACAAGCTCTACGCCTTCACACGGGAATTTCAGCTATTGGGCGGACATTGCCTGGCAAACATGACGCGACGCCGTGGTTTGCCTTATGCCGAAGTGCTTGAAATGTTGGTAGCGCATTTCGAGTTAGGTGACGACCTGCATGACTGTGCGACGATCCTGGAACTCGAGGCCGCCTTGGTTCGCACGTTTTTCAGTAACGCTTTTGCGGATGGGCATGTGTTGTGCCAATCACCTGAGAAAGTCCTGGAAACCCTTTCGGCGGAGCACTATTTCAAGCACGTCGATGCGCTGGCGGAGCGCTTGACGTTGAGCTCCTATTTCAAGTCGCCGACCTCTGACGACGGCGCCCAGGTAGTTGGCCGGGTGAGCACAGGAACGACGATGGGAACCATTGCCGGTGCCGCCTCCTTGAACGTGTTGTCGATGGTGCCCAAGCTCTTGGGGAATTCCGTCGGGCGGGTCATCACCAATTTCAAGACGGCTCTGAAACCCGGTTATTCGGCATTGATTCCGGCGGTGGCCATCATCTTTTATGCCCGGGTGAAACTAGGCAACAGCGGGTTGCATTGAGGGAAGGGGCCGCCAGGCCTTCATGCCGGGCGGCGAACAGGCAGGATCAGGTCGTCAATGCTTTTATTTAAGGCGCTGCGAGAGCTGGAAGCCCGAGCGCGCCAAGTTTCTCTTGCACTTGATTGAGCTTCTGCTGGCGATTGCGGATGAACTCCGAACGCTCGGTGACGACTGCGATGATCTTCTCGAACTCCTTGAGCTGAGGAGCAAAGAAATCGAGCAGTTTTTCATCATCACCAATAATGTCGTAGATGTCCTTGAACGAACTCTTGATGACCACGGTGATGGACTCTTTGACGGTCTTCAGTTCCTGCTCGAGTTCATGGGCCTTGTAAGCACTCAGAAGGTCGGAAGTCAGGTTGAAGGCCGCGCCTGCCGGACCCGCCCATTTGGAAATGGCACCGGCAATCTTGGTAGCTTGCCAGGGCTTGAACTTGATGACCACGCCGGTCACGTCACCCAGTATGTTTCGCGCGGCAAATATAGCACCCTTGATGGCATCGGGGCTCAGGTTGGCGATGCCTTTGGCAGCGCCGCCCAGTGACTTGAGCGCGCCCTCGCTCATGGCATTGAGGAAGCTTTCACTTGAGTTGAGTTGACGGCCGATGTCCTGGGAAATACGGCTGGTGACCTTGGATGATTGATCGAACGAGCGATCGATGGAGGCCTTGATCCTCAGGTTGAGCTTGTAGCCGACGCCTTCTTCGGTGTACCCGATTTCATCCTCGAGATAACCACGAATGTCTTCCAGTGACAGTGGACGGAGTTTGCCGAGCAACTCGTTCTCGATGTTGCGCAGCTCCTCGAATAGCTCACCCGCGAGGCGTTTGACTTCGCGACGGCCCTTGGAAATATCCTGCTTGATACGGATCGATTCCTCGTTGTTCTGCTGATCCAGAATTTCCAGCTTGCTTTGTTGTTCCTGGGCTTTGAGCACATGTTGAGCGACGACATCGTGCACGACGTCCATACCCGTTTTGGCAATCAATACTGCAGGTACATTGTCCTGCAGGATACGACTGGTCATGGCCTTCAGATCGTTGATCCGAGAGCGACTTTCGTAATGCTCGGGTTTACCGAACCAGAACTCCAGGCCTCGGCCACCGGGGTTAGAGGCCAGGCAGACGATGTTCAGGCGCGTCAGTTCGTCCGCACTCAGATTGGCTGCACGCTGTAGCTTGGCTTTCAGGTTGTCCTTCTTGATGGTGGCCTGATCATCGAACAGCACCTGTTCGGTCAAGTCGGTCACTTCATCCATCTTGTTGATCACGAAAACCGTCGAAGACAATTTGTTCAAGTCACGCAGTACCCACTTGGCGATCGCGTTGTGGCTTTCCTTGAGGGGGTTGGTGGCGTCCACTACGTAGAGGATCAAGTGCGCTTCGGAGATGTAGCGTTTCGTCAGATCCTCATAAACCACCTGATCGCCATCGACGGTCTTTTCCTTATCGCCGAAAAGTCCAGGGGTGTCGACGATTTCGCACTTGCCAGGAAGCCCCTCGGGGCTATAAATCGCCAGGCGATCGGAGGATTCATCCATGTCGATCTTCATGTCGGCCATGACTTTGCCGAGCCACGCGGCAATCACGCTGGTCTTGCCATCGGAGAATGCACCCAACAGTGCAATGCGCAACACGTCGGCTTCGATCGCCTGAACCGCCGAGTCCAGTTTTTCCATTTCGGCGCTGACATCAGTGCCCAACTCGCCCAGTTCCTTCAAGATTTTCCGAAGTTCATCGAGGCCTTTGATCGCCGCCTGTTTATCAACATTGAATTGCGAAAAGTGTTCCATGGGGCATGTTCTCCAATTGATCTTTAGTACGGTTCATCAACGCCATCTGCTGCTTGATGATGTGCAGCGGGCGAGTCAGAGATGTATGGATGTCGTTGACCTGCCCAAGGACTTTGTCTTCGATCTGGCGGCGGACCGGAGCGAGCAAATCTTTCAGTTCCTCACGCAATGAGCCGATGGCCTGGTCGCGTGCCTCGTCGATTTTTTCCTGGACCTGAGCTTGGGCTTTACGAACGCGCTTGTCCTTGCCGACGAAGAAATTCATGACGTTGATCAGGACCCCCACCAGGGCGCCGGCTACCGCGCCAATAATGTTCCCGACGACGGGAAATGCCGTGCCGATACCCGCCCCGGCCAGGGCATAGGAGCCGACGTTGAACAGCATCCAGCCATAGTCGCCGAGATCGAGACCCAGCCCCAGCTCCGGTGTCTTGTAGGTGGAGTCAATGTCTGAGTGGGTGTAAGCGATTGCCTGTTCGAATTCAACCCGTGAGACGTCCTCCAGCAGTCGTTGCATGGCCTGGACCAAATCATCCTGCAACTCTTCCAGGTACTTTTCGAATTGTGTCTGCAGATCTTCTTTGAGCCGCTCCTGACGCTCCCGAAACGCGCGCTGGATCTTGCTGGAAATCAACTCGTTCTCGCCGAAATTTTCCTCGACGATCTTGTCGGCAGCGGCGCTCAAGTCGATGAACAGTCCTTTCCAGAGGTTTCTACGACCGTCCTGGACCAGTCGTTCGAATCTGGCTAATCCGTCCTTGACGGCGACACGGCACTTGTCGAATTCCGCCTCGGTCCGGGCCAGAAAGGTCTCATGGCTGTCATGGAGCTCTTTCAAGATGCCGAGGTTTTCCACCAGCAGCTCGCGCACCTTGGTCTTGTTGCTTTCAATCATGTCCTCTTTGAAGGTGCCCAGTTTTCCATGAAGCACCTGCGCGACCGACTTGATCTGACTGAATTCATACATGGCCTTCGACGAGGCGAAGTGCTTGCGGTAATTGCGTTGCTGGATGACCAGGTCGCGATCACGGGAGGGGTGGATGGTCGTACGTTGCGTACCGGGTTCAAGGGCCAGGGCCGAAAAGGCCAACAATCCCTGAACGCAGTGACCGGACCGTATGGCATTGGCGCCCAGCACTGATTCGAGTACACCCACGGTCTGCTGCAATGCCGTTGCCGAACCCCCATGTTCGAGGACCTGTCGATCTTCCTCGAACTCATAGGCATCGGCGTTGCCGCGCACATTCACCAGTGGACACACTTGGGTGCCGAGACGCAGATAGGAGTGGATCTTCTGCGCGGTGGCTTTTTCAGGTTTCTTGTTTGTGCCGTTGACGTAGAAGACCAGATGCGCTTTGGCCACCGCTTCGCGGACCATATGAGCATATTTGTCTTCGTCACCTTCAATGCCGGGGACGTCAATCAACTGGAAGCGTTTGCCCTTGTAGTTAAGGGTGTAGAACGTATTGCCTTTGGTGAAGTCTGCCTCGCCCGTACCGATGATTCGTCCGTCTATGCGCAGGGCCAGGGCCTTTTTTTGTTCGAACGCCATGATCCCGGAAAAAACGCCGTCCAGGCGCTGATTCAGCAATTCATTGAGGGCTGCCGAGTTCGTCTCGATAGGGGTAAAGGATCTTTTTCCGAACGCCGGCTCAGGTACGGCGGTCGCTTCATCGAACAGTTCGTCGAGCTCGAAATTGCTCATCTCAGACTCCCGCCAGCTTCAGGAACATGGCCGAAGCGACTGCCCCCAGCACCATTGCGCCGAAGGTACATAGCATCAGCCGGGTCTTGATCCTGGCGCTGGATGCTTGCTGTGCAATTTGCAATCGTTGAGCGGCTTCTTCCTGTTCGGCTTTCAAGCGGGTATCGGCTTCCTGTTCAGCCAAACGCTTTCTGGCGTCTGCCTCCGCTTCAGCGATACGGTTTCTGGCAGCTGATTCTTCCTGAATAATTAACGAAAGACGGGCCGTTGCGGTGCGCAGGATGGTGATCTCCGATGCATATTCCTCATAGACCCTGTAGAGGCCTTCACGCAATCGGTCGATATGCTCGGCCAGCGCTTTTTCGTATTTCTCCAGGTCGTGAGCGTTTTGCTCCAGTAGCGCCTGACGGGATTCTTCCTTGAACAGGATGCGCAACGACTCGATGATCGTGCTCTTTCCGGCGTTGGTTTCGCCAAAAAACGCCATGGTAAACATGTCCCATTCGGCGTGCGTCTTCAGTTGGACGAGCTCGTCATCGAAGCGGGTCTGGATGGCGCGCAGCTTCTCGGTCATGTTGCCGAGTTCGCGCTTGCCGTCCTTGTGTTCGACATTGAGCTCCAGAATGTTAGCCATGGCGCTGGCGATGCTGTCGGAAACATCGGAATACAGGCGGTTGAGATCTTGAGGCGTGTTCATTGCTTTTCCTTGTGTGCGTGAATCAACCTGAACATCAATGTTCAAGGACGTTCGAGTCGAGGGACGATAAACGTGTGATAGATACAGGTCGTACTAAGTGTCCTGTAACGCGACGACATTTTGTGTCGTGCCTTAGTTGGATTTCAGGCCTTCGGCACGGTTTATCGGCAAAGTATGAAAAAAATCCAATGGTAAAGGGGGCTAACGGTTTACCTTCAGCGCGACTCAATCTGTCGCACCGCACCCGCATGCTCGCGTCATCGAACAAAGGTGGATCTGTCATGCTGAAAAACATTCTGGCTGCTGTGGGCTTCGTGGTGATCGCCAAGAAAGGGTATGGGTTGTTCCGGCAGTACAAGACGATGGAGGCGCAGGTCGAGTTCTTGCGCAAGGGGCGCGGGGAGGCTTAATGTCACCCGGTCATTTTTCTCAATCCCGTATTCGGCAAGGAAGTCAGCATGATTCAATCGGCAGCCCAGACAATCTCGTCGCTGTGGCCAATGATGGGGACGTTGGGAACCCTTCGAACGCCTTCCCGGCGCTCAACATTCGATATCGATAGCGTGACGCCGGAGCGGGTCAAGGTGCTTGCCGGCCAATCAGGGGTCGTGATTCCCAAGGCAGCCTTCGAAGCGGTGGTGGAATATCTGTACGACAATGGCCACCATGCGGGCAATCCGTGCACGATTGAGTCTGACAATGATCATGACAAGGCTGGCCCCCTGTGCAAAATCGCCCGACGATTGCCGGCAAGGGGGTACGGTCCGCGAAATATCACCTATTTGCTGCCGATCCTTGAGCAACTGGGCGTTGTGGGGATCCGACCGAGTCGGCCCACGGCTGTCTGGTTGACCACGGTTGCGGGGACGGCTTCGGTCGATCCGCTGCCCATACTGGCCGCCGCTGACGTCACGCCCGCGGGAAGCCTGAGTGCAGTCCAGCAGGCCTTCGCCCGTCATTTGGCGACGTTGTGGTCAGGCGCGCCGGGCTCTTTCAAGCACCGTTATCTCACCACCACGCATCACTCCTGGAAACCCTGGAAAGCGCGAAGCCAAGGCGACGATTGGTGGTGCCTGACCCTGGCCCAGGCAGAAGCGCATTACTCCTGGCCTGAAAGCGCTGCACCGCATGACTTCGCCAGCATCGCGGCCCGGCTTCGCACCGCTTTGGCCGAAAACGATCACGCGGCTGCGCTGCAGGCTTGCCTGGACATATTCGATTGGGGCGGCGTCGCGCGAAAGGAGGACGATGCTTCCCTGGTCTGGGTCAAGGCGCAAGCGGCGGCCAAGACCCTGTGCGGCTCGATCCTCGCCGCGGTCGAATTGCTCCGGCCTGGATGCACGCAGTCGTTGAAGGCGTTCGATGGCAAGGACCTGCTGATGAACTCGGCGATGACCAAAATCTACGCCGCCGCTGACCCGAAGAACATCATCATCTACGATGGGCGGGTAGGGGCTGCCTTGGGGTTGTTGGCGCGTCAGTGGCTCGAAGCCGCTGGACAGAGCGTTGTACCGGCGGACCTGGCGTTTCGCTGGGGCCCCAATACCAAGACACCGAGCAACAAGGTCGAAACCCGGGATCCCTCCCGGGGTGGCTTTCAGTTTATCCAGCTGTATCGAAGCTCGGCCCGGGAACCGAACCCGACTCAGACTTGGGCCGAGCTCGTACGGATGACCAATCGCCTTTTGCGCGAGGTGATCCGCCTGCGAGCCCAGGAGCAGCAGAGTGTGACCTTGCTGGCGCTGGAACGTGCATTGTTTATGGTTGGCTATGACGTGCGTTGCCTGCCGGCAGCGATCAAACACCCACCCGAAGAAGCCGGGTCCTGGCCGAGTGCTTGATTCGGCCATGCCGATGGCCCGCAAGGGGTCGTGATGGCGTTCCAGACTCAACGGTTGCGCAACGCACGCCACGTCGTGGTTTTCTCCGGTGCAGGCCTCAGCGCCGAGAGCGGCATCGCGATATTTCGTGATGCCCTGACCGGGCTGTGGGAGCATTTCGATCCCGCAGCGCTGGCCACTGCCCAAGCCTTCCGCAACGACCCCGCCCTGGTGTGGAGCTGGTACGAGTGGCGGCGGGCCAAGGTGCTTGCGGCGCAACCGAACGCTGCGCATCGGGCGATAGCCACCCTTGCTCAATACATTCCCAGGCTGACCGTTGTCACCCAGAACGTTGATGACTTGCTGGAGCGCGCCGGTTGTTCCGACGTTCTGCATTTGCATGGCAGCCTGGGGTCACCGCGTTGTTTTGCCTGCGCGCGATCGTACAGCTTCGGTGCCGATCAACCCGTTGAAGCGCAAGAGGGGCGTCGCATCGAGCCGCCGCGTTGCCGGCATTGCAACGGCAAGGTCAGGCCTGGCGTCGTCTGGTTTGGCGAGTCGCTGCCGGATGACGTGTGGCGCAAGGCCGTGTCGGCAGCGAAGGATTGTGATGTGCTGCTGTCGGTCGGGACGTCCGGACTGGTGCAGCCGGCGGCGGAGATTCCACGCATGGCCTTGCAATAGGGCGCACAGGTCGTACACATCAATCTGCAACCGGAGGCTGTGGCAGGGGATCGCGAATTCAGCCTCGCCGGCAGGGCGGCAGAGGTTCTGCCACGCCTGCTCGAACAGGCGTTCGGATAGTACCCGGACTGCGGCGTGCCCCTTCAAGGCGCACTCATTGGATGAACCCGATGGGACGCTGCAGTCTGGCAGACTTCAGTCGACACTCGGCCAGCAACGCCTGTGCCATTTCCTCGGCGTTCGAAAATGGCTTGAACCGAGCCCGTCGTGCCAAGCTGGCAAAATCCCCAGGCGTCAAACGCCCTTCACCGCGTAGCCGCTGGCCGGCGGAGTGTTCCGGGTCTTCAAGGTTCAACGCCTTCAGATGCGCTGCAAACAAGGCCTGGGCCTGGACCTGGTTCAGATAACCAAAATGCACCTTCAGATCGAAACGCCGTAAGGAAGCCTCGTCCAAGTCCTGGATCAGGTTGGTGGAGGCGATGAAAAGCCCGCGATAGCTCTCCATCTGTGTGAGCATTTCATTCACGGCGGTGATCTCCCAGCTCTGGCGTGCATTGCGGCGATCTTGCAGAAAGCTGTCGACTTCATCGAGCAGCAGGACCGCGTCTTCCTGCTGCGCGCGTTCGAAGGCTCCGGCAAGATTCTGTTCGGTCATCCCTACGTAAGGAGAGACCAGATCGGACACGCGCTTGACCATCAGTGGCTTGCCCAGCTCTCGCGCCAACCAGCGGCCAAAAGCGGTCTTGCCGGTTCCCGGCGGCCCGTAGAAACACAGCCGTGCATGGGGGTGGGTGCGCAAACCATCGACCAGTCCGGCGAGGGGCAGGTCGGCATTTATCCATTGCGGTGAATAGAAGGCCGGCAGGCCGTTGCCATCGACCTGCTGCAGCCTGTCAAAACCCTGGGCTTTCAAGGTACCGTCGATGATGCAGCGGATCGTGCTGTCGAGCGTGGTGCCGGCGCGTTTCGAGACGCTGTGGCCCACCCGTACTGCGCGTTCCAGGACCGCCGGGGTGACCTGTTCATTGGCCGCAAGGTGTTCTACCAACTCGTCGCTGAGTTTGCCGGCGACACACTCACGCAGCATCCGTTTGCGCTGCGCCTGTGGCGGGTTAGACACCTCGATCACCAAGTCGAAGCGACGAATGTGGGCGGCGTCGATGGCCTCGATGCTGTTGCTCAACCAGAAACACGGCAGCGAATTCTCTTCGAGCATGCGGTTGATCCAACCCTTATGGGAGCGGGCATTGGCGTCGGCGCCGACAGTCTGGAAAATGTCTTCGATCTCATCGAGTGCCAGCAGCGCCCGTTGTGAGCGCAATACGCTATTGGCCGCGCGCAGGGAGCACAATCGTTGCTTGGCAAACACCGGGTCGCCATCGCGGTCGGTACAGGCCACTTCATACAGCGCGCTGTCCACGCTCTTGGCGAGCAAGCGGGTCAGTTGCGTCTTGCCGGTGCCCGGTGGCCCGTAGAGCAAGATGTTCACACCCGTTTTGCCTTGTACCAGGGCCTTGGCGAGGTAGCGTTGAGCGATATCCAGAGGGCGCTTGACATGGCTGTAGTGCTCTCGGCTCAAGCTGCCCGGCGGGCTCAAGCGGAATGCATAAGAAAAAAACTCCAGCGGCGTGCCCTTGCTGTATCGCAGCATCGCGGGCAGTTGGGTGTTGCTCACCAGGAGTATGGAGCTCAATGCCATGGATACGCGGTGGCCGGTACCGATTTCCAGCAAGCCCGCCCGGATCAGCGGGCTATCAAGCCCAAGGCCTGCCTCCACCTCCGGCAGGGTGAGGCCCAACAGTACCGATAACACTTTCACTGCGCGCTTGAAGCCCAGCATCCCCAATTGATCGGTGGCGTCACTCAGCACCGGGTCGTTGTGCATCAGTACGCAGAAGCCGAGTATTCGCAACTCGGCCTCGCTCAGGTTCAACAACGCCCCCAATTCCCCGAGATTGCTCGCCAGGCGATCAGGATAGGAGGCTTGTGGATGAGCGGCCTGAAACTTGCGCGCATCCTGACGCAACGTGGTCAATGCCTCGGCCGCGCTGTACTCATCGTCGTCGACCCATTTCTCCAGGCCCAGCCCGAGCGCCAGGTCGTCATCGTTGAACCCGTGCCGACCGAGAAAATTCCGGTGACCGCCAAGCTCCAGCAGCAGTTGGAAGCACCACTTCAGGGAAAGCGGGCACGTATCGGCGGCACGTTGGTTGTCGGGGGCGAACGGAGTGAGTGTGGAGCGCATAAAAGGTGTCCTGACACATGAGAAAGGACACGATGAATGCAGTCGTGGTCAGAATGCGTCGCGAGCCCGGCAAGGATGACTCACTCGTAAAGCCATGGCTTCAACTCATCCAGGTTCTTCACCACGATCTGCTGGGCCGCTGCCTTGGGGTCGTGTTTTTTCGGGTCGATCTGGAACCGTTGCAACACGTATTTGACCAAGGCCCGGCGTGTGGGAATGACCAGCACGCCCTCCGCCATCCCGAAGTCCGCTTCAATGATTGCTTTCTGGGCCGGTTTGAGACGTGAGTCGGGTTCGATGACCACAGCGATTTCCGTGTTCCAGTCCTCGTCTTCGTCGATGAGATTGTCGGTCTTGCGTTCGAACTCCGGTTGGCCACGCAGGCGACTCAACACAAAATCCCGGTACTCACGATTTTTCTCGCAATAGGCCCGGACATGCCAGCGCATGCCGGTGTAAATCAGGGTGTGAGGTGCAATCAGACGAGTTTCCGGTTCCGGGTTGGCCAGGGACACGTATTCGACTGCAATCACCTCGCTGTCGCGACAAGCCTTGAGCAACGGGCGCAACACTTCGGGACGAATCGTGCGGTCGGGCACCTCCAGGACCAGCGTGTGGGCATACGCCAGGGCGAGCCCTTCTATATGCGGCGCTCGGGAATGGGTCTGGTTCAGCAGATGCAGATAAGCGTTGGCACTGTCGTCGATGAACCGCGGCTTGAACTGCTTGCTCGGTACGTAGCCCTTGAGGTGCTTGTCATATGTAAGGTTTTTGGGCGCATGTTCGGTGATGTAGGTATTGATGTCCTTCGAGGCCTGCTGACGACTGATCCCGAAGCTCTGAATCAAGTGCCCCGTGGTCAGCCGGCCTTCCCACCAGGCAACCGTCTCGATCAAGCGATAGCGAAGTGCCAGGTCCCAGCGAACCTGCTTGATGTCTTGCATGCGTTTCATGGTCACCTGATCTGCTCGAATTGTTTACCTGTATAAGTCTACATTCTAGACCTGTCGTTAAACACTACATATCGTGTTCCTGTCTTTGACGTTGATTGGACTCATGAAGGAAATGGATATGGACATGTTGGACATGTTTTCGCTGCTGGCTCTGGCGTTACTCGGGATGATCCTGTTGGCCTTGTCGCTACAGTATCTGAGACTGCGTGGCATCTGGAAGATGATGCTCGATTGCCGCAGTTCGATGCGCTGGGCGCGGATCCAGGAAATGGAAAACAAGGAGCTTCGCTCCGCCCTGCGCGCAGAAAAAGCGCATGTCGAGCAACTGACGCGAAAGCTGGTGCTGTTGCAGGCGCTGGTCCCGCAGACGTAAGGGCACAGGCGTTGCCTGGGGATCATGGCGCTCGCTGCTGAGTCGAGCGCTGGAATGAAATGACTATTTGAGGGACAGAGAATGCCAATAAAGCCCAAGCCGTTCACTTTTGTTTGCGGCAAATGCGGCTGGAACAAAGTCATGGCGCCCCAGAGCGATTGCCTGGGGCCAGGTGATTGGTACGAGCGGTGCCCGAAATGCGGCAACCAAACATTGAGCGTGCGCAGGGCAGGGTGGCTGGAGGGGAAATGGGCGGAGCTGCGCCCGTGGCGTTAAAAAAACCAGTGAAGTCGGGGGGAAGGGCACCGTACAACGGGGATATTGAACGGTGCCCTGAAGGGGTCCATCGACGGGGGTGTGCGCTGCCTGATTTGCGATTCGCACTCTTCGTTCAGATATCTCTCACCGGGGTCGATCCCGTACAACCGCCGCTAGAGTCTGGCCTGATGCTCGGGTTTATTCACAAACTGAACTTCAACCCGGCGATTCTTCTCGTCTGAAGGATCGATGTTCGGCAAGGGCTGTGAGTCTCCGTAGCCGGCAACGATCACCCGTTTGGCCTGTTGCTCACCCAGCATCTCGATCAACAACTTACGTGCTTCGCGTGCCCGAGCTGCGGAAAGGGTGAAGTTATCGTCATACACCGTGCAGTATTTCGCGAAGTCAGTCACTGGCCGACCCACCTGGATGTTGTCGGTATGGCCTTCGACCAAAATCTGGGCCTGACTGGAGGTGTCGATGAAGGCGGCGATTTTCGGGCTCAAGAGTTTGAGTTCGCGATGAGCTTCATCGGTGACACAGGCGCTGCTGCGCGCGAACATCTTGTCGCCCAGGGTGATCTTGCCGCCCGCCAGGTCGAATGAAACCAACCCGGCGTCCCCCTGGTCGGCAAGCGCCTTTTGCATCTCCTGCAAAAGACCGCTCAGCCGCTCCTGGTCGGTCACCAGGCTCTTGTTCTTTTCCTCCTGGCGCTTGAGTTCCGCAAATTGGTTCTGCAGTACCGACACCACCAGCAGCAGCATGACCACCGCCATTACTCCGGCCATCAGGTCGGAGATGGATACCCATTCGTTTGGTTTGTCCTTCATGCTTGCTCCAGGGCCTCGGCTTCTTGCCTGGCGCAGAGTGCTTCACGAATGCTTGCGGCGGCATGGTTCAGCTGATCCAGGGAGACCTGGAGCGGTTTGAGATCCGGTACGGGACGCTCAGGGGCCGAGGCCAGCGTCTTCAGGGTGTCCGGGATTTGTTCCAGCATTTTGCTGACATTGGCATATCGGCTGTCCAGATCTGCCATGCGCTGACCGTTCTGCGAAACAGCCGTCAGACTCAACTTGATGTCCTTCGTCACCTTCTCGACCATCGAGGTCATGGTGATGACGCTGGCATTGAGGCTGCCACTGATTTCCTTGAACTCTTCGCTGCTCTCGATCTGAATGTTGGCGGTGGCCTTCATGTTTTTCGCCACTTCATTCATGGCCGCGTTAACGGAGTCGGACATGTCAACGATGGACGTGGAGATGTTGTCGGTTGCCTTATCGAGGTTGGTCGACATGTTCGACAGGTTGACCTTGAGGTCATCGCTCATGCTCCTGATGGTCGAGTCCAGACTTACGCTGACCTCATTCATGACCCCTGACAATCCAGCTGTCGCGCCTTCAAGATCCGAACCCATTTTCTGCAGGTTGACGCTGAAGTCATCGTTCATCGTTTTCAGCGTGTCGTTGAGGCCGTCTTTGACACCGTTCAGAACCACAGTCATCTGATTGCTCAAGTCATTGACCACGACTTGCAGATCGCTTGCCGATGCGCCGACCTTCAGCGCGGCATCGCCCATGTTGGCGCCTGCTTGCTGCAGGGCGGCGAGGTTGTCCTGGCTGCTCTGCGTGAATTGACGCAGTGCTGCCTGGGATTGATCCGACGAGCGCGCAATTTCAGCGAGCTGAGTGAGACTGTCCCGAGCGGTTGCATGGTGTTCTTCACCGCGCTGGAGGACTGCTGCAACCCCGGTGCCCAGATCGACGACGCCTTGACTGACCTGCTCGAAATTGTGCTGCCAACGAGCATTTTGCGCCTCATCCGACTGCAGGCGCTGTTCGTTGATCCGCTGCGATTGATCTATCAGCGACGCTGTCTGGGCACTGAGGGCCGACACGGTTTGATCCGACGATTGGGCAATGCCTGCAAGGTGAGCGAGGCTTTTCTCAGCGGTTGTGTGGTGCTCATTGCTGCGATTCAGCGTGGCCGTGGCCACCCTTGTCAGGTTGACGATGCCGTCGTTCAACTGTTCGAAATGGGCCTGCCAGCGAGTGTTTTGCACTTGGTCCGCTTGCAGGCGCTGCTCGGCCATGCGCCGCCCTTCGGTTTTCATGGATTCGGTCTGGACGGCCAGCGCCGAGACGATAACCTTGGCTGATCCCATCATCGAAGCTTGAAGGAATTCGGCTTGTCCGGCCTTGGCTTTTTCCTGTTGCTGGCGCGTGTTGTCCAACTCGCGTTTCATCTTGCCGATGCACCAGATCAGCCGGCGGTCTTCGAAGCCATTGATCGACTCCCAGACCTTGAGCAGGATAAACGCGATAATCCCCCAGGTAGAGGTTTTGAATTTGGTGCCCAGACCTTGCATCATCGAGGTCAGGTCCTGCATGGCACCGCCCATCGCGCCGACGGATGCGCCACCACTGTTCTGCAGAATCGTCGAGGCCTTGTCCAACGCCAGACCCAATCCCAAAAAGGTCCCGAGAAGACCCAGTATCAGCAGCATGCCGGGCATGATGTTGGCAATTTTCTCGGCGGTGGTTGCTACAGCCTGGCTGAGTTCATGAATCGAACCGTGTTCGACCTCGAGCGTCGTATCCTGCTGTTGGTCTTTTTTACCCTGCCATTTCATCTCCCAGGACTTCTCCCGGGCCTTGATCTTTACCCACACAATCGTGCTGAGTACGCCCACGACAATGATCGAGGAAAACGCAATCTGGATGGGTTCGTTGCTCGGTGTCAGAAAGTTGAGGACATCGACAATCATGCCGCGACCTCGACCAGGGTAAAGGCCTCGGTTCGTGCGCGGCAGTCTTCTTCGAATATGTTCGCAAAGTCGACGATCAGCGCTTGCTGGTCTTGCGTGAGCTCATCCCATTTCTTTTGATTTTGCGCGCAATCGATGATGAGTTTGCCCACCTCGTTGCTACGCTCGATCATATAGCCCTTGCCTTCTGCCGTGAGACCCTCTTCTCCTTTCTCGAGCAGTTGCAGGAAGCCCTCGGATGCATATACGTAATTGCACTTCTCGCGAACGGAATTTTCCAGCGTTTGCAACTTGACGGCGTCGGTATCGACCGATTTCAGCAGGTCATTGAGCACGACCTGTTCTTCCGGAGTAAGGGTTTCCAGACGCTTGGCCAGTGTCAGTCGTTTAGCCAGGATTTTGTCGCGGGCCAGTGTCTGGTTCAGCTCTTTCCAGTTTGCTTCGAGCTTCTCAAGGTCTACGTTCCAGGCCAGGATCATTTCTTCGAAGACGAACGGAATGACTGATTTGCCGAAGTGTTGGGTGGTCAGTTGATCCAGCGTTCTGGCTTGCTCAATCGTCAAGCTTGGTGCGCTGGAGATCAGGCAGGCTGAAATGTCCATCAAGGCAATCATGTCGTTATTGACGTCCGCCAGCGTTTCGATCGACGTCATGCTCTTTTCGTAGAACGCCAGCAATTTTTGTGCAGCTCTCACCCGCAGGTAATGGTTGAAGTCTTCAACTTCACCGGCGTTCACGGCTTTGAGGATTTTTGCGCGCACCAGCATGTAGCTGTTGATCAGAGCCGCCACGCGTACGGCGGGTTGTTCAGCGGCAGGCACTTCTTGCATGGCTGCCTGAAAGGCTTCTGCTCGTGCTTCGGCTTCTTTGATTTCGATGTCGTTGAGGACTTTTTCCTTGATGTCCTTGGCATGCTTGATAACCCAGTCAATGGCCTTTTTCAGTTGGCCCATCAGCGGGTGGCTTTCAATGTTTTCGAGAAACGCCAGTGCGCGTTCCAGGCCCTGGGCCATCAGTTTCACCACTGGCCATGGCGCAAGGTTCGCCAGCGTGGTCAAGGCGACGCGTGCCTTGCTGATGTGAGGTTTTACCGCCTGCCATATTTTCTGTACGTCGCCGACAAACGTTTCGGCTTCATCCGCCAGCCAACTGATGGTCTTGACCGCTACTTCCTTGACCTTGTTGATGACCGCCGGAACCACACTGGCCACGGTATCGACCACATCAGAGACGAAGCCGGAAATCGCGCTGCCCAAACTACTGAAAAATCCCATGTCCTACTCCTTTAGCTGACGCCCAGCAGTTTTCTGGCAACGTCCAATTTTGAATTCGAGGGGTGATGGGTCGCGGTTGAGCCCAACTCTGCAACAGCTGTCCGAACTTGATCGATGGCTGCCTGGATATGGCTTGCCGACAGGCGGGGAGTGGTGGATTGAACCAGCGCCTTGGGCAAAGCCAAGCGCATGCAGGTGCGAATTTCGCGACCGGAAAGTGATTCGGATAATTGAGCGGCACTGTCGAGGATCATGTCGCGATCATCAGCAAGCGGTATGCCTGGCACCAGCATTTTCGACCAGATGAAGCGCCGTTCATCATGACCCGGAAGTTCAAACATGATGTGTTGGGAAATGCGGCTGACGAAGGCTGAATCGTAATTCTTGGCAAAGTTTGTCGCGAAAATCACGATGCCTTCATGGCGCTCCAGTTCGATCAATAACGTTGAACGCATCGCGTTGACTTCGTTGTCGATTCCCTGGGTAACAGAAGACAGTCGCTTGCCGAGCAGCGTATCGGCCTCGTCGAAAAACAACACAGCGTCTTCGACTTTTGCCGCTTCGAAGACCTGGACAATGTTTTTCGAGGTATCGCCCATGAACTTGCTTTCAAGATCGGCAATGCTCACCAGCATGATTTTTTTGCCAAGGCTCCCGGCGAAGGCTTCTGCGGTGAGTGTCTTGCCTGTGCCAGGCGGACCATAGAAGTTCAGGATCAGGCTTTTCCCTGCCGGATCCACCGCGCCGAAACCCCATTCAACGTAAATTTTCTGATAGTGCTCGATTTTCAAGAGCGCTTCGTCAAGTTGAGCGCGTACCGATTCTGATAGAACGACGTCTTCATTGAGCGTATAGCGTGGCGGGGTGCATCTGAAGTCCGTAGACGGTGGCGGGGGCGGTTTTACAGCATTGCCCGGCATATCCAGGCCTTCAGTGAACTGAGGCCGAAGGCGACTCAGAAGTGAATCTTTCGATGACATGGTATTCGGCCTTGAGATGATAAACGTCCATAAACAGTCAAGCGTCGCAGGACCCGCTGCGCTTTAGAGCGGGTCGTGGATCGCCAGTGGCTATGTCGGCAGCCCTGAGCAGACCTTGATCATTCGGCCAGTAAATTCAAACTCGGACAGACCAGACGCACCATCTTGTCCGCCTTGCGTCGATAGTTCATGTTTTCGTCCGAGGTCCAGACGTAAGCCTTCAACCAGATCGTCATGTTCAGGTATTGAAACCGGATGCAGCTTTCACCATCGAGTTTTTTCAGCGTTCGCTTGACCTTCCGTTCACGCTCGAACACGGTGGCGACCAGGCCGACCCGATAGTCCAGTGCATCGTCCTGCAAGGCTTTGACGGACCGGAAATCCGCGTCGGAGAATCGGTAGTAGTGACCTCGTTCAAGTTCGAGTTCGGTTTTGATCTCGTCATTCTCGTGACTGTACGGATGACTGTGATAGTCCCCCAGATAGCAAACTTCCGGGAAAAACGTATCAATGAAGCCTTGTTTCAGGTCCTGAGCTTCATCGGTATAAATGACGGAGTTCTGATCTCTTTCAACGGCAGTGGAAGTGTCTGCCAGTACCACTCGATACATCGTCTGGGTGCCAATGGTTCGCTGACAGTACCCCCACAAATGCCCGAACGTTTCGACTTCCGCCGCCGAGTCGCCGTTGGTCAAGACATGTTCCAGTTTGTAGGCTTCCAGTGCTGACGTGACGATACTGAAAAACGCTTGTTCGGATATTGAAACAACGGAGTCAATCATGACGTTCCTTAGTCATTCAGAAGGTGCATTGCGACAGGAATCTATAGAAGAATGAAGAGGTTGTCAGTTGAATAGTGGCGAAATGATTCCTATGAGGTCAGGCCCCCGAGTAGCATGAGCTTCAACTGACAGGGCCGGCATGTCCTTTAGCCGACATCCGCTGGCTTGTTAGCGTTAGTCGGTAATCCGTCAGCGGGTTAGAGTCGCCGATACCTTCCTGGCAAAACCGGATGATCCCGATGACGCGCCCGCGCTTTTTACCCGACAACTTCACCCTGACCCTGGTCGGCGTGGTCCTGCTCGCCAGCTTGCTGCCTGCCAGTGGCCAGGTGGCGGTAGGCTTCGGCTGGCTGACCAACATCGCCATTGCCTTGCTGTTTTTTCTGCATGGCGCCAAATTGTCCCGCGAATCGATCATCGCCGGCGCCGGCCACTGGCGCTTGCATCTGCTGGTGTTCAGCCTGACTTTCGTGCTGTTTCCGCTGCTTGGCCTGGCGCTCAAGCCTGTGTTGTCGCCGTTGATCGGTGATGACCTGTACATGGGCATGCTCTACCTCTGCGCGCTGCCTGCCACGGTGCAGTCGGCGATTGCCTTCACTTCCCTGGCACGCGGCAACGTTCCGGCGGCGATTTGCAGCGCGGCGGCGTCCAGCCTGTTCGGGATTTTCCTGACGCCATTGCTGGTGACGTTGCTGTTGAACGTGCACGGCGACGGTGGTTCGACCCTCGATGCGATTGTGAAAATCAGCGTGCAACTGTTGCTGCCGTTCGTGGCCGGGCAGATCGCACGACGCTGGATCGGCGCTTGGGTCGGGCGCAACAAGGGCTGGCTGAAGTTCGTCGATCAGGGCTCGATTCTGCTGGTGGTCTACGGGGCGTTCAGTGAAGCGGTGAACGAAGGCATCTGGCACCAGATTCCGCTGCGGGACCTGGCGGGGCTGGTGGTCGCCTGCTGCGTGGTACTGGGGCTGGTGCTGGCGGCGTCGACCGTGCTGGGCAAGGCCTTTGGCTTCAATCAGGAAGACCGCATCACCATTCTGTTCTGCGGCTCGAAGAAAAGCCTGGCGACCGGGGTGCCGATGGCCCAGGTCTTGTTCGCTGGCAGCACCATCGGCGTGTTGATCCTGCCGTTAATGTTGTTCCATCAGATTCAACTGATGGTCTGTGCGGTCCTGGCGCAGCGCTACGCCAATCGCCAGGAGTCGGTGGCCGAACTGATGGGGCAGGTCGATCCTTGATAATCAGGGGGCCGGAACTCGAATTCCGGCTCAGACACACGGCTTCGATACACCCGGTGTCCGCGCGACACCGCTGCGCACTTCCCTGGCGGTGCAGCCGAAATGCTGGCGAAAGCTGCGGGTGAATTGCGCCTGGTCACTGAACCCCCAACGCATGGCCAGTTCGCCGATCGACAGGTGGCAATTGGGGTCGTGCAGGCCTCGGTGGACCGCTTCGAGGCGGCGCAGACGAATCCATTCCCCGAGGCTGTAAGGCGTGCTGCTGAAGAGTTTGTGCAAATAGCGCACGGACAGGCCGCAAGCCTGCGCGATCACTTGGGGCGCCAGGTCCGGGTTGCCCAGTTGTTTGTCGACGTAATGTTCGATGCGTTGCAAATGCATGGCTGCCAGGTTCGAACTTTCACTGCTGAGCACTCGCTCATCGTCGCGCAAGGCCATTAACAAGGTTGAAAGTGCCTGCTCCAACAGCATGTGGCGGGCGGGTTCGTCACATTCGTCGAAGCGGGCGGCACACATCGCCAGTTGATCGACGAAAATCCGTCCGAGTGCGCGCTTGGCATCGAAGCAGAAGCGGGTGTAGCGCTCGGCCCCGCGCAGTTGCCCATGCAACGCGCGTTCGGGGAGCTTGAACACCCAGAGGTCGTTGTCGCTGGCATAGTGAAAGCGGTAGGGGGCATCGCCACGTTCGAAGATGAATCCGCCGGGCTGGCAATGCAGGGCGCGGCCGTCCTGCTCGAAATGCACTTCGCTGCGACGCGGTACGGTGACCAGGTAGCAGGCTTCATGATCTTCACTGACCTGGGCCTTGCTGCGCGAATAGCCGAGCTGACTGGAGCGCAAGCGTGAC
This sequence comes from Pseudomonas fluorescens group sp. PF-1, assembly GCF_054481335.1. Lineage (NCBI taxonomy): Bacteria > Pseudomonadati > Pseudomonadota > Gammaproteobacteria > Pseudomonadales > Pseudomonadaceae > Pseudomonas > Pseudomonas fluorescens group sp. PF-1. The sequence continues at coordinate 2,570,621 of NZ_JBTMNG010000001.1, forward strand.
AGGGTCAGCGGGGTGCTGCCGGTTTCCCAGATCTGCAGGCTGCCGCTGAAGGTGCTGCTGGGGGCGAACTCCAGGGACAATGGGAAATAGGCGCTGCCGATGGCCTGGGCCCAGAGCGGCTGGCGTTGACTGTCGGGCCAGGAGCGGGTGGAAAGTTTGTACGCCATGGCGGCCCTCGTATCTTTTTATTATGAGGACGGTGCCGAGGTAGAGAACCCTCGGCACCGCTGGTTTGCCATCATTTGCCAATGCTTACGGGCGGTCAATCATCAGGCGTCAGCCGGTAGGTGGCCGAGGGCGCCAGCGTCGCCTGCCAGCCCGGAGGAACCACGATGTTGGTGGTCGACTCCTCGATCACACAAGGGCCTCGCACCCTTTGTCCGGATTGCAGCCGGTCACCGTTGTACACCGGGGTTTCCTGCCAGGACGACTGCGCGCTGAACAGCATCGAGCGGTAGCTGCTCGCCTGGGGTGCGGCGTCTTCGTCGGGCGCCGGCAGCTCCGGCATCGGTGGGCGTTGCAGACGGGCAATCACCGAACACTCAAGGTTGACCAGCTCGGCGGGGCTCTCAGGCTCGCTGTAGGAAAACAGTGCCTTGTGCCGCGTGTGGAACGCTTCACGCAAGGCCACCAGACTCGACTGATCCAGTTGATCGCAGGTCAGCTCGACGCTGCATTCGTGAATCTGGCCGAGGTAGCGGATTTCCAGGTTGTACAGGCACTCCACCTTGTTGTCGGCACCGAAGCCATCGTCGCGCAGGTTGTTCATGCCGCGCTCGCGCAAGTCGCGCAGGGTCTGATTGAGCAGGGGCAGGTTGACCAGATCGTCGTCCAGGCGCATGGGCAGGGTGGTCAGCTGGTCGTATCGGATGTCCGAGAGAATCTGCCCGTAGGCGCACAGCCCGGAAGCCACTTTCGGAATCAGTACCACCTGGCTGCCGATTTCCTCGGCCAGACGCATGACGTGCATGCCCGCCGCACCGCCCGCACCGATCAGGGCGAAGTCCCGTGGGTCATAGCCACGCTCCACCGAGACCCGGCGAATGCCGCTGACCATGTTCAGGTTGACCAGGGTGATGATGCCGATGGCCGCACGTTCGACGCTGATGCCCAATGGCTCGGCGATTTTGCTCCGGATCGCGTCGATGGCCGCTTTACGATTGAGGCGAATGCTGCCGCCCAACAGCGCGCCGTCGGCCAGGTAGCCCAGCGCCAGGTTGGCGTCGGTCACGGTGGGCTCGGTACCGCCCTTGTCGTAGCACACCGGGCCGGGGTTGGCCCCCGCGCTGCGCGGGCCGACCTGAAGCATGCCGAAGTCATCGAGGTAGGCGATCGAGCCACCACCGGCACCGAGGGTTTCCACCTGGATCATCGGCACGCCGATGCGATAGCGCAGGAAGTCGGTGTCCTTGCTGAAGTTGGTGCGCCCGGATTTGCTCAGGGTGATGTCGAACGAGGTGCCGCCCATGTCTACGGTGATCACGTTATTGATGCCGAACGGCTGCGCGACACACAACCCCGCTTGCGGCGCGGAGGCCGGGCCGGAGTTGATGGCATTCACCGCCCGCTCGCGCATCACCACACCCGGCGCCAGGCCGCCGTTGGACTGGAAGTAGCGCGTCGGTTGCTGCGCGCCAAGCTCCTCGAACAGCGCATCGATCCGTTCGATGTAGCGGCCCATGACCGGGCTCAGGTACGCGTTGACCACGACGGTCGAGGTGCGGGTGTACTCGCGGATCTGCGGGAACACTTCGCTGCCGGTGCAGACGAACACCCCCGGCAATGCCGCACGCACCATGGCGGCGGCGCGCAGTTCGTGGCTGGGGTTGCGCACCGACCAGACGAAGGAAATGGCCACGGCCTTGACGTCCTGCTCGCGGAAATACTCGATGGCCTGGCGAATCGCGTCTTCGTCGAGCGCGGCGTATTCGCTGCCGTCACTGAGCATTCGGCCACCGATGGGCCGGCGCAGGTGACGGGGCACCAGCATGTAGGCCGGCGGGTAGCTGGCGTCATAGCGATGCCCGTCTTCCTTGTGGCCCAGGCGGATTTCCAGGCTGTCCTCATGGCCGTCGGTGCACAGCAGGCCAACCTTGACCCCGGTCTTTTCGATCAGGGCGTTGAGGGCCACGGTGGTGCCGTTGATGCACAGGTCACAGTCGCCAATGATCTCGGCCGGCGTACGGCCAATGGCATCGGCGATTTGCGCCAGGCCGTTGCGGATCGCGATCGTGCCGTCCTGGGGTGTCGAGGGTGCCTTGAACAGCTGCACGTTGCCGGTGCGGTCGGCGAGGATGAAATCGGTGAAGGTGCCGCCGGCGTCGATGCCCAGACGATATTGTTGCTTGCTCATGATGAGGGATTCCAGATTGCTCAAAGGGGCCGGGCTCGATTAGTGCGCGGTACGGCAGGCGTGGGTCGCGGCGTCATCGACCTGGCCATTGCTGTCGATCACCACGCCGTACTCCAGGCGCGCGCCTTCGCGGGATACAAGGCCGTTGCGCACATCGTTGACGACGCTGGCCACCGGGCGACGCAGCGGATTGCCGTAGCCACCGCCGCCAGGGTTGACGTTGATCACCCGTTCGCCCGGTTGCGCGGTGAGTTGCGCGTTGTAGATGAAGGACTGTTCCTCACCATCGGCCTTGCGGTGGATCAGCCGCCCCAATTTCGGTTCGAGCAAGACGTTATTCGCGCCCGCGGCACCCGATGTCGGCAGTTGCCGACCCTCGCCAAAACCCACCACCGTCATGGCGTGGTTCAGCGGTTCGATTTCGATGCGCGTACCCGAGCCACCGCGAAATTCGCCGGCACCACCGCTGTCGGTCATCAGGCTGTAGCGATGGATGAGGATCGGGTAGGAGTACTCCAGCAATTCGATGTCACCGGACATCAGCGCGCCAAAACAGCACAGCGGACCGCACGCCGGCCAACCGTCCATGGCCTTGTTCGCACCGGCACCGGAGATGATCGACGCGAGCACCATGGTCACGTACTCGTCGTTGCCATTGCGCGGGTCGTGGCCGGCAATGTTGATCCCGCTGGCGTGGCCCCAAGAGGCGGTCACACGGTCGGGAGCGGCTTGTTCCAGGGCCTGGCGCACCGCATCGGCCAGGGTTTCCATCGGCGTGGTGGTGCTGTTGACGTGGGGCGCCGGTTCCTGCGCGTTGCATAGGGTGCCCGGCGGGCCGAGATCGACGGACACGCAGCGGTACAGCCCTTCGTTATACGGCGGCGGCACCTGAGCGAACATCATCAGCCCCAGGTAAACCCCGGACACTGAGTTACCGGCATACGAGTTGATGAAATAGGGCACCTGGGGCGGACTTTCGATGAGGATGTGCGCTTCATCACCACGAATCTCTACCTGCGCGGTGATCGACAGTTCGCCCAGCCCATGGCCCGAGTCTTCCAGCACCGCGGTGCCGGTGTAAAAGCCGTCCGGGACGTCACGCAGCAAGGCACGCATGTGCCGGTCCGCCATGTCCTTCAACTCGGCGATGCACGCGCGCACCTGTTCCACGCCATAGCGATCGAGCAATTCGAGCAAATGCCGTTCGCCGACGTTGCAGGCGCCGTATTGAGCGTTGAGATCGCCTTCCTGATAGGCACGGGCACGCATGTTGGTCAGCAGCAGGTTGATCACGTCCTCACGGCGCTTGCCCCGCGACCATAGTTTCACCGGCGGGATGCGCAAACCTTCGGCGTAGATTTCCTTGGCATCGGGGTTGTAGCCGGCGGGCACCGGGCCGCCGATGTCGGTCAGGTGGCCTTTGCAAACGGCCCAGAACACCAGTTCGCCCTGGTAGAACACCGGTTTGTACATGCAGCAGTCGAGGATGTGGCTGCCCATGTAGGCCGGATCGTTGTGATAGATCACATCGCCTTCTTCGACTTCGTCACCGAAGAAACCGGCGACGCATTTCATCGCCGGAATCAGCGAACCGAGGTGAATCGGGATGTCCTGGCCTTGCAGGATCATTTCCGGAAGGTGGTCAAACAGTGCATTCGAATAGTCGTGAGCCAGGTTGAAAACGCTCGAACGACCGGTTTTCTCAAGGGTGATGGTCATTTCGCGTTGCGCGGTTTCCAGCGCGCCTCGCACGACGGCCAGGGTGATCGGATCTACTGTACTCATGGGTCACCAGAAATCTTGTTGTTATCCAGGTGAAGGTCAGGACGAACGTCTAACCCACGACACCAAACTACCTGCTCGAACCATCGGCTGGCTTGGCGCAAAGCGCACTGGAAGTTGATTGCCCGTGCACTGTTGGTGGGTTTGCGTTTGCCTGAAGACGGTCATTAGTAAACGTAGGGATCAGCCGCAACTGGCGCGCACGAACCAGCTGCGCCTGGCGTTGTTCAGCAGCAGCCAATAGGCGCTGAAGGCGCTGAGGAAGGTCACGGGTGCAGACCAGGTGGCCAGGGCCGCATGGCCACAATTAAGCAGCGCAATACCCAGGGCGGCGGCAAGGAACCACGCCCCGAGCCCACAGGGGTTGAAGGCGCTGACCCTATCCACCTGGTATTCGATCCGGTCCTGGAACAACTGGCTGTAGCGCGGCGAGAAAATGTGCGCCAGAGCAATCGCGACCCAGGCCACCACGAAGATGCTCTGGTACGACAGCGCTTGCAGGATGTAAGCGAAAACGTTCAGGCGCATCAGGGTGTAGACCAGTACGCCGACGGCGATGGCCCAGGCGATGTAAGGCACTTTCGCCAGTCCGATGCCGCCGAAAAAGGCCTGCATGTTGGTGGCCGCCAGGTAGAAGTTCGCCGAGTTGATGCGCGTCTGGCTGATCCAGACAAAGATCAGGCCCCAGATCCCCATCAGCTCGACGATCGCCATCACCACCGACACCTCGCTCAGGCCGCCGGGGGCAGGAATGGTCCCGGCCAGGAAAATCCCGACCAGGCCATTGATCAAAAAGGTGACGGTGTAAAAGGGCAGGCCGAAGTTGAAGCGGGCATGGTAGGTGGCGTCTTCCTTGCGGCCGAAACGTGCGTAGTCCCAGGTGTACATCATCAGGATCCACACGCCCATGAAGTAGCTGAAACAATCCCACCAGCCATTCGCCACCGGGCCGCTCGCCGGTCCCATTTGCAGCCAGGCAGCGCTGTAGCCGTATTGTTCGATGGTCACCACTACCAGCGCGGCCAGACCGATCAGGTAGAAGGGCAGCAACACGCCGTTGAGCTTGTCCATCCAGTTTTGCACGCTGCCGAAAATCAACGGCACGCTGTACAGCACCACCAACAGGTAGGCCTGATTGATCGACAAAGTCGGCACGTACTGTTGAATTGCAATGGCAATCACCGAGCCTTCGAACACGCTGTAATAGGTCGCGGTGGCGAAGAAGATCAAGGTCGCGAGGATCGCGCCCTTGCGCCCGAACAGCACCCGCGAAAACAGCGCGACCGACAGTCCGGTCTTGATCGCATAGCGCGCAATCACGCCATTGATGGCGGCGTAGGTCACGACCGACAACAGCAGGCCGATGATCGCGTTTTGAGTGCCGAAGGTCATTGCCAGGGTGGCGGAAACGACAAGCCAGAACATCGCGCTGCAAATGCCCCACCAGGCCATCGTCAGCGAGGGTTTACTCATGCGGTGTGTGTCGGCGACGGCGGCGACCGAAAAATCGGTGCTGTCGCCCTGTTTCTGAAGGATGGCGGCCATGGTTCTTCTCTTGTTTTTGGATGAAGAACCAGGATGGTAAGAGGCCTTTGGCGCCGAATGATTGCTATTGGCGGCCCTGTCTTTTGTCGTGGAGTGAAGCGCATGGACAGTCACTACGGCCTGCCAACCCGGCCGGCGCCGGGACAGCAGAGCCGTGCTGCGTCCCGTCAGTGCGAATGCCGGGGCTCGCCGCCACTGCGGGCGATGACTCGCAGGTGCAGGGTCGCCGGTTCCAGGCAGCCGCCGGTGGACAGTTGCCCGACCAGTTGGCGGTAAAGCTCCTGCCAGGGGGTTTGCGAGGCGGGGATGTTCGGCGTCCACTCGGCGCGGCGCCGGGCCATTTCGGCTTCATCGACCAGCAGGTTGACCGATCTGGCGTTGAGGTCGACGCGCAGGCGGTCGTTGGTTTTCAGCAACGCCAGGCCGCCACCGACCGCCGCTTCCGGCGACATGTTGAGGATCGACGGGCTGGCGGAAGTGCCGCTCTGGCGACCGTCGCCCAGGCAGGGCAGGGAGTCGATGCCTTGCTTGATCAGTGCCGCCGGCGGAGCCATGTTCACCACTTCGGCACTGCCGGGATAGCCCACGGTGCCAGCGCCACGAATCACCAGGATGCAGCGTTCGTCGATATCCAGCGACGGGTCGTCGATTCGCGCGTGATAGTCCTCCGGCCCTTCGAACACGATGGCCCGCGCTTCGAAGCTGTTTTCCGCGCCGGGTTCGGACAGGTAGGTCTTGCGGAACGCCTCGCCGACCACCGACATCTTCATGATCGCGCTGTCGAAGAAGTTGCCGCTGAGCACGATGAAACCGGCGCGGTGCTTGAGCGGGGTCTCGAAGGGATAGATCACGTCGGCGTTGCTGGTCAGGGTGCCGCTGACGATTTCGCCGATGGTCTTGCCGCTGACCGTGGCGCAGTCTTCGTGCAGTCGCCCGGCTTTTTGCAGTTCATGCATGACCGCCGGAACACCGCCCGCGCGGTGGAAACCTTCGCCCAGGTATTTGCCGGCCGGCATGCAGTTGACCAGCAGCGGCACGTCTTCGCCAATGCGCTGCCAGTCATCCAGGCTCAATTCCACGCCCATGTGCCGGGCGATGGCGATCAAGTGCGGAGGGCAGTTGCTTGAGGCCCCCAGTGCCGAGGCCACGGCGATGGCGTTCTCGAAGGCCTCGCGGGTCATGATCTGTGACGGGCGCACATCCTGCATCACCAGTTCGCAGATGCGCTTGCCGGTGGCATAGGCCATTTGTCCGCGTTCCCGATAGGGCGCCGGAATGCTTGCGCAGCCGGGCAGCGACATGCCCAGGGCTTCGGCCAGCGCATTCATCGACAGGGCGGTGCCCATGGTGTTGCAGTGGCCCACCGAAGGCGATGCTGCGGTGGTCATTTCCATGAAGCCTTCGTAATCGATTTCTCCGGCCGCCATCAGATTGCGTGCGTGCCAGAGCACGGTGCCGGAGCCGATCAGTTCACCCTTGTGGTGACCGTCGAGCATCGGCCCGCCGGACAGGACGATGGAGGGCAGGTCGGTGGTTGCGGCGGCCATCAGGCAGGCGGGGGTGGTTTTGTCGCAACCGGTGGTGAGCACCACGCCGTCCAGTGGGTAGCCGTGGAGGATTTCCACCAGCCCCAGATAGGCCAGGTTACGGTCCAGCGCGGCGGTCGGTCGACGGGATTGCTCGGCGATCGGGTGCACCGGAAACTCCATGGGAATGCCCCCGGCGTCACGAATGCCGGCCTTGACCCGCTGGGCCAGTTCCAGGTGATGGCGGTTGCACGGCGTCAGGTCGCTGCCGGTCTGGGCGATCCCGATGATCGGGCGGCCGGACTGCAACTCTTCACGGGTCATGCCGTAGTTCATGTAGCGTTCGACGTACAGGGCAGTCATGTCCGCGTGGGCAGGGTCGTTGAACCATTGCTCGCTGCGCAGGCGGCGTTTTGGAATGTCACTCATGATCGGGTCTCTCTTGTCATTGGATGAATCGACAATCTGTCGTGGCTTCAGCGCGCGAGCAGTCCTCGGGCTGCCAGGTTACGCAGCAGGGCGTTCACACCAAAGGTCCAGGGCTCGGCGTCACAGCTGTGAGTGACGCGGTTGTGCAGACTGCCGAGCAACGGACTGCTGATGCTGACCCGGTCGCCGAGTTTGTGGGTGAAGCCGCTTCCGGCATGATCGCGATCCTCGGTCGGGGCGAACAGAGTACCGAGAAACAGCAGGAAGCCGTCAGGGTATTGGTGATTGGCGTTGAGGGTCTGGCTGGCCAGGTCCTGCGGGTCGCGGCTGATCTGGTTCATGGAACTCGAGCCCCGCATCCGGTAACCGTCTTCGCCCTGCACCTCGAGGTCGACCACGCAGGCACGCACGTCATCGAGGCTGAAGTGTTCATCGAACAGGCGAATGAACGGCCCGATGGAGCAGGAAGCGTTGTTGTCCTTGGCCTTGCTCAGCAACAGGGCGCTACGGCCTTCGAAATCCCGCAGGTTCACATCGTTGCCCAGGGTCGCGCCATGGATCTGGCCACGGCTGTTCACCGCCAGCACCACTTCCGGTTCCGGGTTGTTCCACTGCGAACCGGGGTGAATGCCGATGCGGCTGCCACTGCCGACGGCGGCGAGTACCGGTGCCTTGGTGAAAATCTCCGCGTCCGGACCGATACCGACTTCAAGGTATTGCGACCACATGCCCTGTTCGATCAGCAAGGCTTTCAAACGCATGGCCTGCTCGGAGCCGGGGACGATCGAACGCAGGTTGTCACCGATGACCCCATGCACGGTGGCGCGAACGGCTTCGGCCTTTGCGGCGTCACCGCCGGCCTGCTCCTCGATCACCCGTTCGATCATGCTGGCGGCGAAGGTGACACCGGCCGCCTTGATCACCTGTAAATCCAGGGGCGGCAGCAGATAAGGCCTGGTCGGATCAGCATCGGGGCCCGTGTTGGCCAGCAGGGCTTCGACACTGGCGATGAAGGTGCCGGGTGTCTGGCGTACGGCCGACAGCGGCGAGTCCGATTCCAGCAAGTCACTCAAGGTCGCGAAACGGTCCGACAGATCGAACACACCGTCCGCGCGCAGGACAATCGGCGATGGCCCGGCAATCTGGCCGGGAACCCAGGCGCGGCCGATCAGAGTACCGGCCACACCGTCGACCGGCAGGGTGTTTTCAGGCGTAAGCAGTAGCGACATGAGGAATCTTCCTGGTTCGTAAAGCCTTCACGCTAGGGCGGCCAGTCGATAAACTCCAATGAGATATATTCAGTATTCGATAACTTCCGGTTATTGCTTCTTCGGGGAATGCCCATGTCAGAACTGTCCTTCTCCAGCGTCTGCGGCTGGCTCAAATTCCGCCATCTGTTGCTGATCGACTCGCTGGGGCGCACGCGCAACATGCACCTGGCGGCGCAGCAGATGAACCTCAGCCAGCCGGCCATCAGCAAGATGCTCAAGGAAATCGAAAGCCTGCTCGGCTTTGCCCTGTTCGAACGCCAGCCGCGGAGCATGCCGCCCACGGCGCTGGGCGAGCATGTGCTGCGTTACGCGCAGATCGCACTGAACGATGCCCGCTCGTTCGTCGAGCAGATCAGCAGTCTGCGCGAGGGCGGTCACGGTCACCTCAAGGTCGGCGGGATTTTTGCCGCCACGGCGGTGGCGCTGCCGGAGGCGATCCTGCAGATCAAGCAACGCTGGCCCTTGCTGTCGATTGAAGTGGTGGAGCAAACCAGTAATCACCTGATGGAAATGCTCGAAGAGAAAAAGCTCGATCTGGCGGTTGCCCGCTTCACCGATCAAAGCCAGCAGCAGCGCTATGATTTCCAGCCACTGGCGCCCGAGCCGTTCTGCATTGTGGTCAACAGCCGTCATCCATTGGCTGACGCTGGCCCGACCTCGTTGCAGCAATTGGTGGATTTGCCCTGGATTCTCTACCCGGTCGGCACGCCGATTCGCGCACGCATGGAGCTGGCCTTCGCCGAAGCCGGGGTAGGGATGCCGAAAAACACCGTCGATACCATTTCCATGCAGACCTTCCTCCAGGTCCTGCAGCGCGGGGCGATGATCGGGATGTTGCCCAATGCCATGGTCAATCCGCTGCTCGACAGCGGACAGTTGAAAACCCTGGATACGCCGTTGCACCTGGTGCCACAGGACTACGGCATCCTCACCCGCAAGGGCGAGCACCTGCTCGGTGCGGCCCTGGAGTTCGCCGAGATCCTCAAGGAAAACGCGCGGCTGGCCAGCGATACGGCCCATTGAAACGTGCCGGCTCCTGCGGGGCTGGCCGTTGCCAAAAAAACGCGATTTTCGATAACGTTTCGTTATCGGTTAATCCAAAAATGCCATTGGGAAAGAATCGGTTCGCGACAGTAGAGTATCGACCAGCTTCCAATCAGGGTCAGGAGACTGTCATGCCCGAACTGTCCGGACACAATTTCATCGCCGGTGGCCGTAGCGCCGCCGGGTCGGTGGTGCTGCACAGCATTGATGCGACCACCGGGCAACCACTGCCCACGGCTTTCATTCAGGCTACGGTTGAGGAAGTGGACGCCGCTGCCTCGGCTGCCGCCCAGGCCAGCCCGATTTACCGCAATCTGTCCGCCGAGCGCCGGGCGCAATTCCTCGAAGCGATCGCCGCTGAACTGGATGCGCTGGGCGATGATTTCGTCGACCTGGTCAGCCAGGAAACCGCGTTGCCAGCGGCCCGTATCCAGGGCGAACGAGCCCGTACCAGCGGTCAGATGCGCCTGTTTGCCCAGGCGTTGCGGCGCGGTGATTTCTACGGCGCCCGTATCGATCTGCCACTTCCGGCACGCCAACCTTTACCGCGCGTCGATCTGCGTCAATGCCGCCTGGGCATCGGCCCGGTGGCGGTGTTCGGCGCCAGTAATTTTCCCTTGGCCTTCTCCACCGCCGGTGGTGATACCGCCGCCGCGCTGGCGGCAGGCTGCCCGGTGGTGTTCAAGGCCCACAGCGGGCATATGGCGACGGCGCAACGGGTCGCCGAAGCGATCATTCGTGCCGCCGAGAAAACCGGGATGCCGGCGGGTGTGTTCAACATGATTTTCGGCGCCGGCGTCGGTGAAGCGCTGGTCAAGCATCCACAGATCCAGGCGGTCGGCTTCACCGGCTCGCTCAAGGGCGGCCGGGCGCTGTGTGACATGGCGGCTGCACGTGCGCAACCGATCCCGGTGTTCGCCGAGATGAGCAGCATCAACCCGGTGCTGGTCCTGCCCGAGGCCCTGCAAGTACGTGGCGAGCGTATCGCCAGCGAGCTGGCCGCGTCGGTGGTGATGGGCGCCGGGCAGTTCTGTACCAACCCCGGCCTGGTCATCGGCATACGCTCTGCGGCATTCACCCGCTTCGTACAGACACTCAGTGCCCTGATGGCCGATCAGCCGGCGCAAACCATGCTCAACGCCGGCGGCCTGCGCAGTTATGTGCACGGTTGCGAAACCTTGCTCGCGCATCCGCAGATCACCCATCTGGCCGGGCAGGCGCAGGCAGGCAATCAAGCCCGGGCGCAATTGTTCCAGGCGGACGTCAACCTGTTGCTGACGGGCAACGAATTGCTCCAGGAAGAAATCTTCGGCCCGGCCACCGTGGTGGTTGAGGTGGCTGACCGGACTGAGCTATTGGCGGCCCTGCAAGGGTTGCGCGGGCAACTGACCGCCACCCTGATCGGTGAACCGGCGGAGCTGGAACAATCTGTCGACCTGGTGGCCGTACTCGAACAGAAGGTCGGTCGCGTGCTGGTCAACGGGTATCCCACCGGCGTGGAAGTTTGCGATGCCATGGTTCACGGCGGCCCCTGGCCGGCGACTTCCGACGCCCGTGGCACCTCGGTGGGCACCCTGGCCATCGACCGCTTCCTGCGCCCGGTGTGCTACCAGAACTTCCCCGATGCCTTGCTCCCCGAGGCGCTCAAAAATCGCAATCCACTGGGGCTGACGCGCCTGGTCAACGGAGAGAAAACCACCCAGGCGCTGTAGCCGGCATCACCGCCGAGTGAACCGCTCACTCGGCGTAACCCATTCGATAAAAACAATCAGGCATGTCCACATGCCCAGGGGTTACCTCCATGCAAACCATATCCGAGCATTTGCCCGCGCAGGCGCACGCCAGCGAACAAGACTTTGAAGACCGGACCTACCGCAAGGTCATCTGGCGCATCCTTCCCGTCCTGCTCCTGTGCTACATGGCCGCGTACCTGGACCGGGTCAACATCGGCTTCGCCAAGCTCGACATGCTCAACGAGCTGCAATTCAGCAACACCGTCTACGCCTTGGGCGCCAGTATGTTCTTCTGGGGCTATTTCCTGTTTGAAGTACCGAGCAACCTGTTGCTGCATCGCTACGGCGCACGCTTCTGGATCGCCCGGATCATGTTGACCTGGGCCGTGATCTCCATGGCCGTGGCATTCACCGTGCCGCTGGCGGGCGTGTTCCACATCGAATCGAGCACGATGTTCTACGTGCTGCGCTTCCTGTTGGGCATTTGCGAAGCGGGCTTCTTCCCCGGGGTGATTCTGTACCTCAACTACTGGTTTCCGACGCACCGCCAGAGCCGCGTGATGTCCGGGTTCCTGATGGCCATGCCGATCAGCCTGACCCTGGGCGGAATACTGTCCGGTTGGTTGATGAACAGCATGCAAGGCGTGCACGGCATGTCCGGCTGGCAGTGGATGCTGATCATCGAGGGCATTCCTTCGATCATCATGGCGTTCGTCGTGATCGTCTGCCTGGCGAACAACATCGACTCCGCCAAATGGTTGTCCGCGGCGGAAAAGGCCTTGCTCAAGGCCAATCTGCACACCGATAACCAGGGCAAGGCTTCACGCCTGAGCGAAGTGTTCTTCAATCCACGGGTGTGGTTGCTGGTACTGATCCTGCTGACCTTCAACACCGGCTTTTACGGCCTGGCGTTCTGGATGCCCTCGATCATCAAGAGCACCGGTATCACCAACAGCTTGCACATCGGTTTGCTGACTGCCATTCCTTACGCGGTGGCCGTGGTCGCGATGCTGCTCAACGCGCGGCACTCCAACCGTACCGGAGAGCGACGCATGCACGCGGCGATTCCGGCGTTCATCGGTGGCCTGGGGCTGATGCTCAGCGCCTATTTCGCCGACAACCTGGTGCTGTCCGTGCTGTTCCTTAGCGTATCCGCCTCGGGGATTCTCAGCCTGATGCCGATTTACTGGACCCTGCCGGGGACAGTCCTGTCCGGCGTCGCCGCAGCGGCTGGTATCGGCATGATCAACGCCTTCGGCAACCTGTCCGGCTTCACCGGTTCGATGATCACCGCCGTGGCGGAAAACCTCACTGGTAATATCAACAACGGCACTTACGTATTGGCGCTGTGCCTGTTCGTCAGCGGTGGGCTGATCCTGGCCATTCCCGCCTCAATGCTCGGCCGGTCCCCGAAAGTCGCCATCGCCACTGCCAAACTGGAAACAGCATGAACATGCAACACAAGCGGGTGCTGGTCACGGCGGCCGGGCAGGGTATCGGCATGGCCAGCGCCATCGCCTTTGCCCGGGCCGGTGCCGAGGTGTTTGCCAGTGATATCGATATCCGCGCGCTGGAGGGCGTCGAAGGCATCACCGCCCTTACGCTGGACGTGACGTCGGCGAGCGCCATCAGCCAGGCCTGTGAACGTATCGGTGGCCTGGATGTGCTGTTCAACTGCGCTGGCTACGTGCACAGCGGCAACATCCTCGAGTGCGATGAAGCGGCCTGGGCGCGTTCGATGGACATCAATGTCACCGCCATGTACCGGATGATCCGCGCGTTTCTGCCGGGCATGCTGGCGCGTGGCGGCGGCTCGATCATCAACATGTCGTCGGTGGTGTCCAGCATCAAGGGCGTGCCCAACCGGTTCGCCTATGCTGCCAGCAAGGCGGCGGTGGTGGGGCTGACCAAGGCCGTCGCGGCGGACTTCATCGGCCAGGGCATTCGCTGCAACGCGATCTGCCCCGGCACCGTGGAGTCTCCGTCACTGCGCCAGCGTATCTCGGCCCAGGCAGCACAACAGGGCGTCGACGAAGCCCGGGTCTACCAGCAATTCCTCGACCGCCAGCCGATGGGGCGTATCGGCAGCCCCGAGGAAATTGCCCGATTGGCCTTGTACCTGGGCAGCGACGCGTCCAGCTACACCACCGGTGGTGTGCATGTCATCGATGGCGGCATGAGCATCTGAAACCGGTCTGTATTTTTCGATCAAGCAGGAGAACCCCATGAAACTGTTGCGTTATGGCGAAAAAGGTTCGGAGAAACCCGGCCTGCTGGATGCCGACAATCGGCTCCGCGACCTCTCGGGCCATGTGCCGGATATCGCCGGACAGGTCCTGTACCCGGACAGCCTGGCGGCGCTTGCGGCCATCGACCCGCTAAGCTTGCCCCTCGTTGAAGGGCAGCCACGGATCGGTGCCTGTGTCGGGCAGGTCGGTAAATTTATCTGCATCGGTTTGAACTACGCCGACCATGCGGCCGAGTCGAACATGGAAGTGCCGAAAGAGCCGATCATCTTCAGCAAATGGACCAGTGCCATCGGCGGCCCGAATGACAACATCGAGATCCCGCGCGGCTCGCTCAAGACCGATTGGGAAGTCGAACTCGGCGTAGTCATCGGCAAAGGCGGGCGCTGCATCGACGAGGCGAACGCCATGGAGCACGTCGCCGGTTATTGCGTCATCAACGACGTGTCGGAACGCGAGTGGCAACTGGAGCGCGGCGGCACCTGGGACAAGGGCAAAGGCTTCGACACCTTCGGCCCGCTCGGCCCGTGGCTGGTGACCCGCGATGAAGTCGCCGACCCCCATGTGCTGGACCTGTGGCTGGAGGTCGACGGCCACCGCTACCAGCAAGGCAATACGCGGACATTGATCTTCACTGTGCCACAGCTGATTGCCTACCTCAGTCGTTGCATGAGCCTGCAACCTGGCGATGTGATTTCCACCGGCACACCGCCTGGCGTGGGCCTGGGGATCAAGCCTGCCCCTGTCTTCCTGCGCCCCGGCCAGACCATTCGCCTGGGCATTACCGGCCTGGGTGAGCAGCACCAGGTCACCGTGCAGGCGGATTGATCGGGACGCTGGCCTTGATTCCGGAACGACCGCCTCTTCCGTGGCGTAATGGTCATGTCGTTGGCAAGCGTCCCAGCCGACCTTGCCGCCGACTGGGACGCTGCTGCTTGAGGCGGTGGCTAGCGAGCGCGGTTAATTCAGATCTTCGGCCTGATGCCGTTCAGGCACCTGACTCGCCTCATCCCCCCACGTCCGGTTGACACGCTGACCCCGAATGACCGCCGGCCGGTTGGCAATCTCCTCGGCCCAGCGTTGCACATGGGTGTACTCATGCGCAGACAAAAACTCGGCAGCCGAGTACACCTTGTCCCGCACCAACTGGCCGTACCAGGGCCAGACCGCGATATCGGCGATGGTATAGCGGTCACCGGCCAGGTACGGGCTTTGGGCAAGACGGCGGTCGAGGACGTCCAGCTGACGCTTGGCTTCCATGGCGAAACGGTTGATCGGGTACTCGAACTTCTCCGGCGCATAGGCGTAAAAGTGCCCGAACCCGCCACCCAGGTAGGGCGCCGCACCCATCTGCCAGAACAGCCAGTTCAGGGTTTCGGTGCGCCCTGCGGGATCGGTGGGCAGGAAGGCGCCGAACTTTTCCGCCAGGTAAAGCAGGATCGAACCGGACTCGAAGACACGGATCGGCGGCTCGACGCTGCGGTCCAGCAGCGCCGGAATCTTCGAGTTCGGATTGATCTCGACGAAGCCGCTGGAGAACTGATCACCCTCGCCGATGCGGATCAGCCAGGCGTCGTACTCGGCGCCGGTTTTGCCCAGCGCCAGCAGTTCCTCAAGCAGGATGGTCACCTTCACGCCATTGGGCGTGGCCAGTGAATAAAGCTGCAGGGGATGCTTGCCGATCGGCAACGCCTTGTCATGGGTCGGGCCCGCAGTTGGGCGGTTGATGCTGGCGAACTGGCCGCCGGACGGGGCGTCGTTTATCCAGACCTTGGGTGGGACGTAGGGCTTATTGCTCACGAGATGGACCCCCATAGTGTGTTTGCTGTGATCACGTGGTTCTTGGACTCAATACCACCCGGGTGGGGCGGTCAAGCCGATACTGCGCGCGTCCTGATAGACAGGGCTGTTGTACCACGCGCGTGCGGCGGCCATGGCGGGAAAGCAGCTGAATGTCGAATAGGGACGACCCTCAGCGCGCATGATTGACGCGTCAGGTATCGAGCTCAATCACACAGGCATCATCAAAGTCCGGGTTTTCATTGATGCCATTTTTTGCGTAGCCCCGGGCATTGCAAATGACGCGGGTGTTGCCCACTCGATAATCAAAGCTCCCGTGGGTGTGGCCATGCAACCAAAGCGCCGGCTGCCAGTCCTTGATCCGCTGTTCGAGGTCTGAAACAAAACTCGAATTGATCGGTGAATTCGCGAAGGCCGGGCTGATGCTCGAGCGTGTCGGCGCGAAATGGGAAACCACCACCGTGGGAAGGGCGCTGTCGCGGCTGAAGCATTCATCCAGCCAGGCGACGGTCTGCAGGAACATCAACTGGGAGATGGCCGGCGTGAACAGGTCGGGAAAATCGGGGGAGATTTTGATGTGGCTGAAGTCCCGGATGAGCGCCGTCGCCAGGTCTACGCCCTGGGCCCGGTCTTGTGCGTCATCGAACAAACGATAGTCAGACCACAAGGTGCAGCCCAAAAACCGTACGCCGTCGTGGACATACTCCGAGCGCTCCAATACGTGAATCCCTGTGCCTTGGGACAACCGTTTCAACTGCTCGCAGGTGGAGGTCAGGTCGCTGCCATAAAACTCATGATTGCCGGCTACGTACACGATCGGAGCAGGACAGGCTTTGGCCCACTCGATGGCGGCGGTCGGCCGGGCGATGTCTCCGGCGAGCACGACAATATCGGCATCCACGACGGGAAAAGGGATCGCGTTGACGGACAAGTGGACATCGGACAGCAAAGCAATGCGCATTGATCAACTCCGTCGTGTATTGAAGGGCGTTTCATCTTAACCCTTCACGACGAGTGTGGGAGCGAGACTGTTCGCAATGGCGGCCTGGCGGTCGACAGTTTTGTGGGCGGTGCCGACGTCATCGCGGGCAAGCCAGCGCCCACAGGGACCGTGAGCGACCTCGGTTTTTGAGGTCGCTGAAGCTCACATTGTGGAAGCAAGCCTGCTCGCGAAGCGGTCGGTCTGTTTACTTCAAATACCAGCCCCAGGGTTGCTCGCTGACGTACTCGGTGACCTGCTTGACCTCCAGATAATTGTGCAAGCCCCATTCCCCCAGCTCACGGCCGATCCCGCTGTGTTTCATGCCGCCCCACGGCGCTTCGACGAAGGTCGGTTGCGAGCAGTTGACCCAGACAATCCCGGCGCGCAACTGGTTGGCCACCCGTGCGCTGCGTTGCAGGTCGGCGCTCATCACCGCAGCGGCGAGGCCGAAGCGGCTGGCGTTGGCCATTTGCACGGCTTGTTCTTCGGTGTTGAAGCGCTTGATGCACAGCACCGGGCCGAAGACTTCTTCGCGCCAGAGAATGCTGCTGTGTCCCGGTTCGTCGAAGATCGCCGGCTCGATGAAGTAACCCTCTGGCAAATGCGCTGGCCGGCGGCCGCCGGTGAGCAGGCGCGCACCGCTGGCCAGGCCCTGATCGATAAAACCGAGCACCTTGTCGTACTGGCCCTGACTGACCAGAGGCCCCAGCAGCACGCCCGGCTCCAGGCCCGGGCCGATGGTGATCTTGCGGGTTTCTTCCACCAGTCGTTCAATCAAACGCGGGGCGATGCTGTCCTGCACCAACAGGCGCGAGGTGGCGCTGCACACCTGGCCCTGGTTCCAGAAGATCCCGAACAGAATCCACTCCACGGCAGCTTCGACATCCGCGTCGTCGAACACGATGAACGCCGACTTGCCGCCCAGTTCCAGGCTGATGTTCTTAATGTCACGGGCCGCGGCCGACATGATTTTCGCGCCCGTGGGCACGCTGCCGGTGAAGGCCAGTTTGTCCACGCCGGGGTGCTCGGTCAGCGGGCTGCCAGCCTCGGCGCCGAGCCCGGTGACCACGTTGAGCACGCCCGCCGGCAGGCCGATGCGGTCAGCGGCGGCGGCCAGCTCCAGCGCTGTCAATGGCGTCAGCTCGGACGGCTTCAACACCACCGTGGCGCCCGCCGCCAGGGCTGGAGCCACTTTCCAGGCGGCCATCAGCAGCGGGTAGTTCCAAGGGATGATCTGCCCGGCCACGCCAATCGGCTCGTGGCGGATACGGCAGCGGAAACGGGCGTCCGGCAATGCCAGGGGCTGGTCCTGCTGTTCGTCGAGTTCACGGGCCAGGCCGGCGTAATAGCGAAAACAGCCAATCGCATCGCCGATGTCCCACTGCGCTTCGGGCAAGGGTTTGCCGTTGTCGCGCACCTCCAGTTCCGCCAGCGCGGACTGGCCGTTTTCCAGTTCATCGGCCAGGGCCTCCAGCCACTGCGCGCGCTCGGCGCCGGTGGTTTGGCTCCAGCCATTGTCGAAGGCGCGCCTGGCGGCGCGCACGGCATGGTCGACGTCCTCTTCGGTGCCGGCCGCCACCCGGTGGAATACTTGTTCGGTGGCCGGGTCGACGACCTCCAGATAGCCGCCCAGGTCCGGGCTGACCCACTCGCCGTTGATGTATAGCTGATCACGCATGGTGCGACTCCTGAACGCCGGTCTGGCGGTTTTGCAGAGAGCGGGAAGTGAATAACAGTGCCAGCGACACGCAGATGATCACCGTCGAGATCGCGTTGATCTCTGGCGTCACACCGCGGCGGATGGACGAGAAAATGTAGATCGGTAAGGTCGTCTCGGAACCGGCGACGAAGAAGGCGATGATGAAGTCGTCGAAGCTGAAGGTGAACGCCAGCAGGAACCCGGCCATGATCGCGGGGCTGATCTGCGGCAGGGTCACCCGCCAGAAGGTTTGCATGGGTGGGGCGTAGAGGTCGGCCGAGGCTTCCAGCAACGCCTTGTCCAGCGAGTCGACACGGCTGCGCACAATTACCATGACCAGCGCCATGGTGAACAGCGAGTGCGCGGCGATCACGGTGAAGAACCCCATGTTCAACCGTGGCACGCTGGGCATCCAGCTCGCCAGCAGCGGGTTGATCAGGTCGAACAGGCTGATGAAGGCGATCAGCGTGGAGATGCCGATGACGATGCCCGGGACAATGATCGCGCAGTAGGTCAGGGCATCGAACAGCAGGCGAACCTTGCGTCCGGCGCGCTGCAGGCCGAACACCGCGAGGGTGCCGAACAGCGTCGCCAGCACCGCCGAACACAAGGCAATGAAGGCGCTGTGACCGAGGGCTTCCATGATGAACGGGTTGTCGAAGGCGCGGCCAAACCATTGCACCGAGCAGCACTCGAAGGCCAGGCCACTGCGCCCGGCGTTGAAGCTGAACAGGATGATCAGGGCGATCGGCGCGTAGAGAAACAGGTACAGCGAAGTCGAATAGCTGCGCAGCCACATGTCACAGGCCTCCGTCGGCAGGGCGGCCGCCATAGCGCGCCACGAGCTTCAAATACAGGCCGATGATCAGCAACATCATCGCCACCAGGGTCATCGCCAGCGCACTGCCGAAGGGCCAGTTGCGTGACTGAAGGAACAGGTCGACCAGCGCGTTGCCGACAAAGAACACCTTGCCGCCACCGAGAATGGCCGGGATCAGGAACTCACCCATCAGCAGGATAAACACCAGCATCACCCCGGTGATGATCCCCGGTGCCGAGAGGGGCAGGGTGATCCTGCGAAAGCTCTCGAAGGCACTGGCACCCAGGTCCGCCGACGCTTCGAGCAGGCGCTTGTCGAGTTTTTCCAGGCTGACGTAGATCGGGAACACCATCAGCGGCAGGTAGCCATAGACGATGCCGATCAGCACGGCCCAGGGCGTGTTGATCAGCCGCACGTCTTCCAGGCCAAGGCTGGCCAGCAACGCCGGAATGCCCTTGCCGCTGAGGATGAAAATCCACGCGTAGGTGCGGATCAGGAAACTGGTCCAGAACGGCACGATCACCAGGGTCAGCAACAGCGAACGGTTTTTGCTGACCTTGACGGCGAGGAAGTACGCCAGCGGGTAGGCCGCCACCAGGCACACCAGGGTGCCCAGTGGCGCCAACACCAGCGTGTTGCCGAACGCCGCCGCCCGCGAACCGAGGTTCAGGTAGTTGGCCAGCGTGAAGCCCCCGGCATACCCGCCCACGGCGCTGCGCTCGCCGAAACTGAAGACCAGGATGATCACCAGCGGCATCAGTAACAGCAGCAGGAACCACAGGGTCGAAGGCAAGAGCATCAGCAGGGTGATCCGCCGGCCGAGGCTGCGCCGTGGGCGCACCTCGACTGACAGGGCACTGCCCGGCTGCACCGTTTGCGGGTGGGCGGCGGCATTCATGGGCGACTCCTCGTTAGCCATGGCAAGTGATCAGGCGGATTTGAAACGGGCCATCAGTTCGGCGCGGGCCGGGCTGGTGAGCGTCGCTGCCGCACCGAATTCCAGTGGGCTGAGGGCTTCGGCGGCCGGGTACATGATCGGATCACTGAGCATGGCCGTCGGCAGCAGGGCATCGACCCGCTTGTCACCGCTCGGGTAGCCGTGGCTCAGCACTTCGAGCTTGTTGTGCTGCGGATCGAGCAGGTAGTTGATGAAGGCGTAGGCGGCGTCCTTGTGCTCCGAGTTTTTCGGAATGGCGAAGAAGTCGCTCCACAGCTCGCCGCCTTCCTTGCCCAGCTCGAACTGCATCTGCGCGTTGTCGCGATGCAGCTGCGAGGCGTCACCGGTCCACGACATGGCCAGCCAGGCGTCGCCGCTGCGCATCGACGGCTGGATGTCGGAGTTGATGGCGAACAGGTGCGGCTTGACTTCGATCAGCAGCTTTTCGGCATCGGCCAGTTCTTTCGGGTCCAGGGAGTTGAAGCTGTAACCGAAGCTTTTCAGGGCGTTGCCGATGGCAGTGAGTTGATAGTCGTGGACCATGGTGCGGCCACTGGCAGGCCCCTGGGCGGCGGCCCAGAATTCTTTCCAGCTGGTTGGGCCGTTCTTCAGCTTGCCAGTGTCATAAAGCATGCCGGTGGTGCCCCAGTTCTTCGGCACCGCATAGACCTTGCCGTCGACTGTGCCCTGGGCCATGAACTTCTGCTGGAACGCCGAGGCATCGAAATTGGGAATGCGCGACAGGTCCAGGGGCTCGATCAAGCCCAGGCCAACGTAGGTGCTGATGGTGTAGTTGGTCGGCACCAGCACGTCCCAGCCACTGCCGCCGGCCTGCAACTTGGCGAGCATTTCTTCGTTAGAGCCGAACACGCTCATCGATACCCGCGCTCCTGTGGTCTTGGCGAACGCGTCGAGGTTTTCCTGACTGTGGTAGTTCGGCCAGGTCGCCAGCGACAGGCGATCCCCCAGTTTGCCCTGCTCGGCGGCCTCGGCCGTTGAGGTCAGCAGGCCGGGCATATGGGTGGCGACCACCGCCGCGGCGATCCCGAGGCCGGTACGGCCAAGAAAGTCGCGGCGACTGATCGAGCCGTTCTGCCAGCTGCGCAGGGTTTTGATAAAGGTCTTCTGGTCCATAGCACGCTCCCCATCCGGTTGATGAAACGAATCGACGACTTACAACGCCATGGCCAGGCCATTGGCGTGATCCCAGCCGACGCGTACAGCCGCGCCGTGTTCGAATGCGTTGGCGCCGTGGTCCTGCTGGCGCGGCACGCGCACGCAGACCACGCCGAAGGCCTGGGTGCGCACGCGGTATTCGGTGGTGTTGCCCAGGTAGATCCGGTCCTCGACGCAGCCTTGCAGGGTCACTTCCCGCGCCATGTCGGCGCTGGCACCGGCAATGCTGATCAGTTCAGGGCGCACGGCGATGCAGCCGTCGGCGTTGGCGCTCAGGGCCTTGCCGGTGGGCGTCAGCGGGCTGGTCAGTTCCAGTCCCTGCTCGGTGCGCAGGACCACCGAACGGCCATTCAGATGGCGGACGGTGCCGTTGAACAGGTTGGACTCACCGATAAAGTCGGCCACGTAGCGGCTGGCCGGAGCTTCGTAGAGTTGTTCCGGGGTGGCGGTCTGGATGATCGAGCCGTTGTGCATCACGCTGATGCTGTCGCTCATGGACAGCGCTTCTTCCTGATCGTGAGTGACCAGCACGAAGGTGATGCCGACCTCGCGTTGCAGGCGCAGCAATTCCGACTGCATCTCCTTGCGCAACTTGCGGTCCAGTGCCGCCAGCGGCTCATCGAGCAGCAGCACGGTGGGCTTGTTGACCAGCGCCCGGGCCAGGGCCACGCGCTGTTGTTGGCCGCCGGAAAGCTCACTCGGTTTGCGCTGGCCGAAGCCGCTGAGGCGCACCATTTCCAGGGCTTCATCGGCCATGCGCAGCTGTTGTTTTTTGTCGGGGCGCGGTGTGCGATAGCGCAGGCCATAGGCAATGTTTTGCGCCACGGTCAGGTGCGGGAACAGCGCGTAATGCTGGAACACCATGTTCACCGGCCGCTCGAAGGCCGGAACGCCGGCAACGTTCCTGCCCGCCAGGCGCACTTCACCGCTGGTGGGCTGTTCGAACCCGGCGATCATGCGCAGGGTGGTGGTTTTGCCACAGCCCGAGCCGCCGAGGAAAGAATGGAACGAACCGCGCCGCACGGCGAAATTCAAACCACTGACAGCCTGTACCTGGCCATAGCGTTTGACCACGTTGCAGAATTCGATATCGCTTGGCGGGTTGTCGTTCACGAGGCGGGCTCCCTTGCAGTGATGAATCAGTGCGTCGGGGGCCAAACTAGCAATGAGGGTTTTGCGGCGTATATATCCCTTGGGGGGTAGGAGAGGGTATGCGGAGCCTGGGCGAGGCTATAAAAGGGCATGTAGGAGCGAGCCTGATCGCGATGGTCGTGAACGATGGCGCGTGCTTGCAGGCTAAGCGCGGTGCCCTTGGGTCCATTGCGAGCAGGCGTTCCTCCTGTAAGGGGTGTGTTGCAGGCGAGCGTTCTTGGATTAGATAATTTTGCCATTTGGCACTATAGTTTGTGCCAGATGTCATAGCGACGGAGACTGCCATGAGCGCCAAGAAAAAAGATGATGTAGCTGATGAGGCTGTCAAAGATGCCGGTCGCTTCACGAGTGCTCAAATGCGCCAGCTTGAAGCGGCAGTAAAAATCTCGGGTCGAAAGAAACCTGCGGTGACCACTACTGCGACAGATCACCCGCCACGCATGGTCGCGATCTTGCTCTCCGGGAATGCGGGTGATGATCGTATGGAGATTTACCGAGCCGTAAGAAACGGTTTTCCGCTGCAGTCAGTGCTCAACATGATCGAAAACAGCGAGGTGTATAAGCAACGCGGCGTGCTGTCGAAAATCGTTGGCGCTTCTGATCGCACGCTGGCGCGGCGGCTGAAAACGCCCAATGAAATCTTGACCTCGGAGCAAAGCACGCGCGCGCTCAACTATGCCGAAGTCTTGGAAAAAGCCACGGAGGTGCTGGGCTCGCGCGAGCTGGCCGAGCAATGGATGGTCAAACCTGCGCGTGGCCTGGACGGTGAAATACCCATCGATTTGATTTCTAACTCGGTGGGCTATGAGTTGGTGACTGATTTTCTGACGCGCATCGAGTATGGGGTCTATTGATGGCTAAAGACCCCTTCAGCAGTGAGATTCACTTCTGGCGCCTCGACCCTGCCGAGTATGCCCCCACATGGCATTTGGGCGTGGGGGCAGAAAAGGTCGGTGGACGCTGGAACCCTAAAGGCATGGCCACGGTTTATGCCAGCCTGGATGCCTCTACGGCCATTCTCGAGGTGGCGGTGCACAAGGATTTCGACGCGTTGGATTGCAAGCCTCATCGCCTGACGCAGGCCCGTGTGCTGGACCCGTCCAGGATTCACGTGGTACGGCCCGAAACCATCGCAAACCCCAATTGGTTGGTCCCTGGCACCCCAAGCCGCAGCCAGCAACAGTTCGGTGCCGATCTGCTGCGCCAGCATCCGTTTGTTTTGGTGCCATCGAGCGTGTCGCCGCATAGCTGGAATTTGCTGATGAACCCGCAAATGGCCAATGGTTTGTACGAGCTGGTGCTGCAAGAGCCTTTTGGTCTGGATGGCCGGCTTAACAAGCCTCAAGCCTGAAGCGCATCATCCCCTCTAGTACCCATCCAGTGATGTTTAATGAACGGGTACGTGCTGCTTGCAAGCACTGTGCAAGCTACCAGCCAACGGCGCGACCTCGATCCCCTTGCAGCCTGTCGCTTGAAGCTTGCAGCTGATTTTCAGTGAGGTCGCGGATAAACAGTCCGAGCAATTCCGACTGGCTGCCGATGCCGAGCTTGGCGTAGAGGTTCTTGCGGTGGATTTTTACCGTGCCCGGACTGATGTTCAGTTGTTCGGCAACCGAGGCGCTGGAGTGACCGCGCAACAGCAGCTGCACAATCTCCTGTTCGCGTCCGGTGAGAATGTGCGCGCCGAACTGATCGAAGGCTTCGCGGATCTTGAAGTCCAGATCCTGCGCGGGTCGCGGTTGCTGGGCCTGACGCAAGCGCCAGGCTTCATTGATGACCTGCTCGACCACCGCTTGCGCGCACTCGATCAACTGCATTTCGTCACGGCTGAACGCGCAACTGGCCGAGGAACGCATCAGCGACAGCACGGCCGTGGCACCGGCGCCGAGGTCGACGAAAAACGCCACTTCTTCTGCCAGACCGGTTTGCTGGTAATAAGTCAGGTAGTACTCGCCGAGGTAGAAGTGGTCGGGCGCGAACTGGCGCAATCGCCACAATCCGGGTGCCTGCCCGCGCGTACAGGCCAGGTAGAACGGATCGAGCAAATACGGTCCGCACTGATAGTCATCGACATACACCGCGCGTTTGTCCGCCGAGAAGGTGTCGAACAACGCCAGGGGCCGGTGATTGCCTTCGTAGACGAACAGGACGAAATGATCGACCGGGCAGACTTGCCGCAACCAGTGACTAAGGCCCGACAGCCGTGCATGCCCGGCGGGCAAGTCGAGCAGGTGGGCGACACCGGTGGTCCAGAGTTTCAGTTCCTTGGGGCGCATGGTGGCTTCAAGCAAGGGAGGATCGCCTTGAGATGCACAAAGTACGCCATGCCTGTTTTGGCCGTGCGGGGCAGGGCGGGGGGATCGAAATGCTTGAAAAAGATGCACTGCAATGGGGCCGGGTGTTACCGAGTGCTACAGCTTTGGTAGCAGAAGTGATGAGTTTCAATCACGTTCGAGAACGTCGAATGAGCAAGCGGTTGGCGCCGACACCGGCTGTGGTTGCTTCAATAGATTTTCGGAATCAACCGCCAGCTCCGGGTGCAATAAGCCTCGTAGTCAGCACCAAACTGCGCCCGCAATAGCGCCTCCTCCGAATCGATCCGCGCAATCAGCGGGATCACCGTCAGCGCGGCCAGCAACAGTCCGACTGCCGAACGGAATGCCAGCGCCCAGCCTACAGCGATGATCAACATCCCCAGATAACTGGGGTTACGCAGGCGGCGATAAATTCCGTCGGTGACCAGGCTGTGCCCCGGTTGAATCGCCACCAGCCCGCTGAAGCGCTTGCCCAGCACGAACACCGGCCAGATTCGCAGGGCGCCGCCCAGGATGTACAGCACTGCCCCGAGCCAACGCACACCCTCGCCGCCGAACGTCCAGACGTCGACCCGGTCGGTGTAGGCCGGTAGAAATCCGCTCAGTAAGCCAATGATGCCAAAGGCCGGCAGCACCCAGCGGTTGGCCCGGTCTTCACGTTCGCCGGAACTGAGGTTGACCTCGGTGAACAGCGAAGCGACGACCATCGCCAGGGTGGCAAGCGCCACCACGACCAGCGCGCCATGAGAGAAAAAGGCGGCGAATCCGCCCAGCCCCCAAATCGCGAGCCAGAGGTAGGCGAAGGTGGACACGAAGGCGATAAAAGCCAGTTTTACGGAAATTTTCATGATGCTTCGATCAGTGGGCACACCCTTGATTATAGGATCCGTCCCAGTCGGCGGTCGCCCCTGGCCCCGCGCTGCGTTATCGCTGAAACGCCAGTCTCGGGTCAGGGTGAACTAAGCTTGAAACAGGACCGTTCACCGCTGGCTCGCGGAACATTCGACGAGTGGGCGGCGTGCACCAGGAGCCGCCATGCTTCACATCAGAACCCCGTTGATCCTGCACCCTGGCCTCTCTTCCCCGGCCCGTCGCATTTGGCTCAAACTGGAAAACCTGCAACCCAGTGGCTCATTCAAACTGCGTGGCATGGGGCTTTTGTGCAGTCAGGCCGAAGCCCAGGGCAAAACCAGAGTCGTCTGTCCTTCCGGGGGCAACGCCGGGTTCGCCACCGCCGTGGCGGCCGTCAGCCTGGGATTGCAGGCGTGCATCGTCGTGCCGCACACCACCCCTGAAAGCACCCGCGCCAGAATCCGCAAAACCGGCGCCGAGGTGATTGTCCACGGCAAGGTCTGGGACGAAGCCAACCAACGGGCCATGGAGCTGGCGCAGGGGGCGGACACCGAATATGTCCCGGCTTTCGATCACCCGGTGCTGTGGCAAGGGCACAGCACGATGGTCGATGAAATCCTCGAAGACTGCCCGCAAGTCGATGCGTTGGTCACGTCGGTGGGCGGCGGCGGTTTGCTGGCGGGCCTGCTCACCGGGCTGATCCGCCATCGGCGCATGGACTGCCGGATCGTTGCCTGTGAAACCCGAGGCGCGGCGTCGTTCGCGGCAGCCATGGCGGCCGGGCATCCCGTGCGCCTGCCACGGATCGACACAGTCGCCACGTCACTCGGCGCCTCTGAGGTGGCGGCGTGGCCGGTGCGGCACATCCTCGATTTTCCCCACGAGTGCGTGGTGCTCGGGGACGAGGAGGCGATCATGGGCGTGGTGCGGTACGCCAATGATTGTCGCCAGTTGGTCGAGCCGGCATGTGGAGTTTCACTGGCGATTGCGTACCTGGATCATCCGGCGATTGCCCAGGCCCATGACGTGGTGATTGTGGTCTGTGGCGGTGTCAGCATCACCCCGGCCCTGGTGGCCGGGTGGGCGCGGCATGCTTGAAGCCACACCCGTCAAGCAAGGCAGGGCTGAAAACGCTGTCCAGGTTTCACAAGCCCCACCGCTGAGGTTGGCCATCGTTATTGACCGGCTGGAACGCCTTCCTGGACGAGAATGGCGCGAGCCAGGTCTTCGTCGCTTGCGTTGTTGAGGTCGGGGTGCTCCTGCCGGAGCTGTTTGAGAACCGATTCCAGATAGGCGCCGCGAATCGTACCGCCACTGGCCACGAAGCTGGAGGCGTCATCACGGGCGGGAATCATGAGTTTGTGGTCCTTGAACGTCGAGTACAGCGATGCGGAAACCCCGGCTGAGGTGGCGACATCGCCTGCGTCCACCTTGGCCATTGCAGAGCCGAAGGGTAAACACAGCAACAGAGAAGAAACGATAATCAGACGGCGCATGACGGTGTCCTCTGAAAGCGTGAAGCAAAAAGGAAGTACCTCATCATTTAGGATGCATGGCGGTCGCCAGGAGTTCCCTGATGGTGAAGATTGACACGGGTGCAGTCGGATAATCATTTTTCCTCCGGGACCGGGTTCCCAAGGTCCGGACTGTAGGCGCTGGCTTGCCAGCGAAGGCGGTTGTGGGAGCGGCACGATATCCAGAGGCGACATGGGCGGCCGGCTCCCGATGCCCATCGTCTTCGTGGTCAGGGCCATGCTGTTGGCGATATTCTCCTGCCTGATCGATTACCGAGAGCGGGAGCTGGTTTGACATGAAGGCAGGGCGGGTGAGCGTCGATATCGACAGCGTGGTGGTTGGGGCCGGAGTGGTCGGGCTGGCGGTGGCCAGGGCGCTGGCCATGAGCGGGCGCGAAGTGATTCTGGTCGAGGCCGGCGAAGGCATAGGCGTGGGCATCAGTTCGCGCAATTCCGAAGTGATCCACGCCGGCATCTATTACCCCGGCGGCAGCCTCAAGGCGCAGTTGTGCGTGGAGGGCAAGCAACGCCTCTACGCCTTCTGCGACGAGCGTGGCGTCAGCCATCAGCGCCTGGGCAAGTTGATCGTGGCCACCGATGAAGCCCAGCGCACGGCGTTGCAGGGTTTGCTGGAGCAGGGCCGGCGCAACGGTGTCGATGACCTGCAATGGCTGGCGGCGAGTGAGGCGCGGGAACTGGAACCGGCGTTGTCCTGCGTCGCCGCGCTGTGGTCGCCGTCCACCGGCATCGTCGACTCCCATGGCTTGATGCTGGCGTTGCAGGCCGATGCCGAAGCCGGGGGGGCGTCACTGGCGTTTCATACGCCGCTGTTGTCGGCGCGTTGCCTCGAACAGGGTTTCGAGTTGCACATGGGCGGTGCCGAACCCATGACCTTGAGCTGTCGCGAACTGATCAACTGTGCAGGGTTGTCTGCGCCCGAGGTGGCAAGCCGCATCGCCGGCCTGCCTGCGCAATACATTCCAGAGGCGCGGTTGTGCAAGGGCAGCTATTTCAGTTTCAGTGGCCGGGCGCCGTTTCGCCATCTGGTGTATCCGGCACCGGAAAGTGCCGGGCTGGGTGTGCACATGACCCTCGACCTGGGCGGCCAGGCGCGATTCGGGCCTGATGTGGAATGGGTCGATCACATCGACTACCGCGTCAATCCATCGCGGGGCGACGGCTTTTATCAGGCGATCCGGCGTTACTGGCCGGGGTTGCCCGATGGCAGTCTGCAACCGGCCTACAGCGGTATTCGCCCGAAAATCAGCGGCCCGACTCAGCATGGCGTAGCGGGATTGGTGAACCTGTTCGGCATTGAATCCCCAGGCCTGACCAGTAGCCTGGCGCTGGCCGATCGGGTACTGGATACGCTCGCGCAGTAACCACCGTACCGATGATCAGCCACAGCACTGCGGCGTGGGGATAGCGCTATCCTTGAAAGATGCGCTCATCGCCATCGGAGAAGTCTGATGATCAACGTACGCACTGCCCGCCTGCTTGCCGATTACAAACAATGGGCCAACCAGCGCCTCTTCGATAACCTGGCGCAACTGCCCCCGGCCGAGGTCTACAAACAGCGCGCCGGCATTTTCAAGAACATGATGGGCACGCTGAACCACATCTATGTAGTGGATTGCCTCTGGCAAGCCCACCTCGAAGGCCGGGGACACGGCTTCAAAACCTCCCACGACATGGTTCACCCTGAACTGTCGGCACTGCGCCAGGCGCAACAGATCGTTGATCACTGGTATTGCGAGTGGACCGCCCGGCAGACCGATGCCTCACTGGACAAACCCGTCCGGTTTACCTTTCTCTCCGGTGAAAGCGGCACCATGAGCGCCGGCGCGATGTTGATGCACGTGGTCAACCACGCCAGCTATCACCGTGGCTGGGTGATCCAGATGTATTTCGAGATCCCGGCCATGCCACCCATGACGGACCTGCCGATCTACTTGCGCGAGACCGATCCGCAGTTCAATTCGCTCAATGTCCCGGTGGTGGAGCAGACATGTGCTCCACAATTTTCGAGCGCAACCAACGTTCTGCCGGATCGTTATCGTTGACGCCGTTCCAGACCATGGACAGTTCGGACAGCTTGATCTCGAACGGCGCATCGTCGGCACGCAGTTGGGGACTGCCTTCGATCAGCGCGCTCGCCGCGTAATCCGGCACCGTTGCCAGCATGTCGGTGCCCGCCAGCAAGGCGCGCAGCCCGGCAAACTGCGGCACCGCCAGCACCACCCGGCGCGAGCGGCCGATGCGGGCGAGATCGGTGTCGATCGCCCCGGTCAGATCCCCGGAAAACGACACCAGTGCATGGGGACGTTCGCAGAATTCATCGAGCGTCAGGGGGCCGGGCCGGTTGTCGCCGCGCAGGATCTTGACGCTCAAGTCTCGCAGTTTCTTGCGCTTGGCATTGGCCGGCAATTCCGTGGTGTAGCTGATCCCGACGGTAATCTCCCCGGTGGCGAGCATCGACGACATCAACAGGAAATTCACCCGCCGCACGACGACCACCACGTTCTGCGCTTCTTCGCGTATCTGCTTGAGCAACGGTGGAAACAGCCCGAATTCGGCGTCATCCGACAGGCCGATGCGAAACACGTCACGGCTGGTGGACGGGTCGAAGTCCTTGGCCCGGCTGACCGCACCGGAAATGGTGTCCATCGCCGGCTGCAGTTCCTTGAGAATCACCAGGGCGCGCGGCGTCGGCTCCAGGCTACGGCCATTGCGTACCAGCAACGGATCGTCAAACAAATCCCGCAACCGCGCCAGCGCCGCGCTGACCGCAGGCTGGCCGAGAAACAGTTTCTCTGCGGCGCGGGTCAGGTTCTTCTCGAACATCAGGGTTTCGAAAATCACCAACAGGTTCATGTCCACGCGGCGCAGGTCGTTGCGGTTCATGGTGGGGGCTCGTGGGGGGGCTGGGTCTTTTCAGTAAAGCAGCAAACCCTGGGCCTGCTCTGTGGCCGGATGACTTGCGAGCTATTTGATCGAACGGCTGAACTTAATGTCGTCTCGTAACTTCTCTAAAAGATGCTTGTTGTTTAAGAAGCAAATTGGAAGTATTGAAGAAAAATGTGGCGCTTATGCTGATTAAGTATTTGCTTTTGGGATTCGCGAATTGCGAGCAGCCTTTCATTGTATTGTTTAGCAACCTCCGATGATATTGTTATCGGCTCGCCGTTTTTGGTGTGTGTTACAGGTCTATGCGTCGCCAGGATAAGCCTATCCACCCACGCCTGGTCGGCTCGCGGCTGATCTCCATGCACATAGTCCAGTAGATTGATCTGGGCGCTCAGTTTTTCTTGGTTGGGGTAATGCAGGGCGGGTGGGAATTCATCTATTGGCAAGCTGCTTAGTGAGACACCAGACAAGGCGAGTTTTTTTCTTGCGATCATTTCCAGGTTTATGGGCTCAGTGCCTAGCATTTGATAGGCTTTTCTTTGTTTGAAATCGTTCTCAACTATGTTTTTGAGTGGTAATTTCATTTGACTTGTCATTTTATTGTATTGTTTTGCTGCGAGTAGAGCTTGGTTTTTAGTTATGTGTTCATAAGGTTTTAATTTGCTCCCGTTGAGCTTGAATGTTATTTTTCCGAAAATACTGGTTTTAATATGTATTTGGGGTTGATGTCCGCTAGGGTCGTTAAAGTTTACTGGATCCCCTGCGCAATAAGCATAACAATTCAGCCCACCCTTCCCAAACGGACTCAAACTGTCCGGGCTGTTAAATCGCATCAGCACCGGATTAAACGCCCTATAACCATTACCCAGCAGATAATGCCCGGTCAGTGGGTCAGGCCGTTCGCCATTGAACCCCATCAAACTCATCCATCCATTTGTCGCTTGGCGGTGACCATAGGGTGCATAGGCGATGGGTTGTGCCTGGTGGTTGGCTTTGAGTGTGTTGAGCACCGAGCGTTGCTGATCAATCGCCAGTAGCGTGGTGGCGTGCTCGACACCCTGTTGCTCTTGTTGCGCCAGCAGCCAGTCACCGTGCTGGAAGAGGGTTTGGCGCAACGCCCCCTGAATTTCAGTGGCCAGGCGGCTTTTGCAGTAGAAGCGCTGAAGGGGTGGCGCGTCAGTCAGTCCCTGGCCGGTCAAGCGGTCGAGGGCGTCGTAGCGGTATTGGCAGAGCAGTGTTGCGCGTGTTGCTGGCATGTTGGGCGCTCCCGAAAGGCTGGCGTGGTGGCGAGCAGTATTGGGGTTTTCGGAACGGGCGTGAACTATCAGAACTGTTAGGTTTGCTGGGGGGCAGAGTCGATGGTGAATGATCAGCTGTGGGAAAGGTTTGTCGGAACGCAAGGTTTGGGGCCGCTGCGTGGCCCGGCGGGAGCGAGCTCCCTCGCCACAGGGTTGGGTGTTTACAACATCGACGACATCAACGTGAAATTCACTCGCCGCACGACGACCACCACGTTCTGTGCTTCTTCGCGTATCTGCTTGAGCAACGGTGGAAACAGCCCGAATTCGGCGTCATCGGACAGGCCGATGCGAAACACGTCACGGCTGGTGGACGGGTCGAAATCCTTGGCCCGGCTGACCGCACCGGAAATGGTGTCCATCGCCGGTTGCAGTTCCTTGAGAATCACCAGGGCGCGCGGCGTCGGCTCCAGGCTACGGCCGTTGCGTACCAGCAACGGATCGTCAAACAAATCCCGCAACCGCGCCAGCGCCGCGCTGACCGCAGGCTGGCCGAGGAACAATTTCTCTGCGGCGCGGGTCAGGTTTTTTTCGAACATCAGGGTTTCGAAAATCACCAACAGGTTCATGTCCACGCGGCGCAGGTCGTTGCGGTTCATGATGGGGGCTCGTGGGGTTTTGGTTTCCTTAGTAAAGCACCTAATCCTAGAGGACATAACCGTCGCCTCGGCTTTGAGGGATGGAGAGACTTGTTCAAAAATCACGTGAAATGATCAGACCTGATGCGCTTGGCCTGCTCGATTAATTTGTCATGATCACGATGTTTTAAATGATTTAGCGAGCGGATAAACATGCTGGCGGTTTCAGGTCTTGGTCTGTCAAGTTGCGATGATGAGGGGTGGTAAACGCCTTCGCTGGCTGCAAGTAACCGGGCCATAGAAAATGGACGAGTCTGATCGATATCGGCGCCATATCTATTTGTTCGGATGTACCTGATAAGTGCTTCGCTATCAGCAAGCGATGAAACGTTTTTTAATTCTTCTTTTAATTTGGTTTTGATTTCTATGGCAGGGCTGTCAATAATTTTTTTTGAGTTTCTAAGTTTGTACAATGTCATTTCTTTCAGGGTTGGAACTTTGTTCGGTTGATCATAAAAAAGCCCTAAATAGCGGGCGTCTTGGGCGGACTCATTGAGCGCCGTGATTGTAAGGTTGTCCATGTTCTGGATGGCGCGAATACCGGCTTCTTGAGATATTCCAGCTTTCAAAGTGTATACAGATGGAGCTCCGACTGGATTGCGCACGATTATAGAAGTCGGTGATGTATGAAGAATACTTCGGGGGAACTTTAGATGGCCACTAGGGTCACTTGAATTGACAGGGTCCCCCTCGCAATAAGCATACGCATTCAACCCACCCTCGCCAAACGGACTTAAACTGTCCGGACTGTTAAATCGCATCAGCACCGGATTAAACGCTCGATAGCCATTACCCAGCAAATAGTGCCCGGTCAGTGGGTCAGGCCGTTCGCCATTGAACCCCATCAAACTCATCCATCCATTTGTCGCTTGGCGGTGACCATAGGGCGCATAGGCGATGGGTTGTGCCTGGTGGTTGGCTTTGAGTGTGTTCAGCACCGAGCGTTGCTGATCAATCGCCAGCAGCGTGGTGGCGTGCTCGACACCCTGTTGCTGTTGTTGCGCCAGCAGCCAATCACCGTGCTGGAAGAGGGTTTGGCGCAACGCTCCCTGAATCTCCGTGGCCAGTCGGCTTTTGCAGTAGAAGCGCTGAAGGGGTGGCGCGTCAGTCAGTCCCTGGCCGGTCAAGCGGTCGAGGGCGTCGTAGCGGTATTGGCAGAGCAGTGTTGCGCGCGTTGCTGGCATGTTGGGCGCTCCCGAAAGGCTGGCGTGGTGGCGAGCAGTATTGGGGGTTTCGGAACCTGCGGGAACTATCAGAACTGTTAGGTTTGCTGGGGGGGGCAGAGCCGATGGTGAGTGATCACCTGTGGGAAAGGTTTGTCGGAACGCAGGGTTTGGGGCCGCTGCGTGGCCCAGCGGGAGCGAGCTCCCTCGCTACAGGGTTTTGTGCTCAGTCGGGAGGGTCGATGCGGTCCAGTGCGCGGTTCACGGCCAGTTCGCCGAGCATGATCACTTGTGCGATGCCCAGCAGGGTGTTGCGACTGGTGCCTTGCGTACGGTCCGCGAGGTCCAGGGTCATGACGTTGGCCGAGGCCAGGGATTCGCAGGCGTGGGCCAGCAGGGATTCGGTGTCGAGCTCGGGGTCGACGATGAACATGCGGCAGGTTTTGCGCGGGGTGGCGCGGATGTCGGCGGCGGAGGGGATGCGGTCGGTGGGTTCGTGGTGGTTTTCTGGATTGGGGTTTTCGGAGGGAGATGCTGGATCGGTGTGTGGCGGGGTGGGTGTAGTTTTCAACATGGATGGAGCTCCTGGGCTGTGACTTGGGAGCCGTCACCTTTCGCTACCAAACGAGGGTGGCGGCCATGCTCAGGTGGGTAGACCGGTAGTCCCAGGAAACCGGTGCATCCGAAGACGCCCTGTGCATGGCCACCATAAGCAGCAAAGACAAAACAGTCTCTGCAAAAGGTGGCGTTACACGCCTGGAAAATCCGGGCTACCAAACCCGATCGCTGTTCTTTTCAGCGACCGGCAAACGATAGAACCCGCCCCCAAGGCGCAAAAGCCGGCGGATTCTGGCGTACCCGTAGGCAACGGCGCAAGGCGCTGTAGCTTTCACGAAGTAACGCTGACAGCCATTAAACATCTGCCCACGGCCAGTGCTCTCGCCATCCGGTTTTCACTCAATTCTTGTGCTGACCCGCGTGTGCGACGCCGGCGTGATCAGGGGCTGGCGCCTGTGAAACAAGGTCGTGCCAGGCGAATTGACCCTTGATCCGAGCGAAGCGCAGCCAGAGGGTAATTTTCTGACGGGTCGCTACACTCTTTCCGTCCATGACCGCGTGATTCCCGCAACCTTCTGGCAGGCGCTGCGTGAGGCAAAACTGTTATCCGAGCGCGCACCCCTGCCGATCACTGGAGCTTGAGCATGAAAATCGATCTGAGTGGAAAACTGGCGATTGTCAGCGGCAGCACGGCCGGCATCGGCCTGGGCATCAGCCAGGCGTTGGCCGAGTCCGGCGCCACGGTGGTGGTGATCGGTCGCGATATGGCCAAAGTCGAACAGGCTTTGGCGAGCATTCGCCAGCAGGTGCCGGGCGCTCAACTGCGGGGGCTGGCTGCCGATCTCGGGACAGCCGAAGGTGCGGAAATTCTGTTCGCCGCCGAACCACGGGCCGACATCCTGGTGAACAACCTGGGGATCTACGAAGCGGTGGATTTCTTCGACACCCCCGACAGCGAGTGGACGCGCTTCTATGAAGTCAACGTGATCTCCGGTGTGCGTCTGTCCCGGCATTACGTGCCGGACATGGTCAAGCAGGGCTGGGGGCGGGTGATTTTCCTGTCTTCGGAATCCGGGATCGCGATCCCGGCCGACATGCTCAACTATGGCGTGACCAAAAGCGCCAACCTGGCGGTGTCCCATGGGCTGGCCAAACGGCTGGCGGGCACCGGGGTGACGGTGAATGCGATCTTGCCGGGCCCGACCTTGACCGATGGCGTGGAGAAGATGCTCAAGGATGCCATTGCGCAATCCGGTCGCAGCCTCCAGGAGGAAGCCGACGCCTTCGTGCGCAAGGCCCGTCCCACTTCGATCATCCAGCGCGTGGCCCATGTCGAGGAAGTCGCGAATCTGGTGGCTTACATCGCTTCGCCGCTATCCTCAGCCACCACGGGCGCCGCCCTGCGGGTCGACGGCGGTGTCGTCGACAGCCTGGCCATCTGAACCTACTGACCAAGAGAGAATATGACATGGCATCTGCATCAGCCTTCATCGACATCCCGGCCTCGGCCGATCAGGTCTGGCAACTGATTGGGGGATTCAACTCGCTGCCGGACTGGCTGCCGCTGATTCCCAAGAGTGAACTCAGCGAGGGCGGGCGTGTGCGCAGCCTGAAAACGGCGGATGGCGCGGTGGTGATCGAGCGCCTGCAAGGGTTCGATAACGCGGGCAAGACCTACAGCTACTCGATTGAGCAGGCGCCGTTTCCGGCCACTGAGTACCTGGCGACGATCAAGGTTGAAAGCCAGGGCGAGGGCGCCCGGGTGACCTGGTCCGGTCGGTTTGAGCCGGTGGGGGTCAGTGACGAGGAAGTGGTGGCGTTGTTCGCCGGGATTTATCAGGGCGGACTGCAGGCACTGCGGGCCAATTACCCCGCCTAGCCTGGATCTGTGGGAGCCGGCTTGCCGGCGAAGAGTCCTTCCGGCCTTGCAGCGCTGCCACGGCCGCTTTCGCTGGCAAGCCAGCTCCCACAGGTTTTGTGTTTATCCTCAGGTCGGGGTAATCAAGCTTTGGCGGCAATCGATCACCAGCCGCGCCCCCCCGAGCTCACTGCGACCCACCTCCAGCGTAAAGCCGTGCAGGCTGACAATTGCCGCGACGATCGACAGGCCCAGGCCGAAACCGCTTTTCTGATTGCCCGCCTCGGCGCGATAGAAGCGCTGGAACACCGCCTCGCGTTCAGCCTCCGGGATTCCGGGACCGGAATCGAGCACTTCGATGCGGGTATGCCCCCCCTGATTGACCCCTCGCAAAATCACCGCGCCGCCGGGCGGGGTGAACTTGATCGAGTTGCTCAACAGGTTCGCGATCGCCTCGAACAGCAACGCCCGGTCGCCCTTCAGGGGCGGCAATGACCCAGGCACGTGCAATTGAAAAACCAGGCCATCGTCTTCGGCCAGTGGCAGATAAAAATCATGCAGTTCCTGCAGCAACGGCACCGGGTCGAGTTGCACGAAACCGGAGCGGCGTTGGCGGTCTTCCAGTTCGGAAATCCGCAGCAAGCCCCGAAAACGCGCCATCAGGGTGTCGGCCTCGCTCAGTACCGAATCGAGTTGCGCCGCTTCGGCAGAGCCTTCACCGGCCTGTTGTTGCATGCGATAGAGCTGTGCGCGCAAGCGGGTCAGCGGCGTGCGCAGGTCGTGGGCGATGTTGTCGCACACGCCCTTGACCTCGTTCATCAAGCGCTCGATGCGTTCGAGCATGGCGTTGACGATGGCGGCGAGCATGTCCAGTTCATCGCGGCGATTGGACAACGGCAGGCGCTTGGTCAGGTCCCCGGCGACGATGGCCTCGGCACTGGCCTGAATCGCGCGAATTCGCCGCAGCGGACGGCGGCGCAACAAGTGCCAGCCGACGATGCCCGGCAGGATGGTCAGGGTCACGCCCCAGAACAATGCATGGAGGATGATGCGGGTGACGGCAAACAACGAACCGTTGTCCCGTACCAGGACCAGCCAGCGTCCATCCTCGGTTGCGGTCGCCACCGCGTCGCAGCTGTCGGCGGGCAAGGTCGGGTCGTCGGAGTCGGTGCAGTCGCTTAGCATGTGGATCTCGCCGTCCAGCGGCAAGTCGAGCGGGATACGGCGCAGGGCGCCGCTGAGGTGACGGTGCTGATCATCGAACAGGCCATAGGCGTCGATGCCGCGAATGTCGAAGGTCATGCTGACCGCGAGGGCATCCACCAGTTGTTCACCCTGAAAGCGCGAAAACAGGTGCTGACGCTGCATCAGCGAATGTTTGGCCAGATTGTCCAGGTAAGCGGACACCTCGTAGTACATGACCCCCATGAGAATCCCGCTCCAGGTCACGAACAGCGCACTGTAGAGCGCCAGCAGACGACTGCTGGAAGAACGCCAGCCTTTAGACGGGTTCGGCAATGACATAACCCGAGCCTCGCA
This sequence comes from Pseudomonas fluorescens group sp. PF-1, assembly GCF_054481335.1. Classification (NCBI taxonomy): domain Bacteria; kingdom Pseudomonadati; phylum Pseudomonadota; class Gammaproteobacteria; order Pseudomonadales; family Pseudomonadaceae; genus Pseudomonas; species Pseudomonas fluorescens group sp. PF-1. The sequence goes on from NZ_JBTMNG010000001.1 coordinate 2,607,758, forward strand.
CGGTTCGAATCAGTGGAACATTGCCCGGTGGGTCGATTTTTTTGCGCAGGCGGCCAATGTGCACGTCGATCAGGTTGGTGCCCGGATCGAAGTGATAGCCCCAGACTTCTTCGAAAATCATCATCCGCGACAGGATTTGCCCGGTGTTGCGCATCAGGAATTCCAGCAGCTTGTATTCGGTGGGCAGCAGCGTCAGTAACTCACCATTGCGGCTGGCTTCGTGGCTGATCAGGTTCAGTTCCAGGTCCGCCACCCGCAACGTGGTGACGTGCGCCGTCACGGTGTTCTGGCGGCGCAACAGGACTTCGACGCGGGCGGCCATTTCATCGGTGGCGAAGGGTTTGGTCAGGTAATCGTCGCCACCGGCACGCAGGCCGCGCACGCGTTCGTCGACGTCGGAGAGGGCGCTGATCATCAGGATGGGGGTCGCCACGCCCATGGTCCGCAGTGTGGTGACGATGGCCAGGCCATCCAGCTCGGGCAGCATGCGGTCGAGGGTGATCAGGTCATAGTGGCCGCTGACTGCGCGCTCCAGCCCTTCGCGGCCGTTGTCGACCCAGTCGACTTCGAGGCCGTGGCTGCTCAGTTCGGCGACAATTTCCCGGGCGGTTACGGCGTCGTCTTCGATGGTCAAGATTCGGGTCATAGGCTGGCCTGATAAATCGGTTCAAGTCTGAGTTCGAAGCATTTTGCCAAGAATTGCCAGTGACTTAATAAATTAACTTTCATGTGATCGCGGTGCATTTAAGGAACGTTGATATCATTGGGCCATAATTTCAACGGGAAGTTGCACCTTGCGTACTCTAAAGCCTGGCTGGATGCCGATGTGCCTGCTGTTGCTGAGTGTTGTCTGCTCATCGACATGGGCCGCCAATACACCGTGTTCGGGAAAGAAGGGCGGTGTCGCCCGTTGTGACGGTGATCTGTTCCTGTGTAACGACGGCTCTATCAGTGCCTCGAAAAAAAGTTGTTCATCTATATATGGCAGCAAAAGCCAGGCCCGGCCACAAGCACGTGTGCAGGAGGCCGAGGGTTGTGCTTGCGGAACCGGTTCGTTCTGCACGGGCCCCAGAGGCGGCGTTTACTGCCTCACGCCGGCAGGCAATAAAAGCTATAGGCGCAAGTAGTTTTCGCAATGCAGAAAGCCCGCCCGGGCGGGCTCTTTATTGCATCTTGCATGACCCTCGGAAGTTCCATCTTTGTAACCATCTGAAGTTAAAGGACTTATCTGGAATTCGCGACTGGCATGGTCACTGCAATTGTTCATTCGAAGAGTTGTAACACCATCTTTCTGCCTGGAGCGATACAACGATGAATAGATCCTCTGATGGTTTCTATCCCGCCGCGGATGAGTCGAGCACGCTCTCGGGTGTGTCCTGGGGGGCGATTTTCGCCGGGGCCGCGGCCGCGGCCGCGTTATCGCTGATCCTCGTGCTGCTGGGTTTCGGCCTTGGATTTTCGGCGGTTTCGCCTTGGGCCAATGAGGGGGTGAGCGCCAAAGGCCTGGGTATTTCAACCATCGTCTGGCTGGCCGCCACCCAGATCATCGCCTCCGGGGCCGGTGGCTACATCGCCGGCCGGCTGCGGGTGAAATGGGCGTATATGCACGGCGATGAAGTCTACTTCCGCGACACCGCCCATGGCTTCCTGGCGTGGTGCGTGGCGACACTCGTGACGGCGACGCTGGTGGCCGGTTCGGTCAGCAGCCTGATCAGCGGCGGGGTGCAGGCCGGGGCGAATGTCGCCGGTGGCGCGGCCAGTGCCATGACGCAAGTGGCCGGTACGGCTGCCGTCAATTCGGGCGGCGATCAATACGGTTACTTCGTCGACAGCCTGTTTCGCGATGATCGTCCGGCCGCCGTCAGCGATGACGCCGCCCGCGGCACCGTCACCCGCATTTTCGTCCGCTCCTTGAGTAACAACGGGCAACTGGCTGCCGAAGATCGCACTTATCTCGCGCAGTTGGTGGCGCAGCGGACCAACCTTACCCAGGCGGACGCTGAACGTCGTGTCGATGAAGTCTATGCCCGCACCCAACAGGCCGTGGCCGACGCCAGGCTGAAGGCACAACAAGCGGCAGACACGGCCGCTAAAGTCGCTGCCTGGACCACGTTGTGGATGTTCGTTGCACTGTTGGCCGGTGCGTTTTTCGCCAGCCTTGCCGCGACTTTCGGCGGTCGTCGCCGGGATGCCGTGGTGTATCTGGAAACCGACACCTACGTGACCACCACAGCCATTCGTTAACTCAGGAGAAACACCATGCGCTCATTACTGTTGTTCTTTCTTGGTGTACCCATCCCGATCATCATTCTGATCGCGCTGTTCATGCACTGATCTTCCGGGGCCTGAGCCTCTGCCGCTTCTGCCTTTGGCAGAAGCGGCCTTTTGGTTGGAGGCCAAATGAGGCGCCGCCTGTCTGTCAGTCAATCGGCGTACTGACAAACGCCTCAAGCCCTTCGGCATACTCGGTGAATGCAGCGATTCGCGGACATTGCGCCCCGGCGACCTGATCCGGCACCACCAGGTTGGTAAAGCTCCAGGCCACGGCGAGGGTGAGTCCATCCTGATCAATCGAACCGTCGGTTTTCAGCGGGTGTTTTTCCAGTTCCCGTTCCAGGGCTGAATAAGCCGCCGCCAGTTGTCCTTCGACTCGCTCAACCCAGGGTTCGTATTGAATCTCCGCCGGCCGCAGGTTGCGCTCGTAATAGAGCTGCACCGATTTTTCGCAGGCTGCCAACGCCAGCCCGATAAGGCGCAACGAGCGCACACGTTGCTCGATTCCCTTGGGCATCAGGCTGCGGCCAGGTTCGGCCAGTGCCTCCAGGTAATCGATGATCAGGGTCGAATCCATCAGTACTTCGCCATCATCCAGCACCAGCGTGGGGGCCTTGACCACGGGGTTGATCTGCTGGAACTGCTCGAAGTGCCTGAACACCGAAACCGATTCATGCTCCAGCGCAATGCCCAGGCGTTTGGCAGAAATGGCGACGCGTCGTACGTAAGGCGAATCCAGCATGCCGATCAGCTTCATTTAACCGCTCCTTGAAATAGCCACTTCGGGACGGACAACCTTAGCTGAGGATGCCTGACGTGAAAATGGGGGGCGTGCCGGTAGCCATTTGTCTTCTATATACCTCCGCTGGATTGAATTTCTTGCTATAAACGCACTCCGATGCCCGCCTTAGATCATTTTCGAGGCTTTGCCGGGAAAATTCGCTGTCTTTTCAGTTGCTGAGGCCTCAAGTCGGCCTTAGACTGCCGCCCCTCGTAAATTGAGTGCCGGGTGGCGCTTGGAACAAACGGCGCCTTTCCGATGGCCTGCCCAGGTCCGCCGGAAAGCTCCCTTATTCGCCTTAATGCACGTTTTTTTATAGAGATATCAATGACAAAGGACAAGTTGCTGGCCATGCCGGCGGATGACTACATGAATGCCGAGCAACATGCTTTTTTCGCCGAGCTGTTGCAGAACATGAAAGTCGAAACCCATGAGCGCATCGAACAGAACCGCATTGCCATCGAGAGCCTGGACACCCCGGCCGACCCGGCTGACGCGGCTTCCGTCGAAGAAGAGCGCACCTGGCTGGTGAACGCGATCGATCGCGATCAGCGCATGCTGCCTCAGTTGGAACAAGCCCTGGAACGCATCAAGGAAGACAGCTTCGGCTGGTGCGATGACAGCGGTGAGCCCATCGGCCTGAAACGCCTGCTGATCAGCCCGACGACCAAGTACTGCATCGAAGCTCAAGAGCGTCACGAGCAGATCGACAAGCACCAGCGTCAGGCGTGATTCTGCAGGCCGCCCGTTTAACTCGGGTAGCCTGTGAAAAGATCGCAGCCTTCGTCAGCGCCTGCCTTCCTTCCGGTCGGCGCTGCCGAAGGCTGCGATCTTTGCTTTTCAACGCCTGCGTAAAGCCCCGCACTTCTATTGATCTGCTGCAACGACCACGACTAAAGGCCCATGGATAATGGCTTTCTGCTGGCGTTTAATGCGATGACAACAATTAGAAGATGGCGGGGTGATAACGATGACGAGAGACGGATCTCTGGTTGCGGCAGTGCCTGCACCAGTACTTTTGCCGAAACACCGCTGGCTGACGCCGTCGCTGCAGAGCATCGCCCTGATGCTGTTGCTGTGTGGCATGACGCTGGGGGGCTGGTCGCTTTACCTGAGCCTGCCATTGGCGGTGCTCATTATCTGGCTGCCTCGTCTGCGTTCGCGTGCGGCACCTGAAGCGGTTCCAGCGGATACGTCCAGCGCCATCTCCGCGTTAACCCGCGATCTTTCCTACACCACCAGTCATAACGCCTTGTCGGCCGCAGGCGTGGCCTTCTCGGTCAAGCAACTGGCGGACAAGCTGCAATCGCAACTCGGTGCGGCGGCGCAGATCGTCAGCAATGCCGAAGTGATGATTGCCACCGAACAAGCCACCTCGACCCTCAGCCGCGAAGCCCTGAGCGCCGCCAGCGAGGCGCATCAGAGTGGCGTGGCCGGGCGAACCGAACTGATCGAGTCGATTGCGCGCATGCATCAGCTCAGTCAGCGCGCCAGTAACAGCCGCGAGCTGATCGAGGCCCTGAGCCTGCGCAGCGATGACATTCAGCGGGTCACTTTGGTGATTCAGTCCATCGCCAGCCAGACCAATTTGCTGGCGTTGAACGCCGCCATCGAAGCGGCGCGCGCCGGTGAGCACGGGCGTGGTTTTGCAGTGGTGGCCGACGAGGTTCGTGGCCTCGCCGCGCGCACCGCCACGGCAACCGGTGAAGTCGGGGAGATGGTGGCCGATATCCAGCAACGCACCGCGCAAGTGGTGGAGCAGATCCGTCAACTGTCCAGCGACCTCGACACCGGCGTCCAGCAGGTCGAGCACACGGGGCAGCACCTGGATAACATCGCGCGGCTGGCGGCCAGTGTCGAACACCAGGTCGGGGAAATTGCCCGAGGCGCAGAGACCAATCGCGAACAGCTCGACAGCCTGTTTCATGCCATCGAACAGATGCGCAGCGACCTGGCCATCAGCGACCAGCAGACTCAGCGTCTGGCTCAGGCCGCGGTGCAGATGGAAGGTCAGGCCGAAACCATCAGTGAGCGCCTGGCGGCAGTCGGGCTGGATGACTATCACCAGCGTATCTACGACCTGGCCCGCGAAGGGGCGAGCCAGATTACCGCGCGATTCGAAGCGGATATCGATGCCGGACGTATCAGTCTCGATGACCTGTTCGACCGAAACTATCAGGCAATCCCCGACACCAGTCCGCCCAAGTACCAGACGCGCTTCGACCGCTACACCGATCAGGTCTTGCCGGCGATTCAGGAGCCGCTGTTGCCGCGCCACGAAGGCCTGGTGTTCGCCATTGCCTGCACCCCTCAAGGCTACGTGCCGACCCATAACAAAGTCTTCAGCCAGCCGCTGACCGGCGATGTGCAGGTCGATACCTTGCAAAACCGCACCAAACGCAAATTCGCTGATCGCACCGGCGTCCGTTGCGGCAGCCACCAACAGGCGGTGCTGCTGCAAACTTACACTCGCGATACTGGAGAGCTCATGCACGACCTGTCGGTGCCGATCATGCTCAAGGGGCGTCATTGGGGCGGTTTGCGCCTGGGCTACAAGCCGGAAAATCCGCGCTAGCGGCTTGATGCTGTTCAGACAAGGACGACCACTTCTGCTATGACGAGCACGCTTGCTCGCCATAGATACAGTGGTCGTCCTGAATGGCGTCTTTCGCAGGGGCCCGTCAAATCGGTTCCAGCAGGTGGGATGAGGTGCTTTATTGTTACGGTTTTGGCAACTCTGCTGTGCGGGGCCGCTGCTTTTTCCGCTCGTATCCGCTGATTAACATGCCGGCATAGTTAGGTTGCTAACTGAGCTCGAGAGGTCAGCATGCACGGTAAGGTTGATGTTGCGGTGATGATTGGCAGCGGTGTGCCCGCCAGTTTGCGGGCGTTGGGGCAGAGTGTCTGCTGGGTGGTGCTGCTCAACGGTGAGCGCCGGGGGACGGCGTTTTCCAGTCGCGATGAAGCGGAGGAGTGCAAGGCTGCCTGGTTGGCGCAATTGAATACTGCAACACCTGGCAGCCTGCGTTACGCCCGGGGTTAGTGAATTTGATGCATACGCAGGTTCAAGTCGTCGACCACCCGCGCCCAGTCGGCATCTTCACGCAATTGTTCTTTCAGGAAGCCTGCCTGTTGCGGCGTCCAGAACTCGGCGTCGATGAGTTTCTTGTCGTCGGGCAACGGTGAATGACTGGCAATGAAATCGTCGATAGCTTTCTGGGTGGAGTCCAGGCCGAGCTGGTCGAACAAACCTTTCAAGTCGTGTGTCGGTGATTCCATCTTCATCTCCTTGCAGCGGGTCGGTCACGTCGAGTACGAGATCTGAGGCGCGGCTACATTGCATCTGAGGGGGCCGCGCGTCAGGAGTTCGAAAGCGATGTTCAAACGCAGCAGTGAGCATAGACCGCAAACTCGAACATCAGGCTTTCAATGCACCTGCATCGACGGCCGCCTTCAACTCCCTGGCGGATTCCTGGGCTGCGGTGGCGGCGACGTCCGAGGTTTTGAACCAGCGATCTTTTTCGACCTGATGGTAGCTCACGGTATTCAGCGGCGGCTTGGCGCGCATGACAATGACAGCCTGGAATTCGCCGTCGACCTCTCTGGCTTCGCCCCAAATAAAAAATTCGCCGATATCAAATTCCGTCACGTAGCTGCCTTCCCTTGGAAATAACTGTTTGTTTAACGCTGCCCACCCAGAGAGGGGTGCGTGTCGTTGGCCGGCCAGTATGGCAGTTGTTGCAGGCCGGCGGCTGAGTTAAGTCGCCGGCATGACGAAACGTCTATCCAAAGGCAAGGAGCGATCCGGTCAGGTACGTGATTCAAGTGACCGGGCGAGTGCGCAGGCTTCGTTGTGATCGCCGCGGAAACCTCTTACATGCCCTGTGGAAATTTCTTTGATATGGAAGAAGGCATTGCCGGCCAATATCACCTGGAACCTCGGTGGGCCGGGGATGTGGGTGACCCGTTCAGGGTGCTGTAACACCGCCGGATGCGGCGTTTGGGGATGAGCGAAGTGTGTCAGTGTGCACATATGAAGTCCTTTTCATTGTTTTACCGACGTATGTACGACGGTATGGGTAGTCTCGATGAGCGTCGCTGCTCTAGAATCACCCCCACTGGTGGGTGATCGATGTTTATCTAAAGCAATTTCTTTCTGGCGATATGTCAGAAAAGTGCTTTTTTTTGAGAGAATTTTCCTCGAAGTTGATAGTCCGTACTTCTCTGACCGTACAAAGGGCGTTTTCCTTCAACCTTTGACGAACGTCAGGCAAGACGATGTGAGCGACATCCAGTAGTCTGCTCAAGCGTCGTGATGGATGAGCCTCCTGCTCATCTCAGGATTTCAATTCGGGTTATCTGGCTTCACCTTCGGCATTGCCGCTTTTTTTGGCTGTGCGCTGTTTTCGCGTGCAGCGTCATTTTCAGATGTGGGGATGTTTCCTTGGCAGTAAGTAATCTCGATATGCATGCTTTGTTCGTGCTGGGTGATTTGCGCGCAAAGCTTGTTAAACAGTTTCAGTCACGTTTCGTTTACATCACCGAACAGAACGCTGAAGGCATTTACGTTGCCGAAATCGACACCGAGTCAGCGCTGGTGGTGGACGATAAACCCGGGCTCAAACTCAAGGTTGGCGATCATTTCAGTGCCTCGGTTTTGCCCAGTCGCGAAGGCGGCAAACTGGAAATCAAATTCCGCGATATCAAACTGACGGTCTACGGCCTGGGCGATTATGCCTTTGTCACCACCGCCGACGGTCATGCCATCGTGTTCAAGGAGGGTCACAACGTGGTGATGGTGTTCGCCGCCCACGAGCAGTTGCAGGAAGGCCTGACCAAAACCCTCAAGGCCGTGACAGCCAAGGCCGCCAAGTGGCGCAAGGGTGAACTGGTGACGTTCAAGGCCAGCGAGTAATGAGCCTGACCCGCGCCGACTTCCATGAGCAGAACCTCGCCAACGCTCAAGCCGAGGCCCAACGGCTATTCGGGCAGAAGGCTGTGCTGCAGGGAGCCTGGCTGAATTGGGTGGCCTCGCAGATCTACGCGTTGCGCCCGGCAGCGTATGCCAGCATGGTCAGAAGAGAACTGGCGCGCTTGCAGGAAACTTCCTAAAACCAGGGCATGCCCCCTCGAAAGCGGGAACCTCTACTACAGTCAGTTGACTGACTATTCAGAGGCTTCGCGGCCTTCTGCCAGGCCATCCTGCGATTGCTGTGAACAGCACGAGGTGTAAAGCATGAAAGGTTTTCGACGGTTGCTGGCCGCTGCCCTGGCCACTTTCGGGTTGTTGGCGTCATCGGTTCCCGTATCGGCTGCCCAGGCACCGATCCACTTCGCTGACCTGAATTGGGAGAGTGGCAGCCTGATCACCGATATCCTGCGCATCATTGTCGAGAAGGGCTACGGGTTGCCGACCGACACCTTGCCGGGCACCACCATTACCCTGGAAACCGCCCTGGCCAACAATGACATTCAGGTCATTGGCGAGGAATGGGCCGGGCGCAGTCCGGTCTGGGTCAAGGCGGAGGCCGAAGGCAAGGTGGCGAGCCTGGGGGATACGGTCAAGGGCGCCACCGAAGGCTGGTGGGTGCCGGAGTATGTGATCAAGGGTGACCCGGCCAGGGGCATCAAGCCGCTGGCGCCGGATCTGCGCAGTGTCACTGACCTGCCGCGCTACAAAGAGGTGTTCAAGGATCCGGAGGCCCCGACCAAGGGACGGTTCCTCAACAGCCCCATCGGCTGGACGTCGGAAGTGGTCAATAAACAGAAGCTCAAGGCGTATGGGCTGGAAGACAGCTACGTGAACTTCCGCAGTGGTTCCGGTGCGGCACTGGACGCGGAGATCAGTTCCTCGATCCGTCGCGGCAAACCGGTGCTGTTCTATTATTGGTCGCCCACGCCGCTGCTCGGTCGATTCAAATTGATTCAACTGCAAGAGCCGCCGTTCGACGCCGAAGCCTGGAAAACCCTGACCGACGCTGACAATCCCAATCCGAAACCGACCCGTTCGCTGGCTTCGAAACTGTCCATTGGTGTGTCTACGCCGTTCCAGAAGCAGTACCCGCAGATTGCCGAGTTCTTCACCAAGGTCGATCTGCCCATCGACCCGTTGAACAAGGCCCTGGCCGAGATGAGCGAGAAACACACCGCGCCGCGCCAGGCCGCCGAAGCGTTCATGAAGGCGCACCCGGATGTGTGGAAAGCCTGGCTGCCCAAGGAGGTGGCGGACAAGGTTTCGGCCGGGCTCTAATGCCGCCTCGGCGATCGCTGGCGGTGGCGTTGGTCGGGTCGGACCGACAAGTTCGTGCAGTTCAGGAAATGCCAACTAGGATGATTTTGTTCAAATCCCTTTCAAGGATTTCTGACCATGACTCTGGTGTTGGCTCAATGGCTGGTGACGATCTTCGCCGCGATCAGCCTGATGCATGTCTACTGGGCTTTGGGTGGCGAGTGGGCCGCCGTGGCGGTGGTGCCGCAAGTGCCGGTGGAAGGCGGGCTGAAATTGCGACCGGCCTTCAGACCGCGGGGCTGGATCACGTTGATGGTGGCCGGTGCGTTGTTGCTGATTTCATTGCTGGTGTGCTTGCGCGTGGGGTGGTGGGTGCCGGCGGTGTCCCATTGGTCGCTGCAATGGCTGATCAGTGCCATCGCGATCATGATGTTCGCCCGGGCCATTGGGGATTCGGACCTGGTGGGCTTTTTCAAAGAGGTCAAGGGCTCGAAGTTTGCCCGGCTGGATACCTGGGTTTATTCGCCGTTGTGTGTGGTGCTGGGGGCGGGATTGTTGGCGGTGGCCTGGGTCTGAATCCATCGCGAGCAGGCTCGTGACAGCGTCAGCCCGGCCAATACAAAAACGCTGAACTAGCGACCGCTTTCGCTGCGCCGGCTGGACACCTCCGCCGGCACATCATCCCCCGCCATGCGCTTGCGAAACAGCGCCGCCCTGGCCAGCAGCAAGGTGGTCACCGGCACGGTAATCGCCAGCAGAATCGGAATCAGCCAGGCGTGCAGCACCGGCGCGGACTTGAGTGCCGAAAAGTAGATGATCGAGGCCAGTGCCACGCACCACGCGCCCAGGGTCGAGGCCAGCGCCGGCGGGTGCATGCGCTGGAAGTAATCCTTCATTCGCACCAGGCCGATGGCGCCGACCAATGCAAACAGACTGCTGAGCACCAGCAGGATGACCACCGGGATTTCCACCCACACAGACAGTTGCGCGCTCATTCGATCACCTCGCCACGCAGCAGGAATTTCGCCAGGGCAAACGAGCCGACGAAGCCAAACAGCGCAATCAGCAGCGCTGCCTCGAAGTAAGTGTCGCTGGCATAGCGAATGCCCAGTGCCAGCATCATCAGCATCGCGATGATGTACAGGTAGTCCAGTGCCAGTACCCGGTCCTGGGCCGACGGGCCCTTGAACAGGCGGATGAGGGTCAGAATCATCGCCACGGAAAACAGCAACAGGCTCAGCATAATTGCATTCGATAGCAGGGCGCTCATTCGAATATCTCCATCAACGGGCGCTCGTAGGTCGCCTTGAAGTGCTCAATGAACAGTGCTTCGTCTTCCAGATCGAAGACATGCAACAGCAGAATGCTGCGGTCCAGCGCCAGTTCCGACCAGACCGTGCCGGGCACCACGGTGCAGATCATCGACAGCGTCGCCAGGCCGTTGGCGTCGCGCAGGTCCAGCGGTACCTTGATGAACCGCGAGCGCGGTGGCCGGCGCCCGGCGTTGAGCACGCTCCAGGCCACGGCGAGGTTGGACACCACCACATCGCGTCCAACCATCAGGAACAGGCGCAGGATCACCCCCGGCCGGCGGATGCGGATCGGCAGCGGGCGCAACTTGCGCATCATCAACGGTGCGCAGAACCCCAGCATTGCACCCAGCAACAAATTGCCGGGGCTCATCGACAGGTTCAGCACCAGCCACAACAGCCACAGCGCCAGCGACAACCACGGTGCAGGAAACAGGCGCTTCATGGTTGCACCTCCAGCAGCGCGGCCTTGGATTCCGGGCTGGGCACTGCCCGGGTGCCGAGCACGGCCATCACATACTGCTGCGGGTTGTTCAAGGTATCGGCGGCCGCCTGGGTGTAGCGCAACAGCGGTTCGGCCTTGAAGGTCAACAGGATGCTCAGACCCAACAGCGCGAAAATCGGCACGCACTCCAGCCGCCGCAGGACCGGCGACGGTCGTTCTTGCGGCGTCCAGAAACGCTGGATGCCCAGGCGCGAAAAAGCCACCAGCGAGGCCAACCCGGAGAGGATCAGCAATGCCAGCAACCCCCACGCCGCGTTCGACACCGGCTCGTCACCGGCGCTGCCCAGGCCCAGCGGGTTGAGCAGGGCGCTGAGCAGGCTGAGCTTGCCGATGAAGCCGGAAAGTGGCGGCATGCCGATGATCAACAGCGCGCAGGCAATGAAGCTCAAGCCGAGGAAGGCCATGGTCCAGGGAATCACCTGGCCGACCACGGCTTTGAGATCGTCGTCGAGGTTGTCCTTGACCGGCACCGAAGCTTGCAGTGGTCGCGGCAGCATCTCGTTTTCATCTTCCAGCGGGATCTCGACCGCCGAGCGCGAACGTTCGATCAATTCTGCCAGCAGGAACAGCGCGCTCAGTGCGAGGGTCGAGCTGACCAGATAGAACAGCGCCGCGCCGATCAGGTTGGGTTGGGCGAAACCGATGGCCGACAACAGAATGCCCGCCGACACCAGAATGCTCAGGCTGGCCATGCGCTCCAACCGTTGCGCGGCGAGGATCGCTATGGCCGCGCAGACGATGGTCGCCATGCCGCCGTAGATCAGCCAGTCGCCGCCGAAGTACGCCGACGCCCCGGCCTGCCCGGAGAACAGCAGGGTCCACAGGCGCAGCAGGGTGTAGATGCCGACCTTGGTCATGATCGCGAACATCGCTGCCACTGGCGCGCTCGCCGAGGAATAGGCCGGCACCAGCCAGAAGTTCAGCGGCCACATCCCGGCCTTGGCCAGGAACGCCACCGCGAGAATGCCTGCACCGGCATGCAGCAGGCCGCGATCGGCCTGCGGCACCAGCGGAATCTTCAACGCCAGGTTGGCCATGTTCAAGGTGCCGGTGACGCCGTAGATCAGCGCCGCGCCAATCAGGAACAGGGTCGAGGCCAGCAGGTTGATCGAGATGTAGTGCAGCCCCGCCGACACCCGCGCGCGACCCGAACCGTGCAGCATCAGGCCATAGGAAGCGGCCAGCAGCACTTCAAAGAACACGAACAGGTTGAACAGGTCCGCCGTCAGGAAGGCGCCATACAGGCCCATCAACTGAATCTGGAACAGCGCATGGAAACTCGAACCGGCACTGTCCCAGCGCGCCATGGCGAACAGCAACGCGCTGACGCCGATGATGCCGGTCAGTACCAGCATCAACGCGGACAGGCGATCGACCACCAGCACCAGGCCGAACGGCGTCTGCCAGTTGCCCGGCAGGTAGACGCCTATGGAGCCGGGCACGCCGGTGGTTTGTGTCCATTGCAGCAGCAGTACGGAAATGCCCAGGCCCATCAGGCTGGAGAACAAATTGATCTTGGCCTTAAGCGGTCGATGTTTCTCGCCAAGCATCAGCATGATGGCGGCGGTCAGCAGCGGCAGCAGAATCGGGGCCGCGATCAGGTGCGTCATTGCATTCATTCTTTAGGCTCCCGGCCATCCACATGGTCGGTGCCGGTCAGGCCCCGGGAGGCCAGCAAAACCACCAGGAACAGCGCGGTCATGGCGAAGCTGATCACGATCGCCGTGAGGACCAGCGCCTGCGGCAACGGGTCGGTGTAATGCAGCAGGTCCTGCGGCACGCCGTCCTTGATGATCGGCTCCTTGCCGATGAACAGGCTGCCCATGCTGAAGATGAACAGGTTGACGCCATAGGACAGCAGGCACAGGCCCATGACCACCTGGAACGTCCGTGGCCGCAGGATCAGCCAGACGCCGGACGCGGCCAGTACGCCGATGGCGATGGCAATGACTTCTTCCATCAGACGGTCTCCTTCATGGCGACGGGTTTTGGCTGCGCAGCCGTTTTGTGACCCCGAACCGATTGGTGGGCGAGGGCGGTGAGGATCAGCAGGGTCGAGCCCACCACCACGGCGTACACGCCAATGTCAAAGAACAGCGCGCTGGCCACATGAATGTCGCCCAGCACCGGCAGGTCCAGATGCCAGGTGTGAGTGGTGAGGAATGGATACCCGACCGCCATGGCACCCAGGCCCGTGACGGTGGCGAACAGCAGGCCGGTGCTCATCCAGCGCAGCGGTCGCAGACTCATTTGCGCCTCGACCCACTGGGTGCCGGCGACCATGTATTGCAGGATGAACGCCACCGACATCACCAGGCCCGCGACGAAACCGCCACCCGGCTGGTTGTGCCCGCGCATGAACAGGTAAAAGGACACCACCACGGCAATCGGCAGCAGCAGGCGCACCAGCACCGCCGGCACCATCATGAAGCCCAGGGCGGTGTCGCTGGCGTGGCGCGGGTTGACCAGATCAGTAACCACGTCGGGCGCCAGCAGGCGTTGTTGCGCTGGCAGTTGCAGGCTTTCTTTCGGTGGGCGGAAACGTCGCAACAAGGCGAACACGGTCAGGGCCACGGCCACCAGCACGGTGATTTCGCCCAGGGTGTCGAAGCCGCGGAAGTCCACCAGCATCACGTTGACTACGTTACTGCCACCGCCTTCAGGCAGGGCGCGACTGAGGTAGAACGAGGAAATGTCGTTCGGTGTCTGCCGGGTCAGCATCGCGTAGGCCAGCAACGCCATGCCGCCGCCGACCACGGTCGACAGCAGCAAGTCACGGATACGGCGGATGCGCGCTTTGCGCAGGCTGCTCGGCAAGGGCGAGACTTCTTCGATCCGTCGGGGCAGCCAGCGCAGGCCCAGCAGGATCAGCACCGTGGTCACCACTTCGACCACCAGCTGCGTCAGGGCCAGGTCCGGCGCCGAGAACCAGACAAAGGTCACGCAGGTCATCAGGCCGCAGACGCTGACCATGGTCAGGGCGGCGAGACGGTGGTACTTGGCCTGCCAGGCGGCGCCAAGGGCGCAGGCAATCGCCAGCAGCCACAGGATGACGAACACGATCGAGCCGGGAATCTTCGGCCGGTCGCCCCAGTGCAGGCTGCTGTGCAACATCGGAATCAAGCCGGCCAGCACGGCGGCGAGCACCATCAGGAACAGCTGGGTCTGCAGGCGTTTGGTACTGATCCGTCGTTCCAGGCGCCGGGCCAGGCGCATTTTGATCACCAGGATGCGTTCGAACAGGCGCTTGCCGTTGAACCGTCCAATCAGCGGCGGGTAGCGGAAGCGCCCGCGCTTGAGCTGATTACGCAGCAGCAGATACACCACGATGCCGCCGGACATGGCGATCAGGCTCATGATCATCGGCGCGTTCCAGCCGTGCCAGATCGCCAGGCTGTACTCCGGCAAGGTGCCGCCCACCACCGGCAGCGCGGCAGCGGCGAGCAGCGGGCCCACCACCTGAGCAGGGAAAATGCCCACCACCAGGCAGGTGAACACCAGCAACTCGACTGGCGCGCGCATCCAGCGTGGCGGTTCGTGCGGGGTGTGGGGCAGGTCGGTGGCGGTCGGGCCGAAGAACACGTCCACGGTGAAGCGCAGAGAGTAGGCGACGCTGAAGGTGCCGGCGATGGTCGCGACGATCGGCAGGGCCATCTCGACCCAGGCTGTGGCGTTGATGAACACGGTTTCGGCGAAGAACATCTCTTTTGAGAGGAAGCCGTTGAGCAATGGCACGCCGGCCATGGAGGCACTGGCGACCATGGCCAGGGTCGCGGTGAACGGAATCAGCTTGAACAGGCCGTTGAGCCGGCGAATGTCGCGGGTGCCGCTTTCGTGGTCGATGATCCCGGCGGCCATGAACAGCGAGGCCTTGAAGGTGGCATGGTTGAGGATGTGAAACACTGCTGCCACGGCCGCCAGCGGACTGTTCAGGCCCAGCAGCAGCGTGATCAGGCCCAGGTGGCTGATGGTCGAGTAGGCCAGCAGGCCCTTGAGGTCGTTCTGGAACATCGCGCAATAGGCGCCGAGCAACAGGGTGCAGGCCCCGGCCCCGCTGACGATGTAGAACCATTCTTCGCTGCCGGACAGCGACGGCCACAACCGTGCCAGCAGAAACACCCCGGCCTTGACCATGGTCGCCGAGTGCAGATAGGCCGATACCGGTGTCGGCGCCGCCATGGCGTGGGGCAGCCAGAAGTGGAAGGGGAATTGCGCGCTTTTGCTCAGCGCGCCGATCAGGATCAGGGGGAGCAGAATGGGGTAGAGGGCATGTGCGCGAATCAGATCGCCGGCGGCCAGGACCTTGTCCAGGTCATAGCTGCCGACCACATGGCCGAGCAGCATGACCCCCGCCAGCAGGCACAGACCGCCAGCGCCGGTGACCATCAGCGCCATATAGGCTCCGCGCCGGGCATCGGCCCGGTGGTGCCAGTAGCCGATCAGCAGGAATGAAAAGAGGCTGGTCAGCTCCCAGAAAAACACGATCTGAATCAGGTTGCCGGAGATCACCAGCCCGAGCATGGCGCCCATGAACGCCAGGAAAAACGCAAAGAAGCGGGGCACCGGATCGTCCGGCGACATGTAGTAACGGGCGTACAGGGACACCAGCGTGCCGATGCCCAGTACCAGCATCGAGAACAGCCAGGCGAAACCGTCCATGCGCAAGACAAAGTTCAGGCCCAGGCTGGGCAGCCAGAAGAACTCTTCACGGATCACGCCGCCATGGGCGATTTGCGGGTAAAGGAGCGCGACCTGAAGGGTGCCGATCAAGGCCACCAGGCCAGCCAACAGGGATTCGGTATTACGCGCGTTGTGTGGCAGCACCGCTGCCAGACAGCTGCCTATGAAAGGCAGAAGCAGTAGAACTATCAGGGACATAGGCTTCTAATCTGCGGAAGTTTGTGAAGCATCATACGTGCCAGCTCCCGGATCGCCAAACGCCAAGCTGTCGCAGAATCCTACAAGGTAGACGGAAAAAGCCCGTTTTTCGTTGTTTCAGAGAAGGTGTCTGACCGGACTGACACCATCGCGAGCACGCACTGGCCCCTGGGGTGCGAGCTTGCTCGCGATGGCGATTTATCAAACGCCACCGATTTCATCGCTTAACCTTGAGTTTCGCGCTCCAGGGCTTCTTCAGGCGTAGCCACCTTACCCTTGGTCTTCAACTCGCTGACAATCACCGCCGCGACGATCAACCCCGCCCCCAGTAGCGCAATCGCCGGCAAGCGCTCCCCGGCAATCCGCCCGACAATCCCGGCCCACACCGGCTCACCGGCATAAATCAGCGTGGCGCGGGTGGGCGAAACACTCTTCTGCGCCCAGTTCATTGCCACTTGAATCGCGGCGCTCGCCATGCCCAGGCCCAGGGCACTGCACAGCAGCAGCCAGGAGAAATCCGGAATCCGTTCCTGGGTCGGGACCACCATCAAGAACGACAGCAGGGATGTGACGGCCAGTTGCACCACGGTCACCCGCTTCACATCGACCTGGCCGGCATAGGTGCTGATCAGAATGATTTCCGCCGCAATGGCAATGGCGCTGATCAAGGTCGCGATTTCACCGGGGCTGAAGTGGAAAGACGCCCCGGCCGGGCCCGACAGCAGCATCAGGCCAGTGAAAGCCAGCATGATGCCGATGCTCGGCATCAGCCCCGGACGACGCCCCAGTACCAGCCATTGCAGCAAGGGCACGAAGGGCACGTAAAGCGCGGTGATGAACGCCGACTGGCTGCTGGGAATACTTTGCAACCCGACGGTCTGGAGGCCGTAACCGAGCATGATCGCCACGCCGATAAAGGCGCCGGCCTTGAATTCGAAAAAGGTCAGGTCGCGCAGGGTGCGCCAGGAGAAGAGGGCCACGATGCTTGCGGCGGCGGCAAAGCGCAGGCCGACGAAAAACATCGGCCCGCTGACGGTCATCGCATGCTGAACCAGCAAAAAGGTCCCGCCCCAGACCATGGTGATCAGCACCAGCACGCACTCGGCCTTGCTGAGCCGCAGGAAACGAGAGGAAGCTTGGGGAGCGTTCGGCGACGTCATGATCTTGCGCACTACCTGAGGGGGACGCACAATGCGCCCGAAGTTGGGCAGTATACTGCGCAACACCACCAAGTGAGCAATATAGTGCACAAAGATTCCACGCCCCGGGCTTCGGTCCTGCAGCACGTCAGCCAGAATATCCGACGCCTGCGCCATGCCGCCGACATGAGCCAGACTGCCCTGGCTGAAAAGTCCGGTGTCAGCCGCCGCATGCTGGT
Organism: Pseudomonas fluorescens group sp. PF-1; assembly: GCF_054481335.1. Classification (NCBI taxonomy): domain Bacteria; kingdom Pseudomonadati; phylum Pseudomonadota; class Gammaproteobacteria; order Pseudomonadales; family Pseudomonadaceae; genus Pseudomonas; species Pseudomonas fluorescens group sp. PF-1. The sequence goes on from NZ_JBTMNG010000001.1 coordinate 2,625,113, forward strand.
GGCCATCGAAGCCGGCGAAAAGAACGTCAGCCTGACCACCCTCGATCGCGTGGCCGAAGCACTGGACGTGGCGTTCAGCGACCTGATCCAGGCCCCCGACGCCCGCGATCACAGCCGCATCAATGAGCTGGCCTGGGCAGGGACGATCCCCGGTAGCAAGGCGGTATTGCTGGCCAAGGCCAACGCCACCCGTGAAGTCGAACTCTGGGAATGGCGCCTCGAACCGGGTGAGCATTATCCGTCGGAACCGGATGCCGATGGCTGGAGCGAACAGTTCTACGTCTTCGAAGGCTGCCTGACCCTGATGGTCGGTGATGTGCCGCACCGTATCAGCGCCGGCGAGTTCTTCATGTTCGCCAGCAACCAGCCACATTCCTATCGCAACGATGGGCCGGTGGCGGTACGTTTTGTGCGCAACGTGGTGATCTGAACTGTTTGCCCATCAACACTGGATAAACATTTTGCTGTTCTCAAGTTGTGAGGCTTTCTCGGTTAATTGGTTAACTCATTGAAAATTAATTAATTAAATTTCAGGCACGACTCCTGCAAAAGCTCTGGTGCACTCACCCAGAACCTGGAATCGGCCCATGACAGCCTCAGCCCAACCCCTTCATACCGCCCATGTGATCCGCTCGGACGCCGAGGCGATTGCCGTCGCTCACAAGCTCGCCGAGCGTTTCGTCGTCGAGGCCAGCGTACGGGATCGCGAGCGACGCCTGCCCGTCGCCGAACTCGACGAGTTCTCAGCCAGCGGCCTCTGGGGCATCACCGTGCCAAAAGCCTACGGTGGTGCCGGCGTCTCCTATGTGACCGTGGCCGAAGTGATCAAGATCATTTCCGCCGCCGATTCGTCCCTCGGCCAGATCCCGCAAAACCACCTCGGCGTGCTCGACATTCTGCTGCAAACCGCCAGCGAAGAGCAGAAGCGCTACTACTTCGGCAAAGTGCTGAAGGGCTACCGTTTCGGCAATGCCTTCTCCGAATCCAAAAGCAAAACCGCCGGCGCCTTCGAAACCCGGATTCGTTTCAACGATGACAGCGCGCAAATCGATGGCGAGAAGTTCTACTGCACCGGTGCGCTGTTCGCGCACATCGTGCCGGCCGTGGCGGTCAACGAGCAGAACCAGGCGTTCATCGCCTTCATCGAGCGTGATAACCCGGGCTTGAGCGTGATCGACAGCTGGGACGGTTTTGGCCAGCGCACCACCGCCAGCGGCGGAGTGACCCTGAACGCGGTGAAGGTTCCGCTCAGCGCGGTGATCCCGGCCCATAAAGCCTTCGACGAACCCACCGCCGACGGCCCGATCTCGCAAATCATCCAGGCCGCCGTCGACACCGGCATCGCCGTCGGCGCCCTGGAAGAAACCAAGCGCTACGCCCGTGAGGCGCGACCCTGGATCGACAGCGGCCAGGATCACGGCTGGCAGGACCCGTACAGCATCGCTGCCATCGGCGACCTCGAGTGGCGCGTGCATGGCACGGAAGCAATCCTGAAAAAAGCCGGCCAGGCCATCGATGCCGCGCTGCTCGACGCCAATGAAGACACCGTGGCCCACGCCTCGGTGGTGGTGGCCCAGGCCAAAGTGTTGTCCGCCGAGATCGCCTTGCTCGCCAGCAGCAAGCTGTTCGAGCTGGCGGGAACCCGCTCGGTGCTCGGCAAATACAACCTCGATCGCCACTGGCGCAACGCCCGGACCCACACCCTGCACGACCCGGCGCGCTGGAAATACCACCTGATCGGCAACTACCTGCTCAACGGCGTGAAACCTGCGCGCCACGCCTGGAACTGAGGAGCTCAGCATGAACGCCTTGACCCAACCGATTGCTACCGAACAACCCTTGTCCAACAGTCAGCACGACCTGCACAACGCCCGCAGCCTGCTCGAGGCCACCCTGCGTTTCGTCCGCACGCAGGCTCACCCCTGGGCCGGCAGCGGCTTGACCAACGCCAGCGAAGATCCTTACGTGATCAGCCGTTTCGGCGACGTACAGATCCGCATCGAAGTCGCTGCCGCACTGCTCGAACGTGCCGAAGACTTTGTGAACAGCCATGAAGACGCCACCGAAACACGCATCGCCATTGCCGAAGCGCACCTGGCCAGCGCCGAAGCCCTGAGCACCGCGAGCAACGCCGAATTCGAACTCACCGGTCAACGCACTGCGCTGCCCGGTTCGCTGCACGACCCGTTGCGCTGGAAGCTCCAGGTCATCGGCAACTTCCGCCTCAATGGCATTCATCCCCCAAGTTCTCCAATCTCCGCAAAGGGAGCCGTTTGATGGCCCGTGAAATTCGTCTCAACGCCTTTGACATGAACTGCGTCGGCCACCAGTCGCCGGGATTGTGGGCACACCCACGGGACCGCTCATGGCAGTACAAGGACCTGGAATACTGGACTGACCTGGCGAAAATCCTCGAGCGCGGCAAGTTCGACGGTTTGTTCATCGCCGACGTACTGGGTATCTATGACGTGTACAACGGCAATGGTGATGCGGCGATCCGCCAGGCCGCGCAAGTGCCGGTCAACGATCCGTTGCAACTGATCCCGCCGATGGCGCTGGTGACCGAACATTTGGGTTTTGGCCTGACCGCGTCGCTGTCGTTCGAGCATCCGTATCCGTTCGCCCGCCGCCTGTCGACCCTCGATCACCTGACCAAGGGGCGCGCGGGCTGGAACATCGTCACTTCGTACCTGGAGAGCGGCGCGAAGAACCTCGGGCAGAAATCCCAGACCGAACACGACGCCCGTTACGACTACGCCGAGGAATACCTGGAGGTTTGCTACAAACTGTGGGAAGGCAGCTGGGAAGAGGGCGCCATCCTGCGCGATCGTGCGCGGCGGGTGTTCAGCGATCCGAGCAAGATCCATGAAATCCGGCACGTCGGCAAACACTTCCAGGTGCCGGGTATTCATCTCTGCGAGCCCTCGCCGCAAAGGACTCCGGTGCTGTATCAGGCCGGCGCTTCGAGTCGCGGCAAACAATTCGCCGCTGAACATGCCGAGTGCGTGTTCGTCGCCGCACCGTCGAAAGTGCTGCTGAAGAAAACCGTCGCCGATATCCGCCGGCGTGCGGCGGAGGCGGGGCGCGATCCGAGGAAGATCCTCATCTTCAACCTGCAAACGGTGATCCTCGGCGAGACCGACGCCAAGGCCAAGGCCAAGTTCGAAGAGTACAAGACCTGGGTCAGTTACGAAGGCGCCATGGCCTTGATTTCCGGTTGGACCGGCATCGATTTCAGCCAGTTCAAACCCGACGAACCGCTCAAGCATGTGCACACCAACGCCATTCAATCTGCGGTGGAGGCGTTCTCCAGTGCCGACCCGAACAAAGTCTGGACCCCCAACGAACTGGCCGACTGGGTCGGGATTGGCGGCTTTGGGCCGTTGTTCGTCGGCAGCCCGGAAACCGTGGCCGACCTGTTGCAGGAATGGGTTGAAGAGACAGACGTGGACGGGTTCAACCTGGCGTACGCGCTGACCCACGAAACCTTCATCGATGCCGTGGAATTGCTGGTGCCCGAGTTGCAGAAACGCGGGGTCTACAAGACCGAATACGCCCCCGGCACCTTGCGCGAGAAGCTGTTTGGTGAAGGGCCGCGATTGCCCGAGATCCATCCAGGCAGTGGCTATCGCGATCTGGCGGCGTTGCGTCAGCAGGAGAAAAAAGTCGTGTCTGCCTAGCGCCCGAGCACGCCACCTGTCCCCGTGTGGGAGCGAGCTCGCGATGAAGCCGGCACCGACAACATCGATGTCACCTGGCAGGACGCCATCGCCGGCAAGCCGGCTCCCACAGGAAATTGGCTGTGCCCCGGATTTCCGGTTCAGTCAGTGCCCCCTGTGGGAGCGAGCTTGCTCGCGATGAGGCCGGCACAGCCAACATCGATGTCACCTGGCAGGACGCCATCGCCGGCAAGCCGGCTCCCACAGGAAATTGGCTGTGCCCCGGATTTCCGGTTCAGCCAGTGCCCCCTGTGGGAGCGAGCTTGCTCGCGATGAGGCCGGCACAGCCAACATCGATGTCACCTGGCAGGACGCCATCGCCGGCAAGCCGGCTCCCACAGGAAATTGGCTGTGCCCCGGATTTCCGGTTCAGCAAGTGCCCCCTGTGGGAGCGAGCTTGCTCGCGATGAGGCCGGCACAGCCAACATCGATGTCACCTGGCAGGACGCCATCGCCGGCAAGCCAGCTGCCACAAGGACAGTGTTGTTTTAGAGATTGCGTTAATTCTTCAGCCCAGCGGACCACCGCACGCTTTTGCCCATGACAGAGAGGTCAACCCATGAGCGTGCACGAACTCAAACGTCCGCCGATTGCGGACACCACGGAGTGGCGGGTCAATGTGCCCCAGGCCCTGGAGCATCTGCGCCATTGGGCGCAGGTCAACCCCCTGCAGCCGGCCTTGCGGCACAAACGGCACGGACAGTGGTTCATCTGGCGCTGGATCGACGTCTTGCGGGATGTCGAACGTCTGGCCGATGGCCTGCGTCGGCAAGGAATCGATGAGGACTCGCGGCTGGCCGTCAGCGGGGCCTTCGAACCGAACCTGTTGCTGCTGGCCCTGGCCACCCGACAGGTGGGCGGTGAGGTGCTGGTCGTTGCGGACAACCTCGATGCACAGGCGCTGCATAACGTTCTGTGGCGCGCGCGTCCCACTCACGCCTTTGTGTCGGGCCGGCAGGCGCAGCAACTCTGGTTCAACCAGGGCCAGTCACTGCTCGACTTCGACCAGTTGCTTGGCCCGGTGGAAACCCCGCAACGCCTTCGCCTGGGGGTATTCGGCGCGCAATGGTGGAGCGAAGAGGGCACCGAGTGGCAGGCCGGCCTGACGGTGTTGTTCGAGCAATGGTTAAGCCGTGGCCACACCCTGGCCTTCCCGGAGAGCCCCGGCAGTGCCAGCCGCGACCGTCGCGAAGTGGCGCCGTCGGGCTTGCTGCTGTCCGCCGGGCGTTTGCACGTGCTGGCCGCTGAGATCGACAGCCGTCTGGCCCCGCTGGGCACCTGGCGCCGACGTCTGTGCGACTGGGCCATTGCCCATCCGGAAAGCGGTCCGCAACGCCTGATCAAGCACCGCGTTCGCCGTTTGCTGGGCTTTCACAACCTGCACTTCATCTGGCAAGCCACACGCAGCGCCGAGTCTCCAACCGAGCCGACCTGGCTCGCTGAATTCAAACGGGACATCGCATGAGCTCGACCGATTCCATTCTGCAAGTCAGCGGCATTTCCCTGTCCTTCAAAGGCGTCAAGGCGATCAACGAGCTCTCGTTCGACGTTCGCCGTGGCGAGATCTGCGCCTTGATCGGCCCCAACGGTGCGGGCAAGAGTTCATTGCTCAATGTGCTCAATGGCGTGTATCGCTTCGATGCCGGTTCGATCGTGTTCGAACAGCAACCGTTCAAACGCATCGACCCTTTGAGCGCCGCCCGCCGGGGCATTGGCCGCACGTTTCAGAACAACGCGCTGTTCAAGAAAATGAGCGTGATCGACAACCTGCTCACCGGCCTGTCGCGGCATCTGCGCAGCAGCTTTATCGAGCAGGCATTGGGCCTGCCGCGAGCCCGCCGTGAAGCGCAGCAGTTGCGCCAGCAGGCACAGGGCGTTCTCGAGTTCCTCGAACTGCAGGCCCAGCGCGATGTGCCGGTGGGCAATCTTTCCTACGGGCTGCAAAAACGCGTGGAGTTGGGCCGTGCCTTGATTGCCGGCCCAACCCTGTTGCTGCTCGACGAACCGCTGGCCGGGATGAACGCCGAAGAAAAACAGGAAATGGCCCGGTTCATCGCCGATATCAACCGTGAGCTTGGCACCACTGTGGTGTTGATCGAGCACGACATGAGCGTGGTGATGGGTCTGTCCGACCATGTGGTGGTGCTCGATTACGGGCGCAAGGTCGGCGACGGCACGCCCGCCGAAGTGCAGGCCAACCCCGAGGTGATCGCGGCGTATCTGGGAGTGGTGCACGGATGACGTTTTTCTTCGAAACCCTGCTCGGCGGCTTGCTCGCCGGGACCATGTATTCGCTGGTCGCCATCGGCTTCGTGCTGATCTACAAGGCCAGCGGTGTGTTCAATTTCGCCCAGGGCGCCATGCTGCTGTTTGCCGCGCTGACCTTCGTCAGCCTGCACGATCAAGGTGTGCCGTTCGCCCTGGCGCTGGCGCTGACGGTGGTGGTGATGATCATCGGCGCGCTGTTGATCGAACGGCTGGTGCTGCGGCCGCTGGTCAATCGCTCGCAGATCACCCTGTTCATGGCCACGCTGGGGCTGTCCTTCATCATCGAAGGTTTGGCGCAGGGCCTGATGGGCTCGCAGGTGCGGGCGCTGGATCTGGGCATTGATGATGTGCCGCTGTTTATCGGCGGGATGATGGTCAGCCAGTTCGACCTGATCGCCGCTGCTGCCGCCATTGTCTTGGTGACGGTGCTGGCGCTGTTGTTCAACAAGACCCGTATCGGCGTTTCCTTGCGTGCGGTGGCCGATGACACCACCGCCGCGTTGTCGATCGGCATCAACCTCAACCGTATCTGGCAGATCGTCTGGGCGGTGGCCGGGGTCGTCGGGCTGGTGGCCGGGTTGCTCTGGGGCGCGCGGCAAGGGGTGCAGTTTTCCCTGTCGCTGGTGGTGCTCAAGGCCTTGCCGGTGTTGATCATCGGCGGCTTCACCGCGATTGGCGGGGCGATTGTCGGTGGGCTGATTGTCGGTGCGGCGGAAAACCTCGCCGAGGTCTACATCGGCCCGCTGATCGGCGGCGGCATCACCCCGTGGTTCGCTTACTTCCTGGCCCTGGCCTTCCTCTACCTGCGTCCCGCCGGCCTGTTCGGCGAGCGCGCCATCGAGCGAGTCTGAACCCATGTCAATTTCCCTTACCCGCGAAACCGCACCGGCGGTACTGGTCCAGCGGCGCCTGCCATTGGGTCTGATAGGCCTGCTGTTGATCGCGTTTATCGTCGTGCCGCTGACCGGCAATGATTATTGGCTGAACGCCATTTTGATTCCGTTTCTGGTGCTGTCCCTGGCCGGGCTCGGCTTGAACCTGCTCACCGGCTACACCGGGCAGACTTCGGTGGGCGCGGCCGGGTTCATGGCGGTCGGTGCCTTTGCCACTTACGGGTTTCTCCTGCGTTTGCCTGAGGTGGGTCTGCCCGTGGCCTTGCTCGGCGGCGGCTTGATCAGTGCCTTGGTGGGCTTCGTCTTTGGCCTGCCGAGTTCGCGAATCAAGGGTTTCTACCTGATGGTCAGCACGCTGGCGGCGCAGTTTTTCCTGGAGTGGCTGTTCGTCAAATTCCCCTGGTTCTACAACTACGGCTCCTCGGGAACGATCACCGCGCCGAGACTGGCGTTGTTCGGCCATGACCTGAACACACCGCTGGGGCGCTACCTGCTGACCCTGAGCACGGTGCTGCTGTTGACCTGGGTCGCGCTGAACCTGGTGAAAAGCCAGATCGGCCGCAACTGGATGGCCATCCGCGACATGGACACCGCCGCTGCCGTGATCGGCATTCCCGTGGCGCGCTACAAACACCTGGCGTTCGCCGTCAGCTCGTTCTACCTCGGCATTGCCGGCGCGTTGTGGGCCTTCGCCTACCTGGGCACGGCCAGTGCCAGCAGCTTCGATATCAACCGGTCGTTCCAGATCCTGTTCATCATCATTATCGGCGGCATGGGCAGCATTGCCGGCAACTTCGTCGGCGCGGCGTTCATCAGCCTGTTGCCGATCCTGCTCAGCCACGCCGGGCAAGCCTTGCTCGGGGGCGCGGTGGACGCCGGGCAACTGCAGAACCTGCAAAAAATCATCTTCGGCGTGCTGATCATCCTGTTTCTGATCAAGGAACCGGAAGGCCTGATCCGCCTGCTAAGCAACCTTCGTGAACGGCTGAGCCATTGGCCGCTGCGCTTCTAAATCCCACCCCTTAATTAGAGAGACAACATGCGTGCATCCTTGAAACGTTCCCTGATCGGCGCCGCGCTGACGCTGGCGGTTTTCGGCAGTGCTGTACCGCCGGCCATGGCCTCGCCGGACCAGCAGTTCTTCCCGCTGGCCACTTACCGGGTCGGCGCCTACGCCTCCAGTGGCGTGCAGGTGTGGGCCGGGATGATTGATTACCTGAACTACATCAACGAGGTGGAAGGCGGCATCAACGGGGTGAAACTGGTCTGGCAGGAATGCGAAACCGAGTGGACGGCAGAGAAGGGCATCGAGTGCTACGAGCGCTTCAAGAAAGGCCTGGATGGCGCGCCCGTGGCGGTCTATCAGCCAAACGGCGCCCCGGCGGCCTACGCCTTGAGCGAGCGGGCGGAAGTCGACAAGATCCCGTTGATCACCCTGGGCTACGGCCGCACCGAAGCCACCGACGGCACGGTGTTCCCCTATAACTTCCCGGTGATGCTGACCTTCTACAGCGAGGCGTCGAGCCTGATCAATTACATCGCCCAGCGTGAAGGCGGGTTCGACAAGCTCAAGGGCAAGAAGATCGCCACGGTCTACCACGACTCGGCCTACGGTCGCGAAACCCTTGGCCCGTTGAAGTTGCTGGCCGAGAAGTACGGCTTCGAAAACATCCAGATTCCGGTGGCCGATCCGGGCAACGAGCAATCGGCGCAATGGCGGCAGATCCGTCAACTCAACCCGGACTGGGTGTTCCTGCGCACCTGGGGGGTGTCGACGCCCGTCGCGGTCAAGACCGCCGCGCGTTTCGGCTTCCCGGTGGACCACATCGTCGGCGACATCTGGGCCAGTTCCAGCGAAGACGTGCTGCCCGCCGGCGCTGCCGCCAAGGGATATCTGGCGCTGACGCCATACCCGGCCGGCACGGATTTCGAAATTCATAAACGCCTCAAGCAATACATCCTCGACAAGGGCAAGAGCGACCTCAAGGACCTGAAGAATTTCGGCAGCGTCTACTACAACTCCGGGCTGGTGAACGCGGCGGTGGCGGTGGAAGCGATTCGCACCGCCCAGGCGAGGTTCGGCAAGCGTCCGCTCAACGGCGAAGAAGGGCGCTGGGGCCTGGAACACTTGAACATCGATGATGCGCGGCTCAAGGACATGGGCTACTTCGGCCTGATGCAAAACCTCAAGCTGTCCTGCAAGGATCACGAGGGCGGTGGTTCGGCGCGGGTCCAGCAGTGGGACGGCGCCAACTGGACGCTGATCAGCGACTGGATCGCCGCCGACCGCGCGTTGCTGCGGCCGTTGATCGACGAAAAATCCGCCGCGTTCGCCAAGGAAAAAGGCCTGACGCCACGCACCTGCACCGGAGATGAATAAGCCATGAACCAGGCCACCAGCGACATCGCTGCCCCTGACCTGTTGCGGGTCAACGACATCGAAGTGATCTACGACGGCGCTATCCTGGCCGTGGCCGGGGTGTCGCTGACCGTGCCCAAGGGCGGCATCGTCGCCTTGCTCGGGGCCAACGGCGCGGGCAAAAGCACCACGCTCAAGGCGATTTCCGGGTTGGTGCGCGCGGAGCGGGCGCAAGTCAGCCGCGGCAGCATCGAGTTTCTGGGCTGCGATACCGCAGGCGTCGACCCGAGCCTGCGGGTGCGCCAAGGCATGGTGCATGTGCTTGAGGGACGCCATGTGTTCGCGCAGTTGACGGTCGAGGACAATCTGCGCAGCGGCGGCTTTGTCCGTGGTCTCGGCCACCAGGACATGGCTCGGGATCTGGAGCGCATCTACACCTGGTTTCCCCGCCTGAAAACCAAGCGCAAGACCCAGGCCGGGCTGACGTCCGGCGGCGAGCAGCAGATGGTCGCCATCGGCCGGGCCCTGATGACGCGTCCTACTTTGGTACTGCTCGATGAACCGTCCATGGGTTTGGCGCCTATTATCGTCCAGGAGATTTTCGAGATCGTCGCCCAGCTCAATCGCGAGGCGCAGGTGAGCTTCCTGATTGCCGAGCAAAATATTAATGTCGCGCTCAAGTACGCCTCACAGGCCTGTGTTCTCGACACCGGCCGGGTGGTGTTGTCCGGCAGCGCCGAAAGCCTGCGCACGCGGGACGATCTGCACGACTTCTATCTAGGCAAACATTGATCAGCGAGAACGGCATGAGCGAAACCCCAAGCGGACAGGCGACCGACGCCATCCGCCACGCAGACATCCTGATCATCGGCGGCGGCCTCAGCGGCGCGATGCTGGCGGCGCAACTGTTGCGGCTGCCGGGCAAGCGCCGGGTGCTGGTGATCGAACCCCGCGCCGAGCTGGGTCGCGGCGAGGCCTACAGTGCCGTGGAGCTGGGCCATACCCTCAACGGCAACGCAGCACGCATGAGTGTCGACCCGGACAATGCCGACGACCTGACCCAATGGCTGACCGAACACATCGCCGCCGGTGGCTGGCCGGAATCGGACGAGCAACATGTGCCGATCAGCGAACTGTTCCCGCCTCGGGGCCTGTTCGGTCTGTACGTGCAACAGCGCCTGGCCGAGGCGCAGGCGGTGGGCGCGTTGAACGGTTCAACGGTGGAACATGTGCGGGCCGAGGTGGTGGATCTGCAAACCGATGCGGATTCGGTGCGGTTGACCTTGAGCGATGGCCAGCGCTTGCAGGGCGCTTTCGCGGTGCTGGCCACCGGAATGTTCCCGGCTGCGCGCACGCCGCAGACTGAATCCAGCGGCTTGAATGCGGCGGCGCTCGATCCTTGGGATGTGGTGGCCATGGGACAACTCGATCCGTATTCGACGGTCCTGATCATCGGCTCGGGCCTGACCATGGTCGATGCCGTGGTGTCGTTGGAACAGGCGGGGCATCGGGGGCCGATCGAGGTGTTTTCCCGGCACGGCCTGCTGCCCCATGTGCGGCGACAACCACCGGCCTGGGTCGATTTTCTGGCCGAGGATCACAGCATTCGTACGCCGCGACAGTTGGTCCGCGAACTGCGTCGGCATTGCCGCGATGCGATCGCCCAGGGCATCGATTGGCAAGCGCCACTGGACACGGTGCGAGCGCATATCGGCCGCTTGTGGAGTCAGGCCACCGATGTACAGCGCCGGCAATTCGTGCGGCACGTGCGCCCCTGGTGGGAAAGCCATCACCACCGCTCGCCACCCTTGAGCGCCGAACTGGTGGCGCGCCTGCACAGGGAAGGGCGGTTGCGCATCCAGGCGGCGTCGTTCAAAGGGCTTGCGCCTTCCCGGGGCGGTGAGGTGAGCATCCACATTCGCCGCCGGGGCGAGGCTGGCACTACGGTCGTCAGCGGCGCCGCGCTGATCAACTCCAGCGGCATCGAATATGACTGGCGACGGGTGGCTCGGCCGTTGCCACAGCAATTGCTCGCGCGGGGATTGATCCGGCCGGGGCCTCTGGCGCTGGGAATCGCTGCGCAGGCCGATGGTGCGGTGCTGGATGCCGACGGCCTGCCTGCCAGCCGTCTGTTCGCCATGGGCCCCCCATTGCGCGGGATGTGGTGGGAAAGCACCGCGGTGACGGACGTCGCCAGCCAGGCCAAAGCCCTGGCCGCACGACTGGCTGCACCCTAAACGAAGAAACCCAACCATGTCGGCTTTTGACGCGAGATAAAAACAAGCGGTCAGGGAAACGTTGTTCCGCAAATGGGCTAAGCGGGATGAATTGGAGGGGCGTGGGGTACGGCGAGTCAAGAGGGGAAGGCGGAGCGCAGGGCCACGAAGCGAGGTCTGATCTGGAATGGGCGTGAGCCTGTCAGCATTGAGGCGGTAAAAAGCGACGCAGGCCCCATCCCGTGGGGCCTGCGCCTACGGCTTGTTACGCCGTGGTATTTATACGTGTGCCGATCGAACCTGAGGTCGCTTTGGTCTGCTCGACTTCGCCCGGTTTGCTCCCGTCATGATCGCCGTCGCTATCGATTTGTACCGTCGGGGGCTTTTGGTGTTTGATGGCTGGGGTTTGTGGCAGGGTGATATGGGTCGAAGAACTTATTGCCGATGTCATGTTAATCCCCTTAAGGAGCAGTAGTTTGAGTGGGTACTATCGGCATCTTATTTTAAATATTCAGGGTATTTGGCACGAGATCCACTCAATTAAAACAAGTGAGATCGGTTCCCAGTCATTAGTTGGTTTGTGTATGTTGGAAAGTTGTAAGGTGTGAAAAAAATGTGATGCCTCTGTGAATAATGGGAGATTTGTTGTAACGGCTTTAATACAAACACTTGAGTGCTCGCCAGGCCGTCACTATTCAAAGATGCGCTGTCAGTGATCAATGATCGAGGTCCGGGCGCTGCCAGGGATCAACGTGCGTCATCAGATTCAAAACGCGGTGCCTTCGCATGACGTTCTCCCGGGCTGCAACGGCGATGGCATGACCGTGCTCAACGGTAATCGAGGCATCTACTTCTATGTGAGCGTCCACAATGATCATGTCGCCCATTTTTCGAGTACGTAGATCATGTACCCCTTTAATACCTGATGTTTGTTGGAGCGTATCGCGGATAGCTGCGATCTCTTGCTCATCCGCAGCACGGTCCATCAGGTCGTGCAATGAGTCCCAGGTGAAGGTCCAGCCCATTTTGGCAATCATGCCACCGACAACCAGCGCAGCAATGGGGTCAAGAATCGGGTAGCCCGCCAGGTTTCCGGCAATGCCTATCCCAACCACCAAGGAGGAAGCGGCGTCGGAGCGCGCGTGCCAGGCATTGGCAACCAACAAGCTGGATTTAACTTTTTTGGCGACGCTCAGCATAAAGCGAAACAACAACTCCTTGGCCACCAACGCTGCCAGGGCAACCCACAACGCAGTCGCATGCACCGTCGGAATGGATTCGGGGGTTTCAAGCTTTAATACCGCAGAACCAATCATGCCGACACCCACGATCAACAGCAGCAGTCCCAATACCATGGACGCAGCGGTCTCAAAACGCAGATGCCCATAGGGATGACCTTCGTCGGCATCCTGCTTGCTTTTATGGCTGGCGAACAACACGACAAAGTCAGCGATCAGGTCGGATAAGGAATGAATACCATCCGCGACAAGTCCCTGGGACTTAGATAGCAATCCAACGGCAATCTGGGTTAGCGAAAGTACAATATTAACGATGACACTTACCCAGGTGCATCGGGAGGCTGCCGCTGCACGCGCGAGTTGACTGTAACCCTCGTCCTCAGACTCGTTGGAGAACTCTTCGTGAATCATTACTTATGCCTTTAGTTGAGATTGATACTCGTTGTATTACACGAGCAGCAGGGGCGCGGTGATAGCGCTATTTGAATAGCCCAAAAGCATAATGCTTGTAAGAATCTTGGCGCAAGAACATACGCAGTATTAATCAAGCGACGTGAAGGAAATATGACTGGGTTGTGGAGTATAAAATTGTAAATGCTAATATTTCACGTACTCAAACTTATTGGGTTTGGGCAAGTTTGATGTTCCAAGTGGGGATGAGCTGCAGGCGATTTGGTTGCGTTTGCAAATGACCGCTTTTGGCCGTTCTTTGCCGATTCCTCCTATTTAATCCAAAGCCTCCGTCTAACCGCGATCGCGAGTTGTCTCGATCTCTCAGCGTTATCCGGTGGCGCCTGATTCTTCTGTGCCTGGAAGCAACGAGCCGAAGCAATGGCTTCGGCTCGCGATCCAACAGTCTGGATTAGCTGGCTTATGCAACCACTTGATAACACGGCACATACGCCGCGCCGCCGGGCAGTTTCATCCGGTGCTGGGCAACGAAGGCCTTGAGCAACAGATCCAATGGCTGCATCACCGCCGCATCGCCCCGGATCTGGTAAGGCCCGTTTTCTTCGATCAGGCGGATGCCCTTGTCCTTGACGTTGCCGGCAACGATGCCGGAGAACGCGCGGCGCAGGTTGGCGGCGAGTTCGTGTGGCGGCAGGTCGCGGCTCAGTTTCAGGTTGGCCATGTTTTCGTGGGTCGGGTCGAACGGGCGCTGGAAGCCTTCGTCGATTTTCAGCAGCCAGTTGAAGTGGAACGCGTCATTGCGCTCGCGGCGGAACTGCTTGACCGCTTTGAGGCCCTGGGTCATCTGCCGTGCGACTTCGGCAGGGTCGTCGATGATGATTTCGTAGTGTTGTTTGGCCGTCTCGCCCAGGGTGGCGCCGACGAAGGCGTCCAGTTGCTCCAGGTACGGCGCGGCGTGTTTCGGGCCGGTGAGGATGACCGGGAAGGGCAGGCCCTTGTTGTCCGGGTGCATCAGGATGCCGAGCAGGTACAGGAACTCTTCGGCGGTGCCGGCGCCGCCCGGGAAGATGATGATGCCGTGGCCGACGCGGACGAAGGCTTCCAGGCGCTTTTCGATGTCCGGCAGGATCACCAGTTCGTTGACGATCGGGTTCGGCGCCTCGGCGGCAATGATGCCCGGCTCGGTCAAGCCCAGGTAACGACCGCCATGGATGCGTTGCTTGGCGTGGGCGATGGTGGCGCCTTTCATCGGTCCCTTCATCACGCCGGGGCCGCAACCGGTACAGATGTCGAGGCTGCGCAGGCCCAGTTCGTGACCGACTTTCTTGGTGTATTTGTATTCTTCGGTGTTGATCGAGTGGCCGCCCCAGCACACCACGATCTTCGGCTCGACGCCGGGACGCAAGGTGCGGGCATTGCGCAGCAGGTGGAAGACGTAGTCGCTGATGCCCTGGGAGGTGCTCAGGTCGATGCGTTGGCTGTCGAGTTCGTTTTCGGTGTAGACGATGTCGCGCAGGGCGCTGAACAGCATTTCCCGGGTGCTGGCGATCATTTCGCCATCGACGAAGGCGTCGGCCGGGGCGTTCAGCAATTCCAGGCGTACACCGCGGTCCTGTTGGTGGATGCGGATTTCGAAGTCCTTGTAGGCTTCGAGAATGGTCTTGGCGTTATCGACGTGGGCGCCGGTGTTGAGGATGGCCAGGGCGCATTGGCGGAAGATGTCGTAGGTGCTGCCGGATCCGGCTTCGCTCAGTTGTTGGACTTCCCGTTGGGAGAGGGTTTCCAGGCTGCCTTTAGGGCTGACCGAGGCGTTGATTACTTGTCGTTGGGACATTCAATGATCCTTAAAACGATGTCATTCCCACAGAAACAACGAATGACATCCGAATAGTGTGTATCCAGGAAAGAAGATGGCACTGATTGCACGGTCTCGCCACGTCCCCATTTGACGATAAAAAGATGAAAAGGAGCTCCAGCATAGCTAAATCCCGCGCAGAGGCGATAATGCCCGCTATCTTTTTCGCTGCGACTGAAGGAAACCCGACGCAATGTTCGAAATCCAGCCGATGAACGCCGAAGCCTATCGTCAACAAACGCGGCGCAGTACGGTGATGATTGCCTTGATTTTCCTGGCGCTGGCCATGGCGCTGTCGACGTTGGCGGTGGCGGTGTTTGGTGAACCTGGCGGGGACAATCTTCGGTTCAACATTGGCGGCGTGTTTGCCGCAGTGCTGGTGATGGCGGCGCTGATGCGCCAGGTGTTCTGGACCCGGCCATGGATGGCGCCAGCGGTCTACAGCTGGCAACTCAAGCGCAGCCTGATGAGCATCACCAACGTCATGCACCATGTCACGACGGCGGTGGAGGCGGGCGATCCGACAGCGATGAAGCTGCTGCGCTTCTATCATCTGGGTTTGAGCCAGATGCATCAACTGGACGGCAACTCCAGCGATCATGGGCAATTGCACCGGGAAATGGAGCAGCACAAGGCGCGGATGGACGCGTTGGGAATCGATACCGAACAGACGCGGCTGGATCCGGTCTGGATAGAGACCGTGAAGCAGGCATCGCGTTAGACGCCGGCGTCTTCACACGCATTAAAGGAGCGAGGCATGGGGCATCCCTCCATTTACGAGCACATTGAAACAAACCGCTCCGGCGTCGCGAGGCGCAAGATTCGCTCGGCCGTAACGCTGATGGTTGCCGTGTGCCTGTCGATGACGGTGATCGTGATTTGGGAAGCCTGGAGTTCGCGCCGGTACCATCTGCATGACAAGGAAGTGGCCATGTCCAACCTTGCGCAGACCCTGGCCTCGCAAGCGCAGTCGTCAATCAAACAGGCCGATACGCTGCTGTTTGCATTAGTCGATCGCCTGGAAAACGAGGGCGTCGGGCCGGGGCAACTGGATCGCCTGCAACGCTTGCTCAGCGCCGAGCGCAGTGAGCTGAGCCAGATCCACGGCCTGTTCGTGTATGACGAAAACGGGCGCTGGATCGTCAATTCGAACGGCGCCGAAGTGGGGGGCGCCAACAACTCGGACCGTGAATATTTCATTTACCACCGTGACCATCCCGACCGTGGGCCGCACATTGGACCGTCGATAAAGAGCCGTTCCAGCGGCGAATGGATCATGACGGTCTCGCGCCGGGTCAATTATCCGGATGGCCGTTTTGCTGGCGTGGCGCTGGCGACGATCTATCTCAACCACTTCCTGCAGCTCTACGACAGCATCGACATGGGCGATAACGGTGTCATCAACCTGATCGCGGACGATGCCAGCATTATCGTGCGGCGTCCCTTCAATGAAGCGGATATCGGCACCAGCCTGGCCAAAAGCGCACTGTTCACCCGGTTGTTGCCCGCTGCCGGATCAGGGACGGCTTCGACCAGTTCCATCATTGACGATGTCGAGCGAGTCATCGGGTATCGGCGGGTCGAGGGTTATCCCTTGATCGTTTTTGCCGCGCTGGACAAAGCAGAAGTTCTGGCGGGCTGGCGCAGGCAGTCCTTGCTCAGCGCGGGGGTCGTCTTGCTGTTGCTGGGGTTTTCCGGCGTGCTCGGTTATCGCCTGATCAAGTTGATGAAACAGCAGGATCGTGCCCGGATCGAGCTGCTCGGCACCCAGGACAAGCTCCTTGAACTCAACCGCAACCTTGAGTTGCTGGCGCTGGAGGACGCATTGACAGGGCTGGCCAACCGCCGCCAGTTCGATTTGTTCATCCACTCGGAAATGGGGCGCGCGCGGCGCAACGAGACGGGCCTGGCGCTGCTGATGATCGATGTCGATCATTTCAAGGCATTCAACGATCAGTATGGCCATCTGGCCGGTGATGAGTGCTTGCGCAGTATCAGTGCAATCATCATCGACAATATCAAGCGCCCGGGGGACCTGGCGGCCCGGTTCGGTGGCGAGGAGTTTGCCGTGGTGCTGCCTGGCACCGATTACGTGGGGGCGTTTCTGGTGGCGGAAAATATCCGTCGCGCGGTGGAGGCGGCCGACCTCGAGCACAGTGAAAGCCCCGAAGGCCGGGTGACCGTAAGCGTCGGAGTGTGTGGCTACAATCCGGCCTTGCAAGCGCAGACCGAGGACTTGATCGGTGCCGCCGACAAGGCGCTCTACGTGGCCAAGACCAGCGGGCGCAACATGAGTGTGATTGCCAACTGACACTCAGACAAAGCGATCACTGCCCTGAACCAGTTGGGTGGCCAGGTACGACTGCTTGAGCTTTTCCAGCCACCAGTCCAGAGCGCGACCGTCATGATCGCCGCGCCAACCGGCGTACAGCACGTTGGGCTCACGAGGGTCGGCCATCTGCTTTTCAATCAGCGCACCGCTCTTGAGCAGCGAGCCGACCCGGTGCCTCGGCAGCCAACCCACACCCAATCCGTCGCACTGCGCGAGGATTTTCGCGCGCATGGTCGGCACCGCCAGCATGGGTTGTCCGCCGGACACGCCGTAGGTACTGCCCTCGGTAGACCTGGATGAATCGGCCACGACAATCGCCCGGTGTCGGGCCACCTCGGCGCGAGAAACCGGTTCCCTGGCCTTGGCCAGCGGATGCTTTGGCGACACCGCGAACACCCACTCCATTTCACCCAACTGCATCCAGCGCAAGGACGGGATCGCCGGTGGTTCGTTGGTGGCGCCGATGATCAGGTCCGCGCGCCCTTCACGCAGGGCTTCCCAGACCCCTCGCAGTACTTCCTGGGTGATGCGCAGCGGGACACCGGAACCCAGCGCGTCGAACTCATGAATCACCGGCATCAATGTCTCGAATTCCAGCAGTTCGTCAGTGACGATCCACAATCGACTCTCCCAGCCGTTGGCCACTTGCTGAACCCGTTGCGTCAGGCGCGAGACATCCTGCATCAGCCGCGCCGCTTCGTTCACCAGTAACTCGCCGGCGGGGGTGAGTTGCAGGCGATAGCGACGGCGGTCGAAGAGCAGCGCATCGAAACGCTCTTCCAGTTGCCGGGCGGCATAGGACACCGTGGACGGCGCTTTGCCGAGGTGGGCGGCGGCCCGTGACAGGCTGCCGGTTTCGCGGATGGCCTCCAGCAAGGCCAGGTCTTCAATCGACAGCATGTTGTTCAATCCTCAATCGAGCACGCCACTATTGCAGGAGCCACCCTCGGCAGTTCACACCCGGTGCCTCAGGGCATGCGACGTATTTGCCACTGCCGAAACAATCGAAGATAGACCAGCCCGTTGATCAGCAGCACTACGCTGCCCAAACCCAGTTGTATGCCCGGTGTCAGACCGGCCGGATAAATGACCGGCCAGACGTAATGTTCGATGAAACCAGCGCCATAGCCGCTTTGCCCGGCGGCATGGCGCAGCCGGTTTTCCCAGTCGGTGAGCGGGCAGGGCAGGTGGAAGAACTCCACCGCCATACCCCACAGCGCGGCGGGCAGGTGCCACCAGACCAGGCAGCGCCATTTGAGCACCAGTAGCCCGCCGAACACGACGAACAGAATGAACGACAGATGAAACAGTACCAGCCCGTCGGCGGCGATTCGGTAGAGCATGTCGACTCCCGGACGCTTCAGGCGAATCGTTCCATGGTACTCGGGCGGGTGGCGGGTGCTCTATCGATTGTCGTGCGCCAGCGCGTCGAGCACCTCCTTCAATCGCGTCACCATGGCCTCGCTGCTGGGTTGCATCGGCGCGCGCAGTTCATCCTCGATCAAGCCTTCAAGGGCCAGGGCGGTTTTCACCGGGGCGGGATTGGGTTCGACGAACAGGCTCTGGATCAGTGGCAGCAACTGGAAGAAGGTCACACGCCCGGCGGCCAATTGGTTGTCGCGTATCTGTTGATACAGCTGGACGAACAGTTCCGGATGAACGTGCGCCGACGCCGCGATGGCCCCTTTGGCACCCAGGCACAGGGCGCTGAAAATCTGGTTGTCTTCGCCGCACAGCACATCAACCAGACCACTGGACAGCAGCGCGAGGGTGCTGGTCAGGTTGCCGCCGCAGTCCTTGATCGCGACGATGCGCTCGTGGGCGACGATGTTGAGCAGGGTCGCCTGTTCGAACGTCACGCCGGTGCGGTAAGGGATGTCGTAGAGAATCAGCGGCACGCTGGAAGCATCGGCGACGGTCTGGAAAAACGCTTCGAGCCCCGCCTGGGACGGGCGGATGTAGTACGGTGGTGGCACCAGCAAACCGGCCACCGGACGCTTCAGGATCTCGCGCTGCAACTGCAGCAACTCGCTCAGGTTGTTGCCGGCCAGGCCCATGACCACGCGATGGGCCGGTACTTGCTCGAGCACGGCATCGAGCACCGCCAGTTGCTCCTGTTTGCTCATGGCCGCCGGTTCGCCGGTGGTGCCACAGACAATCAGGCCATCGATGCCTTTTTCCAGCAGGTGGCCGACCAGTCGGCGCAAAGCGACGAAATCGATGGCACCGTTGTGGAACGGCGTGACGAGTGGAACCCAGATACCTTGAAACGATGACATGCGATGACTCCTGAAGGTTTGACCGATTTCGTCACCGTCAGAAGCGTAGTAGGAAGCAAGCAAGGGGAGGGTGGTCCGTCGCGCTCAATGTCCTGTCAGCTCATCTGACGGGACAGCGCGCCCCGGTCACATGAGCGACTGTTTCTTCGATTTGAGGGCGTGCGCAACGCAACCTTGCGCCTTGGCATTCAAGCCAATGACGTCAATGTTGAGGTTGAAGGTTGCGGACATGTTTGCTTACACCCTGATTGAGGCGCTCAGTTTTAAAAGGCGGCGCCGGGTTTGTCAATCACGAAAATCTGCGAACGATGCGCGCATGCGTCCGTTGCGCTTGGCCTGATAGAGCAATTTGTCGACCTGCTCGACGAACACCAGTGCCGTAGTGTGCTGCGTTGCGTGGGTAGTACCGACCCCCAGGCTCAGGCTGAGCAGCGGCGATACTGCGGAAAATTCGTGGGGAATCTGCTGCTGGCGAATCAGGTGCAGGCACTTGTTGGCCACCAATCGCGCGGATTCGGCATCGGTTTCCGGCAGCAGCCAGACGAACTCTTCACCGCCGATCCGGGCGATGAAATCCCGTGGTCGATTCGCCGCCAGCGACAGCGTGCGCGCCACGCGGCGCAGGCATTCGTCACCCTTGATGTGGCCGTAATGGTCGTTGTACTGCTTGAAATAATCGATATCCAGCACGATCACCGACAGCGGCGCGCCGCTGCGCTGGGCACTGCTCCATTCCCGTTCCAGCACGGTGTCGAACATGCGCCGGTTGGCGATGCCCGTCAGGCCATCCTGGAAGGAATACTCTTCGAGCTGTTTTTGCAGGCGTAGCAGGTGCTCTTCGGTTTTCTTGCGTTCACTGATGTCGAACATGAACCCGACCAGCGCCTCGACCTCGCCGTCCTTGCGCACCACGTGCACCACATCGCGAATCCACACGTATTCACCGCTGCGGGTCAGTGCCCGGTAATCCGCCTCGTGATCGACGCCGGCACGGGATTGCGAGACGCAGAACTCCACCACATAGGCGCGATCGTCCGGGTGCATGCGCTCGACCCAGTCATTGACGCCGACCCAGCTGTCCTGCTTCCAGCCCAGCAGGCTTTCGATCTGCGGCCCGATGTAGCTGAAGGTCATGGTCTTCCAGTCAATTCGCCAGGGAATTGCCTTGGTCGACTCAAGCAGGGTTTTGTAAACGTCGCTTTCGGTTTCGACTGAATACATGGACGGCCGCACCTCGAGGGGAAAAATGCAGCGCCATCATGTTGATACTATTGAGCCGACGCAAGCAGGCAGCCGATGAATGGCAATATGCGCAAGATAGTTCAAGCCAACGTCGGCCAGTACTGGCACAGTTTGCCGTCCTTCACTGGTTGTAGAGCGTTATGTCCAATTCACTCATGCCGCGCAGTGCGTTCCTTCGCGGCGCCGCGGCGATCATGCCGCTGTCCCTGGCCACCGCACCCTGGGGGTTGCTGGCCGGCTCCATGGCCATCGAAGCCAACCTCACCCCCCTGCAAGGCCAGGGCTTGTCGAGCATCGTGTTTGCCGGCGCCGCGCAATTGGTAGCCATCGGCATGCTCAAGGGCGGCGCCGGGATCTTTTCGATCCTGCTGACCACGCTCTTGCTGACCTCCCAACACTTGCTTTATGGAATGAGCCTGCGTTCGGTAATTTCGCCGCTGCCGGGTCGCTGGCGGGCAGGATTGGGCTTTCTGCTCACCGATGAGTTGTTCGCCCTGACCAGTCAGCATGACAAGCAACAGTTCAACCGTTGGTACGCCCTCGGGGTCGGCTTGACGTTCTACGTCGCCTGGAACCTCTTTACCCTGGCCGGCATCGTGCTCGGCAGCAGCATTCCGGGCCTTGAGCACCTGGGGCTCGACTTCTCCATCGCCGCCACCTTCATCGCCCTGATCACCCCGGTGGTGCGCAATGTGCCGACGGTGGTGTGTGTTGCGGTGTCACTGTTCTGTTCGGTGCTGTTCAGCTACTGGCAATGGGGCTCGGCGCTGGTGTTGTCGGGGTTGGCGGGCATGAGCGCCGGTTTTATCTGCAATAAATTCTACGGTGGACGCACATGATGGTCTGGGCAGTGATTTTCGGGATGGGCGCGTTGGTGTTCCTCAACCGCTATGTGTTTCTGGAACCGCGCCTGCCGGTGCGCTTGAGCAGCAATGCCCGACAGTTCCTGGGCTTTGCCGTGCCGGGCATGTTGACCGCGATCTGCGGGCCGATTGTGTTCATGCCGGAAAAGCAGCTGAATCTGCATTGGGACAACCCTTACCTGATCAGCTCGCTGGTGGCCATCGGCCTGGTGCTGTACACCCGCAACACCTTGCTTAGCATGCTGTTGAGCATGGGCTTCTTCTTTTTGCTGCGAGGGTGGCTGTGAGCCGGGCACGGGAAATTGTTCTACGCTTAAGATTGATGACCGATCCCTTCAGGAAGAGAGGTGAACATGACAACTGACCCAAAGCGTCCGGACCTTGACGACGACACGGATGAACCAACGGAAGAAGAGCTGGAACAGCAGAAGCACTCGCAGCAGACATGGAAACATGACGACAGCCGGGAGCTGTCGGAGCGCGATATGGAGATGCCATTGAAGCCCTGAGCGGGCCGCGTACAAATCAGCCCCGTCGTCGAACGCGTCGTCGAACGGGGCTTTTCAATTCTGTCAGACCGCTTCATCCCAGCGAATCTGGGTGATTCCCAGTTGCCGTGCCTCGATGCGCGCCGTTTCGAGGGAAGAATGTGCAGTCAGTTGAAACTCGTGCTGCGGGAAAGCGTGGGTGTAGGCCGAATGAAGGATGAATGACAGGTTCAAGTTATTTCATCAATCAAGGTGGCTGCCTGGTTTCTGACGTTGCCAACCGCTTTGCTCACCCTGTGCCATTGAAATGCATCGCTGCCTTCACCCTGCAAAAGTACCAACTGCTCGGCGCGCTCCTTTGGGGTGGCCGGGTCCAGCCATTCCCGCGCCAGCTCGGCCGACAGCACGACGGGGCGGCGGTCGTGAATGTCCAGCAAGCCGCCGGCGCTGTCGGCGGTGATGATGACAAAGCCGTCATCGTCCCGAGGCGCGGCGCCGCCAACGGGGAACTGTCCGATTGCCGCGCAGTAGATCGGTCCCCGGTCGTGTCGTCGGATCAGCCAGGGTTGCCGGGTGCCGTCGCCGGCGTCCACCCATTCGAACCAGTTGTCGATCGGGCAGATTGCCCGGTGCGGCCAGATCGCCCGGAAAAACGGGCCATGGGCGACTTTCTCGACCCGCGCGTTGATCGGTGGCGCGCGATCCTTCGCCCAGTGCGGGCGCCAGCCCCAGCGCTGTGGGTCAGCATGCAAGCCATCGTTCTCCAGATGCAGCAATGCAAGTTGCGTGGTGGGCGCAGCGTTGTAGCGCGCCAAGGGTTCATCGCCAACGCGATTGATCATCGCGTCGGGAATGCTTAGCGCAGCGACGAAATCGTGGATGCCTCGATACTGCGACAGCCTTCCGCACATCGACCGAACCCTCCGGATTGGAGTGTTCAGCATAGTTGCTTCCTGCGGGCGCCAGGCGCCTTCAGGATTTGGCATGCAGGTTCAGATCACATGCGCCCGCTGCAACTCGGTCAACGACAACGCTTTGAGTTGTGCCAGCAGCGGGTCCCGGCGGTCACGGGGATGCACCAGTTCTACCGCCAGCTCCTGGCGAATGCTGCTGGGGCGATTGTCCATGACCAACACGCGATCACTGAGGTAGAGCGCTTCATCGACATCGTGAGTCACCAACAGCAAGGCAATGGCGTGGCGCTCGGCCAGTTGTAGCAGCAAGTCCTGCAGTTTCATGCGGGTAAAGGCGTCTACCGCGCTGAAAGGTTCGTCGAGCAGCAACACTTGCGGCCGCGAATAGAGGCCACGGGCGATGGCCACCCGTTGCGCCATGCCGCCGGAAAGGGCCTTGGGCAGGGTCTGGGCAAAGCCACCGAGGCCGACTTCCTCGATCAACTGCGCGACCCAGGCCTTGTCGTAATGGTTGTCGGCGCTGAAACCGATGTTCTGTTCAACCGTCAACCAGGGTATCAGCCGTGGTTCCTGGAACACGAACGCTACCTCACCGGCGCGGCTGCGCAGTTCGCCCTGGAAGTCCTTCTCCAGTCCGGCGACGATCCGCAACAAGGTGCTTTTGCCGCAACCGCTGGGGCCGAGCAGGCTGACGGTTTCCCGAGGCAGCAACTGCAAGTGGATGTTGTTGAGCACGGTGGTGGCGGCGAAGGTTTTGCGCTCGACGCGAATATCCAGCAAGTGTTCGGTCATGGCTCAATCCTCTGCGCTGTGGCCGTTGAAAGTGTCGCGCCAGGCCAGGAAACGTTTCTCCAGGCTGGCCAGCAGGCCGTCGCTGAGCTTGCCCAGCAGCGCCAGTACAATGATTGCCGCCAGGACGATGTCCGGGCGAGAAGTCTCGCGGCCGTCACTGAGCAAATAACCCAGGCCTTTGGTTGCCGCGATCAACTCGGCGGCCACCAGAAACATCCACGCCAGACTCATGCCGCTGCGCAGCCCGGTGAACAGGCCGGGCAGGGCGGCGGGCAGCAGAATCCGCAGCACCAGTCGGCGGTGGCTGAAACCGTACATCTGCCCGACCTCCACCAGTTTGCGGTCGATGTTGCGGATCGCCGCGACGCCATTGAGGTACACCGGAAAGAACGCGCCGATGGCAATCAGGACAATTTTCGAAGTCTCGTCGATCCCCAGCCACAGCAACAACAGCGGTACCCAGGCCAGGCTGGGAATCGAACGCAGGCCGGCGAATGTCGGTTCCAGCCAGGCTTCGGCTTCCCGGCTCAGCCCGACCCAGGCAGCGAATACCAGGGCCAGGCTGGCGCCGATGGCGAAACCGAGCAAGACGCGCAACAGGCTGGCGCTGATGTGCTTCCACAAGGCACCCTCGGCCAGATCCCGCAAAGTCAGGGCAATGTCGCTCGGCGCCGGCATCTGGTAGGACGGCAGCCAACCGACGCGTACGACGATTTCCAGCATGAGGATGATCAGCGCCGGCAGCGCCAGCGCCTTGAGACGCAGGCGCCAGACATTGTTCAGCCGACGCGGAGCCGGCAATGCCAAGTGGGCTGGCAGGTTTTTGGTTTTGCTGGACATGGGATTCTCCGGTGATGACGAATCCGCGGCGGGCGCGGATTCAGTCTTGACCGTTGGCAGGTATTTACTGGCGAGCGACGGTTTCTTTGAAGCCGGTGTCGATCAGTTGGTCGATGACTTGATCGACATTCACCCCGCGCCGCACAAGTTCTTCGGAGACCAGAATCGGCGCGGCGGCCTTGGAGGCGAGCACGTCCCTGGCGGTCAGTTGCGGGTTGCTCAGGTCGGTGCGCGACAGTTGCAGCCTGGCCACTTCCAGCGGCAGCCCGGATTCGGTGGCGAGCAGTTTCGCCAGGTCTTCAGGGTTTTTTACCGCCCATTCCCGAGCCTGTTCGTACGCCTTGAGCACGGTGTCGATGGTGTGTGGGTGCTCCTTGGCATAACGGTCCGTGACGCTGACCACGCCATAGCTGTTGAAGTCAGTGTTGCGGTACAGCAGGCGCGAGCCGGCCTGGACCTGGCTGGCGGCCATGTGCGGATCGAGCCCGGCCCAGGCGTCGACATCACCTTTTTCCAGTGCGGCGCGACCGTCCGGGTGCTGCAAGTGCACCAGTTCCACATCGTCTTTGTTCAGGCCGGCCTGTTGCAGGCTGCGCAGGGTGAACAGGTAAGGGTCTGTGCCTTTGGTGGCGGCGATTTTCTTGCCTTTGAGGTCGGCCACGGTTGTGTACGGTGAATCCTTGCGCACCACGAGCGCGGTCCACTCGGCGCGGCTATAGACGTAAACCGATTTGATCGGGCTGCCATTGGCGCGACTGAGTACGGCGGCGAGGCTGGCAGAGGAGGCGAAGTCGACGCCGCCGCTGTTGAGGTATTCCAGCGAGCGGTTACTGCCTTGGCTCAGCACCCAGCTGACCTTGGTCTGCGGCAGGGCGTTCTCCAGAAAACCGAAATGCTTGAGCACCAGGCTGACCGGTGAGTAATAGGCGTAGTCCAGATGCACTTCGGCTGGCGGTGCTTCAGCTGCCTGGGCCGTGGGTTGCAGGCTCAGGGCCAGGGCGCAGGCGCTGAGCAGAGACCGGATGGCGGGAAAACGGGCGATCGATTTCATGTAGCGGCTCCTGGCGAGATTCTTATATCCAAAAAAATAATTTATTCGAGTTCATCCTGCATAAAAGGAATATTGCAGGCTCTGTGCCATGTTCTCGAAGTCGCGCTTTATCAGGGCTTTGCCATTGAGGTGGGGGCGTCGGGATGTACGGCAGAAAACACTCTGTTGAGTTGCTGTTGCTAAGCCAACAGCACGCAATGCGGGTCATTAGCTTATGCATAAATAGAATTTAAACGCTTCTTGTAAGAGCGTTATGGTCTAGCGCAATCACTTTCAAGGAGCCCCCGATGAACCTCTCCCGATTCGTGCGCGGTCTGTTGACCAGCGCGTTGTTTGCCGCACCACTGGCCTACGCCGCCGAGCCGATCGTCCTGCACATTGGCGATCAGAACTACTACAACGTGCGCGCCTCGGTGGAAGCCTCGGGTGTACTGGAAGGCGCGCCGTATACCGTTGACTGGAAGCACTTCCAGGCCGCCGCGCCGCTGGCCGAAGCGTTGAGCACCGGCGCGCTGGACCTGGGTTTTCTCGGCGATTCGGGGTTCCTGTTCCTTGCCGCCAAGCAGGCGCCGGTCAAGCTGATCGGTGTCTCGCGGCAAAACCCGGACACCATCGCCTTGCTGGTGCCCAAGGATTCGCCGGTGAAAACCATCGCTGATCTCAAGGGCAAGAAAGTCGCTTACTGGCCCGGTGCCTGGAGCCAGCAATTGACCTTGCGGGCGCTGGAAAAAGCCGACTTGCCGGAAGACTATGTCGACTTCATCAAACTGATGCCGATCGATGCCGCCGCCGCATTGCCCCAGGGCAGCATCGATGCCTTCCCGGTCTGGGAACCCTACATTTCCCAGCAAATCCTGTTTTCCGGCGCACGGCCAATTCTCACGGCCAAGAACCTGATGCCGGGCCTGAGCGCCATCGCCGCGTCGACGCCTTCGATCGACAGCAAGCGGGAAGCCATCGCTGACTTTCTGGGGCGCCTGAAAAAAGCCCGCGCCTGGGTCGACAACCACACCGACGAATACGCTGACCTCTGGGCGAAGAAGGCCAACCTCGATCAGGACGTTTCCCGGCATTGGTTGCGCCAGGCGCACATGTCCGTCGGCCCGGTGGATGCCCAGGCCGCCAAGGACTTGCAGAGCACCGCGGACTTCCTGTTCAAGGTCAAGGCGCTGCCGAACGAATTGGCCACCGCACCGATCATCGACGACTCGTTCCGGCAGTCTTTTAACCACTAACCCCTGTTTCCGGCAGCGGCGGAACCAAACGCTGTGTACCCTGATCCAACCTCGGCCCGCAGCGACCTGCGGGCCGGCGAAGGATGAACGGGTGAAGGATTTTTGCCCTATCAAGTGGTGACCGAAACGGTCTGGCACAAGGCAAAACATGAAACAGTTGGTCAAGGTCTTATCGGCGATCGCCATGGCAGCCAGTCTGCTGGGTTGCATCGCTGCGCCTATCGAAATGACGCCGCAGACTGAACAACGTCTACGCACTCAACCGCCCATCCGCTTTCTGTTGACCTTCGATGACGGTCCCAGCGCGTCGAGTTTCTGGAACCCGAGTGAAACCGTGCTCGATAGCCTGGCGCGCAATTCGTTGCAACCGGACGTCAAGGCCGTTTTCTTCGTGCAGACCCGCGCTACACGGGCCGGCGGCAGCGATATAGGGCGCGCGGTCATGCACCACGAGCGCGATGCCGGGCACATTCTCGGTTTTCATACCGCCACGCCTTCGCACACCAACCATCGTTCCCTCGACCCGCAAGCGCTGGAACAGGCACTGACCGATGGCAGCGCCGACATCGCCGCGATCACCGGCGCCCCTCCGACGCTGGTGCGTCCGCCATTCTGGAACTACGACAAACGCACCTTTGCCGCTTATCAGCAGCATGGCATGCATGTGTTGCTGACCGACTTGAGTGCCAATGACGGCAAGATCTGGGGCTTTAACGCCAGCCCGCGCCGGCGCGCTCACTTCCTGCGCTCGATGTCCGAAGTGCGCGAACGCATCGCCCGGGGAGAGCTGCCGGTGGTCGATGGGGTGATTCCGGTGGTGGTGACGTTTCACGATCTCAATCGCTACACCGCGCGGCACACCCGCGAGTACCTGCAAATCCTGCTCGACAGCGCCCAGGCAACGGGGGTGAGCACCGCAGAACAGCCGTTCTACGACGACACCGCCGCACTGCAGCGGGCGGCGATGGCGCGTACTGTGCGCGACAGTTCGCAGCCGGTTGAGTTGCCCGGTTTCTGGAACTGGATCTGGGGCGCGAACGCCCATTGAAGAAGTGCTCGAAATTGAGAGGCCGCTAACATTTTTTGCTGGCGCAGGATTGGCAAAGTGCATCTATCCTGAGTGGGATCCAATCCGATCAATCGCCGTACGAGGCAGCGGCCATGGTTCCCATTTCAGTCCTTTGCAATATTGTCGAGTCTGGTTTTGTGCCGTTGGCCTGTGAGTGTACGGAGCGCGGCGGTCTTCTGCGTATCGAGATCTACGAACCCGCGAGCAGGCGAGTGGAGTTGTTCATCAGCGGTGTCTCGACCGAACACCTGACCAGCGTGCGTGCCATTTCCGATTTCATTGGCGAGTTGCGCACCGAGATGAAGGCCGGGCGCCGGGCGTTTGCCGGGTAACGCCGATCGAGGGCCGCAGGTGTTCGTTGGTCGTGCGATCGCCCTAAGTGGCCTGCGGCAACAACTCATCGATCATCCTCAGACAGTGGTTCAACCCCGGCGACACATCGCCCACCCGTCGGCTGAGAATGATCGGCGAGGTCGCGTTGTCTTCCAGTAACGGGGTGAAACCGATGTCGTCGCGGTGCACCAGTTGCACCGAGGCCGGCACCAGCGTGACGCCGATTCCGGCCCCCACCAGTCCGATTGCCGTTTGCAGTTCGTTGGTCCATTGCGCCACATGGATCCTCACGCCACAGGATTCGAAGAGTGCAATCACGTGGTCGGCGTAGCTTGGTCGTGGATTGCCGGGGTACAGCACGAAGGGTTCTTTGGCCAGGTCGCGCAGGCTGATGGGACCGGCGAGCAAAGGGTGGCCGGCGGGCAGGGCGGCGACCAGGCGATCTTCGGTGAGGACGGTCTGGATGATCGCCGGATCGTCGATGCGTATTCGACCGAAGCCGATGTCGATACGCCCGGCCTTCAGTGCCTGCACCTGTTGCAGGGTGGTCATCTCGGACAGCCCGAGCTCCAGCTCCAGGGGTTCACCGCTGCGCAAGCGGCGGATCAGTTCCGGCAACACGCCATAGAGCGTCGACGGCGCAAAACCGATGCCCAGCCAGGTCTTTTCCCCCAGGCCGATCCGCCGCGTGTTGTCGCAGACCTTGTTCAGTTGTTCCAGCAGCGCGGTGGAGTGTTCCTGGAAAAACCGCCCGGCGTCGGTCAGCTTCAGCGGTCGCCCGCGTTCCAGCAGCATCACGCCGAGTTCGTCTTCCAGCTGCTGGATCTGCCGGCTCAGGGGCGGTTGGGCGATGTGTAGCAACTCGGCGGCGCGGGTGAAGTTGAGGGTTTGGGCCAAGACCTGAAAGTAACGCAGGTGACGCAGTTCCATGGAGCCTCCAATCGCCGATCGGTTGTATACCTAAAAGGTATCAAATCAGACCAATTCTATATTGGCTTCACGAAAAAAGCCGTACGAGAATCGATCCCAGAACTTCAAGAACCTGACGGGTATCGAAATGCTTGCAACAGCCATTGAGTCGATCGAGACGATCATCGTCGATTTGCCGACCATCCGCCCGCACAAGCTGGCGATGCACACGATGCAGAACCAGACCCTGGTGATCATTCGGGTACGTTGCGCCGATGGCATCGAAGGCATCGGCGAATCCACCACCATCGGTGGCCTGGCCTATGGCAATGAAAGCCCGGACAGCATCAAGACCAACATCGACACGCATTTCGCGCCACTGTTGATCGGCCAGGACAGCGGCAACGTCAATGCCGCGATGTTGCGCCTGGAGCGCAGCATCCGTGGCAACACCTTCGCCAAATCCGGGATCGAAACCGCGTTGCTCGACGCCCAGGGCAAGCGCCTCGGCCTGCCGGTCAGCGAGTTGCTCGGCGGTCGCGTGCGTGACGCCCTGCCGGTGGCCTGGACCCTGGCCAGTGGCGACACCGGGAAAGACATCGCTGAAGCGGAAAAAATGCTCGAGCTGCGCCGCCACCGCATCTTCAAACTGAAAATCGGCGCCGGTGAAGTCAACCGTGACCTGGCTCACGTGATCGCGATCAAGAAAGCCTTGGGCGACCGCGCCAGCGTGCGGGTCGACGTCAATCAGGCCTGGGACGAAGCGGTCGCGCTGCGTGCTTGCCGGATTCTCGGCACCAATGGCATTGACCTGATCGAACAGCCGATTTCGCGCAACAATCGCGCCGGCATGGTGCGCCTCAATGCCATGAGCCCGGCGCCGATCATGGCGGACGAATCCATCGAGTGTGTGGAAGACGCGTTTAACCTGGCCCGTGAAGGCGCGGCTTCGGTGTTCGCCTTGAAGATTGCCAAGAACGGTGGCCCGCGCGCCGTGCTGCGTACCGCGTCCATCGCCGAAGCGGCGGGCATTGGCCTGTACGGCGGTACCATGCTTGAAGGTGGCCTCGGCACGATGGCGTCGGCCCATGCCTTTATTACCTTGAACAAACTGGCGTGGGACACCGAACTGTTCGGCCCGCTGCTGCTGACCGAAGACATCCTCAGCGAACCGCTGGTGTATCGCGATTTCGAATTGCACGTACCGAAAACCCCGGGGCTGGGCCTGAGCCTGGATGAAGAACGCCTGGCGTTTTTCCGTCGCGACAAAACATCCACTGCCATCCATCAAGCCTGAGGAGAGCATTATGCTGTTCCACGTAAAAATGACCGTGAACCTGCCGGTCGATATGAATCCGGAAGCAGCCGCCAGACTGAAAGCTGACGAGAAAGCCCTGGCCCAACGCCTGCAAGAGCAAGGCAAGTGGCGCCACCTGTGGCGAATCGCCGGGCACTACGCGAACTACAGCGTGTTCGATGTCGACAGCGTTCAGGAACTGCACGACCTGCTCATGCAATTGCCGTTGTTCCCGTACATGGCCATCGAGATCGATGCGATGTGCCGCCATCCTTCTTCCATCCGTGACGATGACCGCTGAACTCCGCCCGTTCAGCTCGCAACGCCAATAATTACAAGATGAGGAACCTACCAAAATGAACATCAAGATTTCCCATACTGCCGAAGTCCAGAAATTTCTCGAAGAGGCCAGCGGCCTGTTCAACGATGCTGGCAACCCACGTGTCAAGGCCCTGATGTACCGCATCCTGCGTGATTCGGTGAACATCATCGAAGACCTGGCCGTGACCCCGGAGGAATTCTGGAAAGCCGTTAACTACCTCAACGTACTGGGCGCGCGCCAAGAGGCCGGGCTGGTGGTGGCCGGGCTTGGCCTGGAGCATTACCTAGACCTGCTGATGGATGCCGAAGACGAACAGGCCGGCAAATCCGGCGGCACGCCGCGCACCATCGAGGGCCCGTTGTACGTGGCTGGCGCACCGCTGTCGCAAGGCGAAGCTCGCCTCGATGATGGCGTTGATCCCGGTGTGACGCTGTTCATGCAAGGTCGCGTGTTCAACACCGCTGGCGAACCGCTGGTCGGCGCCGTGGTGGACGTGTGGCACGCCAACACCGGCGGCACCTACTCGTACTTCGATACCGCACAATCGGAATTCAACCTGCGTCGCCGTATCGTCACTGATGCCGAAGGCCGCTACCGTTTCCGCAGCATTGTGCCGTCGGGTTACGGCTGCCCACCGGACGGTCCGACCCAGCAACTGCTCGATCAACTGGGCCGTCACGGTCAGCGCCCGGCGCACATCCACTTCTTCATTTCCGCGCCGGACCATCGTCACCTGACCACCCAAATCAACCTCGATGGCGATCAATACCTGCATGACGATTTCGCCTACGCCACCCGTGACGAGTTGATCGCCAAAATCACCTTCAGTGATGACCAGGCGCGTGCAGCGGCCCACGGTGTCAGCGGTCGGTTTGCGGAAATCGAGTTCGACTTCACGCTGCAATCGTCGGCCCAGCCTGAAGAACAGCAGCGCCACGAGCGGGTCCGCGCACTGGAGGACTGATAGCAAAATCCTGTAGGAGCAGCCGGTCGACGCTCGACTGCTCGCGATGGTCGTTAACGATAACGCGTGTTTACTGGCTGAACGCGGTGTTCTCGAGTCCATCGCGAACAGGCTCGCTCCTACAGGTGATTCGGTTCTAGAATGAAATGATGCCACCCAAAATAACAATCAGAGTGACCCGATGATGCAAGCGCAACTGTTGAGTCAGCGCAGCAGAGTGTTCGACCACGCCGACCCCCATGCGGTGTCTGGCTACGTCAATCAGCATGTCGGCAACCATTGTATTCTCATGCCCCGGGCAGGCCGCCCGCTGGCCAGTCTCGACCATCGCAAATTCGCCAGCCTCGATCTGTGTCGCATCAGCTACGGTGGCAGCGTGCGGGTGACCTCGGGTGCGCTGGAGGATATCTACCACCTGCAAGTGTTGCTGCGCGGCAACTGCCTGTGGCGCGGGCACGGCCAGGAACATTACTTCGCCCCCGGTGAATTGCTGCTGATCAACCCCGACGATCCGGTCGATCTGACGTACTCGGCCGATTGCGAAAAATTCATTCTGAAAGTCCCCACCCGGTTGTTCGAGTCGGTCTGCGATGAGCAGCGCTGGCGTTATCCGGGGCAGGGCGTGCGGTTTCTGGAGAGCCGTTACCAGCTCAATGAGCTGGAAGGTTTCGTCGGCTTGCTGGCGATGATTTGCCAGGAGGCCGAGGCCACCGAGCAGATTCCCAGGGTGCAGGAGCATTACGCACAGATCATCGTCAGCAAGATGCTCAGCCTGATGAAGACCAATGTCAGTCGCGAGTGCCTCGGTTCGCCGACGGCCACCTTCGACGTAATCGCCGATTACATTGCGCGCAACCTCAAGCAAGACATCGACAGCGAAGAACTGGCGCGGCAGGCCAGCATGAGCCTGCGTTCGTTGTATGGCCTGTTTGAACGCAATGCCGGGCTCACACCGAAAAACTACATCCGCCAGAAACGCCTGGAACGCATCAATGCCTGTCTGAGTGACCCGACCTGCAACGTGCGCAACGTCACTGAAGTGGCGATGGATTACGGTTTCCTGCACCTTGGTCGATTCTCCGACAGCTACCGCAAGCAGTTCGGCGAGCTACCCTCCGACACCCTCAAGCGCCGCCACTGAAACCTTCAGGCTTGATGTTGTCTGGTCTGGCCCTATCGCGAGCAAGCTCGCTCCCACAGTGATTTCGGTTGGACGCAAAACTTGTGTTCAGCCACTAGACCTGTAGGGAGCGGGCTTGCCCGCGAAGAGGCCCGTACATTCACCATCGATGGCGCATGACACAACGCCAGCCCCCTGCACAAAACGGATACAGGTCTGCATTCCGCGGATAGTCCGTCATATCCCCCCGTCCTAGCATGACCCTGCCTGAACAATAACAACGGAGGCGGCGGCCATGACCCTGCGACCTGAATATATTCACTCCCTGCTTGAAGACGACCCTGCCCAAGGCCTGTATCGCTGCAAGCGCGAGATGTTCACCGACCCGCGCCTGTTCGATCTGGAGATGCAGCACATCTTCGAAGGCAACTGGCTGTACCTGGCCCACGAAAGCCAGATTCCCAATATCAACGATTTCTACACCACCACCATGGGGCGCCAGTCGATCTTCATCGCGCGCAACAAGGATGGTGTGCTCAACGCCTTCATCAACGCTTGCAGTCATCGCGGCGCGACCCTGTGCCGGCACAAGTCCGGCAACAAGAGCTCCTATACCTGCCCGTTCCACGGCTGGACCTTCAACAACTCCGGCAAGCTGCTCAAGGTCAAGGACCCGGCCAACGCCGGCTACCCGGCGAGCTTCAACTGCGAAGGCTCCCACGACCTGACCAAAGTTGCGCGTTTCGAGTCCTATCGCGGTTTCCTGTTCGGCAGCCTCAAGGCCGATGTAGTGCCGTTGGTGGAGCACCTGGGCGAGTCGGCGAAGATCATCGACATGATCGTCGACCAGTCCGTCGATGGCCTGGAAGTGCTACGCGGTTCCTCCACCTATATCTACGAAGGCAACTGGAAACTCACCGCCGAAAACGGTGCCGACGGTTATCATGTCAGCTCCGTGCACTGGAACTACGCCGCCACCCAGAACCAGCGCAAGCAGCGCGAAGCCGGTGACGAAAACCCGACCATGAGCGCCGGCAGCTGGGCCAAGCAGGGCGGTGGTTTCTATTCCTTCGACAAGGGCCACATGCTGCTCTGGACCCGCTGGGCCAACCCAGAGGACCGTCCTTTGTACGAACGTCGCGACGAGCTCGCCCAGGACTTCGGCAAGGCTCGCGCCGACTGGATGATCGAAAACTCGCGCAACCTGTGCCTGTACCCGAACGTGTACCTGATGGACCAGTTCAGCTCGCAGATCCGCATTGCCCGGCCGATCTCGGTCAATCGCACGGAAATCACCATCTATTGCATCGCCCCCAAAGGCGAAAGCGACCACGCGCGTTCGAGCCGGATTCGTCAGTACGAAGACTTCTTCAATGTCAGCGGCATGGCCACGCCGGACGACCTGGAGGAGTTCCGCTCCTGCCAGACCAGCTACCAGGGCAGCGTCACCACCTGGAACGACATGTCCCGGGGTGCCGAGCACTGGATCGAAGGTGCAGACGAAGCCGCCAAAGAGATCGACCTGCATCCGCTGCTCAGCGGTGTGCGCACCGAAGATGAAGGCTTGTTCGTGCTGCAACACAAATATTGGCAGCAGACCATGCTCAAGGCCCTGGCGGCCGAGCAGTCCGAGTTGATTGCCGTGGAGACCGTGCAATGACCATCACCTATGACAGCGTGCGCGATTTTCTCTACCGCGAAGCACGTTACCTCGATGACCGGCAATGGGATGAGTGGCTGGAGATGTACGCGCCGGACGCTACATTCTGGATGCCGTCGTGGGACGACAACGACGAGTTGACCGAAGACCCGCAGCGGGAAATCTCGCTGATCTGGTACGGCAACCGCACCGGCCTGGAAGACCGCGTCTTCCGCATCAAGACCGAGCGTTCCAGCGCGAGCATTCCGGACACTCGCACTTCGCACAACATCAGCAACATCGAGTTGCTCGAACAGGCCGACGGACTGTGCAAGGTGCGCTTCAACTGGCACACCCTGAGCTTTCGCTACAAGACCGTCGACAGCTATTTCGGCAGCAGTTTCTACACCCTCGATGTGCGCGGTGAGAATCCGCTGATCAAGGCCAAGAAAGTGATCCTGAAGAACGACTACGTTCGTCAGGTCATCGATGTCTATCACCTGTGAGGCGGCCGTCATGACCCATTCCATTGCGTTCAACTTCGAAGACGGCGTCACCCGGTTCATCGACGCCAATGCCGGCGAAACCGTGGCCGATGCCGCGTACCGTCAGGGCATCAACATTCCGCTGGACTGCCGCGACGGTGCCTGCGGTACTTGCAAGTGCTTTGCCGAGGCCGGTCGCTACGACCTGGGCGAGGAGTACATCGAAGACGCCCTCAGCGCCGATGAGGCCGAGCAGGGCTTTGTCCTCACCTGCCAGATGCGCGCCCAGAGCGATTGCGTGGTGCGGGTGCCGGTATCGTCGGACGTCTGCCGCACCCAGCAAGCCAGCTACGACGCCACCATCAGCGCCGTGCGCCAGTTGTCCGACAGCACCATCGCGCTGTCGATCAAGGGCGAGGCCTTGAACAAGCTGGCGTTCCTGCCGGGGCAATATGTGAACCTCGGCATTCCGGGCAGCGGTCAAACCCGTGCCTATTCGTTCAGCTCGTTGCAGCGCGACGGCGAAGTCAGTTTTCTGATTCGCAACGTGCCTGGCGGCCTGATGAGCAGCTTCCTCACCGGCATGGCCAAGGCCGGCGACAGCATGAGCCTGGCCGGACCCCTGGGCAGTTTTTACCTGCGCGACATCCGTCGGCCGCTGTTGTTGCTGGCCGGCGGCACCGGGCTGGCGCCATTCACCGCAATGCTGGAGAAAATCGCCGAGCAGGGCAGTGAGCATCCGCTGCACTTGATCTACGGCGTGACCCACGATTTCGACCTGGTGGAGCTCGATCGCCTGGAAGCCTTCGCCGCGCGCATCCCGAACTTCAGCTACAGCGCCTGCGTGGCCAGTCCCGACAGTCAGCACCCGCTCAAGGGCTATGTGACCCAGCACATCGAGCCGAAGCATTTGAACGATGGCGACGTTGATGTCTACCTGTGCGGCCCGCCGCCGATGGTGGAAGCGGTCAGCAAGTACATCGGCGAGCAGGGCATCAAGCCTGCGAACTTCTACTACGAAAAATTCGCCGCCAGCGCGGCGTAAGTTGTGCGCAAATCCCGTGCACGACACAGAACCCATGTGGGAGCGAGTCTGCTCGCGATGAGGGCAGAACATTCGACATCGATGTCGCCTGTGAGCCGGCTATCGTGAGCAGGCTCGCTCCCACAGAACTGTGTTTCGTCCGGTACTTCTTCATTGACCTGCATCCTTAGTCATGGGGTACACATGAACAGATTTCACGAAAAAGTCGCGCTGATCACCGGCGCTGCCCAGGGCATCGGGCGCCGGGTTGCCGAACGTATGGCCGCCGAAGGCGCAAAGTTGATCCTGGTCGATCGTTCCGACCTGGTGTTCGAGGTGCAGACGGCACTGTCACAGACCAGCCAGGTCCTGGCCCTGACTGCCGATCTTGAGCAATACGATGAATGCAACCGGGTGATGCACACCGCCGTCGAACGCTTTGGTCGGCTCGACGTGCTGATCAACAACGTGGGCGGCACGATCTGGGCCAAGCCGTTCGAGCACTACGAGGCCGCGCAGATCGAGGCCGAAGTGCGCCGCTCGCTGTTTCCGACGCTGTGGTGCTGCCATGCCGCGCTGCCATTCATGCTGGAACAGGGCAGCGGGGCGATCGTCAACGTTTCGTCCATTGCCACCCGTAGCGTCAACCGCGTGCCGTATGGCGCGGCGAAAGGCGGGGTGAATGCGCTGACTGCGTGCCTGGCGTTCGAAACCGCCGGGCGCGGCGTGCGAGTCAATGCCACCGCGCCGGGCGGCACCGAAGCGCCACCTCGGGTCATTCCGCGCAACAGTGCCGAGCAGAGTGCACAAGAGAAAATCTGGTACCAGCAGATCGTCGATCAAACCCTCGACAGCAGTTTGATGAAGCGCTATGGCACGCTGGATGAACAGGCCGGGGCGATTCTGTTTCTGGCCAGCGACGAAGCGTCCTATATCACCGGCATGGTCATGCCCGTGGGCGGTGGCGATCAGGGCTGACGCACAGGCCGTTACAGGCGACGCTGAAACGCTTTGATGATGCGCAGCGTGGCGTCGCTGGTGCTCAGGTTTTGTACGGTATCCAGCGGGAACCAGATGAAGTCGACAATTTCATTTTGCGCCCGGACCTCATGCAGATTCACCACGGAGGCTTCGTAGACGTGGTGTCGGGTATCGCCGGTTTCCAGTTCCATCAGGTACAGCATCTCGTCGGCGTACAGGCCGGTTTCTTCCTGCAGTTCCCGTATGGCGGCGTCAGCCCGGGTTTCTCCGGGCTCGACTTTGCCACCGGGCAGCGCCCAGCGGCACCTCAGCTTACGCACGAGGAGAATGTGTCGGTCCTGCTCGCAAATGACGGTTGCGCGTACTTTCATGTGTGACCTGATGGCTTGCTGTCATTAAACTGTAACAAAAATGCAATATTCACGCCGCGTGCCGTTTTGCCTGTGGCTGTGCTGTTCGATGCGAGTCATACCTGAAAGTGCCATTGAATCGGTCGTGGTGATACGACGTCTGGTCGGCATTCGGACAAAGGGTGGGTGTAAGGTAGGCACGTCAACGTGGACATCACTGCCAAAACGGAGGTGACTATGAGTCTTTCGATGTTGAACAAGATGCATATGAACGGCTATGACGTAATCAGCGTGAACAACGGTCCGTGGCGGGTATGCACCAAAGGTGACCGTCTTGCCTCATTTGGTAGCCGCGAAGAAGCACTGGCGTTTGCAGCGTCGCTTCCTGGCTACAAGGCACGTTCGGGCAGGCAGGCGAACAGCCGGTAAGCCAGTTGATTGCATGTAAAGCCCCGGCATTCCGGGGCTTTTTGACGTTGGCGCGGTGGTCAGTAGCCTCCGCCACCGGAGTGCGAAGGCTCCCTGGCTTTTTGTTGTGCGTGGCTCCATTCGGCGCAAGTCATGAAACTGGTGTGGTCGACCTTTCCGCGGCTGTCGAAACTGACGTTGTACGGCTGTTTTTTGCCGGATTGGGTCAACGTGTAATCGAAGCAGGTGCCGGGCTCGACGGTGCGGTCCGTTATCGATAGCGGTGGGCCGCCGATCTGCTGGACCTGTTCCTTGCTCATGCCGGTGTCGACCTTGGCCACCAGCGGCTGCCCCCGGAACGCCCCAGACTCGGTATTACAGCCACTCAATGCCGTCAGCACCACGACCAGCGAGCACAGAAGCCTGTTCATGTCGGCGCTCCGCTCAGTGAGTTTTGGTGGTTCGACTGATGGCCCGGGCTTTG
Source organism: Pseudomonas fluorescens group sp. PF-1 (assembly GCF_054481335.1). Taxonomy (NCBI): domain Bacteria; kingdom Pseudomonadati; phylum Pseudomonadota; class Gammaproteobacteria; order Pseudomonadales; family Pseudomonadaceae; genus Pseudomonas; species Pseudomonas fluorescens group sp. PF-1. Next base: position 2,663,493 of record NZ_JBTMNG010000001.1, read on the forward strand.
ACTTCTTCGGCGTAACCCGCCAATCGTCCTTCATTGCTCTGGAAAACTTCGCACAGCCGCAGGGCGGCCTGTGCGTCTACATCATTGCCGGCCTGGCGTAACTGCTCGGCGATGCGTAACAGTTCCACGGCGGACCACCTCAGATCCGACGCAACACTCTGCAAATCACGGCGAAGTTCTTGTTCCGACTCGTTAAGCCACATGATGACCTCCTGAATGTCCGCACTACGAAATTTTAGACCCGTTTCCCAACGGGGCGTTGTGTTCGTCTGATCCCGTGCGGCTTCCTTTGGTCGGGAAGTTTGCGCGAACTCGTAAATCCGCTGTCGTATTGGAGTATCGATTTCCTGGGCGGGGGCAATGCAAATGACAACGACCGATGACTTCCGGGCGCACGCTCATGAGCTGATCGTGGATCTGGATGCGGCCACCAGCGCAATGATGACACTCATTTGCGAACACCGGCTCAGTGGGCCGGAATGGGAGCGGGTCACGCAATGGCAGCACGAGGCCTATGAGCGGTGGATGACTTATCTCAACACGCGCTCCTACCCCGGCCCCGGCGATAATACGGTCGGCCATTGAGTGGCCGGACTCACCAATGCTGTGGTGAGAAATGGATGTCAGGGCGACGATACGTTACATTTCATGTTTTCAGGTATTAAGGGCGCTTTATGCAGAGCCGGATGTTGATGGGCGGAGTTGGATTGGCGTTATTGGCGGGGTGTTCATTGCCGACGTCCCTGGTCCCAGGTGAACCGAACGTCAGCAAGTACAGTGAAAAGAAACCAAAAGAGCTCGCGGCGTGTGTGTTGCCCGAGTGGCAGAAGGAGATATCCCACACCACTCAGATCTCGATTTCCAACGGCTACAGGATTACCGCGCCGAGTATCGTCACTGCCGATGAAGTGCTGGATATCGTGAAGTACAAGGATGGCAGCCGCGTATCACTTTATCAGGGGCCACCCTGGGCCAAGTCAGGCGCGCTGCGCAAGGGCGTGCGCGACTGTCTGTAGGATTCAATCGGATAGTTCAGTGACCTGGATGAGTTGATCGTCACCTGTGTGGGCGGCAGCGGATCCTCTGATCCCGATTGCATGACTCAGGTTTCGCCCAAGTTAAGGTGATTTCTACCTTAGCCTTAAAAAATATCAGGATATTTAGAGGGTTAGAATGCTTAGTAACCAGGTAGTTAATTAAAATATCTTGTTACAGAGCGAAATATTCCGTAATATCCGCGCCGCGTTCACCACCACGGTTTATGCATTTTTAAATCCCGGGCGTCCATCAGCTGCCTGGGATTTTTTTTTGCCTGAAAATCAGCCGCGTTTAGAACGATTATTTCCTTCGGTTATTTAATTAGACTCGACTGGCATATCCATAACCGCGAAATCCACGTCATCGCTTTTGCCTTGTCCGTGATCGAAGACAATCATTTGTCATAACGGAAATATCCGTCCTGCCTGCCTCGTTAAAGCTGCCCTGACATCGACTTTGGCTGTTTGACCATCAGCTTGTTGCGCCTGGCCGATTCCATAGAATCCGCCCCATCAGCTTCGTCCAACTATCCGATCCTTCAGGGAGCAACACCATGATGAACGCCATGCCGATGCAAATGCCGATGAACACCAGCATGCCAACGATGCCGATGATGGGCATGCCGATGATGATGGCGACCATGACCTGCGAAATGATGGACGACGGCATGATGTGCAAGATGATGCCGGCCGCTGGCATGGACATGGCGATGTTCAAGAACAGCGCTGAAATGATGCAGATGATGATGAACTGCGGCATGCCGATGATGATGCACTGCGGCAACATGAGCATGATGTGCATGTCTCAGGCGAGCATGGCCATGCCGATGATGAACATGATGATGCCAATGCCGATGATGGGCATGCCGATGCCATCGATGAAGTGCGTGATGGAATGCACCATGATGGCCGACGGCATGATGTGCAAAATCATGCCGATGGCCGGCATGAGCATGGACATGATGAAAAACTGCTGCGCCCTGATGATGAAAATGATGAACGATTGCAGCATGCCGATGATGATGAGCTGCAATGGCATGCCACTGATGTGCTGCACCTGCTGATCCCTGGCGGCAAGCATTGAAAAGCCCGGCCAATGCGAATTGGCCGGGCTTTTCATTGGCTATCTGCGGTTCAGTCCAGGCGTTCGGGGTAAGTCACCACCAGGTACGCCACCGCTTCACTGTCGGCGGGGTTGCGATAGCGATGGGGCTGGTCGGCATAAAACAGAATCGAATCCCCGGTGGAAAGCAGATAGCGCTCATCGTTGACGCTGATTTCCAGCGCCCCCTGAGCCACCACCAGGTTTTCCTGGACACCAGGACCATGCCCCTCGGACTGATCCTCGCCCAGCGGGCTCAAGCGCAACTCGTAAAATTCCGATTGTCGCGCAACGTCGTAGGGAAACAGGGCGCGACTGACAAAAGTGCCGCTGGCGCTGACCAGGCGCTTGCTCTGACTGGCCGACAATACCGCCACGCCTTCAAAGGCCCGATGCTCAAGAAAGGCGGCCACCGATACCTTCAAGCCCTTGGCGATTTTGCATAGCACTTTGATCGACGGCACGCTGCGGCCGGATTCGATCTGCGCGAGCATCGCCCGGCTTACACCGCACAGTCGGGCCAGGGCATCGAGTGACAGAAGACGCTTGCTGCGCAGGCGTTGAAGATTCTGTGCGACCCGCTCGCAGTTGGCATCTTCATCCTGTGGGTCCAGGTGATTCAAATCCAGTACCGGTTCATCGGCGCTCACCAGCAAGCGCGAGGGTTGATGCGCGTTCACGCGTGACGCGTCTCGCTGGTCCGGGCAGCTTGTACCCATTGAAACGCCTGGAGTCCGGCGTTGCGTGCATACATTTCCCACATGGCCCGAGCCCGTTGCTGAGCGTGTTTGCGTTTGCGATAGCTGGCGAAGTCGATGAGGTTTTCAGTCGGATTCATGGGGCACTTCACTGTGTAGATGAATGACGGGATGAAGTGAGAGTACGTGGATATTTTTATAACGATAAATACTGTTTTTGTATTTGTTAATTCTATTTTGTTCTTATTGGAGTCAGCGTTTCAGGCCGTTGAATAGGGTGGCTTGATATCTCCAAAAAGAATAATAAAAGAATTATTTATTCCTTTTAATGTGTATTCACTCAGTGCACCTTGAGGTCCTGCACATCCATGTGGATGTACTCGACATCAGACAGGAAGCCTCACCATGACTATCAAAGCGATCAACGTCCGTAACCAGTTCAAGGGCGTCATCAAGGAAATTCTGCTGGGCGAAGTGGTCTCGGAAATCGACGTGCAAACCGCCTCCGGCATTGTCACGTCGGTGATTACCACCCGTTCGGTGCGCGACCTCGAGTTGAAAGTGGGCAGCGAAGTCATTGCCTTCGTGAAATCCACCGAAGTCTCGATTGCCAAGCTCTGAGGCCTGATACGACGGTTACCTGAAGGCGCCGGCTTGCCGGCGACGGCGATCCCGAGGGCACGAATGGGGGTTAGCGCGAAATGATCCCGTGATCGATCGCGTATTTGACCAGTGCCGCGGGTTTGTCGATGTTGAGCTTGCGGCGGATGCTCAGGCGATGGGTTTCCACCGTGCGCACGCTGATGTCCAGCTCTCGTGCCATTTCCTTGTTGTTCAGGCCCTGGGCCATTTTGTAGAGCACCTGGCTTTCACGAGGGGTCAGCTCATTGTCGGTGTTTTTATCGGCGATGAGCCGTTGGGCTATTTCGGCGCTGTAGAAGGTGCCACCGCTGGTGATGGCCTCGATGGCGGCGATGATCTCCCGTGACGGTGCGTTTTTCAGCACATAGCCGCTGGCACCGGAACGCACCGACTCACTCACGTACTCATAGTTATCGTACATGCTCAGCACCAGCACCTTGAGCGCCGGATACTGACTGCGCAGGACGCGGGTCAGTTCAAGGCCGTTCATGTCCCGCAGGCTGATATCGACCAGCAACAGGTCTGGCTGGCAGCGCCCGACCATCTCGATGGCCTCGGCACCGCTCTCGGCTTCACCCACCACTTCCAGGGGCGCCATCACGCCCAACAGCGCCTTGATCCCGTCACGGACCAGGGAGTGATCGTCAACCAGGGCGACGCGGATCGGGGAGGGCAGGGTCATCGTAGGCATTCACTCGTGTTGTTCTTGGGCGCAGTCAGCGTTGGCTGCCCGAGGGCTTCATGGGTAGCAGAACATCCAGCGAGCTTCTTCCCGGCATCGAGATCAACTCGAAACGCCCGCCAAAATGTTCGACACGTTCGCGGATATTACGCAAGCCAATGCCGGCGTGACGACGCTCGACCTGAGCGACGTTGAAACCGACACCGTCATCGACCACCGTCAGGCGCACGTTTTCTTCCGAACCGTGCAAGGTGATGGAGACGTTTTTGGCCTGAGCGTGGCGTTCGATGTTGGTCAGACCTTCCTGGACGATACGAAACAGCGAAACGGCGGCGCCATCGACCAACTGGCAGTCGAACTCGTTGTCGTTGTACGTCACCGTCAGCCCGCTGCGTTGCTCGAATTCGGCGGCCAGTTGGCCGATGGCGGCCGGCAGGCCCAGGGTGTCGAGCAAGGACGAGCGCAGGTCGTGGGAGAGGCTGCGCACTTCGCCAATCGCCTGGCCCAGGCGTTCAGTGGCGTCTCTCAAAATGCCCAGGCCTTTGTCTTGTCCGTTCTCCAGAACATGGCTGGCCAGTTCGAACTGAAACTTGATCGAGACCAGCACCTGACTGATGCCATCGTGCAGTTCGCGGGAAACCCGTGATCGTTCTTCTTCCTGCAGGCTGACAATGCGCTGGGTCAGGCGCTGCAGTTTTTTATCGGCCAGACGATGCTCGCTGACATTCAGGGTCATGCCGGTGGCGAAGACGAACAGCACGGCCACCAGTGCGACCACGGCAATCGCCATCATCGTCTTGCGAATGCCTTGGGCGACTTCGGCACGGGCCTGCTGGGTAGCGCGCTCGACGTCTTCAAGGTAGATACCGGTGCCGAGCATCCAGCCCCAACGGTCGAGCATCACCACATAAGCGAGCTTGTCGGTCACCTGGCCGGAGGAGGGTTTGTTCCACGCGTAGCGTTGAAAGCCTTCGCCCGATTGCGCGCTTTTGAGCAGCGCCTGAATCACCGGTAAACCGTGGGGGTCTTTCATGTCCCACAGGTATTGGCCTACCAGATCCGATTGCCGCGCATGCATCAGGCTGCGGCCCTCGTGGTCATAAACGAAGAAGTAACCGTTGATGCCAAAGCTCAGCTTTCGCAGTTCTTCGAGCACCTGTTGCTGGGCATGCGCGTCACCGTGGCCGTCGTCGTACAGCGGCGCGATCAGGCTCTGCGCCATTTCCACGTAGTTTTTCAGTTCGGCACGCTTGCTCGCCAGAATGCTGTCTTCGATCAGCTGTGCCTGTTGATCGCCCAGCTGGCGATTGAGGGAAATCACCAGCGCACAGATGACGGCGATGGCCAGTACCAGCGGCAGAATCCCGAGCGCGACGATTTTGTGTTTGAGCTGCATCTTGACTCCTGCCCCCGCGAAGGCTCGGGATCATATGCCAAACAAGCACCTTGTAGGAGATAGCCAAAGGTCCGCTGGTCATGCAGACCTCCTGCTCGGGAGGGGCGTCAACGATGACGCGGGTTGTCTGAATGCCCGCGTTGCCATGACGTACATCGCGAGCAGGCTCGCTCCTACAGGGGATTGGGGGAGGGGCGTCTACGTAGAACTACGTAGAAAACACGTACGTAGTAACGCGGATTTATTTGTGGACGACATACGGGGATATTGGGCCAGCTCCGCATTGCGGACACAATTATAAAAATTACCGCCGCAGTCCACTGGCTGTCGGCAGGAGACCTTGTATGCCCCGTCTGGCTAAACACCTTGCCTGGTTTGCCGTGGCCGTCCTGGGAGCGGTTGCGCTGAGTGTCGTGGCCTTGCGCCGCGGCGAAGCGATCAACGCCCTGTGGATCGTCGTTGCAGCCGTCGCTATCTATCTGGTTGCTTATCGCTATTACAGCCTGTTCATCGCTAATAAAGTGATGCAGCTCGACCCCAATCGAGCCACTCCCGCTGTGCTCAACAACGATGGTCTGGACTACGTACCGACCAACAAGCACGTGCTCTTCGGTCACCACTTCGCGGCCATCGCGGGCGCGGGTCCGCTGGTCGGGCCGGTGCTGGCGGCGCAAATGGGCTACCTGCCCGGCACGCTGTGGCTGATCGCCGGTGTGGTGCTGGCTGGCGCCGTGCAGGACTTCATGGTCCTGTTCATGTCCACCCGCCGCAACGGCCGCTCCCTGGGCGACATGGTCCGTGAAGAAATGGGCCGCATTCCCGGCACCATTGCGCTGTTCGGCTGCTTCCTGATCATGATCATCATCCTCGCGGTGCTGGCGCTGATCGTGGTCAAGGCCCTGGCGGACAGCCCGTGGGGCATGTTCACGGTCATGGCGACCATCCCGATCGCGATGTTCATGGGCATCTACATGCGCTATATCCGCCCGGGCCGCATCGGTGAAATTTCGGTGATTGGCGTAGTGCTGTTGCTGGGTTCGATCTGGCTGGGCGGGCAGATTGCCGCCGATCCGGTGTGGGCCAAAGCCTTTACCTTCACTGGCATCCAGATTACCTGGATGCTGATCGGCTACGGCTTCGTCGCTGCCGTGCTGCCGGTGTGGCTGATCCTGGCACCGCGCGATTACCTGTCGACCTTCCTGAAAATCGGCACCATCGTGGCCCTGGCCATCGGCATCCTGGTGACCATGCCCGAGCTGAAAATGCCGGCACTGACCCAATTCATCGACGGCACCGGCCCGGTGTGGAAGGGCGGTCTGTTCCCGTTCCTGTTCATCACCATCGCCTGTGGCGCGGTGTCCGGTTTCCACGCGTTGATCGCTTCCGGCACCACACCGAAACTGCTCGCCAGTGAAGGCCATGCCCGTTACATCGGTTACGGCGGCATGTTGATGGAATCCTTCGTCGCCATCATGGCCATGGTCGCGGCTTCGGTGATCGATCCTGGCGTGTATTTCGCTATGAACAGTCCGGCCGCCGTCGTAGGCGCCGATGCCGTGAGCGTCGCGCAAACCGTCAGCAGCTGGGGCTTTGCCATCACCCCGGACGCCCTGCAAGCGGTCGCCAGGGATATCGGTGAAACGACGATCCTGGCCCGTGCCGGTGGTGCGCCGACCCTGGCGGTCGGTATCGCGCAGATCCTGCACCACGTCCTGCCGGGTGAAAACACCATGGCGTTCTGGTACCACTTCGCGATCCTGTTCGAAGCGCTGTTCATCCTGACGGCGGTCGACGCCGGTACCCGTGCCGGTCGCTTCATGCTCCAGGATTTGCTGGGCTCCTTCGTGCCGGCGCTGCGCCGCACGGAATCCTGGACCGCCAACCTCATCGCGACCGCCGGTTGCGTGGCGATGTGGGGTTACCTGCTGTATCAAGGCGTGATCGATCCGCTGGGTGGCATCAATACCCTGTGGCCGCTGTTCGGCATCTCCAACCAGATGCTGGCCGGTATCGCGCTGATGCTCGGCACCGTCGTGCTGATCAAGATGAAACGCCAGCGTTACGTCTGGGTCACGCTGTTGCCTGCCGTGTGGTTGCTGATCTGCACCACCACCGCCGGCTTCATCAAGCTGTTCGACGCCAACCCGGCGATCGGCTTCCTGGCCCTGGCCAAGAAGTACAGCGATGCACTGGCCAACGGCCAGGTGCTGGCGCCGGCCAAGGACATCACGCAGATGCAGCATGTGATCTTCAACGCCTACACCAACGCAACACTGACCGCGCTGTTCCTGTTCGTGGTGTTTAGCATCCTGTTCTTTGCGCTGAAGGTCGGTGTCGCGGCCTGGGGCACCAAGGAGCGTACGGATAAAGAAGCGCCATTCCAGGCATTGCCGGAGGCGTAAGCGAGGAGTGCACCATGTTCAATGACCTGAGTCGCCTCGGTAAATACCTCGGTCAGGCCGCGCGCCTGATGGTCGGCATGCCCGACTACGACAACTACGTCGAGCACATGCAAACCAAACACCCGGACCAACCGGTGATGGACTACGAGGCGTTCTTCCGCGAACGCCAGGAAGCCCGTTACGGCAGCAAGGCTGGCCCGAAGTGTTGTTGAGCGAATGAAAAACCGGCCGGTCAGGCCGGGTAAATGAGAAGGTCAGTCAGACCAGGAAGCCCTGCAGGTTCACGCGTGCAGGGCTTTTTTCGTTTCGCTCGGCAGGCATTGGCGCGCCGGTTCACCTTGAGCTGATCCGCCTTTTTCCGCCACGCCTGATGCTTCCCGGCGCAATCGGCTGACCTCTACAGTCAAGAGCGCTACGTTACGGGAGATCAGGTCATGTACAGCTCACTGCAAATACCGGGCAGCGCTCGGCAGTTTCACGATCGGATCTATGCTGGCGACATCATTCGTATTGCCGAGTTGCCCGCCATGGCGGCACTGGTGGCATTGACCCGTGCATGGCTGGAGGACGCGCTGCATCCCTGGGCGCCGCCAGAGATTCACCGTTATCTGAGCCATGATGAACAAACGCTGCGTTTTGCCCAATGCCAGAACGCCTTTGCCCGCTCGAAAGAGGTTCGCGAGCATTGGCGGGGCGTGGTGGAAAGCCTGGGCCTGGCCCCCGATGCCCTGGCCTGTGACCGCCTGCACCTGCGTTTTCAACCTCACCGAGAACCCCGGCAATCGACGCCGCGCGCCCGCGCCACCGCCACCGTCGCCTTTCACCGCGATACCTGGGGCTCGAATCTCTATGCACAAACCAACTGGTGGGCGCCGATCTATCCGATCACGACGGGGCGGACCTTTGCCTTGTATCCGCACCTGTGGCAGCAAGCGCTGCGCAATTGCAGTGCGGATTTCGATATGCGCGCGATCCTTGAGCGCTCCCATCGTGACGGTCGTAATGCGGTGGATGCCGACGAGGCCATCCCGCATCTGCTGGAGGCAATCGACCCGCAGCAGGGGTTGGCCGTGGATATCGCCCCGGGGAGCCTGATTGCCTTTTCCGGGGCGCATGCCCATGCCGGCGTCGGTAACAACACCGGATTGACGCGAATTTCGTTCGAAACCCGCTCCGTTCTGATCGACGACGTGCTGGCCGGGTTGGGCGCGCCGAACATTGACGGTCACGCGCCGTGGCGTACGCCCGGGTTGTTTCGCCGAATGAGCGATACCCGGCGGCTGAACGAAATCCTGGGTTGCGGGTTCATCGAACCCTATCGACGGCCGCAAAACCGCTAGTTATGGATAGCCGTTTGTCGGGCGTATCGGTATGCTCCCCCGCACGCTGCGAATGCCCAAAACAAATAACCACAGTGATGCCATGAGCCAATCAGAATCGCGTGCGAATGTTTTAGCGCTGTATCCGGAAGACACCCGGGAGGCCGCGGCCTTGCTCAAGCAGGCCGTGCCCCTGATGGTCCGCCACAACATTGCGCCCAATCCTGTGCATTACGCACTCTGGTACACCTACAGCAAGGGCCAGGACCCGGAGCTCAATCGCCACCTGGACCGGGTGCTCAGAGACTTCGACTACTTTCCGCCGGAATCCGCCACCAAGCTGTTTCGCGAGCACATCATCCGTGACGAACTGGACGATGTCCGTGCGGACCAGCATCAGGTCATCAGTCTGGTGGATGGCATGGAGCGGGATGTCTCGCGCAGCGTAAAGGGCAATCTGACTTTTCAGAGCCGTCTCGGCCAGTGCATGGAGATGCTCGATGAGCCGGTCAGCGCTCGTCTGCCGGACATCTTGAGCGAGCTGCAGCAGAGCACCCGGCTGATGCAGAGCCAGCAGGAACACTTCCTTGCCCAGTTGCAATCAGCGCAAAGTGAAATCAAAACCCTGCGGGACAAACTCGAGCGTGCGCAACGGGCCGCCACGCTGGATGGCCTGACCGAGCTGCTCAATCGGTCTGCGTTCACCCGCCAGCTGGAGCAGGCGCTGGTCAAAGCGTCGCAAAACGTGGCGCTGGTCATGCTGGATATCGATCATTTCAAGCAGTTCAACGATCAGTACGGTCATCCGCTGGGCGATCGGGTGCTTCAGCATGTGGGTCAGGTATTGCGCGACGCGCTGCCAGCCAACGCTTTCGCGGCGCGCTACGGCGGTGAGGAATTTTGTGTGGTGCTCGAACACTGCGCCGATCTCACTGTGGCCAACGCCTTCGCCGAACAACTGCGGTTGAAAGTCCAGTCGCTGCGGATCAAGGCGCGGGGCACCGACACCGTGCTGGACACGGTCACCGCGTCCTTTGGTGTCGCCTTCACTGAACCCGGCGACAACCTGGAAAGCCTGGTGACCCGCGCTGATGACGCGTTGTACCAGGCCAAGCGCAATGGCCGGAACCAGGTGCATACCTTGGAAAAAGACCCGGCAACCCCCTGAGTACCGGGCCTTCGTTGACACCTACTGACCGTCCACGCTGCGTGGCACTGCAAGGGCGTTGATGTCTCGCAGTGCCTCCGGTAGCAGCGCATCGGGAAAGCCCTGATACGACACCGGACGCAGGAAACGCTCAATGGACGTCATGCCCACCGAGGTGAAGCGGCTGTCCGATGATGCCGGAAACGGTCCCCCGTGGATGGTGGCGAAGGACACCTCCTGTGGGTGGGCAAACGCGTTGACGACAATGCGACCGGTGCGACGCTCCAGTATCGGCAGCAAGCGCCGGGCCAGTTCGATGTCTGTCTGCTCAAGGTGCATGGCAGCGCTGAGCTGACCGCGAAGCGAGCGGGCGACGGCGAGCATTTGCGCCGCGTCCCTGACCTTCACCAACAACGCCGCCGGCCCGAACACTTCGTGCGCCAGTGCCGTCTCGCTGAGAAAATGCGCGCCATCGACTTCCAGCAACGCAGAGTGGCCATCCAGATCCCCATGGGCGCGCTCCCCCTCGACCGCCAGTCGGGCGCCGGCGCGTTGCAGGTCGTCGAGGCTGCGGATGTAAGACGCATGAATGCCCGGCGTCAGCATCGGACGCGCAGCTGCTTGGGCCACGCGCTGGGCCATCGCGGCGCGCAATGCGTCAAATCCGGTGCCTTCGATGGCGATCAGGATCGCCGGTTTGAGGCAGGCCTGACCGACATTGACCAGCATGCGCTCGGCGAAACCATCACCGATCTGCGAACCGCGCCCGGCCAGCGCGTGGGGCAGGACGAATGTGGGGTTGACGCTGGTCATCTCGGTAAACACCGGAATCGGGTCCGGGCGCCGTTGCGCACGACGGTACAGCGCCATGCCACCTTGTTCCGAGCCGGTGAAGGTCACCGCCTTGATCAGCGGATGGTCGACCAGGGCTTCGCCAATCGCGTTGCCACTGCCGCGTACCATGGAGAACACACCTTCAGGCAGTCCGCTGTCCTGCACCGCCTGGCGGATGGCTCGGGCCTGAATTTCCGAGGCGCCCGGGTGGGCGTTGTGGGCCTTGACGATGACTGTTGCGCCAGAGGCCAATGCTGAAGCGGTGTCGCCCCCGGCCACCGAGTAGCTGATGGGGAAGTTGCTCGCGCCAAAAATCGCCACCGGGCCGATGGCGATTTTCTGCAGTCGATGGTCCATGCGCGGGCGGGGTTGGCGATCAGGTTGCGCCGGGTCGATGGCCACTTGCAGGAAGCGCCCTTTGCGCACGACATCGGCGAACTGGCGGAACTGGGTGGTGGCTCTTGCGACTTCACCCTGCAGTTGCGCCTCGGGCAAACCGGTCTCCAGCGCTGCCCGTGCGGCGAGCTCTTTGCTGGCGGCATCGAGATGGTCGGCGATGCGTTCGAGGAACGCCGAGCGCTCGGCGAGCGAGGTATGGCTGTAGGCGTCAAAGGCCTCGTCGGCGAGGGTCGCGGCCCTGTCGACCTGCTCGACGCCGCCCAGGGCGAAATCCGGCTCGATGAGCTGGTTGGTCGCGGGGTTCAGCGCCTTCATGGTCCCTTCGGTGGCAGGGATTTCATGGGCGCCGATCAGCAGATTTCCGGTCAATTTCATTTTGTGCACCTTACTGCGCCAGCGTGGCGATGAGTTCGTCCGTCGTCACGATGGCGTGGGCGAACGTCGGGCCGTTGAGTTCATGGGCGGCGTGCATCATTTCCGGCTTGAATGCCGCAGTGGCGTCTCGCACCAGGGTGACGTGGTAGCCGAGTTCCTGAGCGTAACGGGCGGTGGCCTCAATGCAGGTGTTGGCCAGCAGGCCGACGATGATCACGTGGGTGACACCCATTTGCTTCAAGCGGAAATCGAGGTCGGTGTTGGCGAAACCGCTCGATCCCCAGTGTTCGGAAACAACGATGTCACCGTCCTTTGGCGCGAAATCCGGGTGCCATTCCCCGCCCCATTCCCCGCGTGCGAAGTGGTGCATGTGCTGGATCTTGCACTGGGAGGGGCTCGGGTGATCCCAGTTTTCGTAGTCGCCTTTTTCCCAGCGCCGGTGCGGTACGATGACCACCGGAATGTCGAGGGAGCGGACAGCACGATCGAGGGCGCGCAGGTTGTCGAGCAGGCCGACTTGCTCGGCGATCGGCTTGATCAAGGGGAAGACTTTGCCGCCCTCGGACAGAAAATCGTTGTAGGGGTCGACCAGCAGGTAAGCGGTCTGGCCAAGCGGGTAGGCAGCGTTCGACATGACAATTCTCCAGGGAAGGGGTTGATCCGTGCCACGGGCTTGCCTTGGCATGTTATAGATATGATAATCATAGTGAGTGTGAAAGAGGCAAGACCGTATGTCGATAAAAAAGAGTAGTCCTGAAACCCTGTGCCCGATTTCCCGGGCCGAATCGGTCGTCGGAGATCGCTGGACCGTGCTGGTGCTCAGGGAATTGTTCATGCGCAGTCATCGCTTCGATGAGATCCAGGCGCAGACAGGTGGCACTCCCCAGATGGTCGCCGCACGCCTGAAAAGCCTGGAAGCCGACGGGCTGGTCGAACGTCGTGCCTACAGCGAACGGCCGCTGCGTCACGAGTACCACCTCACTGAAAAGGGGCAGGCCTTTTACTCGGTGATTCTTGCCTTGCGTGCCTGGGGGGAAACCTGGTGCAAATCGCAAGAGGAGGGCCTGGCGGTGCGATACACCCATCAGACCTGCGGGCAACCCGCCGGGCTCGGGCCGCTTTGCGAACATTGCGGCCAGCTGTTGCGCCGTGAAGAACTGATCAGTGAGCCGAGTGCCGCTTATGCCCTGGAGCGACAGGCGCGGCGTGATGCGTTCAAGGGCAGCCGTGCCGCGGAGCCCTCAACGAAAGTCGATAAGCCTGACTGAGCCTGGTCACTGCGGGTGACTATTCGTTCAGGTAATAGTGACCATCACCGATCTCAAGTTTTGTTGTGTGCCAAAAACAAGGAAAATCGCGCACATCCAAATGCTTCCCAGGAATTTGCGCGATGAATATGTTGACCCGGCAAGCGCTCGTCGCATGCTTGCTGTTGTCGGGCTGTGCCTCGGCCCCGAACGCCCCGACGCTGACGTTGCAGACCAGGAAAGCTCCTGCGGATTACGCACACTGCGTATTACCGAAACTGCAGCACGACTCGCTGCAAGCCACCGTATCGGAGACCCAGCGCAGCTACCGGATCGTCGTGTCCAGCAAAGTCGCCGCGGACGATGTGCTCGAGGCCTACAAGGACAAGGCATCGAATGGCGGCAAGGTGTTTTTGTACGAGCGTGCGCTGCTGGCTTCGACTTTCGGTCCTTCCCCACTCGAACGCGCCGCGCAGGAATGCCTTTAAGCCAGGTGCCGGTCGTTCCGTTTCCATGACATCTGCTCGCTTGTGCGGGCGCGTCTATGGACCTGAATTGATGCCATGGGCATTGCCTTAAACGTTCGCGGGCGTTGAGTGGATCAACGAATGCGACCTGTCCGCACTGTAAGCGACAAGGCCACGAACTTTACCCACCTTTCTTCGGTCGACCCATCACCTGCCAGATCAGTGCGCTCGAGCGTGAGGGCCATGACAGATCGGGCACAACCATAAAAAGGTGATCGTGATGAGTTGTCTTATTTGTGCCGGCGTCGCACAGCGAATTCAGTGTCACGGCCCCTGGGAAGAGAGAGATTGCCCGGAGTGCGGCCGCTATCGCGTGTCCGATGAGCTCATCCTGACGCTGATGGAGCAGGGACAGATTTTTGATGTCGGCAAAACCAGGGGCTGGCTTGATAGCCGGCGTGTGGGCGGTGCAGTTCCTTCCATCGAGATCCATGAAGCACTGCTGGTGCCTTGATGGAAGCATGAGACAGAACTCCGGTGCCTGTCCCCCGGCGCGACTGCGTCACAGCCACCTGGCTTGTTGTAGAACAATGAGACAACTGGCGGCCTCAGAAGAACGTGATCTCGTAGCCGAATCGCGATGCGGCACTGACAATGTGCTGGCCCATGATCCGACGCGCCGCTTCCGCATCCCGGTTGATGAATGCCTGCACGAGGTCTTCATGCTCGCCGCGCGCTGCATGGGGAATATTGCTGAACACCGGACCCCGCCGTGCAAAGGTCATGGAGATCAGCGCTCGCATCGGTTCGAGCACCGTGCGGATCATTGTCTCGAGATAGTCGTTGCCTGACGCGGCAGCCACCGCCCGATGGAAGTCGAGGTCAGCGTTGACCGTGTCCAGAGTCGGTTCCCCTTCGTACTGCATTCGCAGCACTGCCGCCTGAATCGTTTTCAGCGTGTGGGGCGTCATATGCGATGCCGCCAGCGCAGCGGCCTGGCTTTCCAGTACCGCCCGTACTTCGAACATGTTGCGCATCGTATTGTCGCCGTCCAGCAACGGCGTGCTTTCACGCGGCGCCAAAGGCTCCGGCGACTGGGCGGCGGCCGAGACGAATACGCCCACGCCCTGGCGCGACTGGATCAGTCCCTGGGCTCGAAGCGTGGCGATGCCTTCGCGCACCACATTCCTGCTGACACCGAAGTTTTGCGAGAGAAACTGTTCGGTCGGAAGGCGGTCGCCTGGCCGCAGTCGGCCGGAGGCAATCTCGTCACTCAACGAGCGGGCGATGTGCTCAGCCAGATGAGGGCGCCGCGCCACGGGTTGCACATTCATTTCACTCATGCGGATTCATTCCTCTCACTTGTCTACTTAATCTACATCAGAAGACTTGTTCCTGACAGTTGAAACTGAATTTCATTATCGACATAAGTAAAATAAATCAATAAAAACAATAGTTTAAGTATTTGTTTGATCTGGAGTCATCAAAAGGCAGCAGTTGTTCAGTTGAAGGACAACAGGATGTCTTGTACGTTGTCCTCAACTTGGCACGGGCGAAATCCGAAAACACCGCGCCACCGTTGCAACCTGCTTGAGGCACCGTCTATGAAAATTGCCAGTATTGAAACCATTCCGCTGCGGATCCCCTTTACCACGGGAGGGCGGTCGGCCGGCGGGGTATGGGGGCCGAAAGACCTTCAGATGGTCGATTCCCTCGTGGTCAAGATCACCACCGATGACGGTCTCGTGGGCTGGGGCGAAACCTTCGGTTTTACCGCGATACCCGCTGTGAAAGTCGTCATCGACACTATCCTTGCGCCCGAACTGATCGGCAGTGATGCCACTCGGCGCGAGAAGTTGCAGGGCGATCTGCAGAAGAAATTTCACGTCTTCGGTCGCAGCGGTGCCTTCATCTATGGGCTCTCGGCGATTGACATCGCGCTGTGGGATATCGCGGGCAAAGCGGCCGGCAGACCGATCTACCAACTGCTTGGCGGCAGTGAGGCCACTTCGCTGGCGGCCTATGCAAGCCTGATCCGCTATGCCGACCCCGAGCTCATCCGCATCAACGTACAGCGTGCGGTCAACAGCGGTTTCCGCCACCTCAAGTTGCACGAGGTGGATGTCGAGGTCATCCGCGCCGCGTGCGAAGCCGCTGGCCCCAGCGTGGAAATCACCCTCGACGTCAACGCCCCCTGGACGGTGCGCGAAGCGCTCGACATGACCGAGAAACTTCGCCCGTTGAATCTGCGCTGGATCGAAGAGCCGGTGTGGCCGCCGGAAAACTATTCGGGGCTGGCGACGGTGCGCCAGCAAGGCGGCATCCCGGTTGCAGCCGGCGAAAACGCGTCGACGCTGATGGACTTCCAGCACCTGCTTGAAGCCGGCGCGGTCGACTTCGTTCAGCCCAGCCCGGCCAAAATGGGCGGCATCACCGAACTGCAAAAAGTCTATGCGCTGGCTAACGCCCACGGCGTCACCGTGATGGTCCACGCCTTTTATGACGGCCCCGGCCTGCTGGCCGCCGTGCATGGCAGTGCGGCCCTGGGCGGTGCGAAATCCTTGGTCGAATGGCGTTACTTCGATCTCGAAGCGCAGTTGTATGGCGACGCCATCATTCCGCGTAACGGCCGCATCGACGTACCACAAGGGCCGGGGCTCGGCATCGAGCCAGACCAGGACGTCATCCGCGACTACCGCTTCAAACCCTGACCACCCAAGCCGCCCGGTCTTTGCCGGGTGATCGCGGCCGACACAACAGCCGTCGGCCGCGATCAGCGATGGCGACATTCTTGATAAAAATAAATACGAGGATTGCGGACATGTTAGACAGGATCGTAGGGCCCATTCTGCCCGTCGCCTTTGTGATCGCGCTGGGCTATATCGCCGGCAAGCGCGGTCGACTCACCCATTCGGACAGCCTGCTGATCAGCCGGCTGGTACTCGGCTGGATTTTCCCGGCGCTGCTTTTTGTCGGGATGGCGAGCACGCCGCGTGAACAGCTCCTGGACTTCAAATTCGTCGCGGCCACGTTTATCGGCATCATGGGCATGTACACGATTGCGCTGGCGATCGGCTGGTTCACCACTCGCAATCTCAAGGTTGCAACGCTCAAGGGCTTCGTCAACGGTTACCCGGACGCAGCGTTCATGGGCATCCCCATCCTCGCGACGATGTACGGCGCCGGCAGCATTTATTCGGTGCTCGTGCTGAACCTGGTTGCGAGTCTGGTGATGATCCCGCTGACGACCATGTTGCTCACCATCGCCGATGGAAAGGGCAGTGGTTCCCAGGCATTCGTGTCGAGCCTGTCGGGAGCGGTCCGTCGTCCGCTGATGTGGGCGCCGGCCCTGGGCATTCTGATCTCGCTGCTGCAGGTCAAGATGCCACCGATTGCGGCGGAGTCCCTCACGCTTCTGGGCAAGGCAACGCCTGGCGTATCGCTGCTGTGCCTGGGTTTGATCATGTCGTCGGAGAAACTGAAAATGTCCGGCGAAGTGTGGGGCAACCTCGGGCTCAAGCTGTTCATCCACCCGGTACTGATGTTCGCCGCCACTGTCGTACTGGGCACCCACGGGCTTTACGCACAACAGATGATTCTGCTTTGTGCGCTTCCGTCGGCGACCATCCCGGCCATGTTCGCGAACCAGACCGGTGCTTATCAGAGTGAAGCCGCGACCTCCATTCTGGTCAGCACGGTGCTGTCGATCGTGACGTTTTCTGCGGCGATCTACCTGATCGATGGAGGGCTTGCCGCAGCCTGAGCATGCCCAACGGCTTGAACAGGTGTCGCCTACACCTATCGCAGCCTGCAGGAACGGCCGCAGGCTGCGGTCTTTTATGAATCCACGGCTGTTCTCTGTCGATCGCTTCTTCGACGTGCGCGTAGAATGCGAGCGCCGTTGAGCACTAATGTGAGTTGTGACGGTCAATAAATCCCGCACGACCCTTCAGTGGTCATGCCGCTCGTAGCCGATCGGGTTCGTATCGGTATTTTGATCAAGGACAGTGAAAGCATGCTCGCCGCCATGTAACCGCAACAATCTCCACCCGGTTTCGTGATACGGCACTCGCCGTACGCTTTCCCCGCCATTCCATTCGAAGAATCTAAAGCATGTACCTACGCAAAATTGCAGTTGGGCTGTCAGCCCTTGTTTTGCTCTCGACCGGGGCAGAAGCCCGCAGTCTGCTGGACTTCATCAAGCCGCCTGCCCAGCATCAGGAGCCGCAGTCCCGCTCCGGTTCGATCAGCCAGAGCGCGGCACTGGACCTCTACTCAAACAAACAGAAGCAACCGTCGTTCGATGGCTGCGCGGATCTGTTCCCGGCCTCCAGACCGATCAACCTGGCCACCGTGCCTTCCTCCATGAACCCCCTGGCCCTGTGTTCCGACAATTTCGCGGTGCTGTACTCACAAACCAGCAAGACGCCGCTGGTGGTCGTAGAGCGTCTTAATGCCGCGCAGCTACAGGATGCAAAAGGGGAGGAACGCACTAACCAGTTCTACCCGGACCCTCGCATCCCCAAGGGTGGGCGGGCAGAATTGAGCGATTACCGCAGCCAGCATCCGGCCGTGGACCGCGGTCATCAATCCCCGGCCGCCGATGCGCCGAGCCCCAATGCAATGGCCCAGTCCTTCGCGCTGTCGAACATGGTTCCGCAAGACCCGACCAATAACCGCAAGATCTGGAGCAAGGTCGAGTCTGACGTCAGGAAGTTTGCCAAACGGGCCGACGGCAATGTCTTTGTCTTCACCGGACCGCTTTTCGACGCTGGCCACGCGACGATTGGCGACAACAAGGTCTGGGTGCCCACGCGCCTGTTCAAGCTGGTGTATGACGCATCGTCCAAGCGGGCCTGGGCTTACGTGCTGCCCAACGCGGAAACCCGTATCGAGCGACCGATGGACTATGACGCCTTCGTGAAAAGTACCGGACTCAAATTGCTGGGCAATCTGCCGGTCACGGGTTCAGTGGGGCGCAGTTGATGGCGTCGACTTGATGAGTGGCACCCCAAGGTTGCACGCAACCCAGGGGTGCTGCACATAGACCGGCATCACGCGGGCCGGGTCTAGCGCTTGATCAGGGATATCTTCGTCCCTTCGATACTGATCCCGGCCATCAATCCTTGCTGGTCGAAGATAAACGCGTAGGCGTCGTCCTTGAGCGTAGAGCTGGACAGGTTCTTCGCAACCCCTTCATCGACCACCACAACCGTCGGGCCTACGCCGATTTCCCAGCCCTTGGTTTCAGTGACGTATTTCAAGGCTTTGTCGTTCATCAGGAAAACCACATAGCCATAGGATTGGGCGCCCGCCTGCAGCCCCCACGAACCGCTGACGGAGTTGTAGTAATCCTCGACTTTCGTGCCCTTCATTAACACACCCTCACCATAGCTGCCGCCGAATACAAGGCCCGCCTTGATGATTTTCGGGAAGACAAGCACGGCTTTGGCTTTGTGCGAGAGGGTCTCGGATAAGGGATTGGTCTTGTAGAGCGTCTGCAATGCTTGTCGAGAGTCGGTATTCAGATCTTCGGCGGTGGCCGCTCCCGCAGTGTTCAGGAGGCTTGTCGATGCCAATGAGGCTGTCGCGAGGACCATCGACAGGAAGAAGCGCATTGATTGAGTCATTTGCGTACTCCGATAAGGGAGCAAGGGACGAGAGTGGCGATCAGCACCTGCCTCAGACAGGAACGGAACCCACTGAAAATATCCGGCGCACCCTAAAGTGTGTGAATCGCAAGCGTCGCTGTGGAGGCCGGAGGCCTTGATCAGTCGCGATGCCATCATTTGTTGTGACCACTGTGCGAGAGCCGGGTTCGCCGTTGACCGGCACTTTCGTTCGATGGCGGGCCTGGCTTTCAACCACCGACAGGGGAAAAGCGATTGGAAAGGTGTGCGTCACCATTTTTTAACAAAGTATGAACAACTGCTGTGATTTATTGGGAAGGCAGTTCGAGCTTTATTAACCCCCCCTGATCGACCCTGGCCAGTGAGTTCCTGATTGAAACGCACATCGACTCCATCGCTGTCTGCAAAACGCTTGGTACTCCGAAGGATTGTGCGCTGCGCAGGCATCGCCATCGTTCTTTTATTGGCCGGTGGTGGTTATTGGCTGTACACCCCGCCATCGCCCTTTGTTCCGTTGTCAGGTCTGGAGCCTTCCGCTGTGTCGATGATCGCGTTGGGCGATCAAGGCAGCGGAAACATGCAGCAGTGGCGGGTCGGGCAGGCCATGGAACAGGTTGCGGCCAGAGAAGGGCGCCTGGACATGGTGGTGCTGCTGGGCGACAACTTCTACGGCAAGGCATTGACCAGTACCCATGACCTCAGCTGGCAAATCAAATTCGAGCGGGTCTATTGGGGACACTGGCTCAGTCACGTGCCGTTCTACGCGGTCCTGGGCAACCACGATTACCCGGTGTCACAGAAGGTCGAAATCGAATACGGCCAACAACACAAGGGGTCGGGTCGCTGGCAAATGCCGATGAACTTTTACACCAAGGATTTCGGTAGCGTCGATGGGCGTCCGTTGGTGCGAATGGTGTTCCTCGATACGTCGGCGCCACGTGAAAGCCTGCAACAGCAAATCGACTTGCTCGATCAGGCGTTCCAGGCACCCGGCCCGGCACCGGTGTGGCGCATTGCAGCGTCCCATCACCCGGTGCGCAATGAGGGCGAACATGGTGAAGAGTCGGACTTGATCGCCCGGCTCCTGCCGGTGTTGCAACGCAATAAGGTTGATGTGTTCCTGTCCGGACACAATCACAATCAGCAGCTGCTGCTGCGTGCCGGGGAACCCGCGTGGGTCATCTCCGGTGCGGGCGGTCAGAAGCTCGACAACTTGAGTATCTCCCCGGAGCAAAGCACGTTCGCCGCATCACGGGCAGGTTTTGCCAAACTCGACTTTAACGCCGATCAGTTACGGCTGGCGTATTACAACGATCGAGGTGATCTGGAGTCCGACTATCGCTGGGCCAGAAACTGCCCGTGGATGGCCAAGGGATGCTTGCTTCCCGGCGTCGTTCCACAAGACATCGCCCAGTCGGAGCACTGACGGGCAGTTTCGCCATGTTGAAAGTCGGGGCCGCCGACGCGCCCTGGCAGGATGAATCCGGCCAGGTCCTTGACAGGTGACGTCAGGCGCGTGGGCCCTGTGTATCGCTGTGTATCCGAACGCGGCGTACGCAGACTGGCTTACAAATGCCCCTCGATACGGATACATCCGGGATACACGGTTGCAGTCAAATAGCCCTGCCTTAGCGAGAAAGCACAACGCCCTCGCACCACGGCTTATCGCCTTGTGGCAATGACCTTAGCGGCTTGGCCGCACACCGTACCCGGAGAACCACCATGTCCCGTATGTCGAACAAATCCCGCATTGGCCTGATCGCAGTTGCACTGGCCGGCAGCATGAACCTCGCTTCGTCCGCCTTTGCCGCAGACGCACTGCCACAAGGCTATCAACTCGCGTCGGCGGAAAAGACCAGTGAAGGCAAGTGTGGCGAAGGCAAGTGTGGTGCCAGCGAAACCGGCGCCAAGGCGACCAAGACCAGTGAAGGAAAATGCGGTGAAGGCAAGTGCGGCGATGCATCCTTCGCCCGTACCGACACCGATCACGATGGCCGCGTGTCGCTCAAGGAGCTGCTGACCGTTGCTCCCCAGGGTGGCGAAGAGTTCAAGGCGATGGACACCAACAACGACGGTTACCTCTCCGAGGCCGAGGTTTACAAGTACCGCACCAATCAGTACACCTCCAACGGCAAGAAAGTGCCGACCGAACTGTTCACCAAAATGAGCAAAGCCCAAGGCTGATGTCATCGCGCCGTTCCAACCTCCCCGGGGTCGCACCCAGGGAGGTTTTCTGGTTTTCAGGCTTGGTTTTTTGCAAGCGCTGACTTGCCGGCGAAGGCGTCAGCACACGCAACATCAATGCTGGCAGTGCCTACGCCATGGCGAGCAAGCTCCCACAAAGGGCATTGGTCGAACCGGAAATACGGGGCACAGCGAATCCCGTGTGAGCGTCCGATCAGTCGAAGGCGTTGCGGTAAGCGAAAATGCCGGGCAGGCCGCCGGTCATCACAAATAGCAGGTTGCTTCCTGCCGGATAGTCGCCGGCGCGAACCGCCGCCAGCAGTCCGGCAAAGGCTTTGCCGCCGTAGACGGGATCCGTAAGGAGGCCTTCGTGGGATGCCAGCAGCCGTACCGCGTCGAGCATGGCCTCGGTGGGTGCGCCATAGGCTTCGCCGCGCTGGCTGCCGTCAACGCTGACAGCGCTTTCGGCCAACGTGGCGCGGGGGGCAAGTAGTTGTAGGACCTGGCGGGTTTTTTCCAGGGTCGTGGCCGCCGCCTGGTCTTCGGTAGCGAGTACGGTATAGCCGGCGATTTGCGTTGATGAGTGGGCGAGGGTGACGCCGGCCAACAGGCCTGAATGGGTTCCGGCACTGCCATTGGGAACGATGATCCGGTCGAAATGCACACCGAGCGCATCGGCCTGGCGCAGGATCTCGGCCGCGCAGGCGGCGTAACCCAGACTGCCTCTGGGGCTGGAGCCGCCCAGCGGCATCACGAAGGGTTTTTGACCTTCATGCCTGAGTTTTTCGACCCGTTCGGCGGCATAACCATCAGGAACGACGCCAAGGGGAAGCCGATGGATCTTCGCGCCGAAAAGGGCGTCCAGCACAACGTTGCCGTTGTGACGAAAGTCATCGTCGGTGCGCACGGCGGACGGGGTCAGAATCAGTTCGCAGGCCAGGCCCTGGCGAGCCGCGACTGCCGCGGTCAACCGTGCGTGATTGGACTGGAAACCGCCCCAGGTCACGAGTGTGTCGGCACCTTGCGCCAAGGCTTCGCCGAGTAAAAACTCCAGTTTACGCAGCTTGTTTCCGCCACCGCCGAGACCTGTCAGGTCATCTCGTTTGACGTAGAGATTGCAGCCGTTCATCTCGGGCAACTGGCTCAATCGGGTCAGTTTCTGAATCGGTGTCGGGCCTTCGAGCAGCGTTGCCCGCGGGTAGGCGGCGAGCGCGGTTTCGAGGTGACTCAAGTCATGGGGCATGCCGGTGTGCTCGTGAGGTAGAGGATGGAGTGGGTCTGTCACTCTATTAAGCGTCATCACGAAAGATAACTGCATCATGGGGAATTACAGTTGATACACCATGTAATGAGCGCTGGAGCCCACGCCCGCTCTGCACATCACTCATACAGATTGCTCCGATCAAATTAATTCGTTTTTTAAGATGCGTTGTCCCGCGTAGTGTCCGCCTGAATCCGTTTCTTCAATCCGAGCACACTACCGGAGCCCCCATGAGTTATGCCGATCGCAATCTTCTATATTGGCGCCGCAACCTGGCCGTCTGCGTGTTCGGTTCCTTCACCACGCTGGTGAGCCTGAGCCTGTTGCTGCCGTTTTTGCCGCTCTACGTGCAGCAGTTGGGCGTCACTTCGCAGGCGGCGGTGGTCCAATGGTCGGCCGTGGCATTCGGGGCGACGTTTTTCGGCACGGCGCTGACAGCGCCGATCTGGGGGCGTCTGGCCGACCGTTATGGGCGCAAGCCGATGTTGGTTCGAGCGGCCATTGGCATGGCTGTTGTGATGTCGATGATCGGGCTGGCGCGGGACGTGACTGATCTGGTGGTACTGCGCCTGATCGCGGGTCTGATCGGCGGCTACGCTTCGGCCTCCATCGTGATGATCGGCTCCCAGGTGCCGAAGGAAAAGGCCGGTTGGGCGTTGGGTGTGCTGTCGACGGGGGCGTTGTCCGGCAATTTGATCGGGCCGTTGGTGGGAGGGTTTTTGCCGGAGTTCGTCGGTATCCGCGGCACGTTCTTCGTCGGTGGCGCCATGATCGCGGTGGCTGCCATCACCACGATCCTGCTCATTCGTGAGGATTTCGATCGCGCCTCGGACGGGGCGCGCCGCCACAGAGGCACGCGGATTGAGCGCGGGAGTTCACGTTGGCCGGTCATCGCCGCGTTATTGTCGACCGCGATGATGGTGTTGCTGGCCAACATGTCGATCGAACCGATCATCACGGTTTATATCGGCCACCTGGGTGTCGCACTGGATGACCAGGCGCGCATCGCCGGCGTGATCATGGCCTGTTCCGCGCTGGGCAGTATCTTGACCGCCGCACGGCTGGGGGCACTGGCGGACCGCGTCGGCAGCTGGAACGTCATCATCGGCTGTTTGCTGTTGACGGGTGCGGTCATGGTGCCCCAGGCGTTTGTCACCCAATGGTGGCAACTGGCGATTCTGCGCGGGCTCATGGGCATGACCATTGCCGGACTGCTGCCGGCGATTGCCAAGCTGATCCGCCATTCAGTGGAGGAGCACAACACAGGCAAAGTCCTCGGCTATCTGCAATCGGCGCAATTTTCGGGGCAGGTGATCGGGCCTTTGATCGGTGGCCAGGTCGGTGCGCACTTTGGATTGCACCCGGTGTTTTTGGTGACGGGCGCGCTGCTGGTGTTCTGTGCCGGAATCAATGGTTGGGTGAAATATCGTTTTCAATCGGAGGCATTGAAATTCACCAAAAACGATCGACAGATTCATAATTGATCATTTTACATGATCATGGGCCGGGCATAGGTTGAGGGTGCAAATACACCGCAGCCGGTGGCGGATCGAGTCTTCGAATCTGAGGCTGTGGAACAACAATAACGCAACCACTGCTCCACGGAGTCAACGTGACCCATGCATCTGAATCAGCCAGAATCCGCAACCACCCCCGTTACAAGGATTTGGTCTCAAGGCAGCGACGGTTCGTCGCTTGCCTGACCGCCGCCACCCTTGTTCCGTACTTCACGTTCATCCTCGTCGCCGCGTTCGCGCCCAACCTTCTGGCGACCAAGCTTTCGGCAACCAGCATCATCAACATCGGTTGGCCGCTGGGCCTGGCGTTCATCATCGGGGCCTGGTTGTTCACCGGGCTCTACATCCTTCGGGCCAATGGCGAGTTCGATGAACTGACCGCAGAAATCCGCGCGGGGGTGATCGTATGAAACACCTCCTTCGCAATCTCGTCCTGCCTGTCCTGCTCGGCGCATTCGCGGCTCGCGCCATGGCCGCCGATGCCTTGCAGAACGTCGAAAAACAACCGATCAACATCACCGCGATCAGCATGTTCCTGGTCTTCGTCGTGACGACCCTGGGCATCACCTACTGGGCCGCTTCCAAAACCAAATCGATGGATGATTTCTACAACGCCGGCGGTGGCATCACCGGGTTTCAGAATGGCCTGGCGCTGGCGGGTGACTACATGTCGGCTGCGGCGTTGCTGGGCGTCACCAGCATGATCTTCTTCAACGGCTTTGATGGGGTGCTGTACTCCATCAGCTTCTTTGTGGCCTGGCCGTTGCTGTTGTTTCTGTTTGCCGAGCGCATCCGCAATCTGGGGCGCATCACCCTCTCGGACATCGCCTCGTTCCGGCTCGATCAGAACCGCATCCGCACCCTGACAGCCTTTGGCTCGTTGACGGTGGTGTGCTTCTATCTGGTGGTGCAGATGGTCGGGGCAGGGCAGTTGATCCAGCTGTTGTTCGGCTTGCCTTACCACTATGCAGTCATCGCGGTGGGCCTGTTGATGGCGGTCTATGTCACCTTTGGCGGCATGGTCGCGACCACCTGGGTGCAGATCATCAAGGCCGGGTTGCTGCTATTGGGCGGCACCTTGCTGGCGTTTCTGGCGTTGAGCAAGTTCGGCTTTTCCTTCGACGTGCTGTTCGAGAAAGCGGTGGCCGCGCACCACGACGGCGAGCGGATTCTGCTGCCGAGCAAACTGGTGGCCGACCCGCTGTCGCTGATCTCACTGTCATTGGGCCTGGTCTTCGGCACGGCGGGGCTGCCACACATCCTCATGCGTTTCTTCACCGTTCCGGACGCCAGGCAGGCGCGCAAGTCGGTATTCGTTGCCACGGGATTCATCGGTTTCTTCTACCTGATCGTGGCCGTGCTGGGCCTGGCCGCCATCGTCATCGTCGGCCAGGACCCGGCCTTCTACGAGTCGGGGATTGTCGGCGGCAAGCTGATCGGCGGCGGCAACATGCCGGTGATGCACCTGGCCAAGGCCGTGGGCGGGGATCTGCTGCTCGGTTTCATCTCCGCCGTCGCCTTCGCGACGATTCTGGCGGTGGTGTCCGGACTGACCATGGCGGGCACCTCGGCGATTTCCCATGACCTCTATGTGATGGTCATCAAAAAGGGGCGAGCCGATGCCAGGGACGAACGTCGTGTGTCGCGCATCGCTTCGGTGGGCATCGGTATCGTCGCCGTGGTGCTGGGGATTCTGTTCAAGGATCAGAACATCGCCTTTCTGGTGGCGTTGACCTTTGGCGTGGCGGCTTCAGTCAACTTTCCTATCCTCGTGCTCTCGATGTACTGGAAAGGGCTCACCACCCGCGGCGCGTTAATCGGCGGTGTCGCCGGGCTGTTGAGCGCGGTCGGCCTGGTGATTCTCTCGCCCGCCGTGTGGGTCAAGGTACTGGGCAATCCCGAGGCGATTTTCCCGTATGACTACCCGGCAATCATCTCGATGAACGTGGCGTTCTTCTTCACCTGGCTCGGTTCGGTCACCGACCGCAGTCATGGCGCAGGGCTTGAGCGCGAGCGTTTCGACGATCAACTGATCCGTGCCCGGACCGGGCTCGGTGCCGCGCAGGCGGTCAGCCACTGACGCGTTGTCGCCCAACCCATACCTATGCTGTTTTGCGCATTTTGCAAACGGAGTCAGCCATGCAACTAAAAGACAATGGCCTGAGATTTTCCCCTGTCACCGTCGCCCTGCACTGGGTCGTCGCATTCGCGCTGTTGGGGATTTTCGGCCTTCAGCTGGCCATCGGTCACGCCTCCGGCGAGGCACTGCGGGCAGCGCTCGGCCGGGTGCAAAACCTGTTGGGCCTGATCTTGTTTCTGGTATCGATCTACCGCTTCTGGGCCCGGATCACCGCTTACCATCCACTGCCCGTGGGCACGCCCAATCCCATCGAAGTGATTATCAGCCGCTCGGTGGCGGTGGCACTCGCCCTGGCCATGGTGCTGCTGCCAGTGGCCGTGTGGGCTTCACGGGCCGCTGCCGGCGAAGGGGTGGAACTGCCGGGCGGATGGTCGATTCCGACAGTGCTGCCGGTCAACGCGGTGTTGAAGGACGTCGTCGACGTGCTGTTCAACATCGGTGCTTCGGCCTTCCTCGCCGGCTTGGCCCTCCATGTGTTCGGCGCAATGAAGAATCACTTTCTCCTGAAGAACGACACGCTCAAGCGGATGCTTGGAAAACATGTGGAGCTGTGAGTCATGAACGAAGCCAGATTCGATTTTGCCGGTAACGCCATTACCCGGCTCTGCGGTGTGAAGTACCCGATTTTCCTCGGTGGTATGGCTGCGATTTCCGGCCCGCCACTGGTCGCTGCGGTGGCCAATGCCGGGGGCATGGGGGTGATTGGCGGCTTGCGCTTGCCGCCGTTGGCCTTGCGCCGCTGGATTCAGGAAACCCAAGCGCTCACCGATCAGCCCTTTGGCGTCAATCTGGTTCCGCAGTTCGGCGGGCCGGACGTGTTTGAAGCGCAGTTTCAGGTGATCCTCAAAGAGAAGCCCAAACTGCTGTCGCTGTTCTACGCCGAAAAGTATGCCGCCGACATGATTGCCCGGGCGAAAGACGCCGGACTGGTGGTCATGGTGCAAGCAGGGTCGGTGGAACTGGCCCGCCTTGCCATCGCCCAGGGCGCGGACATTATCGCGGCCCAGGGCAGTGAGAGTGGTGGGCACTTGAATCGCGGCACGATTGGCATCATGCCGTTGTTGACGTCGATCCTGGCGGTCTCGGAGGGGCGACCGGTGTTGGCCGCCGGCGGCATCGTCAATGGCGAAGACGTCCGCGCGCTGATGTCGCTCGGCGCGGCGGGGGTATTGGTGGGCACGGCGTTTATCGCCACCGATGAGTCAAACGCCCATCCGCTGTACAAGCAGAAAATCGTCGAGGCGACCACCGATGACACCGAGTACCGCACCGGCTACTCGTTCGGCTGGACCTGGGGCACACCACACCGGGTGATCCCCAACCGGGACAAATGGAACCTGCTGCGCCTCATCGGCGGTGGGGCCCGCGCCATCGACAAACCGCGCATGGCGAAAAAGCTGTCGCTTTATGCGGGGCAGGGCGTGGGCAAGATCCACGGTGTCGTCCCGGCCGCCGAGCGCGTGGCGGAGCTGGTGCGCGGGTTGCCGGTGACGACAAGTCCAGTACACCCCTGGTCATTGGTCGAGCCGGAAATCCGGTTACACAACCAATTGGTGTAGGCGCTGGCGTGTCGGATCGCCGCATCGCAGCGATGGTCGTTAACGATGATGCGTGTGAGCTGGATAAACGCGGCGTGCTTGAGGCCATCGCGAGCAGGCTCGCTCCTGCAGAGGGTATACAGGGACGTTTTACACCGCAGCCGGGCGGGCTATCTGCTGTTGTGCCAGGCCGATGAAGGCGCTCATGGCCGAGGTGATCATCGAGTCGTTGCGGCGGATGAACACGGTGGACACATGGGCGAACTCTGGCGGCAGCGTGTGGCAGCGAATCCCGTGGCGCACGCTGCAACTTTCGGCGATGGCCTTGGGCAGCAGGGTCACGCCCATGCCGGCGGCAACACACGAGAGGATGCCGTCTAGGGTGCCCAGTTCCATGATCTGGTTGGGTACCAGCCCGACCTGATAGAACCAGTTTTCCAGGGTCGAGCGATAGAAGCAGCCGGTGCGGAACACCAGCACCGTTTGCTGGGGCATTTTCTCGATCAGCGCGGCAAGCGTTTCGAAGTGGTTGCTGCTGACCAGCACCAGTTCTTCGGAAAACACTTCCTCCTGGGACAACGCTGAATTCTGGTGGAAGCCACCGACGAAGGCACCGTCCAGACGATGGGCTTCAATCGCCTTGATCAGCTCCACCGTCGTGCCAGTCAGCAGCGACAGCTGGACGTCGGGGTATTGCTCGCGGTACTTGGTCAGCACTTGCGGCAAGCGGATGGCGGCAGTGGTTTCCATCGAGCCCAAACGCAGCAGGCCGGTCGGGCTACCGGTGTCCATCAGTGCGCTGCGACTTTCATCGGTCAGTTGCAGGATGCGCCGCGCATAACCGAGGAACGTCTCACCCGCCGAGGTCAGCACCACCCCGGACTTCTTGCGGATGAACAGCTCCCGGTTCAGTTCGGCCTCTAGCTCTTTCACGCGCATGGTGACGTTGGATTGCACCGTATTCACACGCACCGCAGCGGCGGTGAAGCTGCCCAGCTCGGCCACGGCGCAGAAAATCTTCAGTTGGCGCATTTCCATGAACGTCTCCATGCATCTTAAAAAGTGATTGCAGACATGCTTATCGATCACTTTACGGCCTTTAACGACGATTAGTAAAGTGATCGAAACCGACTGATGAGCGTAGTTCGACGATGACACTGACTTCGACAATCGACCATGTCTTTGCCGGAGGGCTGGAGGTGTTGCAGCCCGAAGGTCAGCGCACCGGCATGTTCAAACACCGAATCACGGGCCCGGCCCGCGTGGAGCTGCACGGCATTGTCGGCGACCAGCACGGCGACACGAGGGTGCACGGCGGCCCGGAAAAAGCCCTGCATCACTATGCGGCGCAGCATTACGAGCGATTGGCGCAAGCCTTTACCCACAGTGCCGGACAACTGGTGGCGGGTAGCCTGGGCGAGAATATTTCGGCCCGCGGACTGTCCGAATGCAGCGTGCACATTGGCGATGTATTCCGGATTGGCAGCAGCGTGGTGCAGGTGTCCCAGCCGCGTAGTCCGTGCTGGAAGATCAATCACCGTTTCGATGCCGAGCACCTGTCGATGTTTGTTGCCAGGGAGCGAATCACCGGTTGGTACTACCGGGTTCTTCAGCCGGGTTTCATTGAAGCGGGGGATCGGTTCGAACGGCTGGAAAGGCACACCGAACGTTTTTCCATCGATCAGTTCTGGCGGGTGCAGTTGTCGCATCGGCCGGTGATTGACGATCTGCTGGCATTGGCGGCAGTCCCTGGCCTCGCGGACGATTGGCAGCGGCGCCTGACACAACGGGCGAACTGGTTGCAGAAAAGCTCTCACAATTAGTGATCCATAAGATCATTAATCATCATTTTACATGATTCATTGGCAGGCCTACCTTGGCCCTGCCAGACACGCAGACAACCCGCCTGGCACCTGACAACAACAAGAGATGGCTCTTATCCATCACCAGGGGACACCCGCCATGAGCAACCAGCCAGCAGAGATCGCCCACTACATTCACGGCCGCACGACCCCAGGTCATTCTGGTCGTACGCAGAACGTCACCAACCCCGCCACCGGTTCGGTCATCGGCACGGTGGCCTTGGCCAATGTCTCGGAAGTCGACGCGGCGGTGCAGTCGGCAGCGGCTGCATTCCCGGCCTGGTCGGCAACGCCTGCGCTGCGCCGCGCCCGCATCCTGTTCAAGTTCCTGGCCTTGCTCAACGAGCACCGCGACACCCTGGCGCGGATGATTACCCGCGAACACGGCAAAGTCTTCACCGACGCCCAGGGCGAAGTGACGCGTGGTATCGAAGTGGTCGAATTCGCCTGCGGTATTCCGCAGTTACTCAAGGGTGACTACACCGAGCAGGTCTCGACCAACATCGACAACTGGACCATGCGCCAGGCGCTGGGTGTGGTCGCCGGCATCACCCCGTTCAACTTCCCGGTGATGGTGCCGATGTGGATGTTCCCGGTGGCTATCGCCTGCGGCAACACCTTCGTGCTCAAGCCGAGTCCGATCGACCCTTCGCCCTCGCTGCTGATCGCCGAGCTGTTCAAGGAGGCCGGATTGCCCGATGGCGTGTTCAACGTGGTGCAGGGCGATAAAGACGCGGTCGATGCGCTACTTGATCATCCGGACGTGAAGGCCGTGAGCTTTGTCGGATCGACGCCGATCGCCAACCACATCTACGAGACCGGTGCCCGCCACGGCAAGCGCGTACAGGCGCTGGGCGGGGCGAAGAACCACATGGTGGTGATGCCCGACGCCGATATCGACCAAGTGGTCGACGCACTGATGGGGGCGGCTTTCGGCTCCGCTGGCGAGCGTTGCATGGCGATTTCGGTGGCGGTGTTCGTCGGTGACGTTGCCGACAAGGTCATGCCGAAACTGGTGGAACGTACCCGCACGCTGAAGATCCTCGAAGGCACGAACCTCGCGGCCGAGATGGGCCCGATTGTCTCGAAGGCGGCGCTCCAGCGCATTACCGGATACATCGAACAAGGTATCGAGGAAGGGGCCGAGTTGCTGGTCGACGGTCGTGGCTTTGACGGTGCCCTGGCCGGAGAGAATTGCGCCGAAGGGTTCTGGCTCGGCGGCACGGTGTTCGACCATGTCACCGCCGACATGAAGATCTACCAGGAGGAGATCTTCGGCCCGGTGCTGGCCTGCATGCGCGTCAAGGACTTTGCCGAAGCGATCGATCTGGTCAATGCCCACGAGTTCGGTAACGGCACCGCGTGCTACACCCGTGACGGCCACATCGCCCGTGAATTCGCCAGCCGCATTCAGGTGGGCATGGTCGGCATCAATGTGCCGATCCCCGTGCCCATGGCCTGGCACGGTTTCGGCGGCTGGAAGCGCTCGCTGTTCGGCGACACCCATGCCTATGGTGAAGAGGGCGTGCGCTTCTACACCAAGCAGAAATCGATCATGCAGCGCTGGCCGAACAGCATCGCCAAGGGCGCCGAGTTCGCCATGCCAACCTCCAAGTAAGGATTGACGTTTTTGGGTGGGAGGGCGTGTAGGCGCGGGCTTGCACGCCGTCCGTTGTCCCGGGGGGGCGAACTCCTCGCTCCCGATTTTTTCCAAGGTGTGCTTTATGTCCAATCCACTGTTGTCCCTGTTGAACATCGAACTGCCCATCATCCAGTCGCCCATGGTGGGTGTTTCCACGCCCAGGCTCGCGGCGGCGGTATCGAATGCGGGCGGGCTCGGTTCCATCGGTATTGGAGCGAGCAGCGTCGAGCAGGCACGCGTCATGTTGCGGGAAACGGCTGCACTGACGGATAAGCCCTTTAATGTGAACCTGTTCTGCCATCGGCCTGCCGTGCATGACCCTGTTCGGGAGTCGCAGTGGCTGGATGTTCTTGCCCCTTTTTTTAGCGAATTCGATGCGCCCCCACCGACGGCGCTGCGTGAGATCTACACCTCGTTCGTCGAAGACCCGGACATGCTGCACATGCTGCTGGAAGAAAAACCGGCGGTGGTCAGCTTCCATTTCGGCTTGCCGTCGCAACCGGCCATCGACGCACTCAAGGGCGCCGGCATCGTCCTGCTGTGTTCCGTGACCAGTCTGGCCGAAGCGCGGATGGCGGAGGGGGCTGGGGTAGATGCATTAGTGGCGCAAGGATACGAGGCGGGTGGCCATCGCGGGGTTTTCGACCCACGGCAGGACAGTGAAATGGGCACTTTCGCCCTGGTGCGGGTGCTGAGTGCGGGCTGCCGACTGCCGATCATTGCTGCCGGCGGCATCATGGACGGTGCCGGCATCAATGCGGTCATGCAGCTGGGGGCGAGCGCCGCACAGCTGGGAACGGCATTTATTCTCTGTCCTGAATCCTGCGCCAATGGTGCCTATCGGGAGGCATTGAAAGGTCCGCGCGCGCATCAGACGCAAGTCACCAGCGTCATTTCGGGCCGTCCTGCACGGGGCATGGTCAATCGCAACTTCACCTCACTGGAAGCAGGGGCCGTGGCGCTGCCGGACTATCCGCTGACCTATGACGCCAACAAGGCACTCAATGCGGCGGCAAATGCCAGGGGTAACACGGACTTCGCCGTGCAATGGGCCGGGCAGGGCGCACCGCTGGCCCGGGAAATGCCCGCTGCGGCATTGGTGAAATGGCTGGCGGCGCCAATGCAGTCCTGAAGGGATGGTTAGAGCGTGTCCGGCCTGGTCTGCGACGCGGTTAGCGGTCGAATCGACACCCTGGAGCCTGCCGATCCGTTGAGCGCCGAGTCGAAAGCCAAAAGCCCTGAATAATCAGGGCTTTTTTCGTATTACGAAGGATGGAGGAAATGAACGAAAGGTCAGCTCGAACCCTTTGACTGGCCAGTGCGCTGATGGCTCATTTGCTGCGTGCGGCCGCTCGGTTCTGTGCAGCGCATTTCGCAAGGTTGTTGGATTCTTCTTCAAGATACAAATCCGCCGGACTCGGCCCTCTTGCCGCAATCAGTTCTATATCCGCGGATACCGCGATAAAGCGTCTGCCGGCCTGGGCGTTCGGGGATGAGTCAGCGGTTAGGGCGTTTCGTTTTGCGCCTGACATGGTGACGTCCTTGTATTTGTTTAAAAGTCATCAATACCGGCACGCAGCCACTATTTCAATCCTTTCATTTGGCTTAACTGAGACAATTTATGACAAGAAAGTAACCAGTTGAAAGACAATCACAGGCTGGCCGCAGGGCCTATCGCATCAGGCTTTCGCCAACCAGCGTACCCAAGCAAGGTCCGAGGCTCATCGCCGTGGTTCGGCCACCAGGAGCAACGACTGCGGTACAGGGCTTTGCGGGTGTTGCGGCTCCTGCAGATTGACCAGCTGAAACCCGGCCATGTCCAGCGCATTGAGCCAACTGCTCAAGGTCCGGAAGTACCACGGCATGGGTTGCCACTGGCCCTTGAACCCGTCGAAGCGCTCTTCGCGCCAACCATCCTGATAGTCGCCTGCCGCCGCCGTCCAGGGATGCAGCGTCTGGATCACCAGTGCCCCGCCAGGGGCGAGCAGGGCATTCATTGCGGCGAGCAAAGGAATGATGTCCTGATGGAGCAAGGCGAAGTTGGCGCAGATCAGATCGTAGTGACTGCCGATGTTCACCGCCGTTTCTGCCAACTCTTCATAGGTTGCCAGATGTACCGGTGAAGAGCCGGCCGCCCGCGTTGCCTCGACCAGCGTCGCATCGCCATCCACACCGACCGCGTTGATCGCCCGTTTTTCCAGTTCACGCAACAACCAGCCCTCACCGCAGCCCAGGTCGAGCACGCGTTCGGGTTGGCGCCCCAGCACCGCGAGCAGGATGGCCTGGTCGGTGACGGTAAGGCGGCTTTCAATGGCGCCGGTGCGGATCGCTTCGATCCAGGCCTGGGCGTTGTGGTTCCAGCTTTGCAGGAGTGTGGATTGCGGGGCGGGCATTTTGTCGTCCGATGTGGGTTGTCGGGATGGCGGCCAAACCGCCGTGCGTCGGGTTTGATGAACCTCACCTTGTTTCTGACTTCCACCGTCACTCGGTGTTCGGAGGTGTCACCCTGCACGAGGGCCACAAGTTGGCATTCCTTATTTAGCTGTTGCTTTCCAGCAACCCATTGAGGCCTTTGGCATGCGGTTCACAACCAGTAGCGGTTTACCGCGCCATGGGGGCCTTGCACAGGGTCCTGGCCGGGAAAGGGTAGCTTGTCGATATTCGCCAACTGCGCAGGATTCGGCGCTTCGCGACAGATGTCAGCGTGCTGGCCCGGTGGGTACGCTCCAACCACCAGAAAATCATCGCTCGATTCGATATTGCAGTGGCCGGTGCCGGCGGGTAACAGCAACACATCGCCGTCGCTGACTTCCAGCACCCGCCCGTCCGGGCCGCCAAGCATCAGGCGAGCGTAACCTCTGGCGATAC
Source organism: Pseudomonas fluorescens group sp. PF-1 (assembly GCF_054481335.1). Lineage (NCBI taxonomy): Bacteria > Pseudomonadati > Pseudomonadota > Gammaproteobacteria > Pseudomonadales > Pseudomonadaceae > Pseudomonas > Pseudomonas fluorescens group sp. PF-1. Next base: position 2,697,882 of record NZ_JBTMNG010000001.1, read on the forward strand.
CCAGCACTTCATGGCCCTGGGTGTGATAGTGATGATAGTCGTAAACCCCGTCACGCCATTGCGGCGGCCAGCCATGGGCGCTGAAGATTTGTTCGAACAAAGCCGCCGGATCTTTGCCTTTGGCGGCAATGGCCTTGATGTAAATCAGCACCCGCAGGCGAGGGTTGTTCGGAACCCAACCGTTGCGTTCGAGCAACAGGGTTTGCAAGGGGGCGTCGACAGCTTCTGACCTGATCATTCGAGATCCTCCGCGACCTGCCAGGCCACTGATTAAAGTCACCGTTAAGGAGTGACATCGGAGGGTCTTCAATCGTTCAAGATTTAAGCAGCCAACCCCAAAAACCGGACAGGCAGTCGCCACGATTTGCGATGATCTCGTGAGACCGGGCCAATGGACCTTGTTGCCGCAGGGGATCTGCGCACGACCGGACTGCAGCTGTTCGCCGATCACCGCTCTCGACCGTTCACACTCATACCTGATCCATCGCCTCAATCACCCCCTCATCCTCACCCAGAAACCCACCGCTTTGATGCTGCCACAGTCGCGCATAGGTGCCGTTTCTTCCCAGCAGTTCGGCGTGGGTGCCTTGTTCGATGATGCGCCCCTCGTCCATGACAATGAGCCGATCCATGGCGGCGATCGTCGACAATCGGTGGGCGATCGCGATGACGGTCTTGCCCTTCATCATTTCATCGAGGCTTTCCTGGATGGCGACTTCGACTTCGGAATCCAGGGCACTGGTGGCCTCGTCAAGTAACAGGATCGGGGCGTTCTTGAGCATCACCCGGGCGATGGCAATGCGTTGGCGCTGGCCGCCGGAAAGCTTGATGCCGCGCTCACCCACCAGGGTGTCATAGCCGGTACGGCCTTGCCGGTCGCTCAGTTGGCTGATGAAACCGTCGGCCTGGGCATTGGCTGCGGCGCTGCGGACCTGCGCGTCGGTCGCGTCCGGGCGGCCGTAGGCGATGTTGTCGTGAATGGAACGGTGCAACAGGGAAGTGTCCTGGGTGACCATGCCGATAGCACTGCGCAGACTGTCTTGGGTCACTTGAGCGATGTTTTGACCGTCAATGCGAATCTCACCGCTGTCCACGTCATAGAATCGCAGCAGCAGATTGATCAGAGTGGATTTGCCGGCACCGGAACGGCCCACCAGGCCGATTTTTTCGCCCGGGCGGATGTTCAGGCTCAATCCGTCGAGCACTTGGCGTTCACCGTTGTAGTTGAAGCTCACGTTGTCAAAGGTCACCGCGCCGCCAGAGGGCACCAGCACGCCGGCGTTCGGCGCATCCTGCACCTTGGGGCCGCGGGTCAGGGTGGCCATGCCATCCTGCACGGTGCCGATGTTTTCGAACAGCGAAGCCATTTGCCACATGATCCAATGCGACATGCCATTGATACGTAACGCCATGGCCGTAATCGCCGCCACAGCCCCCGTGCCGACTTCGCCCTGGTGCCACAGCCACAGGGCATAGCCGCCTGCTCCGAGGATAAGCGCAACCACCAGTGCCTGATTGACGATCTCGAACTGGCTGACCAGGCGCATCTGGCGAAAACCGGTGTGCTTGAAATCCTCCATCGCCGCGCGCGCGAAGTGCGCTTCACGCTTGGAGTGAGAGAACAGTTTCACGGTGGTGATGTTGGTGTAGGCATCCGAAATACGCCCCGTCATCGACGATCGCGCATCGGCCTGTTCCTGCCCGACTTGGCCCAGGCGTGGCACAAAGTACAGCATGGCCAGCCCGAACAACGCGACCCAGGCAATGAAAGGCAGCATGAGTTTCAGGGCGAAGCCGCCGGCCAGTGCGATGATCGCAATGAAGTAAACGCCGATGCCGGGCGCGATTTCGATGAGGGTGAACAGGACTTCGCGCACGGCCAGTGCAGTCTGCATCACCTTGGTCGTGACCCGGCCGGAGAACTCATCGGAAAAGAATGAAAGGCTTTGCCGCAGCATCAGCCGATGGAAGTCCCAGCGCAGCCGCAGCGGCAGATTAATCGCCAAAATCTGGTGCTGCACCAGGGTGCGAAGCGCCACCAGCCCAATGCTGGTGAGCAATACGATTGCGATACCCCACAGAACTCGACGTTCTTGTCCATTCACACCGTCGCCGGCCTGCCAGGTCGAGAGCAGATCCACGACCTGCCCCAGAAAGGAAAACAACCAGGCTTCGTAGATCGACACACTGGCACTCAGAAAGGCAAGCGCAAGGATATAGCCACGGGCGCCTCGGGTGCAGGCCCACAGGAACGGCATCAGGCCGATAGGCGGTGGTGGTGCTTCGTCGGGGGGGAATGGGTCGAGCCTTCGTTCAAACACGCGAAGCATTGTGGTCTCCGAATTGATGAAATTGAGGGGATTCTGCCATTTAACGCTTGCTTTGAGGGTTCGCAGGTTAAGGGTATGTCACCATCAAGGGTCGGGCTCCCAGGTTCAGCTGCCGCCTGCGCCGCAGCATGTCCCTCTGAGTGTGCGACGGCATTGCCGCCTTGTAGACGTTGGCCTCTTTGGGTCTTTCGTTATGGTTTCAACGTGACGCATGCATCGCCCCGCACAATCCTTGCTGATTTCACCTCGTCCGCATAACCCGCCAGCTGATTTGCAACCTCAATGGAGCGTCTTGCGACTTTCACCAATCCTGATCCGATCGAGTGCCCGGTTTAATGCGTCCAGGGCGTCGAGGAGGGCTTTCGCTTCAGCTTCCCGACCATCCCCCCACAGGCGTTCCGCCATTTTGTTCAGGGCTTGGATAGATCGTTCAATGTCTGAAGCAGTCACTGCTGCTTTGCTGTCCGTCTGCGTCTTCTTCATTGAGTAACCATTTGCAGGGTAATGGAGTGAGTGTGCCATCCTGGTCAATCCTTAAGCCAGATCGGTTACCCGTTCACGTCGCGTCACCTCAGACCAGATGAGCATTCCACACCAGTAGCGCGCGTACCTGAATGAAGGTCTCATCTGCACTGATCGTTTGCGGAGGGTACCGCGCGCGCCGGATCTACTCCTGATCCGTGCTGAATGTTGGAGACTCACCCGCAAGGTGGCAGACAGCAGTGCTGTACAGGGGGGAGTGCGGAGGGTGTGGCGCGATGGCGAGCCCGGCCGTTCTGGGCTGGCGTCCGAATTGGCGGCGCCAGGTTCGGGGTTTTCTTCGTCTGGAGATTGAAAAGGCAAACTTTTCGCCTGAAGAAAAGTTAGGACCGCAACTGAAAAAGACCGCGACATCCTCGCTCGCACACTTTGGGGGGCGGCTCGCGGCGAAAGCCTGGCCGGACAGATCGCCGTCGCCTGGACGATCCGTGGTCGCGTGGACGACGGCAATGCCAAGTCCTGGTGGGGGGAGTGGGATGCCGGCGTTTGCCAGAAGCCGTACCCGTTCAGATGCCGGAACAAGAACGACCTGACCGCCATCAGCAATGCGGCTACTGCGCAGGTACGCATGGCACTAGAGAAGCAACAGGCCGCCGAGATGGCCTGGGACGATATTGTTGGGCATCGCAAATCCTCGGTTTTGAGGTCAGCGTAGCACCGCGTTTCGTGAAGGATTTTTTACTGTCGGCAGGACGCCGGGGGAAGTGATATAGCGGCTTAGTTCTGGAATGCGCCCATAAAAGTTATGGAACACATTCCGGTGCCCAGTATTTTTACCAAGCCCCAGAAACGACAAAGCCCTGAAAAATCAGGGCTTTGTCGTATAAAGATGGCGGAGGCGATGGGATTCGAACTCATGGACCTGTTACAGTCGACGGTTTTCAAGACCGCTATTCAAAGTAGCTGAATTCGCGGCTTGCAGAGATTTTTCGTTCCAATACTTTTGGTTTTCAGCCCCTCTGTAGACCGCATTCTACAAGGGGCCATGTTGGAGTTTTATAACGCAATTTCAGGCTATTTTGATGGCTTTGCAATGGCGCCGACGCGGCGATAAACCCGCTCGGTAATGTCGCCTTTGGTGTGTCCAAGAAGCAGGCTCGCCTCGCCTACATCGGAAATCTCCGAAGCAGCCTTCGGCCTGATGTCCCGGAACTGAAAACCACCAATCTTCGCCGCCAGCAGTTCGTCGCCAAGCTCGATCGCTGCCAGCTTGGCTTTTTCGCGAGCAATGTCCCAACGCTTTCTCAGCATCGTCGCAGTCATCCGTTTACCGTGTCGGCTGACGATCAAGTAGTTCGAGACGTGCTGAGCATTGCGCTCAGATATCTCCGAAATAAGCCTGCCCAGGCTGTTTGCTTCGCCGCCGGTCGTCATCTGGATACGCAGCTTCTTGTGCGTCTTGTTCTGCTGCACGCCCAAATAATCCCCTTCGACATCATCCTTCCTCATCACCAGGACATCTGCCGGCCGCTGTCCTGTCAGGTAGGCTAGGTCCATCGCGTCTTTCAGCTCTTGAGCTGCCTTCTTGTAAACCGCATCCCAAACCACGTCATTTGCGTAATAGTCCCGCGGCGTCTCTTTGTTTTTGCGCACGCCCTGACAGGGGTTCTCTTTGGTGGTCAGCCCCCATTCCCTCGCGATATTGAACACGTGGGACAGGGTGGCTATCTCGCGATTCGCCCGCACCTTTGCCGTTCTCGCGTCCCGGTATCCAGCAATGGTGGCGGGGGTGATCGAGTCAATCGGGGCGCTGTCGAACATCGGCCGAAGTTGCTTAATCTCGGACAGGTTGTCCTTCTGAGTGCGCGGCGCTTTTTTGGAGACGATGTCGCGGATATACCGGTCGAAGATGCCCTTCATGGTGCGCAGGTCGAGCGGCTTTTCCTTGGCTTCGAGTTCTGCCCATTTGATCCTGGCCAGGTCCAGATCCTTGCCCAGAGGGATCGCCTTGCCGGTCAGGTCCAAGTAGTAATAGGCAATCCAGTCTTTTCCGCTTTTCCGTTTTCTCGTCCATTGGTACATCCGGGGCGGCAAATTGCGTGTTTCGGCCTTGCGGGGTCGCATATCAGTTCACTCGCGAGAAGTCAGGCGTCCATGCCGGCGCCGCCGGCGGTGGGTTTAGGTCAGCGATGGCAGGCGAGATCATGCCCAGCTTCATGCGGGCATACATTCGGCCAACGAGTGGGCGCTTTCCGCGGCTTTCCACGAATACCCACTGGCGATCCACCAGCCAGCGACGCTGGTAGGCCCTTGCCTTGTAACCGGTGAGGTCCGCCAGCTCTTCGTCCGAGAGGATTTCTGTTTCCATGATGATGCTCCATGCCGCGCGTGGCGGCAGAAGTTGGTGGAGGGTAAAAAACAAACTGCGAGGAGTTACGCGGATCGGCGCCGATTCTCTTTCTGGCGCTCCACGTCGATCTGTTCATAAAGGGCGTCGATCTTTTTGCTTTTCCTGTCGATCGCTTGTGATCGCTTTATGTGGTCTGACATAGCCTTGTCATAAGGCTGGATCTGCTCGAGTAGTCGCAGCTTCTCGTCGGGGTCTTTCGACTCATTGAATCGGATAGCCAGCCGGTCGCGCTCCTTGAAATCAACTCCATCGAGTGCGCGATTCTCCTTCTGCATTTCCTCAAGCACCTCGGCCGACTGCCGCTCCCAGCGCAGATAAAGAACATCGCTTCGTTTGGGGCGCGAGAAGTGATGGTTTCTGATCCACGCTACCAGGTCCTCCTTGGTCATTTCGTCGAGAACATCTTTCACGGCTTGTTTGCTCATACGTACATAGCTCTGCCCGCCGTTCACCGGCAGGCTGTTGAGTTGCAGGGTTTTGGTTGGCAGCGGGACGAATTCAGCGGGGACGCTGAGGGTGGCTATCAGGGATTAGCTGATATACGAGGAAGGCCCGCTCGAATAAGGTTCCATAGTTCGCCCTGCCAGCTGTTTCAGAGAAATGCTGAGTGGCCGCAACTGGTCAGGGTGGGCTTACTTCTTTAGCGTTGCCCTTGTAGCAGTACACGTAGGCGAACCAGGCGAGGGCGGTCATGGGGTCACCTCAGTGTTGTAGCGTTTGTAATCCTCGCCGAACTCCCAGCAATACGTAGCAGGCCATGCGCCGCGCGTGCCTGGTTCGACAAAAATGTAGCGACTGCTGAACTCGCCTGAACGGTCCGGCACCGACTTGCACCACATATGCTTCGGGCCGCCCAAGAACCAGCCCGGGCATTCCTTCACTGCCTCAGCCATGAACTGCTCAAGATCGTGATGACCGCGACTCATGGCAATGTATGTGTCGCTGCCAGCGGACTCAATTTCGAGTGGGTAAGTCTTCATGGCGTCACCTCGCGGCGTGCCCATTGCACATACGGGCCGTCCTCGGTGTCGAAAATCCCCATCAGGAACCACTCAGGCCCTGGTGACTCTGGATTCCAAGCTGTGCACGCCGCATCTTCTTCCGGAAGGTCGTAAATCTCGTCACCCGAGTGCCAGCCTTTCAGCTCCAGCCCTTGCTCCTTCGTCCATGCGTTATAGGGTGCGGGGTCTTCGCCCTCACCAAAGTTCGGGATATTCGGGTGGTACCACCATCCATCCTTGTCGCGCTTCACTTCTACTGGGCCGAAAGGTTTGTGGCTGTGGGCAGCGCACGGCATCACGAAGAGCACATCGGAGTAATCGCCGCCGCCAGAGCTGAACTTCATCTGGCAGCCGCATTTGGCTGGTTCGCCATTTACGAACGTTATCTTTTCTTCAGGCATGACTTCGTCCTTGCCGCTATAGCGGCTGACTTTGAAGGGGGAGGGGGTTACTGGTATTTGTTGCTGATGCGCTCGGCGATGTCTTCGAGCTCTTCGGCCATGCCGTACATCCTGTTGTTGTCGCGGCGGGATACGACCGGGGAGCGGTGGACATTCCGGCCTTCGAGGATCTTCGCGGCCAGCAAGATCAGCCAGGCTTCAACTTTGCGGCGGATGAAGCGCTTCACGGCTTCACCGTTTCGTCCGGGTCGAACCCGAACCGCCGGCAGAGCGCATGCGCGACACCGGATCCGCAGCAGAAAGCGTCCTTCATTGCGACCCAGCGCTGCGTGCCGCGTCGGCTGGTGCCAGTCACCATCCGGACGGCTGTGCGGAGAAGTTCGTGTTCGCTAAATTCGCAGCCCGACAGGGTGATCATGCGGCTTTCTGCCTGCTGCGCGGTCAGCTCATCAATCCGCTGATCCGCTGCGTTCAGGCGCAGCTGGAGAGCGTCACGCTCGGCGGTGAGTCGATCGAATTCCACGGCATAAACGTATTCGCCTGCCGCCCCTTTAAATCGGTAGCGCTTCACTTCGGTACGAGGTTCGGAAATTCGGTTTTCTGTGGTCATGGGGAAACCTCGCCGGTATGCGGTGGCTTGAGAAGAAATAGAGAAAGGGCGGCCCGAAGGCCACCCCGAATAGTGGCTAGTACCGGTTGCTTTAGATGAAGCTCCAAACCTCATAGTGGTGGGTGACTACAGCTACGAGAATGCTGAAGAAAATGCCGCTGAGGAAAGAATGTTGTTTTTCTTCGTCGGACTTGGCTTTGCAGCAATTGCACTTACGATTGCTAAACATCTAGGGGTTTCCCTTTTCACGTTCATGGAGAGTGGAAATGATCCACACCTATATGTAGTGGGAGGGGAGTGCCCCTTTTTTGGCTATTCGCGCATACCGTTCGTCTGATTCTGCGAAAATTTCAAGCTGCCTGTAGAGAAACTGCGAGACGCCAAGGATCGTTGGCTCGAGCCAGTGCAGCCATCGGCGGAGGGCTGACGCTGTTACCGCACATGTGCACCTGTTGGGTCTTGGTGAACGGCTTGCCGTCGGCGCCGTGGCTGATGATGTAGTCGGCGGGGAAGCCCTGGGCCTTGTAAAGCTCGGCCGGTTGCAGCATCCGCAGGCAGATATCGACGATCACGTACGGCGTGCCCTTGATCGTGACGGTGACCAGGCCCAAGCGATCCTTTGTGGTGATCGTTGGTGTTGGTGCGTCGGCGGCGCTCATGTTCTCGGTGCCGTAGTAGCTGATCAGGAATGCCGCGACCCGCAGCGCGCCTTTTTCATGCTCTGGAGAAAGCGTGTACTCAAGTAGAGCGTGGTGTTCGGCGCCGGCGGTCATTGTCTGTACCGGTTCGTCCATTCCCCGGCCAACGCAGTTTTTCCGAAGCGTTGTCAGGTGTGCTGAGCAAATTGCGTGGTGCTGCCCAGTCGTAACTGTCGGTACCGGATTTCTGAGATCTGTTGCAGCGTGACCGGTTGTGTTGGTGATCAGCGTCGCGGTCACCAGCTGTTGCTGGCTGCCGGTGTTGGTCACGGTAGTTATTGGGTCTTCGATGCTCTTGGCGACCGTGGTGTTGAATCCGCCATTCATTTGGGCCATGAACACCGTCGAAATACCCATTGCGTGGGCGGCCCCGGCTGGGCGCTGGTAGTTGCCGCCACTGGTGATGGTCGGTAGCGGCTCGTCGAGCGCCCGGCCTTCGTCCGCAAACCTGAATTTGACCAAGTGCGCGGCGGCGATTGAATGCCCGCCGCTCGCAGTAACAGTGCCCAGCGGATCACCGGCAGACTTGCTGCCATCGCCCCAGCGTTGAACACCGCCTGGCTTCCCTTCGCCATGCGCAGCGGTGACCATCACCGGGCTGATCAGCGTCAGCTCGCCGCGATTCGCGCAGGTCACTGTCGGCAGCGGGGCGTGTGGATCGTTGACCCGATCACTGCCCTGGTGCGTGGCTGGCGCGATGATCGGGCTGGCCATGGCGAACGACCCACCGCGCGGCCAGGAGGTCACAGTGCGCAGCGGCTCATTAGCTGATTGCACGCTGTCACCGGACCAGTTCGCGATCGGCACAATGAATGGGTCAGCGCTATCGATGACGAACCTCTTCATGCCCTTGGCAATCCGGCGCAGGGTGGCGTCTGCCAGCGGCTTTGCCCGACCGAAGATGCTTTTGCTCGGGACTGTCCAGTCGATGCACTCGGCGGCGGTGCGCCACTTCTTCTGGCCTTTGGCCGGGTGCTTGGCGTGGGTCGGCTCCGGCCACGCGATTGGCTGGCCATCGCATCTGGCGATCATGAACAGGCGTTCCCGGCTGGTCGGTGCACCATAGTCGCAGGCCTTCAGCACCCGCCACTCAACGACGTAGCCCAGGTGCTGCAGCTCGGCGACGAAAACAGCCCAGGTCTGCCCGCGGCGTTTCGGATCTGGCACCAGGAACTGGTTGTTCACCGGCACAACCTCGCCCTTGTCGGCGATGCGGTTGATCAGGCTCTTTGATTTAGTCGGATGCGGCACTAGGTCGAGAGTCACCACGCGGCCGGTTGCCTTGCAGCGCTTCGCGATCAGCGGCCCCCACTGGAGGATCTGTTTCACGTTCTCCAGGCTGATAACGCGGGGCTTCTTCTTGCCGGCCCACTTCAGGCCGATCCACGACAGGTTGCGAATCTCGCGTTTGCGCGGCTGGCCGCCGGCGGCCTGGCTGTGGTGCGTGCAATCCGGCGACATGTGGAACCAGCCCACGGCCTTACCGCCGCATTCAGTATCCGGATCACCGTCGAATACGTCGGTGGTGTAGTGCACGGCGCCCGGGTGATTAACGGTGTGCATGCTGATCGCCTGGGGGCTGTGGTTCTTTGCCACATTCACCGCGCGGCCCAGGCCCATTTCCAGCCCGGTCCCGGCGCCGCCACCACCGCAGAAGAAGTCGACAACGATCTCATCGTCCTGAGTGTTGAAGCCAAGTCCGTATTGGGTTTTGAAATCGAAGGGGTGTTTCTTCTGTTGTGCGGACATAGGGGATCCTTGTCGGTATATTTGGCCGAATTGATTTTTGGGCGAGCGTTATGATTTGCGCACTTTGTAGGGAAGAAAAAGGCAAGCTTATCGATAGCCATTTTATGCCAGCGGCGGCCTACCCTCATATTCGAGGAACCGAAGAAACGGGTGATGGGCCACCCGTATTGATTAACTTACGAAGAAAAAGCGCGATCCAAACAGATAGGCAAGTTAAGCGCCCGCTGCTTTGTATCGAGTGTGAAGATCTTTTCTCAAAAAATGGAGAAAAAAGGATGGGGCAGCTTTGGGCTACAGCATCCGGATTCCCGTTACTGGACCTGTTGAATTCTGAGGCAGCAATCTCCAAAGGTGAGAGATTCGATATTTACGACAGTCGTTTGCTGGATGCAGGCGTTGTGAACTCGATTTTCTATTTTGCGATGAGCATCTTTTGGAGGGCGCAGGTCTGGGATTGGGGCTATGAAGGGGACGCTTACAAGCGTGCGCTCGGGAATCATTACGAATCAAAATTCAGGAGTTTTTTGTTGGGTAAGGAAAAATTGGATAACGTTTTGTTGTTCGTCGATGTGAACTCCGACTTAGATACTTCAGCCGTTATGACGTTTCCTATTTCAGGGAAGAGTGGGCCGGATCGACTTCACTCATTCAGTCTGCTTGGAATGAAATTCAACATGTATGTTGGCCGATCAATAAGCTCTGTGGCTCGAACTCCATTTAAGTTTCATAATACGCAGATTATGTTTGTTTTTTCAGACCTTAAAAAGTCGGCCGCATTTCAGAAATTGGCAGGCCGAGTTCAATCAGAAGTGGAGGCGAAAGGGAAATTGAAAGCCAGTCCCGCGAATAAGTTCAATCATTCACAAAGACCATAAGCGGAAGAGCAACTGTTCTGACTGTCGGTTCGAGCGATCAAATCGACCATGTCGAACTGTCTGCCCCCGCGCGCGGTGTTGCTCCAGTCGACTATCCGGTCAATACCGTGCGTCACTGAGCTCACCTTGTCATCAGATCTGACCGTGGGGTCGGTCACGACAGCGAAGAACGTGGCGGATCCTCTCTTGCTGGCAATACTCACCAGCCGCTCCCATTCGCGCACCCGGTCAACTTCCTCTGGCCACCTGGAGGCTATCTGCCTGAGTTCGTCTTTTGCGCACATGATGCAGGGCATGCACCCGACACGATTGCAGCCTTTTAAGTACAGCGGGTTCGGTTTGATGCCGGCGGCTCGATGAGCTTCGAAAACTGAATCTATAGTCCATTTCAGGATCGGTCGGTAGTTGAACAGGCCGCCTCCAACCTCATCGCATTCTGGTAAGTACTTGCGGGCCGGCGACTCATCAGCCCGCACGCCTTGCCACGACAGCAGCATGTTCTCGCCGTCCATAAGTGGCAGGTAGACCTGCTCGATGATTGGGTTGCGCTTGAGCTCGTCGGTGCAGAATCTGGCTTTGGTGCTGGGGAAGCGGCCTTTCCACAGACACAAGTCCAGGAATGGGTTGCCGGTTGGGTGCAGAACTTCCAGAGCTCCCAGCACCACGGATTCCGCCACACCTTTTTCGCGCCATTTCGTCTCAATGAATTTGCGCTTGCCCGCGATCTGCCTGGAGAAGTCTGCCTTCACCCACCGGATGGGAACGCCAGTGGCGTCGGCCAGGTAATGGATGTAGTCATATGTTTCTGGATGCTCATGCCCGGTGTCAGCCACTACAGCGCTGAGGTTCGGCACCTCCAGCTCGCGGGCGACCAGCAGCGTAGCCGTGCTGTCTTTACCGCCGCTTATGCTGACGATGTTGTGAGTAGGCATAGGGGATCCTCGCCGGCTGGCGTGATTCGTTGAAGTGGGGTATTTGTGTCCGGCCCGGCATGAAGCCGGATTAGGGAGCTGTGATGAGTGAGTTAGAAGTTTTCTCTTTTGCCCAGAAAATGACCGATGCAGTCACCGCGCTTAGGGATGGCGGGCATCTTGTTCCCGCAGTGATGCTTACATACGCGGGCATAGATCAGATGGCATGGCTATCGATTTCTCAAGAGCGATCATCGGGGAGAGATTTCAAAGCCTGGGTGGATAAGTTCGTGCTTCCGCATGTTCAGATCGCATGCACCGCTCAAGAGCTGTGGGAGGCGAGAAACGGAATTCTTCATACTGGGACAGCTGAGTCTTCCGCAAATCAGAGTGATGCCTCAATTCGCAAGGTTCTCTACACGTTCGGAGGTGTAAGTTGCACCACCAACAATTCAAGCGATACCGTTTTCGTCAGTGCAGAGAGCCTGATAATTGGGTATCTGACGGGAGTGATTTGGTTTATGGAGGAGCTGAAGACCGATGCGGCTAAGCTTCAAGTTGCCCTTGAGAAGCTGAAGCGAACTCTAACTTCGCGCGGCCTACCGGCTGCTTGAGAGCAAGAGAGTCGGATCTACGATCTCATCTTCTGGCTCGCCGGGGTGTTTCGCCAATTGCAGCAGTCCGGCAGCTTTCAACTGTCGCAACACCTTTTCGCTCATCTCATAGGGTGTCGTGACATTTCGAAGCATCCAGGCTGCTGTCTTATGGTCAGCTGCGATAAGAGTTCTCAGCAGCCGCTGGTGTATGTCCTGCTGGTTGTTGATGCCGTGGGCGGCCATGACCCGCTTGAGGTCTGGCTTGAACACGCCAGCGACTTCAACCGTAAACTTCTCGACGCCCAATGCGGCGTCCCTGGCTGCCGCTTTCTCGCGCTTCTTGCGCTGCTTCTTGGCTTCCGCCGTCAGCTCCTGCTGTTCCTCGGCCATGACCTACCTCTTCTATCCCACTGGCCGGCAATGCCAGCCAGGTTTGTCGTTTGCGTTGTTGAACTCGAGCTATGCGGCGCATGAAATTCTGCCTTGGCGCGCTTTCGGGTAGTCGATGCCATGGGCCGCAATGATTCGCTCGAAGGCTTTGTTGCCGATGGCCAGCTTCCCGCAGCACTGGCGCCGGGAGATTCCAAGCTCCATGAAGGCCCTGATCCGCTCGGCATACTTCGCGTCTCTGGCATCAGCTTGCTCCTTGCGCAGCGCGTCATTCGCACCGCCGCGGGTTGGGCGCTGGAATGTGATGCCATGCTCTTTGGCGATGTTGTAGATAGCCTTTCTGCTGATGCCGACGGCTGCCGCAACTTCCACTTGGGTATGTGTGCTGCTCAACCTACGAACTTGATCGACCAGTCTTTCGCGCGCCTGCTGGCGGGCATCAAATGCAGTTGGTGGCGGGGGAGGCGCTTCCACCCGGCGCCGAACAAATGGCTTCGGCGCCGGCGGCATCTGGTTGCTGTAGCTGATCGGCTTGGGCTTGTAGTTGTAGGGCTCGGCTTCTTCGATCTTGCCGCCTGCGACCAGGTACTGCTCGACTTGGGCCGCCAGTTCGTTCGACTTGGGTCGATGCTGCTCGACCAGACTGAGGTGGTTGCTGATCATGCTGACCTCACTTGATCCGGATAGAACTTTCGCCGCGCTCCAGGTGAGCCCAGACCGGTTCAGGAATGAGTTCGTGTTCTGCGTCTTCACCGGCCTCGACCCGTTTACGCACCGCGTCGTTGTGGTCGCGGATTTCCTTGAGCTTCGCTGCAATCGACTTCTTGTCTGGAGCGAAAACGGTTTTCGTCTCGATGAAGTCGTCGGGGATTTCGTCCTCTTTGTCGACGATCACTTTTTCCGGGGCTAGAGCCAGGGTGATGGTGAAGAGAGGGCGCTTGATCGATTTGATGTTCGCCGCTTCCATGTTGCGGCGCAGGTAGTCACTAATCTGCGCCACGCTGTTGGACTTGACGCGCTTGAGCTCCTTCAGACGCTCAATCTCGGTATCGATGGCAGTCACGTCGCTTTCGATGTTTCGGCGCAGCATGACGATGTTGTCGGCCTTGTCGTTGAAGTCGCCTTGAACCTCGTCCATGGCATGCTGCAGAGCCTCTTTCAGGCCCTCATCGTCCGTGTCGGCCATGGCTTGAAGTTCGGCGAGCTTGCCGGTCAGTGCGTAAAGTTGGGTCATGCTGCGTTCTCCCGTTCGGTGGCTTCAGTGATGCGCTTCCATTCCAGCGAAATGCGTTCAGCGCCTTTTGTATCTTTGCGAATGGTCAATTTGCGTACGGCGACGTCGTGGATCTTCTTCAGCTCTTGAGCTGACTGAGCGCCGGCCATGGTGTCGATCACAGACTTGATGTAGTCGAGCCGCTCCTGTTTTTGGCGATCTTCCTCGACGACCCGGTCTTCGGCTTTGTTCAGTGCTACTTCATCCCGTACCGTCTCGACATAAGCAGCGTCGTCGAACAGGCCCATGTGGATGTCTGCTGCAAACCCGAGGGGCTGCAAGCATTTGCCAATTGCGTCAGTGAGCGATTTTTTCGCTGCCTCCCAATCGGTGATGATCTTGCCTTGTTGCAACAGTACGAATGGCGTGTGCCCGTAGTGCTGCACCGTGCACTTCTGGCCTTCCTTGCCCAGGTACCAGAGTTCGATTTTCAGCGTGTGCAGCTTCGCGTTAATCCGTGGCGCTTCTGGCCATTCCTTTGTTGGCGCCTGGAGAGGGCCGCCCTCGTCAAATCGGTCTTCAAGCACTGTCCAGCCCCAACCTTCGCCGCACGGGCCGAACACCTCGGTGGCTTTGCGCATGAGGTAAGTTGGTTTGATTGCTGTGCCTTTGAAGCCGCCCATACCGGTGAAGTTTTTGGTGGCGCTGGGGTCGGTCGTGTCGACCTGATCCCAGATCCGCGTATTCGTGGACATGAGTGATCCTTGCCGCGATGCACGCAGCGTTTGAAGGTGTGGGGTTATTGAGTGATCTGGCCGGAGTAGGCGCTTGCCAGCATCCAGGCAGTGAAAAACAGAAGGGTGATGGCAGAGCCGCGCCAGAACCAAAAGCGTTTGGCGCGTTGGTAGGAGGTCATGGCATGCACCATTGGCTGCCGCAGTAGTAGCGGCCATCATCAAAGTTCGGCGGCCCGGATTTGCGTCCGCATCCACACTCAACTTCTTCCTCGGCCTCTTCTTCCTTATCAGCTTCGGGCTGCACATCGCGCTGGCAGTTCGTGCCACCGCAATGCGGGCATTCGGTGTGGGTCAAGTTGCCATACGGCCCCATCCACCGGATTCCGAACTGGCCGCAATTACCGCAAATCATGGTCATGGCCTTGCCCTCACGGCGATTCGCCCAGCCTTAACAGCTTCAACAAGCTTTGGCGGCAGCGCGGATACCGGCAATTCGCGTGGAAGGCCCGCGCCGATAACAGCCAGGCTGCGCTCGATCTCGTCGAGCTGCTCGTCGATCAGGGTTTTGACTGGTGGTGTGGTCATGCTGCTACCTCTTGCTTGATCGATGCGTTGTAGTCGGCGTAAATCTGATCGATGCGCGCCCGGTAACAGCGATGCTCTTCCTCACTGATTGCGCGGAGCAGGAAGGCGAGGGTGATTGCTGAAGTCGCTGCAGCGCTGGCGTTCGGCTTGCCGAGGTCGCGGATCATGTTGTTGATTTCACCCTCGATCCAGGTGACGGCTGTCTGATGGTCTTGCTGTTGCTGGCTCATGCTGCCCACCTCCGCCGGCGCTGGTTCGCGTCGATCTCAATCCATAGGGCGGTTTCGATCTGCGGTCCGTACTGCTTGGCTAGTAGAGGAAGCAGGTGCCGTTCGACACCCATTCGGGCGCCGTCTTCGTCGTAGCAGATGCCCGATACCAACTTGAACTCCAGTTCCCGGGAACCCTGCGCATCCCAGTCGCTGTCCCAACTGCTCGGGCAGGGCGGCGTGTTCTCGCAGTGGGTAACCTCCACCTGGAGGACAAAGCCTTCAACAATCACTTCGTAATTCATGGTCGCCTCCAGAGTGGCGGGATTCAGTGGGCGGGGAGAGGAAAGGCTGCCAGTGTGTGACGCGATGCTCGAATCGAGAACCGTCGGGGTAGCGCCAGTCGATGCCGTTCCAGTAGAGGAAGCGCGACCCGTTCGCGAAGCGCTGTGCGGATCTCGACGGCGTGTAGGCAATGACGTGATGTTTTCCGCCGCCTTTTGGCAGCACCGGCATCGCCTCTGTGCACTTGATCCAGCTGCTCATGCTGCCTCCGGCCAGTGGTGATCAATGCTTTCTTTGGCGTACGGAGAGAGGCGCGCATAGCCGTTCACGGATGCGCAACCAGGCATGGTTCCTTCCAATTCGACGCAGGCGCGAATGTCGCAGCGGCGCGAGCAGACCCAGCCGCCGTAATGACAGCGGTGGACTTCACCTCTCGGCTCTGGGTGATAGGCGAGGCCACCTTTCCATGATGGCGATCCGCGCAGCTTGAGGCCGCAACCACGGCAAACAGCTTGGGTATCGGTACAGTCGTGCATGGCGACCTCCAGTGTTTGGGGTTAGGCGCCGGACCTGGCCGCGATTAGCTGCTTGGCCTCAATCTCTTCGTCGAATGACAGAAGGTGAGGCGCCGCTAGGTAAAGGTTGAGCAGCCGCTCGTTTTCATCCGTTGACCATGTTTGGTCGGCCAAGGATTCTTCATTGGGCCCGGCAAACGCCAGAAGCGCTGACTCGATAACCCCACTCATGGTTCTGCGCTGGATGCGACCCATTACGTCAAGCATGTACTTAACGCGAGGACTGATTCGCACGCCGATTTGGGCGCTCCGGGTTTTCACGCCAACCTTCTTGGCCATGACTCTCTCCTTCGTTGGCTCACCGGTTAGGCGGTAGCGATGACTGCTTCACGAAAGCGCGATGGGCTCCAGTCGCAAGACTCATCAGCGGGGATATGGCCAAACATCAGCGTGCAACGGCGGCAATGCACGCAGTCGCCGCAGGTCTTGCCCTCGGGCAGGTTCATCTGATCGGCGTTGTCCGCCGACCGTGGATACGGCGCTCGTTGCTCAGCCATGATTTGCTCCATTTGATTGATCCAACAAAACTCGGATGCACTCATCCGCTCCGCTGGTTGCCGTTGGGCGCGGAGGGGAGTGCATGCGGGTGGTGTCGGAAGGGAAGGGATGCAGGCGCCGGCGCTTCCCGGATGCGTCGAGTCTGGCCAGCTATGCCCTCGGACTCGCCTGCGGTATATCGTCTTGATTTGGGTTGGGCCTACCTTTCGGTTGATGCGCGGTCACATCGTCGGCCCTGCTGTCCGCTGCCTGTATGAGTGTTGGGCGCAGCCTTCAGGCTTACTGCGCCACGCGGGTGAATCGGTTACTGGTGCATGGGTGCAAATCCTCCGTGCAGGGTTGCTGGTGAATGCAGGTGGGCGGTTATAGGCCGCAGTTTCGTCCGCATCGGGGTGTGATCGGAACACCGGGGCGCTACCCCCGCTTGGTTCCCGCCGCGTTTGTAGTATTGGCCGTCTCGCTTATACCGGCTCAGGACATTCACGGGTCTTTGCGATCCTAGCGCTGCAGCCCACTTGGGCACGCTCCGATCACACTCCGATGCGCTCTCATAGAGAGGATCGGGCAGTTAACGACAGGCTGTCGTGGCGCTGGTTGTTCGGGGTGGTAGTGGCGTTATACCGCTGCTAATCTCGCGAAATGCGAACTCAGAGGCGGACGCCATGGAACTAAAAGAGTCGAAACATCCAAAGCCCGTCTCGGATACGGATGCGCTGACTATTGAGCTCAGGAATGAGTTTGCTTTGCTCAACAAGATCCTTGAGCTTCGCGAAATCGCTCTTGACCGCAGCAAAAAGAAACTGAGCCGAAAAGCGGCTAGGGCTGCAATAAAGGAGGCGAGGAAATCAGAGAAGAAAAACTCTTCCCTGAAAGCGCCCAAAATACCCAAACCAGCTCCGCCACCTAGCAAGCCGGATGGTGAGTGGCTCAAGAAACTCTGCTGGCGCTGCAATTCGAAATTCGCCGTACTTTCCACATGGGATAATCCGCCGAGCTTGTGTAGGGCGTGTGCCAAAGACCTTGACGAAACCTACCTACCTTCCGGCGATGATCGCTCCACGCCTTTCACAAAAGTTCACTTCGTAAGCGGTGGGGCGCCCAGCCTCGGAAAGCGGCGGTAGTCGCAGAATCCTGCTTTCCACAAGGCTCTTGTCAGAACCTTCTGGAGAGCATCCGGCCCACACTCGGCGGGCCGGTAATCTCTGAATCTCCCTTCATCCGCTGGGATTCGCGGGGCGCATTGCTTGCCGGGTCACTCACTCGGTTAAGGCGTTTCACCATCGATCAGCCGTACAGGGTGTTCCTGTCGTGGGCGGGCTATCTGACCCGTCTGATCGCCGGTCGCCGGTAGAGGCAATGCGGTCTGTTGGTATTTCTGTATTGCGCTGACTTTTAAAGAGCGTTCCGGTTGCCCGAGGCCTCTCGGCCCTTCGCAGTGGCTGTGTGTCGCTGCGATGGGTTTAAGTTAACCGCCGGTTTCTTTGTCGTCAATACCGGCGGTTAATTTATTTTTCCGAAGGGTGCGGTATGCTTTTCCTAAAACTGTATGGATGTACAGCATTCAAGGAGTAATGCATGGGCGTGATGCAGCAACAAAAAAAGCACCAACGAGTTGAGCTGACAGGTATCGAGCGGCTTAACCTTCGGGTGTCAAATATGATTAATCACCCGGTTGCGCAGATTCAGCGGTGGGTGACGATTCACCGCCTGGATACGGACGGAGAGAGAGAGTGGGATGAGGTGATGGGGTTGCTGTCCGAGGTGGACGGGATAGAAATGACGTTCAACGACGACGAGTCGGTAACGCTGAGGTGGGAGGCTCAGGCCGAAGAAGATCGCGTGGTCGAAGTGGAGGATGCGCTGGAGATGGAGGAGGTCGCGCCTTTCTGATCAGCACAAAAAAGCCCGCTCAGCGGCGGGCTCATCTGTTCGGGTTGATTCAGTCTTCCGGATCAATCTCTTCCTCCGGCTTTCGCCTGGCTATCAGATCAGCCATCAGCTCAGCAATGGCATCAACGTTGCCTTCCAGTACCTGTAAATGCGCGTTGATTCGGTCGGACGCTTCCGTGGATCCGCGCTGATCTATCCAGATACCGATCTCTTCGATAGCAGACCCAAGGGCCATGACGTTCTGGTTCATGCGGTAGAGCAGGGCAGGGGTTGGATCGTCTGGCAGAGACATGGCTTTCCTCCATCGAGAGTGAAAGCATAGTCCAGGAGTGTGACCGGCGTGTGAGTGGATCGCAGACAAAGAAAAGCCCGCATGCGGGCGGGCTTAAAGTCTTGAAGGGAGCAGGGGTAATTTGCGCTCTACCTTGTGAGTGATTGGTGAAAAGCATGTCGCTGAAATGGAAAAGCCCGACACTTGGTCGGGCTCTTGATGCATGTGGCCAAATCCCTTTGACTGCCTGCATTGTGCGGGGTAGGTGTGACGAAGGCGTGACAGGGTAGATACGAAAAGCCCGGCGCTGGGCTGGATGGCCCGGAAGAATACTGGCTAAAGGTAGCTGATAGGATGAATCTCAGTCGCTATACTGTTCGCCTATGATGACTCCAAATGAAATAAAAGCGCTCCTGCGGCAATGGATCGTTAGATCGCTCCCCCATGGAGATGGTGACGCCCTTATTGATGAGCTTTGCTTTGTGGATAAGGCAAGGCGAGCAGACGTTGTGCATGCCAATGGGAAACTGTCCGCTTTTGAAATAAAAAGTCACGCAGATACTTTGCAGCGCTGGATCGGGCAGCAGGACGCTTACCTTTCCTGTTTTGATGAGGTATGGCTCTGCTGCCATTCCAAGCACTTGGTCAAAGCCCTAGAGATCACACACAGCGATGTTGGTATTATTTTGATTGATGATCTTGGCGGCGTTGCGATTGTTCGTCGCGCCAAGTTAAATAAGAAAGTTAGCTCTTATAATTTAACCGGGTTCTTGTGGCGTGATCAGTTGGATGTTTTTGCTAAAGAAAACGGTCTCAAACTAAGTGGAAAAATGAGAATCAAAGATGTGCGTCGTCAAGTTAGTGAGGAGATTCCTCAGGACGAGCTAAGGAATCTCGTTCTCTCTGTTCTCAAAGAGCGATACAGCGATCAGACGAGATCGTCGTAATCATTCGGATCTTTTGCAGCAGAAGAAAGCTGGTCAATTACAACACAGATATGCTGGTTTGTTTTGATACCATTCCACTGCCCGTTCCCACCATATCCTGCGTCCGCGTCGGCTGGGAGTTTTGATATTCTGAAAATTTCCCTATTTGCCCAGCAATAATCGTCATTATGATAGCCAGGTAACTGTCGTATTTCTTTGGCTATTTCAATATAGTTAAAGAACTCGCGGTCGCCACCTTTTCTCCTTTGCCACCACTCAGGCGCAATGTAGTAGTTCGCAAAAGGCAAGATGACCATGCCATTAATGAATTCCATCGGGGCGGTTGGGTTTGTAGCTCCGAAATCGCCGTATATTATTTTGGTTCTTAGCTCTAGCGCCTGCGCATTGGCTTGCCACTCTGGGTCACTGCATTGCACCATTCTAGACGTGTTGGAAGGCGGCTTATCCGCTGGATAAGAGGTACTAAGCAGGCAGATTCCTTCAAGTGCGTACCCGTCTATCTTTAGCATCATCTTGTGAAATTCAGAGCCTGCGGATAAATCTGCTGGTCGCGTTGAGCCATAGTCAAAAATTACTGTTGTCGTTTCTGGGCGTTGAATCGAATCAAGAATAGCAAGAAGCCTTGTAATTGATGCGTCACTGGGTTTTGAGTTTGCTGCGACCCTAACGGCTATTCTTTCATATTTGGTATTTAGCTGCATGGCAAGCTGAACAACCTGCCTTTGTTCGTCAGTGTCCCGCCACGAAACGACTGGAATCATTCTGTTGTTGGTGTCAAAAGCTCGGTCAAATAATTTTTTCTTTGCGGAGAATGCGTCTGCTGGATTGTGAAGGTCTTCATTTACAATGTATTCATCTTTTGCGTCAGCAGTAACCCGAGATACATCGAGAAAAAATGGGCTCTGGGTCCAAGACTCAAGGAATGCTTGAAGATACTTGTTATCCTTGCCTCGCATATCCAGAAGTGGACTGAAATTTTCTCTTCTTTCATCTTCAATGTTTATAAGGGCATTCACATCATTTAGCCCTACTCGCAAACAAGCTATGTATTTCATTTGTCACTCCATGTGTTTCACGAAAAAACAAAACTTTGTTCGTAGGCGCCCTCAGAGACCCGCCTACTCGGGCTTGCCCCGCACAATCCTCCCCGCCTTAACCTCATCAGCCAGCGCCGCCAGCCGATCCGCATCCTCATAGAGCTTCGCAATCAGCTTCAGGACGGCTGCTACCTCGGCATCTCGGCAATCCTTGTTCGTCTGCAGCTTGCTCAAGGTCAAGCCCTAGATCCTTGAGTTCGCGGCGTAGCTCTTGGTTCGGTTTGGTGAGGGCCATGCTGACCTCAGGCTATCGACTCAGGATTTTGGGCGGAGATTTCCACTGATCGGACATTAAGTCTTTCTTCGCCAGCTTTGAAAATAGTGATCAGGTGATGGATGGCCTGGGCATCGATCTCATTACCGGCAAGGCTCAACCGCTCAGCAATACGCTTTAGCTCCACCGCCGACCACTTCAGATCGGAGGCGATTCCCTGGAGGTCGCGCTTTAGGTCTTGCTCTGGTTTGTTTAGGGGCATGCTTTGTACCTTATCTCGTCGGCGAGCCTTTGACTGAACTGCTCCACCGGTATGCCCGTGAGCTTCAACACCGCTAGAGCCACTTCAATCCCGAGAGCTCTTCTCCCACCAAAATAGGCATTTATGCTTGCCGGCGTAACCCCTAATTCAGTCGCGATACGGCGTTGGGTAATACGCTCCGCTATTGGCCTGTGCGCGTTGTGTTTAGCTAGAACCGCGCGAAGTGCCAAACATTCATCTTCTTCCCATATCCACAAAACACGACCAGACATAAAAGCCACTCAAACACTCGTTCGTGCCATCCTGGCTATTCAGTTCGTACAATCCTTTCCGTCTTCCAGCTCCCAGCATAAGCAGTCAGCCGACTCCACCACTTCGTGCCGCAATAGCAACTCTCAGCACTATCACAGCCTCAAGCAGCCTCTGTACCTGAGCCAAGACTACAGAGGCTAGATCCTCATCCCCAGCCACTTTAAGAGAGTCGACTACGTCGAGCAGCCTCTCTACCTCGGCCTCAATGGCATGGACGGATTCGCCTATGTGGTAATGGAGTGAGTGCGCCATCTCGGTCAGTCCTTGTCCGCATCTCTCCGACGCGTCAGATCATTCAGCCTTCGCCCTGGTGATAACGCTTTTCTTCACCTCGTCTGCATACTCGGCCAGCTTGTCCTCTGCGTCAGGAAACCCCGAAGTGATCGCCAGTATTTCCCGCGCATCACTCTCAAACCCAGCCTCGGATAGTCGTACGGCCATCTTCATCAGATCGACACTGGACCACTTGAGTAGGGCGGCGACTTCTTTCAGGTCGTGGCGCAGCTCTTGGTTTGGCTTGGTGAGGGGCATGCAGGCTCTCCCATTGAGTCGTCTTACGGCGGATTACCACTAAAGCAAATTAGCGTTCCATACCAGCAACACCCGAGCCTGGATGTAGGTATCTTCAGCCCTAATTGTTTGAGGCGGATGCCGAGGGTTGTCAGAGAGCATGTTGATCTGCTCGTCACCCAGCCACTGAAGTCGCTTGATGTAGAGGTGGCCTTCCCAAGAGAACATGTAGATCCCATCCCCCACGAATTCCCGAATACTGATGTCGACGAGGAGGGGGTCGCGATGCTTAATCGTGGGAGCCATCGATTGGCCCCAGCCGGTCACCATCTTGAGATGGAAGTGCTCCTTGAACTCAACGCCCATCTCGCGAAGATGTTGAGGGCTTACCCTCACGTCCTGGAGTAATTCCGGATAGTCGTGCGGTATTTGCCCGCCACCCATCGCGGCGCGGACGTCGTAGTGCGCGATCCATACCTCGTCACCGACTACGCCTGGGCGGTAGTAATCAACCTCGATAACGCCGCCGTCATCGTCCGCATCAGCTGCAGCCAGCAATCGCCGGCGGGCATCTTCTGAAAGCCCTTTTCCCTGCTTCTCCAGCATCTGGCGAACCATTTCAGCCGCCGACAAGCTCAGGGTTGACGGCACTGCGTGCTCCGCAATGCTTGTCAGCCCGCTTATCTCATGGGCCAGCCTCTTGCTGAATTTCTCGATAGGCACTTCAAGAACGCGCGACAGCACTGACGCGAATTTCGCGTTCAGGGGATTGGTGCCGTTCAAGTACATCGCGACAGCGGCGGCAGAGATATCAGCCGCTTCAGCAAGGCTTGCCTGCGTGAGGCCAAGGGCATTTTTTTTCGATACGAAAATCGCCTTGGCGGCGTCGCATTCAGCTTTTAGCTCTGGGGAAAGTTCTTTCTTTTTGCTCATCCGTGAAATTTAACCGTTGGTTAATTTATTTGCGGCAACCGGCGGTATTGCTAGAAAACTAACCGGCGGTTAATATTGAGGCTGACAACACCATTCGAGATTTCAGAATGAAGCAGATCCCACTTACAGAGCTGGTTGCTACGAAAGGACAGGCCTTTGCGGCCAAGTCTCTTGGGGTCAGCCCCGCTGCAATCAGCAAAGCGATTTCCGCCGAGCGAAACATTTCAGTCGTCTGCAACGAAGACGGGACTTTCGAGGCTCACGAACTCAAGCCGTTTCCGGCCCAGGTGACCCCGAAAAAATCCGCCGCCTAACCCACAACCCGCTGCGAACTGAGTGATGCAGTCGCCCGCTCAAACCCTCGCAGCTCTTCACGACCAAGCCGATTCCGTAACGGACCGGCAACCCTCTCAAACGCAGGCCAAAGCCTGAGTTGAGACGACAAGGGCAGGGTGGAAGCCAGTGCGACTACCAAGCAGCAAAGGGCGGCTACTTCGCCTTGTAGTTCGGAAGAGTCGGTCATGGATGCGTCCTTGATCAGTAGTAGCGATTTGGCATGAACCCAGAATACGAACGAGAGAGCCTCATGGAAACGTCGAACTTGCGACACGAAACACGCGATGCGGTCTTGGTCGCTATTGCGCGCGACATGATCGCCAGGACCAGCATGAGCCAAGACGGCTTTGCCGAGCAGCTCAACCACCAGCTGTTTGATCGTGCGCCAGAACGCTGCAAAGAGAAGGGCTTTCCAGATCTCCAGGCGATGACCAAGACCGCAGACATGCAGGCTTACGGCCGCGCCTATAAAGCGTGGAGCAAGCGTGTTGAGCGCTGGCTCGATGACAGCGGAGACCGCGTCGAGATTCCTTCGTGGATTGAAGAGGCGTGGGTCGCCGCCCTTGATCAGCCTTGGCGTGACCGTGCACTGATTGAGCTATCGAGCCGTTACGGCCTCCTTGCCGTCAGACAGATCGGCTCAGGGATCGACGACGCCTTGCAGGTGTTCGCCGGTATCTCGACCAGCTTTGGCCATGTAGCCGGATTGGGCGGGAAGGTTTTCGCGGACGGCGTGTTTGACCAGAAGGACCGGGTTTACGCCGAGTCGTTCGAATCCTTCTGCCGCTCCCTGGCCGCGCATGCCGTCGCAATGGCTGATCGAGCCGCTCTTGTCGCCTCGAAGATTCACTAAATCCCAGACACAAAAAAGCCGACGTACGAGGTCGGCTTTTTCAGCAGCGGTAAAACAAGTGGAGCCGAGTATGCACACACAATTCACCACCGGCAATACCCCGACCAATGTCGCGACACGTTTTGGTAATTCTGAAAACGTGTCGCGCATTAAACCGGTGACGCCTTTCGACTTCCATGGTTTCCCTGTTCGCGTCATTGATGACGGCCATGGCGAGCCTTGGTTTATTGCCAAGGACATCGCAGAGGCCCTGGGCTACGCGAACACCTCGAAGGCGATCAACGCTCACTGCAAGGCCATAAACACCTGCCATACCGAAATGGGAGGTCAGGTCCGTGCGGTGCAGATCATCCCCGAGCGCGACATGTACCGGCTGGTGATGAAGTCGAAGCTTCCTGCTGCCGAGCAGTTCGAAGAGTGGGTGGTGGGGCAGGTCCTGCCGACCATCCGCAAGACCGGTGCCTTTACAGCCCAGCCAACGAACAACTCCAAGATCGTTGGCGAGCTGGCCATCCTCGAATGCTTTGACCGTCTGCTCAAGCCGGCGCCGTCGAGCAAGATGCTGATGCTGGCCAAGATCGCCGCGAACAACGGCCTCGACGCCAAGTTCCTGCCTGGCTACGCCGTCGATGCCGCTCCCGATGCCACCGGTGGCAGCTCCATGCCGACCAAGGCCATCACTGCTCTGATCAAAGACCACGGCATCGCCAGCACCGCATCTGCTTTCAATGTTTGCCTGGAGAAGCACGGCTACTTGAAGCGCCTACAGAGGAAAAACTCCAAACAGGAACTGATCTGGTTCTGGTGCGTGACCGACAAGGGCATGACCTACGGCAAGAACCTCGCCAACCCTCAATCCCCTCGCGAGACGCAGCCTCACTGGTACGTCGATCGTTTCCTCGAACTGGCCGCACTGGTCGGGAAGGCCTGACATGCAATTCACCGTGACGATCAACCAGGCGAAGGCGCTTGAATGGGGGCTCAACTCCCAACAAGCGTTGCTGTTCGCGTTCGTCTACGGCTGCCCAAGCTGGGCCAAAGCGCTCAAGACTGATGACGGGATCTTCTTTGCTTTGAGCAAGGCCAAGATCGTGGAAGAGCTGCCTTTGCTGACCGACAAGCCGGACACGGCGTATCGGATGCTGAAGGCCCTGGAAGAGGCCGGTTTGATCGAGCTTTCCAGCACTTCGAACATCACGCTTTTTCGCCTGACCCAGAAGGCTACCGAGTGGAACAAGAAGCAGGATGGGTCGGAAAAATATCCGACCCCGCCAGAATCCAAGGGTCGGAAAAAAATCCGATCTACCTCGGAAAAATCTCCGAGCAAGGTCGGAAAAAAATCCGATCTAGGGTCGGAAAAATCTCCGACAAATCAGGATACCAATAATCAGGTTACCAATCAGGAGACCAGTCACAGCTTGCAGGATGGCTCGGACAAGCCGACCCAGTCCCGCGGCTTGCTGCTGGTGGTTGATCGTACCGAAGCTCCACGGGTTGAGATTCCCGCCGACATGCCGGGGCCCAAGGACCAGACCTGCAAAACCTTCAAGGTCTGGGCGAACTACGCCATGGCCTACCGCAAGCGCTACAGCACATGGCCAGTGTGGAATGCCAAGGTCGGCGGTCAGCTCGGCCAACTGGTCGACCGTCTCGGCGCCGACGTCGCCCACCATGTCGCAGCCCACTTCCTGAAAACCAGTGATGCCGCCGTCATACGCAAGTGCCACAGCCTCAACGAGCTGCTGGCCAACGCTGAGAGCTACCACACCCAATGGGTAACCGGTCAGCGCGTCAACGGAACAACCGCCCGCCAGATGGAGCGCACCGAAGCGAATCTGTCCGCAGCGGAACAGGCTGCCCAGATGGTCTTGGCCAAGCGCCAGGCAGGAGAGCGCAATGAATACCTCTGAAATGAACGACCAGCAGGTTGCGGGCTTGGCGGCGGCGATCTGTGCCACGGCCGAGGCCATGGGCCAGGAGATGAACCCAGGCACTGCGGCGATGATGGCCGAGGATCTGTGCGCTTACTCGGTGTCTGTCGTCAAAGCCGCGCTGAAGGCCTGCCGCTTCGAGGTGAAGGGCAAGCTGGCGATGGCTGACATCCTGCAGCGTGTTCAGGCGGCCGACGGTCGCCCGGGCAAGGACGAGGCCTGGGCCATCGCCCTGACTGCCAGCGACGAATCTGAAACCGTGATTATGACCGCCGAGATCCAGCAAGCCATGACCGCCGCACAGCCAGTCTTGGCGCTGGGCGACAAGGTCGGTGCGCGGATGGCGTTCATGAACGCTTACGAGCGACTGGTGACCAAGGCTCGCGCCGAAGCAGCTTCGACAACCTGGAGTGTTTCCCTTGGATTCGACCCGGTCCGTCGCGTTACGGCCATCGAGTCGGCCGTGCGCATGCAGCTGATCAGCCAGCATACCGGCACCCAGTACCTGGCTGACTTGCGCATCGCACCGATCACCGTCGACGGCCAGGCCATTGCCGGACTGCTCACTGGCTCATCCGCTCAACCATCCGCAAGCCTGCGCTCCCGCTGGCAGCAAATCAGGGATGACCTGCAGGCGCACCGCCGACGCAAAGACATTCAAAACCGCTGGGATGCACGTTCAGAGCGCCGGCGTTTCGCCTCGCGCAAGGCTGAACAGCTGAAAGCGGCAGAACAACTGGCCCGCAAGGAGAGCCTGTGATGAACGAGTCCCGCCAGCAACAAATCCTCGCCGGTCAGTCCTCAATCGCACAGAAGATCTTCGCCTACGTCCCGATCCAAACGAGCTGGAGCAACCACGAGATCCACGGCGCCGTATCGACGGCCAAGGCCACCGGCGCATCGCCCTATGCAATTCGTCGCGCCCTGGGTGAACTCAAGGAGGCCGGCCTAATCCGCGAGCCGGTCGGCGGAAAGTTTCAGCGTGACGCAGCAACCCCAAAACCAAAGAAGGAGCCAGTCATGACCCAGGCAGCCAAGCCGACCGTTGTTTCGATGAAGAAGTCCGAAGGTGCCCTGGATGTTTTGGCCGCGCTCTCGGGTGAGGTGGTCAGCCTCTCCGATGAGTTCAGCAAGCGAATGAAGGCGCTCGCAGGTCGCATTGAGGAAGTGGCGCTGTCGGTCGAGGCTGAGCGCGAGACCAATGCAGTCGCCGTGGGCAAGCTGAAGCAGTTGCAAGAGTTGCTGAAGGGGATCTCGCAATGATTCCTAAATCAGCAATGACACTGGTTTGCACTCTGGCTGGTTTTGGCATCGGCGTGTTCTGCGTCCTGATCACAGTGGCGGTGAACCATGGCTGAACTCGCATTGATCCGCACCGCCCAAGGCTTGGTGCCAGCCACCGAAGCTGACCGCGAACTGGTCCAGAAGTGGAAGGCTGGCCAGGTCATTCACGGCAAGTTCACCCGCATGCGTAACGGCAAGTTCCACGGCAAGTTCTTCTCGATGCTGGATCTGGCATGGGATTACTGGGAGCCGGTTGGTGGCCTCATCCCGCGCCAGGAGATGCGAGGCATTCAGGGGCTGGCCAAGTTCTTCGAGGCGCAGAGCGGCAAGCCGGGGCAGCTGTCTCACGCGGTTGCGGCTTATGTCTCCGGTCTGGAGACGGCCCGCGCTGAGCGCTTCCCAGCGGTAGACAAGAGCCGTGAAGCCTTCCGCGAATGGGTGACGATCGAGGCCGGCCACTTCCACCTGGTGCACACGCCGGAAGGTATCCGCAAAGAGGCCAAGTCGATCAGTTGGGCAAATATGGACGATACGGCCTTCGAGCCGCTTTACCGCGACGTGTTCAACGCCTGCTGGCGGTTGGTGCTGTCCGCGCATTTTGAGAGTGAGGCTGAGGCGCTGTCTGCTGCTGATCAGTTGGGGAGCTATGCATGAGAGTCGCCATCAAGGAAGCCAAGGCGAAGAAGTGCAAGAACCCGGCCTGCGGGGCGAGCTTTAAGCCGTCATTCTCCACCGCGCAAAAGGTGTGCAGTTGGGCATGTGGCCTGGCCATCAAGGACGTGAACCAGGAGAAGGCGCGCAAGTCGCTGGCCCAGATCGAACGCCGCGAGATCAAGGTCCGCAAGGAGAAGCTGAAGAGCAGGGCGGAGCACCTCAAAGACACGCAGATCGCCTTTAACGCTTGGGTTCGTGCGCGGGATGCTGAGTTGCCGTGCATCAGCTGCGGCCGGCATCACCAGGGTAAGTACGATGCAGGCCACTACAGGACGGTGGGGAGTAACCCAGCATTGCGTTTCGAACCACTCAATTGTCACCGCCAATGCTCACCGTGCAATACCCAGCTTTCCGGAAACATCGTGAACTACCGCATTGAGTTGGTGAGGCGAATCGGCGCTGATGCGGTCGAGTGGTTGGAAGGCCCTCATGAGGCCAAGAAGTACACCGTCGAAGAGTTGAAGGCGATGACCGCCGAATATCGGGCAAAGACCAGAGAGCTGAAGGGGAGAGCAGCATGATCGAGCCAATCAAGATGAGTCCGTGCCCATTCTGCGAGGGGCCTCCTTGCATCATTGCGCGCAACTGGATTACCGGGGAAGAGGTCTTTGAGGAACGCAAGCAGAGCGAAGACTTCGACGAGGCTTATGAGGCGCATGTTTGGTGTCACGACTGTGGTGCCCAGGGCCCGAACATCAACACATGCTCCCTTGGCACGTTCGAACACCTCTACGACCTCGAGGTTGCCGACGTGATGCGGATCGCGATTGAGCGCTGGAATGACAGGCATAACCGTTCACGAAGCTGCTTCGACAGCGGTGAAAAAGAAGGTTTGAACATTTGGCCGAGGGCAGAAGCATGACCTATCGCAACGTGGTATCCGCTGTAGTTCGGGCGCTCGCCGCCGAGACCATCAATTCCGCCGGCGGCTGCGACTTCGAACCGAAGGTGCAATGTGCCAAGCAGAAGGGGGAGATCGTAGGCAAGGAGGCAGCGTTTCTCCAAGACTGCTGGGTGTTCGGGCGGCTGCATAAGTCGCTGTCCGCGGCGCACTGGAGGGCATTGGTTGCGAAGTACTCGACGCATGACGAACGCAAGCACGGCGCCATCCTGGAGCTGCTGAGCTCGGTCAAGTCGCCAGCACCGAAGCGGTTCCGAGAATGCGCGATACTTACCTGGGCCATTCCGCGGGTGGCCGGCACCGACGGTAAGCGATCTGCGGCAGTGCTTCCGGCAGCGTGGTACGACATCACGAACTGGGACGATGACGGCAGGTCGGAGTCGACCCGGTACCGGTGGCGTTCGTCGATCCGTAAGGCACTGGATGACCAGGTGAACGAAGCGCTTTCCGCCGCTCAGGAGCTGCTTGATTCGGAGGGCTTGATCGAAAGTTGCGCAGCGTAGCAAATAGCCATTGCATCGAGTGAGAAAGTGAGAGAGTATTTGTCTATCCTGTCGATCTTGCGCGTTGAGGTTGTACAGTAAAGCCCGGCATGAAGTCGGGTTTTTTATGTGAGGCAAAGGAAGATGCGAACTCTCTTACTGTTCGGAATGCTGCTATCGCCCTTGGTGCTTGCTGACATGATCGAGCCCTCACATGACTGTAATCAGCCAGACATTCCTTACGAATTTCAAGATCAGTACGAGCGTGATCAATTTCAGGCTGATGTGGATGAATACAAAACCTGCATAACTGACTTCGTAGAGGAGCAGCAGGACGCCATTCGAAAGCACAAATCAGCAGCCGATGACGCCATTGAAGAATGGAACTCGTTTGCTAGATCGACATAATCGTGCAGCTATTTCAGAGCCTCGCCAAGTGCGGGGCTTTTTTATGCCTTAAATTCACCGCAGCCAGGGCGGCCTCGCGGAAGGCCTGGACGTCGATAGACGGATAGTGCGACGTACGGAATCAACACCGGCAGCCCGTGCACCCTTACCTCGCATGCTGTCGGGGTGGCGCGAGACCGGCTCAGCGAGATCGATGCAATGGGGCGTCGACGCTGGGAAGGTCTATGGCGGACAGCGCGGAAAGATGAGCGCACCTATCACGGCGCGCGCTCAGCAAGATCTTTTATTCCTGAATGTCCAGCTCCTTGAAGCCCGACGAGTATCTGGTAGCGAAATATCCGCGTGCTTGCAGTGACTTAAGGACGACCTCGCGATCGATCCCTGTTGGAATATTGGACAAATCAACCTGGCGCTGGAAAACCATCCCTTCCAGAAACTTTGAACCTTCCCCAGATATGCGGGGGATACCTTTTCCGTCTTCAACGATTAGTGTGCGGTCTTGCACCTGAAAAATATCAACTCGCATTTCTGTGCCTCTTTTCCATGGCTGGCCCTAATGGCGCTTACCTGAAGCGCTTTGTTATCACGATTCTTCCAGATTTTACAGGCTCGTTAGTAGATGAGCCTTTTCATTCAACATGCCCACGGAGTCGAGCGCATGGATTTTTTGCACCGCCTGCTCGACAGGTTGGATTTGTTGATCGCCGGCCTGTTCGGTGTGATCGTCGCCAGCTGGTGGCACAAAGATGACCTGACCGATTGGCGAGCCTGGGCGATCTTCTTGGTTACCGGGGTTGCCTGCTCTCTCTACTTGACAGGAATGGTCAGCGCTTACTTTGGCGTCGCCGAGCCGAGTATCGTCGCTGGCATCGGCTTTCTGCTAGGTACGTTCGGCGGCTCGCTCTTGGCAGCAATCAACCGAGCCATCAAAGCTGCTGACCTCTGGGCACTCATCCGCCAGCGGTTCGGGGGAGGCAATCCACCATGAATCTTGAACTGATCAACTCCATCGCCTGTGGCTTGATTGCCTTGTGGGCGACCTGGTGTGTTCTGAGCGGGAAAGTGCGGGACGGCATTCTCGGCAAGCTGATCTATTCGGCGATCGCGATCAGCGGTTTCGTTGTGATGAGCCGGGAGCAGAACATTTTCATGATGGGCCCGACCACCGCCGGAATCACGCTGCACGTCTCGCTAGCGTTGGCCGGTATGCGCCACATCTTCATGGTCATTTGGTGGCAGTGGGTGAAGGACTGGCTGTGCCGGACGCTGAACTGTGAGCATTGCCTGCGCTGTGACAAGGCGCCGGGCGGTATCGAGCGTCGATCCAAGTAAATCGCGACACGTTTCGCGAATCAGCAAATTGTGTCGCGACACTGAGGTGAGAATGACCGCAGAAATTCACGACATTGCCGACCAGCGCCCGCACCTGACGGTAACGGCTGATGACGGTGTCCACGTGCTGCCCTGTGATCTGGTGTGCTCGGTGATCGCCGGCGACAAGCTATCAGCAATCCTCACCGAACCGGTTCTGCGCCGAATCATTAAAGAGTGGTTTCAGAGGGTGACTGCATGACCGCAAAGCTCGTTGAGTTCAAGCGTGAGGGCTGGCGCGATGCCGCCAAGACTCTGCGCAAGATCGCTGACGAACTCGATGCTGGTGTGCATCCGGAATGCACCGTAGGCGCGCTTACCCTCATGGGGCCGAAAGGCGAAGTGACGGTATTCGGGCTGGGTCCCAAGTGCGACGACTTGCAGTGCCTGGGCGCCATGCGCCTGGGTGAGCAGAAGCTGATTGATGTGCTGCTCAATGGAGGGGAAGGGTAGATGTGCCGCAGATTGCGGCACGGAACGCTCTATTTTTTGAATTCAACATTGGCTGTGACTAGGAGCTGGCCGTTGACGGTGACCTTGCACGCCCGCCCGGTTTCAGTCTTAGTGCCAGGTGCAAGAATCGGGTCACACTGCAGAAACACAGTCTTCCCTTGATAATCTCGTGTCACACCTGCCGTTGTTGTGCTTGCTGGTTCCTTCATGAATTTCCGATTCCACGGCCCAAAGTAGATCTCTGGTTCGCCGCCGCCGAAGAAGCCAGATTCAGGAGTGGCGCAAATAGTGCCTTGCATCCGCTCTCCGTCGATGATGTTTGCGTCTTCGTAGCAAGAGATCATCCCTTTGGCGGTGACAATCGTCGACGGCCCTCTGTTAGTCCATGTTGGAGCGGTCACACAGCCAGAAAGGGTGATTGCGGCAAGAGCAGCGGCGACGAGGGAAATTTGTTGAATGCGCATTAGTTGGGCGTCCTTACTTTTCGAGGCGCACACAAATACCGGCTATGGGCCACTATTTCAAGCTTAAAGGGTGAATAATGGACAGGCCATATCCTCCACCTTCACTAGTTGAGCAGGCCGATTTCAGGATGCGGCTGATTCCTGCTCCAGAAGTTTGGGAGTGGCTCCAAGCCGAAATCCTCGCTGACACCGGAAGCATTCACAATGAAGAGCACGTCCATCTCATCGATGCGGACATTCGTGTGATGTGGGCGTCTGCTGCCTTCACGAAGAAGGGGCGGACAGTCGCTGGTCAGGCTGAGCAGGTGGCGTTCCGTGCAGGTGGCTGGCAGAAGGCTCGGATGGAACAGCAGATGCTGGATTGGTTCGGCGACGTGCCGGCCTACATCATCACGCTGGCCGCCGACTACTGCGCGGATTGCTCAGACGCTGACTTTTGTGCACTGGTCGAGCATGAGCTGTATCACATTGCCCAGGCGACCGATAAGTACGGTCAGCCAGCGTTCACCCAAGAAGGATTGCCCAAGCTTGAGATGCGTGGCCACGACGTCGAAGAGTTCGTTGGTGTGGTCCGCCGCTACGGTGCGAGCCCTGACGTCCAGGCCTTGGTAGACGCTGCAAACAATCCTGCTGAGGTGGGGAAATTGAATATATCGAGGGCCTGCGGAACCTGTCTGCTCAAGTCGGCCTGATTCTGGACAGGCTCTGGACGGATGAAAATCTATGGCAGCCCTTCAAAACGACGTGAAGGCCTTTATCGTTCAGGCCTTGGCGTGCTTCGACACGCCTTCACAGGTTGTTGAAGCCGTCCAAAAGGAATACGGAATCACGGTGACCCGCCAACAGGTGGAGACACACGATCCCACGAAGACGTCAGGGAAAGGCCTGGCCAAGCGCTGGGTGACGATGTTTGAAGATGCCCGCAAGCGCTTCCGCGAAGAGACCGCCGAGATTCCAATCGCCAACCGAGCTTATCGCCTGCGCGCCATGAATCGGTTCGTCGAGAAGGCGGAATCGATGAAGAACATCGGTCTGGCCATGCAGATCCTGGAGCAGGCCGCGAAGGAAGTCGGCGACGTCTATGTCAACCGGCAGAAAAAATCCGACGATGAGGGCGAGCCAGTTGTTCCGACTTCGGTGCAGGTCCATGTGATAAATGCGAGGAAGCCGGATGCCGAGCCTGAATGTTCCGCAGGCTGACTTCCTCCAGCTCCCGCACAAGTTCCGTGGCTTCGTTGCCGGGTTTGGCTCGGGTAAGACCTGGGTCGGCTGCGCGGCGCTGTGCAAGCACGTGTGGGAGTGGCCTAGCATCAACTCGGGCTACTTCGCACCAACCTACCCGCAGATCCGCGACATCTTCTTCCCGACAATTGAGGAAGTGGCGTACGACTGGGGTCTGAAGGTCAAGACGAAGGAGAGCGACAAAGAGGTCGATTTCTACAGCGGCAAGCAGTACCGAAGCACGACGATCTGCCGTTCGATGGAGAAGCCGCAGACCATCGTCGGTTTCAAAATTGGCCATGCGCTGGTGGATGAACTCGACGTGCTGCCCTCACTCAAGGCTCAGCACGCCTGGCGCAAGATCATTGCCCGAATGCGCTACAACGTACCCGGGCTGAAGAACGGCGTTGACGTAACTACGACCCCCGAAGGGTTCAAGTTCGTCTTCCAGCAGTTCGTGAAGCAAATCCGCGAAAAGCCTGCGCTGGCCAGTATGTACGGGTTGGTGCAGGCCAGCACTTTCGACAACGAGCTCAATCTGCCTGACGACTACATCCCCTCGCTGATGGAGTCGTACCCCGAGCAGTTGATCCGCGCTTACCTCAATGGGCAGTTCGTCAACCTGACTTCCGGGTCGATCTATCACGCGTACGACCGCAAGCTGAACCAGTGCTTCGACACTGTGCAGCCAGGTGAGCCGCTGTTCATCGGCATGGACTTCAACGTCGGCAAGATGGCGGCGATCACCCACGTCAAACGTGACAACGGGATGCCGCGCGCGGTGGATGAGCTGATGGATGGCTACGACACGCCGGACATGATCCGCCGCATCAAGGAGCGCTACTGGCGCCATAACGGCAACGACTTCGAGAAAACCTGCGAGATCAGGATCTACCCGGACGCCTCGGGTGATTCGCGCAAGTCGGTAAACGCCAGCGTCACGGATATCGCCATGCTCAAGCAGGCCGAGTTCGCAGTGATCGCGCCGGCGGCTAACCCACCAGTTAAAGACCGGATAAATGCCATGAACGCCATGTTCTGCAACGCACAGGGTGAGCGGCGTTACCTGGTCAATCCGTTCACATGCCCGACTTATGCAGATGGCCTTGAGCAACAGATCTGGGCGCCTAATGGCGAGCCGGACAAGAGCCAGGGCAACGACCACGCCAACGACGGCGGCGGTTACTTCATCCACTGCGAGTACCCGATCGTTAAACCGGTCACCTCAATGAAAATGGGAGTCGCCCGATGACGGACGTCACTTTTACTCGTCCCGAGTACAAGGCGGCACAGTACCGCTGGTGCTTGGTGCGTGACGTCTGCAAAGGTTCGGAAACCATCAAGGCCGCTGGCGACCGATACCTGCCGCGGCCGAACGCATCGGACACAAGCCAGGACAACCGGGACCGCTACGACGCGTACAAGAAGCGCGCCGTTTTTTATAACGCCACAGGCCGGACGAAGCACAGTTTGGTGGGCGCAGTGTTCCGCACCTGGCCAACGCTAACTGTTCCAGGTGCTCTCGACTACGTGTCGAAGGATGTCGACGGGCAAGGCGTGAGCATCTACCAGCAGTCGCAGTCGGTCATTGGGCATCTGCTAGAAGTCGGCCGTCACGGGCTGCTGGTGGACTATGCCGCCGTTGAGGCTGGAACCGTGAGCAAGGCTGACGAGCAATCGGGTCGTGCTCGGGCGAACGTCGCCAGCTACACGGCAGAGTCGATTATCAACTGGAAGACTCGTCAAGTCGGCGGCCAGCACCTGCTGAGCCTTGTCGTTCTGCGTGAGAAGGTCGACGTCGACACTGATGACGGCTTCGGTAGCGAGCAGGTCGTTCAGTATCGGGTGCTGCGACTGGATTCTGCCGGCGTCTACACACAGGAAGTGTGGGAAGAAGGCTCCGGCCAGACGGCAATGATCATCGCGCCCTTCACGCCGTTGAATGGCCTCGGCCAACCGTGGCGTGTGATCCCTTTCCAGTTCCTGGGCAGCGAGAACAACGACACAACCATCGACGATTCGCCGCTGTACGACATGGCGGAAGTCAACGTGGGTCACTACCGCAACAGCGCTGACTACGAAGAGGCGGCTTACCTGGTGGGCCAGCCTCAGCCGTGGATGGCGGGGCTCGATGAGCAGTGGCGCGACCACATGGAGAAGAACGGCATTTTTCTTGGCTCCCGCGCACCATGGCTCTTGCCAGTCAGTGGCACTTGCGGCGTCTGGCAGGCTCAGCCAAACACGGTCGCCAAAGAGGCCATGGACTCCAAGAAAGAGGACATGGTGTCGCTCGGCGCCCGGCTGATCGAGCGGGGCAGTGCGGTGAAGACTGCGACCCAGGCCGATAACGACAGTGCCGCTGAACACAGCGTTCTGTCTCTGATCGTAAGCAACGTGAGCGAGGCCTACAGCCAGTGCCTGGCCTGGATGGCTGAGTTCGTGAATGCCACCGGCGAAGTGATCTACAAGCTCAACCAAGACTTCAGCCAAATCACTCTGGACGCGACGATCCTCGCAGCTCTGTTCAACGCAGTGCAGGGCGGGAAATTGCCGGAAGGTGACTTCTGGCAGTACCTGCGCGATCGCGGCGCGATCAACCCGGAGAAAACAGACGACGAAATCCGGGATGAGCTGGAGGCGCAAAGCACCGGGCCCGCACTTGATGACACTGAGGTAATCCCGAATGGCGGCAAACCAAGCAATCCTTGATGCCACCATCCGGCACGCTGTGTTCTTGGAGCAGCTGAAGTCGGGGGAAGTGGCGAAGTTCACACCCTTCCTCAAGGAGATTGATCGCTCGATTCGTGAGAGGCTGACCCGGGCTGACCTGACGGATTACACCGTCGCGCGGCTGGAACGGTTGCTGAGCGAGGTCGATAGCCTGCTGCTGGGCATTTTCGGCCGCTACAGTGAGAAGCTGAACCTTGACCTGGTGGATATTGCCAACTACGAGGCGGAGTTTGAGGCTACCAGCCTTACCCGGGCGGCGCCGGTTGGCGTCTCGTTCGATGCGGCGGTGCCAAGTGCTGCGGCGATACGGGCAGCCATCCTCACCAACCCGCTCAGCGTGCGCGGTGCAGATGGCGGAAAGCTGCTTGAGTCGTTCATTGAGGGCTTCACCACCACCGAGCGGCAGCGCATCACTGGTGCGATCCGGCAGGGCTTCTTCGAAGGCCAAACCAACTTCCAGATCATCAAGAGCATTCGCGGGACCAAAGCGCTCCAGTACAACGACGGCATCCTGGCCACGACCAACCGGAATGCCGGCGCCATAGTGCGAACGGCGGTTCAGCACGTCGCCACCCAGGCACGCATGGAGACGCTGAAAGCGAACTCCGATGTCGTGCCGTCGGTGGAGTGGGTCAGCACCTTGGATTCGAAGACAACCAGCCAGTGCCGCACGCTCGATAAGCGCCGGTTCAAGCTGACCGAGGGGCCGAGGCCGCCGATCCACATCAACTGTCGCTCGACGGTGGTGGCGGTGACTCGCTTCAGCGCTTTGTTCGCCAAGGACGCCACACGGGCATCCATCGGTGACGGCGGTGCCCAGCAGGTGAGGGCGGACCTCAGCTACTACGACTGGCTCAAGCAGCAGCCTGCGGCGTTTCAGGACAAGGCCATTGGCCCGGTCCGCGCCAAGCTGTTCCGCGAAGGCGGCCTGAGCATCGAACGATTCTCCGAGCTGCAGCTTGATCGCAACTTTTCACCTCTGACACTTGCGCAGATGAAGGCTCTTGAGCCTCTGGCGTTCCAGCGGGCAGGTATCTGAGTCTTGATTTCGATCATCTGATCCCCATTTACCCGGAACACGATAATCTTTTGGGGCGGGACGAATGACTGAGTACAGGGCAGTTGAACTGGGGGAGCTTAGCGGCTGGAGACTTGATTACGCCGTACTTCACTATGTAGACAAAGCGTCGGCTTCATGGGTTCAGGTGGGAAATACCATCCAAGAGCACATGAGGAAAAGATTCAAAGACGGAACCGAAGTCCAGTACACACCCTCGCAAGCGTGGGCTGACGCAGGGCCTTTGATCACTATGTACGGTATTTCGATCGTCAAAGGTGCTGATGGCTACTGGACCTCATATGTCGGAGGCAGCCAAGAATTCAGGCATCACCAGCCGCTGGTCGCTGCAATGAGAGCGCTACTGGCCTCGGAGTTGCGCGGAGTCTGCGAGGTTCCTTTTTTTGACTAAAACCGATGTTTAGCATCAGACATTCCATAAACCCGGACAAGCGCCGGGTTTTTTTATGCCCGCAGGCAGGGCCTGCACCTACGTCTCTGGGAGACAACCAATGCTGAAATTCCAACTGGATACCCTGGAAGGGGTAGACGAAGCCGTGCGCACTCTTTACGTCGAGAGGGACGGCAAGTTCGTACTCGGCATTGAAGGTCTGCCGCAGCCTGAGGACGTCTCGGGTTTGAAATCCAAGGTCCAGGAACTGCTGGACGAGAAGAAGGCCGCTGACAAGGCACGTAAAGATGCCGAAGACCAAGCCCGACTGGAGCGTGAAGAAAACGCCCGGAAGACCGGCAATGTCGAAGAGCTTGAAAAGTCCTGGTCAGAAAAATACAGCCGCCGCGAAGCTGAGCTGAACGGCATGCTGGAACAGGAGCGTGGGACGCTGAGCACTCAGATCCGGGATCTGACCGTCGGCCGTACCGCTACTGATATCGCCTCTGCACTTGCAGTGCAAGGCAGCGCAAAAGCCCTGTTGCCGCACATCGAACGCCGTCTGAGCGTCGAGCAGCGCGACGGGAAGCCTGTTGTGGTCGTCCTCGACGCACAGGGCAAGCTCTCAGCGGCGACGCTGGACGAGCTGAAAGCAGAAATCGCGAATGACGCGGCGTTCGCGCCGCTGATCGCGGGCAGTAAAGCATCTGGCGGCGGGGCCGGCGGTGCAGGTGGTGGGGGCGGGGCCCCGAAAGGAAAAATCGGCGGTACCAAAGAGGAACGGACGGCTGCGATCGCAAGCCGGTTCCCAGATCTCCCTCAATCGTAAGGAAATAACTCATGTCCCTGTCGCAAATGCAGGTCTTCAACCAGTACATCATGCCGGCGACTCTCGAGACGCTGGATCAGTACCTGGCCGCTTTCAACGCTGCGAGCCGCGGCGCTATCGTGCTGTCCCCGGACGGCTTCACTGGCGACTTCCTCCAAGAGTCGTTCTTCCAGACCCTGGCTGCTGCTCAGCGCCGCGTGGACCGCTATAGCGCCAACGCCGCTGTTGCTGCCACCGACCTGACCGAACTGAAGAACACTTCGGTGAAGGTCGCAGGCGGCTTCGGCCCGATTCGCTATGAGCCATCGCAGATGACCTGGCTGGAGCGCCCAACTGCCCAAGGTATCGAAGTCGCGAGTCGCGCGTTCGCTGAAATCCTGCTGAAGGACCAGTTGAACACTGCGATCGCGGCACTGGTTGCAGCGATCACCGCCCAAGCCGCCGCAGTCAACGATGTGTCGGCGACCGCAGGCATCACCTACGCCGGCCTGAACAACGCGCATGCGAAGTTCGGCGACGCCAGTCAGAACTTGGTCACCCAGGTGATGCAGGGCACCAGCTACCACAAGTTGGTCGGCCAGAACCTGGCGAACCAGCAGCAGCTGTTCCAGGCGGGCAACGTTCGCGTGGTGGACATCCTCGGCAAGATCTCCGTTGTGACGGATGCCCCTGCGCTGATGCAGGCCGGCACCCCGAACAAGGAAATCATCCTGTCCTTGGTGCAGGGCGCTGCACTGGTCCACGACGGCCGCGACATCATCAGCAACGTCCAGACCACCAACGGCAAGGAGCGCATCGAAACCACGCTCCAAACCGATTACACCTTCGGCTTGGGCCTGAAGGGTTACACCTGGGACACCACCACCGGCGGCAAGTCGCCAACCGACGCGGAGTTGGCGACCGGTACCAACTGGGACAAGACCGCTACCAGCATCAAGCACACCGCCGGTGTGGCTCTGATCGGTGACGCCT
Organism: Pseudomonas fluorescens group sp. PF-1; assembly: GCF_054481335.1. Classification (NCBI taxonomy): domain Bacteria; kingdom Pseudomonadati; phylum Pseudomonadota; class Gammaproteobacteria; order Pseudomonadales; family Pseudomonadaceae; genus Pseudomonas; species Pseudomonas fluorescens group sp. PF-1. The sequence continues at coordinate 2,737,268 of NZ_JBTMNG010000001.1, forward strand.
CCAAGTAACCCCGTGATGTCCAAGCCGGGACGTGTGCCCGGCTTGGCGGAGATGCAATCATGAGCAACAAAATCTGGTACCTGCCTGGTCCGTTCCATCAGTATCTGGAGGACGTGAAAGGCCTGGCGAAGGAGCGTGGCCTGCGCATCATCGACGCGAACGTCACCGAAAGCCGCGAGGGTGAGGTTGACGATGTGCCGGAGGTCACCCTGCGGCAGGCTGACTCGGCACCGGTGCTGCTGATCGCCGATAGTGCTGCCGTTGATGGCGGCGCGCTGCTGGAGTTGATCGGCAAGTTGAATGCAGAGCGTGACGGCATCGTGTTGCTGATCGAGGCTGCCGAAGGTCTGACCGAACTGGAACACCCGGGCGCCGGCGAACTGCCAATCCGCTTGTTCGGTGCGCTGAAAGCGATTCACGAGGGTTTCGAAACCCTCACGAGCGAGCGCGACAACCTGGCGAGCGAGGCCGAATTGCTTCGCGCCGAAGTCTCGCGCCTGAAGGCTGCGGCAGAGCCGGTCGACAATGCCGAAAAGATCGCTGGTCTCAAAGCGAAGCTCGACGCCGCCAATGTGCCGTATCGAGCGAATGCTTCGGTAGAATCGCTTGAAAAAGCGGTTTCGGAACTGCCTCAGGCGTAATTGTCCGGGTGCGCATTCACCGGCGCCCGGCCCAACCCATACAGCGAGTTGATCCATGGCACTCATCATCGAGGACGGCACCGGTAAGCCTGACGCCGAAAGCTACGCATCTGCCGAGGACCTAGCCATGTACGCCGTTAAGTTCGGCGTGACCATCCCGGCAGATGTGCCAGTACAGGAAGCGCTGCTGCGTCGGGCCGCCGTGGCGATGGATGGCAAGACGTGGAAAGGGCGCAAGACCAACAGCGAGCAGGCACTGTCCTGGCCCCGCCGTGGTGTTGAGCTTGATTACGAGATCAAGCCCGACAATTACCTGCCGGCGCGCATCCAGTACGGCCAGATGGCCCTGGCCGCTGAAATCCATCAGGACGATATTGACCCGATCGATAAGCGCAAAGGCGCGGTGACGCTTGAGCGTGTCGAAGGGGCAGTGACTCGCGAGTACGCGGCTATCCCGAACACAAGCGGCCGACTGATGCCTGCGGCGCCAGATCGGCCGAGCGCGACGCAATTTTCAGATTATTTGCTGCGGCGCGGATTGTTTGCTGTCAGAGCTTAATCAAAGACCCAAGTCTTTTTCGAGAAGTTTTACCTTAAAAACGTCTACAAGAGAGGGGGTTCGGCAGACCTTAATCCCATCTGCGATTATGGATAAGTCCTCTGCGTTAAATCGCCCGCTAATTGGAATCAAGCTATCCGCCAAGTCATCGTAGATCTCGCTGCCCCTTGTTCCGTCTAGGACTTTCTTGAGCCTGGTCCGCAATGACAGCTTCTTTGGCACGGTCAATGGGTCATTGTTTTCTATAGCTGTTTCTAAATCTCGTATGCCTTCGTGTAGGTATTCTGATTTTTCTGCGTTGTTCATTTCTGATCTCTAAAGGTGACCTAATGGCGTTTTATAACGAAATGGCGTTAACGGCGCTGGAGATGATCGCAGAATATGGCCAGCCGGTGACCATCCATGCCCTCACTATCGGCGAGTATGACCCGGAAACCGGCACCGCGCCGCCCGACACCATCACCGAGCAGAGCGCCCAGGGCATCCTGCTCGACTTCACCGGCCAAGAGTTCCAGAACAACAGCCTCATCAAGCAGGGCGACAAGAAGCTCAAGATCGCCGCGCAGGGGCTTGAGTGGGCTCCGGATCTGCTGAGCAAAGTGGTCATTCAGGGCCGGACCTGGTCCATCGTTCCGCCGCTGAAAGAGATCAACCCCGCCGGTACGCCGATTCTGTATGAGTTGCAGGTGCGGTCGTGAGCCGGGCAGGTGCCGGACAGTCCGGAAGTTTCGCCCTGAGTCTGGCCGAGTTCGCCGCCAAGACCAGCGAAGCCATCGACGCCAGTGTGCGCGAGATCATCATCGAGGTCGGCAGCAGCCTGATCCGCATGTCTCCCGTGGGTAACCCGGAGATCTGGGCGCAGAACGCTGTCGCGACCCAGTACAACAAGGCTGTCAACGAACACAACACCGCGCTTCGAAGTGACCCGGCCAACCTCACGAAGGGCGGCAAGCTGAAGAAAGGCCGCAAGCTCAACGACGGCATGGATATCGTTGCCCCGGAAGGCTACGTCGGCGGTCGGTTCCGAGCGAATTGGCACATTTCCCTCGGCGTGGTCGAGAGCGTCATCTTCGACGAGGTAGACCCGAGCGGCGCCGAGACCACTGCCGCCCTTGTGGCTGCGATGAGCGACTTCACCGCCGGCCAGATGGCCTACATCATCAACAACCTGCCATACGCGATTCCGCTTGAGTTCGGGCATTCGACCCAGGCGCCCGGCGGCATGGTCCGGGTGACCGTGGCTCGCTTTCAGCAGATCGTGCAGGAGGCCATCAGGAATAACCAGGTATGAGCCACAACATCATCGCGTCGATCTTCGAGGCCAAGCTAATCAACTGGGCGAAAGCTTTACCGGTACCGCTGAAGGTGGTGGTCGAAAATGAGGCTTACACGCCTGTGAATGGCGCGACCTACCTGAAGGCCTTCACGCTGCCGGCTGATACAGCCAGTAATACGCTCGGCGGAGACCACAAGCTGTACACCGGAGTGTTTCAGGTCAACATCGTGACCCCTTCGGGCAAATACCGCGGCGCGGCGGGCGCGCTGGCTGACCAGATCGCTGCGCTTTTCCCGCTGTACGAGCGGAACACGAAGGGGGCGCTGACTGTGGTGACGATGAGTCCGGTTGACCCCGGCCCGGGCATTTCGGACGACACCACCTACATCGTGCCTGTGTCGTTCCTATACCGAGCTGACACCACTACCTAATCCGCCCGTTGGGCAAACCCAGAACCCGCCATTGAGTGGGTTTTGTCATTTCTGCAAAGAGGAAAACCCATGAGCGTCAAGATTCCCAACGGCACCACGTTCGAGATTGCGGCCACCTTGAGCGCCCCGAAAGCGTTCACCGCCATCAGCAATGCCAGTCCCGCAGTGCTCACGGCTGCCGCCCATGGACTGGCCAACGGCGACGTGATCGTCATCGATTCCGCCTGGGCGAAGCTGAGCGGTCGTCCAGCGCGGGTCATCGATTCGGACGCCGGCGATTTCGCTGCGGAAGGCATCGATACCACCAGCGTGAAGAACTACCCGGCAGGCTCTGGTGCGGGCACCGTCCGTGAGGCTTCCGGCTGGACGCAGATCTCGCAAATCACTGAGCCGACGGCGAACGGTGGCGAGCAACAGTTCCTCACCTACGGTTTCCTTGAAGACGATGATGACCGTCAACTGCCCACCAATAAGTCTGCCAGCAGCATGACGCTGCCCGTCGCGGATGATCCGGCCAAAGCGTATGTCGCGCCGGTTGAAGCTGCGGACGAAGACAAAGAACCGCGCCTGATCCGCGCGAACCTGCCGGGCGGCGCGACCATTTACTACTTCGCGTACGTGTCGATCACGGCGACCCCGACGCTGAGCCGAAACAACATCATGACGCGGACTATCACTCTGTCGTTCGCCTCTCGCCCAACCCGCTACAACGCCTAAGGGGATCCCATGGCAAAGTTTTCCATTGCGCCGAAGCCGACGTTCACCGTTGACGTGGCCATCCCTCAAGTCGGCGGCAAGCCAGCCATGGTGCCGTTCACGTTCAAGTATCGCGACCGCACCGAGCTGGCGGAACTGTTCGATTCCTGGAAGGAAAAAGCGGAGGCCATCGGCGAGCGCTTTAAGGGTACTGAACCGACCCTCACGGAAATTACCGCGGCGGAGGTCGAGCAAGGCGTCGACCAAGTCAAGGACCTGGTGGTGTCCTGGGGTTTCAACGACAAGCTCAATGATGAGTCGATCACCGCGCTGGTGAAGAGCTGTATCGGTGTGTCGGATGCCGTTGTGAAGGCTTACAGCGAAGCCTTCGGCAAGGCCCGCCTGGGAAACTGATCGCCGCAGCCCGTGCGCTGTATGAGTCTGAAGGATCTGCCGAGCAGATGGCGATGTTCGGCTTCTCGCCAGAGGACTACGACGAAACAGTTGAGGTCTGGCTGGACAACTGGCCGTCATTTCTCGTCATGGACTCAATGGGAACTCAGTGGCGCACAGGCGCAGGCGGCGCGACCGGCCTCGATTACGGTGTTTTGCCCAATGTGATGAAGCTCGTCGGCATCCCGGCGAAAGACTGTCCCGGCGTGTTTCAGGACATCCGTGTAATGGAATCTGAAGCTATCGCGGTTATGGCCGAAGCCCGCGACAACAGCCCGTGAAGACGGGCACTTATTCAAGGTGAGTCGATGAACATTGCAGAACTCGGCATCAAGGTCGATTCGGCTGATGCCGCCAACGCTGCGACCGATCTCGACAAGCTGACCAAGGCTGGTGATCGCGCTGAACAGTCCGCCGTTGGCCTGATGAAAGAGATGGAGGCGCTGGAAAAGTCGCTATCGAAAGGCGCGACCTCCACGCAGGAACTGGCCAAGCAACGTGACAGCCTGACGAAGCTGACCCAGACCGGCGCCTATGGTGAAGCTGAATTCACCAAGATCACCGCGCAGTTGGATAAGCAGCAGGTGGCACTGGCAAAGTCGACGCTGGATGAACAGAAGGCCCTGAACAGTCTGCTGGGGGCAATCGATCCGGCCCGGGCTGCGATGGCCAAGCTCGACAAACAGGTCGAGGACCTGGGTAAGCATCTGGATGCCGGTCGTATCAGCCAGGACCAGTACAACTCGGCGCTGGGTAAGATCGACGGCAACTACGCGGCGCTGGAGAAGACTGCCACTGGTTTCGATCGGTTGCGCCTCGGCACTCGCCAGGCGCAAGAAAATGTCGTCCAACTCGGCAACGCGTTGTCGTCCGGGGACTGGGGTAGTGGCGTTCGTGCAGTTGCCCAGTTGGGCGCAGGCGCTGGTGCCTCTGCTGCAGGGCTGCTTGCCGTTTTGGCACCAATCGCGCTGGCCACTGCCGCCGTGGGTGGTTTGGCGGTCGCCTACTACAAGGGCAGCGAAGAGCAGGATGCGTATAGCAAAGGTCTGATCCTTACTGGCAATGCTGCCGGCGTAAGCGCTGATCAGCTTGGTTCGCTGGCTCGGCAGGTGAGCGCCACTTTTGGCACCACCGGGCAAGCGGCTGAGGTATTGGCTCTGTTGGCCGGTAACGGGAGGATCGCGGGCGAAAGCTTCGCAGATATCACCCAGGCTGCCGTGTCGATGCAGGAAGCAACCGGAAAGGCTGTCAGCGAAACGGTTGCCGAGTTTTCCAAGCTGGCCGACGACCCGGTTAAGGCGTCCGCTGCGCTGAATGAGCAGTACCACTACCTGACGGCCTCGGTTTACTCGCAAATCGCAGCACTGGAAGAGCAGGGCGACCACGCTGGCGCGGTGAAGCTGGCGACCGAGCAGTACGCGGACGCGATCAACGAGCGTACGCCGAAGATCCTCGAAAATCTGAGCTTCTGGGAGAGGGGCTACAACGCTGTCGCGCGCGCCGCCGACAATCTGAAGAACATCGGCAGGCCGGATATCGATGCTGATATCGAGCAGGCACGGCGCAATCTCACATCCGCCCAATCCGGCGATGTCGGCTTGTTCCAAAACCAGAAAGAGATGGTTGAGGTCTACAGCAACCAGCTCAACATGCTGGAGGATCAGAAAGCCGCGGCCGCCGACATTGCCAAATACGACGGTGAGCAGACAAAGGCACAGCAAAGCGCAGTTGTCGCGATGTCGAAGGTCGACGCGCTCACCAAGTCCTCACTGACGAACGAGCAGAAGCGCGCTGAGGCGATCGAGGACTACAAGAAAAGCCTGGACGACATTCGGAAGGTCAACCCGAACGACTCCCGGCTTGATCCTGCAGCAGTCGCCAAGAACATGGCGAACCTAAACGACAAGTTCAAGGATCCTAAGGCTGCCGCTGGCAGTGTCGACCTGACGGGCTTCAGCAACGCGAAGAACGTTCTGGCCGAGACACTGGCCTACTACAAAAACGCCGACAAGGAACTGGAGGCATCGCAGCGCGCCGGTGTGATCTCACAAGCCAGTTACACCGAGCAGCGCGTCAGTCTGTTGAAGCAGCAGGCTGACGAAGTTGCCCAAGGCTACCAATCTGAAATCGATGCGCTCGAAGCAGCCAAGACTAAGAAGAGCACGACCGGTGCTCAGATTGTCCAAATCGACCAGAAGATCGCGGATGCTCGCACCGCAATGGTCAAGGCGCAGCAAGACAGCGACAGCGAACTGGCGATCATCGCCACCAACGAAGAGGGCCGGCTGCGCAAGCAGACTTTGGCTGTCAACACGTACACCAGCGCCCTGCAGCAACAAGTCGAGACGCTTCGACAGCAAGGATTGCGCGCCGCTTCCAGCCTTGGTCAAGGAGACCGGCAACGCGGGCTGACGGATCAGCAAAACGGCATTGATGATCGATTCAATCAGCAGCGCTTGGAGTTGGCCAACCAGTATGGCGACGGTTCGCGCGGTATGAGCCTGGACGAGTACAGCCAGAAGCTGAAAGCGCTGAAGGCTACGCAACAAGATCTGCACGACACCGTGCAGGCCAATTACGACGACATGACCGCCGCCCAGGGCGACTGGACGAATGGAGCGTCCTCGGCGTGGCAGAACTACCTGGAGTCGGCGCGCGACGTTGCGGGGCAGACCAAAAGCCTGTTCACCAACGCCTTCAGCTCTATGGAAGACGCCATCGTCAACTTCGCCATGACTGGGAAGCTGTCGTTTGCTGACTTCGCGAAGTCGGTACTGACGGATATGGCGCGTATCGCGGTGCGGCAGGCCAGTTCGTCTGCGCTGAGCGGGCTCTTCGGCTTGGCGGCTTCTGCCGCAGGCTCTTACTTTGGTGGAGGGTCTTCCAGTTCGTTAGGAGCATCGCAGGCCGGCTATTCCTCGCAGTACTTTCCGCAAGCGAAAGGCGGTGCCTGGTCCGGCGGCTTGCAAATGTTCGCCAACGGCGGGGCCTTCACCGACAGCATTGTCAGCAAGCCGACAGCCTTCGGGATGGCCGGTGGCAAGACCGGAGTGATGGGTGAGGCTGGGCCTGAAGCGATTGTGCCACTTGCCCGCGACTCGCAGGGACGACTCGGTATTCGCGGCGGAAGCAGCGCAACACCGATCACCATGACTTTCTACATCGATGCGGCTGACAACGGGGCCAGCACAATCCCCGATCCTGCGAAGTTGGCGGAAGCCATGAAGGCTGTCGCGCAGCAAGAAATAGCCCGACAGCGCCGTAACGGCGGGCAACTCGCCTAAGGAGAAATCATGCAGGTTTTCACCTGGAGAGCGGGTTATGACGCCTCGAAAGCCGTTGCTCCGACCGTCAAGGTCATCAAGTTCGGTGACGGCTATGAGCAGCGGCAGGCGTCCGGCATCAACCGCCTGCCACGCAAGTTTTCATTGATGTTCAAGAACAGAACGGAGGTGATCGCAGAAATCGACGATTTCCTCTCCGCACGAGGTGCCGTCGAAGCGTTCGCTTATACCCACCCCGGCCAATCTGCCGGGGTTTTTGTTTGTCGGGAATGGACGCGCGGCGATATCGCCTATGGCGCATCTAGCCTATCAGCTGCCTTTGAGGAGGTATTCGAATGAGCGAGTTACAGGGACAGCTCTCGCTGGCCACCGGACTGGTGATTTGGGAGGGTTTCGAGTTGGTGCTGCCCGACCAGACGCTTCGCTTTCATGCTGGAGTGAACGAAACGCTTGGGTCAGTTGTGTGGCAGGGGAACGTTTATACACCCTGGCCGATTAAGGCTCAGGAGTTCGCTACGCCCAGTCAAGGATCGCCGGCCCGGCCACAGCTTCAAGTCGGTAACTTCGGCGGGACGGTTTCGGCGCTGTGCCGAGAATATGAAGACCTTCTTGGGGTTAAGCTCAAACGCCGTCGCACGCTGGTCAAGTACCTGGATGCGGTTAACTTTGCTGGCGGCAACCCAACTGCAAACCCCGCCGAAGAGTACCCGGTTGAAACCTGGATCATTACGCGCAAGGTCAACGAAACACCAACCGCCATCGAGTTCGAGCTTGGCTCACCGCTCGACCTGCAGGGCGTGAAACTGCCGCGCCGGCAAGTGGTGGCCGGCACTTGCCTGTGGGCCTATCGCTCTGGTGAGTGTGGTTATGGCGGCGGCCCGGTGGCCGACTATACCGACAACCCAACCAGTGACCCTGCCAAGGATCAATGCAGCCGCACCTTGCGGGGTTGCAAGAAGCGCTTTGGCGAGAATGGTGAGTTGCCATTCGGCGGCTTCCCGGGCATTGCCCGCGTTCCGAGACTTTGACTATGAGCAAATTGTTCGAGAAATGCCGGGCTGACGCCGAGGCGCATGCCCGCGCAGAATATCCGCAAGAGTCATGCGGTCTGGTCGTCAGCGTGCGCGGAAAGCCGTCCTATGTGCCGTGCCGCAATCAGTCGGAAGAGCCGGATCACTTCATCTTGCACCCGGAGGATTACGCCGCTGCCGAGGACTTGGGCGATATCGTCGCGGTGGTGCATTCGCACCCTGATGCCGGCCCTGAGCCAAGCCTGCACGATATCGCGAGTCACGCGGCCAGCCGCATGACCTGGTGGATTGTCGGGCTGAAGGATGGTGCTGCAACCTGGCACGAAATGCCGGCCGCCGGCGAAATGCCGCTCGAAGGCCGGGTCTTTGTCCATGGCGTGATCGACTGTTACACCCTGGTCCGCGATTACTACCGCCAGGTGCTCGGCATCATCCTTCCGGACTACCATCGCAAGGATGATTGGTGGCACAACGGCGAGAACCTTTATGTCGATAACTTCGAGCAGGCTGGGTTTGTTCCTGTTTCTACACCAGAGCCAGGCGATCTGATCGTTATGGCTATCGGTAGCCCAACACCGTGCCATGGTGCGATTTGGCTTGAGGGCGACGTCCTGCTACACCACTTGTATGGGCGCCTGAGTTGCCGCGAGGTCTACGGCCGCGCCTACCGCGAGTGCACCACCCACATCATGCACTACAAGGGCGTTAAGGCCCCTGATGAAGACAGGAGAACCATCAAGGATTGTGTGAAACGATTTGATGGGTATGGGCCGCTGATCGAGCCATTCCCGGGGGTGTCACGCATATAGGCCCTGTATTTGTTCGGTCTTTGCCTGTTAGAGTCGCCAAAACACATGGAGGCTCAGCAATGCGGAAAGCTATAACAGCCCTGGCCCTGATCGCGCTGGCGGGGTGCACTACGCCGGGCGATCTGCTGAAAGGTGACCCAGCGGTTTCCAAGGTCACCAATAAAGACCCGAAGGCATTCGCTCTTTGTGTTTATCCAGACTGGCAGGAATACCAATCGACAGCCACAATGAGCGAAACCACAGACGGTTATCGACTCGTATCGGGCGGGGAGATGAACGGACAGACAAACGACGTTCTCGACATCAAGCGCACTGCGAGCGGGAGCACGGTCAAGCTCTACCAGCGAATGGCCTGGCAACAGGTTGGACGCAGCAAGGTAACCGAATCACTTAATCGCTGCCTGTAGATAGGGCAGAACAAACAAGCCGCCTCCGGGCGGTTTTTTATTGCCTGGAGAAAAGTATGTGCGCTGCCAACGTCAAGCCTATGACCACCATCTTGCTGTCCGGCAGCCTGGCACAAGCTTTCGGTCGCGAGCATGTCAGATATCTTGAGACCGGCACGACTATTGAGGCGTTCAGCGCCCTGAAGCACACGATCCCAGGCTTCGAAGATTTCATCCGTGACTCCGCGCGCAAGGGTCTTCGTTACGCCATATTCCGCAATCGTGAGAACGTCGGCGAGCGCGAGCTCACCTTGAGCGGGACGACCGAAATTCGAATAGTTCCGGTCCTTTCTGGCAGCAAAAATGGCGGACTGTTCCAGACCATTGTTGGTGTTGCGCTGATCGTTGCGTCATTCATTCCGGGCTTCCAAGCGCTTCTGCCAGTAGGTATCGCGATGACCCTTGGTGGCGTCGTACAGATGCTGTCACCGGTTCCAAAGTCTTCAAGCCAGCAAGACCAAGCCAGCACCGAAAACAAACCCAGCTACCTCTTCAACGGCGCCTTCAACTCAACGCAGCAAGGCCTTCCTGTGCCTGTGGTTTACGGAACAATGCTGGTCGGCTCCAGTGTGGTCGCGGTTGGTACCTGGGCGGAGGCACTGCCGACATGAGTGAAGTCATTATCGGTAGGAAGGGTGGCGGGAAGGGCGGTAGTGGCGGATCTGCGCGTACTCCAGTAGAGGCGCCCGATAGCATTCGCTCAAGACAACACGTACGGATTCTTCACGCGATCTGCGAGGGTGAAATACAAGGAATTGTTGGCGGCGACCAAGGCGTTTTCTTCGATGATGTGCCGTTGCAAAACCCTGACGGCAGCTACAACTTCTCCAGCGTCGGTATCGATGGCCGTGTGGGGACTCAATGGCAGGCCTACATGCCGATTACGGGGCTTGAGGCTGAGCAAACGGTTGGGGTTGAGCTGAAGCAGTACGTGAGCGTGGAACGAGCAATTACCGACACCGATGTCGACGCGGTGCGGCTGACGTTTAGCGTTCCCCAACTATCAGAGCAGAACCTGCAAAATGGCGATACCAGCGGATCAAATTTCGCATTGAGGTTAGACGCAAAACTGGGTACTGGCGCCTGGTATCAGATGTGCGATGACATCGACATCCATGCCAAAACCATGAGTCGTACCCAGTTTTCCTTTTACTTGCGCCTACTGCCATCGGGCGGGCTTCCGCGCTACATCCGCGCAACTCGACTGAATGTCGACTCCACTAGCGCCGCAATCCAAAACCGCACATCTTTCGATAGCATCACGTTGCTGTGGGATGAAAAGCTTCGGTACCCGAATACTGCAATGGTCGGCATATCAATTGATGCCGAGCAGTTTTCCAGCATCCCGCGCATGGCGTTCTTGATCCAGGGCATCAAGGTCTTGGTGCCGAGCAACTACAACCCGATTACCAGGGTCTACAGCGGCTCATGGGACGGCACGTTTCATAGGCTGTGGACTGATAATCCCGCCTGGGTCTGGTATGACATGCTCACCAATACCCGATACGGTCTGGGCGGCTCGCTCGATTCGTCGCTGATCGACAAATACGCGCTGTACAGCATAGCCCAGTATTGCGACGCTTTTGTCCCTGACGGCTATGGCGGCTATGAGCCGCGCTTCACCTGTAATCTGGCACTGACCACGCAACAGGATGCGTGGAAGCTGGTAAACGACATGGTGTCGGTGTTCCGAGCGATCTGCTTCTGGGCTGGCGGTACGTTAACTGCCGTACAGGATGCTCCGCGATCCAGTCGGTATCTGTTCAACAACTCCAACATCGTCGGCGGGGATTTCAACTACCAGTCAGTTGCCTCTGACCAGCGCTTCAACGTTGCAGCGGTGACCTGGAACGATCCGCTTCAGCAATACAAGCAGTCGGTCGAGATTGTTGAGCGCCCGGACCTGATCGCGAAATGGAATCGGATTCAGCAGAGTGATGTTGTGGCGGTTGGCTGCACCTCGCGCGGACAGGCTCGCCGCCTGGGGCGCTGGTTGCTGTACGCCGAAAGCGAAGCGGTGACGTTTGCAGTGGGTGCTGACGGGGCCATTCCGCACCCGGGCGATATCGTCGACATCGCTGACGCTAACCGGGCCGGCGCACGCAACGGCGGCCGACTTCTGGCCGGCAGCACGGCCTCATTGCTGCTCCTGGACGCGCCAATCGGCTTGGCCGGTACGGGCGTTGTCGGCGTGGTTATGGCGGATGGTTCGTATGCAACTGCCGCCGTCACTGTTGGGGCTGGCGCGACCTCTATTACGGTATCACCGCCGCTGGCTTCGGCACCTCTGGCCAGCGCGCCATGGGTCTTCTCGACTGCGGCGCTGGAGACGCAGAAATTCCGTGTCATCGGTATCAGCGAGGGAGATGACGGCACCTATGCGATCAGCGCTGTTGCCTACGACCCCGACAAGTTCAACGAGGTCGAGTACGGCACGCCGGACACCGATAACCCGACCAGCATCGTCAACCTTGGCAAGCCGGATGCGGTCGGCCAGCTGACGTTCACCGAGTCGCTGTATGACACCGGGACCGGGCTGGCGGCGGCCAGATTGACGGTCAGCTGGACACCGCCGGCACGCGCCATGCGTTACCAGATTGAGGTCAAGAAGCCGGGCGGTAACTGGGAATATGTCGCCGAGATTGCGACGCCGAGTATCGATTTCGACTCGGCTTCATCGGGCCTGTGGTCGTTGCGGGTGACGTCGAAGTCCGTGCTGGGTTTGGCCGGACCTGCTTCCATTCAAACCTATACCGCGCAGGCGCTGCTCGCGCCTCCGTCGGCGCTGGTTGGGCTTCGGCTCGATGTCATCAACAGCGTGGCCGCGCTGGCCTGGGAGCCCGTGCCGGAGCTGGACGTGAAGCTGGGCGGCAGCATCAACATTCGCCACTCGCGCAACACCTCTGCGACGTGGGACTCGGCCTTGCCGCTGACAGAAGTGGCGGGGCGCTCGACGTCCACCGTCGTCTCGCTTTTGCCAGGAAAATACCTGGCGCGAGCTGTGGACTCCTCTGGTGTTGGCGGGGACATCGTCGAGGTTTGGTCGGATGCACAAGTGCCTCTGCCGGACAACGTCGCGCTGACCATTACCGAGTCGCCCGCCTTCACGGGCGCAGTGGTCAATGCGTCGGCCGGCGGTGGGACTTTGAAAATGGCTGCCACTGGCTTGTTTGACGGTATCGCAGACGTTGATGCAGTTCTGGGTGAAATCGACAAATTCGGCGGTTCGGCTTTGTCGATGTCCTACAGCTTCGCCGCGCCCGCTGACTTGGGGCACGTCTATGACTGCCGCCTGACGGCGGATGTCGTCGCGGCGCTGTACGACGACGGTACCTATGTCGACACGATCGCTGACTTTGATTTGCTGATCAGTATTGATGGCGATCCACCCAATGGCGCTTCTCTGTCGCTGTGGGTACGCACGTCGGACGTGACACCGGTGGCCTGGTCAGCCTGGAAGCCCTTCGTCGTCGGTGACTACCGCGCGCGATTGTTTGACTTCCAGCTTCGTGGATCGGTGTTGCAGCCATCTAACTGGATTGATGTGACAAAGCTCGAAGTTGTCATCGATATGCCGGATCGGATCGAGAGCGGGAACGATATTCCGGTGCCGGTTGGCGGCCTGACCATCACCTATTCGCCACCGTTCAACGCTTCTCCAGCGGTCAGCTTGACGGCGCAAGGGTTGTCGGCTGGCGACTACTTCGATGTTTCAGCCAAGACCGAAATGGGCTTCACGGTCGTCATTCGCAACTCCAGTGGAGTCGCCAAGTCCGGCTGCTCGATTGACTACATCTCAAAGGGGTATTGATTTATGTCGCAGCACGATATGGACGTTGCAAACGGCCCAGGACTGACGGTTCGAACTGATATGAACGCAGCACTGCAGGCGCTCGCCTCAAACAGCGTCGGGCCGCTGGCGCCGGCTACGACATTTCCATGTCAGTGGTGGGGTGACACCACCGCGAATCGGTTGAAGCGGCGGGACAGCGCCAACACGGCATGGATTGACATGGGGCCGCTTGATTCGTTGAGTTACCTGCTTGTCTCTGGCGGGACCTTGACCGGGCCAATCAACGATGCGCCACCTCAAACAATCACGTCAGCGACGCTGACGGATATCGGGGCAGCCACTTCGAATGTAGTATCGATCAGCGGTACCACCACGATCACCGGACTTGGCACAATAGCCGCCGGCGCCCGACGTACCGTCAGATTCCTCGCTAGTTTGCTGCTGACCCACAACGTCACGTCGCTGATACTGCCTGGTGCAGCCAGTATTACAACAGCGGCCAATGACACTGCTGAGTTTTTGAGCTTGGGAAGTGGTAATTGGTTGTGTCTACACTACTCGCCTGCGATTGGAACGATTATCGCATCAGGGAGTAATGCCAACGGAAAATATACCAAATGGGCAGACGGGACAATGATATGCGAGTTCTCCAGCGCGTCGGGGTTTACAACGAGTAATTCATTTGGTCCGCTTTACCAAAGCGGGGTGGCGAGCTACACGTTTCCGGCCACTTTCGTCGGGTCGGCCCCTACCGTTACCCCAGTTGTTTCAGAGTCCACCGTGGCTCTATGCTGGGCGTGTATATCTGGGGTCCCGTCTGTTTCGTCGATATCTATCGCCGCGGTATCTGTGATCAACACAGCAACTACAAAACCTGGATACATAGCTAAAGGTCGGTGGCTCTAATGATTATTAAACTTTCGCCAGATGGGAATATCGGCCTAGATCTGAGTGTGATCAAGGCTGGAGAAGTGCTGAATATTAACGGGGAGGACTTTGATTTTTCTCCGATGGCCAGCGGAGACACGCTACCAGTATCAGCTATTACCAGCACATGGTTCCGCGGCGACGTTGAAAAGCTGGAAGACGGGAGCCTGGTGATCACCCTGGCACTGCCAAACGGGCCCAATGCAAGTCCGGAGCAGAGATTCCCTGTAGACCTCGTCAGTGTCCCGGATGGCCCGGTGGTCTTCCCAGCGCCGCTCCCGCCTGAGCAGGTTATCCCAGAGGAAATTCAATGAACATTGACTGGTCAAAACTCATCACGAAGGCCATGAAGGAAACGGCGGCCGTAGCCGATCACCTGGTTGCCATGAAAGCCGAACTCTCTGCACGTAACGCTCAATGTGTCACGCAGATCGCCCGCATTCAGGATCGCATCGATACGCTTGGATACGGCATTGATGCAGGGGAGGCGACCGAGGAGGACGAAGCCGAGCAGGCGGCGCTGATGATCAGTATTGCCGCATGGAAGGCCTACAAGTTCGCCCTCGGCAAAGTCACCAAGCAGCCGACTTGGCATGCGTCACCGGCATGGCCGAGCGTTCCGGCTATCCCGGACATCGTTGCGGACCCGGAACTGGCACAAACACCAGCGGCGTAATCACCTGCATCAAAGCGCACCCGCCATTGAGCGGGTATTTTTTTGCCTGGAGAAAAGTGATGACTGTTACCGATAAAGACCGCGACATCCTCGCGCGCACTCTGTGGGGTGAGGCCCGCGGCGAAAGCCTGGCTGGCCAAGTCGCCGTGGCCTGGACCATCCGCAACCGCGTGAACGACGGCAAGGAAAAATCGTGGTGGGGGGAGGGCTATGCCGGCGTGTGCCAGAAGCCGTACCAGTTCAGTTGCTGGAACAAGACCGATCCGAACTTTGCCTTTCTGAGCGGAGCGCGTCAGATCCCATTCCGCGAACTGGCCCAGGCGCGGATCGCTGCTGATCAGGTGATCGATGGCAAGGTGCCTGATCCCACCGGTGGGGCCACGCATTACTACGCTACCACCATGCCGAAGCCACCGGTTTGGGTGAAGGGCGCTAAGCAGATGCTGGCGCTTGGGCATCACATCTTCTTCAGGGATGTGCCATGAGCCCGGGTGCGACGAAGCTGGTACTGGTCGGCGTGCTGACGCTGTTGCTGATCACCGCTGGAGCCGCTTGGAAGGTCCAGGACTGGCGCTACGGCCAGAAGCTCGCCGAGCAGGCAGGCCTGCACAAGGATGACCTGACCTCCATAAGCAACGCAGCCGCCGCCCAGGTCCGTGCTGATCAGGATAAACGCCTGGCGCTCGAGCAGCGTCTTGCAGCCAGCGACCAAACCCACTACGAGGCGTTGACCAATGCTCAAAAAGACCAAGCTCGCCTGCGCGATCGCCTTGCCACTTCTGATCTGCGGCTGTCAGTCCTCCTCGCCGAGGATTCAACCGGTGGCTGTTCAGTGCCAGCCGGTACCGGCGCCGGCGGCGTGGTTCATGGAGGAGCGCGCGCCCGACTTGACCCAGCGCATGCTCAGCGAATTATCGGCATCACCGACGCCGGCGACCAAGGATTGATTGCGCTGGCGGCTTGCCAGTCGTATGTCAGAAAGATCTCTGGGTTTGACTGAGGGAGCGGAAAATTCGAAAAAATGGTTACCGCTCTGTGCTTGATGGCATGAGCTATTGTGGGAGTCGATGAGTGACCTTCAGACTGGCTTTTGATAATGTGCGGTGCCGTCACATGCAGCAGACAGGATGATGGGAGAAACCTACTGGCTCAGCGGGTTACCGAGAGGTAGAACGGCATGGAAGATTTAACAAATTCGGAATATAGATGAAGCGAATTAGCGCAGAACATAGGGAAATGAGGCAGGCTGCCGGGGAAGCTCGTTGGCTTACACGACTGCGTCGAAAAAATAAAAAATATGTCCCAGGAAAAGTTGCGCCTATACGCGCCCTGATTGATAGAGATGTTTTCATTGCCCCCAAATATATATCTATTTATGAGTTTGAGAGTAGGGTCAGTCCGTACAATGAAACAATGGAGTTCCTTCATCAAATCAGGAAAAAGTATCGGCATCGTGATTGCGTAGTTGATTTTTCCAGAACAGAGAAGATTTCTGCAGCGGCGTTGGTTGTGGTTTATGCTGCAATTGAACTAGCAGGGGTAGGTCGGTCAGGAAAGGCGAGCGTTTCTCTGTCTCTAAAGTCTCCTGCAGTTAATAATGCAATAAAATCCAGTAATTTGCATAAGCTTATCAATGGGTTTGAGATTAAATATGCTCTCACTAGTGCCAGGAATATGCCAATAGTATCGAGTGTTGGTAGGGAGCAGATGGATGAAGTCGTCGATTTTATTCAGCGTCGAATTTACGACGGTCGGATGAGTCCAGAGCAGGAGCATGTCTACGGTGATGCGGTCTCAGAAACTATTAATAACGTGAGATTACACGCCTATCCCGGGGAGCCTAACGAAAATAAACGCTGGTGGCTAATGTGCAGTACTTTTGGGAAGAAATTATATCTGGCGATATATGATTGTGGTGTAGGTATCCCGAAAACTGTGGTGAAACAACCATGGTTTTTTCCGCTCTTGAAATTTACTGATCCGAAGCTTTATGAAGATATGACGAAAGATATTCCAGAATTCGAGAGCTCGGGTGTTAAAATTTTTGATGCAGTACCTACCAGGGTTTCTGACGAGAGATTAATTTATTTCTCCATGCAGAATGATGTTTCTGGAACTCGTCAAGAAAAGCATGGTCAAGGAAGTAAGAGTATTAAAGCGCTGGTTAATGATACGGATGGTGGCGTTTTATGGGTTTTCAGTAATAATGGCCTTTATACATTTAATGAGGACGGACAGCAGCCAGGTGCGTCTAAGCTGAAGAATAAGTTCCCTGGTACTTTGGTCCAATGGAATATAGAGTTATGAGCGAATTTACAATTAGTGTCGTAAAGGATTTTAATAAGCGTCCGTATGGTAGATATCCCGACGACGGAGATGGCTGCGGTCAGTTCTTCAGAGAAAAACTTCTTGCGCCGAAATTGCGAGAGTACGACAAGGTTCACGTAGATCTTGATGGCTATAATCGATACGGCCGCTCTTTCCTAGATGAGGCTTTTGGTGGATTGATTCGTGAGGAAGGATTTACTTGGGAGGAGTTACAGGTGAAGCTAACTTACTCTCATAGTCTTGTTAAGAGTATTGAAGCTTTAATTAAGGATAGAATTGACGCGGCAGGTGGTAAGGGGAAATGAATTTTCAGAATCTCCCTGGCCAGCTAATAGTTTTGTTGATTGGTTGGATGTTCACTCTTTACCTTCAATATAATGCCAATCGGAGAGCAGAAGCTCTTAAGCGTAAAGATAAAATAATTGACCGGTTGGATGACTTGGCATCGTGGGTCGAGGATGAGGTCGGGAAGGAAAATTTCAAAGCAAGTCGGGCAGAGGAAGCTTACACAGGGCTTATGTTGGAGCTAGAGTTGCGTGTTAATCAGTTTAATGGTCACGTGCGGACAGCTATTGTCGATATTGAAATGGTCGGTGCATTGAGGGATCTAGATTTCTTCGAAGAGTCTGGTCGAGATGAGCTTAGCTATAAAGCTAGAGCGCTAGCGTCCCAGATAGTGGAAAAAATCGAAATGGGATGCGATGACTTGTATTTTAGTCGCTCCGTGTTGCACCGGATCAACAGGTTTTTGTATGAGCTCAGTGGTGTAGCTTTCGGGATGCTATCACTTTTTATTTTTATTCTATTGATTTGGGCTTTCAGCAACTTATCTTTCGGATGACTTTATGTTGTACGTATTGGCACTCACTGTGCCTGTCAGCGAATCGATAATCTCGAACCACTTTTTGAACCATTCCTGCGTTTTTTAGGTGGATCCAGGGGGTTGAATACCCCCTGAAGCCTTTAAAACCCCCGGACCAGAAACGCCAGCTAATCCGCACAACTCGTGCTGTCCCCGCTCACTCCGGCGTCATCATCACTGCCAGCGTCATCTTGATGAACTCCTCGTTCCGATCGATTGCGTCCAGAGCGCTGCGAACGTTGTCGGCGACATCGGCCGCGCCACGTTGCTCTACCCAAAGCGTGAGCTCCATGATGGCGGCTTCCAGGGCGAGCTGATTTTCGTTGATCTTGAATAGCAGGGAAGGGAGCAGGTCTGAATTTGGCATGGGAATTCCTCCGTGGACGAGGAAAGCGTAGCACCAGGTTATATGCAGGATTTTTTACGATTGGCAGGACGCCAGAAGAGGGGAAAATCAGGAAAGTTTTGTAACGGTTACCAAATAGTTTTGTAACGCGTCGAAATCACCAGGCCGAAAGCCAAACCCCAGAAACGACAAAGCCCCGAAAAATCAGGGCTTTGTCGTATAAAGATGGCGGAGGCGATGGGATTCGAACTCATGGACCTGTTACAGTCGACGGTTTTCAAGACCGTTGCCTTAAACCACTCGGCCACACCTCCGTTTGTGTTGCGGGCGCCATAATACCTGAATGAAACACACTGTCAAACTCTCTGCATAGCTTGTTACAGGGCGTCTGTTATGATCTTTGCGACTGAACGTTTCAAACCAACAGGAGTGTCGCCATGCGCGAACAGGATTACGCAGTTAATAACAGCTTGCAGGCTGAGCAGCTAGAGGTTAGCCGCGTCCTGCGCAACACATACGGCTTGCTTGCACTCACGCTCGCATTCAGCGGTGTGATGGCCTTCGTTGCCCAGCAGATGCGTGTCGGTTATCCAAACATTTTCGTGGTGCTGATCGGCTTCTACGGGCTTTTCTTCCTCACCAACAAACTCCGTGATTCCGCCTGGGGCCTGGTGTCGGCATTTGCCCTGACCGGTTTCATGGGCTTCCTGCTCGGCCCGATCCTCAACCGTTACCTGGGCATGCAGGGCGGTGCTGAAGTGGTCAGCTCGGCCTTCGCGATGACCGCACTGGTGTTCGGCGGTCTGTCGGCCTACGTGCTGATCACCCGCAAGGACATGAGCTTCCTCGGCGGTTTCATCACCGCCGGCTTCTTTGTGCTGCTGGGCGCAACGCTGGCGGGCATGTTCTTCCAGATCAGCGGTCTGCAGCTGGCGATCAGCGCCGGTTTCGTGCTGTTCTCTTCGGTCTGCATTCTGTTCCAGACCAGCGCCATCATTCACGGCGGCGAGCGCAACTACATCATGGCGACCATCAGCCTGTATGTATCGATCTACAACCTGTTCATCAGCTTGTTGCAGCTGTTCGGCATCATGGGTCGCGATGATTGATCGCCAGCCTTGAGTGAAAAAACCCGCTTCGGCGGGTTTTTTCTTGCCTGTGATTTGCCGCAAGCGACTAGGCCATCGGCGGCAACCGGCGTTTGACCGGGGTTTTCTTGACGATGGCCGTATTGGTTTCGGCGTGGGTATTGAGCCGGTCGAGCAGGGTGTCCAGCTGTTCCATCGAGCGTACATGCAGGCGTGCGATGAAGCAGTCGTCGCCGGTCACCTTGTCGCATTCGGTGAATTCGGGGATGGCCTGGATCTGCCGTTCCACCTCCTGTAACTGGCCCGGCAGCGGGCGAATGCGCACGATCGCCTGGAGCTGATAACCGAAGCATTTCGGGTCGATTTCGACGGTATACCCCTTGAGCACGCCGCGCTCTTCAAGTCGGCGCAGGCGCTCGGCGACGCTGGGCGATGACAGGCCGCTGATCTGCGCCAGGGCCTTGAGCGAGCGTCGTGAATCCTCCATCAATGCCGTGATCAGCACTTGGTCGATGTCATCGGTCATGGTGCAATCCTCGATTAGGCAACTCTTCGAAGTCGCCTTGATAAAAAAGGCAGAATCCAAGTTTAGCCTGATTTATGCACTGGAGAAGCCCTCGCCTGGATCGGCATACTTTGGGCTCAAACACAGGAGTCTGATGATGGACAAAACAATACGTCGCGGCTCGTTCGAAATGACCGCCGCCATGCTGATCTCCGGAACCATCGGCTGGTTTGTGCTGGTATCCGGGCAACCGGTACTGGATGTGGTGTTCTGGCGCTGCCTGTTCGGGGCCGGCACTTTGCTGCTGATTTGCGCCGCATTCGGTTTCCTGCGCCGCGGTATCCTGACCCGTACCACCTTCTTGCTGGCGGTGCTCAGCGGCGTGGCGATTGTCGGCAACTGGGTGCTGTTGTTCGCCTCTTATTCCAGGGCTTCGATTGCCATCGGCACCGCCGTCTATAACGTGCAGCCGTTCATGCTGGTGGGCCTGGCCGCGCTGTTCCTCAACGAGAAGATCACGCTGCAGAAGATGGCCTGGCTGGGCGTTTCGTTTCTCGGGATGCTGGCGATTGTCAGTGCCCATGGCGGGCAGGGCGAGAGCGGTAACCAGTACCTGATCGGCATTGTTCTGGCGCTGGGCGCTGCATTTCTTTATGCAATTGCCGCATTGATCATCAAGCGCCTGACCGGCACGCCGCCGCATTTGATCGCACTGATTCAGGTCAGCACCGGCGTGCTCCTGCTGGCGCCGTTCGCGCACTTTTCGGCGCTGCCGCAGGCACCGAGTGCCTGGGCCAGCCTGGTCACGCTGGGCATCGTGCACACCGGCGTGATGTACGTGCTGCTATACGGCGCGATCCAGAAACTGCCCACCGCACTGACCGGCGCGCTGTCGTTCATCTATCCGATCGCGGCGATTTTTGTCGACTGGTTTGCCTTCGGTCATCGCCTGGAACCCCTGCAATGG
The DNA here is from genome assembly GCF_054481335.1 of Pseudomonas fluorescens group sp. PF-1. NCBI lineage: Bacteria > Pseudomonadati > Pseudomonadota > Gammaproteobacteria > Pseudomonadales > Pseudomonadaceae > Pseudomonas > Pseudomonas fluorescens group sp. PF-1. The sequence continues at coordinate 2,758,386 of NZ_JBTMNG010000001.1, forward strand.
ATCGGCGTGGCCGCGATTCTGTTGGCGGCGGCGGGAATGCAGCAGGGCTGGGGCCTGAAGTTGCGTCGCACGGTTGCACAGTGATCAGGCGTCAAATGTTCCAGCGCGGCGCAGTCTGCGCCAGTCGCTGGCGCATCTCGCCGATGTTGGCCGCCAACTGCCGGACCAGCAATCGATAACCGTCCAGCGAGCTATAGACCGGTGTATCCAGGCTTGAATCCGGCAGCACTTCAGCAGGCCGCCCGAGCCGCTGGGACACGCCGGATTTCAGTGCCCGGGCCATGCCGATCAGTTGCACGCGAATCAACCGGTGCTCCGCTTTCAGCGCTGATTGCAGATGGGCCATGGCGTCCGGATCACTGGCATCCGGCCGGGTGTTGCCAAGGATCTCCAGTGTGCTGACGCACATGCGCAAGTGACGCTGGATGGCATCGAGTTCGGTCATGGAAATCTTCACTTCCTTGGACACCGAGGGCATCAGTGAGCGCAACTGCACCATCACCGTGTTCAGGCGCCCCATGAGCTTGAGATGTTCGTCCGCCGTGACCGGTTGACCGTTGATGATGCGTCCGTAGATCGTCGCGCAATCACGCAAGGCATCGGCCAGGTTGTAGCGCCAGGAATAGACCGCGTACAGCGGCAGGGCGAAGGAAAACGCCAGGGCCAGGGCAATACCGATGAGGATATCGACCCCGCGCCACAGCCCATCGGAAACCGGATTATCACCATGGCCGGCGACAATGAACACGGTAATGGCGGCCAGCAATGCCGTATAACCGCCCTTGCCGATGGCGTGGTACGAGAAAAAGCCGCAAATCACCGCCATGGCGAAATAGGTCAGCCACGGCATGCCAAGCCACGCCTGTTGCACCACCAGGACCAGGCCGATCGCCGCCCCGACCAGGGTGCCGATGGCCCGCTCGGCGGATTTTTTGCCGATGTTGCCGTGGTGTTGCAAGCCGCCGATCACCACCAGCATCGTCACCGACGCCCACTCGCCGTGGGGCAGGTGGATGCCGGTGGTCAGCAGGATCGACGCCAGCAACCCCAGTGACACCCGTACGGCGTGGATGACCCTGGCATGACGATAGCGTCGGTACGGGTCCAGCAGCGGACGCAGTAAACGGCGCAGCAGCGGTGGCAATTGAAGGGCTCTGGACTGGCTCAGGTCGGCACTCCTCAGAAAATGTAATCGGTGGTCAGGAAGCTTGAACTGCGGCCGCTGATGATCTCGCTGATCAGTTCCTTGTTGCTCTCCTGGAATTTGGTGGCAACCAGTGTCCGGATCGAAAACACCCGCAGGGCATCATGCACCGACAATGTGCCCTCGGCCGAGTTCTTGCGGCCGTTGAACGGGTAGGTGTCGGGGCCGCGCTGGCATTGGGCGTTGAGGTTGATGCGTCCGACCTGATTGGCAAAGGTGTCCACCAGACGTCCGACCGCCACCGGGTTGGTGCCGAAGATGCTCAACTGCTGGCCGAAGTCCGACTCCAGGACGTAATCGATCACCGTATCCAGATGTCGGTACGGCACGATCGGTACCACCGGGCCGAACTGTTCTTCCTGATAGACGCGCATTTGCGGCGTCACCGGGTATAGCACCGCGGGATAGAAGAACGACGCACGGGTCTCGCCGCCATGGGGGTTGACCACCTGCGCGCCTTTTTCAACGGCATCCGCCACCAGCCCATGCAGATAAGCGACCTTGCCCGACTCCGGCAACGGCGTCAGGGCTACGCCGCTTTCCCACGGCATGCCGGGTTTGAGCGTGGCGAGTTTGGCGTTGAATTTCTCGATGAAGCGCTCAACCACGTCTTCGTGGACAAAGAGGATTTTCAGCGCTGTGCAGCGCTGGCCATTGAACGACAGGGACCCGGTGACCGCTTCATTGACCGCATTGTCCAGATCCACTTCCGGCAAGACGATACCGGGATTCTTCGCATCCAGGCCCAGCGCCGCGCGCAAACGGTGGGGTTTTGGATGAAGTTTTTTCAGGTCACTGGCGGCTTTATTGGTGCCGATGAACGCAAAGATATCGATCTTGCCACTGGCCATCAGGGCGCTCACGGTCTCGCGACCGCTGCCGTAGATCACGTTGATCACCCCGGCCGGGAAGCTGTCGCGGAAGGCTTCCAGCAATGGACGAATCAACAGCACGCCGAGTTTGGCCGGTTTGAACACCACAGTGTTGCCCATGATCAGCGCCGGAATCAGCGTGGTGAAGGTTTCGTTCAGCGGGTAGTTGTAGGGTCCCATGCACAAGGCCACGCCCATCGGTACGCGGCGGATCTGGCCGAGGGTGTCCTGCTCCAGTTCGAAACGGCTGGAACGGCGGTCGAGCTCCTTGAGGGCGTTGATGGTGTCAACGATGTAATCACAGGTGCGGTCGAATTCTTTTTCCGAGTCCTTCAGGTTTTTGCCGATTTCCCACATCAGCAACTTGACCACCGCCTCGCGTTGTTCGCGCATGTGCTTGAGGAAGGTCTCGACATGCTGGATGCGCTCGGCCACACGCAGGGTCGGCCACAACCCCTGGCCGCGGTCATAAGCGCGGACGGCGGCGTCGAGGGCGGTCAAGGCGGTCTCGGCATCGAGCAGTGGCGTACTGCCGAGGATGACTTGCTCATCGCCATTCGGGCCGCTGATATACACCGGGCTGCGGACTTGGGCGAGGGGGCCTGGCCAGGTCCTCAATACGCCATCGACCAGGTATTCACGCTGCTCGGTCGGGCCGTCGAGGCGGTATTTTTCCGGGATGCTGCCGGGCTCGGGAAACATATTGCCAAGGATATTCGCTGTGGTCATGTCGCTACCCCGTATCAGATGTTGGCGAGCCCGGGCCACGGTAGGCGCGGGCTCGCTCGCGAAGGTCGTGAACGATAACGCGTAAAATCAGACGCCCCGCGGCGGTTATGGGTTTTTCGCGAGCGAGCTCGCTCCTACATTCAACGTTCAATGCCCCGGATTTTGAGTCGATCGCGCGGCGACAGGCAGAGTAGAGGGGTTGAGGGTCTGGATATTGTGTCTCTAGCGTAGACCGCTTTGCGCAGTTCTTGTACATGGACATTGACCTGAGCACACACAAGGGCCGGTGCTGCGGTTAAACTTCGCGCTCTTTCATAAGGAGTTCATATGAGTCATTACCAGCCGGGCATTCTCGCCACCCCTGTTCCGCCTCAAGCTCGTCATATGTTCTTCGCCCTCGAATCCGCCGCTGCGTTGCCGGCGGCGCTCGACAATTTGATGCAACTGGTGGACGGCCAGTCGGCTGTGGTCGGCTTCGGTGAGTCCCTGGTCAAGGCCCTGAACGGCAACATTGAAGGGCTGCGGGTGTTCCCGGCGCTGACGGGCGTGGGCGTTGATAACCCGTCGACCCAACACGCGCTGTGGTGCTGGTTGCATGGCGTTGACCGTGGTGAACTGCTCAATCGCAGCAACGCCCTTGAAGCGGCATTGGCGCCGGCCTTGCGCCTGGTGCAGATGACCGAAGGCTTCCGCCATCGCGATGGCCATGACCTGACCGGCTACGAAGACGGCACCGAGAACCCCCAGGATGAGGCCGCTGCGGCTGCCGCGCTGGTGGCTGAAGGCGCTGACGGCACGGTCGGTGGCAGCTTTGCCGCGATCCAGCAGTGGCAGCACGATTTGAAGGGCTTCCACGCGCTGCCTTCCCACGAAACCGACCACATCATGGGCCGACGCCTGAGCGACAACGAAGAACTCGATGACGCGCCGATCTCCGCCCACGTCAAGCGCACTGCCCAGGAAAGCTTCGCGCCCGAGGCGTTCATCGTGCGTCGCTCGATGCCGTGGATCGAAGGCGACCGCGCTGGCCTGATGTTCCTCGCCTTCGGTTTTTCCCTGGACGCCTTTGAAGTCCAGCTGCGGCGCATGAGCGGCCTGGAAGACGGCATCACCGACGGTTTGTACCGCATCAGCCGGCCGATTACCGGCGGCTATTACTGGTGCCCGCCGCTCAAGGACGGTCGACTGGACCTGCGTGCACTGCGGATCGACTGACAGATCACGAGCTGGCTTTTGTAGCGAGGGAGCTGGCTCCCTCGCTACAGATGTTTCACCGCACGATTGATCGTGCGCTCTAACCTTATTCCCAAACAGTATTTCTCAGCCCTCTCTTTAGAACTCTAAGATCACGTCATAACTCGTTATGACAAGTGATCTTCATGACCGATAACGTTCTATCCCTCAGTAGCGTTCCCTTGCACACCCAGCTGCGTGATGTGCTGCGCGCCCGCATCCTTGATGGCCAATACCCGCAAGACAGCCAGATGCCTTCGGAAAGCGAGCTCGGCGCGCTGTTCAAGGTCAGCCGCATCACCGTGCGCCAGGCCCTCGGTGACCTGCAAAAGGAAGGGCTGATCTTCAAGATTCACGGCAAAGGCACTTTCGTCGCCAAGCCCAAGACCTTCCAGAACGTCAGCACCCTGCAAGGCCTGGCCGAATCCATGACCGGTCGCGGCTACGAGGTGATCAACCGCCTGCGCAGTTTCAAGTTCATTGCCGCCGACAAACGGGTGGCCGAGCGGTTGCAGGTCGCCGAGGGTGAAACCGTGGCGCAGATCAAACGGGTGCGGTTGATCAATCGCGAGCCGATTTCGCTGGAAATCACCTACCTGCCCAAAGCCATCGGCGAGCGCCTGGAAAAAGCAGACCTGGTTACCCGCGACATCTTCCTGATCCTCGAAAACGACTGCGGCCTGGCCCTCGGTCACGCCGATCTGGCCATCGATGCGGTGCTGGCCGGCAGCGACCTGACCCAGGCGCTGAACGTCGAACCCGGCTCTCCGATCATGCGCATCGAGCGTCTGACCCATGACGCTGAAGGCCGGCCACTGGACTTCGAACACCTTTACTACCGAGGCGACGCGTTCCAGTACCGCCTGCGGATTGACCGGCTAAAAGGGGAGCAGGCATGAGCCGAAACACGTTGGAGCAGGAATACGACATCGTCGTGATCGGCGGTGGCACCGCCGGGCCCATGGCGGCGATCAAGGCCAAGGAGCGTAACCGTGATCTGCGGGTGCTGTTGATCGACAAGGCCAACGTCAAGCGCAGCGGCGCGATCAGCATGGGCATGGACGGCCTGAACAACGCGATCATCCCCGGCCATTCGACGCCGGAGCAGTACACCAAGGAAATCACCATCGCCAACGACGGCATCGTCAACCAGGCAGCGGTCTACGCCTATGCGACCCACAGCTTCGAAACCCTCTCGCAACTGGACCGCTGGGGCGTGAAGTTCGAGAAAGACGAAACCGGCGACTACGCGGTGAAAAAGGTCCACCACATGGGCGCCTACGTGCTGCCGATGCCGGAAGGGCACGACATCAAGAAAGTGCTGTATCGCCAGTTGAAGCGGGCGCGGGTGAGCATCACCAATCGCCTGGTCTGCACCCGTTTGCTCAAGGACGAAGAGGGCGCGGTCAACGGTGTAATGGGCTTCGACTGCCGCACGGCCGACTTCCATGTGATCAAGGCCAAAGCAGTGATCCTGGCGTGCGGCGCGGCCGGACGTCTGGGCCTGCCGTCCTCGGGCTATTTGATGGGCACCTACGAAAACCCGACCAATGCCGGCGACGGCTACGCCATGGCCTATCACGCCGGGGCTGAACTGGCGAACCTGGAATGCTTCCAGATCAACCCGCTGATCAAGGACTACAACGGCCCGGCCTGCGCTTATGTCACCGGCCCGCTGGGCGGCTACACCGCCAACAACAAGGGCGAACGCTTCATCGAGTGCGACTACTGGAGCGGGCAGATGATGTGGGAGTTCCACCAGGAACTGGAAAGCGGCAACGGCCCGGTGTTCCTCAAACTCGATCACCTGGCCGAGGAAACCATCCAGAACATCGAAGAGATCCTGCACAGCAACGAGCGCCCGAGTCGCGGTCAGTTCCACGCCAATCGCGGCACCGACTACCGCACGCAGATGGTCGAGATGCACATTTCCGAAATCGGTTTTTGCAGCGGGCATTCGGCGTCGGGTGTCTGGGTCAACGAGCGAGCCGAAACCTCGGTCAAGGGGTTGTACTCGGCGGGGGACATGGCCGCGGTGCCGCACAACTACATGCTCGGCGCGTTCACATACGGCTGGTTTGCCGGGTCCAATGCGGCGGATTTCGTCGCCGGGCGTGAGTTTTCGGCGCTGGATGCCGCGCAGATCGAAACCGAGAAACAACGGGTCTACGCGCCATTGGACCGCGAACACGGCCTGCCACCGGCCCAGGTCGAGTACAAATTACGGCGCTTCGTCAACGACTACCTGCAACCGCCGAAAGTGACGAAGAAGATGCAAATCGGCCTGCAGCGCTTCAGCGATATCCAGCGCGACCTCGATCAGATCAAGGCCCACAACGCCCACGAACTGATGCGAGCCATGGAAGTCAGCATGATCCGCGACTGCGCCGAAATGGCCGCCCGGGCCTCGTTGTTCCGCGCTGAAAGTCGCTGGGGGCTTTACCACTATCGGGTCGACCACCCGCAACGCAACGACAACGACTGGTTCTGTCATTGCCACCTGAAGAAGGATGAAAACGGCCTGATGACCAGTTTCAAGAAAGCCGTCGAGCCTTACATCATCCCGCTCGACGCCGATGAAATGCAGGCCTACGACCGGTTGCGGGTCGGTGCCGATGCGGCTTGATGCCGTCAACCAAAGAGAGACCGAACATGGCCTATCAACCCCAGGAAATCTTCTTCCGTTCCAACGCACCGGTCACCGTCGATGAGGACCTGTGCATCGCCCACAAAGGCTGCACCGTGTGCGTTGATGTTTGCCCGATGGACTTGCTGGCCATCAACCCGGCCACGCAAAAGGCCTACATGGCTTTCGATGAATGCTGGTACTGCATGCCCTGTGAGAAGGACTGCCCGACCGGGGCGGTGAAAGTGGACATCCCTTATTTGTTGCGCTGAATGACAGGACGCCATCGCGAGCAAGCTCGCACACAGTGTCTCTGTCTGCACCCACGAAACTTGTGGGAGCGAGCTTGCTCGCGATGAGGCCGGTACAAACAACCCAAAAGCCATCCGGCAACCACCGGACGCCTGTTTCAAACACCCCTCGTTTCCCACCACGCCCTGATCGTGGCGGAGACGAACATCCTATAAATGATTCGAGGGGATTCATCATGGTTTTGCCAACATCGCTGCGTGCAACATTGGCCGGTCTGGTACTGGCCTCATTCACCTTGTCGGCTTCGGCCGAAACCATCCGCATTGCCATCGGCACCCAGGACACCACGATCAACTGCGCCGCTGGCGGACTGTTGATCCGCGAATTGGGCCTGCTCGACAAATACCTGCCCCACGACGGGCAATACAAGGACGCGAAGTACGACGTGGAGTGGAAAAATTTCACCAGCGGCGCGCCCCTGACCAACGAGATGGTTGCCGGCAAACTCGACTTCGGCGCCATGGCCGATTTCCCCGGTTCGTTCAACGGTGTGGCGTTCGAAACGGCGGGCAAGCACAGCCTGTTCATCAGCGTGCTGTCGGGCAGCATCAAGGGCAGTGGCAACGGCATCGTCGTGCCGAGCGCCTCGGGCGTGCAGTCGCTGGCCGAGCTCAAGGGCAAGAGCATTTCCGTGCCGTTCGCCTCGACCGCCCATGGCATGTTGCTGCGTGCCGTGGCTGCCCAGGGATGGGACCCTCTCAAAGACGTGAACATCATTGCCCAGCCACCGGAAGTCGCCGGCTCCGCCTTGCAGGCCGGCAAGATCGACGCCCATGCCGACTTCGTGCCGTTCGCCGAGCTGTTCCCGAGCCGGGGCTTCGCACGCAAGATCTATGACGGCTCCCAGGCCGGGGCACCGACCTTCCACGGTGCGCTGGTCGATCAGAGCTACGCGAAAAAATACCCGGAGATCGTCGTCGCCTACCTGCGCGCCAGCCTCGAGGCCAATCAGTTGCTGGCCGCCGAGCCGGAGAAGTACAGCGAACTGATCGCCAAGGTCACCGGGGTCGATGCCGAGGTCAATTATCTGTTCCACGGCCCGCTGGGCGTGCAGACCCGCGACCTGAGCTGGAAACCGGAATATCGCCAGGCTGTCGGCACCGCCATCGACACCCTCAAGCTGCTGAAAAAGGCTGATCGCGGGCTCGATTTGAATACCTTCATCGACGACCAGTACATCCGCGCTGCCTTCAAGGCTTCGAACCTGGACTACGCCGCGCAACTGGCCAACTACGCGCAAACCCCGCTCAAAGCGGTCGATGCATCCACCGGCAAAGCCATCACCGACTTCAGCCATGTGGCCGAGATCTGGGTGCGTGGCGAACCGAAAGTCCGTCAGTACGCATCGGCCGATGCCGCGTTCACCGCGTTGGCCAGCCTTAAGCAGGAAGGCAGGAACATCCGCGCGGTGTATGCCCAGGCCAGCGACAGCGGCATCAAGTTGCTGGCGGATCAGGCGTGGTTTGCCAGTGATGCGAAAGGGCGCCTCAGCGCGTTTCTGCTCAAGGGCCAGGCCCAACAATTCGCCACGGCCCAGGGCGGCAAAGTCTTCGACTTTACCGATGCGACGACTCAAGCCGTGGTCACCCGCTGACCCTGTGGGAGCCGGCTTGCCGGCGATTGCTGACGGACATTCAACGTTGATGTCGACTGACCCACCGCTTTCGCCGGCAAGCCGGTTCCTACAGGTTTTTGGTTGAGAGGAACAATTGTGAACGGACCGTTTAAGCGCTGGCCCCCCCGGGCCGCATCCTTGCTGCTCTGCCTGCTGTTCTGGCAACTCGCCGCCAGCCATCACTGGAACCTCGGCCTGGTGACATTCGCCAATGTGCCAACACCGCTGGCCGTGATCCAGGCCGCCTTCGGTCTCGGTGACTCCGGCAAATTGGCCCGGCATTTGAGCAGCAGCCTCGGCCGGGTGTTCGCCGGTTACCTCGCGGCATTGGTCATCGGGGTCGCCCTGGGCCTGGCCATCGGCCGTTCGAAATGGGCCGAAGACCTGTTGCTGCCGCCGCTGGAAGTACTGCGGCCGATACCGGCCGTGGCCTGGATTCCCCTGGCGATCCTGATGTTCCCCTCGTCAGAATTGTCGATGGTCTTCATCACCTTCACCGGCGCATTGTTTCCGATCCTGCTCAATACCGTGCACGGCGTCGAAGGTGTCGATCCACGGCTGATTGCCTCGGCGAAAAGTCTCGGGGCAGGGCGGCGGGCGATTCTGCTGGAAGTGATTCTGCCGGGGGCTGCGCCAAGCATCATCACCGGCCTGGCCATCGGCATGGGCACCTCGTGGTTTTGCCTGGTGACCGCCGAGATGATCTCCGGCCAATACGGCATCGGCTATTACACCTGGGAGTCCTACACCATCCAGAACTACGCCGACATCGTGGTCGGCATGTTGCTGATCGGGGTACTCGGGATGGGCAGCAGTTTGCTGATCAAACGCCTGGGCGGTTTGTTCACGCCTTGGCATCGACCACGAGGAAAAGCCTGATGAGCGTTTTTCAACATCCGGAAGGGCGCATCGATATTCGCGCCCTGTCGATCAGCCTGGGCGAGGGCCGCGCCGCTTTTGAAGCGGTGCAGGGGCTCGATTGCCAGATTGAACCGGGACAGTTCGTGTGCATCCTCGGTCCGTCCGGTTGCGGCAAATCCACCTTGCTCGGTGCGCTGGCCGGTCACTTGCAGCCGCGCACCGGCGTCCTCAATGTCGACGGTGCGCCGGTGTCTGGCCCGTCGCCGCAGCGCGGCATGGTGTTCCAGCAGCACACGCTGTTTCCTTGGCGCACAGTGCGCGACAACGTCGCCTTCGGCCTGAAAATGCGCGGCATCGGCAAAGCCGAACGGCACCGGGCCGCCGATGAAATCCTCGCCCTGGTGGGCCTTGAAGGCTTTGCCGAGCGCTGGCCGGATCAACTGTCCGGCGGCATGCAGCAGCGGGTGGAAATCGCCCGGGTACTGGTCAATCGTCCCCGGTTGTTGCTGATGGACGAACCCTTCGGTGCCCTCGACGCCCTGACCCGCTTGAACATGCAGGAATTGCTGCTGGACATCTGGACACGGATTCGCACCACCGTGGTGTTCGTGACCCACGACATCGACGAAGCGCTGTTCCTCGCTGATCGTTTGCTGGTGATGAGCTCGCGCCCCGGCCGGATCATCGAAGACCTGCACCTGGACTTCCCGCGACCACGCACCACCGAGCTGGTGACGAGCCATGAATTTTCGCGCTTGAAGCGTCACTGCCTCGAGCTTCTGCGTCACGAAGACGGTCGGCAGCTACCGCGCCTGAACCCTCTCGGACTTCCTCCTGAAAACAAACTGCCGCGATTTGCCCTATGACCTCACTCTTTGATGTAACCGATAACGACGACATTCTCGCCCTGCAACCACGCCTGATCGATGAGGACGCCGGCGTGCGCCGCATCGCCCTGATCGACCTGGCTGACCTGGAAGAACCCGATGGCCTGCTGTGTCTGGTCGATCGCCTGGCGCACGATCCGGCCGAGGAGGTTCGCGCCGAAGCCGCGCGCTTGCTTGAAGCCTGGGAGGACGAGCCCGTGGTCGAGGCGCTGTGTCAGGCCCTGACCGATCACTCGCCAGCGGTACAGGCCGCCGCCGCGCAAAGCCTCAGCCTGCTCAAAAGCGAAGCGGCCGGCAGGGTGATTCTGCCGTGGACCGGGCATGCCGACATCGGCGTGCGCATCGCCGCATTCAGGGCCTTGCGCGAGTTGCGCTTTCCCCAGGCCGCCCCGGCGGCCTTGCTGGCGCTGGACGATCACGACGCCAACGTCCGCCGCGAAGCGGTCGGCGTGCTGGGCTGGCTCAAGCAGCTCGATGCCTTGCCGGCCCTGGCACGGCTGGCCAGTGATGACCCGGACACCGACGTCCGTCGCGCAGCCACCGGGGCGTTGGGGCTGGCGTCTGACGCACAGGTGCTGCCGGCCCTGCGACAGGCGCTGCAAGACCAGGCCTGGCAAGTGCGCGAAGAGGCCGCCACCACGCTGGGCAAGGTCGGGCACGCCGACGCCGGTGCCGCGCTGGTCGAAGCCTTGGGCGACGATTACTGGCAAGTGCGCCTGCGCGCCACCCGCAGCCTTGGGCGTTTACGGTATGCCCCGGCCCTCGATGCGCTGATCGAAACCCTCGGCCACCGCATCAGCAATCTGCGCAAGGAAGCCGCACTGGCCCTGGGCGAGTTGAACGAGCGGGGTGCCATTGCGCCGCTGTTGGCCGCCCAGAACGACGGCGACCCGGAAGTGCGCAAGGCGGTGCGCATTGCCCTGAGTCAACTGCAATGAACCCGCTGGCCATCGGCAACTCCCGAAGCAAACAACAATTGCGCCTGAACTGGCCGGACGGTCGCGAACAACGGCTGGACCACGTCGAGTTGCGTCGCCAATGCCCGTGTTCTCAATGCCGGGCATTCCGATTGCGCGGGACGCCGCCGATGGTTGATGGACGGGTTCAGGTGATCGAAGTGAATTCGCAGGGATATGGCTTGCAATTGGTGTTCAGTGATGGGCATGAGCGGGGGATTTATCCGTGGGCTTATCTGGCTGGACTTAGGGACTGAATATTCAGTCTGGAGCTTTTCCCCCCTATGTGCGGTTCCAGTTGTTTATGTCGCGAATGCAGGTTCAGTAACGGCCCGGATAAATGCATCGTCCACAGTCTTTGCTCCATACTTGTGCATGAACTCACTACCGTTGGCAAAGCGATTGAAGCGTTGCTGACTAATCATGTAAAAATAATCACAATGGTTAATGACTTCATCAACATTGTGCGAGGAGACAAGAATGGCGGAGCCCTCTCTGGCAGCGCCGTGAAGGCATTGCCAAATATAGTGACGAAACTCGGGATCTACACCAGCAGTAGGTTCGTCGAGAATCACGAAGTCTGCAGCAATTGAAAGAAGAGAAAGGGTAAAGAACCAGCGTGTTTCTCCGTAGCTGCATAGCGATGATTTTTTGTTCCAGATATCTTGGTAGCGGTCAACTATCGCAGGGCTCCACGCACTTAATTTTTTTAGGGTTTTGTCTTGTGTCATTGGCTCGCTTGATGACAGCGCAGTCACCATTTTAAAAATGTCACGCATGCGCAACGGGGGAGAAGTGGTAATGATCTGGGAAAGGTATAAGAAATGACTAAAGTCGTTTTTTATGAAGCCGCACTTTGCTTTTTTAAGATCACAGATGATATCGAAAAAAGTTGTTTTTCCAGAGCCATTGGGCCCGAGAATTCCGACAATATCGCCTTGAGCAACCTCAAGAGACGCCTGGGTTAAGAGGGGGGTGGTTGAATAGGAGAAATCAATGTTTTGCGCCCTGAACTTTTTCATCAGTATCGGCTCCATACAGGATTTATTCTAAGGTATTTGAATGTCTTAAATAGTGTAAAAGTGAATAAAAGAACTATTGCGATTGTGGTGGGCTTGTTGGATTGAAAGCCTTGTTCCATTATTTTGCTTGCAAGAGTTAGTGGGTTTGCAAGATTCAAAGTATCAGTGATGTTGTTTGCCCTGCTGGCACTCATTGTTCCGAGAATTAGCATGCAAAACGAAAAAATGGAAAGCAAAGTGTTCGAGTTCTGAAAGTTGATCGGTAGCCATGAAAATACAGCCCCGAGAGTGCAAAACATGATGAAGCAGACATAGAAGCGTAGTGTGATACTTAGTAGTTCATTGAGGTTGTAGTTTCCAAATGGAAATTTCGTCATTAGGTAAAAGGTCGCACAATAGAATGTCGATATTAGTGAGTAGGTAATGAAGTGTGATGAAAGGAAAATTAATTTTGAGTCCTTGGAGTAAATAAATGATCGGGTGAATCCGCTTTCCCTTCTTCCGATAATGTAAAAGGCGAATCCGAATAATGCGACGCTCGAGGAAATATAGGCATAAAACCATGCTGAAACTGTAATGTAGTTACTGGAAAAATAGTTGGCGTCTTGCCTGGTTGCTGCGAAAAAATAGAACGTCGCGCAAGGTGATATCATGATCCAAAATAATGAGATGGGTTCTTTTAATTGTTCTTTAATGAATATAGAGGTCAGGGAAAAAATTCTGGGCCAGATATTTTTAGTCATGATTGAATTCTCTATGGGAATGGAGCCGTTGTTTCTTTTCTTTCGTTGTGTATTGCGAGGTGAAGGGAGTTTGTCACTTGAAATTAAATGGTGTCGCTAGAGTTAGTTGATTTTTCTGTTGGCTGCAAGTGGGTTTTTTTTGTCTTGTGGGGGTATTCCTACTTACTTTTAAGAAGTGTCCTGCATGCGATTCGGAGTCTTGGTGGTTTGGTTTGGTTTTAGTGTGGATAGTGTCTGGCGTGGAGTTGTAAAATTTCTTTTTCATACCGTATTTTAGTTTTCGATAAGTGGGAATGATCTTGCTATGACGAGTAGGGTGTTTCTGTAGGATTAAATGTGCGTCTTGTACTTTTTTTATGATTTTTATTTTTTCTAAGTGCTGATTTTTTTAAAAATACGACGAACGGTAGGGCTTATTTTTTTATTGTTCGCTTTGTTAGAGTAGGGCGTGCAGGGCATTGCATCTTTCAGCACTGATTCTCCAACGTTGGCAGGAACTTTTAGCGGCGGGAGACTTTGTGCTCGGCGAGGAGGTCGAGAAATTCGAGGCATGGATGTCCGGGCGATGTAACAGAGCCCACGCCATTTCCCTCAGCTTTGCTTCTAGCGCTGCGGGCTCTTGAAATAGGCCCCGGCGATGAAGTGATCACCTGCGCAAATACCTTCGTAGCGACGGTAGGGGCAATAGTTTCCGCAGGCCTCAGTGATGGGCATGAGCGGGGGATTTATCCGTGGGCGTTTCTGGCCGGGCTTGGTCGGTGAATGGAATACCGCTTTCGCTGGCAAGCCAGCGCCTACAAATGATCATCGTTTTGGTCATCTGAGCTGGCTTGCCAGCGAAGGCAATCTGAAATTCAGTACACATTTCAAAGATCCAATCACCAACAAACCAGCAAACGGCGAACTCAGAAAGGCCTGCTCACGCTCGCCACTACCGTCGCGCTGCACACGTCATCGAAGCCCCAGTTGCTGGCGCACTGGCTCTTCGACAGGTTGGTGTCGACGTAGCTCAGGCCCAGCACGACGCCTGCCAGTTCATGGGTTAGTCGGACTTCCCATTCGCGGTACGAATCCTCGGCTTCACCCGAGTTCGAATACAGGGTCGGGTCCTTGAAGTCCATGTTGCCGTAACGCAGTTTCAGGCCGGTGCCATAGGGCAACTCGGTTTCATAGCCGACGTAGGTGTAGAGCGAGTTCTGCTGGCTGTCGATGCCCGGTGCATCGTCGGAGTAATAGGCACCGAGCTTCACCCCATAAACGCTGAGAATGCCGTAGACCTCGCTCTGATTGAACTGGCTCTCTTTCGGGTAACTGTATTTGAGATAACCAAGGTCGAGATTGACCGCATCGGTGGCTTGCCACAGCCAACCGGCGTAGTAATCGATCTCCTGTCGGGTCTTCAGGCCGCCGCCAAAGTCGACGTTGGAACTCCATGCGCCCAGGTACAGGCCACTGCTGTGGGTCAGGGTCGCGCCGGCTTGCAGGGCCGGGTCGTTCTGGGTTTGCGAGATACCACGGCTGCGGTAGTCGCTGGCCAGGTTCACGTCCAGCAGCAACGAGAAATCATCATTCAAGGGCACGGCGTGGCTGCTTAAAGGCAGCAGGCTCAAGGAGCCGAGGGCGAACAGGGTGAAAACGTTCATGGGGTACGTCCCGCTATTGTGATTGTTATAGGCAGAAGTCGGACATGGCTGCGCCTGGCCCCGTGTTGAGAAACACGGAGTCGGGCAGCGGAGGGGTTGCTGTTTTTCTTAGAGGGTTGGTGCGTAGACCTGACGACCGGCGAACCAGGTTTGCAGCACTTGGGTGTCATGCAGGGCTTTTTCGTCGACGCTGAACACATCGCGGTCGACCACGATGAAGTCGGCCTGTTTGCCAGCGGTCAAGGAACCGATCTGTTTGTCCAGGCCAATGGTGCGGGCGGCGTTGAGGGTATAGGCGTAGAACATGGTTTCGCGGTCGATGCGTTCATCGGCGTTGAGCACGCCCATTGGGCCGACCCGGGTCATGGCCTGGGCCATGGCGTTCCACGGATTGGGCGACGACACCGGCCAGTCGCTGGCCCCGGCGATGGTTGCGCCTTGCTTGAGCAACGAGTGCGCCGGGTACTGGTAACGGAACGCCAGGGCACTGATGTAAGGCTTGATCATGTCCGTGGTGTAGTCGTCGGCGCTGGCCCACAGCAGTTGCATGGACGCGATGACATCGAGCGGTTTGAAGCGGGCGAACTCTTTCGGATTGACGATCTGCAAGTGCGTGATCGAGTGGGTCACACCGCTCTGGCGGTCCTTGCGCGCCTGGGCGATGCCGTTCAACGATTCGCGTACCGCGCGGTCGCCGATGGCGTGGATGTGCACCAGCCAGCCCCGTTGATCGATGGCGCTGACCAACTCGCCGAAGTGCTTGGGATCGATCAGCAGTTCGCCCGGTTTGTGCGAGTTGGTGTAAGGGTCGATCATCGCCGCGCTCTGCGCCGGATACTCGATCACGCCATCGGCGAAGATCTTGATGCCGGGCAGCGTCAGGTTGGGAATGCCCTGGAACTGCTGGCGGACCTTGTCCAGGGTGTCGAGATCGGCCGGAACGCTTTTGCCGTTGGCCACCAGCAGCGCCGCGACGTGGGCGGTCATGCCGCCGCTTTCGGACAGGGCCTTGTACACCGGCAGCACGCCGACGGTTTTCTCCGTGGGCTTGAGGGCGAATATCGGCTCGCCGGGCGCGGCGTTGGCGGCGGGGTCCATCCATGCCGTGATGCCAAGACTGTTGTTGTAACTCACGGCGGTTTGCGCCGCCTTGAGCATGTCGGCGGCACTCGGCGACGGCATCTTCGAGGCCACCCGGTCCCAACCGGCGTCCACCAGAAATCCGTTGGGGCTGCCATCGGCGAGTTTGCCAATGGTGCCTTTCTCGGCGTCCGGCAGGTTTTTCAGCAGCGTCGCGTCGACGCCGGCGCGCTTGAGCATTACATTGTTGGCCCAGGCCGTGTGGTGATCGCTGCCGGTAAACACCACCGGTACGTCGGCCCATTCGCCGCTGTTGAATATCTTGCCCAGGGCTTCGGCCTGCGCCCAGTAAGCCGAACTCATGCCGGCCACGGTCAGGACATCGCCATGCCGGGCCTTGCCGTCGTCACGCCAGGTGCGCAGGCGTTTTTCCAGTTCGTCGAGTTCGACCACCTCGTCTTCCATGTTGGCCGCGACCATTTCCAGTCCGCCGAAAATCGCGTGGGAATGGCTGTCGATCAGGCCGGGCATCAGGGTTTTACCGCCCAGATCGATGACTTGGGTCCCTGAGTCGATCAAGGCCTTGATCTGCGCATTGCTGCCCACTTGCAGCACTTTGCCGTCCTGCACCGCCAGGGCCTGAACCTTGGGCTGGTTACGGTCGGCGGTGAAAATCTTGCCGTTGAACAGCACCAGATCAGTCGCCGCCATGGCTTCCAACGAGGCAAAACTCATGGCCGCCATCAGTAGATTCGGGATGAATCTTTTCATTGAATGTTTCCTTGTTATTGCGTCTGATGGCCAGATTAGTGGCTTGCCGGCGTCGGCAGAACGCCTCACTCACGAAAAACGTTTTTGCCTGAATGGAAAAAGAATGGACAAGTTGGGTGCACTGAAAATGTTCGTGGTCACCGCGCAACTGGGCAGTTTCAGTCGCGCCGCCGAGCAGTTGGGCAAGACCCCTTCGGCCCTGACCAAAGCGGTCAATCACCTGGAGGCGGAGCTGGGGGCGCGTTTGTTCGAGCGCAGTACCCGGCGGATTTCGCTCACGGAATCCGGACGGCTTTACCTGGAAACCGCGCGTCAGGTCTTGCAGCGGCTGGACGAGGCGGGGGAGGAGATCGAGCAGTTGCAGCATGGCTTGCGCGGCAGTCTGAAAATCACCGCGCCGCTGGCCTATGGTCGGGCTTTTCTCGACCAGGTGGTGGGCGGTTTTCTTGAGCAATACCCGCAGATCGACCTGCAAGTGGACCTGTGCGACGCGTTCGTCAATTTGCTCGAAAGCGGCTACGACCTGGCGTTGCGCGAAGGGCATGACGACTTGCCGGGGTTGATCGCCCGGGTGGTCGGCAGCAATCGCCTGGCGCTGTGTGGCAGCCCGGAATACCTGGCGCGCAAGGGGCTGCCGGTCACCCCGCAAACCCTTGATCAGCACGAATGGTTGTTGTATTGCCACCCATTGCTCAGCCGTGAATTCTGGTGGGTCGAGCGCGACGGCCAGCGCGTGAGCCTGCCGCAGCCCCGGACACCGCGATTGCGCAGCGACAATTACGACCTGCTGCTGGCCAATGCCCTGGCCGGACGCGGTCTGCTACACACCCCGCTGTGGAGTGCCGCGCCGTACCTGGCCGACGGACGACTGGTGCAGGTGATGGCCGATTACGACATCGACCCGGACAGCTTCGGCCCGCACATTCTGGCGGTGTACCCCAGCCATCGGCGGGCCACGGCCAAAGTGCTGGCGTTTATTGATTACATCACCGCGTATCTGGCTGACCCCCTGTAGGAGCGAGCCTGCTCGCGATGGTCGTCAACGATAACGCGGGGTGCCTGATACCCCGCGGCGGCCTCGGGTTTTTCGCGAGCAATCGAGCGTCGACTGGCTGCTCCTACAGAAGTCCTTGTAAGAAAAAACCGAAAAGAGTACAAATGTACTCCATGACGACTTTAACTCCCCGCCGTACCGCCATCCTGACCTTCATCCGCGAACGCATCGCCGAACACGGTCAGTCCCCGAGCCTCGCCGAGATCAGCGAGGCGTTCGGTTTCGCCTCCCGCAGCGTGGCGCGCAAGCATGTGCTGGCGCTCACCGACGCCGGGTTTATCGAGGTCAACCCGCATCAGGCCCGGGGCATTCGCCTGCTCGGGCAGCCGCCGCGCCCCGAACTGCTGGATGTCCCGGTACTCGGCCGGGTGGCGGCCGGTGCGCCGATCGGGGCCGATGCCGAAATCCATAGCCGCTTGCTGCTCGATCCATCGATCTTCTCCCGGGTGCCGGACTACATGCTGCGGGTCCAGGGTGACTCGATGATCGAGGACGGCATTCTCGACGGCGATCTGGTGGGCGTGCACCGCAACCCCGAGGCGCTCAACGGCCAGATCGTCGTGGCGCGCCTGGACGGCGAGGTCACCATCAAGCGTTTCGAGCGGGTTGGCGACCGGGTTCGCCTGTTGCCGCGTAACCCGGCCTACCAGCCGATCATCGTCGAAGCCGACCGGGACCTGGCCATCGAAGGGGTGTTCTGCGGTCTGGTGAGGCAAGGCTGATGGGTGCCGTCGTTGCGCTGGATACGCTGTTCAATGGCGGCCAGGTCTGGAAGGGCCGGCCTGCGCCGCCTGCGGTCAGCCCGCAACCCACCGGGCATGCCGCGCTGGATGCAGCGTTGCCCACGGGCGGCTGGCCGGAAGCGGCACTGACCGAAATTCTCCTGGCCGGGCAGGGCATCGGCGAATTGCAACTGGTATGGCCGGCACTGGCGCGGCTGTCGGCGGCGGGCGAGCGCATTGTGCTGGTGGCGCCGCCCCATGTGCCGTATCCCCAAGCCTGGCAGAGCGCCGGGGTCGATCTGCGCCAGTTGTCGATCATCCAGGCCAGCGAACGCGATGCGCTGTGGGCGGCGGAACAATGCCTGCGTTCGGGCAGTTGCGGTGCGGTGCTGTGCTGGCCGCACAAGGCCGATGACCGCGCCCTGCGTCGCTTGCAGGTGGCGGCGGAAACCGGCTCGACCCTGGCGTTCGCCTATCGCTCGATCAGTGAAGCGATCAACCCGTCGCCAGCGGCCCTGCGCATCGCCATCGATGCCCCCATCAATGCCAAGCCTGCGCAATTGCGGGTGCTCAAGTGCCGGGGCGGCCTGGCCCGTTCGGCGCCGATTGCCTTTGCCGTGGGGCATTGAGGTTGCCATGCGCTGGGTCTGCATTCTTTTCCCGCAATTGGCGCTGGACGCGGTACTGCGTCAGCGCGCCGATCCCGAAGCGCCGCTGGCGTTGCTGACCGGCCCGGCCCAGCGCCGGGTGTTGCAGACGGTCAACGGCGCGGCGCGGGCGCTGGGCTTGCGTCCCGGCCAGTCCATGAGTGCCGCCCAGGCCTTGAGCAAGGGCTTTGCCACGGCCGAGTACGACACGGCTGAAATCGAACACTGGCAGCAGTTCCTGGCCGCCTGGGCCTATCGCTTCAGTTCCCAGGTCAGCGTGCATTACCCGCGCGCGCTGGTGTTTGAAATCGAGTCCAGCCTGGGGCTGTTCGGTGGCTGGTCGCCCTTCGAGGCGCGTTTGCGCAGCGAGCTCGGCGAGTTGGGTTTCCGTCACCGCATCGTCGCCGCGCCCAACCCGGTAGCGGCGCGGATGCTGGCCAACGCCCATGACGGCCTGGTGGTGCCCGACGATCAAGCCTTGCGGCATCACCTCGGGCAATTGCCCGTCGACCGCATCGGGCTGGAGGCCAACGTCGCCACCGCATTGTCGCGCATGGGCCTGCGCACCTTGAGTCAGGTGCAGGCGTTGCCTCGACACAGCCTGGCGCGGCGCTTCGAGGCCCCGGTGCTCAAGCACCTGGACACCTTGCTCGGTTTGCGGTGCTTGCCGCTGGCGTTCTATCTGCCGCCGGACCGCTTCGATGTGCGTATCGAGCTCAACTTCGATGTGCAATCCCATCAGGCCTTGCTGTTTCCGCTGCGCCGGTTGACCGGCGACCTGTCGGCGTTTCTCTGCGGGCGCGACAGCGGCGTGCAACGCTTCGACCTGCATCTGGAACACGCCGGCTTGCCGGACACGCTGATCAAGGTGGGGCTGCTCAGCGCCGAACGCGACCCGGCGATGCTCTTCGAACTGGCGCGAGGTCGGCTTGAGCAAGTGCAGGTCGAGGCGCCGGTGCGTGGTTTTCGCCTGCGCGCCGAAGACTTGCCGAGCTTCGTTCCGCAGTTTCAGGAGCTGTTCGACGATCGCCCACAGCAAACCTTGCCCTGGGAACAACTGCGCGAACGCCTGCGCGCTCGGTTGGAGGACGACGCGGTGCACGGCTTGCGCTTCCAGGCCGATCATCGACCCGAGTGCGCGTGGCAGGCCAGTGTCGACCACCAGCCCTGCGCCGGATTCCCCAGCGTGCAACGGCCAGGCTGGCTGCTGACAGAACCCCTGGCGGTACACGAAGGCTCGACGCGCATTCTCATGGGGCCGGAACGCATCGAGTCCGGCTGGTGGGACGGCGACGACGTACGCCGCGACTATTACCTGATCGAAACCCGTAGCGGCCAGCAGGGCTGGGCCTATCGTGCGGTCGGCGAGGATGGCCCGTTGTGGCTGCAGGGCTGGTTTGCATGAGCGCCGGGTATGCGGAACTGCACTGCCTGTCGAACTTCAGTTTCCAGCGCGGTGCCTCCAGTGCCCTTGAGTTGTTTCAGCGGGCGAAAAAGCAGGGCTATCAGGCCCTGGCGATCACCGATGAATGCACCCTGGCCGGCATCGTCCGCGCCTGGCAAGCGGCGAAGTCCGTGGAGCTGCCCCTGATCATCGGCAGTGAAGTGCGCATCGAGAACGGCCCGAAACTGGTGCTGCTGGTGGAAAATCTTGAGGGTTACCAGGCGTTATGCCGACTGATTACCCGAGCCCGCCGGCGTACGCAAAAAGGCCAGTATCAAGTCTTGCGCGAGGACTTCAGCGAACCGTTGCCGGGGTTGCTGGCGCTGTGGGTGCCGGATGCGGTCGATGACTTCGCACAGGGGCACTGGCTGAAACAGGTGTTCGCTGAACGCTTGTGGCTGGCGGTGCAGTTACACCGGGGGCAGGACGATGCCCGGCGCCTCAATGATCTGCTGGCATTGGCCAGGGAGCTGCGGATGCCTGCGGTGGCCAGCGGCGATGTACACATGCACGCTCGCGGGCGGCGCGCCTTGCAGGACACCATGACCGCGATCCGCTATCACCTGCCGGTGGCCGATGCCGGATTGCGCCTGCACCCCAACGGTGAGCGGCACCTGCGCAGCCTTGACGTCTTGCGCGATCTCTATCCAGCGGCCTTGCTCGACGAAACCCTGAACATCGCCCGGCGCTGCACGTTCGACCTCGGCCAGCTGCGTTATCAATATCCACGGGAGCTGGTGCCAGAGGGACACAGCGCAGCGTCCTGGCTGCGGGAGTTGACCGAGCGCGGCATGCGCGAGCGCTGGCCCGGCGGGGCGAGCGAGAAGGTGCGCGGGCTGATCGACAAGGAACTGGGGCTGATCGCCGAGCTGGGCTATGAGAGTTATTTCCTGACCGTGCAGGACATCGTCGCCTTCGCCCGGCGCGAGAAGATTCTGTGCCAGGGCCGGGGCTCGGCGGCCAACTCGGCGGTGTGTTTCGCCTTGGGCATCACCGAGATCGACCCTGATCGCATGAACATGCTGTTCGAGCGTTTTCTCTCCAAGGAGCGCAACGAACCGCCGGACATCGACGTCGATTTCGAACACGAGCGCCGAGAAGAAGTCTTGCAGTATGTGTTCCAGCGTTATGGCCGGGGGCGTGCCGCGCTGACCGCCGTGGTCAGCAGTTATCACGGCGCCGGTGCGGTGCGCGACGTGGCCAAGGCGCTCGGGTTGCCGCCGGATCAGGTCAACGCCCTGGCCGACTGCTGTGGCCACTGGAGCGATCAGGCTCCGCCCGTGGAGCGCCTGCGTGAAGGTGGGTTCGACCCTGACAGCCCGGTGTTGCGCAGGGTCCTCAGCCTGACCCAACAGTTGATCGGATTCCCCCGACATCTGTCCCAGCATCCCGGTGGTTTCGTGATTTCCGAGCAGCCGCTGGACCATCTGGTGCCGGTGGAAAACGCCGCGATGGCCGAGCGCACCATCATTCAGTGGGACAAGGACGATCTCGACGCGGTCGGGTTGCTCAAGGTGGATATCCTGGCCTTGGGCATGCTCAGCGCGATTCGTCGTTGTTTCGATTTGCTGCGCCGTCATCGCAACCTGGACCTGAGCCTGGCGTCGATCCCCTCCGAAGACGCACCAACCTACGACATGATCGGTCGCGCCGACACCATCGGCGTGTTCCAGATCGAGTCCCGGGCACAGATGTCGATGTTGCCCAGGCTCAAGCCGCGCAAGTTCTATGACCTGGTGATCGAGGTGGCCATCGTTCGTCCCGGACCGATCCAGGGCGGCATGGTGCATCCGTATCTGCGTCGGCGAAACAAGGAGGAACTCGAAAGCTATCCCTCGGAAGAGTTACGGGAGGTGTTGAAGCGCACCCTGGGGGTTCCACTGTTTCAGGAACAAGTGATGCAAATCGCCATTGTCGCCGCCGACTACAGCCCCGGCGAGGCCGACCAGCTACGCCGCTCGATGGCGGCCTGGAAACGTCATGGCGGGCTGGAACCGCACAAGGACCGGCTGGCCGCCGGCATGAAGAAAAAAGGCTACACGGCTGAATTCGCCGCGCAGATTTTCGAGCAGATCAAGGGCTTTGGCAGTTACGGTTTTCCCGAATCCCACGCCGCCAGTTTCGCCTTGCTCACCTACGCCAGTTGCTGGTTGAAATGCCACGAACCGGCCGCCTTCGCCTGTGCGCTGATCAACAGTTGGCCCATGGGTTTCTACAGCCCGGACCAGATTCTGCAGGACGCGCGTCGCCACCATCTGCAGATTCGCCCGGTGGACGTGCGGGCCAGCGACTGGGATTGCAGCCTGGAACCGCTCACCGGCGCGCAACCGGCGATTCGCCTGGGTTTGCGCATGATCAAGGGCTTTCGCGAGGACGATGCCCGGCGTATCGAGGCGGCGCGCTCGAACGGTGCGTTTGCCGACGTCGCCGACCTTGGCGAACGGGCCCGACTCGATGCCCGCGCCCAGGAGCTACTGGCCGATGCCGCTGCGCTGCGGGGGCTGGCGGGCGATCGGCATCGGGCGCGCTGGGAGGTGGCGGGGGTGCAAAAGCAGCTTGGCCTGTTTGCCGGCCTGCCCAGTCAGGAGGAGGGCGCGGTGGCGCTACCCAAACCCACCGTGGGCGAGGACCTGCTGGCCGATTACAACAGTCTGGGCACTACCCTGGGGCCGCATCCGCTGGCGTTGTTGCGCGGTGAGTTGAAGGCACGACGCTGTCGCAGTTCGAAGGAATTGCTGGCGGTCGAGCACGGGCGGCCGGTCAGCGTCGCCGGGCTGGTGACTGGACGGCAGCGACCAGGCACCGCCAGCGGCGTGACCTTCGTCACCCTGGAAGACGAGTTCGGCAACGTCAACGTGGTGGTCTGGCGTGACCTGGCCGAGCGGCAACGCCAAGTGCTGGTCGGTTCACAGTTGCTCAAGGTCGATGGACGTTGGGAGAAGGAGGGCGAAGTGCGCCACCTGATCGCCGGGCGTTTGAGTGACCTGAGCCCGCTATTGGATGGCATCAGCGTGCGCAGCCGGGATTTTCGCTGACGATGCATCCCCCTGTAGGAGCGAGCTTGCTCGCGATGGGCGTAAGAACTCCGCAGTCCGTCAGGCGCCCCGCATTTTCGTTGACGTTTTTCGCGAGCACGTTCGCGCCTACAGGGGATATGCGCTACGTACTACTTGGCCACCGGCCAAAACCGCTCCCCACCCCCCGGCGCTTCTGTCCAGGCCTGCAAGGAGCGTGTCGGCAGGTCGAAGTAATCCCGCGTTCGCGCATAGCCATGCCCGCCCATCCGCCCGATCGCATCGAGCCCGAGTTGATCGATGTACAGGGTTTTTGGGTCGATCAGTTCATCGCGTACATGGGCCATCAGCACTTCGCCGAAGATGATTTCCCGCGACTGGCCGATGGACAGCGCCATCATCCGGCGGCATTCCAGCGCCACCGGGGCTTCGCCGATCCGTGGGCATTTGACCGTGGTGCCAGGAATGGCGGTGAGGCCGGCGGCGGTGAGCTCGTCGAAGCCGGGGGCGAAGGGCACGGCGCAGACGTTCATCGCTTCCACCAACGCATCGCTGACGATGTTGACGGTGAATTCCTGGTTGAGCTGAATGTTGCGCGTGGTGTCTTTGGGGCTCTGGTCGCCGTAGTTTTCAACGCCCAGGGCGAGGATTGGCGGATCGGCCGAGAGTGCATTGAAAAAGCTGAACGGGGCGGCGTTGATCCGGCCTTCACCGTCGACCGTGGTGACCAGGGCAATCGGCCGTGGCACCACGCTGCCGATCAGAATCTTGTATTTGTCTCGCGCACTCAGTGTGCTGAAGTCGAAGCTTTGCATGGGCAGGATTCTCTAAAGAAGTGGATCGATGGCGCTCAGTGGCGCCTGTGCGCTGTAGTTGTCGGCGAACGGGATGGCCGGTTGGAACAAGGTCTTCCAGTCCGGTTGGCCAAAGGCCCGCTCGCTGTGGCTGCGCATCAGTTTTTCGAATTGCTGTTGGGCCTGGCGTTGCAGGGTGGGGTAGTCGACACCGTGAACCTGGCCGTCCTGCATCACGCAGCGGCCATCGATGTAACTGGCGATGCAGTCGTCGCCGCGCCCGGCCAGCACCAGGTTTTTCAACGGGTCGAACAGCGGCCCCAGGTGCAGGCCGCGCAGGCTGAACACGGTGATGTCGGCCTTGGCCCCCGGCGCCAGGCGACCGAGATCGTCACGGCCCAGCGCCTTGGCGCCGCCGAGGGTGGCGGCGTTGTACAGGTCCAGTGTGCTGGTCTGCGAGTTGCCGCCCTCCATCAGGCGCGCGATGTTCAGGCCCTGGCGCATGTTGTCGAGCAAATCCGCTGGCCAGGTGTCGGTGCCCAGGGCGAAGTTGATGCCTTTGGCGCGATAGCGGCCGAAGGAGTTGAGCGCCTCGCCATCCCGGGCGAAAACCACCGGGCAGTGCACCAGGCTCGCGCCGCCATCCACCAGCCGCTGCAGGTCGTCATCGCCCTGGGTGTAGATGCCGTGGGGCAGCAGGCTGCGCGGATTCAACAGCCCAAGCTGCTGCAACCAGCCCAGCGGTGAAGCGCCGCGCAGTTGTTCAACCATTGCCACCTCGCCGGGCCCCTGGCAGCAATGCAAACGCATCGGGGCGTGCAGCTCGCGGCTCAGTGCAGCGGTGCGTTGCAGCAGCGCCGGCGTGCAGGTCTGGATGCGGTCCGGCAGCAGCGCACCACGAATCAGGCCGCCGTTCGCGCCGTCGAAATCACGGTAAAACCGCTCCGCCGCATCGAGTCCGGCCAGGCCCCGGGCTTCATCCCAGTGATGCGCCAACGTACCGTCGGCCTGCCAGTAACTCATGCCGCTCATGTAACAAGGGCCGAGATAGGTGCGCAGTCCCAATTCGCTTGCCACACCGGCCACCGCCGCAAACTCGTCGTAGGTTTCCGCCCATTGGCGGTAGTACATCGAGGTGATCGGCATGGCGGTGGTGATGCCGTTGCGGATCAGTTGGGTGAAGGCGTAGCGATACTTGAAGACTTCCTCTTGCAGGCTGTAACTCTCCCGTGACCCGCGGGCCAGATAGTCCGCCGACCACATCCGGCCCATGTCGCGCTCGTCGCCGTTGTCCAGGGTCAGGACCGTAGAGTCAAGATCGCCCAAGGCATCCAGATCGATGAAACCGGGGCCGATCAGCGCATTGCCGTAGTCGATCCATTGCTCCACTGGCCCTGGATAACCGCGCCCGACAAACACAATGCGCGAGCCTTCGAACACCACTTCGCCATCGCGCCACAGCACGTGTTGCGTGCCGTCGAAGCCGACCACGCAACTGGCTCGAAGCCCGATGCGATTCACAAACGACTGTCCAGCAAGCGACCGCCCGCAGCGATCAGCCGCCCACCGCGATAAACCTGGCGAACCGGCCGCGAAACCACGGCTTCACCCAGGGTCTGCACCGGCATCAACAGAAAGTTCGCCGGCCCGCCCAGCGCCAGCCCATAGTCCGTAGTGCCCAGTGCCCGAGCGCCATTTACCGTCGCCGCTTCGAACGCTGCCGCCAGTTCATCGTCCTTGTTCAAGTCGAAACGAAACGCCAGCAACATCGCCCGCTCCAGCATGTCGCCGTTGCCCATGGGCGACCAGGCATCGCGGATGCCGTCGGAACCCAGGCAGACATTCACCCCGGTTTCGCGCAGGGCCAGGAATGGCGGCACCGCGCAATCGGCCGGTGCCGAGCTCATCAACGAAATACCCAGCGCCGCCAGGCGTTCGGCCACGGGTTTGACCTGGCTCCACGGCAGCATGCCGAGGCAGTAGGCATGACTGATCATCACCCGGCCCTGACGCCCGAAGTGTTCGGTGTAATCAGCGATCAGCGCGATTTGCCACAGACCCAGTTCACCTTTGTCGTGCAGGTGAATGTCCACCCCACGGTCGAACTCGCTGGCCAGTTTGAACACGAAATCGAGTTGGGCGATGGGGTCGTTGTCGATGCCGCAGGGGTCGAGGCCACCGACGTTCTCCACGCCCAGGGCCACGGCTTCGCGCATCAGTTCGGCGGTGCCGGGACGGCTGATCAGGCCGGTTTGCGGGAACACCACCAGTTGCAGGTCGATCAGGTCGCGGTACTTGTCCTGCAGTTGTTGCATGGCTTCGACGTGGCGCAGGCCGAATTCCGGGTCGATGTCGACGTGGCAGCGCATGGTCAGGGAGCCACGGGCGATGCAGTTTTCCAGCAGGGCACCGGCTCGCTGCGCGATGGGGGTTTCGACTTCACGCAGGATCCGTCGTTCGTTGGCGATGTAATCCTTGAGGGTCGGGCCAGCGCTGTTGGGGCGCCACGGCTGGCCCCAGAGGGTTTTGTCCAGGTGCACATGGCTTTCCACCAGGGCCGGGGTCAGCAGTTGGTTTTGGCCATCGATGTCGGTGGCGAGTAATTCAGTGGTCGAGGCCGGGCGACGTTGGGTGAACCGGCCGTTTTCGATCAGCAGGTCTTCGGCGGGGGAGCCGTCGGGGCGCACATTGCGCAGCCAGCGGGGTTGAGTCATTTAAACCTCGAATTCTGTGGTGTTTGGGAGGGCCCCATCGCTGGCAAGCCAGCTCCCACAGGGTTTGGGGGTGTTCACAAATGTTGTGATCAACACAAATTACTGTGGGAGCTGGCTTGCCAGCGATGGCCGCGTCAGGGTTTCAAGTCAGCCCTTGAGCTTCGCCCAGATGCGGTCCTGCAGTTCCCGCGCCTTGTTGCTGCACTCTTTTTCAGGGCGCAGTCGCGAGGCGAATTCGTCGGGCATGTTGATGGCGTCCATCACCCGCCATTTGGCGTCGATCAACGTGTCGCTCTGGATGCCATTGGCGTAGGCGATGGCGTTGGACACGGCGGCGGCGTTTTCCGGTTTCATCATCCAGTCGATGAAGATTTTCGCGTTGCCAGGGTGCGGGGCGCTTTTGGGCACGGCGAAGTTGTCCTGGAACATCGCCAGGCCTTCGCGCGGGTAGACGTACTTGATGGTGCTCTTCTGC
The DNA here is from genome assembly GCF_054481335.1 of Pseudomonas fluorescens group sp. PF-1. NCBI lineage: Bacteria > Pseudomonadati > Pseudomonadota > Gammaproteobacteria > Pseudomonadales > Pseudomonadaceae > Pseudomonas > Pseudomonas fluorescens group sp. PF-1. The sequence continues at coordinate 2,785,804 of NZ_JBTMNG010000001.1, forward strand.
AGCGTGGCTCGCGCGGTGGAACCGTTCCAGTTCTGCATCATGATCACTTCACCGGAGGCCATGCGGTCGACGGTGTTGTCGGAGCTGTACATTTTCAGGAACGGTTTCTGTTTTTGCAGCAGCTCGAGGATGCGCTTGGCGTCCTGCGGGTTTTCGCTGCATTCGTCGACGTTCAGGTAATGGCTGGCGGCATTGATCACGCTGCTGGAGGTGTCGAGCGCGGCGAGTTGGCCTTGCAGTTCCTTGCGCGGTTCGAAGAACTCTTTCCACGAATCGTCGAGTTTGCCGCCCGGCACCCGCGCACTGTCATAGGAAAACCCGGTGCTGCCCCACAGGTACGGTGCCGAGAATTTGCGGCCGGGGTCGAAACCCGGGTCGCGGAATGCCGGTTTCACGTATTGGAAATTGGGCAGGGTCGAGGCGTCGATTTCCAGCAGCAGGTTCTGGTTGATCAGGGTGCGCATGATCGACTGCGACGGCACGATCACGTCATACGCCGCGCCCCCGGCCTGCAATTTGGCCAGCAGGGTTTCGTTGCTGTCGTAGCCGTCCATGGTGACCTTGATTCCGGTCTCTTTTTCGAACTTGGCCAGCAGGTCGACCGGGTAGTAGTCAGTCCAGTTATAGAAGAACAGCTCCTTGGGTTCGGCGGCGTGCGCGCCGAACGCGGTGAAGCAACTCAAGGCCAGACTGGCAACGGCGAAACGCATGCTTTTCACTTTCTTGTTCATAAACACAGGCTCCAGGCTCATTGTTGTTTACCGCGCTGTCCCAGCCAGAAGGCCAGCACGACCAGCACGATGGAAATCACCAGCATCAGGGTCGAAATCGCGTTGATCTCCGGCGTCACGCCGGCCTTGATCGCGGAGAAGATGTACACCGGCAAGGTGGTCGAACCCGGCCCGGCGACGAAGAAGGTCATGATGAAATCGTCGAGACTGACCACGAACGCCAGCACCGAACCGGACAACACCGCTGGCCACAGCAGCGGCAAGGTCACCCGGCGAAACACCTGCCACGGGTTGGCGTACAGATCGTTCGCCGCTTCCAGCAGGCTCTTGTCCAGGTCATTGAGCCGCGCGCGGATCGGCAGGTACGCGAAGGGAATGCAGAAGCCGACGTGCGCGATGATCACTGTCAGCAAACCGAGCTTGATCCCCAGTGCCATGAACAGCAGCAAGGTGGCGACCGCCGTGACGATCTCCGGCAGGATCAGCGGCAGGTTGATCCCGCCCTCGACCATTTTCTGTCCGTAGAACGGCCGGTAGGTGGCCAGCGCCGCGAGCAAGGCAATGGCCGTGGCGCAGACCGTGGCGATGCTGGCGACAATGATCGAGTTCAGCGCCGCCGTCTGGATCGACGGGTTGGCCAGGATCCGCCCGTACCAGGCGAAGGAGAACTCGGTCCACACCGTGGCCGAGCGGTTGGCGTTGAAGCTATAGGCAATCAACACCAGGATCGGCAGGTACAGATAAGCCAGCATCAACAGACTGACTTCACGGGTCAGGGGCAGTTTTTTCAGGTGCAAGGCGATCATGCTTGGGCTCCCCGACGCAGGGTCTTGGCGGCGTTGCGGCTATAGAGGGCGTACAGCACCAGGGACAGCAACATGATCCCCAGCAGCAGGAACGACAACGAACTGCCCAGCGGCCAATTGCGCGCGGTGCCGAACTGTTGCTGGATCAGGTTGCCGATCATCAGCGTCTTGCCGCCGCCGAGAATCGCCGGGGTAATGAACGCGCCGAGGCTCGGCACGAACACCAGCAGGGAACCGGCAATCACCCCCGGCATCGACAGCGGCAAAATGATCCGCTTCAGCGCGTGCCAGCGATTGGCACCGAGGTCATAGGCGGCTTCCACCAGACGCCAGTCGAGTTTCTCCAGGGTCGAGTAGATCGGCAGGATCATGAACGGCAGGAAGCTGTAGACCAGGCCGACGCTGACCGCGAAGTCGTTGTAGAGCAGGGTGATGCCACCGGCCTGGGGGAACAGCGCATTGAGGGTTTGGGCGACCCAGCCCTGTTCGCGCAGGATGATCAGCCAGGCGTAGTTGCGGATCAGCAGGTTGGTCCAGAACGGGATGGTGATCAGCAAGACCATCAGGTTGCGCCGGCGCGGTGTCAGGCTCGACATCCACAACGCCACCGGAAAGCCGAACAGAAAGCACAACACGGTCGTGCCTCCGGCCTGGAACACCGAGCGCAACAGCGCCTGGGCGTAGACCCAGTTCAGTTCCAGTTCGCCGTCGAAACCTTCCTGGAAAAACAGCTGCACGTAGCTTTGCAATTGCCAGTTGGCCTGCCAGTCGACGCCGCCATATACGTTGCGCGGCAACAGGCTGATGTAGCCCATGATGCCTAGCGGGATGGCGATCAGGGCCAGCAAGGTCAGTACCACCGGGCTGAGCAACAGCGCGCGGTTGAGGGCGGGAGAAGTGCTGCTGACGCTCATCTCAGGCCTCCATCAGCAGGCAGGCGTGGGGCGGCAGGTTGACCGCGACGCGATCGCCGACACCGCGGCTGCGATTCAGGCCTTCGTTGTTTTCGCGCAGCATGACCTTGATGTCGTTGTTCAAGCGGCACTGGTAGAGGGTCGCGGTGCCGACATACAACACGGCCTCGATCACCCCGCGCAGGTGATGCGGTTGCGTCGGCTCGACCAGTTGCGAGCGCTCCGGACGGAACGCCAGTTGCACGCTGGCGCCATCGAAGCCCTGGGCCGGGCAGGGGATTTCAACCGGCATGCCGTTGGGCACGAACAGCTTTTCGTTCTGCTGGCCGCGCTTGAGATGGCCGGGCAGGAAGTTGATGTCACCGATGAACTGCGCGACAAACTGATGCTGCGGCCGTTCGTAGATGTCATTCGGCGTACCGATCTGCAGGATCTTGCCGGCGGACATCACCGCAATACGATCGGACAGGGTCAGGGCTTCTTCCTGGTCATGGGTGACAAAAATGAAGGTGATCCCGGCTTCCTTCTGCACGCGCTTGAGCTCGACCTGCATTTCCTTGCGCAGCTTGAGGTCCAGGGCCGACAGCGGTTCGTCGAGCAACAGCACTTTCGGTTTCGGTGCCAGGGCCCGGGCCAGAGCCACGCGCTGTTGCTGGCCACCGGACAATTCCGCCGGTTTGCGCTTGGCCAGGTGCTGCATTTGCACCAGCGCGAGCATTTCGTCGACCCGCTGCGCAATCTGCTTGTGATCAAGACCCTGCATCTCAAGGCCGAAGGCGATATTCTGCGCGACACTCATGTGCGGAAACAGCGCGTAGCTCTGGAATACCGTGTTGACCCGACGCTTGAACGGCGGCAAATCATTGACCGGTTCGCCCGCGAGGCGAATCTCGCCGGCGCTGACGTGTTCGAAGCCGGCGATGGTGCGCAGCAGGGTGGTTTTGCCACAGCCGGAGGGACCGAGCAGGGTAAAGAACTCGTTGTCGGCAATGTCGACTGAAACGTTGTCGAGGGCTGGAGCCAGCCCCGGATCATCGGAATACCGTTTAAAGACGTTACGCACTTCGATTGCAACTGGATGACCCATAATGGTGCATTCCTCTAATTATTGTATGCAAAATCTGGATGCAATTTAGAAATACCCGGATTAACCTGCTCGTGCAACCCCCTTTTTCAAGGCAGTTCATTCGCCTGGGGCTGATTGCATGGCGCTGAAGGAGTGATCGAATGGCGGAAAAGAAACTGGAAACCACGGTCGACCGTGTCTACCAAGGGGTTTACGAGGCGATCAGCAAGCGCACCTTGCGTCCCGGGATGAAGCTGGGCGAGTCATCCCTGGCCGAACTGTTCAATGTCAGCCGCACATCGGTTCGTGCCGCCCTCAAGCAGTTGGAAGCCGATGGCCTGGTCACCACCGAGCCCAATAAAGGTGCATCGGTCTCGTTACCGAGTGACGAAGAGATCCGTTCGCTGTTCGAGACGCGACGTTTGATTGAAATCGGCATCGTCAGCGAACTGTGCCGTCGTCGCGATACCGCCGTGACCCAGGATTTGCGCGATCATCTGCTGCTGGAGGACGAAGCCCATCAAAGCGGCGACCACGAGCGCCTGATCCATTTGCTCGGCGAGTTCCACATCAAACTGGCCCGCAGCCTGAACAACCCGGTGTTGCTGGACTGGTTCCAGAAACTGATCTCCCGCGCCTCGCTGTACGCCGCCGCACTGGACGACGACAGCCACGAAGCCTGTCGCGATGACGAACACCTGCGGTTGATCGAGTACATCGAAGCCGGCAACCAGAGCGCGGCGATCGAACTGACCTGCATGCATTTGAATGGCATCGAGAAGGCGATTCTGGATGTGGCCGCCACCTTGAAAACCGGTTATCACCCGCTCAAGCATTTGATCGAGGTGTGATCATCGATTGGCTCTTTGTGGGAGCACGCTGTGGCACCCTAAATGCTTCGACGATATGAATCAGCTATACCTCTATGAAACCATTGCCATCCGCGATGCTCGAAACAAACGGGTATGATTTTCTGGATAAGGCCAACTGATGCAGTTTCTAGAGGATAGCCACGGGTGTGCCGGCTGGAACGGTGAAATGGCCGGGCGTATCCGTGCGTTCGACTGGAGCCGGACCGAGCTGGGCAACCTCGATACCTGGCCCAAGAGCCTGAGCAGTTCGGTGCAGTTGATGCTTGCCTCGCCACTGCCGATGGTGATGCTCTGGGGGCAGCCCGGCTACATGATCTATAACGACGCCTATTCGGAGTTTGCCGGCGGGCGTCATCCTTATCTGTTGGGTTCTCCGGTCGAGCTGGGCTGGCCGGAAGTCGCCGAATTCAATCGCTACGTGGTCGATACCTGCCTGGGCGGCGGCACCTTGTCCTTCCGCAACAAAGAGTTGGTGCTGTTGCGCAGCGGAATCCCCGAAGAGGTGTGGTTGGACCTGTATTACAGCCCGGTTGCCGATGATAACGGCAAGCCCGCCGGGGTCATGGCGATGGTTGTCGATACGACTGAACGGGTGATTTCCGAGCGCCGTCGCCAGGCCGCCGAAGATGCCTATCGCGCCGACAACGAGCGCGTACGCCTGGCGTTGAATGCCGGCGCCTTGCTGGGGTCGTTTGTCTGGGACGTGAAGAGCAATGTGCTGAGCGGCGATGAGCGTTTCGCCCGCACCTTTTCCTATCCCGCCGAACAGCCGCTGGACAACCTGCCACAAGACATCGCTGAAGCGCATATCCACCGTGACGACCTCAGTTGGCTGCAGGAACAGGTCCGGCAATCGATGGCGACGGGCGAACCCTTCAATGCCGAATATCGGGTCATCCGCCCTGATGGCAGTTATCTGTGGGTACTCGCCAGTGGCTGTTGCGAGTTCAATGAACAGGGCGAGCCGTTTCGTTTCCCCGGGGTGTTGATCGACATTCATGAACGCAAGATCGCCGAAGAGTCCTTGCTCAGGTTCACCCGCAACCTGGAGCAACGCGTGGCCGATGAAGTCGAGGCGCGACTGGCGGCGGAAGAACAACTGCGCCAATCCCAGAAGCTCGAAGCCATCGGTGGCCTGACGGGCGGCGTGGCCCACGACTTCAACAATCTGTTGCAGGTGATCGCCGGCAACCTGCACCTGCTGGCCCGGCATGAGCCAAATAACGCCAATGTCCAGCGCCGGGTGGCGGCGTCGATTGCCGCCGTCGAACGCGGGGCAAAACTGTCTACGCAATTGCTCGCGTTTGCTCGTCGCCAGCCCTTGTCCCCGGCCATTTATACGCCTGAGCAGATTTTCGATGGCCTGGGTGAGTTGTTGCAGCGTGCGCTGGGTGAAACCTTCCAGGTGCAAATGCGTGCGCCCGCCAACCTCTGGCAGGTGTTCGTCGATCGCAATCAACTGGAAAATGCCATTCTCAACCTGGCCATCAATGCCCGTGACGCCATGAAGGGGGAGGGCACCATCGACCTGAGCGCGGAAAACATCCGCCTTGATCGCGCATTTTGCAAAGGCAAGGGCATCGGCGCCGGCGACTATGTGCGGGTATCGGTGGCCGACACGGGGGCAGGCATGCCGCCGCAGGTGCTCGCCCAGGCGTTTGAACCGTTTTTCACCACCAAGCCCGACGGCCAGGGCACGGGGCTTGGCTTGAGCATGGTGTTCGGCTTCGTCAAACAGAGCGGCGGGCACATCGAGATGTTCAGCGTCGTCGGCGAAGGTACCCGGGTGCAGCTTTACTTCCCGCGCAGCCTGCGCACGGCGGGCAATGAAATATCCACTCTTGAAGTGCAGCAACGAGGCGGACACGAGCGGATTCTGGTGGTCGAGGACAATGAAGCGGTGCGCGTTTCAACGGTGGAGTTGTTGCGCGAGGAGGGCTATCAGGTGCTGACGGCCACCAATGCCGATGTCGCCATGCAGATGTTGCTGGAAGGCGTGGCGGTAGACCTGATTTTCACCGATGTGGTCATGCCGGGCCTGATCAAGAGCTCGGATCTCGCGGCGTGGGCCAAGGTACAGAATCCGCCCGTGACGGTGCTGTTCACCTCGGGGCACACCCGTGACATTATCTCGCGCAATCACCAACTCAGCCCGGATACCTTTTTGCTGAGCAAACCCTACGGCCCCGATGCGCTGACCCGGATGATTCGTACGGTGCTCAACGGTTGAGCAAAAAGACCGGCATGGGTGGGTTTTGCGCTATCCAATCAAGGCGACTCGATGACCTCAAACCGCACCTCCAATCCAACCTCCGGCATGGTCAAGGTACGCGGTGCCCGGGAACACAACCTCAAGAACGTCGATGTCGATATTCCCCGCGATGCCTTGGTGGTGTTCACCGGGGTGTCCGGTTCGGGAAAATCGTCGCTGGCGTTTTCGACCCTCTACGCTGAAGCGCAACGCCGCTATTTCGAATCCGTCGCTCCTTATGCGCGCCGCTTGATCGATCAGGTCGGCGTCCCGGATGTGGACTCCATCGAAGGCTTGCCACCGGCCGTGGCCTTGCAGCAGCAGCGGGGCACGCCGAGCACGCGTTCTTCGGTGGGCAGCGTGACGACGTTGTCGAGCCTGATCCGTATGCTCTACTCCCGCGCCGGCAGTTACCCGCCAGGCCAGCCGATGCTGTACGCCGAAGATTTTTCGCCCAATACGCCCCAGGGTGCCTGCCCGGAATGTCACGGCCTGGGCAGGGTGTATGAAGTCACCGAGGCGCTGATGGTCCCGGACCCGAGCCTGACCATCCGCCAGCGGGCCGTCGCCTCATGGCCCCTGGCATGGCAAGGACAGAACCTGCGCGACATTCTGGTGACCATGGGCTACGACGTCGATATTCCCTGGCGTGACCTGCCGAAAAAGCAGCGCGACTGGATTCTGTTCACCGAGGAAACGCCGACGGTGCCGGTGTACGCCGGCCTCACCCCGGAAGAAACCCGGGTCGCCCTCAAGCGCAAAATGGAACCGAGTTACCAGGGCACCTTCACTGGCGCGCGCCGCTACATCCTGCACACCTTCACCCACTCGCAGAGTGCGCTGATGAAAAAGCGTGTGTCGCAGTTCATGCTCGGCAGCCCGTGTCCGCTGTGTGAGGGCAAGCGGCTCAAACGCGAGGCGCTGTCGGTGACCTTTGCCGGCTACGACATCGGCGCGCTGTCACAGATGCCGTTGTTGCAAGTCGCTGAGGTGCTGAAGCCGGTGGCGGCCCAGCATTACCTGGAGGAGGGTGATGAAGCGGGCGAAGTACTGAGCCACAGCCAGACCCGCGAGGCCCGTGAACAGCGCGTGGCCCATGGCGCCAGCGGCCACGCCAACGCCCCCGATGTACGCCATACGCCGAACCTGTCGGTGGAGAAACGCCTCGCCGCGCAACGGATCGCCCAGGATTTGCTGGAACGGGTCAGCACCCTGACCGACCTTGGCCTCGGATACCTGGCGCTGGAGCGCAGCACGCCGACGCTGTCATCGGGTGAGTTGCAGCGTCTGCGCCTGGCGACGCAGTTGGGCTCGCAGTTGTTCGGCGTGATCTACGTGCTGGATGAACCCTCGGCCGGCCTGCATCCGGCGGATGGCGAGGCGTTGTTCGACGCCCTGCAACGCTTGAAGGCCGCCGGCAATACCTTGTTCGTGGTCGAGCACGATCTGCAAACCATGCAGCGTGCCGACTGGTTGATCGACGTCGGCCCGGCGGCGGGAGAGCATGGCGGACGGGTGCTGTACAGCGGTCCACCGGCCGGGTTGGCTGAAGTGGCCGAATCGCAAACCCGCGCCTACCTGTTCGCCGAGCAGGCCAGTCACGCCCGTACCAGCCGCAAGGCCGGGGATTGGCTACGCCTGGAAGGCATTACCCGCAACAATCTGGATAACCTCGATGTCGAGTTTCCGTTGGGTTGTTTCACGGCGGTGACCGGTGTCTCGGGTTCGGGCAAGTCGAGTCTGGTCAGTCAGGCGTTGCTGGAACTGGTCGGCGCGCACCTCGGGCGCCCGGCCGCCGACAGCGAACCGCAAGAGTTGAATCTGGAGGACGACACGCCGCAGGTCAGCAGTGGCCAGGTCACGGCGGGACTGGCGTCGATCAAGCGTCTGGTGCAAGTCGATCAGAAGCCCATCGGTCGCACACCGCGCTCCAACCTGGCGACCTATACCGGGCTGTTCGATAACGTGCGCAAACTCTACGCTGCCACGCCCGAGGCACAAGCGGCGGGTTATGACGCCGGGCAGTTTTCCTTCAACGTTGCCAAGGGCCGTTGCCCGACCTGCGAAGGCGAGGGGTTTGTCAGCGTCGAGTTGCTGTTCATGCCCAGCGTCTATGCACCGTGCCCGACCTGTCACGGTGACCGCTACAACCCCGAGACGCTGGCGATTAGCTGGCAGGGCCGCAACATTGCGCAGGTCCTGCAATTGACGGTGGATGAGGCGGTCGAAGTGTTCACCGAACAAGCGGCTATCCGCCGCTCGCTGGAGGTGCTGCGCGACATTGGCCTGGGCTATTTGCGCCTCGGTCAACCGGCGACGGAGCTGTCCGGTGGCGAAGCCCAGCGCATCAAACTGGCCACCGAACTGCAACGCAACCAGCGCGGGGCCACGCTCTATGTGCTCGACGAGCCCACCACCGGACTGCACCCACGGGATGTCGATCGCTTGCTGGAGCAATTGAACAACCTGGTGACGGCGGGGCACACGGTGATCGTCGTCGAGCACGAAATGCGCGTGGTGGCGCAGAGCGACTGGGTGATCGATATCGGCCCAGGGGCGGGGGATCAGGGCGGCAAGGTGGTCGTGGCGGGGACGCCGCAGAAAGTCGCCAAGAGCAAGAAGAGCCGGACCGCGCCGTTTTTGGCTCGGGTGCTTGGCGCGGTGTGAACGGGCGGTGTACTTGCGGGCCCGTTCGCGAGCAAGCTCAAGGCTTCTAGCTGTGGAGGCCGTCCGGCGGGCAAAGGTTTTATCGCATTGGCCAAAGGACGACGAACGGACACCGCTGGTCTGACAGGTGGTCGACAGAACCGGTCAACCAAGGCCATTCTGATAGTTGGCGAGCGCAATCAGAGGCGTTTGCTGCCGATTAACAAACGGAGGTGTTCCATGCCGGTGTCACACGACCTTTATCAGGATCTGAAACGCTCAAAGGAAGAAATCCAGCACAAACGCACCAAGGATCCGTTATTGGATTCGCTGCTTAACAAGTATTCGCAGGCCGATGCCGAAGTGGTCAAGGCAGAGCAGGCCAAGTCCAGTGATGACGCAGTGAAGAAGCTCAAGGAGACGCGCCTGATGGTCAAGGACAAGATCGTCAAACAACTCGAGTCGCCGTCCTGAAAGTTCCCGTGAGCCGCCGACAACCGGTGGCTGAACAATTGGAACGGCGCTAACGACCGGCACCTCGAATGATCAGAGACCGTCATTACGGCGACAGACGAGGTGCCCCATGACTCATCCAAAATTCCCCAGCGAAGAACAGGGTGGCTTCGATCCCATCCCCACCCATCCCGAGCCTTTGAGTCCGGGGCGCAATGCCGTCGATCCTGAAGAAGAGCCCGGCCTCGACGAAGTGCCGGATGATGAAGCAGGCAAACCGCCGACCAGGCGCGATCGTATTGATCTGGATTCCGATTGACTCCTATCCCTGTGGGAGCGGGCTTGCCCACTGCTGCAATGTGATTGCGTTGTTATTGCAGCGCCGCGCTCAGCGGCAAACGCACCATGTGTTTCGCCTTCAGCGAGCCGAAATACAGCCAGTCGCCATATTCACGCGCGGTGGTGATCGGTGAGTAATTGCCGCTGCTGCTGTCCTGCAGGTTGGCAATGACCCTGCCTTCGACATCGAGCCCGAGAACGAAGGCGCGTTTCTCCACCGGTTTGGGCAGCACGGTCATGGCACGTGCGATCACCTTGCGTATGAAGGGATGTGCCGCCGTGGCGTCGAGCAAGGCATTGCGCGGAGCGTACAGCGCCACCCAGAAACGGTCGTGACCATTGAACGCGAGGTTGTCGGGCAGGCCTGGCAAGTTGTCGATGAACAGATCGTGGGTGCCTGCCTTGGGGCCGCTCAACCAGTAGCGGCTGATGCGATAGGCACCGGTTTCATTGACCAGCACATAGGCATCGTCCGGTCCGAGCGTCACGCCGTTGGCAAATTCCAGTTTGTCCAGCAGCACCGAGGTTTTGCCGGTCTGGAAGTCATAACGCAACAAGCGGCCATCGCCACCGTGTTCAATGATCGCCTCACCATCCTTGCCGTAGCCGAAGCGGCTGGAGGCATCGCTGAAATAGGCATAGTGCCCCGGCTTGTCGATGGCGACGTCGTCGGTGAAACCGAAGGGCACGCCGCTGGCCTCTGTCGCCAAGGCCACAAGGCGACCTTGGCCGTCCAGCGACAGCAAACCCTTGGCCGCATCAGCGATCACCAGCAAGCCGTTGGGGTGGCGAGCCAGGCCCAAGGGCCGGCCACCGGTATCGGCCAGGACCGTGGTTACTTTGCCGTCAAGGCTCGTGCGGATCACCCGGCCGTCATGCAAACCGGTGATCAGCGTACCGTTTTCCAGCAGCAACGCTTCGGGGCCATCGATGTCCGCAGCGCCAACAGGCTCCACGCCCTTGAGGCGCTGATTGTCGGCATAGGTGCCGCTGGTGAGCGATGGCGCGGGGGCTGGCGTCCAGGCCACGGGTTTGACCCTGGTCGGCATCAGCAGCAAGAAGGCAGCAACGACAATGACCACCAGCAGCAAGCCATGGCGAAACCGGATCGAGCGACTCAAGCGCGGGCTTCCGACAGGGCCAGGTGTTTTTCCGCCATCTCGCGCAGCGCCAGCATCGAGGCCGCCGACTCACGATCGATCCGGCGCTTGAGCAACAACCGATTGGCAAGGCGCATCGCCACGCCACTGAACTGATACTCCAGTGTGCGGACAAACCGCGTGCCGTCGCCCACGGCTTCACATTCGTAAGTCAGTACCAGCGACAGTCCATGGTCTCCGAGCGCCTGGGCACGCCAGCGCAACCCAGGCAGGTATTCATCGACGACCCAACGCAAATGCCCGTCACGTCCACCGGCGCGGATGTCTTCCTCGAACCGCGCGCCGGCGTGCAGCGGACCCTTTTGTCCGTTGATCCTGAGGGACGATGGATGCCACTGCGGCCAGTGGCTCACGTTGCTGGCGTACGCCAGCACGGCAAAGGGCGTTCCGGCGATCTCGATCTGATGCTGCATGCGGGTCATGGGCGTGCTCGTCGGCTGCGGGATCGCCGGCTCCGGCTCCCAGTAGAGGGTGCCGAACAGGTAATCCATCAATGGAAAAACGATGTTGAAGTTACGTTCCTGCATCAACTCACGGCGGTGATGCAGCTCATGCAGGCGCCGCATCTGGCAGACCCAAGGCAGGCGCGTCAGCGGGTTGTGCGGCGGTAGATGCTCGCAGGCATGGAACGCTTCATAGGCCAGGTATCCGAGGACCAGGAAACCGCCGACCAACCCGGCGACGTTGACGTCCACTTGCATGAGCAGCCACCAGAGAGGCAGGGTGATGAGCAGGGTGTGCAACACGATCAGCCAGGCCGGAAACAGAATCACCCGCCAGTCACGGGCGCTGTCATAAGTCATGTGGCCCGGTGCGAAAAAACTGTGATGGTCGCCGGTATGGCGAGCATAGAACAATCGCGCGTAGCTTTTTTTCTGATGGCCCAGGTGCCGATGCACGCAGTACACACCGAAGTTGAAGAGCAACAAGGTCAGAGGCACCGCCAGCCATTCTGTCGGTTGCACCTGGTGCACAGTGCTCCAGAAAACGGCCATGGCGAACACGCCGAACAGCAACACGAAGGTGCCGTGAAGCCAGGGGTTGTAGCGCGGATGGATGTTGGCGCGGTAGCGGCTGCGGAATGCTTCGGTGGTCTGCCTCACTGCAATCACCTGTCGTTATCGTTATCTCCAGCAGCGTAGACGATCCCGGCGTGTTGGCTGCAGAACTTCAACGACACGAGTGCCACGATCCGGTGCAAGGCGTATTCAGGTCAACGGGTTCCAGCGTTGCGACCAGTCTTCATCGGACTGGATGACTTCGCGCAGCAGGTCGAAGGCTCTTTGCAAGGTCGGCGAGTCGCGGTCGCGGGAGTAAACCAGATAGGTCGGGTAACTGAACTCCGGTGCTTTCGGGACTTGTTCCAGTACACCGCTTTCCAGGTAACTGCGCACGACGCGGGTGCGGAAGTAGCCGCTGCCGCCGTTTTCCAGAATGTATTGCAGGCCCAGCGGGCCGAGATTGAAACTCAGGGCGGCTTTGGCTTTTTCCGGCAGCGCGGCATCGTGCCGGCGTCGGAAGTCCTGGCCCCAGTCAATGTAAACGTAAGGTTCGGCACGACCAGGCAGGCGGACAAGGACAAGCTTTTCCTCCAGCACCTGCTCGACCTGCAGGCGTGGCCAATACTCGGGCTGATAGACCAGCGCCGCGTCCAGCACCCCCAGTTCCAGTTGGCGCAACAGGTTTTCGCCGTCGCGGATTTCCATGCGCAGGGCGTGGCTGGGGATTTTCTCGCGTAGCTCGCCGGCCCAACTGAGCATCAACGGGTTGCACAGACTGACCTCGCCGCCGATGTGCAATACATCGCGGTAACCCTCGGGCAACGGCAAGTCCCGCCGTGCGGCCTCCCAGGTTTCCACCAGTTGATTGGCATACACCACAAAGGCTTCGCCGTTGGGCGTGAGGCGGGCACCGGCGCGGTTGCGCACGAACAGGGTACTGCCCAGCTGGCTTTCGAGTTTTTGTACCCGCGCGGTGATCGCGGTCTGGGTGACGTGGAGCTTCTCGGCCGCTGCGGCAAGGCTGCCGTGGCGGACGATTTCCAGAAAGGTGCGGGCGAGATCGATGTCCATGGGATGGCCGATGGCGGAAGTGTTCGCATTGTAAGAGCACTGTTCACCTGCGGATAGGCGTCACTTTTACCTTGTGGCCCGGGATTCAAAACGCAAAACACGAACAGCCAAACGCTCCCCAGAACCCACGGAAGTCACTGACCGGCGCATTCGACAGGCGCGCCCGCTCATGGCTGTGCGCATGTACCGCGCACGCGCCGACACACTGATGGACCTGGGCCGTCAGCGGCGCCAGCGGCTTCCAGTGCCCTGGCACCTTGGACACCGGTGACCATTGCGGCACCACGGGGATCGGTGGCGGACCGAGCTTCTCGAATTCGACGCTGCCGTAAACGATCTTGCCGTCGACGATGGTCAGCACCGCTTCGATGGCTTTGATGCCTTCGTCCTCGATGTGGAAATAGTCCGCCGACAGCGCAATCAGGTCCGCCAATTGCCCGACCTTGATCTGGCCTTTCTTGCCCTGTTCAGACGAGAACCAGGCGCTGCCATGGGTGAACAGCTCCAGCGCGGTGTCGCGGCTCAGGCCTTGGGGATGAAGCGCCAGCCCGCCGACAGTCCGGCCGCTGACCAGCCAATAGAGCGAAGTCCACGGGTTGTAACTGGATACCCGCGTGGCATCGGTGCCAGCCCCCACCGGCACCCCTTCGGCCAACATCCGGGCAATCGGCGGCGTATGTTCAGCCGCTTTGGCACCATAGCGGTCAACGAAGTATTCACCCTGGAACGCCATGCGATCCTGAATCGCGATGCCGCCGCCAAGGGCTTTAACCCGCTCGATGTTGCGCGGGGTGATGGTTTCGGCGTGATCGAAAAACCACGGCAAACCGGCGAACGGAATGTCGCGATTGACCTTCTCGAACACATCGAGCATGCGGCTGATCGACTCGTTGTAAGTGGCGTGCAGGCGGAATGGCCAGCGTTGTTCAACCAAGTGTCGAACCACGGGTTCCAGATCCTGTTCCATGGTGGGTGGCAGGTCGGGGCGGGGCTCCAGGAAGTCTTCAAAGTCGGCGGCGGAGAACGCCAGCATCTCCCCGGCACCGTTGTGCCGCAGGAAGTCGTCGCCCTGACCGTAGTGCGAGGTACTGGTCCAGTTCTTGAAGTCGGTCAGTTCTTCCTTGGGCTTTTGAGTGAACAGGTTGTAGGCGATGCGAACGGTGAGTTGTTGCTCCTTGGCCAGTTGCTGAATGACTTGATAGTCGTCCGGGTAATTCTGATAACCGCCGCCGGCATCGATTGCACTGGTGACACCCAGGCGATTGAGTTCGCGCATGAACTGGCGCGTGGAGTTCACTTGATATTCCAGCGGCAGCTTCGGACCCTTGGCCAGGGTCGAATACAGAATCATCGCGTTGGGGCGGGCGATCAGCATGCCGGTGGGGTCGCCGTTGGCGTCCCGCTGGATTTCGCCGCCCGGAGGGTTCGGCGTGTCGCGGGTATAGCCGACCACTTTCAGCGCGGCCCGGTTGAGCAGCGCGCGGTCGTACAAATGCAGGACGAATACCGGGGTATCGGGCGCAGCCTTGTTCAGTTCATCGAGGGTCGGCAGGCGTTTTTCGGCAAACTGGAATTCGTTCCAGCCACCCACCACCCGCACCCATTGCGGTGTGGGCGTGCGGTCAGCTTGATCCTTGAGCATGCGCAGGGCATCGACCAGTGACGGTACGCCTTCCCAGCGCAGTTCGAGGTTGTAGTTGAGACCGCCACGGATCAGGTGCAAGTGTGAGTCGTTGAGCCCGGGAATCACCGTACGACCATGCAGGTCGACGACTTGCGTGGCCGGCCCCTGCAAGGCCATGGCCTGGGCATCGCTGCCAACCACCACGAAGCGCCCGTCCTTGATCGCCACGGCACTGGCCTGGGGTTTCTTGCGGTCAACGGTGTGCAGGCGTCCGTTGTACAAAATGAGATCGGCGGGGGTGTCGGGCATGGTTTTACTCCCTGCAAGCAGCGGGCTGATCCAGGCGCCTATGGCTCCTGCCGAAAGGCCTTGCAGTACACTTCGGCGATTGACGCCGTCGTGGTCGTCAGGTGGGCTCATGGCAGTGCTTCGCGCAAAAGGATCGAGGGGCAATCGGTCGGTGTCTGATGCATGCGGCCACAAGAAATATAGACGGCAATTCCATGGCTGAACGATTCTTTGCCCCGGAAACGACGAATCCCGCCACTAGAGGCGGGATTCGTGTGCAGCCAGAGAGGCTCCCGGGGACGGGAGCCGTCGTCTTAGCTCGGGAACAGCTCGGACAGCTTCATTGCCAGCATCATGTCGCCTTCAGCGCGCAGTTTGCCGCCCATGAACGCTTGCATGCCGTCGGTTTCGCCGCTGACGATGCCTTCCAGGGTTTCGCCGTCCATCACCAGAGTGACCTGGGCGTCCGGGTTCTCGCCTTCTTTGAGCTCGCAGGTGCTGTCTTTGACAACCAACGAGAAGTTCTTGGTGTCGTCGATGCGGAAACCGAAAACCAGGTCCAGACCGGCAGCAGCGGCTGGGTTGAACTTGGCTTTCATTGCTTGTACGGCATCAGCTACGGAGGTCATGGTTCGATCCTTTCTTGGGTAATAGGAGCTGGGTGATTACAGCCAGGGTCACAATAGTCCGGACTCAACGAAACGTGATGAGTTCCGGGGCCTTCAGCAGTTGCAGGTGCGCATGACTGTTGAAGGAAGCCAGTGCCACCTCGCGACCACGGAACTTCAGGTGGTTGAGCGAGGTGTTGACGATTTGCCAGTTCAGTTCAAATGCCTGCTTTGCAGGCATGTGCGTTATGAGGTGCAGCAGGGCAGTGATGGTGCCGCCGGAGGTGAACACGGCGATTTTCTGCGTGTTGTCGGCCTGTTCGAGAATCCGGTTCAGACCGGCCTGCACACGCTCGACAAAGCTTGGCCAGCTTTCCAGGCCCGGAGTGTCGTAAGTGCCGGAGAGCCAGCGCTCGATGATCAGGGCGAATATGCGCTGGAACTCCGCGCGGTTTTGCGCGGCATTGCGCAGGATGTCCAATGCTTCCGGTTCGTCCGGCAACATGGCCGGGAGCAGGGCGCGGATCACCGCGTCGGCGTCGAACTCATTGAAGGCGGAATCGGTTTCCAGGATCGGGACCGGCAGGCCTGCGGCGGCAAACTGTTCCAGCGTACTGTTGGCCGTGTGTTGCTGACGGCGCAGGTCGCCGGACAGGCATCGATCGAAGCGGATGCCGAGTTCTGCCAGGTGTTGACCGAGGATTTCCGCCTGGCGAATACCGGTGGGCGACAGGACGTCATAGTCGTCTGCACCAAAGGAGGCCTGGCCATGTCGAATCAAATAGATACTGCCCACGTCCGCGTCGTCCCGGTACGTTGAAGGTTCGGCGAGGTTATGAGGATGGCGGTGAGCTGTCAATGAAAAAACATACGCTTGTTTGAAATGCTCGTTAGACGCCCGTTGCCAGAGGTTTCACAGCTGGTCGCAAGGGCGGCGCATGGGTATGCTGGAGTTATCCGCGCGCGTTCATGCCGCGCATCGTTTGAGGAGTCCCTGTGGAGTTTTTCACCGAGTACGCCAGTTTTCTGGCCAAGACCGTGACCCTGGTGATCGCCATTCTGGTGGTCCTGGCCAGTTTTGCGGCATTGCGCAGCAAAGGTCGACGCAAGTCTGCCGGGCAGTTGCAAGTCAGCAAGCTCAATGATTTCTACAAAGGCCTGCGCGAGCGCCTTGAGCAGACCCTGCTCGACAAGGACCAGCTCAAGGCCTTGCGCAAGTCCCAGGCTAAAACCGAGAAAAAGCAGAAGAAAAAAACCGAGGCCAAACCCCGGGTGTTCGTGCTGGATTTCGATGGCGACATCAAGGCGTCAGCGACTGAAAGCCTGCGTCATGAAATTACCGCACTGTTGACCCTCGCCACCCCCAAGGATGAAGTCGTACTGCGCCTGGAAAGCGGCGGCGGCATGGTCCACAGCTATGGCCTGGCTTCCTCGCAACTGGCGCGTATCCGTGAAGCGGGCGTGCCGTTGACCGTCTGCATCGACAAGGTCGCGGCCAGCGGTGGCTACATGATGGCGTGCATCGGCCAGAAGATCATCAGCGCACCCTTCGCGATCCTTGGTTCCATCGGCGTGGTGGCGCAGTTGCCCAACGTCAATCGCCTGCTGAAAAAGCATGACATCGACTTCGAAGTGCTCACCGCCGGTGAATACAAACGCACTCTGACCGTGTTTGGCGAAAACACCGAGAAGGGGCGGGAGAAATTCCAGGAAGACCTGGATATCACCCATCAACTGTTCAAGAACTTTGTCTCGCGCTACCGCCCGCAACTGGCTATCGACGAGGTAGCCACCGGTGAAATCTGGCTGGGTGTCGCGGCATTGGAAAAGCAACTGGTGGACGAACTGAAGACCAGTGATGAGTATCTGGCCGAACGCGCCAAGCAGTCCGAGCTTTATCACCTGCACTACGCCGAACGTAAGAGCCTGCAAGAGCGTATCGGCATGGCGGCCAGCAGTTCGGTCGATCGCGTACTGCTGAGCTGGTGGAGCCGCTTGACCCAGCAGCGCTTCTGGTAAGACATCGACAGGCATCGAACCGGGGCATTTGCCCCGGTTTTTTTTCGCCTGGCAATCTGCAGGGTTGTCCTCCAGAACGTGGCGAATTCTCCGAGGTCAGGAGTCGATCCGTCCTGCTTTCGAGGGCGTGGCGGAGGGTTATGTTGGTGTTCCCAATGTTTGCCATGGAATGCACATGAATGACCAACCGCGTGACCCTCACATTGCGTTCGCCACAACTGATCGGCCCATGCACGACGCACTGAACTCAATGGTGAACGGCGCCTTGCCGCAATCTCCCGAGCAATTCGGCACCCAACTGATCCGGAAAAAATGGGGCGAGAACATCGACCCGCAGACTGCGCAGTTGGTAACACTGGATTACCACTATAGAGGACATCCGCCGCAAGACGGGGTCGAGCAAGGTCAGGTGGCGAGCTCACAGACGCTGGTACAGGCGCTGCTGTCCAATTATCAAACCGTCGGTGACGGCCGTTTCGCGGAAACCGTTTTCGGTCTTTACACACCGCCCGACGTCGGCCCGTCCATTCGCATTGTCCAGAACGTCGATGAATTTGCTGACCACGGCAATGGCAACCATCACACTTACGAAGGCATCTATCGGCAAACCGTGCCGCAGGTCTATGGGCCGACCACGCAAATCGCGCTCAGGCCGGCGGACTTCAAACGGTGGGTGTGGGAGTTGAATCTGAAAACCCGCTATCAGGCCTACCTTGAAAACGCCTGGCCCTCGGATGAGCAGATCGCAGGTGCGGCGCCTTGCGACCTGAGGACTTCGACCAAGGCTGCCTTCGTCATGAGTGCGTTCCTGCAACACCAGGAAGGCAGTTTGACCCAGGAGGGGATGGCGCTGGCGCTGCTGGCGTGCGGGTTGCCGGAGCGGCAGACCTGGGACGCACTGACCCTCACTCAATTGAATGCAGCAACCCGCGTCCATTCGCCCGTCGTCGCCGGTCGCCTGACGATCTACCGTTACACCTCGAGCGATCTCTGGTGTTTTCGCCAGCGCACCAGCTCCAGGGTCTTGCTGTACATCCCGGGCAACTCCTCACCGCTGCATGAATTCGTCGACATCCAGCACCTGCGCCAATGGATCGTTGCCCAAGGCAAGGTGACCGAGACAGGGCAGGCTTTGGCCATGCACTTTGCCGAAGATGATCGGCAAGACGGCACCTTCCATGCGGGCGTGTTGACAGCGCTGGAGGGCATGGCGGTGTTCCCAAGGGAGCACTGGTTGAAAAAGAATGCCGGGTTTTTCAACAATGACGGATTCTGGGACCCGCAGGACTATGTGGGCATTGAGCGCTCACCTGCGGCCACTGACCCGTTCGCTGAATTGGTGCTGACCATGAAGCAGGCGGCCATGGCCAGCGTCAACACCATCCGTGATGATGCCCAGGTCAACCGGGACGACTTGAGCGCGGTGGTGGAGCCGCTCGTACAGTGGATCAACTGCCTGGGCCCTTTGGCGTTGTTCATTCCCGGAGGCGAGGGCGTGCTGGTGCTGGCCGGGATCATCGACGCCGGTTATGGCATCAACCAGGCCGTCAACGGTGACACCCCGGAGAAGCGCTCGGAAGGCGTGACACGCACGGTCTTCGGCTTGCTCAATGCGCTGCCCCTGGCCAAATCGATTGCCGCACTCAAGGTCGAGGGCCGAGTGGCCGAAAGTCTTCACGACGCTCCTGAGCCGAGCCGTGAATCGAGCCTCCAGCCACTGACCGATACAACGCTTCAACCCGTCTCCGCGCCAGCCCTGAAGCCGCCTGCGACTCGCCTGGAACTCATGCGCGGCGTGTGTGCACCGTTCGCGTCCTTCAGCGACGAGGTACTGGGCCAGATTGCCCGGGTGAGTACGGTTAACGATGACATGTTGCGTCTGATGCAGACGGGGCGCCCGCCGACTCCGCTGCTGGCCGATACCATTGCCCGCTTCAAGCTTGACCAGGAGCTTGAGGCGACAGCCGATCCGACGACACGCGCCAGTTTATTCAACGCCCGTTATCAGGCACTCCAGCACTCGGATCATGAATGGGTCCGCTTGTTCCAGCGCGAGTACCCCGGTTTGCCGAAAGCGGTTGTGGAGCAAATCCTCGACCGTTCGGGCGTGGAGATCGAAGGGCCGGTCGATGCTGCCGAAGCGGTGAAGGTGCTCAGGCGGCTGGACGATAAAGCGCGTGAATATCAGCAGCATGTCAGGCTCAATCGGGCCTATGAAGGCCTGTACTTGCGCTCGATTGTCCACCCCGAATCCGATGTCCTGGCCTTGCATTCTCTGGCGCGGTTACCTGGGTGGCCGACATCCTTGCGCATCGAGGTGCTGGAAGGATCTGAGGGTGGTCGGCTGCTGGATCGCTGTGGCCCGCTTGATGCGCCGGATTGCCGACGCTTGATCAAGGTCGCCGATCGCTATTGGCCTTCTGCGGCGTTGAAACCTGGCCGTG
Source organism: Pseudomonas fluorescens group sp. PF-1 (assembly GCF_054481335.1). Classification (NCBI taxonomy): domain Bacteria; kingdom Pseudomonadati; phylum Pseudomonadota; class Gammaproteobacteria; order Pseudomonadales; family Pseudomonadaceae; genus Pseudomonas; species Pseudomonas fluorescens group sp. PF-1. The sequence continues at coordinate 2,806,097 of NZ_JBTMNG010000001.1, forward strand.
AAGGCTCGGACCTGTTCACTGCGCTGGTCGACCTGTTATCCGTTGAAGAGCGAACCGCGTTGTCATTGCGCGCACCCGACCCGACAGGTGAGTTGCGCCTGCGTCTGGGTGAGCGAACATTGAGCCGTACCGAATTGATGCTCGGCCTGAGCAGGATGGATTCGAAATTGCCTTTCGAATCCCCTGGACTTCGCGGCGGCGGTTTTCCAAATACGCCCCAGGGGGCGTCCCTGAGTCATGAAGTCGTGCGCTTGCAGGTCAGGGATATTTACCCGGACTTCACCAACGCCCAGGTCGACGAGCTGTTGGCGGGCGCCGGTGCCGGGGCACAGGCGCTGCTGGAGCGCCTTACCCTGCAATTGCGACAACTGCATACCGATCTGGTGCATTGGGTCGAACAGACCGTGTCGGACCTTGATGACATGGATCTGGATTTTCTTGCCGTTGGCGATGAAGGTGCCGTGGGCATGACCCCTCAACAGGTGGCGGCACACAATGCTGAAATGCTGGAGCACGTGATCGATTGGGAGCGTGAAACCAGGATAGAGCTTGCCAACGAATTGATGCTCATCTGGCAGAAGTGCCCGCCCGAGGCCAGTAGAGTCATGTCCGACGGGGCATTGGCCGGCTACCGGCTCGATCTGGCCTTTGAGGACTACCACCGCTTGCCGGTGATGAACGTTCGATTCGATGAAGTCGTCGAACTGTCGATGCAGGGGCTGCACCTGGTCGAACGCGAAAGTCTCAACGGGTTTCTGGAGAGTTTCCCTAACCTGCGCACGTTGAATCTGGAGCGACTTGACCTGCGTCTGCCCAACACGAATGACGTGCTGGAAGGGCGCTTGCCGCCAGCGATCCTGCAAATGAAGCGGCTCACTTCGCTCAACCTCAAGTCGACGTTTCTGGAGTTCAAGGAGCACACGGCTGCGCAATTGAGCGACCTGGTCAGGGTGCAGAGCCTGGACCTGAGCGATAACCCTTTGGCCATTGCGCCTGTCGTTTTGGGGATGAAGGCGCTACGCGAGCTGAAACTGAGCAATACCGGCATCAGTCACTGTCCGATCGGCATCGTCGATGAGCCATTCATGACTTCACTGGACTTGCGTCATAACCGCATCAGCCGGGTACCCCAGGCGATATTGAACCAGGCAGTCTCCCGGGATCGGGTCTGGCTCTGGGACAACCCGCTGACGGATGAAGAGACACTGTCGCGTCTGGTCGACCACCGTGAACGGACTGGCATCAATCTGTGGTTAAGCCAGCCGGGTGAGGGGTATGGCAGTGCCACGCCGTGGCTGCAAGAGGGTGATGAAGTGCTGCGCGCGGCGCGGCAGCAGATCTGGCAACGGCTGGCCGCCAAACCGTTGGGCGACGCGTTTCTGCGTGTTATCGATGGCTTGAGCCTGACGGCGGATTTCCAGGTGGGTTACCTGATCCTGCAAGCGCGGGTATGGCGACTGCTGCAGGCAGCGGAGGCTTCAGAGGAGTTGTGGGGCTGGCTGCGCCAGTGCATGGAAGCAAGGACGCCCGATGCGGAAAATCCGTTCAGGCTGTTCACTGTTCTGGAGGATCGAGTGCGGCTGTACACCGATTGGGTCGCGTTGGGGCGGCCAATTCCTATGGCGAATCTTCCGAATCGCTGATCGGAAGCAAAACGCCTTGAACCCCGCAAAGGGTTCAAGGCGTGACGATCAGCGGCGACGGAACAGCGGCAGCGGTTCGTCGGTGGCGGCCTGATAAGTCACCGAGAAGTCTTTGAGGCTTTCCAGCGCTTCATACGGATCTTTGTCGGCACGCAATGCAAAGGCATCGAAACCGCAACGATGCAGATAGAACAACTGGTCGCGCAACACATCGCCAATCGCCCGCAGTTCGCCTTTGAAACCATAACGGTCACGCAGCAGACGGGCGTTGGAGTAGTTGCGGCCATCGGTGAAGGCCGGGAAGTTCAAGGCGATGACCTTGAAGTTCGCCACGTCGTCACCGATCTCTTCGGCTTCTTCATCGGCATCCAGCCATACGCCCAGGCCGCCATCGCGGGCCTTGAGCATACGGCTGTGTTCGCGCCACAGTGCCAACGGGACGATGTAGTCGTCGCAGTTGGTGATCTCGTCGATGCTGAAGTCCTTGGGCAGCAGGTGCCAGGTTTCGTCGACGACCTCGTTGTTCTTAATGATTCGCTGCATAGACGCGTTCCTTGAAGAGGTCGATGCCAATACGCTGATAGGTGTCGATGAAGCGCTCGTCTTCGGTACGCTGTTCCACGTACACGTCGATCAGCTTCGAGATCACGTCCGGCATGTCGTTCTGGGCGAACGACGGGCCAAGGATCTTGCCCAGGCTGGCGTCGCGGCTGGCGCTGCCACCGAGGGACACCTGGTAGAACTCTTCACCTTTCTTGTCCACCCCGAGAATGCCGATGTGACCCACGTGGTGATGACCACAGGCGTTCATGCAACCGGAGATGTTCAGGTCCAGCTCACCGATGTCGAACAGGTAGTCCAGATCATCGAAGCGACGCTGGATAGATTCGGCGATCGGGATCGACTTGGCATTGGCCAGGGAGCAGAAATCACCGCCCGGGCAGCAGATGATGTCGGTCAGCAAACCGATGTTCGGCGTGGCGAAGCCTTGCTCGCGCAATTCGCCCCACAGGGTGAACAGCTTGTCCTGCTCGACGTCGGCCAGAATGATGTTCTGCTCGTGGGACGTGCGCAGTTGGCCGAAGCTGTAGCGCTCCGCCAGATCGGCGACGGCGTCGAGTTGCTTGTCGGTGATGTCGCCCGGTGCCACGCCGGTCGGCTTCAGGGACAGGGTCACGCAGACATAACCCGGCTGCTTGTGGGCCTGGGTGTTGCGTGCGCGCCAGCGGGCGAAACCCGGGTGCTGCTGGTCGAGTTCGGCCAGTTGGGCGTTCTGGTTGTCCAGGGCCCTGTAGTCCGGGTCGACGAAGTGTTTGGCGACGCGATGCACTTCGGCTTCGGTCAAAGTGGTCTGGCCACCGCGAAGGTGCTCCATTTCCGCATCGACTTTCTGGGCGAAGACTTCAGGTGTCAGCGCCTTGACCAGAATCTTGATCCGCGCCTTGTACTTGTTGTCGCGACGACCGTAGCGGTTGTAAACCCGCAGGATGGCGTCGAGGTAGCTCAGCAGGTCTTGCCACGGCAGGAATTCATTGATGAACGCGCCCACCACCGGCGTACGGCCGAGGCCACCGCCGACCAGCACACGGAAGCCCAGTTCGCCAGCGGCGTTGTGCACCGGCTCCAGGCCGATGTCGTGGACTTCGATGGCGGCACGGTCGGACGTCGAGCCGTTGATGGCGATCTTGAATTTGCGTGGCAGGTAGGCGAATTCCGGGTGGAACGTGGTCCACTGGCGGACGATTTCGCACCATGGGCGCGGGTCGATCAATTCGTCGGCTGCGACGCCGGCAAACTGGTCGGTAGTGACGTTGCGCAGGCAGTTGCCGCTGGTCTGGATCGCGTGCATCTGCACGGTGGCCAGTTCAGCCAGGATGTCCGGGATATCTTCCACCGCCGGCCAGTTGAACTGCACGTTCTGCCGGGTGCTGATGTGGGCATAGCCCTTGTCGTAGTCACGGGCAATCCTGGCCATCATTCGCACTTGGCGCGAAGTCAGTTGGCCGTAAGGCACCGCAACACGCAGCATCGGCGCGAAGCGCTGGATGTAAAGCCCGTTCTGCAGGCGCAGGGGGCGGAATTCTTCTTCGCTCAGCTCGCCTGCCAGATAGCGTCGGGTCTGATCACGGAACTGCTTGACGCGGTCCTCGATGATCCGCTGATCGTACTCGTCGTATACGTACATATAAGTCCTGTTCTCAGGCTTGGGCCGGTCGGAAACAGCGGCGTTTTTTGCTTGCCGGAATCCGATAATTCCTCGGCAATTCTGCGCGCACGGCCGCGCACTCCGTACGGAGCCGGGGCAAGATACCAGTTTGCGGTTATGCGCAAAAGTGATGTTTGAGTATATGTAAAGAACCAAATCGCCTAATGAGGATCGTTGTAGCAAAGACCCTGTTTGTGATGCGGGCAATCGTCGTCTTTACTGTGATCGAGTCTTTATGCAATCACCGATAAAACCGACAAGAGGCGATGCAATGAGCAACCCTACCAAAGCGACAAAAACCGATAGCACGGTCGATGCTTGGGCGATTCTGTTCCTGATCATTCTGGTCGTCGGCACAGCGGTATATTGGGTCAGTCATCAATAAACGACCCCGTTCGGGCCCACTTCCGACGATTGTCGGACAAAAAACGGAATAAACGCCGTTTTGCGGGCGTTCGCTGGCTATAATGCGCGGCGGATTTCCGGGGGCTCGGACGATAAATGTTGAAGTTTCTATGTGGTGCATTTCTGGCGCTGGGTATGGTCGTGGGGCCTTTTGCCCGGGCGGAATCTGTGCTGTTCCTGAATCCGGGGACGCCCGTGGAACTTTTCTGGACCAGCTACTCGCAATTCATGCAGGCCGCGGCCGATGATCTGCACATCGACCTGCGCATCCTGTACTCCAACCGGACCTCCGAGGTCGTCATCGCGCAAGCGCGCGAAGCCCTGCTTGGACCCCATCGCCCGGACTATCTGATATTCGTCAACGAGGAAAGTGTCGCGCCCGAAATCCTGCGTCTGGCGAAGGGCAGTGGTGTGAAGCTGTTCATGGTCAATAGCGCCCTGAGCCCGGACCAGACGCGCCTGCTCGGCGCTCGCCCTGACAAGTATCCCGATTGGGTGGGCAGCCTGGTGCCCAACGACGAGGAGGGCGGCTACCTGATGCTCAAGGAGTTGATTCGCCTGCATCCGCCGGTCGCCCCCGGCCAGACGATTGACCTGTTGGCCTTCTCGGGATTGAAAATCACTCCCTCCGCGCAGTTGCGAGAGAAAGGCATGCGACGGGCATTGGCCGAACACCCTGAAGTGCGCTTGCGACAATTGGTTTACGGGGGCTGGACCCGTGCGCGGGCCTATGAACAGGCCAAGCTTCTGTTCAAACGCTACCCACAGACATCCCTGGTCTGGTCGGCTAACGACGAGATGAGCTTTGGCGCCATGCAGGCTTTCGAAGAGACGGGCGCAAAGCCCGGCAAGGATGCGCTGTTTAGCGCCATCAACAATTCACCGGCTGCGTTGCACGCGTTGCTGGACAATCGGCTGAGCGTGTTGCTGGGCGGTCATTTTACTCTGGGTGGCTGGGCCCTGGTGCAGCTGCATGACTACAACCAGGGCGTCGACTTCAGCCGTTATGGCGGTCGCGACCGGCAGATTTCGCTATTGCAGGTGATTGATCGGACACAGGCCAAGCGCCTGCTGGCGCTGGGCAGCGAAAAAAAATTCGGTGTGGATTTTCACAAATTCTCGGCCAAGGGGCAGCCGGTGTCTTATCGATATCCGTTCAGCCTGCAAGCCCTGATGCACTGATTCAGTTCATAGCCCGGCCAGAACCAGCACCAGCTTCACGATGCCGAACAGCGTCAGCGCGAACACGGCCGTGAACAGCACCCCCAGGATCACGAAATGGCTGGGTTTGCCGTGAGTAAAATCACGCGCCCGGTTTTTTCCGCTTTGCACCCCGAACGCCGCCGCCACGACGCTGTGCAGCATCTGCCAGAACGACGGTGGTTTGTTGTCGACTGGATCGTCCATAAATCCCCCGGCTTTAAAGTAGGTCCCCCAAGCATAGCCAATCCGCCGGCCACTGGTGCGGGCGGTCGGCGGATCGACGCATTTTGAAATCAGTCCGGGCTGATGCGATAACTATCTACTGCAAATACGGTTCACTGAAATGATGTTCTGTCGTTCCATTTTTCAGGAGCGACACAATGTCTACCCATCCGCCCTCTGCGGCCCGCCAACGTTTGGTTGCGGGCCAAACCAGCATTCACCGCGAACTTCTTGAAAAACTGACGCCTGATTGGTTGATCGATGCCACGCCGCAGCGGCGAGCAGCCATGAAAGCCAGCGGCTCGCTCGCACCGCACTGGTATACGCGAGCATCCATCGAGCAACAGCAGGCACTGAAAGACCGTTTCACAGACAGCCTGGTTTCCCAGACCCGACTCGACAAAACGATGTCGTCGCTGCCAGATGCCGAAAGTTTTGCCGAGCCGATACTGCAAAAGGCGCTGAAGGATCAGTTCGGGGTCGAGGCCGACGTCAACAAAACCATGGTGTGTCTGAGGCGAGCGCTGGAAGTCAGCGAGCTTGAAATCGAGATCAGCTCATTCGAGGTCATGAAGCTTTCGTTGTTGCAGGCGGCACTGCATAACTTCGAAGCATCCGAATGCGAGGCGGGCGCCTTTCATAGCGAGTCAGGGTTTGTGGTTGAGACTTCAACGCCTGGTACATTCGAGGTCATTGCCCTCAACATCTCGGTCAGGCAATTCCTCTCACTCTGCCGCAAGCTCGATATCGGCGCGCAGTATCAAACCCGTGTGAAGGCGTTTTTCCAGGCAACGGATGCGCAGAAGGAAACGACACTGTCCGAGCAGTTCATTGCCAGCCAGAAAGCGGCAATGAAAGCCGCCGCTGAATTGGCGCTGCTGAAAAAGGACATCGAAGCCGACGACTACGCAATGATCCTTTCAGTGGTTAACGGCGAGGTCCATCCCCGTGTTGGCAACAGACCGGTCTGGTTTCGCGACTTGAGCCTGATGAAGCGCAGATTGACGGGCTGCGTCGTGTTCAGCATCAGTGAACAATATCGCTATACCAACGACTACATCGTCTACATTCCCCACGATCCCGAACACCCGCTCAAACGCTATACCGCTGAGCAACTGCGTGAAGAATTCAAGCGCCAGTTCACTGCCCAGGACCCATTGTCCGCCAGTGGCAGCGGACCAACCTCCCATCAACGGTTTTTCAGCCAGTTCGTCGCCTACGCCGACCGCCCTTATTACTTCGGTCAATTCACCCGCAAGGCCGCAGACTCTGCGACCGATCCTTTGCATTCATTCTGGTTTAAAGTCGTCCAGTACGTGCCCACCTTGTCGGCCGCCATCCGCATCAAAGCGCTGCCGCCAGAACCTGCAGGCAAACGTGAGCCGGTCGACGATCCATACCTCAATCCTTTCGGGATCGTTCGTGAAGGTGTGGCGGGCATCTGGTCCGCCAACAGCGATCTGTGGACTTATCTCTACGAGCAAAACCGCAAGAAAGTCATCGCCGACGCACGCAGTCATGCGGTGCCCACGGCGGAAGTCGATGCGCGAGTACGGGCGCAAAAGCTCAATCATCTGCTGGAATTTGGTCTGCTGGGCCTGAACATGGTGTCGATGTTCGTTCCGGTACTGGGGGAGATCATGCTGACGGTCATGGCGGGTCAGCTGCTGTACGAGTCGTTTGAGGGGGCGATCGAGTGGAGTGAAGGGGATCGAACTGCGGCCAAGGCGCACCTGATCGATGTGGCCGAGAATCTGGCGATGATCGCGGTGATGGCCGGTGCGGGCAAAGGGTTGGCCAAACTGTCGTCGGTGCAACCCGAACCACTGGTTGAACGCCTGCAACCCATCCAGCGCGAAGACGGCAAAACCCGCTTATGGAAAGCTGACCTGAGCGGTTACGAGCGCAACCTCATCCTGCCTCGCCATTCAGTCCCTGATGCGTCGGGACTGCACCGGATAAATGGCAAAACCTTTATCCGGCAGGATGGCAAGGTCTTCGAAACTACCCTTGACCCTTCGCTGAAAAAATGGCGCCTGCGGCATCCGACTGATTCGGATGCCTGGCAACCGATACTCGAACATAACGGGCATGGCGCCTGGCGTCATGCGCTGGAGCGTCCCCGGACCTGGGATCGGCTGACCCTGCTGCGGCGCATCGGCCATACCACCGAGGCGTTTTCCGATGAGCAACTGCTCGACATCGCCGAGGCCTGTGGTGTCGAGGACAATGCCTTGCGCAAGATGCACATGGATCATCTTCCCCCGCCACCGGAACTGGAGCACGCCTTGCGGCTATTCGAAGATGAACCGGGCATTAACGGGTCATTGCTCAAAAAACTGCAACGGGCCACCCCGGGGCTGAGTAATGCCGCCGCCCGCAGGATTGTGCTCGACGCCAATGCCGAAGAGCTCAACCGCCTGAAAACTACGAGTCGAATTCCCCTGAAAATGCAGGAGGAGGCCCGTTGGTATGCACAGCAGGGGCGCCAGGCCCAGGCTTTCACTGGCCTGCGCATGGAGTCTGCGCTGTCGGCGGACAGCCGCTGGCTCGCACTGCATGCCCTGGAAAAAATGCCGGGATGGTCCGGCGAAGTACGGCTGGAGATTCGCGACGGCCACATCGAGGGCGCGCTCATCGACGGCATCGGTAGCGAGACCGCGACAATCCGTAAGTACGTGGTTAAAAACGGCCCGTCCTATCAGGCATTTGATGAGCGTGGCGAGACGCTCAATGGCGTGCCGGCCACCGGCGATAATTTTTTCGCCTCGCTCATGCACGCATTGCCCGATGAATCCCGTCGCGCATTGGGCGTTCCGCACGTGGGCCAAAGCGCCGGTCTGAAGCAGGCTGTCATCGAATCGGCCTTCGAGCATAGGGCGCAATTGTCGCAAATGCTGGAGCAGCGCAGCGGCCAGAACAAGACGTTCAAGCCGCCCGTACGCGTAACGGAGCGCCGGGTGGGCTACTACGCCAGCGGGCGCGGACAAGGTTTGAATCCTTCTCTGGTGACCCGGGTTCAGGACGTCTACCCGGCACTGACTGATCAGCAGGCCAACGGGTTTATCCTGGCGCAATTGCGCGCGGGCAGAACCGACGCACAGATTTATAGCCTGTTACAGGCGCGTATGCGCGAGTGGGAGACCCTTGAGTCGACGCTCGATCAATGGGTCGGCGAGCCGATAGCGGGTTCTATGCTGGAGTCGGTGCTCGGAGGCAAGGCCGCGGTCGCACAGAATCTCAAGCAATCCTGGCGTAATTCGCCGCTGGCCGGGGAGCATTCGCGCTACAGAATGCTCGACCTGGTTTGCGACGACCCGATCCCTGCGCTGTCGGCGGACTTCTCCCATGTGCGTGATCTGTATGTCCGGGGTCGAAGCGTCACCGACGCCAATGTCGATGCGTTGTTGGCGAATTTTCCCAAGCTCAGAAGGCTGCGGGTCAATGGCACAGGCAACGCTTTCACCACCGTGCCCCAAGTATTGAGCAGTATGCCGGACCTCACGGGGTTGAGCCTGTATTCAGCTGCGCGCTTCGCCGCAGACATGCCGTCGAGACTGGGTGCGTTGACGACGCTCGAGGAGCTCAGCCTGTATTCAACCTGGGGCGTTCCGGTGGCGTTGGACGTCAGCCGGCTACGCAATCTGCGCCTGCTTGAGGTGATTGCCCCGTCAATGGATCAGTGGCCAATCGGGGTTCTGCAATTGCCCCGTCTTGAGCGCCTGAATCTCACCGGCACAGGCATCAGAACGCTACCTGAAGGTATTTTCGAAGGGCATGAAAAACTCTGGTCCGGATTGTCGCTGGACTGGTCGAACGTCCTGCGTAAAAACTTCAAGCCGGCGTATGAGTATCTCAAGCGTCAGCCGCAGCACCTTGTTGACCTGGAAGAAATGGTCAGGGATTACTGCAAGGGCGAGTTGAAACGTCTGGGTGAAGGCATCAATGACCCGTCCGCGGGAATGTTTGATCAGTTTGTCGAACAGTGGCCAGACGCAGGGGCGAGATTCGACGCCGTCGAAGCATTGAGTGAACAGCATCATCAGCTCAACCAGCACCTCAATGACTGGTCCCAGCGCGCGCTACAAATGCCTGGAGCGGCCCACGAGATCATGGGGCGTACATGGACGGCAAATGCCCTGAGAACCAGCTGGCGCAACGGCGCATTCAAACGCTACGGCTCGACGGCCAATGCCTCTGTACTTGATCTGCCGAATCTGGCGCTGAGTGAGTTTCCCGAATTGCCGGACGGCGCCTTCCCCGAAGTACGAACCTTGTCTTTGAAGGGCAATGGAGCGCCCGTCCAACAGATCCGCAGTTTTGTACGCGGGTTCCCTGCGCTGGAAAAACTCGATGTGAGTGGCAGCGATCTGACCGAAGTGCCCTTTGCGCCCGGTGATCTTGGAAAACTGACTGAGCTGGATCTTTCCAAAAACCGAATCGTTGGCGATACCGGGATTCAGCAAGCTTTTGATGGGTTGCAGGCGCTGCAACGCCTGGACTTGAGCAACAACCCGTTGAACACCCTGGATGTCAGTGCAATGACTCGTCTCAAGGCCTTGAATCTGAGCGGCACAGCACTGCATGAATGGCCGACCGGGGCACAAGCGCTGCCAGAGTTGTATTGGCTGGATTTGCGCGACAGCAGGGTCAACGCGCTGCCGGAGTCGCTTGCGGATGAAACGCTGCTCAAGACCAACCTCACCGGCACACCTTTAACCCCTCAAGCCGTCGCCGTACGCAATGCGGCCCGGCATCGAATGGAAATGGCCAAAGGGCTGCCGGCCGGCGCTCTGGAACGGTTCGACCTGGAACAGGTGCCACTGGATTTCCCGCCGCTTGAGAGCGCAAGTTCGATCGCACGTCACTTACTGCCGCTGCCGGAAGTGCCAGCGGGAGAAGGGAATGCGGTTTTAACAAAGCGCCTGCAACGCCTGAAACCGGCACTCGCCGATGAGGACGCCTTGCAAATGATCGAACAGATGCAGGGGGGCGAAGCTGCAAGCGTGAAAATTGCCGAATGGGAGCAAGCCTTTGAAACGCTCACGCGCCAATTGAATGGCTGGCTGTTTACCCGGGGATCTCTAGGTAGCGGCTGGATGACGTCCTCCATCATTCGCAGGCAGGCCGCTTTGCGCATCCTCGAATGCTGGCGCACAGGTCTGAGCGGCAACGGCGCCGTGACGGATGCGGTGCTGGATCTCAACGGTCTGCAACTGGGTGATCTGCCTGAGGTGCCAGCAATGTTCGAGCATGTCGGCACGTTGAAACTGACGAGTGTAAAACTGACCCGGCGAGGTTCCGACGGGTTCCTGAAGGCCTTTACCCGCCTGAAAACCCTGGACCTCAATGGCAATGGGCTGGATGGCGTTCCAGAACCGGTCCGTTCCATGGGCGGCCTCGAGCGTCTGGAAATGTCCTCGAACCGGATAACCGATGCCGAGCAGCTGTATGCCGCTTTGGACAATCTGGAGGGTTTGCGCTGGCTGGACTTGAGCTACAACGAACTGGATGCCTTTGATATTGGCAATTTCGAGCGATTGGAAACGCTGGATCTGCGTAACAACAATTTGACCGAATGGCCGGACGGGGTGTTCGACAGCCCCTATCTGGGCACGCTCAATCTCAGTGGCAACGACATCACGTCGATCCCCGTGCAGGCCCTCAATGGTGACCATGAGGTGCTGATGGCCGGTACGGATTTGAGCGACAACTACAACCTTTCCCTTGAGAGCCTTGAACAACTCAGGGATTACCGTGAAGCGGGTTTGCGCGACGCGGTGCTGGGAATCTCGCGGAGCGATCTTGACGAGTTGATCGATGACAACCACGCCTATGGCGGCGACAGCAGCGAAGCCATCGATACGGATGAGGATCTGCCTGAGATTGAGCCGGATCCCGAGCAAAAAACACCGTGGTTAACCCATCTTCCTCCCGAGGAAGTGGCCGGCAAAACCGGGATATGGAATCAGCTCGCGGCGGAACCGGACAATGCGGCGTTCTTTCATCTGCTTTCGCGATTGCAGGATACGCAGGAGTTCCGGGTGGCGAACGCCGATCTGACGCGGCGGGTCTGGACGGTCATTGAAGCTGCCGCCAGCAACTCCGAACTGCGGGAGATCCTGTTTGCCAGCTCCAGCACCCACGGGACTTGTGTCGATGGTCGAATCCTGACGTTCAGCGGGCTGGAGAGCAAAGTTTTCACCCACAATGCCTTGCTTGATATTCCCGTCGGGCGCCCGGCTGTGAAGGGGCAAGCGCTGCTGAACTTGTCCCGGCAGTTGTTTCGACTGGACAAGGTCGACGATCTCGCGAGGAAAGTCGCCATTCGAACCGGTCAGGATGAGGCCGAGGTACGTTTGGGTTATCGAATCGGCCTGACGCAAGGCTGGGCGGACGGTCTGGAGTTGCCAGGGCAACCGAAACACATGACCTATGGCTCGGGAGTGACCGCTCAGCAACTGACGGACGCGCGCCTCGAGATCACCAACGCAGAGCAATCCGATGGTTTTTTCGAAGACTTGATCCAGCGCGACTATTGGGTGAGTTATCTCAAGGAAAAATACCCTGACGTGTTCAGGGCGCTCGATGAGCTGGATGTTCAGGAGGAGGTTGATAGCGCTGACGAGGGGGCGTTCCTGAGTCAGCTGTTCGAGCAGGCGGCGGCGCGTAACGCGAAGATGATCGAGTTGTCCCGCCAGGAGGTTTCGCAGCTGGCGGCTGCTTCAAACAGGTAAATCACCTGTGGGAGCGAGCAAGCTCGTTCCCACAGGGTTTATTTCAATTGAACACTCAGTTGTCGTAACCGAGGTTCGGTGCCAGCCAGCGCTCAGTCACGCTCAGCTCCTGACCTTTACGCGACGTGTAGCTCTGCACCTGGTCCTTGTCGATCTTGCCCACGGCAAAATACTGCGCTTGCGGGTGGGCAAAGTACCAGCCGCTGACCGCCGCCGCCGGGAACATTGCGTAGTGCTCGGTAAGGAACACGCCGCTGCGGCCGGCGTGCATTTCGCGGGCCTCGGGGTCGAGCAGGGCAAACAGCGTGGCTTTCTCGGTGTGATCCGGGCAGGCCGGGTAGCCCGGGGCAGGGCGGATACCGGTGTATTGCTCCTTGATCAACGCCTCGTTGTCGAGGGTTTCGTCCTTGGCATAACCCCAGTGTTCTTTTCGCACCTGCTGGTGCAGCCACTCGGCACAGGCCTCGGCCAAACGGTCGGCCAGGGCCTTGACCATGATCGAGTTGTAGTCGTCGCCAGCGTCCTGATAAGCCTTGGCCACTTCTTCGGCACCGATACCGGCGGTGGTGATGAAGCCACCCACGTAGTCAGTGATTTCGCTGTCCTTCGGCGCGACGAAGTCGGCCAGGGAGAAGTTCGGCTTGCCGTCGGTCTTGATGATCTGCTGACGCAGGTGATGCAGCTTGGCCAAGGGCTTGCCGTCATCCCCGTAAACTTCGATGTCATCGTCGCGCACCTGGTTGGCCGGCCAGAAACCGAACACAGCGCGGGCGCTGATCAGCTTCTCGTCGATCAGTTTGGCGAGCATTTCCTGGGCATCGGCGTACAGCGCGGTGGCGGCTTCACCGACCACTTCGTCCTGGAGGATGCGCGGGAACTTGCCGGCCAGGTCCCAGGAGATGAAGAACGGTGTCCAGTCGATGTATTCGGCCAGCACTTTGAGGTCGATGTTATCCAGCACTTTGGTGCCGGTGAACGTCGGTTTGACCGGCTCGTAGGTGCTCCAGTCGAACTGCGGTTTTTTCGCAATCGACGCGGCGTAGCTCAAGCGTTCGGTGCGGGCGCTGCGGTTGGCGGTGCGCTCGCGGACCTCGATGTATTCCTCGCGGGTTTTCTCGACGAAACCGGCCTTCAGTTCCTTGGACAGCAACTGCGTGGCCACGCCGACGGCGCGGGAGGCGTCGGTGACGTAGACCACGGCGTCGTTGCTGTACTTGGGCTCGATCTTCACTGCCGTGTGCGCTTTGGAGGTGGTCGCGCCGCCGATCATCAATGGCAGATGGAAGTCCTGGCGCTGCATCTCGCGAGCGACATGGACCATTTCATCCAGTGACGGAGTGATCAGGCCGGACAGGCCGATGATGTCGCACTTTTCGTCCTTGGCGACCTGGAGGATTTTCTCCGCCGGTACCATCACGCCGAGGTCGACGATGTCGTAGCCGTTACAGCCCAGCACCACGCCGACGATGTTCTTGCCGATGTCGTGCACGTCGCCTTTCACCGTGGCCATCAGGATCTTGCCCTTGGCTTCCGGCTTGTCGCCCTTTTCCAGCTCGATGAACGGGATCAGGTGCGCCACCGCCTGTTTCATCACGCGGGCGGATTTCACCACTTGCGGCAGGAACATTTTGCCGGCGCCGAACAGGTCGCCAACGATGTTCATGCCGGACATCAGTGGACCTTCGATCACTTCGATCGGGCGGGCGAACGATTGACGGGACTCTTCGGTGTCTTCAACGATGTGGGTGGTGATGCCCTTGACCAGTGCATGCTCCAGGCGCTTGTTGACGTCCCAGTTGCGCCACTCTTCGGTCTCGGCTTCCTTGACGCTGCCGTCGCCCTTGTACTTGTCGGCGATGGCGAGGAGGGCGTCGGTGCCTTCCGGGGTGCGGTTGAGGATCACGTCTTCAACGGCGTCGCGCAGCTCCACCGGGATCTGGTCGTAGATCTCCAGCTGGCCGGCGTTGACGATACCCATGGTCAGGCCGGCGCGGATCGCGTACAGCAGGAACACCGAGTGAATCGCTTCACGCACCGGGTTGTTGCCACGGAACGAGAACGACACGTTGGACACGCCGCCCGAGGTCAGCGCATACGGCAGTTCGTCGCGGATGTAGGCACAGGCGTTGATGAAGTCCACCGCGTAGTTGTTGTGTTCTTCGATGCCGGTGGCCACGGCGAAGATGTTCGGGTCAAAGATGATGTCTTCCGGCGGGAAGCCGACTTCGTTGACCAGAATGTCATAGGAGCGTTTGCAGATTTCTTTCTTGCGCGCTTCGGTATCGGCCTGGCCGGCTTCGTCGAAGGCCATCACGACCACGGCGGCGCCATAACGCTTGCACAGCTTGGCGTGATGAATGAACTGCTCGACACCTTCCTTCATGCTGATGGAGTTGACGATGCCCTTGCCCTGGATGCACTTGAGGCCGGCTTCGATCACTTCCCACTTGGAGGAGTCGATCATGATCGGTACGCGGGAGATGTCCGGTTCGCCGGCAATCAGATTGAGGAAGGTCACCATGGCCTTCTTCGAATCGAGCATCCCTTCGTCCATGTTGATGTCGATCACCTGGGCGCCGGCCTCGACCTGCTGCAGGGCGACTTCCAGGGCTTCGGTGTAGTTGTCTTCGCGGATCAGGCGGGCGAATTTGGCCGAACCCGTGATGTTGGTGCGCTCACCGACGTTGACGAACAGCGAGTTGCGATCGATGGTGAACGGCTCCAGGCCCGACAGGCGGCAAGCCTTGGGGATTTCCGGAATCTCGCGCGGCGCGTAACCGGCCACGGCCTTGGCGATGGCTTCGATGTGGCCCGGCGTGGTGCCGCAGCAGCCGCCCACGATGTTCAGGAAGCCGCTTTGGGCAAACTCTTCGATGACCTTGGCGGTTTGCGCCGGCAATTCGTCGTACTCGCCGAATTCGTTTGGCAGGCCGGCGTTCGGGTGCGCCGAGACGTGGGTGCTGGCCTTGTTCGACAGCTCTTCCAGGTACGGGCGCAGCTCGCTGGCACCGAGGGCGCAGTTCAAACCGACGGAAATCGGCTTGGCGTGGGCCACGGAGTTCCAGAAGGCCTCGGTGGTCTGGCCGGACAGGGTGCGACCGGAGGCGTCGGTGATGGTGCCGGAGATCATGATCGGCAATTCGATGCCCAGTTCTTCGAACACGCCTTGAACGGCAAAGATCGCAGCCTTGGCGTTGAGGGTGTCGAAAATGGTTTCGATCAGGATCAGGTCGGCGCCGCCTTCGATCAGGCCTTTGGTGGACTCGGTGTAGTTCTCCACCAGTTCATCGAAAGTCACGTTGCGGTAGCCGGGGTTGTTCACGTCTGGCGACAGCGAGCACGTGCGGCTGGTCGGGCCGAGCACGCCGGCGACGAAGCGCGGCTTGTCAGGGGTTTCCAGGGTCTTGGCGTCGGCGACCTTGCGCGCCAACCGTGCACCTTCTACGTTTAATTCGTACGCCAGGCCCTGCATGCCGTAATCGGCCAGAGAAATCTGAGTGGCGTTGAAGGTGTTGGTTTCGAGAATGTCGGCGCCGGCATCCAGGTAGGCTTTTTCGATACCGCCAATCACATCCGGGCGCGTCAGCACCAGAAGGTCGTTGTTGCCTTTGACATCGCTCGGCCAGTCGGCAAAGCGTTTGCCACGGTAATCCTGCTCCTCGAGCTTATAGCTCTGGATCATCGTGCCCATACCGCCATCGAGAATCAGAATGCGCTCTTTGAGGGCGTGCTTGAGAGCTTGAAGGCGAACGCTGCGATCGGACATTTGGACTACTCGGTAAGGCCATGACGAAGGGCCGGGATGATAGCAAACCTGTGCGCTATTGGAGCATGTCTGGATTTAACGTGAATATCGCTCATGATGGTGTGATGGCCAGACCGGTAGAATCGCCGCGTTTTTTAAAGATCGGGACCAGGGACATGTCGTATCGCGTCGTCATCAGCATTGCATTGTTGCTGTTTAGCTGGGGCGCCGTCGCGCAAAGTCCCGCTGTATCTAACGGCATTTCCTACACGCGTGACATCCAACCGATCTTCACTGAAAAGTGTGTGGCCTGCCACGCCTGCTACGACTCCGCCTGCCAGCTCAACCTGGGCAGTGGCGAAGGCGCGGCGCGCGGCGCCAACAAAATCCCGGTCTATGACGGTGATCGCAGTCAGGCCGCCGCGCCGACCCGGTTGTTTTATGACGCGTTCGGTAAGCGTGCCTGGCAGCAAAAGGGCTTCTATTCAGTGCTCGACGCCCAGGGCAGTCAGGCCGCGCTGATGGCGCGGATGCTCGAGTTGGGTCACAAGGCGCCAATGCAGCCCAATGCCAAGCTGCCCGAAGAGATTGTCCTGGGTCTGAATCGGGAAAACACGTGCGCCATGCCGGCGGAGTTCGATGCCTATGCCGGTTCCCACCCGAAGGAGGGCATGCCGTTGGCGGTGACGGGTCTGACCGATCAGCAATATCAGACGTTGCAACGCTGGCTGGCCTCTGGCGCGCCCATCGATGAGCAAGGCCTGGCGCCCAGTGCGAAAGAAGCCTTGGAGGTGGTGCAGTGGGAGAACCTGCTGAATGCGCCGGGTGCGCGACAAAGTCTGGTGGGGCGCTGGTTGTTCGAGCACTGGTTTCTTGCGCACATCTATTTCAAGGATGGCGAGCCCGGGCATTTCTTCCAGTGGGTGCGTTCGCGCACGCCGAGCGGCCAGCCTATCGATCTGATCAACACCCGCCGGCCCAATGATGATCCCGGCACTCAGATCTATTACCGCCTGTGGCCGGTACAGGGCGTGATCGTGCACAAGACCCACATCACCTATCCGCTGAGCGCGGCGAAGATGGCGCGGATCAAAACCCTGTTCTACAACGGCAACTGGCAGGTCAACGCGCTGCCGGGCTACGGGCCGGAACGCCGGGCCAATCCGTTTACCACCTTCGAAGCCATCCCGGCCCAGGCGCGTTATCAGTTCATGCTCGATAACGCCGAATATTTCGTGCGCACCTTTATTCGCGGCCCGGTCTGCCGGGGTCAGATTGCCACGGATGTGATTCGCGATAATTTCTGGGCGCTGTTCCAGGCCCCGGAACATGACCTCTACATCACCGATCCGAAGTATCGCGGCCAGGCGACACCATTATTGGCGATGCCAGGGCAGAACGACGACGTTGGCAGTGTCCTGAGCCTGTGGCATGACTACCGCGACAAGCGCAACGCGTATGAAGCCCTGCGCCGGGACAGTTACGCGGACTTGCGGCCGCCGAGCTGGTCCAGCCTGTGGGCAGGCAATGACAACGCCTTGTTGAGTATCTTTCGACATTTCGACAGCGCCTCGGTGACCAAGGGCCTGATCGGTGAGGTGCCGCAAACCATCTGGCTGTTCGACTTCCCGTTGCTGGAGCGCACTTACTATCAGTTGGCGGTGAATTTCGACGTGTTCGGCAACGTCTCTCATCAAGCCCAGACGCGCTTGTATTTCGACTTGATCCGTAACGGCGCGGAGCAGAACTTCCTGCGCCTGATGCCGGCCAACTCCCGCGACGATTACCTGGACGACTGGTACCAGAGCAGTGGCAAATTCAAGATGTGGCTGGACTACGAATCGATCGACAACGACACGCCGACGGCGCTGAAACTCGATCCGAAGGACCCCAAGCGCGATTTCGTCATGCAGTTGCTGGCGCGCTATGGCGAGCTCAATGCCAACCCGGACCCGATCAATCGCTGTGACGGTGCCTACTGCTCGCGACCCAACATCGATCTGGACTTGCAGGGTGCCGAACAAGCCCTGAGTCGCCTGACTTCGCGCCCGGCGGCCGGACTCAAGGTCATAGACCAGTTGCCTGAAGCGACCATGCTGCGCGTCGAGACGGCGAGTGGCCAACGTGTGGTCTACAGCCTGCTGCGCAACCGCGCACACAGCAACGTAGCGTTCCTGCTTGGCGAGTCGCTGCGGTATGAGCCAGGGCTCGACACGCTCACCATTTATCCGGGGGTCATGAGCAGCTACCCGAACTTCATGTTCAACATTCCCGCCGAACAAGTCCCGGCCTTTGTCGACGCCATGGAAAACGCCAAAGACGCCGGCAGCTTCGAGAGGATTGTCGATCGCTGGGGCGTAAGGCGCAGCCATCCGCAGTTCTGGCAGTACTTCCATGACCTGAGCCGCTATATCCATGAGACCGATCCGGTCGAGGAGGGCGTGCTGGACATGAATCGCTACCAGAATCTTTGATCGATTTTTGCAAGGTGCCTGATGTCCCGGACTAAGAAGCGACCATCGAATCAGGATCGTGGGAAAGCCGCGATTGGGTGGTCAACTGCAGCTATCGGTGGTTTAAAGTCGGGATTGACGGCGAATGGCCGGGTGAGGTTGCCATCGTTCTTTCCTGACAAAAATACTGGGACTTTGTCCGGCGCGATGATTGGCGTAAACTGCGCCCAAGCCTGCGAGGAGTTTCCATGACCGCTATAACCATCACCGACGCCGCCCACGATTATCTGGCTGATCTGCTCTCCAAGCAGAACACCCCGGGCATTGGCATCCGCGTCTTCATCACCCAGCCTGGCACCCAGTACGCCGAAACCTGCATTGCCTACTGCAAGCCGGGCGAAGAAAAACCCGAAGACACCGCGCTGGGGCTCAAAAGCTTCACCGCTTACATCGATTCGTTCAGCGAAGCTTTCCTGGACGACGCGGTTGTCGACTACGCCACCGACCGCATGGGCGGCCAACTGACCATCAAGGCGCCAAACGCCAAAGTCCCGATGGTCAACGCCGACAGCCCGATCAACGAGCGCATCAACTATTACCTGCAGACCGAGATCAACCCGGGGCTGGCCAGCCACGGCGGCCAGGTCAGCCTGATCGATGTGGTTGAAGACGGCATCGCCGTTCTCCAGTTCGGCGGTGGTTGCCAGGGCTGCGGCCAGGCAGACGTGACCCTGAAGGAAGGCATCGAGCGCACCTTGCTCGAGCGTATCCCCGAGCTCAAGGGTGTTCGTGACGTGACTGACCACACGCAGAAAGAAAACGCCTACTACTAAGGTGTTCGCTGCGAAATTAAAAAACGGCGCCCGTGAGCGCCGTTTTTTATGGGTGTTCGATAACCTGTTGCGATCCGATAAGCCCCCGCCACAGGATTCAGCAGGGTTCAAGGTCGATAGAGATGCGCATGCCCCGCGCGATACAGCGACGATTCGCTGAAATGGTCACTGCCCAGCACCCGTCCCACCAGAATTAAGGCCGTGCGCCGAAACCCCTTGGCCTGAACCTTCCCGGCAATGTCTTCCAGCGTACCCACCACCCAATCCTGATCCGGCCAGGTCGCGCGGTGAATCACTGCAATCGGACAATCCGCGCCGTAATACGGCAGCAATTCGGCCAGGATCTTTTCCAGATGATTGACCCCCAGGTGAATTGCCATGGTGGCTCCATGCTGCGCCAGGCTGCCTAATTCTTCACCGGCCGGCATCACGGTTTTGTCGGCATAGCGAGTCAGGATCACGCTCTGTGAGACGTCGGGCAGGGTCAGCTCCGCCCCCAAAAGCGCTGCGCAGGCGGCCGTAGCGGTGACCCCGGGAATGATTTCAAAGGCAATGCCGAGTTCGCGCAGGTAGCGAATCTGCTCGCCGATGGCGCCATACAGGCTCGGGTCGCCAGAATGCACGCGAGCCACGTCCTGGCCCTTGGCGTCGGCGGTCTTGATCAGGTCGATAATCTGTTCCAGATGCAGTTCGGCGCTGTTGACGACTTGCTCGGCACAATGTCCTTGCAGTACTGCGGCGGGCACCAGCGAACCGGCATAGATGATCACCGGGCAGCTGCGAATCAGCCGCTGGCCTTTGACGGTGATCAGCTCGGGGTCGCCAGGACCTGCGCCTATGAAGTAGACGGTCATCGTCGATTCCTGTGGGAGAAAGGGGCTGGGCAAGGCAGCAGATGAAGATTGCTCATGATCGAAAGCGCGGATTATCGAGGATTTTACGTCGAGCAGGCCAATGCGAAGGTGGCCTGGGCATATTTCTGCCGCTTGATCAGCAGTTTGGCCGGCGAATGGGTCAACTGCTCGGCCAGGGCCAGTGCGGCACTTTCCGCTATGCCGTAGCAGCCGGTTCGCTCGAAGGCGATCTGCGAATGATGACTGAGTTGTGGCTCATAGCCGGCCAACTGTTCGCTGCTGAAATACGTCAGTGGCAGCGCGAGTTGCTCGGCCAGCTCGACAAGGGCCGGCTCATCTCGCTTCAAGTCGATACTGGCCAGGGCCTTGATCTGATGCAATTCGATCTGGTGCGCTTGCAACGCCTGATCGAGCAACGCCCGTAACGTGGTGACGGGGCAGCCCCGTTGGCAGCCCAGGCCGACCACCAGGGTCGGCGCTGTGCCGGTATCGGTCATGCGTGGTATTGACCATCGCTCTTGCGGCGGAACAGCCAGGCGCTGATCAGGCCCAGGGCCAGCCAGAACGCGACATTGGTCAGCTGCGAAGCGATTTTGAATTGGGTTTCCAGTGCTTGCGGTGCCAGCATCGAGTGCGCGTCCGGCTGCGGTGCGCCAATCACATGAGGGACGGCAATGATGGCTGCACCGAGGACTTTCATCAGCCAGTGACGGCTGAAAGCGATCAGCGCGATGCCGACAGCGGTTGAAGCGGCGGTGCCAATCCACCAGGTCTGCCGTTGCGCCAGGTCGGCAGCGGCGGTGCCTGGCAGTTCCGGCGGCAGGCCAAGGGTCGGCGCGAGCACGAAGGTCGCGTAACCGGCCAGGCCCCAGAGCAATCCCTGAGAGGTTTTGGTCGGCGCGCGCAAGGTGTACAGGCCGGCGAGCATCAGGGCGAAACCGACAGCCACCACCAGATTGCCGCCGGTGGTCGACAACACGCGCTGCCAGCCGTTTTCCGGCTCCCAGGCTTCGGCATCGTGGGTGTGAGCGGCGACGCCAGCGGCGTGTTCGTGGACTTCAACAGCAGCGGGTTCGGATTTTTCGTAGGTTTCGGCCTGCAGAATCAGCGGAGCGACCCAGAAGCTTTGCAGCAGGGTCAGCAGCAGGGCGGCCAGCAGCCCCGTGAACCCCGCGGTTTGCGCGATACGCTTGATCATGTCGACAGGTCTCAATGGCACGGGAAGGCAGCGCTGTGACGGGTATCGTGAGCGGCGTTGTGAACCGCCTCGATGTGCGAGAAGCCGGCGAAATACACAAGGCACGCACCAAGGATCGACGCACACACGGCGGCGGTCAGGCGTTGAGTCAGGGTTGTGGTGCTGCTGGCGGTGGTGCTGTGGCCGGTGGTGCTGATGATCGACATGGCGCTTCCCTCAGTTCTGTCAGCGGGGAATGGGAGCGCATGCAAATCCCTGCACGAGCGAGCGCGCAGAGGTTCGAACAGCGCCCGCCCACCGCGGGTTTGTCATTCAGTGATTGTAAGGTTCACTTTGTGTTGCGGGCCGGTCTCCGGGCTCACGAGGGGTGCTGGCTATCGCCTGAACCTGCAAGCATCACCTTCCCATGCCGCACTGGCACAGTGGATCTGACGCTTCGCTCGCTTACCGTTGCGGGGGCAGCACCGGACTGACATGGCTTTAGAGTAAAGCACATGATTCACCGGTTTCCCGTTTCACCCTGTGAAGGGCACCCGTAACAAGGCGTGTAGGAGAGCATGGGCAGAGGTGGGGCGTCAATTGGCAAGTGTTCTCAACTCGGGACTGAGTTGCTTGATTCGCGAGCAGGCGCTGTAGAACTCAGCATGAACATTGACCCGCCCCAATACGATGCGTAGCCTTGCGCTTTCGAGGTTCTTCGGCGTTTGCCGAAGCTAAGAAGGGAACGCGGTCAATGCCGCGGCTGCCCCCGCAACTGTGAACGGTGATGTTCGCTGCCACGCCACTGCACGCTCAGGTCCTGAGCCCGCGGGAAGGCGCAGCCAACGCCAGTCAAGCGACTGGCACGCCGTCAGCCAGGAGACCTGCCTCGAACAGATTCTCACTACAACCGGGCGGGGTGATCCGGTGGCGAACGCTTCCGGCGCGCACAGGCGTTGCCGGTTCTCGTCCCGTATGCCCGCCACCTTGCCAAAGGGCATCCGATGAAAACACTGGCCAAACTCCCCGTCACCATCGTTACCGGCTTCCTCGGCTCGGGCAAAACCACCTTGCTGCGGCACATGCTCGACAACGCTCAAGGGCGTCGCATCGCGGTGATCGTCAACGAGTTCGGCGAGCTGGGCATCGACGGCGAAATCCTCAAGCAGTGCTCCATCGGTTGCACCGAAGAAGAAGCCAATGGCCGCGTCTACGAACTGGCCAACGGCTGCCTGTGTTGCACCGTTCAGGAAGAGTTCTTCCCGGTGATGCGCGAACTGGTTGCCCGTCGCGGCGATCTCGACCATATCCTCATCGAAACCTCCGGCCTGGCGCTGCCAAAGCCGCTGGTCCAGGCCTTCCAGTGGCCGGAAATCCGCAGCGCCTGCACCGTTGACGCGGTGATCACCGTGGTCGATAGCCCGGCCGTGGCCGCCGGCACCTTCGCCGCGTTCCCGGATCAGGTGGACGCCCAGCGCAAACTCGACCCGAACCTGGACCACGAATCGCCGCTGCACGAGCTGTTCGCCGATCAGTTGTCCAGCGCCGACCTGGTAATCCTCAACAAGGCTGACCTGATCAGCCCGGAAGACCTGGCCCGCGTGCGCCTGGAAGTCGCTGAAGAGTTGCCGCCTGCGGTGAAAGTCATTGAAGCCAGCAGCGGTCGCCTGCCACTGGACGTTCTGATCGGCCTGGGCGCCGGTTCCGAAGAACACATCGACAGCCGCCACAGCCATCACGATCATCACCACGACGATGATGATCACGACGACCACGATCACGACGCTTTCGACTCCATCTCCATCGAACTGCCAGCCTCTGACGAGAGCTTGCTGATGGACGCGCTGACGCAATTGGTGGTGGAGCACAGCATCCTGCGGGTCAAGGGCTTCGCGGCGATCCCGAATAAACCGATGCGCCTTTTGATCCAGGGCGTGGGCACTCGTTTCGACAAGCACTTCGACCGTCAGTGGGGGCGCGAAGAAGAACGCACCACACGTCTGGTGTTGATCGGCCAGGCGCTGGACGCCGCGCTGCTCGAAACGCAATTGCGCGCCGCGCTCAGCGTATAAGCCATGCACCTGCTCAGGACTCAGCCCGGCGGTTTCGTGTCGGACGACAACATTGCCGACCTTGGGCAAACCCCCGCCGAGCTGGTGATCCTGTGCAGCGGCGATTCCAGCCTGGCGCTGCTCGCCGAAGCGGCCCAGCAGTTGCCTGACGATTACCCGAGCGTGCGCCTGGCCAACCCGATGCAGGTGCAGAATCACGCTTCGGTCGATTTGTACGTCGACGAAGTGCTGCGCCACGCCAAGGTCATTCTGATCTCGCTGCACGGCGGCATCGCCTATTGGCGTTATGGCGTAGAGCGCTTGGTAGAGCTTTCCCGGCGCGGGGTGCAGCTGATTCTGGTGCCGGGTGACGATCGTCCGGACCCGGAGCTCAGCGACCTTAGCACCGTGGGTGCTGAGGACCGCGACAGACTCTGGCAGTTTTTGCGTCAAGGTGGCATGGGCAATGCCCTGGGCTTTTTTCGCTGCCTGGCCAATCGCTGGCTGGGCCGTGATTACGCCTGGTCCGAGCCACAAGCCTTGCCGCGCACGGCGATCTACCACCCACACAAAAGTCCGGCGCAACTGAGTGATTGGCAAGCCGAATGGCGGACCGATCAACCGGTGGCGGCGGTGCTGTTCTACCGCTCGCACTTGCAGGCGGCGAACACCGCTTTCATCGACGTCTTCTGTCAGCGTTTGCAGGCAGCGGGGTTGAATCCGTTGCCTATCGCCCTGGCCAGTTTGAAAGAACCCGGCTGCCTGTCGGTGGTCGAGGACTGGCTGGACGAGGTCTGCGCCTCGGTGATTCTCAACACCACCGGTTTCGCCCAATCGAGTCCTGAAGCTCCGCATTTGCGTCCGTTTCGCCGCAATATCCCGGTGATTCAGGCAATTTGCGCCCAGGATAACGAACCGGGATGGCGCGCCAGCGAACAAGGGCTCGGCCCGCGTGATCTGGCGATGCATATCGCCCTGCCGGAACTGGACGGGCGAATCATCAGCCGACCGATCAGCTTCAAGGACCTGGCCTGGCGCAGTGAGCGCAGTCAGTCCGATGTGGTCTGCTACCGCGCGCAACCGGAACGCATGGACTTTGTCGCCGAACTGGCGCGGCGCTGGATTGATCTGGCGCGGCTGCCGAATGCCGAAAAACGCGTCGCGCTGATTCTCGCCAATTACCCGACCCGCGACGGGCGTATCGGCAATGGCGTCGGCCTAGACACCCCGGCTGCGGCACTGAATATCCTCCGTGCACTGCAGGCCGAAGGTTATCCTTTGCCCGCGCCGTTGCCGGACAGCGGCACCGCGTTGATCCAGCAACTGCTCGGCGGCGTCAGCAACGATCTTGACACCCTCGACCAGCGCCCGTGTCAGCAAAGCCTGGCCATGGTCGACTACCTGCAGATGTTCAACGCGCTGCCCGAAGCCAACCGCCAGGCAGTGCTACAACGCTGGGGTGCACCCGAGAGCGATCCGATGTGCCGTGCCGGGCGGATGATGATTGCCGGGTTGCGTTTCGGCCTGACGTTCGTCGGCATTCAACCGGCGCGGGGCTATCAGGTGGACCCGAGCGCGGTGTATCACGACCCCGACCTGGTGCCGCCCCACGGTTATCTGGCGTTTTACTTCTGGTTGCGCAACACCTACGGCGCCCACGGCGTGATCCACGTCGGCAAGCACGGCAACCTCGAATGGCTGCCGGGCAAGGGTGTCGGGCTCTCTGAACACTGCTGGCCGGACGCGTTGCTCGGGCCGTTGCCGAATATCTATCCGTTCATCGTCAACGATCCGGGCGAGGGCGCCCAGGCCAAGCGGCGCACCCAAGCGGTGATCATCGACCACTTGATGCCGCCGTTGACCCGCGCCGAAACCTACGGCCCGCTGCGCAATCTCGAGCTGTTGGCGGATGAGTACTACGAAGCGCAACTGCTTGATCCGAGACGTGCCCGGGAGTTGCAACGCGACATCCTGCAACTGGTGCGCGACACTCATATTGACCGCGAACTGCAACTGGACGAACAACTCGACAGCGATGCCGACGCGGCGATCTGGTTGCCGCGTCTGGACACCTACCTGTGCGATTTGAAAGAGTCGCAGATCCGCGATGGCCTACACGTGTTCGGTGAGTCACCGACCGGGCGCCTGCGCATCGACACCTTGCTCGCACTGCTGCGCATTCCCCGTGGCGATGGGCGTGGTGCGCAATCAAGCCTGCTCAGGGCGCTGGCGAAAGCCTTTGAACTGGGGTTCGATCCGCTCGATTGTGCACTGGCCGAGCCGTGGAACGGGCCGCGTCCGCATGCGTTGTTGTCGATCAGCGATGAACCCTGGCGCATTACCGGCGACACCCGCGAACGCCTGGAACTGTTTGCCACACAACTGATCTCTCAGGCGCTGGATGCCCCTTGTAGGAGCGAGCCTGCTCGCGATGGTGTGTCAGTTGACATCAATGCGGCTGACACACCCCCGCGAGCAAGCTCGCTCCTACAGGAGGCCGGTTGGACCGAGGTGCAAGCCATTCTCGACAACCTGCGCGAAGTGGTCGCGCCACGCCTGGACGCCTGTGGCCCGGCCGAAATGCGCGGTCTGCTCGATGCCCTGAGCGGGCGCTTCGTTCCGGCCGGCCCCAGCGGCGCACCGAGTCGCGGGCGGTTGGACGTGCTACCCACCGGACGCAATTTTTACTCGGTGGACGTGCGCAACCTGCCCACCACCACGGCATGGCGCATCGGTTTCCAGTCAGCCAACCTGATTCTCGAACGGCACCTGCAAGACCACGGCGATCACCTGCGCCAGCTCGGCCTGTCGGTGTGGGGCACTGCGACCATGCGCACCGGTGGTGACGACATTGCACAGGCCATGGCGCTGATGGGCGTGCGTCCGGTGTGGGCGACCGGTAGCCAGCGGGTCGACGACTTTGAAATCCTGCCGCTGAGTTTGCTCGACCGCCCCCGCGTCGACGTGACGTTGCGCGTCTCGGGTTTCTTCCGCGATGCCTTCGCCAATCTGATCCGCCTGTTCGACGCCGCCGTGCAAGCGGTCGCCGCGCTGGACGAACCCGACGACCTCAACCCCCTGGCGGCCAAGGTTCGCGCCGAACGTGAAGCGTTGTTGCAATCGGGACTGGACGAAGACGCGGCCAGACGCCAGGCCGGTTGGCGCATCTTCGGTGCCAAGCCCGGCGCGTATGGCGCGGGCGTGCAGGGTGCCATTGACGGTCGCCTGTGGCAGAGCCGCGAGGATCTGGCCGAGGTGTATCTGAACTGGGGTGGCTACGCCTACGGCGGTTCCGACGAAGGCACCGCTGCCCGCGAGCAGTTCGCCCAGCGCCTGAGCCAGGTGCAAGCGGTGCTGCAAAACCAGGACAACCGCGAGCACGATCTGCTCGACTCTAACGACTATTACCAGTTCCAGGGAGGCATGTTGGCCGCCGTGGAAAGCCTCAGTGGTGCAACGGCGGCCAGTTATCACGGCGACCATAGCCAGCCGGACCTGCCCAGAATCCGCACGCTCAAGGAAGAACTGAACCGGGTCATCCGCTCTCGGACGGCCAATCCGAAGTGGCTCGAAGGCGTCAAGCGTCACGGCTACAAGGGCGCGTTCGAAATGGCGGCGACAGTCGATAACCTGTTCGCCTTCGATGCCACCACCCGGTTGATCGACGATCATCAATACGCGTTGCTGGCGGATGCCTATTTGCTCGACCCCGATACCCGTGACTTCGTTCGCGAGCACAATCCCCATGCCTTGCGCGACATGACCGAACGCCTGCTCGAAGCGCAACAGCGGGGTATGTGGAAAGCGCCGGGCGAATATCGCGAGGCGTTGGAGAATCTGTTGCTGGATATAGAAGAAGACAGTTAATACACCGCCGACCCTGTGGGAGCGAGCTTGCACGCGATGGAGCGTCAGTCACATCAATAGCCACTGACACGCCGCTTTCGAAATCACCGACCATGACCGAGATTGAACAATGACCGATACCCCCCATTTCCCGCTCTCCGCCGTGGTCGGCGCCGATGATTTGAAACTCGCGCTGTGCCTGACCGCCATCGACCCGAAGATCGGCGGTGTGTTGATCGAAGGTCCGCGCGGCATGGCCAAGTCGACGCTGGCCCGTGGCCTGGCGGACCTGCTGGCCAGCGGTCAGTTTGTCACCTTGCCTTTGGGCGCCACTGAAGAACGCCTGGTGGGCACACTCGATCTCGACGCCGCATTGAGCGAAGGTCGCGCGCAATTTTCCCCGGGCGTGCTGGCCAAGGCTGACGGTGGCGTGCTCTACGTCGATGAAGTGAATCTGCTGCCTGATCACCTCGTCGATCTGCTGCTCGACGTGGCCGCCAGCGGCACCAACCTGGTCGAGCGCGACGGCATCTCCCATAGGCATTCGGCGAAGTTCGTGTTGATTGGCACCATGAACCCGGAAGAGGGCGAGCTGCGCCCACAACTGCTCGATCGTTTTGGCTTGAACGTCGCCCTCGGTGGTCACACCGCGCCGGCCGAGCGCGGGCAAATCATCCGACGGCGCCTGGACTTCGACACCGATCCGCACGGCTTCTGCGCCGAGTGGGAAGGCCAGCAGCAGTCGTTGCGCGAGCGTTGCCAGCAGGCGCGCAGCACATTGGCCAGCATTGCCCTCGACGATGACGCCCTGTCGCAGATTACCGAGCGTTGTTTTGCCGCCGGCGTCGACGGTTTGCGTGCCGACCTGGTCTGGTTGCGCGCGGCGCGGGCCCATGCCGCCTGGCGCGGGGCGCGAGCCATCGCTGTGGAAGATATCGATGCGGTCGCCGAATTCGCGTTGCGCCATCGCCGTCACGAGCAAGCGCCACCGGCACCCCAACAGCAACAGTCCCACGCCGGTCAACAGCCAAACGCCGGCGAAGGCCAGGGGCAGTGGGGCGAAATGCCCGCTCAGGCGCTGCCGGTCGGGGCTCGTCGTGAAGTGCCGAGCTGGCCAAAAAAGCCCTAGGCATTCGCCCTCGCTCAGACGCGGGGGCGAATGCCAGACCCCGCGCAGGGCGCCTCGATCACGGCAAACAGGGCAAGCGTCACGCCGCGCGCGACGGTTCGATCAACTGGCCCGGCACGTTGCTGAACGGCCGGCCACGTCAGCGCGATGACCTGTTGTTCCACCTGCGTACCCGTTCAGCCCAGGAGCTGTGGCTGGTGATCGTCGATGCGTCGGCATCCACGCGTCGCCATCACGCCTTGAGTGATGCCAAGGGCTTGCTGGCGCAGCTGTTCGACGATGCTTACCGCCAACGTGCGCGCCTGGCCTTGCTGACCGCCAGCGGAACGCAGCCGAAGTGGCAGGTGCAAGGCTTGAAGGCATCCAGCGGTTTGCGCGCCTGGCTCGATGGGCTCGGTGCCGGCGGTGGCACGCCGTTGCTGGCGGCGTTGAGTGAAGCGGGGCGCTGGCTGGGCGCGCGGCAAAAGCGCTTCCCGGCGGAGCAGCAACGGTTGCTGCTGGTCACGGATGGCCGTTTGAAGGACTGGCCGACGCTGCCCGTGCTCGACTGTCCGGGGCTGGTGATCGACATCGAACGCGGGCCGATTCGCCTCGGGCGCAGCCGGGCCCTGGCGGCGCAGTTGCAGGCTGATTATCGGCATATCGACGGATTGCTTCCCGGCTGAGATGCGCAGTGCGCAGGCTTGCCTCATCGTCGGACTGCACATTCAAAGATGAATTCGGCAGGCTAACCCTTCCTCACAGGCCTGGACGCCGGGTGTCATTCCAGCACCAAGGCTGAGCGTTGCGCTGGAATCGGCTTGCGCATCAGCGTTCCCACAACCCCTGCGCCCAATAATCCCGCCAGGCCGGCGACCCACAGCAACAGGCTGAAACCGCCCACGAACGCCTGTCGCGCCAGTGGTTCCACCACCGGCCGCGCGGCTTGTGGCAACAGGCTCATCGCCGCCGGCATGTCACCGGCCACCACCCGCGAGGCGACGCCCTGGGTTTGCTCGAGCCACTGTCCGCCCTGTGCCGACAGGCTGTCGTGCAGCAGCCGTTCGCTATGCCCGGAAAGCAGCGCACCATACACGCCGATGGCCAGCATCACCGCACTGAAACGCATGGTGGTGCTCATGCCCGAGGCCATGCCGGTGCGCTCGCGCGGCACGCAGGCCATGATGTTTTTCTGCGTATCGCCATTGAGCAACCCGGCGCCGGCACCGGTCACGGCGATCGCCAGGGCGAAGGGCAGGTAGCCGCCACTGTTGACCGCCCAGGCGCTGAGCAGGTTGCCGCTGCCCACCAGAGTCAGGCCGATGGCCATCATGTTCGCCGGGGTTACACGTCCGGCCAGGCGCGCGCCGAGTCGCGGGAAGATCAACATGGTCACGGCAAAAGGCAGCATGCCCAGTCCCGCGGAAATGGCGCTGAAGCCCAAGCCGTTCTGCAGGTAAAACGGCAGCAGGGTCATCATCACTTGGGCGCACGCGGCGTAGGCGAACATGCCGAGCAGGGCGCCGATGAAGCGCGGATGCCTGAACAGTTGCAGGTCGATCATCGGCCGCTGTTGCAGGCGCTAGAACAGCACAAACAAGCCCATTAACAGCGCACCGCCCAACAGGCGGGTGTAGGTGAGGGGGCTGTTCCAGCCGATCCGGCTGGCTTCGATCAGGCCCCAGATCAGGCACAGCAAGCTCGCGCTGAAGGCGAGGCTGCCCCATGGGTCGAGGCGCGCAGCCTGAGCGTCACGGGATTGCGGCACTGCACGCCAGACCATGTACATCAGGAACAGGCCGACGGGCAGGTTGAGGTAGAAAATCCAGCGCCAACCAACGTATTCGGTAATCAACCCGCCCAGGGTCGGCGCCGCAGTCATGGCCACGCCCATGCAGCCACCCCAGAACGCCCAGGCTTTGGCCCGTTCCACTTCATCGTGGAAGGTGTGGCCGATCGAAGCGAGCGCCGAGGTCAGCAACAATGCGGCGCCGACGCCTTTGATGGCCCGGGCGATGTCGAGGAACAACGCGTTTGGCGCCGCGCCGCAACCGAGGGACGCGAGAATGAAAATGCCCAGGCCCCAGATCAGGGTTTTCTGTCGGCCAAAGCGGTCGGCCAGGCTGCCAGCGGGTAGCAGCAAGGCGGCGAAGGCCAGCATGTAGGCGCTGACCACCCATTCGATGTCTGCGAAATTGGCCCCCAGATCCCGGGCGATGCTCGGTAAGGTAACGGCGACGATGTTGGTGTCGAGCACGATCAGCGAACACACGGCCGACGCGGTAAGTAAGGTCAGTTGCTTGCTCACTCTGGGTTTGACGGACATGGCACGGGTTCTCTACTGTGAGGTTTCGTGCAGCTTATCGCCGGTATACGGAGCCTTTGTTAGGCGTACCTCGTCACTTCATTACCTTTGAGCTAATGCACCGATGGACATTCGTCATTTCCGCTATTTCCTCGCGGTCGCCCGGCACCGCAACTTCACCCGTGCCGCCGAGCAATTGGGGATCGCGCCGCCGACCTTGACCCGGCAAATCCAGGACATGGAAGCCGAACTGGGGGCGCGTCTGTTTTTGCGCCAGGCTCGGGACGTCAGCTTGACCGAAGCGGGCGCGGCGCTGGTGATCGAGGCCGAAGCCACGGTGCGGCAATTTGAGGCGGCCCAGCGCAATGCCCAGCGTGCCGGCCGTGGCGACATCGGGCACATCGAACTCGGTTATGTTGCTTCGGCGGTGTATTCGGGGCTGCTGCAAAAGCAGGTGCAGGGTTTTGTCGGCCAATACCCGGATGTCAGCCTCAATGTGCGTGAAAGCCCCATGGCCAGCTTGCCGAACATGATTCTTGAGGGGCGCTTCGACCTGGGCTACATCCGCTGTCCACTGTCCTTGCCCGATGGCATCGAAGGCGTACGCCTGAGCGACGAAGGTTTTGTGCTGGCGTTGCCGGCGGACTCGTGGCTCAACCGCCTGACGGTCATCAATTCGGCGCACTTGCAGAATGAAAACTTCATCCTCCCCGAACAAGTCGTTGGCACCTTGCAGGTGGCCGCTCAGGGCGATTTTGTGCCGAAGCTGGGGGCGCAGCCGGGTGGCCTGGTGGCGGTGATCGCGCTGGTGTCCCTGGGGCAGGGGGTGGCGGTGGTACCGGAGTCGGTGGTCGGCCATGTCAGCTTGCCAAACGTGGTGTATCGGCCCATCAAGGATTGCAGTGCATCGTCGTGGCTGGCGTTGATCCATCGGCGGTTTGAGAAATCACCGGCGGTTCTCCGGTATATCGATTGGGTAAGAAAAGCGGGGTAGCTCCAAAAGAGCCTTTACAGATTTTGAAATGATTTTCGGCTGTAGGAATTATCCCGATCAACTGTACGATCCAAGTCCTTTTTTCCATTCAGGACTTACATGAACACCCTCACGGAGCCTCCCGGTTACCCTTTCCCTTCGCACCAACGCGCGTTCTTGACGCACGCCAAGCCCCCGTTATCCCGGCACCCAAACGCCCTTGTCCTTGCAGTTTCCCGGCCTCTGCGCCGCGCCTTGCCGTGCCCGGCAATCTGAATTCACTGACGAGATCGAGACGTTTATATGGAATGGATAGCTGACCCCACCGCATGGCTGGGCTTGTTGACGCTGATTGTGCTGGAGCTGGTGCTGGGCATCGACAACCTGGTGTTTATTGCGATTCTCGCCGACAAGTTGCCGCCTGAGCAGCGCGACCGTGCGCGAATCATTGGTCTGTCCCTGGCGTTGTTGATGCGTCTGGGCCTGCTCGCCAGCATTTCCTGGCTGGTAACCCTGACCCAACCGCTGTTCGAGGTGTTCGACAAGAGCTTCTCCGGCCGTGACCTGATCATGTTGTTTGGCGGTGTGTTCCTGTTGTTCAAGGCCACCATGGAGTTGCACGAACGCCTCGAAGGGCATGTCGGCCAGCGCTCGCCCAACACGGCCTACGCCTTGTTCTGGCCGATCGTGGTGCAAATCGTGGTGCTCGATGCCGTGTTCTCCCTCGATGCGGTGATTACCGCTGTGGGCATGGTCGATGAACTGGCGGTGATGATGATCGCGGTGATCATTTCCATCGGCCTGATGATCGTCGCCAGCAAACCGCTGACCCGTTTCGTCAACGCGCACCCGACGGTGATCATGCTGTGTCTGGGCTTCTTGATGATGATCGGTTTTGCGCTGACCGCCGAGGGCCTGGGCTTCCACATTCCCAAGGGCTACCTGTACGCGGCCATCGGTTTCTCGATCCTGATCGAGGTGTTCAACCAGGTTGCCCGGGCTCGCCGCAAGCGTTCGATGCAGGGCCTGCGACCGATGCGCGAACGCACGGCTCACGCGGTGATGCGCTTGCTGGGCGGTCGCAAGTTGGCCGTGGAGGAGGTCGGCGAAGACATTGCCGACCTGTTGGACAACGGCGAAGCGCCGACTGAAGAGCTGTTCGACCGTCGCGAGCGGGTGATGATCAGTGGCGTGTTGCAACTGGCTGAACGGCCGATCCGAACCCTGATGACCGTGCGCGCCGACGTCGATCATATCGACCTGGACGATGATGCCGAGGCCATTCGTACAAGGTTGATGCATTCGTCCTACTCGCGTCTGCCGTTGATTCGTGACGGTGCAGTGGATGAGCCGTTGGGCTTCGTGCACAAAAAGGAACTGCTGAAGGAGTACCTGGCCGGTAACGAGCCTGATCTTGCGCACCTGGCACGCCAGACCATCAATGTGCTCGACAGCTATTCGATCCTCAATGCCCTGGAGCAGATGCGCAAGGCATCGACCCACATCGCTTTTGTGGTCAATGAATTCGGGGATTTCGTCGGGGTGCTGACCATGACCGACATTCTGGAATCGATTGCCGGCGAGTTGCCCGATGCGAGTGAGATCGAAGGTCCGGATGTGATCGAGGACAACGGCGGGTTTGTGGTCAGTGGTGCCTTGAACCTGGCGCGGGTGCGGCAACGCACCGGATTTGCGGCGCAACCGACCGACGACTATCAAACCCTGGCCGGGTTGGTGGTGAGCTTGTTGGATCGCCTGCCGATGATCGGTGACAGCCATGAGTGGCAGGGCTGGCGCATGACCGTCCTCAAGGTTGAAGAGCGACGGGTGACGCGGGTGTTTCTGGCGCGTGTCGACGGCTGACGTTACGGCGGGCCCGAGGGCCCTTTTTCTGACAAGCCAGTGTTTACAAATACGGTGGAACGGTAGGCGTTGGCTGGCCGGCTGAGCATTTCGGAAAATCTTCAGGCGAAAAATCCCACACAACAAAAACACCATTCCCACATCAGAAGCGGAGTTGCCCTGCATCAATCCCGCATTCACTCATTCACAGTCCCGCCCTTCAAAATCAGCACAAGGGATGTGTGATGTTCAGCCCTGCCGACCAAGCCTCTTTTATCCTTGATATCGAGGGGCTCAACCACGATCTGCAAGTCCTTGAGTTCACCGGCAAGGAAGCCATCAGCCAACCCTTCCGCTTTGATCTGAAACTGGTCAGCGAAAGTCCCGACCTGGATCTGGAAAGCCTTCTGCATCGCATGGCGTTCCTTGGCTTTGATCGCCACGGCGCGGGTATTCATGGCCAGGTTTACAGCGTCGGCCAGGGCGACGCAGGCAAGCGCCTGACCCAGTACCAGCTCTGCCTGATGCCCAGTCTTGCCTATCTGGGCCACCGTTTCGACCATAAGATATTCCAGAAACTGAGCGTGCCGCAGATCATCGCCCGGGTACTGGAAAGCCACGGCATCCTCAGTACTGCCTATCGCTTTACCCTCGGCACGGATTACCAACCACGGGACTACTGCGTCCAATATGGCGAGAGCTGCCTGCATTTCCTGCAGCGCCTCTGCGAAGAAGAAGGCCTGCATTACCACTTCGAGCACAGCCGCGAGGGACATGTAGTGGTGTTCGGGGATGACCAGACAGTGTTCCCCAGGCTCCAACACCCCACCGTGTACCTGCAAGACAGCGCAATGGTCGCCGATGAGCCGGTGATCAAGGCCTTCACCCTTGCAATGGAGACCCGACCCACGGCCGTGACCCGACGCGACTACGACTTCGAAAAGCCTTTGTTGCAACTGGAAAGCGGCGCGAAGGATCCTTCGCCGCTGCGACTCGAAGACTACGGCTTTCCCGGCCGTTTCACCGACCGCGAACTCGGCGATCATCGCGCTCAACGAGCACTTGAACGACACCGCAGCGATTATCGGCAAGCCACAGGACGTAGCGATCAACCGATGCTGCTGAGTGGTCATTTCCTGACGCTGACCGGTCACCCTCGCCAGCAGTGGAATGATCTGTGGTTACTGACCGAAGTCATCCACACCGGCCAGCAACCGCAATCGCTCGAAGCGTCGATCCTAAGTGCCCCGAACGACGAACTGTCCCAAGGCTATCGCAACACCTTTCTCGCCACACCGTGGGACGCGCCTTACAGACCTCCGCTTGCCCACCCCAAAGCCACGATCAACGGTTATCAGCATGCCGTTGTCTGCGGCCCGCCTGGCGAAGAAATTCATTGCGACGAATACGGTCGTGTTCGTGTCCAGTTTCCCTGGGACCGCGACGGCGCTAAAAACGATCATTCAAGTTGCTGGGTGAGAGTCGCCAGCAAGTGGGCTCACGACCGGCATGGCAGCGTGTTGATTCCCCGCGTCGGCATGGAGGTGGTCGTCGGTTTCTATCAGGGCGACCCGGACAAACCGCTAATCGTCGCCTGCTTGAGCAATGGCGCCAATCGTCCTGCGCTTGACCTCCCGGCCGAGAAAACCCGCAGCACCTTCAAGACTCAAACCAGCCCCGGTGGCAGAGGTTTCAACGAACTGCGCATCGAAGATCGCAAGGGCGCAGAGGAAATATCCATCCGTGCCCAGCGCGACTACCGGCAACACGTGCTGAACGACGAGCGGCTTCAAGTCGACAACCTACGCAGCGTCGTGGTCGCGGGTAACGCCCGTCATGAACAGCGCGCCGAAGAGCGGCGCATCACCCACGGCGAGCGGCGCACGGAAATCAGGCAGGACGATCATCTGACGGTACAGGGCAGCCGCCACATTCGCGCCGCCAACCATCGGTTGAGCGCTCAGCATCAGGTCAACGTCAGTGCCAGCCAGAACATCGTCATCGATGGTGGCGCCAGCACCACGATTCAGGCCGGCGGCGTGTGGATCACGATCAATGCGGCCGGGATTTTCAGCAGCGTGCCCGTTGAAGTGGGCGGCGCGCCGAAGTCGATCATCGCGGCGACCCCGGTGATGCTCGATGCGAGCGAACCACCATTGCCGGAAGCGGTATCAACTGCATTACTCAAACGACTGCTCGGCGACGCAGCACTGGTTGAACTCTGCCAGATGCCTGCGGGGGGGACGCCCATGGACTGCCCGCTGAGTGATTGCCAATGCCGTAAAGCCCTGGGCTATGGAGACCGGACATGAATACCTGGATTCTGCTGGAGCGCCCGACGGCGCAACTGAAAACGCTGTATCGCCTGGCGACGCACCCCGACACTCACATGCTGTACGCCGGCACCTCCTTAGACAGTTTCGCCGAGCAAGGCCCCTTGCTCGTTAGGCTGAACAACCAACCGACATTCAATCAGGCGATCGAGCAATCCCCGGCTGAATGGCCCGGTCTGCTGATCGAAAGTAACTTCGACACACCCTCGATACTCGCGCATCTGCGGCAGATTCTGATCGTCAACTTCGACCCGCAACGTAAAGGCGTCCTGCGCTACAGCGACCCCACCGTCGCCAGCTATTTCTTTGCGGCCTGCCCGGTGCAAGACCTCGGCCGGTGGCTGGGGCCGATCAGCCGCCTGCGCTGGTTCGGTGGGACATGGGCCACGAAAGCTGCCGGTGAAGCCGACTGGCAGCAACTGGATAACCCGCATGCGCCCCACTGGACCATTGAAAACACGCGTCGGGCCGTGTCCCTGAGCGCCGCCCAGGAAGAGGCCCTGACGCGCCTGCGTAATGAGCAATTTCTCCATGACTGGTGGCTGCGACACCCACAGCATTCATTTGTGCAGGCCAATCAATTGATGGAGCAAGCGCTGGCTCAAGGCATCGACGACAGCAACGCCATCAGCGAATACCTGAGCACCCATTGCACGCAGGTTAAGTCATGAAGCGCCTTGGAAGATTATCCGACGGCCCTTGCTGCGAGCCCGACAGGCTGATCGTCCAGGTGATCGGCACCGGCCATTCCAAAGACCAGCGCCTGGTGCTCTTCGACCGGCCCGGCGTTGAACCGCTGCCGGCCCTGACCGATGAGGTGGATCGCGAAACGGAGCGTTTATTCAGCGTCCACTGCGAGCTGTTCGTGTGGAACTGGTACGCCCGGTACGAGCATCAGTTGTGGCTGGAAATTGCCACGACCCATGGGGCGCCCATTCGCCTGCCGTTGCTGGAGGACGTACGGATCACCCCGCGCCAACTGGATGCGCAGTGGAACCAGATCGTCCCCGTCGTGCCTTTCGTCGCGCTGCCCGGTACGCGCAGCCGTCACGACCTCGGCACGCCGGTCCTGTGCCGCAGCGGCTTTGTCTATGTGTTTTACCGCGGGCGCCTGTGGCGTGAACTGGAAGTGCGGCAGGACGGCGAACGCACGACTTACCACGACATTGACGTGTCGATGTTTCGCGAAGGCCAGGATCTGTGCGACGACTACCGCCTGGCCAAGGGTGTCGCACTCAGCGACATCTGGCTGCCCGCTACCTGGAACCGACAACCTGCCGAAACGGTGCAGCTGTGTTTCAGCGAGATCCAGCTCAGTGCTGCCCGCGTCAAGCGCCTGGAGGAGGACCCGGAGTTACGCGCCCGGCGTTGCCAGAGCCCCGCGTTGCCGTGCGACAGTCAGACGTTCGAACGGCTTTTCGACCAGCAGCCCGATGGCCAGGCGATGCTCGAGGCCTTCGGGCGCTTCAATGCGTGGGATGCCCAGGCGTCCAACAGCGCGGCGAAAGCCAGCGTCACCTGGCGCAACCTGGCCGAACGCGCTTTTCCGCTCAGCCTGATCGCCCCGCAACGGGCACGCCAGAGCGGGTTCGAATATGGGCTGGAGCATCCGGGGCGTTACGTATGCGACCTGTCGGGGCAATTTGCCGCACAACGCAAATTCGAAGCCAGGCGCTGCCTGGCTCAGTGGGAGCAGGGCGCCACGCCTGATGTGCCTGCCACGTTCGAAAGCAGCGCCTGGGCCGACTGCCTCGCCACGCTGTTGCAGCGCTTGCAAGGAAAGACCCCGCCAGACGATGAAGCGGATCTGTGGCAACCCCAGCCCAGCGTCGTCGACGTGCTGGAGACCGCCCGCCAACGGCGCGTGTGCGGCGTGCTGCTGGAGGACCCGCGCTACCGTTTGCGGCACCTGCTGTCGCAGATCCGGCAGCAACAGCAATTGCTGGCGCTGTATGCCGAGCGCGCCAGCCTTTATCCCCACCACGCCAGCGCGGTGATGGTCCAGCAACTGATCGTGCCGGCGACCCTCGGCGGCCAGAAGAACCCGCTGCACGCCTGTTTCGACAAAGTGAAGGAGGCCGGGCGCCGCGACATCAACCGTTTCACCGCCAGCGCCGAGCGCGCCCTGATCTGGCAACAACTGAACATGGCGCAGGCGCTGCTTGCCGAGTGCCTGCAGCAACCGGTCACGCAGCAAACCCTGGCCGATCATTTGAGCCAGGACGGCTTTGACTATCTCGCCGCGCTGTTTGCCGTGAGCCAGACGTTCGCGGCCCTGGCCACGGTGCCCGCGCAACTCGATCCGCTGGCCAGCAACGGCGACGTCACCAACGCGCTGACCGGTGTGAGCCTCTACAGTCCACGGGCCAGCGTCGGCCAGACCCTGCTCAACGACATCGCCCACGACCCGGCGCACCCGCTGCACCCGATGCTCTGGCCGGCCGTCGATGAAGCGAAGCTGGCCGCGCCCTATGTGCCACCCGCCCAGACAACCCTCAACGAGGGCGATGGTCATTTACGCGCCGATGACCTCGCCGCATTCGAAAGTCACCCGGGGCCCTATTACCCGCAGGTCGACCACCTCGACGGCCACTTGCTCAAAGACCTGCTGGCCAGCGGCAGCCTGAACAGCACCCTCACCGGGCAATCGAAAGCGGCCGCCGGTAGCCTGATC
Source organism: Pseudomonas fluorescens group sp. PF-1 (assembly GCF_054481335.1). Lineage (NCBI taxonomy): Bacteria > Pseudomonadati > Pseudomonadota > Gammaproteobacteria > Pseudomonadales > Pseudomonadaceae > Pseudomonas > Pseudomonas fluorescens group sp. PF-1. The sequence goes on from NZ_JBTMNG010000001.1 coordinate 2,844,707, forward strand.
GGCATCTACGAAAACCTCGCGGGCGCCCTGGAAACCGCCAGCAGCGCGGTGAACAAACGGCCCGGGCCACACACCGGCCAGGCCATGCCCGCCAGCACCTATCTGCACGGCCTCGGCGTGGGGCTGTTGCGCAGCCTGATGCCCAAGACCTTTGGCGACGCGCACTTCATCCAGCGGCGTGACGCCGACCCGCAGCATTACTACGTTTTTGGCCTGACCGATGTGCCGTCCGGCGATCAGCGGCCACACCGGGTGATGGGTCAGTACCTGGATGCCCAGGGCCGACCGCTGAAGGTGCGCGACGACGTACTCGACACCCCGTACGCCCTTCGCGAAACCCATCACACACTGCTGGCGATCCCGCTCAAGCATCCGACGGCGAACAATCTCAGCGTACTGAATCAGCGGATCAACGCGGTTTACAAAGCCGATGTGGAGGCGCGGGCGACGGGTGATGCGTACGTGAAAAGTCCGTTGCAGCGGGGCGTGGATGAGCATGTCGAGTCGGCTAACAGCCGGGTTCATCGCGTGCTGGGCTCGTTGCCGTTTGCGGCGGGGGTTTTGATGTTGGAGGTTTGGAATGTGAGGGTGGAGAACAATTCGTTCAAACAAACCGAAAGAGAGAAAGGATTCGGAAGAGCATTTCTCGGGATGGGCGGAGCAGCAGTCGATCTTACTATTGCGCTAGAAATGTTGACGGTAAAATTTGCCAGTACACAGTCTGTTTTAGCGGTTGGGCGAAAAGTGCTATTCAATATCCCCGTTGAGGCCGCTAAGAAAATCTTCGGCCAACTAGCAGAACATTTAGCGAAGGAGTTTACCGGGCGCCTACTTGCACAAATGGCCAGTGGTCTGATTTTTTCGGGTATATGCCTGACAGACGCTTGGTATGCGCGGAGATGGGGCGACGATGCCAGCTGGGGGTATCTGATGATGGCTGTGGGCGGCTCCATCAGCACTCTCAGTAACTTGATTGTTAGCAGCGTCACCTTTCTCGGTCTGGGTCCGGGTGGTTGGGCCGCGCTGATATTGATCGTGATCGGTGCCGGATTGGCCTGGTGGCTGAGCAACAAGCCCATCGAAGAATGGCTGGTCAATGGCCCGTTCGGCACGCAAGTTCATTCAGATAATGCGCACCTGCTGGATCCGCAGCGCGGTTTTTATTACCTGATCAGTTTGTTTGCCGACATTCGCATCAACATAGGCCCCAACCCTCAATTCGTCCCCAATGCCAAACATGACTTTCGCGCCAGAACACCTTTTCAAGTGATCTCGTCCAATACCTGCATTCGCATTGAAAGTAACTTGCCGGGCTTAATTGCAAACCTCGGCACCCTGAACATCAATGCCCACTGTCGACTTAATACCTTCGAACTCAAAGGGGGTCGCCTCAAAAGTGAAACGGTGCCGTTCACAAAATTGATCGATAGCCGCCTCGTTCCACCCAATGCCCAACGGCTGCTACCACAGGGGCTGGAACTGTTTTTCAAAACCCCAGCGAGCTACGCCTTCGACCCGGTAACCGGCTCATCCGGTATCGCCCATCAATGGCAAGTCCGGGCTCAGTGTGTACTGGAGCAACACAATCACCGCTGGCACTTTCCTGCGCCACCACCGAAGGATGGTACGTCATTTGTTGCCACCCATATAAAACCCGATTTCGGCAGTGAGGGTGCACTTTACTGGGCAGATGAGGTGACACATACATCACGAGACACTAACAAATGACCCAGGAATCGTATTATGCCCAGACGGCCTATGGGGCGGCCGAAGTGCCCCAGCAAGAGCAATCAGCTGAACGTCCTTGGATTATGCGTTTTGCCAAGGTTAGATTACCTTGGGGTAGTCCGAATGAAATAGCGCCTGCGAGTTTTCTCGAAAAAATTTCGCCAAAGAAACTTCGCCTTCATGAAAAATCCAAAAAGGAACGTGAAGAGCAAATAGCCGCAGGGACCTATACCTCAAGCTCATTCGAACATATCGATTTCCACATCAGAGGCGATCATGAATGTTTCAGGTATGCACTTTTGTCAGATGCATCGCACTTCTGGATTTATTTATACTCTATAGGGAGATTTTTATTTTGGTTTTCTTTGTTTATATTGCTTTTCATCTCCACTTTAATACTAATTAATGCCGAAGAGAGCTGGCAGGAAACGGCGCTTAATATCACAAAATATTCATCCATAACCCTTGGAATCCCATTGGGTTCCTGGGCAATAGGTAAGTTGGTAATAGATAAATTCCCCAACCTCTGGATAAAACCCTCCCGAGGCCCCATCTGGGAACTCAACCGCCGCACTGGCCTGGTCACGGTCTTCGACTACAAAAACAACGGTGAATACAAAAAGAACGGCACCATCGGTGAACTCACCGCGCCGTTCTACGAGTTTGATGCCTACATCGCCACGTCCCCGGACAGTCAGGGCATGCCGTTGAACGTGCTTTACCTCGCCCATCGCTACCGCAACATCATGATCAACTTCGGCGCGCTGCTGTGCCCCGGTCCCGACGTTCAACCGCCTTGCGCCCTCTGGGATTTCATCCAGAACTACATGAACGTCAGCCGCCCGTTGCCGGACCTGCCGCAATACGAGGAATACCGCCACCTTGACCCCACCACCGCTGAGTACGACCGCCTCACCGGCCGCAACCCGCGTTACTGGATCGACATGGATGATGCAACGTTCAAGCAAATCGTGAATGACATGCACCAACGAGTCGAGGATATCGATACGTTCGAGCGGCCGAACTTGATGGCGGGATACGTGACCTATGTCGACTGAGCGACAAAAAATGTGCGTGTGTTGGGGGAAGGCCTCAACCCTCAATTCATCCCTGATGCCAAACATGACTTTCGCGCCAGGACGCCTTATACGCTGGCATTTTTCTGCGCCACCACCGAAGGATGGGACGCCGTTTGATGCCACTCATATAAAACCCAACTTCGGCAGCGAGGGTGAACTTTATTGGGCAGATGAGGTGACACATACATCACGAGGCACTAACAAATGACTCAGGAGTCGTATTACGCCAAGACGGCTTACGGGTTGACCGAGGTGCCCCAGCAAGAACGCTCTGCTGAGCGCTCATGGATCATGCGTTTTGCCAAGGCCAGATTGCCTTGGGGTGGTGCGAATGACTTAACACCTGCAAGTGCTCTCGAAAAATTCTCTCCCAAGAAGCTTCGCTTGCATGAAGAATTCAAAAAGGAGCGTGAAGAGCAAATAGCCGCAGGAACCCATATTTCGAGCCCATTCGAACATATCGATTTCCACATCAGGGACGATCATGAATGTTTTAGATATGCACTTCTTCCTGCAAGCTCCCATTTCTGGATGTATATGTTAAGCGGCGGACGTTTTTTATTTTTTTTATTTTGTATTATCAGTATTCCCGCCTACTTTTTAGGTGTATCAACAGGAAATGATCCTATTTGGGAGTCAACCAAAGTTATATTTATCCAAGTATTTTCCTGGCTTCTCGGCCTCCCGCTTCTCTGCTGGGCCATCGGTTCATTCGTCATCAAGCACTTCCCCAACCTCTGGATAAAACCCTCCCGAGGCCCCATCTGGGAGCTCAACCGCCGCACTGGCCTGGTGACGGTCTTCGACTACAAAAACAACGGCGAATACAAAAAGAACGGCACCATCGGTGAACTCATCGCGCCGTTCTACGAGTTTGATGCCTACATCGCCACGTCCCCGGACAGTCAGGGCATGCCGTTAAACGTGCTTTACCTTGCCCATCGTTACCGCAACATCATGATCAACTTCGGCGCGCTGCTGTGCCCCGGTCCCGACTTCCAACCGCCTTGCGCCCTGTGGGATTTCATCCAGAACTACATGAACGTCAGCCGCCCGTTGCCGGACCTGCCGCAATACGAGGAATACCGCCACCTCGACCCCACCACCGCCGAATACGACCGCCTCACCGGCCGCAATCCGCGTTACTGGATCGACATGGATGATGCGACGTTCAAGCAGATCGTCAGCGAAATGCATCAGCGCGTCGAGGATATCGATACGTTCGAGCGGCCGAACTTGATGGCGGGATACGTGACCTATGTCGACTGAGCGACAAAAAATGTGCGTGTGTTGGGGGAAGGCCTCAACCCTCAATTCATCCCTGATGCCAAACATGACTTCCGCGCCAGGACGCCTTTTACGCTGGCATTTTTCTGCGCCACCACCGAAGGATGGGACGCCGTTTGATGCCGCCCACATAAAACCCAACTTCGGCAGTGAGGGCGAACTTTATTGGGCAGATGAAGTGACACATACATCACGAGACACTAACAAATGACCCAGGAATCTTATTACGCCAAGACGGCTTATGGGTCGACCGAGGTGCCCCAGCAAGAGCAATCAACTGAGCGGCCATGGATCATGCGTTTTGCCAAGGTCAGGCTACCTTGGGGTAACGCCGATGAAGTAACGCCCGTCAGTTTTGTGGAAGATTACTCGCCACGAGACCTTCGAAATCAAGAGCAATCCAAGAGAGAGCGTGAAGAGCAAATAGCCGAAGGTATCTATACTCCGAGTCCATTCGAGCATATTGATTTTCATATGAGGGATGATCACGAAAGTTTTAGGTATGCACTCCTTCCTGCGAGCTCCCACTTTTGGATATACATGCACGGAGTAGGGCGTTTTTCGTTCTTTCTGCTTTTTATTTTCAGTATCCCCGCTTACTTCGCAGTTGTTTCCATTGGGTATGAGCCTATTTGGGAATCAACGAAAACCTTGTTTATTCAACTATTTTCCTGGCTTCTCGGCCTACCACTTCTCTGCTGGGCCATCGGTTCATTCGTCATCAAGCACTTCCCCAACCTCTGGATAAAACCCTCCCGAGGCCCCATCTGGGAACTCAACCGCCGCACCGGCCTGGTCACGGTCTTCGACTACAAAAACAACGGCGAATACAAAAAGAACGGCACCATCGGTGAACTCATCGCGCCGTTCTACGAGTTTGATGCCTACATCGCCACGTCCCCGGACAGTCAGGGCATGCCGTTAAACGTGCTTTACCTTGCCCATCGTTACCGCAACATCATGATCAACTTCGGCGCGCTGCTGTGCCCCGGTCCCGACTTCCAACCGCCTTGCGCCCTGTGGGATTTCATCCAGAACTACATGAACGTCAGCCGCCCGTTGCCGGACCTGCCGCAATACGAGGAATACCGCCACCTCGACCCCACCACCGCCGAATACGACCGCCTCACCGGCCGCAATCCGCGTTACTGGATCGACATGGATGATGCGACGTTCAAGCAGATCGTCAGCGAAATGCATCAGCGCGTCGAGGATATCGATACGTTCGAGCGGCCGAACTTGATGGCGGGATACGTGACCTATGTCGACTGAGCGACAAAAAATGTGCGTGTGTTGGGGGAAGGCCTCAACCCTCAATTCATCCCTGATGCCAAACATGACTTCCGCGCCAGGACGCCTTATACGCTGGCATTTTTCTGCGCCACCACCGAAGGATGGGACGCCGTTTGATGCCGCCCACATAAAACCCAACTTCGGCAGTGAGGGCGAACTTTATTGGGCAGATGAGGTGACACATACATCACGAGGCACTAACAAATGACTCAGGAGTCGTATTACGCCAAGACGGCTTACGGGTTGACCGAGGTGCCCCAGCAAGAACGTTCTGCTGAGCGCTCATGGATCATGCGTTTTGCCAAGGCCAGATTGCCGTGGGGTGGTGCGAAGGACTTAACACCTGTAAGTGCTCTCGAAAAATTCTCTCCCAAGAAGCTTCGCTTGCATGAAGAATTCAAAAAGGAGCGTGAAGAGCAAATAGCCGCAGGAACCCATATTTCGAGCCCATTCGAACATATCGATTTCCACATCAGGGACGATCATGAATGTTTTAGATATGCACTTCTTCCTGCAAGCTCCCACTTCTGGCTATACATGAAGTCTTTCGGAAGAGTTATTTTTTTCCTGCTTTCCGCTGTCAGCGCCCCTATATTTTTTTTGGATGTTGCAACCGGGAAAATGCCTGTATGGGAATCAATAAAAAGTTGGTTTTTTGATTTTTTTCCTTGATTCTCGGCCTTCCACTTCTCTCCTGGGCCATCGGCTCATTCGTCATCAAGCACTTCCCCAACCTCTGGATAAAACCCTCCCGAGGCCCCATCTGGGAGCTCAACCGCCGCACCGGCCTGGTCACGGTCTTCGACTACAAAAACAACGGCGAATACAAAAAGAACGGCACCATCGGTGAACTCACCGCGCCGTTCTACGAGTTTGATGCCTACATCGCCACGTCCCCGGACAGTCAGGGCATGCCGTTGAACGTGCTTTACCTTGCCCATCGTTACCGCAACATCATGATCAACTTCGGCGCGCTGCTGTGCCCCGGCCCCGACGTTCAACCGCCTTGCGCCCTCTGGGATTTCATCCAGAACTACATGAACGTCAGTCGCCCGTTGCCGGACCTGCCGCAATACGAGGAATACCGCCACCTCGATCCCACCACCGCCGAATACGACCGCCTCACCGGCCGCAATCCGCGTTACTGGATCGACATGGATGATGCAACGTTCAAGCAAATCGTCAGCGAAATGCATCAGCGCGTCGATGAAATCGATACGTTCGAGCGGCCGAACTTGATGGCGGGATACGTGACCTATGTCGACTGAGCGACAAAAAATGTGCGTGTGCTGGCGGAAGGCACCAACCCTCAATTCATCCCTGATGCCAAACATGACTTCGGCGCCAGGACGCCTTTTACGCTGGCATTTTCCTGCGCCACCACCGAAGGACGGTACGCCGTTTGATGCCGCCCATATAAAACCCAACTTCGGCAGTGAGGGTGAACTGTTCTGGGCAGACGAAGTGACAAACAGATCGCGGAATACTGATTCATGAGCAATACATCGTATTACGCCAAGACTGCTTATGGAGCGACGGAGGTTCCCCAGCAAGAACGCTCTACTGAGCGCTCATGGATCATGCGGTTTGCCAAGGTCAGACTACCTTGGGGAAACACCGATGAAGTAACGCCCGTCAGTTTTGTGGAGGATTACTCGCCACGAGATCTTCGAAATCAGGAGCAACTGAAGAGAGAGCGTGAAGAGAAAATAGCCGAAGGTATCTATACTCCGAGCCCATTCGAGCATATTGATTTTCACGTGAGGGATAACCACGAAAGCCTTAGGCATGCACGTCTTCCTGCAAGCTCTAACTTTTGGCTATATATGAGACTTTTTGGCAAGTGGTTTTTTTTACTGATCTTTATTGCCAGTCTGCCAGGTCACTTCGTGATGACTTCCACAATGGCGGAAACATTTTGGGAACTAACAAAGCGTTCAATAATAGAGTATTACTCCTGGGTTCTCGGCCTACCACTTCTCTGCTGGGCCATCGGTTCATTCGTCATCAAACACTTCCCCAACCTCTGGATAAAACCCTCCCGAGGCCCCATCTGGGAACTCAATCGCCGCACCGGCCTGGTCACGGTCTTCGACTACAAAAACAACGGCGAATACAAAAAGAACGGCACCATCGGTGAACTCACCGCGCCGTTCTACGAGTTTGATGCCTACATCGCCACGTCCCCGGACAGTCAGGGCATGCCGTTGAACGTGCTTTACCTCGCCCATCGCTACCGCAACATCATGATCAACTTCGGCGCGCTGCTGTGCCCCGGCCCCGACTTTCAACCGCCTTGCGCCCTGTGGGATTTCATCCAGAACTACATGAACGTCAGTCGCCCGTTGCCGGACCTGCCGCAATACGAGGAATACCGCCACCTCGATCCCACCACCGCCGAATACGACCGCCTCACCGGCCGCAATCCGCGTTACTGGATCGACATGGATGATGCAACGTTCAAGCAAATCGTGAATGACATGCACCAACGAGTCGAGGATATCGATACGTTCGAGCGGCCGAACTTGATGGCGGGATACGTGACCTATGTCGATTGAGCGGGGGCGGCGAGCGGTTGGAGAGACGGTGCACCAATTGTGATCCTGCTACCCGTCCTTTGTAGCCAACGGTAGCGTTCGCCAATTGTTCCTTTCGTAACAGGTTTTCCCGGTTTTTACGCATCCTTCTGATTCGAAACACTTTTCGATCTCCCCAGCATTCTGCGCACAACCTGTGGCACACTTTCTGCTGTCTATTCCGTTGTTACATACCATGTTCCGGTATAGCGGAATAACCATCATCTGGAGTGCTTGCCATGCATCGCCGTCCTTCCTTGTTCAAAGCGTGTGTTTTTCTTTTCGCAGCGTCTGCTGCTGCCGTGGGCGTGGCCCAGGCAGCCGACAGCAAGCTCGATAGCGTTCTGGCCCGCGGCAAACTGATTGTGGGCACCGGCAGTACCAACGCGCCGTGGCACTTCCAGGGGGCGGATGGCAAGTTGCAGGGTTTCGATATTGACATCGGGCACATGATCGCCAAGGGCTTGTTCAATGATCCGAGCAAGGTTGAGTACGTGGTGCAGTCGTCCGATGCGCGGATTCCCAACCTGCTGACCGACAAGGTCGATATCAGTTGCCAGTTCATCACCGTGACCGCCAGCCGTGCGCAGCAAGTGGCGTTCACGCTGCCGTACTACCGCGAAGGTGTTGGCCTGTTGTTGCCGGCGAACAGCAAGTACAAGGAAATCGATGACATGAAAGCCGCCGGTGACAGCCTTACCGTGGCGGTGCTGCAAAACGTCTATGCCGAAGAGTTGGTGCATCAGGCATTGCCCAAGGCCAAAGTCGATCAGTATGACAGCGTGGACCTGATGTATCAGGCGGTGAACTCGGGCCGTGCCGACGCGGCAGCCACCGACCAGTCCTCGGTGAAATACCTGATGGTGCAAAACCCCGGTCGCTACCGTAGCCCGGCCTACGCCTGGAGCCCGCAGACTTACGCTTGCGCGGTTAAACGCGGCGATCAGGACTGGCTGAACTTCGTCAACACAACCCTGCATGAAGCCATGACTGGCGTTGAGTTCCCGGCTTACGCGGCGTCGTTCAAGCAGTGGTTCGGTGTCGAGCTGCCGACGCCTGCCATCGGTTTCCCCGTCGAATTCAAATGACCCCGTGAGAGCGGGGCGCTGATAAATCGCCCCGCTCAAGGTACTGCCAATCATGAACTATCAGTTGAATTTTGCCGCCGTGTGGCGCGATTTCGACACCTTGCTGGCGGGGCTTGGTCTGGGCCTCGAGCTGGCGTTGGTGTCGATCGCCATCGGCTGCGTGATCGGCCTGATGATGGCGTTTGCTTTGCTGTCGAAGCACCGCGCATTACGGGTGCTGGCGTCGGTGTATGTGACGGTGATCCGCAACACGCCGATTCTGGTGTTGATTCTGTTGATCTACTTTGCGCTGCCGGGTCTGGGCATCCGGCTGGACAAGATTCCCTCGTTCATCATCACCCTGTCGCTGTATGCCGGGGCGTACCTGACCGAAGTGTTCCGTGGCGGTTTGCTGAGCATCCCCAAGGGGCAGCGTGAAGCAGGGTTGGCGATCGGCCTGGGCGAGTGGCAGGTCAAGGCTTATGTCACCGTGCCGGTGATGTTGCGCAATGTGTTGCCGGCCTTGTCGAACAACTTCATTTCGCTGTTCAAGGACACTTCGCTGGCCGCAGCGATTGCCGTGCCGGAGCTGACCTATTACGCGCGCAAGATCAATGTCGAGAGCTACCGGGTGATCGAAACCTGGCTGGTGACCACGGCGCTGTATGTCGCGGCCTGTTACCTCATTGCCATGCTGCTGCGTTACCTCGAGCAGCGTCTGGCGATCCGCCGATAGGAGGCCCCATGTACGAATCCCCCAGTTGGTTGCATGAGTTGTGGGTCGCCCGGGAAGTGCTGTGGCAAGGCTTTCTGACCAGTGTTCAGGTGTCGGCCCTGGCGATCTTGCTCGGCACCGTGGTCGGTGTATTTGCCGGTCTGGTGTTGACCTACGGCAAGTTCTGGATGCGCGCGCCGTTTCGTTTCTACGTGGACGTGATTCGCGGCACCCCGGTGTTTGTGCTGGTGCTGGCCTGCTTCTACATGGCGCCGGCGCTGGGCTGGCAGATCAGCGCGTTTCAGGCCGGTGCATTGGGCCTGACGCTGTTTTGCGGTTCCCACGTCGCCGAGATCGTGCGCGGTGCGTTGCAGGCGTTGCCCCGTGGGCAGATGGAAGCGAGCAAGGCCATCGGCCTGACGTTCTATCAGGCCCTCGGTTACGTGCTATTGCCCCAGGCACTGCGGCAGATCTTGCCGACCTGGGTCAACTCGTCCACCGAGATCGTCAAGGCTTCGACACTGCTGTCGGTGATTGGCGTGGCCGAATTGCTGCTCAGCACCCAGCAGATCATCGCCCGGACCTTCATGACCCTGGAGTTTTACCTGTTCGCCGGTTTTCTGTTTTTTGTCATCAACTACGGCATCGAATTACTCGGCCGGCACATTGAAAAGCGGGTGGCCCTGCCATGACACAAGTACAACCATCCAACGTCCCGAGCGGACAGCCTCTGCTGGACATTCACGGCCTGCATAAACAATACGGCCCGCTGGAAGTGCTCAAGGGCGTCGACCTGACTCTGCAGCGCGGCAACGTCGTCACGCTGATCGGCTCCAGCGGCTCGGGCAAGACCACGCTGCTGCGTTGCGTGAACATGCTCGAAGAGTTTCAGGGCGGGCAGATCATGCTCGACGGCGAATCCATCGGGTACGACGAGGTCAACGGCAAACGCATCCGCCACTCGGAAAAGGTCATTGCCCGCCATCGCGCCATGACCGGCATGGCGTTCCAGCAATTCAACCTGTTCCCGCACCTCACCGCGTTGCAGAACGTCACCCTGGGTTTGCTCAAGGTGAAAAAACTGCACAAGGACGAGGCCGTGGCGCTGGCGGAAAAATGGCTGGAGCGCGTCGGTTTGCTGGAACGTCGCGATCACTATCCTGGCCAGTTGTCCGGCGGTCAGCAGCAGCGCGTGGCGATTGCCCGGGCGATTGCAATGAACCCGAGCCTGATGCTGTTCGATGAAGTGACCTCGGCACTGGACCCGGAACTGGTCGGCGAAGTACTGAACGTGATCAAGGGCCTGGCCGAAGACGGGATGACCATGCTGCTGGTGACCCACGAAATGCGTTTCGCTTTTGAAGTCTCGGACAAAATCGTGTTCATGAATCAGGGGCGTATCGAAGAGCAGGGGCCGCCCAAGGAACTGTTCGAGCGCCCGAAATCGCCACGACTGGCGGAGTTCCTCAAGAACACGCGGTTTTAAACATTCGATTTTCAATCAGGAGAAACACTCATGAGCATTACTCGTTACGGCACCGGCAGCACCGCCGCTGGCGGTCAGCCTCGCCCTTTCGCCCGCGCCGTTGAAGCCGATGGCTGGCTGCACGTTTCCGGGCAGGTGCCGGCGGTGGATGGCGAGATCATCACGGGCGGCATCGTCGAACAGACCCACCAGACCATGAAGAACCTGATCGCGATTCTGCAAGAGGCCGGTTATGGCCTGGAAGATGTGGTGCGTGCTGGCGTGTGGCTGGAGGATCCGCGGGATTTCACCAGTTTCAACAAGGTCTTCTCCGAGTACTTCAAACCCGAACACGCCCCGGCCCGGGCCTGCGTACAGGCGAACATGATGGTCGACTGCAAGGTCGAGATCGACTGCATCGCGTACAAGAAAAAGGCCTGAACCGAGGTGGCTCCATCGCTAGCAGGCTAGCTCCCACAGGAACGCCTTCCACATGTGGGAGCTAGCCTGCTAGCGAGGACGGCCTTACGGTCGCCGCCGCACTCTAGGTAAACTCCCGGCACTTTTATGGGAATCACTGACATGACCGAAGACACCATCAAACGCCGGGCGCGCGGTCTGGACCGGGCGTTCGACATCCTCGATTTCCTCAAGGAGATCGGCCAGCCCTTGCGCCCGAACGAAATCGCCAGCGGCATCGGTAGCCCGAAATCCACGGTCTACGAACTGGTGGCCTCGTTGCTGGAACGACGGATTCTGGAGCCGGTGGGCAAGGACGGTCACGTTTACCTCGGGCGTCAGCTGTACTTTCTCGGGCAGGCGCATCTGCGTCATTTCGACCTGTCCCGCGAGGCCGATCACGCCTTGCAGGAGATCGTCAGCCAGACCCACGAAACCGCGCAGATGTGCCTGCTCAACGGGCGCAAGTACACCGTGGCGCTGATGAAGGAGGGCGAGCGGCATTTCCGCATTTCCTCGGACATCGGCGAAAACGCCCCGATCCCCTGGACCGCATCCGGGCGCTTGCTGCTGGCGCACCTGAGCGACCAGGCAATCATCGACCTGATCGACCATGACGACTTCATCCTGCCCGATGGCGAGCGCCTGCCGCTGGAGCAGTTTCTCAAGGAAATCCGTCAGGCCGGCATCGATGGCTTTTTCTCCTTCGACAGCGTCGCCGACACCTTTACGCATTGCTTCGCCGCCCCGGTCAAAGACCCCGGCGGCGTGGCCATCGCGACCCTGTGCATCGTCGCCCCCCGGGCCGATGCCAAGAAAAATTACAACGACTACCGCCGGGTGCTGATCGACAGCGCCAACAGCCTGGCCCGTCGCATCAACGAATAACAGCGGCTGCCTACGGCCGCGAATGTGAGGAGTTCGACCATGACTACTGCCGAAAATACTGCTGCCGTGGAAAAGGGTTTTGCCCGGACGGGCGCCAGTCTTGTCCGTGACGTCAGCCTGCCGGCGCTGGTGCTGCATCGTGAAGCGCTGGAGCACAACATTCGCTGGATGCAGGATTTCGTCAGCAACAGCGGCGCCGAACTCGCGCCCCACGGCAAGACCAGCATGACCCCGGCGCTGTTTCGCCGGCAGCTTGACGCCGGTGCCTGGGGCATTACCCTGGCCAGCGCGACGCAAACCCGCGCGGCCTATGCCCATGGCGTGCGTCGGGTGTTGATGGCCAACCAACTGGTCGGCACGCCGAACATGGCGCTGATCGCCGATTTGCTGGCCGATCCGACGTTCGACTTCTACTGCATGGTCGATCACCCGGACAACGTTGCCGACCTCGGCGCGTATTTCGCCTCGCGTGGTGTGCGCCTGAACGTGATGATTGAGTACGGCGTGGTCGGCGGCCGTTGTGGCTGTCGCAGCGAACAGGAAGTGCTCGACCTGGCCAAAGCCATCGCCGCGCAACCGGCGCTGGCCCTGACCGGGATCGAGGGCTATGAAGGGGTGATTCATGGTGATCACGCCATCAGTGGCATTCGCGCATTTGCCGGCTCCCTGGTGCGCCTGGCGGTGCAACTGCAGGACAGCGCTGCGTTCGCGATTGCCAAGCCGATCATCACTGCTTCGGGCTCGGCCTGGTATGACCTGATTGCCGAGGAGTTCGAAGCGCAGAACGCTGCAGGACGGTTCCTCAGCGTGTTGCGTCCAGGCAGTTATGTCGCGCACGACCATGGCATCTACAAGGAGGCGCAATGCTGCGTGCTCGACCGCCGCAGCGACTTGCACGAAGGGTTGCGCCCGGCGCTGGAAGTCTGGGCGCACGTGCAGTCGTTGCCGGAGCCGGGCTTTGCGGTGATTGCCCTGGGCAAGCGTGACGTGGCGTACGACGCCGGTTTGCCGGTGCCGTTGCTGCGTTACAAGGCCGGCGTGGTGCCGGCCAAAGGTGACGACGTGAGTGCCTGCAAAGTGACAGCGGTGATGGACCAGCACGCGTTCATGACCGTGGCGCCGGGTGTCGAGTTGCGTGTGGGCGACATCATTTCGTTCGGCACCTCGCACCCATGCCTGACATTCGACAAGTGGCGTACGGGGTGCCTGGTGGATGAGCAATTGAACGTCATCGAAACCATGGAAACCTGTTTCTAAGTTCAGAACCGACTCGTGGCCATCGCGAGCAAGCTTGCTCCCACCCCGGAAGGACTTCTCCTGTGGGGGCGAGCGCGTCCGCCCAGACAACAAAGAACACCGGAGCCCCCACAACCATGAGCACCCTCAACACCCTGGGCCCCCATACCCCGCGCATTGCCTTGATCGGCGAATGCATGATCGAGCTGCAGCACCATGCCGACGGCAGCCTGCGCCAGAGCTTCGGTGGCGATACCTTGAACACCGCGGTGTACCTGTCCCGAGAGCTGGGCAGCGCGGGCGCGGTGGACTACGTCACGGCCCTGGGCGATGACAGTTTCAGTGATGCCATGTGCCAGGGCTGGGCCGAAGAAAACATTGGCCTGGGCATGGTGCAGCGCCTGCCCGGACGTTTGCCGGGGCTGTATTGCATCCAGACCGACGCCGCTGGCGAGCGTCGTTTCCTTTACTGGCGCAATGAAGCAGCGGTGCGCGATTGCTTCACTACGCCGGCCGCCGCGCCGATTCTGGCGGCGCTGCCGGACTACGACGTACTGTATTTCAGCGGTATTACCCTGGCGGTACTGGGCGTGAAGGGCCGGGAAAAGTTGCTGGAAACCTTGATCGAGGCCCGCCAGCGCGATGCGCGAATCGTCTTCGACAATAACTACCGGCCACGGCTGTGGGCCTCGGTCGAGGAGGCGCGGGCGGCTTACCGCAGCGTGCTGCCTTATGTCGACCTGGCGTTGTTGACCGTCGATGACGAACAGGCGTTGTTCCATTTCTCCGATTGCGCGGCGGTGTTTGGCGCTTACGAGCAGATCGGCACGCCCGAAGTGGTGCTCAAGCGTGGCGCCGAGGCTTGCCTGATTCGGTGTGAGGGTGAGTCGTTCGAAGTGCCGGCACAGAAAGTCGAGCGTGTGGTGGACACCACGGCGGCGGGGGATTCGTTCAGTGCGGCGTACCTGGCTGCGCGGCTCAAGGGCGCAAGCCCGGTCGAGGCGGCGGAGGCGGGGCACCGGTTGGCGAGTCGGGTGATTCAGGTGCCGGGGGCGCTCATTCCCAGAGCTTGAAAGGCATGCCCTGTGGTGAGGGCGCAAGCTCCCTCACCACAGGGAGCTTCAATCCCGGTAAAACACCTGCACCAGGTGATAGCCGAACTTGCTCTTGATCGGTCCATGCACCACCCGCAGCGGTTTCTTGAAAATCACCGCATCGATGGCGCCGACCATCTGCCCCGGCCGCACTTCGCCCAGGTCTCCGCCGCGTTTGCCGGACGGGCAGGTGGAGTACTTCTTGGCCAGCACATCGAAGGCTTCGCCCTTGGCGATGCGTAGTTTGAGCTGCTCGGCTTCTTCCGAGGTTTTCACCAGAATATGGCGGGCTTGAGCTTTCATGGAGCGGGTACCTGGCAACGGTGGTGGCATGGAGGGTGATGCGGGGCGCGCGATTATGCCCTAACTCACTGCGGTTGGCCGATCATCGTGCGAATCTTGTTGGCCAACAGATCAATGGAAAACGGTTTGGCCACCATGTCCATGCCTTCCTCAAGAAAACCCTGACGCTCGGCGGCTTTTTCCGCGTAACCGGTCATGAACAGCACTTTGAGCTCAGGTCGGTGCTGACGGGCAATTTCCGCCAGTTGCCGGCCATTCATGCCGGGCAACCCGACATCCGTCACCAGCAAGTCGACCCGCAGTCCGGATTCGAGCAGGGGCAGGGCGCTCTTCGCGTCTTCGGCTTCGTAGGCGTGATAACCCAGCTCCTTGAGCAGGTCGAACACCAGCATGCGTACGGCCGGGTCGTCTTCCACCAGGACCACGGTTTCACCGGCAATGGCCGAGGGCGCCTCGCTGATGACCGGCGATAACACGTCTTGCGGTTCAACGCCGTGCAGGCGCGGCAGGTACAAGCGCACGTTGGTGCCCTGGCCAGGCATGCTGAACAGGGTCACATGGCCACCGGACTGCTGGGCGAAACCATAAATCATCGACAGACCCAGGCCGGTGCCCTGGCCGATGGGTTTGGTGGTGAAGAACGGATCGAAGGCCTTGGCCAGGATCTTCGGTGTCATGCCCGTGCCGTTGTCGCTGACGGCGATCATCAGGTAATCCCCGGCCTTGACCGGTTCCAGGGTGGTGATGTCGCTGCCGTCGAGGTAGACGTTGGCGGTTTCAATGCACAACTCGCCACCATCGGGCATGGCGTCCCGGGCGTTGATCACCAGATTGAGCAGGGCGTTTTCCAGTTGGCTGACGTCAGTGCTGACCGTCCAGACGTCCTTGGCCAGGCGCAGTTTGAGCGCGATATGGTCGCCCTTGGTGCGGCGGAACAGGTCTTCGAGGGAGTGAATCAGGTCGTTGGGATTCAGCGGTTTGCGATCCAGCGACTGACGCCTGGAGAACGCCAGCAGACGATGGGTCAGGGCGGCGGCGCGGTTGGCCGAGGACACCGCTGCCTCGGTGAAACGGGCAATTTCGGCGGCGCGGCCGTCGGCGATGTAGCGTTGCATCAGGTCGAGGCTGCCGATAATCCCCGTGAGCATGTTGTTGAAGTCATGGGCAATGCCGCCGGTGAGCTGGCCTACCGCTTCCATTTTCTGTGCATGGCGCAGGGCTTCTTCGGCGCGCTCGCGTTCGAACATCTCGTTGAGCAGCTTTTCGTTGGCTTCGGCCAGTTGCCGGGTTCGGGCGCTAACCCGTTCTTCGAGGGTTTCATTGAGGTTGCGCAGCGCTTCTTCGGTTTGTTTACGCTCGGTTTCGTCGATCACGAAGATGTAGAAACCGTTCACCGCGCCGTCTGCACCGTGGCGCGGCAAATAGTTCATCAGTGCGTGACGGATGCTGCCGTCACGGTGCGGCGTCTTGATGCTGAAACAGCAGGGCCTGCCGGACAGGGCTTCGGCGATGTACCCGGCGCGCAAGGCGTAGGCCTCGTCGCCCAACACCTCTCGAACGGTCCGGCCGTAGAGCTCCTGGGGTGTCAGGCCGTACCAGTCCAGATACGCGGCGTTGTTCAGGCGAAAACGCTCCTCGCGGTCGACGTAGCTGATCAGGATCGGCATGGCGTTGATGATCAGTTGCAGCTCGGTCTGGCTCTGGCGCAGGGCCTGCTCGGTGTTTTTGCGCTCGGTGATGTCCAGGGCGGCGCCCAGGAAGCGGATGGGCCGACCATGGTGGTCCTTGTAGCAACGACCGCGGGCAAACACCCAACGTAACTCGCCATCGGGTTGCAGCAAGCGGTATTCCTCGGCGTACTCGGTGCCATGGGCGATGCAATGCTTGATGCTGCGGGCGATCAGGGCGCGGTCTTCCGGGTGCACGCTGTGAAGGTACTCGGTGATCGGCAATTGGCTGGCCATGGCCGGGTCGATGCCATGCAATTGGGCGAAATAGGCATCAGCCAGGAAGCGGTCCTCGCTGATGTCCCAGTCCCAGGTGCCGACCGTGTCGGTGGCGGCGAGGGCCAGTTGCAGGCGTTCCTCGGTATCTTGTTGAGCCTTGAGGCTGGCGGCGGAACGCTGTTCCAGTTCGAGGGCGATTCGACGGCGTTCATTGGTTTCGATGGCGGTGACCAGAATCCCGGCCACCTCGGCGCTTTCGTCGCAAATGGGGCTATAGGTCAGGTCGAGCCAGAAGTCGGAATCCTTGCCGTCGCGCTGCAGGGTGAAGCGTTGTTCGCTGTAGGTCCGCACTTGCCCTTGCAGGACGGCTTTGTAAATCGGATCGGTAAAGTCCTTTAACTCTGGCCAGACAAGGTGTGTCGGCTGTCCGAAAGCGTGCGGGTGCTTGCTGCCGGCGAGCAGGGCGAAGCCGTCGTTGTAGATCTGCGTCAGCTGCTCGCCCCAGAGCAACAGCATCGGCATCGGTGAATGAATCACAATGTCCACGGCGGTTCGCAGGCTCTGCGGCCAGGTGCTGGCCGAGCCCAGCGGGCTGCTTTCCCAGTCCAGTCTGGCAATCAGGGCCTGGGCATCGCTGCCGGTCGGTGAGGCGTTCATCTAGGTGTCCTGCATCAAATCGGTATGACGGCGTCTACTCGCTGGCTGAGCGGCAAACGCTGGATGACCCGGCATTTCGGTGGCCCGGGCCATTTTATTCATTGAATGCTTCGCAGGTGTTTTTTGCTATGGGCATCAACGCGTATTAAGACAACTGGCCAATCTGTACGCGAATTTAGCATCTGACAAGCAAACCCTGTGGGAGCGGGCTTGCCCGCGATGAGGGTGGCACCGTCAACATTGACGTACCGTCATCGCGATCAGGCTCGCTCCTGCAGTGGAATACTTTAATCCCGCAGCTCCGGGCGGTCGCGAAATTGCTCCAGTGCCTCGGGATTGGCCAGCGCATCGGTATTCTTCACTTTTTGCCCATGCACGACATTGCGCACTGCCAATTCGACGATTTTGCCGCTGATGGTCCGGGGGATGTCCGTGACCGCGACGATCTTTACCGGCACATGGCGCGGCGTGGTGTTGGCGCGAATGGTCTGGCGAATCTGTTGTTGCAGTGTTTCATCCAGTTCAACGCCTTCACGCAGCCGTACGAACAGGACCACCCGCACATCATCCTGCCACTGCTGACCGATGGCCACGCAGTCGAGCACTGACGGGACTTTTTCCACCTGGCGGTAGATTTCCGCCGTGCCAATACGCACGCCGCCGGGGTTGAGCACCGCGTCGGAGCGGCCATGGATCATCATCGCGCCGTGGGGCAGTTGTTCAGCGTAGTCACCCTGGGCCCAGACCCCAGGGAACTGGCTGAAATACGACGCCCGCAGCTTTTCGCCGTCGGGGTCGCTCCACAAGCCGATGGGCATCGCCGGGAAGTGCCGCGTACACACCAGCTCGCCTTTTTCGCCAATGACCGGTTGGCCGTCCTCGTTCCACACTTCAACCGCCATGCCCAAGCTTTTGCCTTGCATTTCACCGCGACGCACCGGTTGCAACGGGTTGCCGTTGACAAAGCAGGAGACGATATCGGTGCCGCCCGACATCGAGGCCAGGCACACGTCAGCCTTGAGGTCGCGATAGACGTAGTCGTAACTCTGCGGTGAAAGCGCGGAGCCGGTGCACAGCAGGGTTTTCAGGCTGCTCAAGTCATGGCTTTGCCGGGGTTTGACGCCGTTGGCTTCCAGGGTGGCGAGGTACTTGGGGCTGGTGCCGAACACACTGATGCGCTCGTCGTCGATCAGGTCGATCAAGCGTTCGGGAGCGGGATGAAACGGTGAGCCGTCGTACAGCACCACGGCACTGCCCACCGCCAGCGCCGAGACCAGCCAGTTCCACATCATCCAGCCGCAGGTGGTGTAGTAGAACAGGCGTTCGCCGGGGCCCAGATCGCTGTGCAAGCCGTGCTCTTTCACGTGTTGCAGCAACACGCCCCCGGTGCTGTGGATGATGCATTTGGGCACGCCGGTGGTGCCGCTTGAATAGAGGATATAGAGCGGATGGGCGAAGGGCACGGGGACGAAATCCGGCTCGCCGCCGGGGTCGTAGAAGTCGTCCCACAGCGTCACATTGGCCGCTGTGCGGAAGTCTTCGATGCGGGCCTGCGGCCGCGCGTAGGGCACGACGATCAACTGTTGCAGCGTTGGCAGGCGTTCGAGGATTTCGTTGACCTTGACGGTCTGGTCGATTTCCTTGCCGGCATAGCGATAGCCAGCGCAGGTGAGCAGCACTTTCGGCTCGATCTGGCCGAAACGGTCGATCACGCCTTGGGTGCCGAAGTCCGGCGAAGAACAGGACCAGATCGCCCCCAGGCTGGTGGTGGCGAGCATCGCCACCAATGTTTGCCAGGTATTGGGCATGCACGCGGCCACCCGGTCGCCGAGGCCGACACCGGCGGCGATCAGGCTGTTTTGACAACCGGCGACATGCTCGGCCAGTTCGCCCCAGGTCAAGTGTTCACGCTGTCCGTTTTCGCCCACGGCCACCACGGCCACGGCATCGTCGCGGCGGCGCAACAGGTGTTCGGCGAAGTTCAGGGTGGCGCCGGGGAACCACTGGGCGCTGGGCATTTGCGGGCCTTCCATCAGCACCGCGTCGGGTTGCTGATGGAAGCGGATATCGAAGAAGTCGACGATGGCCTGCCAGAAATCCACGCGTTGATCGATGGACCATTGGTGCAGGGCAGGGTAGTCATCGATGTGCAGGTGGTGTCGCTGATTGATGAAGCGCCGAAAGGCCTCCATGCGGGTCTTGCCGATGCGTTCGGCGCTGGGTTGCCAGAGGATGTCGGACATGGCTTGCCTCTTCTTATTCATAAGTTCAAGCGGGCATTTGTGGTGAGGGGCAAGTCCTCTCGCCACAAGGGTTTAGCGGTGCTTACTGTGCCAACCATCCACCATCAATGTTCCACGCCGCGCCGCGCACCTGGCTGCCAGCTTCGCTGCACAGGAACAGCACCAGTTCCCCCAGTTGCGGCGGTGTCACGAATTCCAGCGACGGTTGCTTCTCGGCCAGCAGATCATGTTGCGCCTGCTGCGGGTCGATCCCGGTAGCGGCGCGGTCATCGATCTGCTTCTGCACCAGCGGTGTCAACACCCAGCCGGGGCAAATGGCGTTGCAGGTGATTTGGGTGGTTGCGGTTTCCAGCGCGACCACTTTGGTCAAACCGATCACTCCGTGCTTGGCCGCGACATAAGCCGCCTTGCCCACCGAGCCGACCAGGCCATGCACCGAAGCAATGTTGATCACCCGACCCCAGCCCTTGGCGCGCATGCCCGGCAGGCTCAGGCGAGTGCTGTGGAACACCGACGACAGGTTAATCGCGATGATCGAATCCCAGCGCTCCACCGGGAACTCCTCCACCGGCGCTACGTACTGGATGCCGGCGTTGTTGACCAGAATGTCGATGCCACCGAACTCGCGCTCGGCATAGGCGATCATCTCGGCGATCTGTGCCGGGTCGCTGACATCGGCCGGGTGATGACCGACCTTGCCGCCGTACTGCGCCACTTCGGCAATCACCGTGGAGGCATCGCCGAAGCCGTTGAGGATCAGGTTGGCCCCAGCCTTGGCCAGGCTGAGGGCAATGCCCAGGCCAATGCCGCTGGTGGAGCCGGTAACCAGTGCGGTCTTGCCCGAAAGAGTCGTCATGAATACCTCACACAATGCCAGTGGCGTAGAAAGTGCCGATCACCACGAAAACCGCCAGGGTCTTGATCAGCGTAATACAGAAAATGTCTTTGTAAGCCTCGCGGTGTGTCAGGCCGGTGACCGCGAGCAGGGTGATCACCGCACCGTTGTGCGGCAGGGTGTCCATGCCGCCACTGGCCATCGCGGCTACACGGTGCAGCACTTCCAGCGGGATATTGGCCGCATGGGCCGCGGCGATGAATTGTTCGGACATGGCCGCCAACGCGATGCTCATGCCACCCGAAGCCGAACCGGTGATACCGGCCAGCAGGGTCACGGTGATCGCTTCGTTGACCAACGGGTTGGGAATGCTCTTGAGCCAGTCGGCCAGGACCAGGAAGCCGGGCAGGGATGCGATGACCGCACCGAAGCCGTATTCCGACGCGGTGTTCATCGCCGCCAGCAACGCACCGCTGACCGCGCTTTTGCTGCCTTCGGCGAGTTTGCTGCGAATCGCCTGGAACCCGAATGCGAGCACCATGAGGATGCCCACCAGCAGCGCCGCCTGTACCGCCCAGATCGCCGTGAGTTTGGCGATGTCGGTGGTCACAGGCGCCGCCATGCCCGGCAGCGCGAGGCTGTGGGTCTTGCCGTACCACTGTGGAATCCACTGGGTGAACAGCAGGTTCATGATGCCCACGGCCAGCAGCGGCGACAGGGCGATCCACGGGTTGGGCAGCTTGATGTCGGCGGCGGTTTCTGGCTCGTTGCGCAGTTCGGTGCCATAACCTTCACCCGCGCGTTGGGCCTTGTTGCGCTGGCGCTGCAGGAACAGCATGCCGGTGCAGAACACAAAGATCGTGCCGATCACGCCCAGCCATGGCGCGGCCCAGGCCGTGGTGTTGAAGAAGGTGCTGGGAATGATGTTCTGGATCTGTGGAGTGCCGGGCAAGGCGTCCATCGTGAAGGAGAACGCGCCGAGGGCAATCGTCGCTGGAATCAGGCGCTTGGGGATGTTGCTCTGGCGGAACATTTCAGCGGCAAACGGGTACACCGCGAACACCACCACAAACAGCGAGACGCCACCGTAAGTCAGCAGGGCGCATACCAGCACGATCACCAGCATCGCCTGGCGGGTGCCGAGCAAGCGAATGGCGGCGGCGACGATCGAGCGCGAGAAACCCGACAGCTCGATCAGCTTGCCGAACACGGCACCGAGCAGGAACACCGGGAAATACAGTTTGATGAAGCCGACCATTTTCTCCATGAACACGCCGGTAAACGCAGGCGCAACAGCAGAGGGGTCGGTGAGCAGAACGGCGCCGAGGGCGGCGATCGGGGCAAAAAGGATAACGCTGTAGCCACGGTAAGCAGCCAGCATCAACAGCGCGAGGGCTGCCAAGGCAATGATCACACTCATGGTGTGTCTCCTGGGTTGTTATTTTTCTAGGGTGGATCTTTTGTAGGAGAGCGCTATAGCGAATTGTGTGCCAGATGGTTAAGTGACTGAAATATAAGGGAATATTTAGATTTTCTTGGGGTGAGTCCAGGCTTTTGTCTCTATATTGAGACTTTTTTTGCTGGGCCAGCCTCATCGCGAGCAGGCTCGCTCCTACAGTTGATTGCGTTTTTTGCAATCGATCCAGTAAATCTGTGGGAGCGAGCTTGCTCGCGATGGTCTGTCTATCAATGGAGATCAATGTCTCTTTATGGAGACTCTGCAATTCCCAGCGCCAGCATCTTCTTGTACAGCGTCGACCGACCCAGCCCCAGCCGCGCCGCCGCTTCAACCACCTTGCCCCCGCATTGCGCCAGGGTGGTTTCGATCAATTGCCGATCGAAGCGTGCCCGGGCAGCACTGAAGGTCTCGTGCTCCAGCGGTTCGACGGGCAGCGGTGCCATGCGCTCCACGGGTGTAAAGGTCCCGATGGCCGCGCGGATATCCGCCACCGTGAGCCGCAGGTCATCACTGAGCAACGCCGCCCGTTCCAGCACGTTGCGCAGTTCGCGAATATTCCCCGGCCAGGCATGCTGCCCCAGCAGCCCCAGTGCCTCGCCGTTGAGTTCGTGCTGGCTGCGCAGCTCTTCAAGGATCGCTTCGCTGAGGGCGGGCAGGTCGTCGAGGCGGTCGCGCAGTGGCGGAACCTGAATGGGCAGGA
The DNA here is from genome assembly GCF_054481335.1 of Pseudomonas fluorescens group sp. PF-1. Classification (NCBI taxonomy): domain Bacteria; kingdom Pseudomonadati; phylum Pseudomonadota; class Gammaproteobacteria; order Pseudomonadales; family Pseudomonadaceae; genus Pseudomonas; species Pseudomonas fluorescens group sp. PF-1. Next base: position 2,867,737 of record NZ_JBTMNG010000001.1, read on the forward strand.
CGTTGAGGCGGTAGTACAAGTCGGCGCGAAATTCGCCGCGTTTGATCGCGGCTTCCAGATCGGTTGAAGTCGCGGCGATCACCCGCACATCGCTCTGGATCACGTCGTTGGAACCCACCGGTTCGAATTCCTTTTCCTGCAACACCCGCAGTAATTTGCTTTGCAGCGGCAGGGGCATGTCACCGATCTCGTCGAGAAACAGCGTCCCGCCCTGGGCGATCTGCAATTTGCCGGCGCGGGCCTTGCGGTCGGCACCGGTAAAGGCGCCGGGTGCGGTGCCGAAGAATTCGGCTTCCAGCAGCGATTCGGGGATCGCTGCGCTGTTGATGCTGACAAACGCCTTGAGCGCGCGCGGCGAAGCATTGTGGATCGCCTGGGCCAGCAGTTCCTTGCCGGTGCCGGTTTCACCGAGCAGCAGCACGGGTGAGTCGGTACTGGCACTGCGGCGAGCACGGCGTTTGACTTCCAGGCTGGCGGCGCTGGTGCCGATGAAATGGGCGAAGTTGTATTTGGTCTGCCGCGCCCGCAACAGCGAGCGGGTCGATGCCAGCTCTTCCTGCATGCTCATGTAGCGTTTGAGCATCGGCGACAGGCTGCGCAATTCGTCGAACAGGGCAAAGCCGATGGCGCCGATCACTTCGCCGGCATCGTCGTGAATCGGCAGGCGCATGACCACCAGCGGTTCCTTGGGGGTGTCCTGCATGTCGAGCAAAATCGGGCGCCCGGTGCGTACCACTTCGCGCAACAGGCTGCCGGGAATCACGCTTTCGCAGGCCTTGCCGATCGCGCTTTGCGCCGATTGCAGGCCGAAACGCTTGGCGTAGCGCTCGTTCATCCACACGATATTGGCGTCGCGGTCGACAATCACCGTGCCCTCGCTCGACTGCTCGATGATCTCGAACAATGAGCGGATCGCCAGCAGGCGTACGCGCTGGTAGTCCTTGAGGCTTTCGGTGGTGTTCATGAGGGTTGATCCTGATTAAGTGTTGCCTGTGCCGGCCTTATCGCGGGCAAGCCCGCTCCCACATTGAAATGCATTCTCCTGTGGGAGCGAGCCTGCTCGCGATGGCCGCGACGCGGTTCAGCGGCATGCGCCGGATTATGACGCCCCCGGATGCGCCGCGGCCAACAGCTCCTTGGTGTACGGGTGCTGCGGCGAATCGAAGACGTCGTGGCTGGCGCCGCTCTCGACCACCTTGCCGTCCTTGACCACGATCATGTCGTGCGCCAGGGCGCGGACCACGGCCAGGTCATGGCTGATGAACAGATAAGTCAGGCCATGTTTTTCCTGAAGCTGGCGCAGCAGGGCCACGACTTGCTTTTGCACGGTGCGGTCAAGGGCCGAGGTCGGTTCGTCGAGCAGGATCAACGCCGGTTTCAGCACCAGCGCCCGGGCGATGGCAATGCGTTGGCGTTGGCCACCGGAAAACTCATGGGGATAGCGGTGGCGGCTCTGCGGGTCGAGGCCGACTTCTTGCAGTGCCCGTATCACTTCGGCGTCGCACTCGTCGGGGCTCAACTGGCTATGGACTTCCAGGCCTTCGCTGATGATCTGTGCCACGGACATTCGTGGGCTGAGACTGCCGAAGGGGTCCTGGAACACCACCTGCATCTTCTTGCGCCACGGCCGCAGCTGTTTCTGCGTCAGGCCATTCAATGCGTGACCCTGGAAGCGAATACTGCCCTCGGAATCAAGCAGGCGCAGGATGGCCTGGCCGAGGGTGGACTTGCCGGAGCCGGATTCGCCAACGATACCCAGGGTCTTTCCCCGCTGCACATTCAGGCTGATGCCATCCACGGCCTTCAGGTAAGTCTTGCGCTGAAACAGGCCGCCACCGACGGCAAACTGCACCCGCAGATCCTCCACCTCCAGGACTTTCTCCCGTTCGTCCCGGGGCAGGGCTTCGCCTTCCGGTTCGGCATTGAGCAGGATGCAGCTGTAAGGGTGCTTCGGTTCGGTGAACAGCGTTTCGCAGGGCGCCTGCTCGACGATTTCGCCGGCCTTCATCACGCACACCCGCTGGGCGATGCTGCGCACCAGATTGAGGTCGTGACTGATCAGCAGCAACGACATGCCCAGTCGTTGTTGCAGGGATTTGAGCAGCAGCAGGATCTTGCGCTGCACGGTCACATCCAGGGCCGTGGTGGGTTCGTCGGCAATCAGCAATTCGGGTTCGCAGGCCAGGGCCATGGCGATCATCACCCGCTGGCGCTGGCCGCCGGACAGTTGATGGGGATAAGCCTTGAGCCGCTCCTTGGGTTTCTGGATGCCGACCAGATGCAGCAACTCCAGAATCCGCGTTTGCGCCACCTTGCCCGCCAGGCCCTTGTGCACCAGCAAGGTCTCGCCGATCTGCTTTTCGATGCTGTGCAGCGGATTGAGCGAGGTCATCGGCTCCTGAAAGATCATCGCGATCCGGTTGCCGCGCAGTTCGCGCAATACGCTGGACGGAGCGCCGAGCAGTTCGCGGCCGCGATAGCGAATGCTGCCATGGCTTTCGGTGCCGACGTCGGGCAGCAGTTGCAGGATCGAGTGGGCGGTCACCGATTTGCCAGAGCCGGACTCGCCCACCAATGCCAGGCATTCGCCGGGGCGGATGTCCAGGCACAGATTGCGCACCACGGTCTCGCCACTGAAGGCCACGCTGAGGTCACGGATTTCGATCAGGTTGGTCATATCAATATCCGCATCAGGATCGGGGATCGAAGGCGTCGCGCAACGCTTCGCCAATGAACACCAGTAACGAAAGAATCAGCGCCAGGGTGAAAAACGCCGTCAGCCCCAGCCAGGGCGCTTGCAGGTTCTGTTTGCCCTGAGCGATCAGCTCACCCAGGGATGCGCTGCCGGCGGGCATGCCGAATCCGAGGAAGTCCAGCGCGGTAAGGGTGGAAATGGCCCCGGTGAGAATGAACGGCAGGTAGCTCAATGTCGCGTTCATGGCGTTGGGCAGGATATGCCGCACGATCACCTTGCGATCGCTCAGGCCCAGCGCGCGGGCAGCCTTGACGTATTCAAGGTTGCGTCCACGCAGGAACTCGGCGCGCACCACATCCACCAGGGCCAGCCAGGAAAACAGCGCCATGATCCCCAGCAGCCACCAGAAATTCGGTTCGACGAAGCCCGACAGAATGATCAGCAGGTACAGCACCGGCAGCCCGGACCAGACCTCCAGCAGCCGCTGACCGATGAGGTCGACCCAGCCGCCGTAATAGCCTTGCAGGGCGCCGGCAGCGATGCCGATCAGCGCGCTGACGAAGGTCAGCATCAAGGCAAACAGAATCGACACCCGTGCGCCGAAAATCACCCTTGCCAACACGTCCCGCGCCTGGTCGTCGGTGCCCAGCCAGTTCACGCTAGAAGGCGGGCTCGGGGACGGTTTGTTCAGGTCATAGTTCGGCGTGTCGTCACTGAACGGAATGGGCGGGAACAGCAGCCAGCCTCCGTCCTTCTTGATCAGGTTTTGCACGTAGTCGCTGCGGTAGTCGGCCTGGAACGGCAGTTGCCCGCCGAACGCCTGCTCGGTGTAGCGCTTGAGGGCAGGGAAATACAACGAGCCCTGGTAGCTGACGATCAGTGGCTTGTCATTGGCGATCAGTTCGCCGCCCAGGGTCAGCATGAACAGACCGACAAACAGCCACAGCGACCACCAGCCACGGCGGTTTTTCTTGAAGCGTTCGAAGCGGCGACGGCCCAACGGCGAAAGCTTGAACATCAGGCGTTCCTCGCGGCGAAGTCGATACGCGGGTCGACCAGGGTGTAGCACAGGTCACCCACGAGTTTTATCAGCAGCCCGAACAAGGTGAAGATAAACAGCGATCCGAACACCACCGGATAGTCCCGCGACACCGCCGCTTCGTAACTCATGCGGCCCAGGCCGTCGAGGGAGAAAATCACCTCGATCAACAGCGAACCGGCAAAAAACACGCTGATAAATGCCTGGGGAATCCCCGACACCACCAGCAGCATTGCATTGCGGAACACGTGGCCATACAGCACGCGGCGTTCGCTCAAGCCCTTGGCGCGGGCGGTGACCACGTACTGGCGGGTGATTTCATTGAGGAACGAGTTCTTGGTCAGGATCGTCAAGGTCGCGAACCCACCGATCACCAGCGCCGTCACCGGCAGCACGAGGTGCCAGAAGTAGTCGACGACCTTGCCCAGGGTCGACAGTGACTCGAAGTTGTCCGAGACCAGCCCGCGCACCGGGAACCAGTTCAGCGACGTACCCCCGGCGAACACCACGATCAGGAACATCGCGAACAGGAACGCCGGCATCGCATAGCCGATGATGATCGCGGTGCTGCTCCAGATATCGAAATGGCTGCCGTGGTGCACGGCCTTGCGGATGCCCAGCGGGATCGACACCAGATAAGTGATCAGCGTCGCCCAAAGCCCGAGGGAAATGGTCACTGGCATTTTTTCCAGGATCAGGTCGGTGACGGTGGCGCCACGGAAGAAGCTCTTGCCGAAGTCCAGGCGCGCGTAGCTGGTGAGCATCAGCCAAAGGCGTTCGTGGGCCGGCTTGTCGAACCCGTACTGTTTTTCGATGTCCTTGATCAGTTGCGGGTCGAGGCCGCGGCTGGCCCGGGAGCTGCCGCTCACGGCTTCGCTGGCGCCACCGCCGACACTCACCCCGCCGATGCCTTGCAAGTGGGCGATGGCCTGTTCCACCGGCCCGCCCGGTGCGGCCTGGACGATCACGAAGTTGACGAGGAGGATGATCACCAGCGTCGGAATGATCAGCAGCAGGCGCCGCAGAATGTAAGTCCACATCAGTGCGGTCCTCCGGGTCTGCCACGGCGGATGCGCTCGGCGGTCATTTCCTGGTTGGTCAAGGGCGTGGTGCTCATTTCCCACCAGCTTTCGATGGCTTCGTCATTGCTCGCTTGCACATCGGGCATGCCAAAGCGATTCCACCACACGGTGGAGGTGCCCGGCGGGTAGTAGTTGGGAATCCAGTAGTAGTTCCACTGCAACACCCGGTCCAGGGCGTGGGCGTAGCGCAACATGTCCGCCTGGGTGTTGGCGCGCACCAGTCCCTTGATCAGGGTATCGACGGCCGGATTCTTCAGGGCCATGTAATTGTTGGAGCCTGGGTCAGTGGCCGCCTCCGAACCGAAATAGTTGAGCAGTTCGCCCCCCGGAGACGTGGTGACCGGGTAGCCGGTGACGATCATGTCGTAGTCGCGGCTCATCAGACGATTGACGTACTGCGAGGAATCGATGCGGCGGATGTTCATGTCGATGCCGATCTGTTTCAGGGTGCGCTTGTAGGGCAGCAGCAATCGGTCCAGGCCGTTCTGGCTGACCAGGAAAGTGAAGCTCAGCGGATCTCCGTCGGCGTTGACCAACTGATCGCCATCCGGTTTCCAGCCGGCCTGTTCCAACAGGTCCAGGGCCTGCAACTGCTTGTCGCGGATCACGCCACTGCCATCGGTTTTGGGGGCTTCGAACACAGTGGTGAATACTTCGTCGGGAACTTGTCCGCGAAGCGGTTCAAGAATCGCTCGCTCGCCGGCATCCGGCAGTTGCCGGGCAGCGAGGTCGGTGTTGGAAAAGAAACTTTGCTGGCGGATGTACATGTTGCGCATCATCTGCCGGTTGCTCCATTCGAAATCCCAGAGCATGGCCAGTGCCTGACGCACGCGGCGATCCTGGAACATGGGCTTTTGCAGGTTGAACACAAAACCCTGGCTCGGTTGCGGCGCTTCGGTCGCCAAATGCGCTTTTTGCAGTCGACCGTCGCTCAGGGCCGGGCTTTCATAACCGATGGAGTAACCGGTGGCGGAAAACTCGCGGTTGTAATCATAGGCACCCCCGCGCAGCACCTGGCGTGCCACGTCGGTATCGCCGAAGTACTCGATGCTGAAATGATCGAAGTTGTAGAGACCGCGGCTAACCGGCAGGTCCTTGCCCCACCAGTCGGGATCGCGCTCGAAGGTGATGCTGCGCCCGGAGTCGACCTTGCTGACCTTGTAGGGCCCGCTGCCCAGTGGGGGTTCGTAACCGCCGCCACCGGCGAAGTCGCGGGTCTTCCACCAGTGTTCGGGAAACACCGGCAGCGTCGCGATGTCCAGCGGCAGGGTGCGGTTTTCGTTGGTCTTGAAGTCGAAGCGAATGGTCAATGGCGCCTCGACTTCGACGCCTTTGACGTCAGCGAATTGAGTGCGATAGCGCAGACTGCCCTGGGTCATCAATAGATCGAAGGTGTAGCGCACGTCTTCGGCGGTGATCGGCTTGCCGTCGGCGAAACGCGCCTTGGGGTTCAGGTAGAAGCGCAGTGACAGGCCGTCATCGGAGCGTTCCATCTGCCGCGCCACCAGGCCGTACACGGTATAGGGCTCATCCAGCGAGCGCTGGGCCAGCGGCGAGTAGATCAGGCCGTCAATCTGCGAGACGCCAATGCCTTTGTCGATATATGGCAATACATGATCGAAGTGCCCGATTTCGATCGCCGAACGGCGCATGGTGCCACCTTTGGGGGCTTGCGGGTTGGTGTAGGCGAAATGGCTGAATCCGGCAGGGTATTTGGCCGGTTCGCCGTAGACGGTCAACGCGTGTTGTGGTGCGGCATTCACACCAGCGGCACCTAACAGCAGGGCCACGGCAGTGAATAACAAAGTCGGGAAAGCCAGTCGCATTGTCAGCCTTAGAGCCGGGTGGTCGTTAACGACAATTTGTACGCTAGCGGCGCGTCCCTCGCCAGCCTATTGCGTATCTGAAACGCAACGGCCCACCAAAAGGCGGGCCGTTGCGCGCAAAACACAGGCGTCGATCAGTCCTGACGGCTGGTCACTTCCAGCAGGTGGTAACCGAACTGGGTCTTGACCGGACCTTGCACCACGTTGATCGGTGCGCTGAACACTACGGTGTCGAATTCCTTGACCATCTGGCCCGGACCGAACGAACCCAGGTCACCGCCCTGGCGGCTGGAAGGGCAGGTGGAGTTGGCTTTTGCGATTTCGGCGAAATCTGCGCCAGCCTCGATCTGGGCCTTGAGTTCGTTGCACTTGGCTTCGCTGGCAACAAGGATGTGGCGGGCAGTGGCTTTAGCCATGGGAAATACTCCTTTCAATATTCGGCAAAGTGCTGAGCCTACCGGATTCGGTGGGCTATTTCTCCTCAAAGTTCCGTTCCATATGGCCTGAACAGTGCGAGTCTTATCAGAGACCGGCTTTTTTCAGGCGTTCGGCATGCCGCACATACAGGTCGATCGGGTCGACTTTTTTGGCAAATTGAACGGCTGGCGCCTGGAGTGTGCCGAGATGATCGAGTGCATAGTCGGACCGGATGACAGTGCCCAGATGGGAACTGTATCGACCGACCATGCCATCGTTCTGCTGCGCTTCAGTGGTGAAATATTGGGAAAATGCACGCAAAAAGCCATGCAGCGGATCCAGTGCCTCCAGCCCTTCGTCCAGAATGCTGGCCTGCAGGATGCCGCTCCAGGAGTAATAACGAACGCCGTTGACCAGTTCCCGCCCTTTGCCACCCCAGGTTTCCGGTAGCCCTTGAGGGTACTTGTCGTTGAAGAGGCTAACGCCCTCGGTGCTCAGGGCGTTCAGCGCGGCGATGGCATTTTGTGGCAGATGACGATGACCGCTGAGTAACGAGAGGAAGTCTGCGAACAGGGTCGCGACCGTTTCCGCCACGTGTTCCGGCAGACCTCCGGGCGTCAGCGCCTTGCGCAGGAAGTCAGCCAGTTCCGAGCCATGGTTCGGCCCGCTGACAGACGTTACTGAGGCCACGCACTGTGGCGCAACCGCTCCCGCATACCGGGCGGCGAGTGCACCCTGGCTATGACCGATCAGGTTGACTTTATTCGCGCCGGTCCCTTCCAGAACCCGTTCGATCTGAGCCAGTAGCTGCTCGCCCCGGGTTTCGTTGCTGTGGGTCGCCGACAGGTGAGGCACGAACACCCTGGCACCCGCACTGCGCAGCGCCTGTTTGATGTCGTGGAAGAGCTCGAAGGTGCCGATACGGTCAAAACCGAAAAGCCCGTGGACCAGCAGGATTGGATATTGAGTGTTTGCATTCCGTTGCATGTTCATACCTTTCAGCCGTTCAGGGAGGTGTGTCGTGCCTCACTCTAAAGCACTCCGCCGGCCGCGCGATGTATGAAAAAGCCGCTGTATCCCGATGAAAACGGACTAGAAACAGTGAGAGAACTCGGATGTGAATGAAGTCTTGATCGGACTGTCCGGACAGCTTTTTAGCGTGTGCTGAGTGTAAATCGACAAATGGCCTACTTCGTGTAGGCCATTTTTCCGCGAAATCCGAAGGGTTCCAACCGCCGCCCCGTCTCCGGATGAAGACGGGGCGGTGAGTCGGGGTCATACCGGTTGTGGAATGCTGCGTTGTGCGCGCAGACGCTCTGCTGCCTGACGCAGCAACGCTTGCGTGCCGGCCCAGCCCAGGCAGCCATCGGTGATCGACATGCCGTATTTCAGCGTCGGGCTCAGCGGCTGGCAGCCTTCGAACAAGTGACTTTCGATCATCATGCCGATCAGCGAACGATCGCCTTGCAGGCGCTGTTCGAGCACGTCGTTGAACACCGCCGGTTGGCGCAGCGGATCTTTGCCGCTGTTGGCGTGGCTGCAGTCGACCATGATCCGTGCCGGGATCTTCAGTCTGGTCAAATCGCCGTGCACTTTGGCGACGCTGGCCCGGTCGTAGTTCGGCCCGCCATGACCGCCGCGCAACACCAGGTGAGTGTCCGCATTGCCCGGGGTCTGGATGATCGACGGATGTCCTTGGCTATCGACGCCGAAATGACGGTGCGGATGTGCGGCCGAGCGCATGGCGTCACTGGCGACCCCGACCCCGCCGTCGGTGCCGTTCTTGAAACCGACCGGCATGCCCAGGCCGCTGGCCATTTCGCGATGGATCTGCGATTCGGTGGTCCGGGCGCCGATGGCGACCCAACTCAGCAGGTCGTCGAAGTAACCGGCAGCCATGGGTTGCAGCAACTCGGTGGCAACCGGCAACCCCAATAGGAGCATTTCACGCATCAGTTCACGGGACAGGGTCAGGCCGCCTGCCATGTCGTCGCTGCCGTCCAGGTGCGGATCATAGGCCAGGCCTTTCCAGCCGACGGTGGTGCGAGGTTTTTCGACGTAGGCGCGCATGACCAAGAGCATTTCGTCGCTGACTTCGGCGGCGAGTTGGGCCAGGTTGCCGGCGTATTCGAGCGCGGACTTAGGATCGTGGATCGAGCAGGGGCCGACGATGACCAGCAGACGGGAGTCTTCACCGTTGAGGATCGCCCGAACCGCCTGGCGATGAGCAGCGACTTGCTGGTTCAGGGCGTTGGTCAGTGGCAATTGCTGTTTGAGTTGCAACGAGCTTGGCAGACGCAGGGTCAGCGCTTCGTTGGCAGGACTGAGGGTGGACAGTGGCAGAGCAGAGACGGACGAGTTCATGTTCAGGCTTCCTGGGCAGGCGGCGGGTTCGTTCCCGCGCACTCGGCCCTACTGGGGTGTTCGACAATTGGCCGGATTGGCTACGTGTATGTGCTTGCCACCTGTGGGTGACCGATCGGAGGCGGCAGGCTGTCCCGAGCGGAGGGTGGTAAATCGCCAGGCGGTAAAACTGTCGTAACGGTAATAAGTGGCGTAGTTCATTGCGTTGATCCTCAAGATGTCTGGTGTGTCGCAGAAAATGTCAGGTGCTGAAAAAACAAAACCCCCGGTCGGGAGGCCGACCGGGGGTTGAGAATTCTCTGGTGGCGACCCGTTTAAAGTGGACGCCGGGTGGGTATCAGGCGCGCCAGTGGCTAAACCAATACCCAAAATAAAAGCTGACCGGAGTACAGACGTCGCTCACCCGGGCAGCCGCAACCGAGCGCAGGGCGCTGGCGGTACGAAGCGGTGAGAGGGCGTTGATCATGGTGTATCTCCGATGGATGCTCCGAGCTTACTAGAGCCAGGTACAAGGATTCAATCAGAAATTGCTATTGATGATTCAGGGCATTCTCAATCAGTTGAGCGCCTTGGAGGTTGTGACACACTCTGCGTTTCCGAATACATCAAGTCACAAGGACGGAACATGCCGCCTCTGATCATCGCCGCCGCCCAATCGTCTTCCATTGCCGGCGACCTTGCCGGCAATATCGCCCGGCATCAACGCTTCATGCAGATAGCAGCCGAGCATGGCGTGCAATTGCTGGTGTTCCCTGAGTTGTCGTTGACCGGTTACGAGCGCGGACTCGCCGCACAGTTGGCGCTCGCGCCGGAGGCTGCCGTGCTGCAACCGCTGCGTGATTTTGCGCAGGAAGTCGGGGTGACGACAGTGGTCGGGATGCCGATCCGTCTGTCGGACGCTGCTCCCGTATTGATCGGAGCGCTTGTACTGGGCGCCGACGGCTCACTCGGGGTCTATAGCAAACAGCATTTGCACGCGGGAGAAGAGGTCGCATTTGCACCCGGATATGGCGGCAAGACGCTGCTTGTCGGTGCCGATACTGTCGCCCTGGCGGTGTGTGCAGACTTTACCCATGCCTCCCATGCCGCTGCGGCTGCGCAGCAAGGGGCTGACGTGTACGCGGCCGGAGTGTTGATCACCGAAAAGGGCTATGGCCCGGATACGGCGTTGTTGAAAGGTTATGCGCAAACCCATTCGATGGTCGTGCTGATGGCGAACCATGGTGGGGCCACGGGAGGTTGGGAGTCGGCGGGGCGCAGCGCAATCTGGTCGGCGGGCGGCTCCTTGATTGCAGCTGCACCGGGTGTCGGTGACTTGATGGTCGTTGCTCGACGCGATACTGACGGATGGAACGGACAAATCGTGCCGGTCAGGGAGGTTTGATGGGCTTCGAATGGTGCGCGGCGACGGAGGGTGATCTCGATTTCTCGCGCGGACTGACTCGCAGGAACATGCTGCGCTATTACATTCGATACGACCTGTTATGGCTGGACGACGCCTTCGACGCCGCCTGGATGGGGCGTGAAAACCGGATCATCATGCGTGATGACAGTCGAGTGGGGTATGTCAGTCTGAGTCGGGATCCCCGGGCGCTTTACATCCGCGAACTGCACATCGTCGAAGCATGCCGAGGGCAGGGGGCCGGTTCCTGGGTGATCGATCAGGTATTTGCCATGGTTCGCCAGGAACGACGCCCGGCCTTGCGTTTGACCGTGTTTGAAAATAATCCGGCGCGAGCCTTGTATGAAAGAAAGGGCCTACAGGTGGTGGGCGCGGACGAGTGTTTCCTGAGAATGCAGCGCGATGTCGAGGGTTCGCATCGCTGAAACACGCTGGCCACAAGCCTTTCAAGATGTATTGAAACTTTTTATATGGCGCTTGCCGCTAGGTCTGCCAGTTGCTTTTTGCTAAGGTGTCGGCAACCCAATAAGACCATATCGCGAGGTGTCTGCTTGATTAGGGTTCTAGTAGTCGATGACCATGATCTCGTTCGTACAGGCATTACTCGAATGCTGGCTGACATCGATGGCCTGCAAGTGGTTGGCCAGGCTGAATCGGGTGAGGAATCCCTGCTCAAGGCGCGTGAGCTGAAACCTGATGTGGTATTGATGGATGTCAAAATGCCCGGTATCGGTGGCCTTGAGGCCACGCGCAAATTATTGCGCAGTCATCCGGACATCAAAGTCGTAGCCGTGACCGTGTGTGAGGACGATCCGTTCCCTACACGGCTGTTGCAAGCCGGTGCTGCCGGGTACCTGACCAAGGGCGCCGGGCTGCCGGAAATGGTCCAGGCCATCCGCCTGGTGTTCGCCGGGCAGCGCTATATCAGTCCTCAGATTGCCCAGCAATTGGCGATCAAATCCTTCCAGCCGACCAACGATTCTCCCTTCGATGCCTTGTCGGAGCGGGAGATACAGATCGCGCTGATGATCGTCGGCTGCCAGAAAGTCCAAATTATCTCCGACAAGTTGTGCCTGTCGCCGAAGACCGTGAACACGTACCGTTACCGCATTTTCGAAAAGCTTTCGATCAGCAGTGATGTCGAGTTGACGCTATTGGCGGTACGTCACGGCATGGTCGATGCCAGCCTCTGAAATGACTGATAATTTTGATCCAGGCGCCTTTCTGTCGACCGTCAGCGGGCGTCCCGGTGTGTATCGCATGTTCGACAGCGATGCGCGCCTGCTCTACGTCGGCAAGGCCAAGAACCTCAAGAATCGCCTGTCGAGCTACTTCAGAAAAAGCGGCCTGGCGCCCAAGACCGCTGCGTTGGTGGCGCGAATCGCTCAAGTCGAAACGACCATTACGGCCAACGAAACCGAAGCCCTGTTGCTTGAGCAGACGCTGATCAAGGAATGGCGTCCGCCCTACAACATCCTGCTGCGTGACGACAAATCCTACCCTTATGTTTTCCTCTCGGATGGCCAGTTCCCGCGCTTGAGCATTCATCGCGGCGCGAAAAAGGCCAAGGGCAAATATTTTGGTCCGTACCCCAGTGCCGGCGCGATTCGCGAAAGCCTGAGCCTGTTGCAAAAGACCTTTTTCGTCCGGCAGTGTGAAGACAGCTACTACAAGAACCGTACGCGCCCTTGCCTGCAATATCAGATCAAGCGCTGCAAGGCGCCTTGTGTCGGCCTGGTGGAGCCTGAGGTGTACGCTGAAGACGTGCGACACTCGGTGATGTTCCTCGAAGGTCGCAGCAATGCACTGAGCGACGAGTTGTCCGCTGCAATGGAAGAGGCAGCGATCAATCTTGAGTTCGAGCGCGCCGCGGAGTTGCGCGACCAGATCTCGCTGCTGCGTCGGGTTCAGGATCAGCAGAGCATGGAAGGCGGGACGGGCGATGTTGATGTCATCGCGGCGTTCGTCAATCCGGGCGGTGCCTGCGTTCACTTGATCAGCGTTCGTGGTGGGCGAGTACTGGGAAGCAAGAACTTCTTTCCGCAGGTCGGTATCGAAGAGGACGTTTCCGAAGTCATGGCGGCGTTTCTCGGTCAGTATTTCATCAGCAGCCCGGAACGCGACTTGCCGAGCGAGTTGATCGTCAACGTGGTTCATGACGACTTTCCGACACTTATTGCGGCCATTGATGAGCTGCGTGGTCGCGAATTGACCATCAGCCACCGGGTGCGTGGCACGCGAGCACGCTGGCAACAATTGGCGGTGACCAATGCCGAACAGGCACTGGGCGCGCGCCTGGCCAACCGCCAACACGTTGCCGAGCGCTTTGAAGCCCTGGCGCAGGTGCTGAAACTGGATGAGCCGCCCCAGCGCCTTGAATGCTATGACATCAGTCACTCCAGCGGCGAAGCAACCGTCGCCTCTTGCGTGGTATTCGGCCCTGAAGGCCCGATCAAGTCCGACTACCGCCGCTACAACATCGAAGGCGTTACGGCGGGTGATGACTACGCGGCGATGCACCAGGCACTGACCCGGCGCTTCAGCAAGCTGAAGGACGGGGAGGGCAAACTGCCGGACATTCTGCTGGTGGATGGCGGCAAGGGGCAGTTGTCCATGGCGCGAGATGTGCTGAATGAGCTGGCGGTACCGGATCTGATCCTGCTCGGTGTGGCCAAGGGGGCAACGCGTAAAGCCGGTTTCGAAACCCTGTACCTCAATGACGCCGCTCACGAGTTCACGTTGCGCGGTGACTCCCCCGCACTGCATTTGATCCAGCAGATACGCGACGAAGCTCACCGCTTTGCTATTACCGGGCATCGCGCCCGTCGTGGCAAAACCCGACGTACGTCTACACTGGAGGGCGTTGCCGGCGTTGGACCGACACGTCGCCGCGATTTGTTGAAACATTTTGGTGGATTGCAGGAGCTGTCTCGTGCCAGCATCGACGAGATCGCCAAAGCCCCCGGGATCAGTAAAAAGCTCGCAGAGTTGATTTATGCAAATCTGCACAGCGAGTAGAATGCCACCTCACCTCGTAGCCAGTTGTGCCGATGAATATCCCTAATCTGATTACCGTTCTACGCGTCCTGCTCATCCCGATCTTTATTTTACTGTTCTACCTGCCTTACCAATGGAGCTACGTGGCGTCAGCCTCTGTCTTCGCATTTGCCGCTGCCACGGACTGGCTGGACGGGTATCTGGCCCGCCGTCTTGAGCAAAGTACCCCATTCGGTGCTTTTCTCGATCCCGTTGCCGACAAGTTGATGGTTGCCGTTGCCCTGGTGCTGTTGGTGCAGGAACACGGCAACCTCTGGCTCACGTTGCCGGCTGCCGTCATCATCGGTCGAGAAATCGTTGTATCTGCCCTGCGGGAGTGGATGGCCGAACTCGGTGCCCGCGCGCACGTCGCGGTGTCCAACCTGGGCAAATGGAAAACCGCCGCGCAAATGCTGGCGCTGGTGATCCTGCTGGCCAATCCGTCGGATTTCAGCTTCTGGGTCCTGATGGGGTATGCCTTGCTGATGGTGTCTGCCGGTCTGACATTGTGGTCCATGGTCCAGTACTTGCGGGCTGCCTGGCCGCATCTGAAGACCGACGTGGAAAAAAAATAAAACTTTTTTGAATCAAGGGGTTGACGGGGCTTCTGAATTCTATAGAATGCGCCACACCAAGACGCGGGAATAGCTCAGTTGGTAGAGCACGACCTTGCCAAGGTCGGGGTCGCGAGTTCGAGTCTCGTTTCCCGCTCCAAACATAGCGCTGCATATTTCAACTGAAGTGTGCGGCGATCGAAAAGAGGACCTTCGGGTCCTTTTTTCGTTTCTGCAGGAACCACTCAAGTCCAGCACCACCCAGTGTTTTAAGTCCCGACTTGAATTCGGACGCGCACTGAATCGGTTTGTTGTTGGAGCAGTCTGGATAGTGAGATGAGCATCTGGCCCTGACGCTGATCAGGGGCTCGCGATAGCACTCTCAGAGAGGTCTGTTCGGTATGTCCGAATCATTGGCATTGATTGGATACTCGCTGCCAGTGACGGCCCTCAGTGGAAAGTCCGGCTTTACCGGTACTGCTGGGCGGGCAAGCAGAAGCGCGTGCGCCGCGCCGTGCTGCTTCTTGCGACAGAGCATGCCTTCGAGGCGATGTTCGATCGGTGGGAGGAGTCCTGCAGGCTCTCGAGAATCCTGGCCCTAGAGCGTTGTCGCACGGCACGCCCGAGGCCGCCCGGTTCACGAATCCCGGGCGGTCCTGGTTTTTTTCGCACGATCAGTAGCGAATCATCACCGATTTCAGTTCGGTGTAATCCTCAATAAAAGCACTGCCAAACTCCCAACCGACCCCTGAAGATTTATTGCCGCCAAAGGGAACTGCCGGATCAAGCAGGGTGTGCATGTTCACCCAGACCGTTCCGGCGTTGATGGCAGGTACCATGCGCAGCGCCTTGCTCAGGTCATTGGTCCAGAGGCTGGCACTCAAGCCGTAAGGCGTGTTGTTCATCAATTCCAGTAGCTCTTCTTCGCTGTCGTAAGGGAAGAACGTCGCAATCGGACCGAACGTTTCTTCGTTGAGCAGCGTGTCGTTGACTGTGTTAGCGAGGATCACCGTGGGTTCGACGTAGCAGCCCGGGCGGTCGATAAGATTGCCACCGTGAATGATGGTGTTGTTTTCTGCTCGTGCCTTGGCGAAAAACTCGCCGAGTTTAAGTTGGTGCTGGCGATTGGTGACCGGGCCGAATTCGGTGCGCTCATCCAGCGGTGAGCCAATGTTCAGTGCGCCCAGGCGTTGGGCCAGTTTGTCCATGACCGGATCGATCTGTGAGCGATGGACGAAGAACCGCTCGGCGGCGGCGCAGATTTGCCCTGAGTGCAGGAAACCGGCTTCGATGATGCCGTTGACCGCCTTGTCCACCTCTACATCGCGCAGGAAACCCGCGGAGTTTTTCCCGCCCAGTTCCAGTGTGGCGCGGGTCAGCCCGGCACCCATGGCGCTCTGGCCGACGGCAATGCCTGTCGGCACCGAGCCGGTGAACGAAACCTTGTCAGTGCCTGGATGTTCGATCAGGCCTTTACCCACCAGACCGCCACCGGTCAATACGTTCAGGGCACCGGCAGGCAGGCCGGCTTCGATGGCCAGTTCGGCAATCCGCAGAATGGTCAGCGGGGTGAATTCGCTGGGTTTGATGATGATGCTGCAGCCGGTCACCAGTGCCGAGGCGAGTTTCCAGATGGCGATCATGGTCGAGAAATTCCACGGCACGATCCCGACGACCACCCCGACGGGTTCGCGAAGGGTGAAGGCGGTATAGCGTTCGCCAGCGAAGGAGGGCAGTGACGGGGTGAGGGTCTGACCGCTGATCTTGGTCGCCCAGCCAGCGTAATAACGCAGAAAATGTGCGGCCTGGTCGACTTCGAAGGCCCGGGAAATCTGGATGATCTTGCCCGATTGGCAGGTTTCGATCTGCGCCAGCTCCTCGCGGTTTTGCTCCAGCAGGTCGGCCAGTTTCATCAGCACGTTTGCGCGAGTCGCCGGTGCCACCTGGGACCAATGCTTGAAGCCGCGGTTGGCCGACGCCACTGCCGCATCGATATCGACAGGATCTGCGTCAGCGACTCGGGCGATGACCTGGCCAGTGGCAGGGTTGATCACCTCCAGCGTCTGGCTGGAATGACTCTGAACGTAGCCACCGTCGATGAACAGCGCATGGCTTCGACTGAGGAAGGCTTCAACTTCGGGCAGCAGTGGAATATCGCTCATGGGGGTTTCCTGGTCGCGAATAAAGAAAAGCGCGAGGTTAATCCATGGGTTCCAGGCTGGCTTGACTGTGGCTGCCGGCGCCTATGTCTGTGGCTGCCAGCGCCGTAAGGATGTGTTCGGCAGGTTTGGCTCATCGCCTTTGAAAAGTACAATCTTGGCTCTGGAAGGTGCATTTTCTACCAGGATGGGTGTCTCCATACTGGCTCTGCATCCGGCGCCACTCTGCAATTTCGAGAGTCGCCTGGACATCCAATAATAAGCAGGGCCATCCATGAAAAAGCCAAACCCGCTCCTTGAAGACCTGAAGTCCATCCTGCCGACCATCGCTGCAAACGCCTTCCAGGCGGAGCAGGATCGCAAGGTCCCCGACGAGAATATTGCGCTGCTCAAAAGCATCGGTTTGCACCGTGCCTTTCAGCCGAAAGCCTTCGGTGGCATGGAGCTATCGCTGCCCCAGTTTGCCGATTGCATTGCCTTGCTCGCGGGGGCCTGTGCCAGTACTGCCTGGGCCATGAGCCTGCTTTGCACCCACAGTCATCAATTGGCGCTGTTCTCGGCCGAACTGCAGCAGGAAGTCTGGGGCGATGATCCGAATGCCACCGCGAGTAGCAGCATCGCGCCTTTTGGTCGCACCGAAGAAATAGAAGGCGGAGTGCTGTTCAGTGGTGAAATGGGTTGGAGCAGCGGCAGCGACCACGCCGAGTGGGCGATTGTCGGCTTCCGTCGCAAGAACGCCGAGGGCACTCAGGATTACTGCTTCGCGGTTCTGCCGCGCAGTGATTATCAGATTCGTGACGACTGGTTCGCCGCCGGTATGAAAGGCAGCGGCACCAAGACCTTGATCATCGACAATGTGCGGGTGCCGGAACACCGGATCCAGAAAGCCAAGGACATGATGGAAGGCAAGTCCGCGGGCTTCGGTTTGTACCCGGACAGCAAAATCTTCTACTCGCCGTACCGTCCTTATTTCGCCAGCGGGTTCTCCACCGTGAGCCTGGGTGTGGCCGAGCGGATGCTTGACGTGTTCCGCGAAAAGACCAAGACCCGCGTGCGGGCTTACACCGGTGCGGCGGTCGGTGCCGCAACCCCAGCGTTGATGCGCCTGGCCGAGTCGACTCACCAGGTCGCCGCCGCCCGGGCTTTTCTCGAGAAGACTTGGCAGGAGCACGCTGAACACAGTGAACAGCAGCGCTATCCAAGCCGCGAAACCCTGGCGTTCTGGCGCACTAATCAGGCCTACGCCACCAAAATGTGCATCCAGGCCGTGGATCGGCTGTTCGAGGCGGCCGGTGGCAATGCCTGGTTCGAACATAACGAGATGCAGCGTCTGTTCCGCGATTCACACATGACGGGTGCCCATGCCTACACCGACTACGACGTCTGTGCACAGATCCTCGGTCGCGAACTGATGGGTCTGGAGCCTGACCCGAGCATGATCTGAACCCGCCTTCATAACAACAATCAGGACTGCTCATGGAAGCCGTCCGGGAGTCTTGCATGACTGATCACAGCGTTCGCGCAGCCACTGAAACCACCTTCGACCCGCGGGCGTTTCGCCGGGCACTGGGCAACTTCGCTACCGGGGTGACCGTGGTGACGGCCGCCACCGCCTCCGGGCGCAAAGTCGGGGTCACCGCCAACAGCTTCAACTCGGTGTCCCTCGATCCGCCTCTGGTGCTGTGGAGTATCGATAAACGCTCCAACAGTCATGAGGTGTTCGAGCAGGCCAGCCATTTCGCGGTCAACGTACTGGCCGCGGACCAGATCGATCTCTCCAACAACTTTGCCCGACCCAAGGAAGATCGCTTCGCTGAAATCGAGTACGAATCCGGGGAGGGTGGCTCTCCGGTATTCGCCGATTGCTCGGCGCGTTTTCACTGCGAGAAGTACCAGCAGGTGGACGGTGGCGACCATTGGATCATGATCGGCAAGGTGGTGGCCTTCGACGATTTCGGTCGCTCGCCATTGCTGTATCACCAGGGCGCCTACTCCATGGTCTTGCCTCATACCCGCATGACCAAACGCGATGAAAGCCAACCGCCGAGCAGTCATTTTCAGGGCCGCCTTAGCCACAACTTGTACTACCTGATGACGCAGGCAGTGCGGGCTTACCAGTCGAGCTATCAGCCCCGGCAGTTGTCCACGGGCCTGCGTACCAGCGAGGCGCGGATGTTGATGGTATTGGAAAACGACGCCAGGCTCAGTCCCGGCGACCTGTTGCGCGAGGTGGCGATGCCGGTCCGGGAAATTGATGAGGCGATAGCCAATCTAAAACGCAAGGGGCTGGTCAACGATGATGACAGTCGCGTCAGGTTGACCGCTGCGGGTATCGAGCAGACAGACGATTTGTGGGCCATCGCACGGGAGCAGCAGGACAAGGTATTCGCCGATTTCAGCGACGAACAGATCGATACCTTCAAGTCGGTATTGAAGACGCTTGTCAGCCGCTGTTGATCCTCCAGGCATTTCTGCGGCGCTCTAGGGCGCCGTTTGCATTCATGGCAGGCAGGAGCAAACGGCGCTGCAGCGTCGTACAAGCAATTCTCTTCAGCTTCCTGTCAGATCCAGTCCTTAGACTCGATGAACAAAGGACTGGCTGATGTTTTTCAAGAAACATAAACAGATGCTTGAACTCGCTGAGGCTTTGCAGCGCCTGCTGGCCGGCGAGGCTTTTGAGGTGAAGGGGCTTGGCGCCTGCCCGCAGTTGCAGATGTGCCTGGATGAGTTAGTCAGGCAAAGCGCTGAGGTTGCGCATCAACGGCTGGCCGCCGAGTCGCAGACCCGGGACCTGAGCCTGCAACTGGAACGCAGTGAACAGTCGCTTGCCGAGCGTTGTCAGCAACTGGAACAGGTGCGCGCTCGTGAACAATCACTTGAAGTCGAGTTGAACCGGCGCGTTCTGGATGCTCGCCAACATGAGCAGGATGCGAAAATCTGGGACCTGTTGCAGTCAACGCTCACTGAAGGTTGCTGGGACATCAATGTGGTCAACGGTGATGTCCAGGACCCTGCCAGCTGTATGCGCTTCTCCAGCCAGTTCCGCCTTCTCATGGGCTACGGCCCCCAAGAGTTGCCCGACGGCTGGGATGCACAAGTCGGGATCACTCATCCAGATGACCTGCCAAAAATCATGGCGATCTTTGATCGTGAGATTCTCAGTCCACAGGGCAGTGGCGAGTATGTCTTTGAGTACCGGATGCGCCACAGGACCCGCGACTACATCTGGTGTCGCGAACGTGGTCGTGCGGCCCGTGACGAGCAGGGGCGTTTGACCCGCGTCATCGGCGCAGTACGTGACATCAGTGATGAGCGTTCGGCCAGGGAAACCCACCGTCAGATGCTTGAGCAGAATCAGGCGACCTACGGGCAAATCGCAACCGTCGTGAGTGTCATCAAAAGCATTGCGGACCAGACGAACCTGCTGTCGCTGAACGCCGCGATCGAGGCGGCAAGGGCAGGAGAGATCGGGCGTGGGTTCTCGGTGGTGGCCGACGAAGTCCGAAAGCTGGCGGAATGTACCCGCCAGGCCACGCATCGGATTCAGACCATGTTGCTTGAACACAAACAGTAGGTTGGCTCAGGAGCTGCGCAGTGCAGCTCCTGAAGGTCATCAGAACGGTACGGCCACGGTTAGCTGGCTGTAAACGTTGGTGCCATTGCCGCCCACCTGATTCCCGCCGTTGCTTTCGTCTTTATTCGGCTTGTACAGGCCCAACAGTGGAGTGACGATCAGGTGTTCACTCACAGCCCATTCGGCGTACAGATCCAGCTCGCGACCATCGAGGTTCAGTGCGTCGCTTTTGTGCAGTGTCTTGTAGTCAAAGAACAGTGCGCCGACCGTTACCACGTCGACCGGTTTGACCTTCAATGCGACATGTTGGACCGAGGTGTTGCTATTGAAGGGGCCGGAATAATTGGAGGCCACTTCACCCTGGAACCAGGTGCCATAACCGCGGTTGAAGCCGTTGAACATCGAATCCCAGTTCTTTGAATAGCGGCTGTAGCGGTAAGTCAGGTCGGGCGACCAAGGCAAATCTGCGAAGGTGTAGCCGGCTTCGGTGTACCAGGCTTTTTCGTTGCCGGCGTCCTTGTCCTGCCACGCATATTCGAAAGCAAAGTGGGCGTTTTCTATCCCGGCATTGCCCGCGCCGCGAAGGCTATAGATGTTCATGCCTTCGCGTTGCTTCTGGAAGTCGCTGGCATAGCGGTCGTCAACGTCGATGCCGTGGATGTAGGTCAAGCCCAGGGTACCCGGTGCTGCCGTGTATTCCAGCGTGCCGGCGGCCATTTCAGTGTTGGCTTGTGAGCGATTGTTGGACTTCATCCACATCATGCTGCCGTGTACGCCGTCTTTGCCCCCCAGGCGAACGACAGCAGTCTCGTCGAAAGCATGTCGAGCGGCCAGATAGTAGGCGCCTCCTCGATTGAGCTTGCCGTCGGCAGGTCCCTTGCCAAAATTCAGGCCGTCATCGTTGATGATGAAACCGTCGCCGAGGGTGATGATCTGGCGGCCGAACGACAGGTCTACGCCGTCCTTGCCCAGGACTGGAAAGAGTTCGCCCGAACGCCATCCTGCAAAGGCTTCGTCGAATTTCGTGGTGCGCTCGGTGCCATCCGTAATACCCGCCGCATCACCGTCCCCCCAGGTGCCCGAACTGACCAGGTTGGCCGTTCCATAGACGCTCCCCGCGCTGCCAAGTGTCTGATCGACACTGAGTCCATATTTGATAAAACCTTCGCGCCAACTGGAGCCACCGGTGGTGCCGTCAAAGTTTTTGCGGCTGTTAAACATCCCGTAGACAGCCAGGAAGTTGCCTGTGACTTTAGTGTCTTCATCGGCATAAAGCTCGTAGGCGTAGGTGGACGAGTTGGCGGTCAACAGCGCGACGCCCAGGCCAATGGCCTTGGAAAGCGATCGTGTTTTCAGCGTTTGCTCCATTGTTACGTTCCCCAGCATTGTTGGTCGAGGGCGCATTAGGATGACTGGGAGGGAGGGAAGTCTTTGATCTGCGTGCCACGCAATTGACTCTGCCAGCCAGGCAGTGCTCCTTGGCAGGCAGCAACAAAACCGGCGGCAGACATGGGCAAGACGACGGACCGGGACGAGCGCAAAGTGATCCTGAACACGAGGCCGTTTCGATCAGGGACTGGCTGGGGAGGGCTTCATCGCCGGCTCCTTGAACGGCTCGATACATCCATCAAGAAATCCGCTTTCGAGGATCCGCACCATGTCGATCAATGACCGGCTCACACAGCATCTGAAACGGGGCAGCGTTGGCTTTCCAACCGCGTTGGCCAGCACCATCGGCCTGATCATGGCCAGCCCGGTGATTCTCACCGCGACCATGGGCTTTGGTATCGGCGGCAGCGCATTCGCGGTGGCCATGCTGATTGCGGCAGTCATGATGCTCGCCCAGGCGACGACCTTTGCCGAAGCGGCGTCGATCCTGCCAACCACTGGTTCGGTCTACGACTACATTAATTGCGGGATGGGGCGTTTCTTCGCGATCACCGGCACGTTGTCGGCGTACCTGATCGTGCATGTGTTCGCGGGCACCGCGGAAACCATTCTGTCCGGGGTCATGGCGCTGGTGAACTTCGAGCACCTCAATACCCTGGCAGAGAATGCCGGCGGTTCCTGGTTGCTCGGGGTAGGGTTCGTCGTCGTGTTCGGGGTTCTCAATGCGTTCGGCGTCAGCGCCTTTGGTCGCGCCGAGATCATTCTGACCTTCGGCATGTGGACCACGTTGATGGTGTTTGGCGTGTTGGGGCTGATCGCGGCACCGGCGGTACAACTGGATGGCTGGTTCGGCGTCTCTCTGGTGGGTACCGACTTGATCACCATTTTGTCGCTGGTGGGCATGGCCATGTTCATGTTCGTCGGTTGCGAGTTCGTGACGCCATTGGCGCCGGACTTGCGCAACTCGGCCAAGGTCATGCCCAAGGCCATGATTCTGGGTCTGTTGAGTGTGGCCGCCTGCATGTTCATCTATGGCGCCGCGATGAAGCGTCAGGTCGAAAACGTGTTGCTGGATGCTGCCACGGGTGTGCATCTGCTCGATACCCCCATGGCCATTCCGAAGTTCGCCGAGCAGGTCATGGGGCATGTCGGCCCGATGTGGCTGGGGATCGGCTTTCTGTTTGCCGGTGCCGCCACGATCAACACGCTGATGGCGGGCGTGCCGCGAATTCTCTACGGCATGGCGGTGGACGGTGCGCTGCCCAAGATGTTCACGTATTTGCACCCGCGTTTCAAAACTCCGCTGTTGTGCATTCTGGTGGCGATGCTGATTCCGTGCCTGTATGCCCTGTGGTTGGGCGGCAACACCGATAACATCATGCACCTGGTACTGGCGGCGGTCTGTGCGTGGAGTTTTGCCTACCTGTTGGTGACGCTGTCCGTGGTCATCCTGCGGATTCGTCGTCCGGATCTGCCACGCGCTTATCGCTCGCCATTCTTCCCGTTGCCACAGATTCTCTCCAGCGTCGGCATCTTGCTGGGCATGTGGTTCATTACCCCGCCAGGGATGAACCCGGCGGATATCTACGTGCCGTTCGGGGTGATGCTCGGGATAACGGCGTCGTACGCCCTGTTCTGGACATTGGTGGTACAGCGAGTCAATCCATTCAAGCCAGCTTCGGTCGAAGAAGTGCTGGCCAAGGAGTTTTCCCATGAGCTTGGCAACCCTCACAACGGGTATCTCGACCATGCTGCAAAAACTGTCTGAGATATTCAGTGCCCAGCGAGCCCCGGCAGGTTACCGACCAGGGGTCACGCTGGAGTACCTGCGGCGTAACCTCGCACGGGAGGGTTTTACCTCGACAGGCCCGGCCGAGGCCGTGCTGATTCTGGAAGAAGCCGACCTTCAGATCGACATTGTCGAGCGCACCGAATCGCAATTGCTGATGCACCTGGTGATGACGCAATTCATGATCAGGGTGCCCGCCTCAGAGGAGGGCAATGCTCGCTTCGAGTTGCACCATGGCGGGTCGATTCGACGTACGGGATTGAGGTGTCGGCAACGGGCGGGAGACCCCGCTTTGGCAGCCAGGCTCCAGGCCCGCCTGGAAGAAGACCAGGCATTGCATCAATCGTTGATGGTGCTTGATTTCAAGACCCTGCAAATCGACCTGGACGGGCCTCAATGGCAGGTTCGGCTGGAGCATATGGGCGGTAGCGAGGTGGTCAACCGAATGCCGGCCTTTCGTCGTTACATCGCCCTGAGCGGCGAGCAACGTCAGGAATTGCTCAATGTGCTGGTGGGGTTTCAGCGGGTATTGAGCGGGCTCTGAATTCAGGAGTTGGCACCATAAGTGCTTCTGTAGTCGGGACCACGGATTTGTTGCGTCTATATAGATAACATGTTAACTATTGGCCAACAAAAACAAGATGCCACTGCGGAGATGCCCATGAGCACCTATCAGTCTGCGCAACATGGATTAGAAAACTGGACTCGGGATTTGCGAGCGGCCTGTGGCCATTTCGACACTGAACTGGCCTACAACCGTTCGCTGTTCATCGGCGAGGTTTCCAAACAGTCCAGGGGCGGCCTGTCACTGGCCAATCTGCGTACCAACGCCGGTTTGATCTCCCGCGACCGGCCCAATGCCGATCACGATAACGATCAACATTGTTTCCTGGTCAGCCAGCGCAGTGGCTATTGTCAGATCACCCAAAATGGCCAGGTCATTCAGTTGGCCCCGGGCGATATGTTGTTGATGGACTCCACAGGGTCGATCGAGATCAGTCCTTTCGGGCTTATCGAACATGCCTCGCTGTCGCTCTCGCGCAACGAGGTGTACAAACACCTGGGAAGCGCTTCGAGAACCTTCGGCAAGATTTCTTCCAGCAAGGCCTGTGGCCGCATGCTTCATGTGTTGATGGATCAACTGTGCAGGGAAGGGCAGATCGGGCAGGACTCGAGTGCAGAAGGTGAAGCGCTGCAATCAGCCTTTGTCTCGCTGCTCGGTTCCGCCTTCGAAATGGATGACACGCAGGGTGACAGCGCTGCATCCCTGCAGGGCAATAATCTGCGTAGCTATGTCCAGAAAGTCATTGAGGAATCCTTGACTCAGCCGGGGCTAAGCCCGGTGGGGCTCGCCAGTCGATTGAACATCTCGGTTCGTCATTTGTACCGGTTGTTCGAAGAGCAGGACGACAGTGTCTGCCGCTACATTCAGCGTGCGAGACTCAAACGAAGCGCGGATGACCTGACGAATCCGTTCTTGAAGAGTGAGTCGATCACATCGATCGCCTACAAGTGGGGGTTCACCGATTCCGCTCACTTCAGTCGATCGTTCAAGAAACAGTTCGACCTCTCGCCCAAGGACTTCCGCTCGACCCATTTGCAACAAGCGGTCGGAGCTGCGTAGGTCATTAATCTATTAACGAATTGATGTTGACCAAGGTGCTGGATAAGCTGGCGAAGGCTTCCTGCCGACGGACAGGAGGCCACCGCTAGCACTGATGTCGCTGGCCATGACTTGTCAGGACCGAGCACTGAGTCCTTATTTTATGAGTCAGGGAAAACGATGTCATGAAACCGCTCACCCCGTCGGCCAGCAATATTTGCGCAGTAGCGGTCGAACACTTTGCCGATCACGGTTACGACGCCTCGTCCCTCAACGAGATCGCCGTCCGGGCGGGCATGCGCAAGGCGTCGCTTTACGCGCATTTTGTCAGCAAGGATGACCTGTTTCAGACGGTCTTCGAGATCGCCCTGGAACATGAGCATCAGTACATCAGCACCTGTTTCAAGGAAGAGGCCCGGCACACGGATATACCCGGTCAATTACACCTCGAACGTTTGATCGGACGCTATGACGTGTCGGCGCATCTGCGCTTTCTATTGCGCACGGCCTACTTCCCGCCGGCGGATATCCGCACAGTGATTACCACGGGGTTCGAGGGTTACCTGGCACGAATTCGCCGGTGCTTTCAGAGCGCCGCGCATGACAAATACCAGTCGGCGGGGGTTCAGCCTGAGCAGCTGGAAGTGTTCTGCGACGCGTATCTTGGCATTGTCGACAGCCTGCATGTGGAGCTGATTTATGCGACGCCGCAGGGTTACGTCAAACGGCTTGCAGCCTTGTCGCGTGTCTTCAGGGATTCCCTGTCGATGCTCGAAGGTGCAAGCCGTGTCTGATGGCGTCCAGGCGGCTCAGGTCGTTTACCCGAGGTGCGAAATCACACCTCTGGCAAGGTCGATCCACCGTCAACGACGATGGTCTGTCCGGTGATGTAAGTCGCCAGGTCAGACGCAAGAAAAAGCATGGCCCCGGCAATATCCTCGGCAGAGCCGAGTCGTCCCAACGGTACCCGGTTGGCAATGTCGCCATTGACCTGATCGTCGCCCAGATTGGCCATGGCTGGCGTGGCAATCATGCCGGGCTCGACACCATTGACGCGCACGCCATGACAGGCCAGTTCCAGAGCGGCGTTGCGGAGGAAGCCGTTGACCCCGGCCTTCGACGCCGCGTAATGGCTCAGCCCCGGATAGGCCACCCGTGGACCGGTGACCGACGAGGTGACCAGCACGCAGCCAGCACCCTGACGCTGGAACATCGGCAAGGCGGCCTGGGTCAGCCAAAACAGTGCCGAGAGATTGACTGCCAGCGTGCGCTCGAGAATCGGTGGGGTGATCTCGGCGAACGGCGTCAGCGGAAAGTAGCCGGCGTTATGGATCAGAATATCCAACCGCCCCCAGTCTCGCTCCAACCCTTGAACCAGTTTGGCTACCGCTGTCGCGTCGGCCAGATCAATGTCCACAGCCTCAACCTGGCACGCTCGCGCCTTCAAGTCTGCAGCGACCGCCTGAGCTTGAGCCAGACGAAGATCGGCGATCATCACTCGCGCCCCGCGCAATGCGAAGGCTTCGACGATTGCCCGGCCAATGCCCTGCGCGCCACCGGTCACCAGTACCGTTTTACCGCTGAAATTGAAGTCTTCACGCATGGGCGGCCTCCATGTGAGCGTAAGCCAGCGTTGGCACATCGACGATGCTGGAACCCCCGTCGGCGACCACGGTCGCCCCTGTGATGATCGACGCGTCGGCGCTGGCGAGGAAGCGACAAACCCTGGCGATTTCGTCGGCGCTGGCAGGGCGCCGCAAGGGCACATCGGCACAAACCCGGTCGTAGGCTTGCTGCAGCGTATCGCCATAGAAACTCATCAATGGCTGCATTTCCCCATCGGCCATCGGGGTCGTGACCCAGCCCGGACAAACTGCGTTCACCCGCACGCCGCGTGGCCCGTAGTCCCTGGCCAGTGAGCGGTTGAGCCCAAGCAATGCGTGCTTGGCAGTGGTGTAGCCGCACACTTCGGGTCCGGCGGCCAGAGAGGCTATGGAGCCGATCAGCACGATGTTGCCGGCATGTTCGATTAGCAGCGGCAGGCAGGCCCTGGCACTGTAGAACGCGCTGTCCAGATTGCTGCGCAGCGATGCTTCCCAGGTGTGCGGACTGGTCTGAGTCGCGCTGCCCACGCCATGGCCACCGGCACAAGCGAGCAGTACATCAAGCCGACCGAAGCGCTCACGAATCTGCGCAACGAATCCTTCCCACGTGTCCGGACAGGCCGCATCGCCGACCAGGATCAGGCCGCCGGTTTCCCGAGCAACCTGCTCCAGAGGCTCGCGTCGACGACCGACCAGAACCAGATGGGCACCTTCGGCCGCATACAGCCGCGCGCAAGCGGCACCGATGCCCGTTCCGGCCCCGGTGATGACAATCGTGCGTGACTCAGGCATCGGGATACTCCGTGCGATTAAGGACCTGGCAGTAGGAGCTGACCGGAAAGTTCGACAGCTCATCGAAGGACGCACCGGCATAGCCGAAGATCTTGCCGTCGCTGCGGTGCTGTTGCAGGTCGATCAATACCAGGCCCAGGGTGGGGATGATCTTTTCACGCCAGACGAACAGGTACAGTTGCTCGGCGATCTTGTAGTAATGGCAACGGTCGGTATCGCACAAGCCTTGCTCTACGCCCTTGAGGCACTGCCAGGCATAGAACTGATCGTTGAGATAAATGTGCTCGTACACTTCGCTGGGGCTATAGCGATACAGGTTGCGCAACCCGACCAATTCTCGGGTCGGCGCGTGTGGGCATTGGCCTTCTTGCCAGGGGCGGTCGAGGCTGCCCTGCAGAAATTGCACCTCAACCGACGTCAGGGGTTTACCGGCAAGCGCGCGGCTGTACAGTCCTTCCTGTGTTTCTGCCTGCGTCGGCATGCTTGCGATCACGGCGGTGAACGACGACGTGGCGGTGTCCAGGACCAGGCTCACCGACCACGCCTGACCGGCTTCGCGCTTGATGAAATCGACCAGATACAGGCCAGGACGCACGGACGTGGCGCGGTACGCGGCAGATCCGCTGGAGTGACCGTCAGCGGCGTTCCAGCTCAGTTCTGCTGTTTCGAAGCGATGCTCGATCTGCCAGCCGTTAGCGAAGTGCAGCGTGAAGGTCTTGCCGTTGAGATCGGCGAGGTTGGGCAGGATAAAAGCTTCTGGGGCGAAACCGTCGGCGAGGGCACCTACGGTGATCCAGTCAGATTGTGTGGTCATTGCATGGCTCCGGTTGAATGAGTTGACAACCTGGAGCATGCGGCCGGGACAGTGGTTCGCCTATCAACCAGATGGTTGAACCGGCTTACAGAAACAGCGCCCCCACCAGTTCGGTGCGGCTGGTCACGCCGGTCTTGCGGAACAGGTTGATCAAGTGGGTCTTGATGGTGGGAAGACCGACATCCAGCTCCAGGGCCAGTTGTTTGTTGCTGGCGCCCTGGCGCAACAACAACGCGATCTGACGCTCTTTGGGGGTCAGTCCTGACAGCGAATCTTCAAAGGGCTGCATGTTGGCAACCGCCATTTGCAGCAGCGCCTGCAAAGCACTGAGTTGAGCCAACTGATCTGCGGTGAAAGCACCTTGTGCAGCGGTGCGCAACAAGGAGATAGCGGCCTGAGGCTGGCCGGAGCGATGAGCAAGTATCTCTACGACGTCGACGACACCGTAGCGTTGCAGGAAGTCTCGATAGCGGCGACTGTCACGGCTGGGCTGTCGGGCCATGGCGAAACCAAGAGGCACCACTGCCAGACCGCTTGATTGACAATTGCGCGGTTGCAGCGGATCGAATTGACGATAGTTGTCCAGATAATCGCGATGCATTTCACCGCTCATCTGGTGCAACCGGAAGTCGCGGGCTTGCAGCTGTCGGTCGACACAATAAAACGCGGCCTGGCTGGCAGGAACGATTTGAGTGAAAGCCTGCAGGCATTGGCCAGCGACTTCCTGGGCAGGGATGGCGTTCATGGTCGGTCACTTCGCCAAAAGGCTGCCGGCGTGAGCCGGCAGCGGGTAACGGTCAGGCAACCGCGAAATAATGCTTCACGAAGCTTTCGCTGACAATGTCCCAGAGCACAGGCGTGCCCTTGGTCACGAACCAGCTGTCGCCGGCCTTGTAGCGAGTGCTCTGGCCCGTGGATTCGTCAGTCAAGACCACTTCGCCGGTGACCACGGTGGCTTGTTCTGAAAATGGGTAGACCATGCGGAATTTGCCTTGGGTGGTGCCGAAATACGCGCTGCTGACTGGATCGGTCGGTGCGCCAAACGTCATTTTCCCAAAGGCTTTGACTTCGCCTTCGAGGATTTCGGAGCCGAGGTCGGCGACAGTGCCCCAGGCGTCGAGCTCCGACAGTTGGATGTCTTTCTTGAGAGTGGTAACGGGCATGGCAGTTCTCCTGTGAATGAAAGGGTGGGGATCAACGGCGACCGTTGAAGTAGCCCGAGAGTTGGTGAAGGCTTTTGCCGGCCGTCAGCAGCAGCGGGCGGATGTGATCTTTGCCCATGATTTGCGCATGTTTGACCGAGCTGATCAGGTCGTAGCGGGAAGACCCTTCACTCATGCCCTCCGCCAATACCTTGCAAATGATGTGGCTGGGCGTCACCCCGAAGCCGGCGTAACCCTGCACAAAAAAGGCGTTGGGACGACCGCTGAGCGTGCCGATTTGAGGGAAGAGATTGGCCCCGGTCGCCATCGGACCACCCCATGCCAGGTCGATTTTCACGTCCTTCAGGTACGGGAAAATTTTCAGCATCAGGTTGCGGTTCCACGCCTTCAAGTCCTGCGGGATGTGCTCGACAAAGGGTGTCGCGGCACCAAACAGCAGACGGTTTTCATTGGTGACACGGTAATAGTCGATCACCGGCCGAATATCGCTGTAGGCGCCGCGTATTGGACTGATGCGGTTAATCATTTCGTCCGATAGCGGTTCGGTCATCAACTGGAAGGCGTAGGTGTTCAACGTGGTCTTGTGCAGCTCCGGTTCCAGTTTGTTGAGGAAACTGTCACAGGCCCACAGTAACTTGGAGGCTTTCACCGAGCCCCGGCCCGTGCGTACGGTGATGCGTTCGCCATAACTGACTTCCAGGGCCGGGCTGTGTTCGTAGATGCGCACACCGTGCCCGACCAGTGCCTTGGCTTCGCCCAACAACAGATTCAGTGAGTGAACATGCCCGCCGCCCATGTGCAGCAGCGCGCTGGTGTAAGCATCGGAGCCAATGATCTGCTTGACCTCGGACCCTGCCATAAAACGGATTTCGTCCTTGGTATTGATCGACTTGAAGTCTTTCTCCCAGGCGCGCAGGGTCTTTTCCTGGCGGGCGTTGAAGCCCATGTAGCCATAGCCGTTGCAGAAGTCAGCATCGATTGAGTATTTGGCGATTCGATCCTTGATGATGCCGGCGCCCAGCTCACTGATCTCAAAGATCTCGCGCAGCCCTTGTTCGCCCACGTGCTTCTTGATTTTCTCGAGATCGTGGCCGATGCCCGCCATGATTTGTCCGCCGTTGCGGCCAGTACCACCAAACCCCAGGTAACGCGCTTCCAGCACCACGATATTGGTGATGCCTTTTTCAGCCAGTTCCAGCGCCGTGTTGATGCCGGAGAAACCGCCACCAATCACGACGACATCCGCCTCCACGTCCTGCTCAAGGGTCGGAAAGCTGAGGTTGTATTTTTTGGTTGCCGAGTAGTAGGTAGGCGTTTCGATATTGATCATGGCGCAGCCTGGAAAAGTGAAGGGAAACTCAACTGCAGGGCCTACAAGAAGCTCTGTACCTGTTGGGTGGTATTAAGTGCCTTCCGACCGGTAGGTGTCTTGATCCTGTGTGCCGCGAGTTTTGACCGTGGCTGCCAGAATTGGAAAGGCTCGCGGTCCGCGCGAGTGTCCGATCAAGCGCAACGGGATTTCACGACGCTTCGTAATGATCAGGAACGCGCAATGCTGAGCGGAGGATGATAGAGTTTAGTTAATTTATTAACTAACGATGAGTTCGAACGTATTCCGATGTCCAGGCCGCGCCAATCTTTGACCCTCACATTGCTCCAGGCTCGCGAAGCCGCAATGGGGTTTTTTCGTCCCTCTTTGAATCAGCACGGGTTGACCGAGCAGCAATGGCGGGTCATTCGTATCCTCAGTCAGCACGAGGAGCTGGAAATCAATCGCCTGGCGGAGCTGGCATGCATCCTCAAGCCGAGCATGACCGGCGTGCTGGTGCGCATGGAGGCCGCAGGCATGGTCGAACGGCGTAAGGCGGAGCAGGATCAACGACGAGTGCTGGTGCGGCTGGCAGAAAAGGGGCGGGCCTGCTTCAGCTCGATGAGTCAGAGTATGGAAGCGAATTATCAGCGGCTGCAGGCTGGTTTTGGCGAGGAGAAGTTGCAGACGTTATTGACGTTGCTCAACGAGTTGAAAGCGCTCAAGCGCTAGCGGGAAACGATTGCTGTCATCGGCTTCGATCCATTGGCCATTGACGTAAATCTGTGCGCGCAGCAGTTTCAAATCGTTGAGTCTCGTCGGCTATCTCGAAGGAATCAGTACACGCCGCCGGAGCTGGTAGGTGCCGGAGCATCTTTGAAGGTGGCAGCGAGGGTTTGCAGGCCGCGCATCAAGACGGTGGTGTCGACGCCGACAGCCACGAACGCCGCGCCCAATTCGATGTAACGCCTGGCCAGTTTCTGATCGGCGCTGAGAATGCCGGCCGCTTTGCCGGCTTTCTGGATGCGGGCGATGGCGTCCTCGATCGCGGCCTGAACGTCGGGATGGCCCGGATTGCCGCGAAAACCCATGGAGGCGCTCAAGTCCGCCGGGCCGATGAAGACCCCGTCGACACCCTCTACCGCCGCAATCGCGTCCAGATTGGCCAGGCCCTCTTGATTCTCGATCTGCACCAGCAGACACATTTGCTCATCGGCCTTGTCGAGGTAGCCGGGGATACTGTTCCAGCGCGATGCGCGGGCCAATGCACTGCCTACGCCGCGAACGCCGCTGGGTGGGTAATGGATGGCTCGGACCAGTTCCCGTGCCTGTTCCGCGCTTTCGACCATGGGCACCAGCAACGTTTGCACGCCAATATCGAGTACTTGCTTGATCAATGCTGTATCGCCAATGACCGGGCGAATCACCGGATGGCTGGGGTAGGGCGCCACGGCCTGGAGCTGGCCGAGCATACCGCGCAGGTCGTTGGGCGCATGTTCGCCATCGATCAACAGCCAATCGAAACCGGCGTTGGCCGCCAGTTCTGCGCAGTACGGGTCGGCAAGCCCGAGCCAAAGACCGATCTGCGCTTCACCGCTTTGCAGGCGAAGCTTGAAGGTGTTAACAGGCATATCCATTGTGCGGGTCTCCGGTCAAACGAAACGACAGGCAATAGAGCCCAGCATGTCGTAATCAACATGGAAGGTATCGCCAGGGTTTGCGGCCACAGGGCGGGTGAAGGAACCGCCCAGGATGATTTGTCCGGGTTGCAGAGTGACGTCGTAAGCCGCCAGTTTGTTGGCGAGCCAGGCCACACCCTTCGCCGGGTGATTGAGCACCGCGGCGGAGACACCGGACTCTTCGATTACGCCATTGCGGTAGAGCACGGCTGGCACTTTGCGCAAGTCGATCTCCGTCGGACGCACCGCGCGACCGCCCATGACCACGCCGGCGTTGGCGGCGTTGTCGGAGATGGTGTCGAACACTTGGCGAGTTGCCTTGGTTTGCGGGTCAATCTGCTGGATGCGCGCGTCGATGATTTCCAGCGCCGGGATCACCCATTCGGTGGCGTCCAACACATCAAAGACCGTCACATTCGGGCCTTTCAGGGGTTTGCCCAGAATAAACGCCAGCTCGACTTCTACCCGCGGCACGATAAAACGTTCAAACGGAATGTCGGTGCCTTCGTCGAAGAACATGTCATCGAGAAGAGCGCCGTAATCCGGCTCGGTGATGTTGGACGAGACCTGCATGGCCCGCGAGGTCAGGCCGATTTTGTGCCCGACCAGTTTTCTGCCGTCCTTGATTTTCTGCGCCACCCAAGCGCGTTGAATGGCGTACGCGTCTTCGATGGTGATGGCTGGATGATCCAGGGAAAACTGACGGACCTGCTCGCGTGAACGCTCGGCGTGGTCGAGGCGGGCGGCGGCTTGCTGAATGAGTTGTTGGTCAAGCATGACATTGATCTCTTACTGAGGGTTGACGATGGCGGCCTGGGTGCGCAGCACCAGAAAACCACCGAGTGCGATGAGAAGTGCCAGGACGTAAAGGGCCAGGCTGGCACTCTGGGTTGTGTCGCGCATCCAGCCGATCAGATAGGGCGCGAAAAACGACGCGATGCTTCCGAAGGAACTGATCAGGGCAATGCCGGCGGCTTGGGTATTGTTGGAAAGAAAGGCGGGCGGGAACTGCCAGAACATCGGCAACGCCGCGCTGGCCCCCATGCCGGCGAGGATCAAACCACTGAGCACCCACGTCGGGTTGGTGGGGGAGAGTCCGGCGACAGCGATACCGACAGCAGACATCAGCAAGGGAACGCAGAGGTGCCAGCGGCGTTCACGGTGACGATCGGACGAACGCCCACAGCCGATCATAAAAAAGCAACCGGCCAGATAAGGCACGGCACTGAGCAGGCCGACCTTGCCGTCGCTGCCGATCCCCGCTCCGTGAATCAGCGTAGGCATCCAGAAGGCGAGGGTGTTGACCGCCAGCATCACCGCGAAATACACCGCCACCAGCAGCCACACCTGCGGGTTGGTGAGAATGGCCGATAGCGAGGTGATTGATTTGCGGTGTTCTTCTTTGTTCAGTTGCTCGCGCAGTTGTTGTTTCTGCTGCAGGGTCAGCCACTTGACCGTCTCGAAGCTGTCTGGCAAGCACTTGAGCACCACCAGCCCGAGCAGGATAACGGGCGTACCCTCGATGACGAACATCCATTGCCAGCCGCGCAGGCCGCCAAAATCATGAAAGTGTTCGAGGATGCCACCCGAGAGCGGGCCACCGATGACACCGGCCATCGGCACCGCGATTGCAAACAGTGCGGTTATTTGCGCTCGGCGGCCGGCCGGATACCAGCGGTTGAGAAACACCAGTATGCCCGGGAAAAAACCGGCCTCGGCCACCCCCAGCAAGAAGCGAAGGACATAGAACCCCATAGCACTGTCGATCAAAAACATGCAGGTCGACAACGCCCCCCAGACGACCATCAGCGTGGCAATCCAGCGTCTGGGGCCAACACGGTCCAGGGCCATGTTGCTGGGTACGCCAAACAGCGCGTAGGCGATGAAGAACAGACCGGCGCCAAGGCCATAGACCGTGTCGCTGAAATTCAAGTCGGCGCTCATCTGCATCTTCGCGAAGCCAATGTTGATGCGGTCGAGGTGAGCGAAGAGGTAGCAGATCAACAACAACGGCATCAGCCGCCAGGTGATGGTGCTGTGGGTTCGGTCGCGTGCGAGGGTGTTGAGGGTGTCGGCGGTATTGGCTGTGCTCATGGTTTTATACTTTTTGTCTGAGGGGCCGATGGAACGAACGGGCAGGCCGGGTTAGCGGGCTTGAGATTTGAGGAAGGCGTGGACGTTGTTTTCCTTGAAGTTGAGTTGCTCGTGCAGTTCGATCATTTCGAATGACAAGGCCAGCAGGCGCTGAGCCTGAAGGTCGGCGAAGTGCCGGGTAATAACGTCGAAGAGTGTTTGCGCGACTTTCTGGCGCGTGGCCAGATCACGGCCATGACCGACCTTCAAGGTCATGTGGACGAAGGCGTAGTCATGCTTGCCGTCGGCCATGCGCCAGGTGTCCAGGCGCACGCCCCGGCTACGGATTCCACCCAGGGGGAACACGCCACTGTTACCCAGTGTTTCGTGGACTTTTTCGAACAGCCCGGGCAAGTCGGCTTGCTGTTCAATGTTGTCGGTGTACTCAGCAATGAAGTGGGGCATGAACGGCTCCTTCAGGCCGCGCGGGAGGGCCGCGCGGCCGTACAGTCAAACAGGGAAAATGGCGTTGAGCTGACCGGTGCCTGAACTACCGAAGGGTTCGGTAATGATTTCAGCGGGCTTGTCGTAATTCGGTCCGCCGAGCAAGCCGAGGAGCATGGCGGTGTCATGCATCTTGCCTTCGCCGAAACAGTGCTCGGCGTAGTCCGGGAGCATGGCGCAGAACTCTTTCCAGCGACCCTGACGCCAGAGATTCACGACGTGCAGGTCGACTTGTTTGTCGAACTCACGGGTCCAGTTATGAATGTTGGCTTCGGCATCGCGATCATCGGAAAAGCGGTGCGACAGCGATCCGGACGCCAGCACGAGGACCTTGCGGTCACTCTTCTCGATGGCACGGCGTACGGCGGCGCCGAAGGTGAAGCTGTCTTGCAGGCGATGCCAGGCGCACCAGGCGGCAATCGAAACGACATTGAATTTCTGGTCTTGCGGTACTCCCATGTGCATATAGCGCATCGGCACCAGGGTTCCGTATTCCAGCTCAAGGCTGGGAATGTTGTGGGCCAGGGTGCGCACGTCGGCGGCGTTGGCCTCGGCGGCGATCAACTCGCCCAATTCAGGACAGCCCGGGTACTCGTACTCCATGTTTTTAATGAAGTGCGGTAATTCGTTGCTGGTGTAGATGCCTTTGAAATGCTCGCCACAGTTAACGTGGTAAGCGCTGTTGACCAGCCAGTGCACATCGAACACCACGGCAGTATCGGCACCCAGCTCACGGGCGCGACGACCGATTTCCTTATGCCCGGCAATGGCCGCTTCACGGCAGCCATGGTGTTTGCCGGGAAGCTCCGACAAGTACATCGAGGGGACGTGGCAGATTTTCGCGGCCAGGACGACTTCGCCCATGATGATTCTCCTGAAATTGTTGTTATGCGTTTAAACCCGACATTGAGCGAAGCCGCGACAGGCCGATGCGCGACCCTCGCGGACTTCAGCAATCGATAGGCCGGTTACAGTCCCCACCGGGGAATGTGATGGCTGCCCATCGAGATGCAGATGTTCTTGATCTCGGCGAACACTTCAAAGCTGTACTGGCCGCCTTCACGGCCCGTGCCGGAGCCTTTCACACCACCGAACGGCTGGCGCAGATCGCGCACGTTCTGGCTGTTGATGAACACCATGCCCGCTTCGATGCCATAGGCCAGGCGGTGCGCCTTGCCGATATCCTGAGTCCAGATGTACGACGCCAGGCCGTACTCTGTGTCGTTGGCCAGTTGCAGGGCTTCGGCTTCATCCTTGAACGGGATCAGGCACACCACCGGGCCGAAGATCTCTTCCTGGGCAATGCGCATCTTGTTGTTGACGTCGGCGAACACCGTCGGCTGGATAAACTGACCTTTGCTCAAGTGAGCTGGCAGGTTGGCCGGACGTTCAAGGCCGCCGGCGACGAGGCTGGCGCCTTCTTCGATACCGATCTTGATGTAGCCGGTGACCTTGTCGTAGTGGGCCTGGGTGATCATCGAACCGACCTGGGTTTTCGGGTCTTGAGGATCACCAACGATCAAGCGTTTGGCACGTGCCGCGAACTCGGCCACGAACTGCGGGTAAACGCTTTCCTGGATAAAAATCCGGCTGCCGGCGGTGCAACGTTCGCCGTTGAGCGAGAAGATGGTGAACAGCGCCGCGTCCAGGGCTCGCTCAAGGTCCGCATCTTCGAATATCAGCACCGGCGACTTGCCGCCCAGCTCCATGGAGTACTTTTTCAGGCCTGCGGTCTGCATGATTTTCTTGCCGGTGGCGGTGCCGCCGGTGAAGGAAATTGCGCGAACGTCCGGGTGCCGCACCAGGGCATCTCCTGCCGTCGCGCCATAGCCCTGAATAACGTTCAGTACACCCTTGGGAATGCCCGCTTCGACGGCCAGGCGACCCAGTTCGTTTGCGGTCAGCGGCGACAGCTCGGACATTTTCAGAACGGCGGTATTGCCCAGCGCCAGGCACGGCGCGGTCTTCCAGGTGGCCGTCATGAACGGGACGTTCCAGGGCGAAACCAGGCCGCAAACACCTACTGGTTGATAGAGGGTGTAGTTGAGCATCTGGTCATCGACCGGGTAGCTGTGCCCGTCCATGCGCGTGCAGACTTCGGCAAAAAAGTCGAAGTTATGCGAAGCGCGTGGAATCAATACATTTTTGGTCTGGTGAATTGGCAGGCCGGTATCGAGGGTTTCCAGTTCGGCCAGGTGCGGCACATTTTGCTCGATCAGTTCGCCAAGCTTACGCATCAGCCGGGCACGTTCCTTGGCTGGCGTGTTAGCCCACTTTGGAAACGCTTCCTTGGCTGCGGCCACCGCCTGAGCCACTTCATCGGCACCGCCGCTGGCGACCTCACCAATCGCTTCACCGGTGGCCGGGTTGTAATTGACGAACACATCTTTGCTTTCGACCTCGCGGCCGTTGATCCAGTGTTTGATCATGGTGCTCAAGCCTCTTTTTGCGCCGAGAAGAATTCCGCTTCGCTGACAATCCGATTGACCAGGCGACCTACACCTTCAACTTCCACGATGACTTCATCGCCCGGCACCACATCGGCCAGACCTTCAGGCGTGCCCGTGGCGATCATGTCGCCCGGCTGCAGGGTCATGAAGCTGGACAGGTATTCGATCAGGTAGGGGATGTCGAAAATCATGTCCCTGGTGCTGCCTTCCTGACGCAGTTCACCGTTGATCCAGGTGCGCAGCTTCAGGTTGCCCGGGTCCGGCACGTCGGCCACATCGACGATCCAAGGACCGACGGGGGTCGTGGCGTCGCGATTCTTCACCCGCAAGTTGGGCCGGTAGTAATTTTCCAGGTAGTCGCGGATCGCGTAGTCGTTGCACACGGTGTACCCGGCCAGGTACTCCAGGGCATTTTCACGCTTGACGTTGCGTGCCGGCTTGCCGATGACGGCAACGAGCTCACACTCGTAGTGCATGTACGCGACGTTGTCGGGGCGCCATGTCACCTGGTTGTGGCCGGTGTAAGTCCCCGGGGATTTGATGAATGCCAGCGGTTCGGTCGGCGGCTTGAATGCGAGTTCTGCGGCGTGGTCGGCATAGTTCAAACCCAGGGCAAACATGCTGCCGGTCGCCGGTGGCAGCCATTGCACCTGATCTTCGGCCAGCAGGCGACCGTCAGCCAGGCGTACGGCGTTATTGTCTTCGACATGGGCGAGGTGGACTTCGCCTTCAAAGTGTATGCGGGCGTGTTTCATGGAGGCTCCTGTTACTCGGCCACGATGTGGTTGGCGAGGCGGCCCAGGCCGCTGATTTCGACTTCGACGGTGTCGCCCGGCTGCACATCGACGCGATCTTCCGGGGTTCCGGTGATCAGGACATCGCCTTCGTGCAGGGTCATGAACTCGCTGATTTCGGCGATCAGCAAAGGAATGTTGCGGACAAAGTTGGCTGTGGTGTTTTGCTGGCGAATCACGCCATTGACGTACAGCTTGATGGCCAGACTGTGTGGGTCGGCGAGTTGTGTGGTCGGGACCAGTTCGGGGCCGATGACACAGAACCCATCACGGCATTTTGCTTTGACAGCAGGGCGGTAGTAGCTGTCTTCCGGCAGGCTGAATTCATTGACGATGGTGTAGCCGGCCACGTAATCGAGTGCCTCGTCTGGACGGACCCGGCTGGCTGTCTTGCCGATCACAACCCCTAATGCCGGCCCTGGCTGCAGACGCTCGCCATTTCCCGGATGCACGACATCGGCCCCGTGCTGATTGCGCGTGTTGGGCGTCTTGATGAACAGCACCGGTTTGATGGGCGGTTTCTGATAAGGCGGCTGTTCGAATTCGGCGAGGCGCTGTTTCAGCAGTCCCTGATAGTTCAGCGCGACACCGAAAAGGGTGCCGGTCGCGACGTCATGCAAGGCACGGCTCATGCTTTTCTCCTGGCAGAGCCATGAGGGCTCTGTAATTTCGTTAATGTGTTAACAGTTATAATTAATATGTTAACTATCGTCAAGCGTGGCAGACTGTCCGCACAGTGGTTGTGGGACCGATTTGGGTGCAGGATGAAAGCGACTGCGAAGCGTGAATCAAGAAAATGAGTAGTGTGCAATGACCGACCGTCAACCGATCCCGAACATCAACATTGGCCAGGTCTACGATCAGCGTTATAGCGACGCTGAAGTCCATTACGACAAATTGGGTAACCTGGCGGGTTTCTTCGGCCGTAACATGCCGGTTCACCGGCATGACCGGTTCTTCCAGGTTCACTACGTGAAAAGCGGAACAGTGCGGGTGTATCTGGATGATCAGCAATACGTTGAGTCCGGGCCGATGTTCTTCCTGACACCCCCCACCGTCCCGCACTCCTTTGTGACCGAGCCCGACAGCGATGGGCACGTGCTGACGGTGCGTCAGCAATTGGTATGGCAACTGATCGATGCCGATTCCAGCCTGGCGCCGGCCGGAGCGAAATTGCCGGCGGCGTGTGTCGCGCTGGCTCATTTGGGGCCGGAAGAGGCGGGTGATGTCCGCCGACTGGAATATCTGTTCGAGGAACTGAGCGAGGAGGTGATCGCTGAGCGTTCCGGGCGTAGCGCCGCCCTGGACAGTTTGACGCGATTGATCATGGTCAGCCTGTTGCGGCTGTGCTCCAACTCCTTGAAAGCCACGCCTGCCAGGCACGAGGATCTGAAAATATTCCATCGTTTCAATGAGCTGATCGAGGTCCATTATCAGCAGCACTGGCCTTTGTCGCGTTACGCTGAAGGCATCGGGGTGACAGAAGCACGACTCAACGATGTCTGCCGACGGATCGCCGACCTGCCTTCCAAGCGTTTGATCATGGAGCGGTTGATGCAGGAGGCCAAACGATTGCTGTTGTTCACGGGCAGCTCTGCAAACGAAATCTGCTACCAGCTCGGGTTCAAGGATCCGGCCTATTTCAGTCGTTTTTTCCAGCGCTATGCAAAGCTCACTCCGGGGGAGTACCGCCAGCGTCAATCGGGTTTGCGTTAAGCAGGGCATAGGTATTTTTGCGTCGGTCTTGTTGATCTTGTCCGGATCATCATGGCCACCGCCGCTGTTTGACAGAATGGCTTTTACGGGGAACCGATTGTACTTTTCACAGGCGCTGCCGCTGGGCGAGGTCCACTGGGGGCACGTTGTGAAAACGGTAACAAGCGATTAAACGAGTGTTGGTCCGCAGCTTGCCCCCGTTGGCTGGCGACACTAAGCTGCCGACTCGTCCATTCAAGTAGTTTCGTCATGGCCAACCCCAGACCTTCTTTGACATTGACCTTATTGCAAGCGCGTGAAGCCGCAATGGCCTTCTTCCGGCCTGCACTCAACAAACATGACCTGACTGAACAACAGTGGCGGATCATTCGGATACTGCGCCAGCAGGGTGAACTTGAAAGCCACCAACTTGCCGATCAGGCCTGCATTCTGAAACCGAGCATGACGGGGGTTTTGAGTCGCCTGGAACGTGATGGCCTGGTGCGTCGACACAAGTCAAGCCAGGATCAGCGTCGGGTTCTTGTGGCGCTCACCGAGCGCGGCCAGCAATGCTTTGTCTCCATGAGCGAAGGCATGGAAAGCAACTACCTCAAGATTGAGGAGCAGTTTGGTGCGGAAAAAATGGAGCAGCTAGTGGCGTTGCTCAATGACCTGAAAAATATCAAGCCTTGACGGCGGACTGATCACGCGAAGGGTGATAATAAATTAACATGTGAACATTATTTGCCGCTGACGGAATCTCTGTCGTGAATGACTTCCAAGCACCTGCGTCGTCTCGTTGGCCGTACTCCATTCGGGCTCTGCGCCATCGCAACTTTCGCCTTTACTTCATTGGCCATGCGATTTCCACGCTGGGCACCTGGATACAGATGGTGGCGCTGTCCTGGCTTGTCTACCGTCTTACAGGCTCCGCAGCCCTTCTGGGTATCACGACCTGCGCCAGTTTATTGCCGCAGTTGCTGGTCGGCCCGATCGCCGGTGCATGGATTGATCGACATGATAAACGTCGACTGCTGTTGTTCACTCAGACGCTGCTGGGTATCCAGGCACTGCTATTGGCACTGCTGACCTACAGTGGCCATATTGGCGCCAACCTGATTGTCATCATGTCATTCGCACTGGGTGTGCTGAACGCCGTGGACACGCCGCTGCGCCAATCGCTGCTGAGCCGGTTTGTCGACAATGTCGAAGACCTGCCGAATGCCCTGGCGTTGAATGCCACTCTATTCACTTGTTCTCGTTTTGTCGGTCCGCCGCTGGCCGGGTTACTGATCGGTATGGTCGACGAGGCGGGTTGTTTTGCATTGAATGCACTGTCTTACGCTGCACTCATCTTCGGCCTGCTGGCCGTTCGCATGAGCG
The DNA here is from genome assembly GCF_054481335.1 of Pseudomonas fluorescens group sp. PF-1. NCBI lineage: Bacteria > Pseudomonadati > Pseudomonadota > Gammaproteobacteria > Pseudomonadales > Pseudomonadaceae > Pseudomonas > Pseudomonas fluorescens group sp. PF-1. The sequence continues at coordinate 2,908,926 of NZ_JBTMNG010000001.1, forward strand.
CGGGCGTGCGTGCCAACGGCACCATGGGCAACATCTTTCGCGAAGGCCTGGCCTACGCCCTTCAAACGCCGTCGGTGCGCGGCCTGATCCTGGGCGTATTGGTCGTAAACGTTAGCGCTTCCAGCTACGCCGTATTATTGCCGGTGTTCGCTCGCGATATCTTTTCCGGTGATGCCAGGACGCTGGGCTGGCTTTGGGGGGGCCGCGGGATTCGGCTCACTGCTTTCGACGCTACTGCTCGCCGGTCGCCAATCCGCCGAGCAACTGCAGCGTTTGATTATCCTCACAGCCGTATTCAGTGCTATCGCCTTGTTGGTGTTTGCGGCCAGCACCCACCTGGCGTTGTCGTTGGTTGCAATGGCCGTATTGGGTTTCGGCGTAACGATCAACAATGTCGGCACCAACATCCTGCTGCAAAGCCAGGCGCCGGAAGTGTTGCGTGGTCGGGTGGTGTCGATCTACACCTCGACACGCTTTGGCTTCGACGCGATTGGAGGCCTGATCGCCGGCCAGTTGGCCGCAAGGTTTGGTGGCCCCTGGGCAATGCAAATAGCCGGCACCTTCCTGTTGATTTACTGTGCGTGGCAATTGATTTCGCAGCGCATAACCGCTCGGCAGAGCGCTCAGGCAAATGAGAAGGCGACACGCTGATCGGATAGGCACAAACCTCAACGTATGCCCAAGAGACAAGGCCACAGCATGAACGAACTTGTACGACAGCAATCCACCATCACCCTGAGACTGGCCATGCAGGCGCTGCAATCGGCTTTGGACAAGGCCGAAGAAGAGCAAGTACGCATCAGCATTGTGGTCGTCGATGCTGGCGGGCAACCGATTCACAGCGCGCATATGGACATGGCGCCCAGGCAATCGCGGGATATCGCGCTGAACAAAGCGCTAACTGCCGCAGGGTTTGGCATTTCCACCAAGGCTTGGCAGGAGCGTCTGGAAAAATGCTCGGAAGGCGTCCGTCAGGGGTTACCGCTGCAGCGCAACATGGCGATGTTCGGTGGGGGAGAGCCCTTTTTGCTTGATGGACAGGTGATTGGTGCCATTGGTGTTTCCGGCGCCTCCGAAACCATCGATGAGTGTTGTGCCTGCGCCGCCGTTGAACAGGTCCGAGCACTGCTGATTTCATCCTGAGGCCCGCCTGGATCTGTCACTTGAGATTGGCTGCTTTACGTGCGAAAGGCTTGTGCCATTTTTGGTGATCTTTTGAGGTGTCCGAACGAACCGCACGTCGCTACAAAAGGCGTGTTTGTTGTTTTTGCGAAAGTCGGCGATGGTTTTGAAGTCGAATTTGAGCCGATTGAACAGCCACATCACTTCGAGGTTACGCCCCTGGTGTTTCGGGGCGCTGGTCTCGATAGCCCGGTCTGACCCGGAACCTCCCGCTTCAATTGGCCGCCGAGTCGGATGCCCAGCCAGGGCGCTGGATTGAGCTGTGGCGGGAGCGTTACCTTCGCTGTTCAAGTTTCGCTCCCCCACCCTCGGACCCAGGCCGTAAACATTGAGCCCAAGCGACTCGTCAACTCAGAAGTCCAAAGTCACCCCGGTATACAGCGCTCGCCCGTCACCCGGCGAGTGCAGCGAGGCCTTGGCGCCGTCGGGGTCATACCAGACGTATTCATAGTAGCGGTTGGTCAGGTTTTTCAATTGCAGGTTGACACTGACGGACTCGGTCACCTGGTAGGTGGCGCCGAGGTTCATCAAGACGTAGCCGCCGTAGGTCCCCTTGGTGTTCTCGCGCTCCAGGTAGTAGTTGGTCTGGCCATTCATCCAGGCCGTCAATTGCAGGGCAGGCGTGGCCTGGTAGCTGACACCGGCGTTGTACAGGTGATGAGGAATATGGTCGATTTCCTGGCCTTTGCTGTTGGGCAAGGTCGAGCTTGGCTGGAGGATTTTCGAATACTGCCAGGAGTAGGCCATCCAGAGGTCGGTGCGCTCGTTCGGGTGCAGGTTCATCTGTGCGTCATAGCCCCAGCGCCGCGTTTCGCCCACGTTATCCGACTCGCCACTGGGGTCGTTGAGTCGACGACTGACTTCGCCACTGGCCTCTTGTTGCCAATAGGCCACGCGGCCGTCGATCCAGTCCGCCGGGGTGAACTTGATGCCGGTTTCCCAGCCATCGTTGATGGACGGGGCCAGGTCGGTGTTGCGCGGTGGAATCTTGTAGGCCGCTGCGCCTGTGCCCACCTGGAAGGTGCGCCCCCAGTTGGCATAGAGGCTGGCCACGTCCCACGGTGAATACACCACGCTGAGCTTGGGTTGTTTGATCAGCCCGTAGTCATTGATGTCGTAGTTCATGCCGGTCATTTCGTTGGAGAAATCACCCTGGATCTTGTCGACGCGATACGCCGGGACGATCTTGAGCGACTCGAACGGCTTGATCTCGGCCTGCACGTAGGCGCCGTAGGTGTCGAAGTCGAATGGCTGATCACGGGTTTGTGCCAGGCGCGTACGCTCCCTGGTGCGGTAGCGCTCGCTCTTGTTCTGTTGCTGCTGCATGTCCGCGCCGCCCTCCAGGGCGAAGTCATGCAGCCAGCTGACCTCAGGACGCCAGGTCAGGGAGGTGAGGGCGCCGTATTGGGTTTCGTAGGTGTCGCGCTCCTGTTGGGCGCTGGTGCTCCAGTATTGTGTCCAGCGCCGATCGTCGAAGGTGTTGACGTAGGTTTTTGCCGACCAGGCCAGTGAGTCGGCCAGTTCGGTGTCGAAGTGCACGCTGACCTGGTTCATCCGCCGCGTGCCTTTGTCGGTGGCGTTGTAACTGTTGGTCATGGTCGGGTGTTGGTGAGCATCCTCTTCACTCAAGTAACCGGGTTCCTGCGCCTCGGTTTCGTAGTGACGGGCGATCAGGCCGATGCGGTAACTATTGTCGTCCGGGGTGTAGAACCATTTGCCGGACATCGAATACCTGTCGGCCTCGGCGTGATCGCGATAACCGTCGGACTTCTGGTAGGCGAAGAAGTAGTTTTGCGTCCAGTTGCTGCCTTCGATGCCCTTGGCCAGTTGAGTTTCCTGGGTGTTGTAACTGCCGTAGCGAATTCGTGCCTTGGTGTAGTCACCGCCAGTGCGGGTCAGCATATTGACGTTGCCGGCGATGTTATTCAGCCCATAGCGCGCATCGCTGGTGCCGCGTACCACCTCGATGCTGTCCAGTTCCATGGGGAAAATCATGTCCATGTACGGCATGTTGCCGTCGTTACTGTTGCTCGGGATGCCATCGATCAGCAGCTTCACCGCGTTGACCTCGCCTTCACCGTTGAACCCGCGAAAGGAGATCTTGCCGGAAGTGGTGCCCTGGTTGAATTCGGTGAGCATCACTCCGGGGGCGCGACTGAACAGTTCCCAGCTGTAGGTGACCGGCATTTTTTCCAGAATGTCGGCGCCAAGGATATCCACCGAGCTGAGCACGCTGCTGGTACTCAGAGGGCCGCTGCTGCCGGTGGCACCCTGGACCGTCACGGTGCCCAGGGTCAGGGTCGAGTCTTCGACCTTGGGGGTTTCCGCGAGGGCGCAAGGCAACGGTGCCAAGGCGAACAGACCGCACGTCAGCAGCGAGCATTTGAAAGGAGACACGGGCACAGCCTTTGCGCGAAGCAAAGTCGAAAAAGCAGGCATAACTCAGATTTCCTGATGACCAAGAGCTTTCCCGGGGAGCACATTGGTGTGCACAACGCCCAGGCAATAGAAAACCACGCCGAACAGGTGACGGCGGGCAAAGGGTCGGTAATCAGGCGGTGGGGGAGGCGCGAGGTGTCAGGCTTGGCCAGCGTACCCTGGGATGCAGGGTGGGCAGTGGCGGGTTATCGAAGGCGATATCGGCGCTGTAGCGCGGTAAATAATGGCGATAGTAATCGCCTGGCACAGCCGCTAGGCCTGCATGCCCACAGCAACAATCGCCATGTTGCATGACGCTTTTGTTCGGGGGCGTCGGCAGCGGGACCAGTCGTTTATCGAATGAAGCCGGCAGCGCCTGGGAGCTGCCGCCCGAGCAAAAGCCTCCCCAGAGCATCAACTGCAGATCTGGCGTTTGCATTGCGCGGCTCATGGGCATGGCCAGCATGTTCAGGAGCAGAGCCAGGCAGGCGATCCAGGGGCTTATGCGCTTGAGTGAGAACATCGACGAGTCCAGCGGCGGGGCGGTATTCGATTGCAACGGGCAACGTTCAATGGGGCGCTATCTTGCCTGATTTTTTCGCGCTCCGTGACCGGAAGTTGCGGTCATCCACAAGGCAGGCATGGGACACGTTGACGCAGTTTGACGCGGCGTGGGGGCAATCTCCAGGTACTGGCTCGGAGGGTGAGGGCATCCGTCTGGACGAAAGTATTGGGTGTGCAAGCTGTCGCAGTTTCGGCAGTGGAGCTCAGAGGGATGCCGCCAGTGGCAGTCGCTGGTTTCGCCGCGCGTCAGTTTCTCGATCTTCCGAGCTGGCGACGCTTTTGTTTTTCCAGGAAAAACATCACCTCAAGCTTCAGGCCATCGGGCCCTTGCCATAATCCGGATAACGTAAAACACCCTTGAGCGTTCCAGATCACTGACACGAATGGCCAAGTGATCGATCCCGATGACGTTCACCATGTCAGGTCTCCTCGATTTTGATTTCCAGGGACAAAGGGCTGCGTTGGCACTCAGAACGGTGCGTCGAGATCGACCACGACAATCCCAGAACCGTTTCGACTGATGGACCAGACCGTCGCTGAGTGCATGCGCCGGGGTTGACGATGCTCTGCCGAGCAGCCTCGCCAGTTGATCTTTGTCATAGAAAGGCGAAGAAGAGGCGTCCTTGCGCGGATTACCTGACTAATAGGCATCCCCCTTTGCTGAGACTTGTGCCATAAGATCGGGAGCATCGGCGACCCGATGGCGGGCATTGCGCCAGACTTCGGAACGCTTGAAGAATTGTGCTGTACGGCTCTGGCACTTGTTGGACCTGCTGTAACGCAAGCTCACTCACGGATACAAGGAGATAAGCATGAAAGCTGCAGTTGTTGCCCAAGGGCAGCGCGTGAACGTGACTGAAAAAACCTTACGGCCTCTGAAGCATGGTGAGGCGCGCCTCAAAATGCAGTGCTGCGGCGTCTGCCACACTGACCTGCATGTCAAGAACGGCGATTTCGGTGATAAAACCGGGGTGATCCTGGGTCATGAAGGCATCGGTATCGTGCAAGAGGTCGGGCCGGGCGTCACCTCGCTGAAACCCGGTGATCGGGCCAGCGTCGCGTGGTTCTTCCAAGGGTGCGGGCATTGTGAGTACTGCAACAGCGGAAACGAGACACTCTGCCGTGAGGTAAAAAACTCCGGTTACACCGTGGATGGCGCCATGGCCGAAGAGTGCATTGTCGTCGCCGATTACTCCGTGAAAGTGCCTGATGGGCTTGATTCTGCTGCAGCGAGCAGCGTGACCTGTGCCGGAGTGACGACTTACAAAGCCGTGAAGGTCTCCAACATTCGTCCTGGGCAATGGATCGCGATCTACGGGCTGGGCGGCTTGGGGAATCTGGCGTTGCAGTATGCAAAAAATGTGTTCAACGCCAGAGTCATTGCCGTGGACATCAATGACGATCAACTGCAATTCGCCAAGGAAATGGGCGCCGACCTGGTCATCAACTCACGCAACGAGGATGCCGCAAAAGTTATTCAGGAGAAGGTCGGCGGCGCTCACGCCGCTGTCGTGACGGCCGTCGCCAAGGTCGCGTTCAACTCTGCGGTGGATGCCCTGCGTGCCGGTGGACGCCTGGTCGCAGTCGGGCTTCCGCCTGAAGCCATGAGCCTCGATATTCCGCGGTTGGTGCTTGACGGCATTGAGGTGGTTGGCTCGCTGGTCGGCACTCGACAAGACCTCGCTGAAGCCTTCGAGTTTGCCGCGCAAGGCAAGGTGGTGCCGAAGGTAACGTTGCGTCCGATCGAAGATATCAATGAGATTTTCGACGAAATGCAGCAGGGCAAAATCAAAGGCCGCATGGTCATTGATTTGAGTCATTAACAGGCCATTGGGGGGGGGGCGGGAGCACAGTGTCCAACGCTGCTGGGCGAAGGGACCTGGTGCCGATCACTTGCCGGCTCGCGCCATGTTCCACTCGCGTGATCGAATTATGCGATCCCCCTGACCTTGTCTGAACGCTGTCATTTTCCGGCCTTGTCTTGAACTATCAGAGGCGAGTGCACCGTGGCGAAAGGGGCTTGACCTCAATGAGTAATGAAACCAGGCCCCAGAATTTTTTTTGAAATCAAGGGGTTGCCAGCCTCAAGAAATGAGTACATAATTCACGCCATCGAAAGCACTGACTGCTGAAAAAGCTCAATGTTTTCAATGAGATAGAGCAAGTTTGAATCTGTCATATCTCATCAAGTTTGTACGCGTTTGTTGTTGTGCTACTCACAACAAATGTTTTGAGGCCGAGTAGCAAAATGGTTATGCAGCGGATTGCAAATCCGCCTACGCCGGTTCGATTCCGACCTCGGCCTCCACTATTGAAAGCCCCGCAGATTAACGTCTGCGGGGTTTTTTATTGGGCTAAATAAAGTGAAGCGTTCGTCTATTTCAAGGATGAAGAAAGCCCAGCCCCGCGCTGGGCTTTCTATCATCCAGATCAGTGAGCGAGCCCAGGTCGCTCCACACAATGCAGGCATACATCATTGCGTACGACTTTTCCGCCGATCTGGTGAAGGACGACAGAGATATCTTCAATCTCAAGATGCGTACCCGGAGTTCCCCGATAGTCATCTGTGTCAAGGTCGAGGTGCACACCAATCTTCAGGTGGGGCAGCGGGCCATCTGACTCGATGCTTGCGACCTGGCGGTCGTCGCCAAGGATAAAAAGGTACGTGTGCTTCAAAAGAGTCGCCTTATCTGTAAGGGGTAGGGTTGCCGAATTGGAGGGCAGGCATGCACCCCCAAGCGTGTCAGCAACCCATTGATTGATGCTTTTGCGTGACCGCTTGCACCTTAATAGCGATGGTGGCGTGCAGCTCAGATTCAAGTCAGCGGATTGTGCATTGACAGGTCGTTGTTCGAGCACGCCCTCAACAGTGCCGAGGTAGCCCGTAGTCTAATTTCGGAGCTGTTCTAAAGGATGCCTGTTGGCTTCGTCAAAGCCCAGCGCGAGTGACTTATACCCTAACGGTACATAGTTTTGTCAGCAGGGACGGAAGATCTAACAGGTGTCGGCTTTCAAGCATCCCAGGTTCTGCACGAAATCCTTGGAAACCGCCGTCACCGCACAATGAGGTGCAAATCGCCGTATCGCACAGATACTAAAGTAGGGGCAGGCGGTTACTGCCCCCGTTTTCAGTTACGCTAGCAGCCTACTAGATGAACGACTCGCAACACCTTTGCAAGCAAGGCTGCCGATGTACAAGACGATTGAGAATGAAGTAACGAAACAGGCAACACCCAAAGCCCTCCAATACGAGTTTTATCAATACGACGTCGAGCGTCTGCATAACTTCAGTGGGCTGATTTATATCGGAGGTATCGGCATTTGGGTGTTGTTCGACTTGATTATTGGTTTTATAGGCGATCAACGTCATTACGCGCTTTCGCTGCTGCTCGTCGTGCTACTGCTCATCACCGTCGGTGTACAGCGGGTCGCCCGTAAAGCCCGCCACTTCCACCTGCTAAACCTCGTGTATGTGCTCATGATCTGCCTGGGCATCCGCTTGGGTATCGAGGGCTTGCCGGCCCACCTGCACCCGACCTGGCTGATCCTCTCGGCCTCCAGCATTCTCTATAGTGCCTCGGTATTACCCTTGAGCCGAGAAGCATTTTTCGGCGTGCTGGGCATCGCCTGGGTTGTGCTCAACCCCTTTATGATGACCACACTCTCTCTGTTCGACTTCAGCGGTACCATGGTTCTGCTGTCCGCCGTATTTATCAGCGCGCTGACCATTTACACCTACCTCAAGCTGCGCCGATCCAAGCTGCACAACTACATCATGGCCAAGCTACTGATAGAGCGCGCCTACATTGACACCCTGACCGAGATCCCCAATCGCCGCGCGTTCATGACACGGGCCAGCAACCACCTGAGCACCCCGCCAGAAAGTGGCGAGTGCTACCTGGCCATGGTCGATGTCGACAACTTCAAAAAAGTCAACGATGTATATGGCCACGACATCGGTGACGAAGTCCTGAAGCGCATCGCCGCCGACATCAAGCACATCATGGCCGATCACGAATATGCCCGCCTTGGCGGAGAAGAGTTTGGGGTCTACCTGTCCGGTGTCACGCAGGCGGATGCCGAGCGCTTGGTCAACACCCTGTGCCAACGGGTGCGCGAAACGTCCACCCACCACCCGGCAACCATCAGCGTGGGCGTAACCCGGATCGAGACCGACACCTTGCATGCCGCGCTAATAAAAGCAGACCACGCGATGTACGAGTCAAAGCTCAGCGGTAAGGACCGCTACACCTTCTTCCAGCCCGACTAAAGGCACCTGAAGTCTTCACCGCCTGGCAGCAGCTTTCGCTTCGGCCGGCAGACATGGCGCCGGGCCCTCATCTGCTGCTGGGCCGAACGGACCGAGTAACGTTGAGCCGGTCGAGGAGCCAGCGCCTTTCTTGGGTCCAAAAAAATGGCCCGCGTGCGGGCGGGCCTAGCTGGGATTCTGCAAAGGAGTACAGGTAAATTGCGCTCCATCCTGTGAGCGCTGCGTGAAAAGGATGTCGCAAAAACAAGAAGCCCAGCCCATCGCAAACCTGAGTTCATGTTTCGAGACCCAGCCGCTACCTGATTCGTACCGTTCGACCTGACGCTGCCGGGCAGACTGGCTCTCAGCCAAATGCTGCCGGGCGTCATCCAGTGGTGCCCCGGCTGTGCGGTGGTTGATCCAGATCAAACGCTATGTGGCAATCGGCGCCATGCTTCTGGCAAAACCTGGGCGAGAGATCCGGTCATGACGAACAATAAATTCCTCAGCGGGGTTCTCGCGGTCCGGCACTGGGGCAGGGGCACCGTACTCAGGTGGCTGCGTCGGCCGGGCACGAAGTCCTGGAAGCGCGAGGCCAGCATCCTGATGTCGATCATGCTGGTACTGACGGTGGGATATCTCACAGCGTTTCGCTACGCCTCCTACACGGTGCAGGATTTAGTGGGTACATGCACCGCGCGTTTCGAGATCGAGCTTGAAGGTGCCGACATCGATCCCCTCGAAGAAGCGCTGCCACGGTCCTTGTGCGAATGCCTGGCGCAATCGCTCCTCGACAAGAACGGTATCGTTCGCCTGGCAATGGTCAATCGGCACTGGTTTGATCCGCAGTCCCTCGAACCGGTGACAGAAGCGGAAGAGGCGTTTTGCATCAATGCCCTGTGGGTGCCAGATTCCGGATTGGCCACGCGCCTGGTCCTCTGAATGAAGTTGTTGAAAGTAGTCTGGTAGCACGCAGGCTGCCCCGATCTCGCGCCAATGGAGCTTCATCCCCCATGCAAGGCCACCGAAGGGCAGGCCGCCGAAACCGGACTTGAAGAGACAACAGCAGGTGAATGGCAATTGCCGCGTGGCGTGATCGCCCAGGCGCCAAGCTTCAGGAAACCGCGGCGCCAGGTTTGATCGAGGCAGGGTCAGAGACCATCGCGCCCGGTGTTATTCGTCACGTCTCCAAGTGGCGCTCAAGCCATACTCGTTATCGCCATACCGGTAGTCAGAGTCGCCTTTGTACGCGGCTTCCAGCGCATGGCCGATGCGATGGACAAGATGGATGCCGGTGGTGGTGACGATCAGGTCATCCCCTGAGTCAGTCAGGTTGATGATGCGCTACAGGGCATGCTCGGCTCTTTCCTTTTTCTCGGTGTGCTCGATCAGGTTGACGATTTCAGTGCGATGGTTGAGCAAGAAGCTGCCCGAAAGCTTCATCACTGGTTGCACGTCGTGGATGACCGTGTTTTCAGGGCTTTTCCCGGTCCTTGGTAAACCGAGTCGCGCTGTTGTGCAATGACGGCGTGACCATTTGCACCGACATTGCCCCTCTCGCGAGCGCGAGCCGGGCGTATCCAGTGTGCAGTGAGCCCATCGCGTCCTTCTGATGCAGATCAAACGCCTACGACGTCGTGTCGCACCGCCGCAGGTGAGACTTCAGACGAAACGAAAGGCTGGTTCGGCGTCGATTTGATCTAAATCAACAGCGGGTGCCGGTGGCTGGCCGACTTTATGGAACGCCCCCCATTTTGTGGTACGCATTCATGAACATTGACCAGGCTATTTCCGGACGGCGCTCGACGCGCGAGTACACGACTGAAGCCGTGGATGAAAAAAACATCCGTCGTTTGATCAGCGCCGCTATCCAGGCGCCCAGTGCGGTGAACCAGCAGCCATGGACGTTCACGGTGATCCGCGACCAGGAACTGCTGGACCGGATCTCCCGTGAAGCCAAGGCCTACATGCTCGCGACAATGCCGGCAGGCCCGCACTCCGGGCACTTCCATGGGTTGCTGACTGACGAAAACTTTCAGATTTTCTACCACGCGCCAGCACTCATCCTCATTTCAGGCAATGTGCCGGGACAGTGGATTGTCGAAGACTGCTCACTGGCGGCCGAGAACCTGATGCTTGCCGCGTACGCAGAAGGGCTGGGTAGCTGCTGGATTGGTTTCGCCCAGAGTTTTTTCAATACGCCGCAGGGCAAGAAGACCCTCGGCCTGCCGGCCGAGTGGGCGCCAGTGGCACCGATCATCGTCGGCTATCCGGAGACCACCCCGGTGCCCGTTACGCACAAGGAGCCGGTGATTCGCTGGATGGGTTGATCGTCACGCCCAAACCCGATGCACCTGCCTAAACGCTATCAAAAGCGCCATTTTCAGCGAGCAAGGTGGCGATCAGGGCGGTGCTGTCGACGACATGCACATGCTGCTTCACACAGTCGGCGGACAGGCGAAACGGCGGTACGCCGTCAGCAATCGCAATGTGCTCGAACAATGGCGGGTCAAACAGCTGCTCGCCATTGGTGAACAAACCATGGGTGGCGGCGGCGAAGATCCGCGCCGCTCCATCTCTTTGGCAGGCAAGGCCGGCACGTTTCAGCGTTTCCCCGGTGCTGATCAGGTCGTCGAACACAATGGCGGTCTTGCCCGCGACGTCGCCGACCAGCAGGGTGCCCGTCAATGTCATGTGAACTCGGTGTTTCTCCATCAGCGCACTGCCCACCGGACGCCCCAGTTGTCGTTCCAGGGCCTGGCGAAACTGCTCGGCGCGCTTGGCGCCGCCGGAGTCCGGGGACACCGCCACCACATCGGCGTCGCCGACGTGCCCGGCGAAATGCCGGGCGAACAATTCCGCGCAGTGCACGTTCCGCGCGGGAATGCGAAAGGCATTGTCGAACGCCGCCGGGTTATGCACCTCCAGCGCCATCAGGCGATCGATGCCGCAGGCTTCAATCAGGGTCGCCACGTAGCGCGTGATCGTTGGGTCCTGTGGTTGGCTGCGACGATCCTTGCGCCCGTAGCAGAGGTAAGGCGTGACCACCTGAACAGGGCGAGCGCCGGCATCCTTGAGCGCGCCGCAAAAAAACAACAGGCGGCACAGCTTGTCGTTTGCGCTCTGCCGGCCATCCCCATACAGGGAATGGAACACCACGACCTCGCGACCGTTGACCGATTCGAGCGGCCGGCATTTATGCTCGCCGTCTTCGTAGTCGCGCTCCTCATGAAGCGCCAGCGGGCAGCCCAGTCGCTGCGCGACACCGGTTGCGTAGTCCTCACTGCCTTGCAGAGCGAAAAGAAGCGGGCGATGGCTGGGCATGGATTGGCTCCTTTGAGGCACATCGAGCGAACAGTCGCGCCGTCATCGGGCGGCACCATGACGCCAGACTTCAATGCAGAACTCCGTTTCATAGGGCGGGACATTGCATTCGACGATGTCCTGGGCGGCGACTTGCAGATGCACGCCGACAATGTCGGCACGAATCGGCTGCTGGCAGACATGCCGGTCGACCAGAACTGCAGTGTAGACCCGACGGGCACCGAGCTGCGCCAGGTACGCGCAGGTGCGCAGCAGCGAATGGCCTTCGAACAGCACATCATCGACCACCAGTAGGGTGGTATTGGCCAGATCCAGTCCGATAAGCACCGGGTTTTCGGTCAATTCGGTGTGAGCATGCAACACCTTGAGATCGTCGGCATAGCGCTTGACCTTCAACGGGTAGATCGGCAGTTCCGGTTGTCCGGTCAGGCGGGCTAAATGCTGCTGTAAACGCTGTGCCAGAGGCTCGCCGCGACGCTGGATGCCAATCAGTGCCGCTTGGGTGGGCGGCAACAAGGCCGCCGCCTGGTGCGCCATCGCCTGCAGCACGCCATCGAGTTCGTCGCTGTCATACAAACGCAAGTGCGGACTGGCAATGAGGGGCGACATGCACATCTCCTGTCGAGGACCGATTTTTTTAAACTAGTACCGTTCGGTCCGGGCCCTATTGATATTGATCAAGTGCGCTGACATGACGCTCGATGCCAATGCGTGAATACGCGTTTTTGCGCGGGGATTTGATATTGATCAACGCCATGACGACCTCAACGGAGGAACCTGATTCAACGCGGGTGCCTTAGCCGGCGTCTGCGAAGCGCGAGCTGAATGACCGCATCATTCAACACGCCACCAACCTGGCGTAACGTCACCCCAGGCCTCACCGTCGGTGGAGGTTTTCCATGACTCAAAGTCCCTCATTGCAAACCACCTTGCAGGACCGCGTCGAAGCCGGTCAACGTCTGGTGGAACCGTTGCTCAAATACGCGCAGCGACCCGATGTCATCGTTCTGGCCTTGCCCCGGGGCGGCGTGCCGGTCGCCTATCAAGTGGTCAAGGCCCTGGACGTGCGCCTGGACCTGATGCTGGTGCGCAAGCTGGGCGTGCCATCGAACCCGGAGTTCGCCATGGGCGCCATTGCCAGTGGCGGTATCCAGATTCGCAATGAAGACGCGCTGCGGGCTCACCCGATTTCCCCGGCCGCATTCGAGGCCGTGGTGGCGCGCGAAACACAGGAATTGCAGCGGCGCGAGCAACTGTACCGGGGCGCCCGGCCACCCTTGCAGCTCAAGGGGCAGGTGGTGATTCTGATCGATGACGGCCTGGCGACGGGCGCCTCGATGATGGCGGCTATCCGCGCGGTGCGCCTGCAAGCGCCTACTCGCATCGTCGTTGCCGTACCGGTTGCACCACTGGAAACGGTGGAGGCGCTGAGCTTCGAAGTCGATGAGGTGATCTGTCCGCTCATGCCTGAATGGATGATGTCGATCGGATATTGGTACTTGAGCTTCCCCCAGACTTCGGACGATGAAGTCATTGATCTGTTGCAGCGGGCATGGCAGCGGGAAGCCACCAGTGACGCCTCTGCTCGGGAGCCTTTCGATGACTGAGACTCGATCCCGCCAGATGGACTTGCAAGACGTTGAGCTATCGGCAGATTTGCGTCTGCCGCTGCAGGCTGACGGTCTGGTGATCTTCGTTCATGGCAGCGGCAGCGGCCGTTTGAGCCCGCGTAACCAGTTTGTCGCCGAATCGCTGGCCCGGCGGGGGCTGGGGTCGCTGTTGTTCGACCTGCTGACAGAGCCGGAGCAACGCCTGGATAACCTCACCGGCGAGCTGCGGTTCGATATCGACTTGCTGGCCAGGCGGCTGGTGGAGGTGATCGACTGGGTGGGCCGGGACGCGGATTTACGCTCGCTGCGCATCGGTCTGTTCGGTGCCAGCACCGGTGCGGCTGCGGCGCTGTTGGCCGCTGCGACGCGCGCGGACGTGGTGCATGCGGTGGTCAGCCGGGGAGGGCGAACCGACCTGGCGGGACCGGCACTGGCGCAAGTCCGGGCGCCGACCTTGCAGATCGTCGGCGCACGGGACCCGGTGGTGCTCGAATTGAATGAGCGAAGCCGCCATGCCTTGCGCTGCGAGCAGCGTCTGGACGTGGTGGCGGGCGCTACGCATCTGTTCGAAGAGCCCGGAACCCTCGAGGAAGTCGCCCGACTGGCGGGCGACTGGTTTGAAACGCATCTGCAAGGTGGCCACCAGTCGGCACGATGAGCCTTGATCCGCTCAGACGCCAATCCCTCCCGGATCCGCGCTTGCCATCATGCAGCGCGGGCATTAAGAGCGTTGACCTTTGAGATGGCGCAACGCATCTGCGGCAGATGCACGGTGTCGAGGGCGCGGCACGGGTGTCTTTCACTGGTAGCAAGGCGCATGACACTGCGATTCGGCAGCGGGCCCAGAAGCAAGGCCTCAAACTCAATGAATATGGTGTGTTCAAGGCCAGGGCGTGTGTGCCCAGCGCCACCGAGGAGGAATCCCGAGCCATCAGGGGGCGTGGACGATTACAGGTACAGCAGGTGAACGACTTTGCTGGTCTCGAAGGGATCGTTGCGCGTCTCGAAACCCAGGGATGTGGCCAGGGCGCGCATGGGCGCGTTGCTGGATTCGTCGACCGCGTAAATGTGGTGGAAAGCATTCTTGCGCGCGGCCGTGATCAAATGCTCCATCAGCAGCGTACCCAACCCCAGTTGCTTCCATTCTTCGGCGACTGTCACGGTACATTCACATTTGTGCTCACCCGTGGCGCCATAGCGGCTCACGCCGATCTCGATCAGTCGGCCATCCTCGTGGGCCAGTGCGATGTACGCCATGCGCTGTTTATTTTCTTTGTCCACCCAAGGGCCGGGCATGGCTTTTTGCGGTTCGTTGGCCCGCGCGAGAAAGCGCATGTGCCGGGACTCGGGGGACAGGCGTTTGATGAAGGCGTATTCACGCTCGCGGTCTTTATCCGTCAATTGCCGGATCAATACATGACGACCATCCCGGAGTGCTTCGATCCAGTATTGGCCAGTGACTTTGGCATAGGCTTCAGCGGACCGAAAATCATGATTCTTGACAGTGAACATCGGACGATCCTCCCGCCGGTATCAAAGGTTGGCGCGCAGTGATGAACCACATGGTTCACTTCTTTTTACAGCGTCGGCGGTTGTCGAACATGATCTGGATCAGCACTGGACACCGCCAGCAGGCTGCCTGGACCGGTGGCCGTTTTGCCTGCTTGTGGCCACCAGCAACGTGAGCAGCCTGATCACGGCTTTAATCATTCAGCCAGTACTTGCGGCGAAACCACCCAGACGCTGCAAGGCATTTTGTACAGCAGATGTTCCACCGTACTGCCCACCAGACGGCTCATGCCTCGATGACCGACACGGCCCATGACGATCACGTCAATGTCATAGGCATCGGCGTAGCTGGCCAGGACCTTGGCCGGGTCACCCATGATCATGTGCTGGCGTTCCGGCGCAATGCCGTTGCGTTCGGCCAGTTCGTGGAAGGCATCGGCCTGAGCATCGAACAGGGTCTTGGCTTTGCTCGAGGAGAAAAACGTTGTGGCGTTATCGAAGCCGAATTCGTCGGCGCTGATGGAGGAAAGGTCGTGTGCATAGATCACGTCGAGCTCGGCGTTACAGGTAGTCGCCAGTTTTAACGCCTCGTGCAGAATCCGGTCATTGAAATTTTTGTACTCGCCATCGCGGTGGAAAGGATCGACGGCGGCGACGATGCGGCGCGGCAAGTCATGCTGTACCTGGCTGACAAAGTGCAATGGCACCGGACATTCACGCAGAAGATGGATGTCCAGGGGGGTGAACATCAGGCGTGACAGCAGTGTTTCGTGTTCCAGTGCCTTGATCAGCAAGGCCATCGGCTGCTCTTTGATATGAATGAGGATTTCCTGCAAGGGTCTTTCCACCCAGACCACTTCGGTGGTGACGGGTATGCCGATTGTGCGTAACGGACGGGCCTGAGCCTCCAGCCATTGGCGATGGCGCTCGACATAGTCGATCCGCATCTGCTCGCGCGCCTCGTCATTGACCACGCCAGCACTCGCCAGGCCCTCCAGGTAATCGAATGCGACGATGTGCAGTGCTGCCCCCGAAGCCTTGGCCAGCGCGGCGGCCCGGTCGAAAGCCGGTGTGTTTTCCATCTGGTGCGAAACGACCAGCATGAAACGTGGTTGATCAGGCATGGCACCTCTCCCGTTGATAATGGTTTGGACGCTAATGCGCAGTGGCGTGATGCACCCGCTCGGTGAACCCAGCCTTTATCCTGCGTCGGTCTCTGGAACGGGGCTTGATCTTTGTCAATCAGAGGTGGCAAGGACAACGGTGCCCGACATGCGGTGAGCGTGATGTGGCTGGCCGTTTGCTCAACTGACCTGAGCTCAACGAGAACTGACAAAGATCAAGTCGACGGAACGTGGTGCGTTCATTCTGTAGGCCTGTTCCATGCCATTTCCGTGTGCCGAGGTGCCCCATGTCGCAACACCAGCGCTTACTGTTGATTGCCCCCACCACCATGACCCGTACGCCCGCATTCGACCGGGCTGGCGCATTGGCCCATGCCCTGCAATTGCCCCTGCACATTGTGGCGTTTGATTATGTCCAGGCCCTGGCGGTCGCCGGTTTTTTTGCCCCCGAGCAAATCAGCCAGGCCATTGATGGCTACCTGAAAACCCATCGGCAATGGCTTGCCGAACAAGCCGAGTCCTTGAGCAAAGTCGGCGTTGAGGTCACGAGCGAAGTGGTGTGGGTCCAGCACCCTTACGAGGAGATTGTGCAGTTCGTCAATGAAATGCCGGTGGCGATGATCATCAAGGATGCGCAGGAAGAACCTGCCTTGAAACGCGTGTTCTTCGTGCCACTGGATTGGCAGCTGTTACGCGACTGTCCGGTGCCGGTGCATCTGGTGACCCATCCGCTCAACGCGCGCCCGCGCAATGTGTTGGCGATCATCGATGTGCTGCGCGGTGAAGATCAGGATCATGTGTTCAACGACCAGATCATCGACGCCGCCGTGAAGTTGGCCGAGGTGTGCAATGCCCGGCTGGAGCTGTTGCATGTGTTTGACTGGACATCCTTGTACACCCAGGACATGGGCTTTGGCGCATTGCCGCTGGCCACCGGCATTTATGAAGCGTTGGGATCGGTTCAGCACGAGGCGTTTGCGGCGATTGCCGAACGCCATGGCGTGCCACCTGAATGTCGCCACTTCATGGAGGGCGTACCAGTGCCGAGCATTTGTGGCTTCGCAGTCGAGCACCACACGGATGTCATTGTCATGGGCACGGTTCAGAACAAAGGATTGGAAAAGTTGCTGGGGGCCACGGCCGAGCAATTGTTGCATCGGGCGCCCTGCGATGTGTTGGCGATCAAGCCAGACCGGATGTTGCAGTCCTGAGCGGGGCGCTGCAATCGAACACTCACCTGATTAGAGGCAGATCATGAGCCAGTACCAAAAGCTGTTATTGATCATCAACCCGGCCTTGCGTCATTCCCCGGCGATCAATCATGCGGCCGCGCTGGCCAAGGCCAGCGGCGCCAGTTTGCATATCGCGGGTTTGATTGGGCCGCTGGACCTTTTGTCCTTTCTTGAACAGGGTGACCGGGAAACGGCGCGGGAAGCCTACCTGCAGGATCACCGCGACTGGGTCAAGGCGCAAACCGACAATTTGCGTACCCGGGGACTCGAGGTGACGATCGAGGTGGCCTGGGCCGATGACCTGCGCGAAGACATCCTGGCGCATGTCGCGGAAATGCAGCCCGACCTGTTGATCAAGGAGGTTCAGCATGAGTCCTTGCTCAAGCGCGCCTTTTTCACCCCCCTGGACTGGTACTTGCTGCGGCACTGTCCGATACCGGTGTACCTGGTGGGCGCCAGCAGCTTCGTCTTGCCGCGCAAGATTGTCGCGGCGGTGGAGGTGTCAGACAAGGAATCGCCGGACAACGAACTCAATGAGCGAATCATTCAGCAAGCGACTTCCCTGGCCATGCAATGTGGTGCCGACCTGCATCTGCTTTTCGCCTGCGACATTTCGGCGGGTTATCTGGCAGACATGGACGGCCTGGCGCTCGCTGATCTCACCAGGGAGTTGCGCAAGGATCTCGAGAAAAACTTCCTCAGGTTGGCGGGCCAGTACGGGGTGGCCGCCGATCATCGACACTTCGTCATGGGTCACCCCGTCTCGGCACTGAGCGAGTTTGCCAACGAGCAGAACGTCGACGTGATCGTGATGGGAAAAGTCCAGTCCGGTGGCGTGGACAAGCTTCTGGGCAGTACGACCGAACACATTCTTTATCAGGTCCCTTGCTGCGTCATGGCGGTCTAGAAGCGTTGAAGGGTGACAGGCCTCAGGATGAGGACACTGTCACCCGTACGGAGGCCGGAGCGGTTTTTAGCGGCAGGAGCGCGGGAAACTCTTCGGGCGTCAGGGTTTCCTTTTCCAGCAGCAGACGCGCACCGGCGTCCAGATCGGCACGACGACTCTCAAGCAAGGCCTTGGCCCGTCCATAGGCTTCATCGATCAGGGCGCGAATACCCAGGTCCACCTCCCTGGCCGTTTGTTCCGAGTAATCTTTCTCGCCCATGCCCTGCATGCGCTCGCCCAGGTACGTCGCGCTCTGGCGTTCCAGTACCGATTGACCGAGCTCGGGGCTCATGCCGAACCGGGTGATCAATTGCCGGGCGATATCCGTCGCGCGGGCCAGGTCATCGGCCGCGCCGGTGGAAATCTGGCCATAGGCAAGGAATTCGGCCGCACGCCCGGCCATCAGGACCACGATCCGGTCCTTGAGCATCTGGCAACTGATGAGGAAGTGATCTTCGGTCGGCCGCTGCAATGTATAGCCCAGCGAACCGATGGCGCGCGGCACGATCGACACCTTGTGCACCGGGTCCATCGCCGGCAGGCTGCTGGCCGCCAGGGCATGCCCCATCTCGTGATAGGCCACCACCTGGCGCTCTTCGGGGCGCAGCACACTGCTCTTGCGCTCAACCCCGGCGACAATGCGCTCCACGGCGGCGGTGAAATCGTCGAGGCTGACCGCGTCGGCGCCACGGCGGGTGGCCACAATGGCCGCTTCGTTGACCAGGTTGGCCAAGTCGGCACCGGTGAATCCCGTGGTGATGTCGGCGATTCGCTCTTCATTGAGGCCGGGTGCCACGGTGATCTTTTGCAGGTGGACCTTGAGGATCGCCTGGCGGCCCTTGCGGTCAGGGCGATCGACCAGAATCTGCCGGTCGATGCGACCGGCCCTGAGCAGGGCAGGGTCCAGTACCTCCGGCCGGTTGGTCGCGGCCAGCAGCACCACGCCTTCACGCGGGTCGAAACCGTCCAGTTCGGCCAGCAACTGATTGAGGGTCTGCTCCTTTTCATCATTGCCGCCGAACGCGCCGACGCCGCGCATTTTGCCCAGGGCGTCGAGTTCGTCGATGAAAATGATGCAGGGCGCGGCCTGCCGCGCTTGCTCGAACAAATCGTGCACGCGGGCGGCACCGACGCCGACGAACATCTCGACAAACTCCGAACCGGAGATCGAGAAAAACGGTACGCCGGCTTCACCGGCGATGGCCTTGGCGACCAGGGTCTTGCCGGTGCCCGGCGGGCCGACCAGCAACGTGCCCTTGGGAATATGGGCGCCCAGGCGTCCATATTTCTCCTTGTCCTTGAGGAACGACACAATCTCCACCAGTTCGGCCTTGGCTTCATCGATGCCGGCCACGTCGGCGAAGGTGATCCCGGTGTCGCGCTGGACGAACACCTTGGCCCGGGACTTGCCGATGCTCATCAGCCCGCCCATGCCTTGTTTTTCCGCCAGCCCGCGAAACAGGAAGTGCCAGAGCACCATGATCAGGACAAAGGGCAGAACCCAGCCCAGCAGGCTGGCGAGGAAGGTGTTTTCGTTGACCCCGGTGAACCCGACGCCTGACTGGGCAAGGTCGGTGGCCAGTGTCGGGTCGACACGCACGGTCGAGAATTGGTTGTGCCCGTCAATCGGCTCCTGGAGTTTGCCATTGATCTGGTCTTTCTCGATCTGCAAGTCGCTGACTTTCTGCTCGCTGAGCAATTGCAGAAACTGGCTGTACGGAATGCTCTGCACCGCTCGCCGTTCGATAAACAGCATTTGCACCGTGCTGAGCACGACAAACGCGATCAGGAAGTAGGACAGGTTCCACTGGTGATTTTTTTTCATGAACTTGGCTCGCACATGGGCTCAGGCAATCAGCAATTGATCGTCCACCTGGCTGACGCCTGGTACCGCCCAGGCAGCCCGTTCGGCGATCTGACGCTCGCGCCAGAAATGCACCCGGCCTTCGAGTTTCACCAGGCCGCCTTCGACCTTGACGCGTATCGCCTTGGCGTCGACTTCGGCATTGCGTTTGAGGGCTTCTTCGATGCTGTGCTGGATATCGACGACCTCTACCCGTGGACGAAGGGTGAGGCGGTTGTCCACGCCCACCACACCGGACAATTTGCGCACCGCACGCTCTGCGGTCTCTTTCTGGTATTGCCAGTGCACCTGGCCTTCGAGGGTAATCCAGCCTTTTTGCACGATGACCTTGATGTCGCCCTCTGGAATATCGGAGCTCCAGGTGATGATGTTCAAGGCGCGGTTCGCGATGGTGTCATCCGCCGTACCAGCGCCTTTTTCCAGCCGGACCTGGATTTCTTCGGCCACGGCGCGCACGCCTTTTATGGCCTTGACCGCGTGTTCGGCACTGACTTTCTGCGCGTAGCTACTGACATGGCCGGAGAGGGTGACAATGCCGTTTTCGACGCCCACGCCAATGTGGGCGGCGTCGATGTGGGGCTGGAACTCAAGCTCTTCCAGAATGGTTTTACGTAGGCTCAAGTCACTCATGATCGTGTCCTGTGTCGGATATACGGGATGACGGAGGGTCACATGAACCCGGTCTGTTTTTTTTACGCCTGATCGACACAAACACCTTGAGCTAAATCAACAAGGCTTCAGTGAGTGCTGTGCAGACCGCCAGTCAGCGATCTGTTGACAAAAATCAGATTGCGCAGGCGTTGACACCCGAATACTGGGTCCAGTTGTGCGAGATTTTTCAGATGCATTCAACCGAGGGAATCACCATGAACAAGTATGTGTCCGTTGCTTTGCTGAGTGTTTTGTTGGCCACGACGGCCGGGTGCAGTAACAAGCACGCCAAGGAAATCGACGCCCGGCTGGAGTCCGCCGAAAACAATGCCGCCTCCGCACGGCTCAGGGCCGATGAGGCCTACAACAAGGCCGAACAGGCAGCGCAAGCCGCCAGTCAGGCGCAACGCACGGCTGATGAGGCGAATACGCGCGCCAGCCGGATGCTGGAAAAGGCGACGCGCAAGTGATGTGTGATTGCCCGAAGGACCGACAGGACGTCGGATGAGCATTACGCCGGTATACAGGGTCAGGGCGAGGTCTGTGATGGTGAAACTTAAACGTATCCTGTTGATAGCGCCCTCCGAGAGGGTTCGCACCCCGGCGTTTGATCGGGCCCATGCCCTGGCCAGTGCAACCGGGGCGTTGCTGCACATCGTTGCATTCGACTATATCCAGTCGCTGGCAGTGGCCGGGCTGTTTGACCATGACGCCATGGCCCAGGCACGGGAAGGCTACTTGCAGGTGCATCGCCAGTGGCTGGAGCAGCAAGCCAGGTTCCACCGCTGCGTCGGGCTGCCGGTGACCACCGAGGTGGTCTGGGCGAGGAACAGCCTGGCGCATGTGCTCGCGTATGTGAATGACTTCCATCCGGATCTGGTGATCAAGGACACCCAGCATGTCCCGGCCCTCGACCGCGCGTTTCACCGTCCCCTGGACTGGCTGCTGCTGCGCGACTGTCCGGCGCACTTGCACCTGGTGACCAGTGCGAAAAACCCGAAACCGTTGAAGATCCTCGCCGCCGTCGATCTGTCGCACCTGGAGGAAATGACCCAGGGCCTGAATGACCGGATCCTTGATTTTGCAGCGACGCTCTCGGCCTCCTGTGGCGCCGCTTTACACCTGCTCAACGTCAACAGTTGGTCGGTGACGGGCGACTCGGTGGCGAGCCTGCCGACCCCCGCGCTGGATGCCAGTTTGCGAGACGCAATCAACGATGCGCAGCAAGAGGCGTTCGATGAACTGGCCGAGCGCTACGGGATTGAACAAAAACGGCGGCATCTGGAGGCGGGAATCCCTCATCGGGTGATTACGCGGGTCGCCCGAGAGCACGCCTTCGACATCGTGGTGCTCGGCACGGCCTACACCCATGGGATCGACCGGTTCATCGGCAGCACCGCCGAAAGCGTGTTGAACAAGGCCCCGTGCAGCCTGGTGGTCGTCAAACCATTGCCCTGGCTCGACTGACGCGTCCGTTGTCGCGGCGATCGTTGATAAAAATCAACTGCACATGGGACGAAAAGAGCGATCACTAGCGCTCCCATGTACCTTCAAGGAGACGGCCATGCGCATGACATTTCTTGGCGCGGCGGGCACGGTTACCGGCAGCAAGTACTTGCTGGAGCATCGTGACCAGCATGTTCTGATCGATTGCGGCTTGTTCCAGGGCTACAAGCAATTGCGCCTGCACAACTGGGAAGCGTTCCAGTTGCCCGTCCACGACCTCGATGCCATCGTCCTGACCCACGCTCATCTCGATCACAGCGGCTACCTGCCGGTGCTGGTGCGCAATGGCTATCGCGGCCCGGTCTACGCCACGCCCGCGACTTGCGAACTGGTGAAGATTCTGCTGCTCGACAGTGGCCGCTTGCAGGAAGAGGAAGCCGAGTTTGCCAATCGGCACGGGTTCTCCAAGCACACGCCGGCGTTGCCGCTCTACACCGAAGAGGATGCACAACGGGCCTTGAGACTTTTGCGGCCGATCGAACTGCACCACCGGGTGGAAATTGTTCCCGGCATGAGCCTTTTTATGCGCTGCGCCGGGCATATCCTGGGCGCCGCCACCGTGGAGATTGTGGCTGATGGCACCACGCTGGTGTGCTCCGGTGACCTGGGACGGCCGAACGATCCCTTGATGTACGCCCCGGAACTCATCGAACAGACCGACTATTTGTTGGTGGAATCGACCTACGGCGATCGCAAGCACCCGGACGAGGACCCTGAAGCACAGTTGGCGGACGTCATCACCCGCACCGCGTTGCGCCATGGCATCACTCTGGTGCCATCGTTTGCCGTCGGACGCGCGCAGTTGTTGATGTATCACCTGTACCGGTTGATGCAGAAACGCGCCATCCCGAACTTGCCGATCTACCTGAACAGCCCCATGGCGACCGATGTCACGCTGCTGTACCAACGGTTTCGCAGCGAGCACCGGCTGTCACTGGAGGAGTGCGAAGGCATGTGCCATGTGGCGCAGTTCGTACGCACCACCAAGGACTCCATCGAACTGGACCAGCGCAACACCCCGGCAGTGATAATCGCCGCCAGTGGCATGGCCACGGGAGGACGGGTGATTCACCACCTCAAGACCCTGGCCCCCAACCCGGTCAACACCTTGCTGGTCCCGGGCTTCCAGGCCGGTGGTACCCGAGGCGCGCAGATTGTCGCGGGGGCGCCTTCGGTGCGGATCCATGGCAAGGATGTACCGATCCGGGCCGAGGTGGTCCCGATGCAAACCTTGTCCGCCCATGCGGACGCCGACGAAATCATGCAATGGCTGCGCGGGTTCAAGCGACCGCCCAAACACACCTATGTCGTGCACGGAGAGCCTAACGCTTCGGATGTGCTGCGCCGACGCATCAGCCTGGAACTGGGTTGGTCGGTCTCGGTGCCGGAATATCGCGACAGCGTCGACTTGACCCGCATCGACCCGCCTTGACATCCGGCAGAGAGGAGCACGCATGAGCAACGCCGCAGTCGCCACGGCCCATCATCCGGCAATCGTTTCCAGCGGGCTGAGCAAGTGGTTTGGTGAAGGGAATGCGCGGATGAAGGCGGTGGATGAGGTGGCGCTGGTCGCGCAGTTTGGCGAAATGGTGTTCATTGTCGGGCCTTCGGGCAGTGGCAAGACCACGCTGCTGAGCATGATTTCCGGCATATTGCGGCCCGACGCCGGGACGGTCACGATCAATGGTCAGGACATCTGGAGCCTGAGCAGTGATCGACTGGCCGAGCTGCGCCTCAACAACATCGGGTTCGTGTTTCAGGACTACCACCTCTTCACGCGGTTGACCGCTGCGGAGAATGTCGCCATTCCCCTGATTCTCCAGCACCACGACTGGGACGATGCAATCGCGCAGGCCAGGCAAAGCCTGGAAGTGGTCGGGCTCAAGGATCGGGGGGACATTCTGCCGGTCAAGCTTTCCGGTGGTGAGCAACAACGCGTGGCCATTGCCCGGGCGATCGTGAGCAGGCCGCAGATCCTGATTCTGGATGAGCCCACGGCGTCCCTCGACGGTGATACCGGGAAAATGATCATTGCCTTCGTCAAGGAGCGGATCCTCAACCAGCAGTGTTGCATCTTGATCGTCACCCACGATGCGCGGATCAACGAGTACGCCGATCGGATCATTTACATGGAAGACGGCCGAATCACCGAGCCCCAGCGGACTTCGTCGTGAACAAGCCCATGCTGTTCACGCTGGCGATTTTGGGTGTCCTTGGCGGATTGATCGCGGCCTACCTGCTCGGACGTACTCCTCAGACACTGCCACCGGCCTTTGCCCCGGCGAGCAGTACCTACGACACCGCCATCTATGCCAACGGCATTATCGAAAGTGAGCAGTCCAGCGGCAGCAACATCGTGATTTACCCGCAGGTGGCCGGGCCCGTCACGCAAGTACTGGTGCATGAGGGGCAAGCGGTGACCCGCGGCCTGCCGTTGGTGACCCTGGACGATGCCTTGCCCAAGGCTAACTTCGAGCTGGCGCAGGCCACGTTGAACACCGCTCGGGACCAGTACAACAAACGGCTGGTCTCCTATGGCATCGATCCGAAGTCCATCAGCAAGGACACCCTGGACACGGCCAGGGACATCGCCAGCCAGGCACAGGCGGCGCTGAAGGCATCGGCGGTGGCGTTGGCGCAATACGTGATCAGGGCACCGACCGATGGCGTGGTGTTGGCGATCAACAGCACCGTCGGCAGCTATGTGTCGCCCCAAGGGGCCTACGATGTGTACACGCAGGGCTTCAGCCCGCTCATTGTCATGAGTGCCGACCAGAGCCATCTGGCGGTGCGCTGTTACGTCGACGAGATCCTGATTGCCCGTTTGCCTGCTCCCGAGCACATGCGGGCGCAGATGCTGATCCATGGCACGGATATCAAAGTGCCGCTGGAGTTCGTTCGGGTGCAGCCCTATGTGTCGCCGAAAATCGAGTTGTCCAATCAGCGCCAGGAGAAGGTCGACCTGAGGGTGCTGGCGGTGGTTTTTCGCTTTGAGAAAAAAGATCTGCCGATGGTTTACCCAGGGCAGTTGGTGGACGTCTTCATAGGTCAGAAATGATGGACAGGCCAGGCCGGTTGGGCCGTACAGGGAACGGTTGCCTCGTCTTGAGCCTGCTGATGATGAGCAGTGCCTGCATGGTCGGGCCTGATTTTTCGCGCCCGGCAGCCCCCGCGCAGGAGGCTTACCTGCCCGAGCCCGCGCCGGCTGCGGTGGTGGCTGAGGGGCAGGCCCAGCGCTTTGTGCCCGGGGGCGAGGTGGCACCGGACTGGTGGCGGTTCTTTCAATCGGCACCGCTGGACACACTGGTGCGCCAGGCGATCTCCCACAACTTGACCTTGCAGGCGGCAGAAGCCCGTTTGCGCCAGAGCCAGGACACGCTCATGGCCGGCTATGGGGTGTTCTACCCGCAGCTGGATGCCCACTTCGGCGCGAGTCGCGAGCGCAGTTCCCTTGTTCAGCAGGGGCTGTCCACCAACGGCGCAATCTTCAATGTCCTGACCCTCAGCGGGACGATCAGCTACACCTTCGATGTCTTTGGCGGCGAACGGCGAGCGATCGAGGGCCTGCAAGCCCAGGTGGAGAATCAGACCTGGCTGACGCAGGCGGCTTACCTGACCTTGACGGCCAACGTCGTCAACACCGCGATCGCCCGTGCTGCCTACGTCGCGCAAATCGATGCCACGCAACAGCTGATTGAACTGCAACGCCAGCAGCTGCAATCCACCCAGGCACAGGTGCGCAGCGGTACCGCGCCTTATTCGTCGACCTTGAGTCTGCAAAGCCTGATTGCCACCAACGAGGCGTTGTTGCCGGCGCTGCAGCAGAAAGTCAGCCAGGCCGAACATCTGCTGGCCACGCTCGAAGGGGTGATGCCTGCGGACGCCAGGCTCCCCGACATCCGCTTGACGGGCCTGTCGCTGCCGGAGAACCTGCCCGTCAGCCTGCCCTCGGTACTGGTCCGCCAGCGGCCGGATATCCTTTCCGCAGAAGCGCAGTTGCACCAGGCCAGCGCCGATATCGGGGTGGCGACGGCGGCGATGTTTCCCAGTTTCAGTCTCACGGGCACCTACGGAACCGCCGGGTCTTCCACCGGATCTTTGTTCGGCAGTGCCGGACGATTCTGGAGTGTCGGGCCGTCGATCGACATCCCGGTGTTCGAGGGCGGTCGCCTGTGGTACGGCCGCCAGGCTGCGATCGATGCCTATCAGCAAGCGTCGGCGAACTATCGGCAAGTGGTGCTGGTGTCTTTCGCCCAGGTGGCCGATGTTCTCAAGGCGCTGGAGTACGATGCGCAAGTCCTGCAAAAACAGGCCGAGGCGCAAGTCGCTGCCCAAGCGGCCTTGAGGCTGTTGCAAGCCAACTATCGTTCGGGCCTGGTGACGTATCTGGAGCTGTTGGTGGCCGATGTGCAGTTGCATCAGGTCAACATCGCTTACTTGCAGGCACTGGCCCAACGGCATCAGGACACCGTCGCGCTGTTCGTGGCGCTGGGCGGCGGCTGGTGGAACCGAGCCGATGCCGGCGCTGGCAGGCTTGCGCCATGAAATACAACGGCATCCTGCGCATCGGCTACAAACTGCTGGTCAATGATCGGGCCAAATTCTCCGCGTTGCTGGTGGGTATCACTTTTTCGGTGTTCCTGATGATGCAGATGACGGCGATGTTTGCCGGCATCCTGAACAGGGCTTACTCGACGGTGACCAACATCGGCGCACCGATGTGGATCATCGATCCGGCGGTGAACACGCCGACCAGTGTCATCCCTCTGCCGGATTACCTGCTCGATGCGGTGCGCAGCATGAAGCAGGTTGAATACGCCGTGCCGATATTCATCGGAAGTGCGCAGGTGCGCTTGTCCAACGGCAATTACCAGGGGGTCAGCGTGATCGGACTGGACGACACCAGTCTGTATGGCCGTCCGGCGCTGGAGGAGGGCGTTATCGAGGACATCTACGCGGAGAACGCCTTCATCATGGTCCACGATGCCGAGTTTTCGAAACTGGGGAACCCGAAGATCGGCACCTCCTTTGAACTCAACGACCACCGCGGCACCATTGTTGGCATTGCCAAGGTCCTGGTCGGCGGCTTGACCGGCGTGCCGACGCTTTACACCACTTACCGGCGCGCCACCGAGTACATCCCGACCACTCGCTTCAAGGTGTCTTACATCTTGCTCAAGCCCAGGAATAAACAAGCCGAGGGCGCGATCAAGCAACAAGTAGCGCAATTGGGTTATGTCGCCCTGACCAAGCAGGAATTCAACCAGCGCATCGCCAATTACTACATTTATCAAACCGGGGTGGGCACCAACATCCTGATGATGACGATCATCAGTTTTCTGGTCGGCCTGTCGATTTCCGGCCAGACGTTTTACACCTTCATTCTGGAAAACCTGGACAAGTTCGCCGCCCTCAAGGCCATTGGGGCCAAGAGTCGGGAGCTGGTCTACATGATCCTGTTCATGGCAACGTTTACGGCCATGACCGGTTACGGGCTGGGCATCGGCCTGGTGACCCTGATGATCGCCATTGCGCGGACCTACCTGCCCAACTATGCCGCCATCATCACGTTCTGGAATCTTGGCCTGGCGTTTGGGCTGGTGCTGTTGATTGCTGGTTTTTCCAGTTACCTGGGGATCCGCAAAGTCCTGAGGATCGAGCCGTTCGATATTTTCAGGGGGTGATGCGGGGCTGGGCCAAAGGTTAAAACCATCGGTCTTCACACCGATCCACGAGGCAAAAAAACCCTTGCCGGTTTCCCGGCAAGGGGCGCAGCCGCCTGGGATTTACTCGCCTTTGACTGGCACGACTTTATCCGCTTTCATGGCTTCGGGCTTTTTCGGCAACGAGATGCTCAGCACGCCTTTGCTGAAACTCGCTTCGATCTTGTCGGCATCGACCCCTTTGGGCAGGTTGAACATCCGCTCGAAGGCGCCATAGTGACGCTCGCTAAGGTGGTAACCCTTCCTTTTTTCTTCCTTGTCTTCTTTCTTTTCGCCTTTGATGATCAGATTGCCGTTCGACAGTTTGATCTCAATGTTCTTCTGATCCATGCCGGGTAACTCGGCGGTGATTTCGAAGCTTTTTTCTTTTTCGCTGATGTCCACGGCCGGCATGCCGTGTCCTGTCAGCTCACGCTTCCAGAAGGGTTCGACATCGAACAGCCCGCGACCGAATGGCGACAGGCTCGAACCGCGATTGAAGTCGTCGAACAGGTGATCGACCTGTTGCCGCAGTTTTTCCAGCGGTCGCCAAAGGTCTGTCGCCACGGGGTGCTGACTGGCCTTTTCGTCAGGATGCTCCGGCATCTTTTTCACGGAATTGCTCATTTTTCGTGACTCCTATGGTGAAGGGCAGGCTGGGAATGCCAGTCCACCCAGATCAAACGGGTAGTCAAAAATGTTGCCGTCTCGGGCTTTTCGGGTGCGTTTTCATGGGCAGCCTTCAAGAAACGGGCGTTTGCGCAGACACCGATTCAGGGGGCGAGTGCTGACTTTAATTTCTGCGTAAACGCGCAAAGCGTGTTTGATTTAGATCAGGAGGAGGGCAAACACTACTGCTGTCCGATAAACGCCATCACCGAGAGGGTCCAAGGCCCCGGGAATGAGACCAGCCCGTGATTTTCGACGGGCTCATCCCTTGAATATCAGTGGCTTGCGCAACTCATGTCGTGCTAGCCTCCTGATCTGCCTGACTTTTTCAGTAGACAAGACATTCGTCTGGGCCGGACGATTCCGACTTTGGCCGCCAAAGTTAAACAAGTTCCGTAGATCCATGATTTACGGAGCTTTTTTATTCGCGCTGGCTTGAAAGATTTAGTCTGCAAAAGTACATTTGCGAACTTGCTTCACCAGGACGGGATGTATATATTCCCTCCTCTGCTGCACAAGGGTCAGCACTGCCAGATCGTAGTGGGCAGGGTTCAGACCGCTTTACCGCGCTACCGCCCGAATGGCGAAACTGGTAGACGCATGGGACTTAAAATCCCCCGCTCGTAAGGGCGTGCCGGTTCGATTCCGGCTTCGGGCACCATGAATATCAAGGGCTTGCATGACATATCTCATGCAAGCCCTTAGTTCTTTTTTCCGCAATCAAAAAATCTTTTCCGCAATTCGTGACCGTCAGTCACTTCGTAGGGGTTACCTTCATGCCCTTTCGCATTCGGATGTACTGTTCTGTCATCCCGACGGTTGTGTGTCCCTATGGGTCCCGAGCTTCGCGGATGCTCCCTGTTGACGCCTCTTTGTCCGTTGCCGTTTTTGCTCGTCAGTCCCGCATCTGAAATTGTGCATTCGGGATCCCGGCTGCCTCTCTGGCGTCATCGAATCTTTTCCTTAGCACGCTCCTCGTCATCGGCTGTCCAGAATCGATTACCACCATCAGGATGCGCCTCAACCGCCTTGCGGTACTACTCGAGCCTCATTACCTGAGCCCTGAATATATACATTCATGCCCTTGCTCAGGGATGGATTGATCGGCTGAGTCACCGACACCAGCACACCGTTTCGTACCCGCACGATCACCTGCTGCGCTTCTACCGGCTGGTCGTACTTTTTCTTCTCTGCGTAGTTACCGCCGACGGCCCCCGCAAGCGCACCGGCGACCATGGCGACATCGCGCCCGGTACCACGACCGATCAGGCTGCCGATACCCAAGCCGCCAAGGCCGCCAAGTACGGCTCCGACGCCGCTGTCGTGATTAGTCTGCATTTGCGTCAGTGATATTTGCTCGATCTTGCCCGCGCGAATCTGGCTTTCACCGGCGCCGCCATCGTTGGCTCCCACGGCGGAGCAGGCACTGATCACCACAGCCATCGACACAAGCGTCAGCCAGGACAGGATTGTTTTCATTTTGGTACACCTCTTTTACTGATAACGGATGGCAATGCCTTTGAGCTTGCGGCCCTGAATCGTTTCGATATTGCGACTCCACAGCGGGCCTGTCACATAAGTGGCGACGGGTTGGATATGGTCATACACAACGACCACTGCGTCGGCGCCGAGCGTGGCGGCCTGTTCGCGCAGTTTCTGTTCGACCTGCGTGATGGGAGGCGCCGGGTCGACGCTGGCATCGATCAGGATTTCACCCAGCTGCACATTGGGCCGGGTGGGTTCTACCCGTAATACCTGGACCTGGCTGGCCAACGTTGGCGCCGGGTGTTCCACCCCGACGTAAGCGGTCGTCTGGGCGTCGACCGTTGCGCACGCACTCAATGCGAGCACGCTCGCCAGGAGCGCAGCGTCCAGCAAGGGCCGGAGTAATTTCGATGAATAAACCTGCATGTCGGATGTCCTGTGCTTGAGGATTATTCAATCGCCAGCGGGTGCCGGCGACTGAAGGGCGGCTCAGCTACGGATGAACGCCCAGATATCGGCGTTGAGTTTTTCAATCGCTGCCTTGAAGTCGTTAGTGGTGATCTTCTGGCTGGCGTTGGACAACTGGCTGCCGAACAGCTTGCGCACCACCTTAACCACGGGCTGATTGGTTTTTGCGTCGATGAGCTCGGCCTCGATGAACAGGTTGGTGTCCTGATCCCGGTGACCGGTCGCGGCCTGAGTTGCCCCAACGACTGCCGCGACGGGCACGACTTCATACCACTTCATGCCTTCGTTGGAGGCGTTCACACCGGTGATGGCCGAGCGCAGGATCAGGGTTCTTGAGGCGGCCGGTGCTGCGGACGGGCTGGATACAATCCGGTATTTCTGGCCCAGCACGCCTTTGGCTTTGGTGGTCATGTAGTTTTGAAGGTCATCGAGCGTCTGTTGGTTGACCCGCTCATTGGGCTGGGGCGCTGGATACAGTTGCAGCTTGTTGAAGGCCACCGTGTCATACGCATTGGCGTTCCACGAAGGACTCACCCAGCGCATTGCCGTACCGCCGCTTGGCGTGCTCACTTCCTGCAGATTGTTGTAATCGGACAGGAAGCCGGAGTACTGCGTTGTCTCGGTGACTTTCGAGGTACAGCCACCGAGCAGCAGGCCGGTCAGCGCGACGCCGACCAGCATTTTTCGGGACAGGTTCATAGTGTTGTGTGCTCCTTGGATCAAGTCGTGTTTGTTCAAAGGCAATCAGAAACGCCAGGTCATGTTTCCGGTCACCGCTTGAATCCAGGCACTGTCGAATTGACCGGAAATTCGATCACCTGACAGGGTTTTGCTCTGATCCACCGGCATGTCGCCCAGCCACACCAAGGCCCAGCTGACGTTGATGTCGGTGTCCTCGTTCAGCGCATAGGTGGCTCCTGTCGCAATGCGCCAGGATTCGGCCATCGGCACGGTGACCGTGCGATTGCTGTCCGAAACGGCACTGCTGTCGTACGCCATGCCGACGTTCCACAACAGCTGTTGGGTGGCGCCAAAGCCCCAATCGTTGTCTCTGTACTTGAACTGGCCGTCGCTGCGGTCGGTCAGGCCGAAGGGCGAGTTGGTCGAGGTTAGGTGTGCGCCCGGCCATCATGCCCTGGTTATAGACACCGATATTGGACCAGCCAATATCGTCACCCATGATGACCACAATGTTGGGCGCCGATTTATCGGCGGCTTGTGCCATGACGGGTAGAGCCATAGCAGTCAGCAGTATCGGCGGAGCAAACAACGAGGGAAATGGTGTCCGGTTCATCTCGAGATCCTTTGCCGTGGTGCGAGCGCTGTGAGAGAAGCCTCACGGCTGCTCCTGAAAATTGGATCCCCCGCGAGGAGATTAGGTAGCAATGCCGAAACTTCCAGAAAATTTTTACGCTGGCGGGCTGTTTTGTCTGGATGTGTACAAGTTTTTTATCGATTGAATGGCGATAGACACAAAACTGAGCTTTGCTGAAATGACCGCGTAGGCATCAGCAGCAAACCGGCGCATTTCGGATGTTGCGAAACGGTCGATTGCAGGTTGGCTGGTGTATCGCGACTGTTCGTCAACTCGAATCGTCCCAGCTCTACGTCTGCGCGGAGAACAAACGATGCGAAGTCTTCATCAGCATGTCCGGTTGTTCTCGCTCGGTTTAGTCTTGGGACTGTTCGCTATACCACTGCACGCTGCACAACCCCCTGCTGTCGATCCCCCGCCGGCGCAGTTGGAGCCCAAGGCCCTGGAGATACTCAAGGCCATGAGCGCAAGGTTGGCGTCCACCCAGGGCATGAGTTTCAAAGCGGTGACAACCTATGAAAAGCCCAGCCGGCTGGGGCCTCCCTTGGCCTATGGCACGGTGGACCTGGTCAATCTGCAACGACCGGATCGCCTTCGCGTGATGAGTTCGGGCGACGGCCCGGTTACCGAGTTCTACTACGACGGCAAAAAAGCCTATGCCTTCGAGCG
Source organism: Pseudomonas fluorescens group sp. PF-1 (assembly GCF_054481335.1). Lineage (NCBI taxonomy): Bacteria > Pseudomonadati > Pseudomonadota > Gammaproteobacteria > Pseudomonadales > Pseudomonadaceae > Pseudomonas > Pseudomonas fluorescens group sp. PF-1. The sequence continues at coordinate 2,941,413 of NZ_JBTMNG010000001.1, forward strand.
CAAAGACAACCTCTTGGCTCAAGCGGATGCGCCACCGACCATCGATGCAACCCTGGAGGCCGCGTACCAGCGTGCCGCGATCTATTTTCCCTTTACTGACGTGATCGTCGCTGATCCGTACAAGGATTTGTCACGGGACATGCGAGTAGCGTTTTACATCGGCCAGAGCACAGTGGTCGGGGATACCACCACTGATGTGCTCGCTTACACCAGTGAGAGTGTGTTCGTTCAGGCGTGGATCGGCGTACAGGACAAGCTTCCACGTCGGTTGCGCGCCGTGTTTCTGGATGATCCGACACGATCCCGGCATCAGGTCGATTTCAGTGACTGGAAACTTGAATCAGCGATGTCTGCGGAATTTTTCAAACCTGACCATATCGAAACGGCGCATCGGATTCAGTTTTCCCCGCCGCCCGATCTTCGCGCACCGCAAGGGGTAAAAGAGCCGGTGTCGAAACCCTGAACAAGGAGACTGAAACATGAACAGATCTACCTTGAAATTCGCCGGCCTGATTGTCGCAGTACTCTCCTGTAACGAAGCGGGAGCCTGGTCTCACGCATCCGGTTTTGGGCGCACCTCGGGAGGGGGCGGCTCATGGAGCCATTCGGGCGAATACGGCTCGGCGTCGGGCGGTGGAGGCAGTTGGAGTGGCGAAAGCAATCGTGGCGGCTCGGCGTCGGGCGGCAGCGGTAGCTGGAGCGGATCAGGCTATCGCGGTGGGTCGGCGTCGGGTGGCGAAGGCAGTTGGAACGCCAGGGATGAAAATGGCGGGACTGCCTCCGGTGGCGGAGGGAGCTGGCACGGTACGGGCGCCGAGGGTGGAACGGCTTCGGGTGGTGAAGGTGCATGGCATGCCCAGGGTGAATATGGTGCGACGGCCAGCGGCTATCACGCGGACGGTTATGGCACGACCGCTTACCGTCCGCCTGTCTCCGGTGCGAATGGGTATCACCCCGTTCCTTATGGCACGGCCTACTATCATCCGCCCACCACTGTCATTGCCAACAGCGGTTGCTATAACTGCGGTTATAACGAGGGAGTCAACCCGGCAGCCGCGGCTGCGGCAGGCGTGGTGGCGGGAGCGGCTGTCGCGACGGTGGCAAACCAGAATGCCAACAACAATGCCTACGGAGCAGGGTATAACGCGGGCATGGTCGCTTCCGCGCCGCCGACAATGCCCATAGGCGCAACCTTTGCCAGCCTACCTTCCGGATGTGGGTTGAGAACCGTTGCGCAAGGCACATTTTACCAGTGCGGCAATTCATGGGTGCGTCCTGCTTACGGTGCCAATGGCGTGTTCTACACCGTGGTGCCGATGCCTTGATCTACCTCAGGTGAAGGTACCCGCCAGAAAAATTTTGCCGATCAAACAGGCTAGTGCGTTGACGAAATTCAACAATCGCTCGCGCACCCGACACCGCTGGTCAGTTGTCCGAAACGCTTGCCATCTGTCACATCACTAAAAGTGACAAGCTTTCGGGATTTTCAGCCATGTCTCCAACAGGGCTGGACGTAGAGGATGATGAAATACTTCGCCCTCTAACGGTCGAGGCAATTTCGCTGCTAGGCCTATGTGTGATTGATTGCGCTTGTGCCGATGACGCTCTCCCCATGCTGGAAGACTCAATTTCAATTGCGCTAGTCATTACTGACATCTATTTGCCGGACAAGACGAATGTGCTGCCTGACTCGACCTGGCCGAATGCGCATTGCGGCACCTGGAGTTGATTGCGCAATGTATTTCGGTGGTGGTGTTTTCTTGCGTTCGCGATGGTGGTTGCCCTATTCCCTCACGCCCTGGGGCGGCGTCCGAATGGACGGCGCCAGGCGCTCAGCGGGATTGAAAAAGCAAAGCCCCGGCGGTTCGCAATCGCCGGGGCTTCTATTTTCCCCCACATCCCTTAATGCATGGAGAACGTGGGCGCGATGGTATCAACGCCAGCGCAATGAATCACTCCGACTAACGACTACCCGTGTCATCTATCCAGCCCGACGCGTGCGGTTTTTTTGCCTGACGTAAAGTCATGACTGGCCGCACATCCGACGTTAAACGATGTCGTCGATCAGTATGTGATGCAGTCCGCGACTGCACTGCTCTATTCGCGCTTCGACCTTGTAAACATTGCGCAACATTTGCTCGGTAATCACCTCGAAGCTAGGGCCGCTGCCTTGCGCGGTGCCCTCAGCGATGACCAGCACCTGATCAGCAAACCGCAGTGCCTGATTCAAATCGTGGATGGCGATGAACACGATCACCTCGCGTTGGCGGGCCAGTGTGCGCATGAAGTTAAGCACCTGCACCTGGCGATGCATGTCCAGGGCGCTGGTCGGCTCGTCCATCAGCAGGATTTCCGGCTCGCGCACCAGGGTTTGCGCGATGGACACCAACTGCTGCTGCCCGCCACTGAGTTCACCGAGGTTGCGAAAGGACAATCCGGTGATGCCCAACGCCGCGAGAATCTCATCGACCCGTTTCAACTCATCATCGTGTACGACCCAGCCCGGCGTCAGTTGCTTGCGCGCCAGCAGCACCGACTCATACACCGTCAACCGCGCACTGGCGTTCAGGCCCTGCGGCATGTAGCTGATGCCTGTCGGACCTTTTTTGGAGTCCTGCAAAATCACCTGTCCGGGGCCGTCGATCAGTCCGGCGATGCGTTTGAACAGCGTCGATTTGCCAGCGGCGTTGGGACCGACCACGGCGACCACCTGACCGCCGGAAAATACGGTAGACGACACATCGCTAATGATCTCGCGCTGCCCATAGCGGGCACCGAGATTGTCCAGCTGCAGCTTCACCATGCGTTTTTCTTCCCGCCGAGAATCAGAGATATGAAGAACGGTACGCCGATCAGCGACGTGACCACGCCGATGGGGAATATCGCGCCGGGGATCAGGGTTTTGCTGACCACCGAGCTGGCCGAGAGGATCAATGATCCGGTCAGCAACGAGGCGGGCAGGAAGAAACGCTGGTCCTCACCGATCAGCATGCGGGCGATGTGCGGGCCGACCAGTCCGATAAAACCGATGGTGCCGACGAACGCCACGGGAAACGAGGCCAGCAGGCTGACCATGATCAGTGTCTGAAAACGCAGCCTGCGCACGTTGATGCCGAAACTGGCAGCCTTGTCGTCGCCCAGGCGCAGGGCGGTCAAAGCCCAGGCGCGTTTGGCGAAGATCGGCAGGGTGATGAGGATCACCAGACAGATCACCCCGAGTTTTGGCCAGGTGGCTTTGGTCAGGCTGCCCATGGTCCAGAACACCACGGCGGCGACCGCTTGCTCGGTGGCGAAGAACTGCACCAGTGCCAACAACGCGTTAAAGGTGAACACCAGTGCAATGCCGAGCAGCACAATGGTTTCGGCGGTGACGCCGCGACGCATGCTCAGGAAATGGATCAACAGCGCCGAGAGCATGGCCATGATGAACGCATTGAGCGGCACCATGAATTGCGCCGCCAGCGGGAACAGCGCGACACCGAACGCCAGTCCCAACGCGGCGCCGAAACCGGCGGCTGCGGAAATGCCCAGGGTGAACGGGCTGGCCAGCGGGTTATTGAGGATGGTCTGCATCTGTGCGCCGGCCAGTGACAGCGCCGCCCCGACGGCGACAGCCATCAGCGCCACCGGTAGACGAATGTCCCACATCACCACGCGAACCTGCGGCGATGCGCTGTCCGGCGAAAACAACGCGCCGAGGACTTCGCTGAAGCTGTAGCTCGCCGGCCCCAGCGCCAGGTCGAGCAGCACACTGCATGACAACAGGGCCACCAGCCCTGCAAGGATCAAGCGCTTGCGCAATACCAGACGGCGATAGGTCTCGCGCTGTACGACCACGGCGTCAGTCAACGAACTCATGGTTTGACCTCCGGTTGCGGCAAGCTGACAAAGTAGCCGGGCTCATAGGGCACGGGCAGGAAGCGTTCATGCAGTTCGCGAAATGACGCCTCCGGATCGAGATCGGCAAACAGTTCGGGATGGAACCATTTCGCCAGTTGCTGGATGGCCACGAACTGATAGGGGCTGTTGTAGAACTGATGCCAGATGGCGTGAAACGCCTGGTTGTCCTGAGCCTTGATGCCGGCGTAGGCCGGACGCTGTGTGTACCAGGCGAGTTTTTTCCGTGCCAGTGTCATGTCTGCGCCAGGACCGACGCCGACCCAATGGCCGCCGGGGGCAAAGGCTTCCCAGTTGGCGGTGGTGATCACCACATGGGCCGGGTTGGCGAAAATGACTTGCTCGGGATTCAACTGGCCGAACGTGGTGGGAATGATGCGCCGGGCGATGTTGTTGCCACCGGCCATCTCGACGAACAGACCGAAGTTCTCGTTGCCGAAACTCAGGCAGCAATCATCGGTGTAGCCAGCGATTCGCTCGATGAACACGCTGGGACGCGGCGGATGATTTTTCTCGATGACGTCGGTGACGCGGTGAATCTGCCGGTTGCGGAAATCGATGAAGGCTTCGGCGCGCTGTTCCTTGCCGAACAGTTGACCGAACAGGCGCATGGTCGGCTCGGTGTTCTGCATCGGGTTGTTACGGAAGTCGACGTACACCACCGGAATGCCCAGCGCGTCGAGCTTTTCGATGTAGCGTGCATCTTCAGTGGCGTGCTGTGCCTCGATGTTGAGGATGATCACGTCCGGTCGCTGGGAAATGGCCTGCTCGATGTCGAAGGTGCCGTCTTCAAAACCGCCGAAGGTGGGGATTTTGGCGATGCCGGGAAATGTGCGCAGGTACGCGTTGTAGGTGTCCGGATCAGACTGGATCAGGTCCTTGCGCCAGCCGACGATGCGCTCGATCGGGTTTTGCACATCGAGGGCGGCGACCAGATACAACTGTCGACCTTCGCCAAGGATGACGCGCCTGACCGGCAGGTGAACCTTGACCTTGCGCCCCAGCAGATCGGTCACCTCGGTGCGCGCTGTGTCCGCCTCGGCGGCATGCGCAGGGCGCGGTACCCAGGAAATCAGCCCCAGAAGGCCTGCCAGTAGCAATGCAACCCATGCATAGCTGCGTCTATCGAAAATCACCATGGTCAAAGCCTTTGCAAAGTCAGGTCGGTCAACGGTTCACACCGTCAGCCGGCTGAACGTTTCAGAAATCGACAGTTGCCGACAGTAATAAAGTGCGCGGTGAACCTTGGGAGAACGCGCCGTAGGAGGCCACGCCCGACCAGTACGCCTGGTCGAACACGTTCTGCACGGTGGCGCGAAACGTGGTCGGTCGCTCATCGATGAGCGTGGTGTAGCGCGCGCCGACGTCGAAGCGGGTCCAGTCATCCAGTTTCTGGGTGTTGGCCTGGTTGACGTACTGGCTACCGGTATGGATCGCGCCAGCGGTCAGCGTCAGTCCCTCCAGCCACGAGGCATCCCGTTCGGCCCACAGGTTGGCTTGCACTTCGGGTACGCCAACCGGTTTATTGCCACGGTTGCCAGCCACCGAGGTTTTGCTCAGTTGCGCATCGAGCAGGGTCACGCCACCGAGCAGTCGCGTGCCTGGAGCGACTTCGCCGAATACATTCAGTTCCAGGCCGCGATTGCGCTGTTGGCCCTGCACCGCAAACACCCCGGAGGCCAGTTCCCCGCTGGGTTTGGTGATCTGGAACAGGGAAAGGGTGGAGGTGAAGGTGCCGTAGTCGGCCTTGACGCCGAGTTCGTGCTGACGGGAAACGTAAGGGGCAAAGATCTCGCCGGCGTTCGAGGCGGTGGACGGCGCAATGTCGCCCTTGCTCAGGCCTTCGATGTAGTTGTAGTAGAACGAAACGTGATCCCAGGGCTTGATGACCACGCCGTACAGCGGCGTGGTCCGGCCATCATCGTAGGACGTGGTGACCACCCCGGTGGCGTTGTAGTTGTCGGATTGGATGTTCTGCCGGCGTACGCCGACGGTTAGCTGCACCCGGTCATCCAGTACCGACAGCGTGTCCGCCAGCGCCACGCCGGTCAGTTCGCTTTCGGATACTTTCGGCGTGTCCGGCTTGGGGAGGTACGGCTTTGGCCGATCCACCGGGTGATAGATGTTCGACAGGATCGGCGCGCCGGAAATGATCCCGCGCGACAGCACATCGCGATAACGGCTGACTTGCAGGGCGGTGCGATGACTGACCGGCCCGGTGTCGAAACGCAGGCGTGCACCGGCGTCGAGGGTGTATCGCTCGACTTCGAACTTGTAATAGCCCGGAATCGAAGACGTATCGCCGACGGCATTCATGAGGGTCGGCGTCTGGTCGGACATCCGCGCGACATCCGACTGGCCACCGCCGGCATGGGCGAAAACAGTCAGTGCGTCGCTCAGGTCGTATTCGCCACTGAGCAGGGCGGATTTGTCCCGGGTGCGCGACCAGCCCCATGCCTGGCTCACATTGATACGGCCATTGGCCGCCGAGGGAATGTCCACGCCCGAGGCGATCAGGAAGGGGCGCGAAGCAGCGTCAAAACGTTCTTCCTGATTGAGCCAGTCGAAGCTGGTACGCAGGCGTTCGCCTTGATAGTCAAGGGACAGGGCACCGATATCGACATGCCGCGATTGATCGTCGATCGCGGTGTTGCCCAGTTGGGTGCTGCCATTGAGGCGCAGGCCGAAGCGACGTTCTTCACCGAAGCGTCGACTCACGTCGAGGTGCCCGCCAAGCTGCGAGTCCATGGCGTAGCTGGCGGTGAAACGGGTCAGGTCTTCATCGAGGGAGCGCTTGGGCACCACGTTGATGACACCGCCGACTGCGCTGTTGGGCGACATGCCATAGAGCAGCGCACCGGGGCCTTTGACCAGTTCGACACGCTCGGCGTACTCGGTGAACACCCGGTAGTTGGGCGCGACACCGTAGACGCCGTCGAACGCCAATTCACCGAGGTTGCCTTCACCGACGGGAAAACCACGGATGAAAAACGAGTCGACGATGCCCCCGGCCTGCCCCGTGGAACGCACTGAAGAGTCGCGCTCCAATACATCGCCGACAGTGACGGCCTGTTGATCCTTGATCAGTGCCGAGGTGTAGGTGCTGATGCTGAACGGAGCATCCATCACGTCGGTATTGCCGAGAATACCCAGACGGGCACCGCCGGCCACCTGGCCACCGACATACACCTGCGGCAGGGCATCGGCGCGTTGGTCGGTACCGATGACTGCCGTCTCATCCAGCGTCACCCGGCGCTGTACCAGCGTGTAGCTGCCATCGCTGAGCAAGACCATGTCCAGGCCACTGCCGTCCAGCAAGCGAGTGACGGCTTCTTGCGCGGTGAAATGGCCGATCAGTGCAGGGCTGGTCAGGCCTTCGGTCAGGGAAGGCTGAAACGACAGCGCAATACCGGCCTCGACGGCAACGCTGGAAAGGGTGGCGCCCAGCGGCCCGGAGGCAATGTCGTAGGCACGGACCGCGACAGAGTCCAGTTGGACAGGCACGACGGCCAAGGCAAACGGGCAAACGACACCGATCAGGACAAGGCTGAGCAACGCACTGCGAATCACTGGTTTGAACTGACGATCCGGGCGCAGGAGGCGTGCAGCAGGCATGAATGGATGGACCTATAAACAGGACGGTAAAGTGTTTCTCCCCCATAGCCAGTCGAGATCAAAAAAAGTATCACCGGTGCGGCAATATTTTTCGGCGACTCAAGTGGGGGAAAGCATGACCCAGAAGCCATTCAAATGGCCGCTGACATGGATCGGGTAGGTGTGCGCCAACATGTTCAAGGTGCGCTGGGTGTCGCTGATGGGGTAGGCACCGGAAATGCGCAGATCGGCAATGGCCGGGTCGAGGCGCACAACACCACGGTGATAGCGCGTCAACTCGTCGACGAAGTCAGCCAGGCGCATCTTGTCCGCCATCAACATGCCTTGCGTCCAGTCGACGGCGGAGCGGCCGGCGACGCTAACCTGGCCGAAGGTGCTGGAAGAAAAGTCGGTGCGTTGCCCGGCACCGATGATCAGCGGTGCTCCCTTGCGATCATCTGCCAGCTCTACCTTTACAGCGCCTTCCAGGACGGCAAGGCGAGTGCGTGATTGCAGTTCGCGAACGGTGAAGCGCGTGCCCAACGCTTGCAGGCGGCCCTGGCGGGTGCTGACCAGGAACGGCCGGGGCGACGGTGAATTGTCCGGCGCGGTCTGCACCAGTATTTCGCCTTCGCGCAGGTGCAGGTGGCGTTGGTTGGTGTCGAACAGCACGTCGATGGCGGTGTCGGTGTTAAGGGTGATTTTCGAACCGTCGGCCAGGGTCAGTTCGCGTCGCTGGCCGACAGCCGTGCGATAGTCGGCCGACCATTGTCGGGACTCTGCCAGCTTCCAGCTGGCCCAGCCAACCGGCAGGATCGCCAGGATCATGGCCAGTTTGCCCAACGCCGCACGGCGTTCCGGGCTGCTTGGGCGATCAAGCGCCGACATCGCCAGAGACGGTGGCAGTCCACCGAGTTTGCCCTGCAACAACTGCGCCCGCGCCCAGGCCCGGCCGCGCTCGGGGGTGCTGGCTTTCCAGCAGTCCCATTCGGCGCGTTCAGGGTCACTCAGTTCGCCTTCACTCAAGCGGATCAGCCAGTCGGCCGCTTCTTCAAGGGCCTGTCGATCGGGGGGCGGGGCGTTGCGGTGGGTGAGCATTCATTCCACCAGCAACAGGCATTGCACGAAGGCTTGCTTCATGTAGCGTTTGACGGTGATCAGCGAGACGCCCAGTTGCGTGGCAATGTCGTCATATTTCAGGCCGCTGATCTGCGAGAGCAGGAACGCACGTTTGACCAGTGGCGGCAGCGCGTCGAGCATCGCGTCGATTTCGTGCAGGGTCTCCAGGACCATGAAGCGCAACTCCGGCGAAGGCACTTCTGGCGCAGGCAAATGGGAGAGGGCATCCAGGTAGGCGCGTTCCAGGGCCTTGCGTTGATACCAGTTGACCAGAATGCCCTTGGCCACGCAGCTCAGGTAGGCGCGGGGCTGTTCGATGACGGTGACCTGGGAGGCGAGGATACGGGTGAAGGTGTCCTGCGCGAGATCCGCCGCATCCATGGCGTTACCCAGTTTTTTTCTCAGCGTCGCGTACAGCCAGCCGTGATGGCCGCTGTACAGGGCTTCGATCGCGCGCAGGTGATGGTTGTTATTCGCGGGAAGGGTTTCGCTCATGGCTGCAGCTTTATGCAATTGAGAAGTATTCCCAATTCTAGTTTGCAACCCGGCTGCGACGCAAGCGCCGATTGGTATCCCCGTCAGGCGCCCGGCAGACAGCTCAGTGCGGCGATCATCGTGTCGATTTCCGCTTCGGTGTTGTAGGCATGAAGCGAAGCGCGACTGACCTCCAGCAAGTCCCTGTGCTGCATATCGATCAAGGTCGAACGGAAGGTCGAGGTTGACACGTTGATGCGCTTGTCCTGTGCCGCCAGCCACTGTTGAACCTGCGCCGCGCTGCTGCCCTGATGAGTGAATGTCACGATGCCTGATGTGAGGCTGCCGACGTCGCGCGGTGTGACGCCCGGGATATCCGCCAGGCGCTGACGCAGGTAGGCGGCCAAATGTTGAATTCGCAACCACATGGGGTCCACGCCCTGGGCCAGTGCGTATTGCACCGCCGCACCCAGGCCCAGTTTGGCGGCGACGTTGCACTCCCAGTTCTCGAATCGGCGGGCATCGGCGCGGATTTCGAAGGTATCGGATGTCTGCAGCGATGCGGCGTGCAGGTCGAGAAAGACCGGTTCGAGGTTCTGACACAAGGACCTTTCGACGTACAGGAATCCCATGCCCCGCGGTCCGCGCAGGTACTTGCGGCTGGTAGCCGCGAGCATGTGGCAACCGATTTTCTGCACATCGATCGGCATCTGTCCGACCCCCTGGCAGGCATCCAGCAGAAACAGTACGCCGGCAGCGCGGGCCAGGGCGCCAATCTGTTCGACCGGTTGCACGGGACCGCCGTTGGTGGCGATCACCGGCAAGGCGATCAACGCGACGCGTTCGTCCTCGAGCATTTTTTTCAGTGCCGGCAATGACACCTGACCATGCTCATCGTTGGCAATGACGCGGATTTCAATGCCGCGCTGCTGCTTCAGTTGCAGGTAAGGAATGTAGTTGCCGGCATATTCGGTGGTCGAGGTCAGCACCACATCGCCCGCTTGCAGCGGCAACGAATAAAAGGCCATGTCCCAGGCGCGGGTCGCGTTCTCGATCACGGCGATTTCGTCCGGCTGAGCGTTGATCAGCCGGGCAATGGCGCCATACACGTTTTCCAGCTCGGCCGAACATTGCGCGGCCGCTTCATACCCGCCAAGGCGTGCTTCGAGCTGGAGGTGGCGGGTCACGGTGTCGATCACCGGCGTCGGCATCAGCGCCGCGCCGGCATTGTTAAAGTGGATCAGTTGCGCGACAGCGGGCGTATCGGCGCGCAGTTGTTCAATGTTCAAAGCACGAACTCCTTGATCAATCCCCCGGCGGGGCATGGCTCGGTTGCATGACCGCCGGCCAGTAGCGCAGCGCGACAATCGGGATCAGCGCCACCCCATAGGCCAGACAAACGAACAGGTAGGTGTATTGCAGACCGTAAACCTGACTGAGCAAGCCCCCGGCTGAAATCCCCGCGATGGAGGCAAATTGCGCCGTGCCCTGGGCAATCCCCAGCACGTGACCCTGTTGCGAGCTGTCGGCGGTTTTTGAGATCAGCGCCATCAGCACCGGCGTGGTCGCACCGAGCAGCACGCCCCAGATGAAGTAGGCGACAACAAACACCAGCGGATTACGCGTGATGCCCGCCACAGCGGTGATAGCGATGCAGCCAAGCACAACGTAAGTCATGCGTTGCAGGGTGTCCTGCTGGCCACGGTGTTCGAAATAGCGCGACCAGGCCGTGGCCGAGAGAATGAAGCCCAGCGCCAGCAAGCCGTAGCACAGGCCGACCACCGAGTGGCTGACCTCGAACACCGAGCTGACATACAGCGAGAAGGCGGTCTGCGGCAGCATCCGCGCCAGCAGCAGAATGCCCATCACACCGAGTAACGACAGCAGTGGCGAGCCTTGCCACACACTGCCTGAACGGCCGGTGGGAGTTGCCTTGTCGGCGGTCGGGGCTTTCTTCACCGGCGGCACGTCCGGCAAGGTTACGGCGGCGATCACGGTGCACACCGCACACAGTGCCGAGGCGATGATGTTGATCCAGAAGAACGTCGCGTAGTCGAGGATCAATCCGCCGACCACGGCGCCGAGCAACGAACCGACATTGGTCGAGATCTGCAGGATGGCGAACAGCCGCGCCCGCCGCGAAGGGGCCTCGATGCTGACGCCATAAGCTTGTGCCGGGGCGATGTAGCCGGCGAACGCGCCTTGCAAAAAACGCAGGATCAGAATGACCCAAATGTCGCTGAACAGCGCCAGCCCCAGTTGGGTCAACGACAAACCGGCGAGGGCGCGGATCATCATCAACTTGTGACCGTAGCGATCGCCGATGCGGCCCCAGAATGCGCTGGTCAGAATAATGCCCAGCATCGGCCCGACGTACACGGCGATGCTGGCGAAGCTGAAAACCGACTCCGAAGTGGTCAGCCCACGCAGGTGGACAGGCCAGAACGGCCCGCTCATTTCCATCGCACCCATCGATACCAATTGGATCGCAAATAGAAGATAAATCAGGATTCGTACTCTTGAACCCTGGATGACACCTGCATGGGACATGAGTCAGCCTCGGTTAAACGCTAGCGAGCGGGTTGGTCAGGGTGTGTTGCAAACGATAGTTGCTGTATTGCATCAAGTGCATGCGCAGCAACGACCGGGTTGGCCATGGGTCTTCGACGAACGCCTTGTGTTCGACCTCCCACAATGCCGGCGACACACGGTGGCGCACAGCCTCGAAGGCCAGATCGGTTTCTTCGCGCAACACCTCCCACAGCCGTGTGTTGTTCAGCCCGTATTCCTTGGTCAGCCACAGCGCCATCTCGTGCAGATGCGTGAGGAACGCCGCGTCGAGCACGAACATGCGCACCGGCTCGATATCCCCAGCGAACACCGTCGGCAGAATACCCGGCTGTACGTGGGGCTGCAGGTGGTAGCCACGCGCTTCCAATAATGGAGCGTACGTGCGGCCATCGCCGAAATCGCGGATCAGGAGACTACGTGCTTTGCCGTCGGGGGAGAACAGCACCATGGTGTTTTGCTGATGCGCTTCAAGGCCGATGCCATACATCAGATAGATCGCCACCACCGGTTGGGTCACCACGTTGGCGTACTCGCGGAACCAGTGTTCAACCTGGATGGGGCTCGCCCGCACGCCGTCGCGCTCGATCAGATCGGTGAACAGCGGCCGACCACTGCCGGGCAAGCGGGTGAACAGTGACGCCACGGTAATCGGCAGCCAATCGTCGGTGCGCTCGAACGCTGGCTGGCTGGCGCGATAGACCACGGACAGATGACGGCCGGGATGATCGTCCTGAGTGATCGCGTTCCTGTAGCGCACGCCGATTTCTTCCGGGAAGATTTCCAGACGCTGATCGAAGCCGTTTTCCGCCTCAAGAATCCTGGTGATCACCGTGCTGATGCGCGGCCCCATGTGAATCGATTTGGCTTGCAGGCTGCGCAGCTCGCTGGTCATCCACACGGCGATCGGCAGCTTGATCAGCGGCGCGCAGTTGTCCAGCACCGGCATCATCGTGCGATAGGACATGGTCGGCAGGGTGGCGATATCGGGGCCGTCGGTGATCAGAATCCCCGCTTCGATTTCCGCCGCGAACGTCTTCAGGACATAGGCCTGCAAGTGCCAGGCGTGTATCGGCAACGGCAGCCACTGGCGTTCGTCCAGCCCTTTGCTGTTGAGCGAGGCTTTCCATTGTTCCCATTGCGCCGGGAAATGGCTGGCGAACCAGTCGTGGTAACTGGTCACGTGCGGCATGCTCTCGCTTTTCGCGTTGTCGGCGCGCAACGAGGCGATACGCAACGGCACCTGGGCGTTGAACTCGGGGGACAGTTGCTCGACTTCGGCGTCGGTCAGGCCCGGGCGCGATTTCCAGGTCGGGTAGTACGGATGACCTTCCAGCGAACCCCACTGGTCGAGCAGGATCGCAGCGTCCTTGGTGTTGGCCTGCTGGCGCAGGTAGTCGGTGAAACTGGCGAGGCCCTGATCCCTGGCGGCCTGCTGCAACCGGGCGTTCCATTGCTGGCGATGCTGACGGGCGTGCGCGTCATTGGTCAGGCTGTTTTCCATGTCGGCCTTCACTCCGGCCACGCCTTCGTCGGTGGGTTCGAAGTCGAAACTGTCGCGCAGTACATCAAGCATGTCCTGATGGCGGGTGATGACCTGGCGTACGCCGTCGTCGGTGACCAGCACCACATCACCGTCGTTGACCACGGTGTCGGCCGGACCGTGGGCGATGTCGGAAAAGGCCAGGTGAGCGCGGCCGCCCTTGAGTGGGTAAGTGGCCTGGTGGCCCTCGTCGGAAAAGCTCAGGGCCGAACGGTCGAGGATATTTTCGGCAAAAAGGCAGCGAATCAAGCGTCGCATCGCGTTTTTGCGGGAGTAGGCGATCAGTGTCTTGAAGTCATCCATATCAGCGGTCTGCTCGTCGAAAAATTGAATGAATGGATCAGGCGGCGGCGGTTGCCGGGCGTGGCCAATGGCTGGGGAAGTAGTCGAGTGCCGAGTCGCGCAGGCCCTGCATGTAGCCAACGCTCCAGTGCAAGACTTCTTCGATGTAAGGCACCTTGAGGTCGAAGCGCCTGGCCATTTCCACCAACAGCACCAGGCCGTAGGCGACGTCTTCGTTGAAGGCCCGGCTCTCGCGTTCGATCACGTAGCCGGCGCGGTTGTCGGCGGCTGGCACCATCGGCGCAAGGATGTCGTTGTAGGCCTGATTGGTGCGCAGGATTGCCAGCATGCTGCTCTGGTCGCGGATTTGCCCGCCGTAGGCGTCGACGATTTCCTGTTTCAGGGATTTGACCGAGGACAGGTCGATGCCCAGACGCTGACTGATGACCGCGCACAACGCCTGGCTTTCCTGATCCATGCGTTCGAGGAAGTAGGCGCCCAGTTCCGGGCACTCGGTCCACCAGCACATGGGTTGCGGGAAAATCTTGCGGTGCCACTGGCCGTAGGGGCCGATCAGTCCGTAGATCACCGAGCTGTGCATGATCGGGTTGCCCGGGGTCAGGGTGATCTCCAGGTAGTGTTCCAGCATCGTCACGCAAGGGCCGTACAGCCGGGTGAGCATTTCCTGCAGCTGTCGGCGCGATGCCTGCGACTCCCTGGCATGGGCCGCCACATACAGCTGGCTTTTGCCGCCGCCCATTTTGATCGAGCGCCCCGGCGCCAGTTCGAACGCGGTATGCGGGACATCCTTCATGCCCCAGATCACCAGGTTCGGACGGTCGGGCAGGGTGGCTTCGGCCAGCCAGTCGAAACCGCAGAAACCGGGAATCGCACCGATGTATACCGGTTTGCTTGCACTCAGATGCGGCGCGATGGCTTGCAAGGTTTGCGGTCGGGCATGGGCAGGCACGGTGATGATGACGATGTCGGCATCCTCGACGGCTGTCCTGGCATCGGTGGTCACGCGATCCAGTCGGGCCTCCAGTGTCGAACCGTCGGGCAACAGCGCCCGCATCGGCGTCTGGCGGGCGTGCCGTTCGATGATCTCCAGATTGCCGGTGAGTATCGAAACCTGAACATTGGGCAGTTGTTTGAACAGGATGGCGTTGAGATGGCCGGTCCTGCCGCCACCACAGATGGCGACTTTCAACACATTCATCGAGCGGTGCTCCTGTGTGATGGGTGAGTCATGCGACGCTCAATTGCAGCGGTGCGGAGAAGGATTCCAGCCATTGGGTCTTGCCCAGCCAGGCATCCAGTTGCGGCGCAATGCCTGGATCGAGCAGATCGCGTTCTTGCAGCCATTTCTCGTCGAACACCGTGTGCAGGTATTTCTCGCCGCCGTCGGCGATTGGCACCACCACGTTGCCGGTCAGCACGCCTTTGTGGATCAGTTCCAGCGCCTTGAAGATCGCACCGCCGGTTGAGCCACCCACCAACAGGGCGAGGTTGCGCGCGATATAGCGGGCGGTTTCGAAGGCCTGGGAGTCGGTGACTTGCACACCCAGGTCGATGCAGCTGTAGTCGAGCACCAGGCCGACGGTGTCGCCGGCCGGCGTGCCGGTGCCTGATTGGTAGTAGGGATAGCCGGGATGGCCGAACACGATGGAGCCGGCCGGTTCCACCGCCACGGTGATGGTGTCCGGGTTATGCAGTTTCAGGCCGCGAGCGATGCCGGTCATCGAGCCGCCGGTGCCGACGCAGCCGACATAGGCGCCAATCACGCCTTCAACCTGGGCGATGGTTTCGCGAACGAAATCACTATAGCCACCCGCATTGGCCGCGTTATCGGACTGATTCATGAACACGGCACCGGGAATTTCACTGGCCAGTTCGGCGGCGAGTCGTTGCCGCTCGACCACCGCGACTTCATCTTCCCGATAGGTGCCTTTGACGAAACGAATGTCCGCACCCAGTGCCTTCATCACGGCGATCTTGTCTTGTGCGGCGTGGTGATCGACCACGGCGATGAAGTGCAAACCAAACTCCACCGCTGCCATGGCCAGCCCAATCCCGGTGTTGCCGGAGGATGACTCGACGACCACGCCGCCGGGTTTCAGGCGACCGGACTTGAGCGCCGCCAACACCATATTGCGTGCCATGCGATCTTTGATGCTGCCGCCGGGGTTGTTCTTTTCAATCTTCAACAACAAACGTGCATGGGTATCGGGAACTTCAATGCCCAACATCGGTGTGTTACCAATAAGATCCGAAGTTTTATTCAATATCATTTCAACTGTTCCCTTTAGTAGTCAGGTGAAAACGCATAGTTACCTTCCGTACAACAGGTCGCCGTCAACCGCCGGGGCAGGGGATGGCGATGAAACTCGTTTTCCAGCAAGTCCATCTGGTAGCCGGCAGTATTGATGTAAATCAATAAGTCGCCTGGCTGTGGTGCAGTCGAGAAGTTGATCAGGCGGTGACTGATAACGTCATCGTCCAGGCAACTATGGCCGGCGATATAAGCTTGAGTCGGGGTGTGGGGCGGGGCGTGTGAACTGATAAGGATCGGATCAACCAGGTACTCAGAGGCAAACCAGGTTTCGCACGCGCTGAAACTACTGCCTTCAACGAAGATGACGGTTTTGTTGTCGGCGAGTTGTTTGGTGCGGGTGACGCGAAACAATGAAATCGCTGCTTGATCGACGAGACTCCGCCCGGGTTCCAGCGCCAGGGTTATATTCTGCAGTTTTAAATAATTGGATATGGACAGTCCGGGTGAATGCTCGGCCTCCAGCAATAACGTCAACCATTGTGGCGCCGTCAGTTCTGCGCCGTAGGGATAATAGGCGTCGGGCACTTTCTGGTTGTGATAATGGCTCGGTTGATTGTCGTTCTGTAAGAATCGGGCATAGGTCTGCGGCTCGACATAACGAATCGGCAAACCGCCACCGATATCGATCATCTGCGGACTCAGGCCCATTTCCCGAGCCGCCTCGATGAACCCGGTGACCTCGCGTAACGCTTGTGCGCGGGATTCGAATCCATAGCCGCCCAGATGAAAATGGAAACCCTCGAAGTGAAAAACATCAGTGCTCCTGGTCAGCCGTTGAAGACTGTCGAGCAAGTCTTGCGAGCTCATGCCGAAGCGACTCTGTGGACTGCTTTTGGGCCTGTAACGCAGTAAAACCCTGGCTTTGGTGAGGGGGCGCCGTGCTTCGACAGTGCTTTGCAGATGATCGAACTCTTCCAGCGAATCGACGCAAATCAGTGAACCTGCGCTGACCAGTGCCTGATGAAATACGGCAGTTTTGGCCGGTCCGGTGGCGCAGATTTTGGCGGCGGGTGTACCGGCTCGCAGCGCCGCTTGCAGTTCGTGGATGCTAGACACATCGACGCCGATCCCCGAATTCGCCGCTGCGCCGAGCATGCTCTGGGACTTGTTGGCCTTGGCGCCATAGAAGATGGCGTAAGGCACGTTGTAGCGTTTCAATACGGCCAGTAGAGCCTGTGTATTTAATTCAAAGGCATGGGGCCAAACCAGATTCAAGGGGGAACCATGTTGTTTGACCAAATCGGCCAGCCTACCCGGGAATTTGTTGATGAGTGTGGAAATGACCGGGTCGATCAGCGGTTTTAACATGTGTGGATGGTGAACTTCGGTTAGTTGTTCAGCCGGCAATGAAGTTGCTGTAGGCATCGTTAACCCCTGGCGTCGAAAACAACGTCGCCACTGATAGGTTGATCACTGTTTGCTATCGAAATCTTTTACTCGTTAGAAGCAAGGTTTAGACATTCGGAGGCGGGTGCCAGGCGATAGCTGAAGTTGGATGCTTAACGCTGACCGTAATAAATGGATCGCAAAAAAATCGCATTGGAACCTCATTCCATTAGTTTTGTACGGACGTTCCGATTGGCCACCCGTTTATGGGTAATGCCCTGTAGATGGCCGGCAACTGAGATTCAAATGACATCACTGGCCTGTACTTCCCGAGGTGCTGATAACGCGCTTTGAAGCGAGGGTAGTTCCTCTTGGCGGAGCGAACAATATTGCGAACGAGAACTATTATCAAGTATGGTTTTCAAATATTTTTGAATAACGACCGGCGCAAGGCCACTCAATGAACGTGTATTTACACGCTCAAGGAAGCGGTCGTCCCGAAATAAAAAAGTCCTTTAATGCCTTGATCCCCAAGGCGTTAAGGGTTGTTGCAAGAGGCCCCGGACGAGCACCCGGATCTGCCGCTGACGGGGCCGGAAAATGTTCAGAAACCACGACTGGTTCACGCCAAGGAGCAACGCCATGCAATTCGATCGACTCAACAGCAAGGCCCCACTCGCGATCAGCTACCTGTTCGTGCCGGGTAATCGTCCCGAGCGCTTTTCCAAAGCGGTCGAAGCGGGGCCCGATGCGATCATTCTCGATCTTGAGGACGCCGTGCACCCGGACAGCAAACCGGCCGCCCGCGCCGCCATCTGGGCCTGGCAGGAGACTACGCCTTGCGTTGCCTGCGAGCGTTACATTCGCCTCAACAGCGTCAGCAGCACGTTGTTTCGCCAGGACCTGACCTGGCTCAACGACATGCGCTACCCGCAGCGCTGCAACGGGATTTTCCTGCCCAAGGCCGAGTGCCCCGAGGCCTTGAGCCGAGTGGTCGAACGTCTGCGGCAGTGGCAGCCGACGCTGAAGATCGTCGCAATCATCGAGACCGCCAAAGGGCTACAGCAGGTCGAATCAATTGCGGCGATCCCCGGCCTGGCACGCCTGGCGTTCGGTTCACTGGATTTTTCCCTCGATATCAACTGCAGCCAGATACCCGAGGCGTTTCTGTTCGCCCGCAACCGCATTGTGCTGGCTTCGCGCACCGCCGATTTGCCGTCGCCGATCGATGGTGTCACGCCGGCGATCAGCGATTTGACGGTGGTCGCCGGGGACTCGCATTACGCGCGTTCGCTGGGTTTCGGCGCCAAGCTGTGCATCCACCCCGCGCAACTGGACACGGTGCAGCGCGCCTTCCTGCCGGACTCGCGCCAGCTGGCCTGGGCCGATCGGGTGATGAGCGCGGTGGCCACGGGCAGTCACGCGGTGCAAGTGGACGGTGAGATGGTCGATTTGCCGCTGATCGAGCACGCCCAGCGCCTGCTCGATGTCGCCCGCCAGCACACGCCCATTGCCCGCGCCGATGCCTGCTGAACCGCCGGCGAGCCAGGAGATCACCATGGAACAGGGTTATCAGATTGCGTTGCGGCCACTGTGCCAGGTGCTGCAGTCGGAGCAGGTCGATCCGGCCAATGTGACGATGTTGCGTGAGTCGATCGTTCGTGCGGGACATTGGCTGGAACCGATCATCGTCGAGCGTTCGCGCGGCATCGTGATGGACGGTAATCACCGCTTCAACGCCGCGTTGCAACTGGGTTTGAAGCGGGTGCCCTGCATCCAGCTCGATTACACCGATCCGCGGGTCTGTGTACGGCATTGGCAGACAGGGCAGGCGTTCGAAGTGGCGCAGATATTCACCACCATCGCCCGCGGTGAACTCTTTCCATACAAGACCACCCGGCATGCATTCGACCCCGCGTTACCAAGGGTCGCGATACCGCTGGAGCGGCTGTACGCCTGACCCTCGCCGGGCCCATCCAAAAAAACTTTTCCGGGGGTGATACTTTTTCGTGAATTGACTGGCAATAGGAGTGATTACCATTTCCACTTGATGAAAGGATCTCCACGTCATGCCTGTTGTCAGTCGTCCCAGCGGTGAGCGCGTGCTAACGCTTGCCATGCGTACCGCCATGCTGAATTTTATTTTGGTCGCAGGAAGCGCCAGCGCCTGGGCCGCCAGCCCCGAGCAACAAGACGTTGCCGCCGACCCGCGTTCTAACGTCGCGCCAGCCACGCCGGCCGATGACAGCCCGGACGCGCTGACGCTCGACACCACTCACATCAATGCTTCCTACAGCGGCCCGACTTCGTTGCCGGAAACCTTCGCCGGTGGCCAGGTTGCACGGGGAGCCCGCCTGGGCATGATGGGCAACAAGGATGTGATGGACACGCCGTTCAGTGTCACCAGTTACACCGCCAAGACCCTTGCTGACCTGCAAACCGTGACCGTTGCCGATGCGCTGGAGCGTGATCCTTCGGTGCGCTCCACCGGTCAAACCGGCGGTATCGTCGATTCGTTTTTCATTCGCGGCTTCCCGATCGGCGAAGGCAATCTTGGCGAGCTGGCATTCGACGGTGTGTATGGCGTAGCGCCGAACTATCGCGTGTTTACCGACTACGCCGAACGGGTCGAAGTGCTCAAGGGGCCAGGGGCGTTGATGTACGGCATCTCGCCCAACAGCGGCGTCGGCGGCGTGATCAATATCGTGCCCAAGCGTCCGCTGGATGAAGACCTGACGCGGGTCACCACCACTTACGCTTCGGATTCCCAGGTGGGTGGTCATCTGGATCTGAGCCGTCGCTTTGGCACGGACAATCAATTTGGCGTGCGCTTCAACGGCAACCTGCAGGGTGGCGACACGGCCATCGACGATCAGCACCGCGACCTTGGTATCGGTGCCATCGCGCTTGATTACCGTGGCGAGCGCTTGCGCCTGAACCTCGATTACATCAGCCAGAAAGAGAGTTTCGAGGCGGCCTCGCGGCCATTCACCGTGGCGCCGGGCATCGATGTCCCGTCCGCGCCGAATGGCCGCACCAACCTGCCGCAGAAATGGGGCTGGTCGGACACCAAAGAGCAGTCGGCCTTGCTTGGCGGCGAATATGACCTGACCGACACGGTCACTGTGTTTGCCCACGCCGGTGGCGGCAAATCAGACGTCAAACGCCTGTCCGACCAGGTGCCGAGAATCGTCAACGACGCTGGCGATACCAGCAATATTCCGGGCTACTACAAGTTCAACGTTGATCGCTCAACGGCGGACGCCGGTATCCGTGGTGTGTTCGCCACCGGGCCGATCACCCACACGACGACGCTGATGGCGACTAAATATCAGGATGAGCTGTCCCGGGGAATCACCAATGGCACCGAGATCCGTTCGAACATCTATCACCCGATCGATGTGCCCAAGCAATACATCAACTCACCGAAGGTGCTGCGCATCTCCGAGTCGGAACTGTCAGGCGTTGCGCTGACCGACACACTGTCCATGCTCGATGATCGTTTCCAGTTGACCCTTGGCGTGCGTCGGCAGGACATCGAATCTCGCAACTACAACGCAGCGGGTTCGGTCAGTTCGAAATACAACGAAAGCGCCAACACGCCTCTGGTCGGTGTAGTGGTCAAGCCTTGGGAAGACGTTTCCCTCTACTACAACTATGTAGAAGGCTTGAGCAAAGGGGATATTGCACCGGGGACGGCGGCCAATGCCGGCGAGACATTCGCGCCTTATGAATCGAAGCAGCATGAACTCGGTGTGAAATACGAACACGGCACCTTCATGACCACCCTGGCGTTGTTCCAGATCGAGAAACCGAGCGGTGAAATCGGCGCCGGCAACGTGTTTTCGGTACAAGCCGAACAACGCAACCGCGGGATCGAGTTGAGCATGTTCGGCGAGGTGGCACCAGGCACTCGCCTGATGGGCGGCGTGACGGTGCTCGACGGCGAATTGACCGATTCGGCGACAGCCGCCAACCGTGGCAACAAACCGGTCGGTGTGCCAGACGTGCAGGCCAATCTGTGGGCCGAATGGGATACGCCATGGCTCGAAGGGTTCACCCTCACCGGCGGTGCGATTTATACCGACAGTCAGTACGTCAACCAGGCCAATACCCAGGAGCTGGACGCCTGGACCCGTTTCGATGCCGGCGCCCGTTATGCGACGAAAATCGAAGGCCGGCCGACGACTTTCCGCGCCACGGTGCAGAACGTGTTCGATCGTGAGTACTGGTCGGGCGTTGCTTCGTATGGCGCGTTTTCGCCAGGTTATCCGCGGACCTTGCAACTGTCCGCGACGGTCGACTTCTGACGCACAGGGGCAGGCACAGTCCGGGGCCTGCTGCCTGCCCTGTTTCATTTGTGAACAGGAGTATTCGCATGCTGGACAACCGTGGATTCACCTCTGTTGACCGGTGTCGTCCGTTTCAGGCGACGACCCATCAACTTGCTCTGGTATTTGATTGCAGTGCGAATCGCCATATCCGCGAGATGTTGCGAGTTTACGGACTGCGTACCAGTCTCATAAGCATCGCCGCGCAGGGGGCGTGCGGCGCACCTTGAGGGGGGGAATGAAAAAGCCCGACATCGGGATCGGGCTTTGCAACATCAGCTGTTTTTAACGGTTCGCATCATCGGGCGGCGCTGCCTTGCGCCGATCCGGGCCTGCTGGATTGCCAGTGTTTATCAGCCTTCTTTCCAGCAGAATATTGTGCAGCGCTTCGCGGTCCGACGGGGTCAACTGGTGCTCTCGCGCTTTGAGTTCCAGCAGGATAGGGCTGGACCACTGACGATAGGTGTGTTCGGCACTACGCGTGGGTGACATCGCTTCCTCCTTGATCAGGCTCCTGCCAATAAAGGCACCGCAGTTCGATACGTTTGAGACCCTAGTCGAGGAAACTGACTATCGCCACTGCAGCGTGTCGGACATCAGCCTCGCGAGTCCGCCGGATTGTGACCCATGAAATTCGGGCCGATGTGATCGGCCCGATTTTTTTGTCTAGACGTAAGCCTGACTACCAAAGCCCCGTGGCAATCTTTGCCGTCCCGCCATGGCCGACAACCGTTCGGTCCACGCCTGGCGCCAGTCATTGACGATATGCACGACTTTGGCTTTGCGGGCGGCGCGACGTGCCGCATTACGTTCGTTCCGGCGTGCTTCCTTGAAAACGTCGGTGTTGCGGCAGCTTCTGCATTTCACCCGGTTGAGTTCGCGGGTCGAGGTGAGATTGGTGCCTTTGTGACCGCAGGCCAAATGCCCGCTGACTTTGAAGTGAGTGACCATCAGAACGTCTCCTTGGTGACGTGTAAGCGTTTGACCACTCACGGTCGAGGACGTTCGGTCGTGACCCGGACACAAAAAAATCCCGGCGCAAGGCTGGGCAGGGGGGATGGAAGGCAATCAGGCAGGCACGCAACCGGTGACGATAATCTCGCCAATCATGCCTGCTACATCGGGTCGCGCCTTAGCATCGAATGTGCGATTCGAATCATCTGAACCGTGGCAGCGGAGGCTCGACAGGTTTGAGCGACGACAGGGTGTTGCGAATCAGCGGCGTATCCTTTTCGATGTCGTTCAGGCGATCACGAATTCTGAGGGCTGTCGGATGTCCGCCTTGATGATCGACCCAGTCGGCGATTTCCTTGCACGCCGCAGCCAAGCGAACCTGGCGCGAGTCGAGCAGGGTGAGCAGGGTGGTGATGGACTCTTTTTCGGACATGGAAAACACCTCCGTTTGAGAAACCTGGCAGTTGGCAGTAAAAAGCCCGCCGGGCGCGAGCTTTCTACCGATGGATTGCTGGTCCTTCAGCTCCTTTCAGTATAGACCCCTACAAGGCACGCTAAAGCTCATCAGCCTTGTCGGGCCATGATGTGTGACCTGGCGTTGAGCTGTCGGCAAACGTGCCGGGCGTCTTCCTCGAGATCGTAACCGTCACCGATGAAACCGTGGGTTCGGGTATCGGCGATGCGATACCAGACGGCGGCGTCAGGAGGCGAGTGAGCGGTTTCTCCGGCCCGGCGGCCATGAATGATGATCTTGTTGCATCGCTTCACGACGAAAATGTCTTCCATGGCGTCACCGCAGCTGATTCGTTTACACATCAACTATAGAAGTCATTTGCAATCGTGCAAAAAATAGACAGTCAATTCGTCGGTTCAGACACCAGTTTCTCCAGCAACATGGCCAGTCCGACTTCCTCGGCACGCAGGCCTTTACGCATCCGCGGCTTGGGCAACTGCGCCAATGTACCCAGCACAAAGCCTTCGAGCACCGCCGGATGGATGTAGCACTTGCGGCACACCGCCGGTGTATTGCCCAGCTGTCGGGCGACGTTTTTCACCATCTCCACCACGTGCCGCTTCGCCTCCGATTCCGGTTGCCATTGCAACTCTCGCAGCACCGCAAGGGCGAGGGCGCTACCGGCCCAGGTGCGGTAGTCCTTGGCGGTAAAGTCGGCACCGGTCAGGGTTTGCAGGTAGGCGTTGACGTCGGACGAGGTAATGCTGTGTCGCTCGCCGTTTTCATCGAGGTACTGAAACAGGTTTTGTCCGGGGATCTCCTGGCAGCGCTTGATGATGCGTGCCAGTCGCCGGTCTTTCACGGTGATCTGATGTTCGACGCCACTCTTGCCACGAAACTGGAACAGGATCGCACTGCCGTTGATCTCGACATGCCGGTTGCGCAGCGTGGTCAGGCCGTAGGAGCGGTTGTCCCGGGCATATTGAGTGTTGCCGACGCGGATCAGCGTGGCATCGAGCAAGGTGATGACCGTGGCCATGACCTTGTCGCGGCTGAAACCCGGCGCGGCCAACAAGGCTTCCAGCCGTTTGCGCAGTTTCGGCAAGGCCAGGCCGAAATCCCGCAGGCGCGAATACTTGTCCAGATCGCGAACTTCACGCCAGCGTGGGTGATACCGGTACTGCTTGCGGCCCCGGGCATCACGGCCGGTGGCTTGCAGGTGCCCGCGCGGGTCGGCGCAGATCCACACGTCGGTGTAGGCCGGCGGCACCGCGAGCGCGTTGATGCGCCGGATCTCGTCCGGGTCGGTGATGCGTTGTCCCGCCGGATCGAAATAGTAGAACTTGCCGCGCTGTTTCTGGCGGCGGATTCCGGGTTGGGTGTCATCCACGTAGTGCAGGTCGGACGGCAGCGCATCGGGCATGGCAATTGTCCTTGGCGAGGAGTCAGGGGGCCGTTAAAGGCATTGACCCCGCGCCGCCTCAGTCGTGCCAATGCCTTTACGCGAGCACCGCCACGGCTTTGATCTGCGCCCAGAGTTGCTGGCCGGGATGGACATTCAACTGGTCGCGGGAGAAGCGGGTGATACGCGCCAACAAAGGGGTTCCCGCCGCGTCGAGACGGATCAGTACATGGGCGGCATTGTCGGCGCCCATCTCGCTGACCACAGTGACCGGCAGAAGATTGAGGATGCTGCTGTGCTCGGCGCTGTGCAGGCTCAGGCTGACATCCCGCGCCTGAACCTTGCAGCGCAACGCCTGGCCCGTGGCCATTGGCGTGTGCGCCACGCGAATGTTCAAGGGCGTGTCGGGCAGTTGCAGGGTGAGCAATTGATAGTGGCTGTCATAGGCACAGACGCGCCCCTCAATCACCACGCCGGCGTCGTCGCCCAGCGCGAGTGGCAAGTCCAGGCGTGCCAGGGTTTGGCCGATCGGGCCGCTGGCCAGCGCCTTGCCGTTGCTCAGCAGGACGAGGTGGTCGGCCAGGCGCGCCACTTCATCCTGGGAGTGGCTGACATACAACACCGGGATGTCCAGTTCGTCGTGCAGTCGTTGCAGGTACGGGAGGATTTCGCTTTTGCGCTGGGCGTCCAGCGCCGCCAGCGGTTCGTCCATCAATAACAGTTTCGGGCTGGTGAGTAGCGCGCGAGCGATGCCGACTCGCTGGCGTTCCCCGCCCGACAGGTGTTGTGGATGGCGATCCAGCAGGTGGCCGATGCCTAACAGTTCGGTTGCGTGGGCCATGTCGACCCGACGCTGGGGTTTCGGGATACGTTTGAGCCCGAACTCCAGGTTGGCCAGCACCGACAAATGCGTAAACAGGCTGGCCTCCTGAAACACGTAACCCAGGGCCCGCTTGTGCGGCGCCACGAAAATCTTCCTTTCGCTGTCCTGCCAGACTTCATCGTTGACCTGGATAAAGCATTGATCGGCCTTTTCCAGACCGGCGATGCAGCGCAGGCAGGTGGTCTTGCCGGACCCGGAATGGCCATACAGTGCGGTGACACCACGGCCGGGCAGTTGCAGGTCGACATCGAGGTGGAACCCCGGGTAGCTCAATTTCAGGCGCGTTTGAATCATCGATCAGCTCCAGCCCGCTTTGGCTTTACGGCTGGAGTACAGCGCCAGCAACACCGCAAAGGAGAACACCAGCATGGCCCCGGCCAGCCAATGGGCCTGGGCGTATTCCATGGCTTCGACGTGGTCGTAGATCTGCACCGAGACCACTCGGGTTTTATCGGGAATGTTACCGCCGATCATCAGCACCACGCCGAATTCGCCGACCGTATGGGCGAAGCCGAGGATGGCGGCGGTGATGAAGCCGGGGCGGGCCAGCGGCAGGGTTACGCTGAAAAAACTGTCCCAGGGATTGGCGCGCAGGGTCGCGGCCACCTCCAGCGGGCGGGTGCCGATGGCGGAAAAAGCGTTTTGCAGGGGCTGGACCACAAACGGCATCGAGTACAGCACCGAACCGATGACCAACCCTGCGAAACTGAAGGTCAGGGTGCCCAGCCCCAGCGATTGGGTGAAGTGGCCGACAAAGCCGTTCGGGCCCAGCGCCAGCAACAGATAAAAACCGATCACCGTGGGCGGCAGCACCAGGGGCAGGGCGACGATCGCCCCGACCGGGCCGCGCAGCCAGGATTGGGTGCGCGAGAGCCACAACGCTATCGGAGTGCCGATCACCAGCAGGATGACGGTCGTCAGGGACGCCAGTTTCAGGGTCAGCCAGATGGCGGAAAAATCGGCACTCGATAGCGTCATTTAGAGTTGGTAACCGTAGGACTTGATGATGGCGGCGGCTTTCGGCCCTTTAAGGTAGTCAACCAGTGCCTGGGCAGCCGGATTGTCCTTGCCTTTGTTGAGGATCACCGCGTCTTGTTTGATCGGGTCATGCAGGCTGGCCGGAACGATCCAGGCCGAACCGCTGGTGATTTTACCGTCCTTGTAAATCTGCGACAGCGCGACAAAACCCAACTCGGCATTGCCCGTGGAGACAAACTGATAGGCCTGGGTGATGTTCTGGCCTTCAACGATCTTGTCCTTGACCTTGTCGGTCAGACCTTCCCTGGCCAGTACCTGGGTGGCCGCCAGGCCATAGGGAGCGGCTTTTGGATTGGCAATGGACAGATGCTGGTATTGATTGTCGCTCAGGACCTTGCCCAGGGCATCGACGTAGCCTTCCTTGGCCGACCACAACGCCAGGGTGCCGACGGCGTAGGTAAAGCGCGAGCCCTTGACCGTGTCGCCTTCGTCTTCGAGTTTTTTCGGGGTGGTGTCGTCCGCCGAGAGGAGCACTTCGAACGGCGCGCCATTCTTGATCTGGGTGTAGAACTGACCCGTCGCGCCGAAGGCGGTCACCAGCGTGTGACCGGTGTCTTTTTCGAAGCCCGCCGCGATGGCCTGGATCGGCGAGGTGAAGTTGGCAGCGACCGCCACCTGGACTTCGTCCGCCTGGGCGCAGCCGAAGGCGAACGCCGCGAGAAGGCTGGTCAGGCAAGCAGGGGCGAAACGTGAGGCGCTATGGGACATGAAACGGCTCCGTGGCAGGCATTACATAGAGGTAACGCTATATATCAGAATATATAGCGAAATGCCTGCAAACGGAACTTGGGTGCATTGGACTGTGGCAAGCCCCCTTCACCACAGGTTTGTGTTGACTTGAGGAATCGTCAGCGTCCAAGCAATTTCGCCAACCCTTCTTCAGCAAGTCGTCGGGTCAACGCTGCCGTGGTCATTTCCACACCCAAAGGGAATGCCTGTCCGGCCCAGAGATTGCTGAAATCCGCTTCGCCCTTCGCCCGCAAAGGCATCAACGCGCCGCCGGCCAGCGGAAAGGCCGGCGCCTTGTCGCTCATCGGCCCCAGTTCACGCATGACCCGATTGAGGATGCCGCGCGCCGGGCGTCCGGTGAAAATGTTGGTGACGGCGGTCTCGCTCTCCCGGGCGGTACGCAACGCCTGGTGATGAGACGCACTGACCTTGGCTTCCGACGTAAACAGATAGGCCGTACCCACTTGCACCGCCGAAGCGCCCAACATGAAGGCTGCCGCGACACCTCGCGCGTCGGCAATGCCGCCAGCGGCAATCACGGGTACCTGCACCGCATCGACGATTTGCGGCACCAGGGCAAAGATCCCGACCTGGCTGCTCAGGTCATCGCTGAGAAACATTCCGCGATGTCCTCCTGCCTCGTAACCCATGGCGATGATCGCGTCGCAGCCATGGTGTTCAAGCCAGATGGCCTCTTCGACGGTGGTGGCCGAAGACACCACCTTTGCCCCGGTGGCTTTTACCCGATCCAGCAAGGATTTTTCCGGCAGACCAAAGTGAAAACTGACCACTTCGGGGCGAAACGCTTCGATCACCTCACAGGCCGCGACATCGAAGGGCGCGCGGTTGGACACCGGCGTCGGCGCCTCAAAGTCGACGCCCAACTCCCGGTAATAGGGTTCCAGCAGGTTTTTCCAGTCACGCGCGCGTTGCTCATCGGCAGCCGGCGGCTGGTGACAGAAGAAGTTGACGTTGAACGGGCGTGAGCTGTGTTGACGAATGGTCGTCAACTCGGCGCGCAATTGCTCGATGCTCAGCATGGCGGCGGGCATCGAGCCCAGGCCGCCGGCATTGCTTGCCGCAATCACCATGGATGACTGGGTGGCACCGGCCATGGGGGCTTGAATAACGGGCAGCTCGATCCCGAACAGATCAAGAATACGAGTGTCTGGCCATAGGCTCATTTTTGAGGTCTCCGACGTTGAAACCGGGCAGGGCGGTTCAAGCGGTTTTGTAGCAGCAATGACTGTCCCGAGGCCAGTCTTGTTTGACGCTGAATCAGCGGCGTAGCAGCCCGCCAGCGGCGCCAAATGCGCGATGGGCCCGGTAGCGGTTCGCGGCGGGCGGGGCCAGCCGACCTGAGCACCGGAAAACGCATCCCCGCAGGTCATGGAAAGGCCCCGAGGTTTTATCGATTGGCTTAAAGTCGAATGCGGCATTTTTTTGCGATATGGTATTTAATTCAAGCCACAACAAATAATCACACCAGGAGACAGTCATGTTCCAAGGTATTTTGATCGAGAAAGACGACAGCGGTTACCGGGCCACGCTGCAGCAGATCCATGACGACCAATTGCCCGAGGGCGATGTGACTGTACGTGTCGCCTACAGCACGCTGAATTTCAAGGACGGCCTGGCGATCACCGGTAGTAGCCCGGTGGTGCGAAAATTCCCGATGGTGCCAGGGATCGATCTGGCGGGCACTGTCGAAGTCAGCGGGCATCCGGACTACAAGGTGGGTGACAACGTCCTGCTCAATGGCTGGGGGGTGGGTGAGGGGCATTGGGGCGGCCTGGCGCAGAAGGCACGCCTGAATGGCGACTGGCTGATTCCGCTGCCCAAGGCGTTTACCGCCGCTCAGGCGATGGCCATCGGCACGGCAGGCTACACGGCCATGCTGTGCATCCTCGCGCTGGAGCATAACGGCGTGACGCCCGAGCAAGGCGAAATCCTGGTGACGGGCGCCAATGGCGGCGTAGGCAGTTTCGCTATCGCGCTATTGAGCAAACTGGGTTATCGCGTGGTGGCGTCCACCGGCCGTACTTCGGAACACGACTACCTCAAGCAACTGGGGGCCAGCGAAATCATCGACCGCGCCACGCTGTCCGAGCCGGGCAAGCCCCTGGCGAAGGAGCGCTGGGCTGCGGTCATCGATTCGGTCGGCAGTCACACCCTGGCCAATGCCTGCGCCAGCACCAAGGCCAACGGTACGGTCGCTGCCTGTGGTCTGGCCCAGGGCATGGACTTCCCGGCCTCTGTCGCGCCGTTCATCTTGCGTGGCGTGACCCTGGCGGGCATCAACAGCGTGACGCAACCCAAAGCCAAGCGGGTCGAGGCGTGGAATCGTCTGGCCCGGGATCTGGATTTTGACCTGTTGCCACTGATCAGCCACGAAATCGGATTGAGCGAAGCGATTGAAGCGGCGCCACGTTTGCTCGCCGGCCAACTGCGGGGCAGGGTTGTCGTCGACGTCAACCGCTGACAAACCAGCCATCCTGCCTGCGGCAGATCCCATAAGGGGACGCGTTGCCCTGCAGGATTTACCGCCGTGTTTACCGCTACTGCGCTTCCCGTTCCAGCAACTGCCGCTTGCGCTCTACGCCCCAGCGGTAGCCCGACAGATTGCCATCGCTGCGCACCACGCGGTGGCAGGGAATCGCTACCGCCAGGCTGTTCGCGCCACAGGCTTGGGCCACCGCGCGAACGGCTTTTGGCGCGCCGATTTGCCGGGCGATATCGGCGTAGCTGGCCGTGCGGCCGACGGGAATGTCCCGCAGGGCTTGCCAGACCCGCTCCTGAAACGCCGTGCCACGCACGTCCAGAGGCAAGTCCAGGCCCAGCGCCGGGGCCTCGATAAAACCCACAACCCTGGCGATCAATTGCTCGAAGTCTTGATCGGCACCGATCAGATTGGCCCGGCGAAACTTGTCCTGCAGATCGCAGACCAGTTGCTGCGGATCGTCCCCCAGCAAAATGGCGCAAACCCCGCGCTCGCTCTGCGCCACCAGGATCGCGCCCAGGGAACATTGGCCGACGGCAAACCGAATGTCGTTGTTCTGGCCGGCCGCGCGATAATCCGCAGGTTTCATGCCCAGCAGTTGATCCGCTGCTTCATAAAAACGGCTGTTGGAGTTGAAGCCGGCGTCGTACAGCGCGTCGGTTACCGAACCGCCATCCGTCAAACACTCCCGAACCCTGCGGGAACGATGGGCAGCGGCGTAACCCCTGGGCGTCAGGCCGGTGACAGCCTTGAACACTCGATGAAAGTGAAAACTGCTCAGTCCCGCTGTTTCGGCCAGTTCGTTCAAGGCCGGGAGCGTTTCCGCGCTTTCGATCTGCCGGCAAGCGGCGGCCACGGTGGCGGCATGCTGCGCGGCCACGGCGCTTTGATCCTTCGCCGCGCGTTTGCTCGGACGATAACCCGCTGCTTGTGCCTGTTCGGCCGTGTCGAAGAACTCGACATTCTGCGGATTCGGCAAGCGCGCCAGGCTACTGGGATTGCAGTAGATGCCGGTGGTTTTCACGGCATAGACAAATTGCCCATCGGCGTGCGGGTCGCGAGCGACGACGGCGGCCCAGCGTGGGTCGAGTTCAGCGGTGTTTTTTGTCGTATGGCTTGTCATGGCGGGAAGTCCGTTGACCTGTTTACGGCAGATTAACCACGTCGGCGTGCCGTCACACTCCGGTGCTTGCGGTCAAATTCGACAGGTTCATCCCGCCGTGCGGAAGGTGAAGTTGATCCGCTGTTCACCCAGCAGTGAATGCTGGCCTTCCTTGATCGGCAGGACACCGTGATAGCGCAAGCGATCAACGCCACCCCAGACCACGATGTCGCCGTGCAGCAGCGGGACACGCTGGCTTTTATCGCTGCGTTCAAAACCGCCGAACAGGAACATTGCCGGCAAGCCGAGCGATACCGAGACGATCGGCGCGGCGTAGGTGCATTCGTTTTTGTCCTGATGCAAAGACATTTTCGCCCCCGGGAGGTATCGGTTGATCAGGCAGGAGTCGGGGAGAAACTCGCTGAAACCAGCCTCTTGCGCGGCGGCCTGGGCCAACTGCAAGAAAATCTCCGGCATGTCCGGCCACGGCTGGCCTGTCTGCGGATCGTGGTGCGTATAGCGATAACCGCTGCGGTCAGTGGTCCAGCCCAAGGCGCCACAACTGCTCAGGGCGACCGACATGGTAAACCCGCCCGGCGTGATCATCTGCCGAAACGGTGCCGCAGCCAGCACAGCCTCGAGTGCCGGCAGCAAACGTTCCAGCCAGGGTAAGGCAAAGCCTCTCAATACGTATGACTGTTCGCCGATTTGCTCACGCCGGGGTTGCTGCACGGGTTCCGCGTCGGCGAACAGATCAGGGGTGGTCGGGTTCATGGTGATCCATGATGCATTGTGGAAATAATGCCTGGGGAAAGCCGTTTTTCGCTGTGCAGGCGAGGGATGCCATGACGCGAATGATCAACGCCGGGAGCAGACATCCATGTTGCCGCTCCACAGGGTGTTACAGCGCTTTGCTGACGCTGATCTCGCTGATGACGTCTTCGCTCTGGCCGTGAATGGCTTCCAGCGCGGCTTTGGCTTCTTCTGCCGTGCCGTTTTCAAGCTGGGCGAACTCGAAGCGACGTTCGCCGTTAAGCTTGTATTTGATGACGTATTTGGTCGTTTGGGCCACGGTCATACCTGTCTGTGTGCGGGCTGGGGCGTCACTCAGCTCAATTTCGAGCTGGTGCGGCGGATGATCTTGATCGAATGAGTCAGGGTCGGTTTACGGGTCACGCTGATCGCCCGGCGGTTGACGGTGTCGATGGTGATATTCCAGAAACCGGTGCTCGGCGCGGTGATGCGGGCCGGAAAGGTGTCGAACGCGCCACCGTGGTAGGTATGACGGCCGCCATTCTTGAAGCTGCGGAAGTTGGCGTCGTTCATCAAGCGGATGTTGCACATTTGGGAGCATTGGATGACGACGATGTCGTCTTCGTTGAGGTGCTCGCGCTGGTGGATAAATTTCATGGGCGCCTCCAGAAGGGCTTTTTCTACAAAATCAAAACGATAGCAATGGGCGATTGGCGCAGTTTATCAGCCCGCAGGCGTTATTATCGGGTCGTTGAGGTCCGATTTGGCAATAAAAAACCGATATCGGGCAATCCTTGGGCATTAAATACAGTGTGCCTTGGAGAAAAACAGCGTCTTTGCTGTCGGAGGGTCTTTATTGGAGGTTTTATATGAAGTGGGGTGCGTGGGTCCTGCCGTTGTTTCTGGCAATCAGTGGGTGTGCAAGTGTCGCGGAGATCAGCGAGACCCTGCCCACCATGAACGTGATTTCAGGCAAGAAGCCCCATGAGTACGCGCAATGCCTGAGCGAAAAGCTCGCCAGCAGCCGTGGTGCCTTGCAGATAGAAACGCATAAAGAGGACGTTCGAGTCATCGTGCCGCAGAAGTTCTCGTCCGGGCCAGCGGCCGTATTCGATATCGAACATCGCTCCGGCGGCAGCAGCATCAAGCTGCATGAGCGTATTTCCAACGTGCCCCTGCGCCCACGGGATGTGCGCGACGCTGCCACCGAGTGCATTTCCGGCTGATACAATACCAACGGTCAGCACCGATGCCGTCAAAGCAAGACTTTGGCGGCATTGTCATTTCTGGAGTCGAGCATGAAGCGAGAGCAAGTACGGGAGCGCCATTCAAAGGGGCAGGTCTCTGGCACCCACGTGATTCAGAACCCGGCAGATCCGGGCGAATGGATCGTTTTTTTCAAGAAAAGCGGAGGGCGCAGTTTTTTTCTGGTGGACGACAACGATGAAGTGGAATCCTTCAGTCGCCTCGACGACCTGATCGAAACGGTTCGGGGCCTGGGTATCAAGTTCGCCGAAATCCACATGTAAAGGCCGCACGCCTTACTTGCAGACCACCACCACACTGCGATTCTTGTAGTTGCCGACGTCGACGCCCAGGGTTTTGTCGCTTTCCTTGGTGGCGGGCGTGCCATCGGTGCCCACAATCCGGTAACCGGTGCCGGCGCACGAGGCGTCGGCCTTTTCGTAGCAGGTGGCCCAGGAGTTGGCTTCCCCGGAACAATCAATGGCCAGACCCTGTTCGCCGTTATTCAAGTACGTGGTTTGGGACGTCGCACAGCCACTCAGGGCCAATACCGCGATCAGTGGCAAGAATTTAGTCATGTCGTTTTCGTCGTCAAAGAGGTGGGCAAAAGCTGTGACAGCGCCGGCAGCAAAAGGTTATAGCGATAGGCCACTTGTTGCCGGTTTTCATGAAAAAGCCCTGCGCAATGGCAGGGCCTTGGGTGCCGATCAGTGCTTGTCCTTGCCGCGTCGCTTGGGCTCCGGGTGCTCCAGCTCCAGCACCGACGCCACTTCGATCGCCATGGCTTCGGTCGGAAAGGGGCCGGCAATATTCTCACCGGCGACACTGCCTACCCACCACTGTCCATCCATTGCCTTGTTGATCAGGAAACCGTTGACGCTCTTTGCTGCCGACATCTATCTGCCTCGTTGGCTGGTTCAATCGCGCCATGATAACGCCAAATGCACGCATCGGGTGCGGATGGGCGTATGGTGGGCCGATTGCCCGTTCAGATGACAAACCGTGCAAGTCTGGCGGTGTCTGCTATCAATAACAGGCTGCTGAGCAATCTTCGGAGCTCCCGGTGGAACTATCCGCCGAAATATTTCTCTATGATGGCATCGGTTAGCCAGTGCGGGGCATTGTAAGGTGCTCTCCGCCTGATTAGACTGCGCCGAAACTCGTACACACAGCCCTTTCAAGGACTTTTATGATCAAGAAATGCTTGTTCCCAGCAGCCGGTTACGGTACTCGCTTCCTGCCAGCGACTAAAGCCATGCCCAAAGAAATGCTGCCGGTGGTAAACAAGCCACTGATCCAGTACGGCGTCGAAGAAGCTCTGGATGCCGGTTTGACCGAGATTTCCATCGTTACCGGTCGTGGCAAGCGCGCTCTGGAAGACCACTTCGACATCAGCTACGAGTTGGAAAACCAGATCAAGGGCACCGACAAGGAAAAATACCTGGTCGGTATCCGCCGCCTGTTGGATGAGTGCTCGTTCTCCTACACGCGCCAGACGGAAATGAAAGGTCTAGGCCATGCCATCCTGACCGGTCGCCCGCTGATCGGCGACGAGCCGTTCGCCGTGGTGCTGGCGGATGACTTGTGCGTCAACCTGGAAGGTGACGGCGTACTCAAGCAGATGGTCAAGCTGTACAAGCAGTATCGCTGCACCATCGTCGCAATCATGGAAGTCGACCCGCAAGAAACCAGCAAATACGGCGTGATTGCAGGCGACCTGATTGGTGATGATCTGTACCGCGTGCGTAATATGGTCGAGAAGCCAAAACCGGAAGATGCCCCGTCGAACCTGGCGATCATCGGTCGTTACATTATGACGCCGGACATCTTCAGCCTGATCGAACAGACCGATCCGGGCAAAGGTGGCGAGATCCAGATCACTGACGCCCTAATGAAGCAGGCGCAGGACGGTTGCGTGATTGCCTACAAGTTCAAGGGCAAGCGCTTCGACTGCGGTGGCGCCGAAGGTTACATCGACGCGACCAACTTCTGCTTCGAGAACTTCTACAAGACTGGCAAGGCTTACTGATAGCGCCTGAGCTGCCTGTACTGAAAAAGCCACCTACGGGTGGCTTTTTCATTTTCGGGCCCCATATCGATAGCAGCGCTTGCCCAACCCATGGCGGCGGGTATGCTGATGGCCTGCCGAGGAGATAGAAAATGGCCTACGATTTTGACCTTTATGTGATTGGTGCCGGCTCTGGCGGTGTGCGGGCTGCCCGATTTGCAGCCGGTTTCGGCGCGAAAGTGGCCGTGGCCGAGAGTCGCTACCTGGGTGGTACTTGTGTCAACGTCGGCTGCGTGCCGAAAAAACTGCTGGTCTACGGCGCGCACTTCGCCGAAGACTTCGAACAGGCTTCGGGTTTTGGCTGGAGCCTGGATGAAGCGCAGTTCGATTGGGCGACGCTGATCGCCAACAAGGACCGCGAGATCAATCGCCTGAACGGCATATACCGCAACCTGCTGGTCAACAGTGGCGTGACCTTGCATGAAGGTCACGCCATGATCGTCGACCCGCACACGGTCGAGATCAATGGCGAGCGCCACAGTGCCAAACACATCCTGATCGCGACCGGCGGCTGGCCGCAGATTCCGGAGGTTCCGGGGCATGAGCACGCGATCAGCTCCAACCAGGCGTTTTTCCTCAAAGAGCTGCCCAAGCGTGTGCTGGTGGTCGGCGGTGGCTACATCGCCGTCGAGTTCGCAGGGATTTTCCACGGTCTGGGCGCGAAAACCACGTTGCTGTATCGCGGCGAACTGTTCCTGCGCGGTTTCGACGGTTCGGTGCGCAAGCATTTGCAGGAGGAGCTGACCAAGCGCGGCATGGACCTGCAATTCAATGCCGACATCGAGCGCATCGACAAGCAGGCCGACGGCAGCCTGAAGGTGACGCTCAAGGACGGCCGGCACCTGGAGGCTGACTGTGTGTTCTACGCCACCGGCCGGCGTCCGATGCTGGATAACCTGGGGCTGGAAAACACCGGGGTGAAACTCGACAAGAAAGGTTTCGTGGAGGTGGATGAGCAGTACCAGACCGCTGAGCCGTCGATTCTGGCGCTCGGTGATGTGATCGGTCGCGTCCAGCTGACACCCGTGGCACTGGCCGAGGGCATGGCGGTGGCCCGTCGCCTGTTCAAGCCTGAGCAGTATCGTCCGGTGGATTACAAAATGATCCCGACGGCGGTGTTCAGCTTGCCGAACATTGGCACCGTCGGTTTGACCGAAGAAGAAGCGCGCGACGCGGGGCACGATGTGGTGATCTTCGAAAGCCGTTTCCGGCCGATGAAGCTGACCCTGACCGAATGCCAGGAACGCACGCTGATGAAACTGGTGGTGGATGCCAAGACCGACAAGGTGCTGGGCTGCCACATGGTCGGTCCAGAGGCGGGCGAGATCGTCCAGGGCCTGGCGATTGCCTTGAAGGCTGGCGCCACCAAGCGCCACTTCGACGAGACCATCGGCGTGCACCCGACGGCCGCCGAAGAGTTCGTCACCATGCGCACGCCGGTTGCCGGCTAATCGTTCTTGGCGGTGTCTGGCGCTGTCGCAACGGCAGCCGCCAGACGCTCGCTTTCTTCCAGTTCTGCCTGTGCCTTGATCAATTCGATTTCCAGCGACTTGTTGATCTGCAGCTGTTCATCGACGTTCTGTTTCAGCGACTGACTTTCCAGCAGGGCGACGCGCAGGCGTTCCTGGAGGAGGGTGCGTTCGCCGTCAACGCGATTGGCTTGTTCCAGTAACTGATCCTGGCGACTGTTGCTTTGCTTGAGCTGCTCTTGCAGCGAACTCAGCTCGCGTAGGGTTCCCCGGTTTTCGGTCAGCAGGCGCTCGTTGTCGCGGTGCAACTGGGTGATTTCATCCTGGCGCACCAGGGTGCTCTGCTGAGCCTGGCGCAATTCCATCTGCAACTGCTGCACCTGACTTTCATGGCGGCTGTGTTCCTGCTCGCGCTGCTCTTTAACGGCGTTGCGGTAGTGCTCCAGCGCGTCGCGGGCATGCAGGTGTTTCTCTTCCAGCGAGCGGATCTGCTCGTCCTTGTCTTGCAAGCGCAATTCGAAATCCGCCAGTGCCTGGTTCAGTCCGGCATTGCGGGTTTGTTCGGTCTGCAGCATGGAGCGGGTGCTGTGCAGGGCCTCGGATTCCTGGGCCAGTGCCAGGCTTTGGAGTTCGTAGTGCTGCTGCAATTGCGTATTGGCCTGCTCGGCCTCGTGCAGCCGGGTTTCCAGGTCCTTGCGTTGCTGTTCGAACTGCTCGCGGGCCTGGTCGATAGGTTCTTGTGCCTGTTCCTTCAGGCGTTGCGCCAGTCGTGACACCAGGGCCAGCAACTCATCGTCGATAGGCTCCGGCGCTTCCGTGTCATCAGGTTGAGTGCCTTCCCCCAGTTCTTTCAGATAGCGATGGATCGTGGTCTTGGAGCCCGTATTGCCCATCTCGATCCGTACTGCATCGATGCTCGGGTTTTCGCCACGGGCGAGGATCGCCAGACGCGCGGCTTGAA
This sequence comes from Pseudomonas fluorescens group sp. PF-1, assembly GCF_054481335.1. Lineage (NCBI taxonomy): Bacteria > Pseudomonadati > Pseudomonadota > Gammaproteobacteria > Pseudomonadales > Pseudomonadaceae > Pseudomonas > Pseudomonas fluorescens group sp. PF-1. Next base: position 2,978,440 of record NZ_JBTMNG010000001.1, read on the forward strand.
CCACTGCTTTGTTAACGCCGCCACGGGCCATGATTACTCCTGCGATTTTGATGTGTGGTACGTAATGCCGTATTACGCATTGTACCATCGAATATTAAAAGATAAATACAGGCGACGAATGACACGGGATATACTGGTATTACCCCGTGTGATCATCGGAAAACCGATTTTTCACCCGTAAAAGCGGTACGCATTCGAGAGTTGGACCCATGAGTGAGCTGGATCGTTACCTGCAAGCGGCGACGCGCGACAACACTCGCCGTAGCTATCGCGCCGCCATCGAGCACTTCGAAGTCAGTTGGGGCGGGTTCCTGCCGGCAACGGGCGACAGCGTGGCGCGGTATCTGGTGGCCCATGCCGGCGTGTTGTCGATCAATACCCTCAAGTTGCGGTTGTCGGCGCTGGCCCAGTGGCACAACAGTCAGGGGTTCGCCGACCCAACCAAGGCGCCTGTGGTGCGCAAGGTGTTCAAGGGGATTCGTGCGCTGCATCCGGCCCAGGAGAAACAGGCCGAGCCCCTGCAACTACAGCACCTTGAGCAAGTCATCGGCTGGCTGGAGCAAGAGGCGCAAACGGCCAGGGCCGAGGGTGATCGTCCGGGGTTGCTCCGCGCCCGGCGCGACACCGCGTTGATTTTGCTCGGCTTCTGGCGTGGGTTCCGTAGCGATGAGTTGTGTCGCCTGCAGGTCGAGCATGTGCAGGCCAGCGCCGGTTCGGGCATCAGCCTGTACCTGCCGCGCAGCAAGAGTGACCGCGAGAACCTTGGCAAGACGTACCAGACACCCGCGCTGCAGCGTTTATGTCCGGTGCAGGCCTACATCGACTGGATCGGTGAAGCGGCATTGGTCCGTGGTCCGGTGTTTCGCGGCATCGATCGCTGGGGGCATTTGAGCGAGGAGGGCCTGCACCCAAACAGTGTCATTCCTCTGCTGCGCCAGGCATTGGGGCGTGCGGGCCTTGCGGCCGAGCACTACACCAGTCACTCGTTGCGCCGCGGCTTTGCCTCGTGGGCGCATCAGAGTGGTTGGGACTTGAAGTCGTTGATGAGCTATGTGGGTTGGAAGGACATGAAGTCGGCCATGCGCTACATCGAAGCCAGTCCGTTCCTGGGCATGGCCCGCCTCGCGGAAAAGTCGTTGGGCCCGTAAATACGCTTTTCTTCTATTAATAAGGTTGGCTAATAGCCAACGCCAATCAGCGGCATGAGGTTTGCCAATGAGCCAACCGTCCGTCGAGTGGGTAAAGTTCTCCCCATCAACTTCTTAACCCCGATGGAGAGTCAACGATGCCTATCATCAACAGCCAAGTTAAACCGTTCCAAGCGACCGCCTACAAAAACGGCGACTTCGTACAAGTCTCGGACGCTGACCTGAAAGGCAAGTGGTCTGTCGTTTTCTTCTACCCGGCTGACTTCACTTTCGTTTGCCCAACCGAGCTGGAAGACCTGGCTGACAACTACGATGCCTTCCAGAAGCTGGGCGTCGAGATCTACAGCGTTTCCACTGACACTCATTTCGCCCACGCTGCCTGGCACAACACGTCGCCAGCGATCGGCAAAATCCAGTACACCATGATCGGCGACCCGACCCACACCATCTCCCGCAACTTTGACGTGCTGATTGAGGAAGCGGGTCTGGCTGACCGTGGCACCTTCGTGATCAACCCTGAAGGCCAGATCAAAATCGTCGAACTGAATGACGGCGGTGTAGGCCGCGACGCTTCCGAACTGCTGCGCAAAATCAAGGCTGCCCAGTACGTCGCTGCTCACCCAGGCGAGGTTTGCCCTGCCAAGTGGAAAGAAGGCGAGGCCACTCTGGCGCCGTCCCTGGACCTGGTCGGCAAGATCTAAGTCTGTGACGCGCTTCATCAGGGCGGACTTCCGCACCTTCTAAGCAAGCTGCACCGCCCAATAAAAACGCCCGGGCGAGATTCGATCGGGCGTTTTTTTTAAAGAATCAAAAGGAAATCGCCCGTATGTTGGACGCCAATCTAAAAGCCCAGTTGAAATCGTACCTGGAACGGGTCACCCAGCCGATCGAGATCGTTGCCTCCCTCGACGACGGTGCGAAATCCCGGGAAATGCTCGAACTACTGAAAGACGTTGCCAGTCTTTCCACCCAAATTACCTTGCTCGACAACGGTGACGACGCACGCAAGCCATCGTTCTTGATCAATCGCCCGGGGGCTGATATCAGCCTGCGTTTTGCCGGTATCCCGATGGGCCACGAATTCACTTCGCTGGTGCTGGCCTTGCTGCAAGTCGGCGGCCACCCTTCGAAGGCCAGTGTCGAAGTGATCGAACAGATCCGCTCGCTCAAGGGTGAGTTCAAGTTCGAGACTTACTTCTCGCTGTCCTGTCAAAACTGCCCGGACGTGGTCCAGGCGCTGAACCTGATGGCGGTGCTGAACCCGAACATCCGTCATGTCGCCATCGACGGCGCGCTGTTCCAGGCCGAAGTCGATGAGCGCCAGATCATGGCGGTGCCCAGCATCTACCTCAACGGCGTGAACTTCGGCCAGGGCCGCATGGGCCTGGAAGAAATCCTCGCCAAGATCGACACCAGCGGCATCGAGCGGCAAGCCGAGAAGATCAGCGCCAAGGAAGCCTTTGACGTGCTGGTGGTCGGCGGCGGCCCGGCCGGTGCCTCGGCGGCGATCTACGCAGCTCGCAAAGGCATTCGTACCGGTGTGGCGGCGGAGCGATTTGGTGGGCAGGTGCTGGACACCATGGCCATCGAAAACTTCATCTCGGTGCAGGAGACCGAAGGACCGAAACTGGCGGTAGCGCTGGAAGAGCACGTCAAGCAGTACGACGTGGACATCATGAACCTGCAGCGCGCCGACAAGTTGCTACCCGGCAAGGACGGTGAGCTGCACGAAGTGCACTTCGCCAGCGGTGCGAAGCTCAAAGCCAAGACCGTGATCCTGGCGACCGGTGCTCGCTGGCGTGAAATGAACGTGCCGGGTGAGCAGCAATATCGCAACAAAGGCGTGGCGTACTGCCCGCACTGCGACGGCCCGCTGTTCAAGGGCAAGCGCGTGGCGGTGATTGGCGGCGGTAACTCCGGTGTCGAAGCGGCTATCGACCTGGCGGGTATCGTCTCCCACGTGACGCTGCTGGAGTTCGACGTGCAGCTGCGCGCCGATGCGGTCTTGCAGCGCAAGCTGAACAGCCTGCCCAACGTGACCGTGATCACCCATGCGCAAACCACTGAAGTCACCGGCGACGGGCAGAAAGTCAATGGCCTGCGCTACAAGGATCGTAAGACCGATGAGCTGCGGACCGTGGAGCTGGAGGGGATCTTCGTACAGATCGGTCTGCTGCCTAACACCGATTGGCTCAAGGGCACCATCGAGTTGTCGCCGCGTGGCGAGATCATCGTCGATGCCCGTGGCGAGACCTCGGTACCGGGCATATTTGCCGCTGGCGACGTAACCACCGTGCCGTACAAGCAGATCGTGATTGCCGTGGGCGAGGGCGCCAAGGCATCCCTGAGTGCGTTTGATCACTTGATTCGCACCTCGGCCCCGGCGTAAACCACGGCGCTGAAAACACAAAACCCCATGAGCGATCATGGGGTTTTTTGTGTCCGCGATCATTGTGGGAGCCGGCTTGCCGGCGATGGCGATTTCAAGGACGCCAACGCTGGGCCAGCTCCCACAAGACGGGTTTTTGCATCACAGCGGCGCAGGCTGAATGATCTCGACCCAATAGGCATCCGGGTCCTTGATGAAAGCCAGGCTTTTCATGCGACCGTCATTCAGGCGTTTCTGGAAATCGCAGCCCAGCGCTTCAAAGCGCTCGCACGCGGCAACGATGTCTGGTACCGAAATGCAGATGTGGCCAAAGCCGCGTGGGTCGGTGTTGCCATTGTGATAGGCGAATTCCGGGTCGTTCTCGGTGCCATGGTTGTGGGTCAGTTCGAGAATGCCGGGGATCGATTTCATCCACTCGGTGCGTGCTGCGGCGTCGGCCGGGATCTGGCTTTTGTCGACCAGCGCGAGGAAATACAGGCTGAATTCCGCTTCCGGGAAGTCGCGCTTTTCCACCAGTGAGAAACCGAGGACACGCGTGTAGAAATCCAGGGATTTGGTGATGTCCTTGACGCGCAGCATGGTGTGGTTGAACACGAAGTTCTGGGTCGCGGTATCAGGCTGCGCGGTCACGCCGGGGAAGCTGTTCAGTTCTTGCAGGCTCATGGGCCCTCCGGAAAACAAGTGGGGCTGAAGAATGGCGACAATGATACGCAAGGGCTCTGACATCACCAAACCAAAACCGTCGGCTATTGCCTGACGGCCGGTCGAAGCTCAGACTTCCGGCCACAATTGGCGAGTGTTCATTGCAATGATTCGATTCGGTAAAACGTTGTTCCTCTTGATGGGCGTGCTGTCGACGGTCGGCATGGCTCACGCCGATGCGCCGGTCATGCCCTGGCCAACCGGCTGGCAAATCGAAGACGTGCCGCAAGGTGACGGCAAAGCGGGTGTCAGTCGCCAGCGCGCAGTGAAAAACAATCAGGCTGGCGAGCCGGTCATGGTGATGGAACTGACCATGACCCAGGTGGAAACCGGTCATCAGGTCAATCTGGAAGCCGTGCTACTGGAAATGCGCAAGTCCGTGCAAAAAGGCTTTTATCAGAGTGGCTATCAAAGTGCGTGCAGCCGGATCCATGCGACAACCTTGAGCCGATTACCGGCGTTGGAAACGACTTGCACCATCACGCAAAACGGACGTCATGTGCTTTCGCAAACATTGGTCGCTGCGGTGGACGCCGATAAAGCCTACGTTCTTTCCTATGCGGGGCAGGCCGACGCTTATAAAACCAGCCAGGATGAAATAGAGGCGGCACGTAACGGCTTGAAGCTTTAGTTGAAAACTTCAATAAACGCGGTCTTCAGCGCGCCCACAAATGTTTAGATACCCAATGGGATTAAGCATAAAGTTGATCGGCAACTAGAGAGTTGATCGACCCTCGTCGCTGAATTTAGAGGATATTCATGAAAAAGCCCTGCATTCGCAGGGCTTTTTGTGTCGGCGCGAGTGCTTAGCCACGCAACCAGGAATCAACGGTCGAGGCACCGTATTGTTCCTTCCAGGCTTTCAAGCCGCGGTGGTTGCCACCCTTGGTTTCAATCAGTTCACCGGTGTGCGGGTTCTGATAAACCTTGACCACGCGAGCGCGACGGGTTTTAGGTGCTACGGCCTGTTGCAGACCGGATTTTGCCGGGTTCGGATCGAGAATGGCGATGATGTCGCGCAGGCTCTTGCCGTAGGTTTTCATCAGTCCTTGAAGCTTTTCTTCGAATTCGATTTCTTTCTTGAGCCCGGCATCGTTCTTCAGGGATTCAAGCTGCTTGAGCTGTTCTTGAAGGGCCTTTTCAGCGGCACGAAATTCAGCGAGTCTGGACAATATCTTTACTCCAATAGTGTGTTTGGCTGATACCAACCGCAAACAAAGCTATAAGCCAAGAGCCTTGAAGCGACCCGGTGATAATGGCTCACCCGCCAAATTACGGCAGGCATGAAAAATTGTAGTAGTTAATTGCTCAAGAGTAAATCATGTCTTTTCTTTCATGTAACAAGAGTTGTTTTTTTGATTCAAATGGGTGCACGGCAACGTTACCACATCGCTTAAAACCGCTAGTTAATGATCGCTTAATGCACTAATGAACTCGACGCCAGGCATCGGTCTGCCGTACAGATAGCCTTGCAGAAAGTTAACGTTATGAGCGGTCAGGTAATCACTTTGCTGCTGGGTCTCCACACCTTCGGCAACCATTGCCAGACCGAGTTTGATCGCCAGTTCTATGATGCTGTCCAGAATATGGCTGGAAAGGGTATCGATGCCGATCATGGCGACGAAACTCTGGTCGATCTTCAGGTAGTCCACGTTGAATTGACGCAGATAGCCGAGACTGGAGTGACCGGTGCCGAAGTCGTCGATGGCGATCTTTACGCCGAGATCACGAAGTTGGTCGAACAGCTGATGCGTGATGGCTGTCGGTTCGATCAATTCGCGTTCGGTCAATTCCAGCACCAGGTGAATGGAGCCGGGCGCGAAAGCGTCGAGAAACTCGCGGCAATCCTTGACCAGGTCGAGGTCCTGGCAATGGCTGGCGGTGATGTTGATGCCGATATGAAACGGCTCCTTGAACGATGCGGACAGCGGCGCGAGCAACGTGGCGGTCTGTTGCATCAGCGATCGGGTCATTGGCACGATCAGCCCGGAGTGTTCGGCAAACGGAATAAACAGGTCGGGCCGCACCAGGCCTTCTTTCGGGTGGTTCCAGCGCATCAGTACTTCGATGCCGGACAACTTTTTACTGTCGCCATGCACGACCGCCTGGAAATACGGGACGAACTCCGCCGCATCCAGCGCACGTTGCATTTCATGAGTCGGAGATGACGTACGCTTCTGTAGAAAATGCCCGAGCGATCCTGAAATCACGCCGAAAAAGATCAACAAGCTGAACAGGGGGGGATACTGACTGATCATGTAAAGCCAGGTTTCACCCTTGGGGAAACCGGCGGTCACGCTGAATCCATAACGAGAGGATGCAAGCGTGGTTGGCGCCACCGGAACGTCGGGCAGCATGTCGACGTGAAACTTGCCGTCGGCGGTCAGCCAATTGGGTCCGACTTGCAGAAACAACAATGTCTGGCGACCAATCAGGCGCAACACGTTACTCAGGTGATAACCGTCCAGTGTGCTCATCGCGCCCTGTTTGCCTTTGCCGAGGCGATACACCAACAACGCAGTATCAGGGGTGACCGGGTTGCCCTTCATCAACTCCAGCTGGCCTTGACTGAAGTCGCCGGAAGCAATTTTCTCGTGATAGTCGCCGAACAGGGAACTGCAATAAATGGTGTCGTCCCATACCAGAATGGTAGAACGCACAAACGGACGCCGAGTGACCTGTTCTCGAAGGGCCAGCTTGACGTCGATGCAACTTTGCCCGGCCAGCGGCAGTAACTCCCGCGCCGCCTGGGCGGTATTGTCGAGCATCAGCTCGAACTGGCGAACAGTTTCTTCGGCGGTCTGTCGAGCGTCTTGCCTGAGCGCTCGTTCAGCCTGCATATAAAGGATGGCAGCGCCCATTACAACCGGCAGCAACCCGCTCAACAGAGTGATGGCAATTCTGATACTGCGTTTACGCGATTTGGCTTTCAGCGGCATTCGTCAAACCTGTAGCGTTGAAGTTGGGCTCTCAAATGCTGGCAGGGCGACGCGCCTCCCAAAAAGAGTTCATATCCGAGCCATGATAGTTGGCCCATGGCATTTATGTCGTTCATTGATGGTTAATTCGCACGGCAAGATTGAAGACGGCGAGCCATCTACGCCGGCGATGGACCTGGGAGGAGGGCTGATCCTGACCCGGATTTTCCTGTGCAATAAACCCCTTGCGCGTGCAGGGAAAAAGGGGATTTGATACAGAAGGCGGACAAACTGATTTACGCTGTGTAGAATCAGGTTACGCATACAAGAATAAACGACTTCTGGCAGCAGAAGCCTCGCCCGCAAAAGCCTTGGGTCGACAATGAAGATATTCGGGTTTCAATTGATCTTTGGTGATTTCCTCGCCCGCAGTGTGCGGGGTATCTCCTGCGCGCCACCCTCCGGCCTCAGCATCGCTAGCAACTAACGTTTGTTAATTCCAAAAGCATGATGAGGCGCCAAAATGGCAGATTTATACGAAAACCCAATGGGCCTGATGGGTTTTGAATTCATCGAATTCGCATCGCCAACCCCGAACACCCTGGAGCCGATCTTCGAGATCATGGGCTTCACCAAAGTTGCGACCCACCGTTCCAAGGACGTGCACCTGTATCGCCAGGGCGCGATCAACCTGATTCTTAACAATGAGCCGCACAGCGTGGCCTCGTACTTCGCGGCCGAGCATGGTCCATCCGTGTGCGGCATGGCGTTCCGGGTCAAGGATTCGCAAAAAGCCTACAAGCGTGCGCTGGAGCTCGGCGCGCAGCCGATTCACATCGAGACCGGTCCGATGGAGCTGAACCTTCCGGCGATCAAAGGCATCGGCGGCGCGCCGCTGTACCTGATCGACCGTTTCGGCGAAGGCAGCTCAATCTATGACATCGATTTCGTGTTCCTCGAAGGCGTCGATCGCAACCCGGTCGGGGCGGGCCTGAAGATCATCGACCACCTGACGCACAACGTGTATCGCGGGCGCATGGCCTACTGGGCGAACTTCTACGAGAAGCTGTTCAACTTCCGCGAAATCCGTTACTTCGACATCAAGGGCGAATACACCGGCCTGACCTCCAAGGCCATGACCGCGCCGGACGGCATGATTCGTATCCCGTTGAACGAAGAGTCGTCCAAGGGCGCCGGGCAGATCGAAGAGTTCCTGATGCAGTTCAATGGCGAAGGCATCCAGCACGTGGCCTTCCTCAGTGATGACCTGGTCAAGACCTGGGATCACCTGAAAAGCATCGGCATGCGCTTCATGACCGCGCCGCCGGACACCTACTACGAAATGCTCGAAGGCCGTTTGCCGAACCACGGCGAGCCGGTTGGCGAACTGCAAGCACGGGGCATTTTGCTGGATGGTTCGTCCGAATCGGGTGACAAGCGACTGCTGTTGCAGATCTTCTCGGAAACCCTGATGGGGCCGGTGTTCTTCGAATTCATCCAGCGTAAAGGCGATGATGGTTTTGGCGAGGGCAACTTCAAGGCGCTGTTCGAATCCATCGAACGCGACCAGGTGCGTCGTGGTGTGTTGGCCACCGACTAAGCCATAACGCCTGTAAACCTGTGGGAGCGAGCTTGCTCGCTCCCACATTGGGTTCTGGGTGAGGTTAAAGCCTGCGCTGTCGCATCAAATGCTTGAACCCTTCGAACACCAGCACCAGCACCGCCATCCAGATCGGGATATAGGTCAGCCATTCGCCGGCCTTGATGCTTTCCCCCAGCAGCAACGCGACGCCCAGCAACAGCACGGGCTCGACGTAACTCAACAGTCCAAACAGGCTGAACGGCAGCAAGCGACTGGCGATGATGTAGACCACCAGCGCCGACGCACTGATCACGCCAAGCAACGGGATCAGCAGCGAGAGCCATGGATGCTGGTCAAACACGTTGAAGCCCTGTTCACCGCTTTGAACGAACCAGAATGCCACGGGCAGGGTCAGGCTCATGTCCAGCCACAAGCCACCGAGGTTGTCCGTTGCCAGTCGCTTGCGCACGACGAAATAGGTGGGGTAGCCGATGCACACCAACAAGGTCGCCCAGGAAAATCCGCCAACCTGATACACCTCGTTGATCACGCCGAGGCAGGCGAAAAACACAGCGATTTTTTGCAGGTAGGAGAGGCGTTCACCATAGGCCAGCCGGCCGGTCAGGACCATGGTCAGCGGCAACAGGAAGTACCCCAGCGACACATCCAGGCTGTAGCCATTGAGCGGCGCCCACATGAACAGCCAGAGCTGCACGCTGACCAAGGCCGAAGAGAGGATCAGGGCGAGCAACAGAACAGGCCGGACTGCGACTCGCCGCACAATGTCGACGACGCGTTTCCACTCCCCGGACATCACCATGAACACGGTCATGCACGGCACCGTGAGCAACATGCGCCAGCCGAAGATTTCCACGCCACTCAAGGGCGTGAGCAGCGACGTGTAGTAATACATGACGGCAAACAGCACCGAGGCTGAAACCGATAGAGCGATACCTTTAGACAAGCTGTCCTCGCGTGGTTGAAGGTGAAACGGGGTGCGGAGGATACGCGGTTTTTGTGCAAAATATTGGCCGTATGATCAATATTCACAACATTTTGGGCAAGACTCGAAACCCTGTGGGAGCGACCCGACAAGCCCGCTCCCAGGAGTGAAATGTACCGTCAGTAGGTACGCGGTTTACGGCCCGGCACGAAATGACTCACGTCGTTGAACCCCGGCGTCGATGCATGCCCCGGCGTCACCAGCGAATCGATGAACGCTTCATCTTCAGCCGTAATCTTCACCGCCTGGGCCTTAGTGTAGGCATCCCATTGCGCTTCGGTACGCGGGCCGACGATGGCCGACGTCACGGCGCTGTTGTTCAGCACCCAGGCAATGGCGAACTCGACGATGCCGATGCCACGGCTTTGGGTGTATTGCTGGATCTGCTGGGCGATGCGCAGAGACTCGACGCGCCATTCGGTTTCCAGGATGCGTTTGTCCTGGCGTCCGGCACGGCTGTTGGCGTCCGGGGTGACATCCGGTGCGTACTTGCCGCTGAGCACGCCGCGCGCCAATGGACTGTAAGGCACCACGCCCAGGCCGTAGTTTTGTGCGGCGGTGATCTGCTCGGTTTCGGCCTGGCGGTTGACGATGTTGTACAGCGGCTGGCTGATTACCGGGCGGTCGACGCCAAGGTGGTCGGCGATGCGAATCACTTCGGCGATGCGCCAGCCACGGTAGTTCGACAGGCCCCAATAGCGGACCTTGCCCTGGCGAATCAAGTCGCCGATGGCCGACACCGTGACCTCCAGTGGCGTGTTGTGGTCTTCGCGGTGCAGGTAATAGATGTCGAGGTAATCGGTGCCCAGACGCGTCAGGCTGGCTTCGATACCGTTGAAGAGGTGCTTGCGGTTCAGGCCGCTACGATTCGGCACGCCGTCCACCGGGCCGAAACCGACCTTGGTCGCCAGCACCCATTCCTGACGGCGACTGGCGATCGCTTCGCCGACGATTTCTTCCGAACGACCATGGGTATAGACGTCGGCGGTGTCGATGAAATTGATGCCCTGGTCCCAAGCCTTGTCGATGATCCGCAGGGAATCTTCGGTGCTGGTCTGTTCGCCGAACATCATGGTGCCCAGGGTCAGGGTGGAAACCTGCAGTCCCGAATGACCCAGCGTGCGGTAGCTCATGACGAAATCCTTTTGCCGGTGGAAAGGCTCAATCAAATACCAGAACACCCCCCGTGAGCAAACGAATATCGAACGATAGGCCAGCGGCTGCCACAAGCGCTTTGTGAACGCTGGCTTGCCGGTGATGGCGATGGTGACGTTGGTATCATTGGCAAGCCGATTCCCCCAGCGGTAACGTTGGCTGGCTGGAATTGAAAAAAATCTTTTCCGCATGCGCTGCCGACCGGCGCTATCGCTAATGCGGGCTGGCAGCATTGATGTAATGAATAGGGAGAATTCGCATGAAAATCGTCATTGCCCCGGACTCGTTCAAGGACAGCCTCAGCGCCCAAGGCGCGGCCGACGCCATCGCCATGGGACTAGCCGAGGTGTGGCTCGACGCGCAACTGATCACATGCCCGATGGCTGACGGTGGTGAGGGCACGATCAAAGCGGTGATCGCAGCGCGTGATAGCGCACTGTGCTGGGCGGCGGTTTGCGGGCCATTGGGCTCACCCGTCGATGCGCGGTGGTGCTGGTTGCCCGACAGCCACACCGCGATCATCGAAATGGCTGAAGCCAGCGGTTTGCAATTGATCCCGTTGGACCACCGCGATGCTTGTATCAGTAGCACCTACGGCACCGGCGAGTTGATCCGCGCCGCCCTGGATGCGGGCGCGCAACGGGTGATTCTGGCGGTTGGCGGCAGTGCCACCAATGACGGTGGCGCCGGGGCCATGCAAGCCTTGGGGGTGAAGTTGCTTGACGCCCGGGGACAGCCTTTGCCGCCAGGAGGCCTGGCGCTGAGACAACTGGCGAAGATCGATCTGTCGGACATCGATCCGCGCCTGGCCGCCGTGCACTTCGAAATCGCTGCGGATGTGGACAATCCATTGTGCGGCGCTCAGGGTGCCTCGGCGATTTTCGGTCCGCAAAAAGGCGCCTCGCCCGAACAGGTCGAACAGCTGGACCGCGCCCTTGGGCACTTTGCCGATCACTGCGCCAAAGTCCTGGGCAAGGATGTGCGTGACGAACCCGGCAGCGGTGCGGCGGGGGGGCTGGGGTTTGCCGCCAAGGCGTTTCTGGGTGCGCAGTTCAAGGCCGGGGTAGAAGTGGTCGCAGAGCTGGTGGGCCTGGCCGAACTGGTGGAGGGCGCCGATATGGTGATCACCGGCGAAGGGCGTTTCGATGCGCAAACCCTGCGCGGCAAGACGCCCTTTGGCGTGGCGCGCATCGCCCGTGAACATGGCGTGCCGGTGATCGTTATCGCTGGCACCCTGGGTGAGGATTACCAGGATCTGTATGCCCATGGCATCGACGCCGCATTCGCGTTGCCGAGCGGGCCGATGACGCTGGAGCAGGCGTGTTTTGACGCACCGCGCCTGTTGCGCGAGCGGGCGACGGACATTGCCCGGGTCTGGCAGACGGCCAGGCGCCAAAGCTAAGGCAACAGTGACGAGGGAGCTTGCTCCCTCGCCACACATTATTCACCACTGAGTCCGCCACTATTGAGGCGGATCCATCTGATCCAGCACCCGGTTCGCCGTGACCTCCGCCAGCATCACGCTGTTGGACATGCCCGGCAGGGCATTCCGGATTTCATGCAGAACGCCGCGCCACTGGCCCTGGATGAAAACCTGCCGGAAGTGGCACGGATGCGCGAGGAATAGCGCCTGCGCAGCGACCTGGTGTGCGCCACGGACTTGCTTGAGGGGGTAGGCGAACTTGATGCCGTACCGCCTCCAGCATGCAAAAAAAGTGGCTCTACCTGTCAACTATGACAGTTACGCATTTTCCTAAAACACGGTTTACTGCCCCAAGCGCAGAACGGCGGGATGCGTTTGGTAGTGCCCGGTAACAATCGGTCTGCTTTTCCGACCCGGTGCCCATGGCTGGCCCATGACGCCAGGTTATTCAATAAGGAGAGCGGCAAAATGGCATTTTCAGATAAAAAAGACCAACAGCTTGCAGGCGAATACAGCTCCGGCGGGGCGGCGCCGCTATTCGTCCAGCCGCCGAATGTCAGTCATTTCGTGATACCCGGGGATGCAAGCGGGCTAATACTCCGGGCAAACCTGAACATGGATCAGAAAACCACGATTACCTCATGGGGCGGCACGCTGCCTGATGACCCTTTGGATGTTGATAGGTTTATCCTCCAGGTTGCGCGATTCACCAGTAACGAGTGGGCCGACTTGCAAGCGCATACCTACACGGGCGGAGATCCCTGGAAGGATCTGGACTTCGTTATTCCTCGTACATTCTTTCTGGACCAGGAAAACGAAGGTGCCTTCAAGCTCAGATATATGCATATCAGCCACCAAGGGGTTACTGATGTCTCCGACCCCGTTCCTATTTTTATCGACAAGATCCCGCCGAATGGGGCAATACCTCCAGGCAAAATGATATTTGCCATCACGCCTCCCATCACCGACACGACGTTTGGGGCGGCCAACTTTCTCGAAGCCACGATTCCCAATTGGAGTGGTGATGCAGTAGGCACTCAGGTCGCCTTCGGTTGGTTGAAAGGTGAGTTGCCCGCAGACCCAGCCGATATCGAACTGATAGGGCCGCTACCGATCCTTGGCGGTGGCAAGGTACAAATTCCTAAAGACAGGTTCATTGCAGCAGGGGATGGTCTTTGTTGCGGTGGCTACGTTCTGATCGATAAGGCGGGCAATATCAGCGCGCTGTCTTTGTATGAACTCATGTCCGTCGCGCTCGGACCGTTACCACCGGCGCCACTGCCCAAACCAACGGTTGCCGACGCTACCGGTGGTGAGTTGCTTCGCGAGTTCACGCCGGATGGCGGTGATGATGGTGTTGCATCGAGAAGAAATCTTCACTGATCCGGTCATAGGTGGGCTTACACCAACGGCTTGTAGAAATAGCCTGTTTCCGTTGGTTGAAGTCCATGCTCGACAGGTTGTGCCGAGCACGGACTGGCTCCTGTTATGTTCTTCTAATGAAGTGCCTGCTCAACGCTACGCCAGCCTCTTCTTGTTGGCTCTGACTGAATCCACTGATTTTAAAGTTCTGTCTAAACATGGATTCCGTAGCACGTGGTCGCTCCTTCCATTGCTTCCAACCGCTTGGTGGATTTTCCAGCGCATCATACATTTTTCGTCCTTTTACATCGGGAATAGGACTTGGGCCTTTTGAAGGTAACTCGCCCGGCCTGAGTTGGATGTCTCCGCTCGCTAGTTTTTCCCAGAAACCGCCTCTTACCCGTCCATGGTTGAGAGCGCCAGGGGCTTGAATCTTGCCACCGTCGGAGACAGCGTTACCTGCGGCCCTGGAAACTCGCGTACCCGCATTTGTGCTCCCGCTGAGTGCCCCACCTGAACTGGCCGATCCTTGACCCGCTTTCGCTGCAGAACGGCTTGCCTTTGCGCCAGTTGCTGCCGTTTTTCCGAAAAGCCGGCCAAAAAACTTTGTCACAGCCAGGGGAAGCAAGCGCCACCTACCCTCCGGATCCACATAATCAACCGGATTACCCTCGCAGTAGGCATATCCGAAGGAAGCGGCGGCGCAATGAAGCTGACTATCAAAAGAACCGGGTGCCCTCGGGGCATCCGGTTCGTCTGACTGCGCCTGGTTTACTCAGGGCTTGTCTGGAATGTTGCAACTGGTCTCACCCTGCACCAGCCCCACCCGCGTGTCGGAGGGTTGCGATGCAGCCGGTTTCCCCGTGATGATGTAGCTCACTACGCTTTTGCCAAACGAAACATCCGGGACGAAAATTGGCAGAATGTGATCGGCGTAAGGTTCAACAAGCCAGATGATTCCCTTTTCAGCCTGTTCTTGGGTGATATTCGGGAAGGTAGTTACTTTCCTGGCTGTGGGTAAATGCACCGGCGCATTGTTATTCTGATAAGCCTCCCAGGTCACCACGACTTCGTCACCCGCCTTCAGATGAGCGCTCGGTGGGATCCTGTACTCGAAGCCGTAATCGGTGCCGCCTGCATTCCAGCGCAAGGAATAGCAGTTGAAGCTTCGTCCACCGTCATACGTGTGCAATGGTTCGGCTGCCGGCAATGTCAAGACCAGGAACTCGATCTCGACCGCTGTACGCGGGTCCGGTTCTTGGGGGTTTGCATGGTCCGGGCCGGTCACCACATACCACACCGGCATGGCATCGCTGGGACCTTCGCCGCGCATCACGTCCCAGTCGAGCAGGATCCTTATGGTCGACCCCGGTGTGTCGGTGGCGCTGATTTCATAAGCGGCACCGATGGGGGTACCGTTCCACATGACCTGGTACGAGTCGCCCACGACCAACGGTGCGACCAGCTCGATGACAGCAAAGACATCTTTGTTCTCATCCGATTCGATCAATACGTTATCTTCGCCGGATTCCCCCACGATCGTGACGACTCCCAGGTTGGGGTTGCCAGGGTCCGGGTCAGGATTGACCGGTCCAGGGGTGGACAGGTTGCATTTGATGGTTTCGACCGCTGAACCATAGGGCTCGATACCGCGCAACACCGTGTAACTCACGGGCGTATCGACAGCGCCTGTCGCGCCGTCGTATGCCTGCAGGATCATTTCCCACGGCACGAAAATATCGAACCCCGAGGATGGGTTAGGGCCCACAGGCGTTCCGGGGGTCAGCTCCAGGTCTTTCCATTTGATGACGATGCTGTCGCTGGACTTTCCGTTGGTTACCTGATTGACATGGACCAACACCCCGCCATTGATAATGTCCTGCCCCCCAAACGTGCGACGAATATTGCTGAAGTGGTCATTCGCACCCGCTTCACCGCCATTGAAGAAACGGCTGATTTTCCACGACGACGTGTCTCCGGCGACAACAGTGCTTTTATTGCGTGTGGTGAGCGCAACGCAGCCGTTGTTTGGGGCAGGTCAGGCACGCCACCTGCATCCGGTGTTCTTCACTGCCCCTGCAAACACACTGGCCACTGTTGGACGGCCGGTTCAAGGTCGTTGAATCAAACCTTGCTCCAGGGCCATGAACATAGCGACCCAGCGCGAGCTCACGCCGAATTTTCGGCGGATATTGGTCAGGTGGTAATTCACCCCTGCTTCGGTACAGCTGAAGATCACGGAGATTTCCCAGGACGACTTGCCAGCGAAGACCCACTGCAAGACTTCTTTTTCCCGGGTGGTGAGGGCGATTTCTTCTGAGGGGGCGCTTTCTTGATGCAGGACATCGGCCGGGGCTGGCGATGCACAAACTGAAGTGGTGGCGGAACGGTGCATGGTTGAGTCTCCCATTCATCATCAATGACGGCGTGGGCGCGGCAGAATCTTCCTACTTCTAAATGGCGTGGTTCGCGCGGCCGTCCTACAGACACCTGTACAAGGGCTGAGGTACGGGGTTCTTATATCGCGATTCTGTCCTCTTGGAACCTGTCACAAATTACAGGTGGTGCACTTTAATCAGGCGCCGGGGAAAGGCTGTCAGTGGAAGCACTCCACGTTTGTAGTCGGTGTCTTTGAGTTCTCGCCTCCTACAGACCGAGCGCTACGCTCTTGAATAGAGAGGCTTTTTTTGATCTGGCGAGGCACCGCAGGACGGCAAAAAAGAGCACCGGACTGCATCGGTGGTCTCGCCGATTCGCAATACGTGGCGCGATGCCGGTCGTCGAATTGAATGCGCTGCTGGCGCACTCCATGATTTGAGATAGGGTTGTGACTTGGAACCCGCGCGACAGGAGAACCACATGCGCTATTCAGCCTTGACCCATCGAATCGCCGGTGACGGAGCGGCCGCCTGGCAGATCCATTACCGAGCGCTGCAATTGCGCGAGCAGGGTGTCGATGTACTGCTGTTATCCGTCGGCGATCCGGATTTCGACACACCCAAACCCGTGGTGCAGGCGGCCATCGACAGCCTGCTGGCGGGTGATACCCACTACTCGGAAGTCCGTGGCCGAAGAGGCTTGCGCGACAGCATTGCCCGCCGTCATCGGCTTACCAGCGGCCAAATAGTGGACGCCGAGCATGTGGTGGTACTGCCCGGTGCCCAGAGCGCGGTGTATTCAGTGGTGCAATGCCTGCTCGATCCGGGGGATGAAGTGATTGTCGCCGAGCCGATGTACGTCACCTATGAAGGGGTCTTGGGGGCGTGTGGCGCCAAAGTGGTACCGGTGGCCGTGCGGCCGGAGAACGGATTTCGGGTCGATCCGGCGGATGTGGCAGCACTGATCACAGCAAGGACCCGCGCCATTTTGCTCAACAGCCCGAACAATCCTTCCGGCGCCAGCCTGCCCCTGATGGTCTGGCAGGAGCTGGCTTCGCTGTGCATCCGGCATGATTTATGGCTGATCAGCGATGAGGTCTACAGCGAATTGCTTTACGAGGGCGAACACATCAGCCCGGCAAGTCTGCCGGGTATGGCCGAGCGCACCGCGACCATCAATAGCCTGTCGAAGTCTCATGCCATGAGCGGTTGGCGGGTGGGGTGGGTGGTCGGGCCCAAGCCCTTGAACGACCATCTGGAGAATCTGTCGTTGTGCATGCTCTTTGGCATTCCGGAGTTCGTGCAGAAGGCTGCGCAATTGGCGCTTGATGAAGATCTGCCGGAGGTGGCGTTGATGCGTGAGGAATATCGCCAGCGTCGTGACCTGGTGTGCGCGAGCCTGAACCATTGTCCGGGCATTCGCGCGATCAGGCCCGATGGCGGGATGTTCGTGATGGTCGATGTGCGTCAGACCGGGTTATCGGCCCATCGCTTCGCCGAGCGGTTGCTGGAAGGTTATGGCGTGTCGGTGCTGGCGGGCGAAGCGTTCGGGCCGAGTGCTGCGGGGCATATTCGCCTTGGCTTGGTGGTGGACCAGCTAAAACTGGCGGATGCGTGCCGACGTATTGCGCTGTGCGCGACGGACCTGCTGGAGGCGCGGCGGGCCTGAAAGGATCGCAGCCTTTGGAAGCGCTTGCATTGAATGCGTTCACTCAATGAGCTGCCGACGGCTGCGATCGTTGATTTTCAGCCTTTCCAGGCCGCGCCATTCACCAGATTAAGCGGCCGCTGACCCGCCAGCGCGGCCAACAGGTTGTCCACCGCACACCGGGCCATCGCTTCCCGGGTTTCATGAGTCGCTGAACCCATGTGCGGCGTGGCCACCACATTGTCCAGTTGCAGCAACGGCGAGTCATGACCCAGCGGCTCGCGCTCGAACACGTCCAGCCCCGCAGCGTGAATCTGCCGTTCGCTCAGGGCCCGGATCAACGCCGCTTCATCCACGACTTTGCCTCGGGAAATATTGATAAAGATGGTCTGCGGCCCCATCAGCGCGAACTGCCGCGCACCGATCAGGCCTTCGGTTTCGGCGGTCAGCGGCAGCGTCAGGCAGACAAAATCAGCCTGCTGCAACAATTCGTCGAGGCTGCGGTACTGGGCATTGAATCGCTGTTCGACCGCTGGTTTCGGCGAGTGACTGTGGTAGATCACCGGCATGCCGAAGCCGAAGTGCCCGCGCTGGGCCAGCGCCTCGCCGATGCGTCCCATGCCGATGATGCCCAGGGTCTTGCCGTGCACGTCGCTGCCGAAATGCGCAGGGCCGATGTTGCGGGTCCACTGGCCGTCGCGAACCATGTTCGCCAGTTCCACCACGCGCCGCGCGGTGGCCAGGATCAGGGCGAAACCCGTGTCGGCGGTGGTTTCGGTCAGCACATCCGGCGTGTTGCTGAGCAGGATGCGCCGTTCGGTCAGGTAGTCGATGTCGTAGTTGTCGACGCCCACCGAGACGCTGGCGATGGCTTCAAGATTCGGCGCCAGGTTGAGCAGCCCGGCATCCAGCTTCAGGCTGGCACCGAGCAAACCCTGGGCGCGGGGCAGGGCGTCGCGCAGCTTGGCCAGCCCCTCGGCATCGAGGCTTTCGATCAGGGTCACTTCAGTCTGCTCGTGCAAGCGAGCCATCAGCGACGGTGACAGTTTCTTGTATAGAACGACCTGCTTTTTCATCCGGGTTCTCTCGACATCAATTCATGGGTGAGCGGCGGTGCGACGGGTTAGCGCGACCGTGGGCCGCTCCCGGTCGCTGGCGCCGGGCTTGAGGAACATCGTCAGCACCACCGAGAGCATCAGCGCGCCGCTCATCAGCAGGTACGACGCACCCGGCGAGCCAGTGGAGCTGTTCAGGTAGCCGACCAGGTAGGAACCGCCAAACGAACCCAGTGCGCCCATGCTGTTGATCAGCGCCATGGCGCCGCCGGCGACGTTGGACGGAAGGATTTCCGGGATGATTGCGAAGAAGGGGCCGTAAGGCGCGTACATGCAGGCGCCGGCAATCACCAGCAGCGTGTAGGACCACCAGAAATGTTCGGCGCCCAGGGCGTAGGAACCGTAGAAGGCGATGGACGCAATCAGCAGCGGCGGCCAGACGAAACGTTTGCGTTTTTGCAGCTTGTCCGAACCCCAAGACACCAGCAGCATGCCGATCACCGCCGCCAGGTAAGGCAGGGCCGAGAGCCAGCCGGCTTCGATCATGTCCATTTGCGCGCCGGCCTTGAGGATCGACGGCAGCCACAACACGAAGCCGTACACGCCGATGCTCCAGCAGAAAAACTGCAGGGCCAGGATGATCACTTTGCTGGAGCGGAATGCTTCGGCGTAGTTTTTTACGGCTTTGATGCCGACCTGTTCGGCCGCCAGGGCGCTTTCCAGATCGAGTTTTTCCTGGTCGTTGAGCCACTTGGCCTGGGAGGGGCGATCATCGGCCAGACGCCACCAGATAAAGGCCCAGAGCACCGCCGGCAAACCTTCGACGATAAACATCCAGCGCCAGCTGAAATGCTGCACCAGATAGCCCGACACCACCGACATCCACAGCATGGTCACCGGGTTGCCGAGGATCAGGAAGGTATTGGCCCGCGAGCGTTCGGCACGGGTGAACCAGTGGCACAGGTAGATCAGCATCGCCGGCATCACCGCGGCTTCGACAACCCCGAGCATGAAGCGGATGACCACCAGCCAATAAGCGTTGGAGACAATCCCGGTCAAGGTCGCCAGGCCGCCCCAGAGGATCAGGCTGACGAAAATCAGTTTTTTCACGCTGTGTTTCTGCGCATAAATCGCACCCGGTACCTGGAAGAAAAAGTAACCGAGGAAGAACAGCGCGCCGAGCATCGACGACAAGCCCGGGGTGATCATCAGGTCCGCGGCCATGCCCGAGGCGGCGGCGAACCCGTAGTTGGCGCGATCGAGGTACGCCAGGCTATAGGTGATGAACACGATGGGCATGATGTACCACCAGCGGCGGGTGGCGAGCGTTGCGGTTTTCATGGTGATGCTCCTGAGCTTGTTGTTTTTGTCGCAGCAGGTAACGGTTTCAAATCTTCAGTGGCTGGGCGGGTTCAGTGGCTGGGCGGGCCTCATCGCGGGCAAGCCCGCTCCCACAGGATCGGTGGTGTTCCTATTTATTTATGTTCGACACAAGTCCCCTGTGGGAACGGGCTTGCCCGCGAAGGCGGCCTCGAATTCGACGGACATTTCTGCCCGGGTCGGCAACCCTTCCATGTCCCCGCGGCTCTGCACCGCCCGGCTGCCAACCCAGTTGGCACGCTGCACCGCCTCGGCAAAGCTGTGGTTTTCCAGCAGTGCGCTGATCATGCCCACGGCGAAACCATCACCGGCACCGACCGTGTCGACCACCGTTTGCACCGGTACGCCGGCGACAAAACCAGCATCCAGGTGCGTGCGGTAATAGGCGCCATGCGGCCCCAGTTTGATTGCGACCGCTTCGGCGCCCTGGTCGAGGTAGAACGCGGCAATGTCGGCCGGGTCCTCGAAACCGGTCAGCAGGCGACCTTCGCTCAGGCCCGGCAGTACCCAATGGGCAAGGGCGGCGAGGTGGTTGATCTCGCTGATCATCAGTTGCTCGCTGGCCCACAGGCCCGGACGCAGGTTGGGGTCGAACGACACGCTACGGCCGGCATCGCGCATGCGGCTCATCAATTCGAACGACATCTGCCGCGCCGTTTCCGACAGCGCCGGTGGGATGCCGGTGGCGTGCAGGTGCCGGGCCTTGAGCAAATCGGGCACGATCGAATGCAGCGACAAGTGACTGGCCGCCGAACCACGGCGGAAGTACTCGACGGCGGGATCGCTGCCGTCATCGGTGCGGGACTTGAGCTGAAATCCGGTGGGGTGAGCGGGGTCGATGTCGACGTGACGGCAATCCAGGCCTTCTTTCTCCAGCGTATCGATCACAAATCGGCCCAGTGAATCGGCACCGACCCGGCTCAGCCACGCCACCTTGAAACCCAGGCGCGACAGGCCAATGGCGACGTTACTGTCAGCCCCGGCAATGCGTTTGTGGAACGCGTTGACGCTGGCCAGTTCGCCGGCCTGCTCGGCGACGAACATCGCCATGGTTTCGCCGAACGAGAGGATATCGATCTCAGACATGGGCGCTCTCCCGTTGCGACTGGCCGAGGTGGGCGAGGGCGGCGACATGCTCGGTGGTCAGTTGCACCAGGTCCTCACCTTGTAGCGGGTATTCCGCGGCCCGCATAACGCCTGGGGCCATGTGCCGCAGCAGGTGTTCCCACTGTTGCAAATCGCTGGCGGAGGGCGGGATGGCGATCAGTTTGCCGTCGGCGCGACGCGTGACCGCCTTGCAGTGCACATAACTGACGTGACGACCGAGCAACCGCGCGGCGCTGGCGGCGGACTGGTCCTGCCACTGCCAGTTGCCGATGTCGAAGGTCATTTTGATCGGCAGGTGGTGTTGCTCGACTTGATTGAAGAAGCGCTGGAACGGTTCGATGCGGCCACCGTGCAGGGTCTGGTCGTTTTCCACCAACAATTGCACTGCGCTTTCGCCGAGCCTCTGAGCGAGGGCATGCAAGTCGCAGTTGTCGGTGAAATAACCCAACGAAACCTTCAACCACTTGGCGCCGAATGCCTGGGCGCGTTGCAGGGCGTCGATCAGCTCGGGGTTGGGTTTGGATTGACCGGCCAGCCACAGCTCCATCGGTGACGAGTACACGCTTTCCAGGCCCTCGGCCCGAGTCGCGTCGGCCAGGTGCGCGGGGTTCTCAAAGGTCAGCAGCTCTTCACGCCATTCGATGCGCGTGGCACCGGCGGCGGCCAGCACGGCGATGAAACTGCCTTGGCCGCGCTGACGGACCAGATCGGCACCGTAGCTGGAGAGGCTGATGGAAACGGCGGGTTTGTTCATTGTTTTTTTACCTCTGAAACCGGTTTCATTTTTGTTCAAAAAAATCGCGACCATTAGGGCCTCATCGCTGGCAAGCCAGCTCCCACAGTGTTTTGTGTCGTTTCCGAATGTTGTGTACCCCAAAGATTCCTGTGGGAGCTGGCTTGCCAGCGAAGGGGGCAGTTCGGTCATCTGAAATTCCCAAGGGTCGACCCCCTGACAATCAATCGCGCCGCAAAATCCAGCGTCCGCACCGCGCCGTCATCCCCGCGCAAACGCTTGAGCAAACACTCGAACGCACTGGCGCCAATCTCGGTGGTCGGCTGGGCGAGGGCGGTGATGCCGCTGCCCACCAGCGGATACCAATCCAGGTCATCAAGGGCGATCAGCCCCACGTCTTCAAACAGGTTGCACTGCAATTCACGCAGGGCATGGGTGCTGGCCAGCGCCGCGATGCCGTTGGCGCAGAACAGCGCTTTGGGGCCCCCACCGGGGGTGTCGAGAAAGGCTTTGAGTTGGGCGGTCAGATCGCTGCCGGTTTCGACCAGCGTGCCGCGAAGGGCCGGGCGTTGCGCGATGTGCGCCTTGAAGCTGGCGACCCGTTCGACGCGAGAACTGGTGCCGTCAAAAGGTTCGGTCACCAGCAACACATCGCGGTAGCCACGTTCTTCAAGGTGGGCGAGGGCCATCTCGACGGCTGCGGGGTTGTCCAGGCCCACCATGTCGCTCTCCAGATGCTCGACCTTGCGGTCCACCAGCACCAGGGGCATTTCACGGTGCAGTTCGAGCAACTCGTCCCGGTGATGGCCGAGGGTGTTCACGATCAGGCCCTCGATGTTGTACGAGCGCAGCAGGGCCAGGTGCTGGCGTTCCTGCTCGTCGTCGCGGTCGGTGTTGCACACCACCAGGCTGTAGCCATGCTGACGACAGGCGGTTTCCACCCCGTGCATCACGGCGATTGAATAAGGGTTGCGGATATCGGCCACCAGCATGCCGATCAGGCGGGTACGCCCGCGTTTGAGACCACGGGCCATCTGGTTCGGGCGATAACCCAGTTCGGCAATCGCCTGTTCGATGCGCTGGGCAATGGCATCGGAAAGCAAGGCACGGTCGTCGCCAATGAACCGCGAAACGCTGGCCTTGGAGACCTTGGCGTGTTCGGCCACGTCGAGCATGGTCACGCGGCTGCGCTGGGCGGCGGAGAAATCGTTCACGGTCTGGAACCTTCTTATTGGATTTATTAGGCTGAGCGCATGACGCTGAAACCGGTTTCAGAAGACACCAAAAGCCAATTCGCCGTCAAGCCCCGAATAGCGAATTGTCCTACAACCCACGACGAGTGGTGTTCACGCCAGCACGCTCAACCATGCCGAACCCAGCAGTAATAGCGCCATACCTCGGTTGAAGCGTTGCACTGCCGTCGCCGAACTCAACCAGTGCGATGAGGCCGCACCGAGCAGCGCCCAGGCACTCAGGCATGGCACCGAAATCACAAAGAACGCCAGGGACAGGCAGAACACATGGACCAGCCGATTTTCGCCAACCCCGGCAAACACACTGACCACCGCCAGCGCCAGCGCCATCATCCAGGTCTTCGGGTTGATCCATTGCAGGCCGGCGGCGCCCCACATTCCGAGACGGGGTTCTTTGGCCTGGGCGCTGATCGCGCCGGCCGGCGCGCGGAAAATCTGCCACGCCAGATAGCTCAGCCACGCCACACCGATCCATTGCATGACGGTTTGCACGACCGGCCAGGCAGTCAACGCAGCACCGGCCCCGGTACCCACCAACAGCACAAGGGTCGCAGCGCTGACGCAAGCGCCCAGGATGATCGGAATGGCCGCCGCCACGCCGAACCGTGCACTGTTGCTCAGCACCAGAATATTGGTCGGGCCGGGCGTGATCGAGGCGACAAAGGCAAACAGCAAGAAGGGCAGTAACGTCGGAAAAGAGGCGAACATCGTGGGCAAACTCCGGTGAAGATCAGTGAAGTTGATCTTCACAATCGCGGCGTTACCTGTCTGGAAGATTTGAGCAGCGATTACGGTAAAGGGCCGGTGTCAGGCCGTAGGCACGGACGAACCAGCGACCGAGATGACTCTGATCGGCGAAGCCCAGCGCCATGGCGACCGCTGCCGGTTGTTCGCCCTGGGCGAGCATTCTCCGGGCGTTGGCCAGGCGCAACTGCACAAGATAGGCATGGGGCGCGATGCCATACGCGGCCTTGAAAGCGCGGATCAGACGGAAACGGTCGACGCCAGTGGCGGCCGCCAATTGGTCGAGACCGATGTCGTATTGAGCGTTGGCGTGCAGGTACTCTCGCGCCTTTTGCGCAACCAAGGGCAGGCGCGGATCTTCGCCATAGCGGGTGCGCCAGTGCAGATGGCGGGTCAAGCGTTCGAGCAAACCGTCAAGGGCGGTTTGCCGGACGATTTTCAGTTCGCCGCGGTGCAAGGTTTCGAACGCCAGGCTGGTGGCCTGCGCCAGGCGCGCGTCGGTTGCCAGGGTGTTGGTGAAGCCCAATTGGCCGTGGTCGGGCGCTTTCTCGAATACGGCAGCCAGTTCACGCTGCAACCACTGCGGGTCGAGGTACAGCATGCGGTAGGTAAAGCCTTCAGCCGTCGGGGCTTCGCCGTCGTGAATGTCTCCCGGTTCGAGCAAAAACACCTTTCCCGGCGTGCTTTGATGCCTGGCGCGCCGACAATTGAACTGCTGCACGCCTTGCTCGGTGACGCCCACCAGATAACTGTCATGCCAGTGCGGATCGTAGGCATGGCCTTCGAAATGCGCGCGCAGGGTCTCGATGCCGGTGTCGGCATCCTGGGCCAGATCGATCCAGTTATGAGACGTCATGCTGCACCTGTGGGACGGGTTTTCTGGCTCATTTAACGCTCGTATCGAGGGTGATGGATAGAATGTTTGTGCACTGGATATCCATTGCCTCCCCCACAAGCCGACCGCCTTAGCACAAATACACGGTCTTGCCACTCACAGTTCTGATAGTGGTGCAGTTGACTCAGATGTTTTTTACTAACGGGACTTCATTTATGCAGGGCTCCCAAAACATGAACCAGTTTGACTCCCCTTCATCCGCCGTCGGCACTGCAACGGATGAGGTGCAAATTTGTGCTCCGGGTAATTTGAGAGGCACACGAAACGCCCCGACAACTGCCGTGTTAAGTTGGGAGGAGCCCTATTCAACCTGCAAGCGGTGCCCGAATGCCATTGGTTATGAAGTGTTCGGAGAAGGTATTCAAACAAGAAGCGTGACCCGACCGCCTGTTGAATTGACCGGGTTAAACCCAGATACCGAGTACCTGCTTTACGTCAGGGCAATAGCTGCCGGCAATAATGTTTCGCAACTCAGTCCGATGCGTTTTTTAAAATTCAAATTAGTCGCGCCCTCCAGCCCGGGCCCCCTGGATCTGAGCGATTTAACCAGCACCTCTGTAAAAGTGAGCTGGGCCGCGTCCACTGATAATGGTGGGAACATTCGCTATAGGGTTTTTTTGAACGACTTTCTCATCAAGCAGACCGCCCAACCGCATGTCCTGATTACGCACCTGCAAAATCATACTGACTATCGAGTCAAGGTACTGGCAATCAATGCCGCAGGCAGCTCTGAACCCGTTGCCACGGCCTTTAAAACCAGGCTGAGCTCACCGACCAATCTTAAGTTCAGGCACTTTAACGGGATCTGCAGGCTGGCATGGGATCCACTATTCAAAAAACGCCCGGCGCATGAAGTTTCCATTAATGGCAAAAGTTTTACGATTGCCCCTGGTCGCTGGGGCTACAACTTCAGGTTGGCGGATCTTTCTCCTGGGCCTGCTCCGCATCACTTCAAGTTTGCGGTACGCGCCCAACTTGACGGAGACAGCTCTGAAGTGGTGACTCTGGAGGCGACAGTGGCTGACACAATCCCTCCAAGCCAGCCTGGAGCCCCCGTCGTCACTGATGTAACGGAAACCTCCGCAAAAATATCCTGGGAGCCCTCGAGCGATAATGCTGCTGTCACCGACTATCGGATTACCTTGAACGGATTTCTGGTGTTCAATAGTCCGGACACTCAAATGACCTTCAATAGTTTGACCCCGGGTGCCTATCACTATGCTTCCGTGCGCGCCCGTGACAAGGAGGGAAACCTCTCCGAACGCAGCCCGATAAGCGTATTCAAAACGGCAGGGCAGGCGCCTGCGCCTAGACCCAATGCACCGACCGTCAGTATAAGCGCACTGAGCTCCAGCTCAGCCAAGTTGGAGTGGGCATTCGCGGAAGGTGATGCGGCTTCGGGGGTAAGGATCGTGAAGGATGACGAGCACCTGAAGGACGTGCTGTTCTTACCAAGCATTCACCTCAATAACTTGATCCCGCACACGGAGTACAAGATCAGCGTCAGTGCGTTTGATATTTACGGACAGTTGTCCGAACCCACGGTCATTGTTTATGAACCCCTGGACCTCACCCCGCCCAGCGCTCCGGGAAACCTGCGCAAGATGGGTTCGACCCTTGACTCCGTCACGCTCGCCTGGGATGAATCCACCGATGACATCGGTATTTGTGATTACGTTATCTACAATAATCAGCAGTATTTTGATCGCACCCCATTGACCCATTACACCGCCGTTGACTTGCCTTCCGGCGCGTACTTATTTGAGGTGTGTGCGCTGGATCTCAGCGGTAATTACTCCGTCTCCGCGTCGGTAAGGATTGAAATCGAGGGTGAATCCTGGGGCAGCGAGCTCTGAAGACTGCCACTGACCACTATCGCTTTAGCCAAACAACCCAGCGGCGATGTTGATCGAAAACCCGAGAATCGCCGTATTGAACAGAAAACCGATCAGCGACTGCGCCAGTACGATCTTGCGCAAGTCGCGGGTCGCCACGCCCACATCGGACGTCTGCACCGCCACACCGATGGTGAAGGAGAAGTACAGGAAGTCCCAGTAATTGGGCGTGGTCAAACCCTCGGCAAAGCGCAATGCCGGTTCCTTGCCTTGCCAGGTGTAATACAGCCGCGCGTAATGCACGCTGAAAATTACCCCGATCAGTAGCCAGGAACCCAGCACGGTCAATGCGGTGAAGCCGTAATGCAGGAGTTTTCGGGTGGTTTCCAGGTCCTTGCTGCCCGCCAGTTCGAAGGTGATGGTCGCCAGGCTGGCAATCGCCGCAATGCACACCACGAACAGCACCAGCCCGGCGTTTTCATCTTCGATGTCGGCAATGCGTTTCACATCCGCCGCTTTGGAGCGTACGACGATCCAGGCCATCAGGATCAGGTAAGTCCAGACCCCGGCATTCCAGC
The DNA here is from genome assembly GCF_054481335.1 of Pseudomonas fluorescens group sp. PF-1. NCBI lineage: Bacteria > Pseudomonadati > Pseudomonadota > Gammaproteobacteria > Pseudomonadales > Pseudomonadaceae > Pseudomonas > Pseudomonas fluorescens group sp. PF-1. Next base: position 3,005,728 of record NZ_JBTMNG010000001.1, read on the forward strand.
CGATGAGTATTTTGGTGATGATCGAATCGGCCGGAACCAGAATGCCCGCCGCGATGCCGAGCGTCATGCCGGCGGAGAGGCGAGGGTGGGTGTGGGTGAGGAAGGACATGAGCACTCGATGGGTCGGGGTATTGCCAACACCTTAGCCCAGGTGAGCACAATCTTGAAATCACCGAGATCCCTGTAGGAGCGAGCCTGCTCGCGACGCACCCAAGGGCACCGCGTTTGGCCTGCAAGCTCGCACAAGGGACTGTGGTGTCGGTTAATGCGGCTTGTGGCGCTTGCTGACCAGCTTCATCACCACCACAAAAAACACCGGCACGAACACCACGGCCAGGGTCGCGGTGATCATCCCGCCAATCACCCCGGTGCCGATGGCCTGCTGGCTCGCTGAGCTGGCCCCGGTGGCGATCGCCAGCGGCACCACGCCGAGAATGAATGCCAGCGATGTCATGACGATCGGCCGCAGTCGCAGGCGCGCCGCTTGCAGTGTGGCGTCGATCAGGTCATGGCCTTCGTCGTACAGGCTCTTGGCGAATTCGATGATCAGGATCGCGTTCTTCGCCGACAGGCCGATGATGGTGATCAGCCCGACCTTGAAGAACACATCGTTGGGCATGCCGCGCAAGGTCACCGCCAATACCGCGCCGAGCACGCCCAATGGCACCACCAGCAGCACCGAGGTCGGGATCGACCAGCTCTCGTACAGCGCCGCCAGGCACAGGAACACGATCAGCAAGGACAAACCGAGCAGGATCGGCGCCTGGCTGCCGGAAAGACGTTCCTGCAACGACAACCCGGTCCATTCCTGGCCCAATCCTGCCGGGCCCAGCGCGACCAGCCGTTCGATCTCCGCCATGGCTTCACCCGTGCTGTGACCGGGTTTCGGTTCGCCGGAAATCGCGATCGCCGGGTAGCCGTTGTAGCGGGTCAACTGCGCCGGGCCCTGGGTCCATTTGGCCTGGACGAACGCCGACAGCGGCACCATGTCGCCTGCGTTGTTGCGCACGTGAATCTTCAGCAGATCGTCGACCTGACTGCGTTGGTCGCCTTCAGCCTGCACCACCACCCGTTGCATCCGCCCCTGATTGGGGAAGTCGTTGATATAGGTCGAACCGACGGCGGTAGACAGCACGCTGCCAATGTCGGCAAAGGACACGCCCAAGGCATTGGCCTGTTTGCGGTCGACGACCAGTTGCACTTGCGGTGCTTCCGCCAGGGCGCTTTCGCGCACGTTCATCAGGATCGGACTTTTCTCGGCGGCGGCCAGCAATTCAGTGCGGGCGCGCATCAGCGTGGCGTGACCGAGGCCACCGCGATCCTGCAAGCGGAACTCGAAGCCGCTGGAGGTGCCGAGTCCGTCGACCGGCGGCGGCAGCACCGCAAAGGCCATGGCGTCCTTGATCTGGCTGAGGGCGATGTTGGCCCGGTCGGCGATCGAACTCGCCGAATCATCGCTGCCGCGTTCGGACCAGTCCTTCAAGGTGGTGAAGGCCAGCGCCGCGTTCTGCCCGCTGCCGGAAAAACTGAAGCCGAGGATCACTGTGCTGTCGCCGACGCCCGGCTCGGTGGCGTTGTGCGCTTCGATCTGCTCGACCACTTGCACGGTGCGATGCTTGCTTGCGCTCGGTGGTAGTTGAATGTCGGTGATGGTGTAGCCCTGGTCCTCCACCGGCAGGAAGGAGGAAGGCAAACGACTGAAGCAAACCCCCAGGCCGATCAACAGAACGCCGTAGATCAACAGGTAACGGCCGCTGCGCTTCAACGCATAGGCGACCCAACCCTGATAACGGTCCGTGAGTCGCTCGAAACGGCGGTTGAACCAGCCGAAGAAACCCGCTTTCTCGTGATGCTCACCCTCGGCAATCGGCTTCAACAGCGTCGCGCACAGCGCCGGGGTCAGGGTCAGGGCGAGGAACGCCGAGAACAGGATCGAAGTGGCCATCGACAGCGAGAACTGGCGGTAAATCACCCCGACCGAGCCCTGCATGAACGCCATCGGAATGAACACCGCCACCAGCACCAGGGTGATACCAATGATCGCGCCGGTGATCTGCTTCATCGCCTTGCGCGTCGCTTCCTTGGGCGACAGGCCTTCAGTGGCCATGATTCGCTCGACGTTCTCCACCACCACAATCGCGTCGTCCACCAGAATGCCGATGGCCAGCACCATGCCGAACATGGTCAGTACGTTGATCGAGAAACCCAGCGCCAGCATGGTCGCGAAGGTGCCCATCAGCGCCACCGGCACCACCAGCGTCGGGATCAGCGTGTAGCGGATGTTCTGCAGGAACAGGAACATCACCGCGAACACCAGCAGCATCGCCTCGCCCAGGGTGTAGACCACTTTGGTGATCGAGACTTTGACGAATGGCGACGTGTCGTACGGGATCTTGTATTGCACTCCGGCCGGGAAGTAGCGCGACAGTTCATCCATCTTCGCCCGCACCAGCGTCGCGGTGCTCAGGGCGTTGGCGCCGGGCGAGAGTTGCACGCCGACGGCGGTCGACGGCTTGCCGTTCAGGCGCGTGGAAAACTGATAGTCCTGGCTGCCGATCTCGACCCTGGCGACATCGCCGATGCGCACCGTGGAGCCATCGGGATTGGCCTTGAGCACGATATCGGCGAACTCCTCAGGCGTAGACAATTGGCCCTTGACCAGAATGGTCGCGGTGATTTCCTGGGTGCCGCGGCTCGGCAAATCGCCGATGCTGCCTGCCGAGACCTGCGCGTTTTGCGCCACGATGGCGGCATTGACGTCGGCGGGCGTGAGGTTGAAACCGAGCAGTTTCTGCGGGTCGATCCAGATACGCATCGCCCGTTCGGCGCCGTACAGCTGTGCTTTGCCGACGCCGTCCAGACGCTTGATCTCGTTCATCACGTTGCGCGCCAGGTAATCGCTGAGCGCCACATCGTCGAGCTTGCCGTCACTGGAGGTCAGGGTGATCAACAGCAGGAACCCGGCGGAGACTTTTTCCACCTGCAAGCCTTGTTGGGTCACCGCTTGCGGCAGGCGCGATTCCACGACTTTCAGGCGGTTCTGCACATCCACCTGGGCCATTTCCGGGTTTGTGCCGGGCTGGAACGTCGCCTTGATCGTGGCACTGCCCAGGCTGCTTTGCGATTCGAAATACAGCAGGTGGTCAGTGCCATTGAGTTCTTCCTCGATCAGGCTGACCACGCTCTCGTCTACGGTCTGTGCCGAAGCGCCGGGGTACACGGCATAGATTTCGATCTGCGGCGGCGCGACGTCGGGGTACTGCGCCACTGGCAACTGAGGTATGGCCAGGGCACCGGCCAGCAGGATGAACAACGCGACCACCCAGGCAAACACCGGGCGGTCGATAAAGAACTGCGGCATAAACAAGCGTCCTGCTTACTGGCCAGAAACCTGGGCGAGTGGAAGAGGGGTGTCGTCGATCTGTACTTTCTCGCCGGGGCGGGCGTGTTGCAGGCCTTCGATGACAATGCGGTCGCCAGGTTTGAGGCCACCGGTGACGACCCAGCGATCGTTCTGCACCGGGCCCAGTTCGACCGGTTGCAGGCCGACCCGCTGCTGGTCATCGAGCAACAACACTTGCGCCACCCCGGCGCTGTCACGCTGGATGGCCCGTTGCGGCACGCTGATACCTTGCTGATTGATCGCTTGCTCGAGACGCACGCGTACGAAACTGCCCGGCAGCAGGTCGAGGTCCGGGTTGGGGAATTCGCTGCGCAGAATGATCTGCCCGGTGCCTGGATCGACCGTGATATCGCTGAACAGCAGTTTGCCCGGCAACGGGTAAAGGCTGCCGTCGTCCTGGATCAGCGTGGCCTTGGCCTGTCCCTGACCCACTGCTGTCAACTGACCGGAGCGGAACGCCCGGCGCAGGTCATTCAGTTCGCGGGTCGACTGGGTGAGGTCGGCGTGGATCGGATTCAGTTGCTGAATCAGTGCCAGTGGCGTGGTTTCGTTCTGCCCCACCAGCGCGCCTTCGGTGACCAGCGCGCGACCGACGCGCCCGGAGATCGGTGCGGTGACGGTGGCGTAACCCAGGTTGAGGGTTGCCCGGTCCATCGCCGCTTTGTTGGCCGCGACATCGGCCGCCGTTTGCCGCACGGAGGCCCGCGCATTGTCGTAGTCCTGCCCGCTGATGGCCTTGTCGTCGATCAACTGGGCGTAGCGCTGCTCTTGCAGTCTGGCTTGATACGCATTGGCCTCGGCCTTGCGCAACGCCGCTTCGGCGCTTTCCAGGTCGGCCTTGAACGGTGCCGGGTCGATGCGAAACAGCACATCGCCTTTCTTCACGTCGCTGCCTTCGCGGAAGGTCCGTTGCAACACCACGCCGGCCACCCGGGCCCGCACTTCGGCGATGCGTGGCGCCACGATCCGCCCGCTCAGCTCGCTGCTGATCGACAGTGGTCGGGCTTCGATGGTTTCGATGCGAACGGTGGCCAACGGCGCCTCTTCCTCGGCGTTGGTGGACTTGTCGCACGCGCTGAGCGTCAACGCCAGCGCTACAAGACTGAGCCTGGCAAGCAGATGTTTAGACATGAATGACCCCAATGATGACCCCCAGCATCCTACTGGGCGGCGGCGAGGGTAGCGGTGAAGCTTTGTAGGCGCTGTGTGAAATTGTGTAAGGGTTTTACTCAGGTGTGCGTGTGGGCGTATATCCTGCAAGTCTTGAATTTTATTGCAACTGTGAGGCCGCCTTCGCGGGCAAGCCCGCTCCCACAGTGGTCGGTGGTGTTCACATAATCTGTGTTCACATCAGATCCCTGTGGGAGCGGGCTTGCCCGCGAAGAGGCCGGAACAGGCGCCACAGCACTTTCTGGAACACCCCTATGCCCAACATCCTCCTGGTCGAAGACGACACCGCACTCGCCGAGCTGATTGCCAGCTACCTGGAACGCAACGGCTACTCCGTCAGCGTGATCAGTCGAGGTGATCATGTGCGCGAACGGGCGCGGCTCAATCCGCCGGACCTGGTGATCCTCGACCTGATGCTGCCGGGGCTCGACGGGCTGCAAGTGTGCCGCCTGTTGCGCGCCGATTCGGCGAGCCTGCCGATCCTGATGCTCACCGCCCGCGACGACAGTCACGATCAGGTGTTGGGCCTGGAAATGGGCGCTGACGACTACGTCACCAAACCCTGCGAGCCTCGCGTATTGCTGGCCCGGGTGCGCACCTTGCTGCGGCGCAGCAGCCTCAGCGAGCCACAGACCGCCAACGACCGGATCCTGATGGGCAACCTGTGCATCGACCTGTCCGAGCGCACCGTGACCTGGCGCGAACAATTGGTCGAACTGTCCAGCGGCGAGTACAACCTGCTGGTGGTGCTGGCCCGGCATGCCGGCGAAGTATTGAGCCGCGACCAGATTCTGCAGCGGCTGCGCGGCATCGAGTTCAACGGCACTGACCGTTCGGTGGACGTGGCGATCTCCAAGCTGCGACGCAAGTTTGACGACCACGCGGGCGAAGCGCGCAAGATCAAGACCGTGTGGGGCAAGGGCTACCTGTTCAGCCGTTCCGAGTGGGAATGCTGAGCCGATGTTCAGAATCCTCTTTCGCCTTTACCTGGTGACCATTGTCTCGTTCAGCGCCGCCATTTATCTGGTGCCGGACCTGGTGATCAAGGTCTTCCAGGAGCGCTTTATCAGCTACAACCTCGATTATTCCCGAGGGCTGCAAACCCTCATGGTCAAGCAGTTCAAGGCGGTTCCGGTCGAGCGGTGGCCAGCCCTGGCGGCCGAAATGGACGAGGACTTCCGGCCGCTGCACATCGTACTCAGCGCGATCGACGATCCCGGGTTGTCCCTCGACGAGCAGCAACGTTTGCAGCGCGGTGAAAACGTGGTGCGTGTCGGCGACTGGGGTTGGCGCACCCTGGCGGTGGCGCCGCTGAATGAGCGCACCGTGGTGCAAATGGTGGTGCCGCCGGACCCGCTGGACGTCAACCTGCTGTACTGGAGCATCAACGTGCTGATCGGCGCGACCATGCTCGCGTGCCTGTTGCTGTGGCTGCGTCCGCACTGGCGTGACCTGGAGCGCCTGAAACGTGCGGCAGAACGCTTCGGCAAGGGCCACTTGAGCGAGCGTACGCAAATTGCGGCCAGTTCCAACATCGGCAGTCTGGCGAACGTCTTCGACACCATGGCCGGCGATATCGAAAACCTGCTGAACCAGCAGCGAGACCTGCTCAACGCGGTGTCCCACGAATTGCGCACGCCGTTGACGCGACTGGATTTCGGCCTGGCCCTGGCCCTGTCCGACGACCTGCCGGCCACCAGCCGCGAACGTTTGCAAGGGCTGGTCGACCACATCCGTGAACTCGATGAATTGGTGCTGGAACTGCTGTCCTACAGCCGCTTGCAGAATCCGGCGCGGGTGCCGGAACAGGTCGAGGTGTCGCTGGATGAATTCATCGACAGCATTCTGGGCAGTGTCGATGAAGAACAATCACCGGACATTGTCATCGACGTGCTGCTCCATGGTCAGCTCGAACGCTTCAGCCTCGACCCGCGCCTGACCGCCCGTGCCCTGCAGAACCTGCTGCGCAACGCCATGCGCTACTGTGAAAAACGCATCCAGATTGGCGTGCAGGTGTGCCCCAAAGGCTGCGAGATCTGGGTCGACGACGACGGCATAGGCATTCCAGATGATCAGCGTGAGCGGATTTTCGAGCCGTTCTATCGGCTGGACCGCAGTCGTGATCGCGCCACGGGCGGGTTTGGCCTGGGGCTGGCGATCAGTCGTCGGGCACTGGAGGCGCAGGGCGGTACCTTGACCGTCGAAGCATCGCCGCTGGGCGGGGCACGATTCCGCTTGTGGTTGCCGACGCCGGCGTGAGACTGCATTCCTGTCAAAGTTTTTACGACGGCTGCGCCGCCGAGCGGGAGCAAGCGCCCTCGCCACAGAGATTCGTGCAGTCAGGCGCTTAATCGGCTGCGTAGCGTCGTGGCCATTGCCTCCAGTTCTGCCGCCGGGTTGTGTCCGATGAGCATCCAGGCGTGGTGCATGTCCGACCAATAGACAATGTTCAACCCGTGCCGACGTTCCCGGGCGATATGTCGACTGCCGGTGCTGGAAAGGGTGATGCACAGCGCAAGCGGGCCATGGACCGGGTCCAGGTAGGTGATCTGGGCGATCGGCACGTCATCGTATTCAAGGATTTGTGCGCGCTTGAGTTCAATCCTGGGCAAGTTCAACTGCGCGGGTGCGAGCTTGAGGCCCAGATGTTCATCAAGGGTCTGCAATTGCGCGCGCTGAGTGGTTTCATCGCTCGGTAAATGGTCGAGGGTCTGCGGTACGTAGAGTGCCATGTAGTCGGCCACCAGCCCGCGCCAGTTGCTGGTTTGCTGACTTTCCTGCCAGCCCAGGAACAGGCGATCCGCCAGCACGCCACCGGCCACCAGCCCGGCCGCTGCCGCCAGGAACCAGCGACGGCTGAGCGGTGGACGGGCCGGCGAGGGCAAGGTGTCGAGCATGGCTTGCAGGCGATCCACGGGGGCCTGCCGATTCAATTGATTGAACGCATCCTTGAACGGCAGGCTGCTGCGATCCAGCCATTGCAGGCGCAGACCGATCATCGGGTCTTCGGCAATGGCCGCGTCGATGCGTGCCCGCTGTTCGGTATCGAGCTGGTCATCCAGGTAGGCCACCAGTTGCTCATCCGAGAGTTTCGCGTTCATCGACGTTCTCCGCTGGAAGGGTTCGGCACGGATTGCAACGGCGGGTATTCGGCGAGTTTCACCCGGGCCGCTGCCAGGCGACTCATGACCGTGCCGATGGGGACTTGCAACACTTCGGCGACCTCGCGATAGGACAGCCCCTCGACATAGGCCAGAAACACCGTTTCCCGTTGCGCCTCGGGCAGCGCATCGACACGGCGAATGACCTGCGACGCCAGTACATGGGTCTGCGCCGCGTGTTCTCCGTCAAACGACAACGCATTGTCGGTATCGACCGTGCCTTGCCCCTGACGCACCCGTCGCGCACGCACTTCGTTGATCCAGATCGAATGCAGGATGCTCATCAGCCAACGGTCCATCCGCGTCCCCGGTTCGTATTGCCCGGCCCGTTCCAGTGCGCGCACGCAGGTGGCCTGCACCAGGTCTTCGGCAACATGCCGTTGTCGGGACAGCAGCAGGCCGTAGCGCCATAGACGCGCCAGGTGCTGGCTCAGTTCTGCCCGTATTGCCTGATCGCTGGCGATGGCGACCTCCGTCCGTTCGGGATGTCAGGTTTTCGATGAGTCGTTGATGGCTTCAGACAGGTCCTGGTATTCCTCGCAGGAAGTGTTGCCGCAAATCGACTTGATCTGTTGCAACTGTTCCTGGGCCAGGTCCAGCCGACCTTTGACCACATAGGCTTCGCCGAGGTACTCGCGGACCTTCGCGTACTGCGGGTCGAGTTTGACCGACTGCAGGTAGTAACCGATACCTTCGTCGGTACGCCCCAGTTTACGCGTAGCATAGCCGCGATAGTTTAACGCCTTGGCGGTGTTGGGGTCTTTGAGCGTATCCAGCAAGGCCAGCGCTTCTTCGTAGCGATTGTCCTTGGCCAATTGGTAAGCGTAATCGGTGCGGTCGGCGTCAGACAGCGCTTTACTGGTTTGCAGGACGCATTTCTGCGTTTTTTTATCTAAAACCTGGCCTCGAGGGCATTCGGGTTTGGCGGGCGAATTGTCATCGCCATGGCCCAGCGCCAGGGAACTGGTGAGCGCGGTGGCAATCAACAGCGGTGCGATGAACACTGAAAAACGGTTATTCATGGACAATGCTCCACAGGAATCAGGGTCGGGACATCGAACAGGCCGAATACGTCGAATTGCTCTGCCAGTGCCCGTCAAAAGGTAAACACTGCAGGGCGGACAATTATTCATTGCGTTGCGGGGTTCTTTGCAAGAAAGGCTCAAATCGAAGGGCTATGTCCGCATGCGGTCCCGCTTTTGGCCGAACCGCTGCCTTACTGCCCACCGCGCTGCCTTGTTATAGTTCGGGCCTCTTTTTTGCCCGCTAAAGGATCACCGGCATGTCCCAATACACAGCATTCAACGTCGAACTGGTCGATAAAATCGCCCATGTGCAGATCAACCGCCCGGAAAAGATCAACTCGATGAATGCTGCGTTCTGGAGCGAAATCGTCGAGATCTTTCAGTGGATCGACGACACCGACGAGGTGCGAGTGGTGGTCCTCAGTGGCGCCGGCAAGCATTTTTCCTCGGGCATCGACCTGATGATGCTGGCGGGCGTGGCCAATGAAATGGGCAAGGACGTCGGGCGTAACGCGCGCCTGTTGCGGCGCAAGATTCTCAATCTGCAAGCGTCGTTCAATGCCGTCGACAACTGCCGCAAACCGGTACTGGCCGCCATCCAAGGCTACTGCCTGGGCGGTGCCATCGATCTGATTGCCGCTTGCGACATGCGCTACGCCGCCGAAGATGCCCAGTTCTCGATCAAGGAAATCGACATCGGCATGGCCGCTGACGTCGGCACGCTGCAACGCTTGCCGCGGATCATCGGTGACGGCATGCTGCGCGAACTGGCTTACACTGGTCGCACCTTTGGTGCCGAAGAGGCGCGGGGCATGGGTCTGGTCAATCGCGTTTACAGCGACCATGCCAGCCTGCTTGATGGCGTCATGGGCATTGCCCGCGAGATCGCCGGCAAGTCGCCGATTGCCGTCACTGGCACCAAGGAAATGATCAGCTACATGCGCGATCACCGCATCGATGATGGCCTGGAATACGTCGCCACCTGGAACGCCGCCATGTTGCAATCCACTGACTTGCGCGTGGCCATGGCCGCCCATATGAGCAAACAGAAACCCGAATTTCTGGATTGATTGAAAAATGACTTCACGCTGGACCACTGCAGTACTGGACACCGACCAACCCGGCGGCTGGGCCGTGGCGCGCAGCCCCGAAGGCTTTCTGTTCGATGACAATGGCGCGCTGTTCCCCCGTGAATGGCTCAAGCGCCAGGACCTGGAGATTCTGGCCGAGCATGGCATCGGTCATCTCGATGGCGAGCCGGTGTATCTGCTGGAATTGCGCAGCCACAGCGAGGTCCCGGGCTGTCAGTGGAAAGGCTTGCGGGCGTTCATGCTCGAAGGCGATCACACGGTGTACAAGGTGCTCGCGTACGCCGCGCAGATCGGCACCTGGGCCCGTGAGCACCGCTATTGCGGTAATTGCGGGCAAGCCATGAATCAGGTGCCGCGCGAGCGGGCTATGTATTGCCAGCCCTGCGATCTGCGCAGCTATCCACGGATCTCGCCGAGCATGATCGTGCTGGTGACCCGTGGCGACGAAATCCTGCTGGCGCGTTCGCCACGGTTCGTCAGCGGGGTCTACAGCACGCTGGCGGGCTTTGCCGAACCGGGTGAGTCCGCCGAGGATTGCCTGATTCGCGAGGTTCGCGAAGAGGTGCGGATCGAGGTCAGGAACATCCAGTACATGGGCAGCCAGTGCTGGCCATTCCCGCATTCGATGATGCTCGGCTTCCATGCTGAATACGCGGGCGGCGAGATCGTCTGCCAGGAAGACGAGATCGAAGACGCCCAGTGGTTCAACGTGCACGAGCTGCCACCGTTGCCGGCGTCACGCTCGATTGCCCGTTACCTGATCGACGTCTACGTGGCGCGGCGGTTAGGCCACGCTGAACCAGTGTTGCCAGGCTAGGCGCACGGTCAGGCCCAACACCACGGTGATGAACACCGGACGAATGAACTTCGCGCCGCCACTGATGGCGGTGCGAGCGCCGAAGAAGGCGCCGACCATCAATGATGAGCCCATGCTCAAGCCGATCACCCAGTCCACCTGACCGGAAAAAATGAAGATCGACAGCGCCGCCGCGTTGCTGACGAAGTTCATGCTGCGCGCCACGCCGCTGGCTTTCACCAGGTCGATGGGGTAGAGCAGCAGGCTGCTGACGGTCCAGAACGCGCCGGTGCCGGGACCGGCCACACCATCATAGAAGCCGAGGCTGAAGCCTTGGGTCGATTGCCAGGTTTTCTTGATCGGCGCGTCGCTGTCCAGCGGGGCTTTCGGCGTTCCGCCAAACAACAGATAGACACCGCAGGCAAAGACGATCACCGGAAGCATCTTGTTCAGCCATTCGGCCGGCAGGTAGTGGGCGACCACGGCACCGCTCAGGGCGCCGACCAGCGTGCCGACGATGGCGTGAGTCCACTGCCTGGGATGGAACAGCTTGCGGCGGTAGAAGGTGAAGCTGGCGGTGGCGGAACCGAAGGTCGAGCTGAGCTTGTTGGTGCCCAGGACCAGGTGCGGTGGCAGGCCTGCGGTCAGCAAGGCCGGGGTGGTCAACAGGCCACCACCGCCGGCAATGGCGTCGATGAAGCCGGCGACAAAGGCGACAAGGGCGAGAATGGCGAGGGTGGTGAGGTCAACGCTGAGTTCGAAAGGCATGGAATCGGCTTATTCGGCGAGGTGCCAAAGGTGGATATGCGGGGAGGGCTCACATCTTACCCACATCCACCTTTGGCGGCGACCCGACGAAGGCGTCAGCCCTGACGACAGATCATTTAAGCTGCGGCCCATTCCCGATCTGCCACACAAACGGTGGCTCGGTTCCGTTGATCGTCCAGTCCCCGACAATCCGTGCCTTGTAGATCAGCGGATTATGCGACGACACGGTCCGCGCATTGCGCCAATGCCGGTCGAGCGATTTGCCCTGGCGAATATCCGAAGCCCCCAACGCATTGAAAAGCTCGGTGGTCGCCCGTTGGATCAGCTCCGTGACCACCACTTGCGCCTTCGCCGATTCGATTTCCGCAGCCACATTCGCCGCCGTTTCCCGTTCGTTGTCACCGGCGAAACGCGCCAGGTAGGCCTCCTGCGCGGGTTTCGCCGCGCTCAACGCGCTGGCTTCGGCGGCATACACCCACGCGGCAATATTGCCGACCACTTGCTGGACCTGCGGGTCATCGCTGACACGCTGTGCGTTGCCATGGCTGTAGATGCGCTGGCGTTCGCGCACATGACGCGACACATCACGCAATGCCGCACGGCCGATGCCTGCCAGGGTGGCCAGGAGCACGAGCTGATAGAACGCCGTCTGGTATTTGAAGCGGGTCGCGAAATCGATGATGTTCTCGGCGTCCACCTCGGCATCGACAAAGCGCGATGTTCCGCTGCCCGTGGTGCGTTGGCCGAAGCCGTCCCAGTCGTCGCTCTGCACGATGCCCGGCTGGCGCGTGCGCACGGCGGCAATGACGTCGCCACCGGTGTCGCTGCGCTGGGCGTAGACATCAATCCAGTCGGAGAACAGGCTGCCGGTGCTGTAGAACTTCTCACCGTTGAGCCGCCATTGATCGCCATGGGGCGTGACTTTGGTCACGACATCGCCAACCTCGACGGCACCGATTTCAGTCCAGGCGCAACCGACGATGTCTCCCTCGACGAAGCGTTTGAACCAGATATCCCGCGACGGGCCGTAGGGGGCGTTGAGACGATCCTCGACAAAGGCGAAGTGGCCGCGCAGTGCCTGGGGAACGTTGGAGTCGGCTTCCGCCAGTTCGATCAGCAGCTCAAACAACTGCGGCACCGAAGCGCCACCGCCGCCGTATTCAATCGGCACCCGTACTGCGCCGAATCCGGCGTCCTTGAGCCATTGAATCGGCTCATAGGGCAGGGTGCGCGACTGTTCACGTTCGAGGGCGCCGTCGGCAATGCGCTGGAAAATCGGTCGGTACTTCGCGGCGAGGGTTTGATAGTCGGCGCCGGTGGACAGCGGGTTGATTACCTGGTGTTCGGTCATGGGACAACTCCTTGGCTGGGCAGAAAAAGCATTGCGTCTGCCAGGGACGATTGCAGGGTCCATGCCGGACCCGTCCTGTGCGGATTTACTGGGCGCCCTTGAGTTGGCGGTGGTTTCAACTGTTGCCGGGCCAACAGTGCATCAGCAAATTGTCCGGGTGAGGCGGTTTTTGTGGCGAGGGAGCTTGCTCGCGCTTGAGTGCGCAGCGCTCAGCGAAATCCGGGGCCGCTGCGCAGCCCGGCGGGAGCAAGCTCCCTCGCCACCGTGCTCACTTCAGGGCTGGCACGCTTGCTGCTCATGCCCCAGGACATACCCTAATGTCCCGAGGAAACGCCAATGAGTCAGCAAGCCGTGAAATTTGCCTACTGGGTGCCGAACGTCAGCGGTGGGCTGGTGGTCAGCAAGATCGAACAACGTACCCACTGGGGTATCGACTACAACCGCAAGCTGGCACAGCTGGCAGAAGAGGCGGGGTTCGAATATGCCCTGACACAGATTCGTTTCACCGCTGGTTACGGCGCCGAGTACCAGCATGAATCGGTCGCCTTCAGCCATGCCCTGCTGGCGGCAACGACCAGGCTCAAAGTCATCGCTGCGATCCTGCCGGGCCCTTGGCAACCGGCGCTGGCGGCCAAGCAACTGGCTACCATCGATCAACTCACCAACGGCCGGGTGGCGATCAATGTTGTCAGCGGCTGGTTCAAGGGCGAGTTCCAGGCCATCGGCGAACACTGGCTGGAACACGATGAGCGCTATCGCCGCTCCGAAGAGTTCATCCGATCACTCAAAGGCATCTGGACCCAGGACAACTTCACCTTTCGCGGTGACTTCTACCGCTTCGATAACTACAGCCTCAAACCCAAACCCCTGGGGCGTCCGGAAATCTTCCAGGGTGGCAGTTCCCGTGCCGCGCGGGACATGGCCGCGCGGGTGTCGGACTGGTATTTCACCAACGGCAACACCCCGGAAGGCATCAAGGCTCAGGTCGATGACATTCGCGCCAAGGCCGCGGCGAACAATCATTCAGTCAAGATCGGGGTGAACGCCTTCGTGATCGCCCGCGACACCGAAGAGGAGGCGCGGGAGGTGCTGGCACAGATCATCGATCAGGCCGACCCGGAGGCGGTGAATGCCTTCGGCGACGCGGCGAAGCAAGCCGGCCGGGCATCGCCGGAGGGCGAGGGCAACTGGGCGAAATCGACGTTTGAGGATCTGGTGCAATACAACGATGGTTTCAAGACCAATCTGATCGGCACGCCACAACAGATCGCCGAACGAATCGTGGCGCTCAAAGCGGTGGGCGTGGATCTGGTACTGGCAGGGTTTCTGCACTTTCAGGAAGAAGTGGAGTATTTCGGCCAGCGGGTACTACCACTGGTAAGGGCGTTGGAGGCCGAAGCGTTGTCCCGGCAGACCGCAGCGGTCGCCTGAGCACCTCAACCCCGGCAGGTACTGGCTTGCCAGCGCCTGCCAGGGGCCAGTGTTACAAGCCCAGGTCGGACAAGCCCGGGTGATCATCCGGGCGGCGGCCCAGCGGCCAGCGGAACTTGCGCTCGCTTTCCTTGATCGGCAGGTCGTTGATGCAGGCGAAGCGCCGGGCCATCAGGCCGTCCTCGTTGAACTCCCAGTTTTCGTTGCCGTAGGAACGGAACCAGTTGCCCGAGTCGTCGTGCCATTCATAGGCATAACGCACGGCGATGCGGTTGTCAGTGAACGCCCAGAGTTCCTTGATCAGGCGATAGTCCAGTTCCTTGGCCCATTTACGGGTCAGGAAGGCTTTGGCCTCTTCGCGGTTGTGGGCGAACTCGGCGCGGTTTCGCCATTGGGTGTCCAGGGTATAGGCCAGCGACACACGCTGCGGATCGCGGGAGTTCCAGCCGTCTTCGGCCAGGCGGACTTTTTCGATGGCGGATTCACGGGTAAAGGGCGGCAATGGCGGACGAACTTCAGCGTTAGACATTGGATATCTCCGTATCAAATGAACGTTCAACAACGTTGTCGGTCTTGATTAAGCAGTTACAGCGCCAATAACTTGCGCGCCACACATTGCGCATGATCGGCGGCACTGTTGTCACCCATGACAAGTGCGACGGTAATGGCCCCGTCAATCAGGATCAGCAACTGCTTGGCCAGCGTCTGCGGATCTTCGGCGCCATAGTCGGTACACAGCTCGCACACGTAGTCGAGCAGCTTCTGTTTGTGGTCTTTGGCGACCAGGCGAACCGGGTCTTGCGGATCACCGGTCTCACCGCTGGTATTGATGAACGCACAGCCGCGAAAGCCTTCGGAACAGAACCAGGACTTGAGCACGGTAAACAAATTGAGCAGCCGGTCCGCTGGAGTATCGGCCTGGTCGACCGCACTCCTGTACCAGTGCATCCAGCGCTGATCCCGGCGTTGCAGGGCGGCGACGGTCAGCGCCTCCTTGTTGGCGAAGTAGCGGTAGACGCTCTTTCTGGAGACGCCGGCGGTCTTCACCAGAAGATCCATGCCCGTGGCGGCGATGCCACTTTTGTAGATCAGCTTTTCGGTGACGTCCAGAATGATGTCGCGTGTGTCGTTGCTTGTGATTTCGTTCATGGCTCGAACAGTAGAACGATCGTTCTCCATGGTCAATCATTATTTTTGCCAGTGAAGAAATCGCCATCATTGGCTGGCCTTCGATGACGTCAGGACAGACAGCCACAAGACCCGAGCGGATCCATGGTGTAAGCTCTCGACCTCTTTGGATTCGACCCACTGCGAGCCCTATGCCGTCGCTTTTCAAACGCTCTCTGCTGCCCAAACTGCGCAGTTTTCCGCTGACCGCCGATGCCGTCACCTTCCTCTCTGGCGCTGCTGAATTCCGCCGTTGCCTGCTGGAAAAAATCGCCAGTGCAACCCGGCGTATTTACATCGTTGCGCTGTACCTGCAACAGGATGAGGCCGGTCAGGAAATTCTCGATGCCTTGCACGCCGCCAAACGGGCGCGTCCGGAACTGGACGTGGTGGTGGTCGTCGACTGGTTGCGCGCCCAGCGCGGCCTGATCGGCGCCGGCAAGCAACCGGGCAACTCGGCCTGGTATCAGGAAATGACCCGCACCCACGCCAGTGAAGTGCCGGTGTACGGTGTGCCGGTGCAGACCCGCGAACTGTTCGGCGTGCTGCATCTGAAGGGTTTCGTGATCGATGACTGCGTGATCTACAGCGGTGCGAGCCTGAACAACGTCTACCTGCACAAATTCGACAAGTACCGCTACGACCGTTATCACCTGTTGCAGAACCGTAACCTGGCCGATTCGATGCAGCATCTGGTTCAACACGGCCTGGTGGCTTCCAAGGCCGTGCATCGCCTGGATCTGCCGAACCTGCCGACCACCCGCAGCCTGCGCAATGACATCGGCGACCTGCGCAGCCGACTCAAGCATGCGGCGTATGACACGACACAGGGCACCACGGACAAGACCGGCCTGTCGGTCAGCCCCTTGCTCGGCGTCGGCAAGAACAACCCGTTGAACCGGGTGATTTGCGAACTGATCGCCAGCGCCCAGCAGCAGCTGACTATCTGCACGCCCTATTTCAATCTGCCATTGGCGGTGATTCGGGAGGTCAACCGGGCGTTGGCCCGTGGGGTGAAGATCGACATCGTGGTCGGCGACAAGACCGCCAACGACTTCTATATTCCGCCGAGCGAGCCGTTCAAAGTGATTTCGGCGCTGCCGTACCTGTACGAAATCAGCCTGCGCCGGTTCGCCAAGCGCCATCAACGCAACATCGACAGTGGCCAGTTGAACCTGCACCTGTGGCTGGACGGCGATAACACCTATCACCTCAAGGGCATGTGGATCGATCAGCGCTACACCTTGCTGACCGGCAACAACCTCAACCCTCGGGCGTTTCGTCTCGATCTGGAAAACGGCTTGCTGATCGATGATCCGAAAGGCGAGTTGCAGGCACCGCGGCGCACGGAACTGGCGCAGATTTTCCAGCACACCCGGCGTATCGAGCGGTTCCAGGACCTGCAAACCTTGCCGGATTACCCGGCAGGGGTGGCGAAGTTTCTCAAGCGTGTGAGCCGGGTGCGTATTGAGCGCTTACTCTACCGTATCCTGTAAAAACGGTAGCGCGGCGGCTGACGCCATCGCGGGCAAGCCCGGTCCCACAGGGTTTAATGTCGATCACGTGATTGGGGTTCGACTCAAAACTCCGTGGGAGCGAGCTTGCTCGCGATGAGGCGCTTCCAGTCGCTACGACACTCAGTTCAGACCCAGTTTTCCACGCAAGGTCGATAGATCCTCCGCCAGGGTATTCACCGGCCCGACCAGCGCCTTGCGGTCGTTCTCCTTCACCTTGTCGTAAGTCTCGAAACCGCCGTCCGTGGTTTTGTACTTGGCCAGAATCCTGTTCACCGTGGCAAAGTTCTTGTCGACTTTGGCGATGAATGCCGCGTCCTGTTTTTCGATTGACGGGCGGAACAGGTCGACGATTTTCTTCGCGCCGTCGATGTTGCCCTGGAAATCATAGAGGTCGGTGTGGCTGTAGCGATCTTCTTCGCCGGAGATCTTGGTGGCGGCCACTTCTTCCAGCAGCGCAGCGGCACCCCCGACGACTTTTTCCGGCGGGAACGTCAGGCCGGCGACGCGGGTTTGCAGGTCTTCGACGTCTTTGTTCAGACCGTCCGCCAGTTCGCCCAGGCCCTGGGTGCTGTTTTGCGAAAACAGCGCGTATTCGATGCGGTGGAACCCGGTGAAGTCTTCAGCTTTCACGCCTTTTTCGTGGTCATCGACGCGGGAGTCGATGGACGCGTCAAGGTCACTGAACAGTTCGGCAATCGGTTCGATCGATTCGTAGTAAACCCGGGTCGGCGCATAGAGTTTTTTCGCGGTGGCCAGATCACCTTTTTTCACCGCATCGGTGAACTGCCGGGTGTGGCTGGCCAGTTCATCCAGTTGCTCGGTGACGTAGATTTTGTAGTCCGAAATCGGTTGCACCAACGCCAGTGGCGCAGTCGCCGCGGAAGCCGCAAGCGGAGTGGTCAGCAAGCCTAGGGTGAGCAGTAACGCAAGTGGAGACTGTTTCATGGGACGCTTCCGTGTTGGGGGATGGTTACGCGGTTGTTGGATGGGTGGCGGCAAGCAGTGAGCGACCGATGAAATCCTGGTCGCCGGTGACACCGGGCAGGGTGAAGAAATAGCCGCCACCGACCGGCTTCAGGTACTCCTCCAGTGGCTCGCCGTTGAGTCGGGTTTGCACGGTGATAAAGCCTTTCTCCAGGTCGGCCTGGTAGCAGATGAACAGCAAGCCCATGTCCAGTTGGCCGTTCTTGTTCACGCCGTTGGAGTAATTGAACGGCCGGCGCAGGATCAGGTTGGCCTGGGTCGTGGCGGTGCGCGGGTTGGCCAGGCGGATATGCGCGTCGAGTCTGGTCAACTTGCCGTGCGGGTCCTTGCTGTAGTCCGGCACCTGCGACTCATGGGTGCCGCCCATGGGCGCGCCGCTGCTCTTGACCCGGCCGAGAATGCTTTCCTGTTCCTGCAACGGTGTACGGTCCCAGCGCTCGACGAAGTTGCGGATGATCCGCACCGCCTGATAGCTGCCGTTGGCGGCCCAGGCCGGCTCGTCGCTGCCGGGTTGAACCCAGACGATGCTGTCCATGGTGTTGGCATTGCTGGAGTCGGGGTTGGCCGAGCCGTCACGAAAGCCCAGGAAGTTGCGCGCGCTCTGCGCCGGCAGACCGGGTTTTGCCGGGGCCTGGGGCGGCACGCTGCCTTCCTGTTTCCAACGCACCAGCAGCAGGTCCGGAAGGTTTTTGACGATGTCGCGCAAGGCGTGGATGTTGGTGTCGGTGGTGTTGGAGCAGAACTGCAGGCTCAGGTCGCCATGGCAGCAGTCGGCCTCCAAGGCATCGTTGGGAAAACCGACCATGCGGATCAGGCGCTTGGGTTTGGCGTGGGCCAGACCAAAGCGTTCATCGAACAAGGAGGCGCCGACCGACACGGTGATGGTCAGGTTATCCGGGGTCACGATCGGGCCGAGAATGCCTGAATCCACCGGTGGCAACTTCGGATCGACCTGGGTGACCGGACCGCCTTTCATCAAAAACGCGATGCGATCATTGAGGGTGCGAAACAGTCGCTCCAGGTCTTGGCGATCGCTGGCCAGCACATCGAACGACACCAGCATGCCGGACGCCGGGCGCGGAGTGACGATGCCAGTCTGGTGCTTGCCGTGGAATTGGTGGTGGTCTTGCGTGTGGTCGCTGCTCGGCGCCTCGGTGACCTGTGCCGGACTGGCGGCCATGGCCGGGCAGCTCAGCGCGGAGCCGGCCAGGGCGACACCGGCTGCGCCCATGCCCATCAATACCCGGCGCCGCTGGAGGTTGAATTGCTTTGAGTCGTTCATTGATCAGTCGTCTTCTGCTGACAGGCCAGAAAGGCCAAGGGCGGGGTCGATTCCATCGAGTGCAGCGGCCAGTGCCTTGGCCTTGTCGGCGATCTCCTGGCGTTGCGCTGTGCCGACACTGTCGTAACTGGCGTAGCCGTCCTTGACCTTGAAACCGTTGAGTTCGGTGTCGAACGCGCTGAGCGCACTGTCGATCTGCGGCAGCAGGTCGGCGGCGGATTTGGCCAGCAACGGACGCAGCAGGTCGACGACCTTGCGTGCGGCATCGAGATTGGCGGCGAAGCCATTCAGGTCGGTGTGGCTGTAACGTTCTTCTTCACCGCTTCGGGCGCGCACCTCGGCGATGCCGTTGAGGTTGCGCACGACAAGGCTCACCAGTTGCTCCGGTGGCAGGGACTGGGCCAGCAGCTGGTGTTTGAGGGTGGTCATGTCCGCCGACAGGCGCTGGGCAACCGGTGCCAGACCCTCGAGGTCGCGTTGCTGGAACAGCGCGTATTCGAGTCGATGGAAACCGACAAACCCGGTGTCTTGCTCGCGGTGTTCGAAGTAATCAGCACGGGCGTTGATCCCGTTGTCCAGCTCGGCCAGGCGCTGGGCGGCCGGGGCCAGGCGTTGATAGGCGGCACGGGCCGGCACGTACAAGGCTTGGGCCTGGCTCAGGTCGCCAGCGGCGATGGCTTGCTCAAGGGCGGTGACGGCTTTGATCAGCGCCGTGCCCTGGCTGCTCAGGTACACGCGGAACTCCGACAACGGCCCGATGAACGCCACCATCGACGGCCTGGCTTTGGCCGCCGCTTCCGACGCCGCCGTCGGCGTGACGTGCAAGGTGCCGCGCGGGTTGCTCAGCAGACCGCAGGTGATGGCGTAGTCGCCGGGCAACAGGTTGGCGTTGATCACCTGGCTCAGGCCGGGCGCGATGTTCTCCCGCTCTTCGACCACCAGCACGCCATCGAGGATTTCCCATTCGACGGCGCGATCGGATCGATTGACGATGCGGAAACTGGCATGGCCAGCCGGAACCGTCAGGGCATTCGGCTCGCAGCTGTGCGGGTGAATGGTCACCAGCACTTCGTCGTGGCTCGCCTGGCGCTTACCAGCGGCCACTTTCGAGGCGTAGTAGAACAGGCCGCCGGCAGCGATCATCACGATCACCGAGCCGGCCACTGCCCAGCGCAAGGCGCGGGGAGGGGAAGCCTGGGTGGGGGCTTGATTTGGCATGGTTGCCCTTACTGGCTGGAAATGGAGGAAGACTGTCTGGCTGGTTATTCAAACGAATCCTGTGGGAGCGAGCCTGCTCGCGAAAAAACTGCAGGCGCCGCAGGACATCCGGTTTTACCGTTATCGTTAACGACCCTCGCGAGCAGGCTCGCGCCTGGGGGTGTGCGCAACAGGCGCGGGGGCTGGCGTAAAGAACATCACCAGCGCCACGGTCAGATAAATCAGATAGGCACCCAGGGTGCTGACGGTCGGGGCATCCTGGTAACCGAACATGCCGGCCAGCACCGACCCCAGCGGACCGTCCATTGGCAGTGTCGTGCTGATGTCGAAAAGCACGGTTTGCAGGTGATTCCACACCCCGGCCTCGTGCAGCGCCTGCACCGAGTTGGCGAGAATGCCGGCCGCCACCACGAGGATGAACAGACCGGTCCAGCGGAAAAACACGCCGAGGTTCAGGCGCAGGCTGCCGGTGTAGATCAGCCAACCAACGATGATCGCCAGGACCAACCCGAGCAGAGCTTCGATCGGGGCCGCCGGACCTTCGCTTTGCTGAAACACCGCGAGCAGGAAGAACACCGTTTCCAGGCCTTCACGCGCCACGGCGAAAAACACCATGGCGATCAGCGCGGTGACCTGATGCCTGGACCCGGTCAGCGCGTGATCGAGGGAGGCGTGCAGCGAGTGCTTGATCGAACGCGCCACTTTGCGCATCCAGAACACCATCGAACTGAGAATGGCGACCGCCACCAGGCCGACCACGCCTTCAAACAGTTCCTGCTGTTTCTGCGGAAACTCGGCGCTCACCAGTTCCAGGCCTCCGCCCACTAGCAGGGCGAGGGCGGCGGCGAGGAACACGCCGATCCACACGGCAGGCATCCACTGGCCACGGCCGGTCTGTTTGAGGTAGCTGGCGATGATGCCAACGATCAACGCGGCTTCAATGCCTTCGCGCAGCATGATCAGAAAAGGAACGAGCATTCAGCACCGTGTGAGAATTGGATAGGGTGCTAAGTTGTAACATAATGAAACTCATTACCAAATGGCATTGATTTCCAATTACCTGAACATATGCTGAACAACCCGCAAAATCACTCCGCCCCCTGTAGGAGCGAGCCTGCTCGCGATGGCGGTCAACGATGACGTGGGCGGCCTGGATGAACGCGGTGCCCTGACCTCCATCGCGAGCGGGCTCGCTGCTACAGGGGCGCGGCGTTGGCGGCTGCGCTAATATGCCCACCACTCAAACAAGAACAGGGTTTGCCTCGCTCCATGGCGGAAAAAGACACCATCTCCATTCAACTGGTGCGAGAAGCGCTGTTGCAAAGTTGCGCCCCGGGCGTTGCCACCGAAGAGGTGTTGATCAAGGTCGGTATCGATCCGCTCCTGCTGCACACCAGTGATGCACGGGTACCGGCCACCGCTTACGCCCGGTTGTGGCGTCTGTTGGCGCGGCGCGGCGATGACGAGTTTTTCGGCATGGACCCGCGCAAGCTCAAGTCCGGCAGCCTGGAGTTTCTTTGTCGTTGCGCCATGGTCCAGCCGAGTCTGGCGGCGGGCGTCACCAGTGGCCTGGGCTTCCTGTCACTGATGCTCGAACACCTGCCCGCGGAACTGGTCCGCCAACAGAGCCTGGCGGAAATCGTGCTGCTGGAAGACGAACAAGAGCCGCGCCGGGCCTTCACCTATTTCACCTACTGGATGATCGTGCATGGCGTGGCCTGCTGGCTGGCGGGGCGGCGGATTCCGATCCTGGCCATCGAGTTGCGCTGCTCGCAACCGGACTTCTGCGACGACTACCAGGTGATGTTTTCCGAAAACCTGCGATTCGACCGTCCACGCACGCGGATGATTTTCTCGGCCGATTGCCTGGATGCGCCGATCAAGCGCAGCGCCGAAGAGCTCAAGCGTTTCCTGGCCCATGCGCCGGCGAACATTCTGGTCAAGTACCGCGACCCGCAGAGCCTGGCCAGCCGCATCAAGCACGATCTGCGGCAACTGCCGGCCGAACGCTGGCCGGAAACCGAAGCCCTGGCGCAACGCCTGTGCATGTCGGCCTCGACCCTGCGTCGGCGGTTGGCCGAGGAAGGGCAAACCTATCAAGGGCTCAAGGACAGCGTGCGCAAGGAACTGGCCATCGTCTGGCTGGCGGAGCCGGCCATCAGCTTCGCGGAAATCGCCACGCGCCTGGGGTTTGCCGATGCAAGTTCGTTCTACAAGGCGTTTCGCAAGTGGTCGGGGTCCAATCCGGGGCATTACCGCAGTTTGATTCTCAACGAAGCTTCCTGACAGAGGCGCCACCTACCGGATCTTGGCCAAACCAGTCACGCAACTTGATAACTTTGACCATTGTCCCGATCCCCCCGCAGAGCGAGTATTTCCCCGTTAGTTACGGTTCCCCCAACCTAATAAAAATACAGAGGGATTCTGGCAATGCGCGATTACTTGTCTGCTACATCACAGTTCAATTATCAGCACACCGTCGACGCCGTACTCGCTGGCGATCTGACTGCCCTCAACGCCTGCATCGAGTGCTGCGACCGGCATGCCTTGCCGGGTCGGATCGCGCTGTTCTGGGAAGGCCGCGACGGCACCAGCGCGACCTACACCTTCAGCGACTTGCAGGACAAGGCCGCGCGTTTCGCCAACTTCCTGTTGGCCCAGGGCGTGCAGAAGGGCGACAAGGTCGCCGGCCTGTTGCCACGTAACATCGAACTGCTGATTACCGTGTTCGCCACCTGGCGCATTGGCGCGGTCTATCAGCCGCTGTTCACGGCCTTCGGGCCGAAAGCCATCGAACATCGATTGGGCAGCTCCGGCGCCAAAGTGGTGGTGACCGATGCGGTCAACCGCTCGAAACTCGCGGAAGTCGCCGACTGCCCGACCATCGTCACCGTCGGCGGCCCCAAGGGGCAGGGCATTGTCCATGGCGATTACAGCTTCTGGGCCGAATTGGCCAACTTCTCCAATGTCTGCGAACCGGTGCTGCTGACCGGTGAAGACCCCTTTCTGCTGATGTTCACCTCGGGCACCACCGGCCCGTCGAAAGCGCTGTCGGTGCCACTCAAGGCCATCGTCGCATTCCAGAGTTACACCCGGGATGCCGTGGATTTGCGCCCCGAAGACGCGTTCTGGAACGTTGCCGATCCGGGGTGGGCCTACGGTATCTATTTCGGTGTCACCGGGCCGATGTCGATGGGCCACCCGATCACCTTCTACGATGGCCCGTTCACCCTGGAAAGCACCTGCCGTGTGATCAACAAGTACGGGATCACCAACCTCACCGGATCGCCAACGGCTTATCGCTTGCTGATCGCCGGGGGCGACGAGTTCGCCAAGTCGATCAAAGGCAAGCTGCGTATCGTCAGCAGCGCCGGCGAGCCGCTGAACCCGGAAGTGATCCGCTGGTTCGCCGATAACCTTGGCGTGGTCATTCACGACCATTACGGCCAGACCGAACTGGGCATGGTGTTGTGCAATCACCATGGCCTGGAGCACCCTTTTCATATGGGGGCCGCCGGTTACGCTTCGCCGGGCCACCGTATTGTGGTGCTGGACGAGCAGTACAAGGAGCTGGGCGTCGGCCAGCCGGGCATCCTGGCCATCGACCGCAGCCAATCGCCGATGTGCTGGTTCGCCGGTTACGAAGGCGCGCCGACCAAAGCGTTCGTCGGCGACTACTACTTGAGCGGCGACACCGTGGAGTGGAACCCGGATGGCAGCATCAGTTTTGTCGGTCGCAGTGACGATGTGATCACCACCTCCGGCTACCGTGTCGGCCCGTTCGACGTGGAAAGCGCGTTGATCGAGCACCCGGCGGTGATCGAAGCGGCGGTGGTCGGCAAACCCGATCCGGAACGCACCGAGCTGGTCAAGGCCTTCGTCGTGATCGGCGAGCAATACCGCGCCACGCCGGAGCTGGCCGAAGAGCTGCGTCAACATGTGCGCAAGCGCCTGGCCGCGCACTCGTACCCCCGTGAAATCGAATTTGTCAGCGAGTTGCCGAAAACCCCAAGCGGCAAATTGCAGCGCTTTATCTTGCGCAACCAGGAAATCGCGAAGGCTCAAGAGGCTGCCGCGAAGAACGTTTCAGCTTGAATCCAAGGAAACAATGATGCAGATCGAAAACAAGGTTTTTCTCGTCACCGGCGGCGCCTCCGGCCTGGGTGCGGCCACCGCTGAAATGCTGGTTGCGGCCGGCGCCAAGGTGATGCTGGTGGACATGAACGCCGAAGCCGTCGCCGCCCAGGCCCAACGCCTCGGCGCGCAAAGCGTGGTGGCGGACATCAGCAACGAAGCCGCGGCTGAAGCGGCGGTGCAGGCGACGGTCAAGGTCTTTGGCGGCCTCAATGGCCTGGTCAACTGCGCCGGCATCGTGCGCGGCGAGAAGATCCTCGGCAAGAACGGTCCGCACGCGCTGTCCAGCTTCAGCCAGGTGATCAACGTCAACCTGATCGGCAGCTTCAACATGCTGCGCCTGGCCTCGGCGGCGATTGCCGAAACCGAGGCGGACGCCGATGGCGAGCGCGGCGTGATCATCAATACGGCATCCGCCGCCGCTTACGATGGCCAGATCGGCCAGGCGGCCTACGCGGCGTCCAAAGGTGCCATCGTCAGCCTGACCTTGCCCGCCGCCCGTGAGCTGGCGCGTTTCGGCATCCGTGTGATGACCATCGCCCCGGGCATTTTCGAAACCCCGATGATGGCGGGCATGACCCAGGAAGTGCGCGATTCCCTGGCCGCCGGCGTGCCGTTCCCGCCGCGTCTGGGCAAACCGGCCGAGTACGCTGAGCTGGTCAGGCATATCATTGAAAACAGCATGCTCAATGGTGAGGTAATCCGTCTCGACGGTGCCTTGCGCATGGCCGCCAAATAAGAGGAATTGTCATGAGCCTTTCCAACGATCCAATCGTCATCGTCAGCGCCGTTCGCACCCCGATGGGTGGTTTTCAGGGCGAGCTGAAAAGCCTGACCGCGCCGCAACTCGGTGCGGCCGCCATCAAGGCCGCCGTGGAGCGCGCCGGTATCGCCCCGCAAGCGGTCGAAGAAGTGTTGTTCGGCTGCGTCCTGTCCGCCGGCCTCGGCCAGGCCCCGGCTCGCCAGGCTGCGCTGGGCGCCGGGCTGGATAAATCGACCCGTTGCACCACCCTGAACAAGATGTGCGGTTCGGGGATGGAAGCGGCGATTCTGGCTCACGACATGCTGGTCGCCGGCAGCGCCGAGGTGGTCGTCGCGGGCGGCATGGAAAGCATGTCCAACGCGCCGTACCTGCTGGACCGCGCTCGCAGCGGTTACCGCATGGGCCACGGCCGCGTGCTCGATCACATGTTCCTCGACGGCCTCGAAGACGCTTACGACAAGGGCCGCCTGATGGGCACCTTTGCCGAAGACTGCGCCGAAACCAACGGTTTCAGTCGCGAATCCCAGGACGCCTTCGCCATCGCCTCGACCACTCGTGCACAACAGGCGATCAAGGATGGCCGCTTCAAGGACGAGATCGTGCCGCTGACCGTGACCGTTGGCAAAGAGCAGGTGACGATCAGCAACGACGAGCAGCCGCCAAAAGCCAAACTGGACAAAATCGCCTCGTTGAAACCGGCGTTCCGCGAGGGCGGTACGGTGACGGCGGCGAACTCCAGCTCGATCTCCGATGGCGCCGCAGCACTGGTGCTGATGCGCCGTTCCGAAGCCGACAAGCGCGGCCTCAAGCCGCTGGCGGTGATTCACGGTCACGCGGCGTTTGCCGATACGCCGGGCCTGTTCCCGGTGGCACCGGTCGGCGCGATCAAAAAACTGATGCACAAAACCGGTTGGTCGCTGGACCAGGTCGATCTGGTCGAAGTCAACGAAGCCTTTGCCGTGGTCAGCCTGGTGACCATGACCCAACTGGAAATTCCCCACGAGAAGGTCAATGTGCACGGCGGTGCCTGCGCCCTGGGCCACCCGATCGGTGCCTCCGGCGCACGGATTCTGGTGACCCTGCTGTCGGCGCTGCGCCAGAAAGGCCTGAAACGTGGCGTGGCGGCCATCTGCATCGGCGGCGGTGAAGCCACGGCCATGGCCGTGGAATGCTTGTACTGACACCGCCCCCCTGTAGGAGCGAGCCTGCTCGCGATGGACTTGAACGATTACGCGGGCTGCCTGGATAAATGTGGCGCCCTTGCATCCATCGCGAGCAGGCTCGCTCCTACAGGTTTTGTGATTCAACCTAAATAAGGACTGGTCATGATCCCCAATGACGACCAACAACAAATCCGCGACATGGCCCGGCAATTCGCCCAGGAACGCCTGAAGCCGTTCGCCGCCGAATGGGACCGCGAGCACCGTTTCCCCAAGGAGGCCATCGGCGAGATGGCCGAACTGGGCTTCTTCGGCATGCTGGTGCCGGAGCAGTGGGGCGGATGCGACACCGGCTACCTGGCCTACGCCATGGCCCTGGAAGAAATTGCCGCCGGCGACGGGGCCTGTTCGACCATCATGAGCGTGCATAACTCGGTGGGTTGCGTGCCGATCCTCAACTACGGCAACGACGAGCAAAAAGAACGTTTCCTCAAGCCCCTCGCCAGCGGTGCGATGCTGGGCGCCTTCGCGTTGACCGAGCCCCAGGCAGGCTCCGATGCCAGCGGTTTGAAAACCCGTGCGCGCCTTGAAGGCGATCACTATGTGCTCAATGGCTGCAAACAATTCATCACCTCCGGGCAAAACGCCGGGGTGGTGATTGTGTTTGCGGTCACTGATCCAAGTGCCGGCAAACGCGGGATCACCGCGCTGATCGTGCCGACCGATTCGCCGGGTTACACCGTCGCGCGGGTCGAAGACAAACTCGGCCAGCACGCTTCCGACACCTGCCAGATCCTTTTCGAAGACGTGAAGGTCCCGGTGGCCAATCGATTGGGCGAGGAGGGCGAAGGCTACAAGATCGCCCTGGCCAACCTCGAAGGCGGCCGTGTCGGCATCGCCTCGCAATCGGTGGGCATGGCCCGCGCGGCCTTCGAAGCAGCCCGTGACTACGCCCGCGAACGCGAGAGCTTCGGCAAGCCGATCATCGAGCATCAAGCGGTGGCTTTTCGGTTGGCCGACATGGCGACCCAAATTGCGGTTGCCCGGCAAATGGTGTATTACGCTGCCGCCCTGCGTGACAGCGGCAAACCGGCATTGGTCGAAGCGTCGATGGCCAAGCTGTTCGCCTCGGAAATGGCCGAGAAGGTCTGCTCCTCGGCGTTGCAGACCCTTGGCGGTTACGGTTACCTGAACGACTTTCCGCTGGAGCGGATCTACCGCGACGTGCGGGTGTGCCAGATCTACGAAGGCACCAGCGACATTCAGCGCATGGTTATTTCGCGCAATCTTTGAGAAGGAGTCCATCTGTGAGCTACGAAACGATTCTGCTGGAAACCCATGGCCGTGTAGGCCTCATTACCTTGAACCGCCCGCAAGCGTTGAACGCCCTGAACTCGCAAATCATCGGCGAACTGAACCACGCCCTCGATGGCCTGGAAGCCGATTCGAACATCGGTTGCATCGTGCTGACCGGCTCGAAAAAAGCCTTTGCCGCCGGTGCCGACATCAAGGAAATGTCCGAGCTGACCTACCCGCAGATTTACCTCGATGACCTGTTCAGCGACAGCGATCGCGTGGCCAACCGTCGCAAGCCAATCATCGCGGCGGTCAACGGTTTCGCCCTGGGCGGCGGCTGTGAACTGGCGCTGATGTGCGATTTCATCCTGGCCGGCGACAACGCGAAGTTCGGTCAGCCGGAAATCAACCTCGGCGTGCTGCCAGGCATGGGCGGCACCCAGCGCCTGACCCGCGCCGTGGGCAAGGCCAAGGCCATGGAAATGTGCCTGAGCGGGCGTTTGATCGATGCCGTGGAGGCGGAGCGTTGCGGAATCGTGGCGCGGATCGTGCCAAGCGATGTACTGCTGGAGGAAGCCCTGAAAGTCGCGACGCTGATCGCCAAGAAGTCCCTGCCGATCGCCATGATGGTCAAGGAGAGCGTCAACCGTGCGTTTGAGGTGAGCCTGTCGGAAGGCGTGCGTTTCGAGCGTCGGGTGTTCCACGCAGCGTTTGCGACGCAGGATCAGAAGGAAGGCATGGCCGCGTTCATTGCCAAGCGTGAGGCGCAGTTCGTCGGCAAGTAATACGGCGTTTTTGCTGACGCCATCGCGGGCAAGCCCGCTCCCACAGTAGGTTTTGGGTGTGCTGCGGATTTTTTTCACACCGAAAAACCTGTGGGAGCGGGCTTGCCCGCGATGCTTTTGAGGCGCCCTCAGCTCAGCTACCTCGCTCCTACAGGGCCTCACACCAGGTAGTTCTTCAGTTCCCGTGCAATCACCATCCGCTGAATCTCGCTCGATCCTTCATAGATCTGTGTGATTCGCGCGTCCCGGTAGTACTTCTCCACCGGATAATCTTCCAGGTAGCCATAGCCGCCGTGAATCTGAATCGCTGAGGAGCAGACCTTTTCGGCCATTTCCGAGGCGAACAGTTTGGCTTGCGAGGCCTCCGACAGGCAGGGTTTGCCGGCTGTACGCAGGCGCGCCGCGTGCAGGATCAACAACCGTGCGGCGTTCAATTGCATGTGCATGTCGGCCAGCAGGTTGGCGATGCTCTGGTGCTCGATGATCGGCTTGTCGAACTGTACGCGTTCGCGGGCGTAGGTCAGCGCCGCTTCAAAGGCCGCGCGGGCAATGCCCAGCGCTTGGGCGGCGATGCCGATGCGTCCGCCTTCAAGGTTGGACAGGGCGATGGCCAGGCCCTTGCCGCGTTCGCCGAGCAGGTTGGCCTCTGGAATGCGGCAGTCGTTGAGGGTGACCGCGCAGGTGTCGGAGGCGCGAATGCCCATCTTGTGTTCCGTGCGATCGACGATGAAGCCTGCGGTATCGGTGGGCACCAGAAACGCCGAGATACCGCGTTTGCCCAGGTCCGGGTCGGTCACCGCGAACACGATCGCCAGTTTTGCCCGTTTGCCGTTGCTGACAAACTGCTTGGCGCCATTGATCACCCATTGACCGTCACGCAGTTCGGCGCGGGTGCGCAAATTGTGCGCTTCGGAGCCGGCCTGGGGTTCGGTCAGGCAGAAACAGCCGATGGCCTGGCCGCTGGCCAGATCCGCGAGCCAGGTCTTTTTTTGTTCTTCAGTGCCGTAGTTGAGCACCGGCCCGCAGCCCACCGAGTTGTGGATGCTCATGAAGGCGCCGGTCGCGCCGTCGCCGGCCGAGATTTCTTCCACGGCCAGGGCGTAGGCCACGTAGTCGACATAGGTACCGCCCCATTCCTCGGGCACCACCATGCCCAGCAGGCCCAGTTCGCCCATCTTCGCCACCAGGCCATCGTCGATCCAGCCGGCTTTCTCCCAAGCCTGGGCGTGGGGGGCGATTTCGCCACGGGCGAAGTCCCGGGCCATGTCGCGGATCATCACTTGCTCTTCACTCAATTCGATATCGTGCATGACTCAGCTCCCGCTCTCATCGAAACCCTGGAAGAAACTCGCAACCTGCCCGGCGTCCAGCGCCTGCAAAGTCGGCGGGTTCCAGCGTGGTTGTTTGTCTTTGTCGATCAGCAAGGCGCGCACGCCTTCGATCAGGTCGCCGCGCTCGAACCACTGGCGGTCCAGGTGCAGCTCCAGGGCGAAGCATTGTTCCAGGCTCAGGCGTCGACCGCGCCGCAGCATCTCCAGGGTCACGCCCATGGCCAGTGGAGAGCGGGTTTCCAGCAGGTCGGCGGTGGTCGTGGCCCATTCATGGCTGTCGGCGACCGTCACGGCGCGCAGTTGCTCAACAATACTCGGCACATCAGGCAGGGCGAAGAAGTGATCGATGGCCGGACGCAACGCCGCCAGCGGCGCGTCGGGCAGCTTTTGCACCGCGAGTTTCGCCAGCAGGCCCTGAAGGTCCTTCAGTGGCGTATCGCGCCACTCCAGTTGATCGAGTTTTTCGTCGAGCGTGCCCAGTTTGCTGCTCTCCAGATACCAGTCGGCGAGGCCACAGTAGAGCGCATCGGCCGCACGGATCTGCACGCCGCTGACGCCCAGGTAAATCCCCAGTTCGCCGGGAATGCGCGGCAGAAAGTAACTGCCACCGACGTCCGGAAAGTAACCAATGCCCACTTCCGGCATGGCCAGGCGGCTTTTTTCGGTGATCACCCGCAAATCCGCACCTTGCACCAGGCCCATGCCACCGCCGAGGACAAAACCGTCCATCAGGGCCAGCACCGGTTTGCGGTAATGGTGGATCGCGAGGTCAAGGGCGTATTCCTCGACGAAGAAGTCTTGATGCAGGGTGTCGCCGTTTTTGAAACTGTCGTAGAGCGAACGAATGTCACCGCCGGCACAGAAGGCTTTCTCGCCGGCGCCGCGCAGGACAACCACGTGCACCTGCGGATCCTGCGCCCAGGCATCGAGGTGGCGCTGCAGGGTGCGGACCATGTCCAGTGTGAGGGCATTGAGGCCGGTGGGGCGGTTGAGGGTCAGGTGACCAATGTGGTTGCGAACCTCGGCCAGCACGTCGTTTTGCATGGCATCCATGGACTGAGTCCCCGGAGAAGAAACCTGAGCAGTCATCACTAACTCCCTGCTTTTATTGTTCTTTATTGAGAAGCTCGCGCGCGAGCGATGCAGGATCGTAACAGTGCAAATTTGTGATGTACAACCGGGAAATGTGCAGGTGCTTACTGCATTTTTGCATGGCAACCATCGACGCCTGTGGCCGACAACGACGTGTTCAGGCGCTGCGGCTCAATACTTCACCAATACTGCGACGTTTGGCGTGTAACTCACTGGTATGAATCAATTGTTCAAGGTCTTCGGGCGTGACGTCGAAGAACGCCTCCATATCGGCGAGGGCTCTTTTCAGGTCCTCGGCGGTGATCGCCTGGCGATCAGTTGGCGGATGATCGGCAGGCACCACGGCCACCGGTTCGTTGGCACGCTTGGGGTAACGGATGCGCGTCAGGTTGTTGTAGGCCAGGGCGCAGAACAACATGATCGAGGCGCCGAGCATCACCGGGCCGAGGGCTTTCCAGTCCAGGGCAATGGTCGCCGGGTCTGCCAGCACCAGTGTCAAGGCGAGGGCGCCGGCCGGTGGATGCAGGCAGCGCAGCCAGCACATCAGGACCAGGGCCATGCCGGCCGCCAGGCAGGCGCTGGTCAAGGTGCGACCGAGTACGTGCGCCACCAACAGCGCCACCACCGCGGCGCTGAAGTAGCCGCCGAGAATCGACCACGGTTGCGCCAGCGCCCCTGAGGATACGGCAAAGAGCAACACCGCCGACGCCCCTAACGGTCCGATCAGATGTTGTGCCACCTCGATACCGAATACCTGCCCACACAGCCAGACACTGAGCAGGGTGCCCAAGGCCATGCCGATGGCGGCGCGGCTCCATTCAGAGGGGCGGGTGTTGATGGCGGCAGGTAACCAGCGAGCGAGCATGGCGGAGTGCGTTCCCTTGAGCAAAATCGAGGAAAAAAAAGGCTTACCGGGGGAAGCCCGGAAAGCCCTTGAAGTTGTTCCAACTGTTGGGGGAGGAACGAGCACAGTGTGCCGGTGATTCCTGATGCTGACAAATTCATATTAATGAAGCTTCAGTTCATTATTTCTGATGTATTACCACGCGACGGCCGCTCATGAAGCACAGCACCCCGCCCAAGGCTGCGAGGACACTCAGGGCATAAAACATGGTGGGCGCCGGGGTGTGCATCAGCAGGAAGCCGCAAATCACCGGGCTGAGTGCACCGCCCAGGGCGGCCAGATTTTGTGCGCCGTAATAGCTGCCACGCAGTTCAGCCGGCGCCAGGGTGTCGACGAAAAGAAACTCGGCCGGGTAAATGATGATTTCGCCAAGGGTGAAGATAAACATCGCCACGCACCAGCCCACCAGGCTGTCGGCCAGGCTGAAGCCGATCAGCCCAAGGATGAACAGGGCCGTTCCGCCGACGATCCAGTGGCGCAAGTGCTCGCGCTTGAGGAAACGGCCGATCTGATACTGCAACAGGATCACGCTGATGGCGTTGCAGGCGAGCAGGGCCGCCATGACTTTAAGGGTGTTCTGGTCGTCGCTGGTGACCAGCAGGTACTGCGACAGATAAAAGGTAAAGCGCCCGTGCACGACCGTACTGAGCAGGCAACCGCAGGTGAACATGATCAGGGTGCGGTCGTTTTTCAGGGTGAGCAGGGTGTTGAGGAAGCTCTGCGCCTGTCCGATTACAGGGGGCAGCGCCGGGTCCCTGGCAACGCCGGTCAGTAGAAAGATGCTGAAAAAGGCGATGGCGCCGGCGATCAGGAACGGCGCGATCGGATAAATCCCGGCAATCACCACGCCGAGCATCGGGCCGATGGCGTAGCCAATGTTGGTCAGGGTGTAGCTCAGGGAAAACGCCTTGGCCCGTTGGCCCACCGGCAGGTTTTCGCTGAGGATCGCCTTTGAACCGATGAGGAACAGCGCCGAAGCGGTTTCGGTGACCACCAGGATGACAGTGGTCAGGTAAAGGTTTTCGGCCAGGGTCAACAGGACCAGGCCGATGGCACTGGATAGCATCGTCAGGATCAGCAGACGGCGTTTTTCCAGGCGATCGATGATGTAACCGCCGTAGAGCGTGAGCAAGGTTGCGATGAACACCGCGATGCCCAGCAGCAAGCCAACGTCCTGTTGGTTGAGGCCGAGTTTGTTGCTCAGGAACAGCGTGAGCATGGGGCTGGTGATCGCCCGGCTGATGACGATGGTCAGCGAGCAGATCAGCAACCGGCGGATAACGAGGGAGTAAGCGGCCACGGGGTGAATGTCCTTATTCGAAAACAGCTGCGGTAAGCCTTCTGTTTAACACGCCACCGCAAGCTGTTGAAGAACAAGCTTGATCTTCAACAGCTTGCGGTGAAAGGCCATCCGAAAGCGCCCCGTGACTTCGGTTCCTCTATCAGGGGCGATGCAGCAGAACGAAGTCGTTCTTGTCGAAACGCCCGGTCAGTACGGGTGGCAAAGCGCCCAAGGGGGTGCCGTGCAGGGCGTTGTAGTCCTTGGCGTCCATCATCAACCACAACGGCCCCTGAAGGCTGTCCAGCTCTTGAGCCGACTCGGTGAACACCGGTTGCACGTCCTGCTCGATATTGACCATGAACTTGATGGCCTTGGCGTCCTTGCCCAGGGCATGCAGCACCAGTGGCGCCGGGTCTTTTTGCACCTGTGCAAAGGCCGCACGACTGAAGGTCCGGGTGTCGTACATCTGCCGTTCGAGCGGTTCAAACACCAGGATGTATACCGACCACAACGCCAGGACCGAACAAACGGCCAGGGTCTGCGGGCGCCAGTGCGGTTTGGCAAGGATCGCGAGTGCAAGCACTTGTAACGCCCCCAGGATCACCAGCACCGTAGCAAGGTTGGGCAAGTGTTGATCAAACCGTCGCTGGGCCACCAGCAGTCCGCCGATAAACAACGCCGGCATCAGCAGCCACAAACCTTGCATCAAGCCGCGTAGCCAACTGAACACCCGACCCTGGGCCACGGCAAAGGGGTAGGCTGCGATGATCGCCACAAAGGGCAATATCGGCAGCAGGTAGCGGGCTTTTTTTGCCAGGGGAATCGAAAGCCCGAGCATCACGATCAACCCGGCTGCGGCGCAATACTGGAGCAATCGAAGTGCCGGCCCGGTGTCGCGCGGTTTGTTCAGGGCCAGTCCCAGCAATGCCAGCAGCGCCAGAGGATAGGCCAGCGCATAGTTGCCCATCGAACTGGTGAAGTAGTAGAGCGAGCCGCTGACGCCTTCTCTACCGTCCATGCGCCCCATGAACTGCATGCGAATCACGTCCTGCATGAAGACCGGCCCGCCACTGGCCTTGGCCATCCACAGTAGCGCGCCGACACACAGGACCAGCAACACGGCGGCCGTCAGGCCGAAGCCGAAAAACCGCTGCCATTGACGATTGAGCAGGAAGTAGCTGCACAGCATGCCGGTGGGAATCACCAGCCCGATCGGCCCGCGCAGGCCGAAACCCAACAGCAACAAGGCGAAGATCAGTAACCATCGACGGGGTGCCGAAAAGTGATCGGCGGCGTAGCCCAGATAAAACACGGCAAATGCCACCGCCGCGAGCATCAAGTCCTGGGAAACCGCGCGCGCTTCGGTGATGAAGGTGTTGGTCAGCAACATCAGGGCGATGCTCAGCAACGCCCATCGGCTGGAAACCGGTGCGACCAGACGGTACATCAGCGTGACGATGACCGCCCCGGCGATGGCGCTTGGCAACCAGGCACTGAGGCTGGTGACCTGGCCGAACGGCAGAGCCGTCAGCCAGATGAACAGCGTTGAAAGCCCCAGGTAGTCAGCGTAGGGCTGACCATAGGTGGTAGGGAAAAACGACGGCCCGTGTCGCAGCATCTCCTGGGCAAACAGCACGAAGCGCGAATCGAAACCGATTGGCGCTTGCTGGTATGCCCCGGCGATGAACAACAGCAGGGCCAACAGTCCAACGACGCAGGACTGTTGGCGGATGGACAGCGACATTACGCTGAGGCGTCGAGTGGGGCGGACGGCCATTGTTGATGCGGGATTGGCAACTTGCGCGATTCGCCACGGCCCATCGGGAAGTACAGGAAGCCGCCACGGGAGAGGCGTTCGGCGTCGTACAGGTTGCGTCCATCGAAGATCACCGGGGCAATGAGGCGCTGGCGGATCAGGTCGAAATCCGGTGCCTTGAATTGCTGCCACTCGGTGCAGATGATCAGTGCATCGGCACCGGTCAGCACCGATTCCGGCGTGCCCATCAGCATCAGCTTCGCTTCATCGGGATACAGTTTCTGGGTTTCCTGCATCGCTTCGGGGTCGAACGCACGCACATTGGCGCCAGCGGCCCACAGCGATTCCAGCAGGACCCGGCTCGGCGCATCACGCATGTCGTCGGTGTTGGGTTTGAATGCCAGGCCCCAGAGAGCAAAGGTCTTGCCCTTCAGATCGCCCTTGTAGAACGCGTTGATGCGTTCGAACAGCTTGTGTTTCTGCCGTTCATTGATGGCTTCCACCGCTTGCAACAGATCGTTGGAGCAGTGGGCCTCTTCGGCACTGTGAATCAGGGCGCGCATGTCTTTGGGGAAGCACGAACCGCCGTAGCCGCAACCCGGGTAGATGAAGTGGTAGCCAATACGGGAGTCGGCGCCGATGCCCAGTCGAACCGATTCGATGTCGGCACCCAGGTGTTCGGCCAGTTCGGCGATCTGGTTGATGAAGCTGATCTTGGTCGCCAGCATGCAGTTGGCGGCGTACTTGGTCAGCTCGGCGCTGCGCAGGTCCATGAACATGACCCGGTCATGGTTGCGGTTGAAAGGGGCATACAGGTCGCGCATCACATCGCGCACTTCATCGCGCTCGCAGCCGATGATGATGCGGTCCGGACGACGGCAATCAGACACGGCCGAGCCTTCTTTCAAGAACTCCGGGTTGGAGACGATATCGAACTGCAGCGAACGCCCGTCCTTGGCCAGGCATTGTTCGATGTGTGCACGCAGGGTATCGCCTGTGCCGACCGGTACAGTGGATTTCTCCACCAGAATCAGCGGTTGTTCGCGGTGCCGCGCGACGGCGTCGCCCACGGACAAGACGTAACGCAGATCCGCCGAGCCATCCTCGCGGGACGGTGTGCCGACCGCGATGAACAACACCTGGCCGTGCTGTACCGCGAATTTTTCATCGCTGGTGAATTGCAACCGTTTGCCGTCCAGGCCTTCGCGCACCAGGCTGGCAAGCCCCGGCTCGAAAATGCTCACATGACCTTGCTGCAGCAACTTGACTTTTTTCTCGTCAATATCCATGCAGACCACGTCGTGGCCAACTTCCGCCAGGACGGCGGCTTGCACCAAGCCAACATAACCGCTACCAAACACACTGATTTTCATGAGGCACTCCTAAGTTCGGGCGCACTTGCAGGTCGAGAATTAATGGTGATGACACCCAGGATGACCAGGGCGACGCCAAGGCTTTTTGAAAGGCTGAAATCTTCGTGAAACAGCGGCAGGCTGGCGGCCAACAGGTACACCAGCGCGTAGCTGATGCTCAGCAGCGAGTAGGCCCGGCCCAGGGGCAGGTCACGCAGGGCGAGGAGCCAACTGAGCATTGAAAGGGCATAGGCAAGGACGGCGGCCAGCACCACGGCGACCGCTGCCAGGTCGATCGGGGCGCTGAGCCATTGTTCAGGCGACGGCAGATGGCTCATGCTCCAGCGCATGCCCAACTGCGCCGAACTGACCAACAGCACGCTGCCCAGGGCGAAGGTGATTCCGCGACGCGGGTTCATGCGTGTTGTCCCAGCAGTGCCACGCCACCGATCACCAGGGCTACACCCAGCCAGTGACGGCGGTCGATGGTTTCATGGAAAACGAAGCGTGCGACCAGGGTGATCAGCACGAAATTGAGGCTCAACATCGGGTAGGCGATGCCCACCTCGAGACGCTGCAGCACCAGCAACCAGACCAGCAAGCCCAGCCCGAGCGAGACGAGCGCCAGCCACAGCCACGGCGAGCGCAGTTTCTGCGCCCAGCTCGAGGGTTGTCCGCGCCAGCTTTCCACGGCGTACTTCTGGGCCACCTGGCCCAGGCATGTCAGCAGGCAAGCGAGCAGCAGCAGCATCAGGCTCATGGCGCGGCCTGAGGAATAATCAAAATGACCAGATTGCCTTGCTCATAACGCTTGCCTTCCTTGGGCAATTGTTCGAGCTCGTGCAGTTCGTCGTCACCCTTGACCCGCATCACCACGCCGACCGGGCCTTGTTGACGGGCTTCGAGCATCCATTGCTGGATCTGATCGGAGTTGACGCGCTGCTTCAACGAGTCAGGGTAGGCAAGGCCATACTTCAATTCGCCGACCGTGTTGTAGAAAGACACGTCCGGGCGCTTCGTTCGCCAGGCCAGGGCCGAAGCCGCTCCCAGATCATTGCTCAGCAACCTGGCGCTCTGGCCGAGTTCCTGCGCGTGATCGAGGATGAACTGATCAGGCGTCTTGTTGGCAACCACCGAGTTGGGCAGGCCGGCCGGCAGCAGGCCGATCAGCAGCAGGCTGCCAAAGGCCGGAGCCCCCCAGCATTGCAGTGGCCTGAAGGCTTGCAGCAGGTTGGCCATGATCCAGCCGATCAGACCGATAAACACCAGCACCAGGTTGTGCAGTTCATGGTCGTACAGCGGCTTTTTAAGCTGCAGGTAGACCAGGGCGAGCAGGGTGATCACACCCAGCGCAAGGTTGAGAATCCCGTTGATACCGAGGATCCGGCCTTGCTCCAGTTTCAGGCGATCGGCCAGGGTGTGACCCAGCAGCAGGGCCAACGGTAGCAGGCACGGCAGGATGTAAGCCGGCAGCTTGCCTTTACTGAGGCTGAAGAAAATCAGCGGCATCCACAGCCACAGCAACAGAAACGCGATGTTGCTCTGGCGACGAGTCTGCCACGCCTGTTTCAGCGCTGGCGGCAGCAACGCCACCCACGGCAGGCTGAACCCCACCAGCAACGGCAGGTAATACCACCACGGCGCATCATGCTGGGCATCTTCCCCGGCGAAGCGGCGGATATGCTCGTGCCAGAAGAAGAACCGCCAGTAGTCGGGCTCCTGGGCATGCACCGCGAGGACCCACGGCAGGCTGACCACCACGGCCACGACAATCGCCACCGGGCCGTAGACCAGCAACTCGCGCCAGCGCTTTTGCCAGAGCATCCAGGGCAGGGCGATCAGCACCGGCAACAGCCAGGCGAGAAAACCCTTGGTCATGAAACCCATGCCACACGCCAGCCCCAGCACTGCCCAGGCGATCAGACGTTGACCGCGGCTCGCGCTATCGACAGCAAACCACAAGGCAACCAGGCTCAGGTTGACCCAGAAGGTGAATTGCGGATCGAGGTTGGCGTATCCGGCCTGGGCGGCGATCACCGTGAGGCTCATGTACAGCAGCGCACAGGCGAAACTCTTGCGCGGCTCGTTCCACATCC
Source organism: Pseudomonas fluorescens group sp. PF-1 (assembly GCF_054481335.1). Taxonomy (NCBI): domain Bacteria; kingdom Pseudomonadati; phylum Pseudomonadota; class Gammaproteobacteria; order Pseudomonadales; family Pseudomonadaceae; genus Pseudomonas; species Pseudomonas fluorescens group sp. PF-1. The sequence goes on from NZ_JBTMNG010000001.1 coordinate 3,044,043, forward strand.
GCCGTGCGATCAGGTAGCACAGCAGTACGCTCAAGGCCGTGCTCAGCGCCGAGGCGAAACGCACACCGAACAGGTTTTGACCGAACAGCGCCTGGCCAATGGCAATCATCCAGTAGCCGGCGACCGGTTTTTCGAAATAGCGCACGTCCATGAAATGCGGCGACACCCAGTTGCCGCTCAGCAGCATGTTCTGGCTGATCTGGGCGTAGCGGGTTTCATCGGGAATCCACAGGCCGTGGGTTCCCAGAGGCAGCAGGTAGGCCAGCGCCATAAGGGCCAGCAATAGCGGGAATGCCCAGCGTTTGCTCATGCGCCTTGCACTCCCAGCCAGCCTTCGCGACCTTCGAGTGTGCCGCGTACCACGCGACCGGTCGGCAAACTGTCAGGGGTGTTGGGCAGCAGGTCGCCCAAGGGTTGAAAGTGAATGCCTCGCTGCCGCGCATCGCTCAGCAGTTGGCGGAAATCATTGGCCATCAGAATCCCTTCTACTTCGGCATGTATCGTGTAGACGTTGAGTTTTTCCGGTGTGAACCGGTCAAGGATAAAGCTGTTGAAGTCTTTGGCGGCGACGTTCGGACCGACCACTTCGTCGAAAGTCGGCAGATCCACGGGGATTTGTGGCGCACCCAGGCGTCCATCGGCCAGTTTCGGCTGGAACAGACTCTGACCGCGACAATCGCTGTTATAGCGAAAGCCGAAGCGCTGCTTGGCCTCGATCACGCGCTCATCCGCGCGCCAGCCGGCGGCGGCTGAACATTCGATCTTTGCCCCGAGGATGTCGCTGAGGGTGTCCACGCCACGACGAATCTGCTCGATCAATTGCGCGTCGTTCCAGCGTCCGGCATTGGCCTGCCAGCCATGGTGATCCCAGGCATGCAGGCCGACTTCATGGCCGGCGTCACGGGCTTGACGCATCAGGTGCCCGAGATCGCGACCAATCGGTTTGCCCGGCCATGCAGTGCCGGCCAGCAGGATGTCCCAGCCATAGAGGCCGGCCGCGTTTGAGCGGAGCATTTTCCAGAGGAATTGTGGACGGATGAGGCGCCACAAGTGGCGCCCCATGTTGTCCGGGCCGACGCTGAAGAAAAACGTCGCCTTGACCTGTGCCTCGTCCAGCATTTCCAGCAGCCGGGGCACCCCCTCACGGGTGCCTCGGTAAGTGTCGACATCGATGCGTAGGCCTGCCTGCATCAGCGCTTGTCCGCGATTTCGAGCATGGCTTCGCGCAGGAAGAAGTCCAGGGTGTTGCCGATGGTTTCGCGCATTTCCACGGTTGGCTCCCAGTTCAACAGGCGCTTGGCGTTGGCGATGCTTGGCTTGCGGTGTTCCACGTCCTGGTAACCGGCACCGTAGAACGCCTTGCTTTCCACGTCGCGGAAACCGGCGAAAGGCGGGAAGTTGTCGCGCAGCGGGTGAGCTTCGAACTGACGCAGCAGCTCTTCGCCCAGTTGACGGATGCTCGCTTCGTTGTCCGGGTTGCCAATGTTGATGATCTGACCGTTGCAGACATCGTTGTCGTTGTCGATGATCCGCGCCAGCGCTTCGACGCCGTCGGCGATGTCGGTGAAGCAGCGTTTCTGCTCGCCGCCGTCGAACAGGCGGATCGGCGTACCTTCCACCAGGTTGAGGATCAGCTGGGTGATGGCGCGGGAGCTGCCGATACGTGCCGAATCCAGACGGTCCAGACGCGGGCCCATCCAGTTGAATGGACGGAACAGGGTGAAATTCAGGCCTTTGGCGCCGTAAGCCCAGATGA